>NZ_CP147919.1 GCF_039645985.1 Sulfurimonas sp. HSL3-7
TTTTATCACAATACAGGGAAATTACTGTATTATTCACATACTAATTCACACTCTTTTCACAGGTGAATAAACAGGGGACATGCATGAATATCGGCGGTGAAATTTTAATGATGCTCAAAAATGAGATATCTGAAATCGACTACAATCGCTACATCAAACAGCTCACCTTTTCGACAGCCCAGTCCAAAAGCAATTATGCCGTCTATTTTGCTCCGAATGCCTTGATCGCCAACTACATCAAACGGAAATTTGCCGACAAGATAGCACACCTCTTTGAAGTAAGGACAGGGACCAAGACAGTCGTAAGTATTGAACTCAAATCGGCTAAAAAAGGAAAATCTTCCGCTAAAGTCGAACAAAAAAGCGAAAAACTGCAGCACTCACTGCTGAACCCCTCCTATACTTTTGAAAACTATGTACCCGGTTCATCCAACCAATTTGCCTACTCCGCCGCTAAGAGCGTCAGCGAAAAACCGGGTGAACTCTACAACCCTCTTTTCATCTACGGAGGCGTTGGCCTGGGTAAAACCCACCTGATGCAGGCGGTCGGAAACGTGCTCCAGCATCAGGGCAAAAGTGTCATCTATACCTCGGTGGAGCAGTTTTTGAATGACTTCACCTCGCACATGCGCAACAAGACCATGGACCGCTTTAAAGACAAATACCGAAAATGCGATGTGCTGCTTATCGACGATATCCAGTTTCTGAGCAATAAGGTCCAGACACAGGAGGAGTTTTTTCATACCTTTGAGGCGCTCAGAAACGAACACAAGCAGATCATTATGACGGCCGATAAAAAGCCGAAACAGATCGCAGGGCTTGAAGATCGCCTGAAAAGCCGCTTTGAATGGGGTCTTGTCGCCGATATCCAGCCGCCTGAACTTGAAACAAAAATCGCGATCATCCAGAAAAAGTGCGAGATCAACCGCATTAATGTCGATAATGACGTCATTAACTATATCGCAACGATCATTGAACAGAATGTCCGAGAGATCGAAGGTATTCTGGCCAAGCTTCACGCCTATGCCCAACTGATGCATCAGCCTATTACGATCGAATTCGCCCAGAATGTGCTCAAAGAGACCCTTGAAGAGAAGCGAGACAATATCTCTATCGATTTTATTATGAGCATGGTTGCCAAAGAGCTTAATGTCAAGCCCTCGGAGATACGCTCCAAAAACCGCAGCAGAAATATTGTCTATACCCGGCGTATCGCCATCTACCTGGCACGCGAACTGACGCCGATGTCGATGCCTGAACTGGCCAAGTATTTTGGAATGAAAGACCACACTGCCGTCAGCCACACCATGAAAAAGATCAATGAGCTGCTTCAAAACGATGAGGACTTCAAAGTCAAGATCGACGAATTAACCAATAAAATAACCACCTCTATCCAGGAGTAGCCTCTAAAAGGGATCAAAATCCCGATAAATATATTTTTTAAGATGGCTTATCCGTACCTGGTTTTCATATATCTTAAAAACCCTTGTCAAATACCTTCTTTTTCATGTACTTTATATAGTATGAAACTTCAATCATTTCTGCCTATCTGCCTCTTTGTGTTCCACAAATCTGAAAGATGCCCTGCAGTAGGCCTATCTCCGTATTGGAACTCTATAAAAAAAAAGATATAATTTGAGCAGTGAATAAATGTGAATAAACTCTAATTGCTTTTTCACATCCAAGAAGTCCCTCTCTTCGGGCTTAAATGATAGTTTTCACCTAAACACAGGGTTTTATTACTATTACAAAAAAATTATATATATAAAAAGGAATTTCGATGCGAATCGCTATTGCCAAATCGGTTCTTGAAAATATGCTCATCCATGTTCAACCTTTCCTTGAAAAAAAAGACACCTCTCAGATCACTTCCCATGTCTGTTTTGAAGTCCAGGGAAAAACGCTTGTCGTCAAAGCAACGGATTATGAAGTCGGTCTTATTATTGAAAGTGATCAAGTCGCTGTAGAGATGAGCGGTTCGATCACGGCTAACGGTAAAAAACTGCTTGATATCGTCCGTATTTTAAAAGAGAGCGAGATCGTCCTCGAAACCGTACAAAACACACTTCACATTCAACAAGGCCATTCAAACTTTAAACTGCCTACGTTTAATGCCAATGAATTTCCTTCATTCCCCGAATTTACAGATAAACCGAAAATCGGTATCAATTCACAGCTTTTGGTCGAATCCTTAAAAAAGATCACCCCTTCCACAGATACCAACAATCCTAAATTCGAACTCAATGGTGCACTTATCGATATCAAAAGCGATCAGATCAATTTCGTTTCAACTGATACCCGACGCCTGGCTATCGTCAACATTAACAACAACAATGAAACGGAACTCTCTATCATCGTTCCCAAAAAAGCTATTGTTGAAATTCAAAAGCTCTTTTTTGACAATATCGAAATCTATTACGATAACACCTACCTGATCATCCGTTCTGACCAGTATGTCTTTTTTACCAAACTTATAAACGGTAAATTCCCGGATTACACGCGTATTATTCCAAAAGAGATAGCAAAAACCTTAATGCTTCCGAAAGCACCGATGGTCGATGCTATCAAACAGATCACAACGATCTCCAATGATCTCAAAATTACTTTTACCGGACAGACAATAGAGTTCGAAAGTCTTAGTGATGATAATATTGAAGCAAAAACAGAACTTAACTTAGAAACAGGTTTTGAATCACCGTTTATGTTTGCCGTAAACAGCCGATATATCTTGGACTTTATCGGCCAGACAAAAAACAGTGAATTTTCAATCGGACTGAATGAATCGAACATGCCTTTTGTTTTGGAAGATGAAAATTTCAAAACAATTGTAATGCCGATCGTCATCTGATTTTCTACGGCAGCTAGAGCTGCCTGCTCCTCTTTTCTACAATTTTCCATTAAAATCGTCATAAATGTCATTTAAAGGGCTTTTTGGCAACTCTACGCTATTATAAGAGCAAATATTTCTATGGCAGACACGCCTTTATTTAGATGATCCGAGTAATGGAGAAAAAATGGAACAAAATTACGGTGCAAGTAATATCAAGGTCCTTAAAGGGCTAGAAGCAGTACGAAAACGTCCGGGTATGTATATCGGTGATACAGGTCATCGCGGATTACACCACCTGGTATACGAAGTCATAGACAACTCGATCGATGAGGCAATGGCAGGTTACTGTGATACGATCAAAGTCACATTGACGAAAACAGGTACCTGTATTGTTTCCGATAACGGTCGCGGTATTCCTACCGACATGCACCCGACTGAAAATATATCTGCTGCAACTGTTGTTCTGACCGTTCTGCATGCCGGCGGTAAGTTCGATAAAGACACCTATAAAGTTTCAGGCGGTCTTCACGGGGTCGGGGTCTCTGTTGTCAATGCACTCAGTTCCAACCTGAAAATGACCATTCACCGAGAGGGTCAAATCCATGAACAAGAATTTGAAAAAGGTATTCCCCAAGGCGCCCTCGAAATAACAGGCAGTACGCGTAAACACGGCACAACGATCGAATTTGCACCCGATCCGTCTATTTTTACTGAAACCGTTACTTTCGAATTTGAGTACCTCGCCAAGCGTTTTAAAGAACTTGCCTACCTCAATCCGCAGATCAAGATCGTTTTCAAAGATGAACGTACCGATACGGAAGAGACATATCATTTTGAAGGCGGTATTCTCCAATATGTTGAAGATCTCAACAAACGTACATTGGTTGCTCCGCCATACAGCTACAGCGATAAAATTGAAGATATCGAAGTGGATATCGCTTTTATGTACAACGACTCTTATGATGAAAAACTTTACTCTTTTGTCAACAATATCCGCACGCCAAACGGCGGTACCCATGAAGCAGGTTTCCGCGCCGGTTTGACGCGGGTCATCTCGACTTACAATAAAAACAACGGAAATGCCAAAGAGAAAGATATCTCTATCTCCGGGGATGATGTTAAAGAGGGACTGATCTGTATCGTCTCTGCCCGTGTTCCCGAGCCGCAGTTTGAAGGGCAGACCAAAGGCAAACTCGGAAATACCTATGTCCGTCCGCTGGTGCAGAAACTGACCTACGAAAAACTCACAAAGTATTTCGAAGAGAACCCGAACGAGGCCAAAGCGATCGTCCAGAAGGCGCTGCTGGCAGCAAAAGGGCGTGAAGCCGCTAAAAAAGCACGTGATCTTACCCGCCGTAAAGACTCGATGAGTGTCGGTACCCTGCCGGGTAAACTGGCAGACTGCCAAAGCAAAGATGCGACGATCTCCGAACTCTACCTGGTGGAAGGGGACTCTGCGGGCGGTTCTGCAAAACAGGGGCGTGACCGTGTTTTCCAGGCGATCCTGCCGCTTAAAGGTAAGATTCTAAACGTCGAAAAAGCGCGTCTGGACAAGATCCTGAAGTCCGAGGAGATCACCAATATGATCACCGCGCTCGGCTGCGGGATCGGCGAAGAGTTCAATGAAGAGAAGATCCGTTATCACAAGATCATCATCATGACCGATGCCGACGTCGACGGATCGCATATTCAGACGCTGCTTCTGACCTTCTTTTTCCGCTATCTTCCGAAGATAGTCGAAAACGGTTACCTGTTCCTGGCGCAGCCGCCGCTGTACCGGTACAAAAAAGGCAAGAAAGAGATCTACTTCAAAGATGATTCCGTAATGAACACCTTTTTGATAGAGAACGGTATCGAGTCGCTGGAGATTGAGGGGGTCGGGCACAACGATCTTGTCTCTTTCTTTAAAATGGTCGACCACTACCAGGGTTCTCTTAACGCATTGGAACGCCGTTATGCCCTCGTTTCGCTTATCCGCCACTTTATTGAAAACCCTGATTATATCGGGTTGGACAGTGCAAAGATGATGGAAGAGATCGAACGGTTCCTGGCAGCACGCGGCAACAATATCCTTTCCAAGCTGGTTACAGACGAAGAGATCCATCTTTTTGTTCAGACCGAAGACGGTATGGAGGAGCTTCGCGTAAACGACGAGCTCTTTTCGACGCCGCACTTCACTGAAGCGCTCTATGTCTATGAGAAGATCAAAGAGTGGGATATCGATCTGGAGGGCGACATTATCGAAAGATTGGAAGAAGTTAAAGAGTATGCTAGAAAAGGCTCTTATATCCAACGTTACAAAGGTCTCGGTGAGATGAATCCTGAACAGCTTTGGGAGACAACGATGACACCGGAAAACCGTGTTCTTCTGCGTGTTACAATCGAAGATGCTGAAGCGGCAAGCGATGCCTTTACCCTCTTTATGGGCGATGAGGTCGAACCGCGACGTAATTACATCGAAACACATGCCAAAGATGTAAAACATCTTGACGTCTAGGTTTTAGATGCTCCTGCCGGAAGAGAAAGAGCGGGCCCTTCGTTTTAAATTGGCACTGCGTATGGGCTTGCCGATATTTCTTCTGTTTCTCATCGTCTCGATCAGTTTTTTTTCTATTGAACAAGAGACAATCCCCAGCTACTATTTTGTCATAGTAATCTCTGTTTTTGTCGTGATGATCTATTACATCTTCTACCTGATATATCAGGGGTATGAAGAGCGTATCACGGACCCTATCACGCACACCTTCAGCCGCGAATATCTGATAAATTATTTCAAAAAGAAGATTGACAATGGTCCCTACACGATATTGCTGATCTCTGTGCATAACCTGACGGATATTAACAGCCGGTACGGGGTAAAAAAAGGTGACAAGGTGCTCTATGAGGTAGGCCAGTGGATAGGTGCTTTTTTAAAAGAGAAAGAGATCGAACGTTTTCCGATCGGTCATTATAAAGGTTCCGATTTTCTGATCGGCCTCGAGGGTACGAAAGAGCGTTATCAGAATATGCTTGATCTGATGTGTCTGAAATTCCAAAACAGAACCATAGACGAGATTGAGATCAATCTAACAGCCGCTATCGTTGACACCAATTATTCCCAAGACCTTGAGCAGTTGACGACCCGCCTCTTTGACCTTTTGGATGAAAAGATGTTGGACCGACAAGCTTTTGAAGAGGAGGAGATCGACCCGACCGAACTTGAATCATCGGTTATCCAGGCGATCCAGAGACAATCTTTTTCATTGATGTATCAAACAGTTTATGAGAAAGATACGCCGAGCATGCTCGAAGCGAGCATCAAACTGATAAACGATGAAGGCAAGATCATCCATCAAAACAAATACATGCCGGTGATCGACCGTCTGGGTCTTACGCGCACCTATGATGAGATCATACTGGAAAAAGTCGTCCAGGCATGTGAAAGTGTACCGCATCGTCTAATCTTGGCACTTACACTTTCTCCCTCATCGGTACGAAACAACAGTTTTTTTGAAAGGACTTTGACCCTTTTAAACAACAATGAGACGGCGCGCGGCAGAATTATGTTTGTATTGAGCGAAAACGAATATTATCACCATCCGAAACGTTACAATGAACTCTTGCAAGCTTATAGAAGACTGGGTGTTTTTATTGCCATTGATAATCTCGGTGCATTTAAAAGTACGATGGCACTGTTAAAAGATCTCAAAGTTGACGTGGTGCGTTTTGATAATCAGTACGGCAAGCATATTAAAGAGAGGGAGTATCAGAACATTGTCAAAGGGCTTCATATTATTGCCCAGGGTTTTGGCATGCGCAGTTGGATACGGATGGTCGAAGACGAGACCGAATATAAAAATGTCAAATCACTTGGGATCGATTTTATTCAGGGCAATTATCTGGGCAAGATCGGATCACTGGAAGAAGTGGATAAGATGTTATGAAATGTGGTGAAGAAAATGTTTGCGAATTTGATGTCGAAAAAGATCTGAAGATCGTTTCCGATTTCAGCCCGTGGTACAATATCCGTACGGTCATTGAGATCAACAGTTCGAAGATGACAAAAGCCAGTTAAAAAGCTTGCCACTTTTAGAAGATACCGTAATTGTGGTTTCTGCTGCTTACCCGATTCCCTTATGAGAAAACAATCCTAGACTTCAATTTGTTAATGGTATACTTTTACAATTTATTGTAACTAAAATGTTGCATATCAAGGCCAGTGAAGATGGATATCCACACAATCAAAAAAATGGAAAAAAAAGCAGTTAAGAGTTCGCGATCGGACTTTTTTCGTATGGGAATCGCCCTCTTTTTTATGGTCATCGTACTTTGGTACTCGTTTGCGACCAATCACAGTATACCGAATAACGCATTTTTGGCGATAGCTGCTCTTTTTGGTGCCTATATGGCGCTTAATATCGGCGCGAACGATGTCGCTAACAATGTCGGTCCGGCTGTCGGTTCGAAAGCATTGACGATGGGCGGTGCGATCCTGATCGCCGCCATCTTTGAAGCCAGCGGTGCGATAATCGCCGGCGGCGACGTTGTCAGCACCATAAAAAAAGGGATTATCGACCCTGCATTCTTTATTAACCCGCAGGAGTTCATCTGGGCGATGACAGCGGCGCTTTTGGCAGGCGGGCTCTGGTTAAATGTTGCCACCGCTATCGGCGCACCGGTCTCGACGACCCACTCCATCGTGGGTGGTGTGATGGGCGGCGGTATTGCCGCCGCCGGTTTCAGTATCGTCTCGTGGGGAACTATGGGGAAGATCGCTTCCTCATGGGTGATCTCGCCTGTCCTGGGCGGTGTCGTGGCGGCACTTTTTCTCTACTCGATCAAAAAGAGCATTGTCTACAAAGAAGACAAGCTGGCCGCGATGCGCAAGATGGTACCGATCTATGTTGCGATCATGAGTTGGGCTTTCGGAACCTATCTGATGCTCAAAGGGGTCAAGCACATTGTCAAGGTCGATTTTATGACAGCATCGTTGATCGGGCTTGTTGCCGCTGTCGGAGCCTATTTGATCGTCAAACCGATGGTCAACAAAGCCTCGCTCAAGTTGAGCAACTCCCGATCGGACGCCAACACTCTCTTTACAATCCCTCTTATTTTTGCAGCGGCATTGCTCAGTTTCGCCCATGGTGCCAATGATGTCGCCAATGCGATCGGCCCCCTGGCTGCAATCGCTGATGCTGTCCAGCACACGACCATCGCTTCCAAAGCGCCGATCCCGCTCTGGGTGATGATGGTGGGTGCGATCGGTATCTCACTCGGTCTTGCGCTTTATGGCCCAAAACTGATCAAAACGGTCGGCAGCGAGATCACCGAGCTCGATCAGATCCGCGCTTTCAGTGTGGCAATGGCCGCGGCAATTACAGTCATCGTCGCTTCGCAGTTGGGACTGCCGGTCAGTTCGACCCATATCGCGGTCGGCGGCATTTTTGGCGTCGGCTTTTTACGCGAGTATCTCTCTACCACCTCGGAAGAGGAGAAGATCCGTGAAGAGCGCGCTCATTTGGCAGAAGACAAGAAGATACTTAGAGCGCTTTGCAATGAGCGTGAGGGTCTGGAGAAAAAAGAGGGCAAGACAAAAGAGGATTACCAGCGTATTACCGAACTCTACCAGATGATTGAAGATGAAGAGGATCGGATCAAAGCAGAGAAAAAACTGATTAAACGTGCTGAGAATGTCAAGTATGTCAAACGCGATGCGGTCAAGAAGATCATTGCTGCCTGGATCATCACTGTGCCTGCTGCTGCTGTTCTATCAGCGGCGATCTTCTATATGATCAAAGGGTTTATGTCGTAGCGACGTGTCCTTTTTCTCTGCAGCAGCCGTTATCTCTTGCTCGATACGGCAAGGTGTAGAGAATACTTTTTCTTTCTCCCTCTTTTAATGCAATAGTTTCAGAACCCGAACGGTAGAAAAGTATGCATGAATGCATAAGGGTAAAAGTGGGGCTTTTTTACAGCATCAAGAGAATATCAACCGAACTTACCGGTGATATACTCTTCTGTTAGAGACTCTGCAGGCGTTACAAAGAGCTCTTCCGTCTTACCGAGCTCAACGAGTTCACCGAGGTACATAAAGCCCGTATAATCGCTTACACGTGCCGCCTGCTGCATGTTATGGGTTACGATAATGATCGAGACCTTCTCTTTGAGCTCAGTCACCAGCTCTTCGATCCCCTGCGTCGAGATAGGGTCAAGCGCGGAGGTCGGCTCATCAAAAAGAAGCACTTTCGGCTCTACCGCGATGGCGCGTGCGATACAAAGGCGCTGCTGCTGACCGCCGGAGAGACCGTTAGCATCATGCTTCAGTCTATCTTTCACCTCTTTCCAGATGGCGGCATCTTTTAGCGCTTTTTCGACACGGTCCCCCAGTTCAGTCTTGTTTTTGATCCCCTGCAGACGCATACCGTAGGCGACATTGTCATAGATGCTCATTGGGAAAGCCGTCGGCTTCTGGAAGATCATCCCGATGTTGATGCGCAGGTTGATGAGATCCTCTTTTGGATCAAGGATATTGCGTTCCTCAAAGAGGATCTCTCCCCCGTATCGGTTGCCGGGATAGAGATCATGCATGCGGTTTATTGAACGAAGAAGTGTTGACTTACCACATCCTGACGGTCCGATCAGCGCCGTCACGGAGTTTTTGGCGATCGGCATAGTGACCTGCTTAAGACTCGGTTCCTCGGCACCGGCATAGGTAAATTCGAAGTTATTGATTTCTAGCGCTTTTTCTTCTGTGACGTTGACGATAGTTGCCATTATTTGACCTTTTTAGTAAGTAGAATGAGACGGCCTATGATATTGAGACCCAGGATAAATACAGAGAGGATGAAGGCGGCGGCCCAGCCAAGGCGCTGCCAATCCTCGTACGGACTGGTGGCATAGTTGAACATGGTAACGGTCAGTGATGCCATCGGCTCGAAGAGGTCGGTACTCATAAAATTGTCGTTGAACGAGGTAAAGAGCAGTGGCGCGGTCTCGCCGGCAACACGGGCTACACCCAGTAAGATACCGGTCAGGATACCTGCTTTGGCACCACGGTAGACGACTTGAATGATCACCTTGTATTTAGGTGCCCCAAGGGCGAAGGCCGCTTCGCGCAGGGTGGATGGGACAAGATGCAGCATATCGTCCGTGGTACGAAGAATGATCGGTAGCATGATGATGGTCAGTGCCGCAACACCGGCCAGGGCACTGAAATGCCCCATCGGTATGACAACGATAGCATAGACAAATGCGCCGATAACGATACTCGGTGCCGACATCATGATGTCCGAGATATCACGGATGGTCTCAGCCAGTTTCGATCTTTGACCGTACTCGCTCAGGTAGGTGCCGGCCAATATACCAAGCGGCACGCCGATGAGCGTTGCAAGACCGACAATGATAAGCTGGCCGATCAGTGCCTGTTTGAGACCGCTCTCTTCATAACCCGGAGGTGCTCCTTCGAACATGAATATATCCCAGTTTATCGCCTCGATCCCATTGCTGACGAGTATAAAGAGGATCCAGAAAAGAAAGCCCAGACCGATCAGTGCAGAGAGGGTGGAGAGTGCCATGACGATTTTATTGATTAAGACACGTTTTTGTGTTGCAGTCATTTGACGCTCCTTTTGCGGCGAAGGAAGTAGAACTTCGCTATCGAGATGATGGTAAAGCTGATCACAAGCAGTATCAGTGCCAACTCAAAAAGGCTGGAGAAGTAGAGGTCTGTATCGGCTTCGGTAAACTCGTTGGCCAGTGTTACCGGAATCGAGGTAGCGGGCTGGGTCAGGTCGAGCGACACTTTATGGACATTGCCCATAACAAAGGTAACTGCCATCGTCTCACCGATAGCACGGCCGAGGGCAAGGATAAGTGCGCCGATGATGCCTGCTTTTGAGTAGGGGATGACAACATCTTTGATAACATCCCACTTCGTTCCGCCCAGTGCATAGGCGGACTCTTTCAGAATGTCCGGGGTGGTATTCATCGCATCTCTGGTGACGGCAGCCATAAACGGGAGGATCATAATGGCAAGGACGATACCGGCCGTAAGCATACCGATCCCCAGTCCGCCGAAAAGATCCCGGATGATAGGCACGAAGTAAAAAAGTCCCCACATACCGTAGATAACAGAGGGGATGGCCGCAAGCAGCTCGATCGAGACACCGACCGGCGCTTTAAGCTTCTGATGTGCGATCTCGCTTAAAAAGATAGCGACGCCGATCGCCACGGGGATAGCCAGAACCATCGCCAGAAAGGTGGAGATGATAGAACCCATAATCGCGGCATAGGCACCGAATTTTTCCAGGTTGGGAGCCCATTTTGACTCGGTGACAAAGTCAAGACCAAAGGTCTGCATGGAGAGCAGGGACTCCTGGAATAAAACGGTAAATATCCATGCGGTGATCAGTAAAATAGCAATGGCGATCAGACGGGTCGCATTGGCAAAGATATTGTCTATGATTTTTGTCATTCAGGCACTTCTTTTAAATATAGTGCCGCGATTTTAGAATAGTAAGGTTACAAGAAGGTTACATTCGTTGAAATAACGTTCCGTTACAGGTCGTTTCCAAGCAGCTCTTTCAACCATAAAATTGCTTCTTGATGCGTGCAGATACTTCCCTCTATCTGCGCTTCATAGGCCTCTTCTAAAATCTGTTTAAAAGCCGTGGAGGGAGCAAGTCCTGCTTTGATAAGGTCTCGTCCCTGCAGCAGCGGTTTGAGCGGTGCTTCGAGGACATTCAGTGCCGCCGCTCTCTCCTGAAGCCATTCGCCGGCTTTAAACCTGCCGTTTCCGGCTTCTTCGGTGTTGCGGCCCAAAAAGTCCGCTTTAGCGAGAATAATGAGCTCTTTTATATTGACTGCATTGGCGAGACGTCGGATGGCGGCAGCTTCCGCATCGCGTCTATAGAACTGCAACGGCTTTAGGTGGTTCTGAACAAGGGGCAGGATGCTTTCAACAAGCGCTTTTTCGTCCGTCATTCGTCCAAGCAGTGTCTGTGTCAGCGCAATCCCCGTGTTTTCGTGCCCGATCGCGCTGATCGTTCCGTCTATGAAAGCCGTTGTGTTTGCCTTGCCGAGGTCGTGACAAAGTGCGGCCAAAGAGAGCCGAAGATTGCTCTTTTCATCTTCACCGTGAAGTGTTGTCATGGCATCCAGCACCATCATCGTATGGGTCCAGACATCGCCTTCGGGATGGCAGTGGGAGTCCTGTGGCAGTCTTTTAAGGGCTTTGAGTTCCGGAAAACAGTTCAGCATGCCGAGTTCATCCATCAGTGCAAATCCGACAGAGGGTCTCCTGCTCTTCAAGAGCAGTTTCTTGAACTCTTCGAAAATACGCTCTTTCGGCAGTTCATCAAGCATCTTCGTTTCTACCATTTGACGGCCCAAGTCCAGCAGTTTTTTCGAAGGCGTCAGTTCAAAACGCGCGGCAAACTGCACCGCGCGGTAGAGCCGGAGCGGATCTTCGATAAATGTTTGGGGATCGACAAGGTCCAGACGCTTTGCCTTAAGATCATCCTGCCCGTTGAAAGGGTCTAGCAGTTTTTTTTCGACAAGATCATACCCCATGGCATTGATGGTAAAATCCCGTCGTCTGGCCGCCTCTTTAAAGCTGAGTGTACCATCAAGAGTAACGGAAAAGCCTTTGTGCCCCCGTGCGATCTTCTTCTCCTGGCGCGGAAGGGAAAAATCGACTTCCGTATCATCTTGCTGCAGTTTGACAACACCGAAGCTTTTGCCGACACTGTTGACCTTTCCGAACGGAAGCAGCAGCTGTTCAAGCTGGCCGAGGTCTTTGAGGCCGAAGACCTCGATATCGATATCTTTGGAGGGGATGTTCAGGAGCGAATCGCGTACATAACCGCCCACCACGACAGGGCGGCATTTTTTTGCTACAAGATGATCGATAACAGGAAGCAGGGCGGAGGGCAGCTTTATCATGGCTTTATTGTAGCGTATCTTTGAACGGGCCCGTTATGCTGAAGCCCCCTTCAGCATGTTTTTCAAAGAAAAACCGAACCTGGACCCTTCGCCAACTTCACTCTCAATGATCAGCTTGGTCTTATGGAGGTTGAGTATATAGCTTACTATGGCCAGCCCGAGCCCCATAGAGTTGTCCCAGGTGTTTTTGTCGACGCGATAGAACTTTGATGCGACCTTGTCAAGTTCGCTTTTGCTGATGCCCATACCCTTGTCTGTCACCATCAGGGTGTTGTTGCTAATCGTCACCATCACATCCTCATCGGAGTATTTCAGGGCATTGTCGATAAGGTTTGTCAGTACATTGTCAAGCATATCCTTGTCGGCATAGACCGTGCACGCCTCGTCATTGAAGAGGATCTTTCTGTCGCGGTATTTTTTCGAAAGGTTCAGTATGACATCCTGAATAAGATCGGCCAGGTTGAACTGGATCGGATGAATGGTCAGATCATTGTTTTCAAGTTTGACCGAGAGGGCAAGACGGTCGATCATATAGGTGATCTTTCGTGCATTGGCGAGGATCTTCTCCAGAAAACGGTCTCTGATCTTTGGGTTGATCTCCGGATCGTCCAAAATAGTATCGGCATAGCCCATGATCGAAGCGATCGGGTTTTTGAACTCATGCGAAATGGCCGATAGAATATCGTTGCGCTGTTTATTGACAAGGCGAAGTTTAGCGGTGTACTTGCGTTTTTGTTTGTCACGAGTGGCGAGTTTTTTGGCCAGGTCTTTGAGGTTCAGCGCAATATGCAGAAATTCGCTGAAATAGCGGGTCTTGATGACCGCTTTGTAGTTTTTGTTGGAGATCTCTTCAAGGTATTTGGTGATCTGGGCGATGTCATAGCGCACCCGCTTGCTCATCTGATAGGCTGCGATCAGGCCGATGATCATGAAGATGATAAAGATCACGATCAGGCGGTACCAGAGCGTATAGAAGTTAGACATAACGGTGTGCAGCGGGGTGGCAAGACGAAGGTAGATGACACGGTCGTCCACAAGGATCTTTTTAGCGACATAGAGATAATGGATGTGGGTCGTTGCGGAATAACGGGTATCAACACCAAGCCCGTCGCGTCTGGCCTGCATGATCTCATAACGGTCGGCATGGTTTTCCATCGCGAATTTGTCTGTGTTGCTGTCGGCAAGAACGGTACCGTCTTCCGCGACAAAGGTGACCCGGTCCTGAATGGAGGCGTGGGCATTTGCTGCAATACGGTCGAGGTCGCTGAGGTGATAGGATTGTAACTGCAGCAAAGTGATGCTCTGCTCAAGCTGCTTTTGATTTTCCGTGATGACGAAGGTCTTCAGGGTGTAATAGCTCACAATCGAGGAGATAACGAGGGTGGCTAAAAAGAGTCCGACGATATTGGCAAAAAAGAAGTGGTGGAGTTTCAGCACAGGGTATAACCTATCCCTCTAACCGTTTTAATGTACTCTTTGGACTTGTCGGGATCGATCTTCTCTTTCAGACGGTTGATCGCCACATTGACGGTACGGTCCTGGTAGATCGCATCGCCGCCCCAGACACGCTCAAGCAGGTAGTCACGGTCCAAAACGATATTCTGGTTTGCGATAAGCGTGTAAAGGAGGTCAAATTCAAGTTTGGTCAGTTCGACATTTTTACCGTCGATAGTAAGTTCTCTCGACCCGAGGTCAAGAATGATGTCACGGTAGACGACCTTGCCTTCGTTCCTGTCTTTTTTAGTGCGCTTGAGCAGTGCTTTGATGCGAAGGACAAGCTCTTTCATATTGAAGGGTTTGGTGATGTAGTCATCACCGCCGCGCTCGAACCCCTCCTCGATATCGCTCTCTTTGTTCTTGGCGGTCAGATAGATGACGGGCGTTTCGACACCCAGGTCACGCATCTGCGCTACAAACTCGCTTCCTTCGACACCGGGAAGATTGCGGTCCATGATGAGAAGATCGACTTTCTCCTCTTCCAAAAACTGACTTACATTTTTTGTACTGGTAAAACCGACGGTCTCAAATCCCTCTTTTTCAAGGTTGTATTCGATGAGTTCCAGGATATCTTCCTCATCTTCCACAATGACGATCAAACCACTCATTTCAATCCTTTTCCAGCGCTGTTAGTCACTGTTAGTAAATGCGCATCTCACCGCCTTTTGCGGCATAGAGCAGCAAATTAGCGATATTGACAGCGCGGTCACAACCGCGTTCAAGTTTTCTTAGTGTACCAAGAACATGCACGTATTCGACTGAAAGCTCCTGCTCCCCCATGATCTGCGTCATGATCTCTTTTTCCAGGATGCTGAAAAGATCGTCATTTTTACTCTCTTCGACCATGATCTTACGATAAAGCTCTTCCATATCACAATCACCCGGAGTTTCAAAACACTCAAGGATATAGGTCATCGCATTCAGCATGGTGGTGTGAAGCTTTATGACGATGTCGTCAAACATTTTGAGGGTGCATTCACCTTCGCAGTGCGCCTGCATGCGAGCAGCGTATTTCTTGCTGCCTTCCGCAATACGCAGCAGTTCGTTAGTCAGTTTGAGATAGGCAACAAGCATACGCAGCTCTTGCGCCTCCGGGCCAAAGAGGGCAAAGGTCTTGATGATCTCGTTATCGATCGCGTTAGCTTCAGCATCAATCGATTTCAACACCGTTTTGACCGCGCTGTATTTATTGTTGTCGTGTGTTTTGTAGGCGTCAAGTGAAATTTGGTTTGCTTCCACTACCTGTCCCATGAGCTCTGCGATCATATTTTGGATATTATGAATCTTCTGTTCGTATTTTGGCAGCATAATGCTCCTTATCCTTATAAAATTGCCGCGATTGTATCAAGGCTATGTAACAGTATGGTTACAAGGGCGTTATAACATGACATTATAGGACGATCTGAGATTATATTGTCTTATCAGGGAGCTTAGGGCTGTCCAAATAGACGAAAGTAGTGTTATTTATCTGGTGATGAAGAGATAAACGTTAATTGTTCGTAAGCGCTTTTGATACAGGTAAACACCGATTTAGTCTTTACCATATATATTGATTTCAGCATCCTGCTATCCTTCTTGCTGCAATGTCCACTTTCTGTAACCTTCTTGTTACATTCCTGTTTTACAATGCCGCCATCAAACATCCAAAAGGATCTCAATTATGTTAAAAAAACTCGTTACAAGTGCATTGTTGGCCGCCGTTGCAGCAACAGTGTCTATCGCAGGCGATAAGATCAGTGGGGCAGGCGCCTCTTTCCCGGCACCTCTATATTATGACTGGGCATTCCAGTATGGAAAAGAGACGAAATCCCGTGTCAACTACCAAAGTATCGGTTCAGGCGGGGGGATCAAGCAGATCTCAAAACGCATTGTCGACTTCGGTGCTTCGGACAAGCCTCTTAAAGCGAAAGAGCTTGCTAAGTCTAAACTGCTTCAATTCCCTGCCGTGATCGGTTCGATCGTTGTTGCACTGAATGTACCGGGTATCGAAGATGAAAAGCTCCGCCTTACCAATGAAGCGGTAGCCGACATCTTCGCCGGCAAGATCACGATGTGGAACGACCCGAAGATCGCTGCCGAGAACAAAGGGCTCAAGCTTCCGAATCAAAAGATCATCGTTGTCCACCGTTCGGACGGATCGGGTACGACATACAACTTCACCTACTACCTGAACAAAAGCTCTAAGAACTGGGCCGACAATTACGGTGCGGGTAAAGCGATCGACTGGGCGACCGGCATCGGCGGTAAAGGCAACGAGGGTGTGGCATCATTGATCAAACAGACCCCGTATACGATCGGCTATATCGAAAACGCCTACAAAGAGAAAAACCACCTTGCTGCGGCGACACTGCAGAGTGCGAGCGGAAAATGGGTACCGGCGAGAGAAGAAAACTTCAAAGCGGCGGCAAAATATGCTAACTGGACAAAAGAGGGGCACTTTTACGCCATGTTGACGCTTCAGCCGGGCGACACCTCTTACCCTATTGTTGCGGCAACGTTTATCCTCCTTCCGGTTGAGAAGGCTGATATGAACAAAAAAGTGATCGCTTTTTATGACTACGCTTTTAAAACAGGTGACGAAGCTGCGAAAAAACTCGGCTACATCCCGCTTCCGGAAGCAACGAAAAAAATGATCCGCGAATACTGGGCAGCAAACATTAAATAGTACACTGCTGGGGACCCAGTTCCCCTTCACTGCGTTTTCATTCGAGGTGGTATTTTATGCCTCGCATGTACGGTATTCTCGATGCTTGTCAGCGGGGATCCCTCGCGTCAATGCGCTCTTTCTCACAACTTGTACTAAATCTAAAGTTTCTGTAGTTTTAGATCATGTCAAGATGGTTTTTGTCATCTTTCTATAATCCATTCACCATTCACCATTCACCATTCACCATTCACCATTCACCATTCACCATTCACCATTCACCATTCACCATTCACCATTCACCATTCACCATTCACCATTCACCATTCACCATTCACCGAGAGTTGCCCTTAAAATTATCGTATAATGGAAAGTGTTGGTTCCAAGGACCTTTTGCAAAGGTAACCAGTAGGGTTTGTCTGTACCTAATCAAAAGCGGAGTGTAACTGTTTTGTAACCATGATGTAACCGAAATGTTCTACAATCTGCTCAATATACATTCAGGAGAATGACAATGAACAAAGTCGTATTATCAACACTAGCAGCCTTGGCGCTGAGTACCGCAGCCTCTGCCGAGGCGATGACGCTTTACACGGACCCCGTGACGGGCCAGGTCTTTACAAAAGATGGCGAAGGGCGTCAGGCGATGGGTGACTACGTCAGTGCCGAAGCAGCTGCTTCTGACAAGGGGCCGACGGTGGAAAACCCGGATTCGGTCGAGTTCTTGATGGGCAAAGAGACCGGCCCGAACATGAAGTTCACCGCTTCCGACAATCCGGATATGTGGATCAAGCTTGGGGTACGTATCCAGGGTACCTTTGAGAACTGGAAGACGGATTATGCCGATGCTACACCGGACACTGATAACTGGGATGCCTACCTGCGCCGTACCCGTTTAGAGGTCGCAGCCGGCTTTACGAAACATATCTCCTATGTGATGGATATCCGTAACGATAAGGCCAACTATCAGGACGACGGTGAAGGGACATTCAACGTAGGCGATGCCTACCTGCAGATCAAGAAGCCGTTCGGGACCTCACTGGTCAACTACAAGCTCTACCGCGGCAAGATCGATGTCTCGCGTACCGAGACGGTCAAGTCGGCTTATGTCCTGCATTACGACCGTCCGCATGTCGCAGACGAAGCGGCACAGTACATCACGCACAACCGCCGCGGCACCAACGCCAAGATGTATGGGGACTGGAAGAAAAAGATCCACTACGAAGTGGCCTTTGGAGACGGTGTAAGCTCGGCGAAGTTCAAAGACGCAAGCGGTAACAGCATCGGTGGTGATGTGGATCAGGAGAGCTTCTTCTACGGTGGTAAGGTTGTCCTCTCGCCATTTAGCGGCTGGGAGGAGACGAAGCGTACCGAGACCTATTTCGCGCAGGGCAAACACTTTGAGATCGGTGCGGCTTACTGGAAAAGCCCGGACATCAATTATGACAATGGTACTATATCTCAAAAGATTGACCATGAATTGATCAACTTGGAGATGTCGGCACACTACAAGGGGGCCTTCATCCAGGCGGAGTACTTCGAGTTCGACGGTGTCGTCAAAAATCGGTTGTCAAGCGAAACAGGCAAGTCGAACGGCTGGTACGCGACGGGTGAGTATGTCATCGAGCAGCTGGGTTACCTTGCACCGTTTGTCCGTTACGAGAAGTGGGACAAGTGGGAAGACGCGGCTTCGGGAGAGGATTACGAGCTTGAGTCCAAAATCGCCGGTATCAACTGGTACCTCCGAGGCAACACGACCAAAGTGGGCCTTGTCTACCAGGAAGACGACTACGGCGCGAGTCTTAAAGGCGGGGAGCATACCGATACCCGCATGAAACTGACCACGCAGTGGTTCTTCTAACACCTCTTTTTTTCTGCATCCCTGCCGGGGATGCGTGATAATCTATCCACTCTTTCATTACAAATACTAATGTCAACAGACGGTGAACTGTAACTTTTTTGTAACCTAAATGTAACCAAAATGTTCTATTATTCGACCAATATTAGTTCGGGAGAATAAAAATGAAAAAAGCGGCTTTATCTACATTGGCGGCAATGACGCTAAGCATGACGGCCTATGCGGAGGGAATTGAACTCTATACCGATCCTGCTACCGGCCAGATCTTTACACAGAGCGGTGAGGGCCGCGAGGCAATGGGACGTTTTGTCAGTGCGGATGCACCTACGAAAGAGGTG
Organism: Sulfurimonas sp. HSL3-7; assembly: GCF_039645985.1. NCBI lineage: Bacteria > Pseudomonadati > Campylobacterota > Epsilonproteobacteria > Campylobacterales > Sulfurimonadaceae > Sulfonitrofixus > Sulfonitrofixus jiaomeiensis. The sequence continues at coordinate 19,089 of NZ_CP147919.1, forward strand.
CCGTGGTACTCGCATGCCGATAAACTGAAATTCGGCGGTCTAACCTATCTAGGGTTTACGCATACAGACTTTAAAGATGATGCGATTTCAGACACGGACAAATTCGAGATGCGTCGTGCCTACGTTCAGATCAAAGCGTACCTGCTTGAGGACCCCAAATCGTACTTCCGTGTGACACTTGATATGGAGCATGTTACCAGCGATGCGACAGCCGGTGACTACAACGTGCGTTTCAAATATGCCTACCTCTACCTGAACGAGATCCTTCCGTACACCGGTGTCGAACTGGGTATGGCGCACCGTCCGTGGATCGATTACGAAGAGCACAACTCGTGGTTTTACCGCGATACGCACTGGACCTTCACCGAAGCGGACAACTCCGCAAAACTCTCCAACTCGGCGGACCTCGGTGTCAACTTCAAGACAGAGACGAAATACTTCGGCAGCGAAGTGGGTCTCTTTACAGGTGAAGGGTACCACAACGTTGAAGACGGTGCAGGCATCTCTTTCGAGTGGCGTGCAACGGCGCACCTTCTTGGCGAGAACGGTAAAGACAAGCAGACGACGACGACCTACTGGGATGCATCGTTCTTCGGCCAGTACAACATGGACAACCACAAATACACGCAAGCCGGTGAGAATCAGGACCTGATCTGGGGCGGTCTGCACACGGTCTTCAATATGCCGTCGTTTATGGTTGCAGCACAGTACATCAAGTCAGAGGACACGATAGATGGACCGACGGTCTACAGCAAAGCGGGTGAAGGTTACAATGCCCACGCCGTCTACCGTTTCGGCAGCGAGAAGCAGTTCCGTGTCGTCGGCCGCTATGATGCTTGGACGCCAGAGGAAAAATACGGCGTAGACAACGAAACATTGACAAAACACACCTACTACGGCGGTTTTGTCTGGGAGCAGAATAAGAACATCGAATGGGTTGCCAACGTGTTGACTTATGACAACGATGTGGCTGCAGACAGTACTAAAGCGAGCGGTGCAAAAGACAACTCGACCAACTATATGCTGACAGCACAGGTCTCTTTCTAAGAACCTCCACTTTGATGCCTTCAGGCATCACACCTCTTTATCTGTGCCGATCCTTATCGGAGGCATAGATACTTTCTTTTACCAATAACATCTGTGTCGATCCGCTTCAACGTTATTATATTGTTTCAGAACCCGAAAGACTTTTTAAACCGTTCCTCTTCGAGGCTTTTTTCCGCACGTTCTTTCACGGCTGTTTTTTTGTCAAACTTTTTGAGCATCGTGAAGGAGGGTAACCCTGTGGCACCGGTATGTTCGGAACCTTCCACCTTTGTAAATCCCAACCGTTCGTAGAGCTTTATGGACGGGCTCTCTTCCTGGACAGAAAGAGAGAGCTGCGAATAGACTTTTTCAGCTTCCGTAAAGAGCTGTTCCATCAGTTGTGTTCCCAAGCCTTGATTGCGATATTCCGGAAGGACGGCAAGGAGAAGCTCCGGGGTTACGTTGTCAACGTGACCAAAGCCGTTGAGCAGCATACGGACCCAGGCCCCGCCTGCGACTTTGTGGTCAACAATGGCATAGACGCCGATGTCACCGTTGTAATTGCCGTAGTTTCGATGGTATTGTTCGAGAGAAGGATGATCATCCAATGTCTCTGCTCTCTCGTCCAGACGGGCAGCGTAATAGAGTAGCTCTTTGACGATAAAATGTTCGGAAGAGCGTAAAAAATAAAGTTGCGTATTCATAAACCGCATTATACCTTTTGTAGTACAATAACACAGAATCGATGTGAAGGTGTGAGATGAAAGAGACTACTGTTTTATGTTTTGGCGGAGATGATATCTCCAAGAGAAAAGCAAGGCCACGAAAAACCATCGAAGCTAGAGGAGAGAATTGATATGGGCAATATAGCTATCTTATGTTCCGGCGGAGATGATATCTCCCAGAGAAAAGTGAGTGGACTCACTTTTTTTGTGAGTAAAGTAAGATCACTAAAAACCATCGCAGCTAGAGGAGAAAATTGATATGGGAAACATAGCTATTTTATGTTCTGGCGGAGATGTTTCCGGTATGAACCCCGCCATCAAGTATTTTGTCGAATACAGCATTGCAAAAGGGTTGACCCCCTATCTGGTCTATGACGGTTTTGAAGGGCTGATCGATAACAAGATCGTTAGCGCGAGTTATCAGGACGTTAGCGGTATTATCAACCGAGGCGGTACCAAGATCGGCTCGGCACGTTCAAAACGTTTTATGGAAGCCTCTTACCGCAAAATAGCCAAAGAGAATCTGGACAAACACCGCATCGACAAACTGGTTGTGCTTGGCGGCGACGGCAGTTTCCGCGGAATGGAAAAGTTTTATGAAGAGCAGGGGATTGCATTTACGGGGATCCCTTCGACGATCGACAACGATATTGCGGGTACGGATTACTGTCTGGGTGTCGATACGGCACTCAATATCATCAGAGAGGCACTCGATGCCATTCGGGATACGGCATCGTCGTTCAAACGTGCCTTTGTAGTCGAGACAATGGGACGTGACTGCGGTTATCTGGCGCTTGTCTCAGCCGTCACTTCGGGTGCCGAGCTCTGTCTTATTCCGGAGGTCTCTTATGATCTGCGCAAGTATGAAGCAAGGTTCAGGCAGGAGCTCCTTGAGGGACGCCGATACTTTTTGGCTGTTATCTCAGAAGGGGTAAGACAGTCCTCCCAGGAGATCGCTGCGTGGTTTGAAGAGAAGATCGGTATCGAATCACGGATAACGATTTTGGGGCATATCCAGCGCGGCGGCAATCCGACAAGCAGGGACAGGTTGATGGCGTACCGGTTTATTGCCTTTGGCATTGACGGGCTTCTGAGAGGTGAAAAAGACAAGATATGCTGCTATAACAGCGGTAAACTTAACTATAAGTCCATTGCCGATGTCGCTAACAAAAAATATGAGATCGAACCGGCTCTGATGGAACTTGCCGGTCCATGCCTGGGGAACTAAAGAACCACTTCCCTGTAATCGCTGCGTGTATTTGGTATGGGTTTGTTTGAGCATGCCCGCACACTGTAAACAAACGATATCTTGGGTGTGTCCGTATTGTTTTTACGTGCATAGTGCAGTGTTTTGGCGTGGAATAATACGACGTCGCCCTTTTTCAGGTCAAAATGGACCCGTTTGGCGATGATGGCCCGGTTTTGCGGCAGGTCTTCTCTGAAGCCTGACTGCGCATCAAACTGCTCAGGTGCAAATTTCATCTTGTGGCTTCCCGGAATAAACTCAAGCAGGCCATTCTCAAGATACTCATCGCCCAGACTCAGCCAGACACTCAGAAGATTGTCGTTCTCATAGTGCCAGTAGCGGATATCCTGATGCCAGGAGGTGACGGAACTGACATGCGGCAGCTTGGTCATGATGGAGTTATGATGGGCCAGGAGCAGGCGGGGCTCTTCTCCGAGAAGCTGCTCCAAAACAGGGCGTATTTCAGGCTCTGTCATCCACTCTGCAAACAGCGGATCCCTGTCATAGACCTGACGGAGACGGCGCACTGTTTTTTTCGAGCTGTTCTGTTGCAGATACTCCTCTTCGCTCTCCAGCGGTTCACTTTTTTCTGCCAGATATTTTTTTGCCAGTTCAAGGATGGCGTCGCAGCGCTGAGGGTCGGCGAACTTGGGAAGAAGGAGAAACCCGTTTGTCTGAAAATCGTTGATCTGCTGAGGTGTTAGTGTCATTTCGCCGCCCTATATTGATGCGACATTCTCTCACTCATGCCATTAAGACAAGCTAAAAGCCTTTGTTTCATGAAGGAGATCGGTTTTGGAAAGAGACGTATGTTCAAGAGACACTCTTATCGCTGGTGATCTCTGCAAATGCGTTGATGATGGCGATGTTCTCTTCGAGGCTGCTTCCCCCCGGCCGGATGGCGAGTGAGGTGACACCGGCCTCTTGGTAGCCACGTAGCTGTTCAAGGCATTCTTGAGGGGTACCGGCCAGTGCAGCGGAGGCCATCGGGTGTGAAGCGAAGAGTGTTTTGCGGGTGGTACCGAAGCCGGCGTCGCTGCGCGGCGTGTTCTGTGCTTTGACTGCAAGCATACGCTCTGAGAAGGCGTGTGCCGACAGCAGCGCCTGTGCACGTGCACGTTTGCCGTCTTCGTCAATGTAGCAGAGACGAAGCAGCGTCAGTTCGGGTGTTCTGCCGCTGCAGCGTTTGTAGAGAGTAACGGCGGCAGAGAGCTGCTCTAGTGTCGCCGTCTGTCCCATCATCAGCCCGAAACCGTGTTCTGCGGCAAACCGGACACTCTCTTCCGAGCCGAAGGTGGCGATATGGCCGGGGATGATTCCCGATGGGGAGGGGACCACCGTCGCTTGCTTCAGGTTGAAATAGTTTCCTTCAAAAGTGACGTTCTTCTCGCTGAGCAGCCGCTGTATCAGTAGGGCGGCCTCATAGAGCGCTTCTCTGTTGCGTACGGGGTCCGAGCGAAAATGGCTGTCATCAAGGGGGAAAGCGCCCTTGGCCATGCCGAAGAGGATCCTTCCCGGGTTCAGCCGCTCCATGACGGCCAGTGCTTCGGCGACCATGACCGGCGAGTGATAGGGGAGTAAAACGGCGGCTGAGCCGACGGTTATACGCTGTGTAACACCGCTCAGGTAGGCCATCAGAGGCAAGATCGGTCCACTGACGCTATAGTCGTTGAAGTGGTGCTCGCTTACCCACACTTCATCGAGCCCTCTGTTCTCGGCTTCGCGTACGAGAGAGACCTGTTCGTTCAGGGCACGGGTGAAGTCCCGGTGCGGATTGTCAAAAAAAGCAAATAGGGCGCTACGCATCATGCGTACCGCCGTAGAGAGAGGATGTTATGCATGCCACAGTACGACCCCTTTCTCCGCTTCGGTGTGAAAGCAGACGATGTTGCCCGTGCGGTGTGAGTGGAGTATCGTTTCAACTTTGCAGGGATCGGGTTCGATCGACTGGCGTTCAAGCTGACCGTAGGCGTAGCAGCGCGCGTCATCGATGTTCATCCTCTCCTCCCACTCCGTGGTGAAAAAATGTATTTTATGCTCGATACCACGCCGGGTCATGGCATCGCCGAATCGCCGGGTCGTGCCTGCCATCGTCGGATAGGAGCAGTCGTGAGCTTCAAAGAGTGCTTCAAGCATTTTATTGATGCGGTAGGCGCCCCAGCCGACGTAGATGCCGCATGACGTTGCCGACTGCAGCATCTTCTCGATCTCATCGTCGTGCGTGACCGCCGGTGTCATGGAGGCAATGACAATGTCGTAGCTGTTAGGCTCAGCCGCCTTTTTCCAGTCCATGTTGCGCATGCTGACCAGCTCACCGACCTCTGCGCGCCGGGCATCCGTGCGGAATTTGTTAAGCATGAGCGCGGAGATATCGATGCCCGTGACATGAGCGCCGCGCTGGGCCAGAGGGATAGCGACCGTACCGGTGCCGCAGCCGATGTCCAAAACCCTTTTCTCCCGGAAGTCAATACCGGTGCTTTCGCACCAGGTGATGATCTTGCTGACGTCTTCTCTCATGGCCGGGTCGTCATAACTCGGATAGCGTTTGGCCATCTCATCCCAAAATGTTAACGGTGTCTGCATTGTCTCCTCCTGATAATAAACGGAACGGCCTGTCCCGATTATTCGTTATATTATTGACAATATAGCGAAATTAACATACAATTCGGAAAAATACTGCCTATTATTTTGGCATTTGTGTAATTTTTTAATGTTTTTACTCTTCATTATATATATGTTTATATAAAGGTTTGTCATGTTTCAAAGGCTTTTTTTGCTCCCGCTTCTGTTTCTGCAACTTGCTGCGTCCGAAATGAAGGAGTGCTCCGGTCTCCCTTTTGTTGCGAAACATATCTACGGGGCATCTCCGCCGGTCAACTATCTGCTCTATGCGGTTGACCCTTCTCTGCTCGTTGGTCTGAATTTCCCGCTGCGCCGACATGAAGAGGCCTATTTCGGCGATGTGTCAGGGTTGCCCGTCATCGGAGGCTGGTTCGGACAGGGACGGACACCCAACCTCGAGATGTTGGCAGCGGTGGCGCCTGATCTGACGATCACGTGGAACTACCGCGGTGATTTCGGGCGTATCGCAAAGACGCTTGATGGGCTCGGCCTGGTCTCTTGCGCGCTGCCGATAGACCGTCTTGACGATTATCCCGAAGCGTTCAGAACGCTCGGAAAGATCACTCAGAAGGAGGCGAGAGGGCAGGCACTGGCCGACGATTTTGAGCGGCGGCTACAGGCTGCGGAGGCGGTGCGTCTGAAACACAGCGGAAAAAAAGCGCCGCGCGTCTACTACGCGGAAGGGCCTGATGGGCTTAAAACGGAGTGTTCGGGTTCGGTCCATGCCGAATTGATCGAGAGGGCCGGCGGAGAGAATGTCCATCGTTGCAGCATTACAGGCGGGTTCGGGATGGAACAGATCACGGTCGAGCAGCTGCTGCTCTACGATCCCGATCTCATCATTGTCTTTGACCCGTCGTTTTACAAAAAGATCTTCGGGGATGAACGTTTTTCGCGTCTGAAGGCTGTCAAAGAGGGGAAGGTCTATCCCATCCCGCGTTCGCCGGTCAACTGGTTTGACCGTCCCCCTTCGTTTATGCGCATTGCCGGCCTGGAGTGGCTGCAGCATCGCTTATGGCCGGAGGCAACGGACGGGGCGCTGGTGCAATCGCTGAAGGGTTTTTTCGAACTCTATTTTAAGCGGAAGATGTCGCCGGATGAGATCCGGTTGCTGCTGTACCCGAGACAGGAGGAGAAGCGATGAAGACAGTGATAGCACTGCTGCTGGGTTTTGCCCTTTTACAGGCCGGTGTTCTTGAGATCGGGGGGAGTGTCGAGAAACCGCTTCGCATCGACAGCGGCGCCTTTTCAGCCATGAAGCAGACCGAACTTGAAAAGGTAGGGCTGGTTTGCATGAGCGGCGAGACAAAAGCAGCACCGAAGCGCCGCAAAGGGGTACTGCTGCGCACGCTGTTTGAAGCGTCCGGGCTGAAGGTTTCCCGCCGCGGCGACCGAAACCGCGCGGTCGTGCTTGCTTCGGGAAGGGACGGCTACAGTGTGGCGTTCAGCTACCAGGAGCTTGTCAACACGCCGGTAGGTGAGAGGGTCCTGGTCGTGGATGAGGACGGGATGTTCGGTCTCTATACCGAGCAGGATTATATCACCGGACCGCGCCATGTCCGCAACCTTGTCCGGCTGGAGGCTGTAATCCTCGACAGCGGCATATCAAATCAAAAGGATACAAATGAAAAATGAAAAATCGACGGTGCTTGCAGCCCTGCTGGCTTCAAGTCTCCTGCAGGCGGAGAGCTTTGATCTGGGAAAGGTCAGCGTTGCGACGACTGAAGAGTCAGTCGGGCTGTTTGAAACAGAGGTGACGGACGAAGCGATGACACTGCACTCAAGCGAGACGATCGCTGATGCGCTCAACAATGTCAGCGGCGTCTATGTCGGCAATATGGGCGGGCGAAACGAGACCACGGTCAGTATCCGCGGTTTTGATGCCCGCCGTATCGCCGTTTTTGCAGACGGGGTACCGATTTACGTTCCGTATGACGGTAACTTCGACTACGGCCGTTTTATGACTTCGGATCTCGGGGAGATCACCGTTTCAAAAGGGTTTTCCTCCGTTCTCTACGGGGCCAACACCTTTGCCGGGGTCATCAATCTTGTCTCGAAAAAGCCGCTCAAGCCGTTTGAAGCGGAGATAGGTACGACACTAGTGCTCGACAGTGATGCCACAATGGCCCGCTATCTCGGCGCGCTCAATGTCGGCACCCGTCAGGAGAACATCTATGCGCAGCTGAGCGCCAGCTATATGCAACAGGACCATTTCCGTCTCAGCGACGATTATGAGGCTACAGCGGAGCAGCCTGCAGGCGACCGGCTGCGTTCGCAGAGCGAAGACAAGAAGGTGAGCTTCAAGATCGGCTATATTGCCGATGACAAGAGCGAGATCGCACTCTCTTACGCGAACCAGCAGGCGGAAAAAGAGCAGCCGCCGGTGACGGACCCCGCGTACAGCCGGACCAAATACTGGGATTGGCCGAAATGGGATAAAGAGAGTATCAGTCTAAACGGCCGGAAGAACTTTGACGGCAGTTATGTTAGAGGGAACATCTATTACGATACCTATAACAATGCGCTTGATTCCTATGATGACGCCAATTATACGACGATGAACAAGAAGTATGCCTTCAAAAGCGAATATGACGACTATAGTGCCGGAGGACGGCTGGAGTACGGCATTGAACTGGGCGATTACAGTATCAAAGCGGCCGTCAACTACAAGAGAGATGTCCACCGCGGCTACGACATTGACAAGGTGACGGATGCGTCGACCCTGATAGAGGAGTACCACGACGATATCTATTCGTTCGGTCTTGAAGGGACCTACCGGGCGACGGAGGTCCTTTCAGTGATCGCCGGCATCGGCTACGACCGCATGAAACCGGGGAAATTCTACGATACCAACAAAGACCAGAACGTCAGTGGCGGTGAAGCACAGGGCGCGTTAAACCCTCAGCTGGCACTGCTTTACGGTTTCGGAAGGATGGGTACGCTCCGTGCCAGCGTCGCACAGAAGACCCACCTGGCGACTATGAAAGAGCGCTATTCACGCAAGCTAGGCTATGCTGTCGCAAACCCGGATCTGGGCGAAGAGCGTGCAACGCATTATGAGCTTGCTTATCAGTTTGCAAGGTCGGGATTCTTACTGGCCACGTCGCTCTACTACTCCCGTATCAGTGATGCGATCCAAAACGTCTACTATGACACTTTTGACGGCGTAGACCGTACCCGTAATGAGAACATCGGCGATTTTGCACATACAGGTTTCGAGGTCGACCTCGGTTATATGCGCGGTGCATGGCAGGGCGGTATGAATTATGCCTATATCAACGTCAACAACCTTGATCAGAGCAGCGAGAAGATGATCAATGTCCCGAAACACGAGCTTTTCGCCTATGTGGATTATGCGCTGACTAAAGCGTTATCACTGTATGGGAATATGCACTTTAGAGACGGTGCCTATTCGCAGGATAGCAGCGGAAACTATCTGGAGGTCCCTTCGTTTACCACCTTCGATCTCAAGGCGACCTATACGATAGGCGAGAGCCTGAAAGCCGCAGCCGGGGTCAAGAACCTCCTGGACAAGAACTACGCGTACGATCTTGGTTTTCCCGAAGCGGGACGCGAGTTTTTCATGACGCTGGCCTACAGCTACTGATCATGGAACTGGGACTTACGCTTGTCGGGGATGCGACCGACACCACTCCTGCTGAAGCGAGCGCAGCTTTTCTGGAGCTCTGCCGAACGGCGGAGCAGAGCGGTCTGCAGACCCTCTGGTTTACCGAACACCATCATAACCCCACACGAATGAGCTCAACGATCCCGGTGCTGATGGCGGCAGCCGGGGCACAGACGAGCTTGAATCTCGGGGCGGCGACGCTGTTGCCGGGACTGCATGACACCACCCGTATGGCGGAGTCGATGGGCACGCTCGAATCGCTCTATCCGGGACGATTGCTATGGGGATTCGGCAAGGGGGGACGCAGTGAGATCCTCTATACCCATCTGGAGCATATCACGCCGGAAAATGCACGTGAAGAGATGATGCGCAACCTGCGTTCTTTGCTGGCACTTCGGGGCAGCGAAGAGGTGATGCCGCCGCTCTCGCATGACACCCCATGGTTCGTGGCCACCCGCGATACCGCGGCAGTACAGCTGGCTGCCGAAAACGGACTTGGCGTGATGTTCGGCCATAAATGGCCGCTCGAAGAGCTTGTCGGGATTGTCTCTACCTACCGGTCGGCCCATCCGGAAGGGCGGGCCCCGGCCATCATGCTTTCGCGCTATTTTCTCTGCGACAGCGACGGGGAACAGGTGCAGCGGAGGATGACCGAGGAGGTGGGAAAACGGCGGGAACATATGCGCCGGAGGGGACGTTCGCTCGGTGAGGCGTCCGGAGAGGGTATCCGTTTCCGTGAGTCGCTGGTCGGCACACCCCAGGAGTGCCGTGAACGCATGGCCTATTTCAGAGCGATGGGCGTGACCCATCTGAGCCTGCGGCCTGTCTCCACATGTCACGAAGATACGGCAGCCTCGCTTGTCATGCTTGCGCAGCGATAGTGCTGTTAACTAAAAAATCAAGGAGTTACGATGAATGAAGAGGCGATCTCTACCTTTAGAGAGTGCAATGTGAATGCCCGTTTTACACCTGCGGGCGATGAGGTGAGGAAAGTTGAGCCGAAGGTCGACTTTGTCTACCCGGCGGTTCCTTTCCCTTCGAAACGGATCTTCGGTGCGATGGGAGAGGAACGGATCCAGGAGATGGTCTACCATCACCATGCCCTGCTTCGCAAGAGCGCCGTCGGGGAGATGTTCCCGGCCGACAATGCCGCTTTTGAAGCTGCCGTTCTCAAGACAGCCGACTTTTTTATTGAGGCAACGGGCGGTCCGAGCGTCTTTACATCGCAGTACGGCCATCCGGCGCTGCGTGAGCGCCATTTCCGCTTTCTGATCGATGAAAGAGCGCGGGAGATCTGGCTGATGATGTATAAAAAGACCCTCAAAGAGATCGCCTTTCCTAAAGAGCATCTCCGGGAGTTCTGGAGCTGGATCGAGCCCCTCTCGATCCGCATGATCAACCGCCGTACCGGTTTTGAGATGCCCAAGCGTTATCCGTTTGAGACCATTGCCCATGAGTTCGGGCTTTAAGGAGAGAAAATGTTACGTATGATCCTGATATTTCTGCTGCTCGGCAGCACTTTTCATGCCCGCATGATAACCGATATGGCGGGACGCAGCGTGGACGTCGAAGCGAACCTGACCCGCGTTTTCGGCTCCTCGCCGCCGACGACCTATCTGGTTGTCCTCTTTAAACCGGAGGCACTGGTGGGGCTGAACTTCCCGCTTGACAACCCGAACAACAGAGGTTCCGATATCCTCGATGCGCGCCTCAAGACACTTCCGATCCTCAAAGGGTGGCACGGCAACGCCGGTGGCAGCAGCGCCGAAAAGCTGCTTGAACGCAGGACCCAGTTGATCATCGGCTGGAACAACGCCTTTTTGAACAATATGATCGAAAAGAGCCTGCACGGTGCCGATATCCCGGTGATCTATGTGGAGCCTGATGATATGCAGAAGCTGCCGGCGACCTTTCGTTTCCTCGGAAAACTTTTTGAAAAAGAGCAGCGGGGCGAAGCGCTCGCTTCGTATGCCGAAACGGTCAACAGCCGTCTTGCATCGCTGCGTAAAGGGGTGAAAAAGCCCAAGAGTGTCTATTATGCTCTCGGTCCGAAAGGGCTTAACAGCGAATGCGACAACTCGTTCCATGCCAATTTTATCGAAGCGGCCGGGGCCGTCAATATCAACCATTGTGAACAAAGTTCGCTGATCGGGATGGAAGCGGTCTCCTTCGAATCGCTACTTGCCAGACAGCCCGATGCGATTCTGGTACAGGATAGGAACTTCTACCGTACCATCTTTGACGATCCTCAGTGGGGACTGCTGAGAGCGGTCAAGGAGAAGGCGGTCTATTATGTGCCGAAAACACCGATCAACTGGCTGGACCGTCCGCCTTCGTTTATGCGCCTGATCGGGACACAATGGCTGGCTGCCACCCTCTATCCGGAGCACTTTAAAGAGGATCTAAATGCCGAGATAACGCGCTTTTTCGACCTTTTTTTCGGCCGTTCCCTTGAAGAGCAGCAGCGCAGAAAGATGATGCAACCATGAGCAGGACCCTGAGCATCTCCGCATTGACGGGGGTATTGGTATTGAGCATGCTACTGGCGCTGGGAATAGGGAAGTATCCTATCGGGCTTGACACCTGGAGTGCGTTGCTACAGGGAACGGCACCCGACATTGCGGGCAGTGTCGTTTTCGAACTGCGGCTGCCGAGAATCATCGCGGCCGTACTGGTCGGCGCGGCCCTGTCGGTTTCGGGAGCAGCGTTTCAGTCGATGTTCGTCAACCCGCTTGTATCACCTAGCCTGCTGGGGGTGCTTGCCGGAGCCTCGTTCGGTTCGGCATTGGGCATCCTGCTCTCCGAAAGCTGGTTCGTCGTACAGCTGCTCACTTTCGCTTTCGGCGGGATCGCGGTTCTCTTTGCGATGGGCATCGCGTTGATGTACCGCGGCAGCGGTATTCTGATACTCGTTCTTGGGGGGATTATCAGTACCTCGCTCTTTACCTCGCTGCTCTCCGTTATCAAATACACCGCCGACCCCTACGACCAGCTTCCTTCGATCGTCTACTGGCTGATGGGCTCGTTTGCGCTCGTCGAGCGCTCGACGCTGCTGGGTGTCGCCCTGCCGATGCTTCTGGGCATAGCGACGCTGATGCTGCTGTCGAAATATCTCAACGTCCTCAGCATGGGCGATGACGAAGCGCGTGCTCTCGGCGTGAACGTCCGCTGGATCCGCATTGCCGCGATTACCGCGGCAACCCTGATCAGTAGTCTCACGGTGGTGACGGCGGGGGTAATCGGCTGGGTGGGGCTTGTCATTCCTCACATCGCACGTATGGCGGTGGGGCCGGACAACAGGCTGTTGATCCCGACCAGCGCGCTGCTCGGCGGCACCTACCTGCTTCTGGTCGATACCCTATCAAGGACGATGTTTGATTCGGAGATCCCGATCGGCATCCTCACCTCTCTTGTCGGGATCCCGGCCTTTGTCATCATCCTCAGAAACGCCAAAAAAGGGTGGGGCTGATGCTGCGCGCCGAGAATATCCACTTCGCTTATGAACACGGCAAGGTGCTTGACGGGATTTCGTTCCATATCCGCCCGGGGGAGGTGGTCTCGCTGCTTGGCCCCAACGGAACCGGGAAGTCGACGCTGATCAGAATATTGACGGGGCTGAACGCGCCCGATGCCGGCCGGGTCCTTCTGGAGGGAAGAGATCTCCGTGAGATCTCTTTCGGTGAGCGGGCAAAAATGGTCGCCTATGTTCCGCAGTCGCACCGAAGCGCTTTCGGGTATGCGGTGCTTGACGTGGTGCTGATGGGGCGGATCGCTTCACAGTCGCTCTTTTCGCGATACAGCAGAGAAGACCGTGAAAAGGCAGAAGAGGCGCTCGAACGCGTCGGTATGCTGAAGTATGCCGGCAAGAGCTATACGATGCTCAGCGGGGGCGAACGCCAGCTGGTCCTGATCGCCCGTGCACTGGCACAGGGGGCGAGCCTCTTTATTATGGACGAACCGGTATCGGGGCTCGATTACGGCAACCAGCTGCGCTTGCTGCAGCAGATCGACGCACTGGCTTCGCAGGGGTACACCTTTTTGAAATCGACGCACTATCCCGACCATGCGATGATGGTCTCGACGCGGGTGATCATGCTCCGCGACGGAACGGTACGCGCGGACGGTGCACCGAAAGAGGTGGTCACCCCGGAACGTATCGACGAGCTCTATGATGTCAGGGTATCGATGCATGACCACCCTTCGGGGATGCGTCTCTGCGTGCCAGATGCTTTCGGAGGAAAGCAGGTATGAAACGGCTGCTGTTTTTTTTCTTTCTGGCCTGCCTGAGCGTCTTCGGAGCGATCGCCGGGGTCGTGCACTATCCCGAACAGAGCACGGCTGAGGTGCACAAAAGCAACGAGGAGCCGGTCGTACTCACCTTCTATACACCGCCCAGACCGGAACCGGCCAAAAAAAGAAAGAGCGTTCCAAAAGAGGTGAAAAAAACGGCGCCGAAACCGCTTCCGAGGCCGAAAACGGAAACAAAGAGGGCAGATACGCTGAAACCCGAACCGCAGAAGATGGCACGCAAGACGGTGCCGGAACCAGCGGAGTCGTTGCCACCGAAGGTCCAGGAGGCGGTTCCGGCTGAAGAGGAAATGCCAGTGAGTGCCGTGCCGACGGAAGAGGCGGTCTCTCCTGAAGTACCGCAGCCTTCAAAAAGTGAGTCACAGCACATTGTCGAGGCCTATTACGGCAAGCTATACAGCAGGATAAGCCGCCAGAAGTACTATCCGCACCAGGCCAGACGCTTCGGTATCGAAGGGGAGGTCACTGTCGTTTTCTTTCTCGATTCTGAGGGGAAGATCATCGAGACGAAGCTTCTGAAAAAAAGCGGCAGCCGTCTTCTTGACCGTGCCGCGCTGGAGATATTCAGGCAGATAGAACAGTTCGAAAAGCCACCGGAGACGATGGTGAAACGCAGTTTTGAGATTACGATAGATTACCATCTAAGTTAGGAGAGATCATGGAAGAGATTATTAGTTTTATCGTGCAGAGCGACTGGGTCGTCAAGACTTTTTTCGGTGCCAGTATCATTTTGCTGACGCTAACGGCCGACCGTCTTTACGAGCTGGCCCGTACGCATCGGGAAATGACGCGTATCGAGGCGGACCCGCATGCTGCGGTGCGGGAGACGTCGCCGCTGCAGACATTGTTAAGAGGCGACTGGGGGGACGAGCGTGGGCTCGATCTTCTGCTGAGCCGGTTCGAGCAGCAGCTCCAGCGCTACAGTACGGTGCTGGGGCTCATTGCCGTTCTTGCTCCGATGCTGGGACTTATAGGGACCTTTCTGGGGGTTTTTCAGGTCTTTGACGGGGTATCAAGCGTCGGTCTGAGCGATCCCAAAGTGATCGCAGGCGGTATCCGCAAGGTGCTCGTAGACACGGTAGCCGGGCTGAGCATCGCGATCCCGGCCATGGCGGCATTCAAGAGCTTCGAGGTCTGGACGCTTTCGCTCTCGCTGCGTGCAGAGGCGCTGCTGATGAGTCGGCAAAAGGGTGCTGATGGCACGGCGTAGGCGCAGGGTCAACTTTGCGATGGACATCGCACCGGTCAACCTGATCGACCTGGTGCTGATACTGCTGATCTTTTTTATCACGACGACCACCTTTCTCAACATAAAGCTGATCGAACTGGCCCTGCCAAGTGCCGAAGGAGAGGTGATGGAGAGCGATAAAAAACCGCTGGTAATCTCTATAGACCGGGAAGGGACGCTCTTCGTGGACAAGGAAGAGCTCTGTTTCGATGCGCTGCCCGAGCTGCTGAAAGCGCGTCATCAGCACAATCCGAAGCTTGAAGTGGTGATCGCTGCAGACGCGAAGAGCCGTCACGAAAGTTTCGTCAAAGCGGTTTCGGCCGTCAAAAATGAAGATATCGGGCGTATCGGGATCATTACCGATACGCCGAACGAGGAGAAATAATGAAAAGATCTATCACCGTTTTCGCATTTGCTGCGATTTTGACTACCAATGCGTTTGGCGGCGAGCCTTCAAAGGGCGAGGCCCTATTTGATGCGAAATGCGCCGCATGCCATATCAAGACACGTCCGACACCGGAGAAGAAAAAGGGTCTGACAGCGCCGCCGGCGATGGGGGTGATGTTTCATGTCAAAGCGGCGTTCAGTGACCGGAAGGCCGCGACGGCCTTTGTCTCGGACTACGCCCTAAACCCTTCTGAGAAAAAGGCCAAATGCCTGCCGCGTTCAATCCGGCGTTTCGGGGTGATGCCGTCGCAAAAAGGTGCCGTCACGGAGGCGGAACTCTCCCTGATCGCCGACTACCTCTACGACAACTTCCCGTCGAAAGGCTTTCGCCACAGCCGTTGAGGCTGCCGTAGCACATTTCAAGGATCAGCGTACAAAATGGGCCATGAAGCCTCTCTCGTCGCGTGTGATCTCGATTTCGGAGGCGTCCAGGGCCATGACCCCTGCTACCAGCCGTTTTGCCGCATCGGGCACGCTGTGGCGTTTGATGCGCTCCTGCCACTGCGGGTCGCGCAGCGCCATCTTCGCAAATACCTCCTTTTTTATTTCGGCATTGCCGAAACCGCCGCCGATAAAGGCGTGACCGCCAGGACGCAGTACACGCAAGATCTCTGCAACCGCTTTTTCCGGCGTGTTCCAAAACGGGAAGGAACCCCTGCTGATCACAAGGTCGACGCTTGCGTCGGGGAGTCCGATGGCATGGACATCGCTGCAGAGTGTCGAAGTACGTTCGGCGAGGCCGCAGCCCTGTGCATGGTTTTCGGCGAGTTCGAGCATCGCCTCAGAAATGTCAAGATAGGTGACGCAGAAGCGGCTCTGCTGCGCCAGGGCTCTGCCGAGCCAGCCGCTGCCGCAGCCGAGGTCGAGGCAGTGCCCCTCCTGCATGCCGCAGCTCTCCAGGATCCTGCCGGCCATAACGGGGTAGAGCGGGGCAAAGACCTCTCTTGCGATCGCATCGAAACGCTGCGGTGCCCCTGTTTTACGCATCGCCATCAGAATGCCAGCCTGTAGCTGGCACCGACGACACGCCCCATGCTGGGAAAACCGTAGATCGATTCGTAATCGTCATCGGCAAGGTTGCGTGCATAGAGCTGCACTTTGTTGTCGACACTGAGGGCCCTGAATGCGTATCCGAGTGAGAGATCGACGTTGGTGTAGCCGCCGGCGTCGCCGGTACCGGCTTTGTTGACCGTTTCAAACCGGTCGACATAATAGGCGCCAAGCGTCGCTTCATAGCCGTTCTGACGGTAGCTGACGACCCCGTTGAAGGTGGAGTTCGGGATGCGGTTGTCGAGAAGCTCGTCGTTGTTGGCGTTGTAGCTGTAGGAGAGCTGGTACGAGAGGTGAGAGAGCGTTCCCGCCAGCGCCAGCTCCGCACCGTACTCATGCCAGCTTTTGTCGCTGTAGACGTTGACCAGTTCGGTCGGATCTTCAGGATCAGGGTGCTGCGATGAGACGTAGGGCGCGTCCATGACATTGAGGAAATAGAGGCTGAGGCGCGGTCTGAGAAATACAAAACTGCTGTTCTCCCAGCCTCCTTCGATGTTATAACGTCTGCTGGCAGGGAGGGAAGAGCTGTCTTCGGTCTCGACATCGGGTGCGTTCTGGGTGCTAAGCCGGGATCGGATGAAGAGCGCACTGCTTTTTGTATAGTCCCATCGTCCCCCGACCGCGACCGCCATGACAGGCTCGTAACTCTGGTCTTCGATGCGCACTTTTTTCGGCCCGATCTGTTCGTACCCGATATCGATCCACGTTTTGTCTACGCGCAGACCGGCATCAAGGCTGAACGCACCGAGCTGCCACTCGTCCTGGATAAAGATACCGGCGGTACGCTCTTTTTTCTCCCATCCGGTATAAAAGTATTCGCCGGTCGGGGTATGCCACCAGATCCCTTCGAGACCGGCACGCAGGGTATGGTCGCCCAACGAGACGGCGTGATCGAGCCGCAGATCATCGAAGTTCTCGCGCTGCTCCTCTGTCGCATGGTAGTCGGGGTCGCTCCACTTTTCCTGCTGCAGCTGGGAATTAAGATAGCTGTGGGCATAGGAGAGCGATGTGACGCCGTAAGAAGAGGTGTAGCCCAGTTTGGCAGAGCCCTCCGCGATCCGCATCGGGTCATAGCTCCATTTGGCGTCGCTCACCCCCGGGGTGGTGCTTCGCTGCAGCTCCTGGACCGTATCCGTGAGAAAGGCCTGTGCGTCGAAAGTCCAATTGCCGAAGAAGAGCCCGCCTTTGGCATAGAGTGAACGTTTTTCAAAGCCGGTCGTCCAGTCTGGGTCACCGTTGCTCTTGTCATAGTCGGCGATGAAGTTCAGGTAGCCGTTCTCGCCGAGCGTGCCTGCCATCGCGTTGACATGTTTTCGGTCGAAACTCTCCCCCTGCAGCAGCAGGGTCCCCTCACTGCTTATGGAGGGAAGTCTTGTTTCGATAACAAGGTAGCCGGCATCATCGCCGCCGATCAGACCACCGGTTCCGTTGGGAAGCGGTCCCAGGTTCAACGTAGCAGAATCCCGAACGATGCGGATGCGTTCGATCGCTTCGACCGGAAGGGTGGCAAGTATCCTGCTGGTGACAGCGGCAGGGATGTAGATTCCGTCGATAATGATCCCCAGAGAGCGGTTGCCCCGGACTTTGACCCATGCAGGGGCTTTGCGCCCCTGTCTCTGGATAAAAACAGAGCTGGCATACTGCAGCACATCAAAGATATCGGAGGGGTTCAGGGCCTCGATCGTCTCGCGGGTGATGGTCTCTTCAAGCGTTGAAGCGCTTTTCGGTAGCGAGGTGTTACGCGATGGGACGATGCCTTCGGACGATACCGTAATCGGAGCAGTGGCAACATCGACACTCCCAAGGGGGACGGTGGTTCCGCCGTAAAGCAGTGCCGACGCCGACAGACTGATCACATATAGTTTTCGCATAGATTTCCTTTTTGTCTCCCGTTTTCGATGCATCTGTATGTCTGCTGCTTTTTAGCATGGCTGTCAGAAAAGAGAATATTTACGGACACATCGCTGATGGGTAGATGGGTATATAACGCAGAGAAGAGCCTCCAGGCTAAAAGCCATTTCATTATATAAATGAAAATATAACGTTTGGATTGTTAAGGCGTTCTTAACTCTGTATAGAGTCATAAACACAAGAGGTGGACCATTTAGTCCTTTCGGAAGGGAAACAGTGCTGTTTTATTCTATTTGCATCACAGAATAAATACAACATGAATAAAAGTGGACTGTAACTAGGGAAAAAGGCCTTTCGCGATGTTTTTGTTGAGTTCGGGTATGTTCAGTGACTGAAAGGAGAATATACGGGAATAAGGCCCATCGCGCAAAGGATCGGGGGTAATATATAATGAAAAGGTTCCTCGTTGACATGCTGTCATTTTCATTATATATTAAAAAATATAACGATTAGAATATTAAAGTTTGCTGAATCTTTATTTTTAGACATATATTTACGCTTCCCTCCTTCTGCAAAATGAAAAAAATAGAGATCTGGCTGATATCGTTGGTTTGATTGTAAATCGTCATTTTTTACTTACGGCCTTACATTAATAATGGAAATGAAACGCTCAGGCGCTGTCTGTAAAAAATTATGCCCTCCGGCTGGTGTGGATTGCATTTCCTTATATAATCGTGTATACTACGTAAAAGATTTTTTTGACGTCAGTCACATGGTAAATGTGGTTGTTGCAAGTAAAAAAAAGTAAGGCAGTGGTATGGAAAATGCACTTGAAGGTAGACTCTGGATCAGTAAAGCGGACCACAGTTTTCTGGGACAGGGACGGATAGAGCTGTTGCGACAGATCGGCGAGACAGGTTCAATCTCAAAAGCGGCGAAAGCGATGAAGATGAGCTACAAAGCTGCCTGGGATGCCGTGGATGCGATGAACAACCTTGCCGAAGCACCGCTTGTCGAGCGTTCGACAGGCGGAAAGGGCGGCGGTGGTACCCGGCTGACACCGTACGGCAGGGAGATCATCGAGACCTATACGGTGCTGCATGAAGAGCATCAGCGTTTCCTTAACAACCTCTCCCTGCGTATCAATACACAGGAGGGGCACCTGCGTCTGCTTGAGCGGATGACAATGCGCGTCAGCGCCAGAAACCAGCTCTTGGGAAGTGTCGTCAAGATCCATAAAGGGGCGGTTCACAGTGAAGTGGTGCTGCGTCTTAAGGGTGAGGATACGATCACTGCCATCATCACCAACGACTCGATCAAGTCGCTCGACCTTCAGATCGATACCGAGGCGTATGCGCTTTTCAAAGCGGGATCGGTCATACTGAGTACGGATCTTGATCTGGCGATCAGTACCCGTAACCGCTTTGAAGGGACGGTGGAGCGCATCGAGCGTGGAAGCATCAACAGCGAGGTGATCGTCAATCTCAAGGGGGGCAATACGATCTGCTCCACCGTGACCAACGAGTCGCTCGATGAACTGCAGCTGAGTGAAGGGAAGCCGGTCGTTGCCCTCTGCAAGGCGAGTAATATCATTCTTGGCCTTCAGTAGAGGGCCTTTTTTTTGGTATAGCGTTATATATTAAAATATATTATGAGCTGACAATGAAAAACAAAAACCGACAAAAAGGAGGAAGAGTATCACAATCCGGACAGAGAACTTGCAGCGGCAACTGCAAGCAAGGCGCTTTGATATAAGCTGCAATCAGTATAACAAAAAAAGATAAGAAAAGAAAGGAATCCGATGAATAACATAATAACAGGTGCGGGCATATTGGCCGTAGCACTGCTTTTGACGTCGAATGTATCTGGGAATGAGGAACTTCCGAAGCGTACACTCAAGACCAACTACCAGGAGGTCTATAACGAGAATCCGGGTTCTGCGAAGAGCTTTACGGAAATGTTTTCAGAGGGGATGTTCTACGGGCGTCTGCGTTCGAACACCTTCTACTACAACTGGAAAAAAGAGAGCGACACGCAGAAAAACCACCTTGTCAGCGGCCTCGGCGGATCGCTGATCTACAAGAGTGCAGCGCTGGACGGCTTTGATTTTGGCGGAGGACTCTACTACTCGCGCGCCTTTTTTGACAGCACGGATGACCCTGTCGGCAGCTTGAAACCGGGCAAAGATGTGTTGAGCCGTTATGACTATGCCAATACGGGGAACAAGTCGATGGGTACCCTTGGTCAGGCTTATGTGCGCTACCGCGGTATCCCTCAGACCCAGATTATCGCCGGTCGTCAGCTGGTGGAGACCTTCTATACCAAGTCCAACGATACCAAGATGATTCCGAACACTTTCGACGGTCTGGTCGTCGAGACGAAAGTGATCCCGGACACCGGTGTCAAACTCGCCTACCTTTATCAGCAGAAGCTGCGTGACCATACCCAGGCACACTCGGTGCTGATGTACGGCGATGCCAATTCAACCTCTTCAGTGAGTCCGAACTGGAGCGAGAATGACGACTCGGCGATGCACAAAGGGCTCACCTATACCCGTTTAAAAGAGGCCGGTGTCAGCACGAAAGCACCGCTGATCGTCGGTGATCTTCACAACCAGTCGGTTGCGAACCTGAAGCTCGACGCCTCGTTTTACGCGGTACCGGAGCTGGTCTCGGAGGTAATGGCCGAGGCAAACTACAAGATCGGCATGGGGAGTTTCTCCCTGACGCCGGGTGTGCGCTACATCAAACAGTTTGACAACGGCGCGGGCGAGATCGGCGGGGCTTCCTACAGTGGAAAACTGGCCGGTCTGAGTGGCGAGAGTGGTGGTTACAAAGAGGCAGACTCGCTTGATTCACAGATGGTCGCGGCGCGTCTGGTCGGAAGCTATGGCCTCTACAAGCTCAACCTCGGCTATTCGCAGGTCTTTGACGAGGCCGACTTGATCACTCCGTGGCGTGGTTTCCCGACGGCAGGCTACACCCGTTCGATGGCGCGTTACAACTGGATGGCAAACACCAAAAGCTACCGTATCGAGCTGCAGCGAAATGCCAACAAGAAGGGGATCTACACCGACCTCTTTATCCAGGCCTCGATCCTTCATACCGATGCGGATGAGAGTAAGGGTTACTTTGACGAGAACTTCTACTACGTCGGCTTTGTGCAGAATGTTCCGGCTCTTATCGAGCTGCAGTGGCGCCTGAGACTGGGCTATACCGACACCGAAAAAACCGATGCGGACAGCCTTGACGGCCGTTTCGAACTTAACTACCTGTTCTAAAAGGAAAAACAGTGAAAATCAGTGCAAGAAATCAGATAGAAGCGGCTGTTACGGCGGTCGAAAAGGGTGCGGTGAATGCCGCCGTGACGCTGAAAGCGCCGATGGGTACCGAACTATCGGCAATCATCACCAACCAGAGTGCAGAGATGCTGGGGCTGGAAGCAGGTCAGTATGTGACAGGTTTTTTCAAAGCCTCGCACGTTCTGATCGCGATCGGTGGGATACCGAACATCAGTGCCCGTAACAAACTGAAGGGCAGCGTCGTTAAGATCACAAAAGGCGCTGTCAACAGCGAGATCGATGTCAAGCTTGTCAGCGGCGATATTATTGTGGCGATTATTACAAATGAGGCTGTAACCGACTTGTCTTTGAAAGAGGGCAGCGAAGTGTTCGCGATCATCAAATCGACCGACGTTATGATCGCAAAATAAGAGGAGGAGAAGAAAATGAAAAAGTCTTTATTAGCACTGCTATTTGCCGCGGCAACCCTTGCCGCAGGCGAGATCAACATCGCGGTGGCGGCCAATGTCAGCTACGCCATCGATGAACTGAAGGCGGAATTCGCCAAGAGCCATCCTGATACCAAGGTGCAGGTGACGCTCGGCAGCAGCGGAAAACTGACGGCGCAGATCAAAAACGGTGCCCCTTACGGCCTCTTTATGGCGGCCAATATGAAGTACCCGCAGGCCCTTTACAGCGACAAGGTCGCCGTAACGGAGCCGGTGGTCTATGCGCAGGGGGCACTGGCCTACCTGAGCGTCAAGAAGCAGAATTTCGCAGAGGGGATCACGCTGCTTGGAAGCGACAAGATCGGTAAGATCGCCGTTGCCAACCCCAAGACGGCCCCTTACGGCAAGGCGGCAATCGAGGCGATGAAGAACGGCGGGGTCTACGAGAAAGCCAAAGAAAAATTCGTCTTTGCCGAATCGATCTCACAGACCGTCACCTATGCGATCACGGCGGCCGACATCGGTCTGATCGCCAAGTCCTCGCTCTACAGCGACAAGATGACACAGTACAAAGAGGGGGTGAACTGGGCGGCGGTCGATCCCAAGCTCTATACGCCGATCAAACAGGGGATCGTCCTGCTTAAAAACAGTGAAGGCAACGGCGAATACCGGGCCTTTTACGACTTTATCCTGAGTGCCAAGGCGAAGGCGATCCTGAAAGCGTACGGGTACATAGTAGAATGAACAAGATCAGTGCGAGCGTAACGTCTATCGAGAGCGTTGACAGTGTCAGTATTGTCAGCTTTGATGCCGCCGGCCAGCCGATGCGGATGATGTCGCTTGAGCTTGACGGCATGCTTGCGGCAGGCGACAGCGTGACCCTGGGCGTCAAAGCCTCGAGTATTGCTCTGGCCAAAGTGCTGGAGGGGGAGTTCAGTATCTCCAACCGTCTTGAGTGTGCGGTCGAAAGTCTGACGGAGGGGCAGCTGCTCTGCAGCGTAAAGCTCCGTTTCGGCAAGGCCCTGCTCGAGAGTGTCATCACCCGCGAATCTGCAGAGCGTCTGCACCTGCAGGTCGGCGATACCGTTACCGCACTGATCAAGGCCAGTGATGTCTCGATTCTTGAAACGATCAGATAGACGAAACCGCGCGGGGTTCTTCGCGGCGGCTGCGGTCGCATCGCTGGCCGGTCTCATCGGGCTGGGCGGCGCGGAGTTCCGGCTGCCCATCCTCAAAGCACTCTTTCGTCTACCGTCGCTGAAGGCGGTCATCTTCAACAAAGCCACGTCGCTGGTCGTCGTCTTTTTCGCCCTTTTTTTCCGTATGCACGAGATATCGTTCGGTATGCTGGCCGATCATACTTCGATCATCCTCAACCTCCTTGGCGGCAGCCTGATCGGCGCATGGGTCTCGGCCGGTATCGCGATGCGTATATCGGAGCAGACCCTCGATGCGGTGATCATGGTGCTTCTTTTGGCAATGGCTGCTGTTCTTCTGCTTGACCAGACCTCCTTTATGCAGAGAGAAGAGCTCTTTTTCGAAACGCTGTGGGCGCGTACCTTGGCGGGTGTCACGGCTGGTTTTTTTATCGGGATGGTCGCGGCGGTGCTCGGTGTTGCCGGGGGAGAACTGCTTATTCCGACGATCGTTTTGCTCTACGGCGTCGATATCAAGCTGGCAGGAAGCCTTTCGCTGGCGGTCAGCCTGCCGACGATGCTGGTGGGCTTTTTCCGTTACAGCAGGGGCGCCGCTTTCGAGGTACTTTCCCAGGAGCGGGGGCTTCTGATTTCTATGGTGGTGGGCTCCATCGTCGGTGCCGGCATCGGAGCGCTGCTGCTCGGTGTTGTCCCGGCCGGGTTACTGACCGTGGGCCTTTCGCTGCTGCTTATACTCTCTGCGATCAAGATTTTCAGGCACAAAACGGCCTAGCATCTCCCGCGATCGGGAGGCTTTTTCTGACCAATTTTTCTCATTTCTAATAGTTGTTTTTTTTCTGCAGGATGTTCAGGAAGAAAAAGAGCACCAGGGCGATGCTTGTCAATACGCCGCTTAGCTGCCATGCGAGATCGTATTCGCCGTCTATGACGGCGTTGTAGAGCGCAAGCGAGATGGTGTCGGTCTCTCCGATGATGTTGCCGCCGAGTATTAGGGTGATGCCCACCTCGCCAAGTGCCCTCGCCGAGGCGATCAGCAGGGCGGCGATCAGACTGCGTTTGATGCTCGGCAGTATGACGGCAAAAAGCGTCTGCATCTCCCCCTTACCGCTGATGAAAGAGGCTTCGACGATCGGCTTCGGGAAGTGCTCTATGGCGGACTGGAGGGGTTTGACCATCAGCGGGAGGCCGGCGATGAAACCGGCGATGACGAGGGCCGGAAACTCGAAGATAACGGTGATGTCAAACTCCCCCAGAAAAGCGCCTATCACGCCGTCGCGCCCCAGCAGTATCAGCAGGAAAAAGCCGAGTGCGATCGGCGGAAAGACGAGGGGCATCGTGATGACGCTCTCAAACAGCCATTTGAACCGCAGGTCCTCTTTGGCGAGATAATAGGCGGCGGGTATGCCGACAAGAAGAAAGAGGGTACTGCAGACCATGACCGTTTTCAGACTCAGCAGCAGCGGTCCGATGATCTGTCCCATCTCGATCGTCACAGGCCGTACTTTTTGAATATTTCACGGGCCCGCTCACCCCGCAGGTAGTCGAGGAAGGTCTGGCAGTCTCTGCTGCGGCTGCATTCGGGCAGAGTGCCCGCGACAATGTCGATCTTCTCATAGTACTGCTGCGGTATGACCAGGTAGCCGCCGAGCTTCTTCTCGTTTGCGAGCGCCGCGGTCAGGTTGATGAGCCCGGCATCGACCTCGTTGGCCACCAGGTAGGCGGTGACCTGCGGAACGGTTGCGACAATACGAAGTCTCTCTTTGACCGTTTCGTAGAGGCCGCTGCGCTGCAGGAACGTCTCTGCGGCGATGCCGTAGATCGCCTTGGAGGGCTTGGCAATGGCAATGGCACGGACACGTTCCTGCGCAAGGTCGCTGCAGGCCGTCAGGGCGGTATTTTTGGGGTAGGCAAGCACCAGTTTGCCGCTTCCGAGACTTGTGAACCCGTCAAAGGCGAGGCCGCTCTGGTCACTGAGGTAGTTACGGTCGCCGATCAGAAGAGCGATATCGGTGTGTTTTGCCTGAACGGAGATCTGTCTGACATTGCCGAAAATGGCCTTGACAGGGGAACCTCCCTCCTGCCGATAGGCTTTTATGACCTCCTGTAGGGGCTTTTTGTAGCCGGCCGCCGCCGCTATTTTGATCTTCTGTTCAGCATAGAGAAGCGTGCCGGCAAGGGTGAAGAGAAAAAGAAGGCGTCGCATCTTCTCCGCCTAGAACTTGAGCGCTATACCGGCATAGACACCGAAAGGCGCCCCGGCCTGATAGCTGGTCTTTGTCGTGTTGGCCGCGAGCGCATTGTCCGGTGTGATGATGGATGAGATGTACTGGCGGTTGAAGAGGTTGGTCATCGTCACCCTGAAGGTCGCCTCTTTGAACGCCCAGAGTTTTTTATAGGTGTAGGAACCATCGATATCGACCAGTGTCGCTCCGGAGATCTTCTGGGTATTGTCCACATCGCCGTAGCGCTCGGAGTAGTAACGCAGCGAAGGGGTCAGCTGCCACCCGCCCTCGTGGTAGGTCACGGCCGCGTTGGCCATATATTTCGGGGCGTCTGGGATCTGGTTTCCCTTGATGGATGCAGTCTTGGTCGCACCGGTCTGGAGGTCCTCCGTATAGTAGTAGCGGTTGTACGAGCCGCTTACCATGAAATCAAGGTAGCTCGTCGCGGCACCGCTGGCGGTCAGTTCGAAGCCGTAGCTCATCGCATCGGCGTTGTTGGTCGGATAGACGACATCA
The DNA here is from genome assembly GCF_039645985.1 of Sulfurimonas sp. HSL3-7. Lineage (NCBI taxonomy): Bacteria > Pseudomonadati > Campylobacterota > Epsilonproteobacteria > Campylobacterales > Sulfurimonadaceae > Sulfonitrofixus > Sulfonitrofixus jiaomeiensis. Next base: position 44,844 of record NZ_CP147919.1, read on the forward strand.
TATTCGGCATCATACAGACTTGCCTGCTTACCGGTGACACGGGTGAAGAAGAGGTTCGGATTGAGGGTGATCCCCCCGGTGTTATACGTCATCCCCAAATCAAAGTTGTCGGAGAGCTCGGGCTGCTGTTTGTCCCATAACTGCTGCAGTGAGATCCCTTTTGCCGCGAAGTTCTGTCCCTGTTTCTGGTTGGAGACATAGAACGGGAAGAGATTGACATCGTAACCGTAGCTTCTTGTATAGTCGGTATAGAAGTGCAGGTTCTCCTGAGGTGCGTAGGCGAGGTAGAGACTCGGCAGCCACTCTCTGTAAATCTTTGCGTCAACGCTTGAGAGCGGATCGATCGAGCCGTTTTTGTAGTTGTCTATCCCTGCCAGTCTGAAGTTCAGGTAGCGCAGCCCCGCGACATAGGAGAAACCGCTATTTTCGCCGGAAAACTCGATGAAAGGGGAATTGAACTCATGATAATCGGTCTCGGCCTGAATGGCGGTCTTTGTATAGACAGGTGTTCCGCTGCTGACGTCATAGAGCTCCTGGTCGGTCGGCGGTCCCGGAGGCTGCTGCCAGTGCATCCAGTAGCCGAGTTTGAGGCGCAGGGCTTCGAGAATCTTCTGCTCGTACTGCGCCACGCCGCCGAAGAGGTCATGGTCGATCTGCCAGTGTTTGACAGCGGTGTTGGCCGGATTTGAAGGGGCGGTATCGAACCAGTACTCCCCTTTGTCATGGAGGTAGTAGGGCTTGAAACTGACTTTGGAGCCCTCTGCAAAGGCGTACTCTATGTTGGCCATTACGGCCGTGTCCTCGAACTTCTGCTTGTTGTAATCGGCATAGGCGGCTTTTGTAGCGTCCTTGCCGTAGTCCTTGTCGTAATAGGTGTCGAGGTCGCTGGCCTCCTCATACGTCATCTGGTAGTAGTTGTTATGGGTATCTTTGTTCATGATGACATAGAGTTCGCTCTTGAAGCGGTCGTTCGGGGTATAGGCAAATCCCAGCATCCCGTTATAGCGCTCAAGGTCGCCGTCACCCTTCCATTTGTCCCCCTGGGTGTAGGAGAAGGAGCCGAAGGCCGACACATCGCCCATTTTACCCGTGTCCACCCGCATAAAAGTGCGTGCGGCGTTGTCGCTTCCCGCCATCTGCGAGAGCTGGACGGCAAAGCTGTTTTTCGGCCTATCGATGATCAGGTCGACCTTGCCGATAAGATTGGAGAAGCCGAGACTTTTGTCCACCGGCATGTAACCTTTGTAGAGGTCGACATAGGCGAAGTTTTCCATGTCGTAGATGGTTTTTCCTCCGCCGGGATTGCTGTTTAACGGCAGCCCTTCGACCGTGAGCACACCGCCGGGCCCCGACTGGTTTTTACCGCGGATGCGCATCGGGTCGTGGAAGGAGCTCTCGTTCGAGCCGAAGGCATCCACCGAATTGAAACTGACGGAAGGGGACATGTTGATCCCCTTCAGCGCCGATGTGTTGGCTTGCGCTGAAAATGTTTTGATCCCCGCTTCGGAGTAAGATTGTACGCCGGCGAGCGTATCGGGCGCGACAGTCGCTTCCATGTTGCTCTCGGCACTTTCGTCGACGACGACCGTATCGAGAGCAACACTTTCGGCAGCCTGGAGCATTGATGTATACGAAAGTGCAGTCAGCACCAAGGATAATGTGATTTTTGTTTGCATATTTTTCCCCTGTTATAAGATAATGCAAGGGGACAGGACCGTCCCTTGCCAGACATAAATGCAGTGACCCTGTTAGAATCATTACGTTATGTTATTGGAAATATAACGATATGGATATTAATTTATTCTTAATTTAAAAGATAAAAATAACGGTAAAAATATCTATTTTATGGACATTATTCAGGTGAAATAGCGCTTTTATCTGATGAATTCAGATAAGCGTAACGATGCGTTTAGTTATTACGTTATATAAAAAAGTATATTATGATATAATTCCGCGATCAAATATTGCATATAGCTGGATGAAGTCTTTTCAAGGGGTACCCATCAGCCCGTATCGAGTAGTTTCAGACGCCTTGCTGCCTGCGGTGTCACAGATCAGCGATGCAACAGCTCCGCAGAGTAAAATTATGCAACCGTAGTAAGGAGAATAATCTATGACCCGTCTTTCCGATCATGAGCTCTGGGCGTATATACGCGAAGATCTGCCCTATTTTGACCTGACGACCCATCTGCTTGAGGTTTCAAGCAAGACGGAATCTCTGAGTATTATCACTCGGGACAAGGTGGTGGCGGCCTGTACAGAGGAGGCGGCGCGTATCGGTGAACTGCTGGGGTGCGAAGTCTACTATTCTGTCGCTTCAGGAACAAAGGTAGAAGAAGAGGGACTGCTTTTGGAACTTCAAGGTGACGGTGAAGTGCTGCACCAGGCGTGGCGGCTTTGCCAGATACTGCTGGAGTATGCCTGCGGGATGGCGACCCATGCCAACAGAATGCTTCAGGATGCCCATAACGTCAATCCTGACTGCGAGATCCTGGTCACGCGTAAAAGTTTTCCCTTTGCCAAACGCTTTACAATGCGCGCCCTGCTTATCGGCGGGGTTATGCCGCACAGGCTCGGGCTCTCAGAGAGTGTTCTGATCTTTGAAAACCACCGCGCCCTCTACGATGACGAGGCGGCATTCGAAGCGGCACTGCCGCAGATCAAAAAACGGTGTGTCGAGAAGAAGCTTGTGGTCGAGTCCGAGAGTCTTGAGGATGCGAAGCGGATGCTGCAGCTCGGAGCCGATGTGATCCAGATGGACAAAAGCGTGCCGGAGACGTTGGCGGCACTCGTCGCCTACAAACGCGAACATCATCCGCATGCTACCATCATAGCGGCAGGCGGTATAAACAGGAAAAATGTCATACAATACGCACAAACAGGTGTCGAGGCCATCGTGACCAGCAGCCTCTATCAGGCCGGTATGGCCGATCTCACCAGCAGTTGGAAAAGTTTATGAACACTCTGGATCTGGAACCTTTTTACCTTTCGTTCAAATTGGCGGGTATTACGACACTGATTCTTTTTCTGGTGGCACTGCCGGTAAGCTGGTGGCTCAGCCAGACGAAGTGCCGCTGCAAACCTTTTGTCGAAGCGGTGACTTCGCTGCCGATCGTCCTTCCTCCTTCTGTTCTTGGTTTCTATATCCTCTTTGCCCTTTCACAGAACTCCCCGATCGGTGCTTTTTTTGAAGAGCTTTTCGGCATCAAGCTGGTCTTTAACTTTACCGGGCTGGTGGTCGCAAGCTGTTTCTACTCCTTTCCCTTTATGGTACAGCCGCTTCAGGGCGGGTTCGAGACGCTCAACAAAAACATGCTTGAGGCCTCCTATATCGCAGGCAAAAGCCGCTTCCTGACACTGTGGCGGGTGGCCTTACCCAACATCAAACCGGCATTGATGACGGCCCTTATCGTCACTTTTGCCCATACGGTCGGCGAGTTCGGCGTGGTGCTGATGGTGGGCGGCTCTATTCCGGGAGAGACGAAGGTCGCATCGGTGGCCATCTATGAGTTTGTTGAGGTGATGGACTATTCGCAGGCACATATCTACAGCGCGATCATGCTGGCGCTCAGTTTTGCGGTGCTGCTGGGTGTCTATCTTTTCAATGAGCGTCATAACAGACGCATCGGGGTGCAGTAATGGTTAAAATCAATATCAATAAGACGCTTCAAGGGAGTATCGGCGCGATGGAGCTGGACGTGGATATCGCCATCGAAGAGCACAGTTTTATTGCATTGGCAGGTCAAAGCGGCAGCGGCAAGACGACGCTTCTGCGCATTTTGGCGGGACTTGAGAAGGCGAAGGGTGTTATCAGCGTTGGCGACGATCTCTGGCAGAAGGATCGGACTTCTCTGGCGCCCCAGAAACGGGGTATCGGTTTTGTTTTTCAGGACTATGCCCTCTTTGCCAACATGAGCGTGGAGCAGAATCTGCTCTATGTCAGCAAGGACAGAGAGCTAGCCGAGCATCTGCTGGAGCTTACCGGACTCTCCGAGCTCAAAGACCGTCTGCCAGGCATGCTGAGCGGGGGTCAGAAACAGCGGGTATCGCTCTGTCGGGCGATGATGAAGCGCCCCAAGCTGCTGCTGATGGACGAGCCGCTCTCCGCACTCGATCCGGCGATGCGCACCAAGCTGCAGCACGACATCCTGACCCTGCATAAGGAGTTCGGAACGACCACCATCATGGTCTCGCACGACCCAAGCGAGATCTACCGCCTGGCCGAGCGCGTCATTCTGCTCGAGCATGGAAGGGTGGTGCAGGACGGCACTCCCAAAGAGGTACTCTTAAAGACGCAGGGAAGCCAGAAGTTCTCGCTTACAGGCGAACTGCTCGATATTATCAAGGCGGACGTCATCCACATCGCCGTCGTCGCCATCGGCCAGCAGATCGTCGAGGTGGTGCTCGACGAGGCCGAGGCGGCCTCGTTTACGATCGGCCAGAGCGTCCAGGTCAACACCAAGGCCTTTGCCCCGTCGATAAGCACACTGTAAGGGCTGAATTTACCTTTTTCTTAAGAATAGGCAGGATAGAATTACTGCCTGCAACGTGTCGGGGTGTAGCTCAGTTTGGTTAGAGTACGAGTCTGGGGGACTTGGGGCCGCTGGTTCGAATCCAGTCACTCCGACCATCGATTTTTTTACAACGTCTGAACCGTAACTTTTCCAGAACAATCCTCGTTTTTATTATCTGCTAACCGTGTTTGTATAGAGATCCTTTATTTGTGCCCACTTCCGCCCATTCTTGGAAGCAGACACTCCATGTTTTCGCCGCCGACTACGTAAGCTTCGCCGAACCCGAAGGTGGCTTCGCCGGCAACGGCAGTCAGCTCATAGAGGTTGAAATCCTTCATCTTCATCAGCATCGAGACCATCTCCTCGCCGAACTTTTCATCGAAGCCTGCCATCACCGGGGCAAACCTGTCCTCCTCCCTTGGGACGGCTGCCGCATCACACTGCAGGGAGATCCGTTTGCGGGCGAAGATATTGGCGGAGCGGGTTTCGTCCTCGATAAAGAAAAGTGAAGCCCTGTTATCCTTTTTGAGGTTTTTGGCATGCGAGGCGATATCGCTGATAAAGATGTAGAAACGGTGGTCATAATGGACAAAGGGAGCGTACGAAGAGAAGGGGCGCCCTTCACTGTCAAGCGTGCCGATGACGACGCTCTTGAAGGGGGCGATAAAAGGGAGGATGGTCTTTTCGGCCATCGTTAAACCAATTGCGCCGAGACACCCGAGAGAACAGCATCGGCTTTGGTGGCGTCACCGCTGTATTTGGCAATAGAGATGCCGTAGTTGACCATCGCGGCAGCGGTGTTTTTGCAGGCTCGTTTGGCGACGAGATAATCGCAATCCTCGAGCACCTCGGCCATCTTGACATGCTCCTGGACGTGCGCCTCGTCATCATGGCCGTGCGAGCAGTGCTCGTTTCCGTCGTTATGCTCATGGTCGAGGTCGGTGCGCGGGTTCTTGCGCAGCTCTTCGAATGCAAAGGCTTTGAACATCCCGGCCCCTTTTACGGCGTAAACGGCGAAATAGGGGGTATGGCCGGCGTTGCCGAAGAAGGTGAGGGTATCGTCTTTGACAGGGATAGCAACTTTCATAAAAAATCCTTCTGTTTTTTTAAATTATACTCTAAAAAGGGAAGGAAATATCTGACGTACTTTTCTGTGCGTAATGATACTGTTTGAGAATGCTCTTTGTGTAGTTTTACCTTAAAACAGACCAGGAATATCTCAAGAACTAAAGGTGCGGCATCGGACATTCCAATGCATTATGCTGTTCTAATGGTTAAAGTACAGTTTTGCCCCGATAACAAGATCGTCATGTGCCCGTAAGAAAAAGTTTGAAGGGGTCTCGATATTAAAGTCACTGTATCTGATACGAATGTTTCCTTCTATAAAAAGCTGACCGTTCTCATCTTTGAGGGTCACCGGAAAAGTGATCTTTTTTGTCACCCCATTGATCTTCATATCACCCTCTGCTATATTTTCACGAATCTCATAGTCATAGGTCATCAACTTATACGTCTCTGCATTTAGATATTCCTCAACATTGTCGTCTCGATAGCTATCATTACTGTCAAACGTAAAAACATCAATACGCAACTTACCCTTATACCCAAGCTCTCTCTTCTCCAGTGAACCGCTTAACCCTCTGTTTATACCCCGTACAGGATAGGTATTGAAAAACTGCTTTTTTTTAGCTTCATAATAGACATACGATTTGTTTGTGTCCAGTGTAAAGTCACTTGCACTCCGGGGAAGTTGTTCGGAATATGTTTCGAGAAGTACAGGAGATTGTGTTGTACAGCCTGAAAACATCGTAAACAGAAACAGTAAAAACAGCCTCAATAAATGTCTTGCATATGCCGAATGAACCATTTTAAACCGCCTTCACAAGATTTTCAAAGAGTGCCAATGATGTTCTTTCTCTCAATACAAATCAGTATACTTATTTTTACTTATTTCTTTAAGTAAAGAAATTGGACCTGAATTCGTGCTGTTTTGAAACGGTAAGCCCATCAGGTTAGCATTGGATATCTATTATATTCACAATTCCTAAACATTAGAGACAGAGTGCATTAAAATTCTCTGATTGTTATTCCAATCAACGCTTTAAAATCATGTATAAATGGCATAGAAAACGGTATTTGATCAAAAAAACTGCTACTATTTGATGAAGAATTCAAAAGAAGAGCAGATGCCGCAAACAGACCGCCAAAAAGAGAAGTACAGAGTATTACAATCCCAGTTTGGGCACAAGACATTCAGAGCCCTGCAGGAGGAGGCGGTCGATACCATTCTGGCGGGCAAAGACCTGCTGATGATCCTGCCGACGGGCGGCGGCAAATCGCTCTCCTATCAGCTTCCGGCGCTCCTGATGGAGGGGACGACGGTGGTCGTCTCGCCGCTGCTGGCCTTGATGCACGACCAGGTGCAGAGCCTCAAAGCCCAGGGGATGCGTGCCGAGATGCTCTCCTCGATGCAGAGTTCCGAAGAGAGCGGCGACATCATCCGCCGTCTCTACGCCGGCGAGGTCGATTTTCTCTACCTCTCCCCCGAGCGGCTCAACACCGACGGCATGCGCAACATCCTCTCGCAGATCAGGCTCAACTACTTTGTCATCGACGAGGCGCACTGTATCAGTGAATGGGGCCATGAGTTCCGTGCCGACTACCGGGCGCTTTCACAGCTGCGCGACTACTTCCCGAACGTGACAGTCGCCGCCTTTACCGCCACCGCGACCGAGCATGTACGCGACGATATCGTCCGTCTGCTCCGTCTGCACGACGCGACGCTGCTGCAGGGGAAGATCTTCAGAGAGAACCTGCAGATCACGGCGCGCCACCGCATCAGGGACGGCTATGACCAGCTGACCGACTTTCTAAACGACCACAAGGGCGAGAGCGGGATCGTCTACGCCTTTTCGCGAAAGAACGTCGAGGCGATCGCCCACCATCTTCAGAAAAAGGGGTATGCGGCCGCGGCGTACCACGCCGGGATGCCGAGCGAAGAGCGCAATAGCGTCTTCCACGACTTCGTCCATGACGAGGTGAAGATCATCGTCGCCACCATCGCTTTCGGGATGGGGATCGACAAGAGCAACATCCGTTTTGTCGTCCACATGTCCCTGCCCAAGACCCTGGAGAACTACTACCAGGAGATCGGACGGGCGGGGCGCGACGGCGACCATGCCGACGTGGTCCTGCTCTTCAGTGCCGCCGACAGCATCCAGCAGAAGCGTTTTATCGAGATGAACGACGATGACGGCTATAAACAGCACCTGCTGCAGAAGCTTACCGCGATCCAGCGCTACGCCACCAGCGAGAGCTGCCGCCACCAGCAGCTGGCCGCCTATTTCGGTGACACCCTGGAACCCTGCGGTGACAAATGCGACAACTGCCTTGAACCCGACCACGAGAAGCGCGACATCACTACCGAAGCGCAGATGCTCCTCTCGACTGTCTACCGTACGGGACAGTCTTTCGGCAAAAACTATCTGATCGACGTGCTTCGGGGCTCACGCGAGCAGAAGATACTCGCCAACGGCCATGACGAGCTGACAGTCTACGGTGTCGGCGAGAAGCTCAGCAAGAAGCAGTGGTTTGTCGTCATCGACCGCCTGCTGGAAGTCGAAGCCCTTAACGTGAATGAGCATCAGGGGCTGATGCTGAGCGAAACGGGGCTGCAGATACTCAAGGGAGAGCAGAAGCTGCTGATCCGAAGCGAGCGTCTCAACGTCAAAGCCAAGACCGTCAAAAAATCGGCTCCGGAGAGTTTCGACTATGATACCGGGCTTTTTGAAACGCTTCGCGGACTGCGTCAGGAGATAGCGCAGGAGCAGGGTGTTCCGCCCTATATCGTCTTTGGCGACAAAACACTCAAAGAGATGGCTGCAAAACGTCCGCAGACAAAAGACGAGATGCTGCAGGTGGGCGGCATAGGCGAAGTGAAGTTCGAGCGTTACGGCGAAGAGTTCCTGGCACTGCTTCAGGGAATCTAGAGGGTATCCAAAGAGAGAACGGGGAAAAGAGAACCCCGCTAAGGTCAATACATCTGACGGTCCTCTTTCGCAAGCCACTGATCGAATAGTTTAGCGTTGACCTCATAATCGATCTGTTTGAGTACTACGTCATGGTTCTGGCCGCGTATCATCTCGTAAAAGCGCTGGTCGTCAAAACCGCCTCTGGCAGCATCGAATTCCGTTGCACCGTAGTAAACCGTACCGATGCGTGCCCAAAAGATGGCGCCCAGACACATGGGGCAGGGCTTGCAGGTGCAGTAGAGGACACACTCGGAAAGATCAAAGCTGCCGAGCTGTTCACTGGCGATCCGGATGGCATTGATCTCGGCATGGGCCGTGGGATCATTGGTCTTGAGCACTTCGTTATGTGCCGTCGCTATGACCTTATCCCTGTGAACAATGACGGCGCCGAAAGGACCGCCGTCATTGGCGAGCATCCCTTCCGTTGCCTCGTTATGCGCTATCTTCATCCATTTATTCATCATCCTGTTATTGTAGGCTAATAGAAATTAGAAGTCACTGGCAGACTTCTTCCGGATCCGGTCAATATAACGGCACTAATAGACTCTTTATGCTATCTGTGCAAAAATGTATTAGATCAAGAGGGAGGTGTACCTATGGAGATCAGAGCCAATTTTGTCGATATCGGCCGGCGTGAGATATACCCCGCAAGGGTGGTGATCGAGAAACAAAAAATAGCGTCTGTCACGAAGATCGACGAACCCTGCTCGAGTTATATCCTGCCCGGTTTCATCGATGCCCATATCCATATAGAGAGTTCGATGCTTCCTCCAAGCGAATTTGCCCGTCTGGCCGTACGCCACGGCACGGTCGCCACCGTTTCCGATCCGCACGAGATCGCCAATGTCCTCGGGATAGCAGGTGTTGAGTTCATGCTGGATAATGCCGAGAAGGTCAATTTCAAATTCTACTTCGGGGCATCGCCCTGTGTACCGGCAACACCCTTTGAGACCAGCGGCGCGGCACTGGGCGTCGAGGAGATCAAAACCCTGCTCAAAAAACCGCAGATCAAGTACCTTAGCGAAGTGATGAATTTTCCGGGGGTCATCGATGGGGATGAGGATCTGCTCTCAAAGATAAAAGCAGCGCAGGAACTCGGCAAACCGGTAGACGGTCACGCGCCCGGACTTCGAGGCGATGACCTTAAACGCTATATCGACGCGGGCATCATGACCGACCATGAGGCATTTACCTATGAAGAGGGGCTCGAAAAGATCCGAAACGGTATGAAGATCGTGATACGCGAAGGCTCGGCTGCGAAAAACTTCAACGCCCTGGCACCGCTGATCGATGAACATTATGCGATGCTGATGTTCTGCAGCGATGACCGCCACCCGAACGATCTCTACAACGACCATATCAACAAGCTTGTCAAACGTGCCCTGGCAAAAGGCAATGATCTCTTCAAAGTCCTGCAGATCGCCTGCATCAACCCGATCATGCATTACGATCTGGATGTCGGCATGCTGCGAGAGGGTGACAGTGCCGATTTCATCGAAGTGGACAACCTGGATGATCTTACCGTTTTAAAAACAGTGATCAACGGTGAAGTGGTCGCCCAAAACGGCGAAACGACGATCAGCCCGGTGCCGGTTTCGAAGATCAACAACTTTCATACCGGGACAAAAGAGGCGGGGGATTTTGCGATGCCTGCCTGTGAAACGGTCGAGGTGATCGAGGCCATTGACCATGAACTGATCACGCATGAAAAAGTGGTAACGCTTCGCAATGTCTCCTCGCAGACGGTGGGCGACCCGGAGCATGACATCCTGAAAATAGGTGTCGTGAACCGCTATGAGGATGTTGCACCGGCCGTCGCCTATGTCAACGGGTTCGGGCTGAAAGAGGGGGCGATCGCATCGAGTGTCGCCCACGATTCGCACAATATCGTTGCCGTGGGGTGCAGCGATGAGATGATCGCCAAGGCGGTCAACCTGCTTATCAAGAAGCAGGGCGGCATCTGCGCCGTCAGCGGGGAAGAGTCGTGGGTCCTGCCTCTGGAGATCGCAGGGATCATGAGCGCCGACGACGGTTTCCGTGTCGCAAGAGAGTATGAAAAGATCGACCGCATTGTCAAAGAGCGTCTGGGCTCGCCGTTAAGCGCACCGTTTATGACCCTCTCGTTTATGGCGCTGCTGGTGATACCGGAACTCAAGCTCAGCGATAAAGGTCTTTTTGACGGACGGACATTCCATTTCATCAACGGCTGCAAGACGAAGCATGAACCTTTTTAAACTTCAAGAACACAAAACAGATGTAAAGACCGAGGTTACGGCCGGGTTTACGACCTTTATGGCGATGCTCTACATCGTGCCGGTCAATGCTGCCATCATGAGCGCCTCGGGTATGCCTTACGATGCACTGATCACCGCAACGGCGGTTATGACCATTATCGCATCGATACTCAACGGGTTTTGGGCAAATACACCGATCGCCATGAGTGTCGGCATGGGGCTGAACGCCTATTTCAGTTTCGGACTGGTCAAAGGGATGGGCATTCCCTGGCAGAGTGCCCTGGGAATCGTCTTTGCCTCGGGGATCCTCTATGTGATCATCAGCATGACGCCGCTGCGCCGCCTGATGATCGAGACGATTCCTGTGGACATCAAGCGGGCTGTCAGCGCGGGGATCGGTGCCTTCATCGCATTTATCGGGCTGGAACAGATGAAGATGATCACGGAGAGCCCCTCTACACTGGTGACCGTCGGTGATTTTCAGGACAGCCATGTGCTGCTCGGTCTGCTGGGTCTGGCGCTGGCCGTTTTCTTCAGCCTCAAACAGTACAGAGGCGCCTTTATCCTTTCGATCGTTATGACAACACTCTTTGCATGGGCTGCGGGGATCGAGAAGCTGCCTGAACAGCTGGTCTCGATGCCCGCATCCATGGCGCCGATCGCATTTGAGCTGGATATTTCCTCTGTGCTGACACTCTCGATGCTACCGGTGGTCATCATCTTTTTGATCACCGACGTCTTCGATACGCTCGGTACCCTGACCGGCGTCGGCATGCGGGCAGATCTTTTTAACGAAGAGAGTTCCGTTCCCCTGCAAAAAACCATCGAAGCCGATGCCTTCGCCACCCTGCTTAGCGGCCTAGCCGGCGTCACCAGCACCACCTCCTACATTGAAAGTGCCGCCGGCGTGGAAGAGGGGGGACGGACCGGTCTGAGCGCTGTGGTGGTCGGGGTGCTGTTTGTTCTGCCCCTCTTTCTGCTCCCTTTTTTCCAGGCCATCCCCTCCAATGCGATCTATCCGATCCTGGTCGTCATCGGCGTGATGATGTTCAGCGAGCTCCAGCATATCGACTATAGTGATCCCGCCGTCAAATACGGCACCTTTTTTATTGTGATGGGCATGCCGCTGACATACTCCATCACCAACGGCCTGTTGCTGGGTGCGCTGGTCTTTGTTTTTGTCAACCTCGCGCTGAGAAGGTTCAGGCAGATCGATATCGCGATGGGCGTTCTGGCAGCGGTTGCTTTGCTGGTGTTTTTTGCGCTCTGATGCAATCTAAACGTATTTAAATCAAATTGAAAAGGCAGAGGATATGGTGAAGAGATGTTTATCTGAAAGGTTGTCACACAGAGCGGCAACGTTTGGCTTTCTATTTATCTTGTTGATATCGGTTTTTGCGCAAAGCCGCGCCGATGATACGCTGAAAAATGCGATAAATGAGGATTACCCCTATATTGACAGACTCTATACGCATCTTCACAGCCATCCGGAGCTCTCCTTTCATGAACAGAAAACCGCCGAACGCCTTGCAAAAGAGCTGCGTGAAACAGGTTTTGAGGTCACGGAAGGGGTCGGCGGATACGGTCTGGTTGCACTGATGCGAAACGGCAAGGGGCCGACGGTGATGATCCGGACCGATATGGATGCCCTGCCTGTCAAGGAGAAAACCGGGCTTCCCTATGCCAGCAAACAGTATTACCGGGGAGAGGACGGTCATACTATTCCAATGATGCATGCCTGCGGTCACGACATCCATATGTCGGTGTTTGTCGGGTCTGCCCGAAGAATGGCGGCAATGAAAGAGCAGTGGTCAGGTACGCTCATGATGATCGCCCAACCGGCTGAAGAGCGGGGTGCCGGTGCCCGTCGCATGCTTGAAGATGGACTGTTTAAGCGATTTGCACGGCCCGATTACAATCTTGCGCTACATGTTTACCCCGAACTCCCCAGCGGTACAGTGGCAGTAGTGTCCGGATACAGTTTTGCCAATGTGGATTCGGTAGATATCCGTGTCTATGGAGTGGGCGGGCACGGAGCCTATCCTCATTCTGCCAAAGACCCTGTCGTGCTTGCCGCACAGATCATAGTCGCACTGCAGACGATTGTTTCGCGGGAAGTTTCACCGCAGGATGCAGCGGTTGTGACGGTCGGGAGCATTCACGGAGGAGAGAAGCGCAACGTCATCCCCGAACAGGTGGACCTCCAACTCACTGTTCGCTCCTACACCGATGAGACAAGAAAAAAAGTACTCGACGCCATCAAACGGATCGCCCTTAATCAGGCACGCTCCTTCGGCATGCCCGAAGATAAATTGCCCAAGGTGCAGATTTTAAATAACTACACGCCGGCTGTATACAATAATCCTGCTCTTTCTAAGCGCATTCGCGAACATTTTGAAGAGACCATGGGCAGTCAGAGGGTCAAAAGCATACAAGCAGCTATGATCGGTGAAGATTTTACACATTACGGCCGGGTTGAGCCGCGAATTCCTTCGTTAATGTTCAGACTGGGTGCTGCTGATCCGGTAGCATATAAACAGACGAAGCAACAGAACATTTCATTGCCGCCCCTTCACTCTCCCCACTTTGCCCCGCCTCCCGAAACGACTATCAAAACAGGTATTGAAGCGATGACGGAAGCCGCTTTACTGCTGCTGGAAAAACGATAGACTATCAGCTTTTATCATAGTGTGTTAGCCGTTGACGGTCAATTTTCCCCGTTGCACCTTTAGGGAGTTCATCGATAAAGGTGATGCTTTCAGGCAGCTTGTAATCGGCAAGGTGCTCTTTCGCGAATGTCAGCAGTTCTGCTTCGGTGACGGCTTCCGTTTCCGGTTTCAGCGCTACAAAAGCATGTACCATCTCCCCTTCAAATTTATCCGGCACGCCGATGACACCGACTTCAAAAACAGCCGGATGGTGGTAGAAAACCTCTTCGACCTCCTGCGGCGAGATGTTGGAACCGTCATGCAGGATAAGCTGTTTTCTTCGTCCTCTGAACCAGAGATAGCCGTCTGCGTCAAAACAACCGAGATCGCCGGTCAGAAACCACCCGTTGCGATAACTTTTAGCTGTGACTTCGGGGTTGTTAAGATAGTTTCGCATGATGATGTCACCCCTGACCGCGATCTCCCCGGTTTCACCTACCGGTGACGGGTTGCCATCATCGTCCTGAATCGCAACCTCTGTATAGGCAACAGGCAAGCCCATGGAACCTCTTTTTTTTCCTTCTTTCAGAGGGTTGAGCGCATAGATCTGTGTTTCGGTCATGCCGATGCCTTCGCACATCTCAAGACCGAAAATCTTTTGAAACTGGTCCAAGACAACAAAAGGGGTCTTGTCTCCCGCGACAATGGCCAGGCGCAATTGATTCGGAACGGGAACTCTTTTTACTGCCGCGTGCTTGTTTAGCGCATGAAACATCACCGGCATCATATAGAGCATGGTCACACCGTTACGTTTGATCTTCCGCAGTACCTCATCCGGATCGAATGCGGCGTTGATCTCCAGTGTCGCTCCTGCATAAAGAGCGGAGAGCATCTGGTGGCTGAAGGCGAAGTTGTTGGAGAGCGCCAGGCAAACAAGTGTTTTGTCATCATTGCTGTAATCGACCAGTTTGCAGTGGTTGGCTGTGTGGACCATCATCTGGTCATGTGCCAGCACGGCACCTTTCGGCCTTCCGGTCGTTCCCGACGTATAGAGGACAACTGCATCCGTATCACCCGGAATCTCTGCATAATCCTCCGGGCGCTTTGGCGGATGCAGCAGATCCGAAAAAGGATGGGTATCCGCAAATTCCTCATCCGATTCAAGAAGATAGACCTCATTTACACTCGGCAGTTCAGACATATTCCCGGCAATCCGGGAAAAGAGGCTTTTCTGGCTGATCAGAACGGTTGGCTGGCTATGATCGATGATGTAGTGCGCCTCATCCTCTTTGAGGCGGTAATTGATGGGAATGACCGTAACACCGATCTTGAAACAGGCGAAATAGCTGATAATGATCTCCGGGCAGTTATAGAGGTAAAAGGCCAGCCGGTCACCTTTTCTCAAGCCGAGACTGGAAAGAGAAGCGGCCGTGGCATCTGTTAAATGCAACAATGTCCTGTAGGTATATTCCGTCGTGCCATAAACAGCGGCAACGGCATCGGGCGAACGTTCTGCCGAATGTTTCAAAATCTGATAAAGCATGATTTTCCTTTCAGGTTTTCCTGCATTTACGTTACAGCAACATCTCGGAAATCCGTTGTAATATGCGTTCAAAGTCCTCTGCCAGCGCCTCTTTATTCTCCTCCGTCAACACCGGGACATGGATAAAAAGACAGTGATGTTCCCCCTCCTGAGCAGCGAGGTGTTCAAGCATCGAATAGTAGAGTGCGTTACAGACGAACCTTCCGGTATCATGGCTGATCTCCGTCATGACAAGATCGGCAGTCAACTGTTGCAGATCAATCCCCGTATGAAGAACCTTTTCGTCCCGGACGGCCCGTGATTCTACATTGAGTTTTGTGCGCTCTTCTGCCATACCGCAGCAGACCAGCACTTTGGGCCTGAGTTCATTGAACCGGATAAGCACATGTTGAGGTGCCAGTTCAAAATCTACAGGAATTTTTCGCAGATGCTGAAAAAAGTCAAGCTCTTTTTTCAGCAGCAAACCCAGCAGATCATCCGATGCATTCGAAGGCTGGTGGGATTTCCATGTGGCAAAGGTTGTGATTAAGATCTTATGCTCCATTGCTGCTCCTTTATGGCAGACTCAGTTGCGATACAGCCCAGCACATACAACGAACATCTTGCCGTCAACCATCGCTTTTCGGACATACGTCGATTTTTGATATCTCTCAACATCTCCGGGTTTGGGCCAAAAATAATTTACCCAGCCATCTCCTTTGTTTCTGGCTACTTCGATGAATGCTTTTACCATATAATTTCCATCGGCATCTTTATACTCCATCACATTGCGCCCTTCAAGCTTTGGAAAGGCTGCATTAACCAGTTCCAAGCCATCTTCTGCAATCACGAAAACATACGTATCCTGATAGATGTACTGGCTCCGCCTGTCCCTGAGCGTATCGAATGCTCTTATCCCTTCACGCTCGATCAGTTTTACCGCCGAGTCAACGGCATCCACCACAAATGACTCTTGTACCGGCATGTCATAGGCACCGCTTCCGATAAGATACACCTTGCCCGAAGGGCTCTGCACTTTCATCACATAGGTACTTTTCCACTCCGGAGCCGACTGGCCGGGTTTGGGCCAACGGTAATGGAGCCATCCTCTCCCCTCTTTTGATGCGGCGATGTTGACCATCAGCTTTCCGATCGGCTTGCCATCGATATCTTTAATTCCAAGGACATGATCCCCCTCACGGTCTCTGTCCGGCGGGTAGACGTACCGTAATCCGTTCATATCCCATACATAGAGATATTGGTCGCCACGGAACCATTTGCTCCCCTTCTGCCTGAAGGCATCAAACGCCTTCTCTCCCTTTTCGGAGATCAATGCCGCCCCATCTTCGACAAAGTGCTCCAGCTGTTCTGCGGCATGCCGTTTTTGTGCTTTTGTCTCAACATGTTCGGCATAAGAGAATGGAGAGATTATCATACTCGCCAATACGATGAAGACAAATCGCGGTAGATCTATTTTAGACATAACTTTTCCCTCTTTCGGTCGTTTCAGCGGTAGTATCCGCTTCCTATAATCCATCCGAACGGTTTGAACAGGAGCACGTAGGATCGTTTTGGCCGGGCGACAGACTCCCCTCTCTTCGGGAACCAGTACTCGACATATCCGCCGCCGTTTTTGGCAGTTTTCAGAAATTCTCTTATGAAGAGTGTACCGTTTTGGTCCTTGGCGTCAATCCTGTTCTTTCCTTCCACATCCTTTCGACCGTATAAAACCACATTGATACCTTCCGTCGTATCGGCCCAGAAATACCCTTCACTGCCGTACCTGAGTTCACGCAGAAGGTCGGCACCCAGCTTTTTTGCTGCCGCAAGGCTCATCTCACCCTCTTGATGTTTTGCAAAGATCGCCTGCAGCATACTTACCGCTGTTTCAACCTCGGACTTTATCAGCTTGTCTTCGGACGGTTGTCTTTGTGAAACAACATCTACTCTCTCTTTGGCAGCTGAAGAGGCAGCGAAGGCTGACATCAACAGAAGAGCCAGAAATATATTTGCAAAACGCGCAACGGTGAAACGCATTATTTCTCCTTTTCCTTTTCAGATTTCGTCACAATACTGTTTTAATGTTTCGTCCGTATCGGCGGTGCTTTCTCTCCCTCTTGACCGGATAGAGCTGTTTCGTTACAGCGGTACGGCTCGTTTTTCCGGCGGCAAGCAAGACGACCGTCATGACGCTTCCAAGCTGGAAAAGGCCTCTTTGACCATATTGAATGCGACCCGCGTACGATACGCCTTGGTCGAACGGAACGAGCCCGACGGCGCGATATCCTGTGCCAATGCTTCGCTGATCTTTTCGTCACTGACATCGCCGCTGTTGAGCAGCTCTTCGACGTGTCTGAGCCGAAGGGCATAAGGGTTAAGGGATGCCCCGCTGATGCAGTAGCCTCCGCTGTTTTTAACCACAGCCAGGCTCACTTTTGCTATATTGAGCCGTTCGCGTGCGCCCGCCTTTCTGTAATACCATTGATGCTCCTGCAGGGGGATTGTAATGCCCAGTATCATCTCATGGTCCAGTTTCGTACATTTGTAACCGCAAAAGAGCTCGTCGAGCGCTATCTCTCTCCGTCCCTGCTTTGAGCCCAGTGTGAGTGTGGCATTCAGTACCAACAGCACGGCGGTAAGGTCCGCTGCCGGAGAGGCGTTGGCGATATTGCCGCCGAGTGTCGCCAGGTTTCGGATCTGATGCGAAGCAAACACCTCCGACGCGGCGATCAGCAGCGGCAGATGGGTGCGTACCGCGGCACTCTCCATAATCTCCGTAACGGTCGCCAAAGCCCCGATGTGGATACTTTCCGAGCCCATCTCAATGGCGCGGAGCTCGCTCAGACCGCCGATATCGATCAGCCCCTGTACGGTGTTCTGGTCGCTCAACTGTACGGCGACATCGGTACTGCCGCAAAGCAGGAGAAAGTCGGGGTGCTGATGGATCAGGTTCAACGCATCATCAAGATGTTCGGCTCTGTGATAGATCATGACATACTCTTTACAATGGCTTCGACGATTTTCTGGTAGCCTGTGCAGCGGCATATATTGCCGTCCAATGCCTCTTTGACGCGCTTTTCATCTTTGCTGCCCTCATGTATGATGTAGTCATAGGCACGCATGACAAACCCCGGTGTGCAAAAACCGCACTGTACCGCCCCCTCTTTGGCAAAGTTTTCGCGTATCGTTTCCGTCTCCTTCTGCAACCCTTCCAGGGTGACGATTTCGGCTCCCTGCATCTGGGGCGCAAGAAGCAGGCAGGAGTTGACCAGTTTGCCGTTGAAAAAGAGAGAGCACGTGCCGCACTCGCCTTCGCCGCACCCCTTTTTCACCGAGAGCATACCCAGCCTCCTGACAACATCAAGGAGCCGCTCCTCCGGTTCGCATTCAAAACGGTAAGGTCTGCTGTTTATCGTACATCTTATCTGCATTTTTGCTCCACGACTTCAGGGGTGATGGTCAGGTTGTCAAAAGCGGTGTCAAGTGCATGGGTTAGAGCATTGCCGATCGCGGCGGCAGGGCCGTCCATCGGAAGTTCGCCCAGCCCTTTTGACGGTTCATCCGTATTGAGAAAAGCGATATGCAGTTTTGGCAGATCCGCTGCCAGAGGCACACTGTAATCACTGAGACGGCTGCTTCTGAGTTTGCCGTCCTGATAGGCGATCCTCTCATAGAGGGCGTAGCCGATCCCCTGGGCCACGCCGCCCTCCACCTGTCCCTCCGCCATCATGGGATTGACTACTTTTCCGACATCGTTGTAGGCATAAAAGTCGCTGACCCGTACCCTGTAATCGACGGGGTCGACTTCGACTTCAGCGACATAGCAGCCCAGAGAGTAGCCGTCATACCCGTTGCCGTAAAAATGCTCCTCATCCCATTGAACGGTGTCAGGTTTTTGATAGGCCGCCTGAAAACGGCTCTGTGCACCGCTTTTGAGATAGGCCCTGACGGCGTCAAGGTACTCGGCCTCGCTGCCGTAGCGACCAAGCGCCTCTTTAAGCGCGTTTGCCGCCTCCCTTAGAAGCTCTCCGACGATCATCACGGTACGCGAAGCGACGGTAGGCCCGCTGTCGGCGACTTTGGCGGTATTGGGAAGATGATATCGAATCATCGTGATCGGAAGTGCCAGCACGTCGGCTACGATCTGCGGCAGTGCCGTCAAGGTTCCCTGTCCCATCTCGACACTGCCGATCCTGATCTCGACCATCCCGTTATCGTGAAGGTCGAGCCACACTTTTGAAGCCAAAAGCGTCTCTCCCTCCCCCGTAAAACCGCCGCCATGCATAAAAAGTGCCATCCCGATCCCCTTATACGGCGTGCCGGCAGCCTCTTTTTCATCAAAACCACTCGCTTTCCGCGTGGTTTCAAAGAGGGTCCGCAAGCGTGTGTACTCCCCGATCTTTGCACCCGTGACACTGACGGAACGGCTGTGGGGCAGATTTCTCTCGCGCACCTCCATCGGCGAAATGCCGAGACAGCGGGCGATATCATCCATATGCCGCTCGATCCCGAAGATCACCTGGGGTGCTCCGAAACCTCTGAAAGCACCGTTTGGCGGCGTGTTGGTCGCAACGGCCCGTGCATCCACCTTGATATAGCCGCAATCATAGAAACCGGCAGCATGCAGTACCGCCCGGGCCAAAACGACAGGGGTAAGCGTCACGTAGGCACCGCCGTCCAGCGTTATCTCAATATCGAGGGCATGCAGTTTTCCGGTTTCGTCAAAATGGCTTTTGTAGTGCAGTGCCGAGGGGTGGCGCTTGGTGGTAAAGGAAATATCTTCGGCGCGGTCATAGACGAGCTTCACATCCTGTTTGGCTTTTTTGCTCAGCAGATAGACATAGGCCGCTATCAGGGAGGGGTAATCCTCTTTGCCGCCAAAACCGCCGCCGGTCGGCGCCTGCTCGACCTCGATCTTCTTCCCGGTCAGCGCAAAGAGAGCGGACTCCACATAAAAAGGGCACTGCATCGACCCGACGATCCTGACGGCGCCGTCACAGTAGCGTGCGATCATGCTCTGCGTCTCCATATAGAGCTGTTCCTGATGCGGGGTGCTGTAGTGTTTTTCCAGGCTTTTCAGAGCTGTATAATCGGGTTCCTCACCTTTTTCCGTCCGGATGGTCTTGAAGAGGTTGTCGTCACCGTAGAGGAGGGTTTTGCAATCGAGCGATTCCTGCACCGTCAGAACAGGTGTCAAAGGTTCATAGGTGATATCGATATGTTTGAGTGCCTCTTTGAGCATCCTCTGAGACCGGTGCGCCAGCAGCAGGATCGGTTCCCCGATAAACCTCACCTTTGTTTCGGCTAGAAAAGGCTGGTCATCGGTCAGCATGACGTTGGCATTTCTGCCTTCGATATCACGATGATCGACGATCACAAAATCCGAGAAATCAAAGGTCTCGTCAAAAGTGATGGAAAGAATGTTCCCGTGCGCAATGGTTGAACGGACAACCGCACCGTAGAGACCCTCAAAGTCCAGATCGTCGGTATACTCCAAGGTACCGTCGGATTTGGACGCGGCATCGACCCGTACAACACTTTGACCGACGAGACTCATGCCGGACTCCTCAGGGCGATATAGCTCCCCAGCAGCACCAGAAGGACACCGGAAACTTTCTGCAGCGTGATGCTGTTGACAGCGAGGTTCAGGGCACCGAGATGGTCATATAGAAGCGAGGCGATCAGCAGGCCGGAGATGAAGAGCAGCGATGTTGCCGTTGCACCGATGGCGGGAAAGGCGATGGCAAACACCATGATGACGAAAAAGCCGCAGAAACCGCCGATGAGAATGGAGGGGTCCATCTTCTCCAGCGGCACTTTAAAGCCGTTTTCCGTCGTGATGATATAAAAGAGAAATACCGAGGCAAAAACCACCAGCGAATTCACCACCAGGACGGTTTTCAGGTCGATGCTCTCTTTCCAGTAGCCGTTATAAAGCCCCTGGGTACTCGAAGCGATCCCGGAGAGAAAGCTCAGGAGCACGATAAACAGTTTAGTCAAAACATCTCCTTCAAACTTCGTATGGAAAGGATATTTTATGCGCATTGGTTGGACGGACAGCAGTCTCATACAGACCAAAACGGATGGTCAACAATAGTAAATACTATAACGAACTCTATTAAGGGTACCTTTTGTCTATGATGATGAGGCAATATTCACATAGTTGTATTTCAGAATATCGGATCTATGGAGAATTGAGCAAACAGGTATAATCTAGGAAAGGTGAGCACTCTTTTTTCGGACCTGTTTTTGTGATGTGTGAGGGTTAGCGGAGAGGAGAAGTCTCCAGCGTTGCAGGGCCTTCAAAAGCAGAGGCTCCTACATATCAGTACTACTTAGTGCCGCACTTTCCGGCGCCGCACTTCATCGTCTTGTCACCTTTCATCGCTTTACCGCATTTGCCGGCACCGCATTTCATCTTGCCCTGCACATCTCTCGGACAGTCACATGGCATGCTCGCATCTTTTTTAGCGGCACAGTCCGGGTTCGGACAGTCGTCGCAGTTGCATCCTTTGGCTTTCATCCCTTTGGACATAGAGGCGCCGCATTTACCGGCACCGCACTTCATGTCGTTGGCATTAAGCGAGAGTCCGGTGAGACCCAACAGCAGCATAGCGGCAAATAGCATCGTAGAGAGGTGTTTGAACATTGGTTTTCCTTTAGGTTTTGTCGTCTTATTATACTAAATTTTCGTTATTTCACATTTCGGGTTTTTTTATCCGGCATCATATTTTGGCGGGACTCCATACAAGAGAGATAGGGAGGGTCTGCATTGCCTACGCAGAAGGGCCGAGATCTGTTGATTGCAAGGAATTGGCCTGTTTTTTAATCATTTAAAGATATTCCTTGTAGGATAATATGATATATTATGAGTGTAAAAGCCCCGATACAGGCATCGGGAATGATTCATTACAATATAACAGCAACCCCATAATATAGAAGGAAGATTCTATGGCTCATGAGAATGCCGGAAAAACAGCACCTTACAGTTTACTCGAAAATATCCCCCGTTTAATCGCCTCATATTATATGCAGAGACCTGATGTCAATGAGGCAGCGCAGAAGGTGGCTTTCGGCACTTCCGGTCACCGCGGCAGCTCAGTCAAAAACAGTTTTAACGAAGACCATATTCTGGCTATTGCCCAGGCGATGTGTGAATACCGCAAATCGGCGGGCATCACCGGAACGCTTTTTATCGGCAAGGACACCCATGCACTTTCGACACCCGCGCAATTGACGGCGCTGCAGGTCTGTATCGCCAACGGCGTGCCCTGCAGGATCGCCAAAGATGACGGTTACACGCCGACACCCGTGATCTCTTTTACGATCCTTGAGGCCAACAAAAAGGGCGGTGCCCAGTGCGACGGGGTGGTCATTACCCCTTCGCACAACCCCCCTAGCGACGGCGGGTTCAAGTACAACCCCCCAAACGGAGGCCCTGCCGATACGGATGTTACCAGTGTCATAGAGGAGCGCGCCAACGCCATCTTGAAAAACGGTCTTACCGACGTGAAAAAGGTATCGCTGGAGGAGGCGCTAGCAAGCGAACTGCTGCAGGAATATGACTTTATTACCCCGTATGTCAGCGCGCTGAACGAGATCGTGGACATGGATGCGATCAAGGCCTCCGGCCTCAAGATCGGCGTGGACCCGATGGGCGGTTCCGGGATCGCCGTTTATCAGAAGATCAAAGAGGTCTACGGCCTTGATATGGAGATCGTTAACGAGAAGGTTGATCCGACATTCTCTTTTATGACCTGCGACCATGACGGCAAGATCCGTATGGACTGTTCCTCCGCTTATGCGATGGCATCGCTGATCGCACTCAAAGAGAAGTATGATATCGCCTTCGGCAATGATCCCGATTTCGACCGTCACGGTATTGTCACGCCGAGCGTCGGTCTGATGAACCCCAACCACTATCTTTCGGTTGCGATCTGGTACCTCTACTCGCACCGCAAAGCGTGGAGCAGCGAGCTCGGCATCGGCAAGACCCTCGTCTCAAGCTCCATGATCGACCGGGTTGCAGCATCGTTGGGCAGAAAGGTCGTTGAGGTCCCGGTCGGGTTTAAGTGGTTTGTCGACGGGCTTTTCAGCGGCACGCTGGGCTTTGGCGGCGAAGAGAGCGCGGGGGCTTCGTTCCTGCGCCGGGACGGTTCGGTGTGGTCCACGGATAAGGACGGCATTATTCTCAACCTTCTTGCCGCAGAGATCACGGTAAAAATGAAAAAAGACCCGGGGACGATCTATCAGGAGTTTGAAGCAGAGTTCGGCAGATCATATTATGCGCGTATTGACGCCCCGGCAACGCCGCAGCAAAAAGCGGTACTGAAAAACCTCTCACCGGAGAACATCACCTCCAAGATTATGGCAGGCGAGGCGATAGAGGGAATCTTTACCGAAGCCAGCGGCAACGGTGCCAAGATCGGCGGCCTGAAGGTGACAACGCAGAACGGATGGTTCGCGGCGCGCCCGTCAGGAACCGAGGATATCTACAAGATCTATGCGGAGAGTTTTATCTCGGGCGAGCATCTTGAACAGATTCAGCAGGAGGCAAAAGAGATTGTGCTTGCCGCGATCTCTTAGACGTGAGAAACATGTCTAAATATCGCGCAATAAATGTGACCTAACTGTAACAGAGATGATATATATTATGATTTACAAGGAGATACTATGGCAGTAAAAGCGGCAATTAACGGGACAGGAAGAATAGGGATGATCGTGGCAAAGATCATCACTTCGCGTGATGATATCGAGCTCGTTGCAATCAATACTACGGCAAAAGCCGATATGCTTGAGTACCTTTTCAAATATGACAGCGTGCATACGGGCGTGAGCGCCAAAGTGCTGGATGAGAAAACGATCGAGATCAACGGCAAAAAAGTGGCCATGTTCAGCACGCGCGATCCCGAAGAGCTTGATTTCGGTTCAGCCGGAGCGGAAGTCGTGATCGAGTGTACGGGTGTCTTCCTGACAACCGAAAAAGCGCAGTCGTATCTCAAGAACGGCGTTAAAAAGGTCGTTATGTCGGCCCCGGCCAAAGATGATACGCCGACCTATGTACTGAATATCAATACCGATGCGTACAAAGGCGAAGACATTATCTCCAACGCCAGCTGTACCACCAACTGTCTCGCACCGATCTGTAAAGTCCTGGATGACGCATTCGGCATTGACAACGGCCTGATGACGACCATCCACTCCTACACGAACGACCAGAATATTCTCGATGTCAAACACAGCAAAGATATGCGTCGTGCCCGTGCTGCAGCGGTGAATATGATCCCGACAACAACGGGAGCCGCCAAGGCGATCGGAAAGGTGATGCCGCACCTTCAGGGCAAATTGAACGGCTATGCGATGCGTGTTCCGACCCCGGATGTATCGGTCGTCGATCTGACGGTCAATCTTAAAAAAGAGGTCACCAAAGAGGAGATCAATGCCGCATTTGACGTTGCAGCAGCAGGGAACTTTGCCGGACTGATCGAGATCGACAACGACAAGCGCGTATCGAGCGACTTTGTCGGTTCGACCTACAGCGCTACCTATGTACCGGATATGACCAGCGTTGTCGATGGCAAAACGGTAAAAGTTCTTGCCTGGTATGACAATGAATGGGGATACAGCAGCCGCCTGGTCGATATGTGTGTTTTTGTCGGACAGAACTAATGCTCAGCTTTGCAAAACATTTCTCTTTTGAACCTGCATCAGAACACAAAGGTGTGATGCAGAGCGCCATGGCTGCAGTTAAAGAAGAGATGCAGAGCGATAAGATAGGGTATTATAAACTGCCGTCGCATTCGCTGTCGCACCTTGAGGCACTAGATGCGATCGATACCAGCATGTACGAGCAGGTCGTTGTCATCGGTATCGGCGGCTCCTCGCTTGGAAGCAAAGCGATCGACTCTTTTTTGCGCCCCATCACGCCGGGCGTCAAAGAGGTGCTTTTTTTTGAAAACTCCGACCCCCTTACCATCACGGAGAACCTGGCAAAAGTAGACAAAGAGAAGGCCGCCTTTTTTGTGATCTCCAAGTCCGGTTCGACGATCGAGACGACATCCATCTTTAAAACGATCATCGCTGCCTGCCGACTCGATCTTGACGGCGCTGACCGCGACCGTGTCTTTGTGATTACCGATGCTAACTCGCCGCTCTCTGCATTTGCTTCGCATCACCGTCTTAGAGAATTTATTATCCCCGATAATGTCGGCGGACGCTTTTCGGTGCTCAGTGCAGTCGGCGTTGTGCCGCTTCAGGTAGCGGGTTATGATATGCAGGGCGTACTGGAGGGTGCCGGCAGTTTTATAGAACGTTTTTTCCAGGGCAGGGAAGACCACCTTCTGGAAAAAGCGTGCTATCTGTATGAAAATGCAGCGCAGCAGAACATCAACGTACTCTTCTCCTATGCCGACCGCCTTGAGAATTTTACAAAGTGGTATGTCCAGCTTTGGGGTGAATCGCTTGGCAAGATCGACAGCGAAAACAACAGCGTGGGGCTCACCCCAATCGGGATCATCGGTGCAGTCGATCAGCACTCTTTTTTGCAGCTTGTCATTCAGGGCCCCAAAGACAAGAGTGTGACCTTTGTCAAGATCGGAGATTTTGATAACGATCTTATGATCCCCGATCTCTCGCTCTATGGCATTGAAAAGACCGATTTTATCAACGGCAAAAGCTTCAACACCCTTATCAATGCCCAGTGCGATGCGACCATGCAGAGCGTTATCGCATCCGGCGCTGCCGTAGATGCGATTGCCATCGATAAGGTCTCGGCTGAAAGCATCGGTGCTATTATCGCCTATTACGAGCTTTTGACCTCCGTGACAGGCTCTATGTTTAAGATCAATACCTATGACCAGCCCGGTGTTGAACTCGGCAAACAGATGCTTTACCAAAACCTATCGAAATAAGGAGAGGTTGTGAATCTATTTTCATACGATATCAACAGGAAGTACAGTAAGACGGTCGCTTACTTCTCCATGGAGTTCGCCGTTGACCAGGCGCTGAAGATCTACGCCGGCGGATTGGGCTTCTTGGCAGGTTCGCACATGCGCAGCGCCTATGACCTCAAACAGAGTGTCATCGGCGTCGGACTGCTGTGGAGTTTCGGCTATTACGATCAGTCCCGCAATGAAGACCTGACGTTGCGGCCGACGTTCACACGGAAGTTTTACTATTTTCTCGAAGAGCTGCCGGTCAGGGTGACGGTCAAGGTCCATCATGAGGATGTCGTGGTCAAGGCTTTTTTGCTCCGTCCGGATGTTTTTGGTACGGCGCCGATGATCCTGCTCTCTACCGATACCGATGAGAATGATTATCTCTCACGAACGATCACGCATAAGCTCTATGACGGCAATGAACGCACCCGTGTCGCCCAGGAGATCATTTTGGGTATCGGCGGGGCCAAAGTGCTGGCGGCACTGGAGCAAACGGTCGATATCTACCATATGAACGAAGGGCATGCATTGCCTTTGGTCTATGAACTCTATGACCGCTATAAAAATATGGATGAGGTCCGAAAACATGTTGTCTTTACCACACACACGCCGGAAGCGGCCGGAAATGAGATCCATAATTTCAATTTCCTGCATGAGATGGGCTTCTTTAACGACTTATCACCTGAGACAGCCCGACGGATCAGCGGCTATGAAGAGAATGATGACTTTAGTTTGACGGTGGGTGCGCTTCGCAGTGCAAAGATCGCGAATGGTGTCTCCAAAATCCATGGCACGGTTGCCAATGAGATGTGGGTGGATGTCGAAAACCGCTGCGAGATTATCTCGATTACCAATGCGCAGAACAAAAAGTTCTGGAGGGATAAGACACTGATTCGTGCCCTTGATGAGCATGAAGACTACGAAGTGATCGCCCGTAAAAAACACCTCAAGCGTGTTCTCTTTGATACAGTTGCCGACCAGACGGGAAAAATGTTTGATCCCGAGGTGCTGACGATCGTATGGGCACGGCGTTTTGCGGAGTACAAGCGTCCGGGTCTGCTTAAATACGATTTTGAACGTTTTGTCAGGCTGATCAAGCGTACCGACAGGCCGGTACAGATCATCTGGGCAGGAAAACCCTATCCGACGGACCAGGGAGCGACGGACCTCTTTAACGAGCTGATCCGTATCAGTCACCACTATAAGAACATGGCGGTTCTGGTGGGGTATGAGCTTGCCCTCTCCCGTCTCTTGAAGCAGGGAAGCGACGTCTGGCTCAATACGCCGCGGATCACCCGTGAAGCGAGCGGAACGAGCGGTATGACGGCGAGCATGAACGGCTCTATCCACTTCTCTATTGATGACGGGTGGCATCCGGAGTTCGCACGCGACGGCAAGAACGCTTTTACGATCCCTGCGCTTGACTACGTCCTGTCTGTTGAAGAGCAGGACCGTCTGGACAACCAACATATGATGGATATCCTCGAAGAGAGGATCATCCCGACCTATTACGACAGACCCGATGAGTGGGTGAAGATTATGAAAAATGCAATGTCCGATATTGAAGTCGATTTTGATTCGGGACGCATGGCGGCGGAGTACTATGACCGCATGTTTACCGTTTAAGGAGACGATATGACCTCAAATCTTGATTATATGCGCGGTGTAAAAAGTCTCAGGGATATTGATGTGAGCGGCAAGCGTGTCTTGATCCGGGTGGACTTCAATGTCCCGGTCGATGCGCACAATAATATCACGGACGACCGCCGCATACGTTCGGCATTGCCGACGATCAACTATTGTATCGACCACAACGCCTGTTCCA
Organism: Sulfurimonas sp. HSL3-7; assembly: GCF_039645985.1. Lineage (NCBI taxonomy): Bacteria > Pseudomonadati > Campylobacterota > Epsilonproteobacteria > Campylobacterales > Sulfurimonadaceae > Sulfonitrofixus > Sulfonitrofixus jiaomeiensis. The sequence goes on from NZ_CP147919.1 coordinate 72,555, forward strand.
TCACGCTGGTCTCTCACTTCGGACGCCCGAAAGGGCAGTATGAGGAGAAGTACAGTCTAAAGCATATCCGCAAACGGCTGGAACGCCTGCTGCAAAAAAAAGTTGAATTCGTCGAAGACTTTGAAGCCTCTAAAGACGAGATTGCCACCTGCTCGCTCGAACGGGTCTTTCTGCTTGAAAACATCCGTTTTTACGAGGGCGAAAAACAGAACGACCCCGCACTCTCAAAAAAACTGGCCTCTATCTGTGATGTTTACGTCAATGACGCTTTCGGCGCTTCGCACCGTCAGCATGCCTCGACCTACGGCGTCACAGAATATGTGGAGACCAAGGTGGCCGGTTTCCTGATGATGCGTGAGATCGAAGCCTTCTCTAAAGCCCTTCAGGAGCCGGTCCGCCCCATTGCCCTGGTCGTCGGCGGGGCCAAGATCTCCTCAAAGATCACACTGCTTAAAGCGGTGCTGCAAAAGATCGACAAACTGATTATCGGCGGTGCGATGAGCAATACGTTTTTAAAAGCACTCGGCTACGATATGCAGGCATCGCTTTATGAAGAGGCCTATATTGAAACGGCGCGCGATGTCCTGGAGATGGCCCGTCAAAACAGCGTCAAGATCTATCTTCCGGTGGATATTGTCATTACGGATTCGATAGAGGCACCGGTCGATGTCAAAGTGGTGCCGGCCCAGGATGTGCTGGCCGGGTTCAAAGCCGTCGATATCGGCCCGGCGACGGTGAAACTCTTCGGTGAAGCGATCGGCCTTTCCAATACGATTATCTGGAACGGCCCGATGGGGATCTATGAGGTGGACAAGTTTTCAAAAGGGACTTTCAAGATCGCCAATATCATCGCTGATTCCTACGCCTACACGATTGTCGGCGGCGGCGATACGGCTGATGCGGTGGACCGGGCCTCGGAAGCGGAGAATTTCAGTTTTATCTCTACGGGCGGCGGTGCGAGCCTGGAGCTGCTGGAGGGAAAGATACTCCCCGGTTTTAGCAACCTCGATCGCAATTTAGATACAATAGATTAAAAGGAGAATGTCATGATAAAGATCACACCAAAAGGTAAAAAGGGCTGGGTTACTTTCAGTTTTGTTCCCCAAGAGGGAGATAACGTTTCTATTTGCGGTGAATGGAACGACTGGCAGGAAGAAGCGATGAAGATGAAAAAAAGCGGAGAGTTTTATATCACAAAGGTTCTTCCTCTTGGCAAGGAGTATCAGTTCGGTTACCGTGTCAACGGCGAGCAGTGGCACTGCGACAGTGAACTCGGATGTGTCGCTTCGCCGTTCGGTTCCCAAAACTCGCTCTTAAAGCTGTAGATTTCACCCGTAATAGAACGGGACAGAGATAGAATATTAGACTTATACAATGTTAAACTAAAGGGTATGCCATTATGAAAGCAGTCGTTATGGCGGGGGGATTCGGAACACGGATCCAGCCGCTTACCAACTCCAGACCAAAGCCAATGTTGCCTGTCATCAACCGTCCGATGATGGAGCATACGATGATGACATTGAAAGATCTCGGTATTACCGAGTTTATCGTACTGCTTTATTTCAAGCCGGAGATCATTCAAGATTACTTCAAAGACGGAAGTGATTTCGGTATCAAGATCACCTATGTTATTCCGGATGATGACTACGGAACGGCCGGTGCCGTCAAATTGGCACAGGAACATATCGGCGATGATAATTTTATCATCATTAGCGGCGATCTGGTGACCGACTTTGATTTTCAGAAGATCTTCGATTTTCACAAAAAGAGGAAAGCGCAACTCTCTATCGGTCTGACGTCGGTGGACAACCCGCTGCAGTTCGGTGTCGTTATTGCCAACGAAGATAATGTTATTGAGAAGTTCCTCGAAAAGCCGAGTTGGGGCGAGGTCTTCAGTGATACGATCAACACCGGTATTTACATCATCGAACCGGAGATCCTTGACTACATTCCCGAAGGAAAAAACTTTGATTTTGCCAAAGACCTTTTCCCGCTGCTGATGCAGCAGGAGATACCGCTGATGGGTTACAGTCTTGAGGGGTATTGGCGCGACGTGGGTAATCCGGAGAGCTATCGCGAGGTCTTTGAAGACATCTTGGGAAACCGTCTCAACTTTGTTATTCCGGGCAAGGCGGTCTCCTGTCCCGACGGCACGCTTTACAGTGATGTTGCTTACGATCTGGACAAGAGTATCGAGATCATGGGCAATGTCGTACTTGGCAAGAATGTCACGATAGGGAAGAATGTCAAGCTCAACAATGTTGTCATCGGCGACAATGTAACGATTGGCGAGGGCAGCCACATTCGAAATACGGTCTTCTGGGAAAACATCACGGTGGGCAAAAATGCACGCCTTGACAACAGTGTTATCTGCAATGACAACATTATCGGCAAAAACGTGACGGCCAAAGCAGGTCTGATCCTGGCACAAGGGTGCGATATCGGCGAACTGGTGACCTTTGAGCAGGATGTCACCATCTGGCCCGATAAAAAAGTCGAAGCGGCTTCGATCGTCAGTCATAACCTGATCCTGGGAAGCCGTTACAAAAACTCCATCTTTGAAAACGGAAGCGTTACGGGTAAAAGCAATGTCGAACTTTCCTGCGAAATGGCGACGAATTTGGGCGAGGCCTTTGCCGCCCAGCTGCCTGTCGGCTCCAAAGTAGTCGTCGGACGTGACTATGACAAGAGTTCACGCATGCTGAAGAGGGCATTTTTAGGCGGCCTTCTCTCGGCAGGTGTGAATGTTGTGGACCTTAAAGGTACGCCGCCGTCCGTATTGCGCTATACGCTGGCCCATGACAGTACGCTTGTAGGCGGTGCCCATTTTAAACAGGATGTCGCCGATCCGACCAGTTCGCAGATTACCCTGTTCAACGAAGAGGCGATCCGTATCGATTCGAATTCGGCCAAAGGGATTGAGAAGGCATTTTTTCTCGAACAGTTCCGACGTGTCGACTACTCCCAGATCGGCGAGATCCATGAGACACTGTACGAAAAAGAGTGCCATGAGTATAAAGCTGCGGTAGAGCAGACGATCGATCACGGTGTTATCAAGTGCGGTAATTTTCGCGTTGCCGTCGATCTGATGCACGGCAGTACCGCCGATATTTTTCCCAACATCCTTAATGACCTGGGTGTCGAAAATATTGCGCTTAATGCCTATCATGACCATAAAAAACTTTCTAATATTGCCGCCCTTGAAAAACGTTGCGAGGCGAATATCTCTACGATCGTAAGCAGTTTAGAGTACGACATGGGTGTGATGATCTACCCCAATTCACAACGCCTCAGTATCGTGACCGACGAAGGTGAAATCCTCGATAAGGTCAAGGGATTGCTGATCGTGTTGAGCCTGTTGAACATGGATACATCAAAAGCGAAAAAGAAGGTTTTCCTGCCGACCTGGGCGCCGGATATCGTCAATTTTGAAAATCTGGAGATCGAACGCGGCAAGTACGCCAACTTCAAAGCTGCAAAGCTTAGAGAGTACGCCCTTATCGCTACTGTTGACGGCAACTTTGCCTTTACCGAATTCGGCGTCACGCGTGACGCCATGTACGCAAGTCTCAAGATAATGGAGCTGGTAAGCTGTCACGGGGTCAAGCTTTCCGAACTCTCCAGCCGCATTGAAGCTTTCCATTACAGCTCTATGAAGATAGAGTGCACCCAGGCCCTTAAAGGCAAGATGATGCGCAAATTTCTTGAAGATGCCAAGGGCAAGCATTCCTCATCTCTTGACGGTGTTAAGATATGGGAAAACGATACCGATTGGATATTGATGATCCCCGATCAATACAGCGACCATCTCAATATCTATATCCAGGCACAGGACAATACCGCTGGCAAGGCGCTGTACGAGCGTTACAGCGCTAAAATAGCGCAGTGGTCACAAGAAACATAAAGGGGGAGTGTTGAATCTGAGTTTTGTCTGGCACATGCACCAGCCTGATTATCGTGATGCATCGGGTGTTATGCAGATGCCGTGGGTCTTTTTACATGCGATCAAAGACTACTACGATATGCCTTGGATGGTTGCACGCCATGAAGGCCACAAGGCGACCTTCAACATTACGCCATCGCTGATAGAACAGATAAAGCTCTACTATGACCGTCCGCAGGAACATGACCGCTTCTTAAGCCTGTGGCTGCAGGACCCCGCCCTGTTGCACGAGGCTGATTGCAAATGGGTGGTCAAGATCTGCAATAGCACCCCTTTTGAGACGATGGTGGCATCGTTGCCGTCGTATGCGCAGCTTTACCGTAAAGAGGAGTATGAGAATCACGAGCTTCTGGATCTGGAGGTGCTTTTTCTGCTTGCCTGGTGCGGGACCTATCTGCGCAGGAACAGCTCTCTCGTCGGCGCGTTGATCAAAAAAGAGCGCCACTACAGCCAGGAGGATAAACAGCTTCTTTTGAATGAACTCTCCCGGTTCACAGCGACTATTTTTCCTTACTATACGCGGCTGCACCGTCAGGGACGCATCAGTATCTCAACGACACCGCTTAACCATCCGATTCTACCGCTTTTGATGGACATGAATAATGCGACAAAAGCCAATGTTTCGACCCAGATCCCCCGACAGCCGATGTCTCTTGAATATGACGCGCTCCAGCAGGTCGAACGGGCCAAAACACTTTTTACAGAGACCTTCGGTTTTGTACCTGAAGGTTTTTGGCCGGCGGAGGGGGCCGTCGATGAAAAAAGTGTGGGCCTTTTAAAAGAGTGCGGGGTAAAATGGATCGCTACGGATGAGGTGATCCTGTTCAAATCGCTGGGCTATACGGACCGGGATGCACTCTACACTCCTTACAATTACAAGGGGATGTGCATCGGCTTTCGCGATCACGGCCTAAGCGACCTGATCGGTTTTACCTACCGTTTCTGGAATGCGGACAAAGCGGCAGACCACTTTATCGCATCGCTTCTCCCCATCAACGAAGAGAACCCCGAGAGCACCGTTTTTGTCATTCTCGACGGCGAGAATGCATGGGAGTTCTTCCCCAACAATGCCTTTGACTTTTTTGAGGCGCTCTATACCAGATTGGACCATACAGCCTGGTGCCGAACACTTCATATGGATGAGGTTGCCGCACTTGAGGCCAGGCCTCTAGAAAGAGTTGCACCGGGAAGCTGGATCCACGGCGAGTTCAATACCTGGGTGGGGCATCACGAGAAGACCCGCGGATGGGAGCTGCTCTATATCACCAAACGCGATTATGAACATCATCAGGTTAATCTGGACGATGCGACAAAGAGTGCGATAACGAAACACTTTTTGGCGGCGGAATGCTCGGATTGGTTCTGGTGGTACGGTGACGACCATTACACGGAGTTTGGCGCAGAGTTCGACACCCTGTTCCGCTCGCATCTCATCAGCGTCTATGACCTGATGCATATTGCGCCGCCGTCGGACCTTTTTAAACCTATCATAGAGAACAGAAGTACGCAGGATTTTTGGCTGCAGCCGCAATCGCCTATCTCGCCGAATGTCGATGGTACCCATGCCTCCTTTTTTGAATGGGTCGGCTGCGGTGTTGTCGATGAGAGCAAGCTCTTCTCCACGATGGAGAGGGTGAGGGGACCTGTTCGTAAAATACTCTACGGTCAGGATGACCGTAATCTCTATTTCGCCTTTGATGCGGATATGCCACAGCTCAAACAGTGTGACACGCTCCGCATCATTATCGAACCTGTCAAATTTAACGAGATTCTGGCGATCAACCATTGTAATGACGCTCATTATGAAGAGAATTTTGATGGTATCGCCCTCGAGGTGGCGTGCCAACAATGGCTGGAAGTGCGTATCGACAAAAGTGAGATAGAAGCTGATAAGGTGCAGTGCCGTTTTGAACTCTCCGAAGGGAGCCGTGTTCTGCAGACACTGCCGGGATTCGGTGAACTTGAGATTGATCTGCAGACCGATTACAGTGAGAACTGGTTTGCCTAGGAGTTGGTCATGAAAAAAGTCTCTTTGCTGTTGGGTATCCACATGCATCAGCCCGTAGATAATTTCTCTGAAGCGGTGGATGAGGCGATAGCACTCAGCTACGGACCTTTTTTTGAGACGATGGCAAAGTACCCCGATTTTAAATTTGCCGTACACTGCAGCGGCTGGCTGCTTGAACAGATAAGGAGCAAGCACCCCAGGATCTTTTCCGATATGAAGATGTTGACACAAAGAGGGGCCATCGAGTGGATCACCGCAGGCTACTATGAACCCGTGCTCAGTGCCATACCTTCGCGTGACCGTCAAGCCCAGATCGGAAAGCTTAACAGGTATATCAAAAAACATCTCGGCACTGTGCCTCAGGGATTGTGGCTGACAGAACGGGTGTGGGAGTCCTCTCTTGTGCCCGATCTTCATGCTTCAGGTATCCGCTATGCGGTCGTCGACGACTATCACTTTTTAAGCAGCGGTTTCGATGCGGCCAAGATGGACGGCTATTATGAGACTGAAGAGGGGGGCTATCCGCTAGCACTCTTTCCCATCTCGCAACCGCTGCGCTACGCCATCCCGTTTTTCAGTGTGGAACGTTCCATTGACGCGATCCTGCAATACGCCAAAGAAGAGGATTCCGCAGCGATTATCTTTGACGATGCTGAAAAGTTCGGTCTCTGGCCGCAGACGCATGAATGGGTATACGAGAAAAAATGGCTGGAGGGTTTTGTCGAAGCTGTTTTGGAGCATGAATCGATCGAGACGCAACACTACAGCACCTACCTCGAACAGCAGCGCTCCAAAGGGATCGCCTATCTGAACAACACCTCCTATTTTGAGATGGGGGAGTGGAGTCTGCGAAGCGAGCAGACGCTTGCGCTTGAAGCGCTCAAAGAGCAGGTAGGTACCGACTATTTTGATAGGATGGGGGTTGCTTTTATCAAAGGGGGGACCTGGAAGAACTTTTTTGTCAAATACCATGAGAGCAACTACCTTCACAAGCGGATGCTTTCATACAGTGTGCAGCAGGAGAACCTCAAAAAAAGCGCCCTGGAGAGTCTCTACAAGCTACAGACCAATGATGTCTTCTGGCACGGTGTATTCGGCGGCCTTTACCTTCCCAACCTGCGTGACAATGCCTACCGTTATCTGCTTGAGATAGAACGGACACAGGCTAAAAAGAAGATAGCCTACAGGGTAGCCGACATCGATATGGATGGCTTCGAAGAGCTTAAAGTGCTCTCGAAATCACTCTCGACTGTCTTTTCATGCCGTTGGGGCGGTCAAATGGTGGAGTTTGGTTCGCTTGATGCCCTTTTCAATTGGCAAAATACGCTGATGCGCCGCAAAGAGGCCTATCACGAAAAGATACTACACCCCAAGGAAGCGCCGACTGTTCAGAAAGATGAACCGGATGGCGATGCGATTGCGACCATTCACAGCAGCAGCAACCGGATCGATGAGACACTTAAAGCCGGACTGATCTATGACTGGCATCCCAAGCACTCGTTTATAGACCATTTCTCGCCCAATCCTTTCGATATGGAGACCTTTAGAAGTGCCTCCTTTCACGAAGCGGGGGATTTTGCGAACCAGCCCTTCGAACTCGATGCGCAAACGCACACCTTTACACGAAGCGGCGGAATCCATTTGGACAGAAAACATGCGACCGATCTGACAAAGCGGTACCTGTTTGAAGATGATGGCATTACGCTCGATCTTTCCTGTTATTCGGAGTATGAGGGTGAACTCTATTACGGTATGGAGTTCAACCTTCATCTTGCCCATCCGCATCTGGCTCTTCTCAACGGCCAAAAGATCGGTGAGGGGCTGTGCAGCTCGGGTCTCGATACGCTCAGTATCATCGACACGTTTACGCAGAAAAGAGTAACGCTGACCTGCAGCCGAATATGTGATGTCAGTGCCTATACGCTCAAGACGGTTTCGCAAAGCGAAAGCGGTTTTGACACGGTAGCGCAGCAGATCTCACTTCTCTTCTCGTGTCCTTTTAGATCGAAACTGCAACTGAAAATGAAACTGGAGGTATCTGATGTCTGAGATCCGACGCGACAGGCTTCACAACCAGTACGTGCTTATAGCACCGGAACGCCTCCGCAGGCCTGACCTGCATGTGAGCAAAAAAGAGGTGCTTTCGGGGCAGCGGTGCCCTTTCTGCGAGGGCAATGAGACACTGACCCCTCCGGAAATCTATGCTATGCGTGACAATGAGGCGAACAGAGCGGGGTGGAAAACACGTGTCGTCCCCAACCTTTACAAAGCGGTGCAGGTCGAACTTGAAGACAAGTCCCGCCGGGAGGGGATATTTGAGTCTATTCCCGGCGTCGGTGCCCATGAGGTGCTGATCGATTCCGTCTGCCACGAGTGCGGCATCGAAGGGCTTGGTGCAGAAGGCATAGAAAACTGGCTGCGCAGCATGATCATACGGATCAACGATCTAAAGCGCGATATGCGTCTGGTGCACTTGAGTATCTTCAAGAATGTCGGTGCCAATGCAGGTGCGACCCAGGAACATCCCCATACACAGATCCTGGCGCTGCCTGTCACCCCTCAAAACGAACTGCTTTTCCTTGAGCGGAACATGCAGTATTACCGCCGTCACGGCCGTGGAAAAGCGGAAGATATTGTAGAAAATGAGACAGCGGATAAAAAACGTATTGTCGAAGAGGTAGGCGACTTTGTCGCTTTTTGCCCTTTTGCGAGCAGTTTTCCGTTTGAGGTCATGATCGTGCCCAAGCGCAATATTGCCAGCCTTGAAGCGTGTTCACGTGATGATGTCGCCGACCTTTCACTGCTGATCAGAGATCTTTTTCAAAAACTGAAGCGCCAGCTTGGTGATTTTGACTATAATCTCTTTTTCCGCCTGGCGCCGCTCAACCCAAATTTTGAAAATGAACCCTATATGGCAAATCTGCATACGAACTACCGGTTCACCATACGCATTACCCCGCGTATCTACCGTCTCGGCGGATTCGAGATCGCAACAGGCATGGCGATCAATCCTGTTCCTCCCGAAGAGTGTGCCGCACTTCTGAACGCCAAAGAGCCCTTATGAAGGCACTCTTTGCTGCAAGCGAGATCTTTCCTTTCGCAAAGACAGGCGGCCTGGCCGATGTTGCCCATGCCCTGCCCAGAGCATTGAGCAAACAGCTGGAGATTATCTCGGTCATGCCTCTGTACGGCTTTATGCAGAGTGCTTCGCTCTCGAGAGATGAACTGAGTTTTAGCGTCACTCTGGGTTCCATTGAGTACGACATAGCGCTATACACGGCGGAGAATCAGGGGGTGAAGACTTACTTTATCCAAGCCCCGCTGTTAAGTGCGACGCAGGGACTTTATGGTGATGAAAACGGGGAGTATGCCAACAACGATCTGCGTTTTGGGATCTTTTGCGCGGCCATCGTCGAACTGGCGGCAGCGCTGCAGATCGATATCGTGCATCTGAATGACTGGCATACGGCCCTGGCGGCACTCTTTATCAAAGAGCGCTCTCTTGATATCAAAAGCCTTTTTACGATCCACAATCTTGCCTATCAGGGGATTTTTGAAGCCTCTTCGCTGCAGCGTCTCGGTATTGACAGCCGGTATTTTCATATGGACGGCATCGAGTTTTACGGCGCGTTGAACTGCATGAAGGCGGGCATCGCCTACAGCGACCGGGTCACGACGGTCAGCCCCCGGTACGCCGAAGAGATTTTGACGGCAGAGTTCGGCTGCGGTCTTGAGGGCTTTTTACAGCACCACGCTGCCAAGCTTTCGGGTGTCCTCAACGGTATCGATACCGAATATTTTGACCCGAGCAGCGACACGGCACTTGCTTCAGGTTTCGATGCGCATAATCTGGATCTGAAATATTGCAATAAAAAAGCACTGCTCAAGGAGGCGGGACTCAAAGATCCGAGAGTGCCTCTTTTTGTCATGATCAGCCGGCTGGCGCATCAGAAGGGGTTTGATCTGCTTTTGGAGGCACTAAAACCGATGCTGAAAAAGCGGCTCAACATACTGATCCTGGTTGAGGGCGTAAACCATTACCGGACAGCACTGGAGAAGATCGCGGAAAAACATGGAAATCTTTGCCTCTTTTTTGGCTACAATGAAGCACTTTCTCACCGTATCTATGCCGGGGGCGATTTTTTGCTGATGCCCTCGCTTTTTGAGCCTTGCGGGCTCAATCAGATGATCGCAATGCGTTACGGAACAGTTCCTGTCGTCCACAGTGTCGGCGGTCTCTTTGATACGGTGCACGAAGATAGCGAAACGTGTGGTACGGGGATCGTTTTTTTAAGACCGACCAAAAAAGCACTGCTTAACGCTGTTGAACGTGCGTTGAGCCTCAAAAGCGACGTGCAAAAAATGGAGAAAACCATCCGTTTTAATATGGCATGCGACTTCTCGTTTGAGAAGAGCGCCAAAGCCTATATAGGGCTCTATAGAGAGCTTCAGCAAGGTTCACTCACAATAAAGGATTATAATGGTTAAGAAACAACTCAATATTTTATTTGTTGCCTCCGAAGTGGTGCCTTTCGCCAAGACAGGCGGTCTGGCCGATGTTTCAGGTGCACTGCCCAAAGCGTTGAAAGAGAGGGGGCATAATGTCATCGTCGTCATGCCGCGCTACTATCAGATCGACAAAGGTACACTTACCCACGTAGAGGGTTCTTTGGGGGTTCCTATGGGGCCGATGGGTGAACTTTGGGCAGGCGTCTACACGACGACCCTTCCTGAAAGTGATGCAAGCATCTATTTTATCGATCATGAGCAGTTTTTCGGACGCAGAGGGCTTTACGATGACAACGGCGAATCCTACAGCGATAATGATAACCGTTTTATTTTTCTCTCCAAAGCGGCATTCCAGCTTAGCAAAATGCTCGGCTTTTCGCCTGATATCATTCATGCAAACGACTGGCATACAGCGGCAATGCCGCTGTTGGCCAGGACCCGTTTCGTACATGATTTCGCCAATGCGGCGACCGTACTGACCATTCACAACCTTCAGCATCAGGGGAACTTCTTCAAAGGGGGGATCGATGTGATGGAGGTCGGCTGGGAACACTTCAACCCTATGGAGTTCGAGAGCTTTGACCGTCTCAATCTGCTCAAGGGAGGGATCGCCCACGCGGACGCGGTCACGACGGTCTCGAAGCGCTATGCCCAAGAGATCCAGACGCCGGAGTTCGGGTTCGGGCTGCAGGACCATATCCGCGCGCACGCTTCGAAACTCTTCGGTATCCTGAACGGCGTGGACTATGACGAATGGAACCCGTCTGTCGATTCACACATCGCCAAGAGCTTTGATGTGGGCGATATGGAGGGCAAGCTTGCCTGCAAACGTGCCCTGCAGAACCATTTTGGCCTGGCAGTGCGCGATGATGTGCCGCTTATCGGGTTTGTCGGACGTTTTGCCGAGCAGAAGGGGATAGGACTGATCGCCGGTGTGCTTGACGGCCTTATGCAGCAGGACCTTCAGATCATCATGCTCGGTACCGGAGAGAAGTGGGCAGAGCACTACTTCAGCGAAGCGGCGGGCCGTTACAGCGGAAAGTTCGGTATTCATGTCGGCTACTCCGATGCGCTGGCACACCAGATCGAAGCGGGGTGCGATCTCTTTTTGATGCCTTCGCTCTTTGAGCCCTGCGGCCTGAACCAGATCTACAGCCTGCGTTACGGTACGCTGCCTATTGTCCGTGCAACCGGCGGACTCGACGATACGATCGAGAACTTCAACGAAGCGCATCGCAACGGCAACGGTTTCAAGTTCGAGATTCCGACGCAGGAAGCGCTCTACTATACAGTGCTCTGGGCGGTCAGTATCTATTATAACGACAAAAACGCCTTTGCTGCCATGCAGGAAAAGGCGATGCAGATGCATTTCGGCTGGGACGATGCCGCGGCAGAGTATGAAAAGGTCTACCGCTACGCTATCGCCAAACGGCACGTAGAACAGTTACAATAAAGGAACTTATGATGACCTACCCTATCTATCATGATGTCAGCCGTTTCAGCGAGCTGGATATCTACCTTTTCAAAGAGGGAACGCACGTCAAGCTGTATGATCGTCTTGGAGCCCATCAGATGCAACGCAACGGACAAAGCGGTACCTACTTTGCCCTCTGGGCACCCAATGCCCGGGGTGTCTCCGTACGGGCCGACTTCAACCACTACGATGCGCACGCGCACCCGCTGCGGCTTCGTGATGATGGATCGGGCATCTGGGAAGGCTTTGTCGAAGGGGTGACGCCGGGCATGACCTACAAGTACCATATCTCGACGGACGGCGATAACCCCAATGCGGACAAGGCTGATCCGTACGCCTTTTGCGCCGAAGTCGCACCCAACTCGGCATCGCGTGTCTGGGATATCGAGGATTTTGCGTGGAGCGACAGCAAATGGATGACGACCCGCCATGCAAAAAACTCGCATAAAGCACCCGTTTCGATCTATGAGGTGCATCTTGGGTCATGGCGGCGGAAACCCGAAGAGGGGAACCGTTATCTTACCTACAGGGAAGCTGCCGTTGAGTTGGCCGAATACCTCTGTGAGATGAACTTTACCCATGTCGAGCTGCTCCCTATAACTGAGTTCCCTTTTGAGGGCTCCTGGGGCTATCAGACGACCGGCTACTTTGCCCCGACCTCACGTTACGGCACCCCGCAGGATTTCATGTACTTTGTGGATATCATGCATGCCCACGGCATCGGTGTGATCCTCGACTGGGTACCTTCGCACTTTGTCACTGACGGCCACGGCCTGATGAATTTTGACGGCACCTGTCTTTATGAGCATAAGGACCCGCGACAGGGTTACCATCCCGAATGGGGAAGCGCTATCTTTAATTACGAGCGCAATGAAGTGCGTGCTTTTCTGATCAGCTCGGCAATGTTCTGGCTTGAAAAATACCACATCGACGGCATCCGTGTCGATGCGGTGGCTTCCATGCTCTATCTCAATTATGCAAGGGAAGAGGGGGAGTGGATTCCCAATGAGGAGGGCGGTAACGAGAACCTCGGTGCGATTAAGTTCCTGAAACAGCTCAACACCAGCGTCTACGGCGCTTTCGGCGACATCATGATGTTCGCGGAAGAGTCCACCGCCTTTCCGATGGTGAGCCGCCCTGTCGACAAAGGTGGGCTTGGATTCGGATACAAGTGGAACATGGGGTGGATGCACGATACGCTCAAGTACTTTAAAAACGATCCTATCTACAGGCAGCACCACCACAACACGCTGACCTTCAGTTTTGTCTATATGTACAATGAAAACTATATTTTGCCGCTAAGTCATGACGAAGTAGTGCACATGAAGGGCTCCCTGATCAACAAGATGCCCGGAGACAACAACCAGAAATTTGCCAACCTGCGGGCGCTCTTCGCTTTCATGATCGCCCATCCCGGGAAAAAGCTGCTCTTTATGGGCGGCGAATTCGCCCAGTTTGCGGAGTGGAATTACAAGCAGAGCCTTGACTGGCACCTGCTCGAACAGCCGCAGCACCGGGGCATGCAAACACTGCTGAAAAGTCTCAACAGGCTCTATCAGGATGAGCCTGCCCTGCACCAAAACGATGCCGAGGTCAAAGGGTTTGAATGGATCGACGAGAACGACTATCAGGCCAATGTCATCAGCTTTATACGCAAAGGGGACAAAAAAGAGAAGTCTATTATCGTGGTCTGCAACTTTTCGGACAAGACGCATGTGGACTATCCGCTTGGCGTACCGGGGAGAGGGACCTATGAAGAGATATTCAACTCCCAGTCTGCAGAATATGAGGGGTGGGACATCACCAATGATGCACCTATAAAATCGAAGGCGAAAATGCAGCATGGACGAAAGAATATGATCAACGTCACGCTGCCGCCGCTGGGTGTCATCTATCTGAAAAAGATCGGGTAGAAGCGGGGATCAGAAAAGTTTTCTGGTTCTAAAAAATTACATTGACAAAAAATATAAAAATGCTTTTAAAAAAAGGGATTATAGAAAAAGGATGGTGGAGCATAGCGGGATCGAACCGCTGACCTCTTCGCTGCCAGCGAAGCGCTCTCCCAGCTGAGCTAATGCCCCACAGTTGAGAGAAGAAATTATACTTCAAGAGTCGTTGAAATACTCTTAAATATTTTTGAATTTAGCATATTTTTTCAGCCCCGGCGATTAGACTGGACAAAAAGGCAGTTTAACGGGACACAAAACCGTTGCTTAGGGGACAAAGAGTCATAGTAAGTACAGGATTATTTCCGATGAGGTAAATGGTACTAAAGTGTAACATAGGTCGTTTTAGAAAGCGCGGTTTGCTGCGCGTGAGCTTAATGCCGAAGCTGACCAAAGGAAATCCCTTTAGGGGAAACCCAGTGTTAACGCAGCCAGCGGGATTACTCCCGATGGCGTGTGAATAATAAAAGCGCGGTTTACTGCGCGTGAGCTTGATGCTGAATCAAACCCAGTGTTAACGCAGCCAGCGGGATTACTCCCGATGGCGTGTGAATAAAAAAAGCGCGGTTTACTGCGCGTGAGCTTGATGCTGAATCAAACCCAGTGTTAACGCAGCCAGCGGGATTACTCCCGATGGCGTATAAAACTATAGTATGCTGTATTTCGCCGCTTCGCTGCGGGAAGCCAAAGGGTGGACCTGGATAGTTTCACCTTCGAAGTCGAGCTTGTACTCCTGCTCTGGATCGGTCTTGCAGTAGGTGAGGATGGCCCGGGCTGCAAAGGCTTTGTCGGCTTCGCTGGCATTCTTGGAGAGAAGGCAGTGCGGTCCAGGGATGCCTTCTGTTTTGATATGGATGAACTTGTCGTTCGTTATCTCCTGGAGTTTGACATTCTCATCCTGCTGACGGCCGATGATCAGTTTTGCCCCCTCTTCAAGGCGAAGGTGACGGCCCCATTTCAGGATCGGGATATCCTGAACGTCAAAGTTGTCGTCGTACTTGATGTAGTCGTTCATCTTGATGGCGAAGTTGGCGTCGGTCAGCAGACAGCCGCCGCCCGGGCTCTCGTAGTCGGTAATGCCGAACTGTTCGACAAGCTCCATCTGGCGGTCTCTGCTTCGACCCTGGATCCCTTCGAGCTTCTCTCTGTCGACCCACCCCTCTTTTTCCGCTATAGTCGGTTCAAGGCGTTTGGCCGACATCGGACGCAAGAGAAGACCGTCGACGTTGGCTTCGTTGAGGACGGTTCTGAGCGCGTCGCCGTTCTGGCTCATCGGACGCTGACCGAGGACCTCACCGCTGATCAGGAAGTCGGCCCCTTCGGCCTCCATAATGCGTTTGGCCACCTCGAACATCTTGGCGTGGCAGTCGATACAGGGGTTGAAGTGTTTGCCGTAGCCGTGTTTCGGCGAGAAGAGCACGCTCTGGAGATATTCGCTCTGGATATCGATGATGCGGAGTTCGGCACCGACCTGGTCGCACATGTTCTGCATATGTTCACGGCGGTCTTTTGTGGCACCGAAACCGGTGTTGATGTTACAGGCGATGACGTCGATGCCTTGATTGATAATGAGTTTCATGGCGAGCGTTGAGTCCAAACCGCCGCTGAAGAGGGCAATTGCCTTGCGTTTTTGCATAAAAAATCCTTGTAGAAGCACCGGAGCTTGTTCATTAAGCCGGGTTACCTCAAAAATATATGGAATTTTACCAGATATGGCGTTTTTTGACAACCAAGCAGAGTGTAAAACTCCGGATTATTTCGTCAATAAGAAGGTTGTTGTTCGAATTTTTAGTGCGTTGAGGATCAAAGAGGTGGTTCTCAAGTCAGTATGAACCATGTTTGCCTGTTAGTTTTTTGTTAGTGCCCCCGGATGCCGGGGCTTATTACGTTAGTGGCACGGCGAAGAGACAGCCCCTGCAGGTGTTATTTCCGCTCTAGAATACACTGATCCAGATAGATGAAACGATACTCTTTGGGGTACTTGATACCGAAGATGATGGAGTAGAAGATCGGGACGATGCCCAGTGTCAGGATCGTCGCAAATCCGAGGCCGAAGATGATAGCGATGGCCATCGGCTCCCATAGCGGTCCTCCGAAGAACCAGAGCGGAAGCAGGCCGCCGATGGTGGTCAGCGTCGTGAGCATAATAGGGCGCATACGGCGTTGAGCGGCTTCGATAATGGCATCTTTGGGGTCGAGCTTCGTCACGGTAAGTTCATACTCGATCCGTTCGATCAGGATGATGGCGTTATTGATGACGATACCGGTCAGCGAGATCACACCGAGATAAGTCATAAAGCCGAAATAGGACTGGGTGATGAAAAGTCCGAAGACAACCCCGATGATCGCAAGCGGAATAGTGATGAGAATGAGTCCGGTGCGGCGCAGCGAGTTGAACTGGGTCATCAGCAGGACCAGGATGATCATCGCAGCGATCGGGAGTTTGTCCATAACCGCTTTTTGTGCCATGTCGGAGCTCTCGATTTCGCCGCCGTAGGCATAGCTGTAACCCTGGGGCCATGTTTGCGCGTCAAGCCAGCTGTCGAGCTTCTCCTTGACATCAAAGGCCGTAACACCTTCGATGAGATCGGCGCTGACCGTGATGGTGTGCAGGCCGTCGCGGCGGATGATCTTCGGCGGTTTCCAGAGGATGTCGATGTCGGCGACCTGCGTCAGCGGTACTGATTTCCCGGTGCGCGGTACGAAGATGAGGGTACTCTCCAGCATCGCAAGATCGGAGTTGAGGTCGTGATTGGAACGCAGGACGATAGGAATGACCTTGTTGTCGGTGCGGTACTGTGTGATCTCGCGTCCAGTCAGAGCCGTCTGCAGCGAGTTGGCGATATCGCTGTAGCTGACACCGGCATGGTGTGCAAGGGAGGGGTTGATGTTGACGACCAGCTTTTCAGCCCATTTATCCCAGTCATCGCTGATCGACTTGGTGCCGTAGATCTCGGAGAGCTCCATTTTGATGGCATTTGCTTTTGCGCGTAAGCCTGTCATGTCGTTGCCGCTGATGCGGATCTGTACCGGTGTTTTGACCGGCGGGCCGTTGTCGAGTTTTTTGACACTCACCTCGGCAGTAGAGAAGTGGTTGAACCCGAACTCTTCGATCTGCGGCTGCAGTGCCTCGTAGGCATCCAGAGAGGTGGCATTGATCAGGATCTCGGCATATTCTGGTGCATCGCCGACCGGGGTATTGTTGATCCAGAAACGGGGGGTTCCGGTACCGATGAAAGAGGTGTAGCTTTTGACCAGTTCAGGCATCTTTTCATGGAGATAACGCTCCATCTCTGTAACGGTCTTGCGCGTCTCCTCGATATCGCTGCCCAAAGGAAGTGCGATGCGTACCAGCATGGAGGGCTGATCAGAAGGAGGGAAGAAGATCTTCGGTATTGAGCCGAACAGAATCAGAGAGAGGACAAAAATCCCAGATATGACGCTGATCGAGAATGCCCGATACTTCAGCGAGAGCGTCAACAGCCCCTTGAAACTGTTGCAAAACGGGTTGTTGTAGGTAAATTTCGGTGTACTGTCGCGCTGCAGAAAGAGGTAGGTCATCATCGGGGTAAGCGTTAGCGAGAGTATCCAGGAGCTGACCAGTGTGATGGTGACAACCTCGAAAAGGGCGCTGATGTACTCGCCGGCAGCGGATTCCGCGAGATAGATCGGCAGAAAGGCGGCGGAGGTGGTCAGTGAAGAGGTCAAAAGGGAGACCTTGAGTTCGGTAACGGCCCCTATCGAAGCATCGAGAGGGGAGAACCCTTCATCCATCTTGACGAGTACCGACTCGCTGATAACGATAGCGTTATCGACCAGCAGACCGAGGGAGATGATCAGCGCCGCCAATGAGACCTGGTTGAGACCGATGTTAAACTGCCACATAAAGAAAAACGAGGTGGCGATCGCCGTCGGGATCAAGGTGGCGACGATAAGCCCGGTACGCCATCCGAGGGTGACAAACATAACGGCGATAACGATAATGATCGACATGATGAGCGAGTCCATAAAGTTCCCGATGATCGTGTCGACCAGTTTCGGTTCGTCAAATGCCAGTTTAAACTCAACACCGATCGGATACTGGGTCTCGAGGTAGGCGATCTTAGCCTTGACCGCTTTGCCCAGTTCGATAATATTGCTGCCTTCGCTCAGCGAGATGGCCAGCACAAGCGACTGTTCCCCGTTGAAACGGGTCAGTGGGTCAGACGGTTCAGAGTAGCCGGAACGGATGGTCACGATATCTTCGAGGTAGAGAACGCTCTCTTTTCCCTGGATCGGGACAATGGTCTTGCCCAGCTCTTCAAGCGAGTTGAGGTTTCCCGTCGGTTCAAGGATAAGCCGCTGCGGCCCGATCGTGACAGAACCCCCCGGGGTGATGATGTTGCGTTTGCGGATGACCTCGCCGAGCTCATCGGGCGAGATACCCACTTCGGCAAGTTTGGCGTTGGAGAACTCGACATAAATATATTCTTTTTGCTGCCCCAGAATATCGACTTTTCCGATGGATTTGATATTGAGCAGCTCCTCTTTGACATCATTGGCGATACTTTCAAGTTCGGCATAACTGTAGCCCTCGCCGACCAGGGTGACCAGGGTGCCGAAGACTTCGTTGTAGCTGTCATTTAAAAAGGGTCTGGCCGCTTCCTGGGGCAGCTGCACTTCGTCGATCTTTTTACGAATCTCGTCCCAGACAGGGGCCATCTCTTTATAGCGTTCCTGGATATAGACATAGATGGTCGAGACACCGTTCTTTGAGACCGATTTGATGTGGTCGATCTCCTCGATCTGGCGGATCTTCCGCTCGAGAGGGATGGTGACAAGCGATTCGATGCGTTCCGGCGTCGCACCCGGAAACTGGGTGACGACAACGGCCGTTCGGATGACAAACGAGGGGTCTTTTGCCCTTGGCATCTCGAAGTAGGAGAGAACCCCGCCGATGAGGAAAAAGAGGATGATGGCGACACTAATGCGATTTTTTTCAATCGCGATCTGCGTAATGCTTTTCACTACCGGACTCTGACGTGCTGATCTTGATGGACGCGGCTCATGCCTGCGGTCAGGATCTGCATTCCCTCGCTGACGCCGCCGGTGAGGATAATACCGTTTCCTGTTAAAGGGCCTCTGGAAACATTGTGGCGCTGTATCTGACCGATGCTGTCCTGTATGTTCTCAACCGTATAGATATAAAAGCCCTCTTCATCTTCCATCAGTGCATGGACCGGAACGACAAAACTTTTGGAAGCACTCTCTTTTCCGATAGAGAAGGTGACCGATGCTGCCATTCCGGGATGGATCTTCTTGGAGGGCTGGATAACACGCACCGTAACGGGAAAGGTCGTGGTCCGCATACTTGAGGCGTGGCTAACCTCGGTGACACGGGCATTGAAACGCTGCTCTTTTATCGCATCGAAGGTCACGCTGGTCAACTGGCCTACCTTGATCGCGTCGATCATCGATCCCGGCACCGAAATCGGCACTTCGATGCTTTTGGTCGAACTGATGGTGGCGATATTGGTTGCCGCTGTGATGTTCTCGCCTTTTCGGATGTTGATCTCCGAAACGGAGCCGTCTATCGGCGCTTTGAGCTTGGTATAGCTGAGTTCAAGCTGGGCCTGTTCGAGTCGTGTCTCCATGGCGCGGCGGTTGGCTTTGGCCGAGTCATAGGCGGTGCGGGCACTGTCAAGATCGCTCAGGGAGGAGCTGCGGTTGACATAAAGCTTTTGAACACGTTGATAGCGGGCGTTCGCCAGTTCGAGTTCGGAGGCGGTCTGTTTAAGCGAAGCGCGCACTTCGGCGACTTTGAGCTTGAAATAGGAGTCGTCGAGTTCCGCGATCAGCGCCCCCTTCTTGACAAACTGGCCGGCTTTGACATTGACCGACTTGAGGCGTCCGGAGACGTTGAAACTGAGCCGTGCGGCAACATCGGAACGGGCGATCCCGTTAAAGGTGTGCGAAGAGATTGCATTGGCCGCTTTAAGGCTCATGGTGCGGACAGGACGTAGCTGGGGCTCTCTCTCTTCCTGTGTGCAGGCGGTAAAGCTGAGCGCGACAGCGGCACTCAAAGCAAGGCTGAAGACCGATTTTAATGACAGGGACCGTTTCACTCTTTTTCTCCGTTTTCAAACTCTTGGATTTTTTTTGACCACTCTTCGCGTTCATCGTCATCGATATTGAAGTTGACCTGGCCGATATTGCGCTGCAGGCGCAGCAGGTCGGCCATGAAGCCGTAGCGGGTATTATTTTCCACCAGCGCCGCTTTGAGTGTGGAGTTTTGGGCATCGAGCAGGTGAAGGATATCCCCGTTGCCCTGAAGGTAGATGGCGGTCATGTGCTCGAGGTTTTTGTTGGCCGCAATGTAGGCGTCATGCGAAAGATCAATAGAAAGATAGGATGCTTTTGCCTGGTAGAGAGCATTGCGAATATCGCGTTCGACATTGTTCTCGACATCGCGCTGCTGTGACTGGGCGGTCAGAAGCGCAGCTTTTGCGGACTCTTTCTCCGCCGTTTGATAGCCGCCGGTATAGAGAGGCAGGGTGGCGAGGATGCCGACTTCGTATTCGCTCGGTCCGAAATCTTCAAGACCCTGGACGACCTCTATCTGGGTCTGGTTCGGGTTGGGAAAGTAGGGGTCTTCATCCAGGAACTTATAGCGGTAACCTGCCTGGAAAATGACATCCGGGGTGTACAGTGCGGCATCGCTCGCCTCGTACATAAGCTTTTTTGCTCTGGCTAATGCATCGAACTGACGAAGTTCCGGCGAGTTGTCATGGCCTGTCTTCACCAGGAACCCTTCGAAGATGGAAAAGTCGGCAGGATTTTCGAAATAGTCCCGGATTTTTTTATCATGGGTCAAAAAGACCGGATCCTCCATCGTCACCTTCTCAAAGTTCAGCGGCAGCTTCTGCGGCAGGTTCAGCAGCGCGTTGAGGGTGAACTGTGTCTGCTGGATCAGGGCATGGGTGAAGAGGACATCTTTCTTGTCGTTGGCGATCTTGCTCTCCCAGCGGTAGATATCACTCTGGTTGCCGATACCGATGTCCTGTTTGGTGATTGCGGAACGTAGGTTGTTTTTGGAGAGCTCAAGATTGCTTTTCTGGAGCTCAAGACGGTTTTTGTACTGCAGTATTTTCAGGTAGAGCAGCGAAGATTGAAGGGCAATCTCGAGTTTGGCCTGATCGACCTCGTGTCTCGTAGCGGAAAGAAAATCTTTGTTGATGCTGATATTGGCATACTGGGACTGGTTGTAGAGGTTCTGCTGCAGGGATACGGAACCGTTCAGCTGAGACTCCTGCAGTATGCCGAAACTCTTGACGGCACGCCCCTCGTCGATCTGTTTGCCTTCCAGGCTGACGTTGATCTGCGGCATAAAGAGGGCATCGGCCATCTCGACATTTTTTTTGGAAACTTCGACCTGCTGTTCGGCCTGGAGTATGCTCAGGTTGTACCCCACCGCGCGGTCCATGATCTCTTCGATGGAGAAGTAGTGGCTGTCCGAGTCGTCGGCTTCGAGAATCGTCGAGCGGGAGATGAGATCCCAGCTCGGTGTAAAACCCACATCCTTGGCCGTCTGGGAGTTAAGCGAAAGCGCCGGATAGGGTTTGAAGCTGACAGCCAGTCGGGAAGGGTTGAACCCGAGCGAGATCTGTTGGACCTGCAGGGCGATCTGGCGGATCAGACGCTTGTTGTCCGATGCCGGTATATTTCCGAAAAGCGCACCCAGTTCGACATCATCGCGGCCCAGTGCCGAGAAAGAGGGCAGCTCTTTGAGGCGAAGCGCGCTGTAAAGCTCCCGGCGCACTTCATCGTTCTTTTGAAAAAGCGGCGTTACATAGATAAAATCAACATCGTCGCTTATCGTGTCAATGATCTTGTTGAGCTCTTTTTCGGCAGGGATGACCTGTGTGGCAATGCCCTCTTTTTTGAATGATTTTTTGATGTATTTGACGATATGCGGCGCGTGTCTGTAGAGGTTGGAATTGATCAGTACCCCTACTTTTTCTGCCCCTATGATCGATTTGATGACCTCAATGTCGTCTTTAATATCAAAATAGCCGTTGATGTAGGTGAGGTTTCGGGTGTTCGAGGTGCCGTTTCTAAATGGGATACCCTGCATGTTCGGGTTAATGACAGTTGAAGCGATGAGAGGTTTTTTGTACTTTTTTTTGGTCGCTGCGATCTGCGAAGAGAGCATACCCAGTGTGATCACCAAATCGCTTTGACGCGCGCCGAGAGCCTTGTCGACATCTTGGGAGATCTTGGTGTAATCCCATGCGCCGTCAAAACGGAGCTCATCAGGGAACCGGACGTCAAAGTCACGCCCGAGAAGCTGGTCGATCTCGTCTTTCATCTGCTCTTCAAAGTCTTCATTGAAATCGGTGGGTCCGTCGGTGACGATAGCGATCGTATAAGCGGGCTTTGCCCAGAGAGAAAGTACCGTTAAAAACAGCACAAAAATTGTACGTATCATAAGATCTCCAAATAATCATATAAATTATATTTATAATAGCCAAGATGCCTGGAAATAGGCACAATAGAGGATGATTTGGATGATTTTTTTACCAATATGGGAAAAACGAAACACCCTGTTTTCCCTAAGATTTCACGCTATTTCCCGGTGTGATAATAAATATTTTTTCACACTATGTTACGGGTTGGCTCAATCCGCTCAAAAACGGTAGTTGATCCCCATGGAGAGGGTCATCTGTTCCATTTTTGTCGAGTATTCGTAGTTCATATCAACAGGCGATGTTGGTATCAGGCCATCGGTAAGGGCATTGGTCGCACCAGGTACAAGAGAACCGGATCGGCTCACCTCTGTTTCAGGCGAATACATAAAGGCACCGTCGATCGTGAGGTTCTCTGAAAAGTCGTAACCGGCCCCCAGCGTGAAGTGGGTTGTCGCGATTGCAGGAAAACCGACCATGTTTAACATGGAGACAGCCTGGTCAAAAACATAGGTGCCCTGCATATCTGTCAGAAGCGAGCCCATTTCGCCGGAGACATTTTTGAGAGGGGAGTCGGCATAGTTGTAGCCGCCTCGGAAACGGAACTGCTTGTTGGGGCGGAACTCAAAACCGAGGGCATAAACACTCTGGTTCTCCCAGCCGAAATCTTTGTACCCTTCCGCAAGCCCCCAGGCGATATAGCGGTAATCACCCGTCACGGTCACCTTGTCGGTCAGTTCATAGCCGAAACCGATTGCTACTTCCCAGGGCTGTTCCAGCACAAGGTCATCAAGGTTTTTTGGATTGGTCGCTTTCAGTGAATCGGAGATCAGACCTACCGGCATCAGCTGGCCGACCGTATTGGCGGCATCGGTACTCATACCGCTGTCGATCAGGGCCTGGATCATCGCGTCGGTGTTCTCTGTTGAACTTTCGGTGAAGCCCGTTGCACCCTGCGCTTTAAGATAGTCGTTGGCCATCAACACCATGCCGTGCGGTCCGAACTGTTTAAAGTTGGCGACATCTTTGTATGTGTATTTCATTGCGGATTGGTAGGTGGTGCCGATACGGAGCTTCTCGCTTACTTTGATGTCCATGCCCGCCTGCCAGCCGAGCGCCGGTACCAGGTCGGACCCGCCGATATTGGTGCCGAATAGCCCTTCTCGGGTCGATTGAAGCGGTTTGCCGTCTGCGCCGACGTTGGATTGGTCTTCATCATAGTTGATCGACATGGAACCCAGTCCGAGAACCGGGGCGAAACCGAAGGTGGTGTTGCCGGTGCGGTAGGAGATCCCCGGGATGATCTTCATCAGCATCATCCCTGTCTTCATCTGGCGTTGGGCCAATTCGTCTTTATAGTCAACACCCAGTCCGGCGACACCGAACATCGAAGCGCCCCATGACCACGTATCGTCGATCTTGCTGACATAAGAGACGGCCGGGATGAAATTGGTGTCAAGATGGTTTTGGCTTGTTGCCGTGACGGGCCCGTCATAGCTTGGTGTGGTGTTGAGCACCATCTGGTCATAGACAGTCGAGGTGACAGTTGCATTGAAGTAGGTGACATCAAGGTGCAGTTCGCTCTCCTTGACATCGGCGATCAGGGCGACGTTTTTGTTCATAGCATCGGAACCGCTGGAGAAAAAGGCGACACCGGTGCCGCCCATGGAACGTGATACCGTTCCGGTACCGATCATGTTGACCCCGTTGGTCGCGAGAAGAGAAGATGCCGCACAGCTGATGAGGAGCAGTTGTTTTATCATGTATATAACCTAGTATTAAAATTATTGATTTAGTACTTCTAAAAGTAGTAAAACAAGGATTCTGTCCGGCTGGTTACAGGGGGTTAACACCCGAAAGGGGCGTTAAGGGTAACTACTCAGCTGCGACCGTTAAGGCCGCATTTGTCGAGTCGATACCGATCGCGTTAAGGGCGTTTTCACCCAGTGTGCTTAGGTAGGCAAGTACCGCCGCCGTATCTTCCGGTGTGACCACGCGGATCTTGTAGACGAAGAGGCCTTCAAGTGTCATTCCGGTTGCATCAACGGCAATGATAGAGTCGGAACTCATCTCGATTTGCGATGCCTCGATGTTATCTTTGATCGGTGCAAGCGCAAGATTGAACTCGACATCGTTGAGAAGGTCACCATTGCTCGAGACCATGTAGATGTCCATATAGCCGCTATCAAAGTTGATCGTATAATCGGCATAATCTGTCGTGTTATAGTTATCCGGCAGTGTCAGCCAGTCGATAGCGAGCATCCAGCTAGGGATATAGAGGTTATCCGCACTCGGATAGAAGTAGTTTCGGATAAGCTCATTGTCGCTCAGATCGGCCAGCCAGCCTGCATTGACGAAACTGTTGTAGTAGGCGACGGCACCATCGGTTGCTGCCGTATAAACAAAATTCCAGGTCAGATCAGCAAATTGCGGCAATACAAAATCCTCTTCCGCATCTGTCATCGTGTAGCTTGTATTGCCCTCACTGCTCTGGACATTGACGAGGTCTTCACGGATCGCAAGTTCGACCAGCCCATGGAAACCGTAGACAATATCATTGTCAACCCCTATAGGATTGGTGATCTCAGTCTGATATGTAAGTGTGCCGTTGCTGTCACGGCCGTCAAGTACCGTATGATAAGCGACATCAGCCTGCACTCCGAGTTCATCAAACACGGAACTTTCCGAATCCATAAGTGCCGCAGCAATGTCGGAAATACTAAAGTTACTGTAGCCTTGAATAAAGAGATCTAAAATGTCGTCAAACCAGTCCGATCCTATCAGACCCAGACCGGCAGAGCGTGCAGGTGCCTGGCTGGTGCCACTCGTTGTCGATGTACCGGTTGCACCGTCCCAGTAGGCCCGTGCGCCTTCGAGCGCGGAGTCCCATACATTGATGCCGTAAAATGCAGCATATTCAAAACCGGCATCGACAAAGGCTTTTGCGTAAGTGAAGTATCGGTCAGATGGAATCAGACCTGCAAAACCGACCAGAGACGTTGTATAAGAACCAAATCCGTAGGCTCTTGACGTTTCGCTGCCGAAGATCCCTTCATACATGGCCCCGCCTATAGAGATGATGTTGAGATAGCCTTGATAGGTATCGGCTTCCCCTTCGGCTTTGGCCCCCAGAAAGATGTTGTCCATAAACATGGTACGGGTCTCGACGGAGAGCTGATCCATCGCATCGACGAAAGATTCTGTGGATGTCGGCGTTTTGAACATCGCGTAGAAGAGCTGCTCGTTGATCAATTCGTTCCCGTCACCATGATGTTCAAATGTTTTTGCCGTGCTGTTGTAGTCGACGTTCTCGCCTGTGCTGAGCATTAGTGAAGCAAAGGCGTTGGTGTTGCCGTATTTTGTAGCGACACCGTCGGCGGGATTGATAAAGAAGTCAACGGCGTAACGATCCATCAGTTCACCCATATATCCTGTAGTCGAGTGAATTACCGGTTTCTCGTAGCTGCCGATGTTGTCTTCATCGTTTGATAGAAGCATCGCGTCCGTCAGACAGCCGTACAAATTGGCATCGACATTGGCAAAAAAGAAGCGACCCATATCCGGTCTGCCGTCAATACCGTCTTTCTCATAGGCAAGCGCTGCAAACTTTTCACCGAACTCTTTATTGGTCTGAAGCATCGGGCACATTTTTTTGGTCAGATCCCAGTTGGCACCGATGGCATCGATCATGATCTGGGACATGGTATCTGAGTTACGGGCCATGTCAATCATAAAGATGGTAACGCCTTCGGAATTCAGGACGACATCAAAGGCTGCGCCGGAGATGGCATTGCCGACGCTCGTGTCCATAAGGTTGACCAACCCGTCTTTGACGCTGTCAAGAACAGGCCCCCGGCCGGGTGCACCACTGGCAGTATTGTCACTGCTTTGCGTCATTGTTTGTGCCAGTGCGGTATAAGCATCCTTTCTGGTATTGAAGCCATTATCTGTGATCAGCTTGTCGATATATTCTTTTACACCCTCATCGTTTGCGTCCAACGCTGCAACTTTCATAGATAGTTGGACTTCAATATCGGTTTGATCTGCATCTCCGCTGGCAATGGCACCTGTAAAGAAACTTGAAGAAGCGTTGTATAGCTCCAGGCTTGATGTTTTTTCCGGACTGGTCTCTACCGGTGTTTCTTCCGTGGTGCCACATCCCTGAAGCAGCAGACCTGCTAAAAGAATCGATCCTGCGTACTGTTTCCAATTGTTCATCTGTATCCTTGGCTCTTCAAAGCAAAATAATCCCCTGTTATGACTTGCATAAAGTTGTAGAATTATTTGTTTTTGTGATTTTTAAAACTGCTCAAACTATAAAATTTATTTATTTTATGCGAGCTGAAAAAGTGTGATGTAGTTGTGATTTTTTTCAAGATTTTTTCATTTTCATATATAAAAAAAGTTAATAAAGCCCATCTTCAGGGGGCTACGGCAATTTAAACGAAAAGTCATATATAAAACCAAAATGTGTAGTAATGTAACAAGAATGTGATAAATTGGTTTAAATCATGTTACGGGGAGTATAAAAAGGTCTCTTTAGCTTAAGCGGATTTGGTCGGATGATCTTAGGAGGTGACGAGTTGACCCCGTTTCAGCATGGTGATCTTACCTCTGATCTCACGTATCAGGAAGGATTTTTTTTCAAAAGAGTCGTGTTGTTGGGTCAGGACTTTTTTGAGTTTTCGGTTGTAGTGCTGGGTCAAAAAGGTAACGAGTTCATTGTGCAGAGACTGCTCATCCGAATAGCTTGGAATCGACTCGTTAAGCGAGATTGCCATCAGCTGCGGGTCGTCAAACTTCCGTTGAAGAACAAGGGAGAACTCATGGCCATGGAACTGGAGCATATCGGCCGAGATGTAGTCGAGTATCTGGTCGCCGAGTGCCGGATGCTCCATCATGCTCTTGATGAGGCTGAGTTCCCAGACATCATAGGCTGTCGGCATCAGGGGCGCTCTCTGCGGTGTGTTGTGTTGTTGCGTCAGGCGGATAAGCGAGGGGCTGATAGCGAGTTTGGCCGCGAGAAAACCTTTGTACTCCTCCTGCAGCAGCGGTGACAGTGTTTTAAGATAGCCGATACTTTCATGCAGGGCCTGCTCTTTAGCTTTAGGGTTGCGAAGATCAAAGCCTGCGAGGGTCTCTTCGAGTACGAATTCGATGAAAGGTTTAGGGGCGTGAAAGATCGCATTTAGCGTATCGATCTGTCCGGCATGGACCATGTCGGCAGGATCCTGACCCCCTTCAAAAATAACCACACCCCCGTCAAAACCGCCTGCACTGAGAAGTTTTGAGGCTTTTAAAGCAGCGGCACGGCCGGCACTGTCGCCATCATAGGCCATAATGATACGGGGGTCGCCTTTCCGCAAAAGCGGCAGGTGCTCAGGGGTAAGGGCTGTTCCCAATGTTGCGACGGCCTGGTTGAAACCGGCCTGGTGCAGCATCACGACATCGAGGTATCCTTCGGTGATGATAATCTCGCGCTTCTTGTATATCGCCTGCTTGGCAAGATCGTAGGCGTAGAGCAGGCGCGATTTGTTAAAAAGAGCCGTCTGCGGCGAGTTGACATATTTGGCCTGATGCCCGGTGATCGTACGCCCGCCGAAACCGACGATGGCACCGTTGGGTACATGAATGGGAAAGATGATACGTTCGATGAACCGGGCATATTCGCGGCCGCCTTCGCTGCCTGCCACGCCGAGATCGACCGCTTCGCGCATACTGAACTGATTGGTTTTGATGAACTGGATGGTCTTGAACGAGTCGGGTGCGTAACCGATGCCAAATTTTTCGATCGAAGCCATAGAGACCCCGCGTTCGTTCAGATAGGCCTGTGCCGTAGGCATGGTGTTCAAAAGGCTCTGATACCACTGACTGAGTTTCTCCATCAGCTGGGACCGCGGTTTTTGTGCCTGTTTATTGTCAGTGTAGTGCAGGGTGTAGTTGTTCTGCTCTGCCAGCTTTTCGATCGCTTCGGGGTAGTTTAGTTTTTCATATTCCATCACAAATTTGATGGCATCACCGCCGGCGCCGCAGCCGAAACAGTGATAGATCTGTTTTTGCGGGGAGATGACAAAGCTCGGACTTTTCTCATCATGGAAAGGGCAGATCGCCTTGAAATTGGTACCGGCTTTTTTGACCTCGATGTAGTTGCTGATAACGTCGAGGATGTCGAGGCGGCTTTTCAGCCCTTCGATGGAGTCTTGGGAAATCATAAACGTATTTTAACGCAGATCGTCTTTAGAAGAGGGGACTGCAGGGAATCTTTTTAGCTACTGCGGAAGGATCTTTCTGACAGGCCTCGCAGAGCCCGTAAAAGCTGACGGCCTTGCAGTTAATCTTATAATGGTTTTCCTCTTCGAGCCGGGTGATCACATCATCAAGGTTGATCGTTTTGTCTTCGATCTTGCCGCACTGTTCACAGATTAGGTGAACATGCGGTGCCTTGCGTATCTCGTACTTATGTTTTTGGCCGGGAAGCGTTACCTCTGTCAGGATACCTTTTTGGCTCAGCTCGTTCAGGTTGCGATAGAGGGTGCCGAGTGCTAGTGTCGGAAAGTGCTTTTGTAAAGAAGCAAACAGCATCTCAACGTCGATATGACCATGTTTATGAATCTCTTCGAGGATCGCCAAACGTTGCAGCGTTGCTTTTAAGCCATGTTCCTGAAGCAGTGTTTTAAAAGACGTCAGAACCTCTCCTTTCCTTTTTTCGATGGTGTTTCCAAGTGTGCAAATGCTGTTCTATGCTCTAAAATTTAGGCATACGACAAAAACTTGATAACTCTACAATCAAATTTTAGCGCAGGTGAGTTAAATCATAAAATCTAATTTTACAGGTAAAGCTTCACACAATGATTCCAGGCAGGGAGATATTAATAGATAAGTGTCATTCTTGTTTAAGATTGAAAGGCCTATAATGAATAAATGATAAAAATTCTTAAGTAGAAAAGGGGCGATTATGGCACGTAAAGGTATTTCTATATTAAAAGGAATTGAAGCAACGAAGGTTATTGAGCTGCTGAACAGGGCTTACTGCGATGAGTGGCTGGCCTATTATCAGTACTACATCGAGGCGAAAGTGATCAAAGGGATCATGAAAGATGCCGCGATCGTTGAGTTGAACCAACATGCTGCTGATGAGCTTCGTCATGCCGGCCTGCTTGCGAACCGGATCCTGCAGCTTGGCGGAACACCGGTGTTGGACCCCAAAGCGTGGTATGAACACGCTAATTGCGGCTACGAAGCACCGGAAAACTTTGACGTGCAGAACATTCTTGAGCAGGCAATAAGAGGAGAACAGTGTGCTATCAAGGTCTACTCGGAGCTAACGGAGATAACGGAGGGCAAAGATATCGTGACCTATGACATCATCTCCGGCATCCTGGCCGACGAGGTGGAGCATGAGGAGGACCTTCAGGCACTGTATGACGATATCCATGACTTTATCGGACAGTTTAAATAAAATAAAGAATAAGGGAGAAAACCCAATTATCGGCATTGAGGGACTGGTCCGACAAAGCGAAAGCGTGAAACGCATTTTCACTATGTAATGAAAGTACCCGGTCCCGCGCTCTTCGACCAATATAGTTCTGGAAGGCTCTTTTTTATTACAACTTAGTGAAAACACGCATGTCCATTCCTATTGCACGGTGAAAACAAAGAAAAAAATTTGCTTGCAAACTAATAAATAAGAATTATTCTTATTTAAGAACAAAGAACATACAATGCTGGAGAAGAATAGTTGCTATCTGTTGAGAGAAAAATCCACTTCATTGATCAAGTGAAGGATGCAGGGTATACACGACCCGGAAAACTGTGACTATAATTCTAGCATGACGAAAAAGGAAAGATATGAGAAAAGTTTTATTATTGATGGTAACGGCACTGTCACTTTTTGCGGTGGAACCAGTGGTAACGGGAGCGTGGCTGAAGGGACATCTTAATGACAAGGATGTGGTTGTTGTGGATGTAACGAAAAAAGAGAGTTACGACAGCGGTCATATTCCGACAGCAATGCAGTCGGGCATTGAGCTGTGGCGTCAGGGTGTCGACAAGCATGCCGAGGTGCGGAGTATCGAAGCACTGCAGGCAGAGATGCGCCGATTGGGGATCAACAATGACACCAGAGTCGTCGTCTATTCCCATCATCTCAACAATAAAGATATGTTGAGAGCTACCTACGTCATCTGGGCGATGGCTTACGCCGGTCATCCGAACACGGCACTGCTGGATGGCGGTATATACGCTTATAAAGCAGCCGGAGGAGCGCTTACAACAAAAACAGAAGCCAACCGCAAAGGCAATTTCACTGCGGACAAGAACGCCAAGATGATCGCAACGATGGCGGAGGTGAAGGCATCTCTGCATAAGGTGCCGATGGTGGATTCTCGCCCGGCGGTCTTCTATTTCGGTGCCCAGAAACAGCCGGTGCTGAAACGTCCTGGGCACATTAGCGGGGCAAAAAGCTTTTTCTGGCGTTACAATGTGACGAACGAGAACCGCATCAAGCCGACAGCGGAACTTTCTGAAATGATCGAAAAAGGGTTGGGACTTAAAAAGAACGATCCGCTTATTATCTACTGCACCGGCGGTCTGGAAGCCTCGATGAACTATTTTGTCTACCACCGGTTGCTCGGGTTTGAAAAGGCGAAGCTTTATGACGGTTCAATGAAAGAGTGGGGCAACCGTGACGACACGCCGATGACGCGCTACCGTTGGGAGTAATGCGTTATACAGGCGGTATGATATGCAGCTGCTCCGCCTCGTAGGAGGACGCAGAGTCATCGTAGCGAAGGGGAACTGGGTCTGCCCCCTCGGGTATGTTCGCCGCAGTGTCTTTCCATAATAAAAAGAGCGGTAGAACTGCTCGCGGGCACTCCGCCGAGGAGGACGCAGAGTCAT
Source organism: Sulfurimonas sp. HSL3-7 (assembly GCF_039645985.1). Taxonomy (NCBI): domain Bacteria; kingdom Pseudomonadati; phylum Campylobacterota; class Epsilonproteobacteria; order Campylobacterales; family Sulfurimonadaceae; genus Sulfonitrofixus; species Sulfonitrofixus jiaomeiensis. The sequence continues at coordinate 103,777 of NZ_CP147919.1, forward strand.
CGCAACGGAGGGGAACTGGGTCTGCCCCCTCGGGTATGTTCGCCGCAGTGTCTTTCCATAATAAAAAGAGCGGTAGAACTGCTCGCGGGCACTCCGCCGAGGAGGACGCAGAGTCATCGCAACGGAGGGGAACTTGTTCGCCGCAGTGTCTTTTAATAAATAGTATGATATACTTCCCGTCCAAATTTTAAAAGAAAGTAGGTGATGTGAATGCCTGGTATTACACTACGCTCAGACGATAACTTTGACGCAGCATACCGCCGTTTCAAAAAGCAAACTGACCGTAACTTGGTTGTTACCGAAGCGCGCGCTCGCCGTTTCCACGAAACAGCGACTGAGAAACGTAAAAAGGATAAGATCAGTGCTCGTAAAAAGATGCTTAAACGTCTTTTCATGATGCGCCGATACGAATCACGCCTCTAAGAGAATGCCTTCGGGCTTCTCTTGACCTCATAAAGTCTCTCTTATGATACTTCCAAAAAAAATACTTTTTATTGATGATGACAATCTTCAAACCGAAACCCGTGCGCAATTACTGATGGATACCCGTCATCATGTGGTCGTAGTGGTCGATTCGTTTGATGAGGTGAAAATACTCTATCAGGAAGATAAATTCGATATCGTCATCATCGATTTTGCCCGTGACTTCGGTATGAAAAGCCTGGAGTATATAGACAGTATCGACCCTATGCAAAAAATGATCACGATCTCGGAAAATGAAGAGTACAGCGAATCTAAAGGGTGTGATTACTGTGTAAAATACCATCAACGCCGCCGTTTGAAGCCTCCCTTTCCCTTTCCTGAACTTGTGCGTCTGATCGAGAATTTCGAGATCACTAGCTGCAAGTATAGAAACAGTTTGTAAGCGCAATACCGGTACTAATCCGAAAACACCTTCCAATACTTTTTTCTACGCTTTTATATCCATCCCCTGTAAGTGATACTTTGCTAAAATAGCGCTACTACAATAAAAAGCGAGGGAAGTCGGGATGTTATTTTCAGCACCACTCAAAAGTAATTCAAAACGTGTCATGTTATTAGGTTCAGGTGAGCTTGGAAAAGAGGTCGCTATAGAAGCGCAGCGTCTTGGACTTGAGGTGATCGCAGTCGATCGTTATGAAGGCGCTCCCGCCCACTCTGTCGCGCACCGTGCCCATGTGGTGAACATGCAGGATGAAGAGGCGATCCTGGAGATCATTCGCCATGAGAAACCCGACTACATCCTGCCGGAGATCGAAGCGATCAGCATTGATGCTTTATTTAAAGCAGAGGCCGAAGGGTTCAACGTCATCCCTAATGCCAATGCCGTCTCAAAAACGATGAACCGCAAAAACATCCGTACTTTCGCTGCTGAAGAGCTGGGCCTTAAAACAGGGCCGTACCGTTTTGTGACGACTCTGGAGGGGATGCGTCAGGCGGGTGAAGAGCTGGGCTATCCCTGTGTGGTCAAACCGGTGATGAGCTCATCGGGACACGGGCAGTCTGTCATGCGATCGGCGGATGATCTTGAAAACTCATGGGAGATGGCAAAAGAGGCGCGCGGCGATGCCAGTGAACTGATCGTCGAGGCCTTTGTCAATTTTGACTATGAGATCACGATGCTGACGGCACGCAACGGCAAAGAGACGGTCTTCTGCGAACCGATCGGCCATGAACAGCGCGACGGCGACTATGTCTTCTCCTGGCAGCCGATGCGTATGAGCGAGGTGGCAAAACGCAAAGCTCAGGAGATCGCAAAAAATATTACCGACGGTCTTGGCGGACAGGGGCTTTTCGGTGTTGAACTCTTTGTAGAAGGCGATGAGGTCTACTTTTCGGAAGTAAGCCCGCGTCCGCACGATACCGGGATGGTCACCCTCATCACACAGTCACAGAGCGAATTTGCCCTTCATCTTCGGGCGGTACTCGGTCTGCCGCTCGGCTTTACCTTCTACGGGGAAGGGGCATCGGCTGCATTCAAATCGGAGAACCATTCGTATGCACCTGTCATAGAAGTGGATGACGCCCTCTTTACTAACAACTCGTTTGTTCGTGTTTTCGGCAAACCGGAAGCGCATAAAGGGCGTCGTCTGGCGGTGGCTTTAGTCCTGGACAAAGTCGAAGATGCATTGGATCAGTCGCGTAAACTGATTACTAAAATCAGTGATATAAAGTAGTCGGATGAAGATAGTCATTTTAGATGCAGCTACTTTCGGTGAGACAGACCTTAGCGGATTTGATGATCTTGGTGAGGTCGTAATCTACCAAACGACCACAGCGGATGAGACGCTTGAACGTGCCAAAGATGCGGATGTCATAGTGACTAACAAAGTTGTTATCGACGCTGCGATCATGGAAGCATCGACTCATCTGAAGTTGATTTGTATCGCTGCTACCGGGATGAACAATGTCGATCTTGAGTATGCTGAAAAAAACGAGATTGCAGTTAAAAATGTAGCGGGCTACTCGACCGACTCGGTGGTTCAGCACACCTTCTCGATGCTTTTCTACCTGATGGGGCATTCGCGCTATTACGATGAGTATGTCAAGTCGGGCGAGTGGCAGAAAAGCCCGGTCTTTACCCATGTTGCAAAACCTTTTGCTGAAGTAAAAGGTAAAAAATGGGGGATTATCGGACTCGGCGAGATCGGGCGCGGTGTCGCGGATATCGCGAAGGCGTTCGGCGCCGAGGTCTACTACTACTCCACCTCTGGCAAGAATACAAACAGCGCCTATGAGCAGATCAGTTTTACCAAACTGCTTGAGACCTGCGACATTGTGACTATCCATGCCCCGTTGAACGCGCAGACAAAAGACTTGATCGGCCACTCGGAACTCTTGATGCTCAAAGACGGGGCGATCCTGCTCAACCTCGGTCGCGGCGGCATTGTGAGTGAAAGGGCGTTGAGTGCGATCATCGACGTCAAAGAGATCTATGTCGGGCTGGATGTGCTTGAAAAAGAGCCGATGACGATACCGCATCCGTTGATGGACATCGAGCATAAGGAGCGTCTCTACATCACCCCGCATATTGCCTGGACCTCCGCGGAAGCACGTAAAAAGCTCATCGCTTCCGTCATCGAGAACATCCGCTCGGTTTTTTAATGCCCGAGATCTACGGCCCGTTAGGGCTTTTTCTTGCCTCTTTCTTCGCGGCAACAATCCTCCCTTTCAGTTCCGAAGTCACTTTTGCCCTCGCTTTGAACGACGGTATGGCCGTGAGTGCGGCCATGCTTGCCGCCTCCTCGGGAAATGTATTGGCCATCGTACTCAATTACGGTCTTGGCAGATGGCTGCGCGAGGCGACAAGTGCCCGTCTGCAGCGTTCAAAAAGCGGCGCGAAAGCGCTTGCATTCGGGGAACGTTACGGTGCGTGGGCACTGCTGTTGACTCCCTTCCCCATTATCGGTGACCCTGTTACGCTGGCAGCGGGTCTGCTGCGTATCCATTGGCTACTTTTTCTGCTGATCGCCGGGTCGCTTCGCATTCTGCGTTATTGGATGATAGTACAGGCATTTTAAAGATAGCAAGCAGTATTTTCCTCGGCCCGATACAGAGACAAAAAGCTGCGGGAAGGCGGCGGCAAGAATGAGATCTTGGCCCTGGTTTTGCTTTCGGGTTAAGATTTGTTCTCAAAGGGGGGAAGCGTTTGCAGACGTTCGAAATCCGCCTGTGTATCAATGTCGAATGCCCCTTCGGGAAAGGGGATACGCTTTAGATCCGCACTGTGGCGTTTCAAAAGCAGCTTGGCGCCGCGGTCCGCAGGCAGATTTTCCAGCGCTTCGAAATAAGCAGCGGCGAAGAGTGCGGGAACCCCGACAGAATCGGCATATGCACTGGCGACAAGATTCTTTCCCTCTTTAAATGTACCGATAATGGTGTTGAGCAAGGCGGTCGTAACGGCTGGCTGATCAATCAGCAGGAAAAGAGCGGCATCATAGGTATGCGGATCAGTTTTAAGGGCCTGTATCCCGGATCGGATGGAACTTCCCATCCCTGCGTGCCAAAAGGGGTTAGCAACAATCGTGACATCAAGCCCATCAAGCTCTGTCCTGACCGCATCTTCCTGTGCACCGGTAACGACGAAAACATGACTGCACTGCGATGCAAGGGCTGTTTCGGCCGTTTTTCTGACAAAACTCACGCCATTAATTCTGAGTAACTGTTTGGAACGCCCCATACGGCTTGAGCTGCCGGCTGCAAGGATGATGGCTGCAATCTTCTTCATAGTGCATGCTCATGTATCGGTCTGTCTTGCTTCCTAAGGGATTTGCCACTGCGACCGTTCAATACGGCTTGGACCTCGCAGATGAAAGAGAGGGCGATCTCTTCGGGACTTTCCGCGCCGACATCGAATCCGGCCGGTCCGTAGAGACGGCTGAGCGCATTTGTTGAGGGCGTGTACCCATTGTTATGAACTTCTTCCAAAAGCTTGTCCAGACGGCGTTTGGGACCTATAACACCTATGTAACGGGCTGCGGACGGGAGTAAAAACTGCAACAGTTCGCAATCGTGATTAAAGTTGTGCGTCATCAGAAGAACCGCTGTCGTCTCATCGGGTACTACTTCTTTGGCGGCCTGTTCGGGGATCCATTCTTCGATACTGCTTGCTTCATGAAAGTGGTCTGTCAGACTACAGCCCGCTCCGATGATCTCGACAGACCAGCCGAGTTCCGACGCAATGCGGACGACGGGAACCGCATCAGTACCTGCGCCGAAGATGACGAGGCGTATGGGCGGTGTGATGCACTCCAGAAGAATCTCTGTTGAATTCATGCAAAGCATGCGGCTTTTTCCATCAGCCAGTATGCGGTCGCTCTCTGCGTGCAGAGATGCAGGCGGTGCCCACCTTTTTGTCATCTCGGCCGATCCTCCGGCGCATCGCATCCACCGCGCGCCCAAAAAAGAGACATCGTTTTGTGCCGTTCGGACAACAGTCGCTAACACGCCGCGGCAGCGTTGCTCTATGCAGGCGGCAATGAACTGCAGAGGACCAGGATTACTGCTGCCGACACGTTCCAGCAGTACATCAACGGTACCGGCACTGCCCGCTCCGAGGCTCCAGATCAAGTCAGTCTCAGAGCACTTTTCGTAATGAAGTCGTTGTGGTATGCCGGATACGCGGACGTTGTGCGCTTCTTCAAGGAGCGCAGACTCCAAGCACCCGCCGATAAGACCTACTATAGTGTTGTCGGGCAAAATCAGGGCCCTTGCTCCCGGACGGCGGTAGGTGGAACCCGAGGTCTGAACGACAGAGGCAAGCACCCCGTATTCTCCTGAACGTACAAGTTGATCAAAGGCGACAAGTATGTTACGTATCTCTTTCATCGTTTCTCATTTCGCCTGTTTGGGGGCCGTGGCAGACCCTGCTCGTCTGCATAATGACGGGTCAACCAGCCCGTTATCGGGACCGGCGTCTTCGGTTGATTTTATGCACCTGTAGACCGAGTCGGCGTCACCGATCAGATGCCACCGGCTTCGGCCGCCCTCCAACGGCCCGTAGGGGCCTTTTGCACTCAAAAACCGGCACAGTCCTGTATCGCTATTATCCATGATCAAAGACATCCCAAAACGGCGCGTTTGACAATGGCTTTAAAGATAGGGATTTTGTACGCATTTTTTGACAAGGCCATGGCGCCTTGCATAGAGGCTTCACCCGCTGCGACAGCTGTCTCTTCATTGATCAGCCGTCCGGTCAGTGCATGCGAAGCGGCTTCGGCTTTCAGGGGTATGGGGGCGGCAGCGCCCAATACTACCGTGGCATTTTTACAGCTGGTTCCGGAGAGCTCTAGAACGACGGCTACATCCGCTAATGGCCAGTCATGAGACTCCCTGGCACCCTGATAGATGTAGCAGCTTCGTGTATTGGCGGTGACGGGCGGAATGATCACTGCGGTGATCAGCTCGTCGGCTTTAAGAATAGATTCCCTGCTGACATCATCCTCCGGTAACACGAAAAATTTATCCATCGGTACCTCTTTTTTACGGCCTTTGGCGCCGGTGATTTCGATCCGTGCATCAAAGGCCATTAATGCAGTCGCCACCGATGAAGCGTGCACGCTGACGCAGAGCCCGTTTTCCATAATCGCGTGGTATTCATTTTCGCCGTGCCTGGCAAAGCAGCTGTTTCCGCCTTTTCTCAGGCATTGGTGATCAATGGATCGAAAATACCAGCAACGGGTTCTTTGGGCCAGGTTACCGCCCAGGCTTGCCATATTTCTTATCTGGGGCGTAGCTGCATGAGCAACAGCTTGCTTAAAGGCGAGATAATTCTCTTTGACAACAGGTTCTGACGCTATTTGCGACAGTGTGGCATTGGCGCCTATTCTCAGTCCTGTTTTTCTGTCATAGGAGATACGGTCAAGTCCCGAAATAGTTCTGATGTTGACAATCTTCTGAGGTGTTAGCAACCCCTCTTTCATCAAGTCAAGCAGATCGGTCCCCCCGCATTTGAAAATAGCAGTATTTTCGGAAGACCCGGGTTGGAGGGCTTCCGATGCAGTAGTGTTAACCTGTTTCAACGCGTCTTCGACGGTTTTGGCATCGTACCAGCTAAATTTGTTCATGTTGATCGACTCCCTGTCCTGTGCTTATATTTTGTTCAAGGCTTTCAGCACTTTGTCCGGTGTTATAGGTAACTCGTAGATGCGTACGCCGATGGCATTATAGACCGCATTGGCAATGGCCGGTGCCGTTGCGATGATCGGAGGCTCCCCGATCCCCACGGCATCGGTAGAGGTGGCTGCATCGTAGCTTTCGATGAGGATGATTTCTATTTCGGGAATCTCCATTGAAAAGGGGAGTTGATACTGGTGCAGGTTGGTGTTCATCTGGTGGCCTGTTGCGGCGTCCATGACCCGGTTCTCGTAGAGTGCGTAGGAGACCCCCTGAATCACGGCGCCTTCAATCTGGCTTTCGATCTGGGCAATGTTGATCGGCCTTCCGCAGCTGTTTGCCGTGACGATCCTCTCAACGTTGACGATCCCCGTTTCGGTGTCCACGCTCACTTCGGCAAACTGAACGGAACCGAGATCTTCGCTGACGGGTTTTCCCTCGTAATTCTCTGAACGGGTTGCTGTCGCACCAATCTGGGTGTTTTTCATCATTCTGAGCGCTTCTTGAAAAGCGATTTTCTTCGAAGGTTCTTTTTTGGAGAAGATACGGCCCTCCGCCGCTGCGAGCTCAGAGGCCTCCGTACCCAGGGTGTTGGCGACCTGCTCGAAGAGTTGGCGTTTCACTTTATAGGCCGCGTTCCTCGCCGCCGGGGTGATGGAACCGGTGACCTTGCTCCCCTCGGAAGTCGGGCCGTCTGGGAAGAGGGTGTCGCCGATGCGCACGGTGATCTCTTCAGGCTGCAGCCCCAGCTCTTCAGCCACGACCTGGGCGAGGACCGTCTTGGTGCCGGTACCGATGTCCTGGACGCCCGAGCGGACTTCGATCCCGCCATCTTTGAAAAGCAGCACTTCGACGGTCGAATCCAAGTTGAGCATTTTCGGCCATGTCGCCTGGGCCATACCGAGCCCTTTTTTTACTGTCCCGGAACTGGCACCGGCCACTTTTCTTCTTGACCAGCCGAACTTCTCGGCGCCGCGAAGGCGTTCGAGGCGTCTGATCTCGCTCCTGTCGCACCGGTCTCGTAGCACGAGAGGGTCGAGTCCCAGTCTTTCGGCCAGTTCGTCCATCAGCTGCTCTACGGGAAAAGCCCCCTGTACATTGCCGGGGGCCCTGAAGGGCTTGGCGGGGCCGGCATTGGTCAAAACTGTGTAGTGTTCGGAGTAGAAATTGGCGCAGGGGTAGAGGCTTCTGGCGACGTTTCCCACCCCGGCGCTGCGACCGACCCCGGCGGTACCGCGCGAATGGAGTTCGACGGCGGTCAGGGTTCCGTCTTTTCTTGCCCCGATCTTCAAGCGCTGAATGGAGTTCGAGCGGTTGCCGGCAGAGAGGAACTCCTCTTTGCGGTCGAGCATCAGAGAGACCGGCCGACCCGATTTTTTGGAAAGATACCCGGCCATCACGGCAGTACGTCCCAGCTGCTGTTTTGAGCCGAACCCGCCGCCCATGAATTCGCAGATGACCCGCACCCTGTTAGCGGGGAGGCCGAACGTTCGTGCGAAGCCGTCGCGGACGTTTTTTGTGCTCTGGGTCGAGGCGTAGACCGTGACGCCGTCGTCTCGGTAGTCGACGACGACGCCGTGGGTCTCGAGACAGCAGTGGTGCTGTACCTGCGTTTTGTAGGTCCGCTCGACGACGAGATCCGCATCGGCAAATCCTCTTTTTACGTCGCCTTTTTGTTTGCCGTACCAGGGACCGTAGCGGTTGCCGTTGATTTTCACCCCTCTGTCACTAAATTTCTCTTCGACGTTGATATGAAAGGCGACGGGGGCGCTCTTTTTCTGTGCTTCCTCAAGATCGACGACAAAGGGAAGCTTCTGATACTCTACCCTGATCAGTTTCACGGCTTCCTCGGCGATCTGCAGGCTCTGTGCTGCCACGCCTGCGATCGGCTGGCCGGCGAATGTGATCTCCGGGAACTCTCCCTGCCCCCTATCGTCCTTGGAATCGGTCATGCCGAAGAGATGGACGGCAGCGACGCCGGGATGGCGTGCCGCGGCAGTCGTGTCGACGGATATAACCTTTGCATGCGGATGGTGAGAGCAGAGCATCTTGCCAAAAAGCATCCCCGGCAGACGGATATCGGAGGTGTATTTGGCACTACCGGTCACCTTGGCATGGGCATCGAGCCGTTTCACGCTTTTTCCGACGACACTGAGCTCGTCGTTGATCGGCCATGCCGGCGGCTCTTCCTGAGGTGCCTCCCGCTCTACCTGCGTCAGGCTGTGACCGGGTATGCCGTGAGGCATCGTGATGCGCTTCATCCCGATTCCGACTGCTCTCTTGAGTTTTTCCAGGGCCCTTTCGACACGTTGCATATCCATTTTCACTTCCTTTTCTGCTTGTCGGCCACTTCCAGAACAGCCTTGAAGATATGGGGGTGGGTACCGCAGCGGCAGAGGTTTCCGCTGATGGCTCTTTTAACCTCTTCGAAGGTAGGATGCGGATTCGTCTGTAACAGATGCGCACAGCTCATCAGCATCCCGGGCGTGCAGAAGCCGCACTGGGACGCATCATGGTCGATAAAGGCCTGCTGCAGGGGATGCAATTCACCGTTACTGGCAAGGCTTTCGATGGTGCTTACATCTCTGCCAACGGCGTCAAGGGCCGATATCATGCAGGAATTTACCGGCACTCCGTCAAGCAGTACGGTGCAGGACGAACAGGACCCGCGGTTGCAGGCGACTTTGGTCCCGGTAAGGTGGAGGTGGTCTCTGAGGGTATCTGCGAGGGTTTCACGAGGTTCAACGGAGACCTCTTTGAGAACGCCGTTTATTGTTAGTTGTATGGGGACTGCTTCGGGTCCGATGGCATTATCTTTTTCACTTGCCGAAGAGGCTTCGGAGCCAAATGCATTGACGCCTGCCATCACGGTACCCGCGGTCATTAAGCCGGCACCCTTGAGGCTTTTTAAAAAACTGCGCCGGCTAATTTTTCTTTGCTCCTTATATTCGAATTCTTTAGGTGGTCGTTTTTGCGGGTTCGGATTGTCTTTTTTCATTTTTGAATACCTCCTCTCTAAGCAATCACTAGAATAACCTATCCGTTCGCTTTTGTTCGGTCTTTGGGATCACTTTTTGGATGGTTGTGAAAGACTGAGAGTGTAGAGACTCATTCCTTCATAATTATTAAGTTTACTCCAAAGTGAAGGTACTGTCAAGCGAAATGGCATTGACGTTATAGAAAAAAAGGACCATGCGAAGAGGAAAAAGTACCGTAAAATAGGGAAGTGATAAAGTTGAGTGAAAACATTGTATCAGTTTCCGAAAAGTCGGGAGAAGAACCCTTTTCCCTGCGCCTTTTTGATCATCCTGATGTAGCGGTCGACTGAGGCTGAGCCAAGTTCATAATCCTTGACCATCTTGTCTTTGGCGCCGATACTTACACAAAACGGCACGCTCTGGATCTGGTACTTTTGCGCCAGCTTCGGATTCTGCGTCACATCGACCTTGGCGATGACGGCCTCTTCATTGAAATAGTTGTCCAGGTGGGGCAGATTGGCAAGTACCTCCTGGCAAGGCCCGCACATCGGCGAGTAAAAATCGATAAAGATTGCTTTATCGCTGTTTTCGACCAGCGCGCTGTAGCTCTCATCATGCAATTCGATAACCATACTGCTCCTTTTTTCTTTCCTGTTTCTTAGATGTAGTCCAGAACTTTAACAAAAACAAAGACAATACCCAAAAAAAGGAGGGAGGTGATAAAGACCTGCACCGTCGTATCGCGCGGGCGGCAGTTGTAGAGTGATGCCAGGTTGACGTTGGCAACGGCCAGCGGCATGATCAGCTCCATAAAGAGAACCCCCTCGATCATCTCGTCAAGCTCCACAAAACGGAGCACGCCGTAGGTGATCACCGGCAGCAGCAGAAACTTGATAAGGTTGATCCAGCCGGTAAGCATCAAATTGATCTCGCGGATCTTCACTCCGTAAAGGTAGATACCGAAGAGGACCAGCTGCATCGTCATAGAGGCATAGGCACCCATCATCAGGGTGTTTGAGACGACGGCACCGGGGGTGTAACCGGCAAGGTTGAGCGCAATGGCGGCCATGGCCGCCCAGAGGATAGGGAGCTTGACGATGTTAAGCAGCGACTTTCTGACATCGAAGGTTCCCCTTGAGTAGAAGTAGACCCCGACGGTGTAGACAAAGAAGACATTGACAAGGTTGATCACCGTCGTATAGGGGATGGACTCCTCTCCGAAGATAGCGATACCGAGAGGGATACCGAGGTTGCCCGTGTTGCCGATAAGCGCGGCGACGGTGGCGATGGAACGCTCTTTTGGGTCCTTGAAAAGGGACCGCACCAAGGGCAGCATCAGCATCAGGACAACGGCAATAATGAACAGGTAGAGCAGCGGTGCATAAAGAAAGGTGGTATCGATGGGACGCTTCAGAAGACCCCAGAGGGTGAGGAAGATCTGTAAAAAATAGACGGAGAGCAGCGTAAGCGTCCGTTCATCTATCTTCTCTTTGAAGCTTCTCTTCGCGACAAAGCCGACGGCGATAAAAAGGTAGATGCCGAGAACGGAAAAAAATACAGATGTCATAATCGTATTATAGCCTACTGCCGTCGAATTGGAACGGTGAATGCATAACTAAAAATCTTAGAGAAGGCTTTGTTCTGAGGGCGAGTGTCATTGCCTAACAACGAATTCGCTAAAATACACGCAACACAATTGGAAGGGCAGATGATGGTTGATGTTTTAGTAATCGGCAGCGGCGGTGCCGGTATGGTCGCAGCGCTTAGTGCGAAAGAGGCAGGGGCCACGGTTGCCATTTTGGGCAAGAGTTATCCGACCCGCTCACAGACCTCGATGGCACAGGGCGGTATCAATGCCGCGATCGGTGAAGAGGACAGTATTGAACAGCATATCGCCGATACGCTCAAATCTTCCCAGGGGCTTGCCTCCGAAGCGGCCGTGGAGAAGCTTTGCCGTGACGGCGTCGAGGCGGTAAGATGGCTGGACAGTATCGGTGTGCCTTTTTCGCGTACAGAGGAGAAAAAGATTGCGCAGCGCCGTTTAGGCGGTGCCTCGGCAGTGCGTGCCTGTTATGCCCAGGACTACACCGGATTGAAGGTACTGCATTCGCTCTATGATACCTGTGTCAAAGAGGGCATTACCTTCTACAACGAGTACTTTTTGCTCAACCTTATCCGTCAGACGGACGAGAAGGGCAAGGTAACCGTGGGCGGGGCAACGGCGCTGAACATCAAAACGGGCGAGGTCGAAGCGTTCAAAGCGAAGACGGTCATTATGGCGACAGGCGGGTACAGCCGTATCTACCAAAAACACTCGACCAACGCCACGGGCTCTACCGGCGACGGGTTGGCGGCAGCGATCCGGGCGGGTGCCAAACTCAGCGACATGGAGTTTGTCCAGTTCCACCCGACCGGCCTTAAAAACTCATCGATACTGATCTCGGAATCGGCCCGCGGTGCAGGCGGCTATCTGCTCAATGCGAAGGGTGAGCGTTTTACCGACGAACTGCAGCCCCGTGATGCCCTCTCGCGTGCTATTGCCGAAGAGATCGAAAAGAGCGGGGAGGTCTTTTTGGACATTCGCCACCTGGGCGAAGCCTTCATCGACCATGAGCTGCCGCAGGAGCGCAAACTGGCCAAACTCTACGAGAATGTCGACCCGGTGCATGAACTGGTCCCGATCAAACCGGTTGCCCACTACACAATGGGCGGCATCGCAGTGGATGCCGACTCACAAACAGCGGTTAGCGGTCTGTTTGCTGCCGGCGAATGTGCCAACCACAACGTCCACGGGGCAAACCGTCTGGGCGGCAACTCGCTTCTTGAGCTGATCGTCTTCGGCCGTCAGGCGGGAGAGAATGCGGCGAAGACGGCAGCCGCTATAGAAGCAGTTATCGAGGATCCCGAGCAGCTGAAAAAAGATCAGAACTTTGTTCAGGGAGTAAAATACTTCACCAACCAGATCGATTTCTATGAGAAACGCTACTTCATCGGCAATATCTTCTATAACAATGCCGGTATCAAACGTAACGACATGGGGTTGAAAGCCGTTCTCGGAGCGATTCGTCAGATACAGAAAGAGCTTCCGTTCATGGGGCCTAAAGACAAGTCTAAAAGCTATAACACCAACCTGGTCGAGTTTATCGAGTTCGGCAATATGGTCGAGCTGGCCGAGATCATGGTCGTCGGCGCGATTAGCCGCAATGAGAGCCGCGGGGCGCACTACCGTGAAGATATTCCCGATCGTAACGACACCGTTTACGGTGCCCACACCATCTCATGGCGTGAAGACGGCGTTCTCTGCGTCGATTTTCTAAATAAGTTTTAACAGGGCAAGGATACGAGATGAAAATAGAGATTAAACGCTATATTGACGAGGGCGAGGTTCACGAAGAGAGGCTCGGTTATGAGGTGGATCTGGAGGGGGCGACGCTTCTGGAGATGCTGACGGAGATCAAGACGAAGCAGGATGCGACATTGAGCTTTGCCTCGGGATGCCGTTCCTCGGTCTGCGGTTCGTGCGCGATGCGCGTGAACGGCAAAGAGGTGTTGGCCTGCGCCTACAAACCGCAGGAGGGCGACGTCGTCGAACCGCTTAAAAACATGCCTGTTATCCGTGACCTTGTCGTGGACATGCAGAAGGCGCTTGACTTTACGAAAGTCGCCAAGGCCTGGGCGGGCGAGAGTGACGCGGCAGTCGCCTTGTCAGAAGAGGACGCCGCAGTCAACGAACTGCAGAGCGACTGTATCCTGTGCGGATCCTGCTACAGCGCCTGCCCGGTCTACGAGGTCAACGGCGAGTTCATCGGCCCCTTCGCCCTGACAAGAAGCTGGCGCTATGTGAGCGACAAACGCGAGAGCGATGTCGCAGGCAAGATCGAAGCGGTACAGACCAACGGCATCTGGGACTGCACCCTTTGCGGTGAGTGCGTGCCGGTCTGCCCGCAGGGGATCGCGCCGAAATCCGACATCGACATGCTTCGCAACAAGAGCGGCATTTTGGGGTACATGGATCCTAAGTTTGTCGGCGGCTTCGGCGGCGGGCTTGATTTCGGAGCACCGAGTTTTTAAGATCTGAAACTGTTGTTATTGTTGGCGGAACTGATAACTTTTGTCGCATACACTCTTACTTTTTTACGCCGCAAAAAAAGTAAGCAAAAAAGCTCTCTCAACGGCTTCGAGGTCGGCTGGCTGCCGACTACCTTCCTTTCATTATACTGCCGCGCTGATGCTAACGCATAACAGCTTGGCGCGTCGGCTAAAAAATGCAAAGCAGTTTGCCTTTTTCTTTACGCCTTTGGCTCTAAAAATCCCTAACTCGCTGACGCTCAGACAGAGTGATTTTCTTAACGAGAAAAAGAGAGTTCCAGTCAGCTCTGCAGATGTTTCGAAAAGAGCCAAGCGGTGACGCATCTTTTTGAGTCTAAAAGCTTTCGCATTTCAATTCGGCTATGCCTCTTTGTATTAAGCAACAGACTGACATCCAATTACTATATTTTCAATAAAGTTTGTGCTCCTTTTTTGTCATGACATTAATTCCGGCAGAAGTGACGGAACGCCAACTGTTGAAAATTGAAAGTTCGAGTAGTAACGGTAGCCGTCAGGTTCTTGCTCTTCTTCTTTTTCGTTAGTTTTTCTTCTTGAGCTAGCAAGAAGAAAAAGTGACATCACTACTATCAAATTCAATTTAAAACAGCTTACATTATCATTCAATGTCAAAATTCCTTCACACTATCAGCCCAAACAAATCATAAAACCCGCTGTTGCTTCATCCTTAAGCAACCCAATCAAAAAAACTCAGTTTGCTTTTGTTATACTCGGTTAGTATATTCATTTTATAAGCGAGAAACAATGGCAAAAGAACATTCAGTAGATATTTCCGCCAAGATCGACATGCAGGATTTTAAAGATGCGATCCTTCAGGCAACGCGCGAAGTGGGGAACCGTTTTGACTTTAAAGGGATCACCTGCGAGATCGACTACAATGAAAAAGCGAAAACCCTGACCTTAACAACGTCGAGTGATAACAAACTCGAAGCGCTCCAGGATATCGTGATAGGCCGTCTGCTCAAACACAACCTCAGTTCCAAGGTCCTTGATGAGGCGAAAGTCGAAGACAGCAGCGGAGGAAACCGCCGTATCGTCTACAAGATCGTTGATTACATCGAGTCCAAAGAGGCGAAAAAGATCGTCGCCGAGATCAAAAAGATGAAGATCAAGGGGAGCGCTGTTTTGGAGGGGGACCATATCCGTGTTAAATCAAAACAGATCGATGAGCTTCAAAAAGTGATCAGAGAGATACGCGCGATGGAGTGGGACGCGCCGTTAGTCTTTGAAAACATGCGATAAACAATCATAAAAGTCGATGTGTCCGGACGCATCACTGTTAAAACCCAGGAGTGAAGATGAGCAAAATGACCGTAGCCGAAGCTGCCGAACACTACAAGGTCTCAAAAGAGGCGATCCACAACCGCATCCGCCGCGGGACGCTTGACTGCGTTATTGAACACGGTATCAAGTATGTAGTCATGGACGATGCAAAAAATCCCCCGGCGCAAAACAGTGCCGGAAATGACAAATATTACAGCTATATCGAGCAGGAGAACAGCGCGCTAAAAGCAAAGATCGCAGAGTTGGAGGGTGAAACACGCTCCCTGCGTGAGCAGCGTGAGCAGATGCTGATCGCGGAAAAAGAGAAGATCGAGCAGATCTATAAAGAGCGCGATGCCCAGCTGAAAAATGTATTGCAGGTGGTGGCTTCGAAATTCCTGACCCATCAAAACATGGATACGGTGATCGAAGAGGCGGTCGCGTCGGATGAAGTTCTGTATGATGATCCTGCTGAGGATGTCATCGATGTCCTCGATGAAGAGCACGATCTTGTCTCTTTGAAACAGTTCCTGAAACTGAAGATGTTCTCCAAGAAAAAACGCGAGAAAATAGCGGCACGTTTTGAAAAACATGCCGAAGGCGACGCCCGTATTATCGTCTCTGACAATAAGTTCTATCTCAAACCGAACCACTTCGACTACAGTGATCTGATCCGATAAATAGTATTGGAAGTTATTGGCAACAGATAGTTGCCGATAACATAGACAAACGCTACAACGTCAGACCCGGAGGTCATCGTCTTCTTTTCGGTCTTACATCGCCGCTGTTCTGTCTATCAGCTTTTCTCTTTTCCATGTTCATTTTTTTAAAACAGCTTTGACAGATCTGGAACTTCGACTCCAGCGGCAGGGCTTTGGTGCATTGGCGGCATCGCGGGACAAAATGGCTCTGTTTTAGCGAGTTTTCGATGAAGTTGTTGAGTGTGATACGGTTCTCTCTCGCTTTTTGCGCATCGATAAAATAGTCATCAAAACGGTAGCTCAGCCAGAGGTAGAGCGAGATCTCTTTGACATAATCCTCTGCTTCGAGAAGTTCATCCATGCTCAGCGCATAGCTTCCCAGGTTGCTCGGCGGAATATAGGGGATAAACTCGTCGTTTTCAAGCAGGTGCAGGTAGCGTTCAAAGGCCGCTACAATAAAGGGTGAACGCAGTGTCAGCGGGGCACAGGCAAGATGGAACTTGGTCGGGAGGTCGAGATGATACTGGTCGACTATCTGGGCAGCTTCGAGCATGTCCTCCAGGTTGGCAGCGCGGAAAGGGCCGTTGAACTTCATGTTCTTGACGAAGAACTGAAGGATCTCTTCGAGCGAGTTCTCTTCCAAAATACCGCCGACGAGTTTGATGTGCTCCAGGTTTGCCATTACGTTGAAAGGGATCTTGATCGCAGGCGCCTCTTCATGAAACGTGTTTTTAAGATGGATGAGCACATCCGGCCGCAGGGCCCCGACATAGCCTTTTTCATGCAGGCCGTACCGCCCCGCACGTCCGGCTATCTGATGGATCTCGGATGGGATGAGCGGACGCTGACTGACGCCGTCAAATTTGTCGCCGCGTGAGAAGAGAACGGTCTTGATGGGTAGGTTGAGCCCCATGGCGATAGCATCGGTCGCAACCAAGACGTCGGTCTCTCCTTCCCGAAAGCGCCGGGCCTCTTCACGGCGAACCTCGGGAGAGAGATTGCCATAGACGACACTTACACGGTAGTTTTTGGAGAGCTGCTGTTTAAGCCGAAGCACGTTCGCACGTGAAAAAGCGATAACGGCGGTGGCCGGGTGGATCTCATTGATCGGGGTGGCATGTGAGAGCAGCTCCAAAGGGTTTTTGCGTTCAAAGTCTATGATCTCAAGGGGTTCGTTCAGGTATTCTGCCAAGGCGATGACAGCCTCTTTGACGTTGGGCGAACCGGTCATGATGACGGTCTTGGCGGGGGCACCGATGATGGCATTGGCCCAGGCCCAACCGCGGTCACGGTCGTCGATCATCTGCACTTCATCGATGACACAGACATCCACGTCCGTTTCGAAATTGAGCATCTCTATCGTGGATGAGATATGGGTGGCCTCTTCGTTGATAAGCTGCTCCTCCCCCGTGATCAGGGAACTGGCAATCCCCTCTTTTTTCAGGGTCTCATAACCCTCCAGAGCCAGAAGCCGCAACGGGGCAAGGTAGTAGCCGGTATCCGCTTTTTCCAGCGCTTTCACCGCCTGGTAGGTCTTACCGCTGTTGGTCGGACCGATATGCAATACGAGTTTACGACGCAGTTCCCGGGCCAGGGGAAAAAGGTTTTTAAAGTCGCGGATAGTGCGGGCAAGAAGTTGCTGGCGCTGGTGTTTTAGCAGGGCATCGTGTATGGAGTCGTTGAATCGGCCTAAGACGCGTTTAGCCGCTTTTCTTGAGATAAGAAGATCCTCATGAAGCTGCGGGAGCAGAAATTCGAGGATTTTTTCGCTGATCTCCTCGTCGCCGAGCTGGAGCGCGGCCGCCGCCTCTTTGGCACTGTTTAGCAGTGCTTCATACTCCTGAAGAAAATGGGCCTCATGCTCTTTTTGTTCGCAACGGAGCTTTTCAGAGAGGTCAAGAGACTCTCCCGACCATATTGTCCGCAGGGTCTCATCTTTGGGCAGGATAAGATGAAGTTCATAAGCGATGGAATGCTCTGTTTGAGGCGGCTTAAAGTCGGTATTGATGACGATGATGATCTCAGTGAGGGTCTGTGCAAGAGAGTGCAGCGGAATGCTCTGTGCGATGATCCTTGTGAGGATCTCGTCATTTAAGGCGAACCGTGTCACATTGCTGTCAGGCTGGGCTCTTTTGATCGCAGATACCATCTCCTCATCCGACAGGTAAGGGTGCGGTTTGGCAATACCCTGCAAGAAGGCAGAGAGCTCATTCTGTTTTAGAGTGGTTAGTGCTGTTTTTGTCTCGGTTAGCTCGCTGATGATCTGTTCCGCAGGTGCCTCCTGTAAAAAAGAAAAAGGAAAAGCTTTTGTTTTCAACGGCTGGATCTTTCGAAACGTCTCGCCATGGATATTGTATTGGAGAGAGGCGTTGAACTCCAGCCTGTCTTCGATGTCGAAGTGCCCTTGCACCGCTCTTTCTATCTCTGCTTTTTTCTGCTCAAAACGGATCAGCTCCAGTTTGCTTTGAAGTTTGAAGAGGTTGATCTTTCGGGTGCGCACGTCGCTAAAGGCTTTATGCAGTTCGATGCGCTCCTCATCGGTGACATCAAGCTCTTCGAGCAGTTCATCGATCCTGTCGCTGCGTTCATGCTGACTGGCCTTGGGCGTTGTCGGCAGATAGACTTTGCCCTCGGCCTTAAAAAAATCGACAATATGACGTCGCAGTTCTATGTCGGCTTCCGACCAGAGGGTGCGATAGATGCGCAGCAGGGATTTCTTGGAATAGCTTTCCGGTACAAGACCGAGCGTATGGGCAAGTTCGATCAGCGTTTTTTCGTCAACGCGTTCGATACCGGCATCAAAACCCTCTTCGCCGAAATAGTGGCGGATGGTCTGATTGAGTTTAATGAATTTTTTCTTTTTAGACATAAGAAAGTGTAGTTAGTTTTGGGTTAGTTTCGGGTTAGTTTCGGGTGATTGCTGAAGTTTTAGCGCTAGTCTTAAAACAAAGTACAAAATGGCGGAAGCTTTGTTAGAATTTTGAAAAACAATGGGCTGAATACGATGAATGAACAATTTCCGGATGAGTGGACGCAGGAGCAGTTTCTGCGTGAAAAAGAGCGTTTGGCAAAAGAGGGTGTAAAAGTTTTGTTGATCGATACGATTCTTTCGCCGATAGAGAAGGCCGATACGGTGGTTTACAACCCTTTTGAGCTGCAAAACGAGCCTGAGGGTTCGGTGTTTGTCTTTTACTGCGATACGGGAAAAGGAACGAAAGAGCGTTTGGAAGAGTTTCGGGCAAGGTTTCCCAAGCAGCACTGTATCTCGCTGCGGGGAGGACGCGGCTATTGGCGTAAAAATATGCAGCTTCTGCCCGATAGGCCTGAGGGCAAGAATGAGTAGGGATTACACGGAACATCTGGACCTGTTTGTCTGTTGCCTCGATGAAGAGCGGTTTTATGATGCGCATGAGGCCCTGGAGGAGA
Organism: Sulfurimonas sp. HSL3-7; assembly: GCF_039645985.1. Lineage (NCBI taxonomy): Bacteria > Pseudomonadati > Campylobacterota > Epsilonproteobacteria > Campylobacterales > Sulfurimonadaceae > Sulfonitrofixus > Sulfonitrofixus jiaomeiensis. The sequence goes on from NZ_CP147919.1 coordinate 122,846, forward strand.
TCTGGTTTCCGCGGCGGTTTGAAGATGATATGGAGATGAAACTTCTGAAAGGGTTTATCAATGCGGCGGTCTCCTTTGAACTGACTAAACGGGGACGGCCCGATCCGGCAACAAAGGCATGGGGAAATTATGAGAAATACCGTCCTCTGCTTGAGGCGTTTAGATCGTCAAACACGCCCTATTATCAGCGTTTGGCGCTTCGGGTGGAGGAGATGCGCCAAGCGCGTAGGGTATTGCCAACAGTGTAATTATGTAATGGATACGAAGAGAAATTTTGCTAGAATAGATGCATAACTCCGAAATATAAGGATCTGAAATGGCCGATATGACCGATATTAATCAAGTGGGTGAACAGCTGGGCATCAATCTGGATGTCAATAAATATTGGGATCTGGCGATTCAGTACGGTGCGGAATACGGCCTGAAGATCGTCGGTGCCTTGATCATATTCTACGTGGGTAAAGCTGTGGCCAAAGGGCTTCGCGACCTGACTGAAAAAGCGCTGACCCTCCAAAAGGTAGAAGCGACCCTGATCCATTTCGCAAGAAGCACGGTCTATTATGCGCTTATGGCGGTTGTCCTGCTTGCAGCAATCGGCAACCTGGGTATTCAGACAACATCTTTTATGGCCATTCTCGGTGCTGCCGGTCTTGCCGTCGGTCTGGCCCTTAAAGACACGCTCGCCAACATCGGTTCAGCGGTTATTATTTTGGTCTTCCGTCCCTTCAAGGTGGGTGATTATGTCAATGCCGGCGGGGCAGAAGGTACCGTCGACAAGATCAGTCTCTTCACCACGACGATCAGCCCGGTGGACAACCGGCTGATCATCGTGCCGAACTCCGCCATCACCGCGGGAAACATCACGAACTTCTCTACGAAGGCCGTTCGCCGGGTAGACCACACCGTAGGCATCGGTTATGATGAAGATATCAAAAAAGCAAAAGAGATCATGTACGGGGTTATTGCCAACAGCAGCCTCACACTGAGTGATCCGGAACCGCTGGTGGCGGTCAAAGAGCTCGCTGACAGCAGTGTCAATTTTACGGTCCGCGCCTGGGTCAATTCGGCTGATTACTGGCCGGCATACTTTGAGATCATTGAAGAGATCAAATATGCGCTCGATGAGGCCGGCATCACTATTCCATTCCCGCAAATGGATGTCCATATGGATAAAGGAGAATAATTAATGAAAAGAATAGTAAGTTTAATGGCTATAGCCGGCCTTGTTACAGGAGTGTCGGCAGCCGACGAAAACGTTCTGAAAACACATGCCGAACTGGGGTATACCAATACGGCGGGAAATACGCAGTCACAGGACCTTGCCGGTAATCTGAAAATGGATTACACGCTCTTTAGCAACGGGCTCCGTTTTGTCGGCAACGTGCTTTATTCTACCAATAAAGATTTTGAGACAGACAAGACGGCTGCAACAAAAAACCGTTGGGACGCCGAGCTGAACTATGACTACAACTTTAATAAGAACTGGGCCTTCAACTACCTTGCCGGAGGAAAGGGCGACAAGTTCTCAACCTACGTCTATCAGGCCTATACCGGGCCGGGTGCGATCTGGAAAGCACTTAAGAGTGATACAAACAAGCTGAAATTCCAGGCCAATATTCTCTGGTCGTGGGACGAATACCGCGATGAGACCCTGACGGACGAGAACCCCGACCAGTACGCTTCATGGCAGGCTTCTTTGGATTATACGCTGCAAATGACAGAGACATCCAGGTTCATTCAGTATCTGATGTATCGTAGTCAATTCTCAGACAGCTCAAACTATTTTGCAAAATCCAAAACAGCGGTCGAGAGCAAAATCAACAGTTCACTCTCGCTCGGTGTAAGCTATACGGTCGATTACACCAATAACATAGCGGCTGATGTCCGCTCGCACACGGACCGTGTCTTCCTGGCAGCATTGATCGTCGACTTTTAATACCAAAAACCCAAGCTCAAAAAAGCTTGGGTTGCTATAATTTGCTCAATTTTTAACTGGGCAGAATCTATGTATAAACACTTTCTTTTTCTTACGCTTTTTCTTACCATACCTCTTTTTGGTGTTGTTCAGATCGCACCGAATGAAGTGGGGCTTCGTCCGGGCATCGCAGGCCAGTTCTCGGCATCGAACAATACACAACGCGGCAATACCGACAAAGACGAGTTCGACCTAAGCGCGTCTGTCAGCTACGACAACAACAGAAGCTATGTGACCTGGCTTGACCTCTCTTACGCCTATGGGCAGGTTGCCGGTACAAAAAATGAGAACAAGGCTTATGCCCACTACCGTTTTCTCCATACGCTGCGGAGGCCGGAGTGGAACTGGGAGGTTTTTGCCCAGAACGAAGGGGATGACTTTCGCAGCATTCAGCGCAGACTTCTTGGCGGTGGCGGATTGCGGTGGCGCTTTTACGAAGCCGGCACTTTCGGACGCATCTACATCGGCCTCGGCGCTTATTATGAGCACCTGAGCTACACAACGCAGAGCGACCCCGTCGAACGTAACACAAGGGTCAACAGCTATCTCTCCTATACCAAGAAGTTCGGAACGGACGCCCGTCTTTCACTGGGCATATATTATCAGCCCAAGACGGACGACTGGAACGACTACTACTTCAATCAGGCCGCCTCATTGAGTGTTTCCGTCTACAGAGAGCTTTTCGTAAAAATCGAGCTTACACACGCACACGACAGCCGGCCGGGGATCGGTGTCAACAAGACCGATTTTCAGCAGATCACCTCAATCGGCTGGAAATTTGGCGCCAAACCGGATCGATAGGAGTGCCGCAGCTGCGACAGCCGCGGCATAAAGAAAGAGTGCCGTAGGCCACAGCTCATAGATATACCCGGCTGTAACCGCCCCGATAAAGCCTCCCATCCCATAGCTGATCCCGAAAAAGAACTGCTGGGCAAGTTTGCGTTCGCTGTAGAGTTCGTAAAGATAGCTGATCGCTGCGGTATGAAAGAGGGCAAAACTGAAGGCATGCAGGCTCTGTGCAAAGAAAAGGAGGATGAGGTTGTCGGGAAAGAACGCCGTCAGCAGCCATCGGATGATAGTGATAAGCAATGCGAACTCGAGGAGTTTAAGCAGGTTTCGGCGCAGCAGCGGCCCTTGAAAGTAGAAGAGGATGATCTCGGCGATGACGCCAAAGCTCCAGAGGTAGATCGTCGTATCAAGAGAGACCCCATGTTCCGTCGCATAGATGGTAAAGAAGTTGTAAAAGGGGCCGAAACTGACCTGCATCAGCATCAACCCGAGCCAGAGCGGCCAGTGGGCAAACAGGTTGAGGTGCTTGCCTTGAATACTTTCAGGCTGCAGCTCTTTTTTGTTGTCAAGATGGGCAATGAGATAGCCGACAAGTACCGTTGAGACGATCATGGCCAGCAGATAGAGCAGTGCGGTTGCGGGAACGTCGAGAAATTTTACGAGAACAAGGGCCACCAATATAAAGCCGATGGAGCCGAAGAGACGGACCTTTCCGTAAGACTCTTTGCCGATAAGCGAGAGCGCGATCACTTCAATATAGGGCAGGATAAGACTCATCCCGATGCCCATGGCAATATTACTAAAGAGCAGGGGCCAGAAGCTCTCGAGGGTGACAAAAAATGAGAGGCCAGCAATCAGTAGCAGCAGAAGCGCGCCGTTAAAGGTCGTTAAGTCGAGTTTGACCCCTCTGAGAAAGAGAAACGGAATGGCAAAACGCACCAAGGGACCTGCGGCAAAGATAATACCGATCTCAGAAGGGGTGTAGCCCACCATGGAAAGTACTTTGGGCAAAAAAATGACATAGATGGCCACGATTGCAAAGTAGAAGAAGTAGAAGAGGGCGATAAGTGCAGTCATTGAAGCTAGGCTGTTTTGTAAATAATGGCCGTGCGGCTGATAAGATCGTGAAGCATTCGTTTATCTTTGCGGAAGAGTCCCCAGAGGTAGCCAAAGAAAAAGATCGAGAAAATATAGCTGAAAAAACGGGTGACAAGTTGCAGATAGGAAGGCCTTTTAAAACTTGATGCATCCACTATCTCAATATGTGCTATTTTCATGCCGGGGGTCTGTCCGGCCAGTTTCCATAAGAAAACAAAAGAAGCCATGAACAGGAGCAGTTGGACAACAGAAGCGAGAGGGTTGGGGGCATGCTCCTGTGCTTTTTGCGTCTGCATAACGGCATCAGTGAAACCGGCTGTCTGTGTCTGTTCGTAACCAAAAAAGATCATAATGATGATGGTGATAGGGATCCCGATCATAAAAACATCGGTTATAAAGGCGAGTGTCCGGCTCCAAAACCCTGCATACTGTACTTTTGGTTTTTGGGGAGGAGTTGAAATGTTTTTTTTCTGTTTAATATCTCGCCATCGCATCGTGCCATTATACCCATAAAGATAGAAAATATTTACAAATGGTTAACCTCAATAGCCTATAATTTTATTACCTCAATGATTGAGATTGTTGAGTTTTTCATTTATACACTCCTTAAGTTCAAAGTGTGGCTCGGTGTTCCCCCGAGCCATCTATCCCTTTATTTTTAAAATTCAAAAATTGTTTTATTCTCTGAAATTTTCGGGCTGCCGAGAAACCTAATCCCGCACGCCAAAATAGAATTCGAGCAGCGCCTTCACGTAGTAGTTCGGTTGGAATTTATACTTGTCGTCATAGTACAGAATAGGCTGCAGCCGGTATACAATATATTTCCGTGGACCCTTTCTGCTCCAGTTAATGCCGGTGGCATAGCGGTATAGACCTCGTTTAGGGCGATAACCGTCTTTATCTTCGGGCTGCTTTTTGGTGCGCCCGTAGATGCCAAGATAGGGTGTGATATTTCCGTACCAGCCCATTCTAAAATTGACACTCGGCTGCATAAAGTACTCCATACCGTCGGTTCTGCTCTCTGTGGAGCGTTGAAACAGCATAGAGGACACTATTTTGTCTGAGAACCTGTGCCTGAAGTCCAGATTGGTCCACTCCTCAAACTTGGCTTCAACAGAATATTTAAAAACTTGATGCGGCACAACCAACCAAGTGCCAAACAGCGCTTCGTAGTCAAAGGCAGCTTTTGCGTAAGGATTAGTTATGCCTGAGAACCCGACAAGTATCTTGCTCTTAACCGGCTCGATCATCGTAAAAACATCGTTCACCCCCAATGCGATACTTGTATTACGTTCTGCCTCGGTACCTTCCAGCGACAGATCCGAACTGTTCTTGGTCTCATCACCGATGACAAGATCAAGTTTCTCTTGCGTCCGAGGTATCAGTACTCGGGCGGTAATACTGTAGATGTAGCCGTTTTCTCCTCTGTAATCAAAGGCATATCCGCCACGCAGACGTATAAAACTAGGATTTTTTCTATCTAAATAGTCATGGTTTACATTGTCATACAACCATTGTGATAGAAAATAATCCTGTTCACTTTTGTCTTTTTTTTGTGAAATGCGTTGCTTCGCTAAGGGGACCTGGCCTTCTGGGGATGATATAAACTGCTCCATACTGTCATTATCTTCGCCGTCTTCGAACGCTTCGATCAGCTCGGTCATATTTACATCATCACCGGCCGTCAGGTTTATATCTGTCTGTGTCGTAACATTCTTATCGGAGCTGAACAGACGATATATGGAGTAATCGATTCCTGACCCTAAAACGATAACGATATCTGTGCCATAAAAGTAGACCGTATCCATACCGCTCAGAAATCCATGGTAATACAACCAGCTTCTGCCGCTTATAAAGTCAGGTAAAGAGAACCATCTGGTACCGTTGATATCTTCTGAACTGTTGTTGTCGGAGTAAAAAAAGCTGCCATCAGATATGGGGCGCTCTATTGCGGTTTCGCTCTGATTGGTATCAGAGGCACAAAGCAAGGCGGTAGCGAGCATAAAAAAAACAGCATAGACAACTGGTCTCAAACATCGCTCCTTCTTGTAGTATCGGCATCGGAAAAGATCAAAGAAACCTAATGGTCACATGGTAAGATGATTTTATACTATATTTGTTGAAAAACAAAAAATGGAAAATATAAAGCAGTTAAAGTGGACCCATGTCGATAATTGGGCAAGATAAAAGTATTTTTTGTGAAGTTATTTTGTGCAGTTGGATGGGGTAGAGGGATTCGAACCCCCGAATATCGGTACCAAAAACCGAGGCCTTACCGCTTGGCGATACCCCAATAGTTAATTTGAAAGTAATTTGTTTTGTTTTGGTTGCGGAAACAGGATTTGAACCTGTGACCTTCGGGTTATGAGCCCGACGAGCTACCGAACTGCTCTATTCCGCGATACCTAATTGACTTATTGCTATGGTGCGGACGAGAGGACTTGAACCTCCACACCGTAAGGCACCAGATCCTAAGTCTGGCGTGTCTACCAATTCCACCACGTCCGCGTGTGCTTTTAGCAATAATAAGTCAAAAAATAAAGTTAACAATAAACAATAAATGGTGCGGACGAGAGGACTTGAACCTCCACACCGTAAGGCACCAGATCCTAAGTCTGGCGTGTCTACCAATTCCACCACGTCCGCATGTGATTTGTTAACAATATTAAAATGCTTGATACTTCAGCAATAAATTCTTTGCAAATATTTTTGCAAAAGCTTTAGTGACTCAGCGTCTAGCGTAGTTAAATGGATTTCGTTCATTTAACGTTTAAAAAAGTGGTACGCCCTAAAGGATTCGAACCTTTGACCTACGCCTTAGAAGGGCGTTGCTCTATCCAGCTGAGCTAAGAGCGCACAATTAATGTGGTACGCCCGACAGGATTCGAACCTGTAACCGGCGGTGCCGAAAACCGCTACTCTATCCAGTTGAGCCACGGGCGCACACTGTAAAAATGTATTATTTCAAATTTTTGTCTTCTATAAATGGGGTGAGATACGGGATTCGAACCCGCGACCCCCGGCACCACAAACCAGTGCTCTAACCAGCTGAGCTAATCTCACCATCTGTACTAAAGAGAATAAAAATAAGAAATAAAAAGTGGTCGGGGCGAAAGGACTCGAACCTTCGACCCCCTGGTCCCAAACCAGGTACTCTAACCATACTGAGCTACGCCCCGACCTGTTCATCTAAAATGATCATATCAAATTAGTGAGGCGGAATTATAGAACAAATTTTATTTCTTGTCAATAGTAATTTGCTTAAAGTGTATTTGATTATAATGATTTGCAAGAATGAGGTAGGAATTTTGAATGAAAATAGCACGTTTTAGCCGGGTAGGCTTCATTTTGGCAGCGGCAGGAAGTGCTGTAGGGTTGGGCAATATTTGGAAGTTTCCTTATATTACCGGTGAAAATGGCGGGGGTGCTTTTGTCTTTGTCTATCTCATCACGGTATTGGCGATCGGTTTTTCGGTTATGCTTGCCGAGATGCTGATCGGCTATTTGGGCCGCCGTGACAGCGTGACCAGTTTCGAAGAGCTGGCGCCCCGACACAAGGGTGCCTGGAAATACGGCGGCTTCATGAGTGTAGCCGGATTGCTGATCATGACCTTTTACTCGGTGGTGATCGGTTGGATATTTCACTACATCGCGGTGGCGGCTATAAAACTCCCTGACTCTGTGCCAGCCGCAGAGTCTGCATTTACGCATATGCTGCAAGAGGGGGTGCTAACGCAGCTCGTCTACCACACGATCGCCTTTTTAGTCGTCACGGCGGTTTTGGTTCGGGGGATCAAAGGGGGGATCGAACGGCTTAACCTGATCCTGATGCCGATGCTCTTTCTTATTGTCGGCGGCATGTTCCTCTATGCGCTTAACCTGGACGGATTTTCCAAGGCGTGGGCGTTTATGTTCCAGCCGGAGTGGCACAAACTGACCTCAGACTCCTTTGTGACGGCTGTCGGACATGCCTTCTTCACCCTCTCTCTCGGGATGGGGGCGATTCTTACCTATTCGGCTTCGCTTCCTAAAAAGAGCAGTCTGGTCAGAAGCGCGCTGGCCGTTGTTGCTCTTGATACCGGTATTGCGCTCCTGGCGGGGCTGATGCTGTTTACCTTTTTGTTTGAGTATGGTGCCGAGCCTTCTGCCGGTCCCGGACTTGTCTTCATCTCGTTGCCTGCAGTCTTCTATGAGATGGGCATATTGGGCAACTTTTTTGCCGTGATCTTCTTTATCGCGCTCGCCTTCGCGGGACTTACTTCGGCTGTTTCGCTTGTGGAGCCAATGGTCCAGTATATGATAGACCGCTTTAAGATGCCGCGTTTTTTGGCAGCGGTCACCGTGGGACTTTTTTTCTACTTTGTCGGGATCATCGCGCTGTTGTCAAATTCCAGCGAATACGGCCAGATGCTCACCTTCGGTTCGCGCAATTTCTTTGATTGGATCGACTTTATTACCGCGTCGATTATGCTGCCTCTGGGCGGTCTGATTATGGCGATATTTGTCGGCCACATCATGGAGAAAGAACGTGTCGAATCGATACTGAAACCCCAGTTCGGGAAGCTGTTTGGAGTATGGTACTTCAGCCTGCGTTATATTGCTCCTGTCGGACTGGTGACTGTCATGTTGCATTTGATGGGGATACTTACCTTTTAGAAGGTGCAGGATCTTCCGCAAGATAGAGACATAGTAAAGTTTGCAGCAGCTTGTCCTGGGACGCGGTCATCTTCTGAAAATCACTTTTTTCTCTTTTTATAGAGGCTTTCCGCCTCTTTCAATGCATCGGCAAACTCGCTCTTTTTGACATAGCCGATTGTCTCCCAGAACTCCATATCATCGTTCGGATCGACAAAAAAGACCGTAGGAATACGCGGCGTCTGAAATTTTTTCGGGAAATTCTCCGCATCTTTGTTGCGGTCGACAATGACAGGAACAAATTTTGAGCGAACAGTGGTCGCGATTGTTTCGGATGCAAGGGTTTTGCGTTCAAACTTTCGGCACCATGGGCAGTAGGAGGTGACGACCAGGAGCATGATCGGTTTCTGCTCTTTTTTGGCAATAGCAACCGCTTTTTGATAGTCGGTCTGATAGCCAAGCTTCTGTGCAGTTTGCGGTGACGCTAAAAGGGAAAGCATAAGAATGAGTAAGAGTGAGACAATGCGCAATGCAGCTCCTTTTTTTCAATCATAAACTATTGTTATGCGCAAAGAGCTTAAACATTCACACAGTTTGGATGTTTAAAGGAGGAGACGCTGTTAAGGCGGATAAATGGAGAAGAAGCGTTGTTAAGGAAAAGCAAATTCCTCGGTTTCGGAGAGTGTTTGCTCTCCGTGGAAAATTAAAACTGTATCATTCCGTCGACAGGAGAGGACGCGGTTGCATAAGGACGTTTCGGGATGCGTCCGGCAAGGTAGCTCATACGGCCGGCGACGATCGCATGCTTCATCGCTTCGGCCATTACCATCGGGTTCTGCGCCTGGGCGATAGCAGTGTTTGTAAGTACGCCGTCGGCGCCGAGCTCCATCGCGTAGACGGCGTCGCTTGCACAGCCGATACCGGCATCCACGATGACCGGCAGGTTGACCGCTTCACGCACAAAGACGATGTTGTAGGGGTTCTGGACGCCGAGCCCCGAACCGATAGGTGCTGCCAACGGCATGATCGCTGCTGCGCCTGCGTCTTCAAGGCGTTTTGCCATGATCGGGTCGTCCGAGGTGTAGGCCATGATAGTAAAGCCCTCTTTGGCGAGGACCTCGCAGGCTTTGATCGTCTCCAGAACATCGGGGTAAAGTGTCTTCTGCGTGTCGCCGATCACTTCGAGCTTGATCAGATCGATACCGGTCGCTTCGCGTGTCAGGCGGAAGGTCGTGATCGCCTCTTCGGCGGTAACACAGCCTGCCGAGTTCGGCAGAAACTTTACATTGGTACCGGCAAACGTATCGCGCAGGTTCTCTTTGTTCGGATCAGTGATGTTCAGACGGCGGACAGCAACGGTGATCAACTCCGAACCCGAGGCCAGCGTTGCTGCTTTGGTTGTCTCAAAATCTGCATATTTCCCGCTGCCTACAATCAGGCGGCTGCCTAGTTCATATTTTCCGATTTTTAAAATATTATCCATAACTTCTCCAGGGTTTGCCAGGCGCATACCAATGATGCTCCCGAGTTAATGTTGGGTTTATAACATAGTGAGACTGTAAAATGACTTACTTTATTGAAGCCTCAAAGCGCTTTAAGTATCTGCACGATTGTCTCGGGAAGCAGTTTGTGTTCCAGTGCCCGGATCTTTGCCGTAAAGCTTTCGAGTGTCTCTCCAGCTTCTTTTTGAAAGCTTTCCTGGGCAATGATCTCACCGCCGTCGAGTTCGTTGCTGACCCAGTGTATGCTGATGCCGCCCGTCGGCTCTGAACTCTCAAAACTCTCCCGGATGGCGTTGCCCCCTTTGAATAGCGGTAGCAGGGAAGGGTGGACATTAATCGCCTTGATATTTTGGGTGATAACGGGTGTCAGGATACGCATGAACCCTGCCAAAACGACGAGGTCGGGTGCGTAGGATCGGACCTGTTTTAAGAGGGCACGGTCGAAACTCTCCCGGTCGGCATACTTTTTGTGATCAATAATGTCGACCGGTATATGGTGTGCCCTTGCTTTGGCGATCCCTCCGGCATCGGGACGGTTGGTGATAGCGGCGACCACCTCAAGCTCTTTATTGTGCAGTTTTTCGATGATATTGAGAAGGTTGGAACCTTCACCGCTGAAGAGTATGACGATTTTACGATTCAGCATTTTACGATTCCCAATTTAGTTGCTCCCATGTATGGGGCTTTAGCCCTGTAAGTACCTCTCTTCATTGAACTGTTGGTACCTGTTTTCATAGCGTCGTTACGGCTTCGATCAGATCATGCGGGGTGAGTGCGTATGTGTTTTTATCAAAGGCTTTTGCGGCAGCAGTGTGCGCCAAAGAGCCATTAAGTGCTGCCTGCAGCGGGGCATGCCCTTGTGCCAGCAGGGCACCGATAAAACCGGCCAGAACATCGCCGCTGCCCCCTTTTGCCAATACATTGGTGCCATGCGGATTGATGTAGTAGCTCTTGTCTTGGGCGATAATGACATTGGCGCCTTTTAGCAGGAGTGTCACATCTGTATAGCGGCTGCAGAAAAGTTCGACATAGTGAAAACGGTTTTTTTGCAGCTCCTGGACCGTAATATCGGCAAGACCGCATGCTTTTAAGAGCGTTGTGAACTCTTTTGGGTGCGGTGTGATGACGATGTCCTTGCGTGTAAGCAGCGAGGTTAACAGCGGATGCGCGAAGATATCGGCATCGAGAAGAAGCGGCAGATCATTATCCAGCAGTGTCAGCAGCTCTTCGTTTGAAAATTCGGTTCCGAGCCCCATGCCCAAAGCGATCGCGCTGGTCGAGGAGGGCAAGAGATGGGACTGCATCAGTTCGTGAGGGATCTGCTCCTGCGTGTTGCTGATGAGGGTGACGAGACCCGCTCCAAAATGGAGCGCTGCAGAGCCGGCCATGATGGATGCCCCCGGTTTTTCGCCGCAGATCACGCTTAAATGGCCATAGGTACCTTTATGGCTGTTGCGTTTAAAACGGTGTGGAAGACGAAGGTCTTCAGGATCCAATAACTTCCAGTTTGACGGCTTTTCATAGACCTTTCTGCTGACACCGAGATCGATGACATAGACACTGCCGATGACCTCTTTTGCGCTGTCGCTGAACATTCCGCGCTTAAGCGACCCCATCGTGAGTGTCACATCGGCGATAAAACTCTCTTCTTCCAATGTGCCGTCAAGGTGAAGCCCCGAGGGCATATCGCAGGCGATCTTCTCGGCATTGAGATTGTTCATCTCTTCCAAAAGTGCTCGGGTCTCCTCGTCAAAACTGCGGCTGAACCCGCTGCCAAAAAGGGCATCGACGAGTATGTCGCACTCCTGTAGCGCGTAAACGATGGTAACGCCAACAGCCTTTGCGCGTCTCTGCTGTAGTTTGGCCATCTCTGTTTTTGCGCCAAACGGCAGAAACAGCGAAACGTTGAAATCACGATGCAGAAGCCGGGCCAGGGCAATGCCGTCCGCACCGTTATTGCCGGCACCGCAGACGATGCAGATGCTCTCATGCTCCTCATACTGATTATGGATGAAATCGGCCATACCGTCAGCGGCATGCTCCATCAGGATATCTTCACTCAGAGCAAATTCATTGTAGCAGCGCTGATCGAGTGAGCGCACCTCTTCAAAGAGATTTTGCATGTCTTATCCTCTTACTGTTTTGGTAATTATAGCTTATTAGCCGGAGAAGCAATTATCAGATATAATACCGTTTATGAAAAATGATTACACGGCAATCGTCAAAGAGACTTTACAGATTGAAGCCAACACCCTCCTGGATGCTGCAGAGAATATTTCACAGGATCTGGAAAAGATCGTTGAAGTGATCCGCCATTGCAAGGGCAAACTGATCGTTACCGGTGTCGGTAAATCGGGACTTATCGGTGCCAAGATGGCAGCGACCTTCGCCTCCACCGGTACACCGAGTTTTTTTCTTCACCCGACCGAGGCGATGCACGGCGATCTCGGAATGATCGGCAAAGACGATGTGGTGCTGGCGATCAGCTACAGCGGTGAGAGTGCAGAGTTAAGCTCGATCCTGCCGCATGTCAAACGTTTCGATATCCCCCTGATCGGGATGACAAAAAACAACCAGTCGACGCTGGGGCGTTACAGTGATCTGCTGATCAGAATCGATGTAAAACGGGAGGCATGTCCTCTCGACATTGCGCCGACCTCGTCGACAACATTGACGCTTGCTTTGGGTGATGCCCTGGCTGTCTGCCTGATGAAAGCCCGTGATTTCAAAAAAGAGGATTTCGCCTCGTTTCATCCCGGCGGAACTCTCGGGCGCCAGTTGTTCGTCAAGGTCAGTGACCTGATGCGGACAAAGAACCTGCCGGTGATCGGAATGCAGACGCCTGTAAAAGAGGCTATCGTAACGATCAGCGAGGGTCGTTTGGGAACGGTTCTGCTGGTCGATGACGACGGAAAGTTTGCCGGTCTGATCAGTGACGGCGATATCCGCCGGGCCTTGATGGACGAGCGCTTCTCTTTGGAGCAGCCGGCATCAAGTTTCGCGACGCTGAACCCGAAAACAATAGATGACCCGTCGATGCTCGCGAGTGACGCACTGGTCTTGGTAGAAAAATATAAAATACAGCTTCTTGTGGTGCTTGACAGTGAGAGAAAAATTCTCGGTGTCCTGCATCTTCATGATCTGGTAGAAAAGGGAATCGCATGATGCGACTGAATAAATTTATTGCCCACTACTCCACCTATTCACGCCGCGAGGCCGACAGGGTGATAGAATCGGGGTATGTCTATGTCGACGGCGAACTGCAGACCAACCCTGCGACACAGGTGGATGAACGCCATGTCAAAGTGATCGTCAGCGGTAAGAAGATCGTACCGAGCGATCAGTTCACGGTCATCGTCTACAACAAGCCCAAAGGCGAACTTGTCACCAAAAGCGATCCGCGCGGCCGCCGTATTATCTATAATACGCTTGATAACAAGTTCAAACACTTCATTCCGGTCGGGCGGCTTGATTACGCGACAGAGGGGCTGCTTCTGCTAACGGATGCATCCCGTGTGGCCAATGTCCTGATGACGTCGAGTCTTGAACGTGTCTATAAGGTGAAGATCAAAGGGCCTGTGACCGAGATGATGGAGCAGGCGATGCGAAAAGGACTGAGCCTGGAGGACGCCTCTGCCGGAGCCCATGAGCTAAGTGATATCTCCGCCATGGACTTCGCGCCGTTCTTCGCCTATCAGATCATTAAAAACAAGGAAGACTATTCGACGCTTAAAATCGCCATCGGCGAGGGGCGTAACCGCGAGGTCCGCCGTTTTTTTGCCCATTTCGATGCGGAAGTGGTCGACTTGAAACGTCTGAGTTTCGGCGGGATAGAGCTGAACAATCTGCCGACAGGAAAGACACGCTATTTGGAGCGCAGCGAATATGTCCACCTGCGCGAATTTCTGGATACTGCAGCAAAAGAGCAAAAGAACAAAGCACCTGTTAAAGATAGGGCAGCTGGCGAGAAAAGCACCGAACGAGCTGAAAAAATCAAACCGGCCGCCAAGAAGAGAACCCCTTCCAAAAGTAAAGCATACAAGAAATAGGCGCGATGGCAGATTTCACCTATCTTTTACGTCCCAGTGATTTTGACAGTGTCCTAGGTCAGGACGCACTCTGCAAAAAAGATGCACCTTTGCGCAGGCTCTGCGAAGAGGGCAAGCTGGGCCACAGCTTTTTTTACGGCCCTCCCGGAAGCGGAAAGACCACCATCGCCCGGGTGATCGCCAAGGTGATGGACCTCCCTTTTTACGAGTTCAACGCCACCTCGCTTAAGATCGAGCAGCTGCGCAAGATCTTTGATCAGTATGCCAACGCTCTTCAAAAACCGCTGATCTTCATTGACGAGGTGCACCGTCTGGCGAAGAACCAGCAGGAGGTGTTACTGCCGGTTATGGAAAATAACAGCGTGTTAGTCATCGGCGCTTCGACTGAGAACCCCTTTTTCTCGCTGACCGCCGCGATGCGCTCGCGCTCGCTTCTCTTCGAGCTCAAACCGATCTCCGTCGAAGCCCTGAACACGCTTCTTGAGAAAGCGTTGGTATCCGAAGGGCTGGCCATTGAAGAAGACGCAAGAGAGTATCTTCTGCGCTCCTGCGGCGGCGATGCAAGGGGGATGCTGAAACTGCTGGAGTTTGCCTCTGTTTTAGAGACAAACATCACCCTTGAGATGCTCCACTCTCTCCGCCCCAATGCACAGAGCGGCGGCAGCTCCGAAGCCGGTGTCCATTACGACCTTGCCTCTGCCATGATCAAGTCGATCCGCGGTTCCGACCCGGACGCGGCGATCTACTACCTTGCCCGCCTGATCGAAGGGGGTGAACCGCCCGAGTTCATTGCCCGGCGTCTCGTTATTTTGGCCAGCGAAGATGTCGGCAATGCCAACCCGCAGGCACTGACCCTCTGCACCTCGGCGATGACCTCTGTGAAGATGATCGGCTACCCAGAGTCGCGCATCATCCTTGCCCAGGCGGTGATCTACCTCTGCGCCTCGCCGAAGTCTAATTCGGCGTATATGGCGATAAACGGAGCCCAGCAGGCCGTCCGGTCAGGTGAACTGCTTGATATCCCGAAAAACATACAGCAGCAGAACAGCGGCTACCTCTACCCGCATGACTTCGGCGGCTGGGTCGAGCAGCAGTACCTCTCTAAACCGCTTCGGTTTGTTGATTTCAAGGCGATCGGCTATGAGAAGAAGATGAAAGAGTGGCTTGAGGCGATTAAAGGCACCGGCCGCTAGACCGCAACTCCAGTCCCTGGTTAAACACGATCTGGAATCTTCTGCTTTACTCTTTTCTACGACATCGAGGCCTCCGTAAACGACGAGTTAAATGCCTACTTTTCACCGCGAATCCGCACTTTATGTACCTGTACAAATACACTGTATATATCCGAAGACTATAGCTTATGCTGTATGTTGTTAAACCAACAAAATATGATTAACTTATTTTTATTATAATTTCAGATAATTTATAATCAAGGTGAGCATTTGATGAAAAAGATATACCTACTGTTACTTTTGAGTACTGTTCTGTTCGGCAATAATAGTGCCCATACCTTTGCAAAAAGCGAAGATTGTAAAGCGTGTCATACACAGATCTATAACGAGTTCTACGGTTCGGTCCATGCCAATTCGACACCGCAAAAAGACGTTATCCATAATGCCGTCTGGGCGAAACACCCTCAAAACAAGAAGCTGCAACAGTACGGCTGCGGCAAGTGCCATACACCGGCTGCAGACGATCTTGACAAGATGATCAGCAAAGGGCAGAAAGTGATGCCGGATCCTGATAACGTGACCCACCAGGAAGGGATCAGCTGTGCCTACTGTCACCGTATCGAATCGATAGCGCTGCATAAAAAGTCCAACATCAATATCATCTCGAAAGAGGAAAAAAAGTATTTCGGTACGCTTAAGGCACATGTGGCGTCACCCTACCACGCCATAGCGACAGAAGGCAATGACCATATGAAAAACGGCAATGTCTGCATAGGTTGCCACTCGCATAAAATGAATAAGTGGGGGCTGAATGTCTGTTCGACCAACATTGCCAACGAGATGGACGGGGCCAATTGTGTCAGTTGTCACATGCCGAAGGTCGATGGGAGCGTCTCAGCCTTCCAAGATACGAAGAAGCATGCTTTTCACGGCTTTGCAGGCGCGCACTTCCACTCGGATATGCTGGAAAAATATATAGACATCTCCATGCTGCGGAACATCGACAACTTCATCGTCAACATCGACAACCGTACCTCGCACGCGCTGCTGCTTCACCCGCTTCGTCTGGCTCTTTTGAAAGTGAGCGTTACACGCGAGGGCAAATCCATACCGTTGAAAGATGAGACCTTTGTCCGTGTGATCGGTAAAAACGGTAAACCGGCAATGCCGTGGGCGGCTGACACAACGATCAAAGATACGATGATCCAGGCCAATGAAAAAAGAAGCGTGACTTACGACTTTCAGCTTCGAAAAGGGGATAAGGTCGATCTTGTCCTAGGCTACTACCTGGTTAATCCCAAAGCAGTTGCGTCATTGCACCTTGACGATGACAAGGTGGCAACAGCGTTCCACATCTTAAAAAAAGCCGATTTTTCGTTCTAATGTCCTTCAGAGAGAGTTGTAATATGCAGCGGGGAAATAATCTATAAGATGCGGCAAAAATTCCGATCTCTGTTTTTTGTATGTTTCTTTGTCGTCGCAATGCTTTCTACGGCCCTGCACGAGCTTGTGCCATCACATGAGGCAGATACGTGTCCCATCTGTGTTGTTGATGAGCACACTCTCTCGGCAGATGTCATAAGCAGGATTGTAGAAGATCTCTATACCCCCTTTTATACGCTTTTTATTTTTGACGAAAGCTGTCAAAACACCCGTTTTGACAAAGCGTTGAACGCACGCGCACCGCCAAAACTTTTTTCCTGACCACTTTCTACTATTTACTATTACTAAGGAAAATTATGAAAAAGATCGCACTAGTAGTGTACTTTTTTTGTGCGTTCGCACAGGCATCGGAGAGCGGTGATGTTGTACGATTTCAATATGACTATTTGAATTTTACAGACTCTAAACAGAAAGATTACGGCAGCAGAGGGACATTGCATTTAAAAAGCGGGTTTGACGACAAAACGCTACAGCTTGCCTATGAAAAGACACTGACAGAAACCTATAAACCGCCACTGAAAAAAAATCTGAATGTGGACAAGCTGATCGCACGGTATGATCAAAAGCTCTTTGATCACGGCAAATACAATTTTGGCCTTATCCTGGTCAACGACAATCTTGTTCCGACAGACGGGGGCAAGGTGTTCAATCTCGGCTATGGCCATAAACTGACACCTGATATCGCATTGGAAGGCAACATCTACTACGGCTATTATGATATTATGAAAACCTACCAGTTTGATGCGGCAATAAAGCTTCACAAAAAGATCGGCGCCGTTGACACTGCCGTTATCGGGGTACTCAAGGATATTGTTGTTGACGAGTGCAGTGATGTTTTCTGCGCCAATGCCGAACCCAACTATCTGACTGGAGGTCTCAAAGTAAAGCTCGACTATAAGGGCTACTTCCTTCATGCCGGAGGATTTTACGGCAAGCGGGTATTTGCCGTCATGATGGACGGATTTGTGCTGCAGCATCATGCAATGGAGTTTGACAGGACCTATATGGCCGGTATCGGAAAAAGGTTTGAAGACATCGAGCTTAAACTGCGCTATGTGCATCAGCGTGCGAAAGAGCTGCCGCTGAACAACAGCGGTGTCAATGTGGATACCGTGTCATTACGGGTCGCGTACTTCTTCTAAACAGAGTTCACTGTGGTCTATGGAGCACGTCGCCGATAGCTCAGGGCTTCGAGCAGATGATTTTTTGAGATAGCGGCCGCATTGTCAAGGTCTGCAATGGTGCGGGCGACCTTCTGTATCTTCTTGATGCTGCGAAACGAGAGCTGAAAACGGGTGATGGCCTGATCGAGAATGGCTTTGGTCTCCTCATCCATAATACAGAACTTCTCTATTTCGCTGTCGCTGAGCTGACCGTTCATACTGCTTTGTCCCCTCTCTACCTGCCGTTTATGGGCATAAAGCACCTGTTTATGCAACTTTTCCGAGGTGTAAGACGCTTTATCGTCAGGGCTGATGTTCTGCATCTGAACGTAGAGGTCGATCCTGTCTAGAAAGGGGTCGGAAAGGCGGTTTTTGTAGCGCTGGATCTCGCGTTCGGTGCAGCGGCAGTTCTGGGTGGTGCTCAAGAGGTTGCCACAGGGGCAGGGGTTCATCGCGGCGATGAAAAGAAAGGAGGTCGGGTACTCGACCTTTGAATTGACCCGGGAGATGCGGATCTTTCTGTCCTCCAGCGGTTCTCGGAGCGCTTCGAGCACAATCTTCTGAAAGTGGGGAAGCTCGTCGAAGAAAAGCAGACCGTTATGCGCGAGGCCGACCTCGCCGATCTGCGCTTTCTGACTGCCGCCGCCGAAGACCGAGGCAGGAGTCGAAGAGTGGTGGGGTGAGCGGAAGGGTCTGAGCGGGCTGAAGTGGGGTTCTATTCCCTCAAGAGAATCAAGTTTGGCGATGTCGAGAAGTTCGTCGCTTGTCACCGGGGGCAGGATATACCGGAGGCGTTTTGCGATCATCGATTTGCCGCAGCCTGGGCTCCCTTCGAGCAGAAGATTGTGAAAACCGCTTGCACTGATCAGGGCAGCACGTTTCGCGTTTTCCTGCCCTTTGATGTCGCGAAAATCAAGCGGATAGTGTTTTCGGAAATAGTAGTTCTGCCCGTTGACGAGGTAGTTCGGGTAGCCGATCTGCGCCGTATCCTGACGGACGATGTTTTCGCTGTCGCCTTTGAAAAATGCGATCGCATCGTTAAGATGTTCAACCCCGATAAACTCGACGTTCGGAATATTTTGTACTTTTGTAAGGCTCTCTTTGGGAACGAGCACCTTGTTCATGTTGGCGCTGTTGGCCAGCGAGAGAACAAGTGGATAGAGCAGCGCGTTCTCCTTGACGCTGCCGTCGAGTCCGAGCTCGCCGAAGACATACCATTCCGATAGGTCGATCTCCATACTGTCAAGCGCGATCAGCAGGGCGATGCTCAGGTCGAAATGGGAGCCGTTTTTGCTCAGATCAGATGGGGAGAGGTTGATCGTGATCCGCTTGGGCGGGAAGACGAATCCGTTGGCCAGTAGGGCCGACTTGACACGTTCCCTTGCTTCCGTGATAGCCGTTGAGACCATACCGACGACAGTGAATGAGGGAAGCCCTTTGGTCAGGGTAGACTCGACGGAGACAGGAATGGCTTCGATCCCCTCGAGAGTGGCGCACTGCAATTTTTTCATCCACATAATATATCGGTATAAAACTAAAAATAATATTATTTGTTGAAAATGAAGGCACGATGCAATATTTACAGAGGAGAGAAGCAAAATCATATAGTATGTGGATTATATTTAGCAGGAGTCGGAGGGTAGGATGGTTGTGGTCAGTTTGCTTGGTATTGCACTTGCTGCCTTGGTCTTTTTAGAGATATACCGGCGGGCAAGCCGCAGATGGGGCGAAAACCCGTGAATATAGCAACGCAAGAGGCGTTGTGCGTCTAGTTGTCTCCTGTGACAGGTTGCGGACAATTCGCTTTAATATCCATCGTAAAACCGATATTGACATCGCTCCATGTTTTGCCTTGGTGTAGATCGTAACATGCGGTATTGATCGATTTAAGGGCATTTTCTGCTTTAAAATCGATGAGGTCGATCACGCCGTCAGCGCGCAGTTTTCCGTTGCTGAAACCGTATTTCATCGGGACATCGCGGGTAACACCGTTCATTGTGACCGCGACAGTGACAATGCCGCTCTTCTCTTCAAGTTTTACGATCTTGGCTTTGATGTCGGGGCCGGCCATTTGTTTGAAAAAGTTGTTCAGAAGTTTTTCGTCACGCCCTTTGTTCTTCGAATCGACACTTGCCACGGCAATATTGACAGACGAACCGGTCAAAAGTGCGGAAAGAGTGTCCTCTTTTGCGGAGGTTGATTTGAAGTCGAGAGTGTTGAAGTGGCCGCCGACACCGATTTTAAGTGGTGTTTTATAGGCGGTCCAGCTTACATCAAGGTTCGACGGTTGAGAAAACGTACAGTCAGCCTGTGCCAGTCCGGCTGCCAGAAGCAGTGAAAGTGCAATTTTTTGCATGAGAGACTCCATTTCATAATAGTTGCTGATATGGTAGCGTATCTCTATAAACAGGAAAAGGGCTTCAGAAGAGCCGGTTTGGCCGGATCCCCCGTCTGATTAGTAACGGTTGCCCATCGGCGCATTGATAAGGTTGAAAAACTCGGCCCGTGTCTTCTCATCTTTTTTGAAGAGACCGCGCAGGGCACTGGAAGTGGTGGTGGAGTTGATCTTCTCGACACCGCGCATCTCCATGCACATATGACGTGCCTGGATCACGACGGCAACCCCTTTTGGGTCAAGCGCCTCCATAATCGCTTCGGCAATCTGCTCGGTCAGCTGCTCCTGGATCTGCATACGGCGTGAGAAGACATTGACGACGCGCGGTATTTTTGAGAGACCGACCACCTTTCCGTCCGGGATGTAGGCAACATGGGCCCGCCCGATGATCGGCAGCAGGTGGTGCTCACAGGTGGAGTAGAGCTCGATATCCTTGATGAGTACCATCTCATCATTGGAACTGGTAAAGGTGGCGGACTGCAGGATCTCTTTCGGATCCTCTTTATACCCTCCGTAGATAAACTCATACGCCTTGAAGACCCGTTCGGGCGTCTTTAAAAGACCCTCGCGTTCCGGGTCTTCACCCACGCTTCTCATCATCGTCTTTACGGCGGCCTCAAATGCTTCTTGTTCTTTATTTTTCACATTAATACCTAAATAAATTTTTAAAACAATACCACGAGTTGACTGAGATAAATCCTTTGCAAATCAGTTACATAGAGATATAAGCATGTATCAGTTCTCAGTGATAAGTTGCTCTATAATAGAACTATTAGCACTTTTTCGCTATTATTGCCCAAATTTTTATCCAGCCACATGGCAAAATACAAAGGGATTAGATGAACGTTAAAGCTAATAAAATTGACGGTGCAAACGCTACGATTGAAGCACAGATTACAAATGAAGAGGTTGCTGCTAACGTAGACAAAATCGCTAAACAGCTTGCAAAAACAGCCAATATTCCAGGTTTCCGTAAAGGCAAAGTACCTGTATCTGCAGTGAAAAAACAGTACGGTGAACGTCTTGTTCAAGATGCAGAAGCGGAAGCGCTTCGCGAGGTTCTTTCCGCAGGTCTTACTGAGATCGGTGTCGCAAACGAAGCGTTGATCGGTGAGCCGCAGATCAGCAAGTTCGATAAGGGTGAAGCGAACATCGACGTTGAAGTCACCGTTGCTATTCGCCCGGAGATCGACCTGGGTGACTACAAGCAACTTGTCCCTGAGTTCAAAAAACCGAAGATCACGGCGGCAGCAGTAAAAGCGCGTATCGACGAACTTGCACTTGCGCAGGCACCATTTGAAACGGTCGAAGAGGATCGCGAACTGGTTGAAGGTGATACAGCGATGATCGACTTCGAAGGTTTTCTTGACGGTGTCGCATTCGAAGGCGGCAAAGCAGAAGGTTTTTCACTGACACTGGGTTCTAAACAGTTTATCCCGGGTTTTGAAGACCAGGTGATCGGTATGAAAAAAGGCGAAGAGAAGACGATCAAAGTAACCTTCCCTGAAAACTACGGCGGTAAAGAGCTTGCCGGCAAAGAAGCTGAGTTCAAGGTCACAGTGCACGAGATCCAGACAAAGAAAAAACCTCGCCACGATGCGAAACTGGCGAAACAGATGCTTCCTGGTGAAGAAGAAGCGACAATGGACATGCTTAAAGAGAAGATCCAGCAACAGCTTGAAAGCGAAGAACTTACGAAGCTATACAACGAAGAGCTTAAACCGAAGATGCTTGAAACACTCGTTGAGAAGATCGATGTCGATCTTCCGAAGTTTGTTGTCGAACAAGAGATGGATATGGCACTGAACAAAAAAGCGCAGACCATGAACGAAGATGAGATCAAAGAGCTTCAAGAGAGTGCAGAAAAAGTACAAGAGCTTCGTGAAGAGTTCCGTGAAGAGGCTTCCCGTTCAGTAAAAGCAACATTCATTATCGATGCACTTGCAAAAGCAGAAGGTATTGAAGTCGCTGAGCAGGAAGTAATGCAGACGATCTACTTCGAAGCGATGCAAATGGGTCAAGACCCCGCAGCAGTTTATAAGCAGTACCAGGAGTCTGGCTACCTTCCGGCAATCCAGATGGCGATGGTAGAGGACAAAGTGCTTTCTAAATTGCTTAACGATACGGTTAAAGAAGAGGCGTAATGAGCTATATTCCTTACGTCGTAGAAAAGACGGGTCGTGGTGAACGCTCGTATGATATCTACTCCCGTCTTTTAAAAGACCGCATTATTATGCTTAGCGGTGAGGTGAACGATCAGGTCGCCTCAACGATCGTGGCACAGATGCTGTTCCTCGAAGCAGAAGATCCGGATAAAGATATCTATTTTTACATCAACTCTCCGGGCGGTGTTGTGACGGCGGGAATGGCGATATACGATACGATGAACTATATCCGTCCTCATGTTGCGACGATCTGTATCGGCCAAGCGGCCTCTATGGGTTCTTTTCTGCTCAGTGCCGGTGAAAAAGGGAAGCGCTTTGCACTGCCTCATGCACGAATTATGATCCATCAGCCGCTTGGCGGCGCGCAAGGGCAGGCAAGCGATATTGCTATCCAGGCACAAGAGATCCTGCGTATGAAAGCAGAACTTAATGCGATCCTGGCAAAAAACACAGGTCAAAAGATCGAGACGATCGAAGCCGATACCGACCGCGATAACTTTATGAGTGCACAAGAGTCTGTGGAGTACGGTCTTATCGACGAAGTGCTAACCAAAAAAGAGAAAAGCGAGTAGGCTTTTCTTCTGAGAATTTAACATGATCCTTCCCATAGTAACCTATCCCGATAAACGTCTAAAGACCATCTCCGAACCGGTCACGGACTTCAATGAAGAGCTTCATACTTTTCTGGACGATATGTATGAGACAATGATAAAAACCAACGGCATCGGCCTTGCAGCAATTCAGGTCGACCGCCCGATTCAGGTGCTTATCATCAACCTTCCGAATGATGATGAAGAGGGTCTGCAGGACAAGGTAAACCTGCTGGAGATCATCAACCCGAAGCTTACGCATAGTGAAGGTACGACGAGCTATCAGGAAGGGTGCCTGAGCGTGCCGAAATTCTACGAAGATGTCGAACGGTTTGAAAAGATCGCTATCACCTATCAGGACCGTCACGGCAATGCCTGTTCTCTAGAGGCTGATGAACTGTTGAGCATCGCTGTTCAGCATGAAATGGATCACCTGCAGGGTAAACTTTTTATCGAAAAACTCTCTTATGCCCGACGCAAGAAGTTTGAAAAAGAGTATAAAAAACTTCTTAAAGAGAAAAAGAGGTAGGCATACCTTCTTTGCTTCGACACTGCAAAACAGCTCTATTGATTCCATTCCTTAAAGTAAAATTAGTATAAAAAAACCTTAAGGAAGCTATAACAACTCTTAGTCTATTATCTCACCATCGAATTAGGATAAAAATTGTCCTATTTAAATCAATAATCATTATCGGGAGAAATATATGCAAGTCTATATGGATAACAATGCCACAACAATGGTAGATCCTCAGGTACTTGAAGTGATGCTTCCATACTTTTCGGAACAGTATGGCAATCCAAACTCACTCCATAAGTTTGGAACAGCTTCTCACCCTGCGATCTCTAAAGCGATCGATCAGGTCTATACAGCGATCAATGCAGCGGATGCTGACGATATCATCTTTACATCATGCGCGACGGAATCCAACAACTGGGTTTTGAAATCGATCTGGGTTGATAAGATCCTCAACGGTGACAAAAACCACATCGTGACAACAGAGGTGGAACACCCTTCCGTCCTGTCAACTTGTAAATTCCTGGAAGAGCAGGGTGTAAAAGTGACCTATCTTCCGGTAAACGAACAAGGTATTGTCGAAGCGCACACGGTTAAAAGTTTCATCACCGATAAGACTGCTTTGGTCTCTGTCATGTGGGCAAATAATGAAACAGGTATGATCTTTCCTATTAAAGAGATCGGTGATATCTGTAAAGAGAAAGGGGTGCTTTTCCATTCAGACGGCGTTCAGGCTGTAGGCAAGATCCCCGTAGATCTTCAAGCGGTCCATGTCGATTTTGTCTCAATGAGTGCCCATAAATTCCACGGTCCTAAAGGGATAGGCGCGCTGTACATTAAAAACTCCCAGGAACTTTCTCCGTTATTAAACGGCGGTGAGCACATGGGCGGTCGTCGTTCGGGTACACTGAATGTACCTTATATTGTGGGCATGGGTAAAGCCCTGGAGCTCGCGACAGAAAATATAGAAGAGAAGATGGCCGCAATCCGTGCTAAACGCGACCGTTTGGAAGGGGCACTCCTGGAAGCGATTCCCGAGACATTTACGGTCGGTGATCGTGATAACCGTACCCCTAACACCATTCTTATCTCGATCCGCGGGGTTGAGGGAGAAGGGATGCTCTGGGATCTTAACAACGGCGAGATCGGCGCATCAACAGGTTCTGCCTGTGCATCGGAAGACCTGGAAGCAAACACCGTTATGCTGGCGATCGGTGCCGATAACGAACTGGCCCACACCGGTATCCGTCTGAGCCTGAGCCGTTTTACAACCGATGAAGAGGTTGACTATGTGATCAACCATTTTAAAAATGCGGTTACGCGTCTTCGCGCTATCTCAAGTTCATACGCAAAAGTAAAACCAACACCGGGCGGCGAAGTTCAAGAGTGTGAACTTCACCACCACTAGACTGAAAAGAAAATAGAAAGGATATTTTATGGCAAAAAATGATTTATTAGGCGGCTCTCTTTGGGACGCATATTCGAATAAAGTAACAACTTTGATGAACAACCCTCAGCACCAGGGCGAGATCACGGAAGAGGAAGCATCTGCAAACGGGCATAAGCTTATCGTAGCCGACTTCGGTGCCGAGTCTTGTGGTGATGCGGTTCGTCTATACTGGGAGATCGACCCGGCAACAGACAAGATCGTTAATTCAAAATTCAAAAGTTTTGGTTGCGGTACGGCGATCGCTTCGTCAGACGTAATGACAGAGCTTTGTATCGGTAAAACGGTTCAGGAAGCGGTAAAGATCACAAACATTGATGTTGAGATGGCGCTGCGTGACGATCCGGATACACCAGCTGTTCCACCGCAAAAGATGCACTGTTCGGTCATGGCGTACGATGTTATCAAAAAAGCGGCAGGCCTCTATATGGGTGTTGACGCCGAGAGTTTCGAAGAGGAGATCATCGTGTGTGAATGTGCACGTATCTCTCTCGGAACACTTCAGGAAGTTATTCGCCTGAACGATTTGACGACGGTTGAACAGATCACTGACTATACGAAAGCGGGCGGATTCTGTAAATCATGTGTTAAACCTGGCGGTCACGAAGACCGTGAATACTATCTTGTTGATATTCTTGAAGATACACGTAAACAGATGGATCAGGAGAAGATGGCCGCTGCAGCTGATGCCGGTGTAACGGGCGATTTCGAGACGATGACACTGGTTCAAAAGATCAAAGCGATCGATGCGGTGATCGATGAGAGCGTACGCCAGTTCCTTGTCATGGACGGGGGTAACATGGAAGTTATCGATATTAAAGACTCTGACGAATACATTGATGTGTACATCCGCTACCTCGGCGCCTGTTCTTCATGTTCATCATCGACGACAGGGACACTTTATGCAATCGAGTCAACACTGAAAGAGAAGCTTTCAGGCAAGATCCGCGTTCTTCCGATCTAATCTGCTCTTTGACCCCGCGCTCAGCGGGTGTCTATAACCTCCAACACCACGATATCTCTTCTGTACTTTTTTTATTCAATACATTTTTCATTATTTATAATTTTGTGGTTATAATTGATTAACGAGCACCAAAAGGCCTTTTAAAAGGGCGCTTCAGAGGTGACTCTACCTTAGTTGAAGGATTCGTTTTGAACGATGTACAAAGCTGCTACCTCCTCGATACTTCCGTTATTTTAGATGATCCACTGAATATTTTGAGAATTTCGGAAAACAATGAAAATATCGTTGTGATTACCGATATTGTTCTGGCTGAACTCAATAACAAGAAAGATGACATGCGCTCTGATGCGGGTTTCAGGGCCAGAGAGTTTTTCAGGCTCTCCGATAACGACAAGGGGTCAACGATCACGTTTGATGATCTGCCCGACTGCGTGAAGCGAGACAGCGATGCAGCGGCGTGCAGAGACGATCTCTATTACCGGCTGGTCCTGCCGTTTGAACCGTCGGTTCTCGGCAACCGGGATTTTGACAACGAGGTGCCGCTCTATATCGTCTATCGCAGTGACTACCGCATCAGCCGTGTATTCGACGAAAAAAAAGGGCTCAACGATGCGAAGATCGGTGAGATAGCCAAGGATTACGGCTTGACGCTCCTGACAAACGATATCTCCTTCAAGATCGCAGCCGAAGTGCAGGATATCGCTTCCGAGAGCATCCGCAACTCGCGCGTCGAAAATGCCGATGCGATAGAGTTCGCACACAGCTACTACTACAACGACGAACCTTTTGTTGATGATGAGAAGGAGCACAACGATTTTGAGCAGATGACCTTCATACAGAAAGCGAAGAGTGAACAGAACGAGATATACGAGACCGGTATCCAGCGCTATGCGATAAATATGCATAACACGTTGGAATGGTGTGATTTTGACCGCCGTTTCGGGGAGTATTTTGACGAAGAGCTGGTCCGCCCCATCAACCTGGAGCAGAAATTTTATTATACGATCCTGACCCATCCGCAAAACAGCGTTACGGTGGTCGCCGGCTCGACGGGTTCGGGCAAGACACTGATGGCGCTTCAGGCAGGCCTTGAGCTGGTTAAGGAGGGACTCGTCGAGGGGATCGTCTACGCACGTAACACGGTGACAGCAAGCGATCCCCAGGCGGAGCTTGGCTATCGCAAGGGGGACCAGGAACAGAAACTCGGTTATTTTATGTATCCGCTCTATTCAGCCATCAACTTTACGATCGAGCACCAGACTAAGCGTTCTATAGAGGCAAAGGTAGAGTATACAGGCAACATCAACACCACGAAACGTGAAAACGCTACGGAACAGTTCATGGCCAAGTACAATATCGAGGTGATGGATATTGCCCATATGCGCGGGACAACGATATCGCGCAAGTTTGTCATCATTGACGAGGTGCAGAACATGACCAATGCGACGATGAAGCTGATCGGTACCCGTATGGGGGAGGGGACACGCCTTGTCGTTATGGGTGATGCCCACCAGATCGACCACCCGTTCCTTTCCAAGCGCCGCAATGCTCTTGTCACACTGCTGCACAAGGCGCAGCATAGCGATTTTGTTGCCGGCATACAGCTGCGCCATGTGATTCGGAGCGAGGTGGCCAACTGGTTCGACAAAAATCTGTAGCTGATGGAGTTTACCTACTCTTGTGTAGAATATGTTTATGAAACAGACAACTCTATTGACGCTTTTTACTGCTGCCGTGGTTCTCATCTTCGGCTGCAGCAGTGATGACCGCCAGCAGCCCTACATGATGGGCGAAAAACCGGCTGAACAGAAACGTATCTACAGCGTCCCCGCTTCCAAGACGGATAACACTGTCGCGATTGCTGAAATCGAAGCTGAGAGTCGCAAAGAGATCGCAAAGATCAACAAAGAACGCGATCTCGAACTGCAGAAGATGGAGCAGAATACGAAGCTTATTGCCCTGCAAACCCAAAATGAGCTGGCCCTTAAAGAGCACAACCTCTCCAGCTTTGTGCAAGAGGGTGAATATGCCCTGAAAAAAAGCACACTGATCGTCATAGCCCTTTCTTTGACAGCTTTTTTTGTACTGAGTTTTTATATCTTTAAAAAGCGTCGCGAAGATAAGTTGAAGATGCACCAGGATGAGCTGGAAAAAGAGATGTATCTGCGAGAAAAAGAGCTTCAGGTCAAGATGGCGGAGAAGATCCTCGATACCATTGCAAGCGGCAAGCTCTCGAAAGAGGATGAACAGCATCTTTTGTCAACTCTGGATAAGACAAACCCCGGCATCTCCTACAAGAAGAACAAATAGAACGCTCTTGTCATTTGACTATGCGCATATTATGTTAAAAGCGTTACAATAGTTTAAAAAAGATTTGGAGTAATTGGTATGAAGATAGTCATCATCGGTGGTGCCGCTGCAGGGATGAGTGCTGCTGCAAAAGCGAGACGCCTGTTGAAAGAGGGTTCGGTTACTATCTATGAGAGGGGAGAGATCATCTCATTCGGTGCCTGCGGACTGCCTTATTATGTAGGCGGTTTTTTTGATGACAGCGCGAAGATGGTCGTACGGAGTGTTGCACAGGCGAAAGAGAGCGGCATTGAGGTCTTTACCGGGTATCAGGTACTGCGTATAAATAGTGCTGAAAAGCTGCTTGAGGTCCAAAACCTCCAAAGCGGCGAAATATTTCATGACAGCTACGACAAGCTGATGATCGCGACCGGTGCCAATGCCATCATGCCGCCATTTAAAAATAACAGACTTGGCAATATCTTTACATTGACAAAGCTGGAAGACGGTCTTGGACTTAAAACAGCGGCCGCCATGGAAAGTGTTCAAAATGTTACGGTCATAGGCGGCGGTTTTATCGGTATAGAAGTCGTTGAAACGATGATAAAACTGGGCAAGAAGGTTCGTATCATTGAACGAAATGAACGCATCTTCAACAGGGTATTTGATGAAAGGATCACAGCGCTTATGCAGGAAGAGCTGATAAGCCATGGCGTTGAACTGACCCGGGAAGAGAGTGTCTCCGGTTTTGAAGGGGTGGACAGTGTTGAGGCGGTTGTAACGGACAAAGGTCGATACCCAACGGACCTAGTTGTGATCGCGACGGGTTTCAGACCCAATACGGATTTTTTAGAAAAGAGCCCGGTTGAGCGTCTCTCTAACGGTGCGGTCATTGTCAACAACAGCGGTGAAACAAGCGTCACAGACATCTATGCCGCGGGCGATTGTGCCACGGTACCGCATATCGTTAAAGAGGAAGATGTTTACATCCCTCTGGCAACCGGTGCCAACAAGCTTGGTCGCGTAGTCGGGGAAAACATGGCCGGCGTCGAGGCCTATTACCCCGGCTCGCTGGGGTCGGCATGCGTCAAAGTTATGGACTATGAGGCAGCATTGACAGGTATCAGCGAGTCAGATGCCGTGAAGATGGGAGTGGCGTACAAAACTGTTTTTATTAAAGATAAAAACCATTCCGAATTTTATCCCGGACAAGAAGACCTTTACATCAAACTGCTGTACGATGCAACGACAGGCATAATTCTCGGCGGGGAGGTATTGGGTAAAGATGGGGCAGCGCTGCGTATCGACGTGATCTCAATGGCGATCAAAACAAAGATGACGGTAAAAGAGCTCGGGATGATGGACTTTTGTTATGCGCCGCCTTTTTCAAAGGCATGGGACGCGCTCAACGTTGCCGGGAATGTAGCTAAATAGAATCAGCCCTCGTAATAGCTTTTTACACCGTCCATCGTCCGTCCCATATTCAGCAGGACCATATCGGCGACAACAAGGGCAGCCATCGCCTCGGCAACGACTGAACCTCGGATTGCGACACATGGGTCATGACGTCCCTTTAGTGCAAAATCGACCTCTTCATCATGAGTCGTTGTCGTGTGCTGTTTGATAAAGATGGAGGGTGTCGGTTTGAAGTAGACATTCAGCCGTACCTCTTCACCGTTGCTGATCCCGCCCAGGATCCCGCCGGAGTGGTTGGATTCGAACCCCTCTTTTCGGATCGGGTCGTTATTGGTCGAACCGAAAGCTCTGGCACTTTCATAACCGTCGCCGATCTCAACCGCTTTAACGGCGTTGATCCCCATCATCGCCTCGGCAAGGACACCGTCAAGTTTGTAATAAAGGGGTTCACCCAGACCGATAGGCAGGTTATGCATCCTGATCTGGGCGACACCGCCGACAGAGTCGTGACGGTTTTTGGCTTCCAGAATGGCCTCTTTCTGGGCCTGCTCGACATTTCTGTCAAGCGCATAGATCTCGCTTCCGGCAGGGTAGCTGAAATCAAGCTCTTTGGCGTGAATGCCTGCGATCTCGATGATACCGCTCTCTATGGTGATGCCGAGCTCATTGAGCATCAGTTTGGCCACGGCTCCTGCCGCGACGCGTGCCGCAGTCTCGCGAGCAGAAGAGCGTCCGCCGCCGCGGTAGTCGCGGATGCCGTATTTGTGCCAGTAGGTAAAGTCGGCATGCCCCGGACGGAAGGTGTCTTTGATGTTGGAGTAGTCTTTGCTCTTCTGGTTGGTGTTGTAGATCACCATAGCGATCGGCGTGCCGGTGCTGACACCTTCAAAGACGCCGCTGAGGATTTCGACGCTGTCGGCCTCTTTACGCGCTGTCGCAAACTCGTTCTGGCCCGGTTTACGGCGGTCCAGCTGCGCCTGGATATAGGCCTCGTCTATAGTGAGTCCTGCCGGAACACCATCGATCAGACAGCCTATCGCTTTGCCGTGGGACTCGCCGAATGTTGAAAAGCTAAAACGGATGCCGAATCGGTTCATTTTTCATTTTCCTTTAGTATGTTGATAGCAAGAAATGCAGCCTCTTGTTGGGCAATCTTTTTGCTCTTTCCGCTGGCCCGGGCATACTCTTTGCCATCGACATGGACGGCGATCTCAAACTCTTTTTTATGGTCGGGCCCGTGGGAACCGACAAGCTTGTATTCCGGGGTGGTTCCGAATTGCGCCTGGGTCATCTCCTGAAGGGTTGTTTTATAATCTTTAAAGAGGGTGTCAAGGGAGATGTCCGGATAGACCTCTTCAAGCAATTTGATACTGATATCGCGGGCTTTCTCCAGACCGGCCTCAAGATAGAGTGCCCCGATGATCGCCTCAAAGGCATTTGAGAGCAGAGAGGGTTTGCTACGGCCGCCATTGTTCTCTTCTGCATTGGACAATAAGAGTTGTTTTCCCAGCCCGATATGGTTGGCTAAACGGGTAAACCCTTCCTCATTGACCAATGAAGCACGCATTTTAGAGAGTTTTCCCTCATCGTGATTGGGGAAGTTCTCAAAAAGGTATTCGCCGACGATAAGATCGAGCACCGCATCGCCTAAAAACTCTAAACGTTCATTATTGTAGGGCTGTTTGTAGCTCTTATGGGTCAGCGCTTCAATAATGAGCTTTTTGTTTTTAAAGCTATAGCCGAGTCGATCCTCTAATGCTTTTATCTGTTCCATTTTTATCCTTTCGTAATTCAGTTGGCGAGAGCTTTGAACTCTTCTGCCTTGGCCCGGGCGATATCGTCACACCTCTCGTTCTCTTCATGACCGACATGTCCTCTGACCCAGATCCCATGGATATGATGCGGTTTGGCAACTTCCATGTACTCTTGCCAAAGATCGGGGTTTTTGACCTTTTTGAAGCCGCGTGCGATCCAGCTATCGAGCCACTCGTTGATCCCTTTGATCACATAGGAGGAATCCGAGACAATCTCGACCTCACAGGGCTCTTTTAGGGCCTTCAACCCTTCGATAACGCCGCGCAGCTCCATGCGGTTGTTGGTCGTGTGCAGTTCGCCACCGCTGATAATGCGCTCGTTGTTATGGTAACGCAAGATCGTCCCAAACCCGCCTGGCCCGGGGTTACCTAAGGCACTTCCATCACTGAAAAGAGTTATTTTCTTCAAAGTGATCCTTTGTCAAAAGTGCTTCTGTGACGACCGAATCGATCTCATGGCAGTTTGGACATCGATGGAAGCTGAACGGATAGACCTGCTTGCAATGGTTGCACAGATAATCAAACTGCAAGGTGGCACCGCCTTGGTCTGCCATATTGAGCTTGATCAGGACATCAAACTCAAAGATGTTGCTCTCCTGGGCAGCAAAAGTTAAGCCTTTGGCGCTAAAGAGTTCGCGCAGATAACTGTTAGATGAAATTATATCCAAATTTGCCTCAGCTTCGCGGGCATTCCAGAGGAGGTCGATCATCCGTTCGCACTCTCCGAGATCGAGGTTTTTCCAGGCCAGATCCGGGGTGTGGCGAAAGAGATATTCAAAAATAAGGTAGCTTAAGAGGTGATGCTCCTGGTACAGAGCCAACAGCTTCTGCGCCTTCTCCTCTACTCCGAATTGACTGCTTCGAATGATGCCGACGGCGGCGAGATAGATACGGTCTTTCTTGTTATCGATACCCAGCTCCTCCAGCGGTTCCAGGACTTCAAGGGCTTTGTCAAACTGATGCATCTGTTCATAAATGATCAGCAGATAACGCAGGGCTTTAGGCGTACGGGGAAACTGTTTCAGGATCTGTAGAAATATCTCCTGTGCACGTTCCAAAAACCCTGCCTTGAAATAGGTCACCCCCAAAAGATAGAGGGTCTCTACTTTTTGGGCCGGCTCTTTTTGAAGTTCAAGCAGAATGAGATAGATCTCGATACACTTCTCGTAGTCGCCGTTTTGGAAATAGGTCTGTGCCATGATGAGTGCGGATTTTTCGGAGATCGCTTCGGAGTGCATGAGTGATTTCAGCTCCTGCTCCGTCGGCATAGAACTAAAAACATCAAGAAAACTGTTGAAATAACGCGACTCCTCCTTGTGTTTGATGCGACTCCACCAATATGAAAAAAGCGCGATCACAAAGACAAGAGAAAAGAAGATGATGATGCCAAACAGCGGATCACGAAATTCTATAAATAAATCGTTCACACCCTCTCCGTTTTTTATTATGATTATACCCCACCCTTACTTGTGTGAAGGCAAAGCAAGATAAAACTGTTGAAGCATCCAAAGAGCCATACACTGTTCAGGCAACAGGCACCCGTAAACGGATAAACTGTTTTTTCATCACGAAATCATCACAAATTAAGCTGAAAAGAGATTTTTGACGAAAATAATCCATATATATATTGACTTTTAACGTCAAAAAGCTCTATAATGGTGATGAAAATAAAAATATCGGGGGTTTAATCGTCAATGGCAATTAGTTACATACGCCCAGATAAATATTTTGATGGCGCTTTCGAGCAGCTCAAAAGCATTAATGCTTATGCGCAGGCCAGCGGAATAGATATTACGGAAGAATATGTTGATCACACCTCGCAAAACAACACACTTGACGAGCGTGAAGATGTTGTCAAGTTTTTTAGAAGCAACCAGGGCCGGGATCTCCTGATCTCCGACATCTGGGTCTTAAGCAGCAATATAACCGATCTTTTACAGATGGTTGCCTGTCTTTTAAAAAACGAGATGCGTATTCATGTCATCAGTGCGGGTGTCGTGATCGATCAGAATAGCGACGTAATGTTGGTTTTAGGTATAATTGATCAACTACGTCAGGTGTTGGAGAGCAGAGAGAAGAAGATGATCGGACGCCCGAAAGGGAGCCGTTCCTCTTCGAAGTTCGATCCTTATCTGGACCTGATCATCGGGTACATTCGTGATAATATGAGTGTCAGTGCTATGGCAAGAGAACTGAAGGTCAGCCGAAGCTCCTTAAAAGACTATATCGAGTCACGTGAGCTCAAAGAGGTTGCTAAAGGGCTGGTTACACTGGATGTCCCGGTTGATGCAGAACAAAAAGTGATAGGGACGATTGTCTGTCCCCATTCAGATAAAATTCAAGAGGAGTCAGAAGCATGAGTGAAACAGTTGCTGTCGAGAAAAAATCGACAAAAGATTATTTAAAAGGGTGGATTCCATTTCGTATTATGCGTTACTGGTTTTTCGGTTTAATAACCGTTTTTGCCCTGGTCGCGCCGTGGATTACGATAGAAGGAAATCACCTCTTCCTACTTTCATTCGACAAGCTGAAACTACACCTTGCATTCGTGCAGTTCGATATGCAAGAGATGTATTTGATGCCGTTTGTCCTGATGATCATGTTCATCGGAATTTTCGGGCTTACTGTTGTCGGTGGGCGTGTCTTCTGTGGATGGATGTGCCCGCAGACGATCTTCCGTGTCATCTACCGTGACCTGATCGAGACAAAGCTACTGAAACTGCGAAAGCGTATTAAGAACAAGCAGAATGAACCGGATATGTCCAAGACGGAGAACAAGGTTAAAAAAGTGATCGCTGTCTTGCTCTGGACACTTCTGGCGTTTGTCGCAGCGGCGGATTTTTTATGGTATTTCGTACCACCTGAAGACTTTTTCGCCTACATGGCCAACCCGCTTGACCATATGGTACTTCTCGGATCACTGATCGGTATTGCGGCCTTCATTATTGTCGATGTCGTTATGATCAAAGAGAACTTCTGTATCTATGTCTGTCCTTACTCTCGTATTCAGTCGGTGCTTTATGATGACGATACGGTCATGGCAATCTACGATCCGCACCGAGGCGGAAAGATCTATGACGAGCATACAAAACTGTACACAAAAGAGAAGGATATCCGCGCGGCTGAACCGAATTCCGAGTGTACGGCATGTGAGTCATGTGTAACGGTCTGTCCGACGCATATTGATATCCGCCAGGGTCTGCAGCTTGAATGTATCAACTGTCTGGAGTGTGTGGATGCCTGTACGGCGGTTATGGGTAAACTCGGTAAAGAGAGTCTTGTCCGCTGGTCAAGTGACAAAGAGGTTCTTTATCAGAAAGGCAAGACCCGCTATTTCCGTCCGAAGGTGATCGGCTATGCGGTTATCCTTGTTATTGTGGCGGTTGTCCTGGGTCTTATGGGAAGTACAAAAGAACATATGCTGCTAAACATCAATAAAGAGAGCCGTCTTTATGATGTCAAGACAACAGTTGATGGCGGAAAAGTTGTCGATAATGCCTATATCTTCCTGCTCCAAAATACGGAAAATGAAGACCATAAATTCTATTTTGATATTATTACGCCGAAAGAGTATGAAGGCAAGATCAAGATCCAAAAACCTTCTGCACCGTTTAAAGCGAAGCCAGGCATTAAAAAGAAAAAAGTGGTCGTCCTCTATACGGATGAGATGATCGTGGACGATGCGACCAAAGATACGATCATTCCGATCACAATCAGAGCCTACGCGATCGATGATAAAGAGCGCATAGTGGTTGACCGCCATACGACCTTTATCTTCCCGCGAAAAGATGTCTATGAGGCTGCCAAGTAGCATCTCGAAGTTTTTCCGTGGCTTCGGCCGCGGGAATGTTGTCTCCAGATGTAAGACCGGGCGGTTACACATCATGGGCGTTATTTACTAACCTCTTTTTCTATCCTAATTTTTTCATCCATTTTTCCTCTTGTTTCGATAATTTCATTGAAGATGTTATTGGTATCGTACAGAAATTGATCTGTCGATGGTGGTCAATGCGCTTGCAGAAAGCAGCTATAGCCGTAAAGTCGGCCAGGATTGGATAGAGGTACAGAGAATATCTTGTACAAACCCGAAAATAAAGATTCAGGGTTTAAAGAGACTGGCAAAAGCCGCTTGATTACTGATAATAAAACGACTGCAGTCCAGCCGGCATCAAGCAGGAAAAGGTTCATGCATTGATAGGAAACCGTTTAGCCGTTAACCCTGTCCAGCAAGCCATCGATCTCACTCTCGGGTACTGCTGGAGAGATCACAAAGCCCTGAGCGTAATCGATATGAAGCTCTTTTACGGCTAGCAGTGTCTTATCATCTTTGACAAACTCTGCAATAGTCTGTGCACCCATCACTTTGGCAAACTCGCTAATACTTTTGGTAATAGCCAGAGAGTTTGGATTTTGCGTCATGTCTTTAATAAACTGACCGTCTATCTTGATAAAATCCGCCTGCATCATAGAGAGGTTGGCAAAATTGGAGTGGCCCGTTCCGAAATCATCGATAGCGATGCCAAAGCCGGCACGCTTCAGTTCGGTAAAAAAACGGATGCTCCTTTGCGGATCGTCGATCGCTTCGGTCTCCAAAAGCTCGAATACGATCTGGTGCGCTTCGATGTCGAAGTGCTTGCAGCGCCCGATGATGTGATCAAGGAAAAGAGCATCCTGAATGTCTTTGAAGGAGAGGTTGATCGAAAAGGTAAATTTCGGGTAACGTGCCGCAACACCAAAGACTTTCTCGATCATCAGCAGGGTGATCTCATGCATCCGTCCCATCTTTTCGGCACTCTCCAGAAAGTGATACGGAGAGAGAATCTCGCCGTTCTCTTCCATGCGGACAAGCGCCTCAAACTTTTCGATCCTTTCGGTCCTGATATTGTAGATGGGTTGAAAGTAGGGCATGATACGGTCTTCTGCGATCGCCGCTTTAAGCCGCCCGGCCCAGAGCAGATTGGTCTGGACCTGTTCGCTTCTGTCAAACTCCTCTTTAAAATAGATGGGTGTCGAGATCTTGTTGTCAAGGGCGTTCTGCAGTGCCAGCGTCGCTTTTTCAAGCTCACTGCCGTCATTTTCTATCTTGCTGATACCGCCATAGATAAAGGGGTGAAGCTCGACGGTGTTGTAGGTGACATGGAGTGCATTAAGCTGTTGCAACAGTGCTCTGAAATAGCTCTGTTGCCGGTATGGCAGAAACAGTGCCAGCTCATTATCGGCTATACGGTAGATCTCAATATCATCTTCATTCCTGAGGATAGCGATGATGCTCTCCAGCAGCGTCAGTACACCCTCTTGACCGTAATACTGTAAAAGCGCCCTATAGTTATGAATATGCAATAACATCAGACAGTGTGCTTTTGTCTCCAGAAGATCACTTAAGAGCTTACGGCGATTAAAAAGCCCGCTCTCTTGATCTCTGATCAGCATATCAAGCAGTTCCTGATGCGTATAGTTGAGATTGGTATTGAGCGTTTCGAGTTCGGTGATCTTTGAGTTTTCAAGATGAAAGTCCTCTTCACGGCCAAGCTGCGATGAGAAGGCAACAATGGCCTGCAGCGGTTGCGTAATACCTGCTGCGAGCCTTTTGAGTGACCCCAGATTGAACCAGAAGAAAAAAAGATAGAAGAACGCGATAGCGATAATAAAGATGATCCCGACATGAACAGTGCGTTCACTTACCATTGTAATAGGTGCAAAAATGGCTGCCTTTTCAACATAGATGACGATTTTAAGATCGGTACCTTTGACCGGCATGGTGTACTCGATAAATCGGGAGGCTGCAAGGGTTTTCATGTTAATCGTCATCGAACCTGATGGGGCTGCTGTCTGCTCTTTATGCATCTGGTAAAAGGAGTGTGTTTTGAAATCCTTTTCAATGGCCGCCGGGTTGGATGAAGCGATCAGGGTGTTCTCTTTGTCCATCAGCATGGCCTGGGCTTCGAAAGGTAGGTCGAGTCCGTTGATCACATTGGCAATCTCTTTGACATTGAGGGTAAATCCCGCCACCCCGATAAAATGGTTATCAAGATAGAGCGGTTTGACATAGGTGCCGAGTTCGCCGTTTCGAAGTGCCCAGCTCTTCTTATAGAGCGGTACAAAAAGGCTGTTTTTGTCAGGATTATGTACAGGATCGGCATTACAATAAAAAGAGTGCTCGGTGACATCAAGCGTGGGTTTGAGCTCTTTGACAGGATTGATCGGAGGGTAGGCGAAGGCGTACCTTTTATCGATATTGATCCATATATTGGTGATGAGCGAACGGGGGGTCTCGATGATCGTTTTAGCAATCGGTGCGAGCGGGACAAGCGAATTTAAAATACCGTAGTCATCGGGCTGAAGCTCTTTCAGATTGGTTGTATAGACAGTGGTGCTCTTTGGCTTTGTATACTTATAAAACCCCTTTTCAGAGACATGCGGCGGCGCATATTGAAAAAATCCGTCATAAAGTTGATAGTTTTGGGGATTTTCGGCCCGTTGAGCGCGCATGGTAAAAAATATCTCACTGGTGTCGGTGAGTTGATTAAGATCATTTTTTGCCTGGATAAAGTGCTGATTGATCCGTGCCGTTGTTTGGTGCGCGATCTCTATAAAAGCCTCTTTTGTAATCAACTCAAGGGCATTCTTATTTTGTTCGGATTGATAGTTATTGAGCAAAAACAGGGTGATGACAAGTGAGAATTCGATGAGCAGAATCGGCAGTAAGGCCTGTGCAAAAAAATGTCGTATGATTAGAGTGCTGATTGATCTCATGTTTTGCCGTTTATCGTAAGTGTTGTTTTAGTATAGCGGAAAAAAATGTTACTTTAGTGTAAGTCTGCCGACAGAACGCTTCGTTTTCGGCTTTAGAATGCGGCTGACTTTAGTGTAAAGCAACCAGGGTAAGTATGGACCCTTTTAGAGGTTTAGGAAAGGGTGTGAGTGTGAAAGATGCTTCCAAAATATTAGCGCCGTCGGCGCTGATGAGGGGTGCATTGAATGTATGGATAACCTCTCTTGTATCCGCATGGCAGAGACGATGACTGATCGCAAGAGCCGCTTCGTCCGCAAGCAGTTTTTCGTACCACTTCTGACCTGTAAGCTGCTCTTTGGTGTAACCCGTCAACGCTTGCGCACTTTTGTTCAGATCACGTATGATGCCCTTTGCGTCGATAAAAAGTGCTGCTGTCTTGGTGTGTTGAAAAAAGGTTCTGTATCTCAGCTTCTCTTCTTGGAGGTCTTTTAGATAGGCCGTCAAAGCGATGATAAGTGTAAAAAGAAGGAGGTAGAGGGTGGCACTCATAAAGAGGGTGCCGAAACTGTCTGCTTGCAAAAAGGAGTGTGCAAAGAGAAGAGAGAGAAAGAGCCGTATCTTCACAACCTTTCTGCGCTTTGCCTAGACGATAACCGCTTCGCGTTTGCCCTCTGTGATCTCGCCTATCTCATAGGCTTCTGAGTTCTCAAGGATTGTTGCCGCATCTTCGGGACGGACGACCAGGACCATACCGACACCCATGTTGAAGGCTCTGAACATCTCCTCTCTCGCAACATGCTGGCCGATCAGATCAAAGATAGGTAGAACACGGATACTCTCGTCTTTGATCACGGCGCGCATGTTCTCAGGAAGTACGCGGGGCAGGTTTTCTACCAGCCCGCCACCGGTGATGTGTGCCATCGCCTGGATCTGAGGTTTGAATTTCTTATAGCTCTTGACGTAGATATTGGTCGGGGTTAAAAGCGTCTCGATCAGCGGTTTGCCTTCGAAGGTGTCGTCAAACTTCATCCCCATTTTCTCAAAAAGCACCTTGCGTGCCAAAGAGAAACCGTTGGAATGCAGACCGGAACTCGGCAGTGCCAGAAGCTTGTCGCCGACACGGACGTTGCTGACCGTGTCGAGCTCAGACTTCTCCGCCACACCCACGGCAAAACCGGCCAGATCATAGTCGTCTTCGCTGTACATACCCGGCATCTCAGCCGTCTCGCCGCCGATGAGCGCACATTCGGCTTGTCGACAACCTTCGGCGATCCCGGCGACAACCGCCGTTGCGACGTCGACTTCGAGTTTTCCCGTTGCATAGTAGTCGAGGAAGAAAGACGGCGTACCGTTGTTGCAGATAAGGTCGTTGACGCACATCGCGACCAGATCGATCCCGACCGTATTG
This sequence comes from Sulfurimonas sp. HSL3-7, assembly GCF_039645985.1. Lineage (NCBI taxonomy): Bacteria > Pseudomonadati > Campylobacterota > Epsilonproteobacteria > Campylobacterales > Sulfurimonadaceae > Sulfonitrofixus > Sulfonitrofixus jiaomeiensis. The sequence goes on from NZ_CP147919.1 coordinate 162,407, forward strand.
TGGATGCCTGAGTCAATGGCCAGTTTCAGTTTTGTACCGACACCGTCTGTAGCCGCGAGCATGACAGGCTCTTTGTAGCCTGTTGGGAGTTCAAAGGCACCAGCAAAAGAGCCGATACCGCCAAGTACACCTGGAATACGTGTCGATTTGACTAAGGGTTTGATGTTTTCGACAAAACTGTTGCCGGCATCGATATCGACACCGGCGTCTTTGTAGCTGATCTGGCTCATTGCAACTCCGAGTTATTATAGTAATAGTAGCGCGATTATAACAGACTTGTCGTTATGACGGGATTAATAGCGCTGAGGATTTATGGCAGGACTCTGAATCAGAAAAGAGAAAACCGAGGTTGAGAATCTGTAGATGCAGACCGTTAAAAGGTGCGGATCCTGACGGGGAACCCGCTTAGGCGGTGTGAAAGCTTAGTTATAAAATTATTCTGACTTTTAGAGGAGTACTTAATATAAAGATGTTAAAATCGCGCCAATATATACAGCAGATCAACTGATTGCAGCTAAGGAAATTATTGATTATGAAAGAGTTTATCTATCCGGAGATGATGGTCCATGTACCGCTTTGTACGGTAAAAGAACCTAAGAACGTACTTATTGTGAGCGACAATGCAGCCGCACTGGAGGCCGAGGTCGCACGTCATGATGCGATTGCATCAAAGACGGTCTCTGCATCGAACCTTCTGGAGTCACTTCGTAATGAAGCGGATGCATCTGCCGATGTTGTTCTGGTGGATACATTGACAGACGATGCGGCTGTTATGGCGCACATCAACCGTGTTCTAAATGAAGAGGGGCTTGTCGTTTTGAAACACCCTTCACTAGATGATGAAGCGGCGAACAAATTCCTTATGCAGATCATGGGGAACTACTTCAAGATCATTATGCCATACAATGTCGGCAACGGCGAGACACTGCTGCTCGGTTCAAAAGCGTACCACCCGACTGCCGATATCATCCTCCACCGTGCCGATATGTTAGACGGGCAGCAGTACTACAACTGCGATATCCACCCGGCGGCATTCGCGACGCCGAACTATATTCGCAAAGCTTACCTGGGCATCATCCGCAACTGATGGCTTTTATTTTTTTTATAACGCCAACGAAACAAAGTCCCGTTGGCTACGTTAACACTAAGTTCTCTTCAGCAGAGAGCTCACGCCATCAAAAAGTATTCTGATGGCTTTTAAATACGCGATCGCACTGACCGGTGGTATTGCGACGGGCAAGAGTACCGTCGCTTCGCTTTTGGGTCTCAGCGGGCTGCGTATCATCGATGCTGACGCGATTTCGCATACGATCCTTGATCAAAATGCGGCCTGGGTGAAAAAACACTTCGGTGAAGAGTTCGTCACTCCGCGCGGAAAGGTCGATAGGGCAGCCCTCGGCAAAGTCGTTTTTGCGGACAAAGAGAAGCGAAAAGAGCTTGAAGCGTTCCTGCACCCTTTGATCCGCGAAGAGATCGAACGCCAGAGCGAAAAACAGGATAGCCTGGAGTACCCCTACCTGATCGATATCCCCCTTTTTTTTGAGAGCCAGGCCTACGATATAAAAGACTCCGTCGTCGTCTATACCCCGGCCGATATACAGTTGAAGCGTTTCATGAAACGCAACGGTTATTCCGAAGAGGAGTCGAAGCGCCGCATCGCTTCACAGATGCCGATTGATGAGAAAAAAGCGCGCGCAACATGGGTGATCGATAACTCCGGCAACCTCAAACACCTCCAGAAAGAGTGCGCCAATTTCGTAGAAGCGATCAAAGCAAAATATCCCACCCCTAAAAAATAGTATAATCACACCAATAATCTACGCATACCACGCGCCAAGGAAACAGCAATGATGATCGCAAAATACAGTGCCAACGGTAATGACTTTGTTCTCTTCCACACTTTTCTAAAAAGAGACCGTTCGCAGCTGGCAAGAGAGCTCTGCAACCGTCAGTCGGGCATCGGGGCCGACGGATTGATCGTGCTTGTGCCGCACCCGGAATTTGATTTTGAGTGGCAGTTCTATAATGCGGACGGCTCAAGTGCGGAGATGTGCGGCAACGGTTCACGCGCCTGTGCCCACTACGCGGTTCGTTACGAACTTGCGCCGAACAACATGACCTTCCTGACCCTTGCCGGCGAGATCAAAGCGCATGTCGACGGGCGGATGGTACAGAGCGACCTGACCCCGCCGCTGATCCTCAACAGAGATATCGAACATGACGGCAAGAAGTTCTGGCTGATCGACACCGGGGTACCGCACCTGGTCACCTTCGATGCGGACATCGATAATTTCAACATTATGGAAGCGCGGGAACTTCGCCATCACTACAATGCCAATGTGAATATCGCCAAGGTTCAGGAAGACGGCACGATCCGCGTGCGTACCTATGAACGCGGTGTCGAAGACGAGACCTTGGCCTGCGGCACCGGGATGGCAGCCTGTTTCTACCGCGCCAATCAAGAGGGGTGGGTCAGTGACAATACCAAAGTCTACCCGACAAGCGGTGAAAGGCTCTATCTTGGGCTTGTGGAGGGGACGATCACCTTCAAAGGGGAGGTCACACCGACATTTGTGACGGAGTGGGCGCAGTAAGACGTTTTGTCACGCCGTCTTGAATAAGACGATGCCCTTTTAGTTCAATGCGTACTGTTTATCCTCAATCAAAAAAACGTAACGCTGCTGCATAAAAGCTTGGAGCGATCGAGGCAGGCATACTGCTGACATCTGAAGCCGCCTATTTCTGTCTGTTCGGACAAGATTTCAGTCGCTGCTCTTTAAACCCTTTGACATAGGTCTGATGTGCAGACATGAGCTGGTGCAGTCTCTTTTTTTCGGCACTGTTCAAAACAGCATAGATCTCCTCAAAAAGCTTGACCTGAGCATTCACTTTTTTGGTGTGGGCACTGTTCCGCAGATAGAGCTCTTTGTCAAATTTACCGTCTTTGAAAGCGTGCGTGTCCATACCGCGTTGAATACCTGCTAAGTTCATCTGATAGCTTTTGATCGCCATCCGGATCTCGGGTCTGTCCTGCATTTTCATAATATCAAGTGCGTAGTACAATGTTTCGCTGACACTGCCAAGGCGCTGTTTGCTGTTGCAATTTTGCGCTGTACACTGTTTGCCTGCGCCCTGGTTTGCCGCTTGCGGACAGTTTCCTTTTGGACAGGCAAGCAGTGTCGTACTCAATGCCAGTGCGAGAAGCATGGTCTTTTTCATGGGTTTCCTTCAAAAAAAAATAGAGTGTCAGTATTCTAACGGCTTCTTATAAACGTGTTATTAATAGAAACCATTATGCTACAATATTTAGATGTGCCCTTTAAAAATCGAATCGTGAAGGACAGAAGATGGAATTCATAAAAAAACTCTTTAAGGCCCTAAACTCGGCCCAGCATCCGTGGCAGGTGACGCTGGCGATCACCTTGGGAATGGTCGCCGGTCTGACGCCGATGAGCGGAACGCAGACACTGTTGATCCTGTTTGTGGTTTTTTTGCTCAACATCCATATCGGTCTCTTTTTTGCGGCATCGGCACTCTTCGCCGGTATCGCCTACATCTTCGATCCATGGATGGAGCAGCTGGGTTATATGCTGCTCACTTCGGAGAGCCTGAAAGAGCTCTATACGGCCTGGTATAACAACGGGCTGTTGCGTCTGAGTCACTTCAACAACACGCTTGTAATGGGGGCAACAGTGCTGAGTCTGCTTTTGGCCCTGCCGCTCTTTTTCGGACTTAACGTCACCATTTCGCTCTACCGCGACAGGATCGCCGCGTATCTAAACGGCAACAAATGGCTTTCGCGGCTGGGCATTTTCAAGGTCTCGACCAAAAAAGAGCCGATTATACGCTGGTGGGGTGCGGGGCTCTATATCGCCGTTGTCGGCGGTGTGGCGGTACTGTTGGTGCTGGTGATCGATCCCTTTTTGAAGTGGGGGATCGAGAAAAGCGCTTCGGGCATTTTACAGAGAGATGTGCGTGTCGGTTCGGTCAATACGGAGCTTTTCAAAGGCTTTGTCGGCATTAACAGGATCGAGGTGGCAAGTGATAAAGAGGAGATTGATCTCTTCTCCATAGATAAGATCGCTTTTGACCTTGACATGAACGCCCTTCTACTCTCCAAGACCCATATTGAGAATATGCAGTTTCAAGGGGTGGGCTTCGGAACCGAAGCGACGATGAAGAAGCGGTACGGTGATGCGGTAAAAGAGAAGGAGAAAGAAGCGGTTGCATCCAAGCAGCAGGTGAAGAGTTTTGAGATCCCATCCATCGATCTCCCGACCCCGAAAGAGCTTTTAGCCAAGGCGGACCTGAAGTCAAAAAAGATCTATGACAAAGCGAAAAAAGAGTATGAGACCCTTGATGCGAAGTGGCGAAAGATACAAAAAGAGCAGCTCTCCAAAGAGGTGCTCTTACAGTATCAGAACGATCTTAAAGTGATGCAGGAAGACGCCAGATCCAAAGACCCTCAGAAACTTCTCGCCCTTGCACAGAAGGTGACTGACTATCAGAAAAAACTCGATGAGCAGAAAAAAACGCTTCTTTCACTGAAAAAAGAGTTTACGGCGGACAAGAAGAGAGCAGCGGCACTCTTGGCAGAGATGAAAAATGCACCGCAGGAGGATTATGCCAGACTGCGCTCGAACTACACGCTTGATGCCAGCGGCGGTATCAACCTTTTTGGACTGCTCTTCAGCCAAAAGATCGCCCACTACCTGCATCTGGCCCGCGGCTACTATGCGAAGGCGGAGCCGTACCTGAAGAGCGATGAGGTGCCTCAAGAGCTGCCGCCGCGCGGTGAAGGGCGCTGGATCCGTTATGCTCAATACCTGCCGAGTCCCGATCTCTGGATAGCGCGCACCGAACTCAGCGGTGAAAAGAGTGCACAGCGGTTCGAGGGGATCATCAGCGATCTCTCCGACGATCAAAAAGCCCTTGGACGTGCACTGACCTTTGAAGCCAAAAGTGACGGACCACTGGTGAAAGGGCTGCAGCTAGAGGGTGAAGACAACCGTTTGGGTGAACAAACGGTCGACACCCTGCGATTCAAGGCGAATGCGATCGCGATGGAGCGCTTCGATCTCAACAAGATACAGATCGATAACAGCAGGATCGGTTTTGACGGGAAGTTGATACTTTATGAGGGGCGTGATATCTCGGGTTCCGGACATGTCGTTTTCAAAGAGGCGCAGATCTCGCTTGAAGGGCTTAATGGCAAAGGTGCGCAGGTGATGAACGATATGCTTAGAGAGATCCGTCAATTCGGCGCCGATGTGGATGTTGAGGGCAATTGGCAGTCGCCGTCCGTAAAGGTCGCCTCCGATCTGGACAAAAAACTCTCTGCCGCGTTCAGGAAGGTGATGGCCAAAGAGGCCGAAAAATACAAAAAAGAGTTGAAGGTGCTGCTGGATGAGCAGCTCAAAGAACAGCTCGGCAAACTTAACGAGATGAGCGGGGGCATGGCCGATACCGGAAAACTTCTTGAGCAGCAGAACCTCTCTTTAGGGGCGTTGCAGCAGCAAGCCGAGGCCCTGCTTGGGGGTAAAAGCAGCCAGAAGCTGCTCAAAGACCAAAAGAGCCAGGAGAAGGTCAAGAAACTTTTTGGCTTTTAAAGCTTATAAATCTGTCTGAAAACTCTCTTAAATAAACAAAATATGTTATTATAGGTTTATTTCAGAGAAGTATGATGAAAACAATCGATGAACTGTATAAAGAGGACAAACCGCGTGAGAAGCTTCTTAAAAAAGGGGCACAGTCACTCAAAGAGTATGAGTTGCTGGCCGTGCTTCTCGGCAGCGGTGTGCAGGGCAAGGACGTGCTCAAACTCTCCAAAGAGGTTATTACCCTGTTTGAGAGCTCTTTCAATGAGCTGAGCATCAACCTTCTTGCCGAGATCCACGGCCTTGGTGCGGCAAAGGCAGCGCAGATCATCTCCGCCATCGAACTCTCCCGCCGTTATCTCATCAAACAAAACAGCAAAATCAATTCAGCAGAATGTGTGCACGATGCGCTGAAAGAGTACGGCAGTAAAAAGCAGGAGTACTTTTTGGCGATGACGCTCGACGGGGCTTCGCATATCATTGAGACAAGGGTGATCTCCATCGGGACGCTCAACCAGAGTCTGGTGCACCCGCGCGAAGTCTTTGCGGATGCCATAAGCGACCGCGCTGCAGGGATCATCATTGCCCACAACCACCCTTCGGGACAGTTGATCGCTTCGCACGAAGACAGATCGGTTACAAAACGGCTTAAAGAGGTGGGACAGCTGATGGGGATAGAGCTGCTTGACCATGTCATCTTGACGCGCGAAGGCTATTTGAGTTTCAGAGAAGAGGGTTTTTTGTAGGAAAGCCTCTATTTTTTACGCAGTATATGCCAAAGCGAACGCACATTGGTCTGCGGTCTGCTCAAGCGCAGGGTTATGAGAATATTCTCAGCCGCCTCCAGGGCTAAAACGGCAATACCAAAATGAAACATAAGGCTGTTTTTTGTGAAAAGAAGTAAAATAATTCCCCCGCTCATAGCCACTGCCGTCACCTTGGTGAGCCATGTATGGTAAGCGACAGGCTGATGAAACTTCACCAAAGCAACTACGCCGGGCAGCAGGTAGATGACAACCGTAATCATGATATAGACGAATTCCGTTTTGATGATCTCAGGCCAGAGCCACCAGACAGACAGCGGCAGACTCAGGTAGGTCACAAAGTCGCCGATGCTGTCGAGCTTTGAGCCGATCTTGCTGCACTGATGGAGTTTTCGGGCAATGTAGCCGTCTAGTACATCGGAAACAAGCATCAGGCTGAAAAGCATAAAAAAGAGTTTTTCGCTCCCGTAATAAGCAGCCAGGATCAAAAAAGGTGCAGCCGCAATGCGAGAGAGGCTGAGAATGTTGGGAATCGTCATTTTCATACGAGTATCTTACAGCAATCTTTCTCGCTGTTGTATAAAACAGCGTTTCGGCATAAAGCAAGAAACTTGCAAACAGCAAAACAAAGTATTATAATAGTCAAATACAGCGTCTTTTTTAACCACGACAGAAGGATTGAAAATGGGACAGATCTATTTAGATATCGCAAAAAAAGCGATCGAAGATGCTCTGTATAGCAGGGATACGATAGAGCGGGAGAAGATCGTAGAAGTCTATCCTATGTTGGCCGAAAAAGGGGCGGTATTTGTGACCTTGAACCTGCACGGACATTTGCGCGGCTGTATCGGTTCGCTAGTGGCGCACCGTCCTTTGATCGACGATCTCATCGACAACGCCTGCTCGGCCGCATTTAAAGATCCGAGATTTTTCCCTCTGTCGATGCAGGAACTTGACGATGTCGAGATCGAGGTCTCACTGCTGAGTCCTCCCGAGGTGTTGGAGTATAGCTCCATAGCCGACCTTAAAGCCAAAGTCCGCCCGGGCATCGACGGTGTGGTTCTGACTTTGTATGGGCGACGAGCGACCTTCTTGCCGCAGGTGTGGGATGAACTGCCTGATTTTGACCTCTTCTTTTCGCACCTTTGCCAAAAAGCGGGGCTGCAGAGTAGCTGTCTTGCAGAGCACCCGAAGATCGAGCTTTACCAGGTTGAGAAGATCAAGTAAAGGAATATGAGAAAGAACATAAGCGGTTCTGCCAGAGCGCATAGAGGAGGATTTTATGAGTATTAGAGAGAATGCTGTAGCCGGGTCGTTCTACCCGGCATCATGCAGTGAGATAGAGCGCTATATTGCCCATTTCAATACGGTTTTGGATGAGAATAAGTTTAAAAGCGAAGCGGTTGAATTAGCCCCGAAAGCCATCATTGTTCCGCATGCAGGGTATATCTACAGCGGTTTTACGGCCAATGTCGCCTACAGAAGCGCCGCGCAAAAGAGAGCAGGGGTCAAACGCGTTGTCGTGATCGGACCGAGTCATAGGGTCTATATTGACGGTGCCTCTGTCGCCCTCTTTGACCGTTACGATTCCCCTTGCGGCGAGATGAAGATCGATCTCTCTTTGAGCAAGGCACTAAAAGAGCGTTTCGGCTTTCTCCACTTTGCACCGGAGGCCCACCGTGAACATTCAACAGAGGTCCAGGTGCCTTTCCTACAGCACTACTTTCCCCGTGCAGAGCTTGTCGAGATCGTCTATGGCGACCTCGATGACAGAGCGCTCTCGACGCTTATCGACCAGGTACTCGAAGATGAGGAGACCCTGGTCGTCATCAGTACCGACCTGAGCCACTTTCATACCAAAGAGGTAGCACAGCACCTTGACAGTCTCTGCATACAGGGTATGGCCGATCTTAAAAAAGCCGAATTCGAAAGCGGCTGCGAAGCCTGCGGGATGATCGGTGTCAAAGCGGTGGTTGACGCTGCGAACAGGGCCGGTCTGCAAAGCCAGGTGCTGGACTATCGCACCAGTGCCGATGCCACTGACGATGAGCAGAGCGTCGTGGGCTATGTCTCCTGCCTGATCGGGTGACCCCGTCGCTCTTTTAAAATCAACGTAGTATAATACGCCAAAATTTATTCAGTGCATTTTTGAGGTTCGTTTTTGGGTTTCAGAAGTGCTCTCAAAGGAAACGATATGAGTATAGATAAGGTCCTGATGGAACGAAGCGGCGGTGTCTGCGAACTGTGCGGCTCAAGCGAGAACCTGAGCGAGTTTACCGTTGCGCCTAAAGATGAGAAGATCCTCGTCTGTGGTACCTGCAGTGAACAGCTCAACGATGCGGATAAGGTAGACCCCAACCACTGGCGTTGTCTGAATGACAGTATGTGGTCGGTTGAGCCGGCAGTCCAGGTTGTTGTCTACCGAATGCTCAATGCCCTCAAAGCAGAAGGTTGGCCGCAGGATCTTCTGGACCAGATGTATATGGAGCCGGAAGTGATCGAGTGGGCACAAGAGGGTATGGCGGATGAAAGCCGTGAGCCGACGAAAGACAGCAACGGCACTATCCTGGAGCAGGGCGACAGTGTTACCATCATCAAAGACCTTGAAGTGAAGGGCGCCGGTTTTACGGCAAAACGCGGGACCGTCGTCAAGAACATCGCTTTGACGGACAACCCGGAACAGATCGAAGGGCGTGTCAACGGCACCCGTATTGTACTGCTCTCAAAATTCCTCAAAAAGATGTAACCCCCGGCTCTCAGCAGCCGAGATTGACCGCAAGGCGTTCTAGCGCCTTGCCAAGATACCTGAAAATTTCCCGACCCTTTTCCTTTTAAACATGATCAGAGCAGTGTTTCGAGCGCTTCATATTTCAGGCCGAGCGTTTCGGCGACGGCGCGGTTGGTGACCGCACCCTTGAAGAGGTTGACCCCGAGCGCGAGTGACGGGTCCTTCGCAATCGCATTTAGACTTCCTTCCTTGGCCAGTTTACGCATATAGGGAAAGGTGGCATTGGTCAGCGCGACCGAGGCGGTCTTCGGATAGGCTCCCGGCATGTTGGCCACGCAGTAGTGAAGCACGCCCTCTTCGATGAAAACCGGGTCGGTATGGGTCGTCGGCCGCGAGGCTTCGGAGCTGCCGCCCTGATCAATAGGTATATCGACGAGAACGGCCCCTTTTTTCATCTGACGCAGCATCTCCCGGGTGATCAGCTTCGGCGCGGTCGCTCCCCCGTGGATCAGCACCGTGCTGATCACGATGTCGGTCTTCTGCAGCAGCCCGCGGAGCACTTCGGGCGAGTAGACGGCTGTCTTGACGCCGGGAAGCACTCTCTGAAGCTGTTCGAGTTTGGGTGTGGAACGGTTCACAACGGTCACATCCGCGCCCATGCCGGCGGCTGTTTTTGCCGCATTGAAACCGGCATTGCCGGCGCCGATGACCAGAAGTTTCGCCGGGGCTACGCCGACGGCACCGCCTATCAGTACCCCCTCACCGCCCTGGTATCGGCTGAGGTGGTGGGCCGCGACCGAAGGGCCCATCTTACCGGCTATCTCGCTCATCGGTTTGAGCAGCGGCAGCTCTCTGCCCGAGGCGACGGTCTCGTAGGCGATGGCGCAGACCTTTTTTTCGGCCAGTACCGCGACCAGCTCCGGTAGCGGTGCAAGATGGAGGTAGCAGAAGAGGGTATGGCGTTCATCCAGAAGTCCGTACTCGCTCGGCTGCGGCTCTTTGACCTTGACGATCAAAGTTGCGCGGCCGTAGAGCACTTTGGGGCCGCTTACGATCTCCGCGCCGGCCTCGCGGTAGAGTGCATCGCTGAAGCCGCTTCCTTCTCCGGCGCCGCTCTCGACAAGGACACTGTGCCCCTCCCCGACAAGGGTCGCGACATTGAAAGGTGTCGCACCGACACGGAACTCGTCTGTTTTCACCTCTTTAGGTATGCCGACTGTCATCTTCTCTCCTTATGCTGCATAACTTTCTCGTCTGTCTGTTAATAATACTTCATAATATCTTACATCTGATAGAGAGGGGAAGCGGCGGTTTTCAAAAAGGTTGATATCCGGCGGGACAATAGGGCATAATGGTCTTATGAAGATCCCGAAAAGCGGCAGGATGATGTTCTCGATAATAGCGATACCGGTGATCGCCTACGGAGCGATCTGTCTTCTCTTTTATATGTTTCAGCGCCAGATGCTCTATTACCCGACGCCCGAGGTAAATGTCCCGGGTGTGGCGCACATCATACTCGACAGAGGGAAGGTGCGCATCAAGGTCTGGACCATTAACACAGGCAGGCAGAAGGCGCTGATCTATTTCGGGGGCAATGCCGAGAACGTCGCCTACAACATCGATGATTTCAGGACGCTCTTCCCCGACCGTACTGTCTACCTCGTCAACTACCGCGGTTACGGCGGCAGCAGCGGATCGCCTAGCGAAAAGGGGTTCCAGAGAGATGCCCTGCTGGCGTATGACCACTTCTCCAAATACCACAGCGCGGTTTCGGTGATGGGACGAAGCGTGGGTGCGGCGGTCGCGACCTATCTGGCCTCGCAGCGCCGCGTAGAAAAGCTTGTCCTTATCACCCCTTTCGACAGCGCCGTGAGTGTCGGCAGAAAGATCTACCCGTTTTTGCCGATGGGATTGATTGTGCAGGAGAAGCTGGATGCGGCAGCTATGGCAGGGAAGATCACCGCAGCGACACTGATCGTAGCTGCAGCTGATGATGAGATCATCCCCTACGAGAACACCCGTAACCTGGCAGAGGCTTTTACCGGGGTGCGTCCGGAATTTGTCTCACTCAGCGGGGTGGGGCACAACACCGTGCAGCTGCACCCCGACTACAAGAAGCAGATCTCCTCGTTTTTGCAGTAGCCGTTCGGCAGGTCAGACTACTCCATTGTGATAACGCGGCCGAGACCGCCTTTGATACAGCGCTCTGAAAACGTCTCCTGAAACAGCTCTATCGCCCTTTCACCGCTGCAGTGGGTCGGGCAGAGATAATCGATCTTCATCTTTTTGAGTTCATCTATGACGTTCAGGATCTGCGTCTCTTCTTCCTGCACAAGATGAAATCCGCCGACCAGAAGGGCTATCTTTTTGTTCAGCATCGCCTGCGCTTTTGCTGCGATCGCGACGATACCGCTGTGGGCACAACCGGTAACGATGATCAGCCCCGCATCGCTGTCGATGACGATAGCTTGTTCTGTTATGTCATCGCCCATCATCCCGGTTGAATAAAGGTCATCACCTATAAGGGTTTCTTTCTCTCCGATAACCGTAACGCTTCTGACCATCGATCTCAGATCACGGACATAACGTTTCGAGAGCGAGTCGGGGGCGATGATGTCGACATTAGGATTCAGTTCGATGAGGGAGTCGACGCCGCCTATATGGTCCCAGTGATGATGTGATAGAAAAAGGGTGTCGATCTTTTTGATACTTTTGTTCAGCTTATTCATATTTTCCAGAAGCACTCTTCCGTTGCTTCCGGTGTCAAAGAGAATGGTCTTTTTCGGGGTCTCGATATAACAGGAGAAACCCCATAATGTCTTCAGTCCGTCTAAAAAAAGGTAGTTGTCAAAAACGATGCTAAGTGTTATGCCGCCGCTCTTCATCATGGCAGATCACTCCTTTTGTCAATGTATATATTCAGAGGTGTGTCCTGTTTTTTGATGCCATTTTATCGGCGAGCAGACCCTGAATCCATGCGCCCAGCAGAATATAGAAGATCAATACCAGGGTAAATGCAATGCCGAAATAGCCGACCATGACCGGCAGCCAGGGCAGCTTGATGGCACGCGCGTATAAAAAGGCGATAATCAGCCCGTCGCGCGCATTATGGTCTCGCAGTTCGCTGAGCATCGGGTACCAGATATAACCCGGCCCGTGGCTGATAACACCGCCTGCCAGCGCGAAAAACCATCCCTTGAGACCGCTCTCTCTTCCCAGATGTTTGGCAATGCTTTTGGGCTTGATAAAGGTGTTCAGCAGGGCCATCAGAAAAAAGACGATCAACAGGATCGGCGCGATCATTTTGAGTACACCGAGGCTTTTGCCGAGTGCAGCGCGTGCTGTAGAGGCGTCTAAAAATGCGGTGACACCATAGAGGATGATCGTAACACCCAGTAGGATCCACCCGCTGAGGTTTGCCGGTTTGGAACGCTGCTCCTTTTTCATGAGAGTGCCCCCAAGGTCGCTGCGGCAGCGAAGGCGATCAGAAGGGCAAAGAGAATGCTGAGAAGGTTGCGAACGACGGTGAAACGGCCGCCGAAAAGGGCCCACTCAAGCGGCAGCTGTGTGATGCCGAGCGTCACCCAGGCCAGGATGAATGCAGTGACGGCAGAGAGCGAAATGCCCTCTTTGAGCAGTTCGCCGCCGATAATGTAGCTCAAAAACGGCTGTCCGACGGAGACTCCGCCGACGAGCGTACCGGCAAGGGTGTCATGCAGCACGTCGCCGTTAAAGAGGGCATGGAGCATCTGCGGGGTGACAGCGGCCTGAAAGAGCCCGACAAGCCCGAAAACGGCAAGCAGCATCGGCAAGAGGGTATAGAGCGATTTGAACGATCCGGCAAGGGCCTCTCTGAAACGTTTCGATAGCGGCGGCATGAACTCTCCTTTGTGACATTGTATCGCAGATGCACAGCAGAGGCAGAGAAGATTACCTGTAATCTGCAAGCACTCCTTTCAACTTGCGATAATTTTTTATCAACACGGCTTTCATAGAGTGATTATAGAGTACGGCGGCCGGATGCTGCAGAGGGATGATCTTTTTATTTCCGGCTGAAAAGACAGTGCCGCAAATTTTGTGAAACTCCGGTTTGGACGGCAGTGCAATGGCATACTTCTCAAAGATATATCGGATAGCATAATAGCCCATCGGCGCCAATACCTCCGGGTTGATCAGTTCTATCTCTTTGTCGAGGTAGTGGCTGCAGCTTTCGATCTCGTCCTGTTTCGGCCTTCTGCATTTTGGAAGCATGCATTTGACCAGATTTGTCATGTAGATCTCTTTTCGGTCGATACCGGCCGTCTCCAACAGTTCATCCAGCACTTTTCCCGAAGGGCCGATAAACATTCTCCCTTCCCTATCCTCATTCTCTCCGGGGGCCTGGGCGATCAGCATGAGTTTGGCATGCGGATCGCCCTCGCCGCAAAGCGCGTTTATTCTACTCTCGGAGAGCCTGCATTTTGTACACCGTTTTACCGCAACGTTTAGATCATTCATCTTCATGGCAACAGCTCTTTCCGCATTACAGCAGCGCATTCAGAATGCTTCCGACCAGCAGGGTGGAGACCACCATAATGGCGGTGGCTTTGATCAGGTCTTTGGCCCCCAGCTCTTTGAACAGAACGACAAAGGTCGCAACGCAGGGAAAGTACATGGTCAGTACGACGCTGGCGACGATAAGCTGACCCATATCCAGCCCGAGCGGCAGCAGCATACCCACGGCTACATCTTTTCTCAGAAAACCGACGATCAGAGAGGCGACCGCTTCCTTCGGGAGCCCCAACATGCCGACGATGACAGGAGAGGCCGCCTCGCTGATCCATCCGATGATCCCGAAAACATACAAAATGTTGACGATGAGCACCCCAAGCAGTACAAAGGGGATCGCCTCGCGTAAAAACCCCCGCATCCGCATCCACAGTTTTTTTGAAAGGCTGCCAAAATAGGGGACCCGATAGGGCGGGATCTCCATAAAGGTCTCGGGCGTTTCGCCTTTGATCCCTCTGTTGAGCAGAAAACCCAGCGCAAGCCAGACAATAAAAAGCGTGAGAAAATAGATGCCCAACCCCTTGATGCCGTAGGGTCCCAACAGGGCAAATACCATGGAGGTCTGCGCCATACAGGGTACGGCTATGGCCATCAGGGTCGCCGCAATAAAACGCTGTTTCCTGGTTTCGAGTATTCGGGTGCTGAGTGCGCCCGGAACATTGCAGCCGAATCCAAGAAGCGTCGGAATGATTGCCAGTCCGTGCATCCCGAGTTTGTGCAAAACCGCATCGACCAGTGTCGCCAGCCTCGGGAGGTAGCCGCTGTCCTCCATCACCCCCAGGACAAGGTAGAAGGCAAAGATATAGGGCAGGACCATGGCAAAAGGGACATAGAGGCCGGTCGTGAGCAGACCCATCGACTGGACATAATCGATCTTCCCCTCTATCAGGGTACCGATCAGGATATCATGGATAATGCCGCCGCGGCCGAGCATCTCACTCAAGTTGTTTATCACGGGAAGATAGAGTTTAAACAGAGGATCGAAGAGATAGGTTATCAGATTTTCGCCGACAAAGCGGACCGTCCAAAAGACAAAGGCCAGGATGAAGAGTGTCATCGGGATTCCCGTCAGCGGTTTGACGCTCATATCCTCAAGGTTTTCCAAAAAGGTGTGTTTTTTCAGGGTCACCTTCTGTACTTTGCTGACGATCCTGCCGATCTCTCCCCATCGGGCCTCTTCGCTGTAGCTGTTGGTATGGCTCCTTGCCTCGCGAAGCCTTGAGACCAGCGCTTTGATGCCCACCCCGGTCACGGCAACCGCCGGCACAACCGGGACATCCAGATGGGCCTCAAGTTTTTCGGCATCGATCCGAATACCCAGATGGCGTATCTCATCCCAAAAATTGAGGACCACGACAACGGGAATATTGCGCTCCAGAAGCTGCAGTGTCAGATAGAGGTTGCGCTCCAGGTTGGTCGCATCCACCACATTGATGACGATATCCTCCTCTTCGAGCATGCCTACCGCGACCTCTTCAGCCTTTGATGTCGGCTCCAGCGTATAGGTCCCCGGTACGTCGATCACCTCTACGGTTCGGTCATCAAGCTTCATCTCCCCTTTTTTGAATTCGATCGTCGTGCCCGGATAGTTGGAGATAATGACATCCACGCCGGTCAGCCTTGAGAAAAGGGCCGATTTTCCGACGTTTGGATTTCCCATCAGAAGTATTCTCATCTTCGGATACCTTTCTGTGCTATTGGGCTTTCAATGGCTCTACGACGATTTTCTTTGCCATCTCCATGCCGATGGTCGCTTCGGTATTGCCGATCGCGATGACGACGGGACCGTGAAAAGGCTCTGCGGTGATCTTCCTGATGGTCTTTCCGGCCCTGATGTTAAGCGAAGCGAGTTTTTTACGAAACTCTTCTCCTCCTTTGAGTTTTGTTATGGTCGCTTCTTTTCCTGATTCCAGGTCAAAGAGTGTCGTTTCCATGCTTTCCTCTTAAGAGTTGGTGTATATTGATTGTACTATAGTTGAGTATAAGAAAGATGAAACCGATGGCAAAGATCCGTTTCAGATAAAAAGCAGGAGGCGGGAGGAGAAGCGTATGGAAAACAGTTTTTGGACCGCCTTGGGAGCCAGCTCGCTGGCCGCAGCGGTAACAACTGCCGGCATCTATACGATACGCCGGTTTGAGGGATGGGGGAGACGCAACAGCATCTACTTTATCTGTTTTGCGGCGGGCGTACTGATCTCTGTCTCTTTTCTGCATATTATTCCAAAATCCTTCGAAATGAACCCGAATGCACCGGTATTTCTGCTTATCGGGTTTTTAGGCATGCACCTCTTCAACCGTTTTGTGACCGCCTTTGTCTGCGAGAAGAGACCCGAAGGTGACTGCGGTATCGGACTGACCCCTATGCTGGGCATCGGTATTCACTCCTTTATCGACGGGTTTATCTACTCCATCACCTTTACCGTCAGTATATTTACGGGTGTACTGGCTGCGACAGGCATGGTGCTGCATGAGTTCCCCGAAGGGATCATCACCTACCTTCTGCTCCTGCGCGGGGGTTTTCGAGAGAGAACAGGGCTGCTGCTTGCTTTTTTCGCCGCAGCCCTGACGACACCGCTGGGGATGCTCGTCTCCTATCCTTTTATAAGCCGGATAGACAAGCCTCTTCTCGGGATTCTGCTCTCGCTTTCTGCCGGGGCTCTGGTCTACGTCGGTGCGACGCACCTTCTGCCCCAGGCGGAAAAGGAGCATGCGCGGTTCAGCTTCATCGCTTTGGGGGCAGGCATCATGGTGGCGGTTCTGATCATTTTGTCCAAGCAGTGAAGAGCGATCGTTTAAAAAGGAGTGTGAATATGCCGAAGATAGAACCGTTTGAGAGGTTTCCGAACGCGTATGAAGCGTGGTTTGACAAACATTTAACGCTCTATGACGCCGAGATCGAGGCGATCAGAACATTGCTGCCCCCTTTTAAAAAGGGGATAGAGATCGGTGTCGGAAGCGGACGGTTCGCCCTGCCGTTCGGCATCACGACGGGGGTCGAGCCTTCGGCAAAAATGGCGGAGCTTGCCCGCTTTAAAGGGATCGAGGTGATCGAAGGTATCGCCGAAGCGCTGCCGGTCGGAGACGAAAGCTTTGACTTCGTGCTGATGGTGACGACGATCTGTTTTGTCGACGACCCGCTGCTGAGCCTGCAGGAGATCCACCGTATACTCAAACCTAAGGGATACGTGATCATCGGTTTTGTGGACAGGGATTCGGCCCTGGGGCAGCAGTATGAAAAAAACCGCGAAGAGAGCCGTTTTTACCGCGAAGCCCGCTTCTACAGCGCGGATGAGGTTGCCGGACTGTTGAAAAAGGCGGGTTTTTCCGGGATCGCCTCTGCCCAGACCCTTTTCGGAGAGAGTCTGGAAGAGATGGAGACCGGCGTAAAAAAGGGTTCCAGCGAAGGGGCCTTTGTCGCTATCCGTGCCCGCAAGGGGAGATCATCGCGGTCTCTATGCTCAAAAGAGCTTTCCGATCTTTCTGAAGCCTAAGAGAAAAAAGAGGCTGCCCACCCCGATCACCCCGGCAAAATAGGGGAGAAGGTCGATGAAGGGGGTCCCTCTGAAAAAGATGCTTTCGCTCCCTTCGATGTAGTAGCGAAGCGGGGAGAACAGGGAGAGGTACTGCATAAACGGCTGCATGGCATGGACGGGTGTCCATGCCCCGCTTAAAAAGATAAGCGGCATCATGATCACGATGGAGAACTGGCCTACCTGTACCGTGTTCTGGGAGACGCTGGCCACAAAAAGACCGATGCCGGCACTGGTAAAGGCGTAAAAAAAGGTCAGCAGGAAAAAGGTCCAGAGCGAACCGTTAAGCGGCATGTCAAAAGCGCCGAAGAGCACGATACCGACACTCAGCATGACACCGAGCATGATGATGAACACCTGCGAAAGGCTTTTCGCCAGTATGGTCAGTTTCGGGTTGACCGGCATCAGCAGCATCATATCCCAGGTGCCGCTCTCTTTCTCCTTGACAAAGACAACGGCGGTGAGGATGACGCTTAAAAGGGTGATGACGGAGAGGAGTTCGGTCAGTGCCATAAAGTAGGCATTGGTCGTGTTCTGGTTGAAGAGCTTGTGTGTTTTGATTTCGAGCGGAATATCGATGGCGTTTACATCGAAGATGATGTTCTGCAGGTAGCTCAGGGCCATAAAACTCTGTGCTGCCGCGGTGGAGTCCAGCAGTACATCGATATGGGGGTGCCGTCCTTTAAGATACTCTTTTTCGAAATCGCTTGCGAAGATGATCCCCAGCATGATCTCCTTGTTGTAGATCGCCCGGTTGAGCTCTTTTTGTGATCGGTAAAACAGAGGCGTTTTGAATTCAGGCTGGTGCAGACGGGTGATGATCTTTTTGCTCAGTACCCCTTCGCTTCTGTCCACGACCCCGACACTGACATTTTTTGCATCGATCACAATACCGTTGCCGGCTATATAGATGTCCGCCGTAAAGACAAGGACCACGACGGCGGCCAGTCCGTAAGAGCGTACGAAGAGCAGCAGCTCCTTACCAACGATCGCAAAGAAGCTTTTCATCTGATCTCCTTTTTCAGGAAATGGTGCCCGAGGGAGAAGAGCGTCAGCGCATAAAGCAGCAGAATGACGAGGTAGAGAAGGATCTTGGGCGAACTGAAACCCTGGCCGATCAGGAAGGTGTCGTAGATGATGTGGTTGTAGTACATCACCGGGTAGAGGTGCGCTTCGATATAGGATGCGCTTTCCATGGAGGAGATCGGCATCAGCATGCCCGAATAGAGAAATCCGGGGATGATCGTAATGACCACCGTCAAGACGATGGCAACGATCTGGGTCGATGCGATGATGGAGACCAGCAGACCGATGGAGAGGCTGATCAGGATATAGATCTCGGAGGTGAGCCAATAGAGCAGGAAACTGCCGCGAAACGGCAGATCAAAGAGATAAGTGGCCCACAGAAACAGGATAAAGATGTTGACGGAGTGCAGCAGTATGACCGGGATCAGCTTGGCGGCCAGAAACTCGCTTTTTCCGACCGGTGACGCATAGAAGTTGAAAATGGTCCCGTCCTCCTTCTCTTTGACGATCAGCAGTGCCGATAGAATCGCAGGGGCGACGAGGAGGACCAGCCCGATGATCCCCGGTATGATCATGTCCTGTGCACGCATCGCCTGGTTGAAGAGGTTGCGGTTGTTGATGGTGATAAGACTGCCGGCTGCCTCGGGGGCGGTTTCCATGGCCATATCAAGGACGACGCCCCGGACATAGGCTTCGAGGGTATTGGCCCGGGTCGGAAAGGCCGCGTCGATGAAGACGCCGATCTCGCTTTTTACCCCTTTGAGCAGGTTTTTCTCGAAGGATTCTGGGATGATGACGATGAGGTCCGTTTCGGCCTTCTTGATGCGATCCAACGCCTCCCTCTCGCTGATATTGAGGAGTTCGGTATCAAAATATTTTGAATGCTCGAACTTCGAAACAAGCTTTTCCGCCAAAGGGGTGTTGTCGTAATTGAGGATGACGGTCCGGCTGTGCACCACCTCCATCGTGATGCCGTTGCCGAAGAGGATCATGATCAGACTCGGCATCAGATAGATCATTACAAAGATACGGGAGCGGAAGAGGTCTTTGAACTCTTTAAGCAGATAGGCCTTTAAAATAGTGAACCTCATTGGTAATACTCCAGAAAGATCTCCTCGAAATTCTTTGCTTTGGGGTGCATCCGGTAGAGCTCTTCCAGACGCTCGTCCGCCACTTTTCTCCCTTCTTTCAAAAGCACTACCCTGTCGCAGTACTCCGCCTCGCTCATATAGTGCGTCGTAATAAGAATGGCGATTTTCCACTTCTGTTTCAGCTCTTTGAGCAGTTCCCAGAACTGCCCCCTGGCCATAGCGTCGACGCCGGATGTCGGTTCGTCGAGGAAGAGGACCACCGGCTCGTGCATGATGGCGGCCGCGATGGAAAAGCGCTGGTTGATGCCGAGCGGAATATCCTTCGGCATTTCGTCGAGATAGTCGGTAAAACCGAGTTCACGGGCATATTTGCCGATAAGCTCGCCCGTCTTCGCGACCGGTATCTTATGCATGGCGGCGAAGTAGGCAAGATTTTCGCGGACGCTCATATCCCGGTAGAGTGCAAAGTGCTGGCTGACATAGCCGATCTTGCTTTTTAGCTTTTGGCGCTCCCTGTCGCTTTTCACACGTCCGCCGAGGAGGTAGAGCTCGCCGTCGTCGACCGGCAAAAGTCCCAGAAGCATCTTGATAAAGGTGGTCTTTCCCGCACCGTTGGCGCCCAGCAGCCCCAGTATCTCCCCCTGTCTCAGCACCATGTCGATATGGTCGTTCGCGGTAAAATCGCCGAAGGTCTTGGTCAGCCCTTTCGACTCCATCACGATCTTGGGCGGATCCTCTTCGCGCTGCCTGGGTGATATGGAGAGCTGCGGGAACGTTCTCCTCTTTTTCAGGGCATTGACAAAAAAGAGCGCCTCCAGGCCGGGCTGCGCATGGTTTGCATCTATCCTCTCCAGAGAGTAGCTTCGGTTCTGGACATTCAGCGCTGTATTTTTCTCCGTTTTTTCATAGGTATAGGGGCGGGCACTTTCAAGCAGCTGCGCAACGCTTCCCTTGGCAATAATCTCTCCCTCGTCGAAAAGCAGGACACCGTCCATCTTTGCAGCTTCCTGCATATAGGCCGTACTGACCAGGATGATGGTCCCCTCCTGCGTTCTGATCTCATCAAGTATCTTCCACAGCTCTATACGGCTTAACGGGTCCACGCCGGTCGTCGGTTCGTCAAGGATCAGCAGCTTTGGGCGGTGGATCAATGTACAGATAAGCGAGAGTTTCTGCATCATGCCGCCGCTGAGGTCTCCCGCACGTCTCTCCCCGAACTTCTCCAGTCCGGCCATCTGGAGCAGACGGTTTTTATAGGCGGTGAACCACGGCTCTTTTTTCACGCTTCTGATGTCGGCAAAAAAGTCCAGATGTTCGTTGGCCGTAAGGTTCTTATAGAGCACCAGTCCGATCCCCTGCGGCATGAAACCGATCTTCTCTTTGATCTTCTCGGCCTCCGGGGGCGAACGGTAGCTATGCCCCTGAAATGTTACGCTCCCTTCAAAGCGTTTTACCCCGGCGATTGCGTACATCAACGAGCTTTTGCCGGCACCGTCGGCCCCTATAAAGCCGATGATCTGACCGCGCCCGGCTTCAAAGCCGGCACGGCCTATGGCACGACTTTTCTTGTAGTAGACGCTGAGATCGTCGACGGAGAGGTCAGCCATCATGCTTCTCTCTCCTGCAAGCAGACCGATATGACGGCGGTTCTCATAGCGGGGGCAGCTCATCCAGGCTTTCGGGGAGCCCGTTGCCGTCTGTGGAGATGACGCCGATGGCCGGGATGCCGAGTTTCAGCAGGGGATCGGGTCTCTCCGGTTTGAGATCAACGGCAAAGACCCGCTGGATCCTGTCGCTCCTGACGCTGACCTCTTTTGGCGTAAACTCCGCTTTCTGGGCGATCCTGACCACTTTGGCCGCGAAGGGGGTGTCGGGATAGGTATCTAAAAAGATGAGGGCTTTGTCACCGAGTTTGAGTTTTCCGTTTTGCATCGTATCGACAAAGATCTTCAAATAGAGCTTGTTCGGATCGATCAGCGAGGCCACCGGCATGCCGGCACCGACCACCTCGCCGGCCTCTGCTGTCCTGTCTACGACAAAACCGTCGATCGGGGAGGTGAGCGTCATCTCCGCAAGCATCGCCTCGGCCTCGCTTCGGGCGGCCTTGGCCGCTTTCAGGCGGTCCTCATCGGCTTTGAGCTTCTCCCTGTATATCTCTATCTTCAGCAGCGCGGTTTTGGCATCTTTAGTGTTCAGCGAGGCGATCTTCGCACTGCTTTGCGCCTGGTCCAGTTTCTGCTGCTGGGCGTGCAGCTGTTTGCGGCCGCTCTCATATTTGAGTTTGGACAATTCGACCTTGTGCTGTTCAAGGAGCTTCGCTTCATACATCGTCTGAAAACGCCGGTAATCTTTTTCATCCTGTTTCACGGTCAGTTTCAGGCTTTCGATGGCAGCCGTAAGCTCGGCGATCTGTGCCTCTGCTATCGTATAAGACTTATAGGCTTTTTGTACACTGTTAGGCAGGGTCCGCTCAAGCATCTCCAGCTCTTTTCGGCCGGCATTGAGCGCACTTTGGAGTGCCTGCTGTTGTGCCGTCGCCTGGGCTACTCTCGCCTGCATCTCTCTGCTTCCGAGACGTGCGACGATATCACCTTTTTTGACCCGGCTGCCGTCTTCCACCCTTATCTCCTCGATGCGTCCGGGATATTTGGCGTTCAGGAGTATCAGGTCCCCGTCGATCCTGCCTGCAGACTCTATCAGGTTCTCGGGTAGCTCTTTCGGGTTGAGTTTCTGGTAGATGAAAAAAAGTGCGACACTCCCCAGCAGTGCCAGCACCCCGATAACGATATAGTTTTTAAACTTCACTCTTCTCTCCTGATCTTTTCTGACTCTCGCCGAACCGGGTAGAGTGCATCCTGAAAGGTCTGCACGTCGACCTGCAGCAGCATGTGCGCATACGCGCCATAGGCACGCGCCTGTGCAGCTGCAAGGGATGAACGGGCGGCTGCCAGCGAGGAGACGGCGCGGCTGAGCCGGTCGGCATCGGTGAGCTGATTGTCAAACTCGCCTTTAATAAAAGCATAGTAGGCCTGCCTTGCTTTGACCTGGGCCTTCTGGGCTTCGAGCTGGCTCTTCAACGATACAAAATTGAGGTAGCTCTCCTTTATCTCTTTTTTGATCTCCTCTTCATACGAGGTTATCATCCATCGGACCGAGAGTTCCTCCTCTCTGGCCGCTTCAACGGCGTATTTGCTTTTGAACCCCCCGAACAGGTTGTAGTTGATCGTGAATCCCGCGGCACTGCGGTCTTTGTTGGTGTAGCCGTCGCCGTCGAGCCGCCAGTCATCACCGTGCTGCGCCAGTTGCGCATAGAGGGTGACGGTAGGATAGTAGTCGCTTTTTTCCAGTTCGACACGGCTCTGCTGCATTGCAAGTATCTTTTTTAAGGCCTGAAGATCGGGGCGCTTTTGCAGTGCCATCGTCAGCAGCGCCTCTTCGCTGAGATCTTGGTATTGCGGCAGTGCCGACACCTCGGAGATCGTACTGTCAGCCAAAAAGGAGAGGGTGTTCAGTGCGATCCGGTACTGGTTCCTGGCCCGGATAACTGCGCTTTCGATCGCATGATAGCTCGCCTCAATGCGGTAGAGCTCGGAAGGCGGTGCCATGCCCTGCTCAAACATCCCTTTTGCCTTCTCATAACTCTTTTTTATCGCGTCGAGCGCCTCTTCCTGCGCCGATTGGAACTGCTCGGCTGCCACGGCCGTGGCATAGGCGTTGATCGTGCCGAGATAGAGATTTCGTCTTACGTCTTCGGCTTCGAGCAGGCTGCGCTGCATGGCAGATTTTGCCATATCGATTGCCGAGCTTGCCGCGAAGCCGGTAAAGAGCGGGTAGGTGAGTCTGAGAGCCCCGTCATACTGGTTCTGCGACTGGATCTGGACCTCTGCAGTAGGGGCTCCGGGAGTAGAAAGATAGACGACCGGTTTTTCGAAGAGGTAGGTGGCCGAATAGAGGGCATCAAGAGAGGGGTAGTTGGCTGACTGCTGGGATGCGTATCGTGCTGTTGAGGCTCTGCTCTTCTGTTCGGCGGTCTTGAGCTGGGGATTGGTATCGACCAGCTGCATGATCTCGCCAAGTGTCTGCGCCTGCGCCGCAGTCAATGTGAAGAGTATGACAAAAAGAGTGGTTCTCACTCGCATCTCCTTTGAGGGTTCTGTTCTATCGCAACAGAGGGGGACAGTGCAGGCAAAAGGTCCGTCACTTCGGAAATCTCTGCTCTTACTGTGTCGGCGGGAAACCTATCATCTCGTATTCATACATCTTCTCTATCGAGAAGATGTCTTTATTCCTGACGGCAGCAAGAAACTGCTCCCTGGCGGCAGGGTTCTCGTTGCGGAACCAGATCTGCCCGTCCTCTATGAGTTCGTCGATAGGCCCGATCTTTCCCTTTATTGCCGCGGTTTTGATGATATGCAGGGTTATGGCATGAATGATGTCGCAGGCTTCACCGCCCTTGTGCCCGAGGTCTTCGGGGTGGGCTCCGTGGATAATAAGTGTCGCTGCGATCTCTTTCAGAAGATCTTCTTTGTCCCACTGCATATCCAGGATCGCAACATAAAGTTTTTCTGCGATCCTTTTCAAGGCGCTTTTTCCCTCTTCGTCAGGGGTATTGGCATCGAATCCTTCTTCGAGCATCTCGTCAATGGTCGTTAGATTATTTGAAGCAACAGCCGAAAACCACTTCTCTCTTCTCTTTCCCATATCATGATCCTTTTTATATAATCTGACGTAATTAAAGTGTACCTTATTTTAAGCAACAAAGGCAAGTGTGACAATTAGGGGTATCCCTATAATTTCTCGATGAAACAGTCCCTGTCGAGATGATAGACGTCAAAATCTTCGGCGATAAACAGCTTTCCCTCATAGCAGTGTTTTATCTCATCGTAGATCATTTTGACATCCAGGGGACTCTCTTTGTTATAGCGAGGGTCGATGTGGTTGGCAATGAGATTTTTGACGCCTCTGCTTTGGAGCGCCTCGCCGAGCTCCATGGCGGTGGTGTGGAGCACTTTCCTGACCAGTTTATCGTACACTGCCTGCGTGTAGGTGCACTCGTGTACCAGCAGGTCGAGGTCTTCGAGATAATCGTCCAGGACGGCAGGTGTGCTGTTGTCGCCGGCGATGATGAGGGAACGCCCGATGACCGGCTTGAGCATGTACTCGGAGGGTTCGAGCTCTTTGCCCTCGAACCGTACGTTTTCTCCCCGCTTGAGTTCGCCGTAGAGCGGCGAGGGCTCCAGTCCGAGCGCTCTGAGCTTCGCTTCGTTTAGTCGGTCGGTGATGTCGTGCTCTTTGATATAGAAGGCGACACTCTCTTTGGAGTGGACAAGGGGAAGTACTTTGAGTGTGAACCGATCAAAGAGAAAGCTCTCTCCGGCTCGGTACTCGATAATCTCGAGTCGATAGCCGAGATGCGTCTCCGATAGATCCATCGCACACTCCAGAAACGCTCTGATCCCCTGCGGTCCGTAGATGGTCAGCGGAGCCGTTATGCCGTCGAGCTTTTTCGTCGCCAAAAGTCCCGGCAGACCGAAGTAGTGGTCTCCGTGCAGGTGGGTGATAAAGACGGTGCCGAGGCGTCCGAAGGAGAGTTGGCTTTTCATGATCTGGCGCTGGGTCCCCTCGCCGCAGTCGAAGAGATACCACATGCTCTCCTGCTCGAGTGTGAGACCGAGCGCGGAGACGTTGCGCTCGCTGGTCGGTTTTCCGGCGCTTGTACCCAGAAATGTCAGCGTCATCTCTTCTCCTTTTTGCTGGTGATTCTATTTTAGCACAGATGGCCCGGCCTCATGACGGAAACGGATCGTAGGAAGATCCCGAAGAGGTTGAAAATCACCGTCAAAAGAGGCTATACTGGAGGATTATCTACCTAAAAAGGGAACGGGATGCAGACTCAATGGCTACTTGAATATCATCCGGTACTGCTGGCGCTCTTTGCGGCACTTTTCACATGGGCCATGACGGCGATGGGGGCTTCGATGGTCTTTTTCTTTAAGACCATCAATGCCAAAGTGCTCAACAGCATGCTCGGTTTTGCGGCGGGGGTGATGATCGCTGCAAGCTTCTGGTCGCTTCTGGAACCTGCGATAGCGATGTCGGAAGCAAGAGGAGAGAGTGGGTGGTTTCCTGCCGCTGTCGGCTTTCTGGCCGGAGGCGCTTTTCTGTTTTTGATCGATAAGATCCTGCCGCACCTGCATTTGGGTCTTCCGATCAGTCAAAAAGAGGGCATAAAGACATCGTGGGAACGGAGCGTACTGTTGGTGCTGGCGGTTACCCTGCACAATATTCCCGAAGGGCTGGCGGTAGGCATCGCATTCGGGGCATTGGCGGACAATTTTGATACCGGGGTGCTCGGCGCCGCTATCGCCCTTGCTATCGGTATCGGCATACAGAACTTTCCCGAAGGCGCCGCCATCTCCATTCCGTTGCGGCGCGAAGGTTTTTCACGGTTCAAAGGGTTCTGGTACGGGCAGCTTTCCGGTGCCGTTGAACCGGTCGCCGCGGTCATCGGCGCCTACATGGTCATGACCATAACCCCGCTGCTACCCTATGCGCTCTCTTTTGCGGCGGGAGCGATGATCTTTGTGGTCGTCGAAGAGCTGATCCCGGAATCGCAGATCGGGAATGAGACCGATCTCTCCACGATCGGGGCGATGGTTGGGTTCGCCGTGATGATGGTGCTGGATGTTGCTTTCGGGTGATTTTCAACTCCATCAACACACATATACGACACAGGGAATTTCCCCGTTTTACCGACGTTTTAGAGCACTTTATAACGCTCTGTGAGTAGATATGTTAGTATCAAGAATCTACGTTTTGGAGCCGGAACCATGCCTGAAAGACACCGCGGTCCCCATCCGCAAGATGCCAAATGTTTTGGCGAAGTGCAGTTAGCCAGACTTAAAACGGCTGCCGGCGAACTCGCATGGCTTTTGAGCCGGGGTTATTCGATGGGGGCGTCGAACGAGCTTGTCGGCGACCATCATCAGCTGACCTCCCGGCAGCGGCTGGCCATAGCACGCGTCGTCTGTGCAGAGGAACAGGTCGAAGAACGGCAGGCAAAGCAGGTGCCGCTTTCCCTTTTAAAAGAGAAAACGGTGATCATAGACGGCTTCAACCTGCTTATCACCATCGAGACTGCTCTTGGCGGCGGCGCGATCTTCAACTGTCTGGATGGTTGCTGTCGGGATCTTTCTGCGGTATACGGCAGTTACAAGATCGTGGCAGAGACAAGGCAGGCTATAACGCTCATCGGCAGAACGCTGGAGCAGAGTTCGCCTCAAAAGGTGGTATGGCTCTTTGACCGGCCTGTCTCCAACAGCGGCAGGGTGGCGGAAGTGGTACGCGAGCTTGGCGAAGAACACAACTGGCCCTTTGAAGCGGAGACCACCGACAGTACGGATGCCCTGCTGAGTCGAAGCAGCGATGTTGTCATCAGCTGCGACTCGGCGATACTGGAGCAGGCAAAAAGCTGGTGCAACCTGGCCTGCGAAACGATCACACGGCAGATACCTGAAGCTTGGACCATTGACCTGACAGGCAAGCAGCATAGAGGCCCAGAGTAGTTTATTTATTTTTAGTTGATATAAGATTTTCTGGAGTATTATAAATAATTATCGGGCATTTCTTACAAGGAGAACAACATGGCAGAAACAGCATGGTTAAGTAAAAAACTCCCCAGCGGCAAGGTCCTCTGTGAGGCCTGCGCCCAGGCGTGCAAGCTCGGTGAAGGCGAATACGGCATCTGCGGTGTAAGGAAGGTCGAGAACGGCGAGCTCCACCTGCTCGTCTACGGGCTTGCGGCCGCCGTCAACGTTGATCCGGTCGAGAAGAAGCCGATGTTCCACTTCTTGCCCAAAAGCAAGGCCTTCTCCCTGGGAACGGTAGGGTGCAACTTCTCCTGTACCTTCTGTCAGAACTACGACATCTCCCAGTTTCCCAAAGAGCATGATCACCAGATCGTCGGCCATGAGATGCCGCCGGAGCGTATCGTCGAGCTGGCCCTGGAGTACGGCTGCGATTCCATTGCCTACACTTACAACGAGCCGGTCGTTTTTTTCGAGTACACTTACGATACGGCCAAGCTGGCGCATGAGAAGGGGCTCAAGAACATCTACGTCACCAGCGGTTTCGAGACCAGCAAGGCGATCGACCTGCTTGCCCCCTATGTCGACGGCATGAACATCGACATCAAGGGGTTTACCGAGGAGTTCTACCACGAGATCTGCGGCGGACGGCTCAAACCGGTGCTTAACGCAGTCAAGCATGCTCACGACAAAGGGATCTGGGTAGAGATCACGACCCTGCTTATCCCGGGCAAGAACGACTCCGACGAAGAGATCAGGGGGATCGCAAAATTCATCGCGGATGTTGACCCTGCCATCCCCTGGCACCTCTCCGCTTTCCATCCGACCTACAAGATGCTCGACGTCCCCCGTACGCCGACGTCAACCCTGCTGAGGGCTTACAAGATCGGTCAGGAAGAGGGGCTCAAATATATCTATGTCGGTAACGTCGACGATGAGGATCACGAGTCGACCTACTGTCCGGGCTGCAAAAAAAGGGTCATCGACCGCAGCGGTACCATCGGCCAGTACGTCACCAACGAGCTCGATGAAAACGGCACCTGCCCGTATTGCGGCTATGTGCTTGAAGGGG
Source organism: Sulfurimonas sp. HSL3-7 (assembly GCF_039645985.1). Classification (NCBI taxonomy): domain Bacteria; kingdom Pseudomonadati; phylum Campylobacterota; class Epsilonproteobacteria; order Campylobacterales; family Sulfurimonadaceae; genus Sulfonitrofixus; species Sulfonitrofixus jiaomeiensis. Next base: position 190,349 of record NZ_CP147919.1, read on the forward strand.
TATGGCATTAGGATTCCCGGGGGAATACTTTAAGATATAGCAGCGCGTGATGTTTTTCCCATCTCCACCGCATTTAACCCGTTGGTGTCCTATATCGGAAAATTTTCAATATTTTCCTCCGATTTAACTACTTTTGATGAGAAGCTCTCTATACTTGCGCTCCGATTTCAGATGCCGACATAGCTCAGTTGGCTAGAGCAGCTGATTTGTAATCAGCAGGCCCGGGGTTCAAATCCTCGTGTCGGCACCATCGATTTCGGATCTTTTTAACACAACAGACGGTGAGATAGTCAAGTGGCCAACGACGGCAGACTGTAAATCTGCTCCCTATGGGTTCCCAGGTTCGACTCCTGGTCTCACCACCATTACCTTTTAAAAATTATTCCTACAAAACGTAATGTTACTAAAGAGTGACAACTATAAATCCTACCTGCGATCGGGACATCGTTTGGCTTCTTTGCCTTATTTTATAGAATCCTTTGATGTTCGGTTTGTTTTTTGCCTGATGTGATAAATTGAAAGGGTCATGTAATATAATTCGATAAAGATTATGGGCATAGAGAACAGTCGGTCGTTATAGCTATATCTTCGGAACTCTTTTTTTAGGTGTATATTATGAGTATCTTTGCTTTACAATCGCCGGCGGGCGGCTTTTTGGATGAAGACCTCGAACATTTTAATAAAACGTTTGATGACTGGTGTGTACAGTTTGATAACTACGAAGATGCCAGTACCATTGCGGAGAGCCTTGATGAAAGAAAGAGTGTCGAGATCGTTGAGATCACACCGCTGAGCTATCCGAAATATTTCTTTTCAGACCTACAAGGCAATATTCATGCAACACGGCAGGTCGATGACAAGATTATCTGTATTGTCGAGCCCTTTATGGGGTCAAATTTTCGCATCGCTGTCTGTGATTTGAAGACGAAGCGTGTGAAACTGATGCCGACGCGCTATAAAAGTGTCCTGAGTGTCGAAGGCGCTTTTGCGAATTTTACGAATTGATCTATTCTTTGTTCCTGATAGTTCAGCTGGCGCTTGTTTGATAAAGAAAGACGGGAAATACGATAAAATAATCTATTCGTCCAAAAAATAGTATATTCCAGTTTTTGAGAAGATCGAGTTTTTTGGAAAAGAGATCATAAATAAATTGACGGAAGACGATGAAACGAGAAGATGAAGTCAGCCAGCTTGGCTCGGAAACCACTCAGTACCACTATACTTATGCCCCTGAACTGTTGGAGACGTTTGTCAATGCTCATCAGGAGAATGACTACTGGGTCACGTTAAATGCCGATGAGTTTACCGCTCTGTGCCCCGTCACCAATCAGCCTGATTTTGGTACACTGATTATTAACTATATCCCTGACATCAAGATGGTTGAGAGCAAGTCCTTGAAGTTGTATCTTTTCAGTTTCATCAACAGCGGCGAATTTCATGAAGATGTCGTCAACAAGATAGGCAAAGACCTTGTGGCATTGATGGCACCGAAATATCTTGAAGTCATCGGTCTGTTTTACCCCCGCGGTAACATCAGCATACATCCCGCTTACAGCTACAGCAACGGTGAAGCGAAGTACGCAGAGATAGAACAATACCGGTTCATGAACCGAAATCTGAACCCGCAACGTATAGGATAATGCCATGACATTGACAAAAGTGCCCTTGCGGGAAGGATCCCACTTGGAGTATAGTTCTCGAGAGCTGCTTTTTCTTGCACACAGCGGTCAACCATACAGGGGTTCCGTTTACATCCAATTTACCTCCATAGGTGAGAGCTTTGATCTGCGTGATTTTAAAAAGTACATCACCTCACTAAGAGCAAAGACGTTTTATGCGGAAGATATCGCCAACGAAATCTACGCTGTCATCGACAGCAGTATCGCTACAAAACATCTTGGGGTCATCGTCGATCTGGCAGCCAGAGGCGGTATTCAGCAACGTGTGCGTTTCGGCACTGATTTTATCCCTACAAAAAAAGAAAACATCTTTCAAATTCGTTGAGACTATTGTATCAACCTGCCTCCCTGCGGGCATTCAAAGACAACAACGATGCCGCGTTGCAGCTTTTTGAAACCTGCCAGTCCATCTGCAGTGAAGCTTATAAACTGACCGCTCTGGATGACATAGTATTCAAGGATATTCCCGCTGATCTGTTCAATCGTAAGTAGGTTGAAGATATCACGTATTCAGTCCAGTGCGGTCTAGTAGATACTGTTTCGTTTTATAGTGCATTAAAACAGATTTTGCACCGTATTCAGGGGTGGATCGCGAGATGATGAAAAAGAGAAGGTCAGAGACGATAAAAGCCAGGATACCTTAGATTACGCTTAGCTACAGTTTTTGCTTATTTAAATGTACAGAAGTTATTAAAGATTGTATTTTGAGGATTTGTTTGGGGGTTATAAAAAATGGTGGTGGAGACCCAGGGATTCGAACCCTGGGAGGTGTGACCCTCGCCGGTTTTCAAGACCGGTGCATTCGACCAACTCTGCCAGATCTCCATATAAGTGTAACGTTAAAAAAAGTGGAGGTGCCACCCGGATTTGAACCGGGGATAGCAGCTTTGCAGGCTGCGGCCTTACCACTTGGCGATGGCACCATCTTGGTGGTGCCCGGAACCGGACTTGAACCGGTACAGTGTTACCACCGAGGGATTTTAAGTCCCTTGCGTCTACCAATTTCGCCATCCGGGCATCAATGCCAAATATACAACGAAAACACTTTATATAACTTCTTTTACAAAAAAACTATATAAAGTGTTTATGGAGCGGGAAACGAGGTTCGAACTCGCGACCCCAACCTTGGCAAGGTTGTGCTCTACCACTGAGCTATTCCCGCACTTTGTCGTTGTAGGGCGGAAGTATATCAAAAAATATTTTGCTTGTAAAGGGTTTTTTGTAAAAAATACAAATTTTTTTTCTAAAAGATGGAATAGGGCTTTGATTTTGCTATAATCGCGTTATTCATAAACTATATATAAGGGTATTCCATGCGCAGTGATACTATTAAACGCGGGTTCGACAAAACACCTCACCGTTCGCTTCTTCGTGCGACGGGACTGAAAGATGAAGATTTTGACAAGCCGTTCATCGGTGTAGCCAATTCGCACATCGACATTATCCCAGGCCACTTCTTTTTACAGGAGTACGGCCGTATCGTCAAAGAGGCGATCCGCGAAGCCGGCGGCGTGCCGTTCGAGTTCAACACGATCGGTGTTGATGACGGTATCGCGATGGGGCACGACGGGATGCTCTACTCTCTGCCGTCACGCGAATTGATCGCAGACTCTATCGAGACGGTGATGAACGCCCATAAGCTTGATGCGATGATCTGTATCCCAAACTGCGACAAGATCGTACCGGGTATGTTGATGGGCGCGCTCCGTGTGAACGTACCGACGATCTTCGTTTCGGGCGGTCCGATGCAGGCCGGCCATAAAAAAGACGGTACGCCGATCGACCTGGCGACAGCGTTTGAAGCGGTCGGTCAGCATGCCGAAGGGAATATGAGCGATGAAGAGCTTTATGAGATCGAGTGTGAGGCCTGCCCAAGCGGCGGTTCATGTTCGGGCATGTTCACCGCGAATTCAATGAACACCCTCTGCGAGGCGATGGGCGTAGCATTGCCGGGTAACGGCACGGTGCTTGCGATGACGCCAGAGCGTATCGCGATGGTCAAAGAGGCGGCCAAACGCATTGTCGAGATGGCAAAAAGCGAGGATCCGAAATGGAAGATGCGCAATATCCTGAACGAAGATGCGATCCATAACGCCTTTGTTATCGATATGGCGATGGGCGGTTCATCGAACACGGTGCTACACCTGCTCTCTATTGCCAAAGAGGCAGAGGTCGACTTCGACATCACAAACATCAATAAGATCGGTCAGCAGGTTGCGCATATCGCCAAGATCTCGCCGTCGCTCTCTACGGTGCATATGGATGACATCAACCGTGCAGGCGGTGTCAATGCGGTTATGAAAGAGGTGAGCAGACGTGGTGACGTTTTACGTACCAATGTTATGACGGTGACGGGTGAGACCCTGGCGGAACGCATCAAAGATGCCGAGATTAAAGACACCAGCATCATCCACACCAATGAGAACGCCTTCTCGCCGGTCGGCGGTCTCTCTATCCTCTTCGGAAACCTTGCTGAAGAGGGTGCGGTCGTCAAAACGGCCGGTATCGCACCGGGCATGCGTCAGTATAAAGGGACGGCAGTCTGCTTTAACTCGCAGCAGGAGGCGATCGCCGGGATCATGAGCCATAAAGTCAAAGCGGGCAATGTCGTTGTCATCCGCTACGAAGGGCCTAAAGGCGGACCGGGTATGCAGGAAATGCTGGCACCGACTTCGCTCATCATGGGGATGGGACTGGGCGAGAGTGTTGCGCTGATTACCGACGGCCGTTTCTCCGGTGCGACGCGCGGTGCAAGTATCGGTCACGTCAGCCCTGAAGCGGCAGAAGGCGGGATGATCGGGCTGATTGAAGACGGCGACGAGATCGAGATCGATGTCGATAGCCACCTGTTACAGCTCAATGTCGATGCCGAAGAGCTGGAACGCCGCCGCATTCACTTTACACCGGTCAAAAAAGAGATTCCGTCAAAATGGTTGAAACGCTACAGCCTGCTTGTCTCCAACGCCTCGAACGGTGCTGCTTTAAAAACTGAATTATAAATAGTGCCAGCTGGGTCTGCCCTTCGGGTATCGGCACATCTTGCACATAAGTTTAGTGCTCGGCGCAGAAGAGCCAACAGCTCACTACAGCGAACAACTAAATTGTGCGTCGTATACCAGTGCGCTGTCGGCTAAACGTTTTGCACAATCTACACCAAAACAAGGGTACCACTCGCGAAGCGATGTTCCCTCAAAACCTGAACCTTTTACAAGTTCACTTTTAGGTGAGCTTCGCACCTTCCTATAATAATCGAATCACGAGAGCTATGCTTTGCGCGTAAACTCTGGCACGATCTTCTGCAACCCCTCTATTTTGTCATCGGCTTTCAGCAGCGCGTGTATATCTTCGTTTAAGCGGGATATAGCATATGTTGAGGGGTGAGCGATAAATATCGAGCTGTACTCCGTCTTCTTCTCGTTTTCATCGATCAGCAGCTCTTCAAAGAGCTTTTCTCCCGGACGCAGGCCGGTGAAGCTGATCTCGATTTCGTCCTCTTTGCCGTAGAGTCTGATCATCTGCTGGGCAAGGTCGTAGATCCTGACCGGTTCGCCCATGTCGAGGATAAAGAGCTCGTTGCCTCTGGCGATAGAGGCGGCCTGCAGGACCAGCTGGCACGCCTCTGGAATCAGCATAAAATAACGGATCATCTCTCTGTCCGTCACGGTCACCGGACCGCCGGATTCGATCTGCTTTTTAAACTTCGGGATCACGCTGCCCGAGCTGCCGAGCACATTTCCGAAGCGCACGGCGACGATCTCCGTCTCTTTTGAGTCGACGTTCTGGGCATAAAGCTCGCCGACCCGTTTCGTTGCGCCCATCACATTGGTCGGACGGACCGCCTTGTCGGTGGAGATGATGACCACCTTCTGCACCTTGTGCGCGATGCTCAGATCGATGACGTTCTTCGTCCCGATGATGTTGTTGACGACGGCGATATCGACATTCTCTTCGCAGAGTGGTACATGCTTGTAGGCTGCGGCATGGATGACGATGTCGACCGGACGTTCTGAAAAGAGCTTGTCGAGACGCTGGTAGTCGGTGACGGAGCAGAGGGCATGCACCGCTTCGGGAAGCTCCTCTGCGATCTGGTAGAGGTTGAACTCGCTGTTGTCGACCAGCGTCAGCGATGCCGCACCGAAATGGTGGCACTGTTTTGTGATCTCGCTGCCGATACTGCCGCCGGCACCGGTGATAAGAACATTTTTGCCTTTGATGAAGGCGGCGATGGCGTTGCTGTCAAGGTCTTTCGGATGGCGGGCAAGCAGATCCTCAATAGAGAGGTCCTCGAGCTTCTCGTGTTGCGAACCGAGGATCTTGGCCAGCTTGATCTCTTTGATACCGGCGTTCTGCAGACGCAGAAAGAGGGCTTTGAGATCGCTCTGGGAGAGCTCGGCCGTGATGACGGCGGCAGTGATCCCCCGCTCGTCGATCTCTTTTTCAAGATCATCGGCCGCATAGACCTTGACCTTGTTGATATAAGTGTTGACAGCGCTCTGATTCTCTTTCAACAGGGCGAAGATAGCGACAGGAAAGTAGTTAAGTTCTCCGCTGAGGGCACTTTTGATAATGGAACTAGTTTTGGGGTTGACCCCGACAATAAGGGTCGGTCTTTCATCGCCCTGCTTCAGCTGTTCGATCAGCGCGCGTTTGGAGATCCGAAGCGCACCGGTCAGCATTAGGGAGAGAAAGAGGTCGATCAGAATGGCGCTTCTGGGCATCGGCATAAAGAAGTCATAGAAAAAGTAGAGCAGTACACCGAAGGCGGCGGCGGCACTGATGTGGGCCTTGATCAGATGCAGGGCATCGTCCAGACCGAAAAAGCGCCAGGTGATGCTGTAGATACGAAAGAGAAAAAAGAAGAGCAGTTTAAGCAGCGATAGCGTGACGAAGACCGTCAAAAAGTTGGTCATATGTTTGGGTTCGATGACAAAATCGAAACGCAGGGCATAGGCGAGCTGAAGCGAGATGTAGAAGAGAACGAGGTCGCTCAGAAGAAAAAAGAGCAGACGCTTTGCAAAACTGGGCTGAAATAGGTTCAATCAAAGGCCTTCTTAGTGTCAATGAGTTTTGTAAGCGTATATAATAGCACTATGAGGGCCAAAAAAAGATATAGATACCCCGTTGTCGGCGTGAAAAAGAGGGCTGTAAAGATCGAGAGGTTGACGCCCATGGCGAGCAGAACGACCTTGGCGTGGGAAAACCCGGCTTGATTAAGCCGTTGATAGGCATGTTTTTTATGTGCCTGAGAGAGCTTTTCACCTCTTTTGGCCCGCCTGCAGAGGGTGAGGGTCGCATCAAACCAGAAGAGAGAGAGCAGCATTATCCAGCCTAGAAAGTGCGGTGAAGCGGCATCATAGAGCATCAGGACTGCGAAGATAAAACCCAGCGGAGCGCTGCCGACGTCCCCCATAAAGATGGAAGCCCTGTGCCAGTTGAAAACAAGAAAGCCCGCAGCCGCGACAGCGACAAAAAGAGCCGCCTCGCTGCCGAAGAGCAGGTAGGCGGACAGGCCTGCAAAAAGCGCTTCGCTTCCTGCATAGCCGTCGATGCCGTCGAGGAAGTTGTAGAGGTTGGTCATCCAGACGATGCCGAACAGAGCGATGACGTTAAGCCAGATACCGCTAAGCGTAAAGGTAGCAAGGTTGAACGTATCGACGCCTCCTAGAACGTAGAGCACGGTAGCAGCACTGAGAAGCTGGACCCCCAGGCGTATTTTAGCCGAGAGGGGGTAGATGTCGTCGACAAGACTGATGAGAATGACAGGCAGAGCGGAGAGAAGCGCGAAAAAGAGCTTCGGATCGATCAGGGTTTGAAGATAGAGGTAAATGATGGCCCCGTAAAAGGCGATCATGATCGCCAAGCCGCCTCCTTTAGGTGTTGGCATTGTATGTGAACTGCGCTCATTCGGGTGGTCTAAAAGCTCTTTTTTATTGCTAAAGAAGCGTATCGCCAAGGTGCCGAGAGCCGAAGTGGTAAAAATGAGAAGAGCATACATCATGACATTTTTTTTAGATTTTCAGTCTGTAGATTTTAGTTAATGGATCAAGGATGACTGGTTCGAAAAGTTCACTGTCATAGTTATTGAAAAGATACATCTGTATATAGGTAGAGTTCATATACTCATTGTCGAGCACCACAAATCGCTGCATGTCTTCCAGGTAGATGACAGAGAGACGTGACATAGGGGTAATGGTCTGTCTCTGGATATTGGGCTTGCCGCTTTGGTCGTAGTTGATACGGATAAACTGCCCTAGAGGCACCTTTTGGTCGCCGATCTGCAACTTCCCTTCATATTTCATCAGGGCGATGCCATTGCCAAGTTGCAGGACTGTGCCGCTGTCCCGGAACTGCCGGGTCGAGTAGAAAAACGGTTTTGACAGCGGTTGGCCTGTTTTGAGATCCAGGTTGGAAAAGAGTTTGACCGTCGGTAGGATGTCCAGCATACGCATCGGCAGATAGAGATAGATATCGCGGCTTTGCTGCGGCAGTGTTACATCACCGTAGCGGAGATTCTCAAGGTAGGCACTGACATCGACCTGATCCTCCTTTTTGTTTTTGAAGAGGGTATTGGTGACAAGATCGTAGTTGGAACCGACGTAGGCTTCGACAGCTAGACGTGAGAGCCGTGCAGCTTCCAGGGGCGATGTAGAGAGCAGTATCTCGGAGACGATAAAGTTGTCGTTATTGTGCTTGCCACCGTCAATCAGCGTATTCTTGTTGCCGTAGTACCAGATTGGATAGCCATAATCCCACCATGTGATCACGTAATCTTTGGATGAGGATTTGGCTTTGAAATTGTCGAGGATCTGGACCTCTTGTTTCGTAAAGACGGTTGGCACTTTGTAGCCGATGATGTGGGTGATGTTGGGATAGATCATCGCCGCTGTCAATACAGTAAGTACGGGGTAATATAACTTTTTTTCGTTCGTGTATCGGGCAAAGACATGGAAGAGATATATCGCACTGATCGCGGCAACCGGTACGGCATAGACGGTGAAACGCAAGCCTCCCATTAACGAGAAAAGTCCGATGCCTATAAGCGGAAGGGCCAGGATAAACTCTTTATGGCGGAGCACTAATACGATGTAGCCGGCCAATGCGGCAAAGACCCCGATTACCGAACCTGATATGCGGTTTGCCATAGTGTCAAACGGGATGAGTCCTGCCTCCCGGACCGTCTGTGAGACCTGGAAAAAGTGCAGGCCACTGCTCTCGACACCGCGGTTGAAGTAGAGCGAGATTTTCATCCAGATAAGATCAAAGACATGGCCGGTATAGAGAAAGAGAAAGACGGTGATGATGGAACCGTTAAGCGAAAGGTTGGCACTTATAAGTTCTCTTTTGATTGCGACGAAGAGAGCGATGATAATGGCAAACTGGGCCCAGGCATTGATATCCATTAGTCCCACAGAGATCAGGAGTATGGAGTGGTAGGTAAACGCATCTCTGCGGTGAAAAACCACCATATAAACCATATAGATGATTCCTATAGCATAGACAACGGCGCGTCCCTGGTCATAGAGAAAGGGATAGATCAGAAAGGAAAGGGCACTCAGAAGTGCAAATATTGTCTTTTCCGTTTTGATCGTCGCGAGTAGAAAATAGAGGATGAACATCGGTGCCATGGCAGAGAACATGTCTGTGTCGTAGTAACCGATCATCGTGCGGTTGTAATAGCTCCATGCGATAGAGCCTAACAGTGCTGCAAAAAAGCCGACGGCGGGCATGCCGAAAAGACGGCCGATCAGAATAATAGGTATGATGACCAGACTTGAGACGACAGCCGGCATGTAGAGGATGACGGAATCAAGAGAAAAGGGCATGATCTTGGCAATATAAGCGCTTAAGGTGATAGCTGCTGTACGATAAAGCTCGGGCACACGCGGATTGTATTGGAGTGTGCCTTCGAGCCACTTCTGGGCGCCCGATGCAAAATAGTAGCCGTCATTGGTATTGATCATCAGTTGGTCGTTCCAGATGAACTGCGGATTGCCCTGAAACTGATAGACCCAGATCATTCGAACTAGAAAACTGAATAGATAGGCAAAGAAGATAAAAAGCAGGATCGGTTTTGTGTCAGTTTTTTCTTGCATATTGAACGTCCCTTTATTAGTCACGATATTATAGTGGATTTAACGAAAATACTTATAAACTACCTGTTTTATAACACTAGGAGCCATAAAAAGCAGGTAGTGTGTCAAGGCATAGAGGTAGCCTTTTATGCCGAAGTTGAAACGCCGGGTCGCATCAAACTTGATCTTCATCACCTCGATCGCCCGGGCTCTGTTCTTCCGGCGGGAGTAGAAGGCATTATTTGTACGGACATAGACCAGTACCTCCTGGAGGTTGTGAAATCTGGCCCCCTTGTCAAAGGCCTCTACCCATAAACGGAAGTCCTCGTTTCGGCTGTTTTCGTCATAGTGCCCAAAACGTCGAAAAAAGCTTGTCCGGAAGGCAACAGTGACATGGGCCATTGGGTTGCGTTTGACCATATGGCTCAAGATATCGTCATGATATTCCGGATAGCTGATCCGCTGTCTTGCACCGGTATCCGTATTGAACTCCTCGATCCAGCCGCCGAGAATATCGGTCTCGGGATGCGTTTTAAAATAGTCAAGCTGCTGCTCTATCCGTTTTGGTACCGCAATATCGTCAGCGTCCATCCGGAAGATAAAGGCATATTCCTGCTGCAGTGCAAACTCAACCAGTTCGTTGAGCGAGTATGCCAGTCCCATGTTCTGTTCCCTTTTCCCAAGGTGCGTTATCTTTTTCTGGCGGTAGAGGGCGTCAAGGTAGGCATCAAGTTCGGGATCGACTCTGCCGTCTTCCTGCACCAAAATATCAAACTCTTTTCTGCTCTGTACAAAGAGGGATTGGAACATCTCTTTGACGACAGGAAGCGTATCGTTTTTATAGACGGAGACGATCATGGCAGCGTTTCTCGGACGTGTTTCGTTAAGCATTGTCAGCCTTTATATGCCAGCTCTCTCTGGCGAGGATGGCCTGAACGGTCTCAAGCGGGACCGGTGCATTCCCGAAATAATCAGCAGGCAGAAGATAGGCCAGGATATAGGCTCTCAACCGCTTTTGATCAAAATTTTTATAGATGGCATCGCCAAAGACCGTGATCTCTTTCTCTTCAATAAGGGCCTGAAGCCCGACGGTACTGTTATTGACGACAACCAGTGCTGCTTTGCGGATCAGCTCAGTTGTGGCATTGCCCGCAATTACAAACGACTCTTTTTGGCTCAGGTCTAAGATACAGTCGATCTCATTCCTGTCGCTCTCTGCGGGATGGATCTTGACGATCAGCTGCCACCCTTTTTCCCGGCTGATGCGGAGTGCCTGACGGATAAGATCGGAATTGGAGTAGCGGCTGAAGAGTTTTACCTGCGAATCGTCCGAGACCTGCAGCGGTACAAAAATGAAAGGGCGCTCAAGTGTTTGCACAGCAAAGGTGTGGGCGTGAAATCTGTTCAGAACCCGGTTTAAGGCGAGTTTGAGAATATGGCGGCGGTCTTCTTTCACACAGCCAAACAAATAGCCAAGGGTGTCAATAAGGGCATGCCATGGGATACTGGAACGGTTGGCCGCCTGTTTCGGAAGATGCTCAGTTTGGAGATATCCTCCCAGCCACGCCTGATAAGCCGCTTCGTTAACAGGCGATCGGTCGAGTATTTCGGGGTGGCTGCAAAGATAAGAGCCCCCGCTCGTCCCCTGGACATCGACAAAGATGCGTTCTCCCAGGTTCGAGATCTCGAAATAGCGTGTCTGTATATGGTGAAGATGTGCAAAAGCAGAGAGCGTTTTTGCGACTGTCGTCGTCCCGTTCCAGATAAAGAGGTACTTTATGGCCGACTTTTTATGCAGTGCTGAGAGCTTTGCAAAGATAGAACTGTAGATTTCGGCGGCATCGCTGAGTGCGTGATAGCCGTTCATGACACTCAACGAATGTTGTAGATCAGCTTTGATTTCGGCGTGGCACGCTGGAGAGTTCTTAAGCAGATGGACCTCGAAGCCCGCCGATTTTGCAAGCAGAAAGACGGAGAGCTTTGCTGTAATTAGCAAAGGACGGCAGCCAAGCTGAACAAGTGGAGGGAGCATTCGTTTAAAAAAACGGTAACGCTCCATGACATCAATATAAAGCACAACAGTTTGGTTTTTCAAGCGCCCCTCTTATCGTTTGATCTTAAGTAAATTGAGCAGCGTCCTGCCCGTCATATTGAGAGCAAACCGTTTAAGAGCGAACAGTATTCCGACGTTTTTGGCATTGGAATCGAACAGCTCTATCTGATACTTCAGCATGTTTGAGCCTTTTCCGCCTTCACGAAAGTTGGCGACGACCTTGTCGATGAAGTGTGTTGCAACGCCGCTTTTTATCACTCTTACGATCAAATCTCTGTCGGCTGCAAGCTGGTATTGCGTATTGAAGGGGAACTGTTTGTGCAGAGAGAGGTTGATAAAACAGGTCTGATGGTGAATGTTCTTGCCGTACTCGTCAAAGGTGCTATACCTGATGACGCTCTCTTTTGTCTCTTCATCAATAATACGTATATTGGCGGTGATGAAATCGGCTTCTGTCTTGACGATCGCGTCGGCTACCGCTTCCAGCGCATCTGGTTCATACCAGTCGTCGGCGTTCATAAAGGCGACATAATCCCCGGTGGCGCAGGCGAGCCCTTTGTTCATCGCATCGTAAATACCTTTGTCCGGCTCACTGACCCAGTAGTCGATCTTCTCCTCATACCGTTTGATGATGTCGAGGGTTCCGTCGGTTGAGCCGCCGTCGATGATGATATATTCAACATTGACATAGGTCTGATTGATGACACTTCGGATGGTCTCTTCAAGATGTTTCTCTCCGTTGTAGACAACGGTGATAACAGTGATTCGAGGTTTCTTTTCAGGCTTACCGCTCATTAAGAGATTCCTTGTACAGTGCTATATATTTCTGCGCTACAACAACACTGTCAAATTCTTTGGCTATCTTCGCTTCAGCATTTTTGGAGAGTTCGTCATAGTCTGGTGTATTGAGGACCCATTCGATCCCATGTGTAAGATCATCGGTATCAAGGGGTATGGCCAGGTAGCCATTCTTCCGATGCTCTATCATATCACTATTGCCGCCGACATCAAAAGCGACAACCGGGGTGGCACAGGCGAGACTTTCCATAATGACATTGGAAAGGTTCTCCTGCAGACTGGGGACGACCATCACATCACATGCGCTATAGAGTGTAGAGAGTGCGACGTCGTCATCCAGATGCCCGATATAATGTGCTCTGAAGTCAAACTCCGGAGTGTGTTGAGGTTCACTGTTGCCGAATATGACCAATTCTATATTATTGGCGGAGAGGTTGTGCAAAGCCTGCTTGAGCTCTATAAATCCCTTGTTTATATCACCTGCCGGGGCCATTGCCCCAAAAAGTACCAGTTTTTTATCTTTTGGCAGGTTCCAGTGTTCTCTTGCCTGCGCTCTGTCGGAGGGCATGAATGTCTTGGTATCGATTGGGTTTGGCAGGTTTGTCACGCGCTTGTCTTTGAACAGAGTGCTTTCTTTTGCACAACTTTCCAGCCATCTGCTCAGGGCTACAATCGTCATGTGCGGCATGCGTGAAAATGTTTTCTCTTTCCTTGTAAAAACATACCGGCTCAGATCGTTCTCGCTGTTGCTTCCAAGTCTTGGACAGGCACCGCAATGTTCCTTATACTTCTCGCACTCCCATTTGACATGGCAACCACCGGTAAAAGCCCAGTTGTCATGAAGCGACCAGACAATCGGAGCTTTAATACGGGCCAACTCTTCTATTCTGATCATCCCGAAGCCTATCCAGTGCAGATGTACGAGGTCCGGATTGATTTTATTGATATGATCGACTACATTTGAAAAGGGGAGCCATGCGGGGGTGAAGAGTGTTTTTGTCCGGTGTCTATAAAATCTGATGGGAAACTGGTCCAATACACGACGGACTTTATTGATGAGTCTTTGCCGCTTTGTTTTTGACCCGAAAACGGTAGTGTCGTCGCTTATCTTGTTCTGCACCAACATCCGGCTGTTTATCTTGGCATCCAGTAATGCTCTGTGCAGTCTGTACGCTGCTTTTGCAGCGCCACCTTGAAGATCGGATGTATTTACGATGAGTATTTTCATTTTTTCTTGTATATCGCTATGACAGTATGCCCGTTTGGAAGGAGTTCATCTTTTAATCCTTTGACCAGTACTTTTGAAAAGAGTTCTGCTGCCCTTGCGACAAGTTTGCGTACCAGTGAGTCATCCAGGACTTTTGTCTTCAAGAGAGCGGTCTGTATAAATGTACTCAGGCACCATTGCTTGTGGACCTTCTGAACTTTTTCATGATGGATATCTATGACCTCTAAATTGTATTGTTCGGCAATGAATTTCAAGGTCGTATCACTCCATCTTGTAACATGATGCGGCGGCATGTTCAGGATGCCGTTCGTCACATACTTCAAGAAAGAGTCTTCACTCGGTACGGCAATAATCAACTTGCCGCCTTTTGTCAAGGCTTTGATCTGAGATTCAATAAAACATTTGGGATCCGACACATGCTCCAGGACCTGGAAGCTGACAACGACATCAAATGTGCCCGGATGCTTGTCTGCAAAGTCCTGTATCATCTCATTTTCTATCTTGATACCGTTTTGTGCCGCGATCTCTTTTGCTTTTTTGCTAAAGTCCAGGCCCGTATAGTCATTGGTCGGAAGATGTTTAGCAAATGCCCCTTTACCGCTTCCTATTTCAAGGACTCTGTCGGTGGGGGTTATCTGTTTTATCGCCTCTTTAAACTCCTCCTTTTCATCCATATAATACCATTCAAATCGCTGAAGGGCATTATAAAAAGTTTCGTCACCGGTTAACAATGGCGCGTAATATCGTAGTCGGCAGTTTTGGCATTCGCAATATTTCAGATCCTGATCCAATAAATGGGTAAAGTCCGTACCTGTAAGTTGTCTGTAGCGTTGTACCAACTTATTATGATCGATCAGTTCCAGCTCTATTACTTTTTCATTCAAACAAAGTGGGCAGCTCATATTATCCCTTTGGCGTATTTTATTGCTTTGTACACAGCTCTTTTGAATAGCGAAGGCTTTAAGCGTTTGTAGTATCTTTCCAAAGCGGCGGTGTTTTCTCTTTTGATCGATATTTCGGAAGGGAAATCATTATCACAAGTCACGGCAAGTGTGACATCATAGTCACAACTTCCGGCACAATGGGTGCCACTGTCGTCGTGCCCGATGTTTTGGACAAATGACTTTTTGGGATGCAGGGAGAGGCCTCCGTTAAAATAAGAAGAGGCATACCAAAAAATTGCCCAGGTATTGATCTTGTGTTGATGATTCAAAACGATATGCGAATAATAATCGTAGGTATTGTTTATATTGAACTCTTTTACAGTCTTTTTGTCAAACTTCTCCAGGAAGTATGCTGTGTCTTTTTTAAAATAGGCCCATCTGTCAGTCCAGGTCGCCCAACCCCAGCATGTTGTAGGCTGAATAAAAAAGTGGTGCTCGATCTTTTCCAGGGGCGGGGTATAGCCGCTTATATGCCAGACTTTTTTCTCATCTTTGTAGAACTTCAAAGCTTCGTTCATAAACTGCAGAAAACAGGGGCTCGTAACCAGATCGTCCTCAAGTACAATAATCGTGCCGTATTGTTTTACGATCTTTGTCACACCGTCGATGATAGAGTCTGCGAGTCCCCAGTTTTTATCACGTTCTATAATGGTTACTTTTTTAAAGCCGTCTATCGTTTTAATATAGTCTCTGACCTCTTTCACGCTCTTTTGCGCATCTTCATTCTTCGGGGCATCACTGTATATAAACAGTTCGCTCCGGGCGGCTAACGTATTCTTCTGCAATGCTTCCACGGTTTGTCGTGTGTGCCAGAGACGGTTATAGACAAAAAGAACGATTGGCGCTAAAGGCATCATATTGTCAGATCTTTTTTGCATCTAAGATGATTGATGTGTAGTTTAATTGGCCATTTCTGTTGCGCTGGTCGTACTGTTTTGATCGATGGATCATCCCCTCTTCAGCACACCATTTTTTGGCGTGAAAATTGTGCTCTTCGTCAAAATATTCCAGCAGTTCCGTCTGAAAACCCGCCTGTTCGAACAGGTCTGCAAGTGTCTTATAGGTATAGAGTACTTTATGATCATCGGATCCCGAGCCCGAACCGCCGGCTTTTACCTCGTCGATGTAGTGATGATTGGGATGCAGACCATCCGGAACAGCTATGCGGATATAGCCTCCCGGTTTCAGGTAGGAGTAACAGTTTTTCGCAGCGGCAATCCCTTCTTCAACCGTCAGGTGCTCCCAGACATGTTCGGCGAGAATAGCATCGATACTGTTGTGACGGAAAAAACTGTGCCAGTGGCTTTTGTTGAGGATATTCAAGTACTCGATGTCGGTCGGAATCCAGTTCCTCTCATAGACAGAGGATGCACCGATCACAATTTTAATGCCTCCCGGTGTTTTCAACTCTTTTTTAAGCCTTTGGGTCCCCTTGTATGACCTGACCCGCTTAGCAATACGAAAATAAGCCGAATTGACCAGAGGTGTTTTTCTGAGAAGATGTTTCATTATAAGCCTAATACATTATCATCCCGGTAAAAAACCGTTGTGCATTTTTTGAAAAAAACAGCGGGGGCGATACCCCAGAAATCTATCCGTCTGAAGCCCTGATCCTTCAGGAAATCAAGCCCCTCCCTGTATGCATCCCTTTCGGAATCGTCAAGAACGATGACCCCGTTGCTGCCAAGAGCCTGTAGAGCGTTTTTGATACAGTTGACCCTCTCACGTCCATCGACAATTACAATATCAAATTCAGTCTTCAGGTTCGTTGCAAATTTGGCATACTTGCTGTCATCGTTTATTGCCTGATAGTTTAGGGAGACATTGTCCGGCATGGTATGTGAAATCTTATCATACCAGAATCTGTCATGCTCCACCGACACAACTGTCTTGACCCTGCCTGCGTACCATAACGTGGAGTTGCCCGAACCAAACTCAAAAATCCGCATCGTGCTGTTCAACCGCGCTTCGATAAAATCGATAAAGGGATATGTAACCCAGGGGAGCGGTCGGCCTCTGCCGTCCACCGGCATTTTGCGGATAAAAGAGTCAACCCAGCCGATATCTTTCAGATAGCCCTGTATGCTCATGGAACAGGTGAGTTTGGTCAGGCTCGGGTGCTGCAGCAGCGTTAAGACCTTACTGATCTTTGTAAGCAAAAAATTTCCTTATGTTGAGGGTATTGAGCTTCATATAAAAAACGGCTCGTGTCTTTGGATTAAAAAAATCGAATAGAAATCCAGCCACACCGTAACTGATAAGCGTTGCATATGCCGCCCCGATGATACCGAACTCTTTGATAAGAAGCAGGTTTAAAATGATGTTTGTCAGCATACCGTAAAAAGTCCGGTAAAAGGCTAGTTTCTGAAGCTCTTCAACGATAAACCACTTGCTGCTGGCAACACCCAGAAAGACAAATACTCCGGTCCAAATATGAACGATCAGAACCGAAGCGGATGGATGGAAAGGGCTCCCGTATAGCATGTCGATCAGCCAATCCGAGAAAAATGACATCGGCAATGCAATGGCTATCGCGATCCAGACCATCAGGTCAAACAGCTTCTGAAGTCTCGCATAATAGAGCGTTTCGCTCTGTTTTTTGGCATGGATAACGGCCGGAAAGATCGAAGCTGCGATCACCGTCGGTATAAAGTACCAGGCTTCGCTTATCCGGACAGCAGCGGCATATTGTCCGACAGCTTCATTTCCCAACATCGTTTTGATCATCACCTGATCGACTTTTGTATAGACTGCGACAACGATACCGCTAAGTATTAAAGGCCAGCTCTCTTTCAAAAGGGTGACCGCAACACCGCTGTTGAATGTCCATTGTCCAACGGATAGATGGTTAAGCCTATAGATATAGATGAATCCAAGCGCCAAAACAATACTGTCAAACAAGACGACAAAGGCGAACGCGATCAGTGGGGCCGCTTTGAGTATCAATACTATTTTGACAATGGAGGATACGCTCAGGGAGATGATGTTGGCATAAACAACATATCTGCTTAATACCCTGCTTTGAAAGTAAATGTCAATGACATTGAAACTTTGAAAAAGCATGGCAGAGGCGATGATGAAGATTAGCGTAGCGGTATAGGTGTCGATCGATACGAGGTTGATCGCAAGCGCCAAAAAGAGCAGAACAAGCACGCCCCCGATGATCTTGAGCAAAAAGGCGGTACCCAAAAGGAGGTCCCGCTGTGTCTCGTCTTTGACAAGTTTGCGGACAATGATGTTGTCAAGGCCCAGGGCAGCTACAGCGCTGAAAAGACCCACAAAGGCTCCAGCATAAGAGAGCAACCCGAACTGCTCGGGTCCGAGATACCTGGCGATCCAGACTCCGATTAAAAGCCCGGCGGCCATCCGAAGGATTTTTTCTCCAAAAAGCCATGAAGTGTTCTTGAAGTATTTCATAAAACCTTGATGGCTTTTGAGGGCTTTAAGTTTTGCAATCATGGTTACGATACTTGTCGCTGATTCAATTTGATCGGTCTCTTTTTATTCTAAAGTATGTCTGAGTGAAGATTATTTGTCTATACATTAGGTTTTCGAATAATCTTTTATATTTTAGCGTAATAAAAATAATGACTTTAGGCTTTAATCTGTTATGGATAGCTCAGAACTGCTGCTTCAAGATCAACCGCACATAGGTTGTATTATCTTTACCTGCATAGTCGATCTTCTCCCAGCGCAGGTAGGCGGAGGTGTTGACACTGAAATTCTGACGGAGGTGGGCGTAGGTGGAAAAGAAATCGCCGTCGGGGAGATCTGCATAACGGGTCTTTGTCAGCCAGATCGCCAGTTCGGTCGTGCCGAAACTGTACGGGTGGAGGAGGTTATAGGCGCTCTTTAGCGACCAGGTTTCGGGGCGGTTGTTCTTGCGGCCGTTGGCGACCATGGAGGAGGTGTAGACTTTGCTCAGACCACCGTAACCGTTGTTGATGCCGCTCTGGCCCCTGTTCTTCGAGTAGCTCAACTGCAGGTCGAGCCCGGCGTAATCCATGCTGGCCTTGTAAGCGGCCAGGTCGACATCGTCGCCGCCGATGGCACTGGAGGTATCGGCATTCGAATCGATGCCGCCGTTGGTATAGGTCCTGATGTATTGGATGCCGAAGCAGACCAGGGCGGTGTCAAAAAGCAGCCGCCGGTATTCGTACTGCAGGTAGAGCGAGTCATAGAGGTTTGGTGCAAGGTAGTAGTAGACCTGAAGCCAGTTTGCATCGTTGAGGTAGTAGCTTCCCCCGATGAAATAGAGACCGTGTACAATGGGGCCGCTCGCGCTTTCCTTGCGGTAGACCGCAGAGGTGTTGCTTCGGATAGCGTTGATCGCGGCAGCGATAAGGGTGAGTTCATTGACCCGGTTGTAGGTGATGCTGGCACCTGTTGCACCCCACGGGACGATGCGGGTCGGGTCCTCGTTGAAGAGCGGGGTGTTGAAGGTCTGTGCGCCGAGACGGAAATAGGTAGTCGGGTTCTGATAGTAGAGATTGCCCTGTGACAGGGTGTTGAGGTGCAGCGAGGGCTTGTCGTTGTTAAAGAGCAGAAGCCGTTCGGGGTTTTTCGTGTTGCCGAGTGCATGCGAACCGCTGTATTCGAGTTCCATTCCAAAACGGTAGAAAAGGTGTGATTTGTAGCCCAGACTGCCGCCGAGTGCCGTTGCATAGGCGTCATTGACCTGCCCGGGCTGATCGATAATGTAGGTGTAGAGTTGCAGGTCCCCGCGGAAGTTTCTCCGGTCGGTCAGTGATTTCTCATCGGCAGTATCTGCCCAGAGAGAAAGGGGTATGAGAAAAAGGAAAAGAGTTCTAGACCACATCGAAATATTCGGCCCGTTTTAGGATCCGTTCGGCCCACGGACTCTGCGTTTTCGCCTCGCCCATCCTGCCGCCCAGGTTCATGACCCCATCTTTTCGTGAAAGGAGGGCCTTGGCTTCGCGGAGCTCATCTTCAGTGACGCGGTAGAGCTCGTTCATCGGCGCAATCTGGCGGGGGTGGATGATGGTCTTGGAGACGAACCCGTTTTCGAGCTCTTCTTTGATCTCCTCCTCGAACCCGGTCTTGTCGGAGAAGTCCGGAAAGACCGGGGCACTGATGTCGAAACCGTACGGTTTGAAGGTCGCCAGGATATTGGCGATCACCTGGGACGGGACGAGCATATCGTAGAGCGACTTTCCGATCACGCGTCTGAGGCCGAGCTGGCGAAGCATGTCTTCGGCGCCGAAACGGATACAGACGATCTGTTCCCGGTAGGGGAGCAGCATCTCGCGCAGTTTTTGAAGCTTTTGCGTGTCAAAGAGCTCTTCGCTTTCGATGGAGGGCATGAAGAAATGAGTAAAGGGTGAAACGGAAAGGGGGAAGAGTGAAAGGTACTCTTCCGCATTGCCCATGCCAAATTTTGGGAGGATGAAACCGTCGATCTTCTCAATATGCTTTTGCACCAAAAAAGTTTCAAGCATCGCCGTGTCTTGCGGGCGGATAAATCTGAGGAGCTTATTCTCTTTAATACCGGCAAGTGTACCGGGCAGATTATTGAGTGCATCCGGCCGATCTGTTTCGGCAAGGCCGTCTTCAAAGTCGATGACCACCGAACGAAGATCGGGGTACTTTTCGCCCGAGAGTATCGTTTCAAGGTCTTTATGCGAGGCGGGGACAAAGAGGGTCCCGCCGAGTGCAATGGCAGGAAGAGGTTTCGGGGTGGCCATGGGCGATCTTTAAAGTCGTTACACTGAATTTTTGGATGGGGTTAGCATAAAGTCTTTTGTGTAAAATTACGCTTATTAAAGGTCGCAGAATGAGAATAATAGCTATTTTACTAACCACAGGGCTAGCCCTTTTGGCGGAAGAGAACGGTGTCAAAGAGGGGATCGAGACAGGGATCGGGAAGTATCGAAGCGACTCCTGCGACAATGCCAGAGAGAAGGTCCGTGCCAAGTACGAGATCATCAAAATGGACCCGGGGTGCCGCTGTTTTATCAACGACGCGCACCGCTGGGAATGCGACATCGAGTTCACCTACAAAAAAGAGAAGTAGCTTCAGCGTATCTTGCTCCAAATGAAGGCTCTCCACGCAGAAGAGCCAACAGCTCACTACAGCGAACAACTAAATTGTGAGTCGTGCAGCAGTGCGCTTTCGGTCTGAGTTTGGCACGAACTACTTCTCTTTGTCCTTATTTGGGATGTGTTTGACATCAAGGTCACGGCCGGTGCGAGCCGTCGCAGTAGGGAAGCTCTTTTGAACGCCCACAGCGGCAGAGGAGAACCTCTTCGGGCCTGTCAAGCGTGAACTTGATCGGTTTACCGCCCTTTTTGACATGGGTGCCGTCGCAGTAGGGAAAAGTGTCGGCGTGGCCGCAGGTGCAGTAGGCGTATTTGAAACCGGCCTCGAGGCTGGCTTTCAGCGGTTCATTGATAAAGTGTGTTTTCTCGGGCATAGTACTCTCCTTAGCGCAAAAGCGGAACAATCTCTCCATTGTAACAGAATGCCGTGCGCCAATAATGCGATATTTTACTATAATACGCTCATGAGTCGCATCGATAACCACAACTACTACACCACCGCCATAACACGTCACGGCAACAGCGCCCGGGGGGTACACTGGAACTCGCAGCATACGCAATACAAGCGTTTTGAGATCCTGCTTGGCATGCTCGGTGACCTTGAGTCATTTGAGGTCGTCGATGCCGGCTGCGGGTTTGCCGAGCTTTACCGCTACATGCAGGCGCAGGAGACACTGCCGCGTACTTACGTCGGTCTGGAGATCATGGAGACCATGGTCGAAGAGACACGAAAAAGAGCGGCCTGCGAAGTCAGGGTGTGCGACATCCTTCGCGATCCCCTGCCGGAGGCGGATTACTACATCTGCAGCGGGGCGATGAACATATTGACCCGCGAGGAGACAGCGCTCTTTATCCGCCGCTGTTTTGCAGCGAGCCGCAGAGGGTTTGTCTTCAATCTGCTCGAAGGGGAGGACGAATCCCTGGTCTACAACTACTGTCAGCCCAAAGAGATAGAGGCGATGGCTAAAGAGCTGGGGGCCGGATTTACGATGAAAAGAGGGTACCTGCCGCGGGATTTTACCGTCTTTCTTCAGAAAGAGGAGAATGGAAAATGGTGAATAGAAAATGGACGATTGTGATGGCTGATCTTGGCGTAATATCTGCTTCTTTTCGATTCCTGATTTCCGATCTATCAGACGCGGAGCGTCTATAGTGTGCGCGATATTCGGCATCCTCGGTCCGTTCGATCCTCAGCAGGCCCGCCAGGCGCTCTCGACAATGGCGCACCGCGGGCCGGATTACTGCGGTATCGTCGAACAGGAGCGCCTCTTCTTCGCCCACAACCGCCTCAGCATCATCGACCTGCGTGCCTCGGCGCACCAGCCGATGCGCCACAACGAAGTTCTGCTCAGTTTCAACGGGGAGATCTACAACCACAGGGCCCTGCGCCAGGAGCTCTCCGCCGACTTCATCTTTGCAAGCGACTCCGACACGGAGGTGCTGCTGGCCGCTTACAAAAAATGGGGGCTTGCTTTTGTCGATCGGCTGGTCGGGATGTTCGCCATCGCCCTTCTGGACGGAGAGGAACTTTACCTCTTCCGCGACCGTCTCGGTAAAAAGCCGCTCTTCTACCTGCACAACAGGGAACAGTTCATCTTCGCCTCGGAGATCAAGGGGCTCGCCCCCTTCCTTGCCAAAAAAGAGATGAACAAGGATGCCCTGATCAGCTACCTCGGCTATCTGGCTCCCACGCCGCCGCACACCTTTTTCAAGGGGATCCACAAACTTGAAGCGGGGGAGATGCTCCATTTTGACGGCAGGAAGATCGGGAAGAGGCCGTACTACTCGCTTTTGGATGCCCCTTCGTCGATAATCGTTACGGAGAAAGAGGCGCTTGCGGTGATCGAAGAGCGTCTGCTCGAGAGCATGCGGCTGCGGCTGAATGCCGATGTGCCGATGGCCTCCCTACTTTCGGGTGGTATCGACAGCGCCCTTATCGCCGCGATCGCCAAAGAGCAGGGAAACCCGCTGCACACCTTTACCCTTGGTTATGCCGAATACCGGAACTACGATGAGCGCAGCAACGCATGCTTCACGGCGGAGGCCCTCGGGGTCAGAAACAGCGCAATAGAGATCACGCAGGATGACTTCATCGGCGCGAGCGAGAAGGTCTTTGCGGCGATGGATGAGCCGCTCAACGATCCGGCGGCCATTCCGCTCTACCTCCTCTTCGAGGGGATCAAGAAAGAGGGGTACAAGGTGGTCTTCAGCGGCGAGGGGAGCGACGAGCTCTTTTTGGGGTACCGGCAGTACTTTGAGTACCTCGACATCGAGAAGGCTGCCACACTGCAGCACAAGAACTGGCTCAAGAAGTACTTCCGCGCAAACTTCTCGATGAACCGGGAGTGGGAGTGGTACAAGCGGGTCTTCGACGACCAGCTGCTCTTCCGCACCTCGGGGGAGAAGTTCACCGATCTTCAGAAGAACATGCTGCTGCGCCAGAACATCAAAGACGGCGACGGCCTGCGCTTTCTGGAACCCTACCGCAAAATGTTCGAAGCGAGTGGCCACAGCGACCCGAGCCTCTGGTACAGCTATATCGATCTCAAGCTCTTTCAGGCGGAGCATTTCCTGGCCAAGCTTGACCGGGTCTCGATGGCCCACTCCATCGAGTCGCGTACCCCTTTTCTGGACCACAACCTGGCCGAGAGCGTCTTCAGCATCGCCCCGCAGCTGCGCTATAGAGACGGGGTGACCAAGGCGCTGCTCAAAAAAATCGCCGCGAAGTACCTGCCTGACGAGGTGATAGGGCGCAAGAAAAAAGGGTTTTCAAACCCCTATATGGAGTGGCTGGCAGCATCGGGCAAGATCGATCTGATCGAAGAGGTAAACGAGCAGACGGGACTCTTCAACCGCGATGTCTTAAAAGAGTATATAGAGCGGGGCGTGCGCGGCCGTTTTAAACAGCATGTATGGGGACTGTATGTTTTATCGTACTGGCTAAAGGAAAATCTCCTGTAAACTTCGTATGAAACTACTCTGTTTCGTTTTAGTACTCCTCTTTGGTCTTGTTCCCACGTGGGCGGAGCCGATCGATATTGCGTGGCGAGCCCGTCGACTTAACACGTGAAGAGAGTGAACTGTTGACACTGCTCATCAAGCCAAACAGCAGACAGTTGACCTTTGCAGGCAAGATAAATGGAAATATGCTCAGGACACTGTAACCATGCTATTTTAAAGATACCAAACTTTCCGGTACCAAACAATAAACAGCTGTGCCATTCGGATATGGGTACAGGCTGTTTTCTATCTACTCGTAATAGATCACACTAATCATTATCTTGAAACGGTAAAAGTTTGCAGTACAATAGAAACAGAAGATGCTCTCTTACATTGTATTTAAAGGATGTAAAATGAAAGTCGTAGCAAGTATTTTTAGAACCCTTTCAGTCGTGACCTTTATGGTGATCATTGCGGGGTGCAGCGGGAGTGACGGTTCCAATGGGCATGATGGTCTTGAAGCCCTGATTCTGACGAGTACGGAGCCTATCGGTCCCAATTGCGTGGATGGTGGTATCAAAGTCGAGAGTGGTATC
This sequence comes from Sulfurimonas sp. HSL3-7, assembly GCF_039645985.1. Classification (NCBI taxonomy): domain Bacteria; kingdom Pseudomonadati; phylum Campylobacterota; class Epsilonproteobacteria; order Campylobacterales; family Sulfurimonadaceae; genus Sulfonitrofixus; species Sulfonitrofixus jiaomeiensis. The sequence continues at coordinate 214,719 of NZ_CP147919.1, forward strand.
GACAGTAATAGAGACGGTGTTTTGGCACAGGAAGAGGTGGACCAGACCGAATACCTCTGTAACGGTGAAGCCGGGACGGATGGAACTGATGGGTTAGATGGCTACTCTTCGTTGCTTGCCATGGTTGCTGAGCCGATGGGGAGCAACTGTACCTATGGCGGTACGAGGATCGACAGCGGTGTCGATGATAACAGGAACGGGGTACTTGACGCCTCCGAAGTGGACCAGACCGAGTACGTCTGTTCGGACAGCAGTCAGGCGGACGCTTTTGAGGGGGTGGTCTATACTGCCGACAAAAATCTCGATGGCATGGCAGAGCTGTATGCGAATGTAGGCGGTGAAGAGATCAAGCTTGCAGCACCGGCGGTGGGTTCGGAGAGTATATCAGACGTAAAGGTGTCACCGGATAAAACGCGAGCCGCCTACAGGCAGGGAGGGCGGCTTTACAGTGTCGACCTCTTAAAACGATCTGCCCCTAAACAGATGCATCCGGAGTTGGTAACGGGTGGTTCTGTGTTAGATTACGCGTGGGCGCCGGACAGTTCGAAGATAGCGTATCGGGCCGACCAGGAGACAGACAATGTTGTTGAGCTCTACACCGTTTTTGCGGACGGCAGCGGCAATGCCAAGGTAAGCGGCGCGCTGGTCGCCAACGGTAATGTGTTTAGTTACGCGTGGGCGCCGCACAGCTCGAAGATAGCGTATCTGGCTGACCAGGAGACAGACAATGTTGTTGAGCTCTACACCGTTTTTGCGGACGGCAGCGGCAATGCCAAGGTAAGCGGCGCGCTGGTCGCCAACGGTAATGTGTTTAGTTGCGCGTGGGCGCCGGACAGCTCGAAGATAGCGTATCTGGCCGACCGGGAGACAGACAATGTTATTGAGCTTTACACCGTTTCACCGGACGGCAGCGAAAATGTCAAGGTAAGCGGCCCGCTGGTCGCAAACGGTAATGTGTTTAGTTACGCGTGGGCGCCGCACAGTTCGAAGATAGCGTATCTGGCCGACCAGGAGACAGACAATGTTGTTGAGCTCTACACCGTTTTTGCGGACGGCAGCGGCAATGCCAAGGTAAGCGGCGCGCTGGTCGCCAACGGTAATGTGTTTAGTTGCGCGTGGGCGCCGGACAGCTCGAAGATAGCGTATCTGGCCGACCGGGAGACAGACAATGTTATTGAGCTTTACACCGTTTTTGCGGACGGCAGCGGCAATGCCAAGGCAAGCGGCGCGCTGGTCGCAAACGGTAATGTGTTTAGTTACGCGTGGGCGCCGGACAGTTCGAAGATAGCGTATCTGGCCGACCAGGAGACAGACAATGTTGTTGAGCTCTACACCGTTTTTGCGGACGGCAGCGGCAATGCCAAGGTAAGCGGCGCGCTGGTCGCAAACGGTGATGTAGGGGATTACAAGTGGGCGCCGGACAGTTCGAAGATAGCGTATCGGGCCGACCAGGAGACAGACAATGTTGTTGAGCTCTACACCGTTTTTGCGGACGGCAGCGGCAATGCCAAGGCAAGCGGCGCGCTGGTCGCAAACGGTTATGTGTTTAGTTACGCGTGGGCGCCGGACAGTTCGAAGATAGCGTATCGGGCCGACCAGGAGACAGACAATGTTGTTGAGCTCTACACCGTTTTTGCGGACGGCAGCGGCAATGCCAAGGTGAGTGGTACGATGCCGTCATTTGGTGATGTCGGTGAATTTATCATTGTTCAGCCGTAATGCAGATTGAGGTTTTGTTACACATAAAAATAACTTTTCTCAGATAAACCATGTTGATAGGTGGCAAACAGAGGTATGTTAGCAGAAGTGGCTGACCGCTTCCGGGAAGATCGATCTTATCGAAGAGGTGAACGAGCAGACGGGACTCTTTAACCGGGATGTCTTAAGAGAGTATATAGAGCGGGGAGTGCGCGGCCGTTTTAAACAGCATGTATGGGGTTTGTATGTATTATCCTATTGGATAAAACGAAATTTATTATAGGAGGATACTATGAATGAAGTCCAGATCTGGCACAATCCGCGCTGTTCAAAGTCGCGCGAGGCGATGAAGCTGTTGGAAGAGAGCGGTGTAGATGCCGAGGTGGTGAAATACCTCGAGGTCGAACCGGATGAAGAGGCGATCAAAGCAGTGCTGAAAAAACTGGGTATCCATGCGAAAGAGCTGATGCGGACCAAAGAAGATATCTACAAAGAGCTGAAACTGGCCGGTGTGGATGATGAAGGCGTTTTGATCCGTGCGATGAGCCGATTTCCGAAATTGATAGAGAGACCTATTGTCATCAAGGGTGATAAGGCAGTGATCGGAAGACCGCCGGAAAAGATCGTGGAATTTTTAAAAGGGTGAACGTCGTAAAAAAGCCATCTGATTGGCTTTTTTAGATTTGAACCCAAGGGAAGTTTCGTAAAAATTGCCAAGGGTTGAAGAGGATGGGGCGTGTTCCCCAATCTAATTACAGATTGTGCTCTTTTTTGTATTTGATCAAGATACCGTATGCTTCGTCTTTTAAAAGAAGTTTCTCTTTTTTCAGTTTTTCAAGCTCTACGTCAGTCATCGGTGTTGTCCCGTTTTCTGCTTTCGTGATCTGATCGTCAAGCATGTTGTGCTTGTCAAAGATGTGTAGGAAGTGCGCGTTTGCCGCTTCATTCTCTTTCATGTGGGTAATGATGTCTCTGTATTCGTGTAACATTGTCGTTCCTTGACATTGATTTATTTTGAAATTATAGCGTCCGTTATGTTTGAGATTGATTAATACGCTGTTTTCCCAGCAGATAAAAAATGGCAATCAAAATGAGATAGAATCCCAGCCAGATCAGATTTGACAGCGTGTTGCCCAGTTGAAAGAGTGACGCATAGATCGCAATATCGCTGAGCAGAACAGAGAGCGTACCGAGCTCAAGCAGTTTTGTCCGATCGCCATCATACTTTTTTACGATCCATTGCCAAAGAAAATAGTAGCCGAAACCATAGAGTGTGAAGAGCAGCAAAAAGCTGAGGACCATCAGCGGTATCTGACTAAGGTATTCCTGCAGGATCGTACGCAGTGTAATGTCCGTAAAACTGATAAGAAGAGGCAGAAGAACGCCGCCCAGAAAAAAGAGCTCCAGAACGGCTTTGTAGATCGGTCTTATTTCAGGATCCTTGGCAGGGTGATCCCCTCCTGACCGTGGTATTTCCCTTTTTTGTCTTTGTAGCTTGTCTCGCAATCTTCGTCGCCCTGGAGGAAGAGCACCTGGGCTATCCCTTCATTGGCATAGATCTTGGCCGGAAGCGGCGTGGTGTTCGAGATCTCGATGGTGATGTGGCCTTCGAACTCCGGTTCGAACGGGGTAACGTTGACGATGATGCCGCAGCGGGCATAGGTCGATTTTCCAAGGCAGATCGCCAAGACGTCGCGCGGTATTTTGAAGTACTCTACGGTGCGTGCAAGGGCAAAGGAGTTCGGCGGGACGATACAGACGTCACCTTCAAAATCCACCACGTTTGCATCATCAAAATGTTTCGGATCGACGACGGTCGAGTTGAGATTGGTGAAGATCTTGAACTCGTTGCTGACACGGATGTCATAACCGTAGGAGCTCAACCCGTATGAGACTACCCCTTTGCCAACCTGATCTTCACAAAAGGGGCTGATCATCCCTTCCTGTAGTGCCTGCTCACGAATCCATGTGTCTGCTTTTAAACCCAAACCTAATCCTTTTAAGTGATCTTTATTTATTACAAAATTGTCGTAAACATAAAAGTATACTGAGATACTGATATTACGCTGATTAATATAAAGTGTGTTATTATATCGGATTAAAGTTAAGCCATTTTTTAGGAGTTTCCAACATGGATATGAAGCAAATTAAGTCACTAATAAGCACCTTTGACGACAGCGGTCTTTCAAAGATTAAGATCAATAAAGAAGGTTTTGAAATTGAGATGGAAAAAGCAACAGGTCTAGTTGCTGCCCCTGTTCAAACTATTAGCGCAGCAGCTGCCCCTGCAGCGGCAGCTGCTGCGGCGGCCCCGGCAGCGGTAGCCCCGGCAGCAGCACCGCAAGCGATCAGCGGTGACACGATCGACTCACCTATGGTGGGGACTTTTTATGCAGCTCCATCACCGGATTCAGCCCCATTTGTAAAAGTGGGCGATACGGTCAAAAAAGGTCAGGCCGTCGCTGTTCTTGAAGCGATGAAGATCATGAATGAACTTGAAGCGGAATTTGACTGCAAGATCGTTGAGATTTTGGTGAAAGACGGTCAGGCAGTTGAGTATGATATGCCACTATTTGTTGTAGAGAAAATCTAATTATGGCTGAGATCAAACGCATTTTAGTTGCGAACCGCGGGGAGATTGCTCTTCGTGCTATCCGTACGATTAAAGAGATGGGTAAAGAGGCTGTAGCTGTATACTCCAAAGGCGATAAAGATGCAAACTATCTGAAGCTCGCAGATGCAGCGATCTGCATCGGTGAGGCGCCAAGCTCTGAAAGTTACCTCCATATCCCTTCGATCATCTCTGCGGCAGAGATCAGCAACTGTGACGCGATCTTCCCGGGTTACGGTTTTTTAAGCGAGAACCAGAATTTCGTTGAGATCTGCACACACCACGGTATCAAATTTATCGGGCCGACGGTCGAAGTTATGGAACTGATGTCGGATAAGTCAAAAGCCAAAGATGTCATGATCAAAGCCGAAGTGCCGGTCGTACCGGGTTCAGACGGTGCCATCCATGACATCAATGATGCGGCTGAACGTGCCAAAGCGGTCGGTTACCCGGTCATACTTAAAGCTGCCCAGGGCGGCGGCGGTCGCGGGATGCGTGTTGTTGAAGAGGAGTCGGCACTCAAAAATGCCTTTTTGGCAGCGGAGTCCGAAGCGATCACTGCTTTCGGCGACGGCACGATCTATATGGAGAAGTTCATCCAGAACCCTCGTCATATCGAGGTCCAGATCATGGCCGACAGCCACGGAAATGTGCTTCATATCGGCGAGCGTGACTGTTCAATGCAGCGCCGCCACCAGAAGCTGATCGAAGAGTCGCCGGCTGTTGTCTTGACGCCGGAGGTTCGCGAACGTCTACATAAAGCAGCTGTACAGGCGACAAAGTTCATCAAGTATGAAGGTGCCGGTACATTTGAATTTCTTCTCGACAAGAACCTTGACTTCTATTTTATGGAGATGAACACCCGTCTCCAGGTCGAGCACACTGTCTCTGAAGAGGTGAGCGGCCTGGACCTGATTGAGTGGATGATCCGTGTCGCTGAAGGCGAAGCGCTTCCTTCACAGGAGAGTATCAACTTTCACGGCCACTCTATTGAGTGCCGTATCTCTGCAGAAGATTCCATTAGATTCCTGCCTTCTCCGGGTACGATCAAAGAGTGGATCGCGCCGGGCGGCTTAGGTATTCGTATCGATACCCATGCACACGCGGGTTATACCGTGCCGTCTACCTATGATTCTATGATCGGTAAGCTCATCGTTAAAGCGGACACCCGCGATCAGGCGATCAAGCGTATGCACCGTGCCTTGAGTGAGTTCAAGATCGAAGGTATCCGTACAACGATCGATTTCCATAAGAAGATGATGACAAATCCTGACTTCATCAACAACAACTTCGATACGAAGTACCTCGAAAATTACAAGGGCTAACGGCCCAGTACAGCGAAGGACTAAATCCTGAGTCGTGCAAGGGTTAGAAACCCAATGCCGCTAGGCGTTTAAGCCGGGTAGTAAGGGCTAACGCCCCGGTAGAGTATGCTTCTGAAATATGACTTATAGGCTTAAAAGCCTATATGAAATGCACCCATTTCACTTTCTCCCCTCATTTTTTTGTCTGTCTTTTTAGACATCGATCTGATCTGTATGAAGGCCTTTGACAAATAGTTCAAACTCATCAGCAAGGAGAGGTGTGCTGTAGAGATAGCCCTGTATCTCATCACATCCCTGTCCGCGAAGATAGTTGAGCTGTTCTGCCGTCTCGACGCCTTCGGCGATCGTTTTGAGTCCGAGGCTGTTTGCCATGCTGATAATCGCACTGACAATCGCTTTATCTTCCGGATCAGTATGGATATCGCGAACGAAGGAGCGGTCTATTTTAAGTTTATAGACTTTGAATTTCTTGAGGTAACTGAGCGAGGAGTAGCCTGTTCCGAAATCATCGATCGACATGCGTATACCCCGTTCGTTCAGGCTGTCCATTACGGCAGTGGCTCTTTTGGGGTCTTTCATTGCTACCGCTTCCGTCAATTCTATCTCCAGGTATTCCGGTTGCAACCCTGCCGTTTCAAGTATGTCTGTGACCAGGTCCGGTAAATTGGGATGACGGAACTGAACCGCTGAGAGGTTGACGGCGACGATCATCGGCGGCAGACCGGCCTCTATCCAGCGCTTTGCCTGTGCCACAGCAGAACGAAGTACCCACTCCCCGATCGGTAGGATCAATCCGCTCTCTTCTGCGAGCGGAATAAACTCTGCAGGTGAGATATTCCCAAGCTCGGGGTGGTGCCATCGCAGCAGGGTCTCTGCTCCGATAATACGGTTGTCATGCAGAGAAATCTGGGGCTGATAGACCAGATGGAGTTCGTTTCGTTTTAGCGCATGGCGTAATGCATTGGTCAACCGTAGATTACGTGCTGAATCTTCCTGCATCGCTTCGGTAAAGAAACAGTAGTTATCGCGTCCTTCCTGCTTTGCGCGGTACATGGCGATATCGGCATTTTTGGAGAGTGTCTCCTGATCGGTTCCATCTGCAGGATAGATGGCGATACCTATGGAAGCGGTCACTGTAAGCTCATTTTGATCAATCGTAAAAGGCTCCGCTATACTGTCTAGAATTTTCTGAGCAACATGCGCAATACCTTGCATAGTGGTGTTTGACAACATAAATATAAATTCATCTCCACCCAGCCGGGAAATGGTATCCGCTTCACGTAAAATCGATTTAAATCGTTTGGCCAATGCTATCAATAAAGCATCACCGATACGATGACCGAGTGTGTCGTTGATATCTTTGAAGTGGTCAAGATCTAAAAACAGTACGGCCAACTCGCCGTTATCCCGTTTCGCCAAGCTGATTGCATATTTGATTCGGTCTTCTAACTGGGTCCGGTTTGGAAGTCCGGTAAGCGCATCGAAATTGGCAAGATAATGGATACGCTCCTGGTCGCGTTTTTTCTCTGTGATGTCCTCTTTGATTGCCATATAATGGGCAATTTTTCCATCGGCTTGAAAGATGGGGGACGCTTTTATTGCTTCAATGTATTCAGTGCCGTCTTTTCGATGGTTGATAAACTCTCCCTTCCAGCTTTTTCCCTGGGTCAACTGTTGCCACATGGCATCGTAGGTGGCCGGAAGTGTTTTTCCTGATTGGAGCAGACGCGGATTTTTGCTGATTGCTTCCTCTTGCGTGTATCCGGTAACGGTGACAAACGCGGCATTGACGTATTCGATATTGCCGTCGACATCGGTAATAACAATAGTATGGGGACTCTGCTCGACTGCCTGCGAGAGTTTCAGCAGCTGGCTTTCTGCTTTCTTGCGCTCTGTAATATCCTGTGCCGTTGAGAGGGCCCCTATAGGATTTCCGTCATCATCCTTGAGAGAACGGCACCACCAGGCAAGAAGACGTATCTCGCCGTCAAAGCGTTTTTGCCAGCTCTCCATATACGTAATGTTGTCATCCCCTTCAATCAGCGGATTGTCGATATTATAGGCTACCTGTTCCCCTTTAAAATAGGCAGAAGCCTCTTTGCCGATAACATCTTCTCCGAAGAAAGCAATCCCGGCCCTGTTCGACCAGGTATAGACCTCGTCGTTATTCACCTGCATGATGATGTCGGGAACGGAAGCCAAAATAGCTTCGGTCTGGGAAGAGAGTTCTCGATAGGCCTCCTCTCTCTTTTTTCTTTCGGTGATGTCCCGGGAAGCGGCGTAGATGTAGGGTCTATTATCCAGTTCAATCATCCTGGTCGTAATCTCAGTATCAAAAACGGTACCGTCTTTACGGCGATGACGTGTTTCAAGTGTGAGAGACGTTTTGGACGTGGAGTGGAAGACGTCTATAATCCCTTCATGTGACATATCGGTGTCCCAGTCACATAGATTCAGGTTGCGCGCTTCATGTTCGTTGTAGCCGAGCATCTGAATAAAAGAGGGGCTGTATGCGCTAAGATTGCCCTCTAAATCGACAATATGGATGCCGTCGGCAGAAGATTCGAGCAGGCTGTTCAGCCACGCCCTGTTTGATTCAAGCTCTCTGGTCCTGAGCTGCAGTACCTGCCTGTTTTTTACAAGCGAGAGGATGATAAAAAGTAAGAAAAGATAGACGAGGAGTCCCCCCAACGTCAGAAGCAGGGGGTATTTGCTGTCCGTTGCGGCATCAAAGGCCGGTGTGCTCGAAAAACGGATATGCCATGTCCGTCCGCCGACTTGAAGAGGCTGACAGCAGTCGTGTTTAGAGATATAGGAGGAGGGTTCAAAAGAACGATAGAGGAGATCGTCGACGGTGTGCTCTTCGGCATCGTAGATCTCAAAATTGAGCAGGGAATCCTTCAGGGCAACCGCGCTCATCAGATCTTCCATCCGAAAGGGGCTGTAGACAAATCCAAGAAGCATATCTCGGCGTGCTTCAACCGTATCGGGCTCCCGCTCTGTTTTGTAGAGGGGAAGATACATCAGAAAACCGGGCTGGACATCAGAATCAATCTCCTGAACCAATATCACCCGCCCCGAAGCCGACGGAAGAGCTGTGTCTCTGGCCCTTTCCATCGCCTCCTTGCGGGTAGGCTCGGAAAACATGTCGTATCCGATTGCCTGGATATTGCGTTTGTCCATCGGTTCGAGATAGAGAATCGAACTGTATTGTTCGCGTTTCCCGGCGGGTTTCAGCATAAAAGGAGAATAGCCTTCATCACGCATCCTCTGCTCGGTCGGGGTAACTTCGTCGGGACGGAGCATCATCGAAAATCCGATCCCCTGAAAACCGGGGTAATATTTCCGGGTCTGCAGCGCCTTTACAAATTGATGCCATTTTTGCCGGTCGATACCTTCACTGGCGTGGAAGAAGGCGATGCCGCTGCGCAAAGCGTTCTCATATTTTTGCATCCGTCTGTCGATATGGTCCAGGTTCTCATTGACTCGGCTTTCAAAGAGCTCTTTGGCGTGGCTGTCAAAATAGTGTTTTGACATAGTCCAGACGAAAACGGCAATGACAAGGGAGAAGAACAAGATGATCCAGGAGGTCGAGGGGCGGCTGAAATAAGCTTTTCGAAGGAAAACACGAGGTCTAATATCTCTTTTCACAGTGGGCTTTTCCTTCTCCGGATACCGGTTTAATTATCAGTAATTCTAATAAAACTATTCTAACTTAAATAGTATTAAGTTTCTATAGGCGTTGTTGCCGTTTTTAAAGGGTGCATTAGGAGGATAGTAACGAGGAGCAACTCATGGCATATTTTACTGTTGGGCAGATGCCGTGTAGTACTATGCGTATAAAAAGTTATACTAGTTTCTCGGCAGGCGGATCACCTTGATCTCAGCATTCAAACGTTGCCTGTCAAAATAGTCCTTCAGGATCGTTTCGCGTTTTTGCCCCATGATGGCATTGGAGATCTGCGGTTTGATAGCCTCCATGTCCGGCGCGTTGACCTCTCCCTTCTCTTTGAGGTAAAAGCTCATGAATCCGCCCTTTGGCGAGGGAAGGACCTGGGTGAATCCGTTAAGCGGTGTCGTGTCCAGAAGTTCGGCGAGTCGGGGGTTCATCTTCGCTGCTTCGAATGTACGCTCTTCGCTGCTCACGTCGGGTGCGTAGAACATCGGGTTGTCTATTTTCTCCTGCAGATGGCCCTTGTCCGCACACTCGTAGATGATGACATTGTAGCTGGAGGGCTTTTGGAACTCTTCTTTATGGAGCTGGTAATACTCTTTGATCTCTTCATCGGTGGGCTGTTCCAGGTTGGCAAAAGCGATCGCATTGTAGAGCTTCTGGTTGAGGATCTTCTCTTTGATCTTCTCTTTGAGCTTTTTCTCGCTAAGACCCTGTGCACTTTGGATGGCCTGATAGAGTTCAATCACGCTCATGTTGTTTTGTTCAGCCATTTTCTGGATGTCGTCGAAAACTTCTTGTTTGGAGACGCTGATATGGCGTTCCTTTATCTCTATCTCTTCGAGTTTTTTACGCTCCAGAAGCTCGACAGCCTGTTCTTGAGGGATGTTGTTCTCTTCCATAGCCTTTGTGATCTCATAAAGCGTTATAGGCTGGTCTTTGACCATAATTGCGATACCGTCAATTGTGGCAGCATGGATAGAGAGGAAAAAAAGTGTAAGCAGTATGATTTTCAAAAGGGGCTCGCTTGTCAGTTTAGATGGGGTATTTTACCTGCTTTATCGTAAGGCTTCAATACGCTCCGCACTTAAAGCGCATTTTTGTTAAAATTCGGCATTAATTTTTGTGATGCTGAGACATCACTGTAAAGGTCAGACATGATTGTGACACGTTTTGCTCCAAGCCCGACGGGCTATCTCCATATCGGCGGTCTTCGTACGGCGCTTTTCTCTTATCTCTGGGCACGCGGTAACGGTGGAAAATTCGTTTTGCGTATTGAAGATACGGACCAAAGCCGTAACAGTGAAGAGGCGGCCAAGGCTATCGTTGAAGCATTTAAATGGGTGGGACTGGAACACGACGGGGAGATCACCTACCAGTCAAATCGTTCAGAGATCTATACGAAGTATATTCAGCAGCTGCTTGAAGAAGGCAAGGCGTATAAGTGCTATATGTCCAAAGAAGAGCTGACGGCACTTCGTGAAGAGCAGATGGCGAAGAAAGAGCGCACACGTTATGACGGGCGTTATCGCGACTTCAAGGGAACGCCGCCGGAAGGCATTGAGCCGGTCATCCGTATCAAGGCGCCGACGAGCGGTGAGATCGTTGTGGATGACGGCATCAAAGGGCGGGTCAGCTTCCAGGCAGAAGATATTCTGGATGACTTTGTTATCGCTCGGGCAGACGGCTCACCGACCTATAACTTTGTCGTGGCGATCGATGATGCCTTGATGGGGATCAACGAGGTGATCCGCGGTGATGACCACCTCTCCAATACACCGAAACAGATGGTGATCTACAAAGCACTCGGTTTTGATCTGCCGAAGTTCTATCATGTTCCGATGATCCATAATGCCAACGGGAAAAAACTCTCCAAACGTGACGGCGCTACCGATGTGATGGCCTATAAAGAGATGGGCTACCTGCCGGAGGCACTGCTTAATTTTCTGGTTCGTCTCGGTTGGAGTCATGGTGATCAGGAGATCTTTTCGTTTGAAGAGATGACGACGCTTTTTGATCCTGCCAATATCAACAAGTCAGCTTCGATCTATAATGTTGAAAAGCTTGACTGGCTGAATGCCCACTACATCAAAAACAGCAGTAACGAAGAGTTGGCACAGCTGCTGGAAGAGTACGATATCTTCTTAAAGGCGCATGATAAGAAAGAGATCCTGCTCGATGCACTTAAAGAGCGTGCAAAATCGATGAAAGAGCTTGCCATGCTCATCAAAAGTATCCTGGAGACACCGACAGCCTATGATGATAAGGCAGTTAAAAAAGCGTTCAAAGGCGATGCTATGGAGATATTGCAGGCATTTGCGAAAAAAATCGAAACGGCTCAGACACTGCACCTGCCTTCCGATTATCATCATGAGATGGAGAGCCTCGTTAACGAGATGGGGATAGGTTTCGGCAAGATCGGTATGCCGTTGCGGGTTGCCCTGCTTGGTGAGATGTCGGGCCCAGGGCTTGACAGTGTCATGGCGATCATCGGCAGAGAAGAGACGCTTAAGCGAATCGCGAACGCCGTCTCTGCACTGTCGTAATTAACGTAAAGGAAACGATATGAGTATCACAAAAGCGTCATTTGCACAGGCTGCACTGGACTACCATGAGGACGAGCGACCGGGCAAGATCGCAACAGAGGTGACCAAATCGTTTCATTCCCAGGAAGACCTTAGCCTGGCCTACACACCGGGCGTTGCCGTGCCCTGTCTGCACATCGAGAAGAATCCTGACGATGCCTACCGCTATACGGCTAAAGCCAATCTGATCGGGGTGATCTCCAACGGCACCGCTGTCCTCGGACTTGGCGACATCGGGGCACTGGCGTCGAAACCGGTGATGGAGGGCAAGGCGGTCCTCTTTAAAAAATTCAGTGACCTGGATGCCTATGACATTGAGGTCGACACCAAGGATATTACCCGCTTTTGCAATGTGGTCGAGGCGATCGCACCGACCTTCGGCGGCATTAATCTCGAGGATATCAAAGCGCCGGAGTGTTTTGAGATCGAAAAACGTCTCGTAGAAGCACTTGATATTCCGGTTATGCATGATGATCAGCACGGCACAGCGGTGATTTCGGCAGCCGGTATTATGAACGCCTGCCGCCTGACAGAACGTAATATTTCCGATATCCGCGTCGTAATCGTGGGTGCGGGAGCTGCCGCGATCTCATGCGGACGTCTCTATCGCCATATGGGGGTGAAGACGATCATTATGATCGACTCCAAAGGGGTGATTCACAATGGACGCAGTGATCTCAATGCGTACAAGAAAGAGTTCTCGCTCCAGGTAGAGACAAGCCAGAAAGAGGCATTCACGAAGGCCGATGTCGTGGTGGGACTCTCCAGACCGGGTACATTCGGCGCAGAGGACATCAAACGCATGGCAGCCGATCCGATCATCTTTACCCTGGCTAACCCGACGCCTGAGATGTTCCCTGAGGAGGTGCGTGAAGTCCGTCCCGATGCGATCATTGCAACGGGACGGAGCGACTTCCCGAATCAGGTCAACAATGTACTCGGGTTTCCGTTTATCTTCCGCGGTGCGCTGGACGTCCGTGCCAAAAAGATCAATATGGAGATGAAGGTGGCCGCTTCCGAAGCCCTGGCGACAATGGCACGCAAAGAGGTACCGGAATATATCAGCGAGCTGTATGGAACAAAGGTTGCGTTCGGACGCGAATATATTATTCCCAAGCCGTTCGACAAACGCCTGATCGTCGAAGTCTCATCTGCCGTTGCCGCTGCCGCACTGCACAGCGGTGCAAGTACACGCAGTGATTTCGATATAGAACTCTACAAAGAAGAACTCGCCAAACGTGTCTGCGTAGAGTGCGATTGAGGTTTTGGCCTCAGCGTTTCTTCTTCTGAAACGGGTGAGTGGAGCGGGTTGCGCTTCCGGTGAGTGCAAACTTCGTTCATTTGTTAGTCCTAAGGTGAGCTGCGCCACCTTTTTATAACCGCTTCACGTTAAATTGCGATCGCCATCAGCTGATTGACGGTGATCACTACCTCTTTCACATTTTTATTTTGATCATCTATGAGCTGCTTGATCTGAGCAATTGTTTTATCAAAGAGCTCTCTGTCACTGTTAAGGTAGTTCTCAAAGGCATCCAACGGTGCTTCGTTGACCCGCTGGAAGGAGAGGACCTTTTCCGTAAAGTGGACCACGATAAATTCGATGTAGAAGAGCATCTGACGTTTCAGGGCAAGATCGTTCTGATCGTTGATCTTAAGCTCGTCGAGGATCCTGATCAGTTCCATGATCTCAAAGTTGCGGATGATGAGATAGAAGAGGGTCGCGATATTGTCGAAGGTGTTGTCCTTATGCTCTTTGATCATAATAGCGGCCACGGCAAAACGCAGATAGTCGAGGATATCAAAGAAACGGTTAAACGCTGTATTTCCGGGTATAAGCTCTATCGGCGGTTTCTCTTTTTCAATCGTGTCCAAAAGCTCAAAGAGACGGCTTTTGTAATCAAGTATGTGGGCGGAATCGAGCATATCGGCATTGAGGTTTTTCAACATCCATCCGGTAGAAAAGTTAAGCGTTTTCTCGAGCCGGTCAAAGAGCTGGTACTGTGTCGGCAGCGCCATGACATAATCCTGTCTGAATATCTCATAGCGGATATCGTTGGCATTGAAAAGATTGTTGCTGATGAGATAGGATTTGATCTTGAGAAGAAAGCGCTCTTTTCCGAGACGGTTAAAGTCATGGACAAAGCTTGCTCCCTGGGCGTTGATCAGCATATCGGCAATAACGGTCGCAATGATCTGGCGTCGTAGCGGATGGGCCTCTATCTCATTCTCGTAAACGCTTACAAATGATTTTGGAAAATATTTATAGAGGTAATCGACACTGCCCGGTTCATCAATAAAGGTGTTCTCAAGAAGCAGACCTTTGACAAAGATTTTGGCGTAGGAGAGCAGAGAGGCGAGTACCGGCCGAACGATCTCTCCTTTTTTGGTCAATATTTCGTGCATGTTTTCCGTTTTTGGAATGAAAAAGTCGCGCCGGCTAAAGGCTTCGATATTGGTGCTTAAAATATCGATCGCCATGTTGAAATCATCCATATAGAGGCGACTGAGTGTCTCATCGCGCGAGAGAGCCAGGGCTTGGCGGTAGTTGCTCCATAAGACCATATTGACGACTTGCTGTGTAAGTGACTTAAGGGTTTTCCGGCTCTCTTCTTCGCTTAGCAGCGCTTTCTCTTTAAGTGCATTGAGAAGGATCTTTAAGTTGACTTCGTGGTCTGAAGTGTCAACACCGGCGGCGTTGTCAATGCCGTCGATATTGATCTTGCCCCCGTTTAACGCGTACTCGATGCGTGCCCTTTGGGTGAAACCGAGGTTTCCGCCTTCACAGACGACGCTGCAGCGCAGTTCGGAAGCGTCGACACGTACGGCTTCATTCTGTTTATCCCCAAGATCAAGATTGCTCTCTTCGGAGTGTTTGACATAGGTACCGACGCCTCCGTTGAAAAGAAGATCGACTTTCATGCATAAGAGTGCTTTTGCCAGTTCCTCCCCGCTCAATACGCTCTTTTTGGTTGCGAGCATCTTCTGGATCTCCGGCGTCAGCTCAATCGCTTTATGGCTGCGTAAAAAAACCCCGCCGCCTTTAGAGATGAGTGAACGGTCATAGGCACTCCAGGAGCCGTCTTTTGCATCAAAGAGACGCTGTCTCTCTTCATAGGCTGTTAGAGGGATGGGATTTGGGTCGATAAAGATCTCTTTATGGGAGATGGCGGCCAGAAGCTGAAAGCATTTTGACTCCTGCATGCCGTTGCCAAAGACATCACCGTTCATCGAGCCGATCCCCACGACGGTGATATTCTCTTTTCTGAAGTTGATCCCTTTTTCCAGAAAGAAGCGTTCTGTCGATTTAAGCGAACCCTTGGCCGTGATACCGAGTTCCTTGTGGCCGAAACCGTTTGAACCTCCGCTTGCAAAGGCATCGCCGAGCCAGAAGTTGCGCTCAATAGCGATGGCGTTGGCGACATCGCTCATCGCGGCGGTTCCTTTGTCTGCAGCAACAACAAAGTAAGGGTCTTCATCATCATAGGCGATGATCTCTTTGTCCCGAACGACCTCCCCCTCTATGCGGTTGTCGACCAGATCTAGCAGATTATGAATGAAACTTGAGTAGACCTCTGTAAAAAACTCTTTTGAGATATCGCCTGGTTCGCGATGGATGACAAAACCGCCTTTGGCCCCATCGGGAATGATAATGGCATTCTTACCCTCTTGGGTGATCATCAGAGATTTGATCTCGGTACGAAAATCTTCGTGCCGTTCACTCCAGCGCAATCCTCCCCGGGAGACGCTGGACATGCGAAGATGGACACCGGAGAAATCATTATGGGAGACAAAAGTTTCGATCTTGGGCTGCATTCCCTTGAGGTTTTGGGCAAAAGTCGCGGTATCGATCTTGAAGGCGATCGCTTCCCTGTTTAAAAAATAGTTGGTCCGCACCGTCGACTGGATCAGTGCGTAGGTGAGCTTTAAGATCTTGTCATCAGTAATATTGGGTACTTTCTTGATATTGTCTTCGATGAGCTCTTCGAGCTCGTTGAGTTTGTGTGTTCGGGAAGTGATCGTCGGGTCGAACTTTGCGGCAAAGTAGCGTAAAAAGAGTTTTGCCATCTCGGAGTGGATGGTGAGCGTGTGCACGAAACTGCCGAGATTGATGGCGAGAACCGCCTGGTTCATGTAGTCGATTATTGCTTTTAGCAGGGAGAGCTGCCGAAGGTTGAGGTTCTGTTCACAGACCAGTGAGAAGAGTTGCGAGAGCTGAAACCCTCTGCCCATAAGCGCCTGGGTGATGACCTCTTCGATGTTGTCTTTTGCCAGGGTGAGCTCTTCTATCTTGATGAGGTTAAGATTAAAGCGTTTGATATGCACCGTCTTTTTTTTATGCTCAAAACTGAAGGGGATCTCATCAATAATATTGAAACCGAAATCGTGAAGGATCGGCATGACCAATGAAAGCATCAGCGCTTGTTTCGAGTAGATGCGGATTGCTGCATTTTCACCTTTTATAAGCACTTGCACAACGATCTTTTTGTCTTGTATCTGCGAGAAAAGATCTTCGGATATATTGATATCGTCCGGTGTCAGCAGTTGTGAACAGATGGCGTTCATTGTCTCTTTGTGAGGCATTTGAATCCTTTGAAAATGGTTCGAAAATCGGAGTGTGTTATCGCTCATTGTAGCATAGCTAGACTACAAAATGATCTCCTTTGCGACGACACTTGACTGCGGCTTGTCGAAATAGTACCCCTGCCCATAGGTTATCCCGATCTCCCTGAGCTTCAGCGCGGTCTCTTTCGTCTCTACGAACTCGGCAGTGGTCTCAACGCCAAGGGCTTCTGCATAGCGCACGATGGTCTGAACCGTCAGCAGATACTTTTCATTGGTCTCAATCCTGGAGATCAGGGAGCCGTCGATCTTGAGTGTATCGACTGAGAGTTTGGCAAGATGTGAGAAGTTGGAGTAGCCTGTTCCGAAATCATCGATGGCGATACGGCATCCGTAGCTTTTTAAAAGGGTGATGAAATGTTTGACGACATCGATATTGGTCAGGTTCTCACTCTCAAGCAGCTCTATTTCCAGGCGCTTCGCACTTTGGGGGTTGTTTTTAAGCAGCTCTTCAAGAATCTGCATCAATCCTCTGTCGAGGAGGTCGCGCATGGAGAGGTTGATGGAGAAGCGGTAGGGCTCCGATTCAAAGGTCTCAAAAACGCGCTCGATCATCATTTTTGTCAATTCACGATAGAGAGGTGTCTGTGCGGCAAGCGCCAAAAAACGATCCGGTACAATGATCTCGCCCTCTTCGCTTACCTGCCGTATAAGAGCTTCGTATTTGACGATCTTGCCGCTTTTGAGATCGATGATGGGTTGGAAATAGGGGATGATCCGATGGTCATCTATGGCAGATGAGAGAGATTTGAGGATGTTGATATTCTTTTGGATCTGCTCTTTTAGCCCAAGTTCTTCGGAGAAGGTGACGATCGCCTCCAGGGAACTTTTTTTATGATGTTTTAATACCATATCGGCATTTTCGAGCAGGGGTTCCTGGGTGTTGATCGCAATATTGACCGTAATATTGACCTCGATATCATCTTTGATAAAGAGATAGTATTTGATACTGTGCGCCAGTGCTTCGGCAAAACTGTACGCCGCTTTTTGAGGGAGGTTTTCGAACAATATACCAAAGTCAT
This sequence comes from Sulfurimonas sp. HSL3-7, assembly GCF_039645985.1. Taxonomy (NCBI): domain Bacteria; kingdom Pseudomonadati; phylum Campylobacterota; class Epsilonproteobacteria; order Campylobacterales; family Sulfurimonadaceae; genus Sulfonitrofixus; species Sulfonitrofixus jiaomeiensis. The sequence continues at coordinate 232,253 of NZ_CP147919.1, forward strand.
CACCGCCCAGACGATAGTAGCTTGGATTAAAAGGTTCAAATATCGGGAGCTTGATGAGCTGCGAGACCTCTTTGAGAATATAGTCGCCGATATTGGAACCATAGATATCGTTAACATGTTTAAAGTCATTGATATTGACAAGCAGAAGTGTCGGATCGGCATAGGTTTTCAAGGCCAGGGTCTGATTGAAGCTGTTTCTGTTCAAAAGGCCGGTCAGGATATCAAAGTTAGCGACATACTCCAGCTCTTTCTGCAGGATTTTAAGGTTTCTGTTCTCACGCTGTGAACGCAGCAGGAGATTGACGATGATAATCAGTGCCGTGATAATGAGCACTAGGAGAAGCATAGCAAATCTATCGATCATGATAAAGTCATTCTTGGCGACCTGATTAAAGCTGTTCTGCAGGTTTGAAAGCATGGTCGTCAGTCCTTTATCCTGCAGTTTTGTGATGATGACGATAAAGTCGGGGAAATTTTTCTGGATGTACCTGATGTGGAGTGTCAGGGTCTTTATAAAAGCTTTCTGTTCATCATTCGTTGTTTCAAAATTTTTAATATTTTGCAGATGCGGTCCGATCGATTTGAGATGCATCTCTTCAAGTAGAAGGCGCATATTTGAGAGTTCTGAGATGATAGCATGGATATCATTGTGAATGGTGGCGTCAGGCGGAAAGATGTGATGCGAACGGTTAGCGTAGTTGATTAGAAAGACAAAAGAGTTTTTGATGCCGGCGTTAAGCATTAAATAGTGTTCAACGGCACTGTTGTATTCCGCTATATCACTTCCCAGATCAATCAGGGAATAATCGAGACTGAGATATTGCTCTTTGCTAAAGAGCGGCGCATTATAGAGATCGGCATAGGCCTCATTAAGATTACGGGCCCCCTGCGAGATATCATCTTGGTTGTTGTAGCCGTAAAGCGCACTTTTTAAAATATCGTATGAAAGTGCATCATAGTCACTTTGCAAGGTATGAAAGGCATTGATGACAGTTTTGTACTGCTGGGAGTATTCGCGTTGGTGTACGTAATAATATACCGTTAAAAAAACGGAGACCAATCCCATAAGAAAAGCAAGGGAAATTTTGAGATTAGATCTCATTTAAGATCCAATATGGCAGGTCTTTCACCCTCTAAGGTTTTTAAAAAAGCGACAAGGAGAGCGATGTCCTGTTTTGAGAGCGTAATACCTAGATTGTAGTGTGCCATCATCTCGATTGCTTCTTCAAGTGTTGTTGCATTGGCGTCATGAAAAAAAGGGGCTGTCAGGGTGATGTTTCGAAGCGTCGGCACTTTGAAGACATTTTTATGGATCTCTTTTTTGGTAAAAGCATAACGGTCCTGATATTTTTTGTCATAGGGGTAGTCGATAAAAAGCCCCATTTTCTGAAAGGCGTTTGAGCCGATATTGATCCCGTTGTGACAGGTGACACAGCCAAGCGATTTGAATTTTTCATAGCCTTTTTCCTCGTCGGGGCTGAGCTTTATTTCGCCTCTTAGATAACGGTCGAAACGGCTGTTGGGTGTGGTCAGCGCTTTTTCGAACTCGACGATGGCATCCGTAACATTTTCAACGGTGATAGGCGTAGCGCCATAGATCTTTTTGAACAGATCTTGATAGGTCCGGTTTTCATTTAGACGCGTTTCGATCTCTTCGGGTGTCATATTCATCTCAGCATGGTTGAAAAGCGGACCGTTCAGCTGCTCTTTCAGGTCTTTTGCCCTGCCGTTCCAAAATTGTTTGAAATTGTAGCGGCTGTTGTAAATAGGGGGTGACTGGATGTCCCCTTTGCGCCCATGGACGCCAAGGGAAACAGGATTCGGATCGGCACTTCCGTAATCAAAACTGTGGCAGCTGTGGCAAGAGACATTTTTATCAGAGGAGAGGATGGGATCGAGATAAAGCATCCGGCCGAGTTTGGCTTTGGCGATATCGACATCCTCAAGATGCGTCGGCAAAGGGGCGATCGGCTCAAGGGCAAAAAGAACCGGTGCTGAAAAGAAAAGAAGTAAGAGTCTCTTTATCATAGATATTATCATATCACTAAAAAGATTAAGCAGTATTACAGATTTTTAGATAGGTGCCAGAATTTTCGGAGTCCGGCTTTAGCTTTGCTGTCAACCTCATAGGAGATGTAGGTGAGATATGTCTGAATATCTTTGGGTGCAATGCCGGTTCGCATGGACGCTTCATGAAGCAGATATTGCGGGATTTTTCGCCGGTCTCTTTTAAAGGCTTTAGAAAGTTTTTTGATCTCCTGTTGATGTCCGTGATGGCAGAGAAGTGCAAAGACAAAGGGGAGCTTATATTTCTCATGCCACACTTTTGCCAGGTCGATCGTGCTGCCGTCGCCTTGGAGATAATGGCGCAGTGCCTTATCACCGATCAGGACCTCGCCGTTGAGACCGAGAACTTTTGCCAATATGTTTGATGTGGCACTTTCCTGGTCTGCCATATAGGTGTCAGAAGGTATCAAGAGTACGCTCAAGACCTCTTTTTTGGCGATAATACCGAGGTCGACAAAACGTTCGTGTCTGGCCTTTATGCTTGAGATAAAGGCGGCATCGACACGGCGCGCTGCATAATCGGCATTGATCTTGGACGGCACCCCTTTTTTATAGTTGAAACTTTTATATGTGCGGGAAGAACGCCCATACCGCTTCATAAAGAGATGAAAAGGAAGCAGGTTCAAATACTGGATCTTGCCAAAGAGCATAAAACTCCCTTTTTTTGTCGCAATTATAACGCATTGAAGGTTTAGCTTTCGCGAAAACGATGCTGGTTTCTTGTAAATGGATCGTTTTGCGACTCAGGTTGCTTTTTCGATAGGTTAAGCAGTGTTCCTGTCTTATACGAACTCACCAACTCATGGTGCTGTTTACAAATATGCTATAATCGCGATAATAATAAAGAGGGGGAATACCCTCTTTTAAGGATAGAAAATGGTACGTGTAGAATTTTTGGGGCCGATACAAAAAGAGGCTTTAGAGCTTGAAGCGGCAACGCTTCGGGATGTAGCCGCAGCTCTTCAGAGTGATGCCGAGGTCAAGGATTGGCTTGACACCTGTGCGGTGGCAGTCAATGACACCTTGGTCAAGAGTCTTGATACTGTGTTGAAGTCCGGTGACAAAGTCTCGCTTCTGCCCCCGGTCTGCGGGGGCTGAGATGCTTGAACTTTACGATGGTCCGGTCCCGGTCGAAGAGATCCTGGTGCGTTGGTACCGTGAAGAAGCGGGCAGCAACTACGGTGCTTTTATCCCTTTTATCGGAACGATCCGTGACGAAGAGGGTATTTCGGGCTTGAGTTTCGATATTTACGAGCCGATACTGGAGTCATGGTTTGATGCATGGCAGCAGAGGGCGAAAGAGGCGGGTGCGATCCTGAAGATGGCCCATTCCAAAGGGGATGTTCCCCTGCACACCTCTTCGTATGTTGCGGCGGTCTTCTCGCCGAAACGCAAGGTCGCACTGAAGATGATTAATGACTTTGTCGAGGATTTCAAGGCAAGCGCCCCGATCTGGAAGTATGACCTCAAAGAGGGAAAACGCGTCTATGCCCGTGATCGTTCAACGCCGATCAGCGGCAGCGGCCTCCTTGGGGAAGAGGCGTGAGTTTTCTTGCCTACGAGGCGTCGGTAGAACGCCTTAACGCTCTGGATACGGGTGCGGTCCGCAGTGAGAAGGTCTTTTTAAATGCTTCTCTCGGACGCTATCTGGCAGAAGATCTGGTCGCTTTTGAGAATTCACCGACACAGCCGACATCTGCGATGGACGGTTATGCGGTGCTCCACAGCGATCTCGCTTCGGGCCGCATCAAGATTCTTGGCGACAACCCTGCCGGCAGTGATGAGACAAGGGAAGTCACAAGCGGATACTGCATCAAAACCTTTACCGGGTCGGTGATGCCGCGTGGTGCCGATACTCTTATCCCGATCGAGAATGTGACAGTGGAAGGTGATACGATTATTGTCAATAAAGAGGTTTCCTGTGGATTCAGTGTCCGTCCGATCGGCGAGAGTTATGCCAAAGACGATGTGCTGATCAACAAAGGGACCAAGATCGGTTTTGCGGAGATCGGCGTGATGGCGGGCCTCAATACGGCCGTAGTTCCGGTGGTTTTGAAACCGCGTGTTGCGGTGCTGTCGACAGGCAGTGAGATCCTCGAGATCGGAGAACCGCAGCAAAACGCCGCGCAGATAAGAAGTTCAAACCATCACACGATCGCGGCGATTGCCAATATGGCCGGCGGTGAGGCGATGCAGATGGGGGTTGTCAAAGACGACCGTGCTTCGATCACTGCGGCTTTTGAAAACGCCCTCTCTTCGGCTGACATCGTGGTCAGTACCGGAGGCGTGAGTGTCGGCGACTATGATTTCGTCAAAGATATTATCCCCGCATTGGGGGCCGAAGTGGTTTTCAAAGGAGTGAACATCAAACCGGGGCAGCACGTCATGGTCGCCCAAAAAGGGGAGAAGCTCATCATTGGACTCCCTGGGTTTGCTTACTCGTCAACGGTGACTTTTTTATTGTACGTCGTCCCGTTGATCAAGAAGTTTCTGGGTAGCGAAAAAGTGTTCGAAGTAGTCGAAGCGACGCTGGCAGAACCGTTCAACAAACGCTCCAAGAAAAGCGAGTTTACCGCCTGCAACCTCCGTTTCGAAAATGGGCGTTACGTCGTCGATTTTGAAGGGAAAAAATCGGGAACGTCCGCGATTTTGACCAATATGCTCGGCAGTTCCGCACTGATCCACAGCAAGGAAAATGACGGAGCTAAAGAGGCTGGCGAGACGGTTAAGGTTATAAAACTCGATCGTTTCTAGATCGCCACGAGAGAGATGCTGTTTCGCCCATTCTCTTTGCAATGGTAGAGTGCTTTGTCCGCCTGAAAGAACTTGGACTCAAAGGTATGACAGACTTCGATCGGTCGGGAGACCACCGCACCGATCGAGGCAGTGAGATAAGCGGCGGCCTTACTGCTCTTGTGCTCTATCCTGGCACTGCGTATACTCTTCTGTATGCTTTGAAGCCGCTCTTCTATCGACTCTTTTGACCTCCCTGCAATAATACCGCCAAACTCTTCGCCGCCGATCCGAAAAACATGGTCATCGCTGCGGCGCAGTACGTTCTTCAAAATATCGGCTACCTTTTTAAGCGCCTTGTCGCCCATCTGATGCCCGTAGGTGTCGTTGTAGTTTTTGAAATAGTCGACATCCAGAATAAAAAAGCAAAAATAGCTGTTCTCTCTCGAGGCGATGTCCATTTTTTGCGGGTAGATCTCGTGGAGTTTGCGGCGGTTGTAGAGATCGGTCAGATGGTCTTTATGGGAGAGCTCACGCAGTTTTTTGGCATTTCTGCGCTCTCTCTCATGCAGCAGATGAAGTGCCTTGAAGGTGCGTTCACGGTTGTATTCGGCAAGCGAGATGACGAAGACGGTGCCGAAAGAGGCCACCGCCAAACGCAGAAAAGCCTGCATCGACCACGCCCCCTCTTCCCAGACGCCTATGCCGTTATAGGCGAAAGAGAGAAGAATAACGTAATAGACAGCGGTGATGGCAAGACCGAAACGGACCCCCTTGAGCAATATAGCGAATGCGGGGAAAAATAGGCTCCAGACCAGCCCGAAATCTCTGTTCTGACTGACAATGCTGAATGTAAGAAGGAACAGAAAGAGAAAATAGATCGTATAGGTGGCGACAAGCGAAAAGTTTTTGTAGCGGACAAGATGTCGCAGCAGCCCCAGACTGACAGCCGCGGCAGATGCATCGGCAATAAACATCTGGGTGTCATGGAAAGAAAAAAGCTGTTTTATCGTAAAGAACGAAGAGGCGGCCGAGAAAAAGCCCAGCAGCGAGAGCAGCAGGGCATATTGGAATGCTGTATACGCTTTGGAGTCGTATTGGCCGATCTGTTGGTTAAGCACTGCAAGTATATTTTTAGGCATCTCTCTCTTCGGACTCCACGAGTTGAAGATTCATTATAACAGAAAATACACATAAAAATATAAAAAAACAGAATAGAACCTAAAGGCGAGGTTCCGTTGGCAATGTTTACTTTTGAATTTTCGCGAGGATCGCCTCTTCAGCGATATCGTCACTGCGGTATTTCACGACTACAAGGTCTTCCGTCTCATTGATGTACCACTCTGCAATAGCGTCATGCTCAAGGTCTTCAAGTTTTTTCATATCGATCTCGTCGATATGTTTGAAAAGATGTTTGTGCTTTGCCGGATTTGAGAGCTTGATCGCTGTCATGATCAACCAGAGTGCGCCGATCAGCCCCAGTATCATCCCCATGCTCTGACGGTCAGAGATGTCCAGCATCAAACCGGCAAAGGTACCGCCCAAAAAGGTCATGAAGTAGGAGATCGAGTTGGAGATCCCGAGAGCGGCACCTTTCTGGTGCACTTTTGCATATTTGGAGATGAGCGACTGCACCAACGGCTCCATCATATTGAAGCCGATAAAAAAACTGACGACGCCGACAATGAAAAGTACCGGCGTCGTGGCGTAGCCCATCAACACAAATGCGGTGATAAAGAGGACAATAGAGAGCATAAAGATCTCTTTTGCCTTGTTGTGTTTCTCACCGAATACGGCAGCCGGCCCCATTGCGATCAGGCCGAAGAGCATTGCCGGTAGATAGACCATCCACAACTCCGATTTTTCCCAGGCAAAACCGCCCTCGGCAAGCGGGTTGGTCATGATGATCGGGATCAGTACGAAGGCGACGGTCATCAGCCCTTTCTGCATACCGTTGATGATGATCATGCCGAGCAGGTTCGGATCTTTGAGAATATCGGAGGTCTTGGTCGTGTTATGGTAGATGTGGCGGATACGCGGGGGCGTCGGTACTTTGGTGAAAAGCAGCAGCATGGCCAGGCCGGAGAGTCCGGCGGTTACCCAGAAAAGAAAATCGACCCCGAAAGCAGCCCCCAGTACCGGACCAAGACCCATTGCCAAGGCAAAGGAGAGGGCAATAGTACCGCCCATCATCGCCATCGCTTTACCGCGTACCTCTTCGGGAACCAGGTCGGAGATCATGGCGGTGACAACCGCACCGATCGCACCGGCACCCTGAAGGAAACGGCCGACCATCAGGGTATAGATGTCCGTGCTCAGAGCCGCAATCACGGAACCGATAAGAAAGATGACAAGTCCGACGAAGATGGTCGGTTTGCGGCCGATCTTATCGCTGATCGTGCCGAACGGTACCTGAAAGAGTGCCTGCGTTAGGGCGTAACCGCCGACGATGATACCGACGAGCAGAGGTGTTGCCCCCTCCATGCTCATGGCGTAGACCGAGAGAACAGGAAGAACGAGGAACAGCCCTAAAAAGCGCAGGGATAAAATAGCCGAGAGCGGCATTATTTTTTTGAACATGAACAGACCTTCGGGTAAAAATAGTGGCAATTTTCTAGACAACTGCGTTAAAATGCGCATTATAGTACAGATGCTGTTTTTTTTGTCTCAAAGATAGAGGCAGTGTTTTGAATTAAAAGTTGCGTAAGGAAGTAAGATGCGAATTGTCCTGGCCACCTCTAATAAGGGGAAAGTACGTGAGATAAAAGCGATGTGCAGTGATTTTGAAGTGGTGCCCTACACCGACCTGATAGATGCTTTTGACATCATCGAGGATGCCCCGGATTTTAAGGGAAATGCCCTGATCAAGGCGCGGGCTGTATATGCGGCGCTCGGCGACGAGGATGCTATCGTCCTTTCTGATGACAGCGGCATCTCCGTAGATGCTCTCGGTGGCGAACCGGGTATTTACAGTGCGCGTTACGCCGGGGAGGATGCCAGCGATAAAGAGAACCTTCAAAAACTGATGAACGCGGTCAAAGCCAAAGGGTTGGAGAGTTCCCCGGCACACTATACGGCAGCCATTGCGATCGTGACGAAAGAGGGTGAGCAGACAGTACACGGCTGGATGTACGGTGATGTCATTACCGTGCCTCGCGGTGACAACGGTTTTGGCTATGACCCCTGTTTTATACCGGAAGGTTTTGACAAAACCCTGGGTGAGCTTGACGAAGAGGTAAAAAAAGGACTGTCGCATCGATCAAAGGCCCTTTATCTGGCTGCCCTGGTGCTGCATACGATCAAAAAAGAACGTCATCAGTAGATATCGTTTCGGAGCACAACATTCATCATATTGCAGTAATACTAGACGGGTCTTTTATCAGATGACTATCCCGTTCCTGACTGTTGCCAGCTGCCTCCGGCGATCACGGAACAGAGATAGTAAAACATGATGCTGTTTAAAGCTAGTATGAGCATGACTTGATTATAATAAAACTAGGCAGTAGCTTTATACGATTTCGATCGTAGTTCAGGTCCGTTTTGGTAGCGCGTTTCGCCTACTTTTCTGAATGGTCCCACTGAAATTCGTGCTGCCTTCCTAAGAGAAGAACTATGATCAAACAATACAAGACTATCAAAATTGCCAAAGGTGATGGACGATATCGAATACTTTACGCACCACACAAAGCCTACAAAAACAAATTAATATCGTTTCTTCCGGAACTACAGCAAAAACTCCATAATATCGATGTAGAAGGTCGTATCCACGGTTTTATGCGCGGCCGTTCACCGGTGAGCAACGCACTCAAACATGTCGGCTACGCCTACACGCTCTCGCTTGATCTGGAAGATTTTTTTGACAGTGTGAAAGCGGATATGGTCAAAGCGTACCTGAGTGAAGAAGCGTTCTCTCTCTGTTTTATCGACGGCATCGCCAGGCAAGGTCTACCGACAAGCCCTGTGATCGCCAATCTCGCTTTTGTAGAGATCGATAAAGCGATTGCGGATGCTCTTTCAGATGAAGGGGTCTATGCTGTCTATACCCGTTACGCCGACGACCTGATCTTCTCTTTTAACGACAAGGCCTTTGCGGAGACGATTGAAAAAGTTGTCGAGAGGATCATCAATGGTGCAGGTTTTCGCCTTAACCATAAAAAAAGAAAGCTGCAGAGTGCCAAAAACGGCCGGAGGATGATCACCGGTATCGCAGTGGACAACCGCGGCATCCACCCCAGCCGGGCATTGAAACGCCGCATCAGGGCGGCGGTGCATCAGGAGAACAGGGCTGAGGCCTTCGGTCTTCTCTCCTGGGCCGAGTGCAGACCTCCCAAAGCGTTTTATACCGATCGTGATCTGCTTAATAAAAACATCTTTGACGGAGAGGCCTTGGACATCTCGAACGATTTTTACCTTGCGAATCTTCTCTCTTTCGAGGCCTATGTCGACGCAGTTGAAAGCGACTTTGACGGTTCTGCCCTTTTGCATGAGCAGGATAGAGAGAAGTGGGAAAAACAGAAGAGTGCTTTTCTGACGCAGAGAGAAGCATTTTATATAAAAGAGAAAAAACGTGCCGAAGCGGAGCATCAAGAGAGACGTAAAGAGATGGAGAGACATTTTTTAGCTGAAAAAGAGGAGAAGAGAGAGGAGAAAAAGTTGCAGAAAGAGACAGTTACCCAGAGCGTTTCTTCTACCCGTCCTGAAGAGAATAGCGAGGACGCCTCTCCCAAAGAGTTGAAAATCGATCTTGATGCGCTAAAAGAGATAGAACAGCAAGAGAGCGCACATTTCCAGGCAGAGAAAAAAGCACGTCGGCGCAGGCAGGAAGAGCAACGCCAGGCCAATGAGGAGAAAGAGGAGAAAAAACAGCGGCTTAATAAACTCTTTTTAGCAAGTATTCTTCCCCTTTTGATCCTCTTAGGCGCGATGAGCTACTACTTTTCAGCGACAAAGATCGAGATAAAAGAGGCGTACCCGCTCTTCATCGAAACGGTACCGTTTGATGCCAAAATACAGATCATGAACATCAAACCGGCATACAAGCCGGGAATCCTGCTTAAACCGGAAAACTATGATATACGTATCAGCAAAAAGGGGTATGAGACCCAGCGGTTCTGGATAAAGATGGAGCACGAGAACAAAATCGTCAAACGCGAATTGAAGAAGGTCAAAGTCCGTAAGGTCTATTAACCTTTGACCGCGCTAATCAGAAAAGTGGATACGTTCTTCCATTCTCTTTTTCGATCGCATAGACTATCTGGAAGGTGATGGTCCCGAAGCTGTGCTTTTCGGCGATTGTCGTTAATGTACTTTCTTCAAATCCAAAATGAAAACCCCTTCTTTCCGTGATCATGGAAACTCCCGTATTCGCTTTCGAGATCAGTGACAGCGATGAAACCCTTTTCGGGCTATTTTCTATATCGGAAGCAATTTATCGCACGATGGCGGTATTTGACGTATAAAATACGTCATAAGTTTTATTTAATCGTCACTTTAGTAGAGTTCCAAAAAATAAAAAGGGGGAGTATTCCCATGATTAAAAAAATAGTAACAGGTGCGGTTTTATTTTCGACTTTGGCGCTGAACCTGTCTGCATTCGATACGAATAAAGCAGAGGATTTTGACGCTTTCTACTCGCACATGACACAAAAAGCGTGTGCTGCTTCAAAACTTTCGATCGGCAGTGACGAAGTGATGCAGATGCTGCGTGAAGAGAAAAAGTTCACTCTGCTTGATATCCGTACAAAAGGGGAACTGGCTGTATTGGGACTCAAAACTGCGAACACCGTCGAGATGCCTCTTGAACATCTTTTTGAAAAAGAGAACCTTGCGAAACTGCCGACCGATGAATTGATCGTGATCGTCTGTTATTCCGGTACACGCGCGACGATGGCTGCCGCCAGTCTGAAGATGCTTGGTTTTAAAAATACGCGTGTGATGAAAGGCGGCATAGTCGGACTTGCACAAGGCAATACACCAAAAAGCGCTCCGCTGAAATAGGTTGAAAGTCTCTGTTTAGACAGAACAGGCAGAGGCTAAGACCGCTGCTGACCGTTTAAAAATCCCAAATTCAGCAGTTTTTCCACTTCGATCTTTTTTGTGACAACAGGGGAGATCCCTTTAGCCGCCAAGGCATGCTTGAGCCCCTCCCCGATACTGCTGCTGACAAAAAAGTTGACGTTATGTTCTGAGAAAAACCCGGGCAGCAGCTGTCCCGGTTTTCCTTTCTGTACGAAGACGGGGTTATCCAGGATCTCCGTGCTGACGACTTCGCCTTCATTGATATGTAAGATGATGATAAAGGGCTGCAGCGGCGTGATGGTTTTATAACTCTCTTTATCGGAAGAGCAGAAGGCAATCCTGTAATCCTCTTTCTGGTCCTTGATGATGAGGTTTGCGCCGCTTACCAGGGCCAGAGCGACCTTCTCATGCGCGCTTTTCATGATGCGCGAAAAGGTAGGGCGTGAAACATTCATCTTCTTTGCGGCATCGGCCTGGTAGAGCCCCAGCAGATCCATCAGGTAGATCGCTTCGATCTCTTCGTGAAAAAGGGTGATACTGTTTTCACCCTTTTGTTCAAGCGGTCCGAAAGCCTTGACGAGGGGTTTGAAATTGAGGGTGCGTTTTATTTTTTCTCTTGCCATAAAGAAATTATATCCAATCAAGTTTTTAATTTGACATATGTTCATAAAATCGCTATCATTCGGACATATGTTCATATAAACACTAATTTACAGGAGTCTCAGATGTTGGCAGTAGCAGTAAAGACAGACAAAGAGAACACAGCAGTCTCCCCTCTATTCGGTAAGGCGAAGTTTTTTGCCTTCTATGACGGGAAAAATATTACAATAGAAAAAAATGAAGTAGGCGACGGCATAGCGGTGATCAACTGGTTCGCACAAAAAGGTGTCGATACGATCATCGTCAAAGAGATGGGGAGCAACCCCTATAAGGCTTTACAAAACTATCATATGAAGTTATTATATGCGGGTGACGAACGTATAGAAGTAGCGGATATCATCAAAAAATATGAAGCAGGCGAATTAAATGGACTCAATGCGTCACAGATGCAAAATATTATTGCAAAACATGAAAAGCATCATACGCATCCCCATGGGCATGAACACGGGCATACACATTAAATATTGAACGGGTAAAAAAGATGGCGCAGAAGAGTTTTTCCAGGTTGAAATGGCTGTTTTACCTCTATTATGACGGCTTTAAGAACATGAAAACAGGCAAGACGCTTTGGCTGATCATAGGGATCAAGCTTTTTGTGCTGCTGGTCATTATCAAGTGGCTCTTCTTCCCCAACTTTTTAGAGACCCGTTTCACAAACGATGAAGACCGGGGTGCTTATATCCTCGATGCATTAACACCACCAAAGGAGAAATAATGGAAAATGCTGATCTGTTGGTAGATTGGTCGCGTGCCCAGTTTGCACTGACCGCGCTCTATCACTGGCTTTTTGTACCGCTGACGCTCGGTCTGACCTTCCTGGTTGCTATCATGGAGACGATCTATGTCAAGACAGGCAAGAGCGAATGGAAAACACTGACGAAGTTTTGGATGACCCTGTTGGCTATCAACTTTGCGATCGGTCTTGCGACCGGTATCATCATGGAGTTTGAGTTCGGGACCAACTGGTCGAATTACTCCTGGATCGTCGGCGACATCTTCGGGGCTCCGCTTGCTATCGAAGGGATCATGGCTTTCTTTATGGAGTCGACCTTTTTTGCCGTGATGTTCTTCGGCTGGGACAAGGTCTCTAAAAAGATGCACCTGCTCTCAACATGGCTGGTCGCATTGGGTTCCAACCTTTCGGCTTTGTGGATCCTGGTTGCCAACGGCTGGATGCAGAACCCGGTCGGGATGCGTTTCAACCCTGATACCGCGCGTAATGAGATGGTCGACTTCTGGGCGGTGCTTTTCAACCCGAACGCCGTCAGCAAGTTCCTTCACTCCATCAGCAGCGGTTATGTACTGGCCTCGCTCTTTGTGATCGGGATCAGCAGCTGGTACCTTCTGAAACGGCGCGAGGTCCTGTTTGCCAAGCGTAGCATCGTCGTGGCATCGAGTTTCGGTCTGTTGACCTCGCTCTTTCTGCTTGCAAGCGGTGACGAGTCGGCGCATCAGGTCGCTCTTAATCAGCCGATGAAACTGGCAGCGATGGAAGGGCTCTACAAAGGCGAGGAACGTGCCGGTATTATCGCCTTCGGCCAGCTCAATCCGGACAAAGAGGTCGGCGACGACAATGCGCCTTTTGAGTTCAGTATCGAGATACCGTATGCCCTCTCTTTCCTCGGGTATCACTCCTTTGATGCCTTTGTCCCGGGTGTCGAAGACCTGGTCTATGGCAATGAAAAATACGGCATCATCAGTACCGCGGAGAAAATTGCCATCGGTAAGGAGGCAATTGCCTCACTCAGCGAGTATAAAGAGGCGAAAAAGAGCGGTGACCTGGTCACGGCTGATACGGCACTGCAGCGTTTTGAAAGCAGCAGCCATTATATGGGGTACGGCTATCTTGAGAAGCCTGAAGATGCCGTGCCGAATATCCCGATAAGTTTTTACAGCTTTCACATTATGGTGGGGCTGGGCAGCTGGTTTATCCTGCTCTTTATCGTGATGCTCTACAGTATTATGACCAATGAGATGGAGAAGCGACGCTGGCTGTTGTGGGCGGCACTCTTTACGATTCCACTCGGGTATGTGGCCCAGGAAGCGGGCTGGATTGTCGCGGAAGTGGGTCGTCAGCCGTGGGCAATTCAGGATATGCTGCCGGTCGGTATGGCGACGTCGAGCATCGAGCATACCAGTGTCATGATCACCTTCTGGCTTTTTGCGGTCCTCTTTACTGGACTGCTTTTTGCCGAGGTCAAGATCATGTTGAAACAGATCAAAATCGGACCTGAGGAGCATTAGAATGTTTGAAAATCTATCGTTATTGGTATTGCAGCAGTATTGGTGGTTCCTGATCGCTGTTCTGGGCGCACTCTTTGTTTTTATGACCTTTGTCCAGGGGGGTCAGACCCTTCTCTACACACTTGCCGAAAGTGACAAAGAACGCAATGTTCTCGTCAATTCACTGGGACGGAAATGGGAACTTACCTTCACCTCCCTGGTGATGTTCGGCGGGGCACTTTTCGCCGCTTTCCCGCTCTTTTATGCGGTCAGTTTCGGCGGGGCCTATTATGTCTGGATGGCGATTCTCTTTTCTTTTATCATTCAGGCGGTTTCGTATGAGTACCGTAAAAAGCCAGACAACCTCTTCGGCGAACGCAGTTACGAGATACTGCTCTTCATCAACGGAAGTGTTGGTGTCTTTCTGATCGGTGCCGCCGTTGCGACGCTCTTCACCGGCGGAAACTTCATCGTCAATACGATGAACCTTTCGCGCTGGACGATGCCGAGTTACGGTCTTGAAGCACTGCTGGATCCTTTCAATGTGGCCTTCGGACTGATGCTCTTCTTTTTGGCACGTATTCAGGGGTCGATGTACTTCCTGAACAACGTCGCCGAAGAGAGCATCGCTGAGCGTGCCCGTAAAAGTGTCCGGACCAACGCCCTCTTTTTTCTGCCGCTCTTTATCGGTGTGGCGGTTGCCATCCTTTTGATGAGCGGGTACGGGTATGACCCGCAGAGCAAAAGTGTGGAGATCGTCGCCTTCAAATTCCTGAAAAACTTTATGGCGATGCCGGTCGTGGCGATCATGCTGCTTGCCGGGACGCTCCTGGTACTCTTTTCGCTTTACAGCACACTCTTTAAAGAGAGCAACAGAGGGATCTGGTCTTCGGGTCTTGGTACCGTTTTGGTCGTGATGAGTCTTTTCCTGATCCTTGGACTGAACAATACTGTCTACTACCCGTCGCTCTCCGACCTGCAGAGCTCACTGAGCATCGAAAACAGTTCAGGAAGCCACTACACGCTCACGGCCATGAGCTATGTCTCGCTTTTCGTTCCAGCCGTACTCGCATACATCATTGTGGTGTGGCGCGCGATGGACAGAGAGCCGATCACGATTGACGAAGTCGAAGCCGACTCGCACCACTATTAAGGAGAGAAGATGGAACATCTATCAGGAATGATCTGGTACGCAACATGGCCTGTCATCATCTATATGTCATACAAGTTTGTTGAACTCAATCTGCGCCATTTTGCGAAGATGGAGCGTCTTGAAGAGCTTGAAGCGAAGTTCGAGAAGAACAAGGAAATGCAGGTATAGTTGTATTACTGCATTATTGAAGAAGGAGGATAGGGCATGTTGATCGATTACCGTAATAAAGCGCTGACACAGCGCTACCAGCTGATGGCACAGACGATTATCCCCAGACCTATAGCCTGGGTCGTTACGGAAAATGACGGGGTGGTGAACGTCGCGCCTTTCAGCTACTTCATGGGACTTTCATCCGAACCGGCGACGATGGTGATATCGGTCGGGCACAAAAGTGACGGCAGTGAAAAAGACACCCTGCGCAACCTGCGAGAGAGCAAAAAATGCACGATCTGCATGGTGGACGGCAAGCTTCTGGAGAAGATGCACTTCAGCTCCAAAGAGCTGGACGCTTCGTTGAGCGAAGCCGACGTTTTCAATATTCCTCTTACCCGTCCGTACGAGAATTTCCCGCCGATGGTCGAAGGGACCCCAAGCGCTTTTTTCTGTGAGTATTACCAGGAGTTCGAGCTTAAAGGTTCCAAGACCATACCGCTTGTCGTCGAGATCAAACAGCAGTATATCGACGATAGCTGTGTCAGTGACAGCGAAACGATGCATATCAGCTATGATGCGGTGGCCCGTGTCGGCAAATCGTATGCGATGATGAGCGAAGAGATAAAACCGCCGAAGATACCATGATGAAGATCTTTTTTAGAGTGTCGGTTGCGCTGAATCTGCTGCTGTTCGCCTTTGCAGGCTGCGCGCCGGAGAAGAAAAAACGCAATGATCTTGACGGCAAAGCTCTTTTAGAGAGCAAATGTGCCTCCTGCCACAACCTCGATATTCCGCCGGAAACGTATCCCGAAGAGAAAGCACCGCCGATGATGGCGGTGGCGTTTCACATCTACGACTTTATCGAGGTGGATACACCGGCAGAGAAGATCCCCGCGTCGATCGCTTTTGTGAAGGATTATGTTTTCAGCCCCTCTTACGAGAAGTCGTTCTGTGACAAGAAAAGCCTGGAGGATTACGGTCTGATGCCGTCGCAAAAAGGGAAACTGAGCGAAGCAGAGCTTGACGCTGTTGCCATCTACATGTTTGAACATTATAACCGGGAGAATTTTCTGCGGGTGATGAAAGAGAGACAGATCCTGCGGGATATGGATCCCGGTGAACGTGTCGCGCGAAAATATGGCTGCACCAGCTGTCATGGCGTAACACAGAAGAAGATGGGGCCTGCCTTACGTGCTATCGCCAAGCGCTACAAAGATGACGAAAAGCAGATCAAGAGAAGCATCCTTTCAGGCACCAAAGACAGATGGGAAGAAGCAAACCACGCGAGGATGCCTGCGTTTAAAACACTTAACGATGAAGAGCTTGACAGCGTGACAAGCTGGATATTGGAGCAGAAATGATGGGTAAAAGCATTTTGGCCGTCTTTGTATTGCTTTTTTCGATGACCGCAACAGCCGATGTCAACAAAGGCAAACGCTACTATATGAAAAGTTTCAAGCAGAAGTTCAAGATGAACGGGCTTGCGTTTACACAGCTGCATACCGCTGAGGAGTGGAGCGTGCTTTTCGAGGAGGAGGGTAAAGGGTTTATCAGCGAGTTTTCCCGGAAGTATCCCGAGCAAAAAGCCTTCCTTGAGGATCCGAAGCTTTGGAAAAAGCTGCAGCATGTCAGGGATTTTGCCATTGAGTATGCCAAGGATTCCGGCAATATACCCTCCTGCGGAGAAGATGAGGCGACAGAGACACCGATAGAGCTTGAACCTCAAGAGAGTTCGAGCGAAGCTCTGTTTTGAACGACGATGAGATTAAAGTATAAGTCTGTTTCATGAGTTTGCGGATTACACGGACCAGCTGCCGGATGAGCGCGGTCAACACCTATTGTTGCGGCTTGTCTCAAAGGGTGGTTCGCACACCGCGTTATGGGTTACTTAGAGATGATGGGATACAGTGATGTCTATGTCATTGATACCTCGATCGTCAATTTTATCGAAGCATATCACGCCCCCACCGAATAGATGAAAAGGAAAGGGTGAATTACCCTTTCTTTCTCTTCTTAACACTTATGTAACAATAGCATCTTATAATAATTATAATTTTAATCTGAGGTGAATTGATGGAATCAGTAGATCTATGGACAATATTTTTTGTGGCTCTTTTAGGCTCGGTTGGGCACTGTATCGGGATGTGCGGCGGCTTTGTCGTGGCCTATTCAACAGCGAAGATCGATCCAAACCGCACAAAGTTCTTTCAAAGTTTGGCACATACGCTCTACTCGGTGGGGCGTGTGGTCTCGTATATGTTGATCGGAGCGGTATTCGGTTATTTGGGTTCGGCGATCAATTTCTCCCTGGGTGCCAAAGGGGTGCTTTTTATCGTGATCGGTATTTTGATGGTGATCATCGCTTTTTCATTAAGCGGAAAGATAAAGTTTTTGACGGTGATCGAACACTCTATAGTGCAGACCCCGCTGTTCAAGAAACTCTTTCAGTCGGTCATCAAGTCAAAATCGTTGCCGAGTTTTTTTTACATGGGCGTGCTTAACGGTCTGATTCCCTGCGGCCTGGTCTACTTTTTCGCAACGGCCGCGATCGCTTCGGGTTCAGCGCTGATGGGAGCCGTGGTGATGGCCGTCTTCGGTCTGGCGACGGTGCCTGCACTTTTTATTTTGGGGATGGTGAGTACCTTTATCTCTCAAATGGCCTGGCGTAAACATGTTCTGAGCGCGGCAGCGGTACTGATCGCCCTGTATGGTATTTATACCGGGTATAAAGGCTACCTCATGATCAATCATCCCGAAATGATTAAAGAGAAGATGATGAAGATGAAACAGGATTTTAAAAGTGAGATTGAAAAGACGAAACAGTAGCAGGATATAGGGTTTTTGCAGCAAAATTTTCGGCATGAAATAAAATAATATAAAAATGTAGTATTTATAAGCTGTTTAAAAGATAATTGTATTTATAATTATTATAAGCATTCAGATGGGTGCTGTTATTAACAATTATATAATTAATAATTTTTTCCCTTTCTTTTCTTTCTTAGCTTTTTGGTGTGTTGGCGTTTTCATACTCCTTGTGCAACAACTTCCGACACACCTTGCATCAGCAAACTATTAACTTGCAGTTTTAATTATCCAGATAACTTTTAAATCAATAAATTATTTGCTACACTGTATATCTACTAAAAAGCATGTGACAACGTAATACATTAAGTGCGCATGAAAGGATAGAAGATGGAGATGCATAAAAGATATATCTGCACCGTTTGTGATTGGATCTATGATCCTGAAGTGGGGGATCCTGACGGGGGGATAGCACCGGGAACGGCTTTCGAAGATATTCCGGATGACTGGGTCTGCCCTGACTGCGGTGCCGGCAAAGAGGCGTTCGAAGAGCTCGAACAGTATAAATAAAATGCTTGCGGTTATTCAGGTCTTGAGACAAGCAGAAGCAGGGAAATCGACTTAGCCTTTAGAGGTGAAAATATGCCTAAGTTAAGCAGTGAGGGGATAGAAACAGGACAACTGGAAGACGCTCGTTAACAGGAGGTATGCATCCTAATGAAGTGGATAGAGTCTTTATACTACCCGTTAATAAGCAATAACACAATACCGAAAATAATGCGGTAGATACCGAAACTGACAAAGGTAAAACGCTGCAAAAAGACTAAAAAAAGCTTAATAGTAATGTATGCGACGACAAATGCGGTGACAAAGCCTGCGAGAAAGGCCGTCCAATTGGCATCAGCGAACTCATTGTAATGTTTGAGCAAATCATAGCCGCTTACGGCTCCCATTACCGGAATCGCTAGTAAAAAGGAGAACTCGGCACTTGTCTTACGGTTTATCTTCAGCATAAGACCGCCTATGATGGTGGCTCCGGCACGGCTTGTGCCCGGAATAAGTGAAAAGACCTGTGCGACACCGACGAAAAAAGCCTGTTTGTAACTGACGTTTTCGACTTCGCTGGTGTGGCTCATTTCCTCTTTATAGAACTTCTCGACGATCAGAAAGATGATCCCGCCTACGATGAACATGATCGCGACGACCTCGACGGAGAAAAGGGCTTTGATCTGGTCTTTGAAGAGGTAGCCGACAATAGCCAGCGGCAAAAAGGCGATGAAAAGTTTTTGCCACAGTTCGACCTTGGCAAGTGTCATTTTTTCACGGTAGAGCAGCATCACCGCCAGGATGGCGGCAAACTGGATGATCACCTCATAGGCTTTGGTCAGACTGTCTTGAGAGACACCCAAATATTTACTGGCAACGATCATGTGCCCGGTTGAAGAGATAGGTAAGAATTCGGTAAAACCTTCGATTATACCGATGATGATGGCTTGAAAAATGTCCAAGTAAATTCCTGATTATATATAGATGCGAGCAGGCTGTCTGAAAGAAGCAAAAACCTGCTTGTTTTGTTTTAGCATTGTAACATTTCGGTGCTAAATTGATTAGATTTGAATTGTCGATGTATTTGCTATCGATGAAGCCCTTTTTTCATTTACAGCTAAAGGGTTATAGGCTATAATACGCGGTTTGAAAAAATATTAGGTATAAATATCATTTGAGGACCTCTGTTTCAGGGTTTTTAGATGATGTTTATTTAAGGAAATGATATGTTGCTTTTTACTCCAGGACCGACCCCCGTACCGGAATTTGCCCGTGTAGCGATGGCAGGAGAAACCCTTCATCACCGTACACCGGAATTCGAAGCGATCTTTGCCGATGCGCGTAAACTGCTTTTTAAGCTTTTTAATACAGACGAAGTGATCATGCTCGCTTCGTCAGGTACAGGCGCGATGGAAGCGGCTGTTGTCAATCTCTGCTCGGACACGCTTCTGAGTATTAACTCCGGAAAGTTCGGCGAGCGTTTTGGAAAGATCGCGGTTGCAAGCGGTTTGAAGAACATTGAGATCAAAAACGAATGGCATACACCGGCATCGGTAGCGGAGGTCGTCGAGGCACTCAAGGCCAACCCGCAGATCGATGCACTGGCGATTCAGATCTCTGAATCGGCCGGCGGGCTGCGTCATAATGTCGAAGAGATCGCAGCGGCAGCTAAAGCGATCAATCCGAACATCATGGTCATCGCCGACGGTATTACGGCAGTGGGCGTCGAGCGTATCGATGTGACGAACATAGACTGTCTGATCGCAGGGAGCCAAAAAGCGTTGATGCTGCCACCGGGACTGGCGATCCTTGGCCTGAGCAACGCGGCCGTTGAGAAAATCGGTAGTGGAAAGGGTTACTACCTCAATCTCGCTTCCGAGATCAAAAAGCAGTCGCAGAACACAACGGCCTATACAGCGGCTACGACACTTATTATCGGACTTCGCTCTGTGCTTCAGCACATTGAAGACAATGGCGGCTTGGAGAAGCTATATGCGGATACGGAAAAACGTGCAACTGCCGTATTGGCGGCACTCAAAGCCGTTGGGCTTCATGTCTATCCGACCTCGCCGGCGCGTTCGATGACAACGATTGATGATGAAAATGCATCTGAGATCCGTAACCTGCTCAAAAATGAGTTCGGTGTCAATGTGGCAGGCGGGCAGGATCACCTTAAAGGCAAGATCTTCAGAATCAACCAAATGGGACTGATCGAACCGTATGAGATCGTCTGGGTTGTCAATGCCGTTGAACTGGCACTTCAGAAACTCGGACGCAGAGACTTTGACGGCACGGCGAGCCGTGTGTTCAATGAGACCTATTTTTCGTTAAAGCAGACAAATAAATGATATTTGAACACGAGATTCCGGAAGGCTCCAAACTCTATTTCGGCGATTCGGCAAAGCGCAAGCGCGAGATCGAACAGGTGGCGAGCGAGGTTCTTTACAAAGAGGGCTTTGAAGAGATCGTTTCACCGCTCTTTTCCTACCATCAGCATGAATCTATTTCTGATACGAAAAAACTGGTGCGAATCAACGACAAGCAGAACAACAAAATGAGCCTGCGCGCCGATTCGACCATCGACGTGGTACGTATTATCACGAAACGCCTTGGTCGTAACACGACGCATCGCAAATGGTTCTATATTCAGCCCATCTACCACTACCCTTCGGTGGAACAGTATCAGGTAGGGGCAGAGATCATCGGTGAGAGTGACTTGAGTACAGTGCTCAACCAGTCTGTTGAAATATTCAACCGTTTGAATGTGGAGCCATTGCTTCAGATTTCAAATATCGCTATTCCGAAAAAGTTATCAAAACTTTTGAACATTGATCTTGATGATTTTCGCCATATCAATATTCAGAAGTTTCTGGCACTCGATATTGACTGGCTGACCAAACTCGTTTACCTGCAGCATCCGGAAGATGTTGACAGTGTTATCGAGGTTGTACCGGACGAGATCAGAGAAGAGCTTTTAAAGATGAAAGAGATGTGCGGGAAGATCGCATACAAAAACAAGGTGATTGCACCGCTTTACTATGCGAAGATGCTCTATTATGATGAACTCTTTTTTAGAGTGATCGAGGGCAACGAGATCTACGCGCGCGGCGGTCGATACGTCAATGATGACGTAACATCGGTAGGTTTCGCCATCTACACAGACACATTAATAGAAGCAAATAAGTAAGGAATGAGAATGAAAGCAGATTTGATCGTAGGGATCCAATGGGGCGATGAAGGCAAGGGAAAGATCGTTGATGCGCTTGCCGGAAAATATGACATGGTTTGTAGAAGCCAGGGCGGGCACAACGCAGGTCATACGATCTGGGTAGACGGTGTAAAATATGCACTGCACCTTATTCCTTCAGGCGTACTGAACCCGAAAGCGGTCAATGTTGTCGGTAACGGCGTTGTGCTTTCGCCTGAATCGATCATCAAAGAGATGGAACAGTTTGACGGGCTTGAAGGTCGTCTTTATATCTCGGACAAAGCACACTTGAACCTGAGTTATCACGCGCTTATCGACCAGGCCAAAGAGCGTCTAAAAGGGGATAAAGCGATCGGTACGACCGGAAAAGGTATCGGTCCGGCCTACTCAGACAAGATCAATCGTACCGGTTTCAGAGTCGGTGAGCTTCTTGACCCTGCTAAGCTATGCCAAGGGATTTTGGGCTATTTTGAGCAAAACCGTGCGATCTTTGAGGTGCTTGACATAGCGATACCTGAAGAAGCGGCACTCTTGGCAGAGCTTGAAGGGTACAAAGCGAAGCTGGCGCCGTTTATTACGGATACGACGCAGATGGTATGGAAAGCGCTTGACGAAGAGAATAAAAAAGTACTGCTTGAGGGTGCGCAGGGAACGTTGCTTGACATCGACCATGGTACCTACCCGTATGTCACATCATCTTCAACGGTCAGCGCAGGAGCCTGTACGGGTCTGGGTATCAATCCCAAAGATATCGGTAAAGTGATCGGTATTGTCAAAGCGTACTGTACCCGTGTCGGCAACGGACCTTTCCCGAGTGAAGATTTCGGTGATGACGGCAAACGCCTCGGTGAACAGGGCCACGAGTTCGGAACAACGACAGGGCGCGCCAGACGATGTGGATGGTTCGACGCTGTTGCTACCCGACATGCATGCCGTTTGAACGGTGTGGACGAGCTTGCCCTTATGAAACTGGACGTCCTGGACGGGTTCGACGAAGTGAAGGTCTGTGTCGCGTACAACTACAACGGCGAAGAGATCAATTACATGCCGGCTGACCTTGAAAACGTCACACCTGTTTATAAAACATTTAAAGGGTGGACAGGCTCTGTCGGTGTGCGTGAATTTGACAAATTGCCGCAGGATGCACAGGATTTTGTTACGACGATCAAAGAGATCTCTAAAACGAAAGTCGGCATTATCTCGACTTCACCGGAACGCGAAGACACCATACACCTTTAAATTCCAGTTTCAGTGCATCTTGCACCGGAGTTCACCTCTCTAAGCACAGCAGTGCGCTATCGGGTTCACATCCGATACAAGCTACACTAAATCTAAAATTTCAGTTCTTTCTATACTGTTTTTTGTCTCTTCCTTTTACCTCTTTCTAACCAAAAATAGAGTAAAATCCAAAAAAATATTATGAGGTCTTCGTATGAAAGTAACACTCTCACATGTTCCACGCATTGCACAAAGAATCGCTATCGAACTCAACAAAAGTGGTCTAGTTACGATGACCAGAGGTCTTGACCCTGTCGCACATGAGGCAGAGAAGATCCTTGAAGAGAGTGTAAAAAAAGAACATGCACTTGAAGAGCGTGTCAATGAGATGCTTGCTGAGAACGAGGACAATATTGAGGATATGTTGGCAGATGAACGCCAGCTTTTCTTCATGATCAAGAAAAAACTGGCACCGGAATATGGCGTTATTCTCTCTTATGAAGAGCGTTATTCGGATCTTTCGCATAAGATTCTGGATGAACTGTATGAAGAAGATCTAATCAATTACGAAGTGACAGAAAACCGTATTAAAAATGTTATCTACAATGCAATTACGGGTTATATCGCAAGTAACGATGAGATTGATGATGCCGTGATGGAGAAGATCCGGTCATACAAACGCCGTATTATCCCCGGCACAGAAGAGTTTGATATTATTCATGAAAAGCTCTATAACGAAGAATTACAAAAAAGAGGACTTGCCTAATGAAACCAGTTTGGATCTATCTTGAAAACGGTACTTTTTTGGAAGCGTCATCATTTGGTGCTGAGACAACGCTCGTTGGCGAGATCGTTTTCAACACATCAATGAGCGGCTATCAGGAGATCATGTCTGACCCATCTTATGCAGGGCAGTTTGTCACCTTTACAGCGCCGGAGATAGGTAATGTCGGTGTCAACGATGAAGATATGGAGTCGAAAGCAGCGCATGCGAAAGGGATGATTGTCCGTCAATATCAAGACCGTTATTCCAATTTCCGTGCAGAAGATTCTTTGGCAAATTTCCTGAAAAAGCACAATGTTATGGGTATCAGCGATATCGATACACGTTACCTGACCAAGATGCTTCGTTCTGAAGGCGCAATGATGATGGTCGCTTCGACTGAGATCGACGACAAAGAGGAGCTGAAAAAAGTTCTTGAGACTTCTCCGCGTATCGAAGAGGTCAATTATATTAAAGAGGTCAGTACTAAAGAGGCGTATGTTCACAAGAACGGTACGTACGATGCCATTGGATTCAAATATAATGAAGCGCCTGAGGTGCAAGCAAAAATCGTTGCAATTGATTTTGGCGTCAAACGCAATATTTTAAATGAACTGACACAGGCGGGACTGGAAGTCGAAGTCGTGCCGAATACATTTGATGCCGATGAACTGATCACACGTGTTAAGAACAAAGAGATCGACGGTGTCTTCTTGTCAAACGGACCGGGCGATCCCCTGGTATTGAAAGAAGAACAGGCCCAAATCAAAAAACTGATCGCAGCGAAAGTGCCGATGTTCGGTATCTGTTTGGGACATCAACTGCTTTCGATCTCGCATGGCTATGATACCTACAAACTCAAATTCGGACACCATGGCGGCAATCATCCTGTTAAAAATATCAAATCTGGCATGGTGGAGATTACAGCGCAGAACCACAACTACAATGTTCCTGAGAACATTACGGAGATTGCGGAAGTCACACATACCAATCTCTTTGACAGCACGATCGAAGGGCTTCGTTACAACGATGCTCCGATCTTTTCGGTACAGCACCACCCCGAATCAAGCCCCGGACCGAAAGAGAGCCGCTATATCTTCGGCGAGTTTTTAAGCCTTTTAAAACAGGCGTAGACTGTCAAGAAAGATTTTTCTTTCTGACGATATAATTAACACTAATGTAACACTCCTGCGCTAAAATTTTTATTCAAAGCGTAAGAAAGCACTCTTTTTAGGACCTCCATGAACGGTATTGAGTTCACTGCCATAATCACATTTGCACTGCTCGGTTCGATCGGCCACTGCATCGGTATGTGCGGTGGTTTCATTGTGACCTATACGACAGCCAAGATCAAACCGGAACAAGACAAGTTTACCCAATCGACCTATCATCTTTTTTACAATTTCGGACGTGTCGTAACCTACACAGTCCTGGGTGCTCTTTTTGGTTATTTCGGTTCGCTCTGGGACATTTCGCCTTTGGCAAGGGCCATTATGTTCGCTGTTGCCGGTGTTATGATGATCCTGATGGGATTCTCATTTGCCGGAAAGCTGAAGTTTCTGACATCGATCGAATACCCGATTACAAGACAACCCTGGTTTAAAAAGATATTTACCTCCCAGCTGACATCGGCTAAACCCAGCAGTTTCTTTACTCTGGGACTGTTGAACGGCCTGTTTCCATGCGGGCTTGTTTATACGATGCTTGTGACGGCAACGACCACGCAGTCGGCACTGTGGGGTGCGATCGTTATGGCGATATTCGGCATCTTTACGATCCCTGCGCTCTTCAGTTTCGCTTTTGCCGTCGGTCTATTCTCACAAACACGTTTTCGTTCGTTAATGATACAGTTCGCCGCGATCACTATTATCGTCTTCGGCGGATGGACGCTGATGAAAGCCTATATGCAGTTTGACTACTGGAACAACACCCCTCGCGAGCAGCAGCTCAAGGATGCGCAAGAGATGGGTAAGTGCGGTGCCGGCAAGTGCGGTGCCGGCAAGTGCGGCATGGGCAAATGCGGTGCAAAACCGGTAGAAAACAATGCGCCTGAATCGCTTAAGGATGACGTGATGAAATGTGGTGCCGGCAAGTGCGGCAGCGGTAAATGCGGCGGAAATTGAGTAAAAACTGCTGATCAAAAAGTGTCTACTTTGAGGTGAATAGCTGCTAAAAAGCCATATTTTAAGCCATTTCTGTGAGATGGTGTTTCTTTTTTTCCCATTACACTTAATTACTACTTAAATATATTATATAAATCGAATAACATTGCCATAAGCCCATCCTTTAAGAATTATCAAACAAAATAATCGTTATTATCATAGCGTCTAAAAACCCTTTTTCTTAAAGGGTTCTTACGCTTTGAATTTTTTAGGAGGCTGTAAATGGAGAATCGTCCTTTAGAGTATGATTACACTGTTGCGAAGATGTTTATGCTTACGACTGTGTTGCTCGGAATTGTCGGTATGCTTATCGGTGTTATTCTGGCATGGGAACTTGCCTTTCCAAGTGTTAACACACTGTTGGGCAGTGGAGTAGCGGAGTATACAAACTTCTCTCGTCTGCGTCCGTTGCATACGGATGCAGTAATTTTTGGTTTTACCGTGAGCGGGATTTTCGCTACATGGTATTATGTGGGACAACGTGTTCTGAAAGTGTCAATGGCGGAATCGTCGTTCTTGATGTTCATGGCTAAACTTCAGTTTTGGATCTACCTGTTGACAGTTGTTGCTGTTGTCGTATCTCTTTTGCTGGGCATTACTACGTCGAAAGAGTATGCCGAGTTTGAATGGCCGATCGATATCGCGATTGTTGTCGTATGGGTACTATGGGGTATTAATATGTTCGGTTTGATCGGTATCCGCCGTGAAAAATCGCTCTATATCTCTATCTGGTACTACATTGCTACATTCCTAGGTGTTGCTATGCTTTACCTGTTTAACAACATGGAAGTTCCAACAATGTTCTTATCTGGTGGTCTTGGCGCATGGTGGCACTCTGTATCTATGTATGCAGGTACGAATGACGCACTTGTTCAATGGTGGTATGGTCACAATGCGGTTGCGTTCGGTTTCACCGTGCCAATCGTTGCAATGATCTACTACTTTCTGCCAAAAGAGTCTGGTCAGGCTGTATTCTCATACAAGCTTTCTCTCCTCTCTTTCTGGGGTCTGATGTTTGTTTACCTTTGGGCCGGTGGTCACCACCTTCTTTTCTCAACGGTACCGGACTGGATGCAGACAATGGGTTCAGTATTCTCTGTAGTATTGATCCTTCCGTCTTGGGGTTCTGCGATCAACATGCTTCTTACAATGAAGGGTGAGTGGCAACAAGTTGCGTCATCTCCATTGATCAAGTTCATGGTATTGGCATCGACATTCTATATGTTCTCTACGCTTGAAGGTCCTATCCAGGCGATCAAATCGGTAAATGCTATCGCACACTTTACAGACTGGATCGTTGGTCACGTACATGATGGTGTTCTTGGTTGGGTTGCATTCATGATTATGGCGGCACTTTTCCACATGGCTCCACGTGTATTTAAACGTGAGATCTACTCTAAGTCATTAATGAATACACAATTCTGGATTCAGACGCTTGGTGTTGTTCTTTACTTTACTTCTATGTGGATTGCGGGTATTACCCAAGGTATGATGTGGCGTGCGCACGATGAGTTCGGTAACCTTGCTTACTCATTCATCGATACAGTAAACGTACTTCACCCATACTACACAATCCGTGCAGTTGGTGGTACACTTTACCTAATCGGTATGTTCTTGTTTGCATGGAACATGTATAAAACTATGACTGCTGGTCGTCGTGTTGAAGAAAATGAACTTCAAAACGCTTCACCTATGGCAGCGTAAGGAAAGGGGATAATATGTTTCATTGGTTAGAAAAACACCCGTTCTTTTTCTCGGTTGGTGTATTTGTAGTTATCGCGTTTGCCGGTCTCATTGAGATCGTGCCAAACTTTGCGCAGGCATCACGTCCTGTCATCGGTACCAAACCGTATACAACACTTGAGTTGGCTGGTCGTCATGTTTACATTAAAAACTCATGTAATGCATGTCACTCACAGCTTATCCGTCCGTTTAAAGCAGAGACAGACCGTTACGGTGATTACTCTCTAAGCGGTGAGTACGCTTATGATCGTCCATTCCTATGGGGTTCAAAACGTACCGGTCCGGATCTTATGCGTGTTGGTAACTACCGTACAACGGACTGGCATGAAAATCACATGAAAGATCCTGCAGCGGTTGTTCCAGGAACTGTCATGCCGGCGTACCCTTGGATGTTTACAAACGAATCAGATATCGAGACAGCATATGCTGAACAACTGACTGTTAAAAATGTCTTCTCTGTTCCTTATAACAAAGAACTACCGATGAAAGACGGCTCTAGCGCAGTAGTTAAGCTTGCAGAGACTCTTGAAGGTGCGCAAGCGTCTGCTCTTGAAGAGGCGAAACTGATCGCTGCAGACATGAAAGACAAAAGTGTTCAAGATGCAGTTGCTGCCGGTAAGATCCCAGAGATCGTAGCACTGATCGCTTATTTGAACAGCTTGAAGTAAGGAGGGTCATTCAGTGGATATTGAAACTTTACAGGCGTACGGTTATTTCTTCTTTACCGTTTTTTTGGTAGTAGTGCTTTATGCGTATATCTACCATCTCTATACGGCTAAGAAAAAGCATGGCCGTGATTATGAAGAGTTAAGCAATATGGCACTGCGTGATGATATTACCGATGAACCGGTAAACAAAGTCTCGGATGAGACAGAAAAGTAGGAGTCAAATATGAATAAGTTAACCTTAGCGGGTATTATTACTGTCATTCTGATGCTCGGTGCAACTTATCTTGCAATCGATCCGAAACACGGACTTGGCGGCGATATAGTTAACATGCTTGCGGTTGCGGGTGCGGTTGCGCTTGTAATCATTACAGTATTTGTTGTAATCAAGTATGTTCGTCAAATGCAGACAGATACTGCTTCTGGTAAATTGGCAGATGAGAACTGGGACGGAATCGGCGAGTACAAAAATGAACTGCCGGCTGGTTGGGCATTTCTGTTTCTAGGCACGATTGTTTGGGCAATGTGGTACTTTATCGCAGGATATCCTGTAAATGCCTACTCTCAGATCGGTGAGTACAATGAAGACGTTGCCGTTCTGAATGCAAAGTTTGAAGCAGAACATGCTAACTTGGATGCTGAGACCTTGGTAGAGATGGGTGAATCTGTATTTTTGGTACAGTGTGCTCCATGTCACGGTCTTAAAGCAGACGGTATCGATGGCAAAGCAGCTGACCTGAACAAACGTATCTCGAAAGAGAGTGTACTTCATGTTATAATGAATGGTGCAAACAACCTGAAAACTGATTTCCCTGGCGGTATGCCGATGGGTCTTAACTACTCGTTTGCCAGCGAAGCTGAGTTGAACAAGCTGGTTGATTACGTGGTTGCAGGTCTGCCGGAGAGCGATACTGAAGGTGCGGCACTTTTCCAACAGGGTACATGTAACTCTTGTCATGGTGAAAGAGGCGAAGGTATGGCTTTTGCAGGACCGAAAATCAACGGTTTCGACGTACCGACAGTTTCATCTGTTCTTAAAGACGGTAAAAAAGGTGTTATCGGTGCAATGCCGGCATTTACCAACTTGACAGATGTTCAAACTCAAGCAGTTAGTGCTTACGTTACTAGCTTAAGCAAATAAGGGGTCCATTATGAATGAAAACAGAGGTGTATTCGTTTTAGATGGTATTACAGGGATGCTTATCGCAACAGTGCTGTTGCTGAGTATTCTTGCCGGTTTAACTGTGGCTGCTATCGGTGCACAGAACAGAAACGCCAACAACTTCTATGATATTGAAGATGCGAAGTCGATCAAAATGATCGATACGACATCAGCATCTCATATGGTTGACGTTAAAGTTAAATAAGGAGTTTATGATGATTCAATACATGGACAAAATTCTTACAATTGGTTTGATCATCGCGGCAGCATACACACTGTATGCCGTTGTGACTCCAAATCACCTGTTTATCGGCTAGGGTTACTTAGTTGTGTAAATCACGAGGGCTAGCGGCCCTCATTCTCACTCTTCTTCTTTCCAATACCCTTTTTGCAGAGTATCTATACAAAGACGATGTTGTTCAAAGAGACAGTTTTACAGAAGAGATCGACAAGATCGGTAGTGAACTGTATGAAAAGACAGGTGTTTCCCTTTATCTTGTTATGGTTCGAGACCTGGATGAAAACCAGAGTATTGCCGGTTATGAGTTGGCACTTGCAAAAGAGTTGCCGCAGCCGGCTGTGATATTAAGCTTTGTGGAGCTTAAAAAGCAGGTGCAGATATTGGCCAGTCCCACATCACTTTACAATGATTTTGACAAAGAGAAGGTGCTAAGCCCCAATGCAACCTTTATCGGTGCCGTCGTCTCTTCCATTATGTTTGCCCGTAGTTTTGATGACATCAAAGAGTTTATGAGCAACTACGGTGGTGTTATCCTTCCTGTCTTGGCAGAGAGGGCAAAGGGGGACGACATTGTCAATAAGTATGCCGTTGCGATGTTTAACGGCTATTCCGAGATCGCGGAGCAGATAGCAGGCTCGTACGGCGTTGAACTTGAGAGTGCAGCAGGTAATGAAAATAAAATGGCTATTGATGTCATTCGTTTAATCTTTTATGGTGTACTTCTACTCTTTGTATTAAAATACATTAGAGGAAAGTTCTTTAGTTCTCGTTCTAAAGTAGATGAAGAAAACAGTGAAAAATAGTCTGATACAAGTAGGAAAATATGAGTAAGAAGTCACAAGGTAAGGTCTGGCCTTACGCGATCGTTTTATCGATCTTGGGGATTGTCGCTGCTTCAGTGATGACTGTCGTCGTAGCCGTGCAGCACCCTGTAGAGATGAGTGATATGGATATGCAGAACTATCACCATTATGATGCCAACGCCAATGATATCATTGCCGCTCAAATCGCTTTTGACAAAAAATATTCTATCGTTTATGCCAGTCAAGAGCTTAACCAGGATAATGCGGTCGTCATTTACAAGGTCACTGACAAAGAGGGTATGAGTGTAAACGATGCGAAAATAAATATTGTCCTGACAAGACCGGACAACCG
This sequence comes from Sulfurimonas sp. HSL3-7, assembly GCF_039645985.1. Classification (NCBI taxonomy): domain Bacteria; kingdom Pseudomonadati; phylum Campylobacterota; class Epsilonproteobacteria; order Campylobacterales; family Sulfurimonadaceae; genus Sulfonitrofixus; species Sulfonitrofixus jiaomeiensis. Next base: position 262,925 of record NZ_CP147919.1, read on the forward strand.
CAACAGCGATATCGTTATGGATACACCGGCAATTGAGAACGGTCTTTATGTTTTCAACGCCGGAAAGCTTCCATTGACGGGACGCTGGAATATCATGGCTCACATCGTTGTAAACGGGTATGAACGCTATTACAGTCTAAAAGCAGACACGCGTTATCCTAACGTGTTTGAGTACTGACCCGGGTTCACGCGACTTTCTTTCGCTTTGGACTGTCATCAATGTAAACATTATGGCAGTCTAAAAGACGACTCATCCGGGTCTAACGCTTTTCATTCCTTTTACACTCCCCATACACTCTTCTGTCAAGAAAACAGACCTATTTCTATAAATTGACTATAATTCTTTATAAGAAAACCAAGGTAATAAATGTCTCTTAAAACCACCATCCTTCCTACTTCACGTGCTATCCGGTCACAGATCTTGAAAGAACAGTCTCACGACGGGTTTCTCTCCAACTATCTGACAATAGGCGAATTTTTGCAGCGGGCAATACATGTGAAAGGTTATCACCGAATAGACGAGGACACAAGGACGCTTCTTTTGCTCGAAGCGGCGGATTTTAAGAACTTCGCAACGCTGAACATTGAGAGGAACTTTTTTACTTTTACACAAAATGCGAGCTATCTGTTTCGTTTTTATGAAGAGTTGAGCGGTGAACTGGTCGATATAGGAAGTTTGGAATATGCCGATACCTACGGGGATTATGAAGAGCACATAACGATCCTTCAAGAGCTCCACAGGCGTTATAGAGATCTCTGCGAAGAGAAGAAGATACTGGATCCGATCTTTCTGCCGCAGCACTACAAACTCAATGAAAATTATCTGAAAACGCTTGGCGAAGTGGAGCTTTATGCCCTTGGATACCTGACAAACTTTGAGTTGGAAGTATTAACCTCATGTGCCGAGATCATCCCTCTTTTCCTACGTTTCCGTGCCAATGAGTTTAATGTAAAACTGACAAACAAGTTCGTAAAGATCGGCGTCCCAGTGGTAAAGAACAGTTCACAGCGCATTAACCTGCAGACCATGGCAGTTGATGATGTCCGGCCTAATAACGAAGAGATCAATGCCACGGTAGAGAGCTTTTCACAGTCACTATTGCAAGTCGGGTTTATAAAACAGAAGGTCTACGCCCTCATTAAAGAGGGGGTGGCGCCCGAGAAGATCGTTGTGGTACTGCCCGATGAGAGCTTTGCGCAGCATCTGCGCCGTTTTGATACGGAGGGGAACTTTAACTTTGCTATGGGCATTCCACTTTCGCAAAGTATCTTTGTCGAAAGTCTTGACGCGGTGATGCAGTATATGGAGAACGCTACGGTTGAAAACAGGGCCCGGCTGAATCGTATCGGAGTAGAACTGCTTGAGGGCTTGTATGCAAACTACCGTTCCGCTGTCTCCGGTCTGGACTTTTCGGCTCTGATGGAGCCGTTTTTAGAGAAAGAGCATGACCAGGCGGTGATCGATATTGTACGTGAAGAGCTCTACTATTTTGAGAAGATCCTGCCCTTCTTGCAAGAGTCGCCTTTGAAGTCCGCCCTGCATCTCTTTGCCAACCGGCTGAGGGCAAAGTCCATTGACGATGTACGCGGCGGCAAGATCACGGTGATGGGGGTATTGGAGACCCGTTTGGTGGAGTACGAAGGGGTCATTGTCGTGAACTTCAATGAGGGCGTCGTCCCGCGTAAAAGCGAAAAAGATCTTTTTTTAAACTCGACTACAAGACACAATGCAGGTCTGCCGACGACCAGCGAGAGGGAAGACCTGCAAAAGCTCTATTACCACTCGCTTTTCGCCCAGGCTTCCAAAGTGATGATCGCGTATGTCAGTTCAAGCGATTCCGTCCCCTCGCGGTTTTTGACACAGCTTGGACTAGAATTGGGAGGCGGACAACAAGATGAGTATTACGCCCCAGTCGTCATGCCGGTTCAGTTCCATGAAAAAAGGCCACTCACCCCGATAGAGGGGGAGTATGACTTTACCAAACATTCTCTTTCAGCGACAGGCCTAAAGACCTTTCTGACCTGTAAACGCAAGTTTTATCATAAGTATGTCGAAGGCATCAAAAACCATGAAATCGCCCAGGATATGCCGAAAGAACATGAGGTCGGAACGGCCCTGCATGAGGCATTGAAAATTGTCTATGAAGGGCAAAACAGTTTCAGTGACATCGCAGAACTGAGAAAAGCAGTGGCGAAGGCTCTGGAGAGCTGCAGCGGCAAAAGTGTACTGGACAAATACTTGCACAAACTCTGGATGAAACGTCTGGAACCGTTTTTTGAACGCGAGATCGAGCGTTTCAGGGAGACACGTGTCCACGCCTGTGAGAAGAAGCTGGAGACCGAGGCGAGGGGAATCAAACTGGCCGGGGTAGTCGATCGTATCGATATGACGGTGGACGGCCTGGAAGTATTGGACTATAAAAGCGGCAAGTATATGACCTACACACTAAAGACGCTTGAGGGCGCAAAAGATTTTCAGCTGGAGTTCTACTTTCTGCTAGCGAGCACATTGGGTGAGGTCAATAATTGCGGCTTTTACGACCTTAATAACGGGAAGATCGTCTATGAACCGGTCTTGAACGAAAAACTGGAAAAACTCTACAGTGTCCTGGATGAACTGCGGGAGACCAAACATTTTGATTTCCAGATGACAGAGAAGCTGAGTGACTGCAGCTACTGTGAATACGCCTACCTCTGCCAAAGGGGAGGGTGAAGCCTTTGTATACAGATCATATACTCAGCAGTTGTGAGAGCGTTTTAATCAAGGCAGATGCTCTTCAGCATAGCCATAGCTACGTTGAAGGTTGTCTAACGCGGAGTAAAGCGCTCTCACAACTGCCCTTTGGGAGGGAAAATAAGAGGCAATCTTGCTTCACTTTTCTTTTCAACTTAGTCACAACTAGGTCTTCAAATAAAACTAAAACAATCTTACCTCTTATTTTTCCTCTGAGCGGTATGATCTGTACACAAAGGTTTCACTAATGTCTGAGTTTATCCCTTTTCACGCGTATGAGGCTAGTGCCGGTGCGGGCAAGACGTTCTCCCTGGTCGTACGCTACCTCTCGCTGCTGTTTATGGGGGAAGATGCCGACAAGATTCTGGCTCTGACCTTTACCAACAAAGCGGCCAACGAGATGCAGGAGAGGATCGTCGAGACATTGATGTACTTTCAGGAACGTGATGAACGTTTTGAGGTGGCCCGTGTCACCGGTATCGATGTGGAGACACTCCTGACGCTGCGTCAAGAGGTCTTGGCGCAGTTTTTGAAGTCCGATGCCAAGGTGATGACGATCGACAAGTTCTTTGCCAAGATTTTGCGCAAGTTCTCCCTGCATGCGGGGTTGATGCCGACCTTCTCGACTTTTGCATCACAGCATGAGATCAAGATCCTGGCCCGGTTCCTGACCTTGGCCAATGTTAAAGGAAAGGAGAGTGAACTGATTGCACTTTCCACCATGGCCTCGAAACGTCTTTCGGACATCTTCGGGCTGCTTAACGAGCTCTACGCAAAACGCAAAGAGCTGAAAAGTCAGAAATTTCAGCAGCGTGATTATATTAGCATTGAGAATGAGATCATGCGTAACTTCTCGAGTCTGCAGAGCATGGTTTTTGCTTCCAATATGTCCGACGGTGCCAAAAAGACAATGCAGTGTGAGAGCGTTGACGATATCCTTTCCAAAGCGTGGATCGAGAAAGACACCCTGGAGTATTGGCAGTACAAAAAAGGCTTTTCTCCGGAGATGGATGAACGTCTTCATACGATTCAGATCCTGCTCCCAGACTACATGAAAGCCAAAGAGGCACAGTTCTTTCACTCTCTTATGGCGCTTCTGGATATCTATGAAGAGGCGAAGATGATGGTGGCGAAAGAGGAGAGTGAACTCTCTTTTGATGACATTACCAACCTGGTCTACACTCTTCTGAAAGAGCGTGTAGACAGCGCGTTCTTATATTTCAGACTCGATGCGAAGATCGCCCATGTGCTGCTCGACGAGTTTCAGGATACTTCCGTTGTACAGTTTGACATACTCAAGCCGATCATCGACGAGATCGCCTCCGGAAAGGGCATTAACGAGCGCAGTTCACTTTTTATCGTCGGGGATGTAAAACAGTCCATCTACCGTTTCCGAGGCGGGACCAAAGAGCTTTTCTACCACGTCACCGGCAAATACGGTGTGACAGTGGAGAACCTGCTGACAAACTATCGCAGCGATGCCAACGTGGTCGGTTTTGTGAATACGGTCTTTGAAAACAAGATTAGGAACTATAAGCCGCAACTGGTGCGCGACAAGGCCGGGGAAGGGTATGTCGAAGTCATCAACAACGATGATGCTTTGGCGGGAATGGCGGAGAAGGTCCTCGCTCTGATAGAGAAGGGGGCCGATCCGGACAGTATCGCTGTCTTGACACAGACAAACCGCGACGGTACAGAAGTCGAAGCACTTTTACGGGAATTAGGCATTGATGTCGTGACGGAGACGACGTCTCTTTTGATCAACCAAAAAAACATTCGTGCTCTGATAGAGTATTTGAAGTACTCCTATTTCAACGAGAACATCTACGCCCGTAATTTCTTTGCCCTTTTGGAGCTGGAGGTTGGAACGTTAAAGCCGTGCAATATCAATGCGTCCGACCTTGCCGACGAATTGTTGACGGTGATAGATGAATACAGGCTTTTTGACGGTGACCTGAACCTTCTGCTCTTTTTACAGCTGCTAAGCAATTACAGCGACATTGAGCAGTTCCTATTTGAGTACGAGCGTCTTGACGCTACAGCGGCACAGGCAGACCTGCATGGTGTCCGGGTATTGACGGTGCATAAATCGAAAGGTCTGGAATTTGAAAATGTCATTGTCATGGACAGACTGGGACGGGCGAAAGCCGATACAAGTACGATCATCTATCAATATGAGGGGATCACGCTTCAAAAGATCTATCTGCGAATGAAAAAACGGGCCAGCTTTGATCTGGGGTACGCTCAAGCCTTGGAAGATGAGGAACGTTTGAATCACGAGGATGCAATGCATGCCCTGTACGTCGCCTTTACCCGTGCTCGTAACCGGCTTTACATCATACAAAAGTCAAAAGAGTCCAAATTTGACATCTTGGCGCTGGAGGAGCAGATATGGGGCGAAGAAAAGATCGAACAACGGGGTGTTGCAGTACAAGCGGAGAGTAAGCCCTTTGCCTATGAAGCGTGCAACTACGGTCAACAGAGTGAGATCATCAAAGAGGAGAACGAGGAGGAGGATAAAGACCAGCACGCCATCGAGTTCGGTCTTGCGCTGCACTATACGATGGAAATGATGGGCGGTTTTGATGCCGGTGCCATTGAAGAAGCGGTCAGTGTTGCCATGAACCGTTACGGTGCCTATCTTAGCGAAGCTGATTTTGTCAGTATCCAAAGACGGATCAGCCATCTTGTGAAGGATGATACATTCAAGGCACTCAGCAGTGGTATAGTCACGAAAGAACGTGCCATTAGCTACAAGGGCGAACTGCGTTATATCGATCTTTTGGTACAGCATGAGGATGGATGGGTCGTTATGGATTACAAGTCTGCCAAAGGCCACAGTGAGCAGTATAACAAACAGGTCAGTTTCTATAAACAGGCGATTGCAAGCATTACCAAAGAGAAGGTGTCCGGATATCTTATCTATATGCTTGAAGAGGGGTGTGAGATCGTCGAAGTGCAGGGTGACGCCAGATAGAGGTGCGGCTTGGACAAACATAAGAGAATATCGGTTGGCGGCTGGACTTATCTGCCCGTCAGCCGAACTGTCGCATACTTTCATCAGAGATTACGAGGAGAAGAGGATGACAGAACGTTTTGACAAAGCCGCCAAAGAATGGGATAAAAGCGATAAGCGTACGCAGCTGGCACGTAATATCGGCAGTGGCATCGTAGAACATGTCGAACTGACACCGGAGATGCATCTGATGGACTTCGGTGCGGGTACGGGACTGCTGGCCGAACATGTGGTCCCGCGGGTCGCCAGGGTCTCTGCCGTCGATATTTCGCAGGGGATGCTCGATGAATTGGTCGTCAAACCTTCGCTGCAGGGGAAGGTGGCAGCCTACTGCCAAAACATTCTGCATGAGCCTCTCGAAGATGACTTTGACGGCATCGTTAGCGCGATGGCGCTGCATCATGTCGAAGATACCGACGAGATACTGAAAGTCTTCTATGACCACATAAAACCCGGTGGTTTTGTTGCGCTTGCCGATTTGGACAAAGAGGACGGAACCTTCCACAGCGACGGCAACGATGGGGTGTTCCACTTCGGGTTTGAGCGCGAGGAGTTCCGCTCGAAACTTGAGTCGGCCGGCTTTAAGAATATACATTTCTATACGGTGCACACCTTCGAAAAAGAGAACAGCCGGACCTACGACGTTTTTCTGGCGACAGCCTATAAATAGTATCTGTCGAGATTGCATAGAGTAAAAACGCTCAAAATTCTTATAAAAACCTTAATTTAAGTACTAATTAAGGTTATTCCCCTATACTTCCGCTATCAAAAAATTATAAAGGGTGCAATATGAAATTTACAAAAATTGCAACACCTGAGCAGATTAAACAAGATTGGATCTTGATCGATGCTGAAGGTAAAACTTTCGGTCGTCTAATCACTGAGGTTGCAACACACCTTCGTGGTAAAAACAAACCGTACTATACGCCGAACGTTGACTGTGGTGATTACGTTGTAATCGTCAACGCTTCTAAAGCAAAATTCAACGGTGCAGGCAAGCTTGCAAACAAAGAGTACTTCTCTCACAGTGGTTACTTCGGTTCTACTAAGAGCGTTAAGATGACAGATCTTCTGGAAAACAACCCGGAAAAACTGTTCAAACTTGCAACACGCGGTATGCTTCCAAAAACGAAGCTTGGTCGTGCAATGTTGAAAAAATTAAAAGTTTACGCTGGTGCTGAGCATCCTCACACTGCGCAAATTTCTAAGTAAGGATTGATAGATGTCAAAAATCTACGCAACTGGACGTCGTAAATCGTCTATCGCTAAAGTATGGTTAACACCAGGTACAGGTAACATCACAATCAACGGTCTTTCACTAGACGCATGGTTGGGTGGTCTTGAAGCGAAAAAACTTCGTGTTAAACAACCGTTGGCTCTTACCAAACAAGAGACTTCTGTTGATATCGTAGCCGTTACTCTTGGTGGCGGTTTCGGTGGTCAAGCAGACGCCCTTCGTCACGGTATCTCTCGCGCACTTGTCAAATTTGACGACTCATTCCGTGCGATCTTGAAACCAGAAGGCATGATGACCCGTGATTCACGTGTTGTTGAACGTAAGAAACCAGGTAAGCGCAAAGCACGCCGTTCTCCTCAGTTCTCTAAACGTTAATCGTTTCTTTACAGTGCCTTTTGGCGCTGTTTCCCCTTCTCCTCCAAATTTCCAACATTTTCAACTTTACGCTTTTTTATCTTTTTTAATAATATTTGCTTCATTTTTTATTCAATATATTTGATTATTGTGTTTTGATGTATTCAGATAAAATACATGTATAAGTTTTTATGCAAGGTGTTAAATGAAAAAAACGATCATCTTATCCGGATTGTTGGCCGCAACACTTTACGGTGCAGAGTCACTGGACTCATGGTTCAGCGAGGGCAAAGCACACGGTAATATCAAATACTATTTTATTGAGACCAATAAAGAGCACAGTGCTTCAGGTCTGGAGAGCAGTGCCTATGCCAATTCCGTCGGCGGTCAGCTGGGCTATATAACCGGAAGCCTCTACGGTTTCACTCTCGGTGCGACCTTTATGACGACCAACCCCTTCGCGTTACCGGACAGTGTCGATACCTCGATTATCGGTCGTGACAATGCCGTTCAGAAGGGTCTGCCTGCAGGTGATCCGGTAGCGCAGGAGGGTTTTTCGGTTTTAGGCGAAGCCTATCTTGACTACCAATATCAGGGCGTAGATGTCTGGTACGGTCGTAAGACCATAAAAACCCCGTTGGTCAATGCCAAAGAGGTCAGAATGTTGCCTTCGACTATTGAAGGGGGCGACTTTTCATACGCGTTCGAAAACGGCATCAAGATCGGCGGCGGTTATCTGGACAAGTTCAAGCAGCGAACCTCAAGTCGGTTTGTCAATATTGTCGAGCATGCGCTTGGCGATAAGACCGAAGAGATCACCGGTCACAGAAGCGGAAATGTCCTCCCTTCCTATTTCGAGTGGCATGATGCGCATCATGCTGTCCGCCTCTACGACTATTACTCCAAAGACTTTATGAACACGACCTATTTCGATGCGGTGCATAACCATCAGGTCAATGAAGCGCTCTCTTGGACGGCTGCTGTTCAGGGAATGCACCAGCACGGTGTCGGCTATTCTCGTGGCGCTATGGACGCAGACACAGCGGCTTACGGCGGTAAGATCAATAGCCGTTTTTTCGGTTTGAAAGCGGGTGTGAACTATCATGAAAGTTCATTCCTGGTGGCATACACTAACGTACTGGGTTCCCGTTCAAACGAGCACAACTCGCTTGTTATGCCGTGGGACGGTACGCCGCTCTTTACCGACATGATCACCTCGAACGACCTCTTTACCTCCAACTACGGAAAAGGTCTGACAAGCAGCGGCGGCTATATTGCGGGGACATCCGGTTATAAAGCGGCATACACCCAGAAGTATGACTTTACAGGCGTCAAGGGTTTCAAATCTGTTTTGTCATATGCTTATTATGACAACAGCAACTTTACCGATGCACAGCAGGACATCAACCTTGTCCTGGCATACGGCATCGGCAAGTTTGACCTGGCCCTCAAAGGGATCTGGGTCAGCAATAATGCCGGCAACACCGCTGCCGACGCCGATATAAAAGCCGGCGATGCAGGTGCATCGATCTCTCAGATCGACAAACTGACACAGTATCGTGTCATTGCAAACTACAAATTTTAAAAAAGGAACCATACATGAAAAAGACAATCTTAATGATAAGTGCAGCAGCAGCGTTGATGATCAGCGGATGTGCTTCGCACAAAGCAGAAGTTAAAGCACACGAAGAGGCGGAAAAGGCACACGGTGCATCGCATGAAAAGCACTGGGACTACTCTGAAAACGGCCCGGCACACTGGGAAGAGTTCTCCAAGACCTGCGGTACGGGGCACCATCAGTCTCCGATCAACATCATCCCAGGCAAGACGATAGAGATGAACCACCAGTATGACCTATCACTGGCTGAAGATGTCCACACTACGGCCAAGGTGATCGATAACGGTCACTCTATCAAGGTGACACCTAACAAGGGTGGTACGATCACGCTTCACGGCGAAAAGTTCACGCTTTTACAGTTTCATTTTCACGGCAAAAGCGAACATACCGTCGACGGCAAACGTTATGACATGGTCGCGCACCTTGTTCACCAAAATCCGGAGACTAAACAGCTGGCCGTTGTAGCGGTCTTCTTTGAAGAGGGTAAAAATAACGCCGTTCTCGATAATATCCTGGGAAATATCGGCGCAGAGATAAGAGTTGATCCGCAAGACCTTTTACCGGAAGATACGGCACACTACTACCACTATATCGGTTCATTGACCACACCGCCGTGTTCCGAGAACGTACAGTGGTATCTGCTTAAGCAACCGGCACAGGCATCGAAAGATCAGATCGAAGCTTTCCGAAAATACTATGTCGATAATGAGCGTCCAGTACAAGAGCTGTTTGACCGTCAAATCGAGTCAAATTAAGTCCAATCTTTTTTGTTCCTGAAGCAGTGTCAAACTGCTTTGGATACTATCCCTTTTTTGCCATCAAATTTTCAAAAAACTTCTCTCAATCTGTTTCAGAAACAGTCAAAATAGGATATACTTTTTAATATTTTGCTCTGTAAGGAAAGATGGTTTGGTCACTGAAACATTGATTAAAGGGAATGAGCTCTTTCAAAAAAGCTATGTTAAATCTAATGAAAAAGAGTTAGTAAAACTGGCGAAACATGGGCAGCAACCAAAGGTTCTCTATATCGGTTGTTCAGACTCGCGTGTCATTCCCGACCTGATTATGCAATCCAAACCAGGCGATCTTTTTGTCATACGCAATGTAGGAAATTTTGTTGCCCCTTTCCGACCCGATGAAGATTATCACTCCACCGCTTCGGCAATAGAGTATGCGGTCAGTGTTTTGAAAGTCAAAGATATCATCATCTGCGGGCACACACATTGCGGTGCCTGTGAAAGTCTTTTTGAGACGATAGATGATCCGGAGCTGATCCATACAAAACATTGGTTGAAACTCGGCGAAAAAGCGAAATCGATGGCGTTGATCGCTCTGGGCCATAATGCGGAGAAAGAGAGGCTTCTTCGTCTGACGGAGCAGTTCTCTATCATCACGCAATTGGAACATCTTCTGACCTACCCGTCGGTTCAGAGACGGGTCGACAGCGGTGAAGTCCATATTCATGGCTGGTATTATGATATTGAAAACGGGAATATAGACTATTATGATCCGGAAAAAAATCAATTTTTACCGATCAGTAGTTTGGAAGATTAGTCCTCTCACTGACAAATATTGACACCTTTTTTTCTCTGCCGGCGTAAAGCAGACAAAACAACTTCCTTGTACAAGTACAGGTTCTGCTATTTTCTTTTTATCCATAAACATTCTGTATAATGCACCCACCCAATAACAAGGAACCAAAATGTTCAAAAAAGTGCTGATTGCCGCTGCGGTTATTATCGCCCTGCTTGCTGCGCTGCCGTTGGTCGGAAATATGAGTGTCGAGAAAATGATCAATGAACGTGTTGCTATGCTCAATGCGAACGGTGTGCAGGTCAAGCGCCAGGATAACGGGTCAACCTACCTGACAACCAGGAGCCATTACGAATTTGCGCTTGAGGATCCAGTCGCATTTGAGAATTATCTTAACAGTTTTTCTAAAACCCAGGTTCCGGCTTATCTGCATGCGATGCTTGACGATGTGGTGATGGCTGCCGACGTGACCTATTCAAACCTGCTGTACAATAATGATATCAGTCTCGACCTTTATCCGGTGGCTTTTTCGAAAGAGGCTGGCGATCGAATGAAGGCTGAAGATGCGACGCTTTATACGCAGATGGTCGCGATGCTTGATAACAGAGAATTCATGTATCACATGGATTACAATATGGCCGCTTCAACGTTCAAAGGCAATATCAAAGACATTAATAAGAAGCTCGTTTTTCAAGACGGCAAGGCAGCGATGATCGTTTTTGAAGCGGCGACCTTTACGGGAAGCGGTACCCTGGTTGAACCTGACAGCATTGAACTGCATGTCAAAAATGCCGATGTTGATTTCTCTTTACCCGATGATGCTACGATGAAACTGACGCTTCATAACCTCAAAAGCAGCAGTACTTTCGGTGCAAAAAATAGTTTTGATCTTAACTATAAGGCGGATGCACTTCATTTCGCATTTGTAGACAGCCAGACGAATGTACATATTGATGCCTCCGAGATGACGACACTTTCTAAGTCAAAAGTCGAGAACGCCAAGCTGGCGATGACCGTTAATGCTAATGTAAAACATTTTAAACTTCAAGACCTAAATGGTTCACTGGAGTTAGAAAACTTTATGTTTGATATGGATGCGGATGACATTGATGAAGTGGCGTATGAATCATTCCAACAAGCTTCGGAACAGGTGGGTACCTCTTCTCAGCATACACTGCTGGCTTCATTAGGCGTGGTGGCAAAAGGATTTAACCTGCACGTGAACAAACTGAGTGTTGACAAGATCGCGATCAAGGATTCGGGTCTGATGAATGGTTTTGATCATAAGGTCGATATCATCGTGAAAGAAGATGGCAACCTGATTCAAAAGATGCAGATGACACCGATGGCACTGCTGCAAAATATCGATATCAGTGCAAAACTGCAGTTCGCTTCCTCCTTTTACGACTTTATGCGGACGCAGGGGAATTTCAGCATGGCTGATATGTTTGCAAAGAAAGAGGGCGACGCTGTCCTCTTCGATATCACGCTGCACGACGGTAAAGCAACTGTCAACGGTCAGAGTCTCTAACGAGTTCTCTTCGCTTTTTCGAAAGCATCCGCTATGGTATAATCCGTTCAAAAAAGTACGCCTTTGAAACAACTGCTGTTTTTACTTTTTCCACTCTTTTTGGCTGCTTCGACCCTCCATCTGAGCACCTCTTCCAACCCGTCGCGGATTAATCCCATTTTGGCGACCGATGCAGCTAGTTCGGAGATCGCAGGCCACATCTTCAACGGCTTGGTCAAATATGATAAAGACGGTAAGCAGATTATCGGGGATCTGGCAGAGAACTTCTATTTTGAAGACAATGTCACGCTTGTATTTAAACTGCGCGACGGGGTTAAATGGCAAGACGGGGCACCCTTTAGCGCACAAGATGTGCTTTTTACCTATGAACTGATCAATTCACCTCAGGTGGTCTCACCCTATACGTCGAACTTCCGCATGGTAAAATCGGTGGAGATTGTGAATGACCTAACGTTAAGGGTCGTCTATACAAAACCCTATTTTAAAGCACTTGAGCTATGGATGAGCGGTGTTTTGCCCTACCATCTGCTTAAAGATGAGAAGCGTATTATGAGCTCGGACTTTAATACCCATCCTGTCGGAACGGGCCCTTACCGCTTAAGCAAACTTGAATTCTCTAAAAATATTGAGCTCGATGCCTATAGCGAGTACTTTGAACACCGACCCAAAATCGATAAGATCATCTATCATGTTGTTCCCGATGCGAATACACGTTTTTTGATGCTCAAGACAAAAAAGGTGGATATCGGCACACTTGAAGCAATACAGATTGAACGGCAGATAGAGAAGAGTTTTTTCAATGATTTCAAGGTGATCGAAGAGATCGCACATGCCTACACCTACCTGGGGTTTAACCTCAGACACAAGAAGTTTCAAGATCCGCGTGTGCGCGAAGCACTCTCTTTGGCTGTTGACAGAGAGGAACTGGTCGATATTTTGTTTATGGGACACGGGCAGGTCTGCACGGGGCCGTTCCTGCCGGGCGGTCCAGCGTTTAACAGCGAGGTCAAAGCGCCTGTCCCCGATTTAGAACGCGCTGTTGCACTCTTAAAAGAGGCGGGATATGATAAAAACAACCCGCTCAGCTTCGAGATAGCCACGTCAAATTCAAGTCCGATCCGTCCGTATGCAGCAGAGATCCTGCAGCATCAGCTTGCCAAGGCGGGTGTTGAGGTAACGCTTCGTGTGATGGAGTGGCAGGCTTTTTTAAATACGGTGGTTTTTCCCAGAGAGTTTGAGACAGTACTGCTCGGCTGGTCACTCTCCCTTTCGCCTGATCCCTATCTCTTATGGCACAGTGAAAGCGACAAGCAGGGCGGTTTTAATTTTATCGGCTATCACAACAAGAAAGTGGATAAGTTGATCGAAACGATGCAGGGAACTGTTGAGCGGGATAGACTTGCAAAGATCCAGCAGGAGATCTTTGCGGATGTGGTGAATGACAACCCCTATATGTTTCTGTTTATCCCTAACGCGATTACCGTAGTCGATAAAAAGATCAAGTATATCGAACCAGCGATAAACGGTATTTGGCACAATTACATAGAGTGGGAAATAGAGTAGTAGTAGCACTATTTTCTCTAAAGTGGAAGGAAATACATTTGACAATTTTATTTGATTTAGACGGGACGCTTATCGATTCGACGGAAGCGATATTGGAGAGTTTTCATAACTCATTTGATCTGCATAAACATCCCCATCCCAAGGATGAAGAGATCAAGGCATTGATAGGGCATCCATTGGATGTGATGTATGCAGAGTTGGGCATCGAAGAAGCGAAGGTCTGGGACTTTGTCCACACCTATAAAGAGCATTATCGCGAGATATCAACACAGAAAACAGTACTCCTGCCTGAAGCGATAGAAGCTGTTGAAGAGGCCAAGAAATTTGCCCGTCTCGGAATCGTTACGACCAAGACCGGAAAATACTCTCGCGTACTGATGGAACATTTCGGATTGATGCACCATTTTGATGTATTGATCGGTCGAGAAGATGTCCAAAACCCGAAGCCTCATGCCGAACCGATAGACAGAGCAATAGCGCAGATGCAGGGAGTAAAAGAAAAATGCTGGATGATAGGCGATACCCGTCTGGACATTGCTTCTGCTAACAACGCGGGGATCAAGAGCATCGGGGTTCTGAGCGGTTATGATAATCTGGAGCAATTACAAACATTAACTAATATTATCGAAAATAATGCTCTACAAGCTGTCAAATACATCGCAAAACTGGCATAATTGTGACGTTAACACCACCCTTTTTTCTAAGCAAAAAAGGTGAAGCTAGATTTAAGAGCAAAATACATAAAATGCTAGCATATATAGAATTATGAATAATTCTTTGTAATCAATTTAAGGAGAATTCATGCTAGAGATTAGATGGCACAGTCGTGCGGGTCAGGGTGCGGTAACTGGTGCCAAAGGTTTAGCTGATGTTATTTCAACAACAGGGAAGCATGTTCAAGCATTCGCATTTTACGGCTCTGCAAAACGCGGTGCGGCAATGACAGCCTATAACCGCGTCGATGAAGCACCAATCATGAATCATGAAAAATATATGGAACCTGATTATGTCTTTGTAATCGATCCGGCTCTTGTTTATACAACTGATGTTACGGTTAATGCAAAAGAGAACACGGTATTTATTATTACAACACATATGAGTACGGAAGAACTGGTCGCATCTCAACCAAAACTTGAAGGTAAGACAGTCTACACGGTTGACTGCATCAAGATCGCACAAGAGACTATCGGCCGTGCTATTCCAAACACACCAATGTTAGGTGCATTTATGAAGATCTCTAAGATGTATGACATCGAGTTTTTTAAAGAAAGTATGCAAAGAATTCTTGCAAAACTGCCACAGAAGATTGTTGACGCAAATATGCTTGCTATCCAACGTGCGTATGATGAAGTGAAATAAGGAGCAATAGATGCAAAATAACGGATGGGATGAATTTGAAATCGGCGCTATGCTTCGTTCATTTGACGGAGAAGTCAAAGATATCGCGACAACACCTCAAGAAGATCGTAATTACTCAAGTAATAACTCGTTTACAGCGAGTGTAGCAGACTGGCGTATTGAAAAACCGATATTCAACAAAGATTACTGTATTGATTGTCAATTTTGTTGGATCTATTGTCCCGATATTTCAATTATTTCTCGTGACAAGAAGATGATCGGTATCGATATGGATCACTGTAAAGGATGCGGCATCTGTGTAGAGGTTTGTCCTACAAACCCTAAATCACTATTGATGTTCCCGGAACAAGCAGATGAAGAGGCAGAACTTGCTGGTTGGCCTGAGAAAGATAAAGGGGAAAAATAATGGCATTTGATAAAATGGAATTACGTGACGTTGAAGTATGGGACGGTAACTTTGCCGCGGCGCAAGCTATGCGCCAAGTACAGATCGATGTCGTTGCAGCATATCCGATTACGCCGTCAACACCGATTGTTGAAGGTTATGCAAAGTTTTTAGCTGACGGTTATGTCGAAGGCGAATTTGTAATGGTTGAGTCTGAACATGCTGCTATGTCAGGATGTATCGGTGCTTCTGCTGCCGGTGGGCGTGTCGCAACAGCGACGTCAAGTCAAGGTTTTGCCTTGATGGTTGAAACGTTGTACCAGGCATCCGGTATGCGTTTGCCGATCATCCTTAACGTTGTTAACCGCGCACTTGCGGCACCGCTTAATGTTAATGGTGACCACTCTGACATGTACCTGGGCCGCGATAGCGGTTGGATTCAGCTTGATGCGTACTCTCCGCAAGAAGCATACGACTTGAACTTTATCGCTTTTAGAGTAGCTGAAGATCATGATGTACGTCTTCCATGTATGGTTCACCAGGATGGTTTCATGACGTCACACACGGCACAAGGTGTAAATACGTTGACTGATGATCAAGCGTACGGTTTTGTCGGAGACTTTAAACCGATGAACGATATGCTTGACTTTGACCACCCGGTTACTCACGGTGTTCAGACGGAAGAAGATTGGCACTTTGAGCACAAAGCGCGTCAGCACAATGACCTGATGACAAAAGTACTGCCAAAAGTTCAAGCTGCGTTTGATGACTTTGAAGCATTGACAGGCCGCAAATACAACATTGTTGAATCGTATGATATGGACGATGCAGATGTTGCTGTTATCTGTATGGGTACTTCGGTTGAGACAGCGCGTGAAGTTGCCAAGGAGATGCGTACACAAGGTATAAAAGCAGGTGTCGTCGGTCTTCGTGTATTCCGTCCATTCCCGTTTGAACAGATTAAAGAAGCACTTAAGGGTGCTAAAGCGATCGCTACACTTGACCGTTCATCTCCAAATGGCGCACCGGGTGCTCTTTTCAACGAGATTGCAGGAACACTTTACAATACTGAGAGTCGTGCACTTCTTTCCGGTTATGTTTACGGTCTTGGCGGGCGTGATTTGACTAAACAACACCTTGTTGACCTTTACACGGAACTTCAGGCGAATGTTGATGCCGGTAAAGTAACAACACCACTACAACAGTTTATCGGCGTTCGCGGTCCGAAACTGGCATTTTTATAGGAGAACAGTATGAGTGAAATTAAAAAAATTAAAAACTTAAAAGAGTTCTCGACATCAGCGGACCGTTTCGAAGGTGCAAACCTTCTTTGTCCGGGATGTGCGCACTCTATTATTGTACGTGAAGTACTGAATGCAACGAATGATGATCTGGTTCTTGCAGCATCAACGGGTTGTCTTGAAGTATGTACAGCGGTTTACCCATATACATCGTGGGATGCTTCATGGATTCATATCGGCTTTGAAAATGGATCGACTGCTGTTGCCGGTGCAGAAGCAATGCACAAAGCACTTAAAACGAAAGGGCGATTGAAACAACCGGATCGCAACCCTAAGTTTGTTGCTTTTGGTGGTGATGGTGCCTCTTATGATATCGGTTTCCAATGGATTTCAGGATGTTTTGAACGTGGTCATGACATGATGTACGTTGTACTTGACAATGAAGTCTATGCGAACACAGGCGGGCAGCGTTCATCGTCTACACCGATCGGTTCATCTGCTACAACATCACCTGCAGGTCGCGTTAGTTACGGTGAAAAGCAGAACAAAAAAGATATGATGGCCATTATGGCGGCACACGGTTCGCCATACGTTGCGCAAGTCTCTCCAAATAAATGGAAAGATATGGTCAAGAAGATCCAACACGGTATGTCAGTAGAAGGTCCGGTATTTATCAATGCCGTTTCAGCCTGTACAACGGAATGGAAATTTGCCCCTGAAGATACAATGGCAATTACGGACCTTGCAACCGATTCCCTCGTATTCCCGCTGTATGAGATCATCAACGGGACAGAGCTGAACATCACGTACCGTCCTAAAAATGTTGTACCGGTAGAAGAATACCTTGCTGCACAGGGCCGTTTCAAGCACCTTTTCAAAGATGAATACAAATATCTTATTAAAGAGTGGCAAGAGCGCGTAGATGCAAAATGGGACTATCTGCAACGCCGCGAAGAAGCACGCGTTTAAAAGTTCCAGCTTCGGCACATCTTGCACCGGACTGCGGCGCTCGACGCACATCAGTGCGCCTTCGGCCTTAGTTCGGCACAATCTGCACCCAATCTGAAACTTTTCAAGTTCAGGTGGGGATAAGATGGGTTTTGCCATCTTTCACTATTCACTATTCACTATTCACTATTCACTATTCACTATTCACTATTCACTATTCACTATTCACTATTCACTATTCACTATTCACTATTCACTATTCACTATTCACTATTCACTATTCACTATTCACTATTCACTATTCTATTGTTTTTTCGCTCTGTAATGGACCTCAAAACTTTGTTTACTGTCGGCTTTTACTGAGACCTGAAATGAGAGCAGGTTGGCATTTTCCCAACGGTATTGCTGTTTCGTAGCCACACTGCTTTGTCCTTTGTCATTTTTGATGAAAGGAACAAGCAGTTCCACTGTTTTGGACTCTTTAGATCGGTTGCCCAGTTCATAGTAGACTGTTTTGTCCATATAGTACCGGTCGCTGTTGCTGCTCAGGGTCTTTTCTGTAGCATGAAGATCGAAGTTTTTGCCGAGAGTGATCGCGATCTTTTCGTGTTTGGGCGTATGGGCGATAGCACTCTCACCTAAAAGCAGGGTAGTCTCTTTCTCTTTTGAATAGCTGCGTACAGTTCCCATCGGCAGAGGCCTGTCGAGGGACTCGATCTCCAGATATTGGCTGATGGTATGTTTCGCTTCTCCCTGCAAGTAGAACGGATTGCTGAATTTGGCCTTGTATTTCCGTTTAACGGGGATGTTTTTGATGTCGACGAATTTGATCTGAGTCTGTTGATTATTGGGTAGTGTGACCGGAAAAGGGATCTGGTAAAGATGGTACCCTTCATGTGAAACCTCTTGGACCGCGGGAGCGTCCATCTCGGCGACTGCCGCTTTTGCCATATACAAACGCTTTTTGGGTTCTTGGACGCGGTCGATATCACCGGCCAGGACATTCACCCTGGTCTCTTTAAACGCTTTGCCGCTGCGGTTGTCGATGGTGATCCACCCGCTAAGATCAACGCTTTTTTGAGAGAGCTTGAGTGTGTAGTCACTCTTCCAAGAGATGTTATTGACAAGATAGTCAAGGGAGAGGATGCCCCTGTTTATTTTTGGTGTGTCGATGTTCCAGATCAAAGAGGGTTTTGTGATCAATTCACTTGGTATATAGGAAAAGATTAGTGCAGATACCGGTACTGTATAGATCTCACTTTGCGCTGTTTTGACAACAGCCTGAGAATCTGCAGAAAGCAAACTGCCGCTTTTATATATCAGCCCACTGCCGGTTTCGATGTAAAATTTGACCTCTTTGCCTAAATGGGCCTCTGCCAGTTTCTGTGCAGTGATCTTATCGAAACGGTACTGTTGGGAATAGAGTGATACACCGTCGGGAAAAATGACATTGACACTGTCTGTCTGGATACTGCTTGCCACATCGGGATAGATCAGCGACTGTTTGCCGCTGTCAAGTGATAATCCTCTCTTCTCGTGTACGAGTCCTATATTCCCGTTGTAGACAATTAGTGAAGAGCTGTCGGGGTGAGATGCAATGCTCGAAGCATTTAACAGGGGTGATGTCAGCAGAGTGAGGATGGAAAGTGCAGCGGCGTTCATGTTAAACCTTTTATCACTGGGGTGAAAAAGTATAGCGCGACTGGGTAAATAGCCTGAATGAGGCTATCTTGCAGCAAACGAAAAAAAGGGAGCTGCTTTGCTACAATATAGAGAAGAATTGATCTCCCAAGGAACAAGATGAGCCAGGGCTATTTTTTAACGATTGATGCGGGGACAGGAAGCGGACGAGCAGTAATATTTGATACTCTTGGTAATCAGGTGGGGATAGGCCAGCAGGAGTGGACGCATCTGAGCGAGGAGGGTGTTGCAAACTCAATGGGGTTTGACTATCAGACCAATTGGACAATTCTCTCTTCATGTATCCAAAAAGCGATCGATACAGCGGGTATTAAAGCCGAAGCGATCAAAGCGGTCACAGCGACAAGTATGCGTGAAGGGATCGTCCTTTATGACAGGGAAGGCAAAGAACTGTTCGGGGTAGCCAATGTGGATGCGAGAGCTGACAGGGAGGTGACTGAACTCAAAAGAGAGTTTGCCGGCAGTGAAGAACGCTTTTATACCCAAAGTGGTCAGACCTATGCGCTCGGTGCGTTGCCCCGGTTGTTGTGGTTGAAGCGAAACAGACCGCACCTTTATGAAAAGACAGCTTCAATGAACATGATCAGCGACTGGGTTCTGACGAAGCTCTCCGGCGTGATCGCGAGTGAGCCCTCGAATGCCGGAACATCGGGTATCTTCTCGCTTGAAAAGCGTCAATGGGTACCGGAGATGGCAAAAAAGTTGGGATTAAAAGATGATATTTTCCCACCGGTATACGAGAGCGGAGCGGTCATCGGCGAGGTGACAAGAAGAGCATCGGAAGAGACAGGACTTGCAGCGGGGACGCCGGTAGTGACGGGCGGCGGTGATGTGCAGTTGGGTTCAGCCGGTCTCGGTGTTGTCGAAGCGGGCGAAGTTGCGGTCCTTGGCGGCACCTTCTGGCAGCAGCTGGTGAATATGCCGACGGCCAAGACAGATCCCAATATGGATATCCGTATCAACCCGCACGTCATCCCCGGTATTTCGCAGGCGGAGGGGATCACCTTCTTCTCGGGACTGGTGATGCGCTGGTTCAGGGACGCTCTGTGCCAGAGTGAGGTGTCAGACGCCAAGAGAAGAGGGATCGACCCTTATGCCTATCTCGAAGAGCTGGCTTCAAATGTGCCTGTCGGTGCCAACGGGATACTGCCCATCTTCTCGGATGTTATGCATTACGGCAGATGGTACCATGCCGCTCCCTCTTTTTTGAACCTCTCTCTCGATCCCGCGATCGCCTCGAAAGGAGCGATGTTCCGTTCGCTTGAGGAGAACGCGGCTATCGTCTCGATGCTCAACCTTGAGGCGATCTTCCGTTTTACCGGGGTGCAGAACGAGAGTATCACCTTTGCCGGCGGTGCAAGCAAGGGCACTTTGTGGTCTCAGATCCTGGCCGATGTCACAGGCAAAGAGGTGAAAATCCCGAATGTAAACGAAGCGACGTCGCTCGGCGGTGCCTTTGCCTGCGGTGTTGCAACGGGCGAGTATAAAAGCATTGCCGAAGCGGCAAAAAATCTGGTGCAGTGGGATAAATGCTACAACCCTGATACTCAGAACCATGCAAAATACCGGGAGGTCGCCAGTCGGTGGCAGGCAGCATACGCTTCGCAGCTGAAACTGGTCGATCAGGAAATCACAACGTCGATGTGGAGAGCCCCCGGGCTGTAGCCTTCTGCTATAATCCCGTTGAAAATTTAACAGAAAGAGAAAAAAGTGACCATTACAAAACGTGTAACATTTATTGCCAAACCGGACGGCATCGAACAGATGAAGGCGCTGTTGACGGCGATGGTAGAGCCCTCAAAAGCGGAAGACGGCTGTATCTTCTACGAGATCGTTCAGTATAAAGAGAGGCCTGAGAAATTTATGGCGGTAGAGACATGGCGGGACGAAACAGCCCTAGAAGGGCACAAAACATCGGCACACTACAAGGTGTACAAGTCGAGTTACGAGCAGTATTGTCTGGATAAATACACCGATGAACTGGAAGTACTGGGGTGATTTTTTAGAAGAAAGTATCCTGCGTATTTACAGGTACCCATACCTCTGAAAAGCTTAAAATAGATCCCCGAGAATGTTGAGGTTGTCGCTGTATTTGTCCGCGGTGTGTACCTCATAATGGGCTTTGTAGTGCAGGTAGTGCTTGGAGTGTTTATGCCCCTCCAGCGCCTCTTCATCGGCCCATGACTCGATGACGATGAATGTTTTCGGATCCTTTTCATACTGGAAAATATCATAGAGCAGACAGCCGTGTTCGTTGCGCGATGGGGTGATCATAGCGTTCAGTAGGGTAGAGAGCTGTTGTTCGTGCCCCTCTTTAGCGATAAATGTGACTTTTTTTGTGACTTTCATAATAATCCTTTATTAGTTATTTTTTACGATACAGAATTTAGTTCCTGTCCTGTATTACACTTTAGCGCTTTATCAGTTTAGCTTGTTCCAATTCCCAATATTCCATATCGAAAACATCGCTTGGCTTGAGGCTTTTCCAGCCGCCGAGCTGTTCGGCGGTGAGCATCGCTTTGACGGTGTGTTCGACGATGTCGGCGATCACGTTAGCCTCTTTTTCGTCTTTGCCGAAAGCGACGGCACCAAAGCCTTTAATCATAGCATATCGCGGTGCCAGATCGAGACAGATATGCTTGCTGTCTGCATTCTCTTCAAAATAACGACGGTAGTTGTTTACGAATTGTTGCAACCCCTCTTGTACATCTTCGTCGATAACGGCGGGAAAGGGTTTGATCCGAATAACATGCTCCGGTGTCAACTCCCCTTTGGATAGGATCTCTTCAAGGTCGGGCAGCTTTGAAAGGGCACAGGCTTGAACCGAATCGAGGATAACGGCGGTAATAGCGGTACCGCGAAGTTCCGATACCTTTTGGATCAGGGTGTCAAAAAAGGTACCGTCTAGATCTCTTGGTTCGCATTTTGTCGGGAGTGTTGTATTGGCCTGAATGTACGCTTCGGCCTTTGTCACCAAGTCGATATGTTTTTCGTAGGATCTTTTGGCGTCATCATCAAAGGTAAAGAGGCCGTGATTAAGCAGAATGATCCCCTCCAGCGCACTCCAGTCGATGTCCCGGGTCTGTTCATAGATCTGTTTGGAGAGGATGAAGCCCGGCATCACATAGTCGATCAGCAGGACATTGTAGCCGTAGATCTCTCTGAGCATCTCTTTGCCGTTGGGGGTGTTGGAGATGGTGACGATGGCATCGGCATGGGTGTGATCGACAAATGCAAACGGGATGATGGCATGGAGGATCGCCTCGATGGAGGGGTTGGGTGCATCAGCCTTGCGAAGGGCGGCACGCTGCTCCTTGACCATCTGCGAATCACTGAGCTCTTTACGTGTTGCCATCTCCTGGAGAACGGCAAGATCGACGGGCGAAAACCCCGGTTCCTCAATGTCAATCAGGTTCCAGCCGCTCCCTTTGACATAGAGGGTTTCATCACTCTTGTATGAGGTGTTCCCGCCACCGTGGAGAACCAGATCTTCAGATTGTCCCAGCAGCTGGGAGGTGTAGACCCGCATCTGCAGCGGTGTCGTTAACGTGGCAGCTTTTGCATCATCAAACAGGCTTTTCATAATACTCACTTAGAGAAAAAATATAGCTGTATTGTACCGATTTTAATGTTACCCATTTATGCTAATATTCTCCTACTATAATTTTTAAGGATAACGAATGCCACTATTAGACAGCTTTACCGTAGACCATACGATCATGCCGGCACCGGCCGTGCGCAAAGCCAAGGGGATGAAGACCCCGTCCGGTGACGATATCACTGTTTTTGACCTCCGTTTCGTCAAGCCAAACAAAGATATCCTGAGTGAGAAAGGGATCCATACGCTGGAGCATCTTTTTGCCGGTTTTATGCGTGACCATCTCAACAGCAAGGAGACCGAGATCATCGATATCTCGCCGATGGGCTGCCGTACCGGTTTCTATATGAGCACGATCGGCACGCCGGCGGAAGAGACGGTTGCCAAAGCGTGGAAAGAGTCGATGGAAGATGTCCTGCAGGTCGCTTCGCAAAATGACATTCCGGAACTCAACCTCTACCAGTGCGGTACGGCCAAGATGCATTCGCTTAAAGAGGCACAGGAGATTGCGCATAAAGTACTCGATGCCGGTATCGGTATCATGGACAACGAAGCGCTGAAACTTGATCTTTCAAAAGTCGGTCAGGAGTAGCGAGTGAAGATCCTTTTACCGATGGACAGTGATGATACGCAGGAGGGGCAGCTTGTCTCGATCAATGATGCCAAAACCTGGGCGCTGATCGACCTCGAAGCGGGTCAGGTCGTTGAGATCAACTACTTCGATACCAAAGAGGATGTCAACGACTGGGTGGATGCGGTCGTCGTTATCGGCGACTTTGAGCCGGTCATGGAGTTCATTGAGCAGCAGATGATGGTCCTAGTCGCCCACACCCAACGAGATATTGACGACATCGTCGAGGCCTTTCTCTTCAAAGAGCTGCACGACCTCGCTATTTAGCAAGTTGGAACGGTATAGATTTTCACCTCTTTTCCTAGCAGCAACGGATTATAAAATATGAACGATTACCGCCAGTTTTTACAACTTATCCAGCCGCAGCCCGGCTTCAAGGTGCTCGATATTACGGCCCATGCCGACGATCTGACAGCAGCAGTCGCTGAACACCTCTCCTCTTTTCCCGCATACCGTCTGGCACTGGCACTCTATCCGGGTGAGCATCAGCCGTTTGAGGAGAGCGAATCGCTCAAGATCCACACAGTTGCAAGTTACAACGCCCCTTTTCGAGCCCTGCCGCGCGACAACGATATCGTGCTGATCCGCGACGTGCTCCATCGGCACGCTTTCAGGGAGCGTATTCTCAAAGGTATCTACACGACTCTTGCCAACACCGGCGATATCATCGTCCTCTCTAAAAAGGGGGACGCCGATGTCGAAGAGCTCAAAGCGATGCTGGAGGCGGCGGAGTTCCGGGCCTCTAACAGTATCGATATCCTGGAAGGGTACGACCTGGTGATGGCGAAGAAGATGCATATGTGGGGCAACGGCCTGTAGAATTTTTATTTACCTGTTGGAACAGGAAATAAGAGCCTGTTTTAATGCTTTCTTATAAACAGTAATTACCAGCTGTTTTGAATTGTATCTCGGATTTCATCCCTTCTTTTACTTCTATACATTAGACGCCACATGAAAAAAAAGTCAGGTCAAAAATAAAATGAAATCCAAAGGGGTGCAAAGGCTAGACCTTCGTTGCAATATCTAAGCCAAGCTCTTTGATCATCTCCAGGTCACTTTTTTTGTCGCGTCCCTGTGTGGTGAGGTAGTTGCCGATAACGATAGAGTTGGCTCCCGCCGCAAAGATCTCGTTCTGGCGGTCACCGAACTGCATTTCGCGTCCGCCTGCGACCATGATACGTTCGGCGTCGCTGATGATCTCACGAGCCATTGTAATAAGTTCCAGTGCTTCATCTGTCGTCAGCGGATTCGGTTTTAAAGGCAGGGCCGGGTTGTGATGGTAAAAGTTGAGCGGCACGGAGACGGGGTTGAGACTTTTCAGGGACTCCAGCATCGAGATGCGGTCCTCCTGCGTCTCTCCCATACCGAAGATCCCGCCGGTAATCAGTTTCAGTCCCGCTTTGTTGACATTTTGACATGTCTCGTAGCGTTCCTGCCAACTATGGGTGGTACAGACTTCCGGGTAAAAGGCTTCGGAGGTCTCAAGATTGTGGTTGTAGGCTTTGACACCGGCCTCTTTGAGTGTGAGCAGCTGTTCGACACTGGCGGTACCGTTACAGGCGATCAGGCGAAGGTCCGGAACCGCACTGCTGACGGAACGGGCAACGTCGCAGACAAATCTGAGGACCTTGTCATCAAGCCCTTTACGCGCTGTAACAAGGCAGAAGCCGAGCGCGCCCGAAGCACGGGCCGCTTTCGCTTCTTCAATAATCGTCTCTATCGGTTTCTGGATATAGCGTTCAATATCGGCTTTGTATTTGACGCTCTGTGAACAGAATTTGCAGTCCTCGTTGCAGGTACCGCTGTTGATGTTGGAGATGGCGCATAAAAAGATCTTTTTTGTCACTTTTTTTTCCTTTCGAACGAGAAGTGCTGCTCCTCGAAGTGCTTTGTTTTTAGCGCCCGTGAATAGTAGGTGACATTCAGGTGCGTATCGGTCACCTCCAGCATGGCGCATTCGCTGACCGGTTTGTTGCGGGCACAGGCCTCTCCCGGATTGAGAAAGAGGGTGCCATTGGTAAACTCACAGTCAAAGGTGTGGGTGTGGCCATAAATTACTATCTCACTGTCAGGCGACATGAAAAACGGCAGATGCATCAATTTGAACTTTGTCTTTGCGAGCTTGAAATAGTGCGGCTCCTGAACAAGGTTATAGCGGTTGTGCAGTTCATGCAGATGCGCGTCATTATTGCCGTAGACAGCGATATATCGTGCGCCGCTGCGGACCATCTGTTCCAGCATCTCGGGCTTGACGATGTCGCCGGCGTGGATAAGAAATTCTGCCCCCTTGTCCATCAGGAGGTCGATGACTTTTTGCGAACGTTTCTCTTTTTTATGGGTGTCGGACAGGATACCTATTTTCACAGAAAAACTCCTCTATTGCCCCGATGCATCTTCTATTCGGTCTCTTCCACCGGAGTGCGGTCTTTACATTTTATGCACTCATAGACCTCTTTGCCGCGATAGGTACGTCTAGCCAATGTTCCGTCACACCCTTCAACCTGACATTTTTTCTCTGTCGGCTCGAACTTGGAGATAAACTTACATTTCGGGTAGTTCTCACAACCCCAGAACGGCCCGCGGCGCGATTGACGATAGATCAGTTTTCCGCCGCATTCGGGACACGGAACCTTCGACTCCTTGCTCTCCACCTCAAGGGACTTGGTGTTTTTACATTCAGGGTAGTTGCTGCACGCCAGAAACTTGCCGTTACGGCCGTTTTTGATCACCATGTCGGCACCACACTTCTCGCACTTCTCATCAGTGGTCTCTACTTTCGGCCCCTCGCTTGTCTCGCCGTCCTCGGCGACCTGTTCGGTGTATTTACACTTCGGAAAGCCGCTGCAGGCGATGAACTTTCCGTAACGTCCTGAACGGAGCAGAAGCTCAGAACCGCACTCGGGGCAGTTGCGGCCGAGTGGTTGCGCCAATTTGAGAGAGACGATGCTCTGCTTGCCTTCGTTGACGCGTTCGATAAACGGGAAGTAAAAGTCGCTTAGGACTTTTTGCCAGTCATACCCCTCGTCGGCGATCTTGTCGAGCACCTCTTCCATATTGGCGGTAAAGTTGGCATCAACAATATCGGTAAAGTGCTTTTCTAGCATCTCTATGACAGTAAAAGCGACCTCTGTCGGTGCAATCTGACGTTTTTCGATCGTGATGTAATTACGGGCCTGCAAGGTCGAAATAGTCGGTGCATAGGTCGAAGGACGGCCTATACCTTCGGCTTCGAGCTGTTTGATGAGACTTGCTTCCGAAAAACGGGCCGGCGGTTCGGTGAAGTGTTGTGTCGGCTTGATCGATTCCATGGCAATGGCCTGGTTTTCTTCAAGGGCAGGCAGAAGTTTGTCTTTGTCGTCACTGCCGAGGACTTTATAAAAACCGTCAAAGATGAGCTTGCGCCCGTTTGCCTTGTACTCGCCGCTCTCGCTTTTAAAGATGATCGCCTGCTGTTCGAAGATCGCATCTTTCATCTGGCAGGCCAAAAAGCGGTTGTAGATGAGGGTATAGAGTTTAAGCTCATCCGGTTTGAGGTAGGCGGCTGCCACTTTTGGCGTGAACGAGAGCATCGTCGGACGGATCGCCTCGTGCGCCTCTTGCGCGCCTTTGGCCTTTTTGAGATAGCTTTTCGGTGATTTCGGCAGGTATTGCTCTCCGTATGTGTTCGCAATGGTCTCTCTGGCCGCTTCTACCGCCTCTTTCGCCATGTTGAGGGAGTCGGTACGCATGTAGGTGATGACGCCCGAAGTGCCTTCGGGTGTTTTGACCCCTTCATAAAGTGTCTGCGCAAGCATCATCGTCTTTTTCGGTGACATGCCGAGTTTGCTCGAAGCGGTCTGCTGAAGTGTCGAGGTCATGAACGGCGGCGGTGTCGAACTTTTACGTTCTTTTGTCTCGATAGAGGCAACCTTGAAGGCCTCTTTCTCGAGAGTGGCTGCGATCGCTTTGGCATCGTCCGCATTGGTGATCGTGAGTTTTGATATCTTCTCGCCCTGATACTGGATCAGATTCGCATCGATATGGGGTGCGAAGACAGTGTCGATACTCCAGTACTCTACCGGGATAAAGGCTTTGATCTCGCGTTCGCGGTCAACAACGATCTTGAGTGTCGAAGACTGCACGCGTCCTGCAGAGAGCCCTTTTTGGATTTTTGAGGCCAGCAGAGGCGAAAGCTTGTACCCGACAACACGGTCCAGAAGACGGCGTGTCTGCTGGGCATTGACCTGATCCATGTTGATCTGGCGCGGGTGCTCAAGGGCGGCATTGATCGCTGTTTTGGTGATCTCGTGAAAGACGATGCGCGGCAGTGTCTCGGGATCCTGCTTGGTCACTTTCGCAATGGCGTGGCCTACGTGCCAGCCGATCGCTTCTCCCTCGCGGTCCTCATCGGTCGCGATGTAGATCGTCTCGGCTTTCTTTGCCAGCTCTTTGATCTGCTTGACGGTTGCGGCATTCTCTTTGGCGACGCTGTACTCCGGCGTCAGCTCTCTCTTCTCTTCATCGACTTTGATTCCGAAACGACTCTTAGGCAGGTCGCGGATATGGCCTTTTGAGGCGATGACTTCGTACTCTTTGCCTAAAAAGTTTTTAATGGTCTTGGCTTTGGCGGGTGACTCGACGACGATGAGTTTCAAATAGTTTTCCTTGTAGGAGGGATCTTTTTAGGAGCCGTATGCAGCCTCTAAAATTGTTTTTCTAATATATAGTATAGAAATAAAAAGTCCGAAAGTGTAGCGAAAAAAATATTAACGCTTAAAAAAGAAGGGCTGTAAGTGCAAATGTTAAGAAGAGAAAAAGCTTTGCCGTCAAAATGTACAGCCTCGATAGCCATAGTGATCAAGGACACTTTCAAGGGTCTCGACGACGGATGCTGCCTCATCCAGGGTTATGAGATGGTGGGCCGGGAGGAGGATCTGGGCTTTGTGGACCTCTTCGGCGCCGAAGAGAGAGATGGCGTCATCTTTGAATGCCGTGGTCTTGTAGACGGGCTTGTTGCCGACGCGTACGGGGATCCCTTTTTCCGTCAGGGCCTGGTAAATATCCTCTTTTGGACAAAAGAGTGCCGGAACCAGCGCGATAGGAAAAAGCGGGTAGGCAACAAGATTTTTGGCTTTTGGCAGCTCCACAAGACGGTTGGATGCGAGTTTTTGAAGATAGAGCGTCTGAACTGCATCGATCTTTGCCAGGACACTTTCGATATCCGACAGAGCAGCCAAGGCAAACGATGCGGTCAGATTGTTCATCGTGCTGTACTCAGAGATACCGGCGATATCATAGTTCCAGAACTTCTTCTGAACATAGCCGCCTCTGCTTTTCAGGCGAAACTCTGCAGCCAGCTCTTCATCGTCGGTCGCGATAAAACCGCCCCTGGCAATAAAAGAGGGCAGAAGTGTCTCCAGGTCAAAAAGGGCTGTTTTGGCACCAGCATACGCTTTGCCTCTAAAGGCCTGCGTAGCGTCTTCGATGAAGAGAAGGTCGTTCTTGTCGGCGAACTCTGTCAGGCTGTCCAGCTCTGCAAGCTGGCCGTGGTTGTGCGAGACAAGCAGTGCCCGGCTGCTTTCGTCTATGTTTTTATGCAAAAAACGGCCTTCGAGTGTGCCGTCGAGTTTAAGATCGCAAAAGCGGGGTTGAAGACAGTGCTTATGGAGAGCTTTAAAGAGGGCGAGCGGCGCATTAGGAGAGCAGAGAACGGTGCTCATCTCGTCGAAGATCGAGAAAGAGAGCGAAAAGGCGCTCTCAACTGAATCAAGCGCGATCACATGGCTGTAGCCAAGATAGGATGACAGGGCATTCTCCAGTGTATTAAGACTCTCGTCCGAAATAGTCTCAGGCCGGGCCAGCGGGTAGTTCGAGGGGTGGCGTTCGATCATTTTGTCTTCTTCTTTGTTATTCCGAATTTTTGGGCACGCACGGTCACTTCGGTCACGGCAGAACCGGGACGCATCTGCAGGATATCTTCAACGATATCAGCGATGTCCGTAGCAAGCAGTTTCTCATCCTCTTTCTCCGAGACCCCGAAACGCAGATCGTCGAAAAAGGCGGTGTCCGTCATGTCCGGGTTGATGGTGAGGACATTCACTCCCTCTTTGCGCACCTCTTCAAAGAGGCTCTGCCCGAAGGCGCGAAGACCGCTCTTGGTGGCACTGTAGAGGGCGGAAAACCTGGACGACCGCAGGGCTTCAATGGAGGTGATGTTGACGATATTGCCCTGGTTGGCCTTGAGTGTGCGAAGCAGCAGGTTGCTCAGCAGGATCGGCGCTTCGAGGTTGATGCGCATCATCGCCGTGATGGTCTCTGTCGAGAGCTCTTCGTGGGGCTCGAACCGTCCGAACCCGGCGGCATTGACAAGCAGGGTGAGCGCGCTTTTGTCCAGAGCAGCGACCGTCTGTTCGATCGCTTCGCTGTCTCGGAGGTCACACGGCAGCGGTGTAAAGTGCGGGTGCTCCAAGGTGGTCTGCGTGACGTTTCTGCTGAGGCCGTAGACCCTGAAGCCCATCTCCAGCAGCCTCTCGGCGATCGCTTTTCCGATACCCGAACTGACCCCTGTCACCAGTGCGCTCTGCATAGTTGTATTTTCCATCATATCTCCCAGGTCCGTATCTTCTCTTTCGGAAAATAGGCGGTGACCTTGGCAACCATTGTCGCCAAAATCTTCTGTTCAACCGCTTTAGAGTAGCTTGCCACCCCGTCATTGACCTCGTAGGGGTAGAAGGCGATGTCGCTCGAATGCATCTTTTTGATCCGTTTGAGGTAGGTCGAACTCATCCGAAAACTGCCTAGAGTGAGCTGGTGGATCTTTTCAGCATCGAGTGTCGCGAAGATCTCATCGACAAATGGCAGGTAGAGCGCTTCGAAATCGTCGTTGTAGATGACCGGGTCGATGCAGAGGCGTACCTGCCAACCTGCCTGCAGAGCCTCTGCTATCGCTTTGAGACGCTGCCTTAGCGACGGGGTCTTATGTTCGTACCTGTCAATGATCACCTGCGGCGAAAGTGTCCAGGCCAGTACGATCTGCGCCGATGGCTCTAAAGAGCGCAGCGGCTTGAAGTTGGCGCTCTTGGTGCGGATCTCAAGGTTGAGATTCGGTTCCCTGCCTGCAAATACGATCCATGCCGCCGAGTGGCCGCTGAGCGATTCGGTGGCGAGGGTGTCGGTGTCGTAAGAGATGGCGACCAGGGTCGGTTTGTCAAGGTGCGGTTTCACCGCCTCGAAGTACGCCTCGATATTGACAAAGAGGACGTTGTTGGCGGAGTTGTACATTCCCTGAAGATAGCAGTAGTCGCAGTCGTAGAGACAGCCGAGAAGCGTCGGGGTATAGAAGAAGTTCTCGAACTCGAACCCGTCGCTGTAGTAGGAACCTTCATAGAGATAGGGGGCTTCGCGTCTGGCCAGGATGAGGTTCTTGCTGCGGCTCTGGATGCGGAAGTCCTGGTTGGGACGGTTAAAGACATCCTTGTAGTGGTCAATCTCGATGATATGCGAACGGGGAAAGCGTGCCATGATCCTCTTCGTCTGCGGGTGATCGATGACGGCACGTTCCACATAGAGGTGGGAAAAGAGTTCACACGGTGAGTGCAGTAATGCAGCGTTCATGCAGACGGTTCCTTTCGAGTTTTGTCAGCTTCTCTTCGACGTTCTGTATGCTCGGCGGCAAAGCCGAGCCGTTCTTTAATTTGTAATAATAACAGGCATCTTCAAAAACGTGCCCCTGGGTCTTGCTGAAAAGCGTTTTGAGCGCCTCGATGCGCTCGAGCTCCTCCTCGTTGAAAAGTGACGGTTTTCGAACAAGATGACTGAGTTCATCTGCGAGATGGAGAATCCCCTTTAGCTGAGCGGCAATCAGTGTTGTTGCCGCTTCTTTGGTGACACGCTCAGGCTCGAAATGGTCCGAGACCACTTTGACAAAGAGCATCTGGTGGCTCTGCATAAAACGCGATGCCGCCTTAAAGACAGCGTGGGCCTCCATGTCGACAGGGTGGGCGTGCTCACTGTCTTTCGCCCCTTCGAGGGTATGCAGCTCCACCTCTTCGAAAGGGTGGTTCAGCAGCATATCGGGATAGTAGGCGTGCTCTTTATGCGTGATCTTGTGGGCGACAAGCGGTGTTCCGAGAGTGTAGCGCGTAGGCGCCGCGCAGATGCCGACATTAAGCAGCAGGTCGTCCTCTTTCGGACGTTCGTGACCGAAAAGCGATGAGGCTGCCATCAGGGCGTTTTCATACCCAACCTGCATAACCAGCAGGCGCACGTTCTCTGCTGAAAACAGCGGATAGGGAAGTGCATTTTCAACCTTTTTGAGTCTGAAATGGTCAATAATAGGACGCGCCTCGGCGCTGAGTGCGGTGACGATGTATAGCATAAACGTATTGTAGCCAATTGCGCAGCCTGAAATATAATTTAGAGACTTAAGCTGTTTTTTTTTCGAAAAGCAATATACTGAAAATTGATATGAATTTAAAGGAGATACTATGAAATTACGTTCAATCGTTACGGCAGGGTTGTTAGGGGCAGGACTACTCACAATGAGCGGGTGTGATTGGTTCGAAGATAAGGCAGAAGAAATAGTTGAGGATGCATTGAAACCGAATGTTATTCATCTTGCAAATGGTCAAACAAGTCTTGTTGAATTTACGATCGAAGGTGATTCCCATTTTGTTGATGGATTTTCAAGTGATATGGTTCCGGTTACTGGGCATGATACGTATACGGTAAATAATACAGTAGTGGATCATCCTGTAGATTTTCCGAAAAATAGTGCGCATCTGTATGCTTTATGTGCTACAGATAATGTTATAACTGACAGCGCAACAACCGGTTCACGACAGATCGAAGTCATAAATCTTTCTAATACAGTAATTGATGCGGGTAGTGGAAAGACAGTTACCGTTACCTTATATAACTCGTCAGATGCAGCTATTGCGTCAGCATCTTTGGCCGGACAAACACTTGCTGTTTGTAGTCGTGCAGAGTTGTCATTCCCGTCGTTTACGTTGTCAGATGTGAAAACAGTTGAAGTTAATGATGTTAATTACACTGTTCCTCCCTATGATGCTGATATAGCAACGAAATTAGACCAAATTAATGATGTGGATTTTGATATTGTAGTATTTGATACAACGCCTGGTTCAGAAAAAGGGACGATAGTTCCTTTGGCAACAACAAGTGATTTAGAGATACTTTAAGAAATAGAATTTTTTATTCGTTCCCAACCTTCACGTTGGGAATGTATACGGGAATAAAGAGCTCTTCATAGGTTCATTTTCTTTTGCAAGAAAATATTAGACGAAAAGCAGTAGTTATGTTGTCAGAGAAGTTGATTTATTTACGACTCTTTGCTATAATTCCGATACTTTAATAAGCGCTCAGCACCGTTAGCGGTTTTGAACGCTTCCCTTTAGACCTGTGCAATGGTCGTTTGGAACAATGAGTCAGGGTGGGAACACAGCAGCTCACTCCACTCGGTTATGTGCCGCAGGTATCTGGAGGGGAGTACTTCTTTCTATCAAAAAATGCAATCCATACTATCAATTTTAATAACTATACAGCCTCATACACGGCAACCCAATCGAACCATATTTTGTTTCTTAATGGTAAATTAAGAAACAAAACCATCTCTTATCTGTTATTTAATTATTAATATTTTTTATACTATAGTAGTTGAAGTTATGTCACCCATGTTACAGACAGCAGTTGTTATTTGGACTATACTGTACGACGTAGCATGAAAAAATCGTAAAGGATCAAAGATGAAAAAGATGAGTTTATTGGCACTGTTTATCGGTGCGGCGTTATTCATTGGTTTAGGTACGACGTCTGCATGGGCGCAAGAGGGCAAATGCGGTACATCGAAACCGGTAGAAGGTAAATGCGGTGCTGAGAAAAAAGCGGCAAAATGCGGTGCTGAGAAAAAAGCAGAAAAGTGCGGTGCTGAGAAAAAAGCAGAAAAGTGCGGTGCTGAGAAAACTGTCGAAAAAGTAGGCAAATGCGGCGCAGGCAAGTGCGGTAAATAACAGCTTTACATTGTCAAGGTCGGTAACGGCCTTGATTGCGACCGCTAGTGTAGTCATAACTGGTTTACATCAGTTATGAGTGCACTAACCAAAACCGGAGCTAGTAAAAAGGAGATGTTATGCAATGCCAAATTACGAAACTCTGCAAGTTGGTCGAACCCCTTCTGGAGAAGCTTCAAAGTGTATCACTGCTTTTTTTACGTCTGATACTGGCGTACGGCTTTTACGAGCCGGCAAAAATGAAGTGGAGTGATATTGGTTCCGTCGCGGAGTGGTTTGGTTCGATGGGGCTTCCATTGCCGACACTGCAGGCTTATTTAGCCGCTTCCACTGAAGCTCTGGGTGTGTTGTTATTGACCCTCGGGCTGGCGACACGCCTTATCTCGATTCCGCTGATCATTGTGATGATTGTCGCGATCGTAACGGTGCACCTACCGCACGGTTTCAGTTCAGGCGATAACGGGTTTGAGATTCCGCTTTACTATATGCTGATGCTCTTTGTCCTTGTCACTCACGGAGCAGGAAAGTTTTCGGTCGATCATTTTCTATACAAAGAAAAGTAATCTTCTTTCAGAGTGGCGAAGCCGCCTCTTCGCTCTAACTGTCTTCCCTATACTTCGAAATACCACAGGGCTGGTTCGGCGTCGGCGGATTCTCTTTTAGGTACGTCAAATCTTCTAGTGTCTGTTTCAATACTTTTTTCTGCTGCAAAAGAGGCAGCATCAGGTTGTCTTTTTCCGTCAGGTTTATAGACCAGTCCATCAGTATATTCTCGACCTCTTTATCCAGGTCTGCAAGGGCGTTATTGATATGTTCAATTGATTTCATAGTGCAAGTGTAACAGTAAAAGAGTATAGCGTGAATGAAAACCTCGGGATAATCCAAATATTTAAACAATACACAATACGTTCTTGTAATCAAACTGTATTGGAAAGTTTATTTTCTTGTGTCGTACCGGATACATCGGGGTAATAAATATCTTCTATTCTTCTGCCGTAATTTTGAATGAAGGAAGATTTATGGAAATGAAAAAACCGATGATGATCATGTTGTCTGCAGCAGTGGCAACAGCACTGTTTATGACAGGATGCAACGACGGTACAGATGGTGTAGACGGTATTGATGCCACAGCAGGTAGTCTTTATTTCGAAGAGCTTAGCGCACCGGTAACCGACACCGAGAAGATGGAGATCCGTACAGCTAAAAGTGTTACTTATGCCAACGGAAGCACGGACACAATAGGGTTCACAGAACTGATCTCAGCAAGCACGCTAGATAATGGTGAAACATTTGGTCTTTTAAAAGACAATACCGATACACCGATCACGTATGCGGACGGCAGTCCGTTTATCTGTGACGGGGCAAATGGAAATGCCCTGGGTTCAGGTCTGGATCACTCGTCTATTCTCCAAAAAGATGGCCGTCTTTTCATGGTGTCTCAGTTTGAGTGTGAAGTGGGTGCGATGTACGGTATGGAGCTTGAGCAGGACAGTGAGGGTACTTTATCTGTCAAGGCCGATTCACTTAAATATATCAGCCAAGCCGATGGTTTTGGCGGCTGGGTACACTGTGCGGGTGTAACGACACCGTGGGAATCACACCTCGGAAGTGAAGAGTATGAACCGAATGCGAGAGCGGTCGAAGAAGATCTAAATGCAACGACAATGTTGACCGGTAACAAATATTATGATGAAGTGACAAAATACTACTGGGCTGATGAAAACAACACAAATGTTTCGGCAAACAACAATCCGTATTACTACGGTTATATCCCGGAAGTTACGGTGGATGCGACTGCTGCTACACCAACATATCACTATACAAAACACTTCAGTATGGGCCGCGGAGCGTGGGAACTTGCGTATGTCATGCCGGATGAAAAGACAGCATATTTATCAGATGACGGTACCAATGTCGGTTTCTACATGTATGTGGCGGACACGGCGAAAGACCTTAGCGCCGGTACACTTTATGCCGCTAAATGGATTCAGACATCTGCTAAAAACGGCGGGGCTGCCGACCTGGTCTGGATCAAACTGGGGCACGGAACAGATGCGGAACTTAAAACTATCGTTGCTTCAGAACCGAAATTCAGCGATATCTTTACAATAGGTACGGTAAGCAATAGTAGTTGTGATACCGGATTTACGTATGTCAATACG
The DNA here is from genome assembly GCF_039645985.1 of Sulfurimonas sp. HSL3-7. Lineage (NCBI taxonomy): Bacteria > Pseudomonadati > Campylobacterota > Epsilonproteobacteria > Campylobacterales > Sulfurimonadaceae > Sulfonitrofixus > Sulfonitrofixus jiaomeiensis. The sequence goes on from NZ_CP147919.1 coordinate 298,543, forward strand.
GCCATGGGTGAAGAGTGTCTACAGCTTAACGCCGGAAAAGAGACGGAAGCCGCATTCCTCGAGACCAGAAGATATGCTGCAATGCTTGGTGCTACGACAGAATTTAGAAAAGAAGAGGGCATCACATTCAACCCTGATGAGCGCAAACTCTATGTCGCTATGAGCCAGGTAACGAAAGGGATGTCCGATACTGCCGGTGATATTCAAATTGAAGAAGCGAACAGTTGTGGCGCGGTCTACGCACTGGATGTTCATGGTGCAACAGAAGTCGCTTATGACATCAACAGCAACGTGATCAACAGTGCATATGTTGTGAAAAATACACGTGCTGAGGTTATCGGTGCACCGGCAAGCTACCCTGCCGGTTCAACTTATGAGGCATACACATGTTCTGTTAACGGGATCGCCAACCCGGACAATGTGACTTTCCTTGAAGGGAAAAACACACTGATCATTGGGGAAGACACTGGTTCACATCCAAACGACTTCGTATGGTCGTACGATACGAAGACAAAAGAGCTGACACGCATTGTCTCAACACCGTACGGTTCTGAAACGACATCACCGTTCTGGTACAAAGATATCAACGGCTACGGCTACTTGAGTCTGGTGACACAACACCCATTCGGTGAAGTCAGTTCAGGTGACGTCGATTACAGCTTGGAAGCAAGTGCAACGGAACTACAGAAACAGTCATCTGTCGGTGTCGTCGGACCGTTTAAAAGCTGGTAATCATTTTTAAACAACAACCGAGAGAAGGAGGGTTTCCTTCTCTTTTTTTAGAGATAGCCCATATCTTTAAAAAAAGAGAATGTGTTTTGATGAGGATCTTATGAAATATTATATTTTAGCAGGTGTCATTTTAGTCGGTGCATATGTGTTAGGCTGCGGTAGTGCCGAAAACGGTGCTGCCGATACAAATGAGACGGAGGCACTTGCCTTCATAGCCGGTTACGAGAGTAATAACTCGCTTTATAACACTCGAAATATCGTGCCGGTCACGATCGACTTCTTTTCTACGACACCTCTAAACAACAGGGGTGCCTATGTGACCAGCCAGTGTTATACAAAAACCGTTGATGATAAAGGGACGGTCCACAACCCATGTTACGCATGCCACATCAACTCAAAAGAACCGAACTATGTCAATGATGCGGACCTGCAGGAGAGCTACGCTTTTGGAGAATATACCCAGACCAACAGGTTTACGAACCTTTTTAAAGACAGAACCGCTTTGGTCGGCCAGATAAGCGATGATGAGATCGTCAGTTATGTAAGAGAGAACAATTATATGCAGCAAGGGCAGATCCTTTTGGCCAACAAGCTGAAAAACCCGCCGACGGAGTGGGATATCAACAGTGACGGAAAGTGGGGCGGATATGTGCCGGACTGTTATTTTAATTTTGATGATGCAGGTTTTGACAAGTCCCCGGATAACGCATTTACCGGCTGGAGAGCTTTCGGATATTATCCCTTCTTAGGTACTTTCTGGCCGACAAACGGCAGTACCGACGATGTGCTTATCCGGCTATCAAGTGAGTTCATGCTGGATGAGAACGGTCATTTTGACCGAGACGTCTATGCATTGAACCTAACTATCGTAGAGGCGCTGATAAAACAGAAAAATATTATGATTGATGAGGTTGACGAGCACCTGTACGGTGTCGACCTGAATCAGGACGGCGTCTTAAATAGGACAGCAGAGATCGTCTTCAGATGGGAGAAGCCAAGCTATGACCCCGTAAGCGGAAAGATAACAGGTTTTTCGATGAGTTATGTCGGACTGGCTAAATCGCTGCTGATTGAAAATGAGTACCTGATCGCACCGGGGCTCTACCCAAAAAACACAGAGTTCTTGCATAGTGTAAGGTATATCGATGTCGATGAGAGTACACAGAATATTACAATGGCGCCCAGAATGAAAGAGCTGCGATACGCCAGGAAAAAAGCATGGATTACGTATGCAGCACTTTCCAACGCGACACTGACCGATATCAAGGAGAAAGATGCCTTTCCGGATAGATTGCGAACGGTCACCGGCAACTCCGAATATGGTGCTCTAAATAATATCGGCTGGGTCTACCAGGGGTTTATCGAAGATGAGCAGGGGGAACTCAGACCGCAGAACTATGAAGAGACACAATACTGTATCGGATGTCATAGCGGCATAGGTGCGATCGCGGACAGTACTTTTGTTTTTCAGAGAAAGTTTGACAAGAGTCACTTTCAAAATGGCTGGTATCACTGGACGCAGGATGCCAATGGGCTCAAAAACATCATAGAGCCGAAGACGCAGGATGGGAAATATGAATATTCGCAATACCTGGAAGTCAATCATGCAGGCGATGAGTTCAGGGCGAATAACGAAGTGATGGAAAGGTTTTTTGATGACAATGGTGCACTCCTGAACAGCGAAGTCGAGAAGATAAAAGATGATGTTTCTTATCTTTTGTACCCATCCGTATCAAGAGCCAAAGAGTTGAATAAAGCGTACAAGATCATTGTCGAAGAGCAGAGTTTTATCTATGGCCGAGATGCCCATGTCAAACCCGTTGAAAGCGTACACCGTGAAGTTGTGCCGGATACACCGACCAAGGTCGCGGTCATTAGACGCTAAAAGAGGGTCGCCTCCAGCGCTTTTAGCTTGAAACTCCGGCGATGTTCAGGTGTGTAGCCGTACTTTTTGATCGCTTCGATATGGGCTTTGGTCCCATAACCTTTATGCTTTTCAAAATCATATTCAGGGTATGTCTTTGAGAATTCGATCATCTCCCTGTCATGGGTCACTTTGGCCAGGATCGAAGCGGCACTCACCTCTTCGACTTTGGCATCGGCCTTGACCATGGTCTTCAGGTTTTTCACACCGAAAGTGGTGTTCCCGTCAACGAGGTAGTTGTCACATTTTATTGTTGACTGGATCTCCTGAAGTGCAATGCTCATGCATTCGGAGATCCCTAATTCGTCAACGCTGTGGGCCGGAAAGGTGACGATGTGGTAGGTGGCGCTTTCAATGATCTGCGGGTAGAGCAGTTCACGCTTTTTTTCACTGATCTTTTTTGAGTCCATAAGCCCTTCGACCGGTTTGTTGAGTACAACACCGGCCACAACCAATGAACCGGCAATCGGTCCTCGTCCAGCTTCGTCAATTCCGCAAAGTGCCATAGATGTCTCCTTTTTTCAGTCATCGTATCATAACTAAAATCGCCATGAAAAATAGGTGAAGAGGAAACCGGTGACGTCGACATCCCGGTAGTGAAAAGAGGGGACGTACATAAGATTGATGCTGGCATCACTATAGTAGAAGTTAAGCGCGGGTGCGATTCCGCCCATCAGGCCGTACTTTCCGCCATCACGACTGTTGTCGTTATCGTCATAGATCTTTTTCCAGCCTATGAAGCCTGACAGTCCTACGGCGCTCTGCAGAGCGCCGGTGTCAAAACGGATATAGTGGCCGGCACCGAGGGTGAATTGGGGGTTGTAATAGGAGTCGTTGAGCAGCAGTGTATTAAGACCGAGGTAGAACTTTCTCTCCTCCTGGTAAAAATTATACTCATACCCAAGACCGTAGTTGAAAGCATTGTAGGTCTCGCCGAAACGGCTGCTTCTTTTTTCATGAAGGGCAAAACCGGAAAGAAGAAGGCGCTGTTCATTTCCAAAGAGTAATAAGGGGAGGAGGAGAAAAAGGTATCTTTTCATAGATGGGCAAGCCATTTTCAGACGCTTGCGATAAAATGAGCGTCGGCAGAGAGGATTATGCCTCTTCGCTGTTTTTGCGTAGAGAGCTTAAGAACGTCTCTAAGTCATAGCGGCTGCGGTATTCCGGTGTCATGATGTGAATCAGGATGTCGCCAAGGTCGACGGCGATCCACTCCCCGCTCTCATCAGTCCCTAAAAACTGCTCTTCGGGCTTTAGACCGCGTTTGAGATGGTCAAGTAAAGCTTCGGTGTGGCGGGTACCGAGTGACGAGGCGATAATGACATAGTCAACAAAGTAGTCGCGGCCGCGAAGGTCAAAGACCTCAATGGCTTCTGCTTTGTTAGTGTCCAGGATAGTTGTGATTTTGTTAATGCGATCTTGCATGGTTTTCCTCAAGTTGTTTTTTAGGGTAATACCCTGTAATGGCTGCGGCAACTTCGCTTGGAAGGTGCTCATCTGTCATCTCTTTTCTAAGTTGTGTCGAACTGATGGCCTGTCTGACGTCTAACTGAATATAGTTCTGTCCGATCTCGATCTTGTCGCGGGTGGCGACAACCCAGGTGACCAGTTTGTCAAGTTCTTCGTACCGGTGCCATTTTTTCAGCGAAGCCAGGTTATCGGCACCGATGATAAAATAGATCTTGTCATATAAACCGCAAAAGTGCTTGACCGTCTCAATGCTTCTTACGGGCCGGTTCTGGCTGGTCTCAAAGTCACTTACTTCAACACGATCTTCATCTTTAAAGATCTCTCTCAGCCAGCTAAGACGAAGTGCTGCAGGTGCATGTGTGCCCGTTTTAAAAGGGTTGACAAAAGCAGGCACAATAATGAGCCTTTCGATATCAAGTTTGTCCAGGGCTGCAGTGACAACATGAACGTGACCGAGATGGGGCGGATCAAAAGAGCCGCCGTAAAGTGCTATATCCATTGTTGAAACCTCTATTGCTGTTTCAATTTATCGAAATTATAGCTGAATTTCGTTAGAATCACCCAACAATAATCTAACTTTTATGACGTCTGACGAAGTAGAGAGGCGTTCATAGTACATCAGGACAAAAAATGGCATTGAAGATTGCGATTAACGGATTAGGGCGGATCGGTAGATGTGTAGCGCGTATTATTGCGGACAGAGATGATATTGAGCTTGTGGCAGTCAATGCAAGCGGTGCGCATGAAATGATCGAATACAACGTTAAATACGATTCAGTTCACGGTATACGTAAAGATGCAAAAGTAGAAGAGGGGTATCTCTGTATCGGTAAAGACAGAGCCAAGATCCTCTCTGAACGTGATCCGGCAAAACTTAACTTCGCTGAATTCGGTGCTGAGATCGTACTTGAATGTACGGGCGCATTTTTAACCAAGGAGAGTGTGCAGCCTTACCTCGATAACGGTGTCAAAAAAGTACTTTTCTCCGCCCCTGCCAAAGATGATACGGCTACTTTCGTCATCGGTGCCAATGAAGAGAGTTATGCCGGTCAGTCTGTCGTTTCCAATGCAAGCTGTACAACCAACGGTCTGGCGCCTTTGGCCAAAGTGCTTGATGACGCATTCGGCATAGAAAACGGTTTGATGACAACGATCCACAGCTATACATCATCACAGCCTATTCTTGATGCCAAACATAAAAAAGATCCGAGAAAAGGACGTTCAGGCGCAACCAACCTGGTCCCTACGACCACCGGAGCGGCAAAAGCGATCTCAAAAGTACTTCCGTCTCTTGAGGGTAAGCTCAACGGTCAGGCGATCCGGGTCCCGACGGCCGACGTCTCTATGGTAGACCTTACGGTCACCCTCTCAAAAGATGTTACGCTAGAGGAGATAAAAACGGCCTTTATCGCGGCCAGTGAAGGTTCACATAAAGGTATTTTGGGTGTTGATGAAGAGTACAGGGTCTCTCAGGATTTTGTCGGTGAAGAACGAAGTACTGTCGTCGCACTCGATACGATACAGGTGATCGATGGAAACCTGGTCAAGGTACTTTCCTGGTATGACAATGAGTGGGGATATTCCAGTCGCCTGGTCGATATGGCTATCCACATCAGTAAATAGGGATTTAAAGAATGCAGCTTTTAAATATTAAAGATATAGACCTTTATCGTAAAAAAGTTTTTATCCGTTGTGATTTTAATGTACCGATGGACGAGTTCGGCAATATTACGGATGACCGCCGTATCCGTTCCGCCGTTGCGACGATCAACTACTGTTTAGACCAGGATTGTGCCGTTATCTTGGCGTCACACATGGGTCGTCCAAAAGGTGAGATCGATAAAAAATATTCTCTCGAACCTGTCCAGCTGCGTCTTCAACAGCTGCTTAAACGCCATGTCGATCTTGCGAAAGATGTGGTTGGCGAGGACGCAATGCAAAAAGCATATGACCTCCCTAATCATGAAGTGCTACTGCTTGAAAACCTCCGTTTTGAAAAAGGTGAGACGAAAAATGATGAGAAACTTTCGAAAAAACTTGCCGAAATGGCAGAGGTCTACATCAACGATGCGTTCGGTGTAAGCCATAGAGCACACGCTTCTGTCGAGGGTATTACCCATTTCTTCGACAACGATCACAAAGCGGCCGGTTTTCTCCTGCAAAAAGAGATCAAGTTTTTCGGTACGCTGATCAGGCGCCCGACACGTCCGTTCGCGGCTATTGTCGGCGGTTCGAAAGTCTCTGGAAAACTTGAAGCGCTGATCAATCTGCTGCCAAGAGTCGATAAAGTATTGATCGGTGGCGGTATGGCCTTTACGTTTTTGAAGCAATTGGGTTATGATGTAGGCAACTCGCTTGTCGAAGACGATCTTCTTGAAGAAGCGCAGCACATCATGGATGAAGCACGCCGTTTGGGTGTCAAGTTTTATCTGCCGGTCGATGTTGTCGCGGCCCAGACCTTTGCAGCTGATTCGGTGAGCAAGGTAACATCGGCACAGGAGATCCCAAAAGGGTGGATGGGTCTTGACATCGGTCCGGCAACAGTGCGCCTTTACCGTTCAGTCCTTGCCGATGTCCAGACGGTCCTGTGGAACGGTCCAATGGGCGTTTATGAGATGGATCGCTTCGCACGCGGATCCAATAAGATCGCACATCTGGTTGCTGATTCGTATGCGACAACTGTTGTCGGCGGCGGTGACACGGCTGACCTGGTTCAGCGTGTAGGTGTAGATGAGGAACTGACTTTTATCTCTACAGGTGGCGGTGCATCGCTTGAACTGCTTGAGGGTAAAGTGCTTCCGGGTGTTAAACCATTGATTGTAGAGGAAGAAGAAGAGTGATCATTGCGGCCAATTTCAAGACCAATATGACACGTGCCCAGACGGCAGAGTACTATACAAAGGTCTCCGGTTTTATTACAGAAAAGGGGATCTCTTCAGAAGCGATGATCTTTCCTCCGGCAACGGCGTTTAATACTTTTGAGGGTGTCCTTACAGTAGGTGCACAAAATGCCTTCGCGGTGGAAAACGGAGCCTATACCGGTGAGATCGGTCTCGAACAGCTCGACGAATTCGGTATCAAAACCATTCTTGTCGGCCACTCGGAACGCCGTCACATATTGGGCGAATCACAGGAACTGATTATCGAAAAATTCAACTATTATAAAGAGAAGGGTTTTACGATCGTCTATTGTATCGGCGAGCCTATCGAAGTACGTGAAGAGGGGAACGAGGCCCTGATGAACTATCTCGATGATCAGTTTGAGGGTATCGACCTGGAGTATGAGAAACTCATCATTGCATACGAGCCTGTTTGGGCGATCGGTACAGGGGTAACACCGAGCGAAGATGATGTGGAGTTGATCCACACCGCTCTTCGTCAGAAAACCAGCCGTCCGCTGCTGTACGGCGGCAGTGTGAAAACAGCCAATGCCAAAGAGCTGCTGGCACTCAACAACGTCGACGGGGCATTGATCGGCAGCGGGGCACTGAATGCGGAAGATTTTTGTACGATACTTTCGATAGCAGAGAATATAACAAATAACAGAGAGGGAAAATAAAATGTTGATGAAAGGCAAAAAGGGGTTGATCGTCGGCCTTGCAAATGACAAATCGATCGCTTACGGTATTGCCAAAGCGTGCGCCGACCAGGGGGCGGAACTTGCATTTACCTATTTGAATGATGCGTTGAAAAAGCGTGTCGAGCCGATAGCAAAGTCGTTCGGAAGCGAGAAGGTCTATGAACTCGATGTTTCGAACGAGGAACACATGAATGCGATTGCCGATCATATTTCCGAGGATATGGGGCAGATAGATTTTCTTGTGCACTCGGTTGCATTTGCTCCGAAAGAGGCATTGACGGGCAGCTTTATGGAAACAAGCAAAAGTGCTTTCAACATAGCGATGGAAATATCGGTCTTCTCATTTATTGAATTGACGCATAAACTGCAGCCGGTTCTTGCCGATGACGCTTCGATCCTGACGCTCAGCTATCTTGGCGGGCCGCAATATGTCGCTAACTATAATGTAATGGGCGTCGCAAAAGCGGCACTCGAATCGGCGGTGCGTTATATGGCTGTCGATCTTGGCAACAAAGGCCAGCGTGTCAATGCCATCAGCGCCGGACCGATCAAGACTTTGGCCGCTGCCGGAATCGGTGATTTCAAATCGATTTTGAAATGGAACGAAGTCAATGCGCCGATGCGTAAAAACGTCACGATCGAGGAGGTGGGCAACTCGGCGATGTACCTTCTGAGCGATCTCGCATCGGGTGTGTCGGGCGAAGTGCACTACGTCGATGCCGGTTACAACATCATGGGCATGGCTAATGTTGAGAAAAATGCCGAAGGCAAAACAGTTTTCTCCTGGGATGAGAACAAGTAATTCTTAAACTGATTGACTGATGCTGAGGTCACTCCTGTCAGAACGGGAATGACGTTGGCAGATCGTCAGCAATGACATATTTCATACTCTTCTAAATATCTTTCCTAACACCGCACTATAGATTTTCACTGTCAAGACATGTTCCATCCCTGTAAACCTACTTGCATTAAGATAAGAGTTGTCATTTGTTTACTCTCGAAAGTGGTATGTTATTAGTTTACATTCAAGGGGCGTCGTAGACATTGATTCCGGCAGAAGTGCCGAAATGCCATCAGGAAAGAGGTAGAGTCCGAGCAGTGACTTTTGGCCGGAAGGTGTAGCTCTTCTTCTTTTTCGTTAGGTTTTTTCTCCACAGAAACATTTTGTCCAGCAAAAACGGTACCCCTTGTTTTGAGCTAACAAGAAGATAAAAAACTAAAGTGCAATACCGGACGATACTTAAGTGCCAATAGCACAATACAGGAAGAAGCTAAATTCCGAGTGAAATGTTACATCGTAAAAAATGACATCCTGACTGTCAAAATGCAGTAAAAAAATTTGATAATCGCAGAAGTCTATTATTGTTATGGATTCAGCCTTTGCGATGCGGAATTTAGTTCCGCCCTGCATTAGTCTTTAGTCTTTTATCTTTTCTGTCACGCCGGAAAAGAGACCATGAGGAAAAAAAAGAGGCGTTTTTTTATGCTCCCTGTGCGTAACAGCTGCCTCTCGGATGATGTAAATAAAAGAACGTACGATAATAGAAAGGTGTATGCGAAAGGTTATGGGCGGGTATATACCTTGATCAGCGTCGATCGATCTTTCCGATCCCCGGCATCGCATCGATCTGCTCAGCATGTGAGGGAGTTTTTGTCATGTTGGCATCATGCTTTTTCTTGTTATCAAGGTAGAGAGCTGCTTTGTCGACATAATACTGCAACCCCGAAGAGTTGATGTCATCCGCTGTTTGAACAGCACCATCTGTTCTGTTTTCGGTATTGTCCTGCTGCTCTTGTGCTGTCGAAGTGTTACTTTCTGTAAACATTTTCCACTCCCCGTTAATCCACTCATTGGTGTTTTTTTGCATGATGCGATGCTCCTTATGGTCATCACTGGCAGTTGTTGATGGGGACACTTTCTGTAAAGCACTGTTTTGCGAAGGTGGTGTTGTGGCGGTATCTTTGTTGCCACCATCGACAATATCCTGCAGTACATGGCCACTGCAGCCGCTAAGAAGGTTCATGAGAAATAAAAAGTGTGTGAGATGTTTGAGAAAAGACATGACTATAAGACTACTCCTCTTAATATAAAGAACAGATTAATCTATTGAACTAATACAGGTTAAATGCTATTAGTAGGTATTCATGTGAAAATAGGTGTGATAAAAGTGTGATAGGCCCCCTGTAATAGGGAAGTAACAAATTGTATAATCAAAAGAAATCTTTAAGATAACTGTGATAAACTGGATGCTGACAAAACACAGTCACACTGTTCTTAAGGAGAATATATGAAATTAGTTAAAATGAGTTTATTGGCGGCAACGCTAGTCGCATCAAGTGCATTCGCAATCGATAACGTAAAAGTATCGGGTGATGCCAAATTGTATTACGCTACAAATGATGGCGATAATATGGTAGCTGACGCAGCACTGTTCAATAAAGACTCATCAGCTGGTCAAGCAGCTTTGGGACTTGGTCTTACTGCAGATCTTACTGATGGCGTTTCTGCCGGCGTACACATGACAGCTCTTTCTGCAATGGGTCTTACTAACATTGTTAGCAATGTATGGGAAGGTGCACTAACAGACGAATACTGGTTTGACGAAGCATGGCTTGCAGGTACATACGGTAAGACAACGGCTAAAGTCGGTCGTATGACGCTGGATACACCTCTTGCATTTACTGAGACATGGTCAATCGCTAAAAATACTTTTGAAGCGGGTGTACTTCTAAACCAAGATATCCCTGACACGACATTAGTTGGTGCTTATATCGGCGAATCTAATGCCGGTGGTGCTGGTCTATATGGAAATGTTATTGCTAATTTTGATGGAAACCAAAACACAAACTTCGGTCTTGTTAACGGTGGAAAAGGTGCATACGCGGTAGGTGCTGTGAACAACTCATGGACGCCATTGACTGTTCAAGGTTGGTACTATAACCTTCCATCTTTTGCAACTGCATACTGGGTTCAAGGGGACTTGGCATTTGATATGGGTCTGTCTGTAGGTGCACAGGTTGCCGGAATCGATGTAAATGCAATTCCAACTGGTGATACAAGCAATACTGCTTTTGCCGGAAAAGTCGGTTATGAGATGAAAGACACATTTGCTGTTTCTGTAGCTGGTTCACAAACGGGCGAGAACGACAATGGCGTAGGTGCCGGTTTCAACGTCTTCGGTGTACAGTCAAAACTCTATACGGAAGCATGGTGGAACTACGGATATATCACTCGTGCTGATACAACTGCAATCAACGTGACTGCAACAACTCCGGAAGCGTTGACATGGGTTGCATTAGGTCTTTATGCTACACAAACAACTACTACAGACGGTGTTGCAGCAGGAACGGATCTTGAGATGACAGATATTACGGTGACTGCATCTAAATCAGTTGGCCCACTGGATGTTACACTTGCAGTTATCAGTACAGAAGCTGATGATCAAAATGCAGGTGACGCTTACCTGACTGCGCAAGCGTACCTTACTTACAACTTCTAATTCTTTGAAGTCTAGCTTTTCCGCCTTCGGGCGGAATCTTTTTTCTGCAATTCATTCAACTTTATCTCTACAGCTCTAAAACAATAAGTCAGTATCCGCCCAGTAAGCATCTCTAATTTTCAACCGCTACCCATTTAGTACTTGATGACAGTAGTACATGTTAATGCCCAATAGCTTCCTGAGTACAAAAACACTATCATCAACAAAACTATAAAATTTGTATCTATTTTATAAGGTCAAGTGAATCTGGTTAGGAAATAAACCGTTATTGATTAAAAATTAATCAAACATTGGTGTTTTAAATGGTCTTGTTATCATATACTTTTTCTACATCTAAATCACGGAGAGTTATATGAAATTAATTAAAATAAGTTTGTTGGCGGCAACGCTGGTTGCATCGAGCGCTTTCGCTATTGATAATGTAAAAGTATCGGGTAATGCTATGTTGTTTTACGGAACTAATGATGGTTTCGACACAGGTTTTAATTCGGATAAAGACGCATCATTGTTCGGTAAAGATTACTCTTGGGGTCAAACATCGTTAGGTCTTGGCGTAACCGCTGATCTAACAGAAGGTGTCTCTTCGGGCGTACACCTAACGGCTATTTCGGCAATGGGTCTTACCAATATTGTCAGCGGCGTCTTTGAAGGCGGGCTGACTGATGAATATTGGTTTGATGAAGCATGGCTTGCCGGTACATACGGTAAAACAACGGCTAAAGTCGGTCGTATGACGTTAGATACACCACTTGCGTTTACGGAAACATGGTCAGTCGCTTACAATACATTTGAAGCCGGTGTACTTATTAATGAAGATATTCCTGATACCACACTAGTCGCTGCTTATATCGGTGAAAGTAATAACGGTAATGCAATGGGTCAGTGGGGTACTGGTCAATATGCGGGTGTGACTGCAGATTGGGACGGAAGCCAAAACACGACTTTCGGTCTGGTAAACGGCGGTAAAGGTGCCTATACAATCGGTGCTGTGAACAACTCATGGACACCGTTGACAGTACAAGGCTGGTTCTATAACCTGCCGTCAGCTGCGACTGCATACTGGGTTCAAGGAGACTTGGCGTTGGATATGGGTCTGTCTGTAGGTGCACAGGTAGCGGGTATCGATGCAAATGTAGCAACAGGCGATTCGAGCAATATTGCCTATGCAGGAAAAGTCGGATATGAAATGAAAGATACGTTTGCAGTTTCTGTGGCTGGTTCACAAATCGGTGAAAATGATAATGGTATCGGTGCCGGTTTCAACGTTTTCGGTGCACAGTCAAAACTCTATACTGAAGCTTGGTGGAACTTCACTTATGTGGCTCGCCCTGATACAACAACGGTCAACGTGACGGCTACAACGCCTGAAGAGTTGACATATGTCGCATTGGGTGTTTACGCTACACAGGCTACTGTCGGTGATAACGGTGGGGCTGCAACAGAAGTGGATATGAGTGAGGTTACGTTGGAAGTGGCGAAATCATTTGGTCCGCTGGATGCAGGTCTCTACTATATCTTTACAGATGCAGAAGATCAAAATAACGGTGACGCATACGGTTCAGCGCAAGTTTACCTTACTTACAACTTCTAATCTATCGAAGTTTTTATCCGCCTTCGGGCGGATCATCCTCCCCTTTACTGTTTCACTGTACAGATAATTTATAGTTTATTGTCACTATTTACTTGTTGCGGCATCATTTAGCTCTCATAGGTATACCTTTATCTTAGTGGTATCAGAGTCTTCGGTGATCGTTTGTTCAAGTCAAAAGTGTTCATCCTCGTGAGATTCTTCTTCGCCTTCGGTTAAAGCCCAGATGCTAAATGGGATCATCTCTACCGGTACAAAAGGGTGCTGAAGCGTCGACTCGTTACTCATCGTGACAACTTCGACTTTTTTGATGCCGTTGGTAATGATAAAGGCCTCGATCTTCTCGATCTGTTTGAAGAGCGCTTCCCGGTTTCCAAAAGGCATACAGAGCACGATACGGTCCTGTGCAGGAATATAAAAGTCGATTCCTTCATCGTAGTAGAGGGTGAACTCTTTTTTGAACATCTCCAAAAAGACCATGTTCTCGAAGAGACGGCCGAAATGTTTCTGGGTGCTGAGCGCATTTTTGACAGAGGTGTCACAATGGTAGAGCTTTTTGACGGCGCGCGGATGGTCGAATTTACCCAACAGATGGATATAGCCCTGACGAGCAAGGGTGTCGACGTTCTTGTAGAGCATGTCTTTGGAGATCTTGCGTGAAGACTTGAGCCGCTCGTAGAGCATATAGGCAGAGACCTTCTGCGTAACAAGGCTGCAGCTCAGAAGCATGATATCAAAACCGGTAGGGGTAAGTGCATACTGCAAACTTCTCTGGATATGCCGGATACGCTCTTCGGAAGGAATGCGGTGCATAGCCGGAAATCCACCGAGCTGGAAAAAGTGGTTGAGCGCGCTTTCGTCGTAACGCGGCTCAAAAGCAAGAAAACCCTCATACTCAAGCGGGTAGAGCCGTATGGTCAATAATTCATCATAGTCGTAATGATCAACAGAGGCGATGATGAGTTGTCGGATTTTGGGCAACGCGACGGCGTCATTATAGTTGTCCAGGGCAACGGTTGAGATATCGTTCTGGTTGCAAAAACGTGTCAGTGTGCTGTTAAGTGCCTCAAAATCGATCCTGAGATCATTGCAGTCTATATAGAGGTAGCTGCTTTTTTTACGCTGGAGCAAGGTGTGTTTGATAAGGGCGGATTTTCCCGACTGGCTGATACCGTTTATCTGGCAGGAACGGTCGTCTATCTGGTAGCGCCTCTCTATGTACTGCGGTGCGTGCAGGTCCTGTTTGTAAAACTCTTCGAGCAGAATCTCCAAATGTGTCCTTCAAAATATAATTGATGCTACAGATTTTATCACTTCCTTCTAAAAAGGAAATAAATTCTGACATATTTCTTAAAATGGCTCCAAAACTCTTGAACTATTGTCGAGTAGTCGGTATAATTCCGCTCCCTACAAATAGTCAGAGCAGTCTGACGAGTTCTTTATGAGGAAAAATTATGGAAAAAATTCGTTTGAAACTTAGAGCTTACGATCATCGTGTACTCGATCGTTCGGTTAGTTCTATCGTTGAAGCGGTAAAGCGTACAGGTGCGGAAATCCGCGGCCCGATCCCTTTGCCAACTAAGGTACGTAAGTACACTGTTCTTAAATCAGTACACGTCAACAAAGATTCACGTGAGCAATTTGAGATCCGTATGCACGCACGTCTAATCGACATCGTTTCTGCTACGCCGGAAACTGTTGATTCACTAATGAAACTAGATCTTGCACCGGAAGTGGACGTTGAAGTTCGCTCTATGGACAAGTAAGGAGCCTAAGAGATGGAATATATTGTTGAAAAAATCGGTATGAGCCGTACAATTACTGTCCCTTCGACTTCAGTGACACTTCTTAAACTAAAAGAGGTGAAAGTGTGCGAAGTAAACGACGGTGTTGCAATCGTATCTTATAACGATGGTAAGAAGTCAAACAAAGCGATCGAAGGTCAGCAGAAGAAATACTCTCTTTCAGCTGAGTTCAACCGTTTCGCAACGATGAAAGTTGCAAACACTGAAGCGGGTGACCTTGATCTTTCTCCACTAGCCGAAGCAAAAATCGTCAAAGCCTCTTTCGAGACTAAAGGTCGCGGTTTTGCCGGTGTTGTAAAACGCTGGAACTTCGGTGGTGGTCCAGGCTCACACGGTCACCGTTTTCACCGTACAGGTGGTTCAATCGGTAATGCTGAGTGGCCAGGTCGCGTTATGAAAGGTCGTAAGATGTCAGGTCAATACGGTAACGAAAAAGTGACTGTAAAAAATGAGATCGTGTCTTTCGATGCTGAGAACGGCGTTATTGCACTTAAAGGTTCAATCCCAGGTGCTAACGGTTCTCTAGGACGTATAAAGGTAGTTAAATAATGAGCGCTGTAGTTCTAAACGATAAATTTGAAAAAGCTTCTGAGCTAACGCTTCCGGAAAGCTTTTCGGGTATCAACCCACACAACCTTTACCTATATGTGAAATCGTACCAAGCTGGTATACGTGCAAACACAGCCTCTACTAAGACACGTTCTGAAGTAAGCGGTGGTGGTAAGAAACCATGGGCTCAAAAGGGTCGTGGTGGTGCTCGTGCCGGTTCAACTCGTTCTCCTGTATGGGTTGGCGGTGGTCAGGTCTTCGGTCCGAAATCGAACCGTAACTATGACCTCAAAGTTAACAAAAAACAAAAAAAAGTTGCACTTAACTTTGCACTGAACGAACTTGCAAATGCTGGAAAGCTTTTCATCGTTGACAGTATCGAAGTGGCTTCTGGTAAAACAAAAGATGCAGCAGCGATCTTTAATAAACTTGAAGTACGTGATGCGCTATTCGTAAAAGAGTTGATTGACGAAAATACATTTATGGCATTCCGCAATCTTCAATCTTGTTACCTAGTTGAAGGTAACGAACTAAATGCTTTCTTAGCAGCAACATACCGTTCAGTCGTTATCGAAAAAGCGGTTTGGGAGAAACTAGTGGAAGGGGCTAAATAATGGCAGATATTACAGATATCAAGTCAATCTTGTATACAGAAAAGACCCTTGGTCTTCAGGAAGATGGTGTTGTCGTTGTACAGACATCTCCTCGTGTGACAAAAACTGGTCTTAAAGAGATCTTCCGTGAGTACTTCGGTATCGTGCCAGCACGTATCAACTCACTGAACCAATCTGGAAAAATTAAAAAATTTCGTGGTGTAACCGGTAAGCAGAACGACTTTAAAAAGTTTTATGTGAAGCTACCAGAAGGTGCACAGATCGAAAGTTTGGCGGTATAAGATGGCAATGAAAACATACAGACCAATAACACCGAGTCGTCGTTTCTATACAAACATCGACAGCAGTGATATTACAGCGAAACCTTCAGTTCGCTCATTGTTGAAAAAACTTCCTGCACACGCCGGTCGTAACAACAATGGTCGTATCACTTCTCGTCACAAGCAAGCGGGTGCGAAAAAACTTTACCGTATCATCGATTTCAAACGTAACAAGTTTGGTATCCCTGGTACAGTATCGGCTATCGAGTACGATCCGTACCGTAACTGTCGTATTGCACTTGTTACCTATGCTGACGGTGAAAAACGTTACATCATTCAACCGAAAGATCTAAAAGTCGGTGATGTTGTTCAATCAGCTGAAAGCGGTCTTGATATCAAGCCTGGTAACACAATGAAATTGAAAAACATCCCGGTTGGTACGGTTATTCACAACCTTGAGTTGAAACCTGGTAAAGGCGGACAGCTTGTTCGTTCAGCCGGCGGTTCAGCTCAGATCATGGGTCGTGACGGTAAATACGTTTCAGTGCGTCTTCCGTCATCTGAGATGCGTCTTGTCCTTGGTGAATGTCTTGCAACGATCGGTACTGTCGGTAACGAAGAGTTCGGTAACATCGTTTGGGCTAAAGCAGGCCGTTCACGTCACCGTGGTATCCGTCCACAGACACGTGGTTCTGCAATGAACCCTATCGATCACCCGCATGGTGGTGGTGAAGGTAAGACAAACTCTGGTCGTCATCCAGTTACTCCATGGGGTAAACCGACTAAGGGTGCGAAAACACGTCGTAAAAAAGCAAGTGATAAACTTATTATTACACGTCGCAAACCAAATGCTAAAAGGGTAGGTTAATTATGGCTCGTTCAGTAAAAAAAGGTCCATTCGTAGACGACCACTTGATGAAAAAAGTGCTTGCAGCCAAAGAAGCTAAAAGCAACAAGCCAATCAAGACTTGGTCACGCCGTTCAATGGTTCTTCCAGAGATGATCGGCTTGACACTTAATGTTCACAACGGCCGTCAGTTTGTTCCTGTATACGTTACAGAGAACCACATCGGTTATAAACTTGGCGAATTCGCACCAACACGTACATTCAAGGGCCACAAAGGTTCTGTACAGAAGAAGGTAGGTTAATCATGGCTAGAGCACTATTGAAATTCATCCGTGTTTCACCGATCAAATCTCGTCTTGTTGCACGCGAAATCCAAGGTATGAACGCAGAAGAGGCTCTTGCAGCTTTGGAGTTCACACCAAACAAAGCGGCTAAGATCATCTATAAGGTACTTGCATCTGCAGTAGCGAATAGCGGTCTTGAAGCAGAAGATTGTGTTGTAAAATCTTGTCGTGTTGACAACGGTCCGGTACTTAAACGTTTCCGTCCACGTGCTCGTGGTATGGCATCGGGTATCCGCAAACCAACAGCACATATCTTAGTAGAAGTAGAGGGCAAATAATATGGGTCATAAAGTTAATCCTATTGGTCTTCGCCTAGGTATCAACCGTAACTGGGAATCTCGCTGGTATCCATCGTTTGACTCTGCTGCGGCTAACCTTGGCGAGGATTATAAAATCCGTACTTTCTTGAAGAAAGAGCTTTACTATGCTGGTGTTGCGAACATCATCATCGAGCGTACTGCGAAGCGCCTTCGTGTCACTATCGTAGCAGCTCGTCCTGGTATCATCATCGGTAAAAAAGGTGCTGATATCGAGAAATTGAAAGTCAGTCTTCAAAAACTGATTGGTAAAGATATCTCTATCAATATCAAAGAAGAGAAAAAAGCAATGATCTCAGCACAACTTGTGGCTGAAAATGTTGCAACGCAACTTGAGCGTCGTATCGCGTTCCGCCGTGCGATGAAGAAAGTTATGCAAAATGCACAGCGTTCTGGTGCCAAAGGTATCAAGATCTCTGTTGCAGGTCGTCTTGGTGGTGCTGAGATGGCACGTACTGAGTGGTATCTTGAGGGACGTGTTCCTCTTCATACACTTCGTGCAAAAATCGATTACGGTTTCGCTGAAGCACAGACTACATACGGAATCATCGGTATTAAAGTCTGGATCTTCAAAGGTGAGGTACTGACTAAAGGTATCCCTGCTGAAGCCAAAGAAGAAAAAACTGAGAAACGTGAACGTCGTCCACGTGCTCCGAGAAAGGCTGATTAATCATGTTGATGCCTAAAAGAACAAAATACCGTAAGGTAATGAAAGGTCGTAACCGCGGTTACGCTCGTTCTGGTTATAAACTAGCGTTTGGCGATATCGCATTCAAAGCGGTAGAAGCAGGTCGTATCAACTCTCGTCAGATTGAATCGGCTCGTATCTCTGCGACTCGTCACATTAAACGTCAAGGTAAGATCTGGATCCGTGTATTTCCAGCTAAACCACTAACAGCCAAGCCTCTTGAAACTCGTATGGGTAAAGGTAAAGGTTCTGTTGATAAATGGGTTATGAATATCAAGCCAGGTCGTATTATTTTTGAAATGGGTGGTGTACCTGAAGAGTTGGCGCGTGAAGCACTGACACTTGCAATTCACAAACTACCGTTCAAATGTAAAATTATTACTGCGGAGATGAACAATGAAATATTCTGATTTTGCTGATAAAAACGTTGCTGAACTTCAAGCGATGCTTAAAGAGAAGAAGACTGAGTTGTTCACTTTGAAGATCAAACAAAAAATGATGCAATTGACTAACACAAGCGAACTTCGTACTGTGAAAAAAGATATTGCTCGTATCAACACTGCTCTTGCAGCAGTGAAGTAAGGAAAGCACTATGAGTCAACGTGAAATTCAAGGTGTAGTAGTAAAGATCGCTGGTGATAAGACAGCTTCTGTTTTGGTAGAGCGTCGTGTTATGCACCCACGTTACCACAAAGTTGTCAAGCGTTTTAAAAAGTATCTTATCCATGATGAGAAGAACACTCTAAAAGAAGGTGACGTCGTCGTTGCTGTTGAGTGTCGTCCGCTTTCTAAAACGAAATCATACCGACTTAAAAACGTTGTTGTAGGAGCTGAGTAATGATCCAGAGTTTTACACGTTTAAAAGTTGCTGATAACACAGGTGCTAAAGAGATCATGTGTATCAAAGTTCTTGGCGGTTCTAAGCGTCGCTATGCAACTGTTGGTGACGTTATCGTAGCATCAGTCAAAAAAGCGATCCCGACAGGGAAAGTAAAAAAAGGTCAAGTTGTTAAAGCTGTTGTTGTTCGTACAAAAAAAGAGGTTCATCGTGAAAACGGTTCTCTTATCCGTTTCGATGACAATGCCGCAGTAATCCTTGATGCAAAAAGAGAGCCTATTGGTACTCGTATTTTCGGGCCTGTAAGTCGTGAAGTACGTTACGCTGGTTTCATGAAAATTGTATCACTAGCGCCGGAGGTTGTTTAATTATGGCAAAGTTTAATTTCAAAAAGGGTGATACTGTTGAGATCATCGCTGGTGACGATAAAGGCACTAAAGCGACAGTTCTTGCAGTAATGCCAAAAAAAGGTAAGGTTATTGTTGAGGGTTGTAAAATCGCTAAGAAAACAGTTAAACCTACTGAAGAAAACCCTAAAGGCGGATTCATGAACAAAGAGATGCCGATAGATGTCTCTAATGTCCGCAAAGTGGAGGCGTAACCGATGGCACGTTTAAAAGAAAAATATCTTGCTCTTAAGCCACAGCTTCAAGAGCAACTGGGCATCAAAAACCCTATGGAGATCCCAGCATTTGAAAAAATCGTTATCTCTGTAGGTACCGGTTTTGCGATGAAAGATAACAAGCTTATCCAAAACATCCAAGACACGATCTCTGCGATTGCGGGTCAGCATGCATCGGTTGTCGAAGCGAAGAAATCGGTAGCGGGTTTCAAAGTACGTGAAGGTATGCCGGTAGGTGTTCGTGTAACACTTCGTGGCGCTAAAATGTACGAATTCCTTGACCGTTTGGTTGCTATCGCGCTTCCACGTGTTAAAGACTTCCGTGGTGTACCTCGTAACGGTTTTGATGGTCGCGGTAACTACAACTTCGGTCTGGATGAGCAGTTGATCTTCCCTGAAGTTAATTACGATTCGATCATGCAGATCCACGGTATGAACATCACTGTTGTCACAACAACACAAAGTGATAAAGAAGCCTTTGCTCTTCTTGAAGCAATGGGTATGCCGTTCACTAAGGAGCGCACAAATGGCTAAAAAATCAATGATCGCGAAAGCGAAACGCACACCTAAGTATGCGGTTCGCGCTTATACACGTTGCCAGATCTGTGGTCGTCCACACTCTGTCATTCGTGATTTCGGCATCTGCCGTGTTTGCTTTAGAAAAATGGCAAACGAAGGTCTAATCCCAGGTGTTAGAAAGTCTTCTTGGTAAGCTTCGGCTTCCATGGAGAAACTCCTAACAGTAGCAAATACTGTGACAGTATTTAGCAAATAAGGAAAAATAATGGTAAATGATTTAATTTCGGATTCGTTGACACGTATTCGTAATGCGGCTATGCGTCGTCTTGATGTTACGACACTAATGCACTCAAAAAGTGTTGAAGCTGTTGTGGCTATTTTAGCTGACAAAGGCTACATCGACTCTTTCAACGTGGTTGAAAACGGCCCTAAAAAAAGCATCAACGTTGTGTTGAAGTATGATGAAAACGGTAAGACTGTGATCAATGAGATGAAACGTGTTTCTAAACCTGGCCGTCGTGTGTACAAGCATGCTGCTGATATTAAACGTTTCAAAAACGGTTACGGTACGATCATCGTTTCAACATCTAAAGGCGTTCTCCCTAATGATAAAGCTTTCGAGCTTGGCATTGGCGGCGAAGTCATGTGTACAGTTTGGTAGGGGGTAGATAATATGTCACGTATTGGAAAAAATCCTGTTGAAGTACCGGCTGAAATTAAAGTTAGTGTTGATGGAGCGATCGTTACTTTCGTAAAAGGTAACGTAACGCGTACGTTGGACACTAAAGGGAATGTAGCGATCGAACTAGACGGTCAGACACTTACATTCAAAAACCTTTCTGATTCTCGTGAGCACCGCGCATTCTGGGGAACATACCGTTCACTGGCTGCAAACATTGTCAAGGGTCTTACAGAAGGTTTTACAAAACAACTTGAGATTAACGGTGTTGGTTACCGTGCTGCCGTTCAAGGTAAAGTACTTAACCTTCAACTGGGCCACTCGCATGATATCAACTATGATATTCCTGCCGGTCTAGATATCTCAGTTGAGAAAAACGTGATCACGATCAAAGGTAGCGACAACCAGCAAATCGGTCAAGTTGCAGCTGAGATCCGTTCATTCCGTCCGCCAGAACCTTACAAAGGTAAAGGTGTGAAATACATGGAAGAGACTATCGTGCGTAAAGCCGGTAAGACTGCTAAGAAATAAGGGGCGTTGAGATGAATGCAAAAACTTTAAAAATCAAAGCTAAAAAGCGTATCCAACGTAAGCGCCGTATTCGCGCAAAGATCTCAGGAACTGCTGCACTTCCACGTGTATCGGTTTTCCGTTCAAATCGTTACCTGTCTGCGCAAGCGATCAACGATGAGACGGCAACAACGTTAGCTGCTATTCACTCTAAGGCTTCTGGTCTTAAAGCGAACAGAGAAGATGCGGCGAAACTTGCTGAGCAATTTGCTGCTACACTTAAAGGTGCTGGTATCAATGAGATTGTATTTGATCGTAACGGTTACCAATATCACGGTGTGATCGCTGCTTTCGGTGAAGCACTTCGTGCAAACGAAATTAAGTTTTAGGGGCTGATGATGAATACAATCAACAGAGAAGATTTCGAAGAATCGATCGTAAACATCGGTCGTGTAACAAAAGTTGTAAAAGGTGGACGTCGTTTCCGTTTTACAGCACTAGTGGTTGTCGGTAACAAAAATGGTACCGTCGGTTACGGTGTCGGTAAAGCGAAAGAGGTTCCTGATGCAATCCGTAAAGCAGTAGACAATGCCTTCAAAAACTTAACTACTGTTAAGATTAAAGGTACTACTATTGCTCACGATATTGAGCACAAATTCAATGCTAGTCGTGTATGGATGGCTCCGGCATCAGAAGGTACAGGTATTATCGCCGGTGGTGCGCTTCGTCCTGTTCTTGAGCTTGCCGGTATCCAGGATATCTTGACGAAGTCTATTGGCTCAAACAATCCAAATACCGTTGTACGTGCGACTGTCGAAGCACTTGCAAACATGAAAGGATAGGTCATGGCATTAGAAAACTTAACACCTGCAGAAGGTTCTACACAGTCTCGTAAACGTGTAGGACGCGGTCAGGGTTCAGGCATGGGTAAAACATCGACTCGTGGTCAAAAAGGTCAAAAATCCCGTACAGGTTACAAACGCAAGCGTAACTTCGAGGGTGGACAGCAGCCGTTGGCACGCCGTCTTCCTAAGATCGGTTTTACGTCACGTGTTGAAAAACCGTACGTGATCAATGTCGAGAAAGTAACTGCAGTTGCTGAACTTGCAGAGATCACAATGGCTACAATTCGTGAAGTACACAAACTTAGCAAAGAGACAACATGTGTTAAACTTGTTGGTGCTTCTGCTAAGGACCTTGCTTCTAAAATTAAAGACGAAAACGTTACAACAACTGGCAAATAATGAACCAGCAACTTGTAAACAAGATCTTAATAACGATCGGGTTTCTCTTCATCTACCGTCTACTGGCATACGTGCCGGTACCGGGGGTAGATACTGCGGTAATCGCATCTTTCTTCGACTCTCATCAATCTGATGCTCTTGGACTTATGAATATGTTCAGTGGTAATGCAGTCGAACGTCTCTCAATTATTTCACTCGGTATCATGCCTTATATCACCGCCTCAATCATCATGGAACTTTTAGCAGCGACATTCCCGAATTTGGGTCAGATGAAAAAAGAGCGCGACGGTATGGTGAAATATATGCAGATCATCCGTTATGCAACGATCGCCATCACTATTGTGCAGGCGATCGGTGTGAGCATTGGTCTACAAAGTTTGACGGGGCCTGACGGCTCAAGTGCGATCTTAACAGACCACACGACATTTATCGTAATCTCTGCAGTCTCCATGCTTGCAGGAACGATGCTGTTGATGTGGATTGGTGAGCAGATCACGCAAAGTGGTATCGGTAACGGTATCTCTTTGATTATCTTTGCGGGTATCGTTTCGGCGATTCCAAGTGCGATCGGTCAGTCGATCTCTATGGTCAACGAGGGAGCAATGAGTTTTTTAACGGTTCTTGCTATCCTTGCACTGATCCTGGTGACTGTCGGTGTTATTATCTATGTAGAACTGGGTGAGCGCCGTGTGCCTGTCACCTATGCAAAGAAAACGATGATGCAAAACCAAAATAAGCGTGTTATGAACTACATCCCTATCAAGGTCAACTTGTCAGGTGTTATCCCGGTCATCTTCGCATCGGCTATTTTGATGTTCCCGATGACGGTACTTTCAAGCAGCACGAACCCTACGGTTCAGGCGATTGCGGATGTATTGAATCCAAACAGTTATTTCTTTAACTTTTTGACCTTTACCTTTGTTATCTTCTTTGCATTTTTCTATGCATCGATCGTCTTTAACGCAAAAGACATCTCAGAGAATTTGAAGCGTCAAGGTGGGTTCATCCCTGGTGTCCGTCCGGGAGCGAGTACGGCTGCTTTCCTAAATGAGACAGCTTCTCGCTTGACGATTACGGGTGCCCTCTATCTTGGTCTGGTGGCAACGCTGCCGTTTATGATCATCAAAGGGATGGGTGTTCCTTTCTTTTTCGGCGGTACTGCCGTTCTTATCGTTGTTCAGGTAGCCCTTGACACAATGCGTAAGATCGAAGCTCAGATCTACATGAGCAAGTACGAAACTATCAGCGCGGTTGGTCTGTAAATATGGCTATTGCGATTCGCAAAAACGTTGAAATAGAAAAACTGCGTGCTGCCAACAAGATCGTTGGCGAGACGCTTAACCTGATGCGGGAAAATACCCGTGTCGGTGCTTCGCTTAAAGAGCTTGATGCGATGGCGGAAGACTATATCCGTTCGCAGGGCGCTCTTCCTTCGTTCAAAGGCCTCTACGGTTTTCCCAATGCAGTCTGTACCTCCGTTAATGAAGTGATCATACACGGCATTCCGAGTGATTACAAACTGCAAGAGGGTGATATCGTCGGTTACGATATCGGAACGAAATTTGAGGGCTATTACGGTGACGCAGCCATTACCGTCGGTGTCGGTCAGATAAGTGAAACGGATGAGAAGCTGATTGCCTGTGCCAAAGATACCCTCTACTATGCAATCGAGAATATCAAAGACGGCATGCGGTTCAAAGAGCTCTCCTACCTGATGCAGGAGTTTATCCTGAGTCGCGGTTTTGTACCGCTTCGTGACTTTTGCGGTCACGGTATCGGTAAACAGCCGCACGAAGAGCCTCAGATCCCGAACTATCTTGACGGCGGGAACCCAAAAGCGGGTCCGAAGATCAAGAACGGCATGGTCTTCTGTATAGAGCCGATGATCTGCCAAAAAGAGGCGAAACCCGTGATCCTGGAGAACGGGTGGGATGTCGTTAGTAAAGATGGCCTACGCGGGTCGCATTATGAACATACTGTTGCTGTCGTTGGCGGCAAAGCAGAAATACTTTCACAAGGATAATTCATGGCAAAATCAGACGTCATTGAAGTTGATGGGAAAATAGTTGAAGCGCTGCCGAATGCAACATTCCGCGTAGAGCTTGATAACGGGCATGTGATCTTGTGTCACATTGCCGGCAAGATGCGTATGCACTACATCAAGATTTTGCCTGGAGACAGAGTAAAGCTTGAACTTACACCATACTCTTTGGACAAAGGGCGTATTACTTATAGATATAAGTAATGGTTTCAGCTTCGGTGCACCCCGCACTGAAGTTCACTTCAGAGGGACGTGGTACACCC
This sequence comes from Sulfurimonas sp. HSL3-7, assembly GCF_039645985.1. NCBI lineage: Bacteria > Pseudomonadati > Campylobacterota > Epsilonproteobacteria > Campylobacterales > Sulfurimonadaceae > Sulfonitrofixus > Sulfonitrofixus jiaomeiensis. The sequence continues at coordinate 323,477 of NZ_CP147919.1, forward strand.
TTGGTGTTACTTCGGAACATTCTACACAAGATCTAAAACTTCATAAAGTTCAGGCATGGTAAAAATGAACTTCGTTATCCTTCTCTATTTTCTATTCGCTCAATAATCCAGCTATAATTTCTAAAAACCGAGCTATATAATGCAAAAACACAGCCAAAAGAGATGGACGCTCAAACGTATACTCAAAGAGATCGCTATTATGCTGCTTATGATTTTGGTGATCAGCAATGTCTTGAGTTATATACGTAAACCTGACATTACAGAGAATCAACTGCCTGCAATAAAAGCGTTGCTGATCAGCGGTGATCAGTTTGATTCCGCCGTTTTTGAAGGCAAACCGCTGCTTATTCATTTTTGGGCGACGTGGTGTCCCACCTGCAAGGTCGAAGCAGACAACATTCAGCGTCTCTCAAAACAATATAACGTTGTAACATTTGCCGTGAAGTCAGGCGATAATGAAGCGCTGCGAACCTATATGGAAGAACGTGAATTTGATTTTGGTGTCATAAATGATAATGACGGACGGTGGGCCAGTCGCTTTAATGTTCAAGGCTATCCGACAACATTTATCTATGATGCTTCGGGGGAGATCCGTTTCAGCGAGGTGGGCTACACCTCTACTGCCGGTTTACTGTTACGAATGTGGTGGGTCGATTAATCGCGTGATTTGGTCAGGCTCATTACATACAGCCACTGCTGCAGCGGCAGAAAAGTTTCATAATGTCTGTAAAGTTCAGGAATAAGTTTTTTTTCTGAGATAAGCGAAGCTTTGTCCGTATGATAGACGGCTATAGCTTTCATTCGGGCTAAATATTCCAGACTCATCTTTTTGTCGAACCCTCTAGGCAGACGTTTATAGTGGGGTTCTTCAACAGTGTACCCTCTGTTCTTCAGCGCTTCCAGAATCAGGTGGAGTGCCTCACGGTTTTTATCGACTTTGATATAGTCGCGGTAAGCAGCTAAAAGATCAGGATCAAAGGTCCTTATACCGGAAGCGATGAGCAGCTCCCGGGGTGAAAAGTGCAGGTAAAAGCAGCTTGACTGCATCCGTATATCCTGGCCCTGCCAAAAGATAATGCCGATCTTGGATTTGATGGGGGTTTTGTCTTTGGAAAAACGGGTGTCACGATAGATACGAAAGAGAGAGTGGTTGATCTTCGGGATGGCATTGATCGTCGGTACAAGGGCCTGCAGATGTTCGCCCATCTCTTCGACAAAGGCACGGCTTGGTTCCAGGATGTATTTGGTATAGCCATCTTTATGGGCTTCAAACCACTCTTTGGTATTGTTTTGTTCAATTGACCTTAAAAAAGGGATGGCTTCTTTAGGAAAATGTTCGAATGGCATGGTCTGACTTAAAGGGCCTGTGACAGAAAGGGGTCGTCGACCATCTCTATCGCTTTACGCCCTTCTTCTGAGACGATACCGAACTGGTGAACCAGGTTGGCCGCCTCTTTGACCTTGTTGCCGATCAGCTCGTCAACCTCGTTCAGGTTGTATTTGAATTTGAGTCCCAAGGTAATCTCGTCCATCTCAAAGATCTCTTCGAGTTCTTTATGAATCGCAACGATGCGCTCCATCAACGCAAGGCTTTTGTTGCGTGCCTGAAGAAATGTCGGCGACTTTTCGATGTAGTGTTTCATGTCATCCGGTGCGACGGATGCCATCTGGTTAAAGAGCTCTTCATATTCGGCTGATTTCTCTTTGAACTTCGTCGTTGTGATGAAGTTCTGGATCTTCGCTTTGAACTTCGGGAACTCTTGTGAAAATTGTGCTTGCATGGGAAAATCTTTCCGGGGCATAGGATACGCCCTCTGTTTTCGACATTATATCGCTTTGAAAATGGATAAAAGATGAAAGAAGAGAGCTAGGTGATGTGCGGCAGGATTATATTAAATATGCAGGTGTCAATTTGTCTGTTTTGGTAGAGGGGCTGCCGTATGTTAATAAATAATATATTATAGTGTATAAATTTTTATTATGAAGAAATGATATGCATGACAACCACTATTTTCAGGTCGCCATTATCGGCGGCGGCATCTCCGGAACTTCACTGCTTTACACCCTGGCCCGTTATACCGACCTCTCGAGTGTCGCTCTTTTTGAAAAGTATGATGAGATAGGCAGCGTCAACACCAATGCCAGAAGCAACTCCCAGACTTTGCACTGCGGCGATATCGAGACCAATTACACCTATGCGAAGGCCAAAAAGGTCAAACGTACGGCGAACATGCTGGAAAGATATGCCCTTAACCACGGCTACGGCGGCAAACATATCCACAAGGTTACGAAGATGGCACTGGGCGTCGGTGCCGAAGAAGTGGCCTATATCAAAAAGCGCTATAAAGAGTTCGTAGCGCTCTACCCCTATATGGAACTTTGGGATGAAACGGCCTTGGCCGAGATCGAACCGGCATTGATGGAAGGGCGGACTGAACCGGTTGTCGCGATGGGGGCAAAAGATCAATATTCTGCCGTAGACTTCGGTGCTATTGCGAAGAGCTTTGTCGATAATGCCAAAAAAGAGTCCAAAAAAGAGGTGGAGCTCTTTTTGAACACCCAGATAACGTCGATGAAAAAGCGGGGCGACAAAATTATTTTGGCAAGTGATGAGGGGGAGTATTTTGTGGACTTTGTCGTCGTCAATGCCGGGGCACACTCCCTGCTTTTGGCCCATCAAATGGGTTTCGGCGAGGCGTACTCCTGCCTGCCGATAGGCGGAAGTTTTTTTTATGCCAAAGAGAACATACTGAACTCCAAAGTCTATACGGTGCAAAACCCGAAACTCCCTTTTGCCGCTGTCCACGGCGATCCCGATCTGGTCAAAGACGGCATCGCCCGCTTCGGTCCGACAGCGCTGGCCCTGCCCAAACTGGAGCGTTACCGCGCAAGCCACTTTGTCGACTTTTTACATGCGCTCAGCCCTGATGAGACCGTCGTAAAGGTCTTCTACGATCTTCTGAAAGATGATGATATCCGCGACTACATTTTCAGGAACTTTATCTATGAGATCCCAGGTCTTCGGCGAAACGAGTTTGTCAAAGAGCTGAGAAAGATCATTCCGAATATTGAACCGGAGGAGATCGAGTTCGCCGAAAATGTCGGGGGTCTGCGTCCGCAGGTGATCGACAAGGTGAAGAAAGAACTGCTTCTGGGCGAAGCGAAGATAGAGACAGAGATCGGCGTGATCTTCAATATGACACCCTCACCGGGTGCGACAAGTTGTCTCGGCAATGCCGAAGTAGATACAAGATTACTGTGCGATTATCTCGGTGTTCGTTTTTATGCGGAAAAATTCAAGAAAGAACTTGAATAGAGCTAAGATAGGTATCTCGCAGCCTTTGACTGTTGCATATCCTAGCAATTTGATCTGCCTGAAACCGATTTTTAGAAGTTGTGCAGGTCAAAAGAGAAAAGATGTGATATTTTTGTTATAATCACCCAAGCGTAAAATTCGAGCCTTTTTTCATCACCTGTACGGGGACGGTAAAAGCTCGGAAAGCGACATATTCAAAGGGGATAAATATGAAAAAAATCTTTTCTGTAGCACTACTTGCATTGTTGGCAGTTGGATTTGCCGGTTGTAGTGCTAACGCACCAGAAGCAGCACCTGCAAAAGTACAAAATCAGGGGCAGCAGCCTGACGTTCTTAAAGCTGATGAGAACGGCATTATCGCTGTAGACCAAGCTCCAGTAGCTGAGTAGTCTCTGCGCAGGACTCTCCTGCGTTTTCCTTCCTTCTTCTTATATCTACATTTAAGACAACTCATTTTTAGAGTAATCACATGAACAAAACCAATTTAGCAGCACTTTTTCTTGGCCTTATCCTGGTACTTCTTTTTCTGAACAGATTCGATACACCATCGCCTGAGAGACAAAGACTTGGATCTGATGCACGGGTACTGGCTTTCGGCGACAGTCTGACCTATGGCTACGGTGCAGTGGAGATGAGTTATCCGAAACAGCTGCAAACACGTATCGGACGCAGTGTCATCAATGCCGGTATATCGGGGGAAGTTTCGTCAGCGGGATTAAAAAGGCTACCCGGATTGCTTGAGCGATACCATCCTGCGCTTGTGATCTTGTGTCACGGCGGCAATGATATTCTGAGACAATCGTCAAGAGAGCAGCTTAAACTCAACCTGATCGCGATGATACAGCTTTCACGAAAGAGCGGGGCAGAGGTACTGCTGGTCGGCGTGCCAGGTTTTGGGCTGTTCGGACCCAATACCGTGGCGCTTTATGAAGAGATCGCCCAGGAAAAAGGTGTTCTTTTCGAAGGGAACATTCTAGAGAAGATAGAGAGTGAACCGGCATTGAAAAGTGACCGTATCCATCCCAATGCAATAGGATACGGGCTGATGGCTGAGGCCTTTGAAGCAGTGATAAAAGAGAACGGTCTGCTGTAAAGAGAGCAGGTCCTGTTCGATTTTTGTACTTTCAAGGCTTAACAAATAGTAAAAATCAGAGACTAAGAGAGAGCCGCTGACTCTCTTTTGCCTCTTCACGCTATAATTGCACCATTAAAAGCAGTATATGCTGCACCTTGAAAATGGAAAAGATATGAATTATGATGTAATCGTTGTCGGTGGCGGCCATGCCGGGGTCGAGGCCTCCCTGGCCGCTGCGCGTATGGGTCAGAAGACACTGCTGGTCTCGATGCTGGCTGAAAATGTCGGTGCAACGAGCTGTAACCCGGCGGTCGGCGGTCTAGCCAAAGGGCATCTGGTGCGTGAACTTGATGCCCTCGGCGGCGAGATGGGGCTGATTACCGACGAAGCCGGGATCCAGTTTCGTATCCTCAACAACACCAAAGGGCCGGCAGTACGCGGAACACGCGCGCAGATTGACATGGACCAGTACCGTGTCATCGCGCGTAATATTGTGCTAAACACCCCGAACCTCGAGCTGTTGCAGGAGACCGTTGACGACCTGTTGATGGAAGGTGACAGCGTTGTCGGTGTGCGTACCAGCCTGCTCAATGAGTTCAGCGCGAAGAAAGTCATTTTGACGACAGGGACTTTTTTGCGCGGTGTCGTGCATGTCGGCGAGATCACACAGGAGGCGGGGCGTTTCGGCGAGTTCGCGGCCAATAAACTCTCCATCTCCCTGATGGATGCAGGTCTGACCATCGGCCGTCTCAAGACGGGAACCTGCCCGCGGATCGACAGTTCAAGTATCGATTTTTCTGTCATGGAAGAGCAGCCGGGCGATGAACTGCCGACGCCGTTCAGTTTCCGAACCGACAGAGCGAAATTCAAAGAGAACAAACAGCAGCTGCCGTGTTATATCACCTATACCAATATTGACACGCATGAGATCATCGAAAAGAACTTCTACCGCGCGCCGCTTTTTACCGGCCAGATAGAAGGGGTCGGACCGCGCTACTGCCCGAGTATCGAGGACAAGATCAACCGTTTCCGCGACAAAGAGCGTCACCACCTCTTTATCGAACCGCAGACGATGGACAACACGGAGTGCTACATCAACGGTATGAGCACCTCCCTGCCGCCTGATGTTCAGCAGGCGATGGTCCACTCGATCAAAGGGATGGAAAATGCGAAGATCGTCCGTTACGGGTATGCGATCGAGTACGACTACGTCGATCCGACGGAGCTGACCCATTCGCTTGAGACCAAAAAGGTCAAGAACCTCTACCTTGCGGGACAGATCAACGGAACGACGGGATATGAAGAGGCGGCGGCACAGGGGCTGATGGCGGGTATCAACGCCGCATTGAGCCTGCAGGAAAAAGAGCCGCTGATCCTGGGACGCGACGAAGCCTATATCGGTGTATTGATCGACGATCTCGTGACAAAAGGGACGAAAGAGCCCTACCGTATGTTCACTTCACGCGCGGAGTACCGTCTGCTGCTGCGCGAGGAGTCGGCCGACATGCGCCTGAGCAAATACGGTCACGCGCTGGGTCTGATCAGTGACGAAGAACATGCCGCCGTCGAGAAGAAGATCGCTCAGATTAAAGAAGGCGTTGCACTCATCAATGCGACGGATTATACGCCGAACAAAGAGTTTATCGCCTTTTTGGAGAGTATCGGCGAAGAGCGCATCAGCGACAAGGTCAATGCGCAGCAGATCATTGCCAGAAAGAGTTTTACCCTCGACAAACTGGCGAAACTGCTGCCGGAGCTGGCAAAGTTCGACGACTACATCCAGGAACAGATCCTGGTCGAGGCGAAATATGCACGCTATGTCGAAAAACAGCAGGATGACATTGAGAAGATGAAGCAGAACCTTCACATCAAGATCCCTGCAAACTTTGATTTTGCCTCGGTGCGCGGTTTCTCCAAAGAGGTGATCGACAAGCTCGAGAAGTTTCAGCCGCCGACCCTGCAGGCCGCTTCACAGATCTCGGGCATCACCCCGGCGGCCATCGAGATCCTGCATATCTATATCAAGATGTCGGAAAAGAAACAGCAGGCTTCGTAAACACTGCCTTGTTTGTGTCACTTCCCGTTTCCACATTGTACGTGGAAACGGATATCTCAATATAAACTTCCAAAAACGTCCAGCATGTAATAGCCGAAGCTATGCTTTCACAATCTTTTGAAGCGTCACACTTAAATAAACTCAAACTATCCTGCAGTAAAAAAACTATTGTCGAAAAAGCATACCGGACTGCCCAGTTTTACACCGAATAGACAGTAGTTTCATTATTATAAGGCAACGCAACCGGGAAGAGTTTTAAATAGTTTTTTTTAATTTATATTTATAAATTGTCATTATAATCGTAGTGTATTTTTAACTGAAAGGATATGCAATGAAATTGATGAGTGCTATAGCGGTGTCTGCCGCGGCGGTATTGTTCACCGCGGGCTGCGGAGGCGGAGGCGGAAGTGACGGTACGACAGAACCGTCACTTCAAACAGGCTATTTCATGGACAGCGGTGTCGAAGGGGTAACTTATACCCGTTCAGGCGATGGCAACGGTACCACGGGTGCTTCGGGTGCATTTGGTTACCTTTCCGGCGAGACCGTCACGTTCAGCATCGGCGGGCTGACCATCGGGCAGGCTGCTGGATCGCCAGTCATTACGCCGCTTGATTTTGCCCCGAATGCGACGACCCTTCTGGACCCAGAAGTCAATAATATCGTACGCCTGCTACTTGCACTGGACGAGAATACGACCAAATCGGGGATTCAGATCTCTGATGCGACGATTCAGGCCGCTGCGGCCTGGACGACACCGGATTACAACCTTTCCGAATCACAATTCTACGGTTCAGTCAGTTCGGCTCTTGGAGCCGATGCGCCTGCAACTCTACCGACTGCGGCACAGGCAGAAACACATTTTCTTGGGACGCTCGAATGCGCCTACAGCGGTGCGTACATCGGCCGCTGGAACACCTCGGATGACAGCGGCGACTGGGGCGTGTTGGTACAGGCTGACAACACCGTCATCGCACGGGCGAAGAACGATTCATACACCACATTTATGGATCTGACGAGTGGCTCCAGGAATACCGTGGCGAGGACTCTCAGTTTCAGCGGCGGCCTGTACACCGTCGATCCTAGTGACCCCTACAATCCTTATTATGACGGCAGCGTAAGCGCCACCGCATCGTTTGCAGATGCGGACCATCTTGACGGAACCGCGACAGTCTCGCCTGACGGCATTTCCGTGGCGCTCACCGCAAACCGTATCGGCAGTTCGCCTACGGCCAAGTACCGTTTCACCGGTAGGTATACCGATACTACAGGATTCGGTGGGCTCTTCACCATGGACATCGATGCTGACGGCAAAGTGACAGGTTTGGGTTACGACATCGAAATGGACGAAAAATTCCCTATCAGCGGTCTGGTCGAAGGCACGACACTTACTTTCACTATTGACGATACGACGACCGGCGGCGGGAGTATTTACCTCGATAACGGTACGCTGAATGCAAGCTGGTCCGATCCAAGCGACGGTTCCAGCGGCAGTGTCAGCGGTACGGGCTGCCAGCTCAACTAAACACCTTCTTGTTCCCATCTCGCGATGGGAACGTATCTCTTTTACACTTTTTCTCTGCTCAATGCCTAGTACCTAAGCGTCTTATTTACGACAAATCAATACCTCGTCCCTGTATGCATGATGAGAACGATGCGGCTAATTATAATCTACAGTGACGGAATAAGTCTTTCTACAGGGTTTAGAAAAAATGGGGGGGGGTAGGTTACCGATACTAATTACGTTAGAATAAAACCGTCTTCAAAAAAATGAATCATGGCAAGACTATCTCGAATAGAATTATCAGGCTTTCATCATGTGATCGAAAGAGGTGTAGAGAGAGGAGAGATCTTTATAGATATGGAAGAGTATAACAAGTTCCTAACATTGTTGTGTAAAATGCGTCTAAAGCATGAAGTAGGTGTACATAGTGTTTGCCTTATCCCCACATTATGAAAACACACCATACTTTTCAGCTTCAGCCTTTCCTGTTATCTTTAGCCTATAATGCCTTTTATTAAATCCATTTACAAAGTTGTTATGATGAGACTTTTTTACTATGTACATACCGGCCACCGCATCGGGTTGGACCGTTTCCGCCGTGCGGCGACGATTATCCGCGCTCTGGGGGATGTCGATATCACCCTATTGACATCCGACTTCCGTATTGCTTCGGTAGCGAAGGATTTCGGGGTCAAGCGCTCCGTCGGGATCGATGTCGTCCGAAACATCCCGCAGATCGCCCATCACGGTGATAAGATCATCTTTGACTCGGATGAGATCAATCCGGTGATGCATAAAGAGATGACGGAGTACTTTTCGACCTTTGTCCGTGTCAGTGATGATCCGAATGCGACGAAGCTGCCCGGAGAGTTTTTGATCTCGCCGTATCTGGAAGGCGAAGGTATCTGTCAAGGTGTCGCTGTTGACGATAAATATTTTGAAAAGGTTCCCAAAACAATAGAGAAGAGTTTTTTCTTCGGCGATGATGACTATGAAGAGGACCTGTTTAAAAACCTGGATATCTTTGAAGCGCTGGAAGCGGACCTGATCCTTGGATTTTACTTTTTCATGAACTATGAAGAGAAGCTTGCCCCGGCCTTTAAAAAAGTCTATGAGTTCGAAGAGTATGATGAGGTGGTTCAGGGTTCCAAACTCTTTGTGACCGCTTCACCGCAGGCTGCCCTTGAGAATCTTGCTTCTGGCGGTCGTCCTGTCTTCATTCAGCGACCAGACTATGTGCGCGATTTCATCCCGCTTTTTGAATCGCTTAATGTCCCGATCGTGGAGGGATTTGACAGAACGGAACTCATGAAACAGCTTGAAATCTCTCTATCACACAATTATCACCAACTGGCACAATCTACACAGAAAATTACCAAATTTCTTAAAGATATCTTATCTTTATCATAAATTAATCTGCTTTAATCTACTATAGGTGTGAAAATTTCACACAGTGAGTATAGAAATGAATCAAACTAGAAGAGGCTTTATGGGTAAAGCTTTCGGTGCTGTAGCAGGCGTCGGAGCTGTAGGTGCTTTATATGCCATGAAGAAGTCATGGGATCCGCTTCCGAGCGTCAAAGCTGCAGGTTTTACGACGATCGATGTTTCAGCATGTGTTGCAAACAAACTGATCGTTGAAAAATGGCGCGGTAAACCGATCTTTGTCTTAAAAAAGACAGCAGAGATGGTTGCTTCTCAAAACGAAGAGCAGGCAGCGCGTGATATCGTCGTCGGTGACGATCACTTTATGATCGCTATCGGCCTCTGTACCCACCTCGGGTGTATTCCGGCATACCGTGAAGATAAAAAAGATTTCAAATGCGCCTGCCATGGTGGGGAATTTGACTTTGCCGGTATCGACACGCTTGCGCCGCCGCCAAGTCCTCTTGTCATCCCTCCTTTTAAGATCACAGGTAATTCCGTTGTTTTGGGCGAAGAGGGTCCTGAATATAAAAAGATGAAAGAATCTGGCGTTATCGCCTAGCATAGAGGAGAGGTTTTATGGCACATTTTGAAAAAGCAAACAGTCTGAACGAATGGCTTGACCAGCGTTTGGCAGTTAACACTCTTCGCCGTGTTCTGGCAAAAGAGTATTGGATTCCTAAAGATATCAACTTTCTCTGGGCGATGGGTATGGTACTTGCGGTTACATTCGGTATCCTGCTCGTTTCGGGTATTTTCCTGTTGATGTACTATCAGCCGAATGTCGCAACGGCATTTGACAGTGTCAACTACACGATTATGCAAGAGGTGGAGTTTGGCTGGTTATGGCGTCATGTCCACGCTGTAGCGGCGTCTGTCGTCTTTTTGATCATCTATATCCACATGTTCACGGGTATCTACTACGGCTCATACAAAAAAGGCCGTGAGATGATCTGGATCTCGGGTATGCTGCTTTTTGTCGCATTCTCGGCAGAAGCGTTTTCGGGCTATATGCTTCCTTGGGGTCAGATGTCATACTGGGCGGGTATGGTTATTACCAACCTCTTCAGCCTCGGTTCTCTGGAAGTGAACAGTCTTGTCGAATGGATCCGCGGTGACTATGTCCCTGCGCAGGCATTCCTTGACCGTTTCTTTATGCTTCACGTGCTTTTGATCCCGTTGGCGATCCTTGCGCTGATCGGTATTCACTTCGGTGCGCTTCGTATTCCGCACGTTAACAACCAGAAGGGTGAAGAGATCGATTTTAAAGTCGAAGCTGAGAAATACAAAGCGGGTAACAAAGCGGCTTCTAAAGTGATCGCGTTTGCGAACGACTTTATGAGTAAAGACATGTTCGTTGTTGCCGTCTACCTGCTCTTTTTCTTCTACCTGGTCTTCTGGCATTTCAACTTTGCGATGGACCCGGTCAACTTTGATCCGGCTGACGGTCTTGTTACACCGGCACACATCTATCCGGAGTGGTATTTCCTATGGTCTTACGAGATCCTTCGTCCGTTCTCGAAAGATATCGGTCTGATCGCGTTCGGTTTTGCTCAGGTAATCTTCTTCCTGTTGCCGTTCCTTGACAGAAGTCCGAATGCCGTTCCGGCAAGCCGCCGCGGTGCATTTATGCTCTGGTTCTGGATCATGGTCGTCGATATGATCGTCCTGACCGCGATGGGTAAATTGCCGCCGGAGGGTATCTTCAGTACTATCGGTCTGGTCGCCGCAGTTGTCTTTATCGCTTTGTGGGTTGCCCTGCCGTTTATTACAAAATTAGAAAAAAAGTGTTAGGGAGAAGATCATAATGAAAGAATTATTTATATTAGCGGTTGTCACTTTCTTTTCTCTACTAACTTATTGGCTGGTAGAGCCGTTCGCTCACTCTCAGATGCATGCGCATATTGACAGCGAGCAGTTTGCTTACGCGGATCTTCCGTCGTTGACAAAAGAGGGTGATGCGACGCGCGGTGCCGACACGTTTATGGCAGGCGGCTGTATCGGCTGTCACAACGTCAAAGCACTGGGCATGGAGACGGGTATGTCTGCCAAAGACTCGGCGGCTGCTTACGGTGTCAACCCGCCTGACCTTAGTAACGCCGGTGCGATCTACGATGCAAAATTCCTTGCAGCCGTAATCAACAACCCGGCTCATGCAACGATGGTGGAACACAAGTTCTCAGACACACGTCCTCACCCGATGCCGAACTTCTACGGTGCGGGCGGTGACATCGAGCAGGAGACAGCGGATATCGTTGCCTACCTTCAGTCGATTGCCGTCAAAGCCGAAGAGGTGACACCGACGATGGCCTTTGAAAATGCCTGCGGCCGTTGTCATGCGGTACGTTATACCAACTGGACGCAGATGGGTGAAAAACCGGCATTCAAGTACAAAAAAGACGAGCTTCGTTACGATGCCGATGTACTTGAGTACCAAGATTCTGTCAAAGCCTACATGGGTAAATTGCCGCCGGATCTTTCGATGTACATCCGTTCACGTAACGAGCACTATCTTTCGACATTCATCGAGAACCCGCAGCACCTTCTTAAAGGGACGGCAATGCCTCGTACGGGTGTAACTGCCGAATCTGCAGAGAAAGTGATCGAGTATCTTAAGATGGCGGGTGATCCGAAAGCCGAAGAGCGCAACGAAGTCGGTAAGACTGTTATGATCTTCCTTGTCATCTTCGCAATCTTCGCGTATCTCTGGAAACGCCAGGTATGGAGAGACCTGCACTAGTAGGTTTTATGCTGTTAAGAGAGTTTTTCTCTTAACGGTCTCTGTTTTCTTCCCTTTTAAACACAAAATACATTCTCTTTTTCAAAGAAAAATCACACATAATTCGCTTATCTACAATAGAGAGGTGTAACCGTTCTTAATCAAAATCAAGATATTTCTCTCTGCTTTGCATTATAACCCTACTAATATATTTTATTTGATACCCTTTCATCTATTATTGAAAATTATATGAACCGAATATCACCATACCCAAGAAAGATTTCATCCTCAACGGTGAAGAAGAAGGAACTATTGTGTTAATTGACAGTTACGGCAGAACAGTGGACTATTTGCGTGTTTCGGTAACGGAACGCTGCAATTTCAGATGTCAATACTGTATGCCAGAAAAGCCTTTCTCCTGGGTTCCGAAAGAGAACCTTCTGAGCTTTGAAGAGCTTTTCGAATTTATTAAAGTCGCGATCGACGAAGGGGTCAAAAAGATCCGAATCACCGGCGGTGAACCGCTGCTTCGCGAAGACCTTGACAAGTTTATCAAGATGATCTACGACTATAAAAACGACATCGACCTGGCGATGACGACCAACGCCTTTCTGCTTAAAGGCGCGGCGCAGAAACTCAAAGACGCGGGGTTGAAACGTATCAATGTCTCAATCGACTCGCTCAAGCCGGAAATGGCGGAAAAGATCGCGAAAAAAGATGTTTTGAAACAGGTTCTTGAAGGTGTTGAAGAGGCCCTGGCCGTCGGCCTGAAAGTCAAGGTTAACATGGTGCCGATGAAAGGGCTCAACGACAACGAGATACTGGATGTTCTGGAGTACTGTAAGGAACGTGGCATGGTGGTACGTTTTATCGAATATATGGAAAACGTCCATGCCGAAGTCGACATCAAGGGGATGCAGAGCCCGGAGCTGCTTTCTGTCATCGGCAGCCGTTATGCCTATGAGGATGAGGGTTTTGACGGCCACTCCCCGTCACACTACTACAAGCTCGAAGACGGCTACGAGTTCGGTATTATCGAGCCGCATAAAGACGACTTCTGTAAAAAATGCAACCGGATCCGTTTAACGGCCGAAGGCAATCTGATCCCCTGTCTCTATTTCGACGAGGCGATGAGCATTCATGACGCCATCAAGCGAGGCGACATCAAGGAGGCGGCACTGGTGCTTAAAGAGGTGATCCGTACCAAGCCGGAGAAGAACCGCTGGAACGACGACGACCATGAGGTCTCTACCCGCGCGTTTTATGAAACCGGTGGATGATTTCACGACGTGAAATCGGTAAATGGTGAATGGATAATAGTAAATAGGAGAGGGTGTCTGTATGCATAAAAATTTAGATGTATGGCAGAATTCAATGCATTTTGTTACTGCTCTCTATGAACTTACACAACAATTTCCATCGGATGAACGGTTTGGATTAACAAACCAAATTCGAAGGGCTTGTGTGTCAATACCTTCGAATATTGCTGAAGGATCAGCTCGCCATAGTAATAAAGAGTTTGTTCAATTTTTGTACATTGCTCTAGGTTCAGCCTCAGAAGTAGAAACACAACTTCTGATAGCAAAGAATTTAAATTATGTACATTCTATTGATCCGCTGTATAATGATCTACAGTCTATTAAACGCATGTTACTTGGACTCATCAGATCAAAACAAATTAGTAAAGACAGTTAAAATGCAATATGTTTTTCCCATTTACCATTCACCATTCACCATTCACATCAAACAAAAGAGAACCTTTTGATCTACCTGGTCGAACATTTTTTCTCTATCCAGGGTGAGGGTCGCTATGTCGGCGTGCCCTCGCTCTTTTTCCGTTTCGGCGGCTGCAATATGCGCTGCGAAGGCTTCGGCTGCGAACAGCAGGCACCGGACGGCACCACGGTCCTGGGATGCGACACCGTCTATGCGGTCAACCGGGAGCATTTCGCTTCGGAGTGGATCGAGATTAGAGAGCTGCAGCAGCTGCTGAGCGTCTTTGACCAGTATGAACTGCCGCCCAATGTTGATGTGGTGTTGACGGGCGGTGAACCGCTGATGGTTGCGGACGATCCGATTTTTGTCGCTTTTCTGGAGGCGATAGTCGGAAGAGGTCTGCGTATCACCTTCGAGACGAACGGTTCTCTCGGGGTGGATTTTGAGAAGTACCCTGTCTATAAAGCGTGCGTCTTTGCCCTGTCCGTTAAACTTGAGAACAGCGGCGAGTCCTACAGCAAGCGGATCCGTCCGAATACGATCTTCTCCCTGGCGACCAATGCGAAAGAGGCCTTCTTTAAATTTTCGATAGACGCCGACTCGATCGACATCGGGCTGGACGAACAGATCGAGGAGATCCTCTCCCATGCACCGGGAACCCAGGTCTACTGCATGCCGGTCGGCGGCTCCAGAGCGGAGGTCGAGAGAAACGCGCTGCCGCTGATCGAATACTGCAAAGTGAAGGGGTACACCTACAGTGACCGTCTCCATATCCGCATCTGGGACGAAGTCCACGGCGTTTAACTAAAAGTTACAGCTTTAGCGCATCTTGCACCGGAGTTCACCGCTCGACGCACACTAGTGCGCCTTCGGGATCACATCCAGCACAATCTACACTAAATCTGAAACTTTTAACAGAGGTATATTTTTCTTCTCCCTTTTTTAAATGCTATAATGCATTTTATGATAATCAGAAAACAGTTTAAATTCGAGAATGTGAGAGTCGTTAGAAAAAGCCAACTTCTTGGCTTTTTTAGGCTCGGAACCAGAGGTGATGTACGAAGTACCACCGGCGGAGTCCAATCTAAAGTAGATATGCCATGATAATTCGAAAGTCTTTTAAGTTTGAAAACGCGCACATAGTCCGCGGCTGCTCCTCTCAGCGCTGCCGGGCTTCGATTCACGGGCACTCCTACATCATCGAGATACTGTTTGAATCCAATTTCTTGGACAACGGCCAGATGGTCTATGATTTCGGTCTGATGAAGCAGAACATGAAAGAGCTGATCGACAGTTTTGACCATGCGATCACGCTGTGGGACGGGGATGATAAAGAGTATCTTGAAGATATGAAAAAACACTCTTCCCGCTGGGTGCAGCTGCCGGTCTCCCCCTCGGCCGAGCAGTTTTCGCGTGTGATCTTTGTGATGATCAACGAGTTGTTGAAACTGACCTCGATGGTCAACGGTGAAAAAGAGGTCCGACTCAACAGCGTCATCGTCCATGAGACCGCGACAGGGTACGCCCAGGGGTTTGAAGCCGACGCCTATTCGGAGCTGATGGGCAAGATCGATCCGGAGAAGATTGTTTTCAGCGACGCCGTACGTGCCGACTGGCACGACCCTGAGCTTTGGGAGAAGATAAAAAAAGGCAACCATTTCATCAACCCCAAAACGGTTTAAAATTAAATGGCATCACTGATATTTTAGATGTTGAAGTCTTATAATGAAGAATTATTATCTTTTAGTTAGAAGATTCAGGTTGACCGGACGAAGGTCCGGCAACGGGCGAAGCTAGAGAAATGCAAAGTCCGGGCAGTTTCACTTCGCTCTTCTTCTTTTTCGTTAGGTGAAAGCCGTTAAGAAAAAGCCAACTGCTTGGCTTTTTTAGGGTTGGAACCGTAGAAGTTATGTGAAACATCGTCGAAGGCGTTTCTTGAGCGAGCAAGAAGATAAAACACTAAAGTGTAATGCAGGGCGACACTAAATGTCGCATCGTAAAAAGTAACATACTAGCTATCAAAATACATTTAAAGAAGTTGTGCAGTTAAGATCTGTTGTGACACAAATATAGGAACGAATAACTTTTGTTTCATACACTCTTTCCTTTTTTTCTCCGCAAAAAAACGAAACCAAAAAAGCTCTCGAATCGGCTTCGAGGTTGACAGGCTGTCGACTACCTTCCTTACACTCTCTTTTCCTCTAAAAATTCCTAACTCGCTTACGCTCAGACAGAGTAATTTTCTTAACGAGAAAAAGAGAGTTCCAGTCAGCTCTGCAGATGCTTCGAAAAGAGCCAAGCGGTAACGCATTGATTTGAAATTAAAAGCTGACGCTTTTCAATCCGGCTATGCCTTATTGCACGGAACATCGAATTTTCTACGTAATTCAAAATGTCAAAAAAATTGAATACTAACTATCTAAAACCATTCAAAAAAAGAAAACTATTTTGTGAAAAGCGATTTCGGTTCGACGCAGTTGAAACTGAAGCGTGTCGGAATGATCTTGACGGCGTGCCCCTCTTCCAGCTCGCTCACACCCGCATCGACAAAGATCAAAGCATTGGCCTTCGCTAGCGGCGAGACCATGCCGGGCGCATACTTTTTGCACACGTCAAAACTTTCACCGTCATAATAACCCGGCACCAGGGTGTTGCGTCCGGGACGTGTTTTATAGCTTCCTTTGAGCTTGGCCTGCAGGGTGGCAAGGTACTTCTCGCTGACAGCGGAGAGCGCATTGATGGTACTTTGTCCGAATATCTCGAAGATAAGGGCTGCCGCCAGAGGATTGCCCGGCAGGTTCAGGACGTAGGTGTTGCCGATGCGGCCGAAAGTGGTCGGTTTCCCCGGTTTGATCTCGATTTTTTCAAAGATATTGGTGTAGTCAAAGGCTGCGAATGCCTCTTTGGTGTAGTCGGCATCGCCGACACTGACACCGCCCGAGGTGATAATGAGATCGGAGTCGAGTGCTGATTCGATCAGTTCGTGGATGCTCTCGAGCGAATCAACTGCGGTTCCGATGAACTGGACCGCACAGCCTAGCTCCTGGCAACGGGCCATGATGGTCGGCGTGTTGGTATTGTAGAGCTGGTAGTCCGTAACTTGCTCGAAGTGCATTTTGAGCTCACTGCCTGAGGCGAAGAGGGCAACACGGGGCTTTTTATAGACGTGGACCTGGGAGATCCCCTGTGACGCCAGCAGAGTAATGTGGTGGGCATGGAGTCTTTCGCCTTTTTCCAGCAGACGGTCACCGCTTTGAATATCTTCACCGGTCAGGCGGATATGCTGAGCCGGGCGGATCTTTTCGGGCATCGTGATCTTGTCACTTTCAGCAGTGGTCTCCTCAACGGGAACGATCGCCTCACAACCGTGGGGGATACGGGCCCCGGTCATGATCTTGATGCAGTTTCCCTCCTGCAGCTTGATCTCCTCTTTGTCGCCGGCAAAGATCGTGTGAAGACATTCAAGAGACTTTCCTGCATCGGCATTTTTAACGGCATAACCATCCATCGCCGAGTTGTCAAAAGGGGGCAGGTTATGCGTGGCTGTGATCTCTTCGGCCAGGACATGTCCGAGCGCCATCTCAATAGGTAGTAACTGTATCGATTTTGGTTTTACATGTTCAAAGATAAGCGAAAGCGCCTCGTCAACAGTTACAGCCATAATAATCCTTTTATCAATAGATCAATTGCTTCAAATAAGCAGAAAGATTATAGAAGAATTTGTGTAAAATCTTGGTTATGAATGCAATGTACAATATGAGTCTATCTGTTCACTGGTGGGGCGTCCTGCTTCTGATAGCAATTTTTTTGGCGAGTCTGTGGCAGCTTAACAGAAGCGAAGACGTAATAGCCTACCTGAAGAAGATGCGTATCCAGGGTCCGCTGATCTTCATGGCGATGTTCGTCCCTATCTTTACCGGTATGGTGATGATGGCCGCCAAACAGCTCAGTTTTACGATCCCGAATGTCGCAATGATTCTTCTTTCCGTTGTTCTTATCATCTTTGAGATCAAGCGGTCGAAACCGCTTAAGTATGCCTCGATCGCTGAAGAGGGGGCTTTTGAGAAGTATAAAAAAGATGCGCGGATAATTCTGATAAGCGAGATCGCCTTGATCATACTCATCAGTATCTGGATGTTTATATGAGATTTCTGTTTGATGATGATGCGGGAAAAGAGCAGCTGGTATTGAAAGGCGAAGCTTTCAAATACATCATCAAAGTGCGCCGGCATAAGATTGGTGATGAGCTCGGTTTCCGTCAACGAGAAGAGAGCCAGACACTCTACCGGTACAACATCGCAAATATCGATGGGCGAAGTGCGACGCTTGAACTGGTCAGCGCGGAAGAGGAAGCGGTCGCTGCCCCAAAGCCCCTGCATATCGGCTGGTGTGTGGTCGACAGCAACTCGGTCGAAAAGGTTCTGCCGCTTCTTAATGAGCTCGGTGTCACGAAGATAACCTTTATCTATTGCGACCGTTCGCAAAAGAACTTCAAGCCCGACTACAAACGTTACAACCGTATTCTGGAAAGTTCGATGCAACAGTGCGGGCGCAGTACGCGGATGCGCTTCGATGAGGTGAAAAACATTGAAGCCTTTATCGCACAAAACCCGCAAACGGTGGTCTTCGACTTTTGTGATGAGGTCTTAGGCGAGAGCGGCGGCATAGACACGGTTCTTATCGGCAGCGAAGGCGGACTGAGTGAGGCCGAACGTGCACTTTTACGGCAGCAGAAGGTCGTCCGTCTCGATACCCCGATGATACTCCGTTCCGAAACCGCAGCCACAGCGATCGCTTCGAAAATACTTCTGTAACCATTCTCTTCCCGACATCTTCTATGCCGCCTGCATCGTCGCGCAGAGAGGGCTTGCTAATTTAAGCGGATTTCGATACAATACGCCTTCTTAAAATCCGCACCCGTACGGATTCTAAAAATATACCGCGACTACGTACAGAGCGTGGCGCAAAAGGCAAGAAAATGAAAAAAGAGATTCACCCTACATCGGTTGAGTGTAAAGTATCTTGTGCTTGTGGTAACGAATTTGTTACTAAAAGTACGAAAGACGAACTACGTGTCGATATCTGTAACGAATGCCACCCGTTCTTTACCGGTTCTGAGAAGATCGTAGATACTGCCGGACGTATTGAGAAATTCAAAGCACGTTACGCACAGAAATAATCTAAGAGTAAGCATTGCTTACCCTTGTCCCTACTCCTATCGGCAATATCGGCGATATCTCGCTGCGCGCCATGGAAACGCTTTCACAAGCAGATATCCTGCTCTGTGAAGACACCCGAATCACCAAAAAACTTCTTAATATCCTGGATACGCGCTATAACCTGGAACGTCGTGAACAAGAATTTATCTCCCTGCATTCGCATAATGAGAAAGATTTTGTTGACAAACTGGAACCCTCATTTTTTGAACAGAATGTTGTCTATGTGAGTGATGCGGGGATGCCGGGTATCAGCGATCCGGGGCAGACTCTGGTGCGTTATTGTATTGACAACGGGATCAAGTATGATATCCTGCCCGGGGCCAATGCGGTCTTGACCGCATTTGTCGCGAGCGGCTTTGTCGCAACGCAAATGCTCTTTTTCGGATTTCTGCCGCACAAAGGGAGCGATCGCAGCACAGCACTGCAAGAGGCACTGTTTAACGGCTATACAACGGTACTCTATGAAGCACCGCACCGCTTGATGAAACTGCTTGATGAACTGGCCTTGGAAGCACCTGAACGCCGCCTCTTTTTAGCGAAAGAGCTGACCAAAAAGTATCAGAGCTATCTGCACGGTACGGCTGCCGAGATCAGATCAAAGATCCCGGCACCGGTCAAAGGGGAGTGGGTTGTCGTTATCGAAGCAGGTGAAACCCATCGCTCCAGCATTAGCGAACGTGATATCCTGGCCTTTGATCTTCCTATCAAAGTGGCCTCAAAATTGATCGCAAAGATTACCGGAGAACATCCAAAAGCCTGTTATCAGCGTTTACTGGGCGAAAAGAAACAGTAGCCGAAAGCTCTTCGTCCCGCCAAAAAAACAGATGCTTTTACGCCTCTTTAAGCCCATAAAATCCCGCCTTGCACGAACGATATAACACAAAAATATTTTTCTCACATTTTTAAAAGAAATTTTTGGATAAAATCATCGGATGTTAATCTATGGAAAACAACCAGTTTATTATCTTCTTGAGAAGTACCCGCACCGTATTGAGACGCTCTATCTAGCAAAAGAGCTGGAAAAAAAAGAGTACTCGCGCCTTATGCGGATGGGTGTTACTATCAAACGTATACCGCCCGAGGCTGCTCAGAAAATGGCTAAAAACGGAAACCATCAGGGGTTTCTGGCCGATATAGATGGGGTTGAAGTCAAAAGCCTTGAGGCCCTGCGCACCAAACCGTTTATTGTCATTTTAAGCGGCATCACTGATGTCGGGAATATCGGCGCCATTATCCGAAGTGCTTATGCCCTTGGGGTTGACGGTATCGTCGTATGCGGCATAAAGCATCTAAACCTTGAAGCTATAGTCCGCAGCTCATCGGGTGCGATCTTTGACATGCCGATAGCGATCGTCAATAATGTCCACGATGTACTGAATGATCTGAAGACCTCAGGTTACTATATCTATGGTGCCGTAATGGACGGAGAAGACATCAACGGTGCGAATATCACTTATAAAAGAGCCTTGGTCTTGGGCAATGAGTCAGAGGGGCTTTCTAATCGCGTGGTTGAAAAACTTGATTATCCGGTGAGCATTAAAATGGCACACGGTTTTGATTCGCTCAATGTCAGTGCCGCCGGCGCAATTTTAATGGATAGGATGCGTTAGTGATGGATGATTTTGAAAAGCTTCAGGAGTTAGGCAGCAAGAAGATCGCCTCAGCAACACACATTCCGGTGGCGCATGTAGAGGCGATCTTGAATAAAGAGTTCACGCTTTTTGCAAAGGCACAGTTCTTTGGCTTTCTCTCCATACTCGAGCGCGAATATAAAGTCGACCTTTCAGCACTAAAGCAGGAGTACCTTTTTGCGCGGGCGCAGGAAGAGATGGCGCACGAGAGCAGTTTTGAGATTCCCGAAACGGCCCCAAAGCTGTTTGAAAAGAAAAAAGTTCTCTATGGGGCTTCAGCGGTTGCTGTTGTTCTTGTGCTGATCCTGCTGTTTACTTTCATCGATTTTTCGGTACCTGAAGAGGCGAAGATAGAGATCAACAATACGGCAATAGATCAGGCGAAAAAGAATTTGAATCTGGAACCTGTTCATGCGGCTAATGTTGATGAGCCGATCAAAGACAACGAGGTCGAATCGGCCGAGTTCGGACAAGACGTTTCGGAGAGCAACGCGACGGCTGTGCCTGACAGCCAGGCACAGCAAGTGAGTGCACAGCTCCAGCAGGAACCACTCAACGGTCCGGAACCGACGGTACCGCTCTACTTACGTATCGTTCCGCATGGAAAGCTGTGGCTGGGTATTATCGATGCAGAGACGCATAAACGCAAAGTAAAGATCATTACTGAGCCTCTTGATCTTGACGGGAAAAAAGAGTGGCTTATCATGACCGGATACGGTTATCTTGACATGGAGTGTGGCGATACAACAAAAAAATATAGAGTAAATGACAAACTGCTCTTTTTATATGAGAGCGGCGTTTGTCATAAGATTGATGAAGATGAGTTCAAAGCGCGGAATAAAGGTAAATTGTGGTGAAAAAGCTGCTGCTTGTTTTGGTCTTGGCCCTCTCGGTTTTTGCACAGGAAGTGATAGAAGAAGAGCTTCTTGACGAGAAGATCATCTCTTTTATCGGCGAAGAGTCTTATTCAAAAAACAGAGATTACATTCATATTATCTTTAGAGATACAAAAAATTTTTACACGAAAGAGCATATCAATGTCGTAAAAGTTGTTGAGACGCTGCAGGAAAATGGGTTGCTGCACCTCTTCTTTGAAGAGCCGCAGCAGTATGAGATGACCTTTCATTCAACCGGTTCGCCGCTCTTTTTTGTCAAGTTGATGGGTGACACCCTGCGCTCTATGGGGTATTACCGCTATGTGACGAAAGAGTCGAAAAATGATGAAAGTGGTTTTGAGTGGACTATTTCACTCGAAGCGGAGTATGTGACGGACCCGGTACTGTTACGTAAAGAGCTTTCAACGTGCGGATGTGACATCATCGATATTGTACGCAACTCCGCAACGGATTGGCACTATGATATCGACACCTCAAAAGCACATCTTAAAGTCGATCAGCTTGAAATTGGAAAGAAGAAAAAATACAGTCGTCTTCAATATGCCAAGTGGCTTGATGTCGATCATATCAAATCGATGCAGATCAAAAGCCACAGGGCAAATTTCTGGTACCCGTATATCGCACTTTATGACAGCTCACTGCGACTGTTAAAGGTGATAAAGCAAGATGAAGAGACAAGCGAATTTAATTTGAATTTACCGCAGGAAACACGCTATATAAGGGTCAGTGACCTTTACACAATAACAAATATCAGATATGGACTTGAATTTAGTCCTTCCGGGAAAAAATAGGAGAAACAATGTTTAATGAAATTCAGTTTGACCGAATACAGAGACTTCCGAAGTACGTATTCGCCGAAGTTAACGAATTGAAAATGTATGAACGTCGTGCAGGTGCTGACGTCATCGACTTTTCTATGGGTAACCCTGACGGTGACACGCCGGAGCATATTCGCGAAAAACTTATTGAGTCGGCGCAAAAGACAAAAACACACGGTTATTCAGACTCCAAAGGGATCATCAAATTGCGCAAGGCAATCTGTGACTGGTATAAAGAGCGCTATGAGGTCGATCTGGACCCGGTAACCGAAGCGGTAGCGACCATGGGCTCAAAAGAGGGCTATGCCCACCTTGCATACGCCATTACCAACCCCGGTGATGTGATCGTCGTACCGGACCCGACCTATCCGATCCACTCCTACGGTTTCGTTCTTGCCGGCGGCAATGTCCAGAAGATGGAACTGCCGTTTGACGAAGATTATAATGTGGATGAAGATCAGTTCTTTGTGAACCTTGAAACAGCGTTCAAAGACTCTTTCGTCAAGCCGAAATATGTGGTGGTCAACTTTCCTCACAACCCGTCGTCAGCTACGGTGACGCCGGAGTTTTACACGCGTCTGGTCGCTCTGGCGAAGAAAGAGCGTTTTTACATCATCTCCGATATCGCGTACGGCGATATTACGTTCCGCGGCTATAAGACGCCGTCGATCATGAGCGTACCGGGAGCCAAGGATGTGGCAGTGGAAAGCTTCACCCTTTCGAAAAGCTACAATATGGCGGGCTGGCGTGTCGGCTTCTTTGTCGGGAACCCCAAGCTGATCGGAGCACTTCAGAAGATCAAATCGTGGCTGGACTACGGTATGTTCACCCCGATCCAGGTGGCGGCTACGGTTGCTTTGACCGGCGATCAGAGCTGTGTCGAAGAGATCGTCAACAAGTATGACAAACGACAGGATGTGCTGGTCGAAACCTTCAACCGTGCAGGCTGGCCGGTAAAACTCAACCGTGCCTCCATGTTTGTCTGGGCGAAGATCCCCGAATGCGCTGCGCATCTGGGTTCACTGGAGTTCAGCAAGCGTCTATTGGTCGAAGCACAGGTCGCGGTCGCTCCTGGCATCGGCTTCGGCGAATACGGTGAGGGGTATGTCCGTATCGCATTGATCGAGAACGAAAACCGTATCCGTCAGGCCGGTAAAAATATCAAACGCTTTTTACAGCAGTTTGAAGAGGAAAATATTGATGGTTAAAGTCGGTGTAATCGGTGTCGGAACAGTTGGAACATCCGTTGTAAAGATTCTTAATGACAACAAAGAGATGATCACGGCACGTGCAGGCCGTGAAGTGATCGTGACCTCAGGCGTGGTCAAGAACCTTGCAAAAGAGAGAGGGCTTGATATCAAGCTCACCGATAATCCGTACGATATCGTCAACGATCCTGAGATCGATGTGGTCGTTGAACTGATGGGCGGCGTGGATGAGGCGTTCGAAGTGGTCAAAACGGCCTTGCAAAACGGCAAGGCCGTTGTCACAGCCAACAAGGCGCTTCTCGCCTATCATCGTTACGAACTTCAGGATATCGCCAAAGATCTTCCCTTCGAATTCGAAGCGAGTGTCGCCGGGGGGATCCCGATCATTAATGCTCTCCGTGACGGCCTTTCAGCGAACCATATCGAGTCGATCGTCGGCATTATGAACGGGACATCGAATTACATGATGACCAAGATGACAGATGACGGTGTCGCTTACGATGCGATTCTGAAAGAGTCCCAGGAACTGGGTTATGCCGAAGCGGACCCGACCTTCGATGTCGGCGGATTTGATGCCGCACACAAACTTCTCATCCTTGCCTCTATCGCCTACGGGATCGATGCCAAACCGGAAGATATCCTGATCGAGGGGATAGAGAATGTGACCCAGGACGATATTGCCTTTGCCAAGGAGTTCGGTTACGCCGTAAAACTGCTTGCGATCGCCAAACGTGACGGTGATGAAGTGGAGCTGCGCGTCCATGCCGCTCTGATCTCCAAAGATGAGATGATCGCCAAAATCGACGGCGTGATGAACGGCATCAGTGTCGTAGGCGACAAAGTGGGCGAGACACTCTACTACGGTCCGGGTGCCGGCGGCGATGCGACAGCGAGTGCCGTTGTGGCCAATATTATCGATATCGTCCGTTCGGGCAAATCGGCACCGATGCTCGGGTTTAACAAACCTTTGGAACATGGATTGACGCTAAAAGCCAAAGATGCCATTGCATCGAAATATTACATGCGTTTCAACGTGATGGACAAACCGGGTGTCCTGGCCAAGATCACAGCGCTCTTCAGTGAGCATGATATCTCCATCGAGACTATTTTGCAGCGCCCGTCCGGTTCGGAATCGGTCAACCTCCTGCTCTCGACGCATATGGCTGTTGAACGAAACATTCAGGATGTGATTTCCGTCGTTAAAACACTCGATTTTGTGATGGCTGACCCGGTTATGATCCGTATCGTCTAAGAACGATATTTTGGTAGAGTCCCTTCTTGAGAGAGGGGCTGTTTTTACCTCAAACCGATAGTAATTTTTTTCTTCTGAAACCCCTTTGGTAACCCCAGTATTTTTAAACTTATTAAGTCATGACACTGTAAACTCTGAATGATAAAAATACTCAATAGTGCAGAATCGCTATCTTTACGTCTGTAGTCTTTAGTATTTAACTTCTCAATGGGGCAAAACCGTGGAAACAATCGATAGTGTATGTACATATTGTGGTGTAGGGTGTGATATTGCGGCAAATGTCGAAGACAATAAAATCGTCAAGATTTTTGCCCATCCGGACGGGGTCGTATCGCAAGGGAAGCTCTGTATCAAAGGCAAGTACGGTTTTGACTTTGTCGATTCAGAAGAGCGGCTGCGAATACCGCGCATCAAAAAGAGCTTTTTAGAGAAGAACCCAGCTATCAAAGAGGCGATCGGTTCGAAACTGAACGATTTTGATGCCGTCTGGTATGAAACGGATCTCGATACGGCGACAACGGCCGCGGCTATGAAACTGAAAGAGATTCAGGCGAAGTACGGCAGAAAATCGGTCTGTTCCATCGGCGGGGCGAGAACCTCATGCGAGAACTCTTATCTGTTCCAAAAGTTCACCCGTCATACACTGAACTCGCCGCATGTCGATAACTGTGCGAGGGTCTGTCATTCACCGTCGCTTAAAGGAATGCGTACGACCATAGGGGAGGGTGCCGCGACCAATCCGTACAATGACATCTACAATACGGAATTTATGATCGTTATCGGTTCGAACACCACCGAAGCACACCCGATCATCTCAAACCGTATCCTGGATGTTGCAAGGGAACATGATAATCTGGCTGTCTTTGATGTCCGGGAGATCAAGCTTCACCGTTTTGCCAAGTACAAAGCGATCATGCCGCATGAGGCGAATCTGCTGGTGTTGAACATGCTGGCCTATGTCATCATCGACGAAGAGTTGTATGCGGAAGATTTTATCGCCGAGCGGACAACAGGGTTTTTGGCGTTCAAAGAGAAGATACTGAACGATCCTTATGCCAACCCGGACTATTTCAATGAGATAGAGGGGTACGAATATATGGCGAAGATGATCCGCAAGGTGGCCCGTGAGTATGCCCTTAAAAAATCGATGATCTTCTGGGGTCTGGGTATCACGGAACATCTGGATGGCTCGTACGCCGTTATGGCGATCACCCACCTTGCCCTAATGACCGGCAACATCGGCAAAAGCGGTGCCGGATTGATGCCGCTTCGCGGACAGAACAATGTTCAGGGCACCTGCGACATGGGGATGCTGCCGTATTACGATCCGGACTATCAAACGCCTAAAGAGGTGGGCCTGATGACGCCGCAACTGGTGGATGAGATGCTCGAAGGACGCGTTAAAGCGGTGCTGAACATGGGCGAGGATCTGACCCATATCCATCCGAATCTCAACAAGATCGAACGTGCGATCGAAAACCTCGAACTGATCATGGTCCAAGAGCTGTTCATGACTGATATCGCCCAGAAAGCGGATATCGTCATCGGCGTCAAGTCGGCCTATGAGAAGACGGGTGTCTATATCAATGCGATGCGCCGTCTGCACCTGTCGCAGCCGCTTGTCAAATCGGACCTGCCGGATGACTGGGAAGTGCTGAAACAGCTGGACAATAAAATGGGCGGTGACGCTGCGTATACCAGTTCGAAAGATATCTGGGAAGAGGTACAGCGTGTTGCCTACCGCCGTTTCAGCGGGGCGGACTATATCCGTTTGGAACGTCATCGAAAACGTGGTCTGCAATGGCCGGTACACACGGAAGATACCCCAATCCTGCACCAACTGGATTTCCGTACGGAAGACGGGCTGGGTCGGTTTCATTACAAACAGTATGAACTGCGTGGCATGGTTGAAGAGATCAGAAGTAAAAAACTGACGGGCTACCATTTGACGACAGGAAGAACGATCGCGCACTACAACAACGCGGCGCAAACAAAGCAGACCGAAGCATTGATGGACCGCTACAGTGAAGATATCCTGTTGGTCTGTGAAGAGGATGCGGCGGATTTCCCAAGCGAAAAAGTAATCTTGCAGACCGAGTACGGCAAGACAAATCCGCTGACGATCAAACTGACGGACAAGGTCAAACCTAAAACACTCTTTACGACATTCCACCATGCCGATTCGCGCATCAATGCACTATTTGGTGATAAATGTGATGAATTGATCCTGACCGCGGCATTCAAGTCGATCAAAGTCGAGGTTGTTCCGGTTCCTTAAACCATGAGACGGCAAGGCAGTCAACCGTAAGTTTTGACATGCTTCTCACCTGTTTTGAAAGGATGATGCGATGAGCCGAAACAAGGGATATGCCGAAAAGAAGTGTGCTGAATGCACGCTTTTTACGGATAAAGTAAGATTAAATGGGAGGCCGACGTGAGTCGAGCCAAAGGATATGCCGTAAAGAAGTGTGCTGAATGCACGCTTTTTACGGATAAAGTAAGATTAAATGGGAGGCCGACGTGAGTCGAGCCAAAGGATATGCCGTAAAGAAGTGTGCTGAATGCACGCTTTTTACGGATAAAGTAAGATTAAATGGGAGGCCGACGTGAGTCGAGCCAAAGGAACCATAGCTGAAGAAAAGGCGTGCGAGTTTCTGCGTGAACACGACTTTGATATCATTGACCGCAATGTCTACAGCCGCTATGGTGAAATTGATATCATCGCGCTTAAAGAAGATGTATTGCATTTTGTTGAAGTGAAAAGTGCCACTGCGTATGACAGTGCCGTTCAAAACATCACCCCTGTCAAGCTGCAGCGTTTTCTGCTGACAGTAGCGAGCTATCTTAAAAAACACAAGCTTGATATGGCGTATTGCGTCGACGGTGTTATTGTGACGCCGGATACGGTGACGCATATAGAAAATATTACGCTGTAGGTAATCTTAAGTCAATATTAAAAAATTACAATAATCAAAGCAAGCATAGATTGCCTTTTTTTAAATAGGATAAAATTTCTCTGATTTATATCTCAGAAGGTAACGTTTTTCTTTTTTTAACATAGGATAACAGTGTCTAAATAAAAAATTAACTGAAGAAGAGATATAATATTTTCATAAATTCATAACAAGAGGTAATCTCATGGCTAAATATATTGAAGCAACATCTGCAGATTTCGATGCAACAATCGCTGAAGGCGTAACAATGGTAGATTTCTGGGCTCCATGGTGTGGACCGTGTCGTATGATCGCACCGGTAGTTGAAGAGCTTGCAGAAGATTTTGACGGCAAAGCTAAAATCGTTAAAATCAACACTGACGAAGAGCAGGACATTGCTGTTAAGTACGGTGTTCGCTCTATCCCGACAATCATCTTCTTTAAAGATGGTCAACAAGTCGATATGATGGTCGGTGCAGCTTCTAAAGATGCATTCGCGTCAAAGATTAACTCTCTTCTCTAATCTTTACAAACGTAAACGGTTGTTCAAGCCAAGGGGTGAAAGCTCTTTGGCTTTTTTTATGCCTATTTTTCACGTTAAAGAGCTAGTTGCCGCTTACTAACGCCCCTTCGTCCTCTCAACTTATAGGACACCTCTTTTCCCTCCCTGCGGGCAACACAGAGAAACATACACGCTGTGTTGGTGAGACTGACTAGGGTTTTTAGAGTTCCCCTTAAGACAATCTGAATTATTCAAATGACAAAGAGTCTCTTTAGTAGTAAACGGGTATTATTTTAAACAAAATTGCAGTGATGAATTTAAAAGGAACCAAGATGTTGGATTGTGCGATTATTGGTGGTGGACCGGCAGGTTTAACGGCAGGATTATATACAACTCGCGGCGGTTTGGCAAATGTGACAATGTTTGAAAAAGGGATGCCCGGCGGACAGATCACACAGAGTTCCGAGATCGAAAACTACCCTGGTGTCACAGGTGAAATCACAGGGATGGATCTGATGATGCCGTGGCCGGAGCAGTGCCAGCGCTTCGGACTCAAGCACGAAATGGTCGAAGTCAAACGTGTCAGTCAAAAAGAAGACGGCACCTTTGTCATCCTCAAAGAGAACGGCGAAACAGAAGAGGCCCTCTCTGTCATCGTCGGTACGGGTTCAACACCGAGACGTGCCGGTTTCAAAGGCGAGGACCTGTTTTTCGGAAAAGGGGTCAGTACCTGTGCCACCTGTGACGGATTCTTTTACAAGGGCAAGGAGGTCGCGGTTGTCGGCGGCGGCGATACCGCTCTCGAGGAGGCCCTCTATTTAGCCAAGCTCTGCAGCAGAGTCTATCTGATACATCGACGTGACCGTTTCCGTGCGTCACCCAACACCATTGAACGTGTCAAGAAAACAGAGAACATCGAGCTGATCGTCAATGCCTGTGTGGATGAAGTCGTCGGCGATGCAATGGGCGTAACGGGGGTGCATATGATTATCAATGACGGAACGCTACGCCAGCTAGACGTGCCGGGTATCTTTGTCTTTGTCGGCAATGATGTCAACAACCAGGTGTTGATGCAGGAAGACGGCACTTTTTTATGCGATATGACCGAATCCGGCGAAGTTATTGTCGATATTTCGATGCGGACTTCGGTACCGGGCCTTTATGCGGTGGGCGATATGCGTATAGCGGCACCGAAACAGGTCGTATCGGCTGCAGGTGACGGAGCGGTAGCAGCGCTGCAGGCGATTGCTTTCGTCGATGAAAAATTAAATTAGAGGGTATAAAATGATAAAAGCAGGTGTGTACGGAGCCAGCGGACGCGTTGGTCGTCTTCTCATTGAGGATCTTGCCAAAACAGAGGGGATTGAACTTAGTGTCATTTATATCCGTAAAGAACTTAACTTTCCGCTGCAGGAGGGGATAACGGTTACGAATGATCTGGCAACATTTTTACAACATTGTGACATTGTTATCGATTTTTCATTGCCGGAAGCGGCTCAGCTGCTTTTTGAAGAGGCTCTGAAATGCCCAAGACCGATCGTATCGGGGACAACAGGCTTCGATGAACACCAGCTTAACCTTCTTAAAACGGTGAGTGAACAGATGCCGGTACTGCATGCGACCAATATGTCACTGGGCGTGGCGATGTTGAGCAAACTGGTCAATACGGCGGCAAAGACGCTTGAAGGTTTTGATATCGAAGTCGTTGAGATGCATCACCGTCACAAAAAAGACGCACCAAGCGGGACGGCTTTGACCCTGGCAGAATCTGCAGCTGCAGGCCGCGGACTGGACCTTGACAGAGTCCGTGTCAGCGGACGTAACGGCAATATCGGTGAACGTTCCGAAGACGAGATCGCAGTGATGGCGCTGCGCGGCGGTGACATTGTCGGCCGCCATACGGTCGGATTTTATAACGACGGTGAGTTTATTGAACTCAACCACACGGCTACCAGTCGCAACACCTTTTCAAAAGGGGCGATACGCGCGGCACAATGGCTGGCCGATAAAGAGAGCGGGCTTTACAGTATCGCAGACTGTCTGGAAATTTAAAGAGGAAAATCTATGCGTGAAAATTTGAACGAAAAGTGTGCCGTTGTCGGTATCTTTAATCATGAAGAGGCATCTAAACTGGCCTATTTTTCTTTACATGCCCTGCAACACCGGGGCCAGGAGGCTGCCGGAATCAGTTCCGGTGACGGCGAGCGTCTGCACACGATCAAGGACCGCGGTCTGGTCACTCAGGTCTTCGATGAGCAGAAACTTGGGACGCTTAAAGGGCATATGGCCATCGGGCATACGCGTTATTCGACAGCCGGGGACGACTCTATTTTGGACGCACAGCCTGTGCACGCCAATTATGATCTCGGTCAGCTCTCCATCGTGCACAACGGTAACCTGACCAACCATCAAGAGGTACGTCGGGAGTTGATCAAAAAAGGCGCGATCTTCCAGAGCTCCATGGACACCGAGAACCTGATCCACCTGATCGCCAAGAGTGATCAAGGAAAGCTGAAAGACCGTATCGTCGATGCAGTTAAAAAGATCGAAGGGGCCTACTCCCTGGTATTCCTGAGCCGTTCCAAGATGTTTGCAATGCGTGACCGTTTCGGTTTCCGTCCGCTCAGTCTCGGCCGTATCGGCGACGGTTACGTCGTCGCTTCGGAAACCTGTGCCTTTGACCTGATCGGGGCGGAGTACATCCGTGAAGTCGAACCGGGTGAATTGCTGATCTTTGAAAAAGGGAAGGCCATTCAATCCATCAAGGTCTATGAACCGACGCCGAAACACTGTATCTTCGAATATGTCTATTTCGCACGTCCCGATTCCCAGGTCTATGGACAGAATGTCTATCAGAAACGTAAAAACATGGGTATCGAACTGGCCAAAGAACAGCCGGTCGAAGCGGACATGGTCGTACCGGTCCCCGACGGCGGTGTGCCGGCAGCAATCGGTTATTCGCAGCAGAGCGGTATCCCGTACGAGATGGGGATCATGCGTAACCACTATATCGGCCGTACCTTTATCGAACCGACACAGGAGATGCGCGACCTGAAAGTCAAGATGAAACTTTCACCGATCACCAACCTGATCAAGGGCAAGCGTATTATTGTCATTGATGACTCGATCGTCCGTGGAACAACGTCACGCCGTATTATCAGAATGCTCAAAGAGGCCGGTGCGGCCGAGGTGCATATGCGTATCTCCAGCCCACCGACGACTGACCCGTGTTTTTACGGGGTCGATACACCGGACAAAGATAAACTGATCGCAGCCAACATGAACACCCAGGAGATCTGCGACTATATCGAGGCGGACTCTCTGGCCTACTTAAGCAATGAAGCACTGATGCGCAGTGTTAACTCCGAAGATGACAGCTACTGTACGGCATGTTTTACCGGCGAATATATTGTATAAGAAGTTAATTTTTTGAAGACAAAACAGATATATACTTTTGGCGAATACCTGCGAAACAAGTTCGGCGAAAAGGTCTATAAAGTCGGTATCAATATATCCGGATTTACCTGTCCTAACATAGACGGTACCGTAGCAAAGGGCGGATGTACCTTTTGCGAAAACGACTCCTTCAGTGCCAGCCTCGACCAGGTCAAAGAGCTAAAAGGGTTTTATCTCAATCTTGAATCCAAAGAGAACCCGTATCTTGAGAAGCAGCTGCTGCAGCTACAGATGCAGTTTGACGCTCTGAGTGCCCGTCTCCGCCGTGAATACGGTGCAACAAAATTTCTGGTCTATTTCCAGTCTTTTACAAACACCTATGCCCCATTTGCGACCTTGAAAGCACTTTATGACAAGGCCCTCTCATTTGATGATGTTGTCGGGCTCAGCATCGGTACACGTTCAGACTCTATTACGCAAGAGACACTTGATTATCTCTCGGAACTTGCCAAAGTAAAAGAGATCTGGATCGAATTCGGGATCCAGTCGGTCTATGATAAGACATTGGAACGTATCAACCGCGGGCATGATGCGAAGAATGTCAAAGAGTGGATCATCAAGTCCAAAGAGGCCGGTCTGAACGTCTGCGGCCACCTTATTTTCGGCCTTCCGGGTGAAGACAAAGAGATGATGCTTGCGACGGCGAAAGAGGCCTATTCATGGGGTATTGACTCCGTGAAGTATCATTCGCTCTATGTCGTAAAACGTACGGCACTCGCCAACGAATATGCCCGCGGAGAGTTTACACCGATCAACGAAGAGGATTATCTTGATGTGTTGGTGAAAGCACTGCAGATGAAGCCTGAAAATGTCAGCGTACAGCGTATGACGGCAGGCATCGACGATGAGAGCCTGATCTCACCGGACTGGTGCCGCGACAAGAACAGACAGATCCGTCATATCAATGCCGCTCTGAAAAAGGTCGGCCTGAAGTATTAGGCTACCGGTGGAGCTCCCAGGCGTAACGTACCATCGCACTCTCATCCCTATTGCCCCACTCCTTAAGAGAAGCATCATAGACTTTCAGATTTTTAAAAGCGAAGACCCCCTGCAGAATATACCAGGTTACGGCAGCCTGATAACCGTCAAGCCCGTATACGATCACCTCTTCGGCCGGATCCAGTCTGAAACCCTTTAGGTAGATCTCTTCAAGCAGTGCTCTCTCGGCCAGCGTGTTGTCGCTTAGCAGACAGTTTTTCCAATAGCCGCACATGGCACCTTTGATATGCCCAAGGCGATAGACACCGGGACTTTTGTAGATACCGTAGTAGTGTTTGGCGGGACGGGCATCGAGGATGGGCACCTTCATGAGTTTGCCGGCAACGTAGCTGCGGTCAACGATCAGGTCATTGTTGGGGTGCGGGGTAAAGTCTGAGGGTGCTCTGTTCGTGATCGTTGTGACGCCGTCGTATTCATAGCGCCATTCATCATAACCGCCGTTGAGGATAGAGACCTTTGTGTGACCGAGACGGTGCAGTGCCAAAGCAAGATAGCTGGCATGCAGAAGACCGTCGGGAGTGTTATGGTTATAGATAACGACATCAGAGTCGTTTTCGATTCCGAGTCGGCGTACGAGTTCGACAAGTTGAGGAATGTTCTGCATCTCATAATGGCCGTCGACCTCTCTACAAAGTTGGTTGATGTCGACATGGATGGCGGCGGGGATATGGCCTTTATGGTAGCTGCTGTGACTCCCGACATCGAGGATAACAACTCCATCGGAGGGGAGGCGGCTGTGAAGCTCCTGAGCAGAGATAAAAGCTTCGGCTCCCAGGAGTTGAAGAGCGAAGCATAAGACTATAGTAAGTACTCTCATCATACATCCTGCTAATTTGAAATAGCTTTAATGATAAGATGCAAAGACTTTTATATAAATTAAATAATATAAGTAATTATTATATAATACAAGACGGTGGTATTATTTTGTTCTTGACGCTTTCTCTGTTATGCCGCTCATGCCGAATCGGCGTGCCAATTCCTGCTTGATACGGTCAGGCGAGATGTTTCGATAGCCGAGAGCGACCATGACATGATAGGTCAGATCCGCACATTCATAGATGATCTCCTCTTCGTTACCGTCTTTGATTGCAAAACTGAACTCTCCGGCCTCTTCAACGACTTTTTTCAGGATGTCGTTCTCGCCTTTGGCGAAGAGTTTTGCTGTCCATGAACTTTCAGGATCGGCATGCTTTCGATCAAGGATAGTGTGATAAAGCGTGTCGATCACGCCGTACATCGCATCCGTATCGACGCTTTTGTCAATCGTCACTTCGCCGGAGTCCAACTCTGTAAAGAAACATGATTTTCGCCCCGTATGGCAAGCAACGCCGTCTTGAATGACTTTGAGGAGCAGGGTGTCATTGTCACAGTCGATCATGAAGGATTGAATATGCTGAAGGTGGTTGGAACTTTCACCTTTTTTCCAAATACGCTGTTTTGAGCGGGAATAGTAGTGGGCAAGTTTTGTTTCGAGTGAAAGCTGAAGCGCTTCTTTGTTCATATAGGCCATCATCAGTACTTCGTTGGTGGTGCTGTCCTGAACAATGACCGGCAGCAGTTCTGATTTTTCCCAGTCAACGCGATTTAGTATCTCTTGCATAAGTGTTCCTGTCTATTTTACAAAATGGAGCCTCTATTGTACCAGATGGCCATAAATGCCGTTTGATCATGGATTAATAGAGGATAAAGGGTTCTCTGCGAGAGAGAACACTCGGTTTGTGCAGTTAAAGGAATGCCTTCCTTTGACTTATTGGATGGCTGACTGTTTACGCGCGTCTTTCGTATCGACCCAGATATTCGGTGTTGAACCGCCAGGTGTCAGGAAGATCTTCGTATCTTTGTTTTCGCGCAGTGCTTCATTGAACTTGCCCTGGACCTGGATCTGTTCAAGCTGAAGAAGCTGTGTTGTCAACGATTTTGCGATCAACTGGTTGGCTTTGGCTTTCGCATCGGCTTCGATGGTAATCGCCTGCGCTTTACCTGACGCTTCGATCTTCACGGCATCGGCACGACCCTGCGCTTCAGCAGCACGTTTAAGTGCCTCTTGTTTCGCACGTGCTACCTCTTGTTCGGCCTGTTGGACCTGCTGTTTGGCAAGCTGGACGCGTTCGATCTGGTCTTTGACCTTTTGCGGCAGGACGATCTCGCGAAGCTGGACCGACTGAAGCTCAGCCGGTGTGTTTTGAAGCCCCTGAATGCTTTCTCTCATCCCCTGCTCAATCGCCGTGGCGATGGCATTGCGTTTGGTCGGAAGGGCTTCGGCTTCATAGTTACCGATGATGTTGCGCACGACGTCACGCACAACAGGGTTGATGATCTTCTCTTCCCAGCTGAATCCCCAGTTGGAGATGGTCTGCGCCGCGTATTCGGCATTAAGGCGGTATTGAACCGTCAGCTCGATGGAAACAGGCAGACCGCGTTTGTCAAGAACGGTGATCGCCGGTTTGACCTCGATCCCTTCACCCACTGCAGCGGTACGCTCTATACGGCTGGCATAGTTGATGATACGTACTTTTGTGTCAACGATATAGACTTTCTGGATCACAGGAAGAATGAAGTGCAGACCCGGCAACAGGGCCTGGGCCTCATACTTACCGTTGGTCGCCAAAATACCGCGCTCACCCTCCGTGATAATCACAAAAGGTTTTGCCAGGATCAGTAGTAGCAGGATACCGCCGATGAAATAGATGATCCCGGCTTTACCGCCGCCGAAATTAAAATCCATTTTCGGCGGTTTAGGAACATTAAACCCGCTATTGTTGGAGCTTCCGCCGCCGCTGCTTTTTTTCTTGTTGAAATAATCGTTCATATCTGATGCCATTATTGCTCCCGCTTCTGTTGTTTTTGTTTGACTAGACGTAAGTCAAATAGTGTTCGTATTTAGGATTACGTCCGAAGACCATATCAAAATAGGTGCTCTGGATCTTTTCCGTGATCGGACCGCGCTCGCCTTTGCCGATCATACGACCGTCAATCTCGCGGACCGGCGTCACTTCTGCGGCCGTACCGGTCAAAAATGCTTCGTCGGCAATGTAGAGCTCTTCACGGGTGATGCGGCGGCGAAGCACTTCGATACCCATATCTTCTGCCAGCTCGATGACCGTTCTTTGCGTGATCGACTCAAGCGCATTATCGCTTGGCGGCGTAATCACTTTGCCGTCACGGATCATAAAAAATGCCGCACCCGTCGCTTCGGCTACATAGCCCTGATCATCAAGGAGAAGTCCCTCATCATAACCGCATTCGATCGCCTCATGTTTTGCCAACTGTGAGTTGAGATAGTTGGCGGTTGCCTTGGCTTTACCCATGTTGGAGGTATTTGCAGGGCGGCTGAACGATGATATCTTAAGACGGATACCGCGTTTGAGTCCCTCTTCGCCTAGATAGGCTCCCCACTCCCAGGCGGCAAGTACGGTCTCGACCGGAGCATTTTTGTGATAGACACCCATAACACCGTACCCTAGAAAGGCAAAAGGACGGATATAGACATTGTCTCCGATAAACTCGTTTTTACGTACCAGTTCGATCTGTGCCTCGTTAAGCTCTTCGGCAGTGTACGGCACATCGATAAGTGTCATCTTCGCTGATTCCAAAAGACGTTTTGTGTGCTCTTTCAGACGAAATATTGCGTAGCCTTTTTTCGTTTTATAGGCTTTAGTCCCTTCGATAACACCGTTTCCGTAGTGGATAGTGTGTGACAGAACATGCGTCGTCGCCTCTTCCCAAGGGATAAATTTGCCGTTCATCCAGATATATTTTGCTGCATCCATGAGTGCATTCCTACTTTAGGGCACCTCTATAAACCCCAGCCAACCTCAGAGGGAAGAAAGAGAGATGAGAACGTGTAAAATCTTTTTTGAGTTGTAGCCAAAGCTACGACGATGAAAAGTTCTACGCGTTATCGCTCTCTTTATCCCTCCCGCAGGGCGATAGAGAGAAATCCACACTCCGCGTTGATCCTTTTGGCCTTAGCTACGGCTAGGGCTTCAAAGAATCGCCTTGATTGTGAACTTCTCTCTATCGCT
Organism: Sulfurimonas sp. HSL3-7; assembly: GCF_039645985.1. Classification (NCBI taxonomy): domain Bacteria; kingdom Pseudomonadati; phylum Campylobacterota; class Epsilonproteobacteria; order Campylobacterales; family Sulfurimonadaceae; genus Sulfonitrofixus; species Sulfonitrofixus jiaomeiensis. Next base: position 360,227 of record NZ_CP147919.1, read on the forward strand.
GAGGCGGACTTGGGCTTATAGAGGTGCCCTTTAATTTAAATCGTTATTTAATGGAGGTGATTTTATCCAAAAAGTCATTAGCTTCTTGTTAATATGAGACCCGTCAAGAAAAAGCCAACTGCTTGGCTTTTTTAGGGTCGGAACCAGAGCAGATGATATGCCACTGAAAAGTGCCTGAACGGCACTCTTCGGTGGATAAAGTTATATATAGATAATCAACCAGTACCTGTGGCAGAGACATTCAAGCCAACTGCCCTAAAGAAACATCGTTGCGCGAGCGGTATCCTTGTTTTGGCTTTTTTAGGGTCGGAACCGCCAAAGGCGTAAATAAAAACAGAAACTGCTTTCTGTTTTTTAGCCGACGCGCCTTTATGATGTGCGAAGCACCGACTGTTTTAAAAGGAAAAGGTGTTCGACGGCGTGTTGACCATATGTTTGGAGAAGACTTCGAGGTAGCGCCAGAATGACTCGATGTTGGCTTCGGAAACGCCTTCGTCTGCCAGCTCTTCGAGCAGTTTCGCGTAAAGCTCCAGCCAGACAACCCTTGCTTCAGCCGTGATGGCAAAAGGGGCGTGACGGTTGCCCATCATCGGTGCCCCGCGCGAGGCTTGAAAATACATCGGCCCGCCGCAGATCTGGATGAAAAAATCAGCTGCATGTTTTTTTGCCAGTTCGAAGGCATGCGGATCATCAACAGGGAAAAGATGTTTGATGGAACTCTCTTTGATCAGGTCGTAGTGGTCTGATATCAGCTTTCTGAAACGTGCTTCGCCGACCTGCTGATAAAATTCCGGATAAGCTTTTGTGACAGGCGGTTTGTCGCCCAGACGAGAAGGTGTAATAGTCAGATTCATGATATCCCTTTTTTTAAGTATGGAATTCTAAGGTCTGCTTGGTAAGAGAGATGTTAAAAAATCGGAAAAGAAGGGATGCCTAAGGTGCGGGAGAAAGTGTATAGTACAAATCCCCATCCCCAATTCCCCGTCTATGCCATTCCGAATCTGTCAAGAATGTATTTTGATAGTAGCAGTGTCACTTTTTTTCTTTTGCTCGCCCAAAAGAAAAAAGTAACCAAAAAAAGAAAAGGGCTATACCCTCCGGCCAAAAGTCACTGCCAAGACTTTCATCTCTCTGCCGGTGGCATTCCGTCACTACTGCCGGAATTAATGCCCTAACGCACACAGGGCATAACCATCCAAGATATCTGAATCGTCTTGAGAGTCGAAAGTCCTACACAAAGAAGCAGAGCCGGGTTAAAAAGCGGTAGCTGTCGGTTCTAAATCAATGTTTCCCGCATCCTGTTGCCAAAGGCAAACCTCTCGCTCTTTCCCTTCACCCTTCACCATTTACCCTTCACCTTGCCGAAGGTAAACCCTCCGGAAAAGATGCTAGAATAATATGAATATTTCTGAGGGATTATAAATGAAAGCAAAGATATTTTTCGGTTCCAGTGAGGCAGAGACAACACGGTTCAGCGAACGGCTGAGCCCCTATGACAACAAAGTGGTCTCTACCGCACCGGTCTGCGGTGTCGAAGAGACAAAAAAAGCGCTCGAGATCGCTAAAAATGCAACGGTCTCGGCAAAAGCGTCGACACTGGCACAGCGCTGTGCATGGCTGCTTGATGTTGCCGATAAACTGCGTGCGAACAGGGAAGATCTGGCGCGGACCATTACCGATGAAGTGGGCAAACCGATTGCCTTCGCACGGGTCGAAGTCGACCGCTGTATCGAGACGGTCACGCTTTCGGCCGAGACGATGCGGACGATGCATGGTGAGACCATCAACACCGATGCGATGCCGAGCGGGAAGAAGACGATGGCCTTTTTCAGACGTGAACCGGTCGGTGTCGTCGCGGCGATCACCCCGTTCAACTTTCCGCTCAACCTGGTTGCCCATAAACTTGCACCGGCGCTGGTCGCCGGTAATGCCGTGGTGTTGAAGCCGACGCCGGAAGCGCCGCTCACTGCCTATAAATTTGCCAAGATGTTCATTGAGAGCGAGTATGCGGTCAAAGATGCGCTGAGCGTGGTCTACGGCGATGCCGAAGTGGGTTCGACGCTGGTCGGCTCCGATATCCCCCGCGTGATCAGTTTTACCGGTTCGGTGCCGGTCGGCAACATCATCACCAAATCGGCCGGCATCAAAAAAGTGAGCCTGGAGCTCGGCGGCAATGCAGCGACCTATATCGACAAGAGCGCCGACCTTGATCTTGCGGCGAACCGCTGCGCCCTGGGTGCCTTTGTCAACTCCGGACAGGTCTGCATCTCCCTGCAGCGTATCTATGTCGATGCGGTAGTCTATGATGAATTTGCGCAAAAGATGGCGGATGAGACAAAAAAACTGGTTGTCGGATCGCCGTATGACGACGATACTTTCATGGGGCCGCTCATCAATGAGGAGTCGGCAGAGAGAGCCCTCTCCTGGGTGCAGTCCGCTATTGATGAGGGGGCACGTCCGGTGACAGAGGTCAAGTGTGAAGGGACGATGTTCTACCCGACCGTGATGGCCGACGTGACGGACGATATGGCGATCGTCTGCGAGGAGGTCTTCGCACCGATTGTCTCTCTTGTCAAAGTGGACGGTTTTGACGATGCCGCGCCGAGAATGAACAACTCGCCGTACGGCCTGCAGTTCTCGGTCTTTACCAACGACCTTGCATTGACGCAGCGCGCTGTCGATGAGCTGGACGCGGGCGGCATCATCATCAACGACATGCCGACCCTGCGTTTCGACATCCAGCCCTACGGCGGTGTGAAACTCAGCGGCGTCGGACGCGAAGGACCGCATTTCGCGATCGAAGAGATGACCGAGATCAAGTCGGTCGTTATCTGCTGATGGCAAAAAAGAAAGCGATCGTCTCGGCATGTCTGTTGGGCGAGGCAGTGCGTTATGATGATATGCCGAATGAGAAATGTGCTGAATGCACATTTTCATCGGATAAAGTAAGATAGATAGGATTGTCTTTGCGAAAGAAGAAAGCGATCGTCTCGGCATGTCTGTTGGGCGAGACAGTGCGTTATGATGATATGCCGAATGAGAAATGTGCTGAATGCACATTTTCATCGGATAAAGTAAGATAGATAGGATTGTCTTTGCGAAAGAAGAAAGCGATCGTCTCGGCATGTCTGTTGGGCGAGACAGTGCGTTATGATGGAACCACCAAAAAAGACAACAACGTGATCGAAGCACTCAAAGCGTACGAGATCATCCCGTTCTGCCCGGAAGATCCGGTAATGGGGACACCCCGCGAACGTATCTCGGTCATTAATGTCAACGGCGAATATAGGGTGATCACTGATAACAGCCGTATCGAAGTGACCACCGCCTTGAAGCTTCAGACAGAGAAGATGATAGAAGCCCATCCCGATGCCGATATCATCGTGCTCAAATCCAAGTCGCCCAGTTGCGGCTTGGGCACGACGCCGATCCTGAACACGAACAGAGAAGAGGTGAAACTGGGCAACGGGGTGGCCGCCGATCTTTTCAGCAACAGGTTCCCCGGCAGGGTCTTCGACGAATATTCGATCCTGACGCATCTTGCCTAAGCATTGAAACATCATAAGCACCTTGCTATAATGCGGGAAATCTATGGCTTATAACGACATAAACAAAGGAGAAACAATGTTGGAAACTGGAACCAAAGCACCGGAATTCTGTCTGCCGAACCAGGATGAGGTGGAGATCTGCCTGCGCGATCTCAAAGGCAAGTGGATCGTTCTTTACTTTTACCCGAAAGACAATACCCCGGGCTGTACGACCGAAGCGTGCGACTTTACGGCACAGATGCCGGATTTTGACGGCTTGAATGCCATTATCCTGGGTGTCAGCGCCGACTCGCCGAAGAAGCACCAGAACTTCATCGCCAAGCAGAACCTCGGCCTCACGCTGCTGAGTGACGAAGCGACGACAATGATGCAGGATTACGGTGTCTGGCAGCTGAAAAAGAACTACGGCAAAGAGTATATGGGGATCGTCCGTACGACCTATATCATCAACCCGAAAGGGGAGATCGCAGCCGGCTGGGAAAATGTCAAAGTCCGCCAGAAACGTAAAAAAGAGGGCGTGGCTTACGAGATCGTCCATGTCGAAGAGGTCAAAAAAGAGCTGCAAGAACTTCAGGCCTCTCTCTAGCACTTTGATGAAGACGGAAAAACGCACCTCCTTCAGCATCTTCGCCTCGGTCATCCGGGCACTCTTTCTGAGGGAGATCCAGACACGGTTCGGAACAAAGAAATTCGGCTACATCTGGGCGCTGGTCGATGCTCTGAGCCAGATCATCGTGTTTTCCGTCATCAAGACACTGATTTCCGACAGTGCGATGCCGCAGATCGATTTTCCGGTCTTCCTGGCGACGAGTTTTCTCGCCTACAACTTCTTCAGAGATATCGTGAAAAAGTCGATGGACGCCTTCGATGCCAACAGCGCGCTCTTCGTCTACAAGCAGGTCAAACCCATCGACACGGTTATCGCAAGGGTGCTGGTGGAGCTGGTGGTGCTCGTGGCGGCGACGGCAGTGCTGGTCGGTCTCGGCGCCTATCTCGGTTTTGACATGGCGGTGGAGAACATCAACATGGTGCTTTTCGCCTTTGCCTGGATCGGACTTTTCGGCCTCTCGCTGGGGCTGTTTTTTGCCGTGGTCATCGTCTACTTCCCCAACTTCGGCCGCGTTGTCAACCTCCTTTTTACGCCGCTCTTCTTTCTTTCGGCGCTCTTCTACACGATGGCGAGCCTGCCGCCGGTCGCCCGGGAGGTGCTCTTCTACAACCCGGTGGTCCATTTCATCGAGATGATACACGGCTTCTATTTTTCGACGCTCAACACCGATTTCGTCGACTACTCTTATATGACCGCCTGGACGCTGCTGCCGCTCTTCCTCGGCCTCTGGCTCTACAGGCACTCGGAGAAAAGGATCATCGCCTCATGATCAGACTCTACCATGTCAGCAAGTACTACAAGACGGAGCAGGGCAAAAAGTACATCCTCAACGACGTGACGATGACGATCCCCTCGGGCGTGAACATCGGCATACTGGGGCGAAACGGTGCCGGCAAATCGACCCTGCTGCGGATGCTCGGCGGCATCGACTTCCCCAACGAAGGGGTGATCACCTCGGAGCAGAGCTTCTCCTGGCCGATGGGGCTCGGCGGCGGCTTCCAGGGGAGCATGACGGGGCGCCAAAACATCAAGTTCGTCTGCCGCATCTACGGCAAAAGCGAGGCGCAGATAAAGCAGATCATGGAGGAGGTGGCGGCGTTCAGCGAACTCGGCGACTATTTCGACATGCCGATCAAGACCTACTCGAGCGGCATGAAGTCGAGGCTCAGCTTCGGTCTGAGCCTCGCTTTTGATTTCGACTACCTGATCATCGACGAGACCCTCTCTGTCGGCGACAAAAACTTCCAGGCCAAATCCAAGGCGGCGCTGCGGGCGAAGATAGAGAACTGCCATATTTTGCTGGTCAGCCACGCTATGCCGACACTCCGGGAGCTCTGCGACGTCGGCATCGTCGTCGACAACGGCACGATTCGCTATTTTGACAAGATCGATGACGCGATTAACCTCTATGAATCACTAAATTTGGTAGAATCACACCATGATTAAACAACTCTACATTCTTTCAAGAGCGGACGGGCCGCTGGGCAACGAGAAGTTCCGCACCGTCAAGAAGTCCTACGCCCGTTTCAGACGTTTCGGCTACAGGGGCATGCGCGAGCGCCTCGAGAAGGAGATCCGCGTCCTGAAAGAGGAGAACTACCTGCTCTACTACCGCCTCAGCGGCAGCTACGGCGCTGCGCTGCTTCGGCTTCTCTTCGTTTTTGCCTTTGTTGCATCGATGGTCTATATTCTTTTCATCAAGAGCGAGCTCTATCTCTCGAATGCCAGTGTGATCGTCAAGGACATCAACAAGAATCCCCAGGAGTCGATGGGGCTGAGCCTGCTGGGGGTCGGCACCTCGACGCAAATGCAGGACGCCTTCGTCCTCGAGCAGTATCTCGGCTCCTATGACGTGCTCGATGTGCTGGACAGGGCGTTCAGCCTCAGCGAACACTACCACTCCGAGGCGCTCGACCCCTTCGAGCGCCTCTACACCTCGTCGCGCCGGGAGGACCTTCTGGAGCTTTACAACAAGCGGCTGCAGATAAACTACGACGAGATCTCGGGCATTCTGACCATCGGCTTTCTGCACACATCGGCCGAAAAGGCGCAGAAGATCGTTGCCTTCCTGGTCGCCAGGGCGGAAACGCAGCTCAACCACTACAACCAGCTGCGTGCGCAGAAGCAGCTGACCTTCATCGAGGGGGAGCTTGAGAAGAGCAGGGAGAAGCTGGAGGCCTCCATCCGCGAGCTGGAGCTGTTCCAGAACGAGAACCGGCTGCTTGACCCTGCAGTCGAGGCGCAGAGCACCAACGCCATCATCGCCAACCTTGAAGCGAGCCTGGTCGAGAAAAAGGCCCGCTACAACCAGCTGCTGAGCTATATGAACAGGGAGAACATCGAGGTCGTACAGCTTGACGCAGAGATACGCGAGATCAAAAAAGCGCTCAGGCAGCTCAGAAGCTCTCTCTCTGGCAAGGGGGAGGGGAAGCTCAACGCCACGATGGTCGCGTATGAGAAGCTGATCCGCCAGGTCGATTTCGACACGGAGGTCTACAAGCAGAACCTGGCGCAGTACGAGGTTGCCAAAGTCGAGACGGTCAAGGAGGCGAAGACCCTGACCGTGCTGACGCAGCCCAACCTGCCCGACGACTACGCCAGGCCGGAAAAACTGCGCGAGAGCATCACGCTGTTTCTGGTGCTGCTGCTTGGGTACGGCATCGTCTCGCTCGTGTTGACCATCGTCCGTGACCATAAAGATTGAAAAAAGGTAGTCAAATGTTTTTACGCGTTGTTTCACTGTTTCTTCTCCATGTCTGCGCTCTGGCAGCGATAGAGCTCTCAAGCGCCACTGCAGTCTCCGAAGAGGTGGATGCATCCAGGATCGAGACCTCCGCAAAGGTCTTCGGTCACAACCTCTTCAACGGCAGTTTCGCCTCGAACACGCAGTTTCGTTACAACCCCAACTACCGCATCAACATCGGCGATACGATCAATGTCAAGATCTGGGGTGCCATCGAGATCGAGGCTGCCCTCACCGTCGATTCGCAGGGTAACATCTTCATCCCCAAGGTCGGGACGCTGCGGGTGATGGGCACGCGCAACGACGAGCTCAGCCGGAAGCTGCAGAATGCGATAAAAAAGGAGTTCCGCAGCAATGTCTATGTCTATGCCGACCTTGTCTCCTACCAGGCGGTCAGCGTCTTCGTGACGGGGGCCGTCAACAAGCCCGGGCTCTACGAGGGGCTTTCATCGGACTCGGTCCTGCAGTTCATCGACAAGGCGAAAGGGATCAACGCCGAGACCGGAAGTTACCGCAACATCCTGATATTGCGCGAAAACAGGGAGGTCAAAGCGCTTGACCTCTACAAGTTCATGCTCAGCGGCGACCTCGAGCTCTTCCAGTTCCAGATGGGCGACGTCATCGTCGTCGACAGTGTCCGCAACTACCTCGAGATCACGGGCGATGTCAAGCGCCCCTACCGCTACGAACTGAAGTCGCCCTACACGACCCTCGGCATGGTCAAGAAGGTGGTGCTGCCGAACCCGACATCGACCAATGTCATCGTCACCCGCTGGAACCAGGACAACGAGCAGAGCGCGCAGATCTACAAGATATCGGAGAACGAGGAGCTCAAGCTCTATGCCGGCGAGAGCGTCGAGTTCATCCCCGACCACCAGGCGCAGAGCCTTACGATCAACATCGAGGGGGAACATGCCGACACCCACCGTCTGGTGGTGCCGAAAGGGACGACGCTCAAAGAGCTCTACAGCCGCATCCGCATGTCGCCGCTCTCCGACAGCAGCTCCTTTCAGCTCTTCAGGAAAAGTGTCGCCACGCAGCAGAAGGAGCTGATCAGCGCCTCTCTGGACGACCTGGAGGCAAAGACCCTTACAACGGGTTCCATGACGGGCGAAGAGGCCGTCATTAGAAAACAGGAGGCCGCGCTGGTGCTGAACTTCATCGAGCGGGCCAGGAAGGTGGAGCCCAAAGGGCAGGTGGTCATTAACAGGGACACGAACCTCTCCCGGGTCGTTCTGGAAAACGAGGACACCATCTTCATACCGAAGAAGAGCCATATGGTCCTTGTGCAGGGTGAGGTGCAGCTGCCCGGTGCACAGACCTTTGTCGAATCGCTGCACTTCAAGGACTACATCGACGCCTGCGGCGGCTACAGTTTCAGAGCCGACAGAAGGCAGGTCCTGATCATCCACAAGAACGGTTCGGTGACCCCCTACGATGCGGGCGCCTGGTTTGCCGGCGACGCTTCGGTCGAACCCGGCGACTCCATCCTGGTGCTGGGCAAGGTCGACACGAAGTACCTCCAGGCCATTAAAGACATCACACAGATCATCTACCAGATCGCCGTCGGCGCGGCGGTCGTCATAAGGTATTAAACTTAATTCGGTCCCCGGAGGTATTGGAGACGGCTTAGCGCCGTCACACCAAATTTCTGTACCCGGGCTGCGACCGTTTCTTCCCATTTGCTTTACGATTTGCAATTACCTCTTCCTGTTGTCACACACTCACAGCAGATTTTAAAAACATCCTCCTGATTTTTGAAGCTTTTCATGCCGTTGCAAGCAAAAAAAGTGTACAATGGCGACTCTTAATTTTTATTGTTTTTCGTTAAACAGTCATTGTCCTGCAGGCCGAAGAAGACACTTCATGGATCTTTACAGAGATCAAAACAGCGTCTTTCATTAAGAAAAGACGATACCGATCTGCTATTCGTGCCTCTCTTAAAGACCTGAAAATATAAAATAACTAAAAATATTTAAATTTGATTTTTTATGTAATATAAATGTTATATGATCCTGACTCAATTTACGGATTAAAACAGATGAGTTTCAAGAGAGAGTGAGTTATTTATGTGTGTGGGATTGTCGGAAAAGCTGCTCTTCAAGGAACTGGGCACGCGATGCGACGATCTGCAGCGTTAGTTGCTACGTCTGTGACAAGGCTGATGAGCAAATCGTCCTGCAGCCGAGAGAGCACAATATGCTGGAGTTCTATGCGATGATGGTCGTGACCCGTCTGCTGGCGCTCGAGGTCTCGGTTCGTCTGGGCAACGATGTCGATATGCCGCGCAATCTTGCGAAAAGCGTGACGGTAGAATAAAAATAAGCATAATAAAGAGGAAAAATTGAAAAAAGTATTAATAGTTTTTGGAACACGCCCGGAAGCGATCAAGATGGCGCCGCTTGTCAAAGAGTTCGAGAAGCATGCCGATGTGTTCGACATGAGAGTGTGTGTCACTGCGCAGCACCGTGAAATGCTCGACCAGGTGCTTGAACTCTTCGAGATCAAGCCAGATTATGACCTGAACATTATGAAAAACGGGCAGGACCTCTACGATGTGACCTCGAAGGTGCTGTTGGGAATGCGCGATGTCCTTGATACGTTCAAACCTGATGTTGTTTTAGTGCATGGTGACACAACGACAACGATCAGTACTACACTCGCGGCTTTTTATCAAAAGATCGAAGTGGGGCATGTTGAAGCTGGCCTGAGAACAGGAAATATCTATTCACCGTGGCCGGAAGAGGCAAATAGACTTTTAACAACACAGATTACAAAGTATCATTTCGCGCCGACATTGACAAACAAAGAAAACCTGCAAAAAGAGCATATAAGCGATAAAGATATTATCGTGACAGGTAATACTGTCATTGACTCTCTCTTCATGGTAAGAGACAAGATCGATACAGACGAGCAGTTAAAAACAGATATCCTGACAAAGATTACAGCTCTTGGATACACACCGACTGACGATCGAAAACTTGTTCTCGTAACGGGCCATCGCCGCGAAAACTTTGGAGATGGTTTTTTAAATATTTGTAATGGACTCAAAGAACTTGCACAAAAACACCAAGATGTTGATTTTGTCTATCCTGTCCATCTCAACCCGAATGTTCAAAAGCCTGTTAAAGAGATATTGACCGGCATAGATAATGTCTATTTGATAGAACCTTTAGACTATCTGCCGTTCGTTTATCTTTTAAACAGATGTCATATGATCTTGACAGATAGTGGCGGTGTTCAGGAAGAGGCACCTTCATTAGGCAAGCCTGTTCTGGTAATGCGAGATACTACGGAACGACCTGAAGCATTGGCTGCAGGAACGGTCATGCTGGTCGGCACAAACAAAGAGACGATCGTCAACAGTGTCTCAAGACTGTTGGAGGATGAGGTGATGTACAAAAAAATGGCGTATGCACACAACCCATACGGTGATGGGAACGCATGTCGTAAAATCGTAAATTTTTTAAAGGAAAATATATAAATGAGATTTGATTCAGTCTGTATGGTGGGTTTAGGTTATATCGGTTTGCCGACGGGAGCAGTTTTTGCAAAAAGTGGTATAAAAGTCAAAGGTGTAGACATTAATCAGCACGCTGTCGATACGATCAACCAAGGAAAGATCCACATTGAAGAGCCCGGACTCGAGGCGCTTGTAAAAGAGGTTGTTGATGCCGGTATGTTGGAAGCATTTACAACGCCACAAAAAGCAGATGCTTTTATTATGGCTGTGCCAACACCATTTAAAGGCGAGGATCATGAACCAAACCTTGACTATATAGAGTCAGCTACGAGAAGCCTTGCAAAAGTACTTGAAAAAGGCAACCTTGTAGTTCTTGAGTCAACTTCTCCGGTAGGTGCTACAGAGAAAATGGCTGCATGGATAGCAGAGGAGAGACCAGACCTTACTTTCCCTCAAACACATGGTGAAGACTCAGACATACGCATAGCACATTGCCCGGAAAGAATTTTGCCTGGACAAATGATCAGAGAACTTGTGGAAAATGATCGTATCATCGGCGGTATGACTCCAAAATGTGCAGACTATGCGGCAACGCTTTACAAGACGTTTGTAGAAGGTGAGTGCAGTATTACAACTGCAAGAACAGCAGAGATGTGCAAGCTGACGGAAAACTCTTTTAGAGATGTGAACATTGCTTTCGCAAATGAGCTTAGTTTGCTATGCGATGAGATGGGTATAAATGTTTGGGAACTTATAGAAATGGCAAACAAACACCCAAGGGTAAGCATACTTCAACCTGGGTGCGGAGTAGGTGGACACTGCATAGCAGTTGACCCATGGTTCATTGTGCATGACTTTCCGGAAGGAGCAAGACTTATAAAAACAGCTAGAGAAGTAAATGATGGAAAGCCTCATTATGTGATTTCAAAAGTGAAAGAAGCTGTAAAAAATATAACAAATCCAAAAATCGCTTGTTTGGGTCTTGCTTTCAAGCCGGATATCGACGATCTGCGTGAATCGCCGGCACTGGAGATAACCAAAATGCTTTCAGATGTTGAAGGTTTTGAGATACTTGCAGTGGAACCGAATATCGATGTGCTTCCTCCTGTTTTGAGCAACAGGAAAAATATCGAACTGGCTCCTTTGACAGAGGCGGTAGAACAAGCGGATGTTCTTGTTGTTCTGGTCAAGCATAAAGAATTTGTTGCATTGCAAACTTTGCAGCAAGTATTAGATTTTGTAAATATATAATAAGATTGTAAAGGTTGATACAAATGTCACATTCGAATCCGCTTTCTGTTGTTTCGGCTGATGTCAGCAATGAAAAGGAGCTTCTATTGCATCCCCCTTCACTTTTGACGACTGATGCTATCTTGGAAGATGAACATCTTCTGCAAACAAGCCCCTACTGGATCACCTTACATGTGAAAGCGGGCGAGCGATATAATTTTTCAGGTTATCTCAGAAGCCAGCCCGGTGAAAATAGAGATGCTGCATTAATTCTTCTTGATTTCGGAAATTATGAGATGGATGAAGAGACCTGTAGACTTAACGGGTTGAAAAAGTCAAAAGTCGGTATTTATAGCTATCTGCCCGTTGGGAAAACGATTAGTGTATGGTCTTTTAACATACTTATTCCCGAAGAGATAGGAATCTTGAAAATAGGTTTTCGAACATGGAAGAACAGCCATGATGTCATTATTCATAAAGAAATCAATATTTCAAAAGATGTTTGTTACTCAAAAATATACAATGAATTGCAGTATACAAAACAAAGAAAACGGTCGTTGAAACTAGCCTTGATTCATGAAAAACAAGCGACTGAAAATGTGCGTAAAACATTGTCGTTTAAACTCGGTTACTTGCTTATACATGCTACAAAATCACGAAAGGATTTTTTTAGACTTCCGAAAGACCTGTACCAGCTTTATCGAAATAAACATAAGAAAGAGTTATTGTCATATCATCAGAAAGAAGAAGATAAGAACCTTGTCTGGAAAACAATTTCTGATGCAGTTTTTCATAAAACCATCAATGTTATACCGAACAGTCAAGTTGAGCTGAACGGCAAAATAATTACGTTGTTGGGTGAAAAGGATAATGCAGCGCTAATACAAGTCGATTTTTTAAATTTGAAGATTGCGAAAGAATCTGCAAAAAAGCTTGGACTTCGGTATTCCCAAAAGCTAGGATTTTATATTTACCTGCCTACTGCAAATCCAGGGGAACATGACTGGAAGGCAACATTTAAAACACCCGAACACTGTAAGAAAGTGAAGTTAACATGGCTTCCATGGTATAACAACAACATCATTCAGATCGCTTTGACAGAAATGGCTGAAAAAAACGTGCCGAAAGCCAAGGTCGCAAAAAATTATATTGAACAGATGAAGGTTGTTTGGGAAAAAGAAGGGCGTCAAAAAGCGGAGGAGTACATTGTAAATTCTCAACTGCCTGCTTACCACAGAGCAGACCTGTATGAAGCACTTGCGGACATGGAAAGTGTGTCAATGAAGGGGCGCTACTATCTTTTGGCATACCAGGAAGACCCTGAATATGAAAGGGCCGCCAAAATGTTCCGTCGTATCGTTGATGCCGGTCTGCTCGAAACGGCCAAAAAAATCCTCGAGGATTTCGAACGGAAAAACTACTCCGTCCAGCCGGCCGATCTGCGCAACGTCAATTATGCCAGAGGCTATGTCTCGCTGTACAACCGTCTGCCGCAACTGTCTTCAGGTGTGGTCAAGCCCCTGGAAGAGAACACGCACAAGGTCATGATGTTCCTGCATGCGTCCCTGCCTCATCATTCCAACGGCTACGCAACCCGGTCGCATGCCGTATTGACCACGCTGCTGAAAACATCCAGCTACAGTGTTGAAGGCGTAACACGTTCGGGATACCCGCTCGATGTGGGTATCAAAACCTTCGAAGAGAAGGATGTCGTAGATGGTGTGAGCTACTCCAGGCTGAGCGCTGCCCATTACTATGACCAGCCGATGGACCAGTACATCATGACGGCTGCCGATGAGATAGAAGAACGGCTTGTCGAAGAACAACCTTCGATTGTCCATTCCGCCTCCGCATTCTATACGGCACTTCCGGCGCTTATCGCGGCCCGGCGGTTGGGCATTCCCTTCGTCTACGAAGTGCGCGGACTCTGGGAGATCACACGGGCTTCGACACTGCCGGGATGGGGAGAAACAGAACGTTTCACTCTGGAAAGCAGTCTGGAAGCCCTTGTGGCAAAGGAAGCCGACCAGGTTGTCGCGATTACCAGCGGGCTGAAAGACGAACTCGTACGCCGCGGGGTGGATGAAGCGAAGATTACCATCATCCCCAACGCCATCAACACAGAACATTTCAAGCCTCTTGAGCCGAACGAAGCACTGAGAAAGAAGATCGGGCTGAAAGATGCCCCGACCATCGGCTACGTGGGTTCTATTGTCGATTATGAAGGTCTTGACGATCTGGTAGAAGCCCTTTCGCTCTTGAAACGTAATGGTGTGTCCTTTAACTTTTTACTGATCGGTGACGGCAATGCCTTGGCGGGGATCCGTCAAAAAGTTGCGGAACTGGAGCTTGAGGACGATGTCTTTATCCTTGGTAGAATCCCGCATCACGAAGTGCAGGATCACTATTCGCTGATCGATATCACACCGTTCCCGAGAAAGCCCCTGCAGGTGTGCGAAATGGTCTCTCCGCTCAAACCGTTCGAGGCCATGGCCCAGCAGAAAACGGTGATCGCATCCAGTGTAGACGCGCTGCAAGAGATCGTGCAGGACGGTAAAACAGGACTCCTGTTCGAGAAAGGTAACGTCGAAGACCTTGCCGCAAAACTTTCTGCCGTACTGACGGACAAAGCTTTGCGGGAGAGATTGGCGGAAAAAGGAAAAGAGTGGGTGCTTGCCAACCGCGACTGGTCACAGGTTGCGACGCGATTTGACGGTGTCTACGACAAAGCGTTTAGCATCAACCGGGACAGACTGATGTCGCAGATAGAAGAAGCAAAACGGATGCGTCCGCTGTCGCTTCTGGTCTACGGCGATCTTAACCTGAACTACGTGGACGGTTCGGCCATCTGGGCATGTTCGCTTGTCGAAATGCTCTCCGGTCTGAACCATGTCTCCGTTACGTTCTTACTGAAAGCAGACCTGACACACGATACGCTGATCGAGTCCCTGAAGCCGCTGAACAACGTCACTCTGATCTCACCTTCCGAAACATCCCAGAAGAGCAGAATGCTCAAGCCTGAACAGGCGATCGAGGTGCTCGAAGAACTGCAGCTGCAGAACAGCTTTGACGGCGTGATCCTAAGGGGGTTCGAGCTCAACAGACGTGCGGCGGAAAAAGAGGCGTTCAAGGGGCGCTTGTGGCCATATATGATCGATGTCTTCCATAAAAAGGATGAGTGGAACGAAACCATTCTCTCCGACGTCACAAAGATCGTAGACGCTTCCTATACCGTCTTCTGTCAGACGACCTACATCCAGGAGTTCCTCGAAGAGAAGATACCCGCCGCCAAAGGTAAAACCAGCCTGCTGCCTCCGATGGTCCCGGACCAGCCCGAACCGAAGAAGACCTTCGATACGGGCGTACGCGCCTTCAGAATCGTCTACGCGGGTAAATTCGATCCCCTGTGGGGCACGCGCGAGATGCTTTCGGCGTTCAGAGAGCTTCGCAAGAGGAAGAACAATGTCGAGCTCCACGTCTACGGCGACAAGATACACAACCCGCCCGAAGACCCCTCTTTCAGAAAAGAGATCGAAGAGGCGCTCAACAACACCGAAGGGCTTGTCTGGCACAAAGCCCGTCCTCGTGCCGAGGTCATCGCGGCGATGCGTACCTACGACCTTGCCTGGGCATGGAGACGCCCCGAGCTTGAAGAGAATACAGACGAAGTCTCGACCAAGTTCCTGGAGTATTCGAGCGTCGGCCTGCCGATGCTCGTCATCGGCAACAAGATTACGACGAAACTCCTGAGCGAGGCGTACCCGCTCTTTGTCAATTCGTATGACAGGCTGGTCCCGACCATCGAGTCGGTCATAAGCGACCCCGAAGCTATAAAGCGTGCATCATCGCTTGTGTACAAGGCCAGCAAGGCCTTTTCGTTCTCTGCTATCAGGGCAGGTTACATTGACGATCTTGTTGCGCCGCTTCGATCAAGAGAGACGCACAAGAGCGTGTTGTTTGCCGGGCATGACCTTAAGTTCGTCGAACGGTTGATGGCGCAGTTTGCGAACGGCGGCTACACCGTCCTCGTCGACAAGTGGCAGGGCCACAACAAACACGACGAGGCCAAAAGCAGGGAACTGCTGGAGCGTGCCGACATCATCTTCTGTGAATGGTGCCTGGGGAATGCTGTGTGGTATTCACATAACAAGCTGCCTTTCCAGAAGATGTTCATCCGTTTCCACCGTCAGGAGATCGAGACGGGTTATCCGGCCCAGGTCGATTATGCAGCAGTAGACAAAATGACGTTCATCGTCCCGCACATGCAGAGAAAGACGATTGCCCAGTATGCACTGAAGCAGTACGCGGACAAATTCATCTATATCCCGAACTATGTCGATACGGCAGAACTCGACCAACCCAAGACGGAAGATGCCCGTTTCAATCTCGGTATCGTCGGCATCGTTCCCAGGATGAAGCGGTTCGACCGGGCTCTGGACATCCTCGAGGGGCTGCGCAAGAAGGACAAGCGCTACCAGCTCTTTGTCAAGGGGAAACTGGCGAAAGAGTACCCCTGGATGCTGAATCGTCCCGACGAGATGAAGTACTACGAAGAGCAGGAGAAACGCATTGAAAGTTCGCCTTATTTAAAAGGTGCGGTACACTATGATGGTTTTAGTAAAGATATGGGAAGCTGGTTCAGTAAAATAGGCTATATTTTGTCTCCAAGTGACTTTGAAGGTTCACATCTCTCCGTAGCCGAGGCAATGGCTTCGGGCAGCTCGCCAGTCATCATAAAATGGGATGGGGCGGACGAGATCTACCCGAAAGAAAACTGTTTCGACCATATTCCTGAGGCGGTTAACCATATCTTGCAGGAAACGGACGTATCGTTTTCGGATGCTATACTCGAGAGCAAGGAATTTGTACAAGAGTTTGATCTGAGTGAAATCCATGATCAATGGGAGAAAGTTATTCTATGAATGTTATAACAATAGGTTCATGTCTTTCTGATATGACTGCTAATCGAGCTGTTATTAGATTTGGGGGCAAACGATTAGGAAATGTAGTCCATCATAGAAGCGATCAATTTTACCATTATTATGTAAAAGCCGACAAAAAACAAATACCGAGAAAATGCATTGAACAGTCACTAAATCCAATTGAAATAAATTCAGATGATCCGAATTATGTTTCTTTTGAAGCAATGTTAAATAACCAATATGAAGGAATTGGTCAGCATAGAACAGTAGAAAAATATGATTTTTTTGATGTGCTTCAAAATGAAAAAGTTGATGTATTTATTCTGGATAATTATGTAGATATGAGTGGAAGACTATCTTATCCAAAGTTTGAAGAGTATTCAGAATCTCCTGTTTTTTTACGCAAGAATGACTTTGAAAATTATGATGATTTTTTTACATTAGGTGATAAGATTTCGTTGGAAAATTCTGCTTTTTATTTCAGAGAAATTATTACATTCCTCAAAGCGACGCAACCAACTGCTAGTATTTATTTCATACATTATCCATATAACACTTATGAAAAAAACCCGAAAAGACAAGAAAGAGCCAAAGAGTTTGAAGCGCTTTTTAAAAGCAATGAAGCAACAATTATTCCTGCCCCATTTATCAAAAAACAATTTCAACTGGAAAATGATCCAGCACATTTCCACGATTCTATTTATGTTGCTCTCGCTGGTTTTATTCATTTTCATTATGAAATTCACTCACATCAAGCAGAAGTCCAACAATTATTGAAACTTGGAAAAAAGTTCAATGGTCCAGAAGATTATTTCCCAATACCAGAAATAGCGTTTAATGCTGATGATTCATGGACAGCTGCAATCAAGATATATGAATTTGAAAATGACCAGTTGTTTAACTTTTTTTTCGGTCAGCGTGGCACGAGAAATAAGAGTATTGTTAGAAGAAAAAATCGGCTTGAGTTCAGAGCAGATGATGATCAGTATGTTGGCAGCGTCGAGTTTTTAACAAAAACGCTAAATGAAGTTGTTGTTGTGTACGACGAAGGAAAGTTTATTTTTTATAACAATGGTAAGAGTTCGGATGTTATTGAGCATCCAACTTCTGCTGTTTTTGATGCTATTGGCAGTGGGTATAACGGTAAACAGCATGAACAGCCTTGTCTTATAGAGACAGCGGCAATTTGGAAAAAAGCTTTGATACCTGAAGAGGTTGCTCATTGTTTTGACAAAAGTCTCATGGAAAAAGACAACGATCTTGTTGGCTATTGGGAACTAGGAAAGGAAGCTGACTTTGATGAAGGGAAAAAAGATGATACTTAAGTATAGAAATTTTCCCGATATGGAGATGAGTTTACCGTTTGACTGGTCTGTAGATCCTTATTCAAACAATAACTGGTGCCATAACTTTTATAGCTTGAGATGGCTGCCTTCCAATATTAAACAGTGGGTAAGAGATGGTAAAGTTGGCGTAAACCCTGTGCTTTTTTTCGTTGACTTTTTGACGTATCATGCAAATGAAGATAAACCTAAAAATAGATTTTATATGTCGAAACTTGCAGACCATAGTATGTCTGAAAGGCTGGAAGTCTTTGCTCATTTTATCAAAGAGAAACAGAATGAAAATCCTGATTATGAACAGGTTGATACAAAAATTCTCGAAGCCGAAATTAAGAAGCACATAGAAGTGTTATTGGGCGACAGGGTTTACAGGAAAAAGTCAAACCATGGTTTTATGATTGACCTAGCACTAATCGAATTTTCCTTGGTGCTTCCAAAATTTGATGAAGATAGTCATATTATCACTATTGCCGAAAAACGTATAGCTGAGCAGATGGAAGCAATGTTTGACACTTTTGGCTTTAACAAAGAACATTCCATTTCCTATCAAGAGTTTGACGCTGCATTGTGTATTCAACTATGGGATCTCTATCAGAAGTATAAGAGAGAGACTTCTTTACTGTCAAAAATTTATACGATAATCGCAACTACACACCATTTTCTGAAGTATTGTGTGAAACCTAATGGAGAAAATCATAGGATCGGGGATACGTTTGCTTATCCAAATGAGCGGTTATTACATAAAATAGAACAGGCTTATCAGAAATTACCCAGTCAAATCAAAAAAAGAAGTGAATCGTTTTTTGGTGAAAATTTAGCAAGCACATTATTGATTGCACCAGAAGCAGGGTTCTCAGTAATCCGTAATAAATATGGGGAAAGTAAAGAAAAAATATTTCATCTTTTTTTTACAGCTTCATGGCATTCATATGTGCATAAACAAAATGATGATTTGAGTTTTAGTCTCTATTCCAACGGATGCAATATTATCGAGGACCCGGGTTATAGTGATGTAATTACCAGGGATGAAGTCCCTTACGCTTCAGAAGAGGTACACAATGTTTCGACGTGTGAAAACCATAAATGGAAAAATCGTAATGCTCCGCTGAAAGATACCAAACTTACCAAGTATTTTCAGTCAGATAGTCTCTTGGCGATTCAAGGAGTGCAGCACCGGATGCAAAACATCTATGTGGAGAGGACATTAATCTATGTTAAACCGCAGATTTTGATCGTTGTAGACCATTATGAGAGTGCTTTAAATGAAGAGTTCTTGATTCAAACAAGATTTAATTTTGGGCTGGAGATTAATGAATTCTCAGAGATTGCACATGGAATGAGTTTTCTAGTGAATAATCAGCCTAAAAAAATTCAACAAATTCGTGCGGATTCGTTAATTGAGCAAAAGATGGCGGAAAGTTTTATGTTGAATAGGGATGGAACGATTTCCCAGTCAAAGGCAGTACACTTTTTTAACCGTGTAAACGCTCAAAGTACAGTTTACACCCTGATCGATTTATCGGAAAATGAAAATTTTGAAGTGGATGTTCAGCGGCAATCTTCGTCGGAAATTACTATCGATGTAACAAAGGGAAATAATACGAATAGATTTGAACTCCACTTAGAGCATACTGGAATAGCCCCATATTGTAATAGTC
This sequence comes from Sulfurimonas sp. HSL3-7, assembly GCF_039645985.1. Lineage (NCBI taxonomy): Bacteria > Pseudomonadati > Campylobacterota > Epsilonproteobacteria > Campylobacterales > Sulfurimonadaceae > Sulfonitrofixus > Sulfonitrofixus jiaomeiensis. The sequence goes on from NZ_CP147919.1 coordinate 379,744, forward strand.
GGTTCATGTCTACACCGACTGTTGAACGTCAAGTGGATTTTATTGACAGCGATAAGAAAGAAGACGAGCCTTTGCAAGAAAGCGGAGGCGTTCTATTTTTTGATTGCTACTCATATGCAAAATTCCCAACGATAAGATTCGAAAGTGCAGACAAATGGAAATTAATTATACATTTTCTGGAATATGAGAATGACGCTAATCTCAACTTCTTTTTCGGAGAGAGGGGAAGCCGTTTTCACGGTTTTGCACGGGTAAAAAACAAGATCATGTACCGACTGGCTGATGGTTCTTATATAGGTGGTCTCCCCTATAACGTTGGTAATTTTATTCGGTTGACTGTTACCTACGATGATGGTGCATGGTTGTTTACAGATGGTGAAAAGAGTGTTGAAGTACAACAGAAAACAGATGTCGTCTTCAATGCTATAGGCAGTGGATTTACAGGTTATGAACATGAAGAAAAAACAAGTATTTCATATGTAGGAATTCAAGAATATTCTGAAACTGATCATGCCTATAAAGATGTCGGAATTTGGAAGTTAAATGAAAACAGGGGTTGCATTGCTTTTGACAGTTCGGGCACTCAACGTCATGCGGTACTGACGAACACTAAATGGCATGATAGTACAATTAATGAACTTATATTAGGTTCCTATCCGTTGGCTCAGGAAGATTGGCAACAGTATACCCATTCAAAACCGAGCCGGAAATTCGAATTTTTGGATGAAGCCTACAATAAAGAGAAAGATCTTTTTTTGTGGACGGGTATTGAGGCTGGCTTGAATGATAAAAATTGGGACAAGGGTAAAAAATTATTAGAAAACATTTATAGTTTTGACCGTTTTGAACCTGTCCACCTGTCAACCGTACTGACATGGAAAGAAAACCCGCTAAGTAACCGTAGCTGGCAATGGCAGTTCCATCAGCTCATTTTTTACATAGATCTGCTTGCAGCCCATACTAAGACTAAAGAAGCAAAATATTTAGATAGATTAGTTGAAATTTTAACAAGCTGGTATGACTGTAATTATGCAGAAGAACACCCAAGCGAAATGTCATGGCATGATCACACGACTGCTTTGCGATTACGCAGTCTAATCTACATATGGGAGTATTTACGCAATAGTGAGTACGCCATAACTGAAGACTTTGCCAGCATACTTTTAAACCTTGTTGAGACACATTGTAATGTACTTTCTGTTGAGAAGTTTTACATGAAGCATAACAACCATGGGTTTGACCAAAGTTTATTTTTGTATTTGGCGTCAGTGAAATTCCCTGAGTTTGAAAATGCCAAACAGTGGCATGACATTGCTTTTGATCGTTTAGTCGATGAGGTGGGTATAGCTTTCACATCAGAAGGGATACATGTAGAAAATAGCCCAAGTTATTTGGTTGGAATGATACAGCGGGTTGACCTTGCGTCAAAAATGATACAGCATTATGAACCGGGAAATAGTATAGAGTTAAACGATATTATAAACAATGCATTAAAAGCATTGGCATACCTGGTGCATCCAAACGGGGCACTGCCTATGTTTGGTGATACAGACCCGGGTACAAGAATACCTGCCCTGAACCATTTGAAAAATAATACTAATTTTCAATTATTTCAGTATGTTCATTCGCAGGCTCAACGGGGTAAAGTAGGCGAAAACCTTCCTGACGCAGTCTTTGAAGAGAGCGGCTATGCTGTTCTTAGAGATAAGTGGCATGAAAAAGATACCTATGATGATATGACTCACTTGGTATTCAAGTGCGGTTTCCTGAGTACATTCCACAGACACGATGATGATCTGAATTTTATTTTACATGGCTTAGGTGAAGAGTGGTTTGTTGACGGAGGCATCTACAAGTATAACGAACAAGATCCATATAGAAAGTACCTTCGCTCGGCTAAGGCACATAATATACCGGTAGTACCAAATGCAGAAGTTTCCCGCATAATAAATAAGGATGCAGACAAACAGTCGAAGATCACAGATTACTTTTTAAATGAAGAAACATCATGGGTAGCAGCAAAAAGTTTTATGTATACGGGTTATTGTGTTACACGAAGAATCGAGTATATTCGTCCTAATAGGTTTATCATTACAGATAAAGTTGATGCAGATACGAAAGAGGTGACACCGTATGAACTGATGTTCCATATTCCTATGGATAAAAAGATAGAGATCAGAGACGATAACAGTGTTTATATAAGTGGTCAAAATTCTCATGAACTTCATATGCTATTTGATGGTGAGTGTACTTATAGTTTTGAATTATTATCGGGGGAAGATAATGAAGAAGTAATAGGCTGGCAATCTAAAGTATTTGGGAAAATAGATGCTATTCAAACATTACGATGCAGTATTGTACCAAAGCACAATAAAGGGTATTCTATTGTTGAGATGACTCTTAGGAAATAAGCATGAAGCAAGAAGAGGAAAAATCAATAGATGAAATATTGGATGAACTCAGGCTGATTAAAACCGAGTTACGTATGCGGTCATTGCAAGAGAAAGAGAGTGTATGTGAACAGCCACCTGCAATTATTGATATGACGGAGATCGGTAAAGTAATCAATGATGCAGAAAAAAACAACTTTTCTCAGTTAGAGTCACTCATAAATATACAAAATGTATTGAACATAAGGTTTCCCCTGCCAAAAATGCGTAATTGGGCGATTTCTCCCGATTTTGCCGAGTTGTTGTTAAGAGAGATACTTATCCGGAAGCCTGAAAATATTGTTGAATTTGGAAGCGGTGTTTCAACACTGATCACAGGCTACGCCTTGCAAATGAACAAACAGGGCAAACTAACCTCTTTTGACCATGATGTGTTCTACGGCAAAAAAACCGTTCAAAACCTTAAGTTGCATGGCCTGGAAGAGTTTGCCGAGGTCATAAGTGCACCGATATCAGATATTACTATTAATAATAGAGATGCAAAGTGGTATAGTGTAGATGAAACAAAAGTACCGGCAAAAATTGACATGCTGGTAGTAGACGGTCCGCCTGCCAGAACCGATAAAGCAGCACGATATCCTGCCCTTCCGTATTTGATAGATCGTTTAGCGGATGATGCTATTGTCATTATGGATGATGGAATTCGCCAAGAAGAAAGAGAGATCTGCCGACGCTGGCTGGAGGAGTATCCGGAATTTGAATCGGAGTACGTTGAAACCGAAAAGGGGGCGTTCATTTTGAGACGTCAAACATCACATCATGCATAATGACGTCTATGATGTTATCGGCTCTGGCATAGGGGGAAAAGTGTCTTTGCAAAACGGCATAGACTACATGGAAGCCAAGGATGGACGGAAGTTGACTTACAGGTTTACACCGGCTGAAGTCTCCAAGGGTGCGCCCCTTCTGGTCATTTTAAATGCTAGGGGTTCAAAAATCCCAAGTAAATTTAGAAACGGTGATTGGAATGTGTTGTCACTGGTAGATACATTCGGGCTTGAAGGCGATACATCGGCATATCTGGGTGAAGAGGGTGATTTTTTTGTCCGCGAGATGGTACTTTCTCTGATTCAGACAGCAATCGATCAGTGCGAATGTGATCCGAAAGAAAATCTCTTTTTTTACGCCTCTTCCATCGGGGCTTATGCTGCGATCATGTACGGAATTCTGTTTGAAGCAAGGGGCGTATATGCCAATGCACCTATTATAAAGTTGCATGATACAACTATGTACAGCGAGATCTATAAAAATAGAGTTGATTTCACGATTCCTCCTCAGAAGAAAGATGTTATAGAAAACGATCTGGTCGTATTTATGAAAGCGAACAGGCATAAAAAACTGCCGACGTTCTTTGTTTGCGACAATATTCACCAGAAGGAGCCGTGGCTGCAGAATTTCCTGCAGGAACAGACGATGTACTTTGTCAATGCCTGCCTGGAAGAGGGTGTGGACATCCATCTGGAACTGTTACCGGGAGAAGGACATATCATCAATCATTCGATGAAAGAGGTCGTCGACCTTTTCATCAAGTACACGCCTCCAAAATTTGTACAGCTCACGACAATAGATGCGGTCTGCAATGATAGATCTTTAAAAGTGCACTGTATATTGGGGCAGGATTACTTGGGAACGGAGGATGTGCAATACGCTTTTTATCTCATGCACAATGGCCAAAGAGTACAGCTGAGAGGGTACGAGTCCGACCCTACAACTGTATTTACATTCGAAGACGAGCTGCCTAGAGGCAATTTGGAAGTCATCGGTTTCATCCGGGACAAGTCAGGGACCACATTGCGCAAAGGTATTTTTGTCTTTGACGCCAACGCAGATCATAAAAACAGGTGACAGGTATCCACTTTTTGAAAAATCAGAAAAATCTACATTACAAAATTGCACTGATCGCAGACGAACTGACAGAGGCTTGTCTAAAGCACGAGGCAGATGTATACTACATCACCCCGCTTAACTACCGGTTTGTCCTGCAATTTTGGAAACCCGATTTTTTGTTTGTCGAGTCGTCCTGGCATGGACGCCGGAAGGCCTGGAAGTTTAAGATAGCCGCCTACCCAGACCACCCGAAACGTAACAATAAGACGCTGCAAAAGGTAGTGGCCTACGCGAAAAAGCTTGGCATTCCGACGGTCTTCTGGAACAAGGAGGACGGCGTCCATTTCGAGCGTTTTATTGACAGTGCGAAGCTCTTCGACCATATCTTCACTGTCGACGAGAATTACGTTCCGAAATATCGGGAAATCGTGGGCAAGGAAGTGACGGTCAATACCTTGATGTTTGCGGTCCAGCCGCAGTTGCACAACTTCACCGGGTTTCATTTCAAACATAACCGGGCAAACTTCGTCGGCAGCTACAGCCGCCACATCCACGACCGTAGAAGGGCGTGGCAGGAGATGATGTTCCGTGCGGCGAGCAGGACAGGTCTTGGGGTGAGCGTTCATGACCGCAACTCGTCGCGAAAATCTTCCGACTATCGCTTCCCTGAACTGCCGCATATGGACGTAAACGCAGCGGTCAAGTATGCTGACACAGCACGGATTTACAAAGAGTACCTTGTATCTCTGAACGTCAACACCATAGAGGATTCCCCGACGATGTTCTCACGCCGTTTGGTAGAGATCCTTGCATGCGGCGGCATTGCCGTGACAAACCCGTCTCCCGCAGTGGAAAGATACTTCAAGGACTACTGCCATGTCGTGCATGACGAAGCGGAGATGGCGGAACTGTTCGAGCGCTTGAAACACGGCCCCTCCGACGAAGATCTGGAACGGGCACGCGCGGGGGCCGAATATGTCGCCAAAGAACACACCTGGGCGCATCGTATGGAAGAAATCTGCAGCGTGATAGGGGTGAAGCGGTGATCGGCGGCTACCGCTACTATCTGGACAACATTGCCGAGATCTTCGGCGCACGCCGTTTCAGAGGGTGGGGCAGAAAACGGACAGGTCGCTTCGCCATGTGGTGTCATGAACGTTTCGGCGGCGAACTGACCCTTCTCGAAGACGGCTTCATCCGCTCCGTCGGCCTCGGCGACTCCCCTTCGTTCAGCATCGTCGAGGACGATGTGGGGATCTATTACGATGCAACGCAGCCAAGCCGGCTCGAAAACCTCCTCAACAGCCATGACTTCGACACCGACGAGGCGCTGATGGCAAAGGCCCGCGAGGCGATGGCACTCATCAGGGAATACCGCATCAGCAAGTACAACCACGCCCCAGACATAGCCGAGGGCTTTTTCCCCGAAGACGGCAGAAAACGGGTGCTGGTCGTCGCCCAGACGGCGGGGGACGCGTCGCTGACATACGGACTGGCCGGACGGTTCACGACCGACGAGATGATAGACGCGGCGGTAGCGGAGAACCCCGGTGCCGCGGTCTACCTCAAGATCCACCCCGACGTCCTCAGCGGCAACAAGGCCTCCGACATCGATATCGAAGCCGCTCGGAAAAGATGCAAGATCATCGATGCCGACGTCAACCCGCTCTCGCTGCTCGAACAGTTCGACAAGGTCTACACCAAGACCTCTCAGATGGGTTTCGAGGCGCTGCTGCTGGGCAAAGAGTGCGTCTGCTTCGGCATGCCTTTCTACGCGGGGTGGGGCGTCACCGACGACAGGGCGGGCTGCGAGCGGAGAAAACGGAAGCTTAGCGTCGAAGAGATCTTTGCCGCTGCGTACATCCTCTACAGCAGGTACTACAACCCCTACAGCAAAAAGCCCTCGGACATCATCGACACGATCAGGACGATCGCCGCCTACAAAGAACGCGACAAAAGAGTCGATCAAAAGGCCTTTTTCTTCGGCTTCTCGCGCTGGAAACACCCCTTCATGGACCCTTATGTCGGCAACATCGCTTCGGTCCGTTTCATCAACCCGATTTTCGGCAAAGGCCATCTTGACAAAGCGCTCAGGAGAGGACTGGATGAAGAGAGCCGCATCTACATCTGGGGCAAAAAAGCCTTCGATGAGGTCGAAGCCTATGCCCGCAGGAAAAGCATCCCCATCTGGCGCGTTGAGGACGGCTTTGTCCGCTCTGTCGGCCTCGGTTCGGACCTGACACAGCCCTACTCGCTGGTCATGGACAGCCGGGGAATCTACTTCGACCCGACGCAGGAGAGCGACCTGGAGCATCTGCTCAATTTCCACGTCTTCACGAAAGAGGAGACCGAACGGGCAAGGCACCTCTGCAGGCATCTGGCCGAGAAGAGACTCTCCAAGTACAACAACTACAGCGACGTCGACCTCTCACTCCCCCATGATAAAAGGATCGTTCTGGTGCCCGGACAGGTCGAGGATGACGCTTCCATACGGTACGGGGCGGCGGGAATGAGCAACCAGGAGCTGCTCAAGCGCACAAGAGAGAACGCCCCCGACGCCTACATCGTCTTCAAACCCCACCCCGACGTACTGGCGGGCAACAGGGGAGGGGATGTGGCAGAGTCCGAGGCCTTAAAGTACTGCGACCGCGTCGTCACCGAGGTGAGCATCGACAGCGTCCTTGAACATGCCGACGAGGTGCATACGATGACCTCGCTGGTCGGTTTCGAGGCGATCATCAGGGGGATCAGAGTCTATACCTACGGACTGCCGTTTTACGCGGGATGGGGGCTGAGTAGTGATGCCTTCCGCTGCGAACGGCGCAAACGCACCTTGACGGCAGACCAGCTCGCGGCAGCGACGCTGCTGCTCTACCCCCGCTATATCGATCCGAAGACGAAAGAACTCTGCGAGGTGGAGGTGACACTTGAGGGGATCGAGGCGGAGCGCAGACGCATTGAACGTTCTGGCGGATCCAGAAGAGTGCAGCATATGCGCCGTTTCATTGCAAGAAAATCACAGCTGATTTGGCGTCTATTAAGCTCGCTATCTATAAAATAATGTTCATGAAAAATAACTATATCGGTGATATTAAACACAAGAACATCCTTTTTCTGCAGGGACCGATGGGCAGTTTCTTCAAACGTCTCGACGCCCTGTTCCGCGACAAAGGGGCAAAGACCTACAAGATCGGCTTCAACGCGGGCGACTGCCTCTTTTCACACCGGGACAACTACATCCCCTACCGCGGAAAACGTGAGGCGTGGTACGACTTTGTCAAAAGGTTCCTGCGGGAGCAGTGGATCGACCAGATCTACCTCTTCGGCGACTGCCGTTTTTACCAGCGCATCGCCATCAAAGCCGCGAGCGAGCTGGGCATCGAGGTCTTCGTCTTTGAAGAGGGGTATGCCCGTCCGGACTATATCACCATGGAAAAGTACGGTGTGAACGACTTCAGCAGGATCAGCCGCTCACGGGCGTTCTATGACACTCTTGATCTAAAGACACTGCCAGAACCCTCGCCGGAACCGGCCGGTTTCAGCCAGCTGCGAATGGTCGTCAGTGCCGTTGTCTACTACGGTGTGTCGAACCTGCTCTTCTTTATGTACCCGCACTACCGCCATCATCGGGACTTCTCCGCGATCAAAGAGGCCTTTTTCGGCGCCAGGAGCCTGCTGCGCAAATGGTACTACCGATGGAACGAACGCGGTTATCTTGAACGCATAAAGGGTACGTGTTCAGGCCGCTACTTCTTCGTACCGCTGCAGACCCATAACGACTTCCAGATCCTCGAGCACTCGGGGTACGGATCTATCGAGAAGTTCATCTTCGAAGTGCTTGAATCGTTTGCCTGCCATGCGCCGCAAGAGTGCTGGCTGGTATTCAAGCACCATCCGGTCGACCGAGGACGAAAAGAGTACAGTACTTTCATTACAGATCAGGCCCGTCAGCTCGGTATTGCTGAACGCATCTGTGTCATGCATGACGTCCACCTGCCGACCTGCCTCAAACATGCCATCGGCACCGTGACGATCAACAGCACAGTCGGCCTTTCGTCACTCTACCACCGGACGCCGACGATCACGCTCGGCAACGCGATCTATGACATCGAGGGGCTTACCTGCAAAGGGATGGCGATGGACGATTTCTGGTGCGGACAGCGCGCCCCCGATGCGCAACTGCTTGAAAAGTACCGCCGCTATCTCATCTTTACAACGCAGCTCAACGGGAGTTTTTACGGCAGGATGCCCGACTTTGACCACTGTCTGGCAGTCGAGAACGCATCGGCGGATGTAAAGAGCGGACAGGTAGAGGTTTGCAGCAATACCCCACTGCCATGCGCATCAGTGCTTCCGACCTGCGTACAAGCCTAGACTTTAGGGAAAAACAAGAGAACTACTTTTTGCATCGCGAATATATCTTTTGGGCTGATCAGGCTGGGAGAGAGGCCTGAGAGACCGGCTCTGAACAGAATGTGATGCGCGTCAGAACTCCCAGCCTGCGTACATGTAGAGAAAACCGATCGTCTCATAGCGTCCGAAGTCGATGCCGGGTACATAGGTGATGTTGAGGGTAAAATCAGCCAGGTATACCGAGGCAACGGGTGCCAGCCCGACAATCGGCGAATAGTGGTAGTCTCCGTTGCTATAGCGCATATTCTTTAATCCGAAAAACCCACCGATGCCGAGGGATGTGTCGATCCTGTGGTGGTGGAAACGGACGGACTTGCTGCCCGCAAGATAGATATAGGGGTTGCTACGGGAGTCATTGAGCAGCATGACATGGTAGGTGTAGTAGAGCTTTTTGTACTCTTTGAAGTAGTCGCGTTCGTAACCGAGCCCAAGATTGTAGCGGTTGAGTTTTGTACCGTTGTCCAGTGCCTCTTTTTCGTGCCAGGTAATGCCGCTGAGGAGAATGCGTCGTGGAGCATCATCGGCACGGACGGTGCAGAAGCTGAACAGAAATGCTGTCAGGAGAAAAGGTTGTATGATTTTCATTGCAGATAACATATAAAATGACTTGTTCATGTACAATTTCCATCATCTCTTGATAGTCAATATTATAACAGAATCATAAGATCTATACGCATCTAGGGCTCAATTTTTGGTAAGTCAGATGATGATTTGCAAGTTCCTCATCTCATGTTGAGACGCCCGGGAAGGGACGGCTGTAATAGCAAGCCATATACTTCAATAAACGACAATCTAGCATGTTTCAAAATCGCGGGGTTCAACATTTCAGATGTTTCAGGCTTATGGCCGGCTCCATAGGTCTGTTTCGACATAGGTGTGCCCGGGTTGGTAAAATTCAAATATGTTTTGTAGAACATTGATCTCACTGCGTCTTGCAAGATCGGCCAAAGAGATTCCGATGCCCACGTAAAGATGCTGGCTCTCTTCAACCGTATCATAGGAGCGGTAGCCCCTTGAGTAGTAGCCGACCTGCAGTTCCAGCAGGCTCAGCGGCGTCTGCTTCAGTGCATCGAAGCCCATCGCCTTGAATGCCACAAGGTGGCGCATATTGGAGTAGTCCGTCGTCAAGTCGCTCCTGCCGGATGAATCGTTGAGGGGCAGGTATTCAAACCGTATATCGATATACTCGTCAATTTTGGGATGGGTTCGGATGAGATAGGCCACAAGGGCGCTGACGGAGTCTGCGATAAAGTCCTCTTTCGAGAAACCGTAGGGGCTGGTCCCGTCGCCTATCTCCATAAAGGTCATTGCCGTAAGCGCGGAGAGCGAACCGTAGAGTGAAGATTCTTCGAGGCTGAGTCCGCGGTCCTGCATGCGCGATGCCATGACACGCGATAGAAGGTAGGTCATATAAAAGTGGCCGGTTTTATCGGACCCGCCCGTTTTGCTGGAGCGATCAAACCACCCTTCGCTGTGAAAATGGAATGTTTTACTCCCCCAGTCCCATTGGGTGGCTCCCCAGGCTGTTATGCCTGCCATCACCAGACCGGTATCTACAAGGAAGCCGGTGGCGGGATCTTCACTTAAAAGCAGTGTATCGTTGAGACGTTTTGAGGTGCTGTTGAGCGTGCTTGTGAAGGTGTCGGCTTGCAGACAGAGGCTTATGAGAAAAAGTGCTATTGGTTTTTTCATAACTGCCTGATACTTTGGAGTCGGCCGGTGTTGTTTTTATAGTAGAGACCAAGTATAATTCTATCACTATGAACTTAAATAAAATCGGCAGTGTCAGCGGCAAAAAGATACTTTTTCTGCAGGGTCCGATGGGCTCTTTTTTTGCCAAACTGGAAAAACTTTTTTCAGAGGCAGGCGCTTCAACATACCGTATCGGATTCAACGCTGCTGACTATTTTTTCGCCTACAAGCATGCCTATACCCCCTTTCGCGGCAAGATTGAAGCGTGGCCCGATTTTATACACGATTATCTGAGAGAACACCAGATCGAGATGATCTTTCTGTTTGGTGACTGCCGGTTTTACCAGTCAATAGCGATTGATGCCGCAGAAAGACTCAACATCGACGTCTTCGTTTTTGAAGAGGGGTATATAAGGCCTGATTACATCACACTGGAACGTTACGGTGTGAACGATTACAGCCGGATACCGCATGATCCGGCATTTTACAGAGGGCTCGAGTTGACCGAGCTGCCTCCGCCGAAGCCGGCCCATACATCGGGTTTCAGATTAGCCTACAGTGCCGTTGCCTATTATGCCGTGGCAAACCTCTTCTCATGGCGTTACCCGCATTACCGGCATCATCGCGACTTCTCTGCTTTAAAAGAGTTCTATCTGGCCCTTCGCAATATTGTCCGAAAGTTCATCTACGCCTATACGGAACGGGGCATACTGCAGGAGGTGACAGGACGCTGGTCCAAACGCTATTTTTTTGTACCGCTGCAGACCCATAATGATTTCCAGATACTGCAGCATTCAAGGTATCGATCGGTCGAGAAGTTTATCATCGACGTGCTGACGTCGTTTAGCGAAAATGCCGATAAAGAGCATCTGCTGATCTTTAAACATCACCCTGTAGACAGGGGGCGTAAAAACTACGCCGGTTTTATTTTTGAACATGCGCAGAAGCTGGGCGTTGCACCGCGAGTCAGGGTTTTGCACGACGTCTATCTGCCGGCGCTGTTGAAGCATGCTATCGGTACGGTCACCATCAACAGCACGGTCGGCCTCTCTTCGCTGCATCATAAGACACCGACCGTCACTATGGGAAATGCTATCTACGGCATCGAAGGGCTAAGCGTACCGGCGAGCGGCTTGGACAGGTTCTGGACCGAGCCAAGACCTGTCGATTATGAACTGTACAAACGCTTCAGACAGTACCTGATCAAACATACGCAGCTCAACGGCAGCTTTTACGGAAAACTGTTTATAAAGGTGCTCTGAATGAGTATAGCTTGAGCGTGTTTTGAGAAAGGAGTCGAAAAGCAGGGTCTGTCCAACCGGGGAGAGCCCCGATTGCGTTAGAGATTAGAAACGGTAACGAAGGTAGGCGCGGATATCTTGCGCTGTGTCAACCATATTCGGACTTGGGAATTCAGAGATCTTATTAGTAGCACCTGTCATCGTACCGAAGAAACCGTTGCTGCCGGCAAAGTTATAATCGATATAGGTATAACGAAGTTGGAAACTAAAGATATCATCGATCAACGGCTCAGTGAAGTAGGCTTCATAAGCATCACCACGCGCCGCGATCTTTGAACCGATGTTTGTATCTTCGGCATACGTGATCGCACGCCAGAATTTTGAGCCGTGGTTATACTCAACTCCCCAACGGCCATCTTCAGAGATAAGAGAAGGGTACTGAAGTCCAACCCAAACAGAGTATCCTGTTTTTTTGTCATATTGCGGTCTAAAGCTTCCGTCTGTATTAAATTCGCCAAACATACCTTGAAGAGAATCTTCATTCGGATCCGTGACACTCACCGCACCACTTACAAAAAATGTCGAATCATCAAGGAAGTCACTCCACTCATCACCTATACCATTGACAGTCAGGTTCGCAGTAAAGGAATGCAGATTACCGACATCCTCAAAACCGGAAGCATTTGCTGTCTCTGGAGCAGCGGAGTAAAGACGCGGATCAACATCGATCAGATGGGCAGCGTAGTAATACTGCATTCCGATGCTGTATTGACCGTCATCATATGGAACAAAGATTAAACCGCCAAGATCGATATTTGGATTGTCATCAACGCTTGCATATGGTGCAGCATTAAATCTTGGTGCAGCATTGGTCATACCGCGTCCCGCACAGATCTTGGCATACATACCGATATCTTCCATCAGTGTGAACTTGGAACTTAGCCCGTCAAACTCGACATTGATCGTGTGTCCCATCGGCGAAGCGGCCCGGTCATCATCCCGCATGTTGATGAGGTGGCCGTTGGTAGAGGGGCGGCGACCGATACTGAAGGTCCACGGGATGTCTGTACCCAGGAAGGTGTCGTTTCTATAGAAGAAGTACGCTGAACGAACACGCAAAGAATCATCGAATGCATTTTCACTTGTGATCCAGTCAAATGGTTCATATGCAGCACCCGGATTTCCGGTTTGTGGATTTGCCTGACCTATCGAACGGGCACCAAATGCTTTGTTATAAGCCAGCTGCCCGGTAAAACTCATGTTTTCACTGGCTGCCCAGTTCATATTGACCCACAGGCGGTTTGTGAAGAGGGCGCTGTTCTCCTCTTTTGAGCCGTCTGCCATTTTGTACTGGAGATTATCAACGGCTGTACGGAAGTCGACACCGAATTTCAGGGCATTACCGCTCGTATTTTTGTTGAGGCGGGTGATCGCCTCGTCGAAATACGCCAATGCCTCCTCGGTTTCGTCCTCTTCGTCTTCCTCTTCACCCTCATCCTCTTCATCTTCTTCAGGCTCGTCTTTCATCGCGGTTTCCTCTTCTTCCGCTTCTTCTTCAACCACCGGTTTCGCGGCTTTGACCTTTTCGAGTTCGGCTTTAAGTGCCTGCATCTCTGTTTCCATCTCGGACATGCGGTCGTACATCGATGCTGCCTGCGCGTTGCCTGTTAACAGGGCTGCCGCCGCGAGTGATACGAGTAGGGGCTTTTTGATCATGTGGAATTCTCCATAATGTTGTTAGATTGGCAGTAGCATGCCGTAAATGTTCGCACAGATTAACAAAACTAATATAAAAGTTATTTGAATTATTCTCCAAACGGATGCTTACGGTTCATTTATCTTTAAATAGAGGTGAGCAGGGAACTTGGGTTACACCTGAATGCAGATGATTGTGGCGTTTGGTAAAGAAGTGTGATGCTGAATCGGAAGGAGCCGCGGTCTCATAATTAGTTACAGCATGAATTTAAATAATTTTAGGTATAATTCCGCGATTTCTCTCATAACTGGGACAATATCTCAAGTATCACGCCTGAAAATCGGTGCAGAAAAGTCTGAAAAAATAGACCTGGATGCTGGCGATACTGAAGCAAACCGATCAAAATCTAGCACAGAAGTGCTATCAATAAGGACCTCTTATGGTAACTATGAAAGACCTATTAGAATGCGGTGTACACTTCGGACACCAGACACGTCGCTGGAACCCGAAAATGAAAAAATACATCTTCGGTGTTCGTAAAAACATCTATATCATCGACCTTCAAAAAACATTGCGTTACTTCCGTAACACATACCAGATCGTTGTTGATGCTGCCGCAGAAGGACAAACTGTTCTTTTCGTCGGTACAAAAAAACAGGCACGTTCGTCTGTAAAAGAAGCGGCGATCAAGTGTGGTATGCCATACGTTGACAACCGTTGGTTGGGTGGTATGCTGACAAACTTCCCGACGATCCAAAAATCGATCCGCAAACTTGAGATCATCGAGCAGATGAAAGAGAACGGGCAGATCGATCTTCTTACCAAAAAAGAAGCGTTGATGATGTCTCGCCAGGCAGAGAAGCTTGAGCAGTACCTCGGCGGTATCCGCAACATGAAAAAACTTCCGGACATGCTGTTCGTTGTCGATGCAGTCAAAGAGCACATCGCGGTTAACGAAGCACGTTGTCTCGGTATCCCGGTTGTTGCACCACTGGATACAAACTGTGATCCTGACCTAATCACTTACCCGATCCCGGGTAATGATGATGCGATCCGTTCGATCCAGCTTTTCTGTCGTGAAATGGCGGAAGCGATCAACGAAGGTAAAGCGCTTAACGCTGATAACGCGACAAGCGAAGAAGAGATGCCGTCAGAAGAAGCAGCAGCTGAAGAGACAGCATCTACTGAAACTACAGAGGAAGCATAATCATGGCAGTTACAGCAGCAATGGTAAAAGAGTTGCGTCAAGCAACTGATGCACCAATGATGGATTGTAAAAAAGCGTTGACTGAATGTGATGGTGACTTTGATAAAGCATCAGAGTGGCTACGTGAACGCGGTGTTGCAAAGTCTGCTAAAAAAGCGGACCGCGTAGCAGCTGAAGGTTCTATCGGTCTTAAGATCTCTCCGGACTTCAAACGTGCGACACTGGTTGAAGTCAACTCTGAGACTGACTTCGTTGCACAGAACGACGGTTTCAAAGATCTTGTATCAAAAACTGTTGCGCAAGCGTTTGAAACAGATGCAGAGACAACAGAAGCACTTCGCGAGACAGAGCTTGAAGGTAAAGCGTTCAGCGCTTACTTCGATGAGACTGTTGCCAAGATCGGTGAGAAGATCGAAGTACGTCGTATCGCGGCACTAAGCGGTAACGAAAACGTTGCTGTTAACGGTTATGTTCACTCTAACACACGTATCGGTGTTATCGTTGCTATCGAGTGTGACTCTGCAAAAACTGCTGAAGCAATGGTGCCGGTAGCGAAGCAAGTCGCAATGCACGCATCTGCGATGAAGCCGACAACGCTTTCTTACAAAGACTTTGATCCTGATTTCGTAGCGGCAGAGACAGCCGGTCGTATCGAAGCGATCAAAACTGAGAATGAAGAGCGTGCACGTATGAAGAAACCACTTCTTAACGTACCTTCATATATCTCTATGTGTCAATTGACCGATGACGTTTTGGCGCAGGCTGAAGCCGATATCAAAGCGGCATTGAAAGAGCAGGGTAAACCTGAACAGATCTGGGACAAGATCGTTCCTGGGCAACTGGCACGTTTTATCGATGATAACACGACTCTTGACAAAGAGCAGGCCCTTCTTGATCAGAAATATGTTCTTGATGACAAGCTGAGCGTTGCTGAAGCTGTCGCTGCTGCTGGCAAGGCTGCCGGCGGTACTGCTGAGATCTCTGCATTCATTCGCCTTGAAGTAGGTGAAGGTCTCGAGAAAAAAGTCGATGACTTTGCTGCCGAAGTTGCAGCACAAATGGCATAAATCTTTTGAAGTGGACTTCGGGTTGATCCCGGGGTTCATTTCGCTCTTCCAGGCGGAATCCCTCCGTCTGGAGCTTAGGCAGTTCTGTTTTAAGCATCCCGTCTACACCCTTTTACCCATACCTACTAAAAACAAGCCGTTACTAACCCAAAACTAACCCAATTGCTCTTATAATATCTCTTATGAAAATACTTGATGCCCATGCACTTGCCCATCGTTTTGACTACCCTCTGTTTGACAATGTCGATTTGAGCCTTGAAGAGGGTGAGACGATGGCAATAGTCGGTGCCAGCGGAAGCGGAAAATCGACACTGCTGCACATTTTATCGAGTCTGCTTGAACCGAACGAAGGGGAAGTGCGGCTTTTCGGAAAAGAGATATACAGCCTCAAAAACAGGGCTCTGGTCGCTCTGCGCCGGGATGATCTCGGGTTGGTTTTTCAATCCCATTACCTGTTTAAAGGATTCAGCGCCTACGAAAATCTTGAAGTCTCATCCATCCTTTCCGGCGAAGCTATTGATCAGGGCCTGTTGACGCGTCTTGGTCTGCAAGAGGTCATACAGCAGAAGGTGACCGAACTTTCCGGGGGACAGCAGCAGCGTGTCTCCATCGCGAGAGTGCTGACGAAAAAGCCGCGTATCATCTTTGCTGATGAACCGACGGGGAACCTTGACAATGCCACCTCTTTGGAGGTGATGGAGCTTTTTGAAGAGTATGTTTCGGCAAACAGAGCCGCCCTGGTTCTCGTGACCCATAACGAAGCATTTGCAAACCGCTGTGACAAGGTCTACCGCCTTCACAACAGAGTGCTTGAAAAGATCAAATAGCGTTAAGGGCATCTCCAAAATCCTGGATAGCGTCAGAGAGATGCCCTCTATTGTTCGTACGCCTCAAAACGTTCTACGAAACTCTTTTCAACCCTTTCTCCAAAAGCAATATCCTCCTCATCCGTTGTACAGATCACACTGCCGATGTGACGTTTTAAAAGCGCTTCACTGAACGCGAGCGTGGAGAAACAGATATCACTTCTGTCAATGATCAGCATATTGAGCGAAAACGCCTCGTTTATGCCTTCGGAACGAGGCACCTTGACAAGGGTGTTTTTGTATTTGGCATAGTAGGCGGCACTTTCAAGACTTGTCGTAATGAGATGAAACTCAGAACCTTTCAGAAGGGCTTTCTCGATGCTTTGGGCAAGGGGTTGGCTCTCCAGTTCACTGCAGATAAACGTAATGGTTCGGGCCCGAGCTATCTTCTGTTTGAGCGTATGCAAAAGGTCGCTTTTGTGCTCAGGCAGAAGATAGTATTCATTGGCATTCAGGGTGATTGTGAGAAACATCAGACTGTATATCAGTGCAAATAGCGGCGGCATTTTCATCATCTTTTGAAGTTATCTTTTGTTACAATGATACCATTAAACGTAAAGGTCTTTTTCTCGATGAATATTCTTCTTGTCAATAATGATGCTATTGTCACAAAACTGGTGAAGCTCAGTACCCAAAAGACAGGAGACCGACTCGACACGGCAACATCAATAGACGAGATCAGAGAGGGGAGTTACGATCTGCTCATCCTGGACGGGAACCTGTTCAGCCGAGACTTTCTTGAACGTCTGAACGACAAAATCATTTACGCGCATTCGCTCATTATCACGACACGCGAGAGCGAAGATACCGATCTTTTTGAGAAACATCTCTACAAACCGTTTTTACCGACTGAACTGCTTCTGATGCTCCATCAGATCGGCACATCCGTTGAAAAAGAGCATGAAGAGGCGTCACGCGAAATCATCTTTGATGATTTTGAAGAGCCGTTTATCAGCAAAGATGATATTTTCGGCGGTGAAGACGAAGCGGAACAGGATGCGCTAGAACGCGTTCAGCGCTTTGAGAAGATCGACGAAGAGCCTTTTGAAGAGATCAATGCGGATGAAGCAAGCGAGGAAGAGGTCCTCGAAAACATCTTTTCAGACGAGGAGGTCTCGGCAGTCAAGGCTATTTTGGATGTCCTGGGGGAAGAACGGCCTGATGAGGAAAATATGGCCGAAGATACCTTCGATACGAGAGAAGAGGCGGGCGATATAGACCAGGAACTTGAAGCGGCACTGCGCAATCTAAGTGAAGCAGATCTTGCGCGGGGGTTGGATGATGAACTGCTGCTGCAATTTGATGATCTTCCGGCAGACGATCTCGCCTGGGAAGAACCGAAGACAAAAAGCCCCTCGAAGCATCAAA
Organism: Sulfurimonas sp. HSL3-7; assembly: GCF_039645985.1. Lineage (NCBI taxonomy): Bacteria > Pseudomonadati > Campylobacterota > Epsilonproteobacteria > Campylobacterales > Sulfurimonadaceae > Sulfonitrofixus > Sulfonitrofixus jiaomeiensis. The sequence continues at coordinate 397,571 of NZ_CP147919.1, forward strand.
ATCAAGAGTCTATCGAAACGCTTCGAACCCTTCTTAAAGCGCTGGAAAACCCGCAGCTCTCAAAATCGCTGCGGGGCACAATAACGATCAACCTTACATTCGGAGAAGATAATGAATCATGATGCAGGCGCAATCCTTGTCTTGTCGGGCCCAAGCGGCGCCGGCAAAAGTTCGCTGATCAAAAAAATCGAAGATGAGATCGGCGCCTTTTACTTCTCTATATCGACGACAACGCGTCCCATGCGCGAAGGCGAGATCGACGGCGTGCATTATCATTTTGTGAGCAAAGAGCAGTTCGAAAGCGATATTGAAAAAGAGAACTTTCTGGAGTATGCTGTCGTACACGGCAACTATTACGGCACGTCGATCAAACCTGTAAAAAAAGCGCTCAAAGAGGGCAAACTGGTCCTCTTCGATATCGATGTCCAAGGACATGACGCCGTGCAGAAACGTCTGGCGGATATCACCACTTCGGTCTTCGTAACCACGCCGACACTCAGGGAACTTGAACACCGCCTGACCGCCCGGGGTACGGATGCCCAGGAGATCATAGACAAACGTATCGAAATGGCGAAACGCGAGGTACAGCGCATTTGTGAGTACGACTACCTGGTGATCAATGACGATCTGGATGAAGCGGCAAAGGTGCTGGTCAATATTGCCAAAGCTGCCCGGATGAAGATCCCGAGTATCGCTATCAATGAATTTATTCTGGAGTGGGAAAACGAGGCCTGAGCGCCGCACATTGCACTAAAACGAGTGAAACGCTCAGCTTGCTGACGTTCCAGTGAGAAGAAGGGTACCGTTCGCGAAGCGATGTTTCTTCGGAATCCAAGACTTTACAAGTCAAGCTGGATCTGCCTCTTTGGGTATCACCATCTTTTATAATCCTTTCTTCTTTTCTCAATCATCTTTTTTGAATATTTTTCAATAGCTAGTATGTTACATTTCTTTCTTGCTAGCTCAAGAAAGAAACCTAACGAAAAGAAAGAAGAGCTATACCCTCCGGCCAGAAGTCATTGCTGGAACTTTGACCTTTCATCCGGTGGCATTCCGGCACTTCTGCCGGAATCAGTGTCATGACGCATAAAATATAAACTTCCAAGAGATCATGGATAGTATGGAAAGTTCAATGTTACCTAAAATGAGGCGAAGCCGATGGGCTCTTTCCCTTCACTTTGCCGAAGGCAACCCCCTTACTATTTCCCTTCACCCTTCACTCTTCACCTTGCCGAAGGCAAACTTTTTACCCTTTACAAAATATTAACATCCGCTTCGCTATAATCGCGTATTAAACTAAGGGTCCTGAGCGGCTTAGAAAAGACAGAACAATGGATGTTAGAAAAGCATTTTTAGAATATTTTGAATCAAAAGGGCATAGCCGTGCAGCGAGTGCTCCATTAGTCCCTGATGACGCGACGCTGTTATTTAATAATGCAGGTATGGTGCCTTTTAAATCGATCTTCACCGGTGAGATCCCCGCTCCGGAAAACCCTCGTGTCACGTCCTGCCAGACATGTCTGCGTGCCGGCGGTAAGCATAACGACCTTGAGAATGTCGGCCATACGGCACGTCACCACACCTTTTTCGAGATGTTGGGTAACTTCTCATTCGGTGATTATTTCAAAGAAGAGGCGATCGCCTATGCCTGGGAGTTTATCACGGAGGTCCTTGAACTGCCGGTTGAGAAGCTTTGGGTAACGGTGCATGAGAGCGATGATGAAGCCGAAGAGATCTGGAAAAAGTATGTCGCAGCCGATCGCATCATGCGTCTGGGTGACAAAGACAACTTCTGGCAGATGGGGGATACCGGTCCGTGCGGTCCGTGTTCCGAGATCTTCTTTGATCAGGGTGCAGAGAACTTCAGCGGCCCTGAGGACTATATGGGCGGCGAAGGTGACCGTTTCCTGGAGATCTGGAACCTCGTCTTTATGCAGTACGAGCGCGCAAAAGACGGTACATTGACACCGCTTCCGAAACCGTCAATCGACACCGGTATGGGTCTTGAACGTGTGGTTGCTGTCAAAGAGGGCGCACTAAGCAACTATGATACTTCTCTCTTTATGCCGATCATCAACAAAGTCGCTGAACTTACCGGCAAAGAGTATGTCTACAAGAGCGGTGCTTCGTTTCGTGTTATCGCCGATCACATCAGAACGGCGGTCTTCCTGCTTTCGCAGGATGTCAACTTCTCGAATGAGGGGCGCGGTTATGTCCTTCGCCGTATCCTCCGCCGTGCTGTTCGACACGGGTATCTGCTCGGTTTGAATGAAGCCTTTATGTACAAGCTGGTCGACACCCTTGTTGAACAGATGAAAGAGATATACCCTTACCTTGAGACAAAAGCCGAGGCTGTCAAGACACAGATTGAGCTTGAAGAAGAGCGTTTTTTCAAGACGATCGCTTCGGGGATCGAGCTGTTTAATGCGGAACTGGCCCATACCAAAGATGTCTTCAGCGGCGAGGTCGCCTTCAAGCTCTACGACACCTTCGGTTTCCCGCTTGACCTGACGGAAGATATGCTCAAAGAGAAAGGACTGAAGCTTGACAGCGAGACCTTTGAACGTCTGATGAGCGAACAGCGCTCACGTGCCAAAGCGGCATGGAAAGGGAGCGGGGACGCGGCCATCGAAGGCGACTTTAAAACGTTGCTCGAGAAGTTCGGCAAGAACAGCTTCTCCGGTTATGAAAAGCGTGAAGGTACGTCAAAAGTACTTGCCCTTTTGAGTGAAGATTTCAAGATCGTCGATGAGCTGCACTCGCGTCATAAAGGGTGGGTCCTTCTGGATAACACGCCTTTTTATGCCGAAAGCGGCGGGCAGATCGGTGACAGGGGCGAATTGGCAGGATTTGCCAAGGTTGTCGATACCCGAAAGTTTTTTGACCTGAACCTCTCCGAAGTCGAGACAACGGCCCTTCTCAAAACAGGTGAAGCGGTGACCGGAATTGTCGATATCTCGCGTCTGGAAGTCGAAAAGCACCACTCGGCGACGCACCTCCTTCATGCCGCGCTGTATGATGTCCTGGGTGATCACATCTCGCAGGCGGGTTCGAGCAATGATGCAGCGCGCCTGCGTTTTGACTTCTCACACCCCAAGGCGATGAGTACGGAAGAGATCGCGGCGGTTGAAGAGCAGGTCAACCACCAGATCCTGCGCGGTATCGAGCGTGTGACAAAAGAGATGGATATCGAAGAGGCGAAGAACTCGGGTGCCAAAGCACAGTTCGGCGAAAAGTACGGTGACAAAGTGCGTGTCGTCAGTTTCGGCGATGCCTCGGTCGAGCTTTGCGGCGGGACCCATGTTACGAATACGTCGTCGATCGGTACTTTCATCATCACCAAAGAGAGCGGTGTGAGCGCCGGTGTGCGCCGTATCGAGGCGGTGTGCGGCAATGCGGCGTATAACCTTTTCAAAGAGCAGCGTCATACGTTGAATACGGTGGCCGAAGAGGTGAAAAACCGTGACGTTGTGACCGGAGTGACGAAACTCAAAGAACAGGTCAAAACGCTAAGAGAGGAAGTTCAGGACGCGCTGAACGCCTCGAAAGAGGAGCTCAAAGCCGAAGAGATCAACGGTGTTGCCGTCTATATCGAAGAGCTCAAAAGCGGCGATGTGAAGACGCGTATCGATGAACTTAAAAACAAGCACGACAGTGTTGCCGCCATGCTGTTTCAGGTCAAAGGCGACAAGGTCATCATCGCGGCGGGTGTCAAAGAGGCAAATGCCAAAGCCGGCGACTGGATCAAGAAGATCGCACCGATCCTCGGCGGCGGCGGCGGCGGGCGTCCCGACTTCGCACAGGCGGGCGGCAAGGACGCGTCCAAACTGCCGGAAGCGAAAGCGGCAGCACTTGACTTTGTCAAAGAGGCCCTCTCCTAATCAGAGTTATTAATGATGTGAGCCCACTGCTGACAAGCATTAACAATGCAGTGCATGTGCGGCACTTAAGTGCCGACAGCACAATACAGAGAGTCACTAAATGACGAATCGTAAAATGCCGCATCGTAAGTGGACCTAGTGTCAACGCAGGTCATGGAATTACGTTCATGTCCGTAACAAGGATTTTTTATGAAAGATATAATGGTCGAGTTTTTCTGGAATAATATAGAGATCACCGTATTTTTGCATGTGATCAGTGCTGTCATCTGGGTAGGCGGTATGATCGCGATGCGTTTTGCGGCACACTATTCGTTCCAGGAACTAGAGCCTGTACAGCGGCTTCCGCGCACAGCTCAGGCGCTGGGCAATCTTTTTGCGATCGTCGCACCGTTTATTGCGATACTTATCGCGACCGCTGTCTTGATGGCAGTCGGCTGGGGTTTCAGAGCAGCAGCTGTCGATGCGAACAGCAATATCATCGATGAAGTGGCCTACGGCGTATATCAGCTGGTCCATGTCAAAGAGGCGATCTGGATGGTGATGGCGATGAACTACGGCTACATGGTGTGGCGACTTGTAAAAGCCAAAAAATTCCTTGCTTTGGGTGATATGCCTGCTGCAAAAGAGATGCTGGGAATGATAGGCAAATACCTTGTTCCTTTGAACATTCTTCTCGGCCTTGTCGCTATCTATATGGGCGTGGTACTCAGGTATTCGCATACATAAAAAACTTATTTCTGAAAGCCGTTTCAGAACCTTTGTAAAAGGGAGACTATGAACTCTTCTAAACTCCGTCTCTGTTCCCAATCTGAAAGCCGTGCCAAGATCCTGCGTGATGCAGGCATAAGTTTTGTGCAGTCTCCTGTCGATTTTGATGATATGCCGCGTCAAGAAATCCTCCTAAATGGAGGATTTTAGTGGATAAAGTAGCAAAAATGGACTCTCTTCAAATTCGACTCTGTTCACAATCGGAAAGCAGAGCCAGTATATTACGTAATGCAGGTATAAGTTTTGTGCAGTCTCCCGTCGATTTTGATGATATGCCGCGTCAAGAAATCCTCCTAAATGGAGGATTTTAGTGGATAAAGTAGCAAAAATGGACTCTCTTCAAATTCGACTCTGTTCACAATCGGAAAGCAGAGCCAGTATATTACGTAATGCAGGTATAAGTTTTGTGCAGTCTCCTGTCGATTTTGATGAGGAACAGATCATCGCAGACTCGCCCAAAAACTTTGTCTATCAGGCCACTCTGGGAAAGTTCGAAGCCGCCAAAAAAAGCTATGACTACCGTGATATGCCGCTTCTGGTCTCCGACACGGTCGTCACTTCACAGGACAGGATCCTCCGCAAAGCGAACTCTCTGGAGGAGGCAAGGGAGATCCTGCAGACACAAAGCGGCAGTGTCACTTCGATCGTCACGTGCATGATCTACAAAAGTGAAAAACTGGAGCTGCTGGACATCTCTTCGACAGACTATCTCTTCGATACCTTTGATACGGATGAACTTGAAGCGTACCTGCACTCGGGCGAGTGGAAGGGAAAAGCCGGCGGCTGCATGGTCGAGGGGTTCTGCAAGCCCTACATCAGAGAGGTCAAAGGGTATGAATCCTGCGCAATGGGGCTGAGTGTCGAGGTGTTGAAGACCTTTATCACTTTACGCTGAGACAGAGAGTACAATACTAAGATGAACTTTTATGAAAAAGAGCTCTCAGCATTGAAACGTGCGGGTCGCTACCGTGAACGCCGTATCTTTGATGAGAACGTTATCGATATGGCCTCCAATGATTATCTCGGACTGGCCCATAACAGAGAGATACTGCAGGCCGCCGTGGATGAACTGCAGTCCCTGGAATCGCACGCCTCGAAAGCATCGATGCTGGTGAACGGCTACAGCAGGGTGCATCAGGATTTTGAACGTGCTTTATGCGAGGCAAACGGTTTCGAAGAGGGGGTCATACTCGGTTCGGGATTCAATGCCAATATCGCCATGATCGAGACCCTGGTGCGCAAAGGCGATGCTCTTTTTATGGATGAGAAGTATCATGCGTCAGGGGTGCTGGCATCGAAACTGATCGACGGCGAACTGCACTATTTCGCGCACAACGACGCCGCCGCTTTAGAGGCGCTGTTAAAAAAATCCAACGCCAAACGTAAGATCATCGCTGTTGAGGGGATCTATTCGATGGACGGCGACCTGGTGCCGCGCGAGATCATCGAGCTTGCCGACAGCTACGGGGCCCTTCTGATACTGGATGAAGCCCACAGTTCCGGTGTGATCGGTGACCATCTGATGGGGATACTCGACCACTACAAGATACCGGTCAAAGAGAACTACATCAAGATGGGAACGCTTGGCAAGGCGTACGGCAGTTTCGGCGCCTACATCCTGGCCTCTTCGCATATCATCGATTTTCTGATCAACCGTGCGAAACCGATCATCTATGCGACCGCACCCTCGCTTTTCGACACCCTTTTGGGCCACTACGCCCTGCGCTATCTTCAGGAAAATTCCGAAGAGTTGAAAGCTGCTATAAACCGCCGTCAGGAGATCGTCAAGGAGATCTTCGGTATTACGGTCGAAGGGTTGATCGTTCCGATCTTGGTGGGCGATAACCGCAAAGTAATGGCGATCCAAAAAGAGCTGCTGGAACAGAATATCCTGGTCGGTGCCATCCGTCAGCCGACCGTGCCTGTAGCGATCATCCGTTTTATAGCGCGCCTCGGACTCGACGAAGAGAGCTTTCGCGACAAGTGTGAGAGGATTAACCGGAGTTTGGATAAAATATCTGCTATTTAGGGCAGCGGCGAAGGGTGTCATGAAGATCAAAAAACTCCGGGTCTCTCTGAACGAGAGCGACTTAGTTGATATCGGATTTACGGTTAAGCATTCACTTGCGCTTGTGGGCCAAAGCGGCAGCGGCAAAAGTCTGACGCTTAAAGCACTGCTTGGGATGTTGCCTTCACAGATGGCCCTGTATTTGGATTTTGAGGCCGATTTCGCACTTGAACGCGGAAAAACAATTGCTTTTGTCCCGCAAAACCCGTTCACGGCACTTTCGCCGCTGACAAAGATCAAAGATCAGTTCTTTGTCGATGAGCGTAAGATGAAAGCGTTGTGCAAGAGTGTCGATCTGGATCTTGCACTGCTTGAGCGTTTTCCCCCTGAACTCTCCGGCGGGCAGCTGCAGAGGGTGATTATCGCCATTGCGTTGAGTGCAGAGCCAAGACTTTTGATGTTGGACGAACCGACAACAGCGCTTGACCCTAAGACGAGAGAGGTGATCATCGAACTGCTCAAGCATTTGCAGGAACGCCAGGGGTTCAAGATTCTTTTTGTCACGCACGACATGCACTCCGCCTCCGCACTGTGCGATGAGATCTGTGTCATAAAAGAGGGTCGAGTACAAGAGAGCGGGTTGATGGAGAGTGTGCTCCAAGACCCTTCAAACCCCTATACAAAAACATTAATTGAAGCAAGTTTTGCAAACAGGAAATTTAGAGAATGAATATCGAAGAAATATTAGAAAAAAAACGAAAAAAAGAGAGCGGCATTCAGGACGAGACACCTGTGAAAAAGTCGGGTCTTAAAAAAATCATCATTGCGGCGTCGCTACTGCTCGTGATCTTCGGACCGATCGTTTTTGTCGGCTCTATCGCGCTCAACCTGACGTATGACACCAGCAAACTTGTCAATTATCAACCGAAGATCTCATCATGTATCTATGATGTCAACGGCGATAAGATCGCGAATGTATTTGAAGGAAAACACCGTTTTTTCGCCCCTTTCGACGAGATCCCGCCGCGAATGGTCGAGGCACTTTTAGCGATAGAAGATACCTCGTTTTTTGAGCACGGCGGCATTAACTATGATGCGATATTCCGTGCGATCATCAAAGATATCAAAGCGATGGCGATGGTTGAGGGGGCCAGCACGCTGACACAGCAGCTGGTGAAAAACACGTTACTGACACGCGAAAAGAAGATCTCCAGAAAGCTAAAAGAGCTCATCCTCTCCTATAAGATCGAGTCCGAACTGAGCAAGGTCGAGATACTCGAACGCTATTTCAATGAGATCTATCTTGGGCATAACTATTACGGGATCAAAACGGCAGCTGACGGTTATTTTCACAAAGAGCTCAAAGATCTGACACTGAAAGAGATGGCTATTCTCGTCGGACTGCCAAAGGCACCAAGCTATTATGCACCGACCAAAAACTACGACATCTCTTTAGGGCGTGCCAACCGTGTGATCGAACGTCTGCATGATCTGGCATGGATCGATGATGAAAGTTATGAAAAAGCGCTCAAAGAGAAGCCTGTCGTTTACGATGAGACCTTGACCCAGAACAAAGCGCCTTATGTCGTAGACGAGGTGGTACGCCGTTTGAAAGAGCAGTTCCCTGATTTTAAAACAGGCGGTTACGAGGTCTATACGACGATCGACCTGAAGATGCAGAAAGCGGCGCAGGAGGCGATCGTTTACGGCTACGAGCAGGCGAAGATCCGTGTCGAGAAATACGGCGAGGATTACGAAGACCAGAATCTTACAAAGTTTAACGGTGCCATCATCTCTGTTGATCCGAAGCTCGGTGAGATCCGTGCTTTGGTCGGCGGCGTTGATTATCAAAAGAGCCCTTTCAACCGGGCGACAATGGCCTACCGTCAGCCGGGTTCCGCATTCAAACCGTTTCTCTACCAGGTGGCGCTCGACTTTGGGTATTCGGGCGCAACGAAGCTGATCGATATCTCCCGGACTTATGACTATGAGACGCAGAGCGAAGATGAGAGCAATGAGACGAAAAAGTGGAAGCCTAAGAACTATGAGAACAACTTCAAAGGGTTGATCACACTGCGCGAAGCTTTGGTGCATTCGCGCAATCTTGCGACGATTAACCTGGTGACCGATATCGGTATCAATACGATAAAGAGCAAGTTGAGACAGCAGTACGGCATCCAGGACCTTCCGAGCGACCTCTCCCTGTCCCTTGGAAGTATCACCCTGACACCGGAGACGTTCGCAAAATATTACACCTCCTTTGCCAACGGCGGCCAATTGAGTGATCTGCGTCTGATCCAGAGTGTTGAGAGACAGCACGAAGTGCTCTGGGAACATCCGGCTCAGGTCGTTAAACGTGTGACCGAAGAGAGACAGGCCTTTTTAATGACGACAATTTTACGCGAAGTCGTTCAGAGCGGTACCGGGTATCGGGCCCGTGCAGCAGGCATAGAACTTGCCGGCAAAACCGGAACGACCAATGATTCGATCGATACCTGGTTTGTGGGGTATTCGCCTTCGATCGAAACCATCGTCTGGTTCGGCAATGATGACAACTCGCCGTTGTGGAAAAGAGAACAGGGGGGCTGGACGGCGGCCCCTTCATTCAGCTATTTTTACAAAGAGCTGGTAAAGATCTACCCGCAGATGCCGCGAAAGTTTGAAAAGCCTGATGATGTGATCGAGGTGACGGTAGAGGGCAAAAAGAAGGAGTACTTTACCGATATCTCCAAGCCGCCTCGTACCGAGGTCAAAGCTGAAGCAGACGAAGAGCTGCTTTTTTAGGACTCTATGATGAAGAAGGTAGTCTGTACATTCGCACTTATGAGTTCACTCGTCTTTGCCGATTCCTTTGTTGCCGGTAGCCGAAGCATCGGTGTTACGGTAGGCTCCGGCAGCGTAAGTTACAGCGGCGGCACCCTGAGCGGCACGGCGGTGGAAAACTATATTATTGCGGGTGTGAGCGGTGACTATTTTGTTGCAGACGGCCTCTCTGTTGGGCTGGGATACAGAGGATGGTTCGGCGGTACGCCTGTGATCCATCAGGCCACGCTCCCCGTGACCTATTATATGCCAACAGAAAGCACCCTCCGTCCTTATCTGGGAGGGTTCTGCCGTTATACCCATATCGCTGACAAAGCATATGACGACTACAGCAGTGCAGGGGGACGTTTCGGCTTGGCCATTCTCTTTGAAAACGGGTATGGTGGTTTTGGTTGGGTACAGGAGGTCTATTTCGGCCGTGATAATGTGAGTGACAAGACCTCGGGCTACCCCGAAGCCGTAATAGGGTTTAGTTTTTAGGCGTTAAAAGCGCGGTTAAGTGCACTGAAGAGCGCTTTGATCGTAGCCAATGTAATATCATTGTCTTTTCCGACACCGAAAAACGATTGCCCCTCTTTTGTTTCGATCTCGATATAGGCGACAGCCAATGCCGATGACTCTGCGCCCAATGAGTGCTCCGAGTAGGAGCGGATGATAAACTCATTAGGATAGTCTTTTAACAGCGCTTTACGGCAGGCATCAATAGGACCGTTGCCTTCGCTCTCCGCCTCGATCTCCTTGCCGTTATAGACGTAGTTGAGCCTGCACCAGACGGATTCCTCTTTTGTCGATGCCGAACGTGACACAAATTTCAGGTGTGACGGCGGTCCGAAATAGGTACGTTCGAAGATAGCTAAGATCTCGTCATTGCCGAGCTCTCTTGCCTCTCTGTCCGTCACCTCTTGTACGATCTTTCCTATTTCAGGATGCATCTTCTTCGGCAGCTGGTAACCGAAACTGTCCTCCAGAATATAAGCGACCCCGCCTTTGCCCGACTGGGAGTTGATACGTATGATACTTTCGTAGCTGCGGCCCACATCTTCCGGATCGATCGGAAGGTACGGCACTTCCCAGAAGGCGTCCTCTTTGATACGCTGGTAGGCCAGCCCTTTATTGATGGCATCCTGGTGCGAACCCGAGAAGGCGGTATAGACCAACTCACCGACATAAGGGTGGCGCACATGGGTCTCGATAGCGGTACAGCGTTCAACGACGTCGATCACGGTATTGATATCGCTGAAATCCAGCCCCGTCTCGATCCCCTGTGTGTACATGTTCAATGCAAGGGTGATGATGTCGACGTTACCGGTACGCTCGCCGTTGGAGAGCAGTGTCCCCTCGACACGGTCCGCCCCGGCCAAAAGCGCCAGTTCGGTTGCCGCCACCGACGTTCCGCGGTCATTGTGGGTGTGCGTCGAGATCAGGACATGTTCACGGTTGTCCAAATGACGGCTCATCCACTCTATCTGGTCCGCATAGACATTCGGTGTCGCCATCTCCACCGTTGCCGGCAGGTTGATGATGACTTTGCGCTCAGCGCCTATACCCCAGCGCGCGGTAACGGCATTACAGATCTCGGCTGCAAATTCCAGCTCGGTGCCGGTAAAGGATTCCGGTGAATACTCCAGCGCGATCTTGCCCGTATGATTCGCCTCGTACTTTTTAACCATGTCGACACCGGCCAGAGCCAGTTCGATGATCTCCTGTTGCTCTTTTTGAAAAACGATCTTGCGCTGTGCAATAGATGTTGAATTGTAGAGGTGCACAATCGCTGATTTGACACCCTCGAGCGCTTCAAACGTTCTGGCAATAAGATGCTCCCGCGCCTGAACAAGTACCTGGATGGTGACATCATCAGGGATAAGGTTGTCTTCGACCAGCTTGCGCAGAAAGTCAAATTCGACCTGAGAAGCGGACGGGAAACCGACTTCGATATGCTTAAATCCGAGTTTCAGCAGGAGGTTAAAGAGTTCAAGTTTTTGATCAAGGTTCATAGGTGTGACAAGAGCCTGGTTCCCGTCACGAAGGTCTACACTACACCAGATCGGTGCTTTGGTAATGGTGTTAGAGGGCCATTGTCTGTCTGGCAAATCTACCTGTGGGTACGGACGATATTTTCCGTTTGTATTCATAGTCATAATGAATCCTGTTTACTTGAATTCCAACTACCATCCTGCTAAGAGGTAATCAGTGGCGCAATTATAGCAAATAGAGGTATAAACGAACAAAAAGAGTGACAACGAAGAAAAAAATGAAGACCTTTTTAAGAGAAAATATCTTTTTTTACGTTTCATTATCATCACTGCCTCTCCTGCCGGTTTCATCTCTTTATCATGGATTAAATAGATAACATAAGTGTCGACTAACGATAGCCCTCCTATAATAGTGCTATTTGCGACAGGAAAAAATATGCGAACAAGCCAGTTTACCATCGATGAACAATTCTTAAAGCGTTTTTCTCCTAAAAAGTTCAAACAAAAAGCGATCGAAGATTATGATCTAAAAGCACTTATCGAGGCTGCTTCGAGCGCACCTTCATGTTTTAACGAACAGCCCTGGGTATTTGTGCTGGGAACAAAAGAAGAGATGCTCTCTGTTCTGTCTGAAGCCAATGCTTCGTGGGCCAAAAATGCAGCAGAGATTATTCTTATCTGTTCGCGTCCGCAATTTTCACGCAATCAAAAACCCAATCGTTGGCATGCCTATGATTGCGGTACGGCGATGGGGTATCTGATTCTCGAAGCGTTACGACGAGATATCTATGCTCATCCTATGGGCGGGTTTAAGGCAGAAAAAGCGGTCGAGCTTTTTGAACTCAAAGAACTTCAGCCCCATGCGGCTGTCGCTCTGGGCTATCGTGATGAAGCCCATACGATGACGCCGCGTAAAGCGCTGGATGATATTATTATAGACAGGAGATCCGTATGATAAGGCATATTCCGTTTGCGTCGCTCTATTTTGCAGACCATGGATGGCTGAAAAGCCGTTTCCACTTTTCGTTTGCCGAATACCGCAATCCCGATAATATACACTATGGGCCGTTGCGTGTTATGAACGATGATATTATCGAGGCCGGCAAGGGTTTTGGTACCCATCCGCACGAAAATATGGAGATCATCAGCTATGTGCTACGCGGTGCGTTGACCCATAAAGACAGTATGGGCAACAAAGAGAGCCTGGGCCGCGGCGGGGTTCAGTATATGAGTGCCGGCACCGGGGTGATGCATTCGGAGACGAATGAGGGCGGTGAGGCGGTGCATCTGATCCAGACATGGATAATCCCTGCCGAAAAAGGGCTGGAACCGCAATACGGCTCCAAAGTATTTGATAAAAATGCGCGTCACAACAGGTGGCTGCATCTGGCCGGACCGGAAGAGAGCGAAGCAGCAATCCACATCTATCAGGATGCCAATATGTATGTCAGCGAGATCGATGCGGGTCAAAGGCTCCCCTTTGCGTTGCAAAAGGGACGCCGGCTTTATCTGAAAGTGATGGAAGGCAGCGGCACTATAAACGGCACTGTGTTCGCGCCGGGTGATGCGGCGGAGGTGGAAGGCGAATCGGTTGTGGTTGAAGCGATCACGGATCTGCATCTGCTTCTCGTGGAGATGCGCACGGAGTAAACAGGTTTTTTAGTTAGGAAAAGGCTGTACTTCCAGGGTGAACTCCGCCCCGCGCTCGGTGTTGGCAACATAGAGCTGCCCGCTCATCTTCTGTGCGATCTGGGCGCTCATGTAGAGGCCGATGCCTGTACCTTCTTCTTTTGAGGTAAAGTTTGGTTTGAAGATGTCTTTGATGATCTCTTCGGGGATACCGCCGGCATTGTCTTCGATTTTCAAGATGACATTACCGTTTTGCTGATGAAAGCGGATAAAGATAGCACGCTGCTTCCGCTCGCGCTCGACAAAGGCATCGCGTGCGTTTGTGATGATGTTTAAGATAAGGTGTTTGAACTCGTTTTCGATGCCGGTGATAATGATCTCTTTTTCGCTTTCGATATGGACTTCGATCAGATTGCGCATAAGTTCGTCTTTCATCAGGAGCATGACCGTCTGGATACAGCGTTTAAGGCCGAAGGGCTCCGGTTCTTTGTCGGGACGGAAGAAGGTGCGGAACTCCGTTAATGTCGAGATCATATGTTCGATCTGCTCGTCGACATCATGGGCAAGCGTATGGATATAGGCACTGTCAACGAGGCCGTCGTCAAAATCACTCTCTAACAGCTGTGTGTACATGCTCAAGGCGTTCAGCGGCTGTTTCCACTGGTGGGCGACGGCATCCATCATCTCACCCATCGCTGCCATCTTGGCCTGCTGCTGGAGTATCTTTTCGTTTCTCAGGTGGGCTTCTGTCTCCTGTTTGACGAGGTTGGTCAGTTCATATTTATAGCGTGTGAGCTCTTTTTCCTGACGCTGGAGTTTTTCATTGTAACGAGTGTTCTGGTCGACCAGCATCGTACGAAAACGGAGATCCTGCATATACTGTTTGGAGAGAAGCAGGACTTTTTGATGAATATCGGGATGGGCGTTTCTGCTAAGTTCAATAACAGTATTAAGCAGTTCTCTGGTCTTCTCTTTTGTCACCGTGCATCATCCCTAAAATCTGGTTCTAAGCGTCAATTTATTAGCCAATGTTATATCATGCTTTTTATAAAACACCCCTGATAATGGGCATATTTTAAAGATATTGTGTGCGACGTTTACCTATTGACAAAAAAATTAAAAGGCTGCAGAAAGTAGGGAAGATATGGTTATGTGAAAAGGAAAAGGTCAGTGTTGCCAAAGAAGCAACAGCTTCTTTGACCGGTATGGGAATTAAAGTGCTTCTAGCACTGATAGGTTGTTTTAAACTCGTAAGCAGTCGGACGGCCTTCATCTGGCCATACATCACGCTCAAATCGGTAGTGCTGATACTCTTCGATGAAGTGATCTGTAAAGACCGGCTTAAGGAAGTCGTTGTCACGGATCAGAGACTCAAGTGAACCGCGTAGGGTGTGCGGCATTTGAGGAATACCTTTTTCACGGATCTCATCAAGAGAAAGTTCGAAAAGGTCTTCATCCATCGGACCGACCGGGATGTCTCTGTTTTTGATACCGTCAAGACCTGCCATCATCATTGCGGCAAATGCAAGGTATGGACAAGAAGAGCTGTCTGGGAAACGCATCTCGACGCGTGTCGCTTTTTCGCCGGCACCGTAAGGAATACGGCATGAAGCTGAACGGTTTTGAGACGAGTAAGTCAGGATGCTCGGCGCTTCAAAACCTGGAAGCAGACGTTTGTAAGAGTTTGTTGTCGGGTTTGTAAACGCCGCAACCGCTCTTGCATGTTTGAAGATACCGCCGATGTAGTTGATCGCCATCTCGCTTAGGTTGCCGTAGTTGCCTTCAGAATAGAAAAGGTTTTTGCCGTCTTTCCAAAGTGACTGGTGTACGTGCATACCGTTACCGTTATCACCGTAAAGAGGTTTAGGCATGAAGGTCGCTGTTTTACCGTTCAGGTGCGCGATCATTTTGACGACATATTTGTATTTTTGAACATTGTCGGCTGCACCGATGATGTCAGAGAAGACAACACCGATCTCGCCTTGACCCTGTGCCACTTCGTGGTGACCAAGTACGACTTCAAGACCGACCTGCTCAAGAATCAGCATCATCTCGGCACGAAGATCGACCATGGAGTCAGTAGGCTGGACCGGGAAGTAACCGCCTTTTGTACCAGGACGGTGCCCTGTGTTGTACATATCTTTATAGTCGGTAGAAGAGTTCCATGCACCCTCTTCGGTATCGATTTTGTAGCCTGCTTCATTGATGTTATCAACAAATTTGACATCATCGAAGATAAAGAATTCATTTTCCGGACCGAAATAGGCGGCATCAGCAATACCGATGCTGTCAGCATGGGCAAGTGCTTTTTTAGCAATAGAACGAGGGCATTTCTCATACAGCTCGCCTTTATAGATATCGTAAACATCACAGATGAGGATAATGGTCGGATCTGCAGTAAATGGATCAAGGAACGCTGTCGGGACATCCGCTTTTAAAAGCATGTCTGATTTGTTGATCGGCTGCCATGCATCGACTGATGAACCGTCAAACGGAAAACCGTTTTCAAGTATCTCTGTGGTAACTGCACTCATGCGGTAAGTAAGGTGGTGCCATGCCCCTTTGATATCTGTAAAACGAAGGTCTACAAATTGAACATCATTTTCTTCACAATAAGAAAAAAACTCTTCTACGTTATTTACGAATTTTCCCATTTCTGTCTCCTGAGGTAAATATTGCTAGAAGTATAACCCAATTAATTTGACACTTTACTGTAGGCGTTGCTTAAAAAATAACCAGTTGCAGTGGTGTTTCGATATGTAATCCGACCCCGTAAACGAAGAGAGATGTTCTCAGAGCATCAAAATGGGTACATGGTCCGTTCACGGTCTCTGAAAACAGCACACTCTTTGTAGCCTATCGAACGGGCCAGGGCTTCCACCTCCTGACGGTAAAGCCCTACCTGCTCCGGGTTGTGGGCATCCGAACCGAAGGTGATCTTGATGCCAAGGTCGAAGGCCGCCTGCAATATCGACGGGGAAGGGTAGGGCTCGGCGCAGGGTTTACGGTAGCCTGCGACATTGAGCTCGAGGACCATGTCCGCCGCTTTGATCGCTTTTAAAGCGGGCATTGCCATCTCTAAAATATCTTTTTTCGGCATAAACTTAAAGACCTTGATAAGATCGATATGGCCGGCGATATCGAAAAGCCCGGTCTTTGCCATCTCTTCGACAAGGTCGAAATATTTCTGCCAGATCTGATCGATGTCTTCATTCTCATAACGGCCGATAAACTCGGGGTTGTCGAATCCCCACTCGTTGATGAAGTGCACCGATCCGATCAGGAAGTCGACATCCGCCTTTAAGACGCGTTCATCCATGTGGCCCGGCAGGTAGTCCACCTCATAGCCGAAGAGGACCTCGATCTTGTCGGCATACTTCTGCTTTGCATCGATGACCCACTTCTTATAGAGTGCCATCTCTTCGAAGCTCATACGGTAGCCGGGATCGAAATCCATCGGTGCATGGTCGGAGAAACCTATGATATCGATACCGTATTCGATCGCTTTTTCAACATACTCATCAACGCTGCCTTCGGCGTGATTGCAAAGTGTGGTGTGGCTGTGCAGATCGATTTTCATGTCTTCTCCATAAACTAATGCCGTAATTATAATATAGATTAACTCTTTAAATCATCTTTGTTCAGCATTGCGCTAAAATTACAATATTAATTTAATAAAAAGCACTTCTAAAGATGGAAAATGTCTAAAACTAAAAAAGTCGAACTTCTCTCACCTGCAGGGAACCTGGAAAAACTTAAAATCGCTCTTGATTACGGGGCTGACGCCGTTTACGGCGGGGTGAGTCACTTCTCTCTGCGAATTCGTTCGGGTAAAGAATTTACCATGGATGATTTTAAGGAGGGGATCGATTATGCCCATGAACGCGGCAAGAAGGTCTATGCAACCATTAACGGTTTCCCTTTCAATTCGCAGCTGAACCTGCTCAAAAAACATATAGAGAAGATGGCGGAGCTCGAACCCGATGCAATCATCGTAGCAACGCCGGGTGTCTTGAAGCTCTCCCAGGAGATCGCACCGCATATCCCCAAACACCTCTCGACGCAGGCGAACGTGATGAACGTGCTTGATGCCCAGATCTATCACGACATGGGGGCCAAGCGGATCATTGCGGCCAGGGAGATCTCGCTCCGCGATCTGACCGAGATCAAAAAAGAGCTGCCGGATCTTGAACTGGAGGTCTTTGTCCACGGTTCGATGTGTTTTGCCTACAGCGGCCGCTGTCTGATCTCGACACTCCAAAGCGGGCGTGTGCCTAACCGCGGCTCCTGTGCCAACGACTGCCGCTTTCCGTATGAGATGTATGCCGCAAATCCTGAAACGGGAACACTCTTCCGCCTTGAAGAGGACCCGGGGGTCGGCACCTACATCATGAACTCCAAAGACCTGAACCTGGCCTCACATATGAAAGAGATCCTCGATTCGGGCGCGGTGGACTCGGTCAAGATTGAAGGGCGTACAAAGACCGCCTATTATGCGGCAACGACAGCGAAGGCCTACCGTATGGCGATTGATGACTATTATGCCGACGATTACCATCCGGAGCGTTATCAGCATGAGCTCAACTCCATGCAGAACCGCGGTTTTACCGATGCCTATCTCATTAACCGTCCTTTTGAAAAGCATGACACGCAGAGTTTGGACTTTACCATGCAGATGGGAACCCACCAGGTCAGCGGTATGGTGACGGAAGAGGGGAACCATTTCCTCTGCAAATACAAGACCTATCCGGGGGACAAGGTGGAGATCATGGCGCCGTTCGATGCCAAGATCGAAGAGGTCGACAATGAGATCGGAAATGTGACCAAAGAGGGTGATACTTACTACATAACTTTTAAAAAGCTGATTGCGGAAAACGGCAAAGAGTGGGAGTCGGTCCACAGCGGCAACGTCAATCCGATCAGACTGCCGATCCAGCTGCCGCCGTATTCTTTCCTGCGTATTCCGGCGACGGAAGAGATGACGCAGATCCCGAAAGTCTAAAAAAGAGACAGGGTTAAAAGAAGCTGAAAAAGAAGTTAGAGTATAATCTCGGCATAAAAAACAGCGGCAGGTCAAGTTTGCCCATAAGGACAACAATGAAATTCGTTTCAATCATCATCGGAAGTAAAAGTGATTATGAGATCATGAAGTCGTGTGCAGACACATTGGAAGCGTTTGGTGTTCACCACGAACTTATCATCTCTTCGGCACACCGTTCTCCGGAACGTACGAAAGAGTATGTCGCAGCAGCTGAGAAAAAAGGGGCGCAGGTCTTTATCGCGGCAGCCGGTATGGCGGCGCATCTGGCAGGCGTACTTGCGTCCAAAACGGTCAAACCGATCATCGGTGTACCGATGAGCGCTTCGGCACTGAGCGGCATCGATGCCCTTCTTTCGACAGTACAGATGCCTGCAGGCATGCCGGTTGCGACGGTCGCGATCGGCAAAGCGGGCGCGATCAACTCGGCCTACCTTGCGATGCAGATCCTGGCACTCAACGATGAGGATCTTTCGGTGAAGCTGAAAGAGGACCGTATCGCCAAAGCGAAAAAAGTCGAGATGGACTCTATGGAGATCGAGACGATCATCAAGTAAAACCCCCTTCTGCCAGCGGCTCAGTCTGCAGGCAGACCTCTCCCCCACTCAAATAATCCCGGAGCCAGACCATGAAGATCGAAAATGCCTGTGTTGAATGCATCCTTAATCAGAGCCGCCGTGTCACTGAAGCGATTAGAGCCGATGATGCCTTGAGCAGACGCATGCTTGCCCGCGTCGAAGCGTTGGGCAAGCACTTCGATTTTACGCAGTCGCCCCCGGAAGTTGCTTCCGATGTCTATGAACAGATGGCCCAAATGGCCGGTATGGAGGACCTCTACGGCGAACTGAAAGCGCACGCGACTGAAAAAGCCAGGACCTTTCTGCCTCAGCTTCATCAGGTGATCGAGGCATCATCGGACAAGCTTTTGACGGCGATCAAGATCGCGGTGGCGGGCAATGTGATCGATCTGGCCGCTGAGGTGACCTTCGACCTGCACGAAGAGATGGAAAAGATCTTCGAGACCAACTTCGCCCACGACGACGTCGATCAGCTCGCCAAGGCGTTTGAAAAGGCTTCGACGCTCCTCTATATCGGCGACAATGTCGGCGAACATATCTTTGACTACCTCTGCATCGAGACCCTGCAGCAGCTCTACCCGAAACTCGAGGTCTACTACATGGTACGAGGCAACCCGATCATCAATGACGTGACGATGGCAGAGGCAAAAGAGGCGGGCTTTGACACGCTTTGCCATCTGGTCGACAGCGGGGTCAATACCCCCGGTTTTGCTTACGAGAGGGCCAATGGAGCAAGCCAAAAACTTTTTGACGAGGCCGACCTGGTGATCACTAAAGGGATGGGCAATTACGAGTGCCTTTCGCCTTCGCCGCGTCCGAACCTCTGTTATCTTCTAA
The DNA here is from genome assembly GCF_039645985.1 of Sulfurimonas sp. HSL3-7. Lineage (NCBI taxonomy): Bacteria > Pseudomonadati > Campylobacterota > Epsilonproteobacteria > Campylobacterales > Sulfurimonadaceae > Sulfonitrofixus > Sulfonitrofixus jiaomeiensis. Next base: position 417,106 of record NZ_CP147919.1, read on the forward strand.
AGGTGAAGTGCAATGTCGTTGCTGCTTCACTTGGCCAAAATGTGGGTGACATCATCTGTAAGATGAACTGATGTATTCACGCGGGTTGGTTTTCGCCCGGTTCTCGCTCATCGGTTTGATGGTTGTCTACTCACAAAGTATCTTCTCTTCATGGAGCGCGATGGCAGCGAAGCGTATACGGTTTAGTATGAAAGAGACAAAAAGGTTTATCCCTTTTATCTATTAATGATGCGGGTGATCGTGGCGGCTCTTCATCTTTGAAAGATGTTCGTCACGTCTCTTCTTATGCAGTTCTGAGATTTCTTCTTTGGTGAGTTTCCGCGGTGTTGCCGACGGGGCTTTCGAGGTTTCCGATTTTGAGTAAGCAATCCCGGAAGGCTGGAGTGTACCGTTTTTGATCTCTGCAAACTCCATGCGCTTGTTCTTCTTGCTGTAGAGCAGGATGTCGCCGTTTTCCGTCTCGTTCCAGTGCAGGTGTTCGTCGCCTTGCGCACGGTATTCGACCACCGTTCCGTCAGGCTGCGTGAAGGTGCGCTTGCCGTGAAAGGCAGGGGCGGCGATTAAAAGCGAAGTGATGAATGATAAAATCAATAGATATTTCATAATCAGGCCTTAATTCGGGTTGATGATATCGACCGTCATTGTACTGCCGACATCAGAGATGTTATATATGCTAATACCAGTTCCAGAGGAATAGTAGCTGTCACTGTTAGGAAATGTCGTCGGTGAAAATTCGGTTTTATTGCCGCGATAATAGAGATTTTTTGCATCCCCTGTTTTATACCAGCTAACATCCAGAACAGGATTGTTGGCCTCTTCGAGATCAACGCCTTTATGGGAAACGTTATCATTGACAGTATTGGCATCGAACTTGCTTGAAATGACATCTTCATCGATGTGCCAGATGGTAATGCCTCCCATATATGTACCGTCTAATGGATAGGCCAGACCTCTATCATAGCCGGTTGTGCTTCGGTTTTCGAGTAAAAAGTACTCAGTACCGCTGATAGGGACTTTGATAATATTGTAGTCCGAATATCCGGTGCCGTTCAAGGCAATATTGGTGCTCGTTTCGATAGCTGGCCTGTACCATCCTGCGTAAATCTTGCTCCATGCAGAAAAGGGAACAGGGGTTTGACCCGGGTATTCCTGGGCATCTGCCTGCCCCCATGTCCCGGAAGACATTAGCCCAAAATAGCCTATCCCGGCCGAGTTGTACGTGACATCGTAGAGATCAATAAGACCAAGGGCAGCGTGTCCAAGTTCATGCGCAATAATACCGATGGTTGCATCATGACTGGCCGTGATTGTATCGTGGTGTCTTTCACCGAAGATGGCATATTTGCCATCTTGATCACACCCCATCACATAGACGCCGTTGACGTTCGGCGTATAGTCCGCACTGGTACAATATTGATGTGCCCACACCCCGTTAAGTGATGACCCGCCGGAATAGGCATCTTCCTCGCCGGCCATGATAAAGACGATCAAAAGCTCGTCAGATGTGATATTTCCATTTTGATCGTCGTCATAGAGGCTGAAATCAAAACCATTATTTGAGACGGTAATGACGGCCTCTTTAAGGCTTGGGTGGAGGCTGCTTTCAACACTATTGATATCCGGGTCAGGGTGTTCGGAGCTGAAATAGACCGTCACGACACCATCGTTTGCCCCGTCGTTTTCAGCAACAGGGGTATATTGAAACTGGCCGTTTGAGACTTCACTCATATAGTGGTTCAACTGCTGGTTCTGCGTGCCGAAGATCTTTGCCGCCCAGCTGCTCTCATCGTTGACAAAATGCTGGTTTGCATAGTCCAGACGAATGACGAGCATATGGCGTTCTTCTAATGTTGTACCTGGTGTGAAAATTTCATTTGCAACTTGTGGCCCGGTATAAGGGTTTGTATCACTTGTTCCTGTTTTTGAGTCACAGGCGATAAAAAAGAGAGGAAAAAGTAAAATAAGCTGACGTATAAACACAGGACCTCTTTATAAAACGATCAAATTTTCTAACAGTTTCAATACTTTATTTTAGCAGAAGATTGTTACAGGAGTGTAAGTGCTGCCTGCATAATGAAAAGGCGGTGAGTAAAATGCTATAATTCGCCAATTATTCACCTCAAGGGCCCAGATGATTACTTTTAGCGATCTACTTTTAAAACTTCAGGAATTTTGGAAAGAGCAGGGCTGCAACATTGTTCAGCCTTACGACATCCCTGCCGGTGCGGGTACTTTTCACCCGGCCACATTTTTACGTTCACTCGACTCCCAGCCGTGGTCGGTCGCCTATGTGGCGCCGTCGCGCCGCCCTACAGACGGCCGTTACGGCGAGAACCCGAACCGTCTCGGGAGCTACTACCAGTTCCAGGCACTGATCAAGCCGAGCCCGGACAATATCCAGGAGCTCTACCTCAAAAGCCTGGAGTACCTCGGACTCAACCTCAAAGAGCACGACATCCGTTTCGTCGAAGACAACTGGGAGTCGCCGACATTGGGCGCCTGGGGACTCGGCTGGGAAGTGTGGCTTAACGGCATGGAGGTGACGCAGTTCACCTATTTCCAGCAGGTCGGCGGCGTCGCCTGTGACCCGGTTGCGGTTGAGATTACCTACGGTACCGAGCGTCTGGCGATGTACCTGCAGGGGGTCGACTCGGTCTTTGACATCATCTGGAACGAGAACGAACACGGCAAGACCCTCTATCGCGACATCCATAAAGAGAGCGAGATCGAGTTTTCAAAATACAACTTCGAAGTGGCCGACACCGATATGCTTTTCGCTGAGTTCGATGCCAAGTCAAAAGAGTGTAAACGTGCGCTTGAGGCGGGACTGCCGCTGCCGGCCTACGACCTCTGTATGGCGGCATCAAACACCTTCAACACCCTTGATGCCCGCAAGGCAGTCTCGCAGACAGAGCGTGCCAACTACATCCTGCAGATCCGCGAACTCTCCAAAGGATGCGCAGAGCTCTACAAGAGCCAAGAAGCTGAACGCCTCGAACGCGTTAAAGCCTAACCCACGCAAGCGGCATAGCCCCGCCTGCAACCTTCTAAAGCGGACGTGATGAAAACACTCATAGGCCAGATCGACAAGATTATCTTTGAACAGGAAGGTTTTTTCATCGGCGTCCTCAAGTCCGGCGAAAAGGTCCAGGGCGAGTACCACGAAAGCGAGGTCAAGAACCTAGTCGACGCCGCCGTGACGCTCAAGGGCGACTACCAGGAGCATCAGAAACACGGCAAATCCTTTCTCTTCGAGACCATCATCGTCAACCAGAACGAACTCTTCTTCTTCCTCAACCGCGTGGTCAAAGGCTTCCCGAAAAAGGTGACGGCCGACCTCATTGAGAAGTTCGGCGAAGAGGGGCTGGTCGACATACTTGAAAACGACATCGAGCGCCTTCTGGAGTTCAAGGGAATCAAGAAAAAACGGCTGGCCAAGATGCAGGAGCGCTGGAAACAGTTTCGTTCCCTTCGCGAGCTGGGCGGTTTCCTCTCCCCCTTCGGCGTGACGCCCGGTATCCTCTCCATCATTGCTGGTGCGATGAAGGAGGTGCAGAACCCTGCCGAAAAGATCAAAAACAACCCCTACATTCTCACCTCTATCCGGGGTATCGGTTTCAAACGGGCCGACGAGATCGCACTCAACATGGGGGTGGACCCGCTTTCCGAAAAGCGCATCAGCTCGGCGATGGACTTCGCCCTCAACGACTACTGCGACCAGCAGGGGAACTCCTGTGTCGAGAAGTACCTTCTTTTCGAACAGCTCGACAACCTGCTCGGCTTCAGCGGTCAAAACAACCTTTACGAAACGGTGCTTCTGGAGCGGGTGAACGACGGCACCATCTACCCGCTTGCCAATCACCGTTATGCCCCTGACAGACTCTATGAAGCCGAGAAGTTTCTGTTTGACGAGTTCAAACGCCGGGCCAAGGTTGACAACGGCGTGATCGTCAAGGACCTTGAGAGCTTTGTCGCCAAAGGCGGTCTGCAGCTGGGTGAGCAGCAGCGCGAAGCGGTCGAGGTGATCAACAGCGGAAAAGGGATACTCTGCCTGGTCGGTTACGCCGGAACGGGGAAAAGTACAACGGCCCGCACCATTCTGGATGTACTGGCCGAGCGTTACAAGCCCGAGGCGGTCATCACCTGTGCCTTGAGCGGGATCGCCTCGCAGCGTATCGCCGAGACAACGGGTTATGCCAGCGCGACGATCCAGAGCCTGCTGGTCAAATATGAAGACCGCGACACCCTCCCTTACGATGTCGTACTGATCGATGAAGCCTCGATGATCAACTCCCTGCTTTTCGCCCGTCTGCTTTCAAAAGTGGCGCGAGACGCGGTCGTGATCATCGTCGGTGATGATGCGCAGCTGCCGCCGATCGGTGCAGGCGACGTATTGAGCGACCTGCTCAGGCTTGAGCTGACACCGATCGTCAAACTGACCAGGATCTACCGCCAGAGCGAAGAACAGGCGATCGCACTGATCGCCAATGATATCCGCCAGGGTGTGATCCCGAACTACAATCAGGCGTATGACGATTTCTCGTTTGTTCACGTTGACATAGAGAACTACTATGCCAGACGGGCCAGCGCTTCGCAGAGCGAACTGGCAGAACTCCGGCAGGAGAATGCCGATGCGATCGTCCGCGAGATCATGTACAAAGCGGTCTCCTACATTCCCAAAGCGCGGCGATATCTGGCCCAAAAAGAGATCAAAGAGTATCTCAACTATTTTCAGGTGATCACGCCGATGAAGGGCGGGACACTCGGTGTGGACAACCTCAATACCGTGCTGCAGTCCTACTTCAATCCCAAGCCGAAACAGCTGGTCAAAAAAGGGGAGAGAGAGTACCGCCTGTTGGACAAGGTGGTGCACACCAAAAACGAGAACATGCATTCCTGGAGCATGGAGGGGTTCAAAAACGGCGAAGAGAGCAGTGAGAAGCGGATCTTCAACGGCATGGGCGGCCTTCTTTTCAAGATCGACGAGGAGGAAGAGCTGGTCTATGTGGTCTACCCCAATGAAGATACGGTGGTGCAGTACAGTTACGACCAGCTCAAAACCCACCTGATGCTCTCCTATGCGCTGACCATTCACAAAGTGCAGGGGATGGAGTACGACGTGGTGGTGATGCCGATGAGTTTTTCGCACTTCATCATGCACAACACCAAGCTCTTATATACCGCCATAACGCGGGCGAAGCACAAATGCTATATTGTCGGTGAAAGCGGTGCCTTCGAGTCGGCGTGCCGTCGCCTGGACGTGACCAAACGCGATACCGTCATGGCGGAACTCGGCGGAGCAAGCTAGACACACATCGCCATTTTCGGCTGCGGTTGGCTGGGGAGAGTCCTGGCAAAAAAAACTGCAGGCGGTACATAGCCTCTTATCGAGTGAAAAGAGCATGACGCTTTTTAAATATCTATACCGTTTTGATGATCCTATGACGTTTTGGTCTGACAGTCGGGACAAACTCCGTTAAGCACAACGGTTGAATGCTCCAGCCTGTACCCGCTTTTGGCCTCGGCCGAATCGATCAGCTGGTCCAGGCACTGGTGCATGTCTATGATACTGCCGCAGATGTCGCAGGCAAGATGGACATGCGGCTCTTTGGCTATCTCATAGCAGAGTTTTTGCTTCGGTACATTGATCACTTCGAGAATACCTTTTTCGTACATCTGGTTGATGTTTTTGTAGACCGTGGCAAGCGAGATGTTGGCATAAGCGGCATGGATGACGTCGTACAGACGATCGATATCAATATGGCCGGCCTTCTCTATTGCGTAAAGTATCGCCATTCTCTGCGGCGTCACTTTTAAAGTGTTTTCTCTTAACAATTCGCTAAATTGCATTTTTTTCCAATTCTGTTCTATAATGGAGTGTCATTATACCAGAGTCGGCCATAAAGGATAAAGATAACTAAATAATAAAAATTATTATTTAAGCTTCTGAACCATATAATAACGCCAAGAAAACAACGTGTATAAAAGGATTGAAAATGAAACATCTGCTACTTACTTTTGCCGTCGGTGCGACCGTTATGGCGTCACCGCTGCTCAAAGAGGCCAAAGATAACGGTCTTGTCGCGATACCGGCCGACAAAGCAGCACTGAACAAGCTGACTGAGAACCCGAAGAACAAGATGACGCCGGCCAAGGTCGAGCTGGGCAAGAAACTTTATTTTGACCCGCGTCTTTCAAAAAGCGGTCTGATCAGCTGTAATACCTGTCACAACCTCAGTGAGGGGGGTGATGACGGTGTCGGTGCCGCGATCGGTCATAACTGGACAGCCAACCCGCACCACCTGAACTCACCGAGCGTCTACAATGCGGTATTTGCGGAGAAGCAGTTCTGGGACGGGCGCAGTCCAGACCTTGAAGACCAGGCAAAAGGGCCGATGCTTGCAGCACCGGAGATGGCAGCATCGACAGAGCACATTGAAGCAGTGGTCAAATCCATGCCGGAGTATGTAGCGGCTTTCAAAAACGCGTATGGTAAAGATGTGAAGATCGATTTCAATGCAATCGCGGAGACGATCGGTCTGTTCGAGCGTACGCTTGTAACACCGTCACGTTTCGACGACTTCCTTAACGGCGATGAAAAAGCGTTGACCAAAGCCGAAAAAGAGGGTCTCAAAACTTTTATTGCGACAGGATGTACTTCATGTCATACCGGTATTGCTATTGGCGGCGGTATGCAGGGCTTTGCGATCACAGGTGACTTTAAACACGCCAAAGTCGGTGACTTTAAAGGGGATGCCAACGGCCTTGTTAAAACCCCGACATTGCGCAACGTCACACAGACAGCGCCGTATTTCCACAACGGTACGGTCTGGAGCCTTAAAGAGGCGATCCAGGAGATGGGACGTATTCAGCTGGGCGTCAAGATCAGTGATAAAGATGCTGCCTCTATCGAGACCTTCCTGAAAGCACTGGACGGAAGAAAACCTGAAATCGTATTGCCGATATTGCCGGCCAGCACTGAAGCGACACCGAAACCGGACGTCAACTAACAAAAGTTCCAGCTGGGTCTGCCCCTTCGGGTATCGGCGCAATTTGCACCGGAGTTCACCTCTCAACGCACAGCAGCACGACTCACGATTTAGTCGTTCGCTGTAGTGAACTGTTGGTTCTTCTGCGTCTTCGGGTTCACATCCGGCACAACTTACACCAAAACAAGGGTACCGCACGCATGGCGATGTTTCCTCGAAATCTGAAACTTTACAAGTTCAGTTTGCGTTAAGATGAGCTTTGCCATCTTTTTATAATCCATTCACCATTCACCATTCACCATTCACCATTCACCATTCACCATTCACCATTCACCATTCACCATTCACCATTCACCATTCACCATTCACCATTCACCATTCACCATTCACCATTCACCATTCACCATTCACCATTCACCATTCACCATTCACCATTCATTTCACCGGACAGTGGATGCCGCGATAAAGACTTTCGGCCTGTGAACAATAGCTTCGGGGTATCTGGACGACTATCGGTTTTTTGGCAGGATCAAGCCAGGTCATGATGGTGTTGAGATCCTCTTCTCTCATGGCAGTGCATCCCGCTGTCGGGGCGTCCTCGGATTTTTGTATATGAAAAAAGATGCACGAACCTGCACCCTTCTTCCCCACGCTGTTATGCTCGATGACCAAGCCTATTTTGTAGAGATCGTCTTCTCTTTTCATCCACTCAAAACTTTTCGGACTGTCACTTTCGTTTCTGTCGAGGATCGTATTGTAATCATCCGATTGGCTGTCGTCGACACAGATAAGCGCTGCATCTGCCTGGATATAGGGCATTTTTGTTTTGAACTGCGCTGCATAACCGAAGGCTCTGGATATTGTAAATATTCCTGCAGGGGAGCGTCCGTCCCCCTCCTGTTTGAGAGGTTCACCTGCTTTGCCCTTAAAACCGCTTTCGCCAAGCCCCCAGGCCAGACCGTTTCGGCCAAGGTTGACGGGGATCTGTTCGCCTACCTGTACGTAGCTGTCCGCGCGGCTTTCATAACGTGTTAACACGGCATGTGTTGTATTGAAATCATTGCTCTCTATCAAGAGCAACTGTTCAGATGCGCAGGCAAAATCAAAGGTTAAAAAAAGAGGTAAAAAAAGCTTTGTAAAATATTTCATCTATGGTACACTTATTGAGAATGATTTAAACACACTATTATATCGCTAACTTGGCTTAGGCTTTAGTAAGGGAGAGTTTATGAATATTAAGATCCGCAAAGCAACGGAAGGTGATGCACCTCTTTTGGCAGAGTCGATGCTTGAAAGTTCACGTTCCGGTAAGAAAAAAGGGATCTTTGATGTCATCTTTGAAACCTCGGATAAAAAAGAGCTGCTCGCTCTTTTGGAAAAGCTTTCCGTGACAGAGACAAAAAGTTATTGCCATTTTTCCAACTTTTTGGTGGCAAGTGTCAACGGTGAAGATGCCGGTTTTCTCTGCGGGTATGAGCCGCGTATTGCTACGCATGAGATCTTTGCAAAAGCGATGCAGGAGCTTGGATTCGATGGAACGTACCAGGATCGTCTCTCTTCATATCTTTTGGTCGAGCCCGAGTTTGATAAAAAGACTTTTTTACTTGATTTTATGGCTGTAAAAGATGAGTATCATGAATTTTCAGTTTTAAAAGAGCTGGTGCAGAAAAGCCTGCTTACCGCCCGACTCAAAGGGTACCGTATTGTTCAAACCATGGTGGAGATCGGCTCTGTCGAGATGATGATGGTCTACAAAAAACTCGGCTTTAGTGTCATAGACGAACGCCGTGACAAACACTATGAAGCCGAATACGGCCGAGCAGGTATCGTACGTCTGCAAATACAACTATAAGGCCTTCCCATAGAGTACGGTATTCTATCTCTCGCAGCCCCGATTACTGCCATCATTATGGCCCTGTTCACCAAACGCGTGCTGCTCTCTCTCTTTGCAGGTATCTTGGTCGGTGAGTTCATCATTAATACTTTTTCAGTTGTTGATACCTTGCAAGCTTTAGTTGATTTGGCGGTGCAGTTATTGACGACCCCGTGGATCCTTAAGACATTCGGGTTTATCTTTTTAATGGGTGCGGTGATGCACCTGATGGAACGCTCCGGCGGGGTGAACGGTTTTGTCTACATGCTTACGCATAAGTTGGCCGTGATCAAGTCCGACAGGGCAGCACTGTTGCTTGTCTATGCCATCGGCATCGTCATCTTTATCGAGAGTACGATTACCGTCTTGGTCGCAGGCAGTATCGGACGGCCGCTGTGTGATGCGCGTGGCATCTCCCGTGCCAAACTGGCCTATGTGGCCGATTCGACATCGGCACCCGTCAGTTCGGTGTTGATGTTCAACGGCTGGGGCGCACTGATGCTGGGGCTTATCACGACGCAGATAGGGCAAGGCGTTATGGGCGGTGAGAGTGTGGCGTGGCTGATGGAAGCGGTGATATTGAACTTTTATGCGCTTGCTGCGCTGACCGTGACCTTTTTGGTGATCTGGTTTAAGATCGATCTGGGTGCCATGAAAACAGCAGTTGTCAAAAACGAGGTCGGTGAGATCCAGGAAAACGGCCATCCTATGTATATGATCGTGCCGATCGTAATGATGGTCGGCGGCGTCTTTCTCTTTTTGTTTATCACAGGCGGGGGCGACATCTTAAAGGGAAGCGGTTCAAGTTCCATCTTCTATACGATGCTGGTGACTTTAGCGGTGATGGGGCTCTTTTTTGTGCTAAAAGGTATCATGCCGTTGAAAACGGTCATCAAAGAGAGCGTTGGCGGTATACGCGGGATGCAGGCTATGGTACTGATTCTCCTGTTCGCCTTTGCCATCGGGCAGGTGACCAGCGATATGCATACGGGAATGTACCTGGCCTCTTACGTCAATGCTGTTTTGAGCCCCATGTGGTTGGCCGCAGCGGTCTTTCTGCTGGCTGCGGTAATGTCCTTTTCCACCGGTACAAGCTGGGGGACGTTCAGTATCATGGTGCCGATCGCGATTCCGCTGGCTGCGGCGATGGATGCCGACATGGCCCTGGTACTGGGCGCGGTGATCTCAGGCGGGGTCTTCGGCGATCACTGTTCGCCCATCTCTGACACCACTATCATCTCTTCAATGGCATCGGGATGCGATCATGTCGAACATGTTAAAACGCAGCTGCCTTATGCGCTGATCTCCGGTACGATCGCGTTCCTGCTTTTTGCCCTCTTTGGAATGATGAGATAAGCATAAAACCCACTAAAAAGGACTTCCTTCTGTCGTAAAATGACAGATACAAAAAGGTCATTCTGACTAGGCGTTCCTTTAGCATTATCAACCATCTAATACGCACATAACTATTTTAGAACTGCTGTGATGTCTCGAGCCAAGCCGGCAAGGCTTTGACAAAAAGTGAAGATGGATTAACTATGCCAAATTTCATTTTCCCAGGAATTTTTACAACTGTGATAAAGATCTGTTAGCTGAGTAATGTCCTGATGTCCATTGTATGCTTGAATTTGAGATGAAATTTCGGCATCACAAATACCGCAATTTCCGGCCATTCTATCCTTTGATAAATTTTCATCGCTGAGTCCAACAAATAACTTTCCTCTTGACTTATCTCTTCCTACATTTTCGACTGTTTGTTTCAGTACTTCAATAATGCTCCACAGTTTAGGAGGTTGGTATTCTCCTTTATTCCATAGTTCTTCAACTAATGTTCCTTCCGTTACAAATACCGGTTCAAAAGCAATTCTGGCATTCACTGAATATTTGTCTGCTTTTTTTAAAACATGTGTTGCCGTATTAACGGCATCTTCAATCCCTTCCGCTTCATTGAGTCTGGGAGGTTTTATCAAGACATATGCCACAAAATCAACTCCTGATTCTTTACATATTCGCAGTGAATCATCTAAATGTTTTTCTGGAACGCCTTTATTTAAAATCTCATTTCTGATTTTAGGATTACTTGATTCATAACCTAGCCCATATTCTAAAATTTGGTCTTCTCTCAAATAGCTTTTTGCTTTTCGGAGTTTATCGACCGTTATATATCCTCTTCGTGCTTCAACTAATACTCTTTTAAGATTTTCAATGGGAGCCAATAATGTTAATAATTCTTTTCTCAAGTCAGCAGCAATCTCCTGGTCATTAAAGAAATTCCCTAATGTTAAAAGATCAAAGTGAGAATAATCACCATTTTGCAACATATTTAAAGAGGTCTCATGTTGAGTTAAAATATTTTTTCCCTTCGCGTTAGGATTCGCATATGCTGCAAAATCACACATAGTACATCCGTGTTTATTTTTATCATACGCACATCCTACCGTTCTATAGACACTCATTAGTCTTTGTGCTTCTATACCATTGATATTAATTTTACTTGTTGTTTTAAAGGCTAAAGCATCTGGATTGTTTTCTCTCATCATCGCCCTCTTTTTGAAGATATATCAAATCTAACATAGTTAAACTTAAAGTGCCTTTTGCATAAAATAGCCCTTCTAACAAAGTCAGTTGGACATCGTCTGGTGACAATTTTTTTGTTGCGGGTGAAGCTTTGTTCTTGATGTATGATGCCGAAAAAGTGACTAAATAAGGGCATTCGACTTTATCGTGACAGGACGTTTTTTCTATCACACCATGAGGAAAATCAAGTATACTACAATAAATTAATACGTTTTAAAAATAAAGAAGCGAGGTATCGATGCAAAAACGAATTTTATTTTTGGGTGCGTCAGATGACCAGGTCCCGGCAATAGAGTATGCCAAAGAGCAGGGTCATTATGTCATTACATGTGATTATTTGCCTGAAAATCCCGGCCATATCTTGGCCGATGAATCCTACTATGTCAGTACTGTCGATAAAGAAGCGGTACTGGAGCTTGCCAAAACATTGGCCATAGATGCTGTCTTGGCCTTTGGATCAGATTCCGGTGCTCCTACTCAGGCCTATGTCGGTAACAAACTGGGTCTGCCTTCCAACCCCTATGAATCAGTAGTGACATTGACAAGAAAAGACCTGTTACGTACTTTTATGAAAGAACATGGTTTTTATACGCCTGTTTCCAAAAGCTTTACTGACTATGATACGGCTTATAGGGATATGGCTCTGTTTAAACTGCCTGTTCTCGTTAAACCCGTTGACAGTTCAGGAAGTAACGGTATCACGAAGCTCGAAACAGTGGATGCACTTAAGAACGCATTTGACGCTGCCTTGTCATTTTCAAGGGCTAAAAAAGTGCTTATTGAAGAGTTCTTTGATTATGAGGGACATATCGTCGATGGCGACGGATTTATCGTTGACGGCAAAGTTGTATTTCATTGCTGCGGTGATTCTCAAAGAAGTGAGTTAGTCAATCCTTTGGTATTCGTTGGCATCAATATTCCTTCGGTTATGCCGAAAACAAGAATCCACCATGCCACATCAGAAATTCAAAGACTCCTTACTCTGCTCAATATAAAACACGGGCCGTTTAACGCGGAGTTTGCTTTCGATAAAGAGGGTAATTTTCTACTGCTCGATTTCGGTCCCCGCAACGGTGGGGGTTCGGTGCCCAAAGTCATCCGTAATGCAACGGGTGTCTATCTCACCAAATATACCGTTGATGCTGCATTGGGGTCGGACTGTTCGGATTTGAAAATGAAAGAAACAGAAGGGTTTTACGCTGACTACCTCGTGCATACACTTGAGGATGGCGTATTTGATCATATCTGGTACAGTGAGGAGATAAAGAAAAACATTATAGCCCAATCGATTACCGCCAAACCGGGTGAGAAGGTAATCAGGATGAACCGTACAGGCGATAGAATCGGGATAATACTTCTAAAGTTTTCCTCCCTGGACGAAATGCAGGAAAAAACGTACAACATGGAAAAATATTTGAGAGTCCATGTCAAAAAAGAAGCCAATTGAAAGCAGAGCATGACTATGCCAATTAGACAAGATAAAGAGATCCTCCTTTCAGTCAATATGCTTACCTACAATCATGAAAAGTATATTGCACAGGCACTTGACTCCGTCTTGATGCAAAAGGTGGATTTCAAATACGAGATCGTCGTTGGAGAGGACTGCTCGACTGACAGAACGAGAACGATCCTACTGGAGTATAAAGAAAAATATCCCCATATATTCAAGCTGATACTGCATGAAAAAAATGTTGGGGCCGCAAAAAATATCCAGGCCGTTGACCGGGCGTGCCGGGGTGAGTATATCGCCGTACTTGAGGGGGACGACTACTGGACAGACCCCCATAAGCTTCAAATTCAGGTCGACGAGATGCGTAAATACCCCGACTGTCACATGAGTTTTCACCCGGCGCTTGAAGTGTGGGAGGATAAACGCAGGAAAAACCAAATCACCGGCAGACAGGCAGAAGGGAACAGAGTCTTTACGACCCGTGAAATCATAAAGGGTGGCGGCAGTTTTTGCCCGACCGCATCCCTAATTTTCAAGAGAGACGTTTTTGACAATCTCCCGCAATGGTTTTACGAAGCACCTATTGGCGATTATTTCGCGCAGATTTTCGGATCTTTACACGGGGGTGCGCTCTATATCGCCAGACCAATGTCGGTTTACAGGAGAAATGCTCCTGGCTCCTGGTCCGTGACCAATACCCATATGGCCCGACAAGAACAGTACCTTAAGGATTTGCTTGTGTCATTTGACAATCTGGAGTGCTATCTTGACAATGAATTCCATGACGACATCAACCTGAAAAGGTCAAAAGTGTATCTCAAACTGGCCGTCTTATACTTACAGCAAAATAAATTTAAAGCGTGCCATGAAGCTATCACTCAAAGCCACCGTTTAGCAAATAATAAATCACTGAAGCTACGTACCTGCTATTATTTGAGAAAATTTCCCAGATTTTTGCAGGGGATATGGAAACTTAACTTTTTCATTAAGAAACATACCCGTATCATTTAGAATCTGTAACTTTGTCAAGGCCTTTTTTTGGACCTTGTTCGATCACGTCGTTGCTAGACTATATACGGAAGAAAACCGAAACTATTGCAAACGACATTGCAACAAAGATCTCTTCGATAGAGGTGGCGTGCAAAAATCAGACCTCAGACTATCGGCGATCAGAAATTTTACGTTAAACTGTTATTTTCGCTATGATGGGGTCAGACTCTGTGTAAACGGATATGAACCGTTTGTTATCTGTTTGTCCCGGGCCTCTTTATTGTCATAGCTGAAGACGAAGCATGGACTTCATATCAAAAGTGGCTATACGCCTATCAGCAAAGGATAGAGGGATGAAAGAGATAGGTGGATTTTTTGGATTGGAGCTTCATCGAGCCACCGAATATTATGATGATGCGATCAAGGTAAACAGTGGCAGGAATGCCATCAAATATATACTGTTGGCCCAAAAAATCAGAACCGTTTACATTCCCTATTTTATCTGTGAAACGCTCATTGAGCCTATCAAAACACTTGGTATAACCTACCGCTTTTATTCCATCGACGCCAAACTGGAGATCGCCGATATACGTCCGGATATGCTACTCGAAGGTGAAAAGATACTCTATATTAACTATTTCGGAGTCAAAAACACGTATGTCGACACGTTGGCGGAGCTGTTTGGCAGACAGCTGATCGTTGACAATACACAGGCCTTTTATAAAAGGCCCCTCAAACATACTGACACTTATTATTCGCCGAGAAAATTTTTTGGCGTACCTGACGGCGGCTATCTTTATACCGAGCCACTGCTCGATGAAGCGCTTGAAGAAGATCGTTCATATGACCGCTGCCACGCTTTGCTTGGCGGGATCGATATGGACGCCTCCTCCTTTTACATGGAATATATTAAACATAATGAGAGCCTGCGTGGTCTTCCTCTGAAAAAAATGTCAAGGTTGACCCGCGCCCTGTTGTCAGGTGTTGATTATGAAGAAGCCAAGCTGATTCGCGAACGTAACTTCTTATACCTGCACAATGAACTTAAAACATTCAACACCCTGGAGATCGCATATTCTCAGATATCGGGCCCAATGGTCTATCCCCTTTTAATCGAAATCGAAGGACTTCGTGAATACCTGATCGCACAGAAAATCTATGTAGCCATATACTGGAAAGAGGTGTCGGATTATGTGGGTCGGCCGGATACCGTTGAAGAGAAACTGACAAAGTACGTACATGCACTGCCCATTGATCAGCGATACGGGATAGGGGAGATGCACCGTATTGCGGAAACTGTGAAAAGATACATTGAAGGGCATAGGGAATGAACAGTACAACCCCCATTTCAGGTATGATTGCATTTGTTCTCTTTACCCATTTCGGGATGCTGAGATGAGTAAGAAAGCCAAACTGCTTCTTTTGGAAGATGAGAGCGCTCTCAATGAGACGATCACCGAATTTTTGGAAGAAGAGGGGTATGAGGTTGTTTCTGTCTTTGACGGTGATGAGGCGGAAGAGAAACTCTATGAGACACCGTTTGACCTGCTGCTTTTGGATGTCAATGTCCCCGGGGTGGATGGTTTCAGTCTGTTGAGATCGGCACGAAAAGCAGGCACGAAGACCCCCGCGATTTTTCTTACCTCGCGCAGTGCTTTGGCCGACCTTGAAGACGGGTTTGAGAGCGGAGCTGATGACTACCTCCGCAAGCCCTTTGCTCTTAAAGAGCTTCTTCTGCGCATTGAAAATCTGCTCAAACGCACATTTCATCACGACAACAGCAACCGGATTGAGTTGGGAGAGAATCTTTATTATGATACCGCCGCATTGGCACTTTATAAAGACGGCGAGATGGTCACCCTCGGGGACAAGGAAAACCGCCTGCTAAAACTTTTTATACAGCGAAAAGGGGAGTTGGTCGTTCATGAGGTAATCAAAGAGCAGTTGTGGGATTTTGATGAAATGCCAAGCGACGATGCGCTTCGTACCTACATCAAACATCTGCGACAGATTCTGGGAAAGGAACGCATTGTCAGCCACAAACGACTCGGGTATCAATTTCGCTGAAAACAGAACGCTCCGTGCCTTCGTCCTTTTGTACGGGGTGATGGCGCTTTTTATTTTAGTGCTGATCGGTACGATCTATCATAGCTATTCTAAAGAGCTGATGCTCTCCACCCATCGCCTGTCGATGCAGCTAGAAGCCGAAAGTTATATCCCGAGGCTGATGGCATGGAAAGGTGAAAGGGGTAATAAAGAGGCTTTCCCGATCGATATTGCGTATCATACGGCCATCTATACAAAAAACGGTACCGCTGTAGTCTCATACTTCGATCTGCCGCTTAAGCAGTTCGTTCCGGGCATCTATAAAGAAGGTGATCAGATCCATTTTGTCATGGCAATGGGATCATATGGGATGAAAGGGATGCTTTTGGGCTTTGAGACCAGGGATGACGGACTGTGGCTGAAAGCGATGTGGATGAACTTTCTGCTATACGGCGGTATGCTTTTTACCGTACTGCTTTTTCTCGGAATCGCCCTCTCGCGTCTTTTTATCCGTCCGATGCGCGAAGCGGTCGTCCTGCTGGATAATTTTATCAAAGACACGACCCATGAACTTAATACGCCGGTAAGTACCATTGTGACCAATGTCGAGACGATCGACCTTGCCGCGCTCGACGAGAAAACGCGTAAAAAGATACGGCGTATCGATATCGCAGCCAAAACCATCGCTTCTATTTACGAAGATCTTACCTACCTTATTTTGCATCATAAGGTCGCGGCAGTAGATGAGCCGCTGCAGATGGAAGAGATAGTGCAGGAACGCATCACCTATTTCAGCGACCACTTTGCCCAAAAGCAGCTTGACGTCAGGCTGAGGCTCTCTGCCTGCACCCTCACTGCCGATCGGAGCAAGATCATTCGTATTATCGACAACCTGCTTTCCAATGCCGTCAAGTACAACAGAAGGGGCGGCACTATCGAGGTTTTTTTGGATGAAAGCAAACTCCAGGTCCGTGACAGCGGAAAAGGGATAGACCCGTCAAAACTGAACCAGATCTTTGAGCGTTACAGCAGGTTTGACAAGAGTGTCGGCGGTTTTGGGATAGGACTGCATATCGTTGCGTCTATTGTAGAGGAGTATGGATTTAAGGTTGAGGTGGAGTCGGGCCCCCAAAAGGGGACCGGCATCACTGTTTTTTGGCAGCGATAAAGGCTGCGACCGTATCGATCTGTTCGTCGCTGTAGGCGGCGATCTGACCTTTCATCAAGGCCTTCATCGCGCCGCCGTAGGTACCTGCTTTGTATCCTTTCAGTGCTGCAGCGATCTCTTCTTTACTCATTTCATTGATGATTCTGCTTTTATTGAGCGCATGTTTTTCACCTGCAGCCCCGTGGCAAGAGGTACATTTTTTAAACAGGGCTGCACCGTCGGCAGCACCCAAGAGTGTTGTTATGCCCATGATCAGTAGTAGTGTTCTCATTGTTTGTCCTTTGTTATTTTATTGGTCGGATGGTTGACATCAACTTATCCGCAACTCGGTACGTTGCCCGAGTCACTGCCGTATTTAACGGCAAAGTCGCGAACATGCTGCAACTTTTTCCAGCTCTTTGGATTTTGCAGGAACTTTTCCGCTTTGGGGTACTTGAGCGAGTACTCTTGAATAAAGCCTTCGCCTCGGTTCTCAAAAAGCTCTTCCCACTCATCCTGGGTGTGCTGACCTGCAAACTGTGTCCCGTTCATACTGAATTTGTTTTTGAGACTCTTAAGGTAATACTTTTGTCCCTTTACCGCATCGGCATGAAGTACCGAGCCGAAGGCCGATGTAAGCATCAATGCGACTAAAAGTGTTTTAGCTGTCTTTTGAATTGTTTTCATGATGAAACTCCTTTTTTGAACTGTCTCATTGTAAAATGTGATCGTGGAGCGATTGTGAAGGTAAAAAACGGGTTTATTTAGCGATCATAGACTTAAGTCCGGATCTTTATTTTCAATTTATGGTTACTAAGAGTATAATTGCGCATTCAAAATTCAATAGTGTCTGAAGAACGGTGTTTGTCTTAAGCGAAAGCAAACAGTGTGACGATTACACTAATGTAACTATTGTTCAAAGAAGGTACAAAAACGATGAACCCCGCAGAGATTGAAAAGTTAGGCATCCAAAACAGTGGCAATATCTTTTACAACTTAAGCTATGACGAACTGATTGATCACGAACTGAAAAACGGTGAGTGCGCATTGGCAGAAAATGGTGCGACCATGGTCGACACAGGTATCTTTACCGGACGCAGCCCTAAAGACAAGTTCTTTGTGGATCAAGAGCCTTCAAACAAATATATTGCCTGGGGTGATGTCAATCAGCCTATTACAAAAGAGCATTTCGACGAGCTCTATCAAATTGCCACAGCTCAACTCTCTGACAAAGATCTATATGTGATGGACCTTTTTACCGGTTCCTCGCCTGCGAGTAAACGCAATGTACGTTTCATCTCCGAGATCGCATGGCAGGCGCATTTTGTTAAAAACATGTTCATCCGTCCGACCGAGAGCGAACTTAACGGGTTCAAGCCGGACTTCACGGTACTGAATGCCTGTAAAGCGACCAATGCACGTTACAAAGAGATGGGACTCAATTCCGATGTCTTTGTCCTTTTCAATATCGAAGAGAATGTAGCGATCATCGGCGGTACCTGGTACGGCGGCGAGATGAAAAAGGGTATCTTCTCGATGATGAACTACTGGCTGCCGCTCGAGGGGAAGATGGCGATGCACTGTTCTGCCAATGTCGGCAAAAACGGTGACACGGCTCTTTTCTTCGGTCTGAGTGGTACAGGAAAGACAACACTCTCTACCGATCCGAACCGCGCGCTTATCGGTGATGATGAGCATGGATGGGACGACGAAGGTGTGTTCAACTTCGAGGGCGGCTGTTATGCCAAGGTGATCAACCTCGATCCTAAAAGCGAACCTGAGATTCATGCGGCTATCCGCAAAAATGCGCTATTGGAAAATGTTGTCTATGACGAGGACGGCCTGGTTGACTACGATGACGGTTCCAAAACAGAAAATACCCGTGTCTCTTATCCGATCGAACATATCGAGAACCACCAAGAGGGGCTGATGGCGGGTCACCCTGAAAAGATCATCTTCCTGACGGCGGATGCCTTCGGTGTTCTCCCTCCGGTTTCTAAACTCTCAAAAGAGCAGGCAATGTACTACTTCCTGAGCGGGTACACGGCAAAAGTCGCCGGGACAGAACGCGGCATTACCGAGCCGGTCGCAACATTCTCTGCCTGTTTCGGTGAGGCGTTCCTGCCGCTTCATCCGACAGTCTATGCAAAACTTCTCGGTGAGAAGATCGACAAGCACAACGTCGAGGTCTACCTGGTCAATACAGGCTGGAGCGGCGGTGCATACGGTGTCGGCAAGCGCATGAGCATCAAAGATACACGCGCCTGTATCAATGCTATCCTTGACGGCAGCATTAACAACTCCGAATTCGATACGACAAAGACCTTCCGCCTCCAAGTACCGAAAACACTGGGTGACATCAATCCAAACGTACTGAATCCTCGCAATGCATGGGCAGATAAAGATGCCTTCGATACTCAGCGTGACAAACTTGCGGAGATGTTTATTAACAACTTTACAAAATATATGACGGAAGACAGTGAATTCGATTATTCACAAGCAGGTCCGAAAGTCGGCTCTTAAAAAGTTCCAGCTTCGGCACACCTTGCACAAAAGTTTAGCTCTCGGCGCACAGCAGTGCGCAGTCGGCTAAACGTTTTGCACAATCTGCACCAAATCTGAAACTTTTACAAGCTCAGTTTTTTTGAAGATGAGCTTCGCCATCTTTCTTAACACTTAACACTTAACACTTAACACTTAACACTTAACACTTAACACTTAACACTTAACACGAATCATCTTCGCAAACCGATAATTAGCTATAATCATGCAACTGAATTTTTTGGATTATTATGGAAGATATGCTCTCTAACCTCGTGACCTATGGTTATATAGGTCTGTTTTTATACTCTTTGGGCGGTGGTTTTATAGCCCTTATGGCGGCAGCCGTTCTGGCTTCACAGGGGAAAATGGATCTCAGCCTGGCGATGGGCATTGCCTTTGTCGCCAATTTTATCGGTGATACGCTGCTTTTCTATATGGCGCGTTATCACAAAAACGAGATGATGAACTATCTGCGCAGGCATCGCCGTAAACTGGCACTTTCGCATCTTTTGATGAAAAAGCACGGTAGATGGGTCATCTATATGCAGAAGTTTGTTTATGGTATCAAGACCTTGATCCCGCTGGCTATCGGGATTACGAAGTATCCATTTGGCAGGTTTACGATACATAACTTTTTTGCGACGATCATATGGACTCTGGTTGTCGGTTTTGGAAGTTATTTAGCCGGAAATGTGTTGATGAGCGGCTATGAAGCGGTTGCGGATAAACCGTATCTTGCACCGATCATCATTGTCATTTTGGGCGGAAGTATCTGGTTCTATATGTCGTGGGCGACGAAAAAACGATAAAAATTCTAGCTGGGTCTGCCCCTTCGGGTATCGGCACATCTTGCACCGGAGTTTACCGCTCGACGTACCGATGTACGTCTTCGGGTTCACTTCGTCACAATCTGCACCCAATCTGAAACTTTTATTAGTTCAGACTTTTGAAAGATGCGCTGCGCTATCTTTCTTTACGCTTTACGCTTTACGCTTTACGCTTTACGCTTTACGCTTTACGCTTTACGCTTTACGCTTTACTTAATTCATGTTCGCCCCAAAACAGGGGCTATTTTTTGGCGGCTTCGAGCATGATGGCTTTGAGCTCTCCTATCTCCACCCTTAGCCTTTGTATCTCTGTCTTGGTGTGATCTTCGGTTGTCTGAACCTCGTTGATGATGTGCGCCTCCTCCTCAGCATTGATGATGCTCATCGCATCGACGACGATTGCGACGATCAGGTTGACCATGATGAAGGTCACGACGAAGATGAAGGGGATAAAAAAGGCCCAGGCACCGGGGTATGTCTCCATGACGGGTCTGACGATCCCCATCGACCAGGACTCCAGCGTCATGATCTGGAAAAGCGTGTAGAAGGATTCGCCCAGCGTACCGAACCACTGAGGGAATGTCTCCCCGTAGAGCTTGGTCACCATGATTGCAAAGATGTAGAAAAAGAGCATCATCAGCCCGGCAATCGAGACCATGCCGGGTATGACACTCAGCAGCGCCATAACAATCTTTCTCATCTGAGGTACGACGGTGATCAGCCTGAAGAGACGCAGCACCCTCAGTACCCTGAGTATCTCGAACCCGGCCGAAACGGGAACAAGCGAAATCGCGACGACAAAAAAGTCAAAGAGACTCCACGGGTCCTTGAAAAAATCGACCCGGTAGACATAGATCCTCAAGAGGATCTCAAGGGTGAAAACGGTGATGACGGCGATATCGAAAAAATGCAGAAAAGCGCCGTAACCGCTGACGATCACCTTGGAGGTCTCTAACCCCATCGTGATGCCGTTGATGATGATCAGCGCGATGATAAAGTTTTTGAAACCTGAGCTGTCGACAAACTGCTTGAGTGTTGAATACACGGTTATCCCTTTGCAGAAAATATTTAACGGAATTTTATCGTGCGAAGATTAACGGGCAGGCATTCCTGCTAGCGTTGCAGAGAGGTCGGATGGGGCAGGCCGTGGCGCCGCGGATTATCGCTTCAGCGTGACAGTATGCTACAGCTTCTTGATCTTCATGATCTCGTCGCGCAGTCTTGCAGCCTCTTCAAACTCCAGGTTTTTGGCCGCCTCTTTCATCTTACGGTTTAGCTCGTCGAGCAGTTTCTTACGTTCGGCCTTAGGCATCTTGTCTGCCTTTTTGCTTTTTGCATAGAGTTCGCCTGCGTCGTCGACTTTAAGGTTGGTATCGAGAAGACGTTTGACCGTTTTCGGGGTGATACCGTGCTTTTTGTTGTAGTTTATCTGCACCTCACGGCGTGCATTTGTTTTGTCGATGGCGCGCTGCATAGAGCCTGTCATCTTTTTGGCGTATAAGATGACACGTCCGTTTGCATTACGTGCACCGCGTCCTATGGTCTGTGTCAAGGCTGTTTCAGAGCGTAAAAAGCCCTCTTTGTCGGCATCGAGAATGGCGACCAGGCTCACTTCCGGCAGGTCAAGCCCTTCGCGCAGCAGGTTGATCCCGACCAGAACATCGTATTCGCCCGCCCGCAGGCCGCGGATGAGCTGGTTACGCTCAATGACATCGATGTCAGAGTGGAGGTATTGGATCCTGATGCCAAGATCGGCCATATACTTGGTCAGC
Source organism: Sulfurimonas sp. HSL3-7 (assembly GCF_039645985.1). NCBI lineage: Bacteria > Pseudomonadati > Campylobacterota > Epsilonproteobacteria > Campylobacterales > Sulfurimonadaceae > Sulfonitrofixus > Sulfonitrofixus jiaomeiensis. Next base: position 439,321 of record NZ_CP147919.1, read on the forward strand.
CCCTCCGCCATCTTCTTGGTGAGCACGGTGACAAGCACCCTGTCTCCTTTGGCAACGGTCTTTTTGATCTCGTCATGCAGATCTTCGACCTGGTTATCGGAGTCCTTTATGGTAATAACCGGGTCGAGCAGCCCGGTCGGACGGATGATCTGGTGGGCCAGTGTGGCTGAGATCTCCAGCTCATACTCCGCAGGGGTGGCAGAGACGAAGAGGTAGTGGGGCGCTTTGTTGATGAACTCGTCGAGTTTGAGCGGACGGTTGTCAAGCGCGCTCGGCAGGCGGAAACCGTAATCGACCAGGACCTCTTTACGGCTGCGGTCACCGGCATACATGCCGCGGAACTGCGGCAGGGAGACGTGTGATTCATCGACGATGATCAGGTACTCGTCATGGTGAAGGGCAAAGTAATCGAGCAGGGTGTAGGGCGCTTCGCCAGGCTTTTTGCCGGTAAAAAGCCGGGAATAGTTCTCGATTCCCTTGCACATACCGGTCGTCTCGAGCATCTCCAGATCAAACTCGGTGCGCTGTTTAAGCCGCTGTGCCTCGACAAGTTTGTTCTCTTTGAGGAGGTAGTCGAGTCTGTCGTCAAGCTCCTCTTCGATACGTTTTACAGCGACGGAGAGCTTCTCCTGGCCGACAGTAAATTGGCTGGTGGCGTAGATGGTGAAGCGCTTATGCTCTTCAAGGCGTTTGTTCGAAATGACTTCAAAGGTGTAGATGGCCTCCACTTCATCGCCGAAGAACTCGATGCGGACGGCCTCATCCTGCATGTAGGGCGGAAAGATGTCGATCACATCGCCGCTGACGCGGATGTGTCCGCTGTCGAAATAGGTGTCGTTGCGGGCGTAGCCCATGTCGATGAGACGCAGCAGCAGCTTCTTCTGCGAGATCTCATCGCCCACTTCAATGCTCTGCACCATCTTCTCATACTCTTCCGGGTCTCCAAGACCGTAGTTGGCCGAGACGGAGGCGATGACGATGACATCATCATAAGAGAGCAGGTTGGCCGTAGCGGAGAGGCGGAGCCGCTCCAGCTCCTCGTTGATGGCACTGTCCTTTTCGATGAAAAGGTCCTGGCGGGGTATGTAGGCCTCGGGCTGGTAGTAGTCGTAGTAGGAGATAAAGTACTCGACATGGTTGTTCGGAAAGAAGGATTTGAACTCACTGTAGAGCTGTGCAGCAAGGGTCTTGTTGTGAGTCATGATGATAGTCGGCATCTTCACCTTCTCGATCACCTTCGCCATCGTGTAGGTCTTGCCGCTTCCGGTCACCCCTTCGAGGGTCTGGTAACGGTTCCCTTTTGTAATGCTCTCTGAAAGTGCCGCTATCGCTTTCGGTTGATCGCCTGTCGGTTCAAACTCGGTCTTTACACTGAAGTCAGCCAATTTTTGCCTTTTGTATGGTGTCTAAATAAATTGATACTATTAAATATCATTTTACTTTTTCCCACACGGTTTTATTCTCTTTTATGATAAAATTATAGCTAAACGAAACCAACAGCAATGAGAATAGATGCAAGAGTCAACCACCCTTCAGAAACTTAGCCAAAAAGTCAGCGAGATGCTGAGAACGTACGATGAACTGCGTATGAAAAATGCGCAGCTGCAGGAGCAGATCGACCTATTGAAATCTGAAAATGCATCAAAAGAGGCCGTTTTGTCACGCATGCAGGACGAACTGACAGAAAAAGACCGCGAGATCGAAGAGATCGTCAATAAGATCGAAAGCATCCTGGGCTGAACAGAAGATGATACAAGTTTGGATGGGAGAAGTTAGATGAGCAAGAAAGTGTCTCTCACCATCAACGGCAGCCGTTTTGACATCGAGCTGGAAGAGGGATTTGCCCGCTATCTGACAGCACAGATGAAAAAAGATTTCAATATCGAAGGCAACAACGACGCTAAAACCCTTCTTCATGCCTATGTGCGAAAAAATGCGGAGCTTTTCAGGCAGGACGAAGAGATGAAAGCGCTTGTTGAAAAGTTGGAAAGATAAGGTCTTATGCGCCTCTCCGCGTCAGCAAGACGATAAAGCAAATGGCAGTTTGAAAATTAAAAAAGAGAGAAAATGAAAGCAACAGATCCGACACAAATGACTGAAAGTATGGTAGGAGGTGCCGATCTTACGATCTGGCTGATCATGTTCGGGGCGCTTGTTGTTGTAGCCCTTGTATTGGCGTACATGAGCCGCGGTATGGAGCGTTAGTTTTAGCAGGGAGTCCAATGGGATGCTGGAACATAATTGTACAAGATAGGTGTAAAACCTGACTTCTAAGCTGAACATAAGAAAATTTGATCCATAATAATGGCCAGGTTACAAGAGTAGCCAAATATTTTGATTTAAGGAGTTCTTTATGAAAAGAGCTGGTTTTACAATGATCGAATTGATCTTCGTTATCGTTATTTTGGGTATTTTGGCAGCCGTTGCTATTCCAAAACTTGCAGCGACTCGTGATGATGCCAAAACATCAGGTGCACTAACAGACTTGTCAACATGTATTGCAGATGCAGGTAGTGCATTTACAGCAACAGGAACAACAGACCTGACTTCAGCAGCTTGTGTAAATGCAAACGCTGGTTGTTTTGTAATTTCTGCAGCAGACCCAGCAAGTGGTGATCTTAGTGTTGCAGGTGGCGGTCCAGATGCAGCTTTAGCATATTGTGTAGATGCGAATACAAAAGCAACTGCAAAAGGTCTAATTAAAACACATAGTTTCGGTGGATCGAACGTAATATACTAATATGTATAGAAGGATGAGAGTTTTCTCATCCTGTTTTTTGACATTGCAATGATGATTGTTTTTTAGAAGCGTTCTGTTTATAACGCCTGTCACATTGATACTTTCTATTACTGTACGGTTTTGCCGTTACTGCTAAAACTCCTCTTGATCTTTTTTATGACAGCTGTAAATTGTCTGTTTCCCTCTGGCAGCTAACTGTTTCTTATGTTTTTATGCAAAACAGACGTTTCTTCTTTAATGCGTGAATCAGCGTATCGTGTTTGAAGAGCTGACAATCGATTTTTAGCATATGCGATTGAGATAAGCAACATAAACTTTGATTGTGTGATATAATAATTTTATATAAATAAGGTGGAATTATGAAAAAAAGTGCATTTACGATGATAGAACTTGTTTTTGTGATCGTAGTTCTGGGCATACTGGCGGCAATAGCTGTTCCTAAGTTGGCTGTTACCCGTGATGATGCAATGATCTCTAAAGGGCGTTCCGATGTTGCCGCCATTCGTACGGGGATCGTTTCAGAAAGACAAGCGCGGTTGGTCAAAGGTGAACACAGTTTCATCGCGCCGGATAAGTTGTCTGTTAACAAACTTTTTGACGGTGTGATGATGTACGGCATAACAGCTGGTACGGGTGATGGTCACTGGAGCGGTGGAGGGACAAGCTATACGTATAAGATAAAAGGTGAGTCAAATGTATTTACTTATACACAAGCTACCGGAAAGTTTGAATGTACTTCAGGTTCATACTGCTCAAAATTAACTGATTAGTGTTGAGAATTGTGAGGGGCAAAAACCTTTTGGAATTTGACGATCATAAAAAATTGAGCAGATATTCTCTTTGCCTTTCTTTTCTCTTTTCAAAATTGAAGTATAATATGTCTGCAAAAGGATATATTTGTACTTTTATAAGATAGCACTGCTCAACTCCCCCCTTGAACCGCTAACCTACCAATCACAAAGTGTCATTGCCGTTGGGCATGAGGTTAATGTATCACTTCGCAACCGTCAGTTGACCGGTGTTGTCGTACAGGCTTGTGAAATCCCGGAATTCAAGACGAGCGAGATCGGGACACTGACGTCAAACTACTATTCTCCTAAACAGATCAAGACCGCAAAATTTATCTCAGAGTATTATATTTGTTCTCTCGGCGAAGCCTTGAACCTTTTTGTCCCTTTTTTAAGTGAAGAGTGTGCCGTTGGCACGGTAAATGGTAAATCGGTAATGGAGAATGGGGAAGAAAGGAAAAAGCAGAATAATACATCCATAGTCCTCTCAAAGAAACAAGATGATGCGTTAACGTTTTTGCAGCAGCATCCTGTTGCTTTGCTGTTCGGTGACACGGGTTCCGGCAAGACCGAGATCTACATGCGCTATTTTGAAGATATTTTACAACAGGGCAAACGAGCGATCTTTCTGATGCCGGAGATCTCTCTGACGCCGCAGATGCAGATCCGCCTCGAAGAGCATTTCGGCGATGCCATAGTGATGTGGCACTCCAAGGTGACCAAGGTGCAGAAGAAGAAGCTTCTTGAGCGCATCTATAACGGTTCGGCAAAGATCATTGCCGGAGCCCGCTCGGCGCTCTTTCTACCGGTGGAAGATCTGGGGTTGATCGTGGTGGATGAAGAGCATGATGACAGCTACAAATCCAACGCCCGTCCGCGCTATAATGCCCGGGATATGGCAATCTATATGGGGCAGCTATACAAGGTTCCTGTCGTCCTGGGAAGCGCGACACCATCGATGAGCTCCTACGTGAAGTTTCCCCACTACAGGCTGAAAGGCGGCCACTATACCGCTACAAGAGAGTTTTTTTTTGAGTCTTCGCGAGAGGAGATCACGCAAAACGTCGAAGCTGCCATTGTGGGAACAAAAGCCAAAGATGAACAGGCGATGCTTTTCGTTCCGACACGGGCAAATTTCAAGTATCTGATCTGTGAAGCCTGCGGTCATACCCACTCGTGTCCCTATTGCAGTGTCGGTATGAGTGTGCATCATAAAAGCAATGCCATTAAGTGCCACTACTGTAATTTTTCGGAAAGAATTCCGACACAATGCACGAAGTGCGGCCATGAGATGCTGACCTCAAACCGTTTGGGCACAGCGGAGGCTGTCCGTTTTTTCGAAGAGAACCACCCGCAGATCAGGGTAGGGCAGTTTGACCGTGATGCCGTCAGTACACAAAACAAACTCAAAAAACTGCTCAAAGCCTTCAATGCGGGAGAGATCGATCTGCTGATCGGTACGCAGATGCTCTCTAAAGGGCACGATTACCATGACGTGACACTGGCGGTGATCCTGGGGCTTGATAACCAGCTTAATATGAGTGATTATCGTGCCCGGGAGAAGGCGCTGTCGTTACTCATACAGATAGCAGGACGCAGCGGTCGTAAAAAAGCAGCCAAAGTCCTGGTGCAAAGTTACAACAGAGATTTTTTTGAACCGTATCTCAATAACTACGAGCAGTTCCTCGAGGATGAAAAAGTTTTCCGCCAAGCGCTTTACCCGCCGTACAGGAAGTTGTCACGTGTGCTTTTCGCGCATCAAAATGCCTATAAAGCAGAACAAGATATGATGGCAATGGTCGAAAATTTACGTCGTTTTACAGCTGTAGAAGTCATCGGTTTTGGTACTGCACAGATCGAGAAAATCGCCAACAAGTACCGTTTTCAGATCTTGTTAAGAGCAGAAAAAAGTACAGAATTAATTGAAGCTCTTATGCGCAGTAAAACGCCATTAGCCGAGATCGATATGGACCCTATAGAATTTATGTGAAAATTGATGAATTCTACGATACTTATGGTAGTATAAAGCATAGACAGCGTGTATAAGGAGATTTGTCATGAGCTTTATCGCAAAACGAACAGCCTTTACTATGATAGAAATGATATTCGTCATTGTAATATTAGGTATCTTGGCAGGTGTCGCTATGACAACACTCGCTGCAACAAGAGATGATGCCAAAGGATCACGTGCAGCAATGAACCTGGCTACTGCTATTCAGGATATAGGGTCTCACTATACAGCAACAGGTACTTTGGATGTCGGTGCTACAAATGCTGTCGTAGCAGGTGATTGCTTTGTTCTTGTAGCTGCAGATTCTGATGGCGATGGTGTAGACGATGGTATTACAGTCACTTCAAGCATCGGAGACGGTGCTCATTGCGCATCGGCAATCGGGATAGCTGCTATGAACCAACTGGTAGGGACACGTGTGTTTAAAGAGACAAAAGTCGCCTATTAATAGTGATTTTTATATGTCAGTAACTGAAAAATTATTTTAAAGAACGGTATTTTCATTTTAAATATTTCCTCAACTCTCTCTAACGCGCTTCGCGCTAAAATCTCTTTATGATTGAACGTGTAAAAACCAAAAAAATATATGTCGGTAATGTCGCCGTCGGCGGGGATGCTCCGATCTCCGTACAGTCGATGACCTATTCGCAGACACACAATGTCGAAGCGACCGTGGCACAGATCAACCGTCTGCACTTTGCCGGTTGTGATATCGTACGGGTCGCAGTGCCGGACATGCAGGATGCGCTGGCGCTTAAAAGCATCAAAGAGCAGATCTCTTTACCGCTGGTCGCCGACATCCATTTCAACTATAAACTGGCGCTTGTTGCCGCAGAAGTGGTGGACTGTATCCGTATCAACCCGGGCAATATCGGTGATCAGTCGCGGGTCAAAGACATCGTCAAGGCGTGTCAAGAACGTAATATCCCGATCCGTGTCGGGGTCAATGCGGGTTCTCTGGAAAAGCAGTTTGAGAACAAATACGGTCAGACGGCGGAGGGGATGGTCGCTTCAGCCGAATATAATATCAAGTTTCTGGAAGATCTCGGATTTACCGACATCAAGGTCTCCTTGAAGGCGTCCGATGTGCAGCGCACTGTTGATGCCTACCGGATGCTTCGCCCTAAAAATGACTACCCTTTCCACCTCGGTGTAACCGAGGCGGGGACCATCTTCCATGCGACGGTCAAAAGCGCCATCGGCCTTGGCGCGCTGCTGCTTGATGGCATCGGTGATACGATGCGTGTTTCGATCACTGGAGAGCTCGAAGAGGAGATCAACGTCGGTCGTGCTATCTTGAAAGACAGTGGAGCTGCGGCCGAAGGGCTTAACATCATCTCCTGCCCGACCTGCGGGCGCATTGAAGCGGATCTGGTCAGTGCGGTCAGCGAGATCGAAGAACGCACCAAACATATCAAAACCCCGCTCAACGTCTCGGTCATGGGGTGTGTTGTCAACGCCATCGGCGAAGCGGCGCATGCGGATGTGGCGATCGCTTACGGCAAAGGCAAGGGGCTGGTAATGGTCAAAGGCGAAGTGGTGGCAAACCTGGATGAGAAGGAACTTGTCGAGCGCTTCGTCACCGAGGTCGAACAGATGGCCGACAAGATTGAGAAGGAGGGGTGATGGAAGAAGCTCTCTATAACCTGGCATTTGAACGTTCCATCCTTAGCTCGATTATCTTTGAGCCGAGCCAGTTCGATGACCTTGAAAATATTCTAAAAGAAGACGATTTCTATCTGCCGGCACACCAGGATATCTACAGGGCGATCGCAACACTGGTGCACCGGGATGAACCGATCGACGAAGAGTTTATCAAGAAAGAGCTGAGCCAGAAGAAGAAGTTCGATGAAGCGGTGATGTTGGACATCCTTTCAGCAAACCCTATCTCCAACACCACGGCGTACGTCAAAGAAATCAAGGACAAGGCACTCAAGCGGCATCTTCTGACCTTGACTACAGAGATCAAGCGGGTGACGCTCGAAGAGGAGCTCCCCAGCAGTGAAGTTGTCGATATGGTGGAGAAAAAGCTCTATGCCATCACCCAGGACTCGCAGAGCAGCGACTTCAAAGACGCCGACCGGGTGACGATCGACACGATGAACTATATCGCAGAGATGAAGGCGCGCGGCAACACAGTGCTTGTCGGGGTCGATACGGGGTTTGAAGAACTCAACAAGATGACGACCGGTTTCGGTAAGGGTGACCTTGTCATCTTGGCGGCGAGACCGGCCATGGGTAAGACCTCGTTTGCGCTAAATATCGTCCAGAATCTTCTTGACAACGGTAAGGGAGTTGCTTTCTTCTCACTAGAGATGCCGGCCGAGCAGCTGATGCTGCGTCTTTTGAGTATCAAGACCTCTGTAGGTCTGCAGAAACTGCGCGTAGGCGACATGGATGATGACCAGTGGTCCCGTCTGAACAAGGCCGTCGAACAGATGCAGCACTCCAAGCTCTTCGTGGACGATCACGGCTCACTCAACATCAATCAGCTGCGCTCGAAACTGCGCAAGCTCAAAGGAAAACATCCCGAGATTGAGCTCTGCGTTGTGGATTACCTGCAGATCATGAGCGGCACGGGCACAAAAGACCGTCACCTCGAGGTCAGTGAGATGTCGCGCGGGCTGAAGATGCTGGCCCGTGAGCTTGAGATGCCGATCATCGCCCTTTCCCAACTCAACCGCGGGCTTGAGTCGCGCAACGACAAGCGTCCGATGCTCAGCGATATCCGTGAGTCGGGTTCGATCGAGCAGGATGCGGATATCATTATGTTCGTCTACCGCGACGATGTCTACCTTTACAAAGAGGAGAAGGAGCGCGAAAAAGCGGCAAAGGCGGAAGGGAAAGAGTTTACCCCGACTTACGTCGAAAAAGAGGAAGAGGAGGCCGAGATCATTATCGGCAAACAGCGTAACGGACCGACAGGGCATGTTAAGCTTCTCTTCCAGAAAAAACTGACCCGCTTTGTCGACAGACCGGCCTACGGTGCCGTTGAAGTTGCGTATGAAAACGTCGACACCACTTCGGCGAACATGAACATAGAGATGCCGACTATTTAAAAGTTCCAGCTGGGTCTGCCCCTTCGGGTATCAGCGCATCTTGCACCGAAGGCAGACATTCTACGCACAGCAGTGCGTTTTCGGCCTGACTTCGGCACAATCTACACTAAATCTAAAACTCTTAAATCCCTTCTCTTTAAGAGAAATTTTCACTATTATTTAAACAAAATAAAACAATATTGGTTATAATATTTTCAGCTTGATCGAAGGTTGGGACCTACAGTGATATTGTCTGCGCCGCCGCTCTTGAGAGGTCGTGAATACCTCTACTTTTTTCTGCTCGCTTTTTCTTTTCTGCTCTTCTCCCTTGCTGCAGAGTTTTATCATTACGCCAAACTCACGCAGTTTGATGATGCGGTTATAGAGGTAACGGTTCTAAAGCACTATACAAAGGTCAAAGAGGGAAAGAAATATGATGTATTGCAGCTTCTAAGCGGTGACGGTGCCAAGTTCTATATCACATCGAAGCCGGTCTTGAAAAACCTGGTCGGGTATCGGGTAACGACATGGCTCCATACGGCGCACATCGGTTTTTACGATTATCTTAAGGGCTTTGCTGCAAAAGGGCGTATCATCTCAGTCGAGCGGATGAAAGAGAAACGGTATAGCCTAGGCGAGACCTTACAAGAAAACCATGTCAGCATCGAGGCAGGGAGGATCTACGGGGCACTTTTTCTTGCCCTGCCGCTTGGGCGCGCCTTGCAGGAGCGGTTTTCCTATCTGGGTGTCTCGCATCTGCTGGCGATCAGCGGGTTCCATCTGGGCGTATTGAGCCTGATCTTATTCGCACTTTTGAGATGGCCGTACCGGCTTTTGCAGCAGTGCTATTTCCCCTATAGGCACCGCAACCGCGACCTGTTTATCATCGTTGCCTTTGTGTTGGGCAGCTACCTTTTTTTTCTGGGGGATGTCGCTTCGTTGCTTCGTGCGTATGTGATGTTGATCGTTGCCTATCTCTTGCACGACAGGGGAGTAAAGATCGTCTCGATGCAGACTTTGTTTATCACCTTGGTGCTGCTGCTTTCATTGTGGCCGAGGCTCTTTTTTTCAGTGGGACTCTGGCTCTCGATCGGCGGGGTCTACTTTATCTTCTTATACCTGCGTTATTTTTCTGAGCTCTCAAAATATCTCACTCTTTTCGTTGTCCCGGTATGGGTCTATCTGATGATGACACCGATCGCTCTGACAGTTTTTGGAAACTACAGTCTCTACCATCCGCTCTCGGTTGTATGGAGTATTCTGTTTACACTCTTCTACCCGTCAGCGCTTATGCTGCACGCAATAGGATATGGTGCGGCCATGGACGGCGTGCTGGATTTTTTTTTGGTGAACGAAATCAACGGCATCCATTTTGAACTGCCACTGTATTGGCTGGCACCTTATCTGCTTTTGGCTCTGAGCGCACTCTACAGCAAAAAGATGCTCTATCTTCTACTTTTGGTGGCTTCTGGAGTATCCGTAGCTACGGTTTATCAGGTAGCATAGCCGCAATCCGTAGACGAAGATGATCCAGGAGAGATAGATCCAGGTCAAAAAGAAGATGGATATAGCGAAAGGACCGTAGATGGTGCTGGTCGCTTTGGCAAAAAAGACATAGTAGACAAAGGCGGCCTTGGAACTGGCCCAGATCAGCATGGCGATGAAGGAACTTATCGCGGCCGATTTGTAATAGACATAGACGTTGGGAGACAGTTTGTAGATAAGAAAAAAGATAAGCCACTCGATGAGGTGGGGCAGCACGGCGGAGAACTCGATGACGCTGCCGAAAAGGTATCTGTTGACAAACTGGTTGATGGTGCTGGTGAAGTAGAAGGAGAGTACCAGTCCCAGTGGCATCAGCGTGATCAGCAAGAGGTAGGTGAAGATCGTTTTGAAAAACCCGCTGTGTTTGGCTTTGAAAATGCTATTTACAACGTAAGAGAAATTGGTAAAAAAGAGCAGGGAGATCAGCAGCGTAACGGTGAGACTTATAATGCCCAGTTGCGTACTGTTGGCAATAAAGGTATCGATATAGTCTGTGATGATCTCGGTCTGCACGGGAAGCAGGTGCTCGATCAGAAAAATCTTCAGTGTTGCATAATATTCATCAAAACGTTCCAGACGCGGCAAGAGCGAGAAGATGATTACCAGCAGGGGGACAATGGTCGAGATGGTGTAGAAGCTGAGGCTTGAGGCATAATAGGTCAGCTCGTCATCAAAAAGTTTCTTGAGAAAAAAACGGATGTGACGATAATAATGGTTGCGTTTTATACTTTGAGGCAGATGCATAAACTATTGTAGCACAAGGTGACTGGTTTGGAGAACGCTACCGTTCCAGACGTAGCATAAGCTTAGTCGAGACCCATCTTGTTCGGATTGAGGATATTGTTCGGATCGAACGCTTTTTTGATCGCTTTGAACAGGTTCATCTCCTCATCCGTGAAGGCCATATTCATATACGGTGCTTTGGCAAGGCCGATGCCGTGCTCACCGCTCAGCGTACCGCCGAGATCGATCGTGGCCTGAAAGACCTCTTCAATAGCCTGATAACCGATCTTGACCTGCTCTTCATCGCTGCCGTCAACCATGACATTGGTGTGGACATTGCCGTCGCCGGTGTGGCCAAAACAGGGGATGTTGATATTGTATTTCTCAGCGATCTTATCAAACTCTTTAAGAAGCTGCGGCAGTACCGCACGCGGTACGGTAACATCTTCATTGATCTTTTTGCTGCCGTAGATGGAGAGTGACTGGGAGGCTCGTCTGCGCGCGAACCAGAGGTCGGCTGCTTCCTCTTGGTTCTTTGCGATCTTGAAATCAGTACAGCCGTTTTCTCTGAAGACCTTTTCGATCTGGGCGAGCTGGAAGTCCAGATCGCTCTCAAGGTTGCCGTCCACATCGGTGACAAGGATCGCGCCCGCTTCGACCGGCAGCCCTTTATGGTAGGTCTGTTCGACCGCACGGATGGTCTTGTTGTCCAGAAACTCCATCGCGACCGGGGTAACACCCGATGCCATGGTCTTGTAGACGGCTTCCATCGCCGAGTTGACGGTATCGAAGATCCCCATCGCCGTTTTTGTCATCTTGGGTTTTGAGAGGAGTTTCAACGTGACTTCGGTCGTGACGGCGAGGGTGCCTTCGGATGCGATCAGGATACCGGCGATGTTGTAACCGGCTACATCCTTGATGGTGCGTTTTCCGGCCTTGATGATATCGCCGTTTGGCAGGACAGCACGTATGGCCATGACATAGTCTTTTGTGATGCCGTATTTGGCAGCACGCATGCCGCCGGCATTTTCATTGACATTTCCGCCGATAGTCGAGTAGTTCTGGCTGGCCGGGTCCGGCGGGTAGAAGAGGCCGACCGCTTCAACCGCTTTTTGCAGATCCATATTGATGACCCCTGGCTGTACAATGGCGACCATATTTTCCATATCGATCTCGAGGATCTTGTTCATGTGCTTTTCAAAAGCGAGAACGATACCGCCTTTGCTCGGCAGGGCGCCCCCGGTGAAACCGGAGCCGGCACCGCGGGGAACGATGACAATATGGTGTTCGTTACAGTACTTCAGAATCGCGCTGACATCCTCTTCGTTGCGGGGGAAGAGCACGGCATCAGGCTCGAAGTGTGCACGTGTCGCATCGTAAGAGTAGGCGATCATGTGGGCTTTATCGCTGTAGACATTCTCTTTGTCTAAAAGTTTTTCAAAATAGTAGATATGCGAATGGTCTAACATGATTATTCCTCGATTTTAAATTTCTTGAGCAGCTTTTTATCCGCTGTTTCAAGGCTCTTGATGTGGTCATAAAGCAGCTTTGACTCTGTGTTGTGTTTTACCAGCAGTTCCAGATAGTAGGGCGCATAGCTTTCTAAAGGCCGGCTTGCTTCGCCCCATACCCACCATGAGGTCGAGATCTTTTCAACCCGTGAGAAGAAAGGCAGTTTGATATCTTTTTCTTCAAGTTCGACGGGCGTGATCTGGATCAGGCTCATCGTCTGACAATCTAGTGTGAAAAGGGCATCTTCAGCGTAGATATACAAAAGCCCGATCTCACCCAGGGTACAATAACCTGAAAGGTCCTCTTTTACAGGTGCCGGATGCGCATGGTAGGAGAGGTAGGTGGCAAAACTGTCAGGGTGGATCCATTCGACACCATGAATATTTTTCGTGATGATATGATAGGTCTCTTCGCTGGGTGCAAGCAAAAGTGCACGTGAATAGCCGAAGGCCAGGATCGCTTCATCGCCCGGTTGAACATGCCAGCTGCCTCTGGGCAGAGAGTTCTGCTTCAGCCCTTCATATTCCGAAAGCGCCAGCGTCGCTTCCGATGTCGCTTCGTTAAATTCAGAGACATAGGCATCGGCGACGATGACACTGTGGTCATCGGTAAAGTGGCGCACGATAAAACCGTGCACGCCTTTGGCGATCTGCTTGACCTCTACAGTCGCACTTTTACCATTATCAGTGACGGATTTTACAGGCAGGTGGAGCTCAGCCGCATGTAGAAAAAAAGGGAAAAGAAAAAACAGTATAAATCTATGCACAAACTATCCTCGTAACGTGTTGAGCAATTATAGCTCAGTTTTTCTTTGTCGAGACCTTAGCGGAGACGGCAGAAGAAAAAATACAGCGAATGGGTGGCTGTCTTTGGAAAGCACCAAAACAAGGGACTATATTAGCTCTTGGTAAGTTAAAGTTCGATATCCTGACAAAATTAAATGCAAGGAAGAAGTGTTGATACAGCGGCTACTTATTTTGATCTTACTTCCTCTTGTGTTGAGTGCGGCAAAGGTGGACTATCTGCGCTGGGATAACGGTATGACCTATCTCAGTTTTTTAGCCAAACACGACCTGCCTTCACGTACGCTTTACTGGAATCTTGACAGCGAGGACAGAAAGCTGACCGAAGAGATCTACAGCGGTGTCCGTTATCAGATCCTCCGTGATGACAACGCGACAGCCATCCAACAGGTACTTATTCCTATCTCCGATGAACTGCAGCTGCATATCTATCAGGACAGAAAGGGAAAGTATGTGTTTGAAGCGATCCCGATTATATACAATACCAAGATTCAGTCTTTTACAACGACGATAACGAGTAACCCCTCTTCTGCTATCTACGATGCGACACATTCCAAACGGGCGATGAGTGCCTTTATCAGTGGATTCAGAAAGTCGATCAATTTTGCTCTACATGTACAGAAAGATGATCCCTTGGTCATGATATATGATCAGAAGTATCGCTTCGGAAAACCGTTCTCCATGCCGCGTCTGCAATTGGCAAAAATCCGTCTTCACGGCAAATGGCACGGGGTCTATCTGGGTGCAGATGAACGTTACTATGATGCCAAAGGGCATGAGGTCGAAGGCTTCCTGCTTGTTAAACCGGTAAAACGTGCGCGGATCAGTTCCGGCTTTACCAAACGGCGCTGGCACCCGGTCCTGCACAAATATCGGGCGCATTTGGGAATGGATTATGCCGCGCCGAGAGGGACCCCTATCCATGCTGCCGGAGCAGGGACGATCATCGAAGCACGCCGCAGCCCGAGTTACGGAAACGTGATGAAGATCCGCCATGCCGACGGGTATATGACACTTTATGCTCATCAGAAAAAGTTTCGTGCGGGCATGCGGCGCGGCAAACGGGTCAAAAAAGACGAGATCATCGGATATGTCGGGACAACGGGTCTCTCTTCCGGGCCGCATCTTCACTTCGGCCTGTATAAACACAACCGTGCGATCAATCCGCGCAGCGTCATTCAGGTGACAACCAAAAAATTGACAGGCAAAAAGAAAAAGCAGTTTGACAATATTGTAAAACATTATGACGAAGAGGCGGAAATGATTTTGGCCAGCAATAAACAGGCTGAACGGTTTTTTGATTTTGATCCCGTCTGTTATGTGAAGCATGATGATTTTGGAGAGGGGGCAGAGCGTAATGAAACAGTACGAAAATGAGATGCAACATGCTCTGGAACTTTACCTTAACGGCAGTGAGGAACATGACCTGCACGCCAGTGAGGTCGCGTACCTCCTTAAAAAGATCCGAAGCGAAGATAAAGAGGCTTTCTATTTAGCACTGTCGCGTCTTCCGCAGGATTCCCGCGGGGATGTACTCCTCGAACTGCCTGAAAAGCTCAAAGATGAAGCGATCACCTTCTACTCGACAAAAGAGCTTGCAGAAGCGGTCGAGGGGCTCGAATCGGATGATGCGGCCGACCTGGTTCAGGACATTGACGAAGTCGATGAGGATAAAAGTGAGGCGGTTATTGCGCATCTTGATGATGAAGATCGTGAAGAGATCGCACACCTTCGCCATTATGAAGAGGACCAGGCCGGTGCATGGATGCAGATCGAGGTTTTTGACGCGACTCTGGATGAGACGATACAAGATGCCCGTGATCGCCTAAAGAGAATGAAAGAGCTGGATGAGATCGAGAATGTACATCAGGTCTTCATCATCAACGATGAACGGCGGCTGATCGCGACGATTCCTCTTGAAAACGTGATCTTGTTTGACTTCTCCAAGACCTTCAGGGAACAGCTGGAATCCAAAGAGT
Organism: Sulfurimonas sp. HSL3-7; assembly: GCF_039645985.1. Classification (NCBI taxonomy): domain Bacteria; kingdom Pseudomonadati; phylum Campylobacterota; class Epsilonproteobacteria; order Campylobacterales; family Sulfurimonadaceae; genus Sulfonitrofixus; species Sulfonitrofixus jiaomeiensis. The sequence continues at coordinate 454,460 of NZ_CP147919.1, forward strand.
TTCGTTCTGTCGAAGTCTCTTCACCGATCGAAGAGGTCGCATCGATGTTCGAACAGTATGACCTCTCCGTATTGCCTGTTGTCGATCGCCAGGGACATCTGGTCGGGCGTATCACGTCGGACGATATCTATGATGTCATCGAAGACCGCGCGACGGAACAGATCTACAACCTGGCCGGGGTAAATGATGAAGCGGAGCTGGAGGAAGATCTTTTTGAGGTCTTCAAAAAGCGTGCTTCGTGGCTTCTGATCAATCTCTTTACGGCCATTTTGGCTTCCATCGTTATCGGGATGTTCGATGAAACGCTGGTTGCTTTTGTGTCACTTGCTATTTTGATGCCTATCGTCGCTTCAATGGGCGGCAACGCCGGTACGCAGACACTGACCGTTATGGTCCGTAAGATGGCGCTTGGTGATATCGATGTCGTCAATGCCAAAGATGCGGTCATCAAGGAGGCGACGGTTGCGCTCTTGAACGGGTTTATCTTCGCCGTATTGATGGGTATTGTCGCCTATATCTGGTTTGATGTCCCAAGATTGGGTCTGGTTATCGGTTTGGCAATGATCTTCAATCTTTTGATCGCCGGACTCTTCGGTGCCTTTATCCCTCTTTTGCTGAAGCGGATGAACATTGATCCGGCGGTCGGCTCGTCGGTATTGCTGACCACTGCAACCGATGTTTTTGGCTTTTTAAGTTTCCTGGGGCTTGCCAGTTTAATACTGATAAAATAGTGAAAGTTCCAGCTGGGTCTGCCCCTTCGGGTATCGGCGCATCGTGTGCAAACATTTTGCTCTCGGCGCACAGCAGTGCGCAGTCGGCAAAACATTTTCCACAATCTGCACCAAATCTGAACCTTTCAAAAAATCAGTTTGGAATCAGGTGAGCTACGCCACCTTTCTATAATCCCTTTACCCTCATTTCCGATATAATTATTTCATGTATAAAATAGAAAACATTTCATTCAGCGCATGTGCCGATTCCAATTTCGTTAAATCGAAACGCATGCATTACACGCAAGGCGGAGAAGAAAAGACGTGGGACCTGGTGGAGGTGCACGACAGCGTTGCCGTGCTGATCTATCATAAGGGCAGAGAAGCGTTTGTCCTTGTCAAACAGTTCCGTCCTCCGGTCTATTTGAATAACAGGGACGGTTTCACCTATGAGCTCTGTGCAGGCATCGTCGATAAAGATCTGTCACTGCTTGAGATCGCCCAGGAGGAGATTTTGGAAGAGACCGGTTATGCAGTCAAACCTGATCGCATCAAGAAAGTGACATCCTTCTATACGGCCGTCGGTTTTGCAGGGGCAAAACAGGAACTCTATTATGTTGCGGTCGATGATGAGGACAGGGTAAGCGATGGCGGCGGTATTCACGATGAAGCGATAGAAGTCGTTTATCTACCGGTCCATGAAGCTAAAGAGTTTATTTATAATGAGTCTAAAGCGAAAACACCCGGCATCATGTTTGCGATGACATGGTGGTTTTCCAAGTTGAAATAGGGGTTTTGAAAACCCCGGATTGTGAGAAGAAGGTTAGAATTTGTAGCTTGCGCTGACGTAGTAGTAACGACCCGGTTCGTTCAGCAGCATCACCTCGTCACCGCCTGTCAGCAGGGTGAGATCGCTATAGGTGTTTGAAACAGCATAGGTCTTGTCAAAGACATTGTCAACACCGGCAGCGATGCCGAAGCCGTAAGGGAGTTTATGGTCGATCTTCAGGTTCATGATGCCCCATGAAGCGATCTCCTGTTCGCCATTATCACTATCATAGTTTTTCCATGTATCGGCACCGACAAATTCAACTGTCGCAGTACTTTCTTGGTAGTAGACATAATTAAGCGCGACATTACCTTTAAGAGGCGGAATCTCTGCAAGGTTGGTGTTCGTCTGACCTTCAAGGGCTTTGTCTTTTTTACCGCGCTGGTAGGCGACACCGAAATCAGCGTAGAGATTGTCAAGGGCGTAGTAGCTTCCAGTGATCTCAAAGCCGTATATCGTTGCGTCAATGTTCTCGAATGCGTTTACAGCTTGACCACCGCCGTTGACGTTGCTTGAGTTGTAGTAGATATAGTCTTTCAGCATGCTGTAGAACAGTTTTGTTTTAAGAGAGAAACTTTCATACTTGTTCTCCATCCCCAGGTCGACTTCATAATTTGTCGTCTGATCAAGGTCGGGTGTACCAACTTCATTCCCCATAAGTCCGTAAAAGTAGAGCTCTCTTGCATCAGGAACACGCGATGCTTTGCCCACGCCTCCGAAAAAGCCCAGATTCGTTGTCGCCTGGTAGTTTGCGAAGATGTTGGCACTGACAGATTGATAGTCATTATCCGGTTGATCACTTGACGGTGTGATCTTGGTATTGTCATAACGTAAGCCGTACTTGATAGTAAGATCTGATATTTTTTGGTTAAGCTCTGCGAAGAGAGCAGCATTAACGGTGTCAACATCCGTAATACTGGTATCACTCCACATGGCATTGACAGTCGAAGCCGACTCGCCATTTACGGTGTACTTTCCATCCCAGTTGCGTTTACTGCCGTCAAGGCCTACTTTCAATTCCAGATTGTCGTTGATATCAGCAGTATTAATGAGCTTAACGCCCTGTATATCAGTCGTCAGTTTACTGACTTTAATGCCGCCTTGCGGAAGAGGCTTCGTACTTGACACTCTGTACTCAGTTGACATCGGATGTTCAACGTCAGAGTAGTAGTATTGAAGGTCCAGTTCTTTGGAGACTGCACCGATGTTGCGGATGATGTACTCCGCCGTATAGAGGTTTGAGTCATCATAGAGTGCATCCATTTTGCTGGAGGGGTAAAGGATGTCGTCGCTGCGGTTGGCGGTGTAGCCGAAACGGAGTTCCTGGTCGTCTGTGATGTTAAAAAAGAGTTTTCCCATTAAAGTCTTTTTCGTATAGGCGTCCATGTCCCTGTATTTGTCCTGATACGCTGCTCCGGCAGTAGGTGAAAGGTAGTTGTCGATCTGCTCGGCAAAATCATTACCGTCACCGTCTTTGTACTGTCCGCTGGTCTCGCCCGACATACTCAGAAGCAGTTTGAAACGGTCCGTCCCGCCTGTGATCGTACCTGCGGCTTTTTTGTAGCCGAAGCTGCCCACACCGAAGTTGATATCACCGTGGACACCCTCTTCAGGCTCTTTCGTCGTGATCTTGACCGCACCGCTGAGGGTACCGAAGTTCTCGACATCATACGGTCCTTCGACGATCTGGATGCTCTCGATGTTGTTGGTCAGAACGTGCGAGATCGGCGGGTCCATGCGGTTGGGACAGGCGCCGTAGATCTTGCCGTCGTCGATGAGGACATTGATGTTGTCCTTTTTCTGTCCGCGCAGGATGATATCATTGGCGATCCCGCTTCGGCGTACGAGCGAGACCTCTGGCACTTTGTATGACAGCGCTACAGCCGCATCGGCAGATTTGATCTCTTCGCCGCTGACATCCTCGAGTGTGGTACTTTCTACAGCGATCGTATCGATCTCGACCTCTGCAGCATTAAGCATAGCTGCACAGGCAAGAGAAAGGTAGACAATTCTTTTCATTTTTGTTCCTTAAATTATAATCTATCAATAAGTTCGATGCAGGATAGAAAAAAAGTGTTACATTAGTGTTAAGAAAGCAGAAATAGTCAGAAAAAGCGCAGTGCAACAGCGACGATGTTCCGATCTGCTATAATTTCTTTCATGAACAGATCAGACAGAACCAAACGCATCATTTTCATCATACTGGCAGCGCTCGCTTCGGGTTATTTTATGTACACGGGTTTTTCGCTGCTCTATGAAAAGGGTGACACACCGTCTTCCGTTATGGAATCTGCAGAGTAACCTCTTTGGGAAACTGCATTGTCACGCAGTGCAACGAGCCGTGCTGGCGGACCAGTACGGAACACTCCACCCCGACGACCTCCCGCTCCGGAAACGCTTTTTTGATCGCAGAGAGCGCCTCTTCGTCATGGCGGTCGCTGTAGGTCGGCACGATCACCGCACCGTTTACGATGAGGAAGTTGGCATAGGTGGCGGGAAGCCGTTCGCCGTCGTAGTAAATGGCATCGGTCATCGGAAGGGGGATGAGCTTAAAAGGTTCTCCGTCAAGGTCACGCAATGCCTGAAGGTCTCTCTCCATCTTTGAGAGGGCGTCATAGTGCTCATCTTCCTCATCGCTGCATTTTACGTAGAGAATCGTCTCCCTGTCCGCAAAACGGGCCAGTGTGTCGACATGGCTGTCGGTGTCGTCGCCGGCAAGGTAGCCGTGGTCAAGCCAGAGGACCTTCTTGGTTCCGAGCACCTCTTTCAGAATGTTCTCGATCTCGAACTTCTGGGTCAGTTTGACATTGCGGTTTGGGTTTAGAAGGCACTCTGTAGTGGTCAGCAGCACGCCTTCGCCGTTTGACTCGATGGCCCCGCCTTCAAGGATCAGCCGCTCTTTTTTGTAGTTGGCACCGTAATAGTTGGCGATCTTTGCGGTCATGGCATTGTCGAGCGAGGCGTCGAACTTGCCGCCCCATCCGGTAAAGGTGAAGTCGACCACCGTCGGCTCCGAACCTTCGATCACAGTGATACCGCTGCAGTCCCTTGCCCAGGTGTCGTCTGTCTCGCAGGTGATGAAGTCGATGTTGTCCGTTGCAGAAAAATAGGATTTTACCTTCTCTATCTCATCGCAGACGATCAGGCACTTTTCAAAGCGGGCGATCGCTGTCGCGATATTGACGAATGTCTCCGAGGCCGCTTCCAGATAGGGCGCCCAGTCGCTGCCCGAGTGGGGGAAGATGAGCTGTACGAAGGACTGCTCTTCAAATTCGGCCGGCAGGTATGTTCTATCCGCTTTGACCCCTCTGTTTTTTGCTTCGGTGATGCGCATTCTTTATATCTCCTATTTGGCATTTGCCTGTTATAATCCCGCATGGCATATATTCGACTCAGCCGCGAGGCTTTTTTTCATAATCTTGACATTATCGCACAAAAAATTGGTGGTGTTTCTAAAATCGCTGTCGTTCTGAAGGACAACGCTTACGGTCATGGACTGTTCGAGATTGCAGAACTTGCACACGAATACGGTGTACGAGACGCGGTGGTGCACAATGTCACCGAAGCGCAGTCGATTTTGCCCTATTTTGATCATATTCTGATCCTGGGCGGGCACGAATATGCGGTTGACGACAAACTCTTTTTTGCGATCAATTCGCTTGAACAGATAGAAAAGATGCCAAAAGGCTGCCGGGTCGAACTCAAAGTCGATACGGGGATGCACCGCAACGGCGTTACTATGGATGAAGTCGCTGCAGCCGTGGAAGCTATCAGTGCGAGGGGGCTGCTGCTCAAAGGTGTTTTTACCCACAACCGCAGCGCAGATGCATTGAGCTCGGAGTGGTTTTGGCAGCGAAAAAATTTTGAAAAAGTTAAATCTGATATTTTGAAACTGAAAACAAAATACGGTTTTGAGACCCCGCGTTTTCATTCGGCCAACTCGGCTGCCGCTTTCCGCTATAAAGAGTTTGACGAAGATATGGTCCGCGTCGGCATAGCGGCGTACGGCTGCCTGGAGATGGCCCCTACACTCGAACAGCCTGACCTGAAACCGGTGCTTTCATTGGTAGCGAAAAAGATCAGTACCCGTCAACTTCGCAAGGGCGTGCATGTTGGTTATAATGCAACTTTCCGGGCCGAAGAGGCGATGGTGGTCTCGACCTATGATGTCGGTTATGCCGATGGCCTGCACCGGGTCTCTTCGAACAATTATGCAACACCCGAGGGCGAGAGACTGCTCGGGCGTGTCTCTATGGACAACACTACGTTTACGGGCCAGAGGGACGAGCTTCTGATCTTTGATAATGCCAACCAATATGCCAAAGCCGCGGGAACGATCAGTTATGAGATCCTTGTGGGGCTTCATTCAGAGATTGAACGGGTGGTTGTGTAACAACAGCGTTGGTGTGGACGGGGTCTGCCTTCTTGGGTAGCGTCACTTCTTTCCACCCACTTTACGCCGCAATGGCGCTATTTTACTCTTCTTGTCATCCAGTAATGTTTTTGCCAGTAGGGGTCATCTAAATTTGAGATAATGATGCCGTATTTTGAAGAGGCGTGCATAAAGTCGCCCTCTTTGAGATAGATGCCGACGTGGCGGGTGTTGTAACCTGTTTTGAAAAAGACCAGGTCACTGGTGCGGATCTGGCTGCGAGACGTTTTCTTACCGTAGTTAGCCAGCGCTTTTGTGGTGCGCGGAAGATTGATGTGGAAGAGATCTTTATAGGCCCTCTGTACAAAGGCGGAACAGTCGATCCCGTTGGGCCCGAAACCGCCGAATTTGTAGGGGGTCAGGTGCCATTCGTTGTGGTAGGGATAGAGTTTGTCCAGATCACTGTAGTTGACATGAACATTAGGCGAAGAGGGCTTGCCGGTTGCAGAACGGGTCGAACAGCCGTTCAAAAACAGTAGCAGTGCCAATAGAAGAGCATAACGCATGTCAACCGCTTATTTTGATTATCGCTTCGGGAAAGATAACCCCGTCGATCCCTTCGATGATCTTCTCTTCAAGGGAATCGGTGTCGGCTAGGCGACAGAGGATCTTGGCATCAAACAGATAGTTTTCTGCTGTATTTTGTGCTGATTTTGCCAGTGCCTCACCGACAATGATATATTTTGCACCCAGGTTGTGGGCAAACACCACTTCACTGAGATCGGCAACCCCGATGGCAAAGGCGAGGTTGTTCTCCTGCATATGCATGATAATATCGAGATTTTCCTCTTTAAAATGAAGAAAAAGTGTGCTGCCGGGCGGTGTAAGAGCGATACTGGCGATCTCATCGATATGATAAAAAGGTTCAAAACCGATGTAGGGATGTCCGAAGAGAAGCATTGTGACTCCTTAGGCTTTGTCTCGACACTGCTCAGAGCAGTAGAATTTACCCGAAGAGACGATCGCCTCTTTGGTGCTGATGTAGGTGCCGCAGGTCTCGCATGCAACCATCGTTTCATCCTCATCTTTCTCTTTCTTGTTATGTTCGTTACGCTCTTTGGTCAGCGGTGTCTTTTTTTTAATAAAGAAGAAATAGACGGCCGCAATGACAGCGATAACAAGCAATAGTTTCAACATTTTTTCTCCTTAGATCTCAATGATGAGGTAGTGCCGTTTTTTAGTTTGAATGATCTGATGTTTGAGCGCGGGATCGACTTCGTCAAAGACCTTCTCCCCTTTATAAAAGAGCAGTCGGCTTCCTTCGTGTACAAAAGGCTTGCTCAACTGCATCAGCATCTTCGTATCGGTCACGGCACGGGAGGTGACAAGTTCGATAGGGCGCGGTTCGAGCTCTTCGACACGGCAGTTGGCGACAGTGACATTTTTTAGCCCCAGATCGGCCTTGATGAACTGCAGGAAACTGGCACGCTTTTGCAGCGGTTCGCACAGAATGACCTCCGTCTGGGGCAGGGCAAAGGCGAGGATCATCCCCGGGAAACCGGCGCCGGTACCGATGTCGAGAATGGTTTTGACTTCAGGCAGGAAAGAGACCGGATAGACCGCGTCATAGATGAACTTGTCGATCAGCTCATCGTTTTTTGCACCGGTAAGGTTATGGATCTTGTTCCACTTTTTGAGGTGCTCTTTGTAGCGTTCGACATACTTGAAGAACTGTTCATCAAGTTCGATATTGTCATTTTTCAGTGCTGCTTGTATATCCATGCCGGCTTCTTAGAACGAATAAAATTTATAGTTAAGTGCACCATAGATGCTGCCGGCATTAAAATTGGTCTCTTTATCTCTCAACGTCAGGTAGTGACGGTAGGCAAGCTCGATCTCAAGGTCAACAGGCAGTAGAAAAATGAACCCTGTCTGCAAGCCGCCCATAAAGGCTGTTATGGACTTGTCATTAATTTCGGCGGTGTTTGAACCCAGGCGTATGCCGAAAAAGAATTTGGCTGTTGACTTGGCGATAACATTAAACTCGTTACTGATACCGTCAAGTGCCAAATAGATATTGTTTGTGGAAGTAATATTACCGTCAATATTGTCTGCCGCGGTATACCCCAGGTAGATACGGGCATTTTTTTCCTGAAGACCGATCTTCCCACCGTATTCCGGGCCAAATTCATAGTCACTGTCGATATCACTGCTTGTAAATTTTGCACCGGTGACACCGCCGTCAATACCGGCAAACCACGCTGCGTCGTCTGCGAATAGGGAGAGAGGAAGAATGAACAGTAAAAAGAGAGTCAGGAATTTCATCGGATAGTGCCTTCAAAGAGATGTTTTTTTGAATCTTTATCATATAACACAAGCGCTCAAAGAAAACTTCATCTCCGCCGCTATGTAATGATTTTGAAACAATAATCACCGTAATGGTAATGGAAGAGAAGAGGGTGCGCTTCTTTAAAGCAGGTGCCCCATTTCATCTTTTTTGACTTGAAGGTACCCTTCATTGTGTATATTCGGATCGATGATGATCGGCAGTCTTTCAATGATCTCGATGTTCTCCAAAGAGTTGATCTTGGCAGGATTGTTGGTGAGCAGACGTATCTTTTTGATGCCGAAGTGTTCCAAAACGGTGGTCACGATCTCATAGGTGCGTTCATCTGCCGCAAAGCCGAGCTGGTGGTTGGCTTCGACGGTATTGAAACCTTTGTCCTGCAGCGCATAGGCGTTGATTTTGTTCAGCAGGCCGATATTGCGTCCCTCCTGCCGAAGGTAGATCACCATACCGCCCTCTTTTTCTATGGTGCTAAGCGCGAACTCCAGCTGGTCACGGCAGTCGCATTTCAGGCTGCCTATGGCATCACCGGTAAGGCATTCGGAATGGACGCGGACAATCGGTGTTTCATCAAGGGGTTCTTTAAAGATGACCAAATGCTCTTTGTGCCCCTCTTTAAACGCTTTGACTTTAAAGTCGCCGAAACGCGACGGAAGATTTGCTACATCAGAAATTTTTATATTCATACTTTTTATTCTACTTACTTTAATGATCGAATTGCTACTATTAGGCACCCGAATTATACCTAAATAAGAGCTATTCGACCTGTGGCGACTGTTAAAACCCTGTGCGGATACCAAAATCTATTTAGTTGTGGTTCTATTAATCATGTTTTTAAAAGGCTTTTTATGTTCCAACGATTTCGTCGCAACCGTTTAAATCCCCATCTCCGCGCACTTGTACGTGAGACGCATGTCTCCAAAGATGATTTTATTTATCCTCTTTTCGTGCGTCCTGGAGAGGGGATCAAAACAGAGGTTGCGTCGATGCCGGGTGTCTATCAGATGAGTATCGACGAGGCAGTTAAAGAGTGTGAAGAGCTCAAAGATCTGGGACTTTACTCGATCATCCTTTTCGGTATTCCGGAGGTTAAAGACTCTGTCGGTTCAGATGCCCTCTGCGAACACGGGATCATTGCCGAAGCGGTCCGTGCCATTAAAAAGGCGCACCCAGACATGTTCGTCGTGACGGACCTCTGTTTTTGTGAATATACCGACCATGGCCACTGCGGGATCATCGACCATGTCCATGGAACGGTAGACAACGATGCCACCCTTGAGATCTCCGGCAAACAGGCTTTGGTCCATGCCAAGGCCGGTGCCGATATGATCGCACCGTCGGGGATGATGGACGGCATCATCGAGACACTGCGCAAAGCACTGGATGAAGGCGGTTATGAAAATCTGCCGATCATGAGCTATTCGACAAAATTCGCAAGCGGTTATTACGGTCCGTTCCGTGATGTGGCCGAGTCGACACCCTCTTTCGGTGACAGAGGTTCCTACCAGATGGATCCGGCCAACCGCCGTGAAGCGATCAATGAGAGTATTGCCGATGAGATGCAGGGTGCGGATATCCTTATGGTTAAACCGGCCCTTGCCTATCTCGACATCATCCGGGATATTAAAGAGAACACCCGTCTTCCATTGGCTATCTACAATGTCAGCGGTGAGTACGCGATGCTCAAATACGCGGGTGAGAAAGGGCTGATCGATTATGAACGTGTCATGATGGAGACGATGATCAGTTTCAAACGTGCCGGCGCAGATATCATCATCTCGTACCATGCCAAAGAAGTAGCGAAGCTTCTAGGATAAAAGACGTAGATGACCGAGACCATACTCTACTTTCTGAGCCGTTTTAGTGTCAAATTTAAAGTCGGTTTTATCATCCTCTTCCTGATTACCGGGATTGTTTTTTGGAACCTTTCCTACATCTCGATGAACTACGATGCTTATGAACAAAAGATAAGCGTATCGGAGTCACTGGAGAAAGCGAGAGCGATTGAGGAGTTGATGACGCTCTTTCAGGAAGAGAGACGCGCCGCACTTGATTTTTTATATGTCGATCATGACCCGAAAGTATTTGACACTGCTGCTGAGAAGACAACAGACAAGCTTGCATCGATGCAGGGATTTATGCAGCAGTGCCGGTATGAGAAGAAGCGTACGGTTATCAAGCAGACCCTTTCCAAACTTCCTTCCATCCGTCAGGAGATCCTTTCCGGGAACCTGAACGGAACCGAAGCAGTCCGCTTCTATACGGATGGGATCATCAAACATCTTATCGATATTGTTGCCCTGATGACAAAGCAAAACAGCAGTGACGGGTTTATGGCCTATTTTGACATTATGAATGGTATTGAGTACAGTGCCCTGGAGACAGACCTGACGATGGCAGTGATGGGAGAGGGGATCGTCACTGAAGATCTTTTTGAAGTCATCATGATCATTGAGGGCAAAGCCCAAAGCGCGCTTGATGACTTCAGGCGTTTTGCTGATACTCTGGCTTTGAACAAGCTCTATTCAAGCTATCGTAACGGCGATTTTGTCGAGATGAATATTCAAAAAGAGAACTTCCGCAACCATATCTTTAAAGGAACCAGCGATATTTTTGACCTGCTATCCTGGAATCGTACGACCAAGACCCATATCCGAAATCTGCGGCTGATCTCTGATTTTGAGTATGATTTTCTTTCGACGCAGTTAAGCCGGGAGATCGGGCGTTATCAAATGAAGCTCTATCAGGATGTCGCGATGTTGCTCATGCCGATCATGATCGTTGGATTGATCGCCTATTTTATTTTTTTGGATATCAACGTAGCATTGCGGACAATGCTCAATTTTTTACGTAATAGCCGCTTGGACGATACGAAAAAAGAGCGGTTTCTGCTTTTGAAATCGCCCAGTGAACTCGGGCAGGTCTATCGGCAGCTCTTTGCTTTCAATACGAAGATCAACAAACAGATCAAGATCATCCGCCAAAACTATGAATATGATGCGTTGACCGCACTGCCAAATCGTGTTAAGTTGTTGAGCGTTCTGGACAAGGCTTTAAAAGAGAAAAAAGAGTTTACGCTGCTCTATATCGATATCTATAACTTTTCACTTATCAATGACTCTTTCGGACAAGTGGTCGGTGATATCTACCTGAAAGAGGCGGCTGAGGTACTGAAAGGACTGGTCAAGGAGGTGGCCAAGAATCCGTTGATGAAACTGCAGGTCTATCGCATGGGTTCGGACGAGTTTGTGATCGTATGTGCCAACCAGCAGTATATTTCGCGTGTTGTTGAAGCCTTGAGCAATACCTACCTGGTTAACTACAACGGCATCGCAATGCCGTTGACCTTTACCTTCGGACTGGCCAATAGCAGTGAGAAATCGACAAGCAGTTCCATTCTGACCCAGGCGGAATTAGCTGTTAAAGATGCTGTAAAACATCAGCAACGTTACAGTGTCTATGACGGGGATGACTCTTATAAAGTCAAATACAAGACAAACCTGGAATGGGTAAAACGCATTAAAAGTGCTTTTGAACGAAATCAATTTGCAACCTATTTTCAACCTATTGTCTCTACCAAAGATGGAAGTCGCGTTAAATTCGAAGTATTGGTCCGTCTGCGTGAAGAGGAGTCGGACATTGTTCTGCCTTATGAGTTTCTGCCTGTCTTGCAGAAGATGGGGCTTGAGAAACGGTTGACCAAGGTGATCATCGATCAAAGCTTTGAGCTCATGCACCATTGTAAAAATGATATCTCTATTAATATGACGCGTGATGATCTGGATGAAGACATGCTGCGTTATTTGGAGACCAGTCTGCATCTGCATAAGGTTGATGCATCCAGTGTTTCCATCGAACTGGTTGAAACGGAAGAGCTGCTGCAAGAACGGTATATCAAGATCATTCAAAGGATCAAAGCATTGGGATGCAAGATATCGATCGATGATTTTGGAACGGGTTATTCAAATTTTGCCTATCTTACAAAGATCATGCCCGATTTTATCAAGATAGACGGTTCTCTGATCAAAGATATTGATGTCAATGTCCAAAACCGTAGCATTGTCGAAGGGATAGTCGATCTGGCACACTCACTTGATATCAAATTGATCGCAGAATTCGTAAGTACGCCCCAAATTTATGCTATTATTCAGGAATTAGGTATCGAATACGCTCAAGGCTTCTACTTTGGCAAAGCAGAGAGTTGCGATGTGATATTAGAAAAAGAAGGAAAAAAGTGAGACATTTTTTAACACTTAAAGATTATTCCAAGGAGGAGATCCTGGAGATCATCGCTTTAGGTCTACAGATCAAAAACGAGCTTAAAAACGGTGAACAAAAACAGTATATGCCGAACAAGACGCTTGCGATGATTTTTGAGAAGAGCTCCACTCGTACACGCGTCAGTTTTGAAACAGGAATATTCCAGCTCGGCGGCCAAGGACTTTTCTTGTCGAACCGCGATATTCACCTTGGACGGGGTGAACCGATTAAAGATACGGCCCGTGTGATCTCGTCCATGTGCGACATGGTCATGATCCGGACCTTTGCCCACTCGATGCTGGAAGAATTTGCTTCCTACTCGAAAGTGCCGGTGATCAACGGTCTGACGGACTCCTTCCACCCGGTACAGCTGTTGGCTGATTATATGACGATGATCGAACATAAGGGTGCCGATGAACCGGTAGTCGCCTATATCGGCGATGGCAACAATATGACCCACTCCTGGATGATGCTGGCGGCAAAACTCGGGTTTGAACTGCGTGTTGCTACGCCGAAAGGGTATGAGGTCGACAGCGGTATTCAAGCCGAAGCTGAGAAAATCGCGCAAGAGAACGGCGGCAAGCTTGTTTTTACCAACTCCCCGCAGGAGGCTGTCAAAGGTGCGACTGTCGTGACAACCGACACCTGGGCTTCGATGGGTCAGGAGGATGAAAAAGAGGAGCGTATCAGGGCTTTTGAAGGTTTTATCGTCGATGAAGCACTGATGGCTCTTGCTAATAAAAAGGCGCTTTTTTTACACTGTCTGCCGGCTTATCGCGGTCAAGAGGTAAGTGAAGCTGTTCTGGAAGGGGCGCAAAGCGTTGTCTTTGACGAGGCAGAAAACCGTCTGCATGCGCAAAAAGGACTGATGGTCTGGTTGTATCAAAAGCAGGCAAACCGGTAGGTCCCAGTTAAGGAGCGGCTTACAAGCCCGTTCGCGCACGCCGGTTTATACGTCGGAAAAAGGTATTTAGACGGCCACTCTTCCTAAGCTTCTTTTCCTTTTATAACCGTGAAAAATTGACCCTCTTAAAAAAGCTATCAATTACATATCGTTATCTTACGATATAAGAACATATAATAAACGATAAATTTAAGAAAAACTTTCTTATGGTATTGTATACTCTTATCATCAAGAAAAATTAAGGGTACACATTATGTTTAAAATCGGATTCTCGCTTCTTCTTCTGGCTACCCTGAGTTACGGTTCAGCACCAGAAGCAGCCCCTGAGCTCAATCAAAAATACCACGATTCAAGCAGCTGTAAAAGTTGTCATATGCCGATCGTCAAACAGTGGAGCACGTCGTATCACGCTAAGTCGCATTACGGAAGCGACGAGTATCTTCGTGCTTCGATGGATTATGTAAAACGTAAAACGCGTAAACCTATCAATGCGGTCAAAGTGCAGTGTGCAGTGTGCCATAATCCCCGTATCGCCGTAACAGAGACAGGTATCGATTATCAGATCGCCGCGGTGATGAAGCTGGACAAAGGCTCAGAAGTCAACAAAGCGGTTGCAAGCGATGCGCTTGCGGAGGGGATCAACTGTCTTGTCTGTCACAACATCGACAAGGTACATGATGGTCTGCCACCTGAAAAACGGGGGATCCACCGTATCAGCTGGAACCCCGTCGGGGTTATGAGCGGTCCGTTTGAGGATGCAAATTCGCCGTATCACAAGACCCAGTATCGTGACTTTTTCGGCAAGGATTCCAAAAAACTCTGTTTTGTCTGTCATGCCAACGACCGTTCGGAAACCGGTCTGGTCTTTGCCAATACCAAAGATGAGTACAAAGAGACAACGAAACAGTGCGCCGATTGCCATATGAGCCCAAAACGAGAGGGGGTGGCAAGTACCCTGGCTACCGAAAACGGTAAAGCGAAAAAACGCATGGTCCGCGAACACCGTTTTGCCGGCGCGCATACAACATCGATGTGGGAAGGTGCCTTGAGCCTTGTCGGCAAAAAAGAGGGTAACAAGCTGAAACTTACACTCGTGAATGAAAACCCGCACAATATACCGACCGGTTTCGGAGCAAGAGAACTGCTTATTGATATCGTCTATCAGTCCGGAAGTGCGGTTGTCGAGAGTAAACAGATCTCGTTGACGCAGCACTATACAGACAAACGCGGTAAAGACACGATCCCGCATCTCGCAGTCGAAGCGACAAAAAATCTTTCGATCCCTGCAAATTCAGAGCGGACCTTTGCTGTTGACATTCCAAAGGGCGTAGGCAATGCTGTCGTTACCGTCTCTTACAGATTGGTGAATGATCGGATCAGAAAGTTGTTGAAATTGAAAGAGAAACAGTGGGGAGAGAAAAAGTTTATTACCAAAGCGAATATCCGCTTCTAAAGAGGGATACCCCTCTTTACGATTAACCGCGCATCTGCATCGTGATCAGAAAGTTTTCACCTTCTTGTCTGACGGCAAACTGGTGCTTACCACAGAAATCGTCATTCATCTTGCGTGCCAGTTCCCCCGCCTCGATCAGGGCAAGGTCTTTATCGTCGTAGCTGTATTCCGGTGACATATTGGCACGACGGACGCAGCCACACTCTCTTTCTATAATAACTTTATACATATTTTTCCTTCTTGATGATTTTGCGAAGTATAGTTAAAGAGATTTAAGAGGAGATAAGGAGCTTACGCTCCCTGGGCAGATTAAGATTTAGTACGTAATACCGGTCGCTTCACGGACTTTTTCGATGATAGGCAAGGCGACTTTACGTGCCTTGGCTGCACCAAAGGCAAGGATTTCACGCACTTCATCCTGGTGGCTTTCAAAATATTCACGTTTCTCTCGATAGGGGCGGAAATACTCCCAGATCACATCATGAAGGTAGAGTTTGAAGTGGCCGTGCCCTTCGCCGCCGCGTCTGTAGCGTTGCTGAAGTTCGGTAAGCTCCTGGGGATTCAAAAAGAGTCTGGCGATATTGTAGACATTACAGTTTTCAAACTCTTTCGGCTCTTCCAGGGGGACGGCTTCAGTGACGATCTTCTTGACTGTTTTGAGCTGCTTTTTCTCTTCACCGAAGATATTGATAGTATTGCCGTAGGATTTGGACATCTTTTGACCATCGATGCCGGGAACGGTTGCCACATTGTCATCGACACGGTGTTCCGGGATCACGAAAATATCGCCATGCTGATTGTTGAACTTGGTTGCGATGTCACGCGCCATCTCAACATGCTGGATCTGATCTTTTCCTACCGGAATGACCTCTGAATTGAAAAGAAGAATATCAGCGGCCATCAGAACAGGATAAGAGAAGAGGTTATGCTGACTTGCCAGACCTTTTGCCGTTTTGTCTTTGTAGCTGTGACCGCGCTCCAGAAGTCCCATCGGAGTAAAGGCAGAGAGCGCCCAGTAAAGCTCAAGCACCTCTTTGACATCGGACTGCACCCAGAAGGTCGATTTTTGCGGATCCATTCCCAGGGCCAAAAAGTCGATTGCAGCCTGCATAGTCAATGAGGCAAGACGCTCACCATCGCTCACGCTGGTCATTGCATGATAGTTGGCAATGAAGGCAAATACCTCGCTGTTGTCTTGTGAATCGATCATCTGCTTTATTGAACCAAAGTAATTGCCGATATGAAGATCGCCAGAAGATTGTATTCCAGTTAAAACACGCACATATACTCCTTGAACTAATTGCAAAATTATAGCCAATTAGCCTCTATTTACTATTATTTGGAACGCAAGCCACGCTTTGTCAATTTTTTATTAGAATAGATGTGATATTCTTAAAAATATTAAATAAAAGGATTCATTATGAATGTTCAAATTCGTACCAAAGATATTACTTTAAACGACAGCACAAAAGCGCACATAGAGGCAGCAATCGAACAATTTAAAAAATTCAGTATGGATATTACAACTACAAATGTCGTTTTGACAAAAGAAAAAAACGGTGTGGGTGTCGAATTTGAATTCCATATTGCACACAATACGCCGATCGTTATCAATCAAAGTGACCGCGATCTTGATGCGGCTATCGATGTGGCGATCGACCGTGCTAGCAAAGCGCTCCGCCGTATGCATGATAAAAATACAGATCACCGCACTGTTTCGATCAAAGATCTGGAAGTCGAAGAACAAGAAGTATAATCTTCCAAACTGCGTATCCTGCAAACAAAGGTTGACTTTAGACTGCTAAGTGCGAAGTCAACCGTTCTTTCTCTCAGTTGAAATAATGATAATATATATATCGCAGTCATTTTACCTACTAATATAAAAAATCTTGTAGATATCTCTACGTTTAAAGCAAAGGATTATTATGGATAAGATAAAAGTTGTCTGCCCGCATTGCGGCCAGGTCAATGCAATCCCTTTTAAAGCGTCTTATAACAAGGCAAATTGCGGCGGGTGCAAAGGTTCTCTTCTTGACACAAAGCCGATCCAGCTTGAGGCGTCTACGTTTGATCATCATCTTGTAAACAGCGATATTCCTGTCGTTGTAGACTTCTGGGCGCCTTGGTGCGGCCCCTGCCGCATGATGGCGCCTGCTTTTGAAGAGGCAGCGCGAGCCTTTGTTCTAAAAGCGCGTTTTGCCAAACTCAACACCGAAGAGCACCAAGAACCTTCTGCCCGTTTCGCCATCCGCTCTATCCCGACGATGATCATTTTTAAAAACGGCAAAGAGCTTGATCGCGTCTCCGGCGCATTAAGTTCTGAGCAGATCAAGCAGTGGGTAGGGCAGTTTATATAAACGCCTTCGACAGGGGTATTTTGCCCTCTTTTGCTATAATTCCTCAACTATTTTGAGGAGTCTTCCATTCGTTTTATATTATTACTGCCTTTTCTTTTGTTGATGACACTTCATGCAGGAAGTATTGTGAATGAGGAGCAGGTATATTCGATTCGTTTAGGCGGCGGTTTTGCTGACAGCAATGATCTTGGAGAGATTCTTCTCGGTGATTGGAACCGCTACCCGAAAGACACGTCCGTAATCAATCTGGATGCCGGCTGGTGTTTTGTTGAAAATATGTCAGACCTTCCATTGGACTGGTACCTGAAAGGGGGTGTCTCGTACTTTGACGAGAACGGTTACGCGGACGATATTTTAGAAATCACGCTCTATGTCAAAGTCTACTGGAAGATTGATTTTTTACAAAACCGTGTACGTTTGGGTCTTGGTGAGGGACTTTCCCTTGCTAACGAGGTTCCGATTGTGGAAATAGACGATGCTCGAAAGGGCGATGGTACGTTGGACCCTACGTCGAAGTTTTTGAATTATCTTGATATCTCTGCCGATCTGGACCTGGGACGACTGCTGCATGTCGAAAGCCTGAGAGACCTCTATCTTGGCTATACCCTTAAACACCGTTCCGGCATATTCGGTGTTTTCAACAGGGTCCATGGCGGTTCGAACTACAATATGCTTACATTAGAGAAAAACTTTTAAAGGATAACAATGTATCAATGGGTTTTATGGTTTCACATTATTTCGATGGTCACCTGGTTCGCAGTGCTTTTCTATCTACCGCGTCTTTTCGTCTATCATGCAGAAAATGCAGAGAATAAAGGCTTTATAGAGGTTGTAAAAGTGATGGAGATGAAGATATACCGCTATATCGGCGTGCCGGGGTTCTGGGCAACACTGTTATCGGGTATTACGCTGATCGTCATCTACCCGACCAATATCTTTGCTACCGGCGGCTGGTTTCACGCGAAACTCTTCTTTGTCGTGATCCTGATCGCCTACTTCTTCTCTCTGGGAAGACTGCGTCTGAAGCTGCTGAATGACAGTTGTACAAAAAGTGGTAAATTCTTTCGTATCTATAATGAAGTGCCGACGATCCTGCTGCTTCTGATCGTCGCGATGGTGGTCGTAAAACCGTTTTAAGACGCGTTCGCGGATCAGCGTTTGAGACGACGCTTTTCGTTTTTCGCCTTTGCTTTGAAAAGAATAGGGACACCCTCGAAGTTGAAAGCCTCTCGCAGCTGGTTGGTAAGGTAGCGGCGGTAGGTGAAGTGCAACCCTTTTGGCTTGTTCATGATCAGCGCGATGCGCGGCGGTCGGATGTCGTACTGTGTCGCAAAGTAGATGCGTATCATCTGCCCGTTCATCGAAGGGAGGTGGTGCTTGCGTTGCGCCCATTCAAGCACTTCATTAAGTTTAGACGTTGAGATGCGCTGTGAGTAGTTCTCGTTGATCTCCAGCAGTTTGTCATAGATCTTCTGAACGCGCTGGCCGCTCTGCGCCGAGATCGTGATGATCGGAGCATAGTGTAAAAACTTAAATCGGTCCCGTATATCCTGTACGATCTGCTGGTATTTCTCACCGTCAACGATATCCCATTTGTTCAGTACGATCAAACAGGCCATCCTGTTCTGGTCGATCAGCCCGGCGATCTTTTCGTCAAGCTCCTTGAACGGTTCGGAAGCATCAAGGACGAGTAGGGCGATATCGGCATCTTCGAGCATCGCTTCGGTCCGCATCAGGGCATATTTTTCTATTCCCAGGATCTTGCCGCGTTTGCGGACGCCGGCTGTGTCGATAAAGGTGATCTCCTTATCTTTGTATTCCACCGTTTCGTCGATAGGGTCGATGGTGGTACCCGCTACGGAGCTGACAACCGAACGTTCTTCATGGAGCAGGGCATTAAGTAGAGAACTTTTCCCTACGTTGACACGGCCGATAATCGCAACGCGCATCTTGTTGAGCGCCTCTTCGTCGTATTCGCGGATCGCCTCTTTGTCCTCAAGCATCTCTTCGGCTTCAAATTCTTCGGCCTCTTCGAGTCCTTCATAATATTCTTGCAACGGGTTGAAATAGCCGTCGTCCTCATCCTCGATCTCTTCAAAGAAGTCGTCGTCAAAATCCTCTTCCTCTTCTAGGGGAGCAGCTTCCTCCTCCTCTTCCTGGAGAGGACTCTCTTCGGTAAGACGCTCTTCTTCCGGCTCTTTTTCGGGCAGCTGCTCCTCTATCCACTCCAGAAGAGCATTTATGTGACGGTTGTGCGAGACGGAGATGCCGAAGATATTGTCGCAGCCAAACTCGTAATAGTCCCAGACCTTCTCCATCATCTTGTCGTTGTCGATCTTGTTGACGACAAGCGCCATGGTTTTACCCATCTCCTGAAGCTCATAGAAGAACGCTTTGTCCTCTTCTTCGGGTAGGCTTTTTCCATCCACCATATAGAGGATGATATCGGCTTCATGGGCCGCTTTAATCGACATCTTTTTGATGGCATCGAAAAGCTCGTTTCCTTCATCAAGCCCGCCGGTATCGAGGATTTCCACCTCTTTATCGCCAAGCTCCAGTATGCGGCGTTTGATATCGCGTGTTGTTCCCGCCTGTTCAGAGGTGATGGCATCACGCTGTTTGAGCAGACGGTTAAAAAAGGAGCTTTTGCCCACATTCGGACGGCCGATAATGGCAAGTTTTTTCATAAGTTATATCTTTAATTGAGATGTAATGGCCAGTCGGGGAGGCGGGAGGATAAGAGTGTATACGATTATCTAAATATAAAAACCAAAGTACCTGTTATCGGTACTGCTTTTATGTTTCTTCATATAAAGAGAGAAGAGCCCTAACCCAAAACTGACGAATTGTTGATGTAATTATAGCGAAATGAGGAAAATAGTGTGTGTGGGCCCAAGCCTTGGGCTTGGGATGGGTCTCTTTTATTTGGTCTCAAACTCTTTTTCAAGATTTTCAAGTGCATTTTTAGCCTGGAACTGCTGCCATAATGCATCCTGGTTTTTGAAACTTGAGACAACACTCTCTTTGGCCGAAGTGTTGACACTCTCTTTGGTCACACCCATAAGAAGGTAGATGTCACTGTTTTCAGGATGCTGCCAGTAGGCGAGCTGTTTGGAACCGTTAAGCGTTACTTTTGCTACCTGCTTGGAGACCTGGCTGGAGACGGTGTCGACGGTTTCACCTTCGGCGATACCGGTTGAACGGGTGAAGGTCTCGACCTTGTCTTTGACGAGTGTTTCGATCTGCTGTGCAAGGTTTGAACGCCCGTTGGCCATAGCATTTCTGCGTGTAAAACCAGCGCCGGCTTTTGACATCTTGGCTGTTCCTACAGAGGTGATCATATCATCATACCCATCGACCATACCGCATGCCCAAGAGGGTGCTTCGGCTTTGTCAATAGTACATTCGGCCATCGGTACCGGTGCAGCTACGGGTTTTGGCTCTTCACCGCCACAACCGCTAAAGACAACCAGCATAAGGGCTGCAAGTGTTGAAGAAACTAAAATTTTTGTCATTGCTTATCCTTGGAATAAATTGCCTAGATTATAGAAGTTTGCCTCTTAAAGGTTAATGAGCCGGCATTAACTTATGACGCTTTCGGGCATACTTTCCACATAAAGCGATTGAGACGGAAAGGCGAAAGAGGCACCATTATTCTCGACGATCGCCATCAGCTCTAGATTGATACGTTCTCTTACCTGCATGTATTCGCCCCATTGCGTTGTTTTGGTAAAGAAGTAACAGAAGATACCAAGTGCGCTCTCTTGAAACTCTGTAAAATGGACATAGATGGTTTCTTGATGGATGTCATCGTCATGATGCAGCATCTCCCGAATCTCTTCGAGGATCTGACGCATCTGCAGCGATGTGGTTGAATAGGTTAACCCGAGTGTCATTTTGATACGGCGTTTATGCATCTCTGACCAGTTTAAGATCGCAGTGTTGGCGATATTGCCGTTGGGTACACTGACAAGAGCCTGGGCAAAAGTCCGTACCTTGGTCGAACGGATACCGATATGCTCGATCGTGCCCTCCACTTCAGGGGTCTTGATCCAGTCGCCTACCTTAAACGGCTGATCGGTAAATATG
The DNA here is from genome assembly GCF_039645985.1 of Sulfurimonas sp. HSL3-7. Lineage (NCBI taxonomy): Bacteria > Pseudomonadati > Campylobacterota > Epsilonproteobacteria > Campylobacterales > Sulfurimonadaceae > Sulfonitrofixus > Sulfonitrofixus jiaomeiensis. The sequence continues at coordinate 475,781 of NZ_CP147919.1, forward strand.
ACCATGGAGCCAAAAAAGTTGCTTGCCGTATCTTTGGCGGCCAGAGCAAAAGCCATACCGACAAGACCGAGTGAAGCGATAAAACCGGTGACATTGATCCCCCATGTGGAGAGAATGTTCATTCCCGCTATGATCAGGACGATTGCTTTTAAAATAGTGAGCAAAAGCTTGGCGAGGGTGATGCCGTTATCGGTTTTGATGCGTTTTTCCATCAGTTCATCCGAACTTTGGAAAAGGGCGACAATACGATAAAGCACCCAGGCCAAAAGGGCAATGGTCAAGGTTGTTATGGTATGTGATATCGTTGTCGAAACATCCTCGTGGAAGGTAAGAAAACTGAAGGCAACATTAAAGCCTAAGATGATCATCCCAAAGGCAAACGGACGTTGAAGAAGATGGAAGATCTGATCATCGAGTTCGGTCTCTGTTTTGTTTACCCATTTTAGTGCAAGAAGGGTTACCGCCCTTGAGAGCTGTTTGCGCAATGCCAAAAAGAGTAAAAAGATGATCAGTGCCGAGGCCCATTTTGCAAGTGAGTTCCCAAAAAGGGTGATAGCGAAGAAGTTGACCACCTCCTGAGGGATAGGAAGTTTGGCGATGATAATCTCTTCAATACTGTCATGCAAGGCGTGTGTCATCTTCGTGACATCGGTGACTTCGACAAAGGTGTCTGTAATGTCCGTCGTTCTATTTGTATCCATGGTATATCCTGCATTTGGAATGCAAAATAATAGCTATTTTATTTTAAAGAGGGACTTGTCGCAGCAGAATGCTAGCCGCGCTCTTTTTTGATCATCTCATAGGCCGTATTGATCTCCTGTACCTTTTTGGTCGCGTCTTTGATGTACTCTTCCGAGGCCCCTTTGGCCTTCATGATGTCGGGGTGGTACTTTTTGACGAGGGTGCGGTACTTTTTCTTGATCACGTTGAGGTCATCTTCTCTGTCAGCACCAAGGAGAGCATAGGCATCATTGATGCTGCTCTGTGAAGCATTGGCCTTGAACATCGAAGCAAAACGCTGCATGATCCCTTCGACTTCACTGCCGCTGATCTCTAAGAAGGCGGCGATTTTGATGATGAGGTTCTCTTCGGCATGGGAGAGCTCACCGTCGATGTAAGCAAGATTGATCAGGAAGGTCAGCATCATCAACCGCTTTTGCCTGTCGCCGCGGGTAAGGGCCTGAAGCCTTGCGGCCAGGGTATCGACATTGCGGATGATCTCTTTCTCGCGTTTGAAGATCTCTTTCAGGAGTTCGCGTACTTTCTCTTTGTGCGATTCGCCAAAGGCTTTGGAGATATCATTGAAGATATTGCCGATAAGTTCGGCTTCGAGCTCATGGATCCGTCCGTCTGCCTTGGCCACCTTTGCGATGAGGGCGACAAAGACACCAAGCTCGGAGTGGGCGACAGCCTCATAGGTCAGCGCAGTGCTTTGAAACTGCCCCTGTGTATAGAATTGGCGCTGAAAACGCTGGTAACTTTTGAAGATCCAGTTAAAGATGAGAAAAAGTACGATGAATGTTATTATTGTTGACATCTGTTTCCTATATTATGTTTTGGAAATTATGCCAAAATCAAAACAATAGGGATTAAATAGAGGTGCCAACAGCATTTTTTTGTATAATTAGGCCATTAAAAAATTAGGATAGACAATGAAAATCATTTTATTGGGCGCACCGGGTGCCGGCAAGGGAACACAGGCGCAATTTTTAACAAAACAGTTTGATATTCCTCAGATCTCTACAGGCGATATGCTTCGTGCGGCTATCAAAGCGGGGACAGAGATGGGCAAGATGGCAAAGGAGTTTATGGACGCAGGCAAGCTGGTCACGGATGAGATTATTATCGGGCTGGTCAAAGAGCGTATTGCTGAAGCCGACTGTAAAAACGGTTTTCTGCTTGACGGCTTTCCACGGACAGTACCGCAGGCAGATGCGTTAAAAGAGGCGGGTGTTGCTATCGATGCGGTCATCGAGATCGATGTGCCGGATGAGGAGATTGTCAAACGTATGTCGGGACGCCGTGTACACCAGAACTCCGGCCGTACATACCATATTGTCTACAACCCGCCTAAGGTAGAGGGCAAAGACGATGAGACAGGCGAAGAGCTGATCCAGCGTGCCGATGATAAAGAAGAGATCGTTCTGGACCGTCTGAAAGTCTATCATGAACAGACGCAGCCGCTGGTGGATTACTACAGTGCAGAGGCGGCGGTGAACAGCGCTGTCAAATATATTCGTGTTGACGGTACACAGAAGATCGACACGGTCGAAAAAGAGATCGTTTCACAACTGCAATAACACTCAGGTGACGCCTGTCACCGTTTTTACTTCTTACTTTCTTATTCTTTCAAGGCTTTCTGCATCTTCGACTCATTGTAGCCGTGTATGACGGTGTTGTTGATGATCAGAACGGGGACCCCTCTGCCGCCGAGTTTTTCGTAAAGGGCTTTCCCCTTCTCACTGCCGTGGATATCATACTCCGAAAATCTGATGCCGTTTTGACGCAGAAAATTCTTGGTACGCGTGCAGTAGGGACAAAAAGACGTTGTCAGGATACGGACTTCTCTGAAACGTGCGTTGGGTGTGCTGCTGTAGGCATATCTGTTCTCTCGGGCGGTATTGTAGTGGATGATGGTCTGGCGCTCATCGTTGATCCGTTTGTCAAGGTATTGGGAGCTTTTAAAAAAACGGTTTGCGCAGTAGTAGGCGTAGATGCGCTCTTTGAGGTTCGGGTCCTCAAAGAATGTGTCCATTTTAGTGTTGACGATTGAGAGGAACTGCGGGTAGTTGTCTGTGTCAATGGCCCGGTTGAGTTCGCGTAGCATGAAAACAGAAAGTTTCTCATAGTGTGACTGCAGCTGGTGAAGCTTTTTCAGATAGGCTTTTTGCAGCTGCCTGTCATGCATTGGGCTGCTTTTATAGCCGAACTCCTGCACCTGGTTGCACATAACCGCATACTGCAGAACCTTTTCGCGCACGGCATAGTCGTCGGCAGGAAGGCGGTAAAAAGCGGCTCTTGCCTCAAAAAGAGGGGTGCTGATAGCAGCATATTGAGACGGTATGCCGATCGAAAAAAGCGATGAAATCATCACTGTAAGCAAAAAGAGAATTCTCATGACGATATGTCCTTGTTGTCAATATTAGATCGATAATCTAACAAGACTATAACGTTTTAGTCGTTAAACTTCCAAAAATAAAGGGTCCCTCTTCATAGGTGCCCTAAAGAGGTGATGTGAAACACTATATCTCCGGATTGGACCGCGGCGTGCTCTATATGCTGATGGCCTCTTTTTTCTTTGCTGTAATGGGCGCCTTTGCCAAGCTGGCCAGTGATTCGATGAGTTCGCTCGAAGTGGTCTTTTTTCGTAATGTGTTCGGTGTTGCACTGGTCGGATATGCCGTGTTGAAAAAGCCGATGGAACATGAGGGCGGCAAACCTTTTCTGCTCTTTTTCAGAGGGTTCATGGGTTTTGTGGCACTGTTGGCTTTTTTCTATAATATCGCGCATATCCCTTTGGGCGATGCAATGACCTTTTCAAAAACGTCGCCGATCTTCACCGCGATCTTTGCCTGGCTTTTTTTGCAGGAAAAACTGCCAAAAACAGCGTGGCTGGCTGTTTTTATCGGATTCGCCGGGATCGTTTTTATTGCCAAACCATCGGGGTTTATGTTCTCGAAAACAGATTGGCTCGGTATCTTCAGCGGGGTGGGGGCGGCTCTGGCCTATACCTCGGTGAGAGAGCTGAAAAAGTATTATGATACCCGAGCGATCGTGCTTTCGTTTATGGGGGTCGGCACTGCCGGACCGCTGCTGCTGCTCGCTGTCTCACCGTATGTCAATGCACCCGAACTGGATTTCATGCTGGGAACGTTTGTGATGCCTCAGGGAATCATCTGGCTTTATGTCCTCGGGATGGGGCTTTTTGCCACCCTGGCACAGCTCTATATGACCAAAGCCTATGGCGAGTCGAAGGCGGGCATTGTCGGGGCCGTGAGTTATGCCAATATTCCGTTCTCTATCGGGGTCGGTCTGCTTCTAGGCGACGCACTGCCAGATTTTATAACACTCTTGGGTATAATCTTAATTATTTTCAGCGGGTTTCTCGTTGTCAAAAAATAGGAGGTCTTTTATGGATGCAAATACAATGTATTATGGCGGATTGGTTCTAATCGCCATTCTCGCTTATTTGGCTTATACCAGCAACCGTATTATCACGGCGCTGCTTCTGCTCGCTTTAGGCGGCTATTTTATCTATGCGCATAATACCGGTAACACCATAACCGACTTTACCAACAAGACGGTTGAAAAAATCAATAAACAACTGTAGGAGAAATAATGATATTAATGGCCGGTCCCTGTGTTATTGAGAGTGAAGAGAACATCTTTGAGATCGCCAAAAAACTGGAGCGTTATCAGGAAGATGAGCGCATCGATTTCTATTTTAAAGCCAGTTTTGACAAGGCAAACCGCACCTCTTTGGAGAGCTACCGCGGACCGGGCCTCGAAGAGGGGCTGCGTATCCTGCAAAAGGTCAAAGAGGATTTCGGCTACAAGATCGTGACCGACATTCATGAGTCTTACCAGGTCAAACCGGTGGCCGAAGTGGTTGACATATTGCAGATCCCGGCCTTTCTCTGCCGTCAGACCGATCTGCTTGTAGCTGCTGCGCAGACCGACAGAATCGTCAATATCAAAAAGGGGCAGTTTATGAACCCTGCCGATATGAAGTATTCGGTACTGAAGGTGCTGAAGACCCGCGGCTGCGAGGAGGTCTCTTACGACAATGCCAAAGCAAACGGGGTGCTGCTGACCGAGAGAGGTTCGAGCTTCGGTTACGGCAACCTGGTGGTCGATATGCGCTCGCTTGTCATTATGCGCGAATTCGCACCGGTGATCTTCGATGCGACCCACTCGGTTCAGATGCCAGGCGGCGGAGGCGGAACGACTTCGGGTGACAGCTCGATGGTGCCGCACCTTTCACGTGCCGCAGCGGCAGTCGGCGTGGACGGTTTCTTTTTTGAGACCCATGTCGATCCGAGCTGTGCACTGAGTGACGGGCCGAATATGTTAAAATTAGAAAATTTGTATACAACAACAGAAACGATCTTGGCAATCCAAGAAGCAATTAAAGGACAATAATGAACATTATCGAAGGCAAATTACAAGTACAGCCAGGCAAGCGCGTGGCGATCGTCGCGGCACGTTTTAACCACCTTATTACGGACCGTCTGGTTGAAGGGGCAAAAGATGCCCACCTGCGCCATGGCGGTGACGAAGCGGACCTTGATCTGGTTCTTGTCCCGGGTGCTTACGAACTTCCGATGGCGGTCGAGCGCCTTTTGGCCACAGGCAAATACGATGCAGTCTGTGCCCTTGGCGCCGTGATCCGCGGCGCGACACCGCACTTTGATTATGTATCGGCTGAGGCGACAAAAGGCATTGCAACGGTATCGCTGAAATATGCCAAACCGGTCGCTTTCGGTCTGTTGACAACAGACACGATCGAGCAGGCGATCGAGCGTGCGGGAACCAAAGCCGGCAACAAAGGTTTTGAAGCGATGGTAACGGCTATCGAGATGATCAACCTCTATGAAGCGATCGAAGCGTAATGGCGACACGTCACCATGCCAGAATGGCGGTTGTAAGTCTGCTTTATGCTTTTGACCTCGGTAATAAAAGCATTTCCGATTTCACGGATGAGATTTTGGAAGACAAAAAGATCCGTAACAAACAAAAAGAGTTCGCATTGGACCTCTTTCGCGGCGTGATGGAACACCTTGAGAGTGTTGACAAGGCGATCGTTAAACACCTTAAAGAGTGGGATTTTGAGCGTTTGGGTTCGATAGAACGGGCCACTCTCCGTTTAGGCGCCTATGAGATCATGTATTCTTCACTCGATTCCGCAGTTGTGATCAATGAAGCAATCGAGGTCTCAAAAGCTTTTGGGACCGAGCAGTCACCAAAATTCATCAACGGGGTGCTTGACGCCATCTCCAAAGATAAATAATGTTCAAACTACTTGTCACAACACTTTTGACTCTTTCGGCACTTTACGCGTCAAACAGTTGTGTCAAGTGCCATGAAGGGATCGAAGATATCCGCGACCCGCATTCCAAGATGATGGAAGAGATCTACAAAGTCGCGGAAAAAGCAGGCCATCGAGGCAATGACTGTATTGTCTGCCACGGCGGGGACCCGACCACGATGGTCAAAGAGCGGGCCCATAAAGGTACGGTAGCCTATTTTTTGGAACATGAAGGTCCCAAAGATTACTACCCCGCACCGGGCAGCAGCTGGATCAACCAAAATACCTGCGGTATGTGTCACAAAGAACAGGTCAATGCGCAGATGAACTCCCTGATGATGACCGAGCAGGGTAAGATACAGGGCGCGCTTTGGAGCTTCGGCGGTAAAGTGGGCTACGACCACTCGGTGGCCACCTATGCTACCGGCAATCCCGAAGATCCGCACAAACGTTTGGGCAGTGATGCTTATAAGGCCTATATGCAAGAGCTTTCTGCGCTTGAACCGCAAGCCTTTCCTGGGGAGACGGGAGAGCTTCCCAAAGCGCCGACAGCCGAAGAGATCGAAAAAGATCCGTCTCTGGCGGTCTATACCTATCTGCGTCAGGAGTGTCTGCGCTGTCATACCGGCAGCAAGGGGCGTTCAAAGCGCGGTGACTTCAGAGGCATCGGCTGTGCCGCGTGCCACATTCCCTATTCAAACTCGGGTCTGTACGAAGGCGGCGATAAGCAGATATCGAAAAATCCGGGGCACCTGCTTGTGCACAGTATCCAATCTTCACGTAAGGCGAAGGTCAAAGTCCATGAGGTCGAGTACTCCGGCGTGCCTGTTGAGACCTGTTCGACCTGCCACAACCGGGGCAAGCGGATCGGGGTCTCCTACCAGGGGCTGATGGAGATGGAGTATGACGCAACTTTTGACGAAGAGGGCAAGGGACAGCCGAAACTCCATGGCAAGCGTTACCTGCATATGCAAGAGGATATCCACTATAAAAAAGGGATGCTCTGCCAGGACTGCCACACCTCAAACGATCTGCACGGTGACGGCTTTTTAAGCGGGGCAAATCTGGGGGCTGTTGAGATCGAGTGTCAGGACTGTCACGGTACGACCTCAAAATACCCGTGGGAACTTCCCCTGGGCTACTCTGACGAATTCAACGAGAATGCCAAGGTCGGCGAGCCTCGCGGTACCGTTAAAACAGTTGCCGAATACCTCAGGAAGGGGTCTGTCGAAGCGGCACCCGAGGGGTACCTTTTAAGCGCCCGGGGCAACCCCCTGACAAAAGCGGTCCGCAAAGGTGACAAAGTGCTTATGCACCTGGCCTCAGGCAGAGATATTGAATTGACACCGCTCAAAACGCTGAAAAAGGAGAAAAAGCTCTCCCGTGAAGCGTTGGCGGCAATGGACCAGATCAAAGCCCATACGGATGAACTGGAGTGTTATACCTGCCATGCGACCTGGGCACCGCAGTGTTACGGCTGCCATGTCAAGATAGACTATTCCGGTTCCAAACAGAATCCCGATTACCTGGAGGCTTCGCATGATCAGGATATCCATGGAACGACGGGGGGCATGCGTTCACTTAAAGAGTACCTTGTCGACGGAGAGGTGACAGAGACAAGGTCCTTCCTACGCTGGGAAGATCCGGCACTTTCTCAAAACGGCGAAGGACGTATCTCGCCGACGATACCGGGATGTCAGACGACTATTACTGTTATCGGGAAAGAGGGCAAAGCACTCTTGCAGAACCACATCTTCAAGATCCCGAATGTTGAAGGTGCGGGAGATGAAGGTCAAAATGCTATCGATATGGCAGCGGTACAGCCGCACACCATCTCCAAAGCGTCCCGCTCCTGCGAATCGTGCCATACGTCGGCCAAGGCATTGGGGCTGGGTATCGGCGGCGGCAAACTCAACGCTGATCCTAGCCAAGATACAATTGTCGATTTAATGACGGCTGACGGGCGTCTGCTGCCGGCCAATGTGCAGAGACAGATACCGCGTATCGCGAATCTGAAAAATGACTATTCACGTTTTATTGATGAGAACGGCACGCAGTTGCAGACCGTCGGGCACCACTGGAAGCTTTCGCAGCCGCTCAATGAAGAGCAGCGTTCCAAAGTGGACAGAGAAGGGATGTGCCTGTCATGTCATAAAGAGATGCCTGACGGCGATCTGGCTGTCTCGGCAATGGTGCATGCCGTAGAGATGGCGGGCATCGAAATAGACAAAAAAGAGCATGGCGGTATCTTAAACAAACTCTTGCGTATCGGAGCCTGGTTGCAGCTCTTAGTGGGAATTTTGATTGGCGGGTATATTATATACAGGCTCTTTTTTAAGCGTAAAAACCCAAGGAGATGGAAGTGAGAAAATTTATCTTACTGACTGCATTGACGGCTTCATTGTTTGCCAATGATATTATCATCAAAAATTCGGCCAACAGCGTCGAAAAGACGGTTAGCAAGATCCAAAATATCGTGACAAAAAAAGGTTTTACGGTCTTTGCGATTGTTGACCATCAGGCGGGCGCCAACAAGGTACGCATGCAGCTGCCTCCGTCAAAAGAGATCATCTTCGGCAATCCAAAGATGGGAACACCCCTGCTGCAAGAGAACATGCAGGCGGGGCTTGACCTTCCGATCCGTATTCTGGTCTACCAAGACAAAGACCTGAAAAGCAAGATCGCTTACAGAGACGGTGAGTGGCTCGTTTCAGAGCATAACCTGAGCAATAGAAAACTGCTCAATAAAATGAATTTTACTTTAGACAATATCACGACAGAGGCAGGACGTAAACAGTGAGCCGGATGACCAAAGAAGAAGCGTTAGAACTTATCCAAAACGGTGATCTTATCGAACTCGGTAAGATGGCTTCAGCAAGAAAAAAAGAGTTGCACCCCAAGGGGATCACGACCTTCATCGTCGATCGCAATATCAATTACACCAATGTCTGCTGGGTGGACTGCAAGTTTTGTGCTTTCTACCGCCATGCCAAAGAGGACGATGCCTATGTTCTAAGCCATGAAGAGATCGATCAGAAGATCGATGAGCTGGTGGCTATCGGCGGAACGCAGATCCTTTTTCAGGGCGGTGTGCACCCGAAACTGAAGATCGACTTTTATGAAGATCTTGTCGGCCATATCCATGAGAAATACCCGCAGATAACGATCCATGCTTTTTCGGCGATCGAGATCGATTTTATCGCCAAGATCTCAAAGATCTCGATCAAAGAGGTATTGGAACGTCTGAAGGCGAAGGGCCTTTCCTCGATTCCGGGCGCCGGTGCAGAGATCCTTAGCGACAGGGTCCGCGATATTATCGCTCCGAAAAAGCATGACTCCTCGGTCTGGATCGACGTGCACCGCCAGGCTCACAAACTGGGTATCATGTCGACAGCAACGATGATGTTCGGAACGGTTGAGACCGATGAAGAGATCATCGAACATTGGGACCTTGTGCGTCAACTTCAGGACGAGACAGGTGGCTTCCGTGCCTTCATTATGTGGTCGTTTCAGGGCCAAAACACCCAGCTGATGGAAGAGATCCCCGACATTAAGAAACCCTCCTCTAACCGTTATCTGCGTCTGCTTGCCGTTTCAAGGCTCTATCTTGACAACGTGCCGAACATTCAAAGTTCATGGGTGACACAGGGACCGTATATCGGACAGATGGCGCTTAAATACGGCGCCAACGATCTCGGTTCGACGATGATGGAAGAGAATGTTGTCCGAAGTGCCGGCGCAGGGTTCAGGATGGCAAAAGACGAGATGGTACGGCTGATCGCAGATATCGGCGAAACGCCGGCTATCCGAAACACCGCCTACGAAACGCTGGAAATATTTGCCTAGAGCAATATGACAATGAAAAAGTGTATCTTATCTTTATTACTATGTATTCAAGGAATCTCGATGGCTTCGACAGTGGATTATATTGATGTCGAGGGGGTAAAGATCCCTCTTATTTATGAAGAAGACAAACGTCTTCCTATGGTCTCCATGCAGCTCGTATTTGAGCAGAGCGGTTCGATCGAAGATGGGAAGCTGCCGGGTCTTGCCAAGATCAGCGGCAGGATGATGAACGAAGGGACCTCGAAACTAGGCAGCATCGGTTTTGCCAAAGTCCTTGACGCCAAAGCAGTCCATTTGAGTGCACACACCGGTACAGAGACATTTGTCATTGAACTGAGTTCGCTCAAAGAGTCTTTTGAATACGGCGTCAAACATGTCAAAATGCTGCTGCGCGATCCCAATCTCAGTCAAGAGACCTTAGAGAAGGTGAAGGCGATCTCTATCGGTTCGCTGAGCCGTAAAGAGAATGACTATGACTATGTTGCCTCAAATGCGCTCAAAGCGGAACTCTTTAAAGACACTGTCCTGGAGCATCCTTCAAGCGGCAGAGTGGAGGATGTCAAGAAAATAAAATTAGACGATATTAAAACGTTTTTAAAACAGCATCTTGTCCTGTCGCGTGCCGTTATCGTGATTGGCGGTGACATTACTTTGGACGAGGCAAAAACTTCGGTGCATGCACTGCTGAAGGGGCTTCCTAAAGGCAAGACAAGTGAATTACCCTTTATAGAAGCGGATAAAGAGAGCCAGCACAGTGTGCTGGAACGTGACACTGAACAGGCCTACCTCTACTTCGGCTCGCCCTATGATCTGAAAGTGGGTGACAGCGACGAGTATAAAGCGCGTGTAGCAGCCTTTATTCTGGGTACAGGCGGTTTCGGAAGCCGCTTGATGGAAGAGATACGGGTCAAACGCGGTCTTGCCTACTCGGCTTATGCCCGTGTGAACACAGCCCGTTCCAATGTCTATTTCTCAGGTTACCTGCAGACAAAACTGGAATCCCAAAAAGAGGCGGAAACAACTGTCAAAGAGGTGATAGCCGATTTCGTTAAAAAGGGTGTGACCCAAGAAGAGCTCGATCAGGCAAAGAAGTTTCTGCTCGGTTCAGAACCACTCCGTGTCGAGACCCTCTCGCAGCGCTTATCCCGTACGTTTCAAGAGTATTACAAGGGGCAGGAACTTGGCTCAAGTTTAAAAGAGCTGGAGAAGATCAAAGTGCTTTCTCTCGATGAGTTGAATGATTACATCAAGAAACATAATGAGATCAACGATCTCACATTTGCCATTGTGACCAATAGCAAAAAATAGGCGTCCATGCCTTTGCATATAGGGCTCTCTTCTGATACAGGCAGCCCTGTCAGCTAATAAAGATATCACGTCAAATGACGGTTTCTTAGACTTTATGCACTCAGAAATTCCCCGTTTCTACTATTATCCTTTTCTTCTGCTCTCTACTTCTCTTATTGTTTCAAGCTAATTTACTATTGTGTGGGAAGCTTTAAGATTATAAGGTAGGATTATGTAAAGAGCTTGAATCCAAAAGGAGGAGAAGATGCTACATACATTAATGACACTGCCTTATGAACAGAGTGCATTGGAGCCCTATATCTCTGCAGAAACAGTTTCCTTTCATTACGGAAAACATCATGCAGGATATGTCAACAAACTCAACGCTCTCATCGAAAACACCAAATTCGCCGATATGACGCTTGAGCATATCATCAAAGAAGCGGACGGCGCGATCTTCAACAACGCCGCGCAGGTTTTCAATCATGACTTTTACTGGCATGGACTCTCCGGTGCAGAAAGCGTTCCGTCAGTGGAACTCTCCGATATGATCGATCGTGACTTCGGTTCGATGGAGGGCTTCAAAGAGGCATTTCTGGCAGCAGCTGCAGGACTGTTCGGTTCGGGATGGGCCTGGCTGGTCATCACAGATGAGGGTACGCTCACGATAGAGCAGCGATCCAATGCCGATACCCCGATACGCCATGGCCGCACGCCGCTTCTGACGTGCGATGTCTGGGAACACGCCTACTACATCGACTGTCGTAACGCGCGTCCCGAATACCTGGAAAACTGGTGGAAACTGGTCAACTGGGAGTTCGTATCGGATAATCTTGTCCGGGTGACCAATGATCCGATTGCCGGTTACAGCCAGCCGTGCAATGATGACAACGAAGTGTGTGACTATGTGGATATGATGCAGGAAAACGAACATACCCCGTCATAAGGGTATGTCACTTCTCGTAGAGTGTAGCGCGTCCATTTAATCGTGAAGGACAGGGCATGACACAAAACCAACTCAAACGATACAATGGCCGTAACGGTATGAAAGCGTATGTCGGCTATAAAGGGAAAGTCTACGATGTGACGGAGAGCCCCTTTTGGAAAGAGGGCGATCATGAAGGGTTGCACAGTGCAGGTGCCGATCTGACCCCAATGATGATCGGTGCACCGCACGGTGATGAAGTTTTTAACACATTTCGGGTTGTGGCAATGCTGGAAGAAGAGAAAACCGAGGAACAGGATGAACCTTCATCTATAGACCCATTGAAAGAGCGTCTGCAGCAGTGGTACAGAAAGTACCATCCTCACCCGATGACTGTCCACTTTCCGATCGCACTGCATATCTTTGCCGCAGGCTTGGACCTGCTTTTCCTTACTTACCCCAAGACGGCTTATGCCGTCGGCGTGTTTTATACCTTTTTCGTAGCCACCGTGATGGGATTTGTTGCGATGATCCCCGGACTACTGAGCTGGTGGGTCAATTACGACCTTTCCACACGCCGGCCTTTTATCGTCAAGCTGATCGTCGCGACGTTGACGCTGTTGCTCGGTGTAGTGGGAATAACCCTCTATCTGGAAGATCCGGCTATCGTTTACGAAGCCTCTGTGGAAGGGATCATCTACCATGCTATTGTCTTGTTTACCGGTATGACTGTTGTCATTTTGGGGTACTACGGCGGCAAGATCACCTGGGGAGACAGTCCGGAGGCTGAGAAGAAGACTGCAACCGCCGTTACGGAAACGCCGCTACCAGACACTTCAGGAGAGTTGCCTGGTGCCGGCAGATTTGAGGTGCCTTTTGCCTCAGAGCAGGCATTACTGCCTATCCAGCGGTTGCAGCATGAAGCTAAAACAACAGATTTCAGTAAACAGAGTGGCGTCGCCATATTGATCGGCGGGGCGGCGGGAAGCGGCATCGACACCCTTGAAAAGATCCTCAGCGATGCGTTCAGACGCAGTGGCTACTACCTCTTCTCCACCAAAGAGTATATGTCCCGCGTACGCGGCGGCAGCAATACGGTACTGATACGGATCTCCGATGCTCCTGTGGAAGCGCCGTGCCGGGATGTCGACCTCTTCATCGCGATCGACGCGCCGGCCCTCGAACATGCGAGGTGGCGTTGCAGCGAAAAGACGGTGATCGTGGCGGACGGCATATCGGACGAAAAGGAAAAAGCGGTAACGGCGCTCCCGATGAAGGCGGAAGCCCAGAAGCTCGGCAGTGTACACTATGCCAACACCTATGCGGCCGGTGCCGTCTTCGGCCTGTTCGGCATTGACCTGCAGCCCCTGGTCGAAAGCGTTGCCGAGCATTTTAAAGGGGATACCAAAAACGAAGCGGCGCTGCGCTCCGGTCAGAAAGCCGGTGCGGCACTGGATCGTTCAGGGCTGCCGGCACTGCCAGAAACGCATCCCGGTGAGACGGCGAAACTCCATCTGATGGACGGTACGACCGCGTCGGGGTTTGGATTTCTCATCGGCGGCTGCAACTTCGTCGCCTCCTATCCGATGTCGCCCTCGACAGGCGTGCTCAACTTTATGGCGTCGATGTCGAAGCAGTTTCCCGTCGCGGTCGAACAGAGCGAGGACGAGATCGCTTCTTTGCATATGGTAATGGGGGCCTGGTACGCAGGCGCACGGGCGCTGACGACCACCTCCGGCGGCGGGTTTGCCCTGATGGGCGAAGCGCTGAGCCTTGCAGGCATGAGCGAGACTCCGGCCGTGATCTATCTTGCCCAGCGGCCGGGGCCCGCAACGGGACTGCCGACGCGCAGCGAGCAGGGCGATCTGAACATGGCCCTTCACTCCGGTCACGGGCCCTTCCCGCGTCTGATACTGGCACCGGGGTCACTGCGCGAGTGCATCGAACTGGGCTACCTGGCTTTTGAACTGGCGGACCGTTACCAGCTGCCTGTCATCGTGCTTAGCGACCAGTACCTTGCCGACTCCATGACGATGGTCAGCGATGTGGACTTCTCCCGATTTGAGCAGCGCCGTTATATCGTGCCGACGGATGATGCCTATCAGCGCTATGCTGAGACCGAAAGCGGCGTAAGCCCCCGGGGTGTTCCCGCTTTCGGTGACGGACTGGTCTGTGCAGACGGCCATGAGCACGATGTGCGCGGACAGATTACCGAGGATCCTTCTCTGCGGGTGAAGATGGTCTCGAAGCGGGCCCGCAAAGAGGCGGATCTGATCGCCGAAGCTTCTGCCCCAGAACGTTACGGAGAGGGGCGTATCGCGGTGATCGGCTGGGGGTCAACCCGCGGCGTGATTGCCGAAGCGCTGCGCAGGGTGGACGATCCTAGGCTGATGCAGGTCCATTTCAGCTGGGTGCATCCGCTTAATCCAGAACACCTGGAATTTCTGCAAGAGTGCACACACAGGATCGTCATAGAGAACAATGCCGACGGGGCATTTGCCGACCGCCTGCAGCACTACGGCATTAGCGTCGATAGCAGCGTGCTGCAGTTCAACGGCTTCGCCTTCTTTGCTGACGAACTTGCGGCAACGATAAGCAAGCGTGTAAAGGAGCTGTCATGAGCCATCCATTTGAGCGTGAAAACGTCGATATCGCCTGGTGCCCTGGCTGCGGCAATTTCGGCATTCTTAAACTGATCAAAGAGGTGCTCGACGAGCTGCAGGCGGAGCGAGGCAGCACCGTCATCGTCTCGGGCATCGGACAGGCGGCGAAAACGCCCTATTATATCGATGTCAATATGTTTGGGGTGCTGCACGGCAGGGCTCTGCCGGTCGCCACGGCGATCAAGGCGGCGAATCCCGGACTGACGGTCATCGCCGAAGGGGGCGACGGCGATATGTACGGCGAAGGGGGCAACCATTTTCTCCATGCCGTCCGTCGCAATGTGAACATCGTCCATATCGTCCACAACAACATGGTTTACGGTCTTACCAAAGGCCAGGCGTCGCCGACGAGTCAGATAGGCTTCACGACCAAAGTGCAGGTCGACGGGGTGGGAAACGAACCCTTTAACCCGCTTGCTGTAGCCCTGGCACTGAAGGCGGGCTTTGTCTCCCGCGTCAACATCGGCAATGCCGCCCATGCCAAAGAGGTACTCAAAGCCGCATTCCTGCACCCCGGGTATGCCCTGGTCGACATTTTGCAGCCCTGCGTCACCTTCAACAAGATAAACACCTACCACTGGTTCAAAGAGAACACCTATCTTCTCGATGCTTCTCATGATGTGACCGATATTGGCGCAGCAGTGGAAAAAGCTTTTGAAACGATGCCGATGCCGCTGGGTGTGCTTTACAAAGATATCAGCAGTACGTTTGAACAGCGCGTGCGTCGGGGAGACACAAAACCGCTTTACGCGACCCGGCACGACACAGCGCAGATACAGGATCTTTTTGACCGGTATTGAACTAGAGTGCGTTATTAATTACAGCTGCCCAGGCAAGACGACGGAGGAAAAGAAGATGCCTCTTTTAGAAGATCACTCTTTGATGAACTTTTGATTTTCAGGGTTGGACAGAAAACTTGCCATCGAATTCTCGATGCCGTTCTCTCTCTGTGGCGGTTGGTTGCTTGCCGTTTCCTTCGGAGAAGCAAGATTGACGAAGATCGGGGTCTCATCAACGATAACCTGCATGATGCTCAAAAGCGGTACCTGCACAAAACTGCCGATATTCTCTTCGCCGAAGCCGGCTTCAAAGATGAGCGAATCGTTATCGAGACGGGCACTTTCAAAGGTGTAGCCGGCCAGAAAGAAAAGGGTCATCGGGCGGAACTCTTGGCGGATATGTTCCGGGAGATCGGGTTCAAAGGTGAGGTGTTCGATCTTGCAGAGAATGCCGAAGTTCTGTTCCTGTTCGAACAAAAAGAGAAGCAGCTCCTGAATATGCTTGCTCATCAACTTCATATAGCTTTCATCTTTGATCATTTCGTACAACATCGTTAACCCCTAGCTTTTTAATGGCGCAATTATACCATTTTTGATCTCTTCAAACCCTATCATGGCGTTGAGCAGGGCAAAGTGCGAAAATTTATCGAGATCGTGAAGATGGATCTCGCTCTCAAAGATCTTCTTCTCATCGAGCAGACGCGCGCGCGTTGTCCCTTTTAAAAGGGGGTGTTTGGGTGTCAGCCATCTCTGGCCGTCAAAAAAAGCGATATTGGCGATAGAGGTGTCTGTCACCAGATCATTTTTGACGATAAGGATATCATCGGCATCGCCTTTTCGCATAAACAGTACATCAAGCGGGCGCCTGTCCGCGTATTTCAGGGTGTAGTCAAGTTCGTCTGCCTGAACGAGCTGCAGTTTTCGGATCGTTCTCTTTTGATAGGGGATATAGTCGATAGTGAAGGATTCCGCATCATAAATGATACGGCAGCGGTACATTTTCTTGTCCGGAGGTTTGATCAGTGAGGCAAGGTCATAATGACAGCTGTACCCCAGCTGTTCCAGACTGTTGTCCATACGCTGCTGATGGTAGAAGAGGTGTTGCGGCCGGCCATTCTCAACGCGAATGGTCTCTAGAAGCTTCCTACTCACTAAAAAGTGCGGTGCTCAGGTAACGCTCACCTGTATCGCAGAGGATGGTGACGATGGTCTTGCCCTTGTTCTCCGGACGTGCTGCTACCTGCATCGCAGCATAGACGTTGGCACCGGCCGAGATACCGACCAAAAGCCCCTCTTTGCGGGCAACCATTTTTGCGGTCTCGATCGCATCTTCATTGCTCACTTTGACCACTTCGCCATAGATAGCGGTATTTAGGATTTCCGGAATAAATCCGGCACCGATACCCTGGATCTTGTGCGGGCCGGGCTGACCGCCGGAAAGGACGGCTGAGTCTTTCGGCTCAACGGCGACGATCTGAATATCCGGTACCTCCTCTTTCAATACGGTACCGGTCCCGGTGAGGGTCCCGCCTGTGCCGACTGCGGCGACAAAGATATCGATATTTTTGTCGGTATCACGGAGGATCTCTTTGGCTGTGGTAAGACGGTGGACTTCCGGATTGGCCGGGTTCTGAAACTGTTGGAGGATAATGGCATCATCAAGGCTCTGCTGCAGCTCCTGCGCTTTGTCGATCGCCCCTTTCATACCGGCTGCCGCCGGAGTCAGAACAAGGTCGGCACCCAGTGCTTTGAGAAGGTTACGGCGTTCCAGACTCATGGATTCCGGCATGGTCAATGTCAGTTTCAGACCCAGTGCTGCACAGATGGAGGCCAGTGCGATACCGGTATTGCCGCTTGTCGGTTCGATGATACGGGTATTGCCCTTGATGAGTCCTCTGTCCAGGGCATCTTTGATCATATTGAAGCCGATGCGGTCTTTGACAGAACTTGTCGGGTTCATAAACTCACATTTGCCCAGAATCGTGGTACCACTCTTCAAGGAAGGATGGTTAAGTTTGACTAAGGGGGTATTTCCGATCAGTTCGGTGATATTGTTGGCGATGTTCATAAGGTACTTCCTTAGGTATCAGAGAAAAATCTCTTTAGAATTGTCTGTATAGTAATTCTTCCTAGGTTAAAGTTGCGTAAATCTGAGTAAAACGGTAAGGAATACTGCCTTTTACTGAAGTTCCCCGTTTCCGCATATGATGCCGGTTCCGCCCATATTGGCGCTGTGGTAGATGATGCTGTGGTGTTTTTTGGCATAAAAGCGCATCAGCAGTTTTTGCAGGGTCGGTTCGATAGAGGGGTGAAACCATCCGTTGTTACTGATGGCGATCAGGTAGTCAGGATCGCCTTCATAGATCTCTTCGCAGGTCGCCTCATAACAGACCGCACTTCTGAAGGTCACCCCTTTGACGATGAAGTCGCTCGGCTCCTTGGCCGTCACAAAGTCGGATGCACCGTCAAAAAAGGTGGTGTTGACCCATTGGCGCAGAAATGACGGCAGGGGGATGTACTCGCCGAAAGGGACCAGCACCATTTTTTTTGCGATCTGGACCCGACCTTTTGAAAAGTGGTAACTGACGTTATAGTGCAGTTTGTTCTCTATATAGAGCGCACCGGTGATGATGTCGATTTTCCGGGAGTAGTCGCGAAGCAGCGATTCGATCTGCGGTGCGCTGTTTAGAAAAAGCGGAAAAGCAGACTCCGGCAGTACGACGAGGTCATATTTCTCCTGGATCGCATGCTCTATGACCTTCATGTTTTCCGTCACTATCGCCCGGCGGTTTTGCGGCAGCCACTTCTCTTCCTGCAGAAGTTCCGGCGCATACAGTTTTATCTTCAGGTCGGGTTTGATGTACTCGGGAGTGGTGAAGTTGAGCGCACCGACGAGCAGCAGAAGCGCGCCGTAGCGGAACTTACGCATCTCTTTGTGCTCCGAGAAGTAGAGAAACAGAGCGAGGGCTGTAAGGATCAGGGCATATTGCCACTTTTCGATGCCGAAAAAGGTGTTGATAAAAGGAAGCTCAGCCTGAAGCCAGTTCCAGTCCATCGGCTCGACAAAACTGATGGCAAAGAGTATGAGTGCGCGATAGAGCGGGTTTTTTGTCAAGGCCAATACGCCGAAAAAGAGGGTGTAGAGCAGGGCAAAAAAGAGGGTAATAAAGGGGGCCATCCAACCCACATGATAATACTTGAAACTGTAGCCGATCCAGTAGAACCAGAGCAGGCCTATAAAAAAACCGGCGCTTAAGATGACACGTGTCGGCGCTTTTAAAAAGAGGTAGAAAGCGGCCAAGGCCGTTATGGAGTTGATCAGTTCAAAGGTCAGGTTGAAGTGCTCGGCGTAGATAAAATAGGAAAAAAGGAGTGCAATACCAAGGCCCTGAAAAAGCGTATAGCCCAGTGTCCAAAAATTACTGTTTGTGTTGTTCATCCGCGTATTATACAGAGATTTAAAGGGTTCATCTCTTTTAGAGGTCTTAAAATGTATAATGCACTAATTTTTTTTCGAAGGATCGATACCGATGGATATGTTAGGCCAACTTTTACCGTTCGTTTTTTTAATCGCGATTATGTACTTTATTATTATTCGCCCGCAACAGCAGCAAGCCAAACAGCACAAAGAGATGCTTGCAAACCTCGCAAAAGGTGACAAAGTCGTCACAAACGGCGGACTTATCGTTGTGATCTATAAGGTTGAAGAGGCGTTCTTCTCTGTGAAGATGAATGATGATGTCATCGTTAAGATCGTAAAAGATGCTGTTGCACGGAAGTATGAGGATGAAGCTTAATTTTCGTTTTGTCATACTGATCGGCGCTATTGTTTTCGGCGTCTTTTTCTCCGTGCCTTCGCTACTGCAGACAGAAAAAGGTGCCAAGATCACGCTGGGACTCGATCTTCAGGGGGGACTGCATATGCTTCTTGGTGTCAAGACCGAAGAGGCTGTCAAATCACGCATGAAATCGATAGCTGCGAGTGTCAAGCACTATACCGACCATAATGATATCCTGCTCGACACGCTTTCCGCAAATGAGGATGAGGTACGTTTCGCTATTTTAGACAGCGATGATGCCGCATCGATCGATCTGATGCTGAAAGATATCGAGGGGGTCTCCGTCAACCACAGCGGTGAAGACTATGCGTTGACATTGACTCCGCTAGCGGTCGAAGAGACGAAGAAACAGTCGATCTCTCAGGCGATCGAAACGATCCGAAACCGTTTGGACCAGTTCGGTCTTGCCGAGCCGACCGTTGCCCGCCAGGGAACCGACAAGATACTGGTCGAACTTCCGGGTATCAAGACACAGGAAGATGAACAGCGGGCGCGCGAATTGATCTCGCGCGCGGCTAAACTGGAACTGATCGCTGTAGACGAGGAACGCGCGATGCGCGTCTACAACATGAGTGCAGCAGAAGCCGCTCAGTACGGTGATGTGATCCTGCCGGACAAAGAACGTCCGGATGAGAAGTACCTGCTTAAAGAGATCCCGATCCTTGACGGCGGCATGTTGACCAATGCGACTGTAGCGTTTGACCAGAACAACCGTCCAGTCATCAACTTTGCCCTCAACTCCGAAGGGGCACAGATATTCGGCGACTTTACCGGTAAAAATGTAGGAAAGCGTATGGCCATCGTTCTTGACGGCCAGGTCTACTCGGCACCGGTGATCAATGAGCGTATCGGCGGCGGCCATGTCCAGGTGAGCGGAAACTATACGGTCAATGAAGCCAATGACCTGGCGATCGCCCTGCGTTCCGGTGCACTTCTGGCGCCGATCTATATGATGGAGAAACGTTCTGTCGGTCCGAGCCTCGGTGCGGAGAGTATTCGTAACTCGCTTATCGCCCTGATCGGCGGCTTTGTTCTGGTCTTCATCTTCATGATCGTCTATTACAAAGCGGCGGGTGTCATTGCCAATATCGCGTTGATCGCGAATCTCTTTATCATTCTGGCGGTGATGGCGCTTTTCGGGGCCACCCTGACCCTGCCGGGTATGGCGGGGATCGTCCTCACCGTCGGTATGGCGGTGGATGCCAATGTCATCATCTCAGAGCGCATCCGTGAACTGCTTTACGAAGGCAAATCGCTGCATAAAGCGATCGAAGAGGGGTATGCCAATGCGATGCGCGCGATCCTGGATGCCAATATCACCACGCTGATCGCTGCCGTCGTGCTCTATGCTTACGGTACCGGTGCGATCAAAGGTTTCGCCATTACCATCAGTATCGGTATTCTGGCGTCAATGCTGACAGCTATCCTGGGTACACACGGTATCTACACGCTGCTTGAAAGCAAGATCAATAAAAGTAAAAATCCAAGCTTCTGGTTTGGTATCAGCAAAAAGAGGTTAGGTTAATGGAATTTTTTAAACAGACAAAGACCATCAACTTTATGGGCGGGTCGAAATTGGCGATAGCCATTTCGATCATTCTTGTCCTCAGCTCTTATGCACTGCTTTTTACCAAGGGATTGAACTTCGGTGTCGACTTTGCCGGCGGTACCATCGTTCAGGTAAAGTATGAAAATACGGCACCTATCGATGCGATGCGTGAGCAGCTCTCGGGCAACGAGATGTTTCAAGGCGCATCGATCACGGAGTTCGGTTCACCCGATGAGGTGATCATCCGTCTTAAGAGCAGTTCTAAAGATGTCAGCAAAGATGTCGGGGATGTGACACGCGAAGCGCTTAAAGGCACGGGTGACTACACGATTCGTCGTGTCGATATCGTCGGGCCGAAAGTCGGAGACGAACTGCGTGAAAAAGGGGTGATGTCGCTGCTGCTGGCAATGATCGGTATTTTGATCTACGTCGCATTTCGATTCGAGTGGCGTTTTGCGGTCGCTTCGATCTTTGCATTGGTGCATGATGTCTCGATCGCCCTGGGCGCACTCGCATTGACGCAGATCGATGTAAACCTCGATGTACTGGCGGCACTTTTAACTATTTTAGGGTACTCTTTGAATGATACGATCATTGTATTTGACCGCATACGTGAAGGGATAGTTGACGCAAAAAGTGCTGTGTTGAGTGAGGTTATTGATGAATCGGTCACGAAGACCCTTTCACGTACCACACTGACCTCATTGACCACATTCTTTGTGGTCTTGACCCTCTTTATATTTGGCGGAGAGATCATTCACTCATTTGCATTCACCTTGCTTGTCGGTGTCATCGTCGGTACCTATTCATCGATCTTTGTTGCATCACCAATCTTGATGTGGCTTGGATTTGATATTAGAAGTTACCACTCAAAACTGGCAGAAAAGAGACGACGCAAGGCGGAAAAAGAGAAGATGCGTGCGCAATTTGAACAGGGGACTTTGTAAGAAGTCACTCGGGACCTGAGGCGATGATATGCCGTTGAAGAATGCCTAAATGGCATAGTTCAGCGGATAAAGTTATCTTAATAGCTAACAGCACCGCCGACGGCAACCTAGCTGAAATTTTTAGGAGAAAGTTATGGATTGGGGAAAAGTAGTATACGTCTTTTTTACATTGATGAGTCTAACATCGACAGCAGGTTTTTTATTTGAACATTCGTCGGTTGCCCTCTTTGTAGCGGCAAGTCTGAACCTGGTCTCGACTATTTTGAAACTGGGCGTACGCAACCTGCTTGCAGCAGAACTGCTTGCCAGTTCTTTAGTTGCGGATCTGCATCTGATCCCTGCCTTTGTCTACCTGGAATTGGCCGGCAACGTCAAATGGGCCATCGCCCTGGCGATCGGTGCGCTTCTGGCCAACATCTTCTCTATGGCACTGGTCCTGATAGAGAGCTCGAGAACAAGAGAAGAGTATTAAAATTTTATCATCAAAGGAACGCCTTTCTTTGATTACCTTAACACTAGGTTCTTTTACGACGCAGCATTAGTACCTTGCTGATACCTCTGGGCAAAGGCTTCACAGACAGTGGAGTGATTTTGACGGTAAGAGAACAATTATTATATATTTAGGAGAACTTTTTGCACTACAATCCTGCAGAGATCGAAAAAAAATGGCAATCATATTGGGATGAAAACCGCAGTTTTGAGCCAGACGACTCTTTTGATAAAGAGAAAAAATATATTTTAAGCATGTTCCCGTTTCCAAGCGGACGCCTGCATATGGGGCATGTACGCAACTATACTATCGGCGACTCCTTCGCCCGTTATTACCGTCAGCAGGGGATGAATGTCCTGCACCCGATCGGCTGGGACAGTTTTGGTATGCCGGCGGAAAATGCTGCGATTAAAAACGGCGTGCATCCGAAAAAATGGACCTATGAGAACATCGACTATATGCGCAAGGAACTCTCTTCTTTAGGACTTTCTTTTTCAAAAGAGCGTGAATTCGCTACTTCGGATGAGCTCTATACCAAGTTTGAACAGGCCTTTGTTATTGATCTTTTCGAGAAAGGGCTGATGTACCGTAAAAAGGCCTATCTGAACTGGTGCCCACACGATCTGACGGTTCTTGCAAACGAGCAGGTTGTCGACGGCTGCTGCTGGCGCTGTGATACGCCGATCGTTAAAAAAGAGATGAATCAGTACTATCTGAAGATCTCGGACTATTCGGATGAATTGATCGAAGATCTCAAGGTGCTTGAAAAAGGGTGGCCGAAACAGGTCCTCACGATGCAGGAGAACTGGATCGGCCGTTCGAACGGGCTTGAGTTTACCTTGCAGCTTGCGGAACATGACAGAAAAATGCTGCGCGACAAGTTCGAAGGTTTTGATGTCTACACCACCCGTCCGGATACGATCTACGGTGTCACCTATACGGCACTGGCACCGGAGCATGAACTTGTTACTTTTATGATCGAGAACGGTATGCTCGATATAAAAGTCGCTGCGGAGATCGAGGCGATGAAAAATGCCAGTTCGATCGATCGTCAGAAACACAAACACGGCGTTGCGCTGGGTATCGAAGTGATCCACCCTCTGACGCAGAAACCGATTCCTGTATGGGTTGCGAATTTTGTATTGATGGATTACGGTTCGGGCGCCGTGATGGCGGTACCGGCACATGACGACCGCGATTTTGAGTTCGCGACCAAGTATGAACTGCCGATCATTCCTGTGATCGCTTCAGAAGCGGGCGGCATTGTTGAAGGCGCCGCCATGACGGAGCCGGGTATGCTTTTTAACTCGGGGGAATTCAGCGAGATGAACTCTGCCGAGGCAAAAGCGGCTATCATCGACCATTTTGAAAAAGAGAAGCTCGGCAAAAAGGTGACCAACTACCGTCTGAAAGACTGGGGGATCAGCCGTCAGCGCTACTGGGGTGCACCGATCCCGCTGATCCACTGTGAGAGCTGCGGTATTGTCCCTGAGAAAAAAGAGAACCTGCCGGTGACACTGCCTGAAGATGCAGAGATCACCGGGGAGGGGAATCCTCTTGAACATCACCCGACCTGGAAATATTGCAAATGTCCAAAATGCGGCGGTGATGCAGAGCGTGAAACCGATACGATGGACACCTTTATCCAGTCCTCATGGTATTTTCTTCGTTATACGGCGAGTCCCAAGATCCAGCAGGAGAAGCCTTTCGACAAAGAGGAACTGGCGTACTGGATGAATGTCGACCACTATATCGGCGGGATCGAACATGCCATCTTGCACCTGCTTTACAGCCGCTTCTTTACCAAAGCGCTGCGTGATATCGGCTATATCGACACCGATGAGCCTTTTGAGAGACTCCTGACACAGGGAATGGTCCTTAAAGACGGTGCCAAGATGTCAAAATCAAAGGGCAATACCGTTGATCCGGATGCCCTGATCGAAAAGTACGGGGCAGACACTGCCCGTCTCTTTATACTCTTCGCCGCACCGCCGACGCAGGAGCTGGAGTGGAACGACAGTGCGGTTGAAGGGGCTTACCGCTTTTTGAAACGTTTTTCAGAACGCAGCGAGAATGCCAGAACGACAAGTTCCCTGCCTGAGATCGATCACGCTTCCCTCTCAAAAGAGGAAAAGGCAGCACGTAAAAAAGTGTATGAGGCACTTCAGCGCTCGCACGAGGTATTCAGCGAACGTTACACCTTCAACACGATGATCGCAGGTGTTATGGAAGCGATGAATGCGCTTAACGACCAGAAAAACGAAGATGTCTGGACAGAGGGGTATTGGGTACTGTGTGCTGTGTTGGAGCCGATTGTACCGCATCTTGCCTGGGAGATCTCGACCAAGCTGTTTGAACGCAGAAACCTTGTGCCCAATGCAGTCAAAGAAGAGGTCTTCACTGTTGATTCCGTCACGCTGGGTGTGGCGGTCAACGGAAAACGCCGCGCCGAGATTGAGGTAGGCGTCAATGACGACAAGTCGGTGATTATCGCTCAGGCGAAAGAGGTCCTTGCCAAATGGCTTGAAGGCAAAGAGATCGTCAAAGAGATCGTTGTGCCGAACAAGCTTGTCAACATCGTCGTAAAAGGCTAAGTCATGGGTCAGGGGAGCAGCGTGTTTTCTAAACGATATACGCTCCTTTTTATACTTCATGCTCTTCTCTTGGCGCTACTAAGTGGCTGCGGTTACCACCCGAGTGCACATGAATCTAAAAAAGTGATGGGCGAATCGGTCAGTACCCAGGTCATCATATCGATGACCGATCCTGAAAACACAGTGGTCCTTAAAGACGCTTTGAATGAAGCGGTCATACGCCGTTTTCAGACAAACCTCCGCAACCGTGGCAATGCACAGACCCATCTCAGAATCGAGTTGAAAAATGTCGGTTTCAGCGCTTTGCAGTTCGACGCCAACGGATATGTCATCGCTTATCGGACGACCATCAACCTCTCTGTCATGCGCAAGACCAAGGCGCTTACCAAAATGTACAGAGCAGTGGGAAACTACGATTTTTCGATCAGCCCCAATGCGATCATCACCGACCAGCAGCGTTTTGAAGCGATAGCCAACAGTGCGACGAAAGCTCTCGACAGTTTCGTGGCGCAGGTGGCGGCCGAGGGCACACGCCAAAAGTCAGAGTGATGCCGAAACTGCAACCATTTTTAGACCGTAAACCGCTTTACTATGACGAGATTGATCTGGAGCGGATGCCCCGAACCTACCAGGTTCTGAAAGAACAGCTTGCAACACCAAAGATCATTCATGTTGTCGGTACCAACGGTAAAGGGACGACAGGCCGTTTCTTGGCCAGTGCGCTTTTACAAAACGGCCTAAATGTCGGTCACTACACCTCACCGCATATTCTGAGTTTTAATGAACGCATCTGGCTCAACGGCGAGAATGTAGATGAACGTGTGTTGGAAGCGGCGCATCAAAAGCTTTTTGGGCTTCTTACACAAGAGCAGGCCGATGCATTGAGCTATTTTGAGTACACCACCTTTCTGGCGATGGTCGTTTATGAAAAGTGCGACTATGTGGTACTCGAAGCGGGACTAGGGGGCGAGTTTGACGCGACCAACGTCTTTGAAAAAGTACTTTCCCTCTTCACCCCGATTGACAGAGACCACCAGGCCTTTCTGGGCGACAGTATCGAGGGTATTGCCAAAACGAAGTTTCGTTCCATGCAGAATGTTGCGATCTCAGCCAGACAGCCCCATCCGGAAGTTGAGAAGATCTACTATGAGATCGCGCAGCAAAAGGGGTGTGATGCAAAGCAGATCGATGACCTGTTAAGCAAGCATGAAGAAGAAGAGATACGTTCAATAGCCTCAAAAGAAGGGTTGGTAAGCTATCTGCAAGATAACCTTCTTCTGGCCCTGAGCGGATTGAAACTCCTGGGGTTCAAGGCAGATGTTTCGGCTCTTGCCAAGGCACCGCTTTTTGGACGACTCACCAAAATAGGCCAGAATGTGCTGCTTGACGTCGGCCACAATGTCCTGGCTGCCGAGGCGATCGCCTCGACACTGAAGGGGCAGAAGTTCACCCTGGTCTACAACTCATACCGCGATAAAGATTATGCCGTCATCATACGGACACTCAAGCCTATAATCGAGAGTATCGAATTGATCGATGTCGATGATGTCCGTATAGAGCAGCGATCACGGCTCGATGCGGTGATCAAAGCCGAAGGTATCCCCCTTTCCAAGTTCGCTACAATAGATAAAAACAAAAACTACCTGGTCTTTGGCTCTTTCAGTGTAGCAGAGGCTTTTTTACGCAGGATACAGCTTTAAAAAGGAGTGAGTGTGGACCATAACATCACCATCACTGTTGAAGACGTCAAAGGGGTCAAAGAGTTCACCTTTCACAAACGCGTCAAACATTTTGTTTTTTACACACTAGCCACGGTGATCTTGGTGCTGATCGCGAGTGTCTATACGGTCTTTTATCTTACCAAAGAGCTGGGCAGCATCGAGGCAAAAAAGGGTATGCTCGAGGCACAGAACTTCGTTCTGGAGAAGACGATCCAAAACAAAGAACTCGAACTCGCCCAGCTTGATGAGCGTCTCGAATCTATAGAAGAACTCATCGGTATGGATGTTCGCGATGATGCCCCTTTGAGTGAGCGCGTCAATGTGGCTCAGCTCACTTCGAAAGAGCGTTCTCTTATCTTCGACATCATTCCAAACGGTTCGCCTATCGAGTATCACGGTATAACAAGCAAGTTTGGTTACCGTACCCATCCCACCATGGGAAAACGGGAGTTTCACAAGGGCAGTGATATGAAAGCCAAGCTCTTTACCGAGGTCTATGCGACAGCCAACGGCGTGGTGGAATACGCAGGATACCACCGGGCGAGCGGCTACGGACGGCTGATCATCATCGACAACTCCTATGGGTTCAAGAGCTATTTTGCCCATTTGGGCAAGATCAATGTCAAGCACGGCCAGGTGATCCAGAAGGGGGATCTGATCGGTTTGACCGGAAACAGTGGCCTCAGTAACGGCCCGCACCTGCACTACGAGATCCGTTTCATGCAGCGGGCATTGAACCCTTACTGGTTTATCAAATGGACGATGAGCAACTATGAAGAGATCTTCAAAAAAGAGAAACATGTGCCCTGGGAACCGCTGCTCGAGCTGGTCGCAGGCGGGGTCAGCGGCGACCTTGTTTCTGAATGTGTAAACAATAGACGTAGCGGCGTCAATGACCTGCCGGATATGCGGAAACTTTAACCTTGGCTGACTGTTTGCCCTTGAAATTTCTATAGCAATAAAGCTTTGGTACAATGTTACCAATACTTTTAGCTGCCCAATAAAGAAGAAAAATGCTCCAAAGCCGCCTGTTCGAACAGTTTCGTAAAAACAACATAGATGATCTTGAGCTTTTGATCTGCGAAGATGAAAAAGAGAGCCACCACTTAGCCGATGTCGCGAGATTCTTTGAACGCGAAGTTCTGGTCTTCCCCGATTTTCGTGCCCGTTACGAAGATGACCTCCGTCCTTTCAAAGAGGAGATGCAGGAACTTTTTAAAGCGCTTCGAAGCTATTACTCCGCCAACAACAAACCGCTGATCATCTCGCCGCTTAAAACCCTGCTTTTCCCTCTGCCTAAGCCGGAACTGTTGGAGGTAGTGAGCATAGAATACGCGCAGACCATCGATCTCAAAGCCTTTAAAGAGAAGATGCTCTTCTGGGGCTACAGCTTTGTCGATATGGTGCAGGTCGAAGGTGAAATCTCGTTTCGCGGCGATATCATCGATATTTTTACCCCGAACTCCGAAAACCCCTACCGCATCTCCCTTTTTGATGAAGAGATCGAAGAGATCAAGCACTTTACCCTTGAAAAACAGCGTACGATCGGCGATACGATTGATACCATAGAGATATCGCCCGCCCTGTACGCATTGAATGAGACCGCGTTCGAGGCGCTGAATAAAAAGTGCGAGGAGAGCGGGAGCGACAGTTTTGTCAAAGATGTGGCTTCTCTCGGGTTCTGGTATCTTGATATTCTGGCAGACACTTTTACAGAGGGGAAAAAGGCTCTCTTTATCAAGCCGATGGAGGCTCTGTTGGATGAGGTCTATATCATCAACGAGCCTCAGGTACCGCGTGAGAACTTTGCGATAGATGTCATGGCGGAGGAGCAGCACTGTAAAGAGCTGGCCGTGACCAATGTCCCTACGCTGCTCTCGGTGCATAAAGGCAAAAAAACGACGATCATTGCCAGTAACGAAGCACAGGTCAAACAGGCCAATATCTTCGACACGACAGCCGTTGAGATACGCTATTCGCCCATTATCCTCAATGTCATCAGCGACGAGGAGATCGTCATTTCGCTCAACAAGCCGGTTGCCAGACGCCGCCGCCGCAAAAGCAGCATTATCCTCGATGATCTGAAAAAGGGCGACTATGTCGTGCACGAGGACTACGGTGTCGGTATCTTTGAGGGGATCGAACAGGCTGAGATACTGGGCGGGGTCAAGGACTTTGTCACCATCAAGTATCAAGGCGACGACAAGGTGCTGCTGCCGGTAGAGAACCTGGAGACCATTGACCGTTATATGGCGGGCGGCGGGGCACTGCCGGTGCTCGACAAACTGGGTAAAGGGAGTTTCGGACGCCTTAAAGAGAAGGTGAAGAAACGGCTCTTTGAGATCGCCTCCGAGATCATCAACACTGCCGCGTCGCGTGCGCTGATCAAAGCGCCGGTGATCGCTTACGATGCCGAGGAGGTCAAGAACTTCCAGGCGATGGCCGGGTTCGACTATACGGACGACCAGAACCAGTCTATCCGGGAGATACTCGAGGAGATGGCCTCCGGCCACATCATGGACCGACTGTTGAGCGGGGATGTCGGTTTCGGCAAGACCGAGGTGGCGATGAACGCGATCTTCGCCGTAGCCAAGGCGGGGTTCCAGTCGGCACTGATCGTACCGACGACCCTGCTGAGCTCGCAGCACTATCACTCTCTTGAAGAGCGGTTCAAGGAGCTCGATATCAAGGTCGCCAAGCTCGACCGTTTCTCCACGCCGAAGGTCAAAAAAGGGACCCTGACGGCACTGAAAGAAGGGCGCATCGACGCGGTGGTAGGGACGCATGCCCTTTTTGGCGCCGAGTTCAAAAACCTCGGCCTCGTCATCATCGACGAGGAACACAAGTTCGGGGTGAAGCAGAAAGAGAAGCTCAAGCAGCTCTATGAGAAGGTGCACCTCCTCTCAATGAGTGCGACGCCGATCCCGCGTTCGCTCAACCAGGCGCTCAGCTCAATCAAGACGATGAGCCAGCTTCTTACACCGCCGAGCGAACGCCAGGGGGTACGCACCTTTGTCAAGGCTTATGACGAGAAGCTGGTCAAAGAGGTGATCCTGCGCGAACTCCGTCGCGGCGGCCAGGTCTTCTACGTCTTCAACAACATCAATATGATGCCGATCAAAGAGGGGGAGCTGAAAAAGCTTCTGCCTGAGCTGCGCATCCTGATGCTCCACTCGCAGGTCTCGGCCGTCGAGACCGAGAAAGCGCTTCTTGATTTCCAGGAGGGCAAGTACGACCTGATGCTGGCCACTTCGATTATCGAGTCGGGCATCCACATGCCGCAGGTCAACACCATGCTGATCGACGGGGCAGACCGCTTCGGCATCGCCGACCTGCACCAGCTCCGCGGACGCGTCGGACGGGGCCACACCGAGGGCTTCGCCTATTTCATTGTCGACAACAAAGAGAACCTGACCGACGAGGCGAAAAAAAGACTCGTGGCCCTGGAGTCCAACTCTTTCCTGGGCAGCGGCTCCATTTTGGCCTTTCACGACCTTGAGATACGCGGCGGCGGGAACCTGGTCGGCGATGCGCAGAGCGGCCACATCAAGAACATCGGTTATTCGCTCTACCTGAAGATGCTCGAAGACGCCATCAAAGAGCTGAGCAATACGCAGGAGAAAGCGCGCGCCAAGGTGGACATCAAGCTGGCCATCTCTGCCTATATCTCGGACGAGGTGGTCAAAGAGGACCGTCTGCGTCTGGAACTCTACCGCCGTCTCAGCCAGTGCGAGGAGCCGACCGAGATCTACGAGATCGAGGAGGAGGCAATTGACCGTTTCGGCAAGCTAGACGAGCCGACCAAGCAGTTCTTTGAACTGATGGTCATCAAACTGCTTTCGATCGGGAAAAAGATCGTCAAGATCATGAACTATGGCCAAAACATCACCGTCGAATACGCCAACGGTTCTAAAGAGAGTATGAAGGCGGCGAGCAAAGACGACGATGATATCATCAAAGAGGTGCTGCACTACCTGCGTACGGCGAAACCGAAGGTACTTTAAGAGGGGGAACCCGGTTGCCCCCTTGTCCATCATTTGTCCTTATTTGTCCTTCTCTGGTAAAATTTTATACAGGTATAGGATAGAAAAAGAGGTGAGATAATGGAGTTATTCAAAACATTTTTTCTGATGGGTGCGATGACGCTGCTTTTGGTCTGGGCGGGCGGAATGCTCGGCGGTCAGCAGGGGATGACAATCGCTTTTCTTATTGCCTTGGGGATGAACTTCTTCAGCTATTACAACTCCGACAAGCTGGTGCTTCACCACTATAATGCCGTCGAGGTAAGCCGCGCCAAAGCGCCTGGTCTCTATGCGATCGTGGAGCGACTCTCGCACAAAGGCGAGGTGCCGATGCCCAAGGTCTATATCATTCCCGACCGCACGCCTAATGCTTTCGCGACCGGGCGTAATCCGTCGCACGCTGCCGTGGCGGTGACGGAGGGGCTGTTGGAGCTGCTTGATGAGGAGGAGGTCGAAGCGGTGCTGGCCCATGAACTCAGCCATGTCAGGCATTACGACATCCTCATCGGCAGCGTTGCCGCGACGATGGCCGGGGCGATAGCACTGCTGGCGCAGTTCGGGATCTTCTTTCGTGACAACAGCAACCGCCAAAACCCGATCGTAATGATCGCACTGATGATCATCATGCCGTTGGTGGCGACCGTTATCCAGATGGCGGTGAGCCGCAACCGCGAGTTCATTGCCGACGAGGGGGCTGCTCGGCTGACCGGGCACCCCGAGTGGCTGCAGCGCGCTCTTGCAAAGCTGGACAACTATGCCCGCAGGGGCGATCTGGCGCATGCCACACAACAGACAGCGCATATGTTCATCATCAACCCCTTCAGCGGGCACGATATCTCTTTTAAAGAGCTCTTCTCCACCCATCCGAGTACCCAGAACCGCATCGACCGGCTCGAGCAGCTCAAGCAGGAATTGCGATAGCTGGAGCAGTCGAGTGGAGTTTAACGCATCTGTCGATACAATACGATTATGATTAGAAGTAACAGTTCATTACAAAAGGGCAGTAATAAATGCCGAGTCATATCAGTGTTAAAGCACAATGCAGGGAGGCACTAAATGCCGAGTCGTAACAATTTGACACTGGCATTTATCGGTGATATCGTCGGTCGTCCAGGCCGTTCGATGGTCAAGACGCATCTGAAAGTTCTGCGCGAAGAGTTCGGTATCGACTTCGTTATCGGTAACTACGAGAACGCCTCGCACGGTTTCGGGCTCACGGAAAAAAATGCAAAAGAGCTCTTTGATGCAGGCATCGACGTCATGACTGGCGGCAACCACTCTTTCGATAAAAAAGAGATCCTGCCGCTCTTTGAGAAGATGGAACTGCTGCGCCCGCACAACTACCCTGACGAGACGCCCGGAACCGGGATGAAGCTTTACGAGGTCAACGGCACCAAACTCGGTGTGATCAACATCATGGGCCATTACACGATGCCGATGGTGGACAACCCCTTTATTTGCGCGCAAAAGAGTGTCGAAAGCCTCAAAGAGCAGGGTGCTGAGGCGGTCTTCCTCGACATCCATGCCGAAGCCAGCAGCGAAAAGCGGGCGATGATGATGCTGCTGCAGGGCGAAGTGAGCGGTATCATCGGGACGCATACCCATGTCGGCACCGACGACTTTCAGATCGCTAACGGCACGGCCTACCTGAGCGATATCGGTCTGACGGGGTGCCGAGACAATGTCATCGGCATGGATCCAAAGATACCTCTGCAGCGATTTCTGACCGGGATCGGCGGCCATTTCAATGTGCCGGATAAATGCAAAAAGATCATGCAGATCGTGATCATGGAGCTCGAAGAGGGCAAGTGTGTCCGCGCCAGAAAATTGAAGATTTTCGATGACGGCAGGCGCCTGGAGAGCGAGGCGTGGCCGGAGTCATGATCGAGAGCGGCTACGATCTCTACCGGACACTGCAAAAGCTCGACCTTCTGAAAGCGTCGCCGGAGTTCTGGTGGCCGAACGCCTACAGCTTTGAGGTCGTTGTCGGGGCCATCCTGACGCAGAACAGCCAGTGGCAGCGAGTCGAACAGTCGCTTGACAACCTCCGAAACAATGACCTTCTCTCCCTTGAGGCCATCGCTAGAGCGCCAATGGAACTGCTGATAGAGTGCATAAGACCCAGCGGATTTTTCAAGGCAAAATCCAAAAATATCCAGTGTCTCTGTCGAAACATCATCGGGGATTTCGGCGGTTTCGAAAATTTCTGCTGCGGGGTGAACCGGGAGTGGCTCCTGGAACAGCGCGGCATCGGGTTCGAGAGCGCCGACGCCATTCTCTGCTACGGCTGCGGCCGCGCGGTGATGGTGGTCGACAAGTACACACAGCAGCTGGCGGCCGCTCTCGGAAGGGAGTTCGAAGACTACCACGACCTTCAGGCCTGGTGCAGGGAAGGCTTTAAGGAGAGTGACGGGCTCGCACGTGAACTGGCCCTTTTTCACGGTATGATCGTGGAGTACATGAAAAAATACAAAAAGGGGAGAGAAATAGACCTCTCGCCTATCAACGAGACATTATAAGGGGACACCATGCCGTTTTCAATTTTCGGGCTCTCTGAGCCGATACTGCGCGCGCTTCAGGCGAGCGGCTATAGCGAACCGACGCCGATTCAGGCGAAGGTGATCCCGCTCGTGCTTGAAGAGCATGATGTGATGGCGAGGGCACAGACCGGCAGCGGCAAGAGCGCGAGCTTCGTCCTACCGGTGCTGGAGCTTCTATCCGGACGCAGAGGTGAAGGGAAGGCGAAGATCAGGGTACTGGTACTGACGCCGACAAGGGAGCTGACGCTTCAGGTCGCGCAGACTTTCGAGACGATGGGAGCATTTTTGGCGAAAAAGCCGAAGGTGGTCAGTCTCATCGGCGGCGAAAGCATCGGCGATCAACTCTACAGGGTCCAGCAGGGGTGCGACATCCTTGTGGCGACCGCGGGTCGCTTCCTCGATGTCCTGAGAAAAAAGCAGATGAACCTCTCTAATCTGGAGTTCTTTATCCTGGACGAAGCGGACAAGATGCTCAACCTCGGGTTTGCCGAGGAGCTTGACCTTGTCCTGGTAGCGATCCCTGAAAAGCGTCGGAACCTCCTCTTTTCGGCCACCTATCCGCAGAAGATACGCGACATTGCCGCCAAGATCACCCGCAACCCCGTCGAAGTGACGATCGAGGAGGAGACGCCGACGGTACAGAGCATTCTCCAGCGGGTCATCGAGGTCAACCACGAGAACCGGGGGCCTCTGCTGAGGCATCTGCTCAATACCGAGAAGTGGGAACAGGTGCTGGTCTTTATGGCCAACCGAAGAGCCACCGACAACATCGCGATGAAGTTCAAGAAGTACGGCTTCTCGGCGCAGTCGTTTCACGGCGACCTCGATCAGGAGGAACGTAACTACACCCTCGAGCAGTTCAAGGCAAAGAAGATCCGGATCCTCTTCGCCACCGACATCGCCGCGAGGGGGCTGGACATCGACGGCATCAGCTGCGTCGTCAACTTCGATCTTCCCCGTTCACCGGCAGACTACATCCACCGCATAGGACGCACCGCGAGGGCCGGAAAATCGGGTATAGCGGTCTCTTTTATCGACCACGATGACATGGCGCACTTCGCCCTGATCGAAAAACGCAGCGGCATCAGGCTTGAACGCGAGCAGATAGCGGGTTTTGAGCGCAAAGGCGAGGCGCCGAAAAAAGTAAAGGGGCCGGCCCCTGTTAAAGGAAAGGGCAAGAGCAAAAAGGACAGAGCGAGGGAAAAGAAGGCTGCCGAAGAGGCGGCCAAAGGGAGATAGGCGTTTTTGGCCTCTACTGCTCCTGCAAAACGGCGTAGGTGCCGGTCGCATAGGCGACGAGTTTCGCGTCGTCGAAGAGCTCGATCGTTACGAACGATGTACTCCGTCCCTGACGCTTCACTTTTGCTATGGCTTTGAGCTCTTTACCCGAAGCGGGTTTGAGGTAGTTGATCTTGATCTCCATGGTGACGGAAGTGAACCCCTCATCGAGATTGGAGACGGCCGCATACCAGCCGGTGTTGTCCATAAGCGTCGAGATGACGCCGCCGTGAACAAAGCCCATGTGCTGAAGGTGGTAGGACTCTGTCTTGAGGGCGACTTCGGCCTCCCCCTTTTCGGCGCGGATCAGCCGCGCTCCGATATGTTCCAGAAAAGGGAACCTGATATCGTCCATAAGATCTCCTCGAAATGAATTTTCAGAATCATAGCACATCTTCGCACCGTATCAATATTGATGCAACTCTCCAAGTATAGTGAGAGGTCTCATAGCGCTGCGTGAGTACAATTATAATTCAATGGTATCTCTCCTTATCTTGGTTACAATGGGCATACATGAGTTTTGTCCAAAAGAGGTGGAAGATGCAGGACCGATACGATGTCGTTGTATTGGGTGCCGGGATCAACGGGTCGGCGATTGCCAAAGCATTGGCGCAAGAGGGAAAGAGCGTGCTGGTGCTGGAGAAGAGGCGCATTGCATCCGGGGCATCGTCACACTCGTCGCGGCTTATTCACGGCGGGCTGCGCTACCTTGAGAACTTCGAGTTTTCCCTGGTCCGAGAGGCCCTGCATGACCGGAAATATCTCCTGGAGAACTACCCCGATCTTGTGAGGCTGCGCCAATTCTATCTTCCTCTCTACAAACACTCCCGACGCCCGGTTTGGATGATCCGTCTGGGTCTTTGGCTCTACACTCTTCTTGCGGGGCACGGCCAGAAGGCGCAGGAGGTCGACAAAGCGCTTTTTCTGCAGCAGTTCAACCTGCTCAAGGCAGACAACCTCAAGGCGGTCTTCCGCTACTCCGACGCCAAGACAGACGATTATGCCCTGACATGCAGGATCGCCGATGAGGCGGAAGCCTGTGGCGCGGAGATCGTAGAAGATACCGAGATAAAGAGTATCAGGATAGATGATAAAGAGGTCAGGATCGAACTGGACGGGGGCCCCGTCCGGACCGGGGTGCTCGTCAACGCGACCGGGGCTTGGGTGGACGAGGTCAATGCCCGTTTCGGGCTCCCCTCATCCTACACCATCGAAAAACTGAGCGGCATCCACCTCGTCATCGACAGGGTGCTGGTGCCCGACCCGCTTTTTCTCGAGACCGCATCCAAACGGATCTTTTTCATCATTCCCGAAGAGGCGACGACGCTGATCGGCACGACGGAACGCAGCGAAACGGTCGAGGTGGACAAGATAAAGGTCAACAACGAGGATATCGAGTACCTGCTCAGAGAGAGCAACGCCTACCTGAAAAAAGCGCTGACAAGCAAGGATATCAAAGAGGTCTTCATCGGCACCCGCCCGATCATCAAAAGTGCAAAAGACCCGACCCGGATGTCGCGCGAATACAAGCTCGATCTCCACCGCATCGGGCAGAACAGGGTGCTTCATGTCTACGGCGGCAAACTGACGACCTTCCCCTCCCTGGCGAAGCGGGTTGCGAAGGTTTTACGATCAAGGCAAGCTGTCGCCAAACAGGGGGACGCCTTGAAAATCGGACAAAGTTAAACGTGATAGAATTGTCCCAATATGAATCTTGTTCAAGGTGTTATGAACGTGAACGCAAAATTTGATAAATCAAAGGAAGATCTATGGGATACCGTTTCACGCTTCTGTTTTTCAGTTTGATACTTTTGGTTTCGGCCGACGCTCTGGCCGCCGACCACAACAGCACGGCGACAAGCCGCATCGAGGTGGTGATCACCGTCGCGGGTGTTCAGGAGACGGTTGCTTCCATACAAAAGAGTTCCGAGCAGATCGCTGCACTGACCGAACGGCTCTCCGACAAAGAGGATTTTACCGATCAGGACCATGCGCTCATCACCGCTCTGACCAAAGCTTTGAACAACAACGCCGATGCCATCAACAAGGTCGCCGATGCGCTGCCGAAACAGTTTGAAGAGGTGCAGGGCGGCATCAATGCGCTTCTGGACCATGCCAAGGTGAATGTAGAGGAGGTGCTCAGTTCGTCTAAAAACGATCTGATCGACCCGACGCTTAGCCGCATCGAGACGAGGATCCTGATCTTGGTGCTGGTGATCGCCGCCGTGTTGTTCGGCCTGCTCTGGTACGGGTTGTGGAAAGTACGCGCCATTGTCTCTACCGGCTCCGAGACCGTCGGAAACATCATGAATACGGTCAGGTCGCTTGAGAAGGTCCTGGAGAAGGTGAATGTGCCTGAAAAGGCAAAAGAGGGTGAGAAACAGCGTGGCGAATAGCGAGGTACAGTTATTGCCAGGTCAATGTAAAGCAGCTCCCTTTATCTAACTCCGATTCAACAGTGATCTCGATCTTGAATTCGTCGCAGATCTGCTTGACGATGCTCAGCCCGATCCCGAAACCGCCGGCGATCTGCGAACCCCGTTCGTAGGGCTTGAAGATCGTCTCCAGTTTCTCTTTTTTGATGCCGACGCCCTCATCCTTGATGCTGAAGAGGTGCTCTTTAAGTGTGACCGTAACGGTGGTGTTCGGCATGGAGTATTTGATGGCGTTGGCGATGAGGTTTGAGAAGAGAAGCCCGGCCCTCTCTTCGGTGATACGCAGCGCGGCATCGCTCAACTCGGTTTTGAAGACGATCTTTTTCGCACGGCTCAGTTCGCCGTAGTAGGCGATGTTCTCCTCCAGTATCGGCCGCAGGTTAAGCTCTTTTGGCTCCTCTTTTGGGGTAGCGAAGTTGAGGTAGGCCAGTGAGCGGTAGATGCTGTAGAGCTGTTTGGTGCTGATGACGATATTGGTGAGGATCTTCTCGTCATAGATCCCTTTCTGCAGGGCCCGTTTTGAGCTCATCTGCAGTGCGGTGACGGGGGTGTTCAGTTCGTGGGAGATGTCCTGGATGAACTGTTCGATCTGTTCGACTTTCTGGTGGATGGGACGCATAAAGATCTTGGAGAGCACCCATGCGACAGTGACGATGCCGAGGGAAATAGCGATCATCACCAGCAGCAGATAGGCCAGCAGCGCTTCGAGTTCTTCGGGATAGGTCGTGCTCTCGACGATGACATATCTGATATTGAGGTGTTCCTGCGGGGCATCGGAGATGAGGATAGTACGGTTGTCGAGCAGCAAAAAGTCATTTTTCAATGTCTCAATATCCTGGGGCAGTGCACCGTAAACAACGTCGTTCTGTGTCGAGACCAGGGTGAGCTCTGTCTTTTGCGGCGGGGCAGGCAGGTGCAGACCGCCGCCATGCATGTGCGCGTTGATGATGGCCGCGCTCACCTTGTCGCTGTAGTGCTGCATCTGGAAATAGTTGTTGTTTTGCAGGGCATTTTTCTGGGCGGTGTAATACCAGAAACCGGCCAGTGCCAGAAAGAGAAAAGAGGAGCCGACGTAGAGACTCAAAAATGAGTAAAATGAGCGTTTTTCGAGATCATTCATAGCGATACCCTTCGCCTCTGATGTTGATAATGTGCTCTTTGCCGATATGTTTGCGGAGCTGCTTGATGAGGGTGCGGATGGTGTCTTCAGAGGGAATCTCATCATAGGCCCAGAGATTTTGCAGCAACTCGTCCGAGCTGACGACCCTGTTGCGGTTCTTATAGAGGTAGTGAAGGCATTCACTCTCTTTGGCGCTGAGTTTATGGAGTGCACCTGCGATGTTCAGCGTATGGGTCTGCGGGTCAAAAGCGGTGTCGTCAGAGAGGGTGATCTGCATGTCCAGACCGAAATGACGTTTGATGTTGTCGATGCGGACGTTCAGTTCTTCAAGGTCAAACGGTTTTTTGATGAAGTCGTTGCCGCCGGACTGAAAAGCCTCGGTAAGATGCTTTGTGTCATGAAAAGCGGTAATGAAAATAGCCGGGGTCTCATCGCGGAAGGCGCGAAGCTCTTTTAAGAGGGTAATACCGTCGCCGTCGGGAACGTTGATGTCGAAGATATAGAGGTCGTACCGGTTCTCGTCACAAAGACGCATTGCCTCTTTCATGCTGTAGGTATGCGTTACCTGATATTGCTCTTGAAGATAGTCCTTCAAGATATCGGCCAGAACAGTGTCATCTTCGAGGAGTAGTATGTGCATAGGGCATTATAACGGCAAATGCGTAAACTGTTATGCCGAAGGCGTGTCCATCCGTCCGACGGCGCAGGAGACGAAGCTTTTGGCTTTGGTGGCGGTCGTGTCAAAGAGGTTAAGTTTCTCATCGCTCATCGGGTAACCCAGTTTTCTCAGGGCCGCGCGCAGTTCATCGATTTGTGCAGCATCGACGTCGAGGGTGATCTCTCTCGGCATCTTCTCAAGGTTGACTTCGACCTCTCCGAAAGGCTCTTTCAGCTTGCTTTTGAGCGTCGAGGCACACCCGCCGCACTTGACGTTTTCGACTTGAAATGTCTGTTCCATTACCCACTCCTTTAGGCGCGTAGTATGCCGGGTCTGTGTGAACAGTTTGTGAGCCGACATTTTATAAACGTCCATTATACCTTGGGACCCTACAAAAAATGAATGTGATCTGAATATGTTTTGTTCACACACTCCTCACAATGACTCGATATACTAAGTCCAAAAAGGAGTCGCAGATGCATGGTTATGAAATGGTGATAGTTTGGACACTGCCACTGCTCTTGATTGTGGCATTGGTGTATTTCATAAACAATAACAAAAAAGAAACCCTCTCTGCCAAAGAGATCTTGGACATACGGTTTGCAAAGGGTGAGATCGATGAAGAAGAGTATAAAAGAAAGAGGGATGCCTTGGAAAAATAGTGTGGAGGTGTAATGTGACTAACAAAGAAAGCCCCTATTGAGATGACGGTACATGCGGCGTTATAGGAACATTTTACACCTGTCCCATGCATCCTGAAGTTCGACAAAAGAGCCCCGGCTCATGTCCAAAGTGCGGTATCGCACTGGAAAAAGCGGTTGAGAATTTTGAAAGTGTGCAGATGCAATACATCTGTCCGATGCACCCGGAAGTGGTGAGTGACAGACCGGGAAACTGTCCGAAATGCGGTATGGGATTTGAGCCGATGATTGCGGCAACGGCGATGAGTTTCAGTTCGGTGTCGGTCATCATTAACGCCTTGTGTCTGAAAAAGACAAAACTCTAAACAAGAAAGGGTGATTTCTACCTCGTTAGGCGCTTTCACAAACGCTTCACACAGTACCGATATACTCGTATAAATTTAAGGGCACCTCTGAAGTCTGTTATGGTCTTGAGAAGTGCCCTATAGAAGGAGAAACAGTGAAAACCTTGATCAAACTTCTTATGATGGCCGTGTTGACAGGTGGGCTGCTCCATGCAGCAGGTTTTGAAAAAACGGCAACGTTTAGAACAACCAAGGTTGTCATGAGCGTAGAAAAGCCTCTGGCCGTCGGCAGCAACACGCTTGAACTTATGCTGACGCTCGATGCCAAGGTTTCCGAAGGTGCGGCAGTCAGCCTGAAAGTCTTTATGCCTGCCATGCCGGGTATGCCGGCGATGGAGAGTGTTGTTGACGCGACCTCCCTTGGCGGTGGTAAGTACAAAGCCGATGTGAACTTTTCGATGGGCGGAACATGGCAGATACATATTCTTATTACACCGAAAACCGGCAAGCGGATACGGGTAAAAACATCCGTCAATATCTAGGATAGATCATGAAACAGATACTCTTGATGTTTCTGCCCCTGTTGTTGAGTGCCACACCGTTGGAGGTGATCATCGATAATGCGTTGGCTTTCCATCCCTCTTTAGAGGCGATACAAGCGCGTCTCTATGCTGAAGATTATCAGATCTCCTCTACCCGTAACTTTGCCAACCCCGAGATCGCTTTCGCTATCAACGACATTCAGTTTGAGGACATAACCGACCGTTCGCTTGAACCGATGCAGACGACCAGTGTCATCCTGAAACAGAAGTTTCCCTCTTTCGGAAAACGTGACGCCGCGACGGCACGCTCACGCGCGAGGAAGCAGGTCACCGCTTTGAGCCTGGAAGAGTCGAAGGTGAAACTGGTGGAGCGCATCAAGATGACGTCCTATGGCATTTGGGAAGTCGATGAAGAGTTGAAGGTCATCGGAGAATACATCGAGGTAACGCGCCAAAACATCGAACTCAATACCGCTTACAGTGCCACCCGTACCAGCAGCCATATGGGGATCATGTCGGCCGAGCTGACACTATCGCAGCTAAAGATCAAAAAGAGCCGGTACGAGAGTATGCGAAAAATGCTGTACGCGAAACTCAGCTACCTCGCAGCACAGGAGATTTTGAGTGTCGAGGTCGATCTGCAGGTCCAGGCCCCGAAAGAGCTGGAACTCTATACGCAGAAGTTGGCGAACAACAGAGGCTACGGCGCAAAAAGTGCCGAAGTCCAACTGGCACAGAGCGATATAAAAGTACAGGACCTTTCGGGCAATGTCGACCCTTTTGTGCAGGTCGGCTACTTTCACCGACAATCGTATAACGACTATGTCAATGTCGGTTTCGGCATGGCCCTGCCCATCTACGGTACCGAGAGCGACAACACGGAAGCGGCCCGTAAGATGGCGCTCTCGAAAGCTTCGGAGAGCCAGGACTATCTGCAACGCCTCCGGGGTGAACTCGGAGGGCTTTACGCCCAGCTCGAAGATGCGTACGCTATCTATCGGATCATTCATGACGAGAGCATGCCGCAGATCGAGCATATGTTTGAGTTGACCAGCGCCTCGGTCAAAAGCGGGCAGGATCTTTTTGTCTATATCGACCTTTTAAAGCAGAAACTGGCGCTTGATGAGCAACTCATCAAAGCGACGGTACGGTTTAACATGACGGAAGCTTCGTTAGATGCGATGACAGGAGAGACACGATGAAAAAAGCAGTCATAATTTTGATGTTATTGATGCCTCTGATGGCAAAAGAGGCGACGGTTGAACAGCTCTTCAATGTTCAGACGGTGAAAGTCAAAGCGCAAAAGAGTGCGCAAAGCCGAAAAAATTACGGTTATGTAAAGGTGGACGAATCGCGTGTGTACGATGTCGTACCGCGTTACGGCGGTTACATTGTCACGCTGTATGCCGACAAGCGCTACCAAAAAGTGCGCAAAGGCGAAAAGCTGGCAAAGGTCTATTCGCCGGAGATTCTGCAGGCCAAAGAGGATTACATCAATGCGGTCAACTATGACAAGCAGCGTCCCAATGCGGCGATGGTAGAGAGCGCCAAAGAGAAACTGCAGCTGCTGGGCGTTGCAGGCAGTGAGATCGCTGCGGTCAGAAGAAGCGGCAAGGCAGGTCAATACAGCTACATCACCGCACCGTCAAGCGGGTATCTTTTTGAAAAAAATGTCAACAATCTGGGCGCATTCGTCACCAAACAAAAGCTCTTTACCATTGTCGATCTTAAGAAGGTCTGGGTTGAGGTAAAGGTCTACCAAAAAGAGCTTGCCGGGTACCGGAACTTGACTGACTTCAGTGTCACGGCAGTGGGCTCGGACGGTGTTTTTTCTGCCAGGAAGATGCAATTCTACCCCAGCATC
The DNA here is from genome assembly GCF_039645985.1 of Sulfurimonas sp. HSL3-7. Classification (NCBI taxonomy): domain Bacteria; kingdom Pseudomonadati; phylum Campylobacterota; class Epsilonproteobacteria; order Campylobacterales; family Sulfurimonadaceae; genus Sulfonitrofixus; species Sulfonitrofixus jiaomeiensis. The sequence goes on from NZ_CP147919.1 coordinate 517,893, forward strand.
GATCCGAAAGAGGCAACGGCGACGCTGCGTTTGGAGGTCATGAACGCCAAGGCAGATCTGTTGCCCGGCATGTATGCGACGATCACCGCAAGCAGCGCGCCTGAAACCCATCTCACTTTGCCGACCACAGCGGTCATCCGAAAGAACGGGCAGTTCTATGTCTTTGGCGTGGGTGAATTTGAGGGTGAGTATGAACCCAAAACGGTCGATGTCGAGCCGCTTGACAACAATACCTATATCGTAAAAAGCGGTCTCGATGCCGGCGATGAGGTGGTGGACAACGCCCTCTTTATGATGGACTCTGATGCCCAGATCAATGGCTTGTACTAAGTAAGAGGAGAAAATGATGATTGAAAAACTCATAGCGTTAAGTATCAGAAACCGTTTTCTCGTTTTGATGGTGACGCTCTTTTTGGTCATCGGCTCATACTGGGCGATGAAGAACACCCCGCTGGACGCCCTGCCGGACCTTTCGCCGCCGCAGGTCATCGTCAAGGTCAACTGGGCGGGACAGAGTCCTGAGATCATAGAGGATCAGGGGACCTACCCGCTGGTGTCACAGTTTCTCTCCATCGCCGATATCGAGACGGTACGCGGTTACTCGACCTACGGCAATGCGCTGATCTACATCATCTTCAAAGAGGGCACCGACCTCTACTGGGCACGCTCACGGGTACTTGAACAGCTCGCTTCGGTGCAGTCTCAGTTGCCTTCAGGCCTGGAAGTGAGCCTCGGACCCGACGCTTCGGGCGTCGGTTGGGTCTATGAATATGCACTGACCTCCAAGACCAAAAATCTTGCGGAATTGCGAACCCTGCAGGACTACTATTACAAATACGCACTGTTGGGCATGGACGGAGTCTCCGAAGTGGCCAGCATCGGCGGTTTCGTCCCGACCTATCAGGTCACGGTCAAGAGTGACGCTTTGGTCATGCACAACCTCTCTATCGGTGATGTCGCCAAGGTCCTCAAAGCAAACAACGATGACACCGGCGGGCGCATCGTCATCCAGAACGGTTACGAGTGGATGGTGCAGGCCAAGGGTTACCTCAAGGACCTCGATGAGATCCGCTCCCTCGTAGTTGCCACCCCGGAGGGGGTGCCGCTTACCATCGGCGATATCGCCCGGGTGGAGCTGGTACCGGCCAACCGCCGGGGTATGGCTGACCTGAACGGCGAAGGGGAAGTGGTCGGTGGCATCGTGATGGTGCGCTACGGCGAGGATGTCTATTCGGTCATCAAAAAGATAAAGTCGAAGATGGCGGAGCTCAAGGTCGACGGCGTCGATGTAGTCACGGTCTATGACCGCTCGGGATTGATCGAAAAGGCGGTGGGCACGCTGCGGGGCACCCTGATCGAAGAGAGCACCATCGTGGTGGTTATCATCGCCCTCTTCCTGCTGCACCTGCGTTCATCACTGATCCTGTTGATTATTCTGCCGCTGACCATCGGGTTTACCTTTTTACTGATGAAAGGATTCGGGATCGGTTCGAACATCATGAGTCTCGGTGGCATCGCGATCGCGATCGGGGCGATGGTGGATGCAACGATCGTGATGATCGAGAATGCCCACAAGTCCATTCATAAAGCTGAAACGGTCAAGCAGCAAAGCCGCCAGGCCTACGCTAACGCTGAGTTTTCCTCGGCGGAAGGCCCACGTGCAGATGAACCGCACTTAAGGACTCCCGAAGATGTCAGATTAAGCGATAAAGAGCGGGTCAATGTCATTTTGCACTCCTCTCAGCTCGTCGGCAGACCTATCTTTTTTGCGCTGGCGCTGGTCGTAGTCTCTTTTCTGCCGATCTTCGCTTTGGGAGGACAGGAAGGGCGGCTCTTCGGGCCGCTGGCCTATACCAAGACCTTTGCCATGAGTGCCGGGGCGCTGCTCTCGGTCACACTGGTGCCGGTGCTGATGCTCTTTTTCGTCCGCGGCAGGATCCTTGAAGAGCGCAGAAACCCGTTGAGCCGTTTTTTTATCTGGCTCTACCGTCCTATTGTTGTCTACGGACTGAAGATCAAATACCTTCTGATTGTGTTGCTGATAGTCTCGCTGGGATACATGTACCCGCTCTACAAAAATCTCAATTGGGAATTTATGCCGATGCTCAACGAAGAGACCTTTATGTACATGCCGGTTACCCCGTTTGGTATCAGTGTCGATCAGAGCAGGGCGTTGACCCAGAAAACGGACAAGATCCTGAACTCCTTTCCCGAGGTCGAGACTGTTTTCGGCAAGGGCGGCAGGGCTGACTCGGCGACCGACCCGGCGCCGCTGGGAATGCTCGAGACGATCATTACCTTTAAAGAGAAGAGCGAATGGCGCGAGGGGATGACTTATGAAAAGCTGATGGCGGAGATGGAGGCAGCTCTTCGGGTGCCGGGTCTGGTCAACTCCTGGACCTACCCGATCCGAGGGCGTATCGACATGCTGCTCAGTGGTATCCGCACCCCGCTGGGGATCAAGCTTTACGGCGCCGATGCCGAGGTGCTGCAGCGTCTCTCCAAGGAGATCGAAGAGCGGCTGCGCAATTTCAACAAGACCCTTTCGGTCGTCGCCGACCGGGCAAGTGCCGGGTATTACATCGATATCGATATCGACAAAGCCGCGCTGGCGCGATACGGCCTGAGCGAAGCGGTTCTTTTGGCTTACACGTCGGCAGCCATCGGCGGTATGCAGATCTCGACGATGTACAAGGGGCTCGAACGCTATAGCGTAGCACTGCGCCTTGAGGAGGAGGAACGCCGAAGTGTCGGGGCGATCCGCAATCTGCAGATCAAGACGAAGCTGGGGTTTGTCCCTCTGGAGACCTTTGCAAAGGTCGATTACCGTGAAAGCGCTTCCGTCATGAAAAGCGAGATGGCCACCCCGGTCACCTTTGTCTACATCACGCCAAAAGAGGGGATCTCGGCAACCGCCTACAAGGACGAGGCGAAGAGTGTGGTCGAGGCGATCGAACTGCCTGAGGGGTATTACCTGGAGTGGGCGGGGCAGTCGGAGTATCTTGAGTCGGCGATGGCGAAGATCGTCTGGATCGTGCCGGTCACGTTTCTGCTTATTTTGCTGTTGATCTACCTGGCACTCAAAGAGATCATACCGACACTGATCGTCTTCTTTGCCCTGCCGTTTGCTCTGATGGGCGGGCTGCTCTATATCGACTATTTGGACTTCAACATGAGTATCGCCGTTATCGTCGGCTTTCTCGCCCTGCTGGGTATCGCCGCCGAGACGGCGATCGTCATGATCGTCTATCTGAAAGAGAGTGTCGAAAATGCTCAGGAAAAATGGGGCGAAACGTACAATGTAGAGCATCTCGAAGCCGCCATTTATGAGGGTGCTGTTCAGCGGGTACGCCCAAAACTGATGACGGTCTTCGCCACCCTTGCCGCACTGTTGCCGATCATGTACAACACCGGGGTCGGTTCCGAAGTGACACAGCGCATCGCCGCACCGATGATCGGCGGCGTCGTCTCCTCCGCACTGCTGAGCCTCGTCATTATCCCGCTGCTTTACGAGATCTACGGTAGGTGGCAGCTTAAGCGTATGCAGCGCGAAGGAGAAGAAAAAAAAGAGGAGGTCGAAGATGATTAAAAGGGTGATGAAAAGCCTGTTATTGCTCTCATTGCTCGCTGCAGGCCTGGGCTGCAGCGAGCGGGACGACAGGTCCAAAAACAGTGCTGCGGCCGGCAGCATTATGAAGTGCGGTGCCGGCAAGTGCGGGGCCAATATGCCTGAGGGAAACAGCGCACTGGCGAAAAAGAGGATGAATATCCTCTCGCAGATGCGAGAAGAGGACAGCCGGCGCGACTGCGTCACAAAAGCGCAAAACACCAAGGCGCTTTATGACTGCGTGCGTGACCCGGAGACGGGGAGATTGAGCACAAAGTGCGGTGTCATGAATGACGGGAAGCCGATGAGATGCGGTGCCGGCAAATGCAGCGGTGGCTGAAGCACATTGACACATCTCTTCTTATCAAAATTATAAGGAGCACCTTTTAATACACTGTTTAGTTTGGTTAAACTACAATGTATAGATTACTATGAGAAGGATTTTGATGTTGGATCTAACGATTTCCGAGGGCAAACTCGGGGAATTTCCGCCTGTGACGAAACCGCATCCGGGCTTTTTTTACGAGGTGGGCGAAGAGCGTTTCAGAGAGTTGGTCAATGCACACTATGACCTGATACGCGAGAGTGATATCGCCTTTCTTTTTCCGGTGGATGATGAGGATTTCGCCGAAGCGCAAAAACATGCGGCCGATTTCCTGATCCAGATCTGCGGCGGGCCGAACTATTTCGAACAGACAAGGGGCGAAGCGCGCATGGTGGGGCGCCATGCACCGTTCCGTATTGACGAACATGGCCGCCGCACCTGGCTGAGCCTCTACGCCAAACTGCTGCCCGAGCTTGAAAAAGAGGGGATCACCCCCGAGTATATCCAGTCTTTCTGGGACTATCTGGATACCCACTCCAAATGGATGGTCAATACCCCAAGCAAATAATATATGCCGTGGCAGCGGGGCCTTCTTTCGGACGCTGCACGGACCCTCTCGCTTTATCTATCAAAAACTTATAAAATTTCAGTAGTGCTGAACCTTATGTTAATGTTACAGATACAATATGGCAAGCTAAGGTATAGATAAGTGTGAAAAAGGGGAGATGATGAGAATGATAGCAGTATTGCTGTTCACGGCAATAATAGCCTTAGGTAATGAGCTGACAGTGGATACAAAGCGTTCGTCTATCGATTTTACGGCGACAGAGTTCTTTTTTGCCAGTGTGGATGGTAACTTTAGCAGTTTTGGCGGTACGATCACCGTAGAAGAGGGGAAGGTCACGGCCATTAACGGTGAGGTCGCCGTTATTTCTATCAATACCGGCAATGCCAGGCGTGACGACCATCTTCTGAGCAGTGACTTTTTTTATGAGGTGAAGTTTCATACCATCACCTTTCGTTCAAAAGCGGTAACGCAGAAGAACGTTATTGCCGATGTAACGATCAAAGATATTACGAAAACACTCAATTTCAAGATTAAAAAGATCGAAGTAGGTGATGATGGGGTCACAATCAAACTCACCGGCGTAGTCGACCGTACAGCGTTCGATATCGATAACAGCTTTATGAGCGCGATCATCAAAGATAATATCAATGTAGTAGCAAGGCTGGTAGCGCACTGAATTTCGGGTAAATCTCTGCCTCTCTAGGATTAGCGCACATCTTCGGGTATAATCTTCCCTATTGAGAAGGAGAATGTATGATAAAACTATTGATGTCTATATTGCTTGTCAGCACATCGCTGTTTGCCGATCTTGATTGGGCAGAGGATTACACGGAAGCACTCAAGCAGGCAAAAGAGGAGAACAAAAAAGTCCTGATCATGTTTTCACGTGAAGAGTGTAATGCCTGTAACAAGATGAAAAAAGAGGTCTATACCGACCCCGAAGTCTCCAATTATGTCAACTCCTTTTTTGTCCCTGTTGAGATCGATACCGAATATGATTCAAGAAAGGGTTTCAAGGTTTTTGCCACGCCAACGTACTACTTTTTGGATTCTGACGGCAAGCAGATCGGGCGCATGATGGTCGGCGGCGCTGATGCCAAAAGCTTTCTGAAAAAACTTCAAGAGGTCGAACACTCGAAAAAATAGGCTAAAATACGTCCATCAAACAATAGGAAACAACATGACAAATGTAGAAGATCTGATCGACCTGCTTAAAAACGATATTATCCCCGAGATCGAAGACGTCATAGACGGGCTGTTTGAGCTGATCAACGATACCAAAACGGCAACCGATGATGTGAAAAAGGAGCTGGCAGAGCTTCAGGAACTCAAGACCGATTTCAAAGTGATGCTCGAAGAGGCGGAAGCGGGCGAGATCGATGAAGAGGAAGCGGGCGAGATCATCGCCGAGATCGACGAAATGCGTTCTGAAGGCGAAGCGTAGTCTTTACCTCTGCTGCAGCGAGATCAGCCTCTCTTTCTGCGAACGCGACATCTTCTTAATTTCCAACTCTCTTTTCAAAGCACTGCTTTTTGAGCGGTGTTTCTCCTCATAAACGACTTTAACGGGACGTCTTGCCTTGGTGTACTTGGCACCTTTCGGCGAGTTGTTGTGCTCGTCCAGGCGCTTGTCCAGCTCTTTGGCAATGCCGGTGTAGAAGCTGTTGTCGGAACACTGCAGGATATACAGGCTGTAAATATCATCCTCTTCAAGCGTGATGGTGTTGTTGAAAAATTGCAGGCCTGTCCCTGTCGGGATCTTTTTGTAAAGCAGCGGACTGTCGAGGTCGATATGGCTGAAGGCGTCGCTGTAAGCCATCACCAGCTGGGCGGTCAGGGCGATGGAGGTCGGCCCCTCCAGCATCGATCCCATCATGCATTTGACTCCGTTTTTACGGCAGTACTCGATGATCTCGATCGCCCTGGATATTCCCCCGCACTTCATCAGTTTGATGTTGATGAGATCAGCCGCTCTGTTCTCGACGACCTTTTTGGCATCTTCCAGTGTAAAGACCGCCTCATCGGCCAATATCGCAATGGGACTTTTCTCGGTGATCTGTCGCAAACCTTCAATATCACTGCCGACCACCGGCTGCTCGATCAGCTCGATGTTCAGCGGCGCGATCGCCTTGATGATATGCAGCGATTCGTCAACGTCCCACGCCTGGTTGGCATCGATCAGCAGACGCGCTTCGGGTACGGCTTCTCTAACAGTTTCGATGCGTGCTATATCGAGGCCGTCTCTTCCGCCGACTTTTACTTTGAGGATGTCAAAGCCGCGTCCATAGGCCTCTCTGGCATCGTCGGCCATCTCCTGCGGCGATTTCAGGCTGATCGTCACGGCGCTCTGAAGCGGTTTCGGTGATGCCCCCAGAAACGCAACAAGGGAGCTGTTGTCTGAAACAGCGGCGAGGTCGTACAGCGCCATGTCAACGGCCGCTTTGGCACTGCTGTTGCCTTTACAGCAGGTGTGCAGAAGCTTGAGCAGTCCGGTCAGCTCAAAAGTCTCTCCGACAAGCTTTGGCGCGATGCTCTTTTTGATGGTATGCGCAATCGTTTTGAGGCCTTCGCCCGTTATCGCCTTGGTGGCAGGCGCTGCACCGTAGCCGATGTTCGGGGTGTCGGTGTGAATAGCAATACGGATGTTCTCAACATCGTCCACTCTGCGAAGGGCGGTGATAAACGGAGTGCGCAGCGGGATCTTTTCGATCTCAAGCGTAATATGCGTAATGATCATCCGGCGATACCTTGCAGGATGTAGCCGATCGCCAGTCCGGCAAAGGTACCGATGAGGTAGCCCATGATCGCCATCAGTACTGCGATACCGATGAGGGAGCGGTGATAGGCAGCGGCCAGTATGGGCGCCGAGGCGACCCCGCCGATATTGGCCAGGGAGGCGACCCCTATGCTGAAAAGGTCAAGTTTGAACAGTTTCGCGGCGATGACCATGATTGCTGCGTGCAGCAGCAATATCAGCAGCCCTATGCCCAGGTAGAGCGGCACCGCCTCGAACCCGCGGAGGTGGGCCTGTGAACCGATAAGTGCGATCAGGAACATCAGCATAGCACCGGCGAGCAGAGGCGAACCTGCTATATCCCTGAGCGGTGTACGTGAAGCTATCACGCCAAAAAGTGTGGCAAAGAGAACACTCCAGGTGGTTTGAGAGAGGCCGATCGGAAACGAAGCGAGCATGTTTCCGAGGTAGGCGATGAGGAGCGAGAAGGCAAAAAGCAGCACAAGAGGCCATGGTTTGATCTTTTTGCTCTCCTGCTCTGTATCGACACTCTTGAATCGGAGGGGCGCGTTTGTCCAGCGGTTGAAAGCAGGGGCAAAGGCGACCAGAAAGAGCAGGGTCATCACCCAGACGGTGTAGTCGATGGAGTCGACGATCAGCGCATACCCCATCAGCTCTTCACGGACACCGAGTGCGCCGGCAACGGCCAGCATGTTGGCGGTACCGCCCGTCCAGCTTCCGGCCAGCGTGGCAAAGACGCCGGCAGCGTCGTTGTCCAGAGAAAAGAGCCAGAACAGCGCGACAAAAGCAAAAGAGAGCGAGAGTACGGAAGCCACATAGGCGATGATGAGGGATCTTCCGAGTCCGGCAAAGGCTTTGAGATCGATCTGCAGGAGCATCACAAAAAGCATGGCCGGCAGCAGCACTGTTTTGACGCTTTTATAGCTTGCGTGTATCGTTTCATTTTCCTGCCACAGGCCCAACTGCGCCAAAAGCATCGCAGCGGCATAGATGAGAACGACAGCCGGCAGAAAGGTAAAAACCCTGTATCTGCTGACTTTTTCCAGAGCGCCGAGCATGCCGGCAAGCAGGGCAAGACTTAACAGATAAAAGAGCGGCGTGGCGATCATGGGCAGGGTGCTTGTTTGAGCGCAGGCAGGGTGATTCGAAGGTCTAGCATGAACTTCTCGCCCGGATCCTCTTTCTCTGTACGGTAGCTTCGGTCTTTTTCAAGCCAGAGAGGACTCTTTTCAAAACAGCGGTATTCGGAGTGGCCGATGAGGTATTCGATGCTGCTGTATGTTTTTGTGAGGTGATCGATGAGGGCGATGTTTGCCTGCAGCTGTTTCGGGGTCAAATCACCGAGGTTACCCACATTTTCGATGCCGATGCTGCTGTAGTTCAGCCCGATGACATGGCGTCCCATCCAGTTCTCAGGCATGAGCTGATAGATGGTGCCGTCACGGTCGACCAGGTAGGGGACTGCGACATTTACTGTCGTGTGTTTACCCGAGATATCGCTTCGGCTTGCAGGCAGCTCTTCATTGTCAAAAGCGTCGAAGGAGCCCTTCAGTGTCGGGATCGCCGTATAATGAATGACGATCATACGCGGGACAATAGTGATATCGGCGGGAGAGAATCCGTAATGTGTTTGGATATACTCTAAGGTGAGCTGCTTGCGATGCTCGCTGAAACGGATCGGTTTCTGGATGATCTCAAGCGCATAGCCTGTTGTGAAAAATGTAAGAATGAGCAGTAGTGATTTAATCATGCGCCCATTATATAGCGTAGCAGCTATCAAAACGGTTAACAAAAATGGAATATAATTTGCTAAACGTTTAAAGTGCCATCATGGATTGTAGAGATCCACAATAGGGGGATGAAGGAGTCTGTTGAAATGTCCGAGATAAAAAAACGATTACTCAAGAAACATCCGAGCGAGGATGCTGTCAAGTTGGCAAACAGGATCTATTATACATCGCTACAACAGAGAGAACCGTATGTCTATATCTCGATGAATGCCTTGTGCAAGCTTTTTAACAAGCCGGATGCAGAAGAGTGCAAAGTCTATCTGACCGCGCTTCTTGAAGAGTTGACTGAACCGGTAGCCGTCAAAGACTTCACATATAACCGAAAAAAGATCAAGTGGCAGGTGATCAGTTTTATCAGCTATGCGTTTACTCTTGAGAATGGCGATGAGTATGTCGATATTGAGATCGATCCGATGTTCATCGAGGTGATGAAAGCTGTGGAAGTCGAACCTTACATTAATTTCCAATAATCTATAATCGCAGATACTTTTTTTGAAGGCCGGTGGATGGCAAAATATATTATTTTAGATACTGAGACGACGGGGGCGGGTGAAAAAGACCGTGTGATTCAATTGGGCTATATGGTGTTGGACCCGGGAAAGCCGACAGAGATTCATAATGAGCTCTGTTCCAGCGAGGTGCCGATAGAGATCGGTGCCATGGAGGTGCATAACATCACACCTGAGATGATCGAAGGCAAACCCCTCTGCATCGAGATAAGAGCCTATCAGCGTCTGATCGAGCTGAACAGTCCGGAAAACTACATGATCATCCATAACGCCCCGTTTGATATCGGCATGCTTGAAAAAGAGGGATTTGCGCTGGAGATGAAGTTGATCGATACGCTTCGTGTGGCCAAACATGTCTTCCCGGACTCGGAGTATCACCGTCTGCAATATTTTCGCTATGCATTGGAGCTCTACAAAGAGGAGGAGTCTGAAGCGGCAAAACTGGGTATCGAACTCAAAGCGCATGATGCCCTGGGCGATGTCCTCTTTTTGAAACTCCTGCTTTCCAAGCTTCGCGAGGCCGTTGAAAAACAGTTTCCCGGTATGAACGCCGTTGAAAAGATGGTCGCGCTGACCAAAGAGCCGGTCTTTATTACCAAACCGATGCGTTTTGGAAAACACAAAGGCAAGACAATCCAGGAACTTGCACAGGAAGATGCAGGGTATCTACGCTGGATGATGGAGAATATGCAAAATCTTGATGAAGATGTACGCTATACGATACGAAAAGTACTGGAAGGGTATTGATTATTCAAATCGTACGGGTTTGTGAATTGGTTTAATTTTTTTTAGTGTGATCTTTTTTTGCAGGCGATGTAAAGATCGAAGAGAAGAAAAACTGCCAGGGTCAACAGGAGCAATAAGAAAACGGTTCCGAGCCCAAAAACGATGAGGTTGTCCGTCTCATTGGCAAAAAACAGGATAATACTGCCACTCAGCATAAATATGAGTATTGTCGATAACAAAATGCCGAGATTTGTTACCGAACGGTGCAAAGTACTTCCTTTTCTGAAAGCAATTGTAGCCATATGAAATGTGAAAAAAATGTTGGATTCTGTCTGCTTTTTTAAAGGCAGACAGATTTAGAAAGACTAGCGGTGTTTAAAACAGGTTTTTTGTAGAGATCTGGATCTCGCTCAAGGCATAGGCGGCGTCGCGGTGCCCTTCGCGGCGTGCCATCGTCCACCATTTTGCGGCCTGCTCGATGTCTTTCTCAACCCCTTCGCCGTCGTGACACATCAGACCGAGATAGTATTGCGCCTCGGCGTTGCGCTGAAAGGCGCCAAAGGGATAGAGCATCTCATATGCTTCTTCAAATTTATCGTCGTTATAGAGGGCGATGCCGTTTGCGACACTCTTTTCCATCTCATATCCTTTAGAAAATCTTGTGAAATTATAGCTAACTCAAAGGCATTAGCCCAATATGATTATAATAACATCATGAATTTTGATGCGTTAGAGAATAAGAACATTATGCTTTTCGGCAAAACCAGGGCATTGAGTGCGGATGAGTTTACGATGCAGCTTCGAAACCACAATATCCGCATTGTCAATGATAGCACGGCGGATGTCGCCCTGATTGTTGAAGGGCGCCTGGTTAATCCGATAGAACAGGATCAGCTCGATAAACTCTATGAAGAGAGAGTCGCACCGATGATCGAGATCGCCGACCTGGAAAAATGGTTGTGTGCCAGCATCGATGCCGATAAGCTTCTGATGAGCCTCAAGCTCAGTGGTGACCGCAACCGCCTGATGGGGTACCTGCAAAACCCTTATATCTCCAACGCGTTTTTTTTGCGTCTTCTAAAACTCTACAACTGGGAAGGTCTCGGCTTTTTTGAAAGCGATGACAACCGCGATATCACTGCCGCGCTGATCAGCCGCTTTTATGAGAACATCGAACGCAATCACAATGTCCAGTACGCCAATATGGGGATCATGCACCTGCTCCACCAAAGCAGTGATCCCGGGTTGACCGAGACGATCGCTCTGCTGGCACCGCTGCAGAATGCACTCAAAGAGGGGTGCGATAACTCGACACGGAAGATACTCAATACGATCGCACTGCATCCGGCCACGTCCACAAAGGTGTTGAAACAGTGGCTCAAAAAGGGGAGTGACGCGATACAGATACTCATTGCCATGCGCCATGATCTTGACCTGCAGCTGCAGCAGTATCTTCTCAACCTTAACAAAGCGGTCATCAATGAGGCACTCTCGTTGAACACCTCGATCGAACATGAGATCGCGGAGATCCTGCTGGCGATGTTTCCGGAGAACATTGCCAAGCATATTGCTCTGGACGATGCGCTGTATCGCCATCTTGCTGAAGAGTACGCACTGGAGTTGGCGCAAAACCCGACCCTGACCCCGGCGATGCAAAAAGAGCTGCTGGGCGAAGATGAAGATGTTCAGGTTGCTCTTGCCGGCAATGCAAAGATCGACGACTCTGTTTTTAACGCCCTTCTGGAGAGTAAGAAGGTCGATGTACTGCGCAGGCTGATAGCGAATCCACAGATGCCGCAGGAGACACTGAAAGCGCTTTTCGAAGAAGATGCAGAACGTCTCGGTGCCGATATCGCCGCCAATGCCAAAACCGATGTTGCCATCTTAAACCAGCTTGCCCAATCAGAAGATGTAGAAGTCCTGCTCGCGTTGGCTAAAAACCCTTCAACGCCTGTCGGACTGCTCTATCAGTTCCAGCTCGACAGGCGGCTGGAACGCGCCGTCAAAGAGAATCCGAGTTTCGGAAAACATATCCAGCGCGATAATATCGGCTGGGATGTCTAAAAGGAGAAGATGTGTATTCAAAAGAGGTGACCAGCTCGTTAACGGCGATGATCAAAGCCCAGATCCCGACCTTTCTCTGGGGCCCGCCGGGCATAGGCAAATCATCGATCGTCAAACAGATCGCACAGGCCAATGCGTACGAATTTATTGACCTGCGTCTCTCTTTGATGGACCCGACCGACCTCAAAGGGATCCCTTTTTATGATAAAGAGGCCCATCAGGCACTCTGGGCACCCCCCTCATTTCTGCCGCGCGAGGGCAGAGGGATCCTTTTTCTGGATGAGCTCAACTCCGCGCCGCCGGCGGTGCAGGCTTCGGCATACCAGCTGATACTCGACCGCAAAGTGGGCGAATACACTCTGCCCGAGGGATGGGCGATCATCGCCGCCGGTAACCGCGAAGGTGACCGCGGCGTGGTCTACCGCATGCCGTCGCCGCTGGCGAACCGTTTTGTGCATCTCGAGATGGATGTGAATGTGGAAGACTGGCGTGACTGGGCCTATGGTGCGGGTATGGACGAACGTGTTATCGCCTACATCGGCTATAAAAGCGACGACCTCTTCTCTTTTGATCCGACGAAGAACGAGAAGAGCTTTGCCACACCTCGGAGCTGGGAGTTTGTCAGTTCCGTTCTCCGAAGCGAGATGGACGAGAAGCTGCTTTTGGAGACGATCGGCGGGGCAATCGGAAAAGACCGGGCGGTCCGTTTTCTGAGCTTTGCCAAGGTGATGCACAAACTCCCTGACATTGCGGCCATCCTCTCCGGCGGAGAAGGGGCGTATCCCGAAGAGGTGGAGGTGCTACATGCCCTTGCCACAGGGCTTGTCATGGCGATCAGAGAAAATTTCTCAAAAGAGCGCATGGACAATCTGCTGCACTATACGCTCGGTCTGCAGAGTGAGTTTGCGGTAATGATCGTTCAGGACCTTCAGCGGGCGGGTTACACGATGGAAGACCAGAAAGTCTTTGACAAATGGGTAGCCAAGTTCGCCTACCTGCTCGCCTAGATCATGACGCCCCGGCTCAAACAGAAGATCTCCGAAGCCAAGGCCAGACTGCTGGTCGATTACCCCTACTTCGGGACACTCGCTTCCAAACTCGAACTCCAGCAAAACGACAATATCCAGGCCTATCTGAGCGACGGTGTCCGATTTGAATATAACGATGAGTATCTTCTCGATCTGACGCAGGACGAACTGGCCTTTGCCCTCTCCAACGGGGCGATGCATGCCGCGCTGGCGTATGAGAACCGTCAAAAAGGGCGCATGTCGTGGCTCTGGCAGCTGGCGACCGATCATGCCATCAATGCGATGCTCTCAGCCAACGGGCTGGAACCGCCGATAATGATCGACCTTGACCCCCGTTTTGAGGGGATGTATGCCGAAGAGATCTATGCGATTCTCAAAGATGAGATCAAAAACGAAGAGTTTGATGACGACGAATCAAACGAGACCGGCTTTAACGAAGAGAACAAGCGAAAGCAGCAGCAGATGAAAGACGCCGAGGGAAATCATGACCCCGACAAAAAGCGTGAAAAGATGGAGGTTGAGAACGTTGAACAGAAGATCGCCGAGGAGGAGATGTTCGAACAGTTTGCCAACGAAGCGCTGGAGAAGATCGCCGATCAGGGGGAGCTGCCGCTGGAGATCGAGCGTTTCTTTACGCTTACCGACAGCAGCAGGGTCGACTGGCGCAGAGAGCTCTATAACGCAATTGACCGCCACTACCACGATAACTACCGTATGATGCCGCCCTCGAAGAAGCTGCTCTATAGCGGTATCTACCTCCCTTCGCTCTACAGCGACACCCTTCGTCTGACGATCGCGATCGACAGCTCAGGCTCTGTCGATGAGCAGCTGCTCTCGCTTTTTATGAGCGAGGTCGAGGCGATCCTGATCCATTTTCCAAACTATGTGATCGACATGATCGTCTGCGACGCCAAGATCCAGAACTATCGGCAGTTTTTGACAGGCGAAGCCCTCGATATAGAGATCAAAGGGGGCGGGGGCACCGACTTCCGTCCGGTCTTCGATCGCATCGAAGAGCGCCTCGATGCGCCGTCGCTGCTGCTCTACTTCTCAGATACCAAAGGGAGCTTTCCTCAGAACGAACCGTTCTATGAAGTGATGTGGATCAGTGTAGAAGAGAGCGATGTCCCGTTCGGCAGGGTGCTGGTCATAGACAGAGATGAAGAGAAAGAGTGATTGTTACGGCTTTCACTCCAGCCCTTTCTCCTCGTAACATTGATCGATCTCTCTGTCGATCGCCATCTCGACACTGCTGCCGCCGCTGACACCGCTGGTGATGTAGTAGCCGGTAATAATCATAAAAGCAAGACCGACCGCGATGATAAGGGTTGTCATGTAGATGCTGCGTTTTTTCTCGTCAAACTGCATTGTTGTCCTTTCATGGTTCCATTACTCTATTGTAGTCCCGAAGATATCGATTTTCTTTGATAAAATATGATTAATTTAAATAGATAAAGATTCTGATGTCCGAATACGAACGTATAACTTCTCTACTGGATACGAAACAGAACGTCTTTTTGACCGGCGGCGCCGGGACCGGGAAGACGACACTGACGCGCAAGCTCATCGAGCATTATGCCGGTGAAGGCAAAAAGATAGCGAAGCTCGCGTCGACAGGGATGGCAGCGACCTTGATCGGCGGGCAGACCCTGCACAGCTTTTTGGACCTCGGCATTGCCGATTCCATCGAGGAGCTGGAGCGTCAAGGCCGTTTAGAGATCAAGAAAAAGATCAAAAAGCTGGTTTCTTCGATGGATCTGATCATCATCGATGAGATCTCGATGGTGAGTGCACCGCTATTTGAGATGATCCGTCTTCGTCTGCTGCAGAGCGACTTCAAGGGGGCTCTTTTGGCGGTGGGGGATTTTCTTCAATTGCCGCCCGTTGTCAGAGGCTACGGTGAGATCTATTTTGCTTTTGAGTCGGAGAGCTGGCGGCGGTTCGATTTTAAGACCGTCACTCTGGAGATCAATCACCGAAGCGATGACAGGGATTTTGTAAAGGTGTTGGATAAAGTGCGGTTTGCCGAGATCGGGGATGCGGAGCATCACTATCTGCATCATCTCATCAAGCCGGTCGGTGAAGACCTGAGCCAATACACCTATCTTTACGGTAAAAATAATTCTGCATCGCGTCACAATGAAGCGCAGCTTGCATTTATAGACAGCGATGAGGTGACGTATGAAGTACAGCTTGTCAGGCATGATAAAAACACAAATGACAAAGAGGTCGAGCGGTTTTTGAACGATGCGCGCATCGAGCCGAAATTAAAGCTCAAAGTGGGCGCCCCCGTGCTTTTTACCCGTAATGCCTGGAACTACTTTAACGGCGAACGGGGAGAAATCGTTCGTCTGAACGATGAGATCGTTTATGTCGAGAAGAGTGACGGTGTCGTTGTAAAGCTTGAACGCTCCGCCATGACCAAGACTCAGTGGAAAGAGAAGAGTGTCGAGGGGAAAAAGGAGATGATGGAAGAGCCAAAGTTCAGTGTCCATCAATTTCCGATTACCCTGGCCTTCGCCATTACGATCCACAAATCGCAGGGGATGAGCATCGAAGATCTGATCATTGACACCACGGAGATCTTTGCCCCGTCGCAGTTCTATGTGGCACTCTCAAGAGCGACTTCCCCGCACCGTTTGATCCTGAAACAGCCGCTGACTAACTGGTGCAATTTGGCCTTTGTTCACCATAAAGCGTTAGACTTCGTCCATGATCAAAGGGAACGCCATGAATGATGATAAACACAAACGCCGCTTTCGTACTCTCGATGAGTTGCAGGAAGAGTACGATCAGACCTCGCACAGTTTCAAAGAGGAGCTGAAAGATGTGGTTAAAAACCTGAAAGATGAGCTCTTCTCGATGTGGGGCCTTCTGATCCTCTCCGCCCTGACGCTGGCGATCTTGAGTGCCGTTGTAAAGTGAGAGAAACGATGAAAAGCATAGAAGAGCTGACCAAAGAGGGTGTCGAACTCAAGGAAGTGGAGTTGATGCTTACACTCGATGAGTTAAAAACCTTTGGTGCCTACTGCATCGAACATGATCTGAAGTTTAATGACTGGATCAGAACATTGGCCCACGAGGCGATAAAACAGCAGGCAGATACCTAGAACTGATCTGTCTTGTAATGTATGACCTTCCATTCGCCCTCATGCGTCTCTGCGACAAAGGTGCAGGACTCGACCCAGTCACCGCAGTTGAGGTAGGCGGTCCCCTCCATGTTTTTGTACTCCGCTTTATGGATGTGGCCGCAGATGACACCGTTGAAGTCACGGCGCTTCGCTTCGGTTATCAGAACGGACTCGTAGTCGTCAATATACATGACGGCTTTTTTCACGCTCTGTTTGGCAAAGTTGGAGAGTGACCAGAAACGTTTATAACCGATCAGGCGCCGAAAACGGTTGATCGGGTGGTTTAGGCGAAGCAGCAGGTCGTAACTGACGTCACCGAACTTGGCCAGCCACTTTTTCGTCATGGTGATGGAGTCGAAAAAATCGCCGTGGGTGACGAGATAGTGATCATTTTCCTGCGTCACATAGGTGTATTCGTTGACAATGTCGATGGTGTCACCCAGGGTCAGCGGCAGGAACTTCCGCACAAATTCGTCATGATTGCCCAGCACATAGGTCAGACGGGTCCCTTTTCTCGCTTTGCGTAACAGCTTCTGGATGACGTCGGAGTGGGCCTGCGGCCAGGTCCAGCGCCGTTTTAGCGCCCAGCCGTCGATGATGTCGCCGACAAGGAAGAGATGATCGCACTCGACCGTGCGCAAAAAGTCAAGCAGCAGTTCCGCCTGTGCATGTCTGGTGCCCAAATGGAGGTCTGATATAAAAACGCTTCGGTAATGATGATCGTGTTGCACGTTGTAACCTTCATGTGATTTCATGGTAGTACTCATGAGACTTTACTATTAAATAATAACAATATGAATACAGAGCTACCGAACATCATATTGGTGAGTGATACCGTTTTTGATTCCAACGGCGTTTCGCGTTTCATTCACGATATGGCTAAATTCGCCCCTTCCTACGGTAGCCGGTTTAACGTGATCACATCATCGCCTTTGGAGACGTATGGCTTCAGTGACAACATTCTGAATGTAAAATCATTGTTGAGTATCAGGATGCCTTTTTACAAAGAGCAGTTTATCAGTGTCATCCCCCCGTTTTGGAGGCTGTTTAACGAGGTCAGGGCATTCAACCCCGATGTGATCCATATTTCGACACCGGGGAGTTTGGGGATCTGCGCGCTGTTGATCGCAAAGATGCTGAATATTAAAGTGGTGGGTACCTATCACACAGATTTTCCAAGCTATATCTACCAAAATACGAAAAAAGAGTTTATGCTGGCGGCAACACGGGGCTATATGCGTTTCTTTTATCAAAAGCTCGACAAAGTGTTCGCCCGGTCACAGCAGAATCTGAAGATACTGGAAACGGAGATACATGTCAATGCCGAAAACCTGGTCGAGATCAGAGCGGGTACGGATATTGAGGCTTTTTCACCGAGCTTCGCATCTGAGACGATCTGGGCAACGTATGATATTGACAAAAATGCTGTCAAACTGCTCTATGTAGGACGTTTGAGTGTGGAGAAGAACTTCGACTTTCTGCTTGATCTGTTCCAACGATACCGCACAAACAGTGATAAGAAAGTGGTCCTGGTCGCAGTAGGAGAGGGTAGCCGCCTGAAAGAAAAAGAGCGGCTAAAAGAGGAGGGGATCTATCTGCTGGGCAGAAAAAAAGGGGAAGAACTTTCACGTATCTATGCCAGCAGCGACCTTTTTGTTTTTCCTTCCGTCACTGAAACCCTGGGGCAGGCGGTTATGGAAGCCGCTGCAAGCGGATTGAGCGCTGTCGTATCCAATCAGGGCGGCGTGACACAAAGCGTTGAACACGGGGTAAACGGTTACTGTGTCGATACAAATAATGAGCTGCTGTGGCTGGAAAAAATGGATGAACTTATCTGTAATGGTTCATTACGCAGAGAGATGGGGCAATCGGCAAGAGCTAAAATGGAAGGAAGGTCAATAAAATCAAGCTGTGAACAGTTTTTAAAGCAGCACGATTTTGAATTAAGAGAGAAGAGAGGGTGACGCCGCAAGGCGCACCGTCAGTGCTTACAGATCTTTTTCGTGTTTAGCAAGGTACTCGGCAACACCGGCAGTGTCGGCTTTCATACCTTCGTCACCTTTGTTCCAACCCGCAGCACATACTTCACCGTGCTCGTTAGTGAAAAGCATTGCGTCAACCATACGGATCATCTCATCGATGTTACGTCCAAGAGGAAGGTCATTGATAACAGCGTGGCGAACAGTACCGTCTTTGTCGATCAGGAATGAACCGCGCAGTGCAACACCGCCGTCAAGAAGAACATCATATGATTTTGCGATCTCTTTGGTAAGGTCGGCAACCAGCGGGTAACGGACCTGGCCGATACCGCCTTCGTTTACCGGTGTGTTCTTCCAGGCAAAGTGAGAGAACTGAGAGTCAATAGAGACACCGATTACTTCAATACCACGTGACTTGAACTCATCCAGACGGTGGTCGAATGCGATGATCTCAGATGGACATACAAAGGTGAAGTCAAGTGGATAGAAGAAAAGAACCGTACCGTTTTCACCGAAGTTCTCGTATAGGTTGAAGTCTTCTTTGATTTCATTGTTTCCCATTACAGTGGTTGCTGTAAAGTCAGGTGCTTTGTTTGTTACTAGCATAGGTTGTCTCCAAATATTAATTTTTTATGGCAAGGATTGTAGCACAAGAAAATAAATAAAATTATGTGATAAAAAACCAGCTTAAAAGTTTAAATTGCTTTCAGCTATAATCGCGGACTTTCATTTTATATGATGATGTGCTTTGTAAAAATGTTGGACATGGATTCCGGTATATTTATGAAGTATCAGCACACAAGGTGAAGGATAATACAATAAAGGAAATCGATGACTAGAGAGTATATTTTTACTTCTGAGTCTGTAACAGAAGGGCATCCTGACAAGATGGCCGATCAGATTAGTGATGCTATTCTGGATGACATTATTGCTAAAGATCCTAAAGCGCACGTCGCGTGTGAGACTTTGGTTTCGAATGGTTTTTGTGTAATTGCAGGCGAATTAAAAACACATGCGTATACCCCGATGCAGGATATTGTACGTCAGGTAGTAAAAGAGATCGGCTATACCGATGCCACCTATGGATTTGACCACCGCTCTGCGGCTGTCTTGAATGCTATTGGCGAGCAGTCGCCGGACATCGACCAGGGTGTTGCCCAGGCCGGTGGGGAGATCGGCGCAGGTGACCAGGGACTGATGTTCGGTTTTGCATGCAAAGAGACACCTGAGCTGATGCCGCTGCCGATTCACTTGGCACATCGCATCACGGAACGTCTGGCAGAAGTCCGCAAAGAGGGAATTATCCCGTATCTTCGTCCGGACGGAAAAGCGCAGATCTCTGTAAAATATGCAGGCGGAAAACCTGTCTCTGTTGAAACGGTTGTTGTCTCAACACAACACCATGAAGAAGTCTCCCAAGAACAGCTGCATAAAGATGTTATCGAAGAGGTCATTAAAAAGGTGATTCCGGCGGAACTGTTGAGTGAAAATGTAAAGTACCACATCAATCCGACCGGTAAATTCGTAATCGGCGGACCGCAAGGTGATGCGGGTCTTACAGGCCGTAAGATTATTGTTGACACCTACGGCGGTTCATGTCCGCACGGCGGGGGCGCTTTCTCAGGAAAAGATCCAACCAAGGTAGACCGTTCAGCTGCTTACGCTGCGCGTCACGTTGCAAAAAACCTGGTGGCCTCCGGTGCGTGTGAACGTGCAACGATCCAGGTCGCTTATGCGATCGGTGTTGTCAAACCGGTCTCGATCATGGTCAATACGCATGGTACAGGTGTTGTTGATGAAGAGAAGATCGAAGAGTGTGTTAAAGAACTTTTTGACTTGACGCCTAAAGGTATTATCGATGCACTCGATCTATTGCGCCCTATCTATCGTAAAACAGCGGCATACGGCCATTTTGGTCGTGAACTGCCTGAATTTACGTGGGAAAAGACCGACAGAGCTGAAGAGATCAGGAACTATTTAGGGCTCTAAAATGTTACTCTCTCTCTGAAGGAAACGTCAGACTGACCGCGCTGTTTCGGATGAAAGAATGCGGCAGTATGGGTACGATGAAGAGACGGAAAATTTCCGCCTCTTCAAGCAAAGACACACCTTCTTCCAGACTATCTTTATGTCCAAGACAGAGGCATACGTCTCTCTTTTTTTTTACAAGTCTGATATGACGCTTTTAGCCCATGTTTTTCCACCCAAAAACCTCAAGTCTGATTGTGCTGATAATGACTCTCAAAACACCTATTTATGGGCTTTAGGTCAATTAGTAACAGTTTTTTTATTGTGCAAAATATAGCTATTTATTTTTAGAAACAATTAATGTTCTTGTGTTATAGTTATCTCGAAATTACAATAGGAGACTGATTATGGCAGTATTTATTAATGACACATGTATCAACTGTGGCGCTTGTATTGACGAATGTCCGGTAGAAGCAATTGTTGACGAGGATGATAACCCGACAGGAGAAGAGCTGTACTACGTTTACCCAGATAAATGTGTAGAGTGTGTTGGTCACCACGATGAGCCGGCATGTGCAACTGCATGTCCAACTGAGGGCTGTATCACATGGGATATGCCTTTTACTGCTGAAAACAAAGACTTCTTTGCTGCAGGCAACTATGTAGACGGTAAAAACTACGTGATGGAAGATGCAGATGCTGAAATGCCATTCCGTGAAGATATCTCTATGGAAGCACGTACTGCTCGCGAAAACATCGTAGATTAATACGACACAGTATCGGCTTTTGCCGATACGCTTTTACTCTCTTTCATTTTAATTAACTTCATAAGATTTCATTTAAACTAAAACACAACATAGTTTCAGTATAATCCCACTCTAAATTTTCAATTTTCGGGAGTTCTGAATGGAACGCACACTATCAATCATCAAACCTGACGCAGTGGCTAAAGGTGTTATCGGCAAGATCCTAGATCGCTTTGAAAGCAATGGTCTTCGTATTGCAGCAACAAAAAAACTTCAACTGTCTCGTCAGGATGCTGAGGCGTTTTATGCGGTTCACAGCGAGCGTCCTTTCTTTAAAGACCTTGTTGACTTCATGATCTCTGGTCCTGTTGTCGTTTCTGTCCTTGAAGGCGAAGATGCAATGAAAAAAAACCGTGACCTTATGGGCGCAACAAACCCTAAAGAAGCTGAAGCAGGAACAATCCGTGCTGATTTCGCTGAGAACATCGATGCGAACGCAGTTCACGGAAGTGACTCTTTGGAAAATGCTGCGGTTGAGATCGCTTTCTTTTTTGCTGAGAGAGAGATCGCGTAATTACCGATGAACATCCCGTTCAGACGTATTACAAAAACACCGACTGAATTCGAAGTCGAGTCAGACGGTGTCACGCTTAAAGGGACGGTTGTCTTTAAAGAGCGTAACATAGTTCTACTTCAAGCACAGTTGCAAGGACAAATCGAGCTTACTTGTGACATTTGTGCGGAAGATTTCGCTACAATACTGAACGAAAAAATAGAGCTACTTGTTTCCGACGGCATTTACCAAGGCTTTGATGAGAAGCTGGATGTTGTCGAAATGCAAGATAATATCGATTTTGATGAGTTGTTACATACCGAGATCGAATTGATCCGTAGTGACTATCACAGTTGTGAAAACTGTAAAAACCAAGAAAGGAATTAAACATGGCAGTACCTAAGAGAAGAGTATCACACTCACGTTCGGCAAAACGCAGAACGCACTATAAGATCACACTAGCACGCCCGGTTAAAGATAAAGATGGCACATACAAGTTGCCACACCACATTAACCCGACTACTGGCGAGTACAAATAATCAATGGTGAAAATTGCGATTGACGCAATGGGCGGGGACTTTGGTCCCGAGCCAATTGTCAAGGGTTGTTTATTAGCACTAAAAGAGCGTAAGTTCGAGCCAATTCTGGTTGGTAAACGAGATGAGATTTTGTCTTTGTTACCCAAGGGTTATAAAAATAAGATTTTGATTGTGGACGCTGATGACGTTATAGATATGTCGGATGCAGCAACCGATGCATTAAAGCGAAAAGAGAGCTCTATCTACAAGGCTGTCGAGCTGGTCAAAAACGGCGAAGCACAGGGTGTCGTCTCTGCAGGTCACAGCGGTGCGACCATGACATTGGCCACACTCCGTCTGGGCCGGTTGAAACATGTTTCCCGTCCGGCACTGGTGACATTGATGCCGAGTAAGGGGAAACAGCGCACCGTTCTTCTGGATGTTGGCGCGAATGTCGACTGCAGTGCTGATAACCTTGTAGAGTTCGCCGTGATGGGACAATATTATGCTCACGACATGCTTGGTATCGAAAAACCGAGTATCGGCCTTCTCGCCAATGGGGAAGAGGCATCAAAAGGCAACGAGGTGACAAAGGCTGCGTTTAAAAAACTGCAGGGTTATGAAGGCTTTAAAGGCAATGTTGAAGGAAGCGATATCTTTAACGGTTCGTGCAATGTCATTGTTTGTGACGGTTTTATCGGTAACCTTGTATTGAAAACGGCAGAAGGTGTTGCAAGCACCATTTCGTTCTTCATCAAAGACTATATCCGTAAGTCACCTATTGCGATTACGGGTGCACTGCTGATGCGTAAGGTATTCAAGCTGCTTAAAAGGCAGATTGACTATGCAGAAGTGGGCGGTGCACCGCTTATCGGCATTAAGGGGTGTGCGATCGTCAGTCACGGAAAAAGTAACCCAAAAGCGATCAAAAATGCTATTTTTCAAGCAATCCGTTATGTCGATACCGGCGTCAATGAACATATTGAACGCTCATTAACGCAACTAGTTGAAGGTAAATAATGTACGCTGCTTTTCGTTCTATCGGGGCCTATGCACCGGAAAAGATTCTATCTAATGATGAGTTGACCAAAATGGTCGATACCACTGATGAGTGGATTACCAAACGTACCGGTATCAAAGAACGCCGTATTGCGGCAGAAAATGAGACCACGTCCGATATGGCGGTAAAAGCGGCTGAAAAAGCGATTGAACGTTCGGGGCTTAATAAGAGTGATATCGATATGATTGTTGTTGCGACGATCTCGCCGGACTATTTCAACATGCCCTCTACCGCTACGGTGGTTGCCCACAAGATGGGACTTGATAAGGTGACTGCTTTTGATATATCTGCAGCTTGTACAGGGTTTATCTATGTGCTCAGTGTCGCGAAAGCGTTTATTGAATCCGGTATGAAGAAAAATGTACTGATCGTAGGCGCAGAAAAGATGTCCGCGATAACGGATTACACGGACCGCGGTACCTGCATCCTGTTCGGTGACGGTGCCGGTGCGGCTGTTATCTCTGCAACTGAAAACAAAGAAGAAGCGATTGTCGATATCCATACAGCTGCTGACGGAAGTCTGGGTGATTTTTTGATGACCCCGGACGGCGGTACGGGAAATCCGCACAAGAACGAGCTAAAAGCAGAGGCCTCTTTTATTCAGATGAAAGGCAACGAGACTTTTAAAATCGCCGTTCGCACTTTGACGAATGACGTGGTTGATATTCTTAAAACGAACAACATCACACCGAATGAAGTCACGCATTTTGTTCCGCACCAAGCCAATTACCGTATCATTAAAGCGGTTGGCGATGCACTTAAATTCAGAGATGAACAGGTTGTCCTGACGGTTGCGAAGTATGGTAATACTTCGGGTGCTTCGATTCCTATGGCGATCAATGAGGTATATGAACAAGGTAAATTGAAGGCAGGCGATTTGATGCTGCTGGATGCTTTTGGCGGCGGACTTACCTGGGGTTCAGCGCTGGTTCCGTTTTCTCCTCTGACTAAATAAAAACTACCGCTACACGGGTCAGCGTACCCTCCCGTTTCACAAGGCTCTCTTGCTGTTTTTTGACATTTTTTGTTAAGATACACTTATATTTATAAAAATACAGGCAACAAGGTTTTTTTATGGAGATGGATAAGCAGACATTTGGATATATTTTTGGTTTTCTTGTAATCGCATTTCTTTGGCTGCATTTTCGAAACCCCTACAGTGGAAAAAACGATCGCCGGAAAAGCCAGCGGCGTTCTGGTCTGAAAGACCGCCGTGTGAATAGCGGACGAAGAAAAAGCAACCAGCTTATGCATGAAAGCAAATTGCCGGAAAGACGCCATCACCGTTCAGAGAGAAGGATCGGTGAAAAAACGCGCCGTCATAAACGCCGTCGCAAAGAAGACAAGGTGGGCAAGAGTGTTTGAAAACGATCTTATACGTATCGAGATCGAAGAGAGCGAGGTGCCCTGGCTAAAGATCTTTACGCAGGTTGAACGCAGAGAATTCAGTGAATGTACCGCTGCTGAAAAGAGTGCGATCCTGGAAGCCCTGGATGTCATTGAAAAAGAGATGCTCGCTTACTATCAACCGTTTAAGATCAATATTGCTTCTTTTGGGAACTATGTACCTTTAGTGCATTGGCATATCATGGCACGTTTCAAAGAGGATAGTTTTTTTCCTGAGCCAATGTGGGGGAAGAAGCAGAGAGAGGGGCATCTGCTTCTTCCCTCTTTTGATACATTTTGTGAAAAGGTAGATATGAAGCTTGAAAAAACGTTGAATGCAGTTCTCAAACCGACTGCAATCGTCAATACGTAAGAATATCCCCCGTCGATTCCACCTGTTCAGGCTTTGCTTCTTCGGACGGGATAAGGTCAACTAGGGGCATCTTGATGATAAACTCGGCACCATTGCCACTGTTTCTGGCCTCAAGACTGCCGTCCATCTCCTTTTCTATGATCATCTTACTCATATACAGCCCCAGACCGGTACCGTTTTTCCCTTTTGTGCTAAAGTAGGGTTCAAAGATATTGTTAAAAATATCATTCTCGATCCCGCCGCCGTTGTCGTAAATGTGTACTTCAATATTCTCTTTGTTGACAAGACTCTCGATTTTGATCTGAGGGTTTTCTACCTTGTGTTCCAATAGTGCATCTACCGCGTTGTTGATGATATTGATGATGACCTGGGTAAACTCGTTGCTGTGTATCAAAATTTCAGTGCTCTGACGGCAGCTGTAATCTAATTTGATGTGGGCAACCTTCAAACGCGGTTCGGCAAAACTGACCGCATGCTCTATCAGTTCGCATACCGTAGTGACCTCTTTTCCTTTATTGGGATGAAAGAAACGCTGAAAATCATCAATTGTTTCGGACAGGTAGATGATCGTTTCCGAGATGCGCTCAAGCGCATCATTGGTCTCTTCGACAGAGGCTTTGCCGAGCATGGCGTTGATCTTGATATTGGAGATCTGGAGGGTGATGGTAGAGAGCGGTTGTCGCCATTGATGTGCGATCATACTGATCATCTCACCCATTGCAGCTTGTCTGGACTGGGCCAGGATCATCTCATCTTTTCTGATCAGCTCTTTGACTTTCTCTTCGACCTTTAGTTCGAGCTGGGCGTTAAGCTGCTGAAGTTCTTTGGTCTTTTCTTTTACGGTGCATTCCAGCTCTTTTGTAAAACCTTCAAGCCGGTCTTTCTGTTCAGTAATCGTTTTGTTGGCCAGGTCTATTCGGCTTTTGTACACATAGACAACAACCGTCATAATCGTTAAAACGACAGAGAGATAGATAATGTCTCTCAAGGAGTACTGAATAGGATAAAACGGTTGTATCTTGGCGACAAAGAGGGATGTGATCAACAAGCCTATCCATAAGAGCCATGATCGGTCCCCTTTATAGAAGAAGATGAGTGCCGGATAGGTGAGTAACCATATATGTTTAAGATCGGACGGCTCAGAGATCACGATGAGAAGGGTGAAGAGAAGAAGAAATTCGGTAGCGAATATGCTTGCGATGAATTCAAAATACTCTTTTTTCAGGTGCAAAAAAAATGCGGTCACTGACAAAATAAAAATCGCTGCGATATCGACAACAGCACCGAGATAGTCTGCTTTCATCAGATTGAGCGTCGTACCGAATACCAGTCCGCTGAGTGCCAACATAATTGTTATGTTGATAATATTATGGCGAATTTTCAGGTCCTGCTCATTTTCATTAAAAAACGAACCACTGTTGATAAAAAGTAAAAATCTTTTTTTGAATGCCGTCATGAAAATCACCTTTTGAACTGGTATTTTAGTCTAATTGCTGTTAAATCTAGTTGTTAGTCAGGGAATATAGATTTTATCGATCATCTCTTGATACTCGTCTTCTGCACAACTGTCGAGAGTAATCCCGCCGCCGCTTTTATAGATAAGCCTGTCTTTCTGCTTCTCTATGAAACGTATCATGACAGCACTGTCGAAGTTTTTACCGTCAAAATAACCGAAGATACCGGTAAAAAAGCCGCGTCGATGCTGCTCCACCGCTTTAATAATGGAGACGGTACTCTTTTTCGGGGTGCCGCTGATACTGCCTGCCGGTAACAGTGCTCGGAGAATAGGACCAAAATCGTCTCGCCAGTCGGCGGAAAGTTTCCCCGTAATCTTGGAACTGACCTGTAGAAGTGTTTTATCTCCGGTAAAGAGATGATCGATATAGCGGAACTTTTCGACTTTGATATTGTGCGCGACAATCCCCAGATCGTTGCGAAGCAGATCGACCACCATGATGTGCTCGGCCATCTCTTTGTCATTTGCCAATATCTGCTCTTGCGCATTTTCCAACGCGGCATCTATCGTCCCTTTCATTGGATAGGTAGAGATCGTCTGACCCTCGATTTTGATGAAGCGTTCGGGTGAAAAACAGACAAACTGATCTTTAAAGCGCAATTTGAACTTGGCGTGTGCTTTTTGGTAGATCTGCTTAAGCGTCAGCGGCGTTTCTATCGGTGTGGAACAGGTATAGTTCAAAAGGTAGGTATCACCGGCTTTGATATGTTCGATGATCTGATCAAATCCGATCTTATACTGTTTGAAGCTTATGGGTTTTCTGGTGAGCGGCGTTGCTTCTAATGGCGGGGTAGGCAGGAAACTGAACTCTATATCCTCTTTCTGTAACTCTTCCTGGGTATAGATAAGAATGGTATCGGCCTCAAAATTGCTGATTACTAAAAAAGGGGTGCCCTCACCGGCGAGTTGAGAGATTCTGTCTTGCATTAATAGATCAGTTTTTTAAGCACTGCCATACGCATCGAGACCCCGTTGGCGACCTGCTCTAGAACCTTGCAGCGGGGATCGGCCAGTAGGGTGTCGTCAATGTCGATATTGCGGTGAACCGGCCCCGGATGCAGGAGGATCAGATCACGATCGCCGACAAGCTCTTTCGTGATGCAGAAATCACTCGCATAATCTTTGAGCGAGGCATAGGACTGCTGAGAGTGGCGTTCGGTCTGGGTCCGAAGACTCATGATAATATCCACGTTATCGATGACATCTTCGATATGATAGGTGTTTTTGAGGTTCGTAGCAGGCATAAACTGCGGGGGTGCGACCAGGGTGACATCGAGACCGAAACGGTTGAGCAGTTCGATGTTCGAGTTGGCCACGCGTGAGTTTTTGATATCGCCTACGATGGCGATGCGTTTGCCTTTGACATTGCCGAAGTGCTGTTTGAGGGTAAAAAGATCAAGCAGCGCCTGTGTCGGGTGGGCATGGGCGCCGTCACCGGCATTGATAATCGAGGCTTTCGTGTGCTTGGAGAGAATATTCGGAACCCCGGCGTCGGCATGACGGACGATGATGGCATTGGGGCCCATCGCATCAAGGTTGGTTGCGGTATCGACAAGGGTCTCGCCTTTATTGGTCGAACTCTTTGACACATCAAGATGAACAATTTCCGCGCCAAGACGTTTTGCTGCGATCTCAAAAGAGCTTCTGGTGCGGGTAGAACTCTCGAAGAAGAGGGTGATGATTATCTTGTCCTGCAGGATACGGTTGAAACCACCTTTTGCAAACTCAGCGGCATCGTCCAGGAGCGCTTCGATCTCCGCTGTGCTGAAGTCGTCGGTTCGTATGAGGTGGCGCATCGTTTTTCCTTGAATTATAGTAGTGTGATTATAGCAAAAGTGTATCGGCTATTTTTACAATATCGCGCTCAAAAATAGTGAATTCCGGAAAATTATCCCTGAAATAGGGTTCGGAGGTTTGATAGAAATCTTGATCATCCTGATGACAATTGAGTGTCCAGGCAAAGTCAAGTGTTCTATCCTGCATCGCTTTGATAGAGAGGATCGTGTCATTAATGCAGCCAAGCTTGCAGTGCGATACCAGCAGGGCTTTCGAATCGTAGCGTTCAATCAGGTCGATCATCATCGTATCTTTGTCGATCGGGACATAGAGCCCACCTGCACCCTCTATGATCAGAATATCACATACGGCTTCGATCTTTTCGATGGCGGCATCAATAATCGAGAGATCGACAGCTTGTGCATCATTGGCACAATAAGGTGCGGCAGGCAGTGCAAACTGGAGGGGGACGATATCATTGACAGAGAGGTCGGTGGCGGCGGGATTGAGCGATTGCAACAGAGTATGAAGTTTCGTTCCGTCCAAAGGGACTTCAGCAACACCGGTCTCTATCGGTTTTATAACGCCGACCCTGTACCCCATAGAGGCATACTGCTTGAGCAGGCGGACGGTGACAAAGGTCTTGCCAATATCGGTGTTGGTTGCGGTAATAAAGATACGTTTTGGCACACAAAATTCTTTTAGCTATAATTTTGCATTATTTTACGGCAGGGTAGCTCTTAAAGCCCTGAATAGAGGTTTTGTTAATGAACAATTTTGAAGAATTCAGTACCTATTTTGTCCAGAATGTGGGAAGTAAAGAGGGTGCTGTCAGCCCTGCGATCATGCAGTCGGCCGCATTTGGTTACGGAAATCCGGAAACAGCAGAAGGGATCTTTGACGGTAGTGTAAAAAAGCCGCTCTACTCCCGAATGGGCAACCCGACTACCGCCAAGCTTGAAGGTATTCTGGCAGAGATGGACGGCGGCGTCGGCGCTGTCGCAACCAGTTCGGGGATGGCGGCAACCGCGCTTGCTACGATCTCTCTACTTAAAAGCGGTGACAGCATCATCAGCATCGGCGGTCTCTTTGGCGGAACCTACTCCTACTTCTCCGAAACACTTTCACGCTTCGGCATCTCGACACAGTTTTTTGATGTAGATGAGTTTGAGAAGATAGAAAATGCGATTGATGAGCAGACCAAGATCATCTTTTTGGAGTCGGTCGGCAACCCGAACATGCGTCTGCCGGATATCCGTGCGATTGCCGATATCGCAAGCCGTCACGGTATCGTGCTGATCGTCGACAATACGATTACCCCTATGAGTGTCGCACCGCTTGAACTGGGTGCCGATATTGTCGTCTATTCAACGACCAAGATCATCAGCGGAAACGCTTCTGTTCTCGGCGGAGCAGCGGTTTTCCGTGCTATCAGCGAGGGAGAAGACAAGTTCAAAACCGAGCGTTACGAAGAGGTCCATAAATTTATCAAGAAGATGGGCAAGATGGCCTTGATCGCCAATGCCAAAAAACGGGCTATGCGTGATTTCGGGATGAGCGCTTCGGCATTTTCGTCGTATCTGACACTTTTGGGTCTTGAGACTCTGCCGCTCAGAATGGACCGCGTGGTCAGCAGTGTCGAGAAGATCGCAGCGGCGCTCCATGCGAAAGGGCTCAATGTGAACCATCCCTCTCTAAACGGTCACGTGCAGAATGTGCGTTACAACGCGCAGTTCGCAAAAGGGTGCGGTACCCTGCTGACAATCGATATGGGAACACAAGAGGCGGCGTACGAATTCCTGCGCCGTTCAAAACTGGCGACGATCACGGCAAATATCGGTGACAGCCGTACCTTGGCGCTGCATATGGCCTCAACGATCTACAGCGATTTTGACGACGCGACCCGTACGTTCTTAGGGATCACACCGGGATTGATCCGTATCTCGGTCGGACTCGAGAATCCGGATGATATTATCGAGGATTTCATACAGGCTGCCGCGCTCTAGCTGCAGCCTGATACATTTCTACTGCGATTTCGCTTGCCTCTGCCGAGATAACACTCTTTAGAGGCGTTCTTAACTTCATCTTTTAAGCGAAAGTACACCCAAACATTGATACATTTAATAAAATAATATGATTTTAGGATAATTTTTGAGTACAAAACATGAATTAGAGAGTGAACTCTCTTTAATGGAGCCAAAGCAGTACCTTGTCCTCCTGCTGAATGACGATTACACTTCGATGGATTTTGTGATCGATGTTTTGATGAATATCTTTCATAAAAACTATCAGGAAGCGGAGCGGATCATGCTTGATGTACATAAAAAAGACCGCGGGGTCTGCGGTGTGTACACCTATGAAGTGGCAGAGACGAAGGTGATGCAGGTAAGCAAACTGGCACGGGAACAGGGTTTCCCGCTTAAAGCAACGATGGAAGAGGCATAAAATGATCAGTGCAGAACTAAACAGTATTTTTCAAAAAGCGCTTACCTACGCCAAAGATCAGCGTCATGAGTACCTGACGATCGAACATGTGTTCTTTGCATTGCTGGGTTCAAAAGAGGGCATCGCAATTATCAAAGAGTGCGGCGGTAATGTCGAAGCGATGCGCGAAGCGGTAGCAGCGTATCTGAGTGAGACCATGCAGCCGCTTCCCGAAGATGTGAATCAGGAGCCTTTTGAGACGGTCGCGCTTTCACGTATGATTGACAAGATGATCAAGCATATTCAAAGTGCGCAAAAAGAGCAGGCTGATGTCGGCGACCTGATGGCTGCCGTCTTTGAAGAAGAGCACACCTTCGCGATAGCACTGCTGAACGAGCAGGAGATCTCGCGTGTCGATGTACTGGAGGTGATCTCGCATCAAGATGTTGAAGGCGGTTCCGTCACTAGCGACGACACTGAGAGTTATCTTGAAAAGTACACTGTCAACCTGGTGGCAAAAGCGAAAGAGGGCAAGATTGATCCTGTGATCGGGCGTAAAAATGAGATTGAACGTGTTGTACAGACGCTCTGCCGACGCAAAAAAAACAACCCGCTCCTTATCGGTGAACCGGGCGTCGGAAAGACGGCGATTGCTGAAGGTCTGGCGCTGCGTATCAGCGAAGATGATGTGCCCGAGATACTGCAGAACGCTCCGGTTTTCGCACTTGACCTCTCGGCCATGCTCTCGGGTACCAAATACCGTGGCGATTTTGAAAAACGTTTGAAAGGTGTGATTGACGAGCTGAAAAACACCAAAAATGCTATCCTTTTTATTGATGAGATCCACACCCTTGTCGGTGCAGGGGCCGTGAGCGGCGGAAGTATGGATGCCTCCAACCAGCTTAAACCTGCGCTCGCCTCGGGTGAGCTCAAATGCATGGGCGCAACGACCTTTGCCGAGTACAGAAATGCCTTTGAGAAGGACAGGGCTTTGAGCCGCCGTTTTGCCCGTATTGATGTTGACGAGCCGTCGCTCAAAGACAGTCTTTTGATCTTAAAAGGGCTGCGTTCAAAATATGAAGCGCATCACGGTGTCAAATATACCGATAAAGCACTTGGTGCTGCCGTCGAACTTTCCAAAAAATACATCAGTGACCGTTTCCTGCCGGATGTTGCGATCGATCTGGTGGATGAGGCGGGGGCCTCATTCCATCTTCAAAAGAAGAAACGTCAGACAGTGACACCGCACGATATCGAGAAGGTGATCTCCAAGATCACCGGCGTGCCGACGTCACGTATGAGTGAAGATGACACCTCCAGACTTGAGACATTGGAAACCGATCTTAAAAAACGTGTGATTGGTCAGGATGTTGCGGTAGCGAAGGTCGCCCAGGCGATCAAACGTTCGCGCGCAGGATTGAATGCGGGGGAAAAACCGATCGCCTCTTTTCTCTTTTCCGGACCAACCGGTGTGGGAAAAACGGAGCTGGCGAAATCCCTGGCCGATGAGATGGGTATCCATTTTGAGCGCTTTGACATGAGTGAGTATATGGAGAAACATGCCCTTTCACGTCTGGTAGGTGCACCTCCCGGCTATGTCGGGTATGAACAGGGGGGACTGTTGACGGAAGTGATCCGCAAGCACCCCTATACGGTACTGCTGCTCGATGAGATAGAAAAAGCGCATCCGGACCTTGTCAACATCCTGCTGCAGGTGATGGACAGTGCGGTTTTGACAGACAACAACGGCTACAAGGCCAATTTCAAAAACGTGGTCTTGATCATGACCTCAAACATCGGCGCGACTGCGGCAAGTGTCATGGGATTCAAGGCTGACCAGTCTCTGTCGCGCGGCGAAGAGCTTAAAGCCTTTTTTACGCCGGAGTTTAGAAACAGGCTCGATGCGATCATCGATTTCGCACCGCTGGATATCGACGTGGTGGAAGGGATCGTTGACAAGTTCATTGCCGAACTCAACGTTCAACTCTCAAAGAGAAAGGTATCGGTCTCCGTTACTGAAAAAGCACGGGGCTATTTAGCCGAAATGGGTTACGATGTTGCTATGGGAGCCCGTCCGCTTGGCCGTGTGATCCAGGAGAAGATCAAAGACCCATTGACGGATGAGATGCTTTTCGGCAAATTGAAACATGGCGGCAAGGTTCTTGTCGATTATGATGAGGGTCTCACCTTCAACTACAGTGAATGATTACAAAGCTTGACTATCAGCTTGTCTTTCCCCATCCCGATGAGGCCAATGAAGACGGTATCGTTGCTTATGGCGGTGACCTGAGCCCTTCGCGTCTCTATCTGGCGTATAGAGAGGGAATTTTTCCCTGGTACTCTGTCGGTGATCCCATCCTCTGGTGGTCACCGGACCCTCGGTTGATCCTGCATCTGGATGATTTTAAACTGCGCCCCTCTTTGAAAAAAAGAATGAAACATTTCGAAGTACGTTTTGACACCGCTTTCACGGAGGTGTTGCAGGCGTGTGCAAGCGTCCATCGTCCCGGACAGCAGGGGACCTGGCTGCAGCCGGAACTGATCGAGGCGATGAGCGTGCTGCACAGTCTGGGTAAAGCGCATTCGGTTGAGGCCTACTATAAGGGTGAACTGGTCGGCGGTCTCTACGGTGTGAGTGTGGGTGCCGTCTTTTGCGGCGAATCGATGTTCGCTAAAAAGAGTGATGCCTCGAAAGTCGCTTTTGCCGTATTGATCGGGAAGTTGAAAGAATGGGGATACGCCTTTGTCGATGCCCAGGTACCGACAGCGCATCTGAAATCATTGGGTGCTATTGAAGTCTACCGAGACTACTTTCTAAAACTGCTCTATGAAAACCGGGACAAAGAGGTCTCTCCGGATGCCTGGAAGGGGTATTAGTAATGCAGCATTGTTTTGCCCCTAGCCTTAAAGCGGGGTGTGGTAAACTTTCCAATAAACAATTAATAGGGTGAAACATGGTAACGACAGATGTTTTAAAAGAGAAAATTATTGCGGGTCTGAACCTTGAAGATATCGATCCAAGCGAGATAAGTGACACCGATCCACTTTTCGGTGATGACGGGTTGGGACTCGACTCCGTAGATGCGATTGAGTTGACATTGGTTATTGAAAAAGAGTTTGGTGTAAAAGTGACAAATATTGCTGATGCTGAGACTATTTTCGCAACAGCAGAATCTCTATGTAATTTTATTAACGAGCAGAAAAACGCGTAGTTTTGGAGTTAATTGGTCGGTATGCTAGTGGTACCTTGCAATATTGCAGTGTATGAAAGAGAGTGACTGAAACAAGCGAAGCGGGTCATTGACCCCCTTGACTCAATTGCAGCGAAACCAAAAAAGTTTAGACTTTTTTCTTACAGACGGTCATTGTATGGCCAAATCCCAGTCTATCGATCTCTTCATCAACTTCCAGTCCGGCAGCTTCGATATAGTCATGCATCTCTTTGGCGCTGTACATCTTGCTCGTTCCATTGGCCAGTGCTGTAAAATAGGGGGAGCAGTTGATCAGAATGTAGGCACCGATCTCATGTTGCTGTCGGTCCCAGTAGGGTTCGATGATGTGAACACGCCCGTCTTCGTTCAGAGCCTCTTTTGCCCGCTGCAGGATCGCGATGATATCTTCGGGTGGAAAACAGTCCAGAAACTGGCTCATCCAGACGACATCAAACCCTTCCGGAAAGGCTTTGGAGTGGTCAAGCAGGTCCATCGCCACCCCGTCTACTCTCTCTTTTACCCCGGCAGCCTCGGCGTTTTTGAAGGCAGTCTGGATCTGCAGGGGGTGATCCAGAATCGTGACCTTTGTCGCTTCTGAGGCGGTCGTGATCGCAATCGCCCATTTCCCAGTGTTTCCGCCGATATCAAGGATTTTATCGGGTTTGCGTTCCGCCATCAGGTCAACGAGGGGCTTAAAGGCCGAGTCCGAGTAGAAATGGTCGTAACCGAACCAGCTCTTTTGTGCCTTCTCCGGCAGTTCGGTCAGGTGAGGGTAGATGGTCTCCCACTTTTTATTGAAATATTTCTGCAGACCGGCCGGACGGGACTCTTTGATCGAATCGCCAAGTTCATTAATGCCGAACAGGTTGACATCCAGCGAGTAGTTGAAATTGGCATTCGTCATCTCATCGAAAGCAAGAAAAAAACCGATACGTGTAATATGATAGCGTTCATCCTCAAGCTTCAATGCACCCATGCTGAACCCTGATTCACAGAGGACTTTGATGCCGTACTCACTGATACCGGTAGCTGCCATCAACTCCTCGACCCGCATACCTGTCTTTTTGTTTTCATGCAGCAACTTTAATATTCCCCATTCACGAAGAAGATTGGCGACCTGAAAAATGATAGGAGCATGGGCGATTTTTTGGGCTTCCATTAAGGCGTCCAATGAACTGAGCTTATCCGTATCAAACATATTATTCCTTGCGTCTATGTATAGAATAATTATAGTTGAGTTGACCTCTGAAAGTCCTGAAAATAGCGTTGAAAGTATACGCTGCTTATTATAGTTTATGGACATATACGGTAAAATATTTATTACATTAAATACATTTTTGGGCAGTTATGAAAAGAGTTCTTGTTCTTTATTATTCACAAAGCGGACAGCTGACAAATATGGTCGATTCCGTTACCAAACCTCTTAAAGAGAGCAGTGCGGTCACAGTTGATTACCGTCAGATCAAACCTGTGAAAGCATACCCATATCCATGGCCGTTTTATCCATTTTTCGATGCCTTCCCCGAAGCGA
Source organism: Sulfurimonas sp. HSL3-7 (assembly GCF_039645985.1). Classification (NCBI taxonomy): domain Bacteria; kingdom Pseudomonadati; phylum Campylobacterota; class Epsilonproteobacteria; order Campylobacterales; family Sulfurimonadaceae; genus Sulfonitrofixus; species Sulfonitrofixus jiaomeiensis. The sequence goes on from NZ_CP147919.1 coordinate 553,438, forward strand.
TCTATATGAACGGCTGCGAAGTGGAAGAGTTTGATGATCTCGCAGATGATTATGATCTTATTATTCTGGGATATACGGTCTGGTTCTTGTCCCCATCGATCCCCGTAACGGGTTTTATGCAGAGTGAACAGGCAAAGAAGATCTTTAAAGACAAGCCCGTAGTGACGTTGATCGCCTGCAGAGATATGTGGGTCATGGCACAGGAGAAGATGAAAAAATTGATCAGCGATCTCGGTGCGACATTGATCGACAATGTCGTTTTGACCGATCAGGGGGGCTCAATCTACGCCTTCGCAACAACGCCAAGATGGCTGCTGACAGGAAAAAAAGATGCTTTCTGGTTCTTTCCTCCGGCGGGTGTTGCAGATGAAGAGATACAAAACAGCTCACGTTTCGGCGAACGCATACTCGTGGCGCTGAAAAGCGATGAAGAGAAGAAAAAAGAGCCGCTGCTGAAAAACATGGGTGCGGTCACAGTCAACGGCAAACTGGTCGGAACCGAGAAAATCGCGACACGTTCTTTCATGATCTGGGGTAAACTGATCCAGAAAGCGGGTGAACCCGGTTCGTTTGCGCGAAAGATCGTTATTACTGTCTATGCCCTGTTTTTGGCAACACTGGTATTGACGATCGTGCCCTTAAACATATTGGTGAGACGATTGATCTATCCATGGCGTAAAGAGGCGATTGAAAAGAGTGTGAAATATTATGAACAACCATCAGGAAGGTGAAGAGAACAGTGAGTAGAGACGTTTATATTAATGATATTCAGGCATTTCTGCCTAATGAAGCCGTCGACAATACCGAGATCGAGAAGGTCCTGGGACAGGTCGGACCGCGCCCTTCTCGTGCGAAAAAGCTGATTCTGCGTTCCAACCAGATCAAGACCCGTCACTACGCTATCGACAAAGAGAGCGGCAGGACGACCCATACCAACGCACAGCTGGCTGCAGAAGCGGTACGCAAGCTCAACTCCGATGCCTTTGATCTCACCAAGACGGAACTGCTTGCCTGCGGTACGACCCTGCCGGACCAGCTTCTTCCGAACCACGCCCTGATGGTCCATGGCGAACTCGGTATCCCGAGCTGCGAGGTGATCGCTACGGCGGGGATCTGTCTTTCGGGTACGATGTCTCTCAAGTACGGTTATATGTCAGTGTTGAGCGGGCAAAGCAGTAATGCTGTTGCAACCGGTTCCGAGAATGCTTCTTCAGTAATGCGTGCGCAGAACTTTGAAGAAGAGGTCGAAGCCCGTGTCGAGAAGCTGGAACGTCAGCCCGAGATCGCATTTGAGAAAGATTTTTTGCGCTGGATGCTGAGCGATGGTGCGGGTGCGGCCCTGATGAGCGCCGAACCCAACAAAACAGGGATCTCGCTCAAGATCGACTGGATTGTCCAGAAGTCTTATGCCAATGAGCTTGACGCCTGTATGTATGCCGGTTGTGAGAAGATGGAAGAGGGGAACATCAAAGGGTGGCGCGAATACACCCCCAAGGAGTGGCTTGAACAGTCCATCTTCTCGGTCAAACAGGATGTCAAACTGCTGAACGAGAAGATCATCGAGTACACGGTGACAAAACCGCTTCAAGAGCTGATAGCGAAAGGTACGCTCAATCCGGACGAGATCAGCTACTACCTTCCGCACTACTCCTCCGGCTATTTCCGGGACAAAGTCTACCAAGGGATGAAGGAGGCCGGCTGTGACATCGCCCAGGATAAGTGGTTTACCAATCTCTCCTACAAAGGCAATACCGGTTCGGCGTCGATCTATATTATTCTCGAAGAGCTCTTTCATTCGGGCAGACTGAACCCGGGTGAGAAGCTGCTCTGCTACATTCCTGAAAGCGGCCGTTTCTCTACCGCCTTTATGCAGTTGAGCGTGGTCTGATGGAGATCAAGAATGTGCCTCAGGACGGCATCTCGACCTTCGCCGGAGGCAGAAAAGCGATGTACGCCACCGACGATGAAGGCAAATACGGCGTGGTCGCCTCATCCGGTTGGGAAGTAGAGGAAGAGGCGACAAAACAGGCGCTCCACGAGCTGGAACGTCTGGCCGACGAAGCATACGAAGCGGTGAGAGAGGGACAAATGTCGCCGCTCTACTACCATATGTACGCGCAGCGCATGGACCTGATCGTCTTGAGCCAGTCGGTCGGGATGTTCCAGTGGCGGATCAAACGTCATTTCAAACCATCGGTCTTCAACAGACTGTCCGACACGCTTCTAGGGCGCTACAGCGAAGCCCTTGGCCTGAGTGTGGACGCGTTGAAACAGTTACCTGAAAAAGAGTCTGTGTGAATACGAATACAAAAGAGTTTACCCACCAACATGCGGCGCACTGCGAAAGCGGTGTGATGTCATCGATGCTATCACATTACGGTCTCCGGCTCTCGGAGCCGATGGTCTTCGGGCTGGCGAGCGCGCTCACCTTCGCCTACCTCCCTTTCGTCAAACTCGGCGGCATGCCCCTTATCGCCTACAGAACGATGCCAAAAGCGATCATCAGAGGTCTGCAGAAGAGCATCGGCATCAAGATGAACCTGGAGAAGTTCTCCAAGGCGCAGGCCGGCTCTCTTCGTCTCGATGCACTTCTGGACGAAGGCAAGATCGTCGGCGCACAGAGCTCGGTCTTTTGGCTCCCCTATTTTCCCGAAGAGATGCGGTTCCATTTCAATGCGCACAACCTTCTTATCTACGGCAAAGAGGAGACGAACTATCAGATCAGTGACCCGGTCTTTGAACACACGGTCGAGGCGGATGAAAAGGCACTTGAAAAAGCACGTTTCGTCAAAGGGGTGATGGCGCCAAAAGGGCTGCTCTATTATCCGACCTATGTTCCCACATCGATCGATTATGAGAAGGTGCTTCCCAAAGCGATAACAAAAGTGGCCAAGAGCATGTTGAAAACGCCGGTACCGATCGCCGGCCTCAAAGGGATACGGTCTCTGGCTAAAAATATCCGAAAGCTTGAGAGCAAAGACCGCCGCTATGCCAAACTTTTTCTGGGGCATATTGTCCGCATGCAGGAGGAGATCGGTACCGGCGGGGCAGGCTTTCGCTATATCTACGCCTCGTTTCTGCAGGAGGCATCGGAGATCCTGGATAACGGGACCCTCTTTGAAGCGTCAAGGATGATGACGGACGTCGGCGATAGCTGGCGGGAGTTTGCGCTGTTGGTCGCGAAGTCGATTCGTTCAAAGAAAAACGAGACCATCGATTTTAATGCCATTGCCAAAAAACTTGAATCGATAGCAGACGAAGAGACGATGGTCTATAAGAAACTGTTAACGGCGTTTTAATGATCAAGATCAGGAACCTCTGTAAACGTTATGATACGAAGGTGGCGCTTGACCATCTTTCGTTGGAGATAAAAGCGGGGAGTATTTTTGGACTTTTGGGGCCAAACGGTGCGGGAAAGACGACACTGATATCGATACTCAACGGTTTGACGACATATGACGAGGGCGAGGTGAGCGTTTTTGGACTTCCGCTTTCGAAAAACCTGACAGCGATCCGAAAACGGTGTGCGCTTGTGCCGCAGAGCCTTGCTTTTTATGAGAACCTCACCGTCATTGAAAACCTCAGGTTTTTCGGCGGTATCCAGAATATCCCGGCAGACCTTCTTAAAAAGAATATCGATTATGCGGTCGAGACGAACCGTCTCGGTTCGATGCTCAACCAGAAAGCGGCCACCCTTTCGGGTGGTCAAAAGCGGCGTTTGAACATTGCGATTGGTCTGCTGAACGACCCCGACATCCTCTTTTTCGACGAACCGACGGTGGGCATCGACCCTGAATCGCGCAATGAGATCCTGGAGACGATCAAGTCGTTCAAAGCAAGTGGGAAAACAGTGGTCTACACGTCCCACTACATGCCGGAGATCGAGAAGATCTGTGACGAGGTCGCTATTATCAATGCGGGCCGGATTATTCGACAGGGGAGCATCGAGAGTATGCTTGTAAATGAACATGGCAACGCGCTGGTCATCGAAATCTATGAGACGCCTTTGGAACTTCTTCAAGCCTGCAGCGATGCGATGGAGGGCCTGAAGGTTATCGATGAGAGCACCTTGATGCTGAACTCGAAAGAGAGTGCTTCCGTGGCAAAAGCACTGGCGCTGCTGGAAGCCGACAATATCGGTATCAGAGCCCTGCGTTACGGTACGACGACGTTGGAGTCGCTCTTTATCAATCTTACCTCGAAAGGGAGAGCCGATGTTTAAGGCGATGCTGATCAAAGAGTTCCTTCTGGTCTCGCGTGACAAACATGCGCTTGCGGCGCTCTTTGTAATGCCGGCTGTCTTTATCCTCATTATGTCATTGGCGCTCAAAGATGTCTTTAATGAGGAGAAGGCCCTGATCGAGTATGCGGTTGTCGACAGGGACAACTCGCTGGAGAGCCTCTCTGTTGTCTCCAAACTGCGTGCAAACAAAGTGCTGAAAGAACATAAGATCAGTGCCGATTTCAAAACACCAAAAGAAGAGGGCGTCCAGTTTATTGTCGTGATCCCGAAGGGGTTCAAGTCGCAGTTCTCAAACGATGCAGACACGGCCGCATCGCTGCAGATCGAAGTGGCTTCCGACATTGCCCAGACCCATCTGATGCTCTTTAAAACACAGGTCATCAGTGCCTTTATGCAGGTGCAGCTCGATGCACTCAATCTTGCCCAGGAGATGCAGCAGGGCGTGCGCGGTCAGGGCGCTGAAATAAAGAAGATGGCGTTTGACGAAGCGAAGATGATGAAGATCCATTATGCAGCGCTCGCCGAGGATGAAAAACCGACGTCGACACAGCAGAGCGTTCCGTCATGGATCGTGTTCAGCCTCTTTTTTGTTATTATCCCGATGTCGACGATCTTCATCAGCGAGCGTAAGCAGAACACGTTGATGCGTCTGAGTACGATGAATGTTTCTCTGCCCGTACTCTTCGGCGGAAAGATCATCCCCTATATGGTGATCAACCAGCTGCAGGTCTGGGTGATGATCGCGGTGGGTATCTTCATCGTACCACTTTTCGGTGCGGCGCCGCTGAATATCGGTGGGTCGCTCAGCGGTCTGATAGCGATCTCGATGGCACTGAGCCTCTCGGCGATCGGCCTTTCGATCCTGATAGCCACCCTTGTGGACAGTGTGGAACAGGCGACGACGATAGGGGGTATTATCAATATTCTTTTAGGGGCGATAGGCGGGGTGATGGTGCCGAAATTCGTGATGCCGGAATTTATGCAGGAGTTCGCCAATGTCTCGCCCATGTCGTGGGGGCTCGAAGGGTTTTTGGATATCTTTCTGCGTCGCGGCGGTATCAGCGACGTGCTGAGTGAGGTGCTTGCGCTAAGTCTGTTCGGCCTGGTTTCACTTCTGCTGGCGGCACTGATATTTAATTATAAAATAAGGAGAGTGGCATGAGAGGTTCAGAGGACGAGGCACTGAAACTGCGTCTTAAAAAGATGATCATCGAAGAGTGTGAAAAAGAGGATATCGAACCCGAAGACGTGGCCGACGATGTCGAGCTTTTTTCGGAGGCGAGCGGACTTGAGCTGGACTCTCTGGATGCCCTCCAGATCTCGATGGGATTGCAAAATCAGTTCAATACGCGACTGGGCGATTCGAAAGAGTTCCGCCGTGTCGTGACGACCATCAACGATCTTGCCGACTATCTGCAGCCGGAGTAGGTGCCGATGATCACAATACTCGGCGGCGAGATACTCAGCGCTTTGGGAGAGACGGGTGAACGTTTAAAGCACCTCGAACAAGGCACATATGCGAGCGTTGAAAAAAAGATGATGCTTAACGGCGAAGAGCTCTCCTTTGCCTATTACGCCATAGATGAGGGCGAACGCAACAGTGCGCTCTCTATTCCGCTGCGCTACCTTGAGGATGTCGTTCAGAAAGCGATAGACAAACTTGCCCTGACGCCGGATGATCTGCAGCGCTGCGGTCTCTTTTTAGGCAGCTCTTCGAATGATCTTTCACTGAGCCTGCCTTTGGGTAGGAATTTTGACGGCTCGCAAGAGGAGACTATTGCATGTGCGCGTATCGGCAACGGCTATTATGCCGATCATCTCGTCAAACATTTCGGACTTAACGATTTTACTTTGACCTATAATACCGCCTGCACCTCAAGCGCCAATGCCGTTATCGATGCGGCCTCTATGCTTGAGGGGGGAATGATCGATTATGCCCTTGTGATCGGGTTGGAGATGTTTGCTCCGGTTACCTTTGAAGGGTTTGCCTCGATGCAGCTGCTGTCGCCGACCAAGATAGCACCGTTTGACCGGGATAGACAGGGTATCGTTCTGGGCGAAGCCGTCAGCGCACTCTTTCTCAGCCGAGACGATGTCGCCGCTTCGCCCTGGCATTTCCGCGGCGGTGTCAGCAACTGTGAAACCCACAGTGTGACCGGAGCCAACCCTAACGGTACGGGTATCAGTCAGGTGATAAAGGCGGCACTGAAAAGTACCGGAGTCCGAGACGATGAGATCGCAGCGGTAAAAGCACACGGGACGGCCAGTGCATTGAACGATGAGGCGGAGATGAACGGTATGAAACAGGCCTTTGCCAAATCGCCTGCCTTTTTCTCGTTCAAACCCTATATCGGCCATACTTTAGGCAGCTGCGGCTCAAGTGAACTACTGCTGATGCTTGAGTGCGTGGATGCCGGTTTTGTGCCGAGTTCGCCCAATTTTAGGCATTGCGATGAAGCGTTGTCCTGGACGCCTTTACAGCAGAAAATGGCGTGCGATAGCGGGCTTTTTATGCTCAACTACTTTGGGTTCGGCGGCAACAACACCTCCATCGTTGTCGAAAAGGTGGTTTCATGATCTATATTCACCAATGGGGATCGCTGAATCGTAAAGAGGGTGAAGCACTTGATGTCAAAGCGGCATTAAAAGAGGTCGCACCTAAAATGGTAAGACGTACGGACCGCTTTATCCAATTGGCGCTTCTCGGGGCTTACCGTGCTGTTGACGGGAACCCGATCGACCCTCATACCGCGCTGTATATGGCTTCCGGTCAGGGCAACCTGGCGGTTTTCAACCGTCTTCGGGATCAACGCTACATCGACCACCAGCCGCCGAAACCTATCGATTTCATCAATTCGCTAAGTAATACCGCCGGATTTTATGTGGCGCAGTTTCTGGGCCTTCATGGTAAAAATCTCAACCTGGCACAGCATGGTTTTGTAGCCGAGATGGCGCTGCTGCTGGCGCAGAATGATCTGCGCTTAGGCAAAGAGGACCAGGTGCTTATCGGCGGGGTCGATGAGCTGCTGCAGCCGGCTTCGTTTACCAGAAAGTTTTTGGGCATCTGCGATGGGCGCGAGTTGGGAGAAGGGAGCAACTGGATGCTGCTCAATACCCGAAAAGAAGGGGCCTTGGCTTCGCTTGAGGTCGTTAGCGGTGTTATGTCTCTGACGGAAGTCAAACAGCATCTTGAGGCAGTGACAAAAACAACAAAAGTCGCTTTCGGTCTCCGTTGTAACGAAGCAGCTGTCAATGCGTTGCTCGAGGGGAATGCTTTGGAGCGTTTTTGTTATGAAAGCGGCTGCGGCTTTTACGAAACAGCGGCGTTCTATGCGATGAATCGTTTTATTGAAGAAGGTGAGGGCAGGATGCTTTTTATCGAAAATTTTGAAGAAGATTTCCGACTGTTTGAAGTGGACGTTCTACAGAGCTGATTTTACCCCGGATTTAGCGGCTCTGTGCTACATTACGAAAAATTTAAAGAGGTCGTTTTATGCTGAAAAACCGTGTCTTTGTCAATGCCTACGAGTCACTCAGTTGTGCCGGTAATACGCAGGAACTGATGAATGCCATCTATGCAAAAGAGAGCGGCATTACGATCGATACGAGTTACATGCCCCACAACCGGGCGGGCTTGGGAAGTTTTGCGCCGAATGCGTTTTTTAGCTCTCTTGTCACCGTGACGCAAGAGGTGCTCAACAAAAGCAACCTTGACGACTTCAGCACCACCCTTCTGATCGTCGGTTCTTCCGTCGGCGGCATCGGAAAAAGCGAACAGATCTTTTTTCGTGAACACAGCTACAAGAACATCAATCCGAAAGAGCATGCGATCTCCGTTATCTCGGATACCCTGAACAGGGCTTTCGGCTTTAAAGACAGCCGCTCCATCTCCACCGCCTGTACCTCCAGCGCCAATGCGATAATGCTGGCACAGCGCCTGATCAATATCGGCGCGTATGAGAATGTACTGGTCGTCGGTGCCGATGCTCTCTGTTACACTACCGTCTGCGGTTTTTATGCTCTCGGTGTGCTTTCGGATGAACAGTGCACCCCCTTTCAGAAAGAACGTAAAGGGATGAACGTCGCCGAGGGGATTGCCGCTGTGTTGCTGCAGGGTACCCGGACGGATGAGAGCGTTGAACTGCTCGGAAGCGCGGGAAGCTCGGACGCCTTTCACATGACCAACCCGGATCCCGAAGCGGGCGGCGCGATCAGCTGCATGCAAAAGGCGATCGAAGATGCGGGTATCATGCCGACAGACATTGACTATGTCAATGCCCACGGTACCGGTACCCAGGCCAATGATGCAGTCGAAGCACTGGCCGTGGAGACGCTCTTTGCGCACAGCCCCTATATGAGCTCGACCAAAGCGATCACCGGCCATACCCTGGGTGCGGCCGGTGCGCTTGAGGCGATCATCGCCTGCGAGGTGATCAAAGCGCAGCGTATCGCGCCTCAGACATCGCTTACCGAGGCAGAGAACACCAGGGTGAACCTCCCGATCGAAGCAGTCGAAAAAAAGGTCCGCTATGTGATCTCAAACTCGTTTGCCTTCGGCGGCAATAACACCGCCCTGGTTTTTGGAGCACTCAAATGAAGATGAACTTTATGATCAGAGCTATGGCGAAGGTCGCTGCCAATGAAAGTTGTGACAACCTGGATGAAAAACGGATCGTTCCCAAGATGATGCTGCGCCGCCGCCTGACCCGTTCGGCGCGTATCATGGTTTACCTTGCCGATGCATGCGGTTTCAGCGAAGGTTCTGTTGTTTACGGTTCCGCCTACGGGGAGATGCAGGCGACGGCCGATATCGTCGGTGCCATCGATGCGAACGAGCCGATCAGCCCGACCGCGTTTCAAAACTCGGTCTACAACACGGCACCATCTTATTTTTCCCTGCTGCACGGCAATAAAGAGGAGATCCTGACTGTTTCCAGCGGCGATGACACTTCTGCCAATGTCCTGCAGACGGGAGCACTGCAGGCAGTGATCAAAGGCAAAGAGGTTCTGCTGGTCTGCAGCGAAGCGATCAATATTCCGAATATCGATGAGGTCAATACCTGCACCGATTATCTTGAATCAGGCGTAGCGCTGACACTACTGCCGACCGAGCAAGAGGCCAATATCGAGGTGGTAAAAAAAGCGCATGCGGATTACGCACCTTCGCTTTGGGCGATGCTCGATGTTTTTGATGCATGTGATGGCAAAAACGGATGTATCGTAACGCTAGAGCTTTAGGAGAAAAGTTGATAACGACTGAGCAATTAAAATCCGAACTGATAGAACTGTTCAATCTGGAGGGCGTAAATGCCCATGAGATCGCTGATGATGATGCCCTGTTTCAAGATGGGCTTGGGCTGGACTCCGTCGATGCTATCGAGCTGACGATTTTCCTGGACAATGAGTACGGGATCGTCTTCTCCAACATCGCTGAATCTGAAAAGGTTTTCAGTTCGATCAAGACCCTTCAGGACTATATCAATGCGCACGGAAAAACTGATGCCTGATCTAGACGAACTGATGACGTATCTGCCGCACAAAGAGCCGGTTGCTTTTGTCAAAAAGGTGTTGGTAAGCGAAGAACACAATTGCCGTGTGTCTGTCTCTTTTGAGACTGCACCGACACTTTCGATGCTCTCTGAAGCGGGCGCACAGGCCTCAATATTTTTGCTGCTCACTGAAGAAAAAGCTGCGGCCAATATCCCGCCCCGTGCAATGGGTATGCTTTTGAGCGTGAAGTCAAAATGGCATCAAAAAAGTGAGAAGACTGTTTTTGAGATCGAAAGCCGCTATATCAGTAATCTTGAGAATTTTTTCATGGTGAGCTTTCGTGTTTTTGACGGCGAAAGTCTGATTGCAGAGGGGCAGCTCTCTGTTGTGCTGCAAAAAGAGGGGGACACGCTATGAGCCAAAGTTATCTTTCCACAGGGCTTTATCATATTATTGAAAAGCGTGACGAAGCTGTCGAGATCGAACTTAGTGATGCTTCTCACCCAGTCTTTAAAGCCCATTTTGAAGGGATGCCGCTGCTCCCCGGTTTTTTGCAGATCGATATTATCGCCGAGATCCTGGAGAAAGAGATCGATGAGATCAGCAACGCGAAGTTTGTACACAAGGTTTTACCGAAAGAGCGACTTCTTTACGCGGTCACTCCAACGAAAAACGGTGTCCGCGTCAAATTGAAGAATGGGTCGAATGTACTCTGCGGGGATTTTAAATTGACGTGGCATCAGAAGTAGATAGGTTATCTTTAGGATTCCGGTCTCTTCCAAAAATCAAAAAAGTTAAACCACTGCCACGGATACTCTTGAACCACCTTTTCCAAAAAGCGGGCATACTTCTGGGCAAGATCTTGAATGATCTCTTCCTTCTTCTCTTTGTCGGAAGTGATGATCTCGGAAAAATAGATCTTGATCTTCTGATCGCCTGTGCGGACGATATCGCAGCCAAGCATGGGGGTATTGCGCATGTGGGCTATCTCAAAACCGCCGCTGTGAAAGAGTGTAGGACGGTTAAAAAATTCGACTTCGATGGTCTTGTTCGCCTCTTTGACGCGATCTACCATGATAATAATGATCTCATTATTCTGTAAGGCTCTTGCGATGTCGAGCATCGCCTGTATGCCGTTTTTAAGGCTGATGATATTGATCCGTCTGTTTTCATCGGAAGCGGTTTCAAGCTTATGCAGGTTCTGATCGATGGCCTCATCGGAAACGATGTTGAGAGTGATATCGTAAACATCAAACATCTTAAAACTCTGCGCCCAGTTACCGTGGTGCGAAAAGACCAGGATCCCTCCGGTCTCATGGAGTGTTTCAAAGGCTGACAAATTTTCTTTTTCCACTCTTACCGTGCTCTGTTCTGTTCCCTCTTTGGCGATAAAACGATCGAAGATGTTAAGCGAAAAGGCATAGATATGGCGAAAATAGGAGACGAGACTATCGGGCACACCGACGGCTGTGTAATAGCTTGAGAGCTCTTTGCGTTTCTTTTGCGAAACCATAGTGTAAAAAAGGGAAATGACAAAGACGACGGGCTTTGCAGCTTTATAGCCGAAGAAATGGTAAAGGGCGGTGACAAATCTGATACCTAAAGGACTGCCGCGGTATTGAGACATAAAATTCCTCTATTTGTAATAATGCGGCAAGAAGATCCTGCCTCTTTTTTGGTTGGAAAACACGGCTAGTAGGGGTCTACACCCGTCAGTGCTTTATAGGTCGCATTGACAGCTTCTGTCGGAGCGTTGACAAACATGTTCTTCTTGTCCCAGACATAGCCGCTCAGTACCGAGACAACCTTACGTTCGATCTTGTCTGCACCCGGAGTCTTTGAGAAGAGAATGCTTTGCAGCCGGCCGTCGTACCAGGCCTCGACATACTCTCTGAAGACATTCACGCCGATCATCATATAGTCCTCGTAGTCACGTTGCCAGTCAACTGCTTCACCCTTGAACTCTTTGATCGTCAGATCAGCCGCTTTTGCTCCCGACTCCAGCGCAAGAGTGACCCCTGATGAAAAGACGGGGTCCAAAAACTCGGTAGCATTGCCCACCATGACAAAGTTGTCGCCGAACATCTTTTTTACGTTTGAAGAGTAGCCGCCGATAAAACCGACCTCGTTGATGCGTTTGGCCTTGGCATAGCGTTTTTTGGCGTGGGGATCGTTTGCAATGATATGTTCCCAGAATGCCTTCTGATCCATGTTGAACGAGCGGTAATACGCATCGCTGCAGACAATGCCCACAGAGGTTACGGTGGGGCTTAATGGGATATTCCAGATCCAGGCGTCGTTGTCGCCGACGACATAGACATAGATATAGCCGTCGGTTCCGTCGGTCGGACGGATGTCACCTTCGACGCGGCAGAAGACCGCATCACGCAAAGCCAGGGCCGAACCGGCATCGAGGTCCAGCAAACGCGGAAGAACACGGCCGTAACCGGAAGCATCGATCACCTTTTTGGCATGGTATTTCTCTTCGCTGCCGTCTTTATGGACAACCGTAACGACATTGGCTGTTTCGTTATAAGCGGTGACTTCAGACTCCATTGTGACATGGGCTCCGAACTTTTCGGCTTCATCAAGCAGAAGTTTGTCGAAGGTCTCACGGCGTACCTGAAAAGAGCTGTTGTGTTTTTGGCCCATGTTCTGTTCAAAGTTGACGACCTTGATATCATCCTGCTCGTTTTGAAAAGCGACACCGCCCTTGAATTGAAAACCGGCATTTTCAACTGCTTCGAGCATCCCTGCCTCTTCGAGCAGTTCATTACAGCGCGGCAGTAGAGATTCTCCGATAACAAAGCGTGGAAATTTTATCTTTTCAACAAGTTCAACACTATACCCGGCCTGAACCAGTTTTGCTGCTGCGATAGAGCCGGCGGGACCGCCTCCGATAATAAATACGTCACACTCTGTCATTGGAAACCTTTTTATAAAAATTATAAATTAATTATAACTAACTGAATATATATTATAACTTGATTCCGATGGTGTAAAAACAGCGCATAAATACCTCTATAAAGCCCTTGTACGCTATAATCGGCCAATTTTTACAAAGGGCATTTATCTTGAATAGAACCTGCATTGTGATTCCTGTCTATAACAACCCGGCAACGATCGAAGGTGTCGTCTATGAAGCGCTTAAAACCAAAAGTACCGTCATCGTCGTTGATGATGGTTCAGACCCCTCTGTCTTGTTGAATATTGATGAAGATGAAGCGCTTATCCTGATCCGCCACACCGGGAACAAAGGCAAGGGCGAAGCGATATTGACGGGCGGGAAAATGGCCAAAGAGCTCGGTTTCGGCTCTTTTTTTGTGGTGGACGGCGACGGGCAGCACTACCCGCATGAGATCAGTAACTTTGTCGGTAAAGACCTGGAAAAATGTATTGTGGTCGGATGCCGCCGATTTTCAGAAAATGTACCGGGTTCCTCAAAGTTCGGACGCCGTTTTAGCAACTTTTGGATCTGGACTGAAACCGGACTCAGTCTAGACGACACCCAGTCGGGGTTTCGCTCGTACCCGGTATCCATTTTGGCACTGCCGATCGAGAAACGGCGTTATGATTTTGAGATAGAAGTGCTGGTAAGGCACGCGTGGAGCGGCGGCTGTATCGAAGAGGTGGAGATAGAGGTCCATTACCCTAAAGCAGAAGAGCGTGTCAGCCATTTTAATGTCCTTAAAGATAATGCCCGTCTAAGCATGCTGCATTCGAGACTCTTCTTCAAACATCTACTGCGATTAATAGGCATAAAATAGAGCTCATTTAGAGCCCCTCTTCAGTCGATATATGAGGTTGAAGTGCTAAAATACAAAAAAATATTTACGGCTGTTCCTTTCATAACAGTTCATTTGGGAAAATAGATGTCAACTAAAATCAATGCGCAACATGTCAATTATGAAGACCTCTGTCATGCAGAACGTGTGGAAGTCAGTAACGATGAGGCTTTTCGTAAGAAGATAGCTGATTCGCACCAGTTTTTGCTCGACGAGATCTCTACGGGTAAACCGATCTATGGTGTGACAACAGGCTATGGTGAGGCCGGGACCAACTATTCGGCGTTTGAGCAGGCGAAAGAGCTGCAGAAGAACCTCTTCCGTTTTCACGGATGCGGCGTCGGCGAGATGCTCTCGCATGATGAGTGCAAGCGTATTTTGTTGATCCGTCTGACCAGCCTTTCAAAAGGGTATTCCGGTATTACGGCAAATCTGCTTGAGCGTATGGCCTATTTTTTCAACAATGATATCATCCCGGTCATCCCTGCACAGGGATCCGTCGGGGCGAGCGGCGACCTGACGCCTCTCTCTTACATCGCGGCGGCGATCGTCGGCGAGCGCGAGGTCTACTACAAGGGTGAGATCCGCAGCAGTGCCGATGTCTATAAAGAGCTTGACATCGAGCCGTATGAGCTGGAGCCGAAAGAGGCGCTGGCCATCATGAACGGTACGGCGGCAATGAGCGGTATCGCCATCATTGCGATGCAGAAGTTCGAGAACTGGATGCACGCATATGAGAGCTTTATCGCCGGTCTGTTTGAAATGATGCATGCCGACGGGACACCGCTTCAGCCGCTTGTGCATGAAGTGAAACCGTTTGAGGGGCAGATCCGCTGTGCAGCACAACTGGCGAAAAAACTTGAAGGCTCCGAGATCGTCCAGGCGCAGGATGAGCGTTATGAGAAGTTTTTTAAAGAGGATACCCTCTGTATCCAGGATAAGTACTCTATCCGCTGTACACCGCAGGTCCTGGGTATTGTCTGGGACAACCTCGAGCTTTCTAAAAAATGGGTCGAGACGGAGTGCAACGCGGTCAACGACAACCCGATCATCGACGGTGAAGGTAAAAAGATCTACACCTCCGGTAACTTCTACGGCGGTTACGTTGCCCATGCGATGGACACGCTGAAGATCTGTTCCGCCAATGCGGCCGATCTGCTTGACAAGCAGTTCTCGCTGCTTGTCGACCACAAATTCAACCGCGGTATCGGCGAGAATCTCAAGATCTCCGACAAACCGCACCACCACGGTTTCAAAGCGATGCAGATCACGCTCAGCTCTCTCAGCGCCGATGTGATGATGAACATCATGCCGGCATCCGTCTTCTCCCGCCCGACGGAGTCGCTCAACCAGGATAAGGTGAGCATGGGGACCACTGCGGCGCTCAATTTCAAGCGCACGCTTCCAGATCTTGACAACATGCTTGCCATCGCCTTTATGGGGCTTGCTCAGGCGGTTGATATCCGCGGTCATGAAGGTATCTCGCCGCAACTGGAGAGTATCTATAAAAAGATCCGTTCGGTCATTCCGCCGTTGGTGGAAGACCGCCGCATGGATATTGAGATCGAAAAAGTGGTTGAGATGATCACTAACGGAGAACTTTCGTAATGCGCAAAGTCCTTGTAACGGGAGCAACCGGTGCTATCGGCGAAGCGTGTGTCCGCGCCTTTGCGGATGCCGGCTACTTTGTCTATATACATTACCGTTCACAAGAGTCAAAAGCACAGGCTATTCTGGACGATATCAAAAACGGCGAGATCGTCTACTGTGACGTGCGTGACGGCGAGAGCGTCAAAAACGCTTTTGGCGGACTGGACCTTGATGTCCTGGTCAACAACTCCGGCATTACCAAAGACAACCTCTTCTTCTGGATGAAAGATGAAGAGTGGGAAGATGTGATCGACACTAATCTTAACGGCATGTACCGTGTGACCAAAGCGGTGGTTGAGAAGATGATCGCCAAGAAAAACTGCGCGATCGTCAACGTCTCTTCTGTCTCGGGAATCGCCGGCAATCCGGGTCAGACCAACTACTCGGCGACGAAAGGGGGCATCATCGCTTTTACCAAGGCCTTAGCCCTGGAGCTTGGCCGCTACAAGATCCGCGTCAACTGCGTTGCACCGGGTCTGATAGAGTCGGAGATGACCGAGGAGCTGCCGCTCAAAGAGCTCAAAAAAGGGATCCCTCTACGACGTATCGGAAAGCCTGAAGATGTTTCGGAAGTGGTACTTTTTCTGGCGGACAAGGCATCTTATATCACCGCTGAAACAATCAATATCAGCGGTGGAATGGTGAGATAGAAGATGAAGATGCGTCGCGTAGTGATTACCGGTGTCGGAGTGCTTTCACCGCTGGGCAATGATATGGAGGCCCTCCAGGAAGGGCTGGAGTCGTCGAGAAGCGGTGTCGTGCACGTCGAATCGTGGTCGGAATATAGAGATTTCAAGACCCGCGTCTGCGGCCTTGTCGACTGGAACAACTACAAAGAGATCCCGCGTAAAAGCCGCCGTTCGATGGGACGCGTGGCGATCATGGCGGCCAAGACGATGCTCGATGCCGTTGCCGATTCCGGTTTGAGCGAAGAGCAGATTTCCCATCCTCGAACCGGTATCTCTTTTGGTTCGACAATGGGTTCGGACGAGGCGCTTTTTGAGTCTATCGGTGAAATCAGCAAAAACATGACCTTTGTCGGCCAGAATTCGATGAGTTTTCTGCAGTTCATGAGCCATACGGTCGCAGCCAACATCGCCGCGATGTTCAAGATACGCGGGCGTAACATTCCCGCCTGTTCGGCCTGTACCTCCTCGTCGATGGCGATCGGTATCGGGTACGAGAGCATCAAGTACGGCATGAGCGACATCATGTTCGTCGGCGGTTCTGAGGAAGCCCACCCCTACAATGCGGGGATCTTTGAGATCATGGCGGCGACTTCGACAAAGTACAACGACACCCCGGACCAGACCCCGCGCCCCTTCGACAGCGGCCGTGACGGTCTGGTAACAGCCGAGGGGGCCGGGACACTCGTCCTTGAGGAGTATGAGGCGGCCAAAGCCCGCGGTGCGAAGATCTACGGTGAGATCATCGGGTATGCGACTTCATGCGACGGCGAGCATATCACCACCCCGTCGAGCGCAGGTATGGAGCAGGTGATGCGGCTGGCGCTTGATGATGCGGGCATCACCCCGGACCAGGTGGGCTATATCAATGCCCATGCGACATCGACGCCGAAAGGCGACATTGCCGAGTCGCATGCGACCTATGCGGTCTTCGGCGACAAGACGCCGATCAGCAGCACCAAAGGGTACATGGGGCACATCCTCGGCGGCTGCGGGGTCGTCGAGTCGATTATAGGGCTCATCAGCCTTAAAACAGGGCTGCTTCCGGCAAACAAGAATCTGGTGAAGGTGGACGAGACCTGTGCACCGCTGGATTACATTTTCGATCACCGTTACGGTGATCATAATATCGTTATGAATAACAATTTTGCATTCGGTGGGATCAATACCTCACTAATCTTTAAAAAAATAGAGGAATAATTAGATGACAGAAGAGTTTGTTAGAGAGACGCTAAAGAAGGTTTTGATTGAAGAATTTGAGGTCGAAGAAGATGAGATCGTCGCAGGCGCAAACTTTTTTGAAGATCTGGATATGGACAGTCTCGATGCGATCGATCTCATCGTGATGATGGATAAAAAACTCAATATCGATCTTAAAGCGGAAGATGCGCAAAAGATCCGTACGATCGACGAATTCGTCGCACTGATCATGACGCGGGGCTGATGCACCGATGCTGCTGACGCTGCTCTATGTCCTTTTCATAGTAGTGGGTCTGCGTTTTTTCGAACCCCATGTCGTGGGGATGGCACTCTTCGCTCTTGCCGCACCTTGGACGCTCTACGAGCTGATAAAAAACCGCTTTAAACATGTTCTGGTGCCCCTGGCGGCAACAGCCGCCGGTTTTCTGGTCTGGTTTCTGGACTCCGTACTTGTTTTCAAAATAGTGCCGGTTCTGATCACCTCGCTTTTCTTTGCCAAGTTCGCAGAGGCGGTGATCTTTAAAAGACCCTTTTTGGCTACAATGGTGCAGAAGACACCCAAAATGGTCTGGAGTGAAGAGAAACTGGCATTTATAGAGCGCTCGCACAGTTACTGGCTTGCGGTTACGGGGATCAACCTGCTGCTGCAGATCGCTGTCCTGTTTGCGTCGATGAAGATCTGGGCGCTCTACACAACGGTCGGCTGGTATCTTCTTTTCGGCGGGGCTTTGGCTCTTCAGATACTTTACGGAAAGGTTCGCGGTGTCAAGTAAACTTCTGAGCGCCTATATCTACGGGCTTTTTATCTTCTGGATGCTTGTAGCGCTTCTCTTCGCCGTAAGCTTCACGCTGCCGGTCTGGCTTTTTGGCGGTGATCCGCGCTGGGCCTTTCAGGTCGTGGTCCGTTTTTTCTGGCGCCTCTTTCTGAAGACATCCCCGGTTATCGGGAAGGTTACGATCCACAACAGCCACAACCTCAATACCATCCAGCCGGCGGTCTATGTCGCTTCGCACCAATCCTCCATCGATTTTGTGCTTCTCGGCAGCATAATTGAGAACTTTGTGACCATCTCCAACCACCCCATCAGCGACCTGCCGATCTTTCTTAAGATACCGCGCCTAGTGGGCGTCTACTATATGGAGAAGCACAATCCGAACGCGGCGATCACGGTCTTTAACAAGCTCTCCAATGCTTTGCAACGCAATATCAATGTCTTTATTTTTCCCGAAGGGACACGCAACTACAGCGGCGAGCTGCTCCCTTTTCAAAAAGGGGCCTTTCGTCTCGCCGTGGACAATCAGCTTCCGCTCATTCCCGTTATCATCGACGGTACGGGAAAGATCGTCACGAAAGGCTCTAATGTGGCAAAGACATTGACACGGACCGATATAGATGTGACCTTTCTCGATCCGCTCTATCCCGAAAAAGAGGAGAGCGTACGCTCTCTAATGCGCCGTGTCAAAGAGGCGATGCAGACCGAAGTAACAGAGAACTTTTCATGAAGATAGCTGTTTTTCTTGTTTTATCAGCACTGATGCTTATCGCAGGGGGATACGACTTTGTAGAAGAGCGCTACGTTTACAGCATCGACAAGACCATGACGATGAAAGGCCATATTGATTTTGATGACAAGGGGATGCAGATCGACTACAGCGAGCCCGAAGTACGCCATATCGTCTATGACGGTCTCTATCTGGATGTGACGGACAGCAAAGGTGTGCGTATTGAGCATCTCGACCTAAACGAACAGCCGATGATGAAGGTCTATATGGACTTTATCCATAAGCTCTACCGCAGCGATTACAAAGCCCTGCGCGAAAACTTCACGATCACGAGCAGTGCGACAGTGGTGAAGCTCGCACCGATTCCTCCGGTTGACAAGGTCGTCAAATCGGTCGAGGTGCACCGCGACAGAGCGATGCAACTGCAAAAAATCATGACCAAGATGAGTAACGGCGATGAGATTACGCTCCATATTGCCCAATAGACTCCATCTTTTCATCTACCTGGCGGTCATGCTGTCAGCCGGGCTGCTCTTTTCTCCGTCGCACTTCAGCACGGACATGCTCTCCATCTTTCCGCAAAACAGCTACACTGCGAAGCTTGAAGATGCCTCGAAACTCCAGTCGCTCAACCGGCTGATCATTATCTCAAAAGGAAGCGACGGGGCATCGAAAGAACGCATCGAAAAGATAGCGGACAAGTTGCAAAATCTGGATGCGGTTGATGAACTCTCTGTCAAAGTAGACAGCATCCATTCCCCTGCGGCAAAATATCTGCGTGAACATTACGCAGAACGTCTGGATATAAACAGTTCAAGAGTCGATGCGCATTATATTCAAAAGAGACTCCTCTCCCTTTACGAAGAGATGCAGCGCTCTTTTCTTTTCAGCGGGCTCAACACGACCGATCCGCTGGCGCTCTTCAGCGACCCGATGCAGCGGGGAGGTATACAGACCAAAAACGGCATTGCGCTTTTCGAAGGTGAGAACTATATGCTCTCAGCGATGTTGCGCATCAGCGTTGCCGACGTCGAGGGGGCGCAAAAGCTCTATGATGATGTGCATGCTGTTGTGGACAGTTACGGCAGTGACGTGACCGCCTTTGCACCCCACTTCTTTACGGCGGAGAATTCGGCGAGGATCAAGAGCGAGGTCAACCTCATTATTACCGCGACGATGGTCCTTCTGCTGCTCTTCTACGCCTTTTCGCTGCGCGATTTCAAGGTCCTGCTGCTGACCTCGCTGGCACTGGGATCATCGCTGTTCGTCGGACTTGCCGCCGTCACCTTTTTCTTTAAGGAGGTCTCGATCTTCACCCTGGCTTTCGGCTCGGGGATCGCGATGATGGCGGTGGACTACTTTTTCCACTACTATTTTCACGGCTACTACACACGCAAAGAAAAGAGCCGAAAGAAGGTCTTTTACGCTTTTTTGACAACGGTGAGCGGTTTCGGGATTCTCTATTTTGCAGATTTTCCTCTGATCCGGCAGCTGGCGCTGTTCGGGATGGCCTCCTTGGCATTTTCCTATTTTCAGTTCAGCTTTCTGTTTGCCTCGTGGCAGTTTGAACCCAAAGAGAAACGTATTCGGCTCCGGGCCCTCACGAAGGGATTTGTCAACGCTAAAATTGTGTTGGCTATCTCATTGGTTTTGCTTGGATTTTCCCTGGGGAACTTGCACTTCAGCGGTGACCTCCGTCAGCTGGACTATCAAAATGACAAACTTCTGGCCCTGCAGGAAAAGATAAAGTCAGGAGCTTCTGAGGAACGTGCCGTTTTAGTCTACGCGAACTCTCTGGACGCACTGCTTTCCAAAATGGAAGCTGTTCAAAAAGAGGAGCCCTCTTTCCGCTCATTGGCGCAGGTAAACAGATCGCAAAAGGGGTTCACAGCATATCTGAAAAAATTAGAAGAGATCGATTTTCAGGCCCTGCGAGATGAGATTGAACGTGCAGCAACAAAGATCGGTTTTCGCCCGGGAATATTTGGCCGTGCCTACTCTTTTGCAGAAGAGCTGCATTACGCCAAACCGGATCTGAACGTCGCGAAGGCTTTGGGATTTGAGACGCTGCATCTTGAAGACGGCAGATGGATGAGTCTGGCTTTCGTCAATGCATCGCAAAGTGGAAGACTCAGGTACGACAATGATCTCGTTCTATTGGAAGCTTCGACACTGCTGCAGAAAGGGGTGGAAGAGGTCCTGGAACAGTTGCTCCTGATCGCTGTAATGACCTTTGGATTGATAACGCTTTTACTGGTGGTGCTGTTGAAAAAACGGGTTCTTGTCGCCATGAACTATGTTCTCTTCCCTCTGGGTATCATTGCTGCGGCGCTTGCCCTGATCGGTTCATTCTCCGTGATGCACCTCTTCGCCCTGATCATTGTGATGGTCGCCGCCATCGACTACGGCATCTACATGAGCGATGTCCAGGATGAGACCGACGAGGCGATCTACTACGCCATGCTCACCACCTTCGCCGGGTTCGGCATCTTTGTCTTCAGCCATATCGGTGCGTTGCACCATATCGGGCTGGTGATCGCGCTGGGGATCGCTTCGACTTTTATTTTGCAAACGCTGCAGAAACGTACGCTCTAGCCTCTTTGGCAAAGATAACAAGTTCTTCAGTTAGGTACTACTAAACGCAAGATGCGACCAGAATGATGTTGTTAGATGCAGTGGGCCGGCTATGCAGTAGACAGTGGCCAGTAATCTCATATCGCAGACAGCGTAGATCAGGTTAAAAGTCTTGTTGAGGGTAACGATCTCTGTTGGGTTTTTGGGGTTGGTGTCTGTTGAGAGTTTGTCAAAAAACAGCCACACATAGAGAGGTATGCGTGACAGTAAGATATCCTTATGAACGTTACATTGGTCATTTCCAAGGCAGACTTGGTAATGACCATAATGGATAGGTAACGATTAACGACCTTGATTTCTCATGTATGCTTTTTTGCGGTTGATCGCTTGTTGAAGACTTGCTGCTTCAGCTGGATTTTCTTGTAGCGTTGCTGAAGTACGAGCCGGAGCCTGTGCACTGCTGGAAGCTGTGATCAATGTGTAAATATCTCTAGCTGCCACTTCATTATATTCTTGCTGTGTCCCGGTATTATAAGCAGCAGAGGCGTATTGATACCCACCACTTCTGACTGCTCCGTCTTGTACCGAGTAGATGAGCTGCATGTTTTCTTCTACTTTCCATTCCTCTCGTACAATCTCCGGAAGGTTGAGTACTAATATCTCCGTTCCGTCTACTGTTTTAAGCTCATAACTTCCTTCAACATCAAGTTTCGAGTAGTCTGGATAGGTGTTATTATAGAGTACAATCGTGTTATTGCTGCTAAAGAAACCTAGATATGATGCATGCTCTGTCCAAAGCCAGATACCATTAATGCCATAACCTGAAGCAGGACCATTTGTAGGAGACAAGGTCTTGTCATTGATAAATTTTGCTAATGATGTGTAAGGTACAGCAGGATCTACTGTCCAATCTTCTTCATAATTCCCATTAACATTCGTCTCTTCCGTACAAACTCCGTTTGTATCACAAACCCAGTTTTCCCAATAATCAATACTGTAATTTGGTGTAAAGTCTGTTTCCGTAAAGCCTAGCTCATAAACTTTTGCATTTGAAGAAAAGACAGCATCAGAAGAGAGCCCTAAATCTGTCGAATATTCAAAAAGAGGTGCGATCGATAGGCCGGCTGCATTGTAGGCAGTCAATGTTACAGTACCCGGTTCAATGCCACCGGTAATTGCAAGCTCATTGTCTCCGCTGAAAGTATACGTCTGGTTCGCATTCCACTCGTCCCATGTTTTTGAGACCCAAGCACCGTTGACAAGTCTGATCTCTTGGTATGAGTCGTACTCATCGACATAAATCTCAAACGAGTCGGTTGTGGCGTTGTATTCATAATTTGTTTCAACACCATTCGCAAGCGTAAATTTTGACATATAGGTTTCCGAAAAAACAGTTCCTGTGCTATCGGTATAGCTATAGCCATCGACATAGTATAAACCACTCGCCAGTACTGACTGGAATGTAACAGTTGTGTCGATATGGTCTTGAAGCTCCTCCTGCACCTGAGCTTCTGCTTCTTCTGCCAACGACTCTTCAAAGTGTGCGGCTGCATCTTCTTCTGTTACAACAGCAGCGTCGACGTTATTCTCAGCAAGAAAGTTGTTGATCTCTGCGTCAAAATCAGCGCCCAAATCGATCGTTCCTATAACGTCAGACGGTAAAGTAATACCATTGCTTGGGTCTTCGTCAGTGTCAAGTGTCTGTAACAGACGAAGTGTGTTGGTAACGACAAGAGGGTCTGAACTCAAGTCGCGTGGTGTGAAGATAGGACCGGTTGGTTCTGCACTTCCCAGCTCTACTGTACCGATTTTAAAGGTACAGATGTCACCGGCTACATAGTTGAAATAGCCGTCACTGTCTGTAACGCCAGACTTGCCTGATGCCTGGCATTCATAGTTTAGACCTTCAACTGCCGCATCGATGAACTGGGCAGATAATGTCGTTGGCGCGTCGTCTCCAGACGAATCACTGCTGCCTCCACACCCTGTCATTGTCAGCATACCGGCAGCCAACGCACTGATTAGTATCTCTTTTTTCATTTTCACTTCCTTGATCTGTTTTTAACATCATTGCCAATCATCACGACAGCTTGTATATGATGATTATTTGTTGATATTTGCGAAATTATATCTATGGAATATGATATTAATATTAATATTTAACAAAATGGGTTATTTTAGATTGTTTATGTAAATTCAGGTGTTGTATTGATCACTATATTGGCCGACCGTGCATGGGGGACAGAAGGTCAATCGTGCCGGTTGGTGAGATAAATGGGTTTTTTATAAAAGGTTAGATCCCTTTCTATACTTTTCTGTAAGCAATCTTGTAATATAAATGCTTACTTAACAAATTTAAAGCGAACTAGTATGAATATCATCTATATCAATAACGACGGCGAACGAACGGATCGGGAATTGGAGCATATGCAAGTTGAACAGACCATCGCTGCGACCGGCGAAGCGACGTTTGACGCCCATACCAAACCGGAGCTTTTTGCACTGCTGCACAAGGCGATCGACCAGGGGGTGACCCCGGTCCTTTTTGACAAGAAGATCGAAAGCATCACCGAGCGTGTCAGCGAGCTCGGTATCAAGCCCTACAGTGAGAAGAGCGATGAGTCGGTGCTTCCGCTAACGGCTTATGCGCTCTTTTTTACTTCGGGGACAACGGGCGTACCGACCGGGGCGATCAAGAACAGGGAGAACATCCAGGGCGAGCTTGACGCACTGCAGGCGATTTTTGAACCTGAGCACTTTGAACGCGTTATCGTTACGGTACCGTTCATCCATATCTACGGTTTCCTTTCGGGGCTTATGCTGCCTAAACGTCTCGGGTGCGAGGTGTTGCTCAAAGAGGAGTACTATCCGCAGGAGCTCATCAGTCTGCATGAAGGTAAAAAGACACTGGTCGTGACAAGCCCTGTTTACATCAAGGCGATGCTGCGCCTGAAGCGTGAGCATGACCTGAACAATGTCACGTTCCTTTCGTCTACGGGGCTTCTGGTCGAAGATGAGGTTGCGCGTTTCGAGCAGCAGTACAACACGACGCTGCTGCAGATTTTCGGTTCGACAGAGACCGGGGGTGTGGCGATCAAGCGGGGGGTCGACACCTACTGGCAGCCGCTGCAGGGTGTCCTGATCAGTAAAAACTTCGAATCGCGCATGGTGGTGGACTCACCGTACCTCTCGACCCACCTTTTCGAAGAGACGATAACCCTGATGAAACGCCCCTACACGACAAGCGATATCATCGAACTCGAGGATAAGAGGTTCAGACTTCTGGGGCGCGCCAATGAGATCGTCAAGGTCTCGGGCAAACGCATCTCCATCGTCGAGCTGGAAAACCTGATTGAGAACGGACTTGGTACAGGGGATGTTCTTATCGGCATCAAAAGCGACATTGAAAAACTTAAAGATGAAAGTCTCGATATTAAGATTTCCGGACGGAAAATGCCGACTGAAGCGGATGTCAGAGCGCTTTTCAAAGCCCATTATCCCGAGATCAACTTTAGTTTCGAACTCACCAATGTCAAGAACATAGAGAAGAACAGTATGGGTAAAAAGGTGCGCCGGTGAAACGACTTCTTCTAATCCTTCTTCTCAGCCTCGATCTTTTTGGCGGCGTGGAGAGTTTTGAGAAGTTTGTCCGTGAAGAGGTCGAGGGCAATACGCCGCCCTCCGCCTCGTTTGCCGTTTTAAAAGGCGATACGATACTTTATGAGAGCAGTTTCGGCTTTAATGATGCCGAAAGAAGCCAGCCGACCTCGCTGGAAAGTACCTACCATGTCTTCTCTTTGACGAAGATCCTCGCCGCGACGCTTGTCATGCAGCTTGTTGATGAGGGCAGCCTCTCGTTTGACGATACGATCGATCGCTACTTTCCGCGTTTCAAGGCGAAGTATGACGGCAGAGAGGTCACGGTGACACTCTTGAACCTGCTGAACCACAGCTCGGGTATCGGCGACCGATCGGACGGCGTGCGCCCGATGACAGACGATGCTTATTACCACTATGCAAAGGCCAACGGCATCGAAATGGACGAGTATGTCGAACTTCCCTACATGCCGGGTTCCGAGGCGAACTACTCCAGTACAGAGTATATCCTCCTCAGCCGTATCATCGAAAAAGCAACGGGCGAAAAGTTCGGAAAATTGGTCGAAGATCGCATTCTGAGACCCGCCCAGATGGAGCGGAGCGGTTTTACCTACACCGAAGAGATGGCGGAAGATCAGGTCTACGGGACACTGAAATTATTCTCCGTTATCGGGACGGCGATGCGCATCTTCATGAATGAAAAGGACAAAGACCACTGGGACGGAACAACGCTTTGGCTTAAACAGTTTGACGTCGGCTGGCTGGCTGCAGGCGGGCTGGTCGCGCCGATCCATGATATGGCGCTTTTCCTCTCGGCCTATAATAACGGCAACCTTATGACGTCCGAGACAAAGAGGCTCTTTCTGGAGACCCCCGCCGTGCCGGTGAATTCATGGCTCTCATCACAGGAAAAGGTCGCCTTCGGGATAGGGTGGTACCATATAGAAGACAAAGGCGAGTTTTTCTATCAGCATCAGGGTCTTGGTCCGGGGTTCAGAACCATCATGCGGATCTACCCGAAATATGACATCTCTTTCGTGATCCTCACCTCGCAGACGGAGACCGATATCGACGGCTGGGCGGACCGGCTGATCAAGGATGTAAAAGAGGGGCTTTTATGAAACGTATTGTCGTGACGGGCATCGGCATGATCAATGCTTTGGGACATGATAAAAGTTCGTTTAAAGCTATTGTTGACGGCGAATGCGGCATAGACAAGATCACACTTTGTCCGACAGACGAACTCGAGTGCAAGATCGCGGCCGAGGTGAAGGCTTTTGACCCATCTACCGTGATGAAAAAACGCGAGCAGAAGAAGGCGGACCGTTTCATACAGCTGGGCTTGCATGCGGCACAGGAGGCTTTTGACGATGCCGCTTTGGAAGGTGTCGATACGACCGCTTTCGGCGTGGTCAGCGGCAACTGCCTTGTCGGCATCGGTTCTATCGAAGAGGCGGCAGAGATCAAGAGCAGCTCCAAACTTTCGCATATTTCCCCTTTTCTGATCCCCTCGTACATGCCCAATATGCTGGCGGGTCAGGTCTCCATGCGGTTTGACCTGAGAGGGCCGAACCTCAGTGAAAATACTGCCTGCGCCGCGGGAACCCATGCGATCATCGAAGCCTGGAAGACGCTGCAGTTCTCCAAGGGCGAGGGGATGCTCGTTGTAGGGGCGGAGGCGGGGGTAACGTCGCTTGCCCTTGGCGGATTCAGCGCGATGAACGCCCTGTGCAAAGACCATAATGAGAGCCCTAAAGAGGCGGTGCGCCCCTTTGACAAAGAGCGCAGCGGCTTTGTGATGGGCGAGGGGGCGGGTGCGCTCGTGCTCGAGACGCTCGAACATGCGCAAAAACGCGGCGCACGGATCTATGCCGAGATCATCGGTTTCGGCGAGAGTGCCGATGCCTACCACATTTCGACGCCGCACCCGGAGTCCCG
Organism: Sulfurimonas sp. HSL3-7; assembly: GCF_039645985.1. NCBI lineage: Bacteria > Pseudomonadati > Campylobacterota > Epsilonproteobacteria > Campylobacterales > Sulfurimonadaceae > Sulfonitrofixus > Sulfonitrofixus jiaomeiensis. The sequence goes on from NZ_CP147919.1 coordinate 580,104, forward strand.
CGGGGCGATCAGTGCCATAGAAGACGCTTTCGAGATGGCGGGATCACCGAAGATCGACTATATCAATGCGCACGGTACAGGCACTTTTTACAATGATATCCGCGAGGCTAAGGCTATCGAGACCGTTTTCGGCGGGATGCGCCCCTATGTAAGTTCGATCAAGGGTCAGGTGGGGCATACCCTCGGTGCTGCCGGAACGATCGAGGCGGTGGTCAGTCTTATGGCGATGCAGGAAAATATACTGCCGCCGCTCATCAACTACAAAGAGAGCGAAACGGAGATGCCGTCGATCAATCTTGTCAAAAACAGGGCCATTGAGACCGGGGTGGACCGTGTTCTCAGCTGTAATTTCGGTTTTGGCGGGACCAATGCCGCGATTGTCTTTGAAAAGTTCAAAGCGGCCCGGTGACACTTTTGACAATAGCCGGTAGATGGTGCGATCGATTAATCATTTCGCAACGACTTTAGAGTTATAATCATTCCAAATATTTTTTTAGGGACTTGAATGTATATTCCAGAAGAGAAATTTTCCCTTTGGGCCGATTTTATTGAACGAGACTATTTGGATAACGGGTTTAGAACATTGATCGAAGAGGGGATTATTAACGGGGCGACCTCCAACCCTTCGATCTTTAAAAGTGCGATCCTGACATCACCGGCTTATAAACGCCAGATCGAGGAGCTTTCAGGCTTGGATGCCAAAGCCAAATATGAGGCTTTGGCCATTTATGATATCCAGAAGGCAGCGGATATTTTGCGTCCTTTGTATGATAAGGGTGATGACGGTTACGTCAGTATCGAGGTCGATCCGATGCTTTGCGACGATACCGAGGCTACGGTTGACGAGGGGCGCCGTCTCTATAAGCTGATCGATCGTCCGAACGTGATGATCAAAGTGCCGGCGACAGAAGCAGGTTACGGCGCGATGAGGACCCTGGTAAGCGACGGCATCGCTGTCAATGCAACCCTGGTCTTCTCCAAAGAGCAGGCCCTCGCAGCTGCTGACGCCTTTGCGGATGGGCAGCAAAAGGGTGCAAGTGTCGATACCGTGATCAGTGTCTTTGTCAGCCGTATCGACCGTGCTTTGGATGCCGTGCTGGTTGAAAAAGGGATAACACCGGCATTGGCCGGTATCTACAATGCGGCGGCGATCTACAGTGCTATTGAAGCGAAGGGTGTATCGCGTTGCCGTACACTCTTCGCATCGACGGGGGTAAAAGGCGGTGATCTGCGCCCATCGTACTATATCGACGAGCTTTTGGCAGCGAACACGGTCAATACGGCCCCTGTCGAGACGATCGAGGCTTTTGTCAAAAAAGGCGACAGGACAATAAAGCTCCCCGTCGATGCTGAGACGATTGATGCGCATTTTGCAAAGATCGAAGCGGCGGGGATCGATTTTGACGGCGTAGTCGCCAAGCAGATAAGTGACGGCCTCGACGCCTTTAAAGAGGCGTTCAGTGAAATATTGAGTGAATTGGAGTAGAGATGGCAAGCAATATAAATGAAATAGATATCAGTTCGTTAACCTTTGAGACCCTGGATAAGATACGCGGCTATATGAAGCGTATGATCGATGCAAAGGGGTCAGATCTTCACATCAAGGCCAATGCGGTTGTCCGTGCGCGTGTCAACGGTGAGATTCTTCCTCTTTCAGGCGAGATCCTCTCCAAAGATGATGCGCTGACCTTTGCCAAGGAGCTGCTGCGTACGCGTTTTGCCGAATTCGCAGAGAAAAAAGAGCTTGACCTTGTCTATCCTTATGATGACAACACCCGTTTCCGTGTCAATATCTTTTTTCAGATGGAGGGAGTTTCTGCTGTCTTTCGTGTGATCCCGGTGAAGATACTTTCGCTTGAAGAGTTGGCTCTGCCTGAGATCGTGAAAAAGTTTACCCTGCTTGAGCGCGGCCTGCTTCTGGTCACCGGGGTGACGGGTTCAGGGAAATCGACAACCCTGGCCGCGATGATCAATGAGATCAACTGGAAAAAGCGCAAGCATATCGTAACGGTAGAAGACCCGATCGAGTTTGTGCATAGAGACAGAAAGTGTATTGTCAACCAGCGCAGTGTCGGCCAGGATACCTACAGCTTTGCGAATGCGCTGCGTGCAGCACTTCGTGAAGACCCTGATATTATCCTTGTGGGTGAGATGCGTGACCGGGAGACGATCGAGACGGCGCTGCATGCAGCCGACTCGGGGCACCTGGTCTTCTCGACACTGCACACACTGGATGCCAAAGAGACGATCAACCGTATCGTCTCGAGTTTTCCGACGGAAGAACAGCCGCGTATTCGTCTTTCTCTGGCTTCGGTGCTTCAAGGGGTCATCTCGCAACGTCTTGTTCCGACAATTGATGAGAAACGGGTCGCCGCGCTTGAGGTTATGGTAAAGACACCGCGTATCGCACAGCTCATCCTGGAAAACCGTGATGTTGAGATCCGTGATGCTATTGAAGAGGGACGTGAGATATACGGCTCCCAAAGTTTTGATCAGCATCTTTTAGATCTTTGGAAACGCAAGGTTATCTCGACAGAGCAGGCCTTTGATTATGCAACCTCGCCTTCAGACCTCAAGCTTAAAATGCAGGGTATGGACGAAAAAGCGAAACCGGCGTCTGCAAACAGCGAAGCAGGTAAATCTGCTTTTGAAGAGGACGATATCTTTCAGATCAAACAGTAAAATTGCAGCTTAGGCAGCAGCTGCGCCGGAGTCCGCCTCTCGACGAAAAAGAGAGCCTGACGACTTATATTGACTTTCCTTTACTCCCTAAAACCAGGCTCTCCGCTTGGTGTAAATATGGAGATGTCATTTAGGTTCACATCCGGCACATTCTGCACCAAAATAAGTGAAACGTTCAGTTTACTGACATTTTTGTGAAAACAAGGATACCGATCACGAAGCGATGTTTCCTCGGAACAGGACACTTTTTGTGTTTAGGTTGGAACAAGATGAACCCCGTCATCACGCTTAACACCCATTTTAATCTATCTTTTACATCTTTTTCAGTATAATTCGGCCCAATTTATTAAAAGGACTAACTATGTTAGAAGGTATTATTAGAGAGAGTATCGGTAAACGTGGTACAAAAGCACTACGCCGTGATGGTTATCTAATTGCGAACATTTACGGAAAAGGGCTTGAGAATATCAATGCTGCATTCAAAGCGAATGACTTTATCCGTACGGTTCGTAATAAAGATACATTAGCATTCCCTATTAAAGTGGGTGGTAAAGAGATGAATGTTGTTGCACAGGCGTATGAGTCTCATGCAGTAACAGGAAACCTTCTTCATGTTGACCTTATGGTTGCACAACCGGGCGTTGTAACAAAATACTATGTACCAGTTGTACCAGTAGGTTCACCGGTAGGTCTTAAAAACAAGGGTATGCTATACGTTGCAAAAAAACGTGTTCCTGTTAAAGCAGCGATCGAAAACGTACCAAACGCACTAGAGATCAATGTTGCACCACTTGACCTTGGCGACTCTGTACTGATCCGTGACCTTGATGCTATCGAAAATGTTAAATTTACCGACAGCGATCGTGTTTCTGTACTAAGTATCATCAAAGCGAAATAATTTGCTTATCGTCGGACTTGGTAATCCCGGTTCGGCCTATGCCCAGACCCGCCATAATGTCGGGTTCATGGTCATCGATGAACTCCTCTCCCGTCACTCCCATGACTCTATCAAAAAAGCCGCATTCGAAGGCGAACTTTTCAAGATCAAAGACCATTTTTTACTTAAGCCCACCACTTTTATGAACCTTTCGGGCCGTTCTGTCGCGAGCGTAAAGAAGTTTTATAAAATTGATGATGTTGTAGTGATCCATGATGATCTAGATCTTCCTTTCGGTGCACTTCGCTTTAAGGTCGGAGGCGGCCACGGCGGCCACAACGGTCTGAAATCGACCGATGCTGCTATCGGCAAAGAGTACCTCCGCGTGCGTGTCGGAATAGGGCGGCCGGCGCATAAAGGCGAAGTGACCGGTTTTGTACTCGGCAAATACGATGAGGCGCAGCAAGAGCTGCTCAAGGCGCAGATCGCACAGACTGCAGATGCGATCGAGGCACTCTGGCAGGGCGGTTCATGGGAAGATGTCGCTTCGAAGTACTCCGTTAAAAAGGTGCCGAACAAAGCGAATGCGCCTATCGCTTAAGGTCACCACAGCGGTATGGCATCCTTTTTATCTAGATAGGGTAAAATTTGATATCACTTTGGTAAAGGAAGCCTCCCTTTGTTAGCCTTTCGTTATATCGCTTTCCATTACATCAAATACGTTATTATTATTTTAGCGGCGCTGTGCGCTTTTATGGTCGGTTTCGACTATATGGAAAATATCTCCAAACTGCCTGACTCAGCCAACCTTGTGGTGATCTACCTTGTCTACAAGCTTTTTTACGCTATCGATATGCTGCTGCCGCTCTCGCTGGTATTCGGCATGATCGCGACAAAGGTGCTGCTGATACGCTCTAATGCATTGGTGGCATTTTTCTCCATAGGTTACTCTAAAAACGACGTCCTGAAACCTTTTGTCGTTGTCTCTGTTTTTTTCATCTCCATCTACATCGCCTTTCACTCTACATCGGCCTTTGCCAGGGCGAATGAGTATGCAAGCAATATTGAAAACAGTGCCGGGTACATCCAGCCCACATCCAACCTATTTTTTACTTTCGAAAACAAATATGTTTTTTTCGGAAAGCTCTACCCGCTTCAGCAGCGTGCAACAGATGTGCGTGTGTTTCAGATGGACGAAGGGAATCTCAAAGAGCTTGTCGTTGCCACAAGTGCCTATTATAAAGATGAATATTGGCACGTGCCAAAAGGGCATTTGATGCGTAAACCGGATCATATCTCATTTGAGGGGGCCGGTATAACCATTGAAGAGAGAGAAGAACTGGCCCTTTTGAAAGGGTTCAAACCAAAGATACTGGATCAGGTCTATGAAGGTAAGGTCAATTACACGATTATGGATGCGATTGATGCCCTCTTCCTGCTGACGGATCAAAATGTCAATGTCGACCGGATCAAGAGTGCGCTTTACAAGACCTTTCTGAACCCCTTTTTCGTACCCAGTCTGATCATTATCATCTTCTTTTTTGTACCGGTATCGCAACGTTTTCTGAATGTGACCCTTTTCAGTTTCGGTGCGATCCTTGCCTCTTTGATGACCTGGTCTCTGCTTTTTATTTTGAGCGAACTTGCGTTTAACAAGGCAATCTCGAGCGAAGTCGGGATCGTCATGCCTATTCTTCTTCTCTTCATCGGCGCGATTTGGCAGTGGCACCGTCACTCGACGCCCGCAAAGAAAAAGAGAGTTTCTTAAGGGGTGCCCTTAAACAGATTTGTTTAGGAGGCAAAAGAGCTTTTCATAAGCACCGTTTCGCTAATATTTCATCAATTAAATGCCGGGATCAAGGAAGATAAACGATGAATTTTAAAGAGTTGGCAAACAAATATCAGACACCGCTGTATGTGTATGATCTTGATTATATGACAAAGCAGTATGAAGCCTTGAAAGGTGCCTTCAGGGGACGTAAGGCTCTGCTGGCTTATGCAGTGAAAGCGAATTCCAATCTAAGCGTGGTCCGTCATTTCGCCAAGCTCGGTGCAGGGGCTGACTGTGTCTCTATCGGTGAAGTCCGACGCGCTTTTCTGGCAGGTATCCCAAAGTACAAGATCATCTTTTCGGGTGTGGGCAAGGGCGATGATGAGATCCGTGAAGCGATCGAGCGCGATATCCTCTACATCAACCTTGAGAGCGACGGTGAGCTAGAACGTGTAGAGATGATCGCAAAAGAGCTGGGAGCGCAAGCCCGCATCAGTATTCGTGTCAATCCGAACATCGATCCAAAAACACACCCCTATATCTCGACCGGGCTGCATGCCAATAAATTCGGCGTCGACATCAACACGGCAAAGCGGATGTACATCCGTGCCAAGAACTCGCAGCACCTGGACCCGGTCGGTATCCACTCGCATATCGGCTCACAGCTGACCGAACTCGATCCTATCCGCGAAGCAAGCGAGATCGTCGCCGACCTGGTGCGTTCGCTGCAGGCTATCGATATAGATCTCAAGTTTTTTGATGTCGGCGGCGGTCTTGGTATCAAATACAAGGATGAGACGACGATCGATCCGTATGACTATGCCCAAGCCATTTTAGGCACCCTAACGGGCCTTGACATCACGGTCGTCGGCGAGCCGGGGCGCTATCTTACGGCCAATGCCGGTTACTTCCTGACCAAAGTGATGTATGAGAAGAAAAACGATGATAAACGTTTTGTGATCGTTGACGGGGCGATGAACGATCTTATACGCCCGAGCCTCTACAATGCCTACCACTATGTCGAAGCCGTTGATAAAGAGGGCGAGACGAGCAGGGCGGACATCGTCGGCCCGGTCTGCGAAAGCGGGGATTTCCTGGCCAAGGATTACGAGCTGCCGGCGCTTGAGCACGATGACCTGCTCGTCATCCACAGTGCCGGTGCCTACGGTTTCGGCATGGGAAGCAACTACAACACCCGCGGCCGTTCGGCCGAGGTGGCCGTCGAAGAAGGGCAGGACCGTCTGATCCGCCGTAGAGAGACCTTTGAAGATCTGATCGCTCTGGAAAAAGAGTTTTTGGACTGAGATGTTTTTCATTGATGTTCAGGGGACATTGATCGACGACGAAAAGCGTCTCCCCATCAATGGGGCACTCGATTTTATCGCACGTCTCAACCGCGAAAAGATCCCCTATATGATCATCACAAACAACACGAAACAGGGCTCCGAGGCATTCAGAAGCTATCTCAATTCGCTCGGTTTTGCCATTGACGAAGCACACTACCTCGACCCGCTGATGCTGCTCTCTTCGAAGATCGCAGAAGGTTCGCGTGTCGCGGCCTACGGTTCGGAACCTTTTTTAAACGAGCTGGTCAAATTGGGCTATCGCCTTGATTACACCGCACCGGAGTCGGTCGTCATCGGCATCAAGCAGCACTTTGACAGTGAAGAGTATGCGCAGATCATAGGGTTTCTTTTAGAGGGTTCAAAACTTGTGGGGATGCACCAGTCGACGTTGTACGCCAAAGAGAACAAGCGCTATCCCGGCGTCGGGGCGATCCTGAAAATGCTCAGTTTTGCAACGTCGGCAGACTATGAGGTCGTGGGAAAGCCGAGTGAACTTTTTTATTTGCGGGCGTTAGAGAAGCTGCAGATGCAAGAAAAAGAGGCAAGTTTTGATAAAATCACGATTATAAGCGATGATGTCAAAGGCGATCTTGTCGGGGCCAAGGTTCTGGGGATGAGAACGGTTTTTGTACTCAGCGGAAAGTACAAAAAGGCAGAAGAGATCATTCCGATGCTGGAGAGATCACAGCAGCCGGCGTTGATCTGCAGCGATATGATGGAAGTGGGAGAGAAAGTATGAAAACATTGGATGATTGTCGAAAAGAGATCGACCGAATAGACGAAGCGCTGCTCGACCTTTTGAACGAACGAATGCGCGTGGTCGAGCGTGTCGGCGAGATCAAACACGAGACAGGCGGGGCGATCTACCGGCCGGAACGCGAGAAAGCGATCATCGAACGTCTCAGCAAGATCTCGAAAGAGAGAGGCGGTATTCTAAACCAGGCTGCCATCGAAGCGCTCTACCTTGAAATATTCGCCGTATCAAGAAACCTTGAACTGCCGGAGCGCATCGCCTATCTCGGGCCGGAAGGCAGTTTTACCCACCAGGCGGCAGAATCGCGTTTCGGTGCGATGAGCGAGTACCTCTCTCTGGGCTCCATCCATTCGGTCTTTAAGACGCTTGAAGCCGGGCGCGCAAAGTTCGGTGTCGTCCCTATCGAGAACTCGCGAGACGGTGTGGTCGGCGAAACACTTGACCTGCTGGCAAAAAGTTCCGTCAAGATCGTTGCCGAGCTCTATATGCCGATCCATATGGCCTTTGCGACAAAGGCGGAGCACTTCAAGGATATAAAGCGCATCTACTCTAAAGACAAAGGGTTCGGTCAGTGCCGGGAGTTTTTACAGGAACATGAGCTGCTTCATATCGAACAGATCCCGGTCGAATCAACGGCAAAAGCGGCTATCCTTGCTTTTGAAGATCCGGAAGCTGCCGCGATCTGCAGCCATATCGCCGCCAAACTATACGGGGTGCCGACGATGTTCGAGAACATCGAGGATGTGCACGACAACACCACGCGCTTCTTTATTTTAAGCGATTTTAAAAATGCACCGAGCGGTGACGACAAGACTTCGCTCTTTGTACGCCTCAAGGATGCGGAGAAAGCGGGTGCTTTGGTCCACTTCCTGAGTGATTTCGATACGGCCAAGATCAATATGAGCAAGATCGAATCGCGTCCTGCCCACGATGAGAGCGGGTTCGCCTACTGGTTTTTTATGGATATCTACGGCCATATCGATGATCCGGCGATCCAAGAAGTACTGCAAGAACACAATGAAGAGATCACATGGCTTGGAAGCTATGTTAAAGGGGAGTTATGAAATTTAATCCGGTTTTAGACAATCTTGTAAGTTATGAGGCAGGCAAGCCGATCGAACTCGTTGTACGAGATTTCGGGATCGATCCTAAAGATGTCGTCAAATTGGCAAGCAATGAGAACCCGTACGGCTGCTCGCCGAAAGTACAGCAGGCCGTCGGTGATATCGTTTCCAAGATGGCCCTCTATCCGGACGATTCGATGTACAAGCTCAAAGCAGGGCTTTCCAAGCGTTTTAATGTGGATGAGAAAGAGATCATTATCGGTGCGGGCAGTGACCAGGTGATCGAGTTCGCCATCCATGCAAAAGCGAATGCGCAGAGCAAGATCCTGATCAACAGTATCACGTTCGCGATGTATGAGATCTATGCCCACCATATCGGTGCGGAAGTGATCCGAACCAAGTCCCGCGAACACGATATGGATGAGTTCTATGAACTCTATCTCGAGCACAAACCGTCGATCATCTTTTTGTGTGTACCGAACAATCCGACAGGAGAGAGTGTGGACGCCAAGGCGGTGAAGGAGTTTATCGCCAAAATAGACAAAGAGACGCTGGTGATCGTGGATGGGGCATATATGGAGTATACGCACTATAAAGATCCGAGTAAGGCGCTGATGCCCGATGAACTGGTCGCGTCATTCGAGAACGTCCTTTATCTTGGTACATTTTCCAAAGCGTACGGATTGGGAGGTATGCGTGTCGGCTACGGCATCGCTTCGCGCGATATCATTATGGCCCTGTATAAACTCAGGCCGCCGTTTAACGTTACCACCCTCTCTTTGGAAGCAGCCAGTGTAGCACTTGAAGACGAGGCTTTCGTCGAATTTTCGATTGCCAAAAACTTTGAGGAGATGGGTCGTTATGATGCCTTTGCCAAAAAGATGGGCATACAGACAATCGACAGTTATACAAACTTTGTCACACTCTGCCTGAACGATGATCAAGATTCTACGGAGCTTGCTGATGTACTGCTGCGTCAGGGGATGATTGTCCGCAACCTGAAGGGGTACGGTCTGAATGCCATCCGTGTCACCATCGGTACCCCTGCCCAAAACGACCGTTTCTTCGAGCTGACGGAGCCCCTTCTCTCGTAACACCCCCTATCCCGGCCGCAAAAAATGCTTTGCGGCCAGCTCAGGTGGCGCTGACCCTTTCTGCTTGGTTCTTTTTCAGGCACAGAGATAAAAAAGAACTTATATTTGCTGAACAAGGGGCAGCGCAAGAGTTACAAGAGAAATTCTTTGATAGTATGTCGTCAAAAGCATACGGCGGGTTCAGAGAGAAAATGGCGTCAGCCCATTTCCCGAAACAGACAAAACGCAGAAATGCTATTAAAAAATATTATCTCTTAGCGGAACAACCAGGAGATGATGATAGAATTCACGTGATTAAAACGTGAGCAAAAATAGGATATATATGGATATTTCTTCATATTCACTCGATGAATTACAGAAACTTTGCGGTGATATTCGTGAACGTATCTTAGAGGTGGTAAGTGTCAATGGCGGCCACCTGAGTTCGACGTTGGGCGCTACCGAACTTATTGTTGCGATGCACAAGGTCTTTGATTCCAAAAAAGACCCCTTTATCTTCGACGTCTCCCATCAGGCATATGCGCATAAACTGATTACAGACCGCTGGGAAGCGTTCGCTACGCTGCGCCAGTTCGGCGGACTGAGCGGCTATACCAAACCCTCGGAATCCGAAGATGATTTTTTCGTTGCGGGCCACAGTTCAACCTCTATTTCACTCGGCGTCGGGGCCGCCAAGGCAATCACCCTCAAAGGCGAGCAGAAGAGCCGTATTCCTGTCGCGATGATCGGTGACGGTTCGATCACGGCCGGGATGGCGTTTGAGGCGCTCAATGAGCTGGGCGACCGCAAATACCCGATGGTGATCATCCTCAACGACAACGAGATGAGTATCGCCAAGCCGATCGGGGCACTTTCACGTATGCTCACCTCGACGATGGCGAGCCCTTTCTACCAGAAGTTCAAAAAACGAACGGAATCTTTTGTCGACAATTTCGGCGACGGGGCGCACTATCTGGCCAAGCGGTTTGAAGAGTCCTTCAAGCTGATCACCCCGGGTATCCTGTTTGAAGAGCTGGGGATAGAATATATCGGTCCGGTGGACGGGCATGACCTTAAGACGCTGATCGATACTTTCGAGATGGCTAAAGCGATGGGCAAACCGGTTATCATCCACGCGCAGACAGTCAAAGGCAAAGGGTACAAAATCGCCGAAGGGCAGCACGAGAAATGGCACGGTGTCGGCCCTTTCGACCGTGAGAGCGGTTCCAGCGCCCCAAAAAACGGTCCAAAGGCGGCAACGCAGATCTATACCGAAGCGATGCTCGCCCTCTGTGAAAAAAACCGGAAGGTGGTCGGTGTTACGGCGGCAATGCCGGGGGGTACGGGTCTTACGGCCCTGATCGAGAAATACCCCGATCGTTTCTGGGACGCGGCGATCGCCGAACAGCATGCCGTCACGTCAATGGGTGCCCTGGCGCACGAAGGGTTCAAGCCCTTCTGCACCATCTACTCGACCTTTATGCAGCGCGGTTACGACCAGGTGATCCACGATGTCTGTCTGATGGACCTGCCGGTTGTCTTTGCAATGGACAGAGCCGGGACGGTCGGCGAAGACGGAGAGACCCATCAGGGCGCCTTCGATGTCAGCTTCATGCGGGCTATCCCGAACATGCGTCTCTGTGCCCCGAGGGATGAACTTTCATTCCATCACGCCATCGATTTCGCGAGCACGTACGCCCACCCGCTCTCTCTCCGTTATCCGAGAGGGGCGTTTTTAGAAGCCGATCTGCCGGAGTCGCTTCCGTTTGAAGAGGGCAAGTCGCAACTGCTGATTGAGAGTGAAGGCGATGTTCTTTTCATCGGCTACGGCAACGGGGTCGGCCGGGCCGCACAGACAAGGGCCTTGATGGGAAGCGATGCAGCACTGCTTGATCTCCGTTTTGTCAAACCGCTTGACGGAACGATGTTGAAAACTCTGGCGAAAAAACACAAAAAGTGGTTCGTCTTCAGCGACAGCGCCAAGATGGGCGGCGTCGGTTCCGCCATCCTGGAGTTTCTCTCTGAAGCGAAGATCGGCGGCATCGACATAACAAGTTTTGAATATGAGGATGCCTTCATCACCCACGGCAACACCAAGCTTGTGGAAGAGTCGCTTGGACTGAGCCCTCAAAAACTGGCAGAGAGAGTCAGGGCTGCTTTAGCATAAGCACGCCGGCAATACGCCCGGTCTTCTGATTGTCGGCCCTGTACGAGAAAAAAGTATCGTTTTCGCAGGCGTTGCATATACTCAGATCTTCGATGTTTTCATGCCTAATGCCGAGATCTTGCAGTTGTCTGTGGATAATGGCATTGACTTCGAGATAGTAGCGACCTTGCCGCTCAACGACGGCAAAGCCGAATCCCTCTTCTGTCACCTCTTTGGCTATCTTTTCACCTACCTCATAACAGCAATTTTGAATGGATGGCCCAAGAACAACACGAATATCTTCGCGTTTACAACCGAAATGTTGCTGCATCTTTCTGATCGTTTTGGGCACGATGGCTTTGATTGCACCTGCCCGTCCGGCATGGGCAACGGCGATGACGTTTTCTACAGGATCGAAAAGCAGCACCGGCGTGCAGTCGGCAGTCATCACCATAAGCGGGATATCGGGCTCATTGGTGATAAGCGCGTCACATTCTGGCGGATGTTCAAACCCGTGCAGCGTGGTGTCGACAATAAGGACCTTGTCGGAGTGGATCTGGCGCATATGGACCAGCTTTTTTAGTTCGTAGCCCAGTGATCGGGCCAGGCTCCGCTGGTTGTTGATGACATCTTCTGGCTTGTCGCCCACATGGAAAGCGAGGTTGTTGCTGCTGTAGGGAGGCTTTGAGACGCCGCCATGACGGGTGGTAAAGGTGTGGATGATCTGCGGGAAGTGTTGTAAAAGTCGGCTGCTTGGTTTTTGCATGCTTTGATTATACAGCAGGCTGTGTTTAATTACTCTCATTGCTTTGACAGTGAACCGCAACGTTTTATAAATTTGAGCGTTATATCATAGTAGAATATTTAAAAGGGATGGATGTCCCACTAAAGGATGGTCATGAGATTTGCAATAGTATCGGTCGTGTTTATGACATATTTGAGCGTTTACGCCAATGCTATCGATTTTAAAGAGGGGAATTGGCGCATCGAGATGAAGACAGAGATCGTCGGAATGCCGATGCAGATGCCGGTCATGACCTTTGAGCAGTGCCTTAAGAAAGAGGCGATGGTCCCTGCGCAGAAGAGTCAGGACGGTTCAGAGTGCAAGATCGTTGAACAGCATGTCAAGGGTAATACGGTCACGTGGGCAGTAGAGTGCCCCGAGTCGAAAGGCAGCGGAACCATAACCTATAAAAATACAAGTTTTAACGGCAGAGTAGATCTGGAGATGCGGGGTCAAAACGGAGGGATGAAAATGACGAATATTATGAAAGGCAGCTATATAGGACCTTGCGACAAACAGTAGCAACGTAAAGGACGGTTCTAAAGAAGCTTTTTGTGTAGGGACAGGATAGATGCGCTTGTCTAAATGCCCGTTGTACGTTAAAAACAGAGACGCGACTGCGGGGTATACTGATCTCATCTCTTTTGAGGCGGGACACGCGACAAATGTAACGTTTAACCTAACTTTTTAAACTAGAGTTTACATACTAAGTCCCCTCCCAAGAAACTCTGCTAAAATATGGCACTATCACGATTCAAGGAGCGATGTTGCACCCACTTCACACGATGCCGGTGACCTTGACAGGCAGTGATCCCGAAGTAAAACGCGAAAAGATCAGAGAGTATTTTCACAAGACCTGTGACCTATTTGAGGATCTGTTCAGTGTCTTCAAAGATGAGGGCGTCTTTTACGAACAGCCTGAGCCGACACGCCACCCGCTGATCTTCTATTTCGGCCATACCGCCGTCTTTTTTGTCAACAAATTCATGGTCGCCAAGATAATCGATAAGCGCATCAATCCGGAGTTCGAGTCGATGTTCGCCATCGGTGTGGACGAGATGGTCTGGGACGACATGGAACGCGCGCACTATCGCTGGCCCGATGTCTCCGATGCCAGAACCTACCGAAATGAGGTACGCCATCTCGTCGACAGCCTGATCACGACCCTTCCTCTGCAGCTTCCTATTACACAGGAGAGCCCGTGGTGGATCATACTGATGGGGATTGAACATGAACGTATCCATATTGAGACCTCAAGTGTTTTGCACCGCCAGCTACCGATCGAGAAGGTCAAATCCGTAGTCAACTTCCCGATCTGTCCCGAGAGCGGTCCGGCACCGAAGAACGAGATGATCGCGATCGAAGGGGCCACGCTGCGCCTGGGCAAAGAGAAAGAGCACCCGCTTTACGGCTGGGATAACGAGTACGGGGTGAAAGAAGAGCATGTCAAACCTTTCAAAGCGGCAAAATACCTCTGTTCAAACGGGGAGTACATGGCCTTCGTTGAGGAGGGGGGTTATCGTGATGAAACGTACTGGGATGAAGAGGGGCAAATGTTTTTAGCGACCACATCCGCCGAACATCCGCCGTTCTGGGTGAAAAGAGAGGACGGCAGTTTCGGTTACAGAGCGATGACAGAGATCATCGATATGCCGCTCAACTGGCCGGTCGATGTCAACGCCCTGGAGGCAAAAGCCTACTGCCGGTGGAAGAGTGAAAAAGAGAAGAGGAACTATCGTCTTTTGAGCGAAGCGGAGTGGTACCTTCTGCATGAGAGGGCCGGTATCTCTGACGTGCCGGACTTCGATGATGCCGGGGCCAATATAAACCTGGCCCACTACGCCTCTTCCTGCCCGGTCGACCGTTTCGCATTCGGTGATATGTACGATCTTGTGGGCAATGTCTGGCAGTGGACGGCGAGCCCGATCTATGGTTTCAAAGGCTTTGAACCGCATTACGCCTATGACGACTTTTCAATGCCGACTTTTGACGGCAAACACAACCTCATAAAGGGCGGCTCCTGGATCAGCAGCGGCAACGAGATGATGAAACACTCGCGGTATGCGTTCAGGCGCCATTTCTACCAGCACGCCGGATTCAGAGTGATAGAAGGAGAAGAGATGAGTATAGAAGAGAATATCTACGAGAGTGATGCTCTGGTGTCACAGTACTGCAATTTTCAGTACGGCGACGAACATTTCGGTGTGCCGAATTTCGCCGTCAAGTGCGCCGAGTTTGCCTTGGAATATGCCAAGGAGACGCCGATGAAAAATGCGCTCGACCTCGGCTGTGCGACGGGACGTGCCAGTTTTGAGCTGGCGCGCGGTTTCGACAGCGTGACGGGGATCGACTTCTCGGCCCGTTTCGTGCAGGTGGGGCTTGACCTCAAAAACAACGGCGAGATCCACTACCAAAGGGTGGTCGAAGGCGATGTCATCACGCAGGAGAGCCGTACGATCGATGAACTTGGCTACCGTGAGATCGCCGAGAACGTCGAGTTCTGGCAGGGTGATGCCTGTAACCTAAGAGCCCATTTCAGCGGATATGACCTGATCATGGCAACGAATCTTATCGACCGCCTTTACGAGCCGCTGCTCTTTTTGGAGGAGGTTCATAAGCGTCTCGATGACGGGGGCTATCTTATTTTGACCTCACCGTATACCTGGCTGGAAGAGTACACCAAAAAAGAGTACTGGCTGGGCGGATACTATGACGATGAGGGCAAGATCGTGACCACTCTCGATGGTCTGAAAAAGGTCCTGTTGCCGAATTTCGAACTGGTCGCAACACACGATGTTCCTTTTGTGATCCCGGAGACAGCTCGCAAGTTTCAGCATACCATTTCGCAGATGAGTGTGTGGAAAAAACGATGAGCTTTGACTTTGACCGGGTCGTCGACAGAACCGTAGGCAATGCGGAAAAATACGCGTTGCGGCAAAAACTTTTCGGCACGGAAGATCTTCTTCCGATGTGGGTAGCCGATATGGACATCGAAACACCGCCCTGCATCGTCGAGGCGGTCCAGAAACGTGCGGCCCACCCGATCTACGGTTATGAGGAGGTGCCGCAAAGCGCCTTTGATGCGCAAATAGCCTGGATGAAAAAACGTCACGGCCTCTCGATTCAACGCGAATGGATGTTCTATTCGCACTCCGTCGTCACGACGATCAATACCGCGATCCATGCCTTTACGAAACCGGGTGAGAAGGTGGTTGTTCAGACGCCGATCTACCCGCCGTTTATGCATACGGTCACGCAAAACGGGCGTCATATTTTGCGCAACCCCTTGAAACGCAGTGAGAAGGGCGACTATACTTTTGACTTTGACGACCTGCGTTCAAAGATCGATGCCGACACCAAACTCCTGCTCTTGTGCTCACCGCATAATCCGGTAGGACGGGTCTGGTCGCGCGAAGAGCTGCAGGCGTTGGCGGATATCTGCCTTGAGCATGATATCAAGGTTGTGGCCGACGAGATCCATTCCGATCTGGTCTATGCACCGCATCGACATACCCCTTTTTCATCGTTAAGCGAGGCGGCCGCCAATATCACGGTGACGGCGATCGGTCCGGGCAAGACCTTTAATGTGGCGGGTCTTGCCATCTCGACAGTCGTGGTGCAAAACGAAGCGATGCGCGAACGCTTTTCCACTGCGTACGAGCGTATCCATTTTGCACAGGGCAATGTTTTTGCCCATGCGGGATTCGAGGCGGCCTACAGCCAGGGCGAGGCCTGGTTGGAAGCGCTGCTGGTCCATCTGCAAAAAAACAGTGCCAAACTCGAGGCGCTGTGCCGTCGACACAGTGAAAAGATCCGTTTTGTTCCGCCGCAAGGGACCTATCTGGCGTGGCTGGACTGTTCGGGTATGGATCTCGGCAACAGGGAACTTCGGCGCTTTTTTATTGAAGAGGCGGCGTTGGGACTGAGTCCCGGAACCTCATTCGGCAAAGAGGGGAGCGGTTATATGCGGCTGAACTTTGCTGTGCCGTCTTCTGTGATGGATGATGCCATCGCGCAACTGGATCTGGCATTGAGCAATTTCGGTGAGTACGGGTTGTAAGGCTATGCGGAAAGTGATGATCCTCAGTGGGGCGGGTCTGAGCGCAGAGAGCGACATCAGCACCTTTCGCGACAGTGACGGGCTGTGGGAGAGGTATGACGTGATGGAGGTCTGCTCTACGCAGGGGTGGCAGCAAAACAGAAAACTGGTGACCGACTTCTACAACGCCCGCCGCAGGGAGCTTGCGAAGAAAGAGCCCAACGCTGCCCACTTCGCCCTGGCGGAGCTGGAGAGAAAATATCCGGGCCGGGTCTGGAACCTGACGCAGAACGTCGATGACATGCTGGAGAGGGCGGGATGCAAAGAGGTGATCCATCTGCACGGCACCCTGCGCGACCTTCGCTGCGAGTCGTGCCACCGGCTCTTCGATATCGGCTACCGTGCCCAGAAAGAGGAGGAACGCTGTCCCTACTGCGGTTCTGCGGATGTGCGCCACAACGTCGTGATGTTTGGCGAGAGTGCTCCGGAGTACCGTCACATCTATGAAGCGGTGGACGATTGCGGTCTTTTTGTTGCCATCGGGACCAGCGGGCGGGTGATCGACATTGCCTCCTTGGCCGGGGAATTTTACCACTCCATTCTGGTCAATCCAAAACGCGAAGAACACATCACGGCTTATGGAAATTTTGATAAGATGATAGATGCGTATTTCGAGCACTTTCTCCAGGAGAGGGCGACGGCAGCGGCGGCGGAAATGACCGCGATGATTGAGGAGTATTTAGATGAAGAATAGACTTCGGGCGGCACTCTGGGGTGCCTTTTACGGTGATGCCTACGCTCTGGGGGGGCACTGGCTCTACGACACCCACCAGATCAGTCAATCGGAGTTTGACACCAAGCAGTTCAACGACCCGCTGACGGATTACCATGTCGGCAAGGCGGCCGGCGATTTCACCCATTACGGCGATCAGATGTTTTGGCTGCTTGAGGCCCTGGCGACGGACGAAACGTTTAACATGCACGACTTTGCCAGCACATGGAAGGCGAAGATGAAAGTGTACGGAGGCTATGTCGACAAAGCCTCAAAAGAGACGATGGCAGCGCTTGAGACCGGGAAAAGTTCGCTTGCCTGCGGTTCCAACTCGCGTGATCTGAGCGTGGTCGGACGGATGATGCCGCTGATCTATGCCTATCATAACGATATGGAAAAGATGATGGAGTGTGTCAAGCTGCACACCATTTTCACGCATATGACAAGGGAAGTCGTGGAGAGTGCCGCGTATTTCAACGAACTCATCATGGCGGTCAGCCTGGGTGCCGAGATCGGCCGTGCGATCGAAGAGATCGCACTGGCCTACTCCGATCAGGTGCAGCACTGGGTCGATCTGGGGGTCGAAATGGCGGAGAAGGAGAGTACCGAAGCCATCAAAACACTCGGACAGTCGTGCAGTGTCGAGGGCGGTTTTGCGGCCGTCATCTACCTGCTGATGCGTTTCAGCGATTTTCAGGAGGCGATGGAGGCCAATGTCCTCGCCGGCGGCGATTCGGCGGCCCGCGGTATGATCGTCGGCGCGGTGCTTGGCGCTTACGGCGGCATGGAGGTGATTCCCTTCAACTACAATGCGATGAGCGAGGCCGATACGATTGCCAAATATATAGAGATGATTGATGCCAAAGACGCTTGAGAAGATTGAAGCCTTTCTTGCCAAACATCATCTTCTCTCCCTTGCTACTGTTGCAGGAAACTGTCCGCAGTCAGCGAGTCTTTTTTATGCGTACGACGTTGAAAATGTAGGGTTTGTTGTTGCATCCGACAGGAAAACGGAGCATATCCGAAATGTTCTGGTCAATGATAAGGTTTCCGGTACGGTGGCCTTGGAAACGGATATTGTAGGTAAAATAGAGGGGATCCAGTTCAAGGGTATCATGCGTGCCATCAGCCAGGAAGAGGGGAGCCTCTATTTTAAAAAGTTCCCTTATGCCCGGGTGATGAAGCCGCAGTTATGGCAGATTGAACTGGCGGAGATAAAATTGACGGACAACCGCCTGGGTTTTGGTAAAAAGCTCTATTGGCAAAGGGCCGATTCTAGAGAGTTAGAGTAAAATATGGGCCGCTTTTTTTACAGATTTGACCAGCTGTCAGATGTGTAGAAAGAGACAAATTATGAAGGAAGTAATGTGGAAAAAGTCTTAGAGATGTTGCTGTTGCAACAAGAGCTGAATGATGCGACCAACGGCGAAGGATGGGAGGCTGGCAAGACAAAGAACGGCAAGATCATCAATTGGAAACGCTGTATCTATATGGAGTGTTGCGAGATAGTGGACTCTTTTGCCTGGAAACACTGGAAAGCGATCAACCAGGAGCCGGACTGGGCAAACCTGCAGATAGAAGTGGTTGATGTATGGCACTTCATCATGAGCCTGGGACTCGAAGACTATTCACAGAACTTCCGCGGGACCATCGAGGACCTGGCAATGACTGTATCCCAGATGCCGGGTTATAAAGCTTTGGAAGAAAACGGCGAACTGCTGTTTGCCGAACCGCATGTCATTATGGAAAAAGTCGAAGATATCATCTGCAATGCGGTTGACCGCAAAGGTTTTGACAGTGCCAAGCTCTTCGAAGACTTTTTCGAGCTCACTTTGATGTGCAAACTCAACCTTCAAGACCTTTACCGCCTCTATGTCGGCAAGAACGTCCTCAACCAGTTCCGTCAGGATCACGGCTATAAAGAGGGGACCTACATCAAGGTCTGGAACGGCAAAGAGGACAATGTTGTTATGCAGGAACTCTGGGAAGAGAATGACGCCTTGACGCCAAAAGTACTCTACGGTACCCTGCAAAAGGCGTATGCTACGGTTGCATAGCTGCTTCTTTACAACTGACGAGTTGGGAAAGTGCCAAGCGCTAAAAGAGTGATTGAGATGTAAAGCTTAGGCTTTTTGCAATTCGGAAAGATTTTCTTCATTGATATTTTGGAAAAAGAATCAGATTTACTCGATGAAGGCCAAAAATGAACAGAGCAAAAAAAAATAAAAGTCCAGGCAGTTTCACTTTGACCTTTCTTTTTTCCGTCAGTTTTTTCTTTGTGGAAGCAAAAGAATAAAGCACTAAAGTGCAATGCAGGGTGACACAAAACAAGGGTACCGTTGCAGAAGGGATGCTTCTCTGAAAATGTCACATCGTAAAAAGTGACAGGTTCGCTATCAAAAGATATGCAAAAAAAGTATAAAAAAATTGATTGTTTAAAGGGGAGTGAGAGAGTTGCCTCTCTCCAGAGGGATTGAGACTTAGTCTCTGTTTCTGTCGCGGTTACCACGGTAGCCGCCGCCACCGCTGTTGCGATCACGGTTACCGCGGTAGCCGCCGCCGCTGCGGCCGCGATTTCCACGGTAGCCACCGCTACCGCCACGGTTACTGCCGTGACTGCGCTCAAGGTTGGCCAGGATCTTCTCAAGACGTTCACGGTTGATACCGATCTCGTTCGGCCCTTTGACTTCCTGACGGTCCATGATCATAGAGATAAGCTTGTAGATGATCTGCTCATCATCGATGTCCTCGCGAAGTGCATCAAGGATCTGGTGCGCTTCGTCAAAGACTTTATGTTTCTCGATCGACTCGACGATAGAAGAGAAGTTGGCTTTTTTGATCGATGATTTTGATGGGACATACGCGTGTTCCATTGTCGTACCGACTTTTGTTTTGATGCGCTGAAGCTCTTTGAACTCACGCGGGGTAAGCAGTGTGATTGCCATACCTTTCTGACCGGCACGGCCTGTACGGCCGATACGGTGGACATAAGACTCGGAGTCAAACGGGATATGGTAGTTGAAAACGTGGCTGACATCATCAATATGGATACCGCGGGCAGCAACATCGGTTGCTACAAGGATGTCATATTGACCTGTTTTCAGACCTTTGATGACAGCCTCACGCTGACGCTGTTCCATGTCGCCGTGAAGACCTTTGGCACTGTACCCGACACCCATAAGGACTTCAGCAACACGATCGACCTCTTTTTTGGTACGACAGAAGACAACACATTTGGTTGTCTCTTCCGCATCAAGAAGACGGATAATGGCATCATCACGCTCATTTTCGTCAATAACATAGTACTTCTGCTCAATATCAACGTTTGTTGTCTCAGAACGCGTGATCGTGATGAACTCAGGGTTGACCAGAATACGCTCTGCAAGTTTCTTGATCGGAGGCGGCATAGTCGCCGAGAAAAGAAGTGTCTGACGGTCACTTGGAAGGTATGAGAAGATCTCATTGATGTCGTCAAGGAAGCCCATGTCAAGCATCTCGTCCGCTTCGTCCAGAATAACAGTCGATGGGGCGAAGTCTTTCAACATGTCACGGGCGAGGATATCTTTAAGACGGCCCGGTGTCGCGATGACGACCTGTGCGCCGCGCTCGATCAGACCGATCTGACGGCCGTAAGAGCTGCCGCCGTAGACGGTTACGGTACGAATACCCAGCTGCTTGCCGTATTTGAAAAGCTCGTCACTTACCTGGTTGGCAAGTTCGCGTGTCGGTGTGATGATCAGTGCTTCGACACCGTTGTTACCGTTCATGTTGTTAAGGACCGGAAGACCAAAGGCAGCTGTTTTACCTGTACCTGTCTGTGCCTGTGCTACAACATCACGGCCACTCAAAACAATTGGGATCGCCATTTTTTGGATAGGACTCGGTGTTTTGAAACCGGCATAACCGATCGCACGCAGAATCTCTTTTTTAAGGCCGAACTGCTCGAACGTCTCGTCTACGGGCAGGGTCTCTGCGATTGTTTTTTCTGTTGTTTCGTTACTCATTGTATCTCTTTGTATAGGACACCTTTACAAACTATTTTTTACCAAATATGATAAATTAAATCGTCGGGGAAAATAGCTTGAAGAGGCGTCCAATTGATTTTTAAACTCTGACCATATGGATAGCTCTAAATTCTTGTCGAAAAGAAGATTAAAAGTTTAAGTTGCGGAATTATAGCGAAATTATTGTTATTATAAGAGGATTTGCTATATTTAATGACAATCTTCTGTGTGATTGCTATAATATAGGACATACTTAAGGACTTTTATGCCAGCTCTGTTTTTATATGTATCACTCACAATTCTTACTGTTTCCGTCGCTGTTTTTCTGACTCTTTATCTCCGAAGCTATCTTAGAACCAAGGCGCTGGAACTTCTTTTACAAGAGAGAGATGAGCGTGTATCGGCTCTGGAAAACGACCTCAATGGACGAACGGCAGAACAAAAAGCACTGCAGGTCCAGCTGCAGGCGCTTGCCGATGAGAAAAACACGCTTGAACGCGACTATGCGATCCTGCATACCCGCTTTGATGATGCAACGTCAGCCCACAATGAGAAGATCAAGCTTTTGGATGAGGCCAAGGAGACGCTCAAGCAGCAGTTCAACCACTTGGCGAACGAGATCTTTGAGAACAAGACAAAACGCTTTGAAGAGAGTTCGCAGGAGCGGCTGCAACTGCTTTTGAAACCTTTCAGAGAGCAGATCAGCCATTTCTCCAAACAGACAGAGGAACGTTTTGTCAAAGAGAACTCCGAACGCGCCGTTTTGCACAAAGAGCTTTCGCGTCTGCGCGAGCTGAATGAACAGATCACCCAGGATGCGCAGAACCTCACCAGTGCGCTCAAGGGGGAGAACAAGACCCAGGGCAACTGGGGCGAGATCGTTCTGGAACGTATCCTCGAAGAGTCCGGTCTTCGCAAAGGTTTCGAGTATGTGACGCAGGGGAGTTTCAAAGATGGCGGCGGCAAAACGATGCGTCCCGATGTCATCGTGCACCTGCCGCAAAATAAAGATATTGTCATCGATTCGAAGGTGTCTCTGGTGGCCTATGAGCGGTTTATGAGTGCCGAAACGCCTCAAGAGAGGGAACATGCACTCAAACAGCACCTGAACTCCATCAATGCGCATATCAAAGGGCTGAGCGAAAAGCGGTATGAAAAGCTCGACGGGGTCAGGACACTGGACTTCATACTGCTTTTTATGCCCATCGAGGGGGCCTTTCTTTTAGCCCTTGAACAGGACAGTACGTTTTTCAGCCGTGCCTATGAGGCGAACATTATGATTGTCAGCCCTTCGACCCTGCTGGTGACGCTCAGGACGATAGAACATATATGGCGTACGGAGCGTCAGGAGCAGAACGCCCAGGAGATCGCAAGACAGGCCGAAGCGCTTTACGACAAGTTTGCCGCCTTTGTTGAAGATCTGACCAAAATAGGCGATCAGATCGCCAAGACAAATGAGAGCTACGAGAAAGCGCTCAACAAGCTCAGTACCGGCAAAGGCAATCTTCTTCGCCGTGTGGAGTCGATAAAACAGCTTGGCCTCAAACCGAAGAAGAAGCTGCAGCTGGTAGGAGACGGGGATGAATCTTAAGGCTTTTCGCGAGCGGTGGACGCTGCGTCTGATTATTATTACCCCGCTGGCCTCTTTGGCCATCTTGACGGTGGTCATCACCTCGTTTTACATCGAAAAACTCAGTTACTATTTTAAAGAGAACGCCGAGCGCTATCTGAACGAGTATGTCGCCGGCGAACAGCGTCAGGGTGAAGCCCTGGTCAAAGATATCAGCATCCTTGCAAACGACAATTTCGAGCATTTGGAAGAGAGCGTCAAAAAAGAGCTGGACGACCGATTGGCACTGGCGCATAAGACGGCACTCTTTATCTATAACAAATATCAGGGCAGACTCTCCGACGAAGCGATCAAAGAGCGTATAATCGATGCTTTGAGCAGTATGCAGTGGTACGGTAAGAAAAACTATGTCTGGATCACCGACTATGAAGGCAACAATATCCTCTCCGGCAGCCAAGAGTTGAAGATGCAAAACCTGCTGGCCCATACCGATGCCGACGGCAGGGCGATTATCCTTGAAGAGATACAGATCGCACGGAAGTACGGGGAGGGGTACCTCAAAACCCGTTTCACCGAAGGTTCGTCGCTGCAGATGATCAAAGTGATTGATTTTAAACATTTTAACTGGTTCTTCGGCAGCGGCATCCATCTTGATCATGCGATGGAAGAGAAAAAAACGGAACTTCTCCACCTGCTCCAAACGGCACCGAAGGGGAGAGCGGGTTATATCGCACTTTTTGAGGATAAACAGCCGGTCTACATCTCAGAAAAAGATGAAAAAGAGCTCTCTTCAGCCCTTCTGGTGAAGATGCAGCAGCGTCTGAAAGAGGAGAACGGCTGGGTTGAACTGCCGCAGGAGAATGCCCTTATCTATGTCCACTATTTCAAACCGTTTGACTGGCATATTGTCTATGGGTTCAGAAAGGCTTTTTTCAACGCTGTTCTACAAGATCAGCAGGTCAAAATGAATAAAGAGGTCGAGGAGGAGATCCGGTTTATTACCTATGCTTCGGTCTTTATTGCGCTGCTGGTCGGGATCTTGACTTTTATCGTTTCACGGCACATTATCGCGATCATCCGCAACTATAAGACGGAACTCGAAAGCCGTGAACTGCAGCTGCGTGAACTTAATGCCTCATTGCAGGAACGGGTCAGAGAGGAGGTCCATGCCCACAGGGAAAAAGAGAAGATGTTGATCCAGCAGTCGAAGATGGCGGCAATGGGCGATATGATCTCGATGATCGCCCATCAGTGGCGCCAGCCGCTCAACCAGATCTCCTATGTTCTGATGAATATCGAAGCGGCCTACGAATACAAAGAGCTGACACCGCAGTATATGGATGATAAGGTCAAAGAGGGGACAAAAATCCTCGAGTACATGTCGCATACGATCGATGATTTTAAAAACTTTTTCAAACCCGACAAAGAGCGCACCGAAGAGCAGATCAGCGAAATAGTGGACCATACCATCGGATTGATCAAAAAAAGTCTTGAATCGCAGAAGATCGCGTTGGAGATTAAGGTGAGAAAGGATACCTCTTTACTGGTTTACCGCAATGAACTGATGCAGGTACTGCTGAATATACTGACCAATGCGAAAGATGCTCTTTCCGAGAGCTGTCCGAGCGAACCGAAGATAGAGATATTGGTCGATGCAGATGAACGAGCGGTCTGCATCGAGATATGTGATAACGGCGGCGGCATCGATCAAACCGTAATGGATAAGATATTTGAGCCCTATTTCTCGACGAAAGGGGCAAAAAGCGGAACAGGTCTGGGACTCTATATGTCAAAGACGATTGTTGAGGAACATCTTAACGGAAAGATCAGGGTCTATAATACTGATATAGGGGTCTGTTTTGAACTTAGACTCAACAAGCCGACAAATGTTTAGCGATGTACTATGCTGTATGAGGGATCTGACACTCTAGTCATGTTGTCAGCGGATTCCGGATAAATCCGGGCTGGGGAAGCTATTTACATTGTGTGCATTTTCCGGTTAAAAGGTGTGGTCAATACTCTTTACAGGCTGTCGTCGATCACAGAGCGGTCTGAAAATTCCTCTTCGTTCTGTTCGTAGCGTTCGCCGAACCGAAAAAGCAGGTAAAACCGCGCCGTAAGACCTTTGTTCGTCCCGCCGTAGACACTGTAATGCGTCTCCTCTTCTATCGTAGTGCCGTCATAGTCGCGGTATCTCTCTCCTCCGAAAAGAAGGGAGCCGTGGTAACCAAGATCGGCCGCCAACGCGACGGTGCGTCCAAGCATGACATTGACGCCCGTCGCTGCGGCAAGACCGATGCCGTAGCTGTTCTGTCTTCTGATGTTTGAGGAGCTTGACATATGTTCGAACTGGACATTGATGCGGGGCCCGACCCAGAATCGGACATATCTCGCATGGTAGACGCTGAAGGCGAAGGTGTTGACAATGTTGTATTTATGTTTGGAAAAACGCTCCGAATAGAGTCGGTTGCTCGATTCAAGTTTGCTCAGGGTGTACTCGAAGTTCAAACGGTAGCTGAAATCTCTGTTTTGGCCGATGTTGGAGTCGAAGACGAACCCAAGCCCCGCACTCGGTTCATAATGATAGGTGGCATCGCTGAGGTTGACATTGCTGTAGTTGAGGCGTTCGGTCTCTGTAATGGTGACGGGTACGCTGACACCCATTCCCGCCGCTTTTAGAAGTATCGGAGTGAACAGCAAAAATGAGAACAGCACTCTATTGAACGGTTCTATTGCAGATGCCCTGGAGAGATTCATATGGAAGTTCCTGTTATATTTGTAGGCGTATTATAGCTGTTTTCAGCATACTTGTATTGCAGTCAAATCACCATAGAAGAGTTAGACGACGTTTTAAGGAGAAGTGCCGGTGAGAACCGGAAAGCGGCCTGAGAGCCACTCTTTTTGTCAAAGGCTGCTGTCGACAGCGGATTGAGGTGCAGGTCGATCGAAGGTCTCGCCGAAACGGAAGAGGACGTAGAAACGGGCAGTCAAACCGTTCACGCTACCGTCGTAAGTGTCGTCATCTAGGTCATTTTCCCAAGCCCCCGCGACATAGGCGAAACGGTAGTCAAGATCGGCGCCGAGCGATACGACAGGGCCGAGGTTGACATTGACACCGACCGCCGGCGCGATACCCAGTTCAAAAGCCGCTTCGGTATAATCATAAGGATCATCGGTACGCCAGTTCCATGCGATGTTGACTCTCGGACCTACCCAGAGTCTGACTACTTTGGTGCGCAGCACACCGAATCCAAAGGTATTAACGATGTTAAATCGGGCAAAATCTTCTTCATAGCGGCTGTCGGTCGTATCTATCTTCGCATTCATATATTCCAGACCCAGGCGGTAGTTGAAGAGCCTGTCCTTGCCTATATTGCTGTCAAAAGCGACACCAAAACCTGCAGATGGGCTATAGTCTGTATCGACATCACCGTTAGAGTCGTTGGTTACAGAAGAGCTGTTGGCGACACTGATCGGAACATAGACACCCATGCCTGCCGCACTTGCAACCATCGGTGCTGCCAGTAAAAACGACAGTGCCAGTTTTTTACATATATTCATTTTTAATTCCTTTAGTTGAAATTAATTATATTTTACTCTTTTTATTAATAGGACATAATTAAAGATTTTCGCTTTGCATCATACTCTTCTGTGGTGATCAGCCCCTCTTCGTGGAGTCTCTTGATCTTGAGGAGTTTGGTGCGGAGCTCCTCTTCCTCTCCGGCCGGTTTACTTTCAGCTTTTTGCTCTGCGGCAGGGTGTGTCTGTGTGGCAAAGTTACCTGATTTAAGATTGCGGACAATGTTCGTCTGCAGCGCTTTGATCAGTCTGTTGTAGGTCGGGTGGATGGTTTTGCCGTCGTAACGCATTCGTTTTGAGTCGGCGTAGTTGATCGTATAAAAGGTCGGGGCATAGTTGATCGTGATCTTGGCCATATAGTCGGACTTTTCATAACGAGCCGTCAACCGTCCCTCGCCCTCGGGCGTGACTTGCCACTGCAGTTCCCGTGCAGCGTTGATAATGGCGGACTTCATCTGCTCGCTGTTTACCTTCAGTGTTCTGACAGGCTGATTGATGTTCAAAATGGCATCGGCATGAAGTCCGACGGTGAAGAGGGTGAGCAGCAGTAACGACACAAGAAAGATTCGTTTCATTTCCAGTTCCTTCCGGTTTTTGTATGGGAGTGTATTGAATTTACACTTATGGATCGGGTATAACGCAGTAGCCAGTTTAAATGGGCAAGCATACATGAAAAAGGTTGTTAGGCCTCATGGATATTGAGTTTGTACCCTACGCCGGAAATGTTTTTAATGGTCCCTTCCGGGACTTTTTTGCGCAAACCTCTTACAAGTGAACGGATGGCGTCCTGACTCATCCCTTCATAGGGCCAGATGGCATCTTCGATCTCCTGGTAGGTGAGCGTACGGTTATGGTGGTGGGCAAGCAGGTCCATAAAGAGGATCTCGTTTTTGGTCAGCTTGATCTGTTCATCATCGCACTCTATAAACTGAGAGTAGGCGTTATAGCTGCAGGATTCCGAGAGTGCAAGGGAGAACTTGCTTATATCCCGGATCTTCTCTACTGATTGGCTCAGTGCATCCAGCAGCTTCTCTTTGGTAATCGGCTTGACCAGGTATTTGACAAGATTAAGCTCGACCGCATTCATCAGATAGTCTGTATCGGTGTAGGCCGTTGCGATGATGATCTGGACATCCTGATCTTTTGAGCGTATATACCGTGTCATATCAAGACCGTTTAGCTTCGGCATGTTGATATCGGTGATGATGATGTCGGGCTTTTTGTCACGCCAGATGGCAATGGCCTCTTTGCCGTCTTTGGCCTCCAGTACCTCTTTTGCGATGCGATTGAGATATTCGACTGCATTCCGTCGGACATCTTCTTCGTCTTCGACATAGAGAATCCTGAGGTCCTTGAGCAACTTCTTTTGCATGATTGACCTAGTAATATTGATTGAAATTATTATATCATTCATCTATGAAAAAAAATAACCAAAAACAGCTGATGACACAATTCATCTATGAAAAGTCCTGGACAAAGATCTCGGATGAAGAGGCGATCCGTCTTATCGACGATGAAATGGAGATGGGTGATGCCAAAGGCACGCTCGCCTATATCAAAGAGGCGGGGGCAAACGGCAAGGTCATCACGGTCGGTGAATGCCGCTTTAAAATGGAGAGTGCGTCATAAACAGAGCTTTTATCCGATATGCCTTGATCGGCATTGTGACGTTCGGCCTTCTTTTTTTCCTCTTTCGTTACCGTCTGCACTTTGTCGTACTGTGGGCGTACCTTTTCAGTGTCAACATCGTGGGCTTCAGTATGTATGCCCTCGATAAACTGGCAGCAAAGGGATCATGGCTGCGGGTGCCCGAAAGCCTGCTTCAGCTTTTGGCACTTTTGGGTGCGACACCCGCGGCTGTTGCTGCGCAGCAGCTTTTTTGGCACAAGACGACAAAACGCAGTTTTCAGGTGCTGTTCTGGCTGATTGTTTTGCTTCAGATAATTGTGATCTATTTGGCGATTTTTACGGACCTTTTGCAAAGTATCTTTTAGATCTGCCCCTACAAAAATATGACCCAAACAGGTTATAATTGCTGTTTTACAAAACATAAGGTTGTTTTAGATGCGTTCAGGCGTGAAAACCCCAAGTTATATCTACCGATTTACACTCTTTATACTCCTTTTTGCGACCTTTTCTTTGATGGGGTACAAACTCTTCGTGCTTGAGTATGAGCTTGCCGATCTGATACCGACGGTGGGTTACGATGTGGAGGTGAACATGCAGGTCAGCGGTCACGGCGATAAAATGTCCATCTCGACCTATCTGCCAATCGGTACTGCGCATCAGAATATTTCCGATGAGAGAAGTGCGCCGGATATCTTCACGACGCAGATCACTGTTGATGGACTCAACCGCATCGCTTCCTGGCAGGCACCTGCCGTTTCGGGTACGCATATCATCCGTTACAACTACTTTGTAGAGGCAGAACATGTCATCTACGACATTGATAGAGATGTCCCTATTTCGGAGAAACTGCCCGATTATCTTCAGCCTTATCTCGCACCGCAAGAGGGCATCCAGGTGAATGATCCTCTGATCGAGCAGACGCTTCATGAACTTTTCGGCGAGCAGAAGCCTGACACCTATGAAGCACTGCGGACTATTCACCACTATCTTCAAAACGAGTTTCAGACCCGAAACTTTTCGGGTTTTACCGATGCTTTGACCGCCCTGAAACTTAAAGAGGCCAGCTGTAACGGCAAAAGCCGGCTCTTTGTCGCATTGACGCGCAAGTTGGGGCTGCCCTCTCGTCTTGTCGGGGGGCTGATTCTGAATCAGGGGAGTAAAAAGACCTCGCACCAGTGGGTTGAGGTCTATGTCCGCGGCCACTGGATACCGTTCGATACGATCAACAACTATTTTGCGGAGATCCCCAAGAACTACCTCAGACTTTACTACGGCGATAAGGTGCTTTTTAAGCATACGACCAATATCAACTTTCAGTACATGTTCCACATCACCAAAAAACTGGTGCCGAGAAAAGAGATGAAAGAGGCGATGTACGCTTCACCGCTCAATGCCTACAATATGTACAAGATCTTTGAAAGCATCGGTATCTCGCAAAACCTGCTCAAGATCATTTTGATGATTCCGCTCGGTGCTCTGGTCATTGTCATTTTCAGAAACGTCATCGGCATTGAGACCTTTGGTACTTTCCTGCCGGCGTTGATTGCGACAGCAGCGCGAGAAACCGGTCTGATGTGGGGTCTAATCGCATTTTTGGCGATCATTATGGTCTCAGCCATGATTCGAAGATTTCTCGATTACCTGCAGCTGCTTCACTCGCCGAAGATGGCGATCATGCTCACCGTCGTCGTCATCTCGATGCTGCTGACGACGATGGTAGCCGTCCAAACCTCTTACCTGGATCTGGCCCACGTCTCGTTATTTCCGATCGCCATTCTGGCAATCACGGCGGAACGTTTTGCGATCATTCAGGAGGAGCAAGGGTTTCTGAAAGCCCTGCGTATCTCATTTTTTACGGCTGTTGTGATCACGGCTGCCTATGCGGTAATGAGTTCGCTTTTCATGCAGAGTCTCTTTATCGCTTTTCCGGAACTGCTCTTCTTTCTGATCGTGCTGAATCTCTGGCTGGGTAAATGGGTCGGGATGCGCCTTTCGGAGTTTATCCGTTTCCGTAAACTAATCTTCAAGGCAAAATCATGATGAACCTAAAACGATTGTACACTGCCCTTAAAACGGACATAAAAAAAGCAGACAGTGTATTGGGGATGAACAGGCGCAATCTGGGGTATGTCTATCCCAGCAATCCGCGAAAATATTTTGAATTCGCAAATAACAAGCTGCTGACGAAAAAGACCCTGGAGGCTGCTGAACTGAGTGTTCCTGAGACATTTCTTTCCGTCAGCTATTTTTATGAGCTGACAGAGATGGAAGAGAAGTTGCGCCGGCTGAAGAGTTTTGTCATCAAACCCTCTTCGGGCAGCGGGGGCAGCGGTATCGTCGTGATCAGCGACTATCAGGAGGGTGACTGGCTCTCAGTCAGCGGCAAGACCTATACCTTTGCCGATCTAAAAAAACATATTGCCGATATCATCTTCGGCGTCTACTCTTTCGGGCTTAACGACACCGCGATCATTGAAGAACGGGTCGTTCAGAACAGCCTGATCTCCGAATTGAGTCCGCAGGGCCTGGCGGACATCAGGGTGATCAACTACAAAGGGAGCAATATCAAAGCGATGCTCCGCATTGCGACGATTGCCTCTGATGGACGGGCCAATCTGCACCAGGGGGGCGTCGGCGTCGCGATTGACCTTGAGAGCGGCAAGACATTTTCTGCCCAGGTGCATGGCGAAAATATTACACACCATCCTGACACCGGTATTGCGCTCTTGGGTGTGACAATCCCCTCCTGGGATGCGCTTCTGCGATTGAGTGAAGCGGCTGCCAAGGCCATTCCGCTTGGTTACCTGGGTATAGACATCGCACTCAGCGAGAGCGGCCCGGTTATTTTGGAAGTGAATGCACGGCCGGGGATAGAGATCCAGAATATCTGCGGGGAAGGGATGCGCGAGCTTCTCTGTACAATCGATGCCGGGAAAAGTATATGAGAAACAGGACTGTTCAGAAGATTACTGAAAGTGTCATTCCCGTCATTCTGCTCTTAAGTGGGATATTCTTTATACTGCTCTTTGTCCAGTACCGTGCAGGGCAGGACGCCGAGCAGGCGCACCATATCCATATCACGGCGGAGACCTCTACGGAGGAGGCTTCGAGAAACGGGATGAACAACGTCATGGAAGTGGACTTCAGTGACGACGCTCGTATCCTGAAAGCCGAAGCATTGATAAAGAAGGGAATGCTGGCAGAAGCGGAAAGTATCTATTTCCGTATTTTGGCGAAAGAGCCTTCTGCACAGATCCACAACTGGCTGGGCATGCTCTACCTGAAAGAGGAGAAATACAACAAGGCAGTCGTCTCGTTTACCAATGCCCTCAAGTTTAACAGACGCTATTACCGTGCCCGTTACAACAGGGCCATCGCATACAGTGCGCTGGAAGAGTTCGACAAGGCCGCTTCGGATTACAAAGAGGTGATCCGCACCGTAGATGCCCATGCAAAGAGTCATTTCAACCTGGGCCTTCTTTACTATAAACAGAACGATTACATGTCTGCTATAGATGAGTTTGAGAGAACAGTCGAATTGAGCAGCGGTGATATAAAGGTCAAAGCGCTTTACATGCTCGGTAAAAGCTATACCAAACTCTCTGAGCCGAAAAGAGAGGAGGCGGAAGCCGCTTTTACAGCGGCGATCCGGCTGAAACCTAATCATGTTGCTTCGCGTCTGGCCCTGATCGATCTGCAGTATCCGGAAGATGAAGAGGGGTACAAGAGCCGGCTGGAACAGCTGGAGCGGCTGGCCGCTCTCGAAGCTGACAATATTGACGTCTATCGTGCCATGGCCAATGTCTATCTGGCACAAAATAAAGAATCACGGGCTTTAAGAAGCCTGCAGGAAGGGCTGCTGCACGAGCCGGATAATGTAGCACTTCAATTTGAGGTGATAGAACTTCTGATGGCATTGAAAAAAGAGAGCGAAGCAATCGCAAGCCTGGAGAAGATACTGACGGTTGACCCCTCCAATACAAGAGCCTACTTTTTACTGGGTCAACTCTACTATCTTCAGGGCAGCTACGATGCTTCGCTGGAGGCGTACAACAAGATGCTGGCGATAAAAAAAGAGGGCTCGGTCGAACTCTGGAACAACCTGGGGCTGCTCTATGCAAAGATGGAACGTTTTGAAGAGGCTAAAAAGGCCTATATGCGAGCTCTGAAACTCAGTAGCAGCGATCCGCAGGCCTATTACAATCTCGGTCTTTTGGCGTTAGGACAAGGAGACCGTAATAAGGCACAACACTATTTTGAAGAGACGATCCGTCTGCGCCCCGACTATCCTGAGGCATATCGCAACCTTGCACAGCTCTTTACCGAGCAGAAGCAGTATGCCAAAGCGGTCGATACCTATTTGAAAGTGCTTGAATATATTCCTGATTCGTCTCAGGTCAAGCTTGATCTTGCGGTCTGCTATACAAAATTAAAGGCGTACGACAAGGCACAGGCGATCTATGAAGAGATCATAGAGAAAGACAGCAGCTATTTTACGGCGTGGTTCAATGTCGGTTTAGTCTACTACCGCCAAAAAGAGTATGAGCGTTCGAGAGAAGCGCTTGAGAAGGCCGTGGCTTTGGAACCGGAAGATGCAAATGCATTCCGTGCTTTGGCAAAAACCTACAGGGCATTGTCTCAGCACGGTAAAGCGATTGAAATTTTAAAGAAGCTGCTCGAGCAGAATCCTTCCGACATTGAAATACGTCTGGATTACGCGAGGTCATATTACAGGGCAAAGATGAGGGACATAGCCTTGAGCGAATACAAAAAAGTGTTGAGCCTGGACCCTGAAAACAGTACCGCAAAAAGGATGATAGAAAAGATTGAGGGGAAAAATGGGGCAAATTAGAGATGAAACGGATTTCTAGGCCTCCGTATTGACTCTCTCACCCTGATGTTCCGGCCCCTTTCTTGGCTGACAGCGCTCTTTCTGTAATCCTTCTGTAATAAAATAAAAGTATTATCAGCGCATGGAAAACAATAAAGCACACCATGCGTAAAGGTGTAAGGTCATCTAGCTATCTTTATACGTCAGCCCTACTGCTGCTCGTAGCTACCACTTTTTTTGTAATGAGCTACAAGCTCTTTTTTCTCGACTATAGATTTGCTGACCTGATACCGACGGTTGGTTACGATGTCGAGGTCAATCTGCAGGTCAGCGGTCATGGTGATGCGATCTCACTCTCTACCTATCTGCCCGTCAGCTCAACGCATCAAAGCATTTCCGATGAGAGAAGTGCCCCGGACCTCTTTACGACAGAGATCGCTGTGGAGGGGCTTAATCGAATTGTCTCGTGGAAGGCGCCTTCTGTATCAGGGACGCATATCATCCGTTACAGCTACTTTGTGGAACCAGAGCATTCCATATATCTGCTTGAGAAGGGGATGCCGATACAGAAGGTTCCTGCCTATCTGCAGAGGTATCTGGAACCAGAAGAGGGTATTCAAGTCAACGACCCTTTGATTGAAGAGACTATTCATCGACTTTTCGGCGATAAGAAGCCCAAAACCTATGAAGCACTGCGCACCATACATGACTATCTCCAAAACGAGTTTGAGAACCGCAACTTTTCAGGTTATACCGATGCGCTGACTGCCTTGAAACTGCAGGAAGCAAGCTGTAACGGCAAGAGCCGTCTCTTTGTCGCACTGACGCGCAGGCTTGGTCTCCCTTCGCGTCTGGTCGGGGGTCTGATCCTGCATCAGGGGAGTAAAAAGACCTCTCACCAGTGGGTCGAGGTCTATGTGCTCGGCCATTGGATCCCTTTCGATACTGTCAACAACAACTTTGCGGAGATTCCCAAAAACTACCTTCGTCTCTATTACGGCGACAAGGTACTTTTTAAACACAGCCCCAATGTCAATTTTCAATACATGTTTCATGTCACTAAAAAACTGGTGCCCCGAAAAGAGCTTAAAGCAGCGATGTACGCTTCACCGCTGAATGCCTTTAATTTGTACAAGATCTTTGAGAGCATCGGTATCTCGCAAAACCTTCTTAAGATCATCCTGATGATCCCGCTCGGCGCACTGGTCGTTGTTATCTTCAGAAATGTCATCGGGCTGGAGACCTTCGGGACCTTTCTGCCGGCACTGATTGCCACGGCGGCACGTGAAACAGGGCTGTGGTGGGGTCTTCTCGGCTTTATGTTCATTATTTTACTCGCGGCAGGGGTACGGAAGGTGCTCGACCATATGCAGCTGCTGCATTCGCCAAAAATGGCGATCATGCTGACGATCGTCGTCATTGCGATGTTGCTTATGACCATTTTCGCGGTGCAGTCATCGCTTTTTGACCTGGCACACATCTCTCTCTTCCCGATCGCGATCCTGGCGATCACGGCGGAACGTTTTGCTATCGTACACGAGGAGCAGGGGCTCGTCAAAGCCCTCCGCATCTCTTTTTTCACGCTGATCGTGATTATCGCCGCCTATGTTGTGATGAGTTCGCTCTTTATGCAAAGCCTGATCATCGCCTTCCCGGAACTGCTGCTCTTTTTGATCGTACTGAACCTCTGGCTGGGTAAGTGGGTCGGTATGCGTCTTTCGGAATTTATCCGGTTTCGGAAGTTGCTCTTCAAGGAACGGTTGTGAAGACGAGTATACAGAAGTTTACCGAAAGTATTATCCCCGTCATACTTCTGCTTTGCGGTATTTTTTTTCTCCTGGTTTTTGTTGAATACCGGGCAAGTCAGGAGGCTGAACACACCACGATGATCTATGTCTCGCTGCAGAACCCGGCGGAAGCGGTGCCGGAGAACGAGAGCAGCACCCTCTACGAAGATGATTACAGTGAAGACCCCCGTATCTTACAGGCACAGGAGCTGATCGCAGACGGTCAGTTTGAAAAAGCGGAGGCCGTCTACTTCAGTGTTCTGGCAAAAGAGCCCTCCCCGCAGATCCACAACTGGCTGGGAACGCTCTACATGAAACAGGAGCTCTACGACAAGGCGGTGGTCTCGTTCTCCAATGCTTTGCATCTTAATAGCCGCTACTACAAGGCCCGCTACAACCGGGCTTTGGCCTATAGCGCCCTGGACGAAGAACAACAGGCGATCAGCGACTACCAGGCGGTTATCCAGGATTTCGACGAGCACGTCAAAAGCCATTTCAACCTGGGACTGCTCTACTACAGGCAAAAAGAGTACCGTAACGCCATTGATGAATTTAAGCGGACGATAGCACTCGGCAGCGGCGATACAAAAGTAAAAGCGCAATATCTTTTGGGCCGATCGTATACCCGGCTCCTCCCCTTACAGACGGAACTGGCAGTAAAAGCATTCAACGAAGCGATCCGTCTCAAGCCCGACCATATCGCCTCGCGTCTGGCACTGGTGGAGTTGGCCTACCCGAAAAATGAAGAGGGGCACAATAAGAGACTCGAAGCGCTTGAGGTGATGCTGAAGCTTGAACCGGACAACGTTGCGATCTATCGGGATGTCTCCGAGGTCTACCTTGCACTCGGCAAACCTGCTCTCGCGCTTAAAACGCTGCAAAAAGCGCTGCTGCATGAGCCCAGCAATATGGATCTGCAGTTTGAGGTGGCCGAAGGGCTGATGCGCCTGTCGCAAGTGCAGGCGGCTATTGCACAGGTCCAGGAGATCTTGACCATAGAGCCGGAAAGTACAAAAGCCTACTTTTTACTGGGGCGTCTTCATTACGTGCATGGTGATTTTGAGGCATCCCGCCTTGCGTATAACAAGCTTCAGACACTGAAACCGGAGGGCTCGCCTGAGCTTTGGTATAACCTCGGCCTGCTTTATACGAAGATGCAGCGTTACGACGAGGCGGAAGTATCGTATCGAAACGCACTGCGCATGCGCAACAATTACCCTGAGAGCCATTACAACCTGGGTCTTATTGCGCTGAAACAGAAAAAATATACGGAGGCGATCGGCTATTTTGATCAGGCCGTCAAACTGCGTCCGGCGTACTACCAGGCCTATTACAACCTTGGGATCGTCTACGCCAGGCTAGGCCGGGAGCAAAAGACGATCGATGCCTATAAAAAAGTACTGCAGATCAAACCGGATTATGTGACGGCCAGGCTGAACCTCGCTGTCCGTTACGCAAAAATAAAAGCTTATGCCAAAGCGCAGCAGATCTATGAAGAGGTACTGGCAAAGGACGACAGCTATTTCACTGCCTGGCTGAACCTCGGTCTGGTCCACTATCAACAGAAGCAGTACAGGCAGTCACTCGAAGCATTGGAAAAGGCAGTAGCGCTTGACCCCGAAAATGCGAAAGCGTACCGGGCCCTGGCAAAGAGCTACAGTGCATCGAGGATGCATAATAAAGCGAATACCATCTTGCGCGAGCTGCTAGACAAGAACCCTTCCGATGTTAAGACACGGTTGGCGTATGCCCGTTCGTACTACCGCGCCAGAAAGCGCAATACCGCTTTGCGGGAGTACAACAAGGTTTTGAAACTGGACCCGGACAATACAGTCGCGAAGAAGATGATCAAAAAAATTAAAATCAAAAAAAGGAAAACAAGTGTATCGAAACAGAGTATTTAAAGGATTGACGGGACCGTTGATGGTCGCCGTTCTGGCGCAGACGGCTGCCGCGCAAAGTGAGGATGAAGGCTTTTCAGCATTCCAGGAGAAGGTGACGGTCAAGAAGAAAAAGAAGAAGAAAAAGCTAGAAAAACATCTTTTTGACGGTTATGCAGCAACCGGGCTCGGTTATGACAGTAACCCTTACCTGACACCATCGAGCTCCTATCTTGATTATAGTGCCGACCCGATTACCCCACCGACGATCAACCCGGATGTGAAGTCGGGGATGTTCGTTCCCCTCTTTTTACGAGGCGATTACGAATACCGTTATTCACAGGATGTACGGTTGCTTTCGGAGGTCAAGTTCAGCGGTAAATATTTTATTGACAGCACGTTAAATAATGCGAACCAGTACAAGTCGGAGCTCTCGGGAGGGGTCCGTTTCAGATTCAACAAATACAAGCGCGAGGTTAACCGCCTTGATCTGAAGGCTTTTGTGGGCAATGTCTACGAGATCTATGTCGATCATGACGACGGCGAACTCAAAGTGACCGCAAGCGGGGACCAGTCCAACCGTTACCAGTATAAAAAAGCGGGCGCCGAAGCCGTTTACAAATACGATTTCAAAAAGGTCGATTTTAAGGTACGCGGACGGTACGAATACCGTGATTATGAGGACCCTGATACCTGGGCACCCCTTGACCACACCTATACGCGTCTGAAACTTCAGGGAGGATACCAGTTGACGAAAGCGCTGCATCTGGGTGCTTACTACGAGTTCAGGATGCGCGATTACACCGACCGAAAATCTTACCAGATCGAGCAGGACGGGCTTAATATCAACCTTTCGGGACCGGCGGGGGTGGTTTACACCTATAATGACCTTAAACTCTTCGGTAACTACCGTTTGACCAAAAACTATCGAATGAAGTTGGATTATCTTGCTTCTTTACGACAGGATGACAATCAGGGCTACAGCGACTATCTCTACCAGCGTGTCACCTGGGTCAACAAATATCGCTTCAGCAAGCAGCTACGTGCCGCATTGAAGTTGAGTTATCATCTTTATGATTATAAAAATACATATGCCTATAACCAGTTGACGACGTTGGATAAATTGGAGGCTTCCGGGTACAAGGCCTACCTCAATACCAAATACAGTTTTTCAGAGAGTTGGGTCGCCGACCTGGACCTGATGTACCGTCAGGAAGATTCGACGGATGAGCGTTATGCGTATGAAGAGACGGTCGCAATGGCGATGTTGAAGTACCGTTTTTAAAAGGTGCTCAAGTGCGCTTTTAAGGCACTTTCCCACAAACTGTAGGCTTCCGGCGTCAGGTGTACGCCGTCGCTGGTCAGCGCATTTTTCAGACCGCCGTCACTATCGATCATCGTCTTGTAGAGGTCGAGATAGACAAAACCTCTTTTGTTGCTCTCGCGTTTGAGAAAATGGTTCAGCAGGATCACCTTTTCATTGATTTCGAAAGTCTGCGGCCCCATCTGCACGGGTAAAAGAGAGAGGACAAGAACCGTGTCGAGAGGCTCTAGCTGTTCAAAAATTTTCAGATAATTCTCTTTTATCGTCTCCACTGTCTGACCTTGCAGGAGGTCGTTGATCCCTATCATCAACACGAGACATTCGGGGCTCTTTTCCAAAGTATAGTGCAAACGCTGCAGCAGGCCGTCAGTCGTATCGCCGGCGATTCCGGCATTATGGTGTTCTCCGAAAACCGACCAGTCGTGAAAATCGGTAAGGCTGTCACCGAGAAAGATGAGGTTACTCTGTTTTGCCATGGCAATTTCTTTTAATTTTGTTTGATAATAGGGATGTTCAAGAGGCGCGTCCGCCCATAGAAAAAGGGCGGCAAATAGAGAAGAGAGAAACTTCAAAGATGGCGGATCTTGACCTGTGAGTTAAGCAGCCATCCTGTGACCGCCATCAGGATTACGGTGATGAAGACCGGATAGATATAAAGTCCGCCCAAAAAGATAAGCCATAACACGATGGCACCCATCGGTGTCGGAAGACCGGTAAAATACTTTTCGACCTGACCCTCTTCGGCATTAATATTGAACTGGATCAGGCGGCGCAGCCCGCTGATGATGTAATAGAGTGAAATACCTGCTCCCAACAGAAAGTTAAAGTCTGAGGTCTCGGGCTGGTTGATAATAGAGATGAAGATGATGAAGACCGGGGTCAGTACGAACGATAAAAAGTCGGCGTATGAGTCGAGCTGAATACCGAACTCATTGGACAGACCGTATTTGCGTGCCATCTTTCCATCAAAGATGTCAAAACCGCCGCCGATCCACAATAAGACAACGGCCCAGACATAATTGCCCTGGGTTGCAAGATACATGGCGATAAGACCGCTGCTAAGGTTGCCAAAGGTGAACATATTGGCAAGATTGAAATGGCTGTCGGCACGATAGAGAAAGTTCATTAAGATCCTTGGTTGATTAGGGCGATATTATAGCAAAAAGCAGATGAAGCCAAAAGAGATTTATCCGTAGAAAGAACTTGATAATTGACAGGACTGTTTTATATAAGTGTGGGAAAAA
The DNA here is from genome assembly GCF_039645985.1 of Sulfurimonas sp. HSL3-7. NCBI lineage: Bacteria > Pseudomonadati > Campylobacterota > Epsilonproteobacteria > Campylobacterales > Sulfurimonadaceae > Sulfonitrofixus > Sulfonitrofixus jiaomeiensis. The sequence goes on from NZ_CP147919.1 coordinate 619,260, forward strand.
ATATATATAATCTGTAGTAAAGAGAGATAGTGCCATGAAACGCTTTATCGCTATGTTCCGTATGTGTACTTCAATACGGGCAAAAAGTAAAGGAAGGGGGGGGCGGTTCGATAGAAAATATGAGGGCGTTGTAAAACGGTTCTGACCTTTACTGTCGCGATAGAGGCTCTTTTACGCATATCTACATCAATGTCAGCATGATGAACACTGACCAAACCATATCAGGGTAGAGGGAATTTCGTGATTCTCAGCGCTTGGATACACGATTAGATGATACTTTTTAAGCCGTATTAACTTGATTTCTATTATCATTACGGATACTTAAAGAAATGATGAGAATGAATACATTGACAAATTGCCCGAGAGGGTGTGAGACGACGATAATAAAGATTCATGCAAGCGGTTCGTTGAAACAGCGGCTGGTCTCTTTTGGTCTTATGAAAGGGGCAAGGGTTACGCTGCTGGAATATGCTCCGCGCAAAAGTACCGTAGAGGTAAAGGTCGGTAAAATGCGTTTGGCCCTGCGAAAAGAAGAGTCTGATATGATCGAGGTCGAATATGAAGCAAAATAGTGCCGTTTCCTGCCCTGTCATCGCCAAACACATCAAGATAGCGCTTGTCGGCCAGCCGAATGTGGGCAAGAGTATGCTTATCAATTCCATCTCCAATGCCCACCTGCATGTCGGAAACTTTACCGGCGTGACAGTCGAGAAGACCGAGGTGCTGTTTGATTACAGGGATTACCATTTTACGGTGGTCGATCTTCCGGGAACGTATGCTTTCACAAACTATACGATCGAAGAGCGTGTCACCCATGACTTCTTGTGTAATGAAGAGTATGACCTGATCATCAATGTCGTTGATTCGACCAACCTTGAAAAGAACCTTCAGCTGACAGCCGAGCTGATGACGATGAGCAAAAAGATGGTCCTGGCGCTCAACATGAGCGATGAAGCGAAAAAAGAGGGGATAGAGATCGATGCCCCGTACCTCTCCCAGCTGCTAGACCTGCCGGCTGTCTCTGTCTCCGCTGTTTCCAAACAGGGGATCGGTGAGCTGATCGATGCGGTGATTCAGGTCTACGAGGCCCCTTTCTGTGAACCTAAGCTGATCTTTTCCGAAGCGGTCGAAGAGGAGATAGGCCATATCCAGAGCTATCTGGACCGTCACGGTTTTCAGGCGACCATCTCCAACCGCAACATTGCGATCAACCTGCTGCAAAAAGAGAAAAAGACCTACCGGGTCCTGCATGACAACCCGCTCTGGACAGAGCTTCAGCCGATGCTTATCGAAGCCGATAAGCATATCGAGCTTCACCACGACAGCGAGGATATCAAAGAGGTCTTTGCCGAGGAGTATGCCGCCTTTAACCGCGGGATCATTGCCGAAGTGGTTAAAGAGAAAAACCTGAGTGTTAAACAGCTGACGATGACAGAACGCATCGATAACTTTCTGATCCACCCGATGCTGGGGATCCCGATCTTCCTCTTTTTTATGTGGGGCCTTTTTCAGCTCACCTTTGAGATCGGCTCCATCCCGATGGAGTGGATCGATGCGCTCTTTGGCTGGTTCGGAAACGTAGTCGGCAATACCATCGCCAATGATGCCGTGCGTTCGCTTATCGTAGACGGTCTGATCGCCGGGGTCGGTGCCGTGGTGATGTTCGTACCCAATATTATGATCCTCTTTATCGGCATTGCACTGCTGGAATCGACGGGGTATATGTCGCGAGTCGCATTTCTGCTTGATGGGTTCTTTCACAAATTCGGGCTGCACGGACAGTCGTTCATTCCTCTCGTTACGGGTTTCGGCTGTTCTATTCCGGCCTATATGTCGGCACGTATTCTGAAAAATGACCGTGACCGTCTGCTGACGCTCTTTATTATCGGTTTTATGAGCTGCGGTGCGAGACTGCCGGTCTATGTCCTTTTTACCGGTGCTTTTTTCTCCGAGAGCGTTGCCGGAAATGTACTTTTTGCGATCTATATCACGGGTGCCATCATCGGGTTGATCGCGGCAAAGATACTGAAACTGACCGCTTTTAAAGGCGCAGATGAACCTTTCGTCATGGAGATGCCGAAATATCGTCTCCCCTCGTTCAAACTGATCTGGCACACCGTGATGACAAAGACCTGGATGTACCTGAAGAAGGCGGGTACCTTTATCGCCGCCGCGACGATGCTGGTCTGGTTCTTGAGCACCTACCCGCACCATAACGAGGTGATCGCCTCGTATGAGACGAAGATCGAGTCTGCGCAGGACGAGCATGTTAAACGTGCGCTCTCGAACGAAATGATGGTGTATGAGCTCGAACACAGCTATCTCGGCAGCATCGGCAAGTTTATGGAACCGGCGTTCGCGCCGCTGGGGTTTGACTGGAAGATGACCGTGGCGCTTCAGACCGGTCTCGCGGCCAAGGAGGTCGTGGTCTCCACGCTGGGTGTGCTCTATGCGATGGGTGACGAGGTGGATCAGGAGAGCATTTCGTTGGGCACAGCCATCAGCAAGAACATCCCCTTTGCCTCCGCCATTGCCTTCATTGTCTTTGTAATGATTTATCTGCCTTGTCTGGCTGCTTCGGTCGTCTTTACCCGTGAAGCCGGCGGGATCAAGTATTTTTTCTATCTCTTCCTCTTTACGACTGCAACGGCGTATGTTCTCTCCTTTATCGCGTACCGCGTTACGCTGCTGCTTGCATAGAGGCCGGTTCTATTTTGACCGTCAAGTCGACTGCTGAAAATGACAGTAAGCCGGTTTTAAAAAGCTAGGCTGCTCTCTTTCTCCGCATACAAGAGCAAACACTTTCATTTAATTAGCTAAACATTATCCATATTGGGTTAAAATCGTTTCATGATACGAATATTGATGATAGAAGATGATCTCGAATTAGCGGAGATCCTCACCGAATTTTTGGAACAGTTAAAACAAGAAGAGATACAGGTGGAGACGGAAGACGATCCGTTCAAAGCTTTGAGTATTTTGAAGCTCAAAGAGTTTGACCTGGTCATCCTTGATCTTACCCTGCCGGGTATGGATGGTCTGGAGGTGTGCGAAGAGATCCGCAAACGCCAGAACATTCCGATCATCATCTCTTCCGCACGTTCGGACGTGACCGACAAGGTGACAGCCCTGGAACTCGGAGCCGATGACTACCTGCCTAAACCCTACGATCCTCGTGAACTCGAAGCGCGTATCTACTCGGTACTACGCCGCTATGAAGCAAAAGCGGCAGAAGTGGCGCAGCAGAGCAGCAGCGATTTCAAGCTCGATGAAGCCGCAATGCAGATTACGTACAAGGGTCGTCCGCTCGATCTGACCAATGCCGAGTACGGCATTTTGGCCTATATGATCAAGAAAGAGGGGATGGTGGTCTCGCGCGAAGATATTATTCATAATGTGTCGGCGATCAATGAGGACTCTTCGAACAAGAGTATTGATGTGATGGTCGGGCGTATTCGCAGCAAACTGGGCGATAAATCTCTGATCGAATCGGCGCGCGGTATCGGTTATAAACTTGTGAAATAGATTGCAAATGGGTCGTCATGCTGTTTTACTGACTGTTTTATTTGCTTTTACCGTGACGCTCTTTAGTGTCAGTTATATCTTTATCAAGTTTTACAAACTCAACCGCGAACAGTATGTCAACAACACTTTTTTAAAATATACGGTTATTACCCGTATCTACCGTGAACATATGCAGAACCGGACATCCCAGACGATGCTCGAAGCCAATCTGGCACTCTATAACCTCTACACTATTCCAGATGCTGTTGCCGCAAAAAAGATCGTCGAAAGTGCGAAGATCTTAAAAAGCGAAAACTTTCAAGCGCTGAACGATCCGGCCTATCTGCAGATACGTCCCCGTTTTGATCCGCAACGTGTTGTAGAAATACAGATCTCTATGTTGCAGCATAAAGGTTTCATCTATTTCTTTCTGCAAGGGCCTAACAACGGGGTACTGCTTCTGGATGAGAAGATCAAACCTTATCGTGCATGGAACCTGCTTTATGCCTACCTGGTTATTATCTCAAGTATTACCGTGTCGTATATCTTGATCTTTGTCCGTCTACATCCCTTGCGTCTTTTACGCAAAAAGATCCGTGACTTTGGTGCGGGTAAGATGCAGACCTCTTTTAAGATGCGCGGCGAGGATGAGATCGCTGTTATTGCCAATGAACTGGAGAATACACGTCAGAAGATCCGTAATCTGATCGAGTCGCGTACCCTCTTTATGCGCAATATCATGCATGAGTTGAAAACGCCTATTGCCAAAGGGCGTATTTCGGCCGAAATGCTGGAAAACGGCAAACAGAAAGAGCGTTTCAATCGCATTTTTTTACGTATGGAAAGCCTTATTAACGAATTTGCATTGGTAGAAGAGATCTCCACCGGTTTCAGCCATGCACAGCGTGAACCCTACCGCCTGATCGATATTATCGACGGTGCGATCGACATGGCAATGGTGGAAAACGAGCGGGTCAGCCAGAATGTGGATGCAGGGTTAAAAGTTATGGCCGACTTCAACCTTTTCTCGACAGCGATAAAAAACATGATCGACAATGCGATGAAATATTCTCCGGATAAACATATCAATATCTCAACCCAGGAGGGAGAGATCTGGTTTGAAAGCAAAGGTGAGCGTCTTAAACACCCTCTTGCCTATTATGTTCAACCTTTTGCAAAAGATGAGAACTCACGCGACAGCTTCGGTTTAGGTCTTTATTTGGTCGATGCGATCTTGCATGCACATGACATGGCCCTGGCGTATGAGTATATGGAGAAGGGGATAAACCGTTTTATCTTTGAGCCGATTGTCAAAAAGCTTTAGAGCCTTTGGCGTATTTAAATGCGGTCAATAAAGGTCTGCTTTAGGGAACGAAGGCTCTTGGCTGGCCGTCTTATTCGACTGATTTGAAAGATTTGATAAAGCTGTAGGCGATGAGTGTCAGTAAAATAGCAGCGACCACTTCATACCCGATAGCCCAAATAACGAAAAATGAGCTGAGTTTTACATTGAGAAAGTGCTCAAAACTGGCTTTTGCGACAAAAAGGTAGAGAAAGGCCAGACCAGTTAGGTAGGGGATAGTCAGGAAGTAGATAATAAACATGAAAGCCTCATACCCTTCCGGGGCAAGAATAAATGCTTTGACGTCGATCTCTTTTTGTGCGAATGAGCTGTTTTTACGTTTAGTGGTCGTACGTTTTTGAAAGTTTTTTGCCGCTTCTAAATTACCCTTTGCCCGGATCGGTTCTTGACTGCTCATTTTTCTCTGACCTATTGCTTTAATTTATGATTGGTGTTCAATAATACATCATTATAACTTAAATCAATAAAGATACTGAAAATGCTCTATTGCGTAATGCTATAATACATTTATGAAAACAGATAAACATATATTAGTCACCAATGATGACGGGCATGAGTCGGTTGCGCTGCATGCTCTTGTTGCCGAGTTGCGCAAGATCGCCAAAGTAACGGTTGTCGCTCCCGCCAATGAGAAGTCAGCCTGCGGCCATTCGCTTACCCTTTCACACCCGCTCAATTTTGTCAGTCTTGACGATGATTTTTACAAGCTTGAAGACGGTACGCCGAGCGACTGCATCTACCTGGCGCTGCATTCGATGTTCGAAGGGAGCAAGCCCGATCTCGTGGTCAGCGGCATTAACAAAGGCTCCAACATGGGTGAGGATATCACCTACTCCGGTACGGCAGCCGGTGCGATGGAGGCGGTATTGCAGGGGGTGCCTGCGATCGCGATCTCCCAGGTGATGGACTTTACCCAGCCTCTTCCAAATTTTGACCTGGCGACCCGGACGATCAGAACATTGGTCGAAAAGATCTTCAGCGGTGAATTCCCGCTTCCCCACCGCGAGTTTCTGAATGTCAATATCCCCAAAGATGTCAATGAGACGAGTATGAAGGTGACCTATGCGGGATACCGTTTTTACGGCAATGATGCCCATCTGCATCGCAACCCCCGCGGCATGGAGTACTACTGGCTGGGCCTGCACCCTCTGGAGTTCAAGCCAAGAGAGCGCAAGGGTATGCTCTCCGACTTTGAAGCGATAGAGCAGGGCTTTGTCTCCGTCACGCCGATCCATCTTGACATGAGTGCGTATGCCTCGATGGAACAGCTGGAGAGCTGGCTGTGAGATTTGAGCGTTCCCGGATGCTCTTTGGCGACGACTTCGCCAAGATCGAGGATGCCAAGATCCTTATTTTAGGTGTGGGCGGTGTCGGTTCGTACTGCCTGGACTGCCTCTACCGTACGGGTGTGCGTGACATCACCATTATCGATTTCGACACCTACGACGAGAGCAACCAGAACCGTCAGATGTGGTCGGAACACCACTGCGGCGAGTCGAAGGTGTTGAGCCTCAAAGAACATTATCCCGAGATCATCGCCATCGAGAAGAAGATCGATCCTGCATGGATCGAAGCCTTCGATTTTGAGCCTTATGACCTTGTGCTCGATGCGATAGACGACACCCATGCCAAGCTCGCTCTGGCGCAGAAGTGCTACAAGAAACTGATCTCGGCGACCGGTTCGGCCAAACGGCTTGATCCGACAAAGATCGAGGTCTCGACCATCTGGAAGACACACGGCGACCGTTTTGCCTCCAAGCTCCGTTATGAGCTCAAAAAACGCCGCTTCTCTAAAAAGTACCCGGTCATCTTCAGCTCAGAACCGCCCCATACCAAGGTCAAAGGCAGTTTTATGGCGGTGACGGCAGCCTTCGGTCTGACCATGTGTTCGCTCGCCGTTAAAACGTTGATGAAGAAGTAATGGCGGTACGGGCACCGGCTTTCGCTGAGGGACTTGACTGGCTGAACAGCGAACCCTTACTTATCTCGGCGTTACGAGGCCGGTACATACTACTCGATTTTTTTACCTTCGGCTGTATCAACTGCATCAACAACCTGCAGACCGTCAAGATACTGCATGCCCGCTATGGCGGCGAACTCGAGGTCATCGGTGTCCATATGGGGAAATTCACGCATGAGAAAGAGCTCAATGCGCTGCAGGAAGCTTTGTCACGTTACGGGATCACCTATGCCGTCGTCAATGACCCGAAACACCAGATAGCTGAGGCGTATGCGGCAAAAGGGTGGCCGACGACGATACTGATCGACAATCGGGGTTACCTTGTCCACCACGCCAGCGGGGAGCAGAAACTGAGTGAATGGGTCGGGCGTCTTAGTGCCTGCGGTTTGACAGCCCGATCCCGGCGACGGGACGAAAAAATGTCGGGCAAGAAACTGTACTATCCGCAAAAAGTGTTGGCGGCACCAGTGTTCCTGGCGATTGCCAACACTGGCAGCAACGAAGTGTGGCTGAGTGATTATAGAGGGCATGTGCACACGTTTATCGAAGCAGACAAGCCGACGGGTATGGCCTATAGCGATGAAAAGCTCTATATCTGTGAAAACGAGAAAGGCAGGATACTTTCGTATGCACTGCAAAACGGAGAGAAGCAGATCGTACTGGAAGGGCTCCGCAACCCTTATGACCTTGTGGTTGAGGACAACAGACTTTATGTCGCGCTGGCGGGATCACATCTGTTGAACATTTACCGTCTGGACGATCTCTCTCTTTTAGCATCGTACGGCAACCGTTTTGAAGCATTGCGAGACGGTAATTCAGACGAATGTCAGCTGGCACAGCCCTCGGGGCTGGCGTTGATGAACGAGATACTCTATTTTGTTGATGCCGAGAGTTCATCGTTGAGAAAAATCGAAGAGGGGCATGTTTCCACTTTGATAGGTGAAGGGCTTTTTACCTATGGCGACAGTGACAGCGGCGAGATACTGCTGCAGCATCCGCAGGGGATCTGCGCCGGCATTGTCGGTGACGGCTGCGGCGGCGGGCGCCTCTTTATCGCCGATACCTTTAACAACAAGGTCAAGGTCTATTTTCCCGACGACAATTCGATGATGACGCTTCTAAAGGGGCTGAACGAGCCCGGCGGTATCGCGAAAAAAGGGTGCGAGCTTTTTATCGCCGACACCAATGCGCATCAGATCGTCGTCTTCGACCTCTCGGCGATGCAGAGCAGGGTGATGGCGTTTGATCTTGAACACTCCGTTGGGGCATAGTTTTTACGCTTCATTCCAGGTGGAGGTCAAGACAGAGGATCAACTCCCTGGCGTTACAGATGAATTTTTTTGAAAATGTCCGGCAGAGATTACCCGAGGCGTTCGAGATATAGCGCGGGCTTAGATAGCACCCATTCTGTGAGCTGCTGCAGATGTAGCAATACTCTTTCAAGGAGTGGTCTTCACCATCCAGAGAAGGTGCATAGAATTTCTTTTTATTCCCTACCAGCAGCGTATCCCCGAGCTGTCTTGAACTTTCGGCATCTATAAGATAGAGGGCCTCGATCTTTTTTTCATTTTTGGCAGCATTGAAGATCTGAACATCATCAATGCTCTTGATACTTTTGATGAGGGCAATCAGTTTTTTTGCGATGACAGAGGCATCATTGAAAAGGTTTTCCTTAAAGCATATCAAGGATTTTCGCTGCTCTTTGTACTGAAGACCGATTGTCTCAATTTTGTTTACAAGCGTCTCTTTGTCCATGGTCTTTGCGGCAGGGTGGGAGAACCAGTACCCCTGAAAGAGATCAATGTCAAGGTTGAGCGATTTCAGAACCTCACTCTGACGCTCGACACCTTCTGAGATGACAAGGGCACCGATGTTGTAACAGACCCGTGCAATGGCTTTGACGATCTCTGCATTGATATAGTGTGTGTCGATATCACGCAAGAGTGTTTTGTCGATCTTGACGATATCGGGTTTGACGATGGATAACCTCTCAAACTGAGACTGCCCCGTTCCAAAGTCGTCAATCGCAATGTTAAACCCTCTTTCTTTGTAATAGGCCGTAAAGGCTGCCAGTGCGTCGTTGCTGGTAATGGCCTCTTCTTTGATCTCAAGCACAATGTTTTCAGCGGGAATATTCAGCTGACGCAGACTGTTTTCAAAGTTTTGTTCTATCGGCTGAAAAGTGTCGATGAAGGAAGGCTCTATATTTAAAAAGAGCAGTGTTCTTGGGTTCTCGTCAAGATATGTTTTGAAACTTTTTATGGATTCGAGACGTATCAGTTCGTCAAGTTCGGCCGATATACCCAACTTTTTAGCTTTTGAAAAAAGTGTATGCGGTGCAATATAGCTCGTATTGTTATAGGCTCTTACCAGCGCTTCGTACCCAAAAACAGATTTTTGTTTTATGGTGACAATGGGCTGGAAATAGATGTCGAAATGTGTGATGCCAAGGTCATGCAACTGCATCTTATCTCCTACCCGATGATACTGGAGTATCGGTGTTTTCAAGTTATTTTTCTGTTGCAATTATAATGAAGAGCGTGGTTGACAAGGACGTTAATGTGGTTATAAAATAACCAATATCTAGTGTATAAAAGAGCTTTAGAATGTGATTAGTTATACAGTGTTGTTGATGGAGTGTTTTTGTGGTTTCCCCCTGAAGGGATTTCCTTTGGTCACGCTCGCTGAAAGCGACAATTTCTTGTCGTTTTCTTTTGACTCCGTCGGTCGATGCTTCGCATATCTCCCTATGGTACGAACGCTAAAAAAGCCAAGAAATTGGCTTTTTATTGACGCGTTCTTACATCATGCCCGGCATGCCTGGCATTCCGCCCATCTCACCACCGGCAACCGGTGCAGCCGGTTCCGGGATGTCGTGGACCGTTGCTTCTGTCGTCAGCAACATGCTTGAGACTGACGTCGCGTTTGTCAATGCGACACGTGCCACTTTAAGCGGATCGATGATCCCCTCTTCGAACATATCGACATATTTGCCGGTTGCCGCGTTGAAACCGGTCTTGTCGTTGTCAGCATTCTCGATCGCATTGACAACGACACCTGCATCAAATCCCGCATTGGTCGCGATCTGTTTGATCGGTGCTTTGACAGCGCGTAGGATGATCTCGCAGCCGATCTTTTGGTCGCCTTCAAGTTCCGGTAAAGAGACTTTCGAAGCAGCACGGACAAGTGCCGCGCCGCCGCCGATGATGATCCCTTCCTCAACCGCTGCTTTGGTTGCCGAGAGCGCATCGTCGACACGGTCTTTTTTCTCTTTCATTTCCGTTTCGGTCGCTGCGCCGACTTTGATAACGGCAACGCCGCCGGAGAGTTTTGCAAGACGCTCTTGCAGTTTCTCTTTGTCGTACTCGGATGTCGTTGTCTCGATCTGCTTCTTGATGGCGTCGATGCGTGACTGAACGTTGGCTTTGTCGCCTGCACCGTCAACGATGACGGTATTGTCTTTGTCGATGACAACGCGTGCTGCCTGACCAAGATCCTGGATGTTGGTCGATTCAAGCGTACGGCCGATCTCTTCGGAGATGACCTGGCCGGCAGTCAGGATCGCGATATCCTGAAGCATCGCTTTACGGCGGTCACCGAATCCCGGAGCTTTGACGGCAGAGATGTTCAGAATGCCGCGCATTTTGTTCACAACGAGTGTCGCCAGTGCTTCGCCTTCAACGTCTTCAGCGATAATAAGCAGTGGACGGTTTGTCTTTTGGACTTGTTCGAGTACCGGAAGAAGATCTTTCAGGTTCGAGATCTTACCGTCAAACATAAGGATGAATGGCTGCTCGATCTCCGCTGTCATCTTCTCTGTGTTGGTAATGAAGTACGGGCTTAGGTAACCGCGGTCGAACTGCATCCCTTCAACGACGTCAAGTTCGTCGTTGATCCCTTTGGCCTCTTCAACCGTGATGACGCCGTCCTGACCGACTTTGTCCATCGCCTCTGCGATCATGTCGCCGATCGATGTGTCAGAGTTTGCCGAAATACTTGCGACCTGAGCGATCTCTTTTTTCCCTGTGACTTTGATAGAAGCATCGCCAAGGTGTTGAAGGATTTCGGTCATTGCCTTGTCCATACCGCGTTTGACCTCTACCGGGTTGGCGCCTGCCGTGATATTGCGAAGCCCTTCAGAGAAGATCGCGTTTGCGAGAACCGTCGCCGTCGTTGTACCGTCACCCGCTTCGTCCGCTGTGTTGGATGAGACCTGCTTGACCAGTTGCGCACCCATATTTTCGAGAGGGTTTTCTAGTTCGATCTCGCGTGCAACTGAGACGCCGTCTTTCGTGATGACCGGTGCGCCGTAACTTTTCTGGATCAGGACGTTGCGGCCGCGCGGCCCCATTGTCACCTTGACGGCATCCGTCAGTTTTTGTACACCTGCGGCAAGCGCATTACGTGCATTGTCTGAATAATTGATCTCTTTAGCCATGTTGTATCCTTTATCTTTTGATTATCGTGCTGAAATTATTTGATGATACCGAGTAGGTCGTCTACTTCGATGACAAGATAGCTTTCGCCATCCAATTTGAGTTCATTGCCGGCATATTTTCCAAATACGACGGTGTCGTTGACCTTGACATTCTCAACTTCCGAACTGACAGCGACAACCGTTCCCTGTGACGGCTTTTCTGTCGCATTGTCAGGAATAATGATCCCGGATGCGGTTGTCTTAGCTTCTTCTGTACGTGAAACCAGTACGCGTTTTCCAAGTGGTTCAAAATTCATAGTTATCCTTTTAATATGGGTTTAAAATTTAAACGTCGTTATAGTACAAAAAAAATACCAACAAGTCAACAACTTTAGTCACTATGACTAAGGGTTTTTTAGTCCTATTCTGATTGGGGTTATGAGTCATAATTTGAAAGAATAGGCGGTTTTCAGTGAAAAAAACTTTTTTTCTCACTTTTAGCTTTACCTAAGGAGCCTGTGACTATAATTCCAGCCTCTTTAAACACGTCAAGGTAGCTCAGCTGGTTAGAGCACTGGTCTCATAAGCCGGGGGTCGGGGGTTCAAGTCCCCCCTTTGACACCATCCACAAATCATGCAAAATTCACATCTTAACAAATCATCATGCCATTCTGATCGTATTAAACTTTCTATTAAATGTCTATTCTTCTTTCGTTTCCACGCATTGTATTTGAATGCAACCGAGAGCACATACTACCAAAAATATTCTCTTGACACCATTTCTAACTAAAAACTCTCAATAAACTAAAATTACGAACACCTCAATTTACAAAATAAAACCATTTTTGCGATTTCAATTCATCTTTTGTATTTTCTGTATATTTCTAAGGTAAATGACTGTTTATTCACTTTGTACAGTATTTAAATCTGTGATAATAGTAAGTAGGATAGTATTAACAAGAATATTGAATTTTATGGGAAAAAAATGGCACGTATATCGAAAGAAGAGCGTAAAAACGGAATTATATCGGCTGCATTGAAACTGTTTTCAGAAAAAGGGTTTTATGTCACTACTATTCCTGATATCGCTGAGAAAGTCGGTATGAGCGTCGGGAACTTTTATAACTATTTTACATCCAAAGATATCCTGGCCAAAGAACTCGTTATGTATATTTCCGAGTATCTTGGAGAGAAGATCCGCGAGATCAATGACAAACCGATATCAACGAAAGAAAAGACAGCAGCGATTGTGTCTATGTACTTTGCCATGGCGAACGAACGCCCCGAGATGATAGAATATTTTTTACGCATCTACCTGTCAAACCGTGAAGTCTTTGGCGAGGGGTGTGCAGGTATGGTCTGTGTCTCTCCTTTTGTTACGGAAATGATGATGTTCTTCAATGACGGCGTCAGCTGCGGCGATTTGCGTGATCAGGACTTTTTCAGTGCATTTGGGCTCTTTATGGGGTATTTAGGCGGTATGGTCTTTCTTTTTGGAGAGAAAATACTGCCGGAACCTTTGAGCAGTTATGAAGCTTCGATTTCGGAGAATATCTATAATGCATTGCGCGTCAGATAGAGACAGACCCACGCTCATCTGGCTCCAAGGTGTTACCTGTAACGGTAACACGCACTCATTTTTAAACCTGCCCTATCTGCCGCAGCTTTTGGCTAAATACGACCTTCTTTATCATCCTCTGCTGCCGGCCTCATCGACGCTTTCGGAAGTCGTACAGTGCAAGCGGCCTTGCGATGTACTGGTGTTTGAAGGGGCGTATGACCCATTGATGAAGCGGCATGAGGTACTGTTGTCGGAACTGTTGGATTATTATGGCATGAGAGCCGGTCATATTATCGGTGTCGGAAGCTGCGCAAGTTTCGGCGGGATGTTTAAGGCATCAGCACCGCAGAGGAACTCCGGCTTGATTTTTGACGAGTCGGAATCCTCCGGGCCTCTTCTCGCATTGAAAAACAAAGTGATCAATCTCTCGGGCTGTCCTGTTCATCCCGAATGGCTGGGCTACACCCTTAGTATGATCGCAGATAATAAAGAGATCAAGGTCGACACATTGCACCGTCCCCTGGAGCTTTACAGCCACCTCGTACATCACGGATGCACACGAAACGAATATTTCGAGTGGAAGGTCGATGCCAAGGCCTTCGGTCTTAAAGAGGGGTGCCTCTTTTACCTGCAGGGATGCCGGGCCCCTATGACGCATGCCTCCTGCAACAGAATATTGTGGAATGACGTCAGTTCCAAAACGCGCTCAGGCACACCATGTTTTGGTTGTACTGAACCGGATTTCCCGCGCAATGATCTTTTTCACACAAAAACGAATATGTCCATTCCCGAGGATGTGCCTCTGGGCGTGCCGAAGCGAAGCTATCTGACCATAACGGGGATCGCCAAGGCTTTTCATATTGAACGACTTGAAGGGAAGTTGATAGATGACAAAACAGCTGATTGACCAGATAGAGGGCGAAGCGTCCATCCGCTTTGATATGAAAGAGAATATGGTTGATTTTGCCACGATCGCCTTTCCCCATTTTAGGGGCATGGAGGCTATCTTGGAGGGCAAACCCGCTTTGGATGCATTGGTCGTCACGCCGAGGGTTTGCGGTATCTGCGGTCATGCGCACCTGATGGCCAGCGTGCGGGCTATGGAATCGGCTTATGCCGATGCAAACGAACCTGTGCAACTCACGGCAAAAGCAGATACGATTCGGGAAGTGACGTTGGTCCTGGAGATGATACAAAATCACTTTAAGTGGATCTATCTTGTCATCATGCCGGAACTTGCGAAGTTAAGGCCCGAGAAAATAGCGTTAACCCCGTTAAAAGGTGCCTACGCGGCGTCGCTGGCAAGCAAGGCATTAGCATCATTTGCAGGACAGTGGCCGCACTCTTCCTATATGCTGCCCGGCGGTGTAAGCTGTGACCCGACACATCTGGAACGTATCAAAGCGCAAAGCCTTGTCGATGAATTGATATCTTTTTTTGAAAAAGAGTGTGCCGGTACAGCACTGGATGATTTTTTGGCGTTTGACTCTTGCCATGATTTTAATGCACTCGAAAGTGATATCGGTGAAATAGAGAGAGCGTTGACAGCTGCAGGGATGCACAAAAAGGGGTTTGCGTATGATCGCTTTATGGTACTGGGCGAGCATCGGTTTACGAATCCTGCCAAAGTGATGCAGACGCGCCTTCTTCAGGCGGACGAAAAACATGTAAAGACCCATAGCGCCTATAGCCCGTCTGAAAAAACGTTCGCCAAAAATGCCTGTTACAAAGATGAGTTTTACGAATGCGGACCGCTTTCACGGGCGATGGCCTCGAATGTCGAATTGATCAAAAGTATGCATCGCCGCTTCAAAGACAGTGCCTATAGCCGTGTGATGGCACGTATTTTTGAAACAGCGCGGCTTTTGGATCATGCCAGGGATATGCTTGGTTCACTGGCATTGAACGAAGACTCCCTGATCCCGCCGAAACCCATTACCGGTATCAGCGGCTGCGGTGTCGGTGTTGTCGAAGCCCCGAGAGGACCGTTGATACACCGTGTAGAGATTGAAGAAGGTATCATTAAGAGCTATGAGATTGTCACACCGACGCAGTGGAATATCGGAAGCTCTGTCAAAGAAAATCCTACGCCGGCGCAATTAGCCATGATGGGTAATGTTACGATGGAAGAAGCCCTGTTCATTTTCAGAACCTTTGACGTCTGCTCTGTCTGCACAACACATTAGATCGCACATTTTATCCCAGTCCTGAAAGCAGACAAGAAAAAAACTGCTCCGGTTTGTTGGTCCTAAAATCAGATAAGAAAGCAGCAGTTTAATATTGAATTAATTAATATAATATTCGTTTAAGTTATCCTGGACTAGCATAGTGAATAATCATTCACTTTCAGAGGAGTTGAGGATGTCAGATAAAATCGAAGGGGTAAAAAAGCTTTTTACATCGAAAAGCGCCCGTGTGGAAACCAACAGAGGTGAGTCATATTATAATAATCTGTTCGAGAGATGTCAGGCGAGGCTTGATGAACTTCGGGCTCAGGAGCCTGTGAACAGGTTGGACTTCAGCGAACTGTTGAGTGAACACGGGACAGACCGGCGCGACTTCATGAAATGGGTCAGTGCGACAACGGCGATGCTGATGCTGCCCCCAATGTTCGCTCCGCTGGTTGCTGAAGCGGCCGAACTCATGAACCGGGCACCGGTGATCTGGCTGGAGCTCCAGGATTGTGCAGGCAACTCGGAAGCTCTCTTGCGTTCAGACGGTCCGAAGATCGACGAGATCGTGCTGGACATCATCTCGTTGGAATTTCATGAAACCTTGATGGCGCCGTCGGGTCATCAGGCTGAGAAACAGCTTGATGGCGCGATGGGACATTTTAATGGGAAGTACCTTCTGTTTGTTGAAGGATCGATCCCTGTCGGTGCCGGAAAAGAGTGGTGTACTATCGGGGCCTCCGGAGAAAATTTTCTTGATCACCTGACGCGCGTCGCCGAGGGTGCAGCGGCGGTCGTCGCGGTCGGATCATGTGCGACATACGGCGGTATCCCGGCTGCCGCGCCGAACCCCACCGGTGCGGTCGGCGTCATGGATGTCATCAAAGGAAAACCGGTGATCAACATTCCGGCCTGTCCGGCGAATCCGGCCAATATGGTCGGGGTGGTACTGCACTATGTCCTGACAGGGCAGGTGCCTGAACTCGACTCGCTGCTTCGCCCGAAATTTGCGTTCGGGTATCGCATCCACGACAATTGTGAACGCCGCGCACACTTTGATGCGGGCGAGTATGTTGAGTCCTGGGGAGACGAGGGGGCCAAGAACAACTTCTGTCTCTACAAAATGGGCTGTAAGGGACCGATGACGTTCAACAACTGTTCGATCGTACGTTATAACGAAGGCGTGAACTGGCCTATCGGTGTCGGACGGGGGTGTATCGGCTGTTCCGAGCCGGACTTCTGGGATAAATACGCCTATGAACGTCCAATGGCCGATGCAAAACTCAAAGCGCCGACCGGCGGGGTTGAAAAGTCAGTGGATGAATTTGGTCTGGGTCTCTTGACGGCAGCGGGTATCGGGATCGGTATTCATGCCGCCGCGAGCGCGATCGCAGGTAAAAAAGAAGACGGAGGGGAAGCATAATGAGCAAAAAACATATCGTAGTCGACCCGATAACACGGATCGAAGGTCATCTGAGGATTGAAGCGGTTATTGACGAAAACAACAGGATCGTCGACGCCTATAGCGCATCAACAATGTTCCGTGGAATTGAGACAATCCTGCAAGGACGCGATCCAAGAGACTGCGGTCTTTTAGCCATGCGTATCTGCGGCGTCTGTACGGGTACCCACTACCAGCGTTCCATCGAAGCGGTTGAAGATGCCTTTGATATCACGATTCCGAAAAATGCGCGCATTGTGCGGAATCTTATTCAGGGTGCGCTCTACATTCATGATCACCTGGTCCACTTCTACCACCTTCATGCACTGGACTTTGTCGATGTTGTGTCCGCACTCTCGGCCGATCCGGCCAAAGCAGCAGAAGAAGCCAGAAAATGGGCATCTGTTGCCGGCGAGGCTCCCTATACGGACGGTCAAGGCGAATTTAAAGAGATACAAGACCGGGTAACAAAATTCGTAAAACAGGGACGTTTGGGTATCTTCGGTAACGGTTATTGGGGAAACAAGCACTACAAATTGACCCCGGAACAAAATCTGATCGGTGTGGCACACTATCTCAAAGCACTCGATATTCAGCGCGATCTTGCAAAAATGCAGGCGATCTTCGGGGGTAAAAACCCGCATCCGCAATCCATCGTCGTCGGTGGGGTCACCTGTGTTCAGGATATTCAGAACCCGGCACGTATCGCACTGTTCAAACAGCTGTTGAAAGACGGGACCAAGTTTATCAAACAGGCGTATCTGCCGGATGTCTATATGGCGGGAACCATGTATGCCGATGAAGCGACGGATTCCAAGGCGACTTTTACGGAACTGATCGAAGGCAAAGGGGTCGGCGGCACCGGCGGCGGTTTGCTGAACTACATGAGTTATGGCGATTTTCGGTTGGATGATACCGGTTTCTATAAGGCAAAAACACTCTTTCCAAGCGGCATTGTTTACGGCGGCGATCTCTCAAAGGTGGAGGATGTCGATCCGGAGAAAATTGCTGAAGATGTTACACACTCATGGTATGAAGGAAGTGAACCGCTCCACCCGTATGACGGGCAGACAATTCCTGATTATACCGGACTGGATAAACGCGAGGACGGTATTGCCTATCTTAAAACAGACGAGAAATACAGCTGGATCAAGTCACCGATCTACAATGACACCCGTGTTGAGGTCGGACCGCTTGCCCGTATGATCGTCGGTGTGGCGCGTAAAGATGAACGTATTACGAAATATGTGATGAACTTCTTAAAACGCGGAAACCTCCCTGTCGGTGTACTCTTCAGTACTGTCGGACGAACAGCGGGGCGTGCTATTGAGACCGAGTTGATGGCAGACGCCATGGTAGAATGGGTAGATGAATTGGCAGCAAATGTGCTCAGCGGTGATCTGAGCACCTGGACAGAGTTTGATTTTGAGAGTGTCAGTGTTGAAACAAAAGGGATGGGACTCGCTGAAGCACCGCGCGGTTCGCTGGGTCATTGGGTCCGTGTAGAAAACGGAAAAGTCGCCAATTACCAGGCCGTGGTGCCGTCAACATGGAATGCATCGCCCCGAGACTACAAAGGACGTATGGGGGCCTATGAAGCGAGCTTGATCGGTACCATCGTTGCCGACCCTGAACAGCCTTTGGAAATCATACGCACTATCCACAGTTTCGATCCGTGTATTGCCTGTGCCGTGCACGTCGTCGATACCAAGGGTAAAGAGCTAGGTGTCTATAAAATAGATACTCAGTGCAGTATCTAAGGAGGCTGTTATGAGCTCAGGACACAAACAAGTCAAGCGGATGACCGCTTTTATGCGGATCAACCACTGGACGGTCGCGATCTGTATGGTTGCCGCCGTTCTGACGGGCCTCTATATCGGTCATCCCTATTATCAAAGTTTTATGGCCGACCCGGCCGTCACAAAGTATGTGATGGCATGGAACCGATGGATCCACTTCATGTCTGCAATCATTTTCGATGTCAGCAGTGTCGTAGTCGCCTATCTCTATTTCTTCTCAAGATTTGAAAAGCCTTATAAGAAGTTGATCCCTTCCGGCGGGAATATCAAAGAGTTTTTGGCGGTTTTCATCAATCTTTTAACCCTTAACAGGGTGAAAAAGTTCGATTCGTCGCATGCGGACAGCTTTAACGCCGTCTTCTTTTTTATCTTTCACCTGATGCTGGTATGGATGCTGCTAAGCGGACTTCAGATGTACGTGCACGGACTGGCATCGGGCATCAGTTCTATCGGCGGGTGGTGGCCGGCACTGCTGCATTTTGCTACCGACTGGACGGTGAGCGTATGCGGCGGATCGCTTATGGATGTCAGAATATGCCATCACTACAGCATGTATGCCATTATCGCCTGGGTCATGTTCCATGTCTACTACCAGATCTGGCGCACGATCTTCTGGAAAGAGGGCGACATCGCCATCGTCATAGGCGGCTCAAAATTTGTCAGGGATGAGAAGCGTTAAGCAGAGGCAAACTGCTTTGCCTCTGTAGCTTCGGAACCGGAGCCGATGTGCCGTAGGCACCGGCGAAGGCTAAAAAGCGTTAAGCAGAGGCAAACTGCTTTGCCTCTGTAGCTTCGGAACCGGAGCCGATGTGCCGTAGGCACCGGCGAAGGCTAAAAAGCGTTAAGCAGAGGCAAACTGCTTTGCCTCTGTAGCTTCGGAACCGGAGCCGATGTGCCGTAGGCTAAAATAACGTCAAGCAAGGCAAAAATCTAAGGTATACTGTTTTCGGCTAAACAGGCCTGAAACACCAAAGGACCTCAATGGCATTCGTGCTCGAACTAAAGACCGCATCGTCACAACCCTATATTAAAAACTATGTCATCAGCATTGTGCGCGAGTTCGGTATCAACGCGCTTGTGCATCAGCAAAACGGAAAGGTCATCGCTGCTTTCGCATCGGAACATCCGAAACTCCGGCAGTGTCTTGAAGCCATCGCCGAGAGGCTGCCGGCATCGTGTTTTTTAACGGGCAGCAACCATTATGAGATCGAGGGTGAACCGGACGCGTTGCCGGAATACAGACCCGAGTACCCTTTAGGACTCGGTCTCTGCCCGTCATGTCAAAAGGAGATGTTTGATCCCTCGTCACGCCGTTACTATTACCCTTTCACCTCCTGCAGCCACTGCGGCGGACAGTATGGTTTTTTCACCGCTTTTCCCTATGAACGTGCCAACACCTCATTCAGTTTTTTTCGTCCGTGCACCACGTGCGAAGAGGAGACCAAAAGAGCCGGTCTTCGCGAGCATCACCGCATCAACAGCTGTCATGAATGCGGTGTACCCGTTCGTTTGATGAACAAAGAGAATGAACGTTATGCCAATGATGCCGGCAGTTTCAGAACAATGTTCGAGGTTGCCGCGAAGGCGTTGAAAGACAACAAGCGGGTATTGGTCAAAACGACGATGGGATACAGGCTTTTTTATACGATCGATCAGGTACATAATGATTCCATTTTGATGATGATCAAGGCTGAAAATATTACAAATCATCTCTCGTTGATCGAAGCGGAGTTTAATGCCCTGCTAAGCATCGAACGGCCGATTTTGCATGTGGCCGTAAAAGACAAGACATTAAAAGAGAAGCTTGGAAATACGATTGATGTCAAATACCCGGATGACGGTTTCAGTATCCTTCTGGCAAAAGAGCTGCAGAGATTAGGCGAAGACTTTGTCGCTTATGAAGCGGCTGATGTTGATACGAAGGCGGATATTTTGATGGATTATGACCTCGAAGTAGCCGCGCAGGAAGATCTTCGGCTTTTTATCAACAAAGATTCCATGTTCTTCGCGGAAGGCGAACGTGTCAGTTTCCCCTCGAAACTTGCACCGTCGGTCAATACCTTGAGTGTTGCACACGGCCTGGTCGGTATCGTGGATGATGATGTGATGCTGTTCGACAAGATGGAGCATTTCGATTCGGTAGAGGTGGAGAGGTCGGTCGTCTTACATGGGGATGGCAGGCAATGGCATAGCAATCAGCGTGAAATGGAACAAGACGAAGCCTCATTTATGTCGGTGATCGCCGAACACCACCGTTTCGGTACAAAATGCATCGGTGTCCACTTTGATGAAGAGCCATCATTTTTGTATTATGACGGAAAAAAAGTGATCCGTTTGGTGCCGCCGAAAGCGTTCCATCCTGCCGAACTATTGGAAAATATGGCAACACTGAGAGAGGGGTCGGACCGTTTGGTCATGAACCTGAAAGATAAGATGCCGGACGTATATGCAAAACTTGAAGCGCTGCAAATGCGTGACGGCGTCACTCTCTTCGAAGCAACGGCAATCATTTTGGGACTTGAAGACGAGAGTATGCGCGGTGTTACCAAAGAGGCATTGAAGTTCATCGGAAAGGGCGGTTTGCAGATGGATACACGTGTCAAAGACAACCGTTTTGACCATACGGCATTTTTATCCAGTATAGTCAGTTATCAATTGGCAGGTGTCGATACGCCACTGTTGAGTTATTCTATCTTTGAGTCTTTCGGCGACTATTTCAGCGAACTTCTCCAGGAGATCAGAGGTAAAACGAAAGCCGAGACGATTGTTCTTTGCGGGAGCCATTTTGCCAATCAATCGCTTTTCAGCCGGATGCAGCGCAATCTAAAACAGACACCTCCGCTGATGAATATCAATTATCCTATAGGTAAGGAGAATGCCGTTGTCGGTGGCGTCTACCTTTAGAAGAACACGACTTATGGTCACAGGGATCGTACAGGGTGTGGGGTTCCGCCCTTTCGTCTATCAGCTGGCACAGCGACTGTCGCTAAGCGGCTTTGTCCTCAATGACGGCGATGGTGTGATGATCGAGATCGAAGGCGATGCGGCCGATCACAAAGCCTTTATCGACACACTGACCCAGACACCGCCCCCGCTTGCCCGTATCGATTCGATCAGCCAAGACGAGATACCCTACACGAAGGCGAGAGGTTTCTCTATCCGCCGCTCACATCAGAGCAGTGCCAGTACCATGGTCTCTCCCGATATCGCGATCTGTGACGCCTGCGCCGCCGAAATGCAAGATCCATCCAATCGCCGTTACGGTTACGCTTTCATCAACTGCACTGATTGCGGACCGCGCTACTCCATTATCAAGGCACTTCCATATGACAGGCCCAACACCTCTATGGCCCATTTTACGATGTGCAAAGCATGCGGCGGCGAATATGCGGACCCTATGGACCGGCGTTATCACGCGCAACCGATAAGCTGTTACGACTGCGGTCCGACCATTGCACTGTTAGATCTTGACGGAGCCGTCACTGCGCAAGGCAACGAGGCAATCAGTCGTGTCTGCACCCTGATATTGCAGGGCAAAACAGTCGCGATCAAGGGGCTTGGCGGTTTTCATCTGGTCTGTGATGCAAGCAGCGAGGAGGCTGTTGCGGCACTGCGACGCAATAAACGCCGGCCTTCGAAGCCGCTGGCCGTGATGTTCAAGGATATGGCGAGCCTCAAAGAGGCGGCCGATGTCACTGAAGAAGAGGAGCGGCAGATTCTCTCTAAAGAGAGGCCTATCGTTATTGCAGATAAAAGCAGCAGGTCTGCGCTTGCCCCGTCCATCGCACCAAACATAGATAGAATCGGCGTTTTTCTGGCTTACACGCCTTTACATCTGTTGCTGCTTGAAAAGCTGGACCGTCCTGTTGTTGCGACAAGTGCCAACATAAGCGATGAACCGATCATTACCGATGCAGATAGTGTACTCAAAAAACTTGACAAGGTGGTGTATGCTGTTTTGGACTATGACAGGGCGATCGTAAACGCTTGCGATGACAGTGTGGCCATGATGGCGGGCGGACAGAGACTGCTGATGCGCATGGCCCGCGGGTTTGGACCGAAAAGTCTGCCGCTTCGGCAGAAAACGCCAAAAAAGATCCTGGCGGTCGGTGCCAATCAAAAAAACAGTATTGCCCTGGCTTTTGGCGAACATCTTGTTCTTTCACCGCACATCGGAGATCTGGTTTCTCTGGAGGCTTTTGAGTATTTTGAGCGTACGCTTGAGACCTTTAAGCGGTTTTACGGATTTCAGCCGGATGTGGTGGTCTGTGACACACACCCCGGCTACGAGACAACAAAATGGGCGAAACAGCTGGCAAAAGAGAGACTGTCGGTCGAATTGATAGCGGTGCAGCACCATTATGCGCATGCATTGGCCTGCATGGCCGAGTATGAATTGCAGGAGCAGGTACTGGCCTTTTGTTTCGATGGAACGGGTTACGGTGCGGACGGCACGTTATGGGGCGGAGAAGTTCTTGTAGCCGATCCGATGCAATATGAACGCGTGAACCATATTCGTCCTTTTCGTCTGCTCGGCGGTGAAAAAGCGGTTAAAGAGCCCCGAAGAGTCGCCTTGGCGCTGTTGTTCGAATGTTTCAGCCTTGAAGAGGTGATGGCATTGGAGAATCCTGCGGTGCGCAGCTTTACCCAAGCGCAGTTAAAGACCATGCATAAAATGTGGGAGCAGGGCATAAACGCACCCTTGAGCAGTTCGGCAGGCAGGTTGTTTGATGCCGTAGCGTCGCTGAGCGGGATCGCTCAAGAACTCGGATATGAGGGTGAAAGCGGGCTACTTATAGAGGCAGCCGCTAAAAAAACCGATGGTGAAGCATTTACCTGTGTGATGGGGAATGGAGAGATCGATTGCAGACCGATGATCAAGGAGATAGTGGCGATCTCCTCAAAAAACGAGATAGCTTCCAGGTTTATCTCTATGCTGAGTGGCGTTATTTTAGAGACAGCGGAGCAGTACCCGCAATTGCCTATTGTGTTGAGCGGCGGGGTGTTTCAGAACCGTTCGCTGGTCGTTGCGGTGACAGAAGCGATGAAAGCCCGCGGCCGACGCTGTTATATACAGCAGGATACGCCGGTCAATGACGGCGGGATCGCACTGGGGCAACTCTACCATGCGCTGCATAAATCAGGGAGGAACAATGGGTAAAAGAATCGCGCTGATCGGCTCAGGAAACGCTTTTTTTAAAGATGAGGGCATCGGGCTCTATGCTGCAAAATACTTGAAAGAAAATTATGAATTTACGCCAAATATTTCGATTGTAGACGGAGGTACGCTGGGGTTTAGGCTCATGCCTTTGCTGCAGGAACATGATGAAGTGATCATCGTCAACACCGCTTCGGAAGAGGCTACTATAGCCGGCGTGATCTCGGTCAAAAGCTGTGACGACTTTCTTGAGGGCTCTTTGATCAAAAAGACAGCAAATGAAGTTGAGATCGCCGAGATGCTGCAGATCTGCGCTTTATCGGAGCATATGGCCGATACGACGATTATCAGTATTGTTCCCGAAGACATCATAAGCGTAGAGGTCGGTTTGACGGACCATCTTGTTGCGGCCTGGCCGAAGTATATCGATACAGTTTTACAGGTATTGGGAAAATGCGGTGTAGAGGCAAGGAAAAAGTCTAAGACAATGCCGTTAGAAGAGGTACTGCATACCTTCTCCTCCCCGAGCATCGAACACGGTAGAGGGTTCTGATATCACTGCGGGCGAAACAAAATGCCCGGCTTGGGAACTTTTCTCTATTGTTGAGACCGTATAGGGACTATAGCGCTCTCTTCACCTCTGTATCATCCCTCGGGTTTTCAAAGCGGGAGATGATCGTCTGCAGAGTGACCTCTTTCGCACTCTTCTTTACAACGATGTTCTCATTTTCAAGTATCGTAATGATCGCATTGATATAGGTCGGAAACCGTTCCAGCAAAAGCGGGGTAAGCCCTATATGCACGTCAACAGTTTTGGGGACAATGCCGAGAACACTTGAGTCAGGCAGAGACCTGCCGATCAGTTCAAGCATGTCGATGCACTGCATAACTCCGATCTCATGGGCACCGCCGCTGCTAAGCCCGTAGCCTGTCAGCTCATGCGAGGGAATATGATAGATGCTGCCCGGTTCATCGTCAATATCAATGGCATCAAGTATTAGAATCCGATCATACTCCATAAACACATTCAAAAGATTGATCCCTTCGACCCCGCCGTTGATGATCTCGATAGAGGGCTCGAAGGTGTAGTTCTGCTCGAGATAGGCGGTTGCATAAACGGCAATCCCGTCATCTTTTTCCAAAATATTTCCGACCCCCAAGATGCTAAAACGGCGCTGCTTCATCATCTGCTCCTAAAATAGTATTGTTGTAAAAGCGCTTTTCGGGCAGCCGCATCATGGTTGAACTTGAACTCGATCTCTTTGAGGTACAAGGGGAAATTTTCTGCGGAAACCCCCTTGTAGGTAAGGATAGCTTTTTCAAGGTAGTCCCAGAAGCGTACGATCTTATTGAGATGCTTCGAGACTTTTATAAGACGGCTTTTGCGTTTGAAACGGATAAACTCACTGGCATAGACATCTTCGAGATTGTCATCGATGAACTGTTGCCGGTACTTTTTCAGTGTCGGCATGACAATGGTGTAGAGATGCCCTTCGTAATCAAAGGTTATGAAGTTATGGGCATCGAAGATCGCTTCACTTCGCTGACGTTTGGAACGCTCAAGGTAAAAATACTCCTCATATTCACAAGGCTTATGCCGCAAGGTTTCGTACTCATCCTCGCATATCCTGGCCGAGTGTTTTCGAAACTCTTCATAATAACGATGTACCGAGACATAGGATAACCTGAGACGTTTGGATGCTTGCAGGGCGTTTTCGTTTTCGCAAAACGAATCGATGAGCGTAACGACCTTGTTGACCCGCTCCGGACTGTATTTCGCCTTGCACCGGCTGCATTTCAACATGCCGTCGTTCAGATGATAGACGTGATGGTGACAATAAATACATTCTTTATACCATTGCATGTTCTATTGTACGCTTCCCGTCATTAAATTTTGTCCCAAATATAAACAAGAAATTGGAAGTTTTAGTTTTCTTTTACAAAAAGATACTATAATTTTTTTAAAACTGAATAAACATTCACTTAAAATCCGGAGTCCGATATGGAAATAGGTTTTATTTTGATATTCTGGTACGGCGTACTGCATGCGTTCGGGCCTGACCATCTCACGGCGATCGCTGATTTTTCGATCGGAAAGTCCATGAAAAAGACGATGCTGATAACGGTTATGTTCGCGTTCGGGCACGGGTTGATGTTGTTTATTTTCGCAAAAGTGATGCAGCTTTATGCGCTTAGCGATACCATTACAGGCTACGGCGATATGATCTCTTCTACGGTGATCATCGCCATGGGCGGCTATCTGCTTTATATGGCGATGGCGGATCGTATTCAGTTGAATCGGCACGGGCATGAGGGCAAAGAACACACCCATATCTATTTTGGAAAGAGACACACGCATTCTGATGCATCGGTTTCCGCTTCTGCGTGGACAATGGGGGCGTTGATGGGCATGGGCGGTGTACGGGGCATGCTGGTTACACTGGGCATGCTTAACGGTGCCGATGTGGAGTGGACAATGGTACTGGCTTTTGTTGCCGGCGTATCGCTTGTCTTTATGGGTTTCGGTGTTATCATACTCTATCTCAACCGCCATCTTTTAACAAACCTGAAAAATATCCGCAGGACATTTGTAGCTGCCGGGGTGATCTCCATTGCAGTCGGAAGCCAAATGCTGATAGCATGAGATAGCGTTATGAAGGGGGACCCTGTTCCTTTCACGCGTAAAATAAATCAAAAAGAAGGAAGCTTTATGTGTCAAGACTGCGGCTGTTCAATTACGGATCATGTCCATACGCATGATCACAATCATGACCACGACCACTCCCACGACCATCAGGCGGCGCATGAGACGCTGCACCATAACCCCCAGCTTAATGATAAGAAGACCGTCGATGTCATCACAAAGATACTTGATAAGAACAATCACGAAGCGGCGCACAACAGGGCCCATTTCGACAGTCACGGCGTACTGGCCATAAACCTGATGAGCAGTCCGGGCAGCGGCAAGACGACCCTGCTGGAGCATATGGCTGCATTGGCACCTTTTACGTTCGGTGTTGTTGAAGGCGACCTTGAGACCAGCCGCGACGCGGAGCGCATAAAGGCAAAAGGCATTCCGGCCTTCCAGATACAGACAGGAAGCGCCTGCCATCTCGATGCGTTCATGGTGCATAAAGGCTTGCATGCTATGCCGATGGATGCGATCGATGTCTGCTTTATCGAAAATGTCGGCAACCTTGTCTGCCCGGCAAGTTACGACGTGGGTTCGCATCTCAACATCGTTTTGGTCTCCGTCCCCGAGGGGAGCGACAAGATCGAGAAATACCCGGTGATGTTCCGCCAGGCCGATCTGGTACTGATCACAAAGACGGACCTGCTGCCATACTTCGATTATGACGTCGAACATGAAAAGAGCGAGGCGCGCAAGCTCAAGCCCGGCGTCGATATCCTGGAAGTCAATATTAAAGATGAGGCCTCCGTTAAACGTGTGATCGAGTGGATCGAGTTCAAACGAAAGATGAGGGGTTGATATGTGTCTCTCCATCCCATCAAAAGTGGTCAAGATCGATAAAGAGAACAATACGGCTGTCGTAGACACTATGGGTGTCACCCGCAAAGCAGGCCTGGAGCTTATCGAGGAGGGCACAGTCGAGGTCGGCGACTATGTGCTGATCCATATCGGTTTTGTGATGAACAAGATCGATGAAGAGGATGCCCTGGAGTCCCTGAAGGTCTATAACGAGATCCTTGAAAAGATGGATGAGCAAGAACGCGAAAACCTGGTTTTGGAAGATGACAACTGCGGCACCAGAGGGTCCTGATGAGTGAACTACAGCTCAAAGACCTTTATGACGGTTTTCGCAACCCGGATACGATCCGCTCTTTGGCAAAGCAGATCGCACGGGAGGCCGAGAAGCTCGAGGCACCTTTGCGTATTATGGAGGTATGCGGAGGGCATACCCACACCATCATGAAGTACGGACTGCCGCAGCTGCTTCCCGATTCGATCTCTTTTATTCACGGTCCCGGCTGCCCTGTCTGTATTATGCCCAAAGAGCGCATCGACCACGCCATTGCCCTGGCAAAAATGGAAAACACGATCCTGGTGACGCTCGGCGATATGATCCGGGTACCCGGTTCCAAGACCTCTTTGGCTCAGGAGCGTGCGGCCGGCTATGACATACGGCCGCTCTATACACCGGCGGACGCGCTGAAGATCGCGAAAGAGAACCCCGACAAAAAAGTGATCTTCTTTGCTATAGGTTTTGAGACGACGACCCCCATGACGACGGCCGTTATAAAAGCGACGGTGGAGCAAAAGATCAAAAACCTCTTTTTCCATATCAACCATGTGCTTGTACCGCCGGCGGTCGATGCCATTATGGCAGACGGAAAGGCCCGGATCAATGCCTTTATCGGCCCCTCCCACGTCAGTGTCATAGCCGGTGCCAAGATCTATCAGCCGATCCCGCTTGCCTACAGAACCCCTGTCGTCGTTTCAGGATTTGAGCCGGTCGATGTGCTGCAGGGGATCCTGATGACCGTACGCCAGCAGGTGCAGAACAGGGCGGAACTCGAGATCGAATATACCCGATCGGTGACGATGGAGGGCAATACAAAAGCCCAGAAGCTGATAGAGACCTACCTGCAGCCGCGTCCGCACTTCCGCTGGCGGGGCATCGGCGACATTGAGCGCAGTGCGTTGGAGCTGAGGCCTGAATTTGCCTATCTGGATGCTGAAAAACTCTTTGGCGATGTGCTGCCGAACGAGCCCATCGATGACCACAAGCTCTGTATCTGCGGGACGATCTTGAAGGGGCTTGCCAAACCGATGGACTGCAAGGTCTTCGGCAAAGCCTGCACCCCGAACACGCCGCTCGGCAGCTGTATGGTCAGTTCGGAAGGAGCCTGTAATGCGTACTACCGTTATCAAGGTGTGTGACTTCTGCCCCGTAGGGGCTAGCTTTAGTGCCACAGCGGCCAGCGAAAGCAAACGGGCTTTTGCCCGTTTGGTGTGTCAAAATGGTGTCATGGTCAGCAGCGAGGGGGCTTGCAACGCCTATTACCGTTATGCAGGGGTGCAGGCATGAAAGTCGTACAGCTCAGCCACGGCGGCGGCGGTGAAGAGACCAATACGCTTATCCGTGATCTTTTCTACAAACACTTCAGTAACGATATCCTCATCAAAGCCGAAGACGCCGCCGTATTGGAGGTCAATAAAAAGATCGCCTTTACGACCGACAGCTTTACCGTCAGCCCCATCTTTTTCAACGGCGGCGATATCGGAAAGCTTGCTGTTGCCGGAACGGTCAATGACCTCGCGATGATGGGTGCGCGGCCGCTTTATCTGAGTGCCGCTTTTATGGTCGAGGAGGGGTTTTCCTTCGGTGACCTTGAGCAGATCGTGGAGAGTATGGCCAAAGAGCTGGTCAAGTCCGGTGCCAGGATCGTCTGCGGCGATACCAAAGTGGTACCGCGGGGAAGCGTCGACAAGCTTTTCATCAACACGGCGGGCATCGGTGAGATTGAAAAAGAGGGTATCTCTACGCTTAATCTTAAAGAAGAGGATGTCATCATCGCCTCGCGGGATATCGGCCGTCACGGTGCTACCGTACTTATGGCGAGGGAAAATCTTGATGTGAGTGCCGATCTTCAAAGCGACTGTGAGACGCTCTGGCCTGCAGTCGAGGCGCTCATCGGGGGGAATATCGCCATACATGCCATGCGCGATGCGACCCGCGGCGGCCTCTCTGCCGTGCTGAACGAGTGGGCCCAAAGCAGCCGTGTCTGCCTCGAGATCGAAGAGGATGGTGTGGCGATCTGTGATGAGGTACGCGGTATCTGTGAGATGTTCGGCTTCGAAGCGATGGACTTTGCCAATGAGGGGAGCTTTGTGCTTGCGGTGGCACCGGCGGACGCCGATGCCGCGATCGAGATCTTGCGCAGGTTCGATTTTTGTGAAAACGCTTCGATCATCGGTCGTGTCACACAAAAATATCCTGCCAAAGTCGTTCTCCGCTCGAACTATGGCAGCAGCCGTTTTCTCGATCTGCCAAAAGGCGAGCTTTTGCCGAGGATCTGCTGATGCACGAATATTCTGTTGTCCAGGCACTTATGGAGCAGGTTGAGAGGCTCGCTGTTGAGCACAGTGCCCAAAAGGTGACCAAGGTGATCGTCAAGATCGGTGTGATGAGCGGGGTGGAACCGCATCTGCTAGAGATCGCGTTCAATACATTCAAAGAGAAGAGTATCTGTGACGCGGCGGAGTTTGTCATGAATATACAGCCACTGGCGATTGTGTGCAGAGCGTGTCACGTGAGGAGCGAACTCAATGCCGTTCACTACTGCTGCCCGGCATGCGGGAGTATCGATGTCGAGGTCGTTGACGGGGAAGATATGTTCCTCATGAGCCTGGAGATGGAATAAAGGGAGTAGAGAATGCAAGACTATTGGGAAGCGTATATGAAACCCATGGAAGGTCATCCGGCTATGGTCTCTTTCAATGCGGGGGTTTCGGCTGACGTGCCGGATAGAGCGTTCGGCTACGTCGGCTTTGTGAAAGTACCGTTAAAGATCCCCGGGGCAGAAGGCCTTATAGCACCGAAGGAAGAAGATGATATAAGTTTCATCGAGGACCGTTTGGAAATGGAGTCTTTACGTTACCGCGCCGGTAAATATATCGGCCGGATCATCACACAGGGTGAAGTCAATTTTATCTACTGTTTAAAGCTTGATTTTGAGTGGGGCGATACTGTCAATGCCGCAATGCGAAATTTCGAAACATACACTTTCACGTTCGGTTCCCGCGTTGATACGGAATGGGAAGTGTATCAAAAGCTTCTCTTCCCGACACCTAAAGAGTGGCAGATCATTCAGAACCATCACGCCTGTGACCGGCTAAAGGAAGCCGGGGACAACCTTTTTCTTACCCGGGCCATCGAGCACAAAACCTATTTTGATCTTTCTGAAAACCGTGAGCTGTTCAAAAAACAGATAGAGGCAGAAGGATTTCATATTCAAAAAGAGATAGAACCTTCAGACGATATTGCCCTATGCGGCCTGATCTTCTATAGGCGTGACCGGCCCTACTATTACGATATCGACGCACTGACACTTTCGCTAATCGATCTGACGGAAGCGTTGGGTGGTCAATATGATGGCTGGGAAACGAGTCTGGTCAAAAGTTGAGATAGAGGAGTATCCTCTTTACACAGGGTAAATGAGCGATCGTTTGTATGGCTGTCATTGGGAAAATTGAGTCTACCCGGCCGGCATTAGTATCGAACAAGCTCCGGGAATATGTTTTTGCTGTATCTGCGTTTAACTTTGTCAACTTAAAAGGTGTTCAATCAACTGTACGAACAGACACTGTTACTCTGCAAAGTCAACAGAATATTACGCTGTGTTTTTCCTCTGTCTGCTCTTCGTGGATCCTTTTGGAAGTTGTTCTGGCCTCTTATATGGTTGCGTCGTGATTATGTCGTTTCAGTCGCTGATCGGGATGTAGGCAAACCCTTCATTCTGCTTGTCGATCAGGCCGATCGCGGCATTGGGTACCATCGTCACAAAATCATAGATCTCTTTTTTCTGGAGCTTATTGCTGACGCGGCCCGAGTCGCACATCAGAAATTTTACTTCGTAGGTATCGGCCATTGCCGCAATCCGTTTTTCAAGTTCGGGCTGGGCTTTGACCAGCTCCTTCTCCTTACTGAAAGGGGAATGCCCCGGATCTTTGAGAAAGAACTTGTATGCGCCGCCGTGAATGACTACGGCGACGTCGAGCTCTTTGAGCGATCCTTCGTAATGCGCCTTATGGGCGGCAATACCTTTGAGGACTTTTTTTTCAAATGTCTGCAGTTTGCCCGCTGTCAGGTCAAAAACGACTTTGACGGCATCTTCATCGGCTTGCAGCAGCCCGATCAATGTCAGCAGTAAAACAATCTTTCGCATCGTGTCTCCTTGGATAGTGTAGGGATATGATATCTATGAAATGTAAAAGCAGTATAAATTTTTATAGAAAGCAGCATTTTCACTTGCCGGGCGGAGTCGAAAGGGGATTGCAATCGAAAAATGTATAATAAAAAATAATATAAATTTCATGATTTTTTCATTCCGCGTCTGTACAATAGCCTCGAAATAAAAATCAAGGAGTACATAACATGGTAAGAAAAGTGGTAATGGCCGGATTGGCCGCAGCAGTGATGACAACGGGGGCCTTCGCCGCAAAAACTGTGACAACGACAGTGACGTTGACGGAGGAACAGTTGGACACGCTGGTCTTCGTCTATCAGGAGGAGAAAGTGGCACGCGATACCTATATCACACTGGGCGATATCTATTCCAATCAGACGGTCTTTGCCAATATTCAGTCATCGGAACAGGAACACATCGATAAAGCCGAGGGACTCTGCGATACATACGGTGCCGATACGTCAGCCATAAACGAGCAGGAAGTCGGTGAGTTCGTTGTTCCGGTACTCCAGGAGCTTTACGATACGCTGGTCGCGCAGGGAAGCCAGTCGGAGTTGAGTGCGCTGATGGTGGGCGAATATATCGAGATCACAGACATTGATGATCTGGAAGAGGCGGAAGTCGGTATGCCTAGCGATGTCGTCAGTACCTATGAAAATCTCAAAGAGGGATCATTGAGCCATCTGGCCGCGTTCCGCGATGCGATCGATGCCTATAGCAACCGCTAATGGTGAAGACCGCTCTTGCACTCTACTTCCTCGTTGCTGCATCGCTTGGCAATGAAGTTAACCTGCATTCGCCGACGGCTGCGGTCGCTTCATATTATGCCGCGATGAACGAAGGTAATCTTACAGCTTTGGAACAGACGATGGTCCGGGACTCTTATGATCTGGATGTTCAGGTCTATGCCCTCTCCATCGCATTTCAGGACAAGACCTTTCGTACGATCCTGAAGCAGTATAAAGAGAGCCCTGAGGCAAGGGAGATTGTCAAAAAAGAGGTCGAAAAAAAACTTCGCAATCGCCCCGATAAAACGCCGGCGTCTTTACGTGTCATGGCGACAGACGATGCCCGTGCTCTCGTACGGTTCACGGAAGAGGGAAAGCCGAAACAGCTCTATCTCTCCCGACATAACGGGTTCTGGAAGATCGACTACAAAGCGGGCCGAAAACGCCATTAAAGTACACGACTGTATACTGAAGGGTTGACTACTTTTCGCAGTAGAGCGCAGCCCTTGTTTCATATGAGGCCAGGGTCGCTCTTGCGTAGTCGTCGTCGCGCATTTTGGCCTTGTAGTCGGCTATCTTCTTTTTAAAAAGTTTACATAGCTCTTCATTTTTGGTTATGGGGGTCTTTTCGACTTTTGCGAACGAGACCGTATCGGCCGCCATGAGCTCCATTGTAAGACAGACCACTGCTGTCAAGATCATTTTTCTCATCACTCTATCCTTGCTATATGCTTCGCATTATATAATTCTATCTAAATATGGTATTTAATAGATGCATAAAAAGAGATTATTTACATCATAGCGCAAAAAGGGCAGCGGATTGATTCCGGTCTCAGAGGAGGCCGTGGCTTTAGCTGCGACTGCCGTGGCAAAAGGCCTTCAATGCATCGATGCCGAGAGGTTTTGAGTAAAAATAACCCTGGACTTCATCACACTGTTCCTGTTTCAGGAGGGCTACCTGCGAGGCTGTTTCGACACCTTCGGCTGTAATCTCGAGATCGAAGGTCTTGGCGAGAGCGATGATCGCCTTTGTAATGGCAATATGTTCCGTGGAATCCGGCAGACCGTCGGTAAAGGATTTGTCGATCTTTAGGCGTGTGACCGGCAGTTTCTGCAGGTAGCTCATCGACGAATAGCCGGTGCCGAAATCATCGATAGCAAGGTTGACGCCCATTGCGCGGATCTCCTGCAGCGTCTGCATCATTTTCTGGGTATTTGTCGCGATATAGCTTTCGGTTATCTCAAGCTCTATCTGGTTAGCCGCGATACCTGTTGCCGCGATAACGCGTTTGAGCGTTGCTGTCATATCGCTGTGTATCAACTGGATGCTGGAGACGTTGATACTGATATATTCAAGTGCATAGCCTTCCTCGAGCAGTTTGACAAAATCGCTACAGGCCTGCCTCAGGACCCATTCGCCGACAGGGATGATGAGATGGGTCTCTTCCGCAAGGGCGATAAAATGCTCTGTCGGGACAAAGCCGAGTTTCGGACTATGCCATCTTATCAGCGCTTCGACGGCAGTGGTTCTACCGTTGTGCAGGGAGACCTTCGGCTGGTAAAGCAGGGTGAACTCGTCGCTCTTCTCTACGGCAGATGTCAAAGCCCGGGTCTGCATGGTCCGCTCTTCCAGAAAATCAGACAGTTTTTTGGAGAAAAAGGTGTGGCGGTTTCGTCCTTTCTCTTTGGACTTGTACATTGCCAGGTCGGCATTTTTAATGAGTGTCATACTGTTACGCCCGTCGTCCGGGTAGAGTGCGATACCGATACTGGCGGTGATGCTGATCTTGTGTTCTCCACAGAGGAAGGGGGTTTTGAAATCGTCGTGTATCTTCTTTACCACCGTATTGATCTCGTCGATATCGTTAACCTCTTCGATCAAAACGGTAAACTCGTCACCGCCGATGCGTGCAAGTGTGTCTGTCTTCCGCAGACCCTCTTCCAGGCGTTCGGAGACGGCCTTGAGCAGTTCGTCGCCGATATTGTGCCCGAGGGTGTCGTTGGTCTGTTTGAAGTGGTCGCAGTCGAGAAACAGGACCGCCGCTTTTGTGCCGTTTCGCTTGGAGAGTTCGATGGCATGGTCAAGGCGCTGTCTGAAGAGCCTTCGGTTAGGAAGGTCGGTCAGGGCATCGTGATAGGAGAGGTACTCGAGGTCCTCCTGTGATGTCTGCAGGGCAGATTCACGTTCACGAACAGTCATGGCAAGTTGACGCATGTTTGTGGAAATGGTCTCAAGTTCATCGCCCGTATTGACCAGTTTGGAGCGGGAATAATCCCCATTTTCGATCTTTCTGATCTGTTCCATCAGTGTCTCCATAGGTCTTGAGAGGGTGCGTGCAAAGAGAAAACGCAGCATCAGCAGTACAGTAACAGTGCCAAAGAGCAGAAAGAATACAAGCTTCTTTCTGTTTTCGTCGAGTGCATTTTTGAGCAGTGCTTTATTCAGGGTGGCGATGAGATAGACCGGACCGTTTTCGGTCTGAAGACTTGCTGCACCGTAGTACGCTTCGTCCGTCTGGCTGATATGCATCTGCTCAAGTACCTTGTCCTCGAGCAGCGGGCTGGCATAGCGGGCATATCTCTGGTCCTGGCTGGCCGCTACTATCATGTCAAGATCCTCCGACAGGGCGTTCAGATACGTCTTGCCGAACTGACAGGCTATCTCAATATGGGCCAGGACCTCTTTGCTGGCACTCGAAAAGATGCTCCGATGGGATCGGACAGAGATCTCGTCCTGAAAAAAGTGGTAGGTGATGAGGGCGTGATGGGCAAGCTGGTCGTTGCGGTAATAGGAGATATGTTTGAACGGTATCTGCGGGTGTTCCTGAAAAGGTTTTTTTATGTAGAGGGGCTGATGCTCGTGTTTGCAGTAGAGAACTCTTGAACCGTTTTGATAAGAGATGAAGTTGAGACAGTAGCCGTCGGCTTCCTTTACGACATAAGCAATCAGCTCTTCATTTTTGTCATAGAGCGCGATATCGTGCTTGAGCGAAAGTTTTACCTTGGTCAGCAGCAGCTGGGCAATGTTTTTCTTCTCTTCGTCGAGCAGGATGGTGTTGTAGTGCATTTTGTCCTGATAGTTGTTGATCAGGTCGATCGATGCAAGGATACTTTCATCGCTCTGGATGAAAACAGTTCCCTTTGAAAGGTCATCGGTGATTTTGGACAGGTCGGATGACATACGGTGAAAGCCGTGATACATCCGTTTCTGCGTGGTCTGAAAATAGTTTTCTTTTAAAAAGGTGTCAAAATAGAAGCCGAGTGCGGCGGAAGAGAGAACAATGATCACAATAAGAAGCAGTGAAAGCTTGTTTGTCAGGCTGAAATTTTTCATGGTCAAAAGATCGGGTCAATCCTATCGGCATTGTCCATGGTGATCAGTTTGACAGGAATGGAGATATGCTTGGGTACCTTCTCCTTTGCAAGGATCTTCAGGGCAACGTCAACGGACGCTTTTCCGCCCAGCGGGAAGAGAATGGAGGCTGACTGCTCTCCTTCGAGGATTGCTTTTCTGGCTTCGCTTGTATAGTCGCATCCGACCGTAACAATGGAGGCGGGGTCAATGTTATACCGATGCAAAACGGAACGCACGCCGCTGAGCATGCTGTCGCTCTCCGAAAAGATGGCGTTGATGCGGATCCCTTCTTTGATCAGCTTCTCGGTTTCGATGATGGCATCTTTGCGCAGATAGTTCCCGGTCCTTCTGATGACTTTGATCTCTTTGTATTTGGCGATCTCATCAAGAAACCCTTTGCTCCGAAGCTGTGTCACATCGGCCTCCTGCAGCCCCTCGAAAAGAAGCACGGTTCCTTTGCCGTTTAAGCGTTTGGCAATGTAGTCGGCTCCCATCGTACCGATCCTGATGTTGTCCGAGTTGATAAAAGTGGTGTAGTCAAGGCTGTTGATACCGCGGTCAAGGATGATGACGGGGATCCCCATCCGGTGGGCTTTGGCGACGACCGGTACCACCGCATCGGCATGGTTCGTACCGACGATAAGCAGGTCGACCCCGGCAGCGATAAACTGCTCGATCTGGCGGATCAGCAGGGATGTCTGCCCTTTTGCATCAGAGTAGATGAAGGCAAGGTCCGGATGTTCAGCAAGGGCGTCGCGCACCTCGAAGACTTGCGCCCGGCGGAAATCGTTGGCCATCATATCCTGCGCAAAAGCGACCGTTCTAAGAGGCTGGGCCGATGCATTGAGCATTGCCCCGAGAAACAAGAGTAAAACGACGATAGCAGTTTTTATAGAGCGCATTTTTGTTCTTTCGGATCAACATATTAATGGTTTATAATTTTCTAAAGTAAAAGTGTACATTTAATAGTGTTAAAAGCTTATTGAAAAGAGAGAGGTAAAAGCGGAGAAACGGTGTGACGGTATGGACGCTTTCACATCCATACCCGGTGCTTATTCGAAAGCTGTTATTCAGGATCTCTGCGTCTGTCCGGTCTCGACGCGACGGTAGAGGATCGGAAGGATGAGCAGGGTGAGCAGCGTCGAGCTGATCAGGCCGAAGATGACGACGATCGCCAGCGGCTTCTGGATCTCGGAGCCCGGTCCGGTGGCAAAAAGCATCGGCACGAGCCCGAAGGCGGCGATAAGTGCCGTCATGATGACCGGGCGCAGACGACGCTTCGCCCCCTCGATGACCGCTTCTTCGAGCGGCATCGTCTTGACAAGCTCGTTGAAGTAGCTCACCATCACGACGCCGTTGAGCACGGCGATACCGAGCAGGGCAATGAATCCCACCGATGCCGGTACTGAGAGATAGTTGTTCGTAATGAAGAGCCCCAATACCCCGCCGGTCAACGCCAGCGGG
Source organism: Sulfurimonas sp. HSL3-7 (assembly GCF_039645985.1). Classification (NCBI taxonomy): domain Bacteria; kingdom Pseudomonadati; phylum Campylobacterota; class Epsilonproteobacteria; order Campylobacterales; family Sulfurimonadaceae; genus Sulfonitrofixus; species Sulfonitrofixus jiaomeiensis. The sequence goes on from NZ_CP147919.1 coordinate 656,113, forward strand.
ATAGTTGCAAAGACTGCGGCGGCCTGGCGCATTGATCGGAAAGTGAAGAAGAGGATCATAAAGATGACGGCCAGGGCGATAGGGACGACAACGACAAGGCGCGCCATTGTACGCTGCTGGTTCTTGAATTCGCCGCCATACTCCAGACGGTAGCCTGTCGGCAGGGAGACGTTGGTGTTGATATTCTCCTGTATCTGTTCGACAAAGGTGTTGAGGTCCGTTCCGCTGACGTTGGTCTGGATGGAAACGAAACGCTGTGCCTGCTCATGCTTGATCTCGACACTGCCGTCGACACGTTCGACATGGGCGATGTTGGCAAGCGTGATGCGTACGCCTGTCGGGGAGGTTAAATAGATCTGTTCCAGCGGCAGGTTGTTGAGGGTGTAGTCACCGCGGATCAGGATGTCGAACTGCTTCATCCCCTCGTAGATCTTACCGCTTTGTGCTCCCATGACAGCGATGTTCAGTATATGCGCCGCCTCGTCGAGGCTCATGCCATATTTTGCAAGCTGCTTTTTGTCAAAGACAACCTGGCTGTAGGTGACACCCCCGTTCTGGCGCATGTAGACATCTTCGCTCCCCTCACTGTTACGGATGATCGCTGCAATGGATTCTCCGAGCGTGTTGAGTGTTTCGGTCTCATCGCCGAAGAGCTTTACGACGACGTCGCCGCGCGCACCGGTGAGCATCTCCGAGGTACGCATCTCGATCGGCTGGGTGAAGCCGAACTCGATACCGGAGATATCCTCAAGCACTTCGCGCATCCGGGCTCTGAGCCATTCCGTATCCTCCTGACGCCATTCGGATTTGGGTTTGAGCACCAGGAAGGTGTCGGTGTCGTTGAGCCCCATCGGGTCGAGTCCGATCTCGTCCGAACCGCTGCGTGAGATGATAGAGTCGATCTCCGGTACTTCGGCCATCAGCTGCTGCTGGATCTGCGTATTGAGCGCGATGCCCGCCGGGATGTTGATGGAGGGATTGGATTCGATGCCGATGACGATGTTCCCTTCATCCATGGTAGGCATGAAGGTTTTGCCGATATTGTTGAACATCACGACGGTAAGCGGAACGGTCAGTAGCAGGAAAAGATAGATCCACTTCTCGTAGGCAAAGGCCTTTCTCAGGCTCGGCACATAGATCTTGGTAAGGTTGCGTACCAGCCAGGTCGGCTCTTCGGAGGGATTCTTGATAAGCCATTCCGAGATCACCGGGATCAGGAAAAGGGCGAAGATGATCGACGCACCGAGACTGAAGACGATGCTCAGCGCCACCGGGGCGAAGAGTTTGCCCTCCAGCCCCTGCAGCATCAGCAGCGGGGAAAAGATGGTGATGATGATGACGACGCCGGAGATGACCGGCAGGCTCACCTCTTTGGCGGCCATATAGACCAGGCGGACGCGGGTCTCATTCTTGTATTTCGGATGGGCGAGCCAGGCGACGATGTTCTCGACCATCACCACGGCGGAGTCGACGATCATCCCGATGGCAATGGCAAGCCCGCCGAGGCTCATCAGGTTGGCGCTGATACCGAAAAACTGCATCAGGATAAAGGTGGTAAGGATCGCCATCGGCAGGATCAGGGCGACGGTGAGGGCCGAGATGAAGCTGCCGAGCATCAGCAGCAGGATCACGATGATCAGTATCACGGCCTCGATGAGCGCTTTCTGTACGGTGGAGACCGCTTTGCCTACCAGGTGGCTGCGGTCGTAAAAGATGGAGAGCTTCGTCCCCTCCGGCAAGCTCTTCTCGATCTCGGAAAGTCGGGTCTTGAGCGCGGCGACGGTCTGTGAAGAGTCAGCCCCTTTGAGACCCAGCACCAGCCCTTCGACCGCTTCGCCTTTGCCGTCTTTGGTGACATAGCCGTAGCGGGTGATCGCGCCGACCGATATATCGGCGACATCTTTGACATAGATGGTGCTACTGCCGCGCTGTGCCAGAACAAGCTCTTCAATGGCATTGATACTGTTGAGTTTGCCGACGACCCTGACGATCAGGGCTTCGTCACCCCTTTCGATCCGCCCGGCGCCATAGTTGGCGTTGTTCTGTTCTAGCACCCGCTGTAGCTCTTCGACGGAAATGCCGAAGAGGGCAAGTTTGGCAAAGTCGGGTTTGACGATAAAGCTTTTGACCTCGCCGCCGAGGGCGTTGACGTCGGCGACCCCGTTGACACTGCGCAGTGCGGGCCGGACGACCCAGTCAAGCAGCGTGCGTTTCTCCATCAGGCTCAGCGTATCGGACTCGATGGTGAACATCAGTATCTCGCCGAGCGGTGTGGTGATCGGGGCGATACCGCCGCTGATATTGCCCGGCAGCTCCTCTTTGATGGCGCTGAAGCGCTGGTAGACGCGGTCGCGCGCCCAGTAGAGGTCGGTTCCTTCATCAAAGTCGATGGTGATGTCGGCCAGTGCGTATTTGGAGATGGAACGCACCATGGTTTGGTACGGGATACCTTTCATCTCGAGTTCGATCGGGATGGTGATCTGCTGTTCGACCTCCGAAGGGGTCATTCCGGGCGCTTTGATGATGATCTTGACCTGCGTCGAGGAGACATCCGGAAAGGCGTCGATCACCAGCTTGCTGTAGGAGATGACGCCGTAGACAGCGATTGCGAGGGCGAAGAGGATGACAAGGTAGCGTTGTGAAAGCGCAAAGCCCAGTAGTTTATCGATCATTCCTCTGCTCCTTCCGCGGCACTCTTGAGTGCCAGGACCGAAGAGACGGCGATGCGGTCGCTCTCGTTCAACGGTGCGCTGATAAAGTTTTTGCCTTCAAGCTGTGCGAGAAGGGTTACGGGGACACTGCGGAAACCGCCCTCTGCGGCGACAAAGACGGCATACCCGTTCTCCGTGCCGACAAGAGCGGAGGAAGGCACCATCCATGCCTCTGTTTTTCGATAGAAGGTGACATTGACGCTGGCACCGCCCTGTGCGTTGCAGGACTCTTTCTCATGCAGATCGATGCTGCGTGTCTGGGAGACGGCGTCGATCTCAGGCGACATGGCAAAGATACTGAAAGAGCTGTTGTGCGAATAGAGCATATCGCCCTGTTTCAGTGTCGCGGCCAGCTGCCACGGCAGATCGATCTCGAAATGGCACTCTGTCGTGTCGACCAGTTTGGCCAGCGTCGCACCCTGGTGGATAAAAGTGCCGACCTGCACTTCGATGCTGCTGACCGTCGCATTGGCCGGGGCATTGATGACCAGGCTCGGGTAGGCTTTGTGCTGCGAGGTGACCTTGTTGAGTGCGGCCTGCGAGAGACCGTATGAGCGCAGAAGGTTCTGTTTCAGACGGACTGATGCTTTCAGCTGGTCGTACATGTTTTTGGCTTCGGTGTAGCGTTTGGAGGCGACGACACCTTTTTCTGCAAGGGGTTTGAGACGGTCGATCTCCTTCTGGTGGAATTCCAGCTCGATCAGTGTGGCGATGTAGTCCGATTGCAGGTCAAGCAGTTTCGGGCTCTGGATCACAAAGAGTTTCTGGCCTTTTTTGACGTTGGCAAACGGTTTGACGGCGATCTCGGAGATGAAACCGTCTACATAGGCGCTGATTGTAAAACGGTGTGCCGCGGGGTAGGTGTAGGTACCGAGGTAACTTCCCATCGGTACTTTTTCGACCTTTTTCGGCGCAGCAAGCGTGACATTGAGGGAGCCTGCCTGGATCAGTTCGGCGGCATAGAGGTTGATTGACAATAGAAAGCTCAGCGTAAGAAAAAATAGTTTCATTTGATGTCCTTTTGCGGGTCGATGCCCAGAGTTCGGTAAAGTTTTGCCTGCGCAAGCAGGGTGTCGGCACGGGTGTCGATGCCTCTGATCAGAAGGTCGAAGAGCGTTTTCTGGCTATCGATATAGGCCAGGTAGCTCCCTTCTGAACCCATAAAACGCTCCAGTAGCAGGACACTGGTCTCATAGGCTGTCGGGATAAGGATATCGTTGAGGCGCTGATAGGCCTTTTGACGGGTCTGCTGTGCCGTTTTGTAGCTGCGGATCTGCGCCTGCATCTCCGCCTTTGCGAAGAGCAGCTGCTGTTGCGCGGCCAGTTTCGACTGGGCCGCAGCCTCGCGTTCGCTTTCGCGGCGGCTTCCCTGGGTCAGGGGAATCTGCATGAAGACGATGCCGCGGGAGAGGTCCATCTCGTTGTCGTAGCCCACGCCGACGGAGACCTCTTTGATGGCAGTGGCGTGAAACGCTTTGAGCGCCGAGCTTGCCGTTATCTCGCTCTCGAGATAGCGGTAGAGCAGGGAGTCTGCTTCCAGATCATCCTGAAGAGTGACGGCAAAAGGGAGGTCCTGGCAGAGCGGCTCTTCATCTGTTTGTGTATAGAGCTGCAGGGTCTGCAGCGCCTCATAATAGCGGCTTTCGAGGTCGCGGATACGCAGCTGAAGTTCGTCGACGATCAGTTCGCTGCGAAGTAGGGCGCTACGGTCGAATTCGCCTCCCTTTACCCCTTCGTCGATCAGTTTCGTCAGTTCGATATTGCGATCCTGGGCATCTTTTAACAGTCCGGCCTTCTCCTGCAGTGCGCAGGCGTTGACATAGTGTTCATAGACGACCGTGCGCAGCCGGTTGAGCTGCAGGGTCTGCTGCGTTTCGGAGGAGAGCCTGAGCGCATCGGCATAGGCGCCGCTGTTACCGAAAAAGAGTCGTTTCTCGACAGAAAGATGGTATTCTAGGGCATCGCGGTCGCTCTGTTTTTCGGCGGCGTAGCCCAGCTCGCCGTTAAGCAGAAACCCCTCCGACTGCACCTGCGAGCGCTGCAACGCGGCCTCTGCAGCGCTCTGTGCATTAAAGGCACCGATTGCGTTGGATGATTCGACTGCCGTAAGATAGGATGCCAGTGGCATCGAGCCTGCACTCAGGCCTGCCAGTGACAGCAAAAGTAGTACTAATATTTTCATGGATAACCTTTTTATAGACGCCGGTGGAGGCGGTGTTTGTGACAGTAAAAACTGCGAAAATGGGATAAAAAGGTTAGGCCAGCGGCGGACGCTGAGGGACGGAAAGGGTGTTGGAGTTGAATGCTGCTGATAGATACAGCGGTTTAGGCGAAACTAAAAAAGAAGGCGCCAATGATTTTTCTATGTCCGGTGCGGCCAGTAAAACGTGTATGTGGTCGTGGATCTGCGAAGGAAGGTCCAAAGCGCTGTTGTCGGACTGTGCATAACAGAGCTCGTACTGGGTATCGGCATCGACATCGACCATAACATAGTCATGGATGATGAAGAAGCTGAAAGCAAACAGTAGAACCGACAACATTGTTAATCGTACGCTTTTCATAATGGCGGAATTCTAACGAAAAAACCATTTGCCAAACTGATAATATAAGTTACATTTTTTTATCAGTTTTTTTTAAAGTTACGCTTCTATCTCAGACAAGTGAAAAAACGTGTACATCTTCATCTATCGGTGCTGGAAGGCGGGGTAAGATAGTCTTAATGGAATTCATCTATCTTTACGCTATACTTTTTTAAAGATCTTTAAAGGAGGCAGTACATGCGTACTCCCTTGGACATTTCGGCACTCTACCACAGATGCGATCCTTCATTGTTCACATTTAAAACAACCGATGAGCTTGAATCGATCGAACAGCCGATCGGGCAGAAAAATGCACTTGAAGCTGTTGATTTCGGTACCAATATCCAGCAGGACGGTTATAACCTGTTTGCGATGGGTCCTTCGGGAAGCGGCAAGCACTCTACCGTGATGGCGCTTCTGGAGACGAAGGCGAAGAGCGAAGCCGTGCCGAATGACTGGTGTTACGTCAACAACTTCAAAGACACGCGCAAGCCTATCGCCATCGAACTGCCGCCGGGAAAAGCAGCCCCGTTCCAAAGTGATATTGCCGAGCTTGTGGAACTGCTGAAAGCGATGCTTCCTGCTGTTTTTGAAAGTAATAACTACCGTAACGAAAAGGAGATGATCAACCAGAAATATATCGAAGCACAGTCGAATATTTTTCAGCATCTGCAGGAAGAGGCACAGAAGCATGATGTCTCGATGAGCGCCTCTTCGACCAGTCGCGTCACCTTTGTGCCTGTCGTTGACGGGAAAATACTCTCCGCAGAAGAGTTCAAGGCGATAGAAGGGGAGCAGAAAGAAGAGATCACGCGCAAGATGACCGAGTTTGAGAAGATCGTCAAAGAGGGTCTTCGCAGGGTGAGTGAACTCAACAAAGCCCAGCAGAAAGAGTTTAAAGCGCTGGACCGCAAGATCACACAGGAATCTGTCGAAACGGTTATTGATGAGGTTCGCCGAAAGTATGCCGGTGTCCAGAAGATCGTCGATTATCTTGACGGGCTCCAAAGCGATGTTGTCCGCCATGTGCAGGATTTCCTGGTAAAACCTGAAGAGATGGGGATGCCGCCGTTTATGCAGGAGTTTTACACCCCCTCTTTTACCCGCTACAAAGTCAATCTTTTCATAGCACACAACGGGAACAAGACGGCGCCGGTCATCTATGAGGACAACCCGATTCATCAGAACCTGATCGGTAGAATCGAACATGTCTCCCAGGTCGGTACGCTGGTGACCGATTTCAGCATGATCAAGCCCGGTGCGCTGCATAAAGCCAACGGCGGCTACCTGGTTCTGGACGCCAGAAAACTGCTCATGCAGCCTTTCGCCTATGAAGGGCTTAAACGCGTTTTGCGGGCCAAGGAGATACGGATCGAATCGCTGGCGCAGCAGTACTCTCTTGTCAGCACCACTTCGCTTGAACCCGAACCGATCCCGGTCAATGTCAAGGTCATTCTGATCGGCGAACGCATCCTCTACTATCTTCTGCACCACTACGACCCCGATTTCAGAGAACTCTTCAAAGTGAGTGCCGATTTTGAGGATGATATGCCGCGAAGCGATGAGAATATTGATCTTTATGCCCGTATGATCGGTACGATCGCAAAACAGCACGAGCTTTTGGCACTGACGCCCGAAGCGGTTGCGAGGGTCATCGAACAGAGTTCGCGCGAGGTCTCGCATGCCGCGAAGTTCTCGACCCATATCCGCACACTTTCCGATCTTCTGAAAGAAGCGGATTACTGGTCGAGAAAGTATACGCACGCATCCATAGAAAAAAGCGATATCGAAAAAGCGCTCACTGCCCAGACAGAACGGCTTAACCGTATCCAGAGGAAACTCTATGAACAGATCGAGGAGGGGACGATCATGATCAATATCAGCGGCAGTGCCGTTGGTCAGATCAATGCACTTACCTATATCTCTATAGGCGGCCATAATTTCGGCCTTCCTTCACGTATTACCGCCAGAACCCGTATCGGCAAAGGTGAGATCATCGACATCGAGCGCAAAGTGGAGCTCAGCGGTCCCATCCACTCCAAAGGGGTGATGATACTGAGTGCTTACCTCGGATCGAAATACGCCTCCGATCTACCGCTTAGTCTCTCCGCCTCTTTGGTGTTTGAACAGTCCTACGGCAAGATCGAAGGCGACAGCGCCTCATCGACCGAGCTCTACGCGCTCCTCTCTTCCCTTTCGGAAGTGCCGATCAAGCAGAACATTGCCGTCACCGGTTCGGTAAACCAGTTTGGCGAGATCCAGCCTATCGGCGGTGTCAACGAGAAGATCGAAGGATTTTTCGATATCTGCATGCGTAAAGATGCAGACGCTTCCTACGGGGTCATCATCCCGGAGGCCAATGTCAAACACCTTATGCTGAAAACGGAAGTGCTCGAAGCGGTAGAGAACGGGACCTTTTCCATCTATGCCGTCAAGACAATCGATGAGGGCATTGCTATTTTGACAGGCGTTGATGCCGGCGAAGCAGACGAAAAAGGCGATTTTCCGAAAGCGTCTATCAACGGCAAGGTTGTTGCCCGTCTGAAGATACTTTCCGAAACAATCCGCCAGTTTAGTCATCCAAGACCGGCTGCAAAGCGAAAAACAGCGACCAAAAAAAAGAGTAAAGAGTAGAACACTAATCCTCTAACACACTGTCAAGGAACCGCTGCATACGGCGGTAGTGGTCGCCGTGCCAGTAGACACGGTCGCAATGCGGACAGTACTCAAAGTGGGAAAATGTGCGTTGGATCTTCTGCGGAAGTTTGTGCCGTATCTTCTCTTTTTCGACCACTTGAAGCGGGGTGTTGCAGACGATGCAGCGGCTGAACGGTGCAGGATGCTCTTTGAGGCGGTAATGGCTGATCAGGGTTTGAAGCTGTGCTTTGGTCTCCATCGAATCCAACAGAAGTACAGGAATGTTTTTGCGCTCGGACAAGAGTTTGTCGCGGGTAAGGATGATGCGGTTCTGCTCCAAAGCAAGGCTGGCGAGGTCATCGTCATCGATCTGTGAAAAATAGAGGGTGTCAAACCCCATCAACCGGAGATACTTGGCAAGTTTTCCCAGATGACAGTCGGCGATGAATGCCGGCATCTTTGTATCATTCTCTTCTCTTTTCGGCAACCGGTCTCCTTTTTTATGTGTTGCGGTATCTCTTATTCTAACACAGCTTTGTACTGCAGGCGACAGGAAGAGTAGAGCGCTTAAAGCGAAAAGAGTTGCAGGGTCAAAAAGAGCAGATTGACGACAACCCCGGCAACCGGAATCCAAAAGGGGATAAGATAGATCCCTTTCGGAGTCGGAGCCCGTAGTTTAATGCGGATCAGGGCTATATTGACCACGGTAAAGACGATCAGGATCAGGAAGCTGGTCAGATTGGCCAGCGTGACCAGCGGCAGCCAGAGGGCAAAAACCAGGGTGACCCCACTGACCAGAAATGTCGAGACAACCGGTGTCTTTGTCCTGGCGCTGATGTATGATAAAGGCGATGGCGGCCACCACTTTTTACTGATGCCGTAGAGCATACGCGAGGCCATGATAATCTGTATCAGTGCCCCGTTGATAATGGCAAAGATGCTGATAACCGTAATGAGGGTCGTCTCATTGCCGGTGGCCTGTTCGTAGATGGTTGCAAAAGGCGCATCGGTCGAAGAGAGCTGCTCAGGGGAGAGAAGAAGGACACTGACCAGCGATACGCTCAAATAGAACAGTGAGGCGATGAGCAAAGAGAAAATTATAGCTCTGGGGTAGGCCTTGGCGGGTGCCTTGACCTCCTCGGCGATATTGGCCATATCTTCGAACCCCAAAAAGGCATAAAAGGCCAGAAAACCGCCTAAAGAGATGGCGTACCATGTATCCCACTGAAGAGGGGGTATTAGTTCAGGCACCCTTTCTGCCATAGACGGGATTGCCGGCAGGCCGATCCACAAGATGAGCAGCAGCCCGCCGATCTCAATAAAGGTCAAGGCGACGGCGATGGCAACGGACTCGCCTATGCCCCAGATGGCGATGAGGCAAAGGATCCCAATCAGCCCTGCCAGCGCGATCCACTCGGGCAAGAGAGGGGTGAACTCCGCAAGATAACCGGCAAATCCTCTTGCTATGGTTGCGGCTGAGATCAGAGCGGCCAGGGCGATAATCAAACCGGTGATGATGGAGAGCCTGGTTGAACCGATCCCCTCTTTTATGTAGAGGGCTACGCCGGCTGCATCAGGATACCGCGAGGCTAGTTCACCGTAACTCAATGCGGTAAACGAGACAATGACAAGTGCCACCAGAAAGGAAAACGGCGCGTACATCCCGGCGGTGTTGGCCACTTCGGCAATGAGGACATAGATGCCCGCACCCAAAATGTTCCCCAGCCCGTAAAAAAGCAGCATCGGCATTGTTATTTTACGGAGAAGGTGCGGGGGTTGGGTCATGGCCGATTACTCTTTCGAGCTTCCTTTAAAAAACTTGCTCAGCTCCGTCGGGAAGGGGAAGATGAGAGTGTTGGTCTTGTCGTTGGAGATATCGCTCATGGTCTGGAGGTAACGCAGCTGTATCCCGAGGTCATTTTCGCTGAGCTTTTGGGCTGCAGCAAGCAGGTTCTCGCTGGCTTCAAGCTCCCCTTTTGCGTTGATCACCTTGGCACGGCGTTCGCGCTCGGCTTCGGCCTGTTTTGCAATGGCACGGACCATGCTCTCGTCAAGATCGATATGCTTGATCTCGACGTTCGATATCTTGATCCCCCAGGCATCGGTCTGTTTGTCGAGGATCTCCTGGATGTCGTAGTTGAGCCGTTCGCGTTCGGCCAGCATCTCGTCGAGTTCATGCCCGCCCAGGACCGAGCGCAGCGTTGTCTGTGCAAGCTGGCTGGTCGCGGCATTGAAATTTTCCACCTGGATAATCGCTTTTTGGGGATCAAGCACACGGTAGTAGACGACGGCATTGACATGGACCGAGACATTGTCGTGGGAGATGACATCCTGCGTCGGTACATCAAGCACGATGATGCGGAGGTCTACGCGCACCATTTGCTGGATAAAGGGGATCAGTATGATGAGCCCCGGCCCTTTTACGCCCGTGAAACGTCCGAGGGTGAAGACGACGCCGCGCTCATACTCGCGTAAAATACGGATGGCCATCGCCAATAATAGGATGATCAGGATGGCGGAATAGACAATAATCATAGGTAGGTCGAAAAACATGGTTACTCCTTGACTTTTAAGATGAGGCCGTCGCGTCCGGTAACCTGAACTTTCTGGCCGACTTTTAACGTCTTCTCACTCATTGCTTGCCATGTTTCGCCATGACAGCGGACATAGTAGCCGTTCTCTGTAATTTCCAGCACTTCAGCGGAAGCACCGACCATCTCTTCGGCTCCGGTGACCACCTTGGCCGATCGCGAACGTACAAAGAGCCGCATCACGATGATGAAAAAGCCCAGACTGACCAGACTGAAGGCGATGATCAGCGGCAATGAGATGTCGTGCCCAAGCGTTTCGGCGTCGAAGAGCAGCAGCGAACCAAAGGCGAAAGCGACGGCCCCGCCTATGCCTAAAACACCGAAACCGGCAACAAAGACCTCGGCGATCATAAAGGCGATACCAATGAAAATGAGCAGCAGTCCGGCATAATTAAAAGGGATCATGTTCAATGCATAGAGTGCGATAATACCGGCGATGACGCCAATGACCCCCGGCACGATAGCACCGGGGTTCATCAGTTCAAAAAAGATGCCGTACATGGCGATGAGCAGCAGTATATAGGCGATGTTCGGGTCGGTGATGACGCCAAGAAAACGGCTCTTCCAGTCCGCTTCAAAGGGGACGATCATGCTCCCTTCTGTGTGCATGCGGACGCTCTTCTCCAACAGCTTGACTGTCCGTCCGTCGACTTTCTGCAGCAGCGTTTGGGTATCACCGGCGATGAGGTCAATGACGCCCATACGAAGCGCATCTTCGGCAGAGAGACTTTCGGCTGAGGCCACGGCATTGACGGCCCAGCTCACATTGCGATCGTTCATCTGGGCCAGGCTGGTGATGTAGGCAACGGCATCGTTAATCGCTTTCTTCTCAGCCGTGGTAGGTGAACTGGTGTTTATATCCAACTGCTTTGGCGGCTGCATCAGGCTGATGGGTGTTGCCGCGCCGAGATTGGTCCCGGGAGACATCGCTGCCACATGCGAAGCATAGAGCAGGTAGGTCCCCGCGCTTGCGGCACGTGCTCCTCTCGGCGCGACATAGGTGATGACGGGAACAGGACTGTTGGTGATGGCCTGGATCATTTCCCGCATCGACGTCGACAGACCGCCGGGGGTGTCAAGCTCTATCAGCAGGGCTTCGGCATTCTGCACTTGCGCCGCATCTAACGCCTCCTGCAGCACAGAAGAGCTGGCCGGTCCTATCGCCCCTTTGATGGCCACTTTCATGACAATAGATTCGGCTGTAAAAAGGGGGGAGAGTAACAGTAGAAACAGAACCAGTAACCGTTTCATCTTAGCAACCTGTCGCGCTGAAGTAATTACGAATCATGATAGCTCAGAAGCCGATGCAAAGTCAAGCAAAACGCTTTTCCGGACAAGGTATAATAGTTGATCAAAGGTCTCTTATGGAATCCAGCCGTTATCTGCAAGGTATGCTTATTATGTTGGTTGCCTTTTCTACTATCCTGCTGACCGGGTGTGCAAAAACTGTTCGTACGTTGTACCCGCCGAATCCGGATCGAAACGATAATAAAACGGTCTACGTCGTCAACAACTATGGATGGCATACCGGGATTGTTTTATCCAGAAAAGATGCAGCGCCTTATCTGCATGCATTTGATGATTTTAAAAGTGCCCGCTATCTGGAGATAGGATGGGGAGATGAACTCTATTATCAGGCGAAGAAGATAACGTTTTGGATGAGTATCAGAGCTGCATTCTGGCCTACGGACTCGGTTCTTCATGTCGTGGCACTTCAGGATGAACCGTTAGCACACTTTTCAGATAGCGACGTGGTTGCATTGGAACTTTCAAACAGAGGTTTTATCAGACTGGTCGAGTTCATCGATAACAGTTTTGCTTTGGACGAGAAAGGCGAGATCATTACGTTGGGAAGCGGTCTTTACGGCACAAGCAGGTTCTACCGTGCAGAAGGGACATTCCATCTGTTTAACAACTGCAATACCTGGAGTGCCGACGCCATTCGTTCTTCAGGATTCCCAATAAGCACCTTTTATGTATTTTCGTCCGACAATATGATGTATCAATTGAAACAGGGGATGCAGTGACCTGTTGATTTAAGAAGACAAATCTCTATTGCATTTATCCCAAAAACCTTTATGTTCCGACGACAAGCGTATTATCAAGCGTGTTGATCATCGCTACAAGCGAGAGTGCGGCCAGATAACTGGTGGAGGGGTTATGCGGGCTGGGCCTGTTTTCAATCTTTATAAATGTTTCTCCGAATGATCCGCTGACATGCACTTCATGCGTGTTCGTCGTAATGGAGGGGTCTGCCCAGAGTTCTATCTGTACCTCTTTCTGTGCGGCTATCGAGAGGGCGACGGCTGCATTGACATTGCGGGGATAATACTTGATACACTCTGCCGCGCTCCCTTTAAAAAGACATTCGCGTTTATCTGTCTGCAGGCCGAACGATCTCGGCGGTTTGGTGCTCCGCATTGTCAGCCTGTCCACTTCGCCGCATCGGGCGATTTTCGCATTGTCCAGGCCGAAAAGCGCACCGCTTGGGATCAATATGCGTCGGTTATTCTCCTTTGCTGTAGAGACGATCCGCTCTTTGAACTGCTCGTCGGCCAGCGCACCGGCGCTCAATACCATCAGGTCACACTTTTTTTGCAGTACGGCATCCGCATAGTCTTTGACGGCTCCGATCGAAGCGACCTCGATGACGAGATCAAAAGGCTCGTTGATAAAGTGCTCAAACTCTGTGAATGCTTTGGCAGAACATCTTTTTGCTATTTTGTCCGCACGGTCGCTGTGGCGGTCAAATACCGCTGTGATATCGTCTTTTGGCGAAAACTCGGTGATGATTTCCGCAATGTTGCCGCACCCTATCAACCCTATGCGTCGCATCGGTTTCCTGTCGGCTTTGCTCCTATAGGCTCTATCGTATTATCATTCAAAACGGCTACTTTTCCAACGGTACATAGATCAATACGTCCGAGGGAACGGTTTTCATTAGATAAGAGGCTGTTGAACCGTAAAGCACAGTGTCCGAGACCTTTATGCCGTGTGCACCCAGAAGCACCAGGTCGCATTTCTGCTTCTTTGCCGTTTCAAGCAGCATTTCGCTGACAGGATCGAACCCTTCGATCACCTCGGTGTTGTCAAGCGAGAGACTCTTTTGAAACGCTTCGACATCCTCTTCCACCTGCGCTCTCAGCTGTTCCTTGTAAAGCTCTCTCTCGCTTTCAAGGTTGTAAAAATCGACACTCAGTTCGCTCATCTGTTGGTAGGCATAAGAGACGTTGATCGTCGCATCTTCAAAAAGCTCTTGTGCAAAGCGTATATTTTTTTTAGAGGCTTCCGAGAGGTCGGTAAGTGCCAGGATATTCTTGTAGTCATCTTTGGCGGGCGTCTTGACGATCAGCACCGGCAAATGGCTTTTCTGCGTTACATTGTGGGCGGTGGATCCGAAAAATGTATCTCTGATGCTCTGTCTGCCGTGCGCACCTATGATGATCAGGTCGCTTTGGAGCCGATTGGCTTCATAGACGATCTCATCGGAAGGATTGCCCCGCGTGATCGTCACAAAATAATCCACTTTCGCTTCGGAGTTTAATGCATCCATCTTTTCTGCTATCTTGCCTTTGATATTCGCTTCATCGTCAACATTGCCAAAAGGCTTGTCAAACAGGGGTATATCGATGCTGTGAAGCACCGTAATCTGTGCATTTTCTTTTTTTGCCAAAAGGATGGCTCTTTTTAAGACTTCATCCGCCATCACCGAAGTGTCTATCGCTGCGACTATATTGTTTAAGATTCCCATTTCCCTCTCCTTGACAGAATAAATAAGCACTAATCCTCATTAATGATACTATCCGCTTTCTAAAAGATTTATTATCATCCAAAGATTGCCGATAATAACGATATGGGTCCGCACTCTGTTTTGCAGTATGCTTTACGTCTCCAACTCCATTTTGAGTGCCAGAAACTCGAGCAGGTCTTTGAGTGTGACGATCCCTGCCATCCTGCCGTGTTCTATCACCAGCAGCCGGCTTATACCCGATACACTCATCCGGTTCAGGGCCTCCTTGACCGGTGTTTCCGGATCAATAGAGTTTTCCTGGGTCACAGGCTGTATCAAGCCGGCGACAGAAAGAGCGCGCCACTGCTCACGAGGGACTTTTTTAAGGTCGCTGACCGTGATGATCCCTTCGAGTCTGCCGCTCTCAACGACAGGGAACATCTTGTAATGATAATGGTAAAGGTACGTTTCGACAAATTCCTCCAGCGTGATCTGCGGAGGGACGGTAACGGGTTCGGGGTTCATAAAATAGCGCACGGTCTTGCCCCTGAAGGAACGCTCCGTCAACAGATGCTGATACGAAGCACCGGCGGCATTGAAGAGAAAAGAGCCTATCAGGATCCACCATAGACCACCGATAAAGTTCCCGCCGATAAGCCCGATAAACCCTATGAAGATAATGACCATGGCAAACAGCAGGCTGATGCGTGAAGCCAAACGGGTCGCCCAGTAGATATCGCCTTTCAGCCACCATAGGGTTGAACGGAGTATCCGTCCACCGTCGGTCGGGAAGGCCGGTACCATATTGAAGACGACAAGCAGCATATTGATGCCGCTAAGATAGCCCAGGATCCCTGTAGCCGGCACCGGCCATTCGAGGAGAGCTGCGATCAGGTAAAGAGCGCCGAAGAGAAGCGAGAGTATCAGGCTGGCTATGGGGCCTGCTATGGCCATAAAGAACTCCGTTTTTGGACTCTTCGGCTCTTCTGCCATCTCGGCCACGCCGCCGAAGATAAAGAGGGTGATGCCGCGGATGGCCAGGCCGTGCCTGCGGGCGACCATAGAGTGGGAGAACTCATGGATGATGATGGAGGCAAAGAGCCCGACCGCTCCGGCCAGCCCCATCAGCCAGTAGGTCAGATCACTGAGATCGGGATAATAGGTAGGGAAAAGACCCTTGGCCAGGGACCAGACCACTAAAAAGAGGATAACGACCCAGCTTGCATCGATCGAGACGCTGAAACCAAACAGTTTGAAAAGTTGTATCTTGTTTCTAAGCATCTGAGAGGCTCCTCACTCTATGACCTTCAGTCGGTCCTGCCGGTTTAGGCGTGCTGTTCTTTGTAAACAAGCCCTATCAGACCATTGACCTCTTCGCCTAAAAATTCCAGCAGGTCATCGACCGATAGGATACCGGCAAGGCAGCCCTCTTTGTCGACGACAGGCAGGCGTCTGACACCATGCCTGCGCATGTTTTCGATACTTTCATATACGCCGTCCTCTTCTTTGGCGGTCACCAGTTGGTCGCTCATGATATCAGCAACCGTAAGGCTTTGCGGATCACTGTTCTCAGCGACTGCTTTCATAACGATGTCGCGATCGGTCAGAATACCGATCGGCGTGTTGCCCTTTTTGCCGGTGGATACGACGATGAGGTCGCCGACATTAAAAACCCGCATCAGCTTGGCAGCCTCCACGATATTTTCTTCTTTCTGGACAATAAACGTATCACGATTACAGAGTTCACCAATAGTCATCACCATTCCTTTTATAGACATAAGAACCATTGTATACCGCATTGATTGAATAAAGCCTTATGCGCGCCGCAGGGGAAAGGAGAGGTAGGCGCTCAGGTAAAAAAGCAGTGCCATGGCCATGACGGCTGTGAAGCCGAAATGGATCGCAAAAAGGGTTGCGGCAACGGCACTGATGACGGAAGCGCACCCGTTGACGGCCCATGCCCAGGGGATCAGCGTTTCAGAGTGGCCGCCAAGTTCGGAAAGCCCCATCGCAAAAGGGATCCCCATCGCAAAGGCGAGGGGGGCGATGAGCACTATGGCGGCTACTGCTTTTATAGCCTCTGTCCGGGGCAGGAGGAATGCGAAAAGCTGCTCAAGGGTCAACAGATAGAAAAGGCCCAGCAGCAAAATGGCGTAGATAGCGTATCGGGCTGTTGCAGGGTAGCCCCTGCGTTGGGCAAGATGTTTGGAATAGCTGCTGCCGAGCCCGGCAAAGATCAGAAATGCGCTCAGAACGATTGTGGCCGTATAGATGGGGTGGCTGAGAAAAAGGATAAAACGCTGCAGGAAATAGATCTCCAGAAAGAGAAATCCGAGCCCCAAAACAAAGAAGTAGAGGAACACCTTTGTCCTGCTTGCTGCGACGGTGCTTTTCTCGGCTCTTCGGTAGCGCAGAAGCGGCAGAAGTATCAGGACGATACTGGCAATGAGAGCCTGAAAAAGCGACGCGGCGAGCACAAGGTAGCCCCACTCCAGAAGATGCAGCCCGCCGCTTCCGCGCAGCGCGAAGATCTCGCCGAGTGTCTCCCATTTGAAAAAGTGGTAAAAATAGGGCCGGTCATCGGAAGCGGGCCGGATATCGAACTTGTAGTCGCGGTAAAACTGCTCTCTGTTTTGCAGAAGGGCCTGCGCCCCCTCGAAAAAATAGGGCCTGTCCAGAATGCTGTAACGGTTCGTTCCCGGGAGGGTGAGGCCGTCGTAGTAGGCGGTGTCAAAAAAGCGTTTTTCGCAGAACTTTCCGGCCGCTTCGATCTCTTCGGCGCTGAAAATGCCGTTCTTGATGATGAGGGTACTGGTCTGCCACCCCCTGATCAGAAGAAGCTGCTTTCTCGGCTCTTTTGTGCCGCTCTGCTCGAGTGCTTCGAGTGCTGTTGCGAAGAGTTTGAGGGTATCTCGGGGCGGAAGTTTCAGCCATCGCGTGAGCGAGAGGTAGCCGTCAGGTTCGAGATGCTGCAGATAGAGCTGAAGCGCTTCGACAGTATAGAGATAGTTTTCGTTCAGGGACTGAAGCCCTGCCGATGAGGCCCCGAAGGAGTCCACCATCGCCATCTGGATCAGGTCGTATCTGTCGGCCGATGCGGCGATAAAACCTCTTGCCTCTGCGGTATGGATATTTACGTTCTCCCTGTTATAGATGCCGCCGGCAAAAACAGCGTACTTTTCGCCGACAAGATCGACCATCTCGGGATCGATCTCGACGGCATCGATCCGGTTTGTTCGATGGTAGAGCGCCTGGAGCACCTCTGAACCTCCTCCGGCACCGAGGATCAGTACCTTTTTGGGAGAGCCCAGATGGTAGGCAAGGGCGGAGGTCTGATAGTCAAGATAGCCCAGCTTTTCCATTTTGTCGGGATATCGGGTGATGGCACTCATGCCGTCGCCGTTGGTAAAGACGCCGAGCTGCTGCGGCGGTTCCAGATCGGAGGCCATACTCAGCCCCGGGGCATACCGGAAAGGGACCTCCGTGCTCTCCACAACGGAGAGCAGCCCGAGCGGCGAGGAGCGCTCCTCAACGATCTTCGCTCCGGAGATCCGCAGGGTCTGGCTCAGGTCCTTGTACTCGTTGCTATTGAGGGTGGTCTCTCTACCGGCCATGAGAACAGAGAAAAAGGAGAGTGCAAAGAACAGCAGTGTTTTTCTCCCCGGTTTGAGGGCGAGCTCTTTGACGGCGATCAGCGCCGCCAGCAGTGCGGTAAAGGCAATAAGCTGAAGGATGAAGAGCGGAAAGAAGAGATAGAGCAGTCCAAGGATCGCGAGACTGCCGAGACCCGCACCGAGCAGGTCGGCGCCGTAGATGGGGGAGATCTCTCTCTTGTAGTAGATCAGGGCGAGGCCGATCGCATTGGCCGCAAAAAAGAAGGGAAGGGAGAGAAGCAGGTAGAGGCCGGAGAGCAAGAAGAGCTGCTTTGTCTCCCACGAAAGGGGGTTGAAAGGGATCTGCTGGGCAAAAAGAAAACAGACTGTCGAGGCGACTCCGAAAAGTGCGATATTGCCGACAAAGGCGTAGGGGAAATGTCGGAGCAGCCGTTCTCGGGCAAGGGCGAGAAAGGTGCCGCTCACCCCGTATCCGAGCAGGGCAAGGCTGATGATCATATAGGCAAAATGGTGCCACTGGATGATGGAAAAGAGCTTCATCAGGAGGATCTCATAGGCGAGTGCCGAGGCCGATACCAGGGCGATAGAGAGGCGCGGCACTTTTCTCATGATCTCAGTGCTTTCCTGTAAGCGGTACAAACATGACCGGAAGGGTCTGACGGGTGGTGATGGCCCCTTTTTCGTCTTTGGAGACAAGGATAAGATACTGGACATAGTAAAAGCTTTTGACGGGGATGATCATCTTGCCGCCCGGTTTCAGCTGCTTGAGAAGCGGCGGCGGGATCTGGCCTGCGGCGGCGGTGACGATGATGGCGTCATAGGGGGCGTGTTCCTCCCAGCCGTAATAGCCGTCGCCGATCTTTGTCTTAATATTGTTGTAGCCGAGCCGATCAAGCCTTTTCTCTGCCGCAAGACCCAGCTTTCTGATCACCTCGACAGTGTAGACCTCATTGACGATCTCGGCAAGCACGGCGGCTTGATATCCCGAACCGGTACCGATTTCCAGGACCCTGTCGGTCGGATTAAGGTCAAGAAGATCGGTCATGACGGCGACAATGTAGGGCTGCGAGATTGTCTGACCGTAGCCGATAGGCAACGGCCTGTTCTCATAGGCTTTAAAACGGTAAAGAACAGGTACAAATTCATGCCTTTTTACCCTTTCCATCGCATCGATCGTCGTTTTGGCAAGCCTTCTTTTTCCCAGATATCCTCTTGTCTCTTCTACCTCTTTTTCTATAGTCTCGACCAAGCTTTTTCTGGCCTTTTCGTACGGGTCTACGAAATTCCCGGAATACAGCAGGGTGCTGGTCATCAGTAAGACAAATATCATGCCTATAGGATCTCTTCTCATCGGCTGCTCCTGCAAAGTGCTACAAGCTCCTGTGCATTCTGCCAGGCAAACCCTTCCATATCGTTGTTGAAATAGCAGAAGACCTCTCTGCCTTCCTTGACAAAACCGTGGATGGTTTCACACAGAGCACGGATGCTCTGCGCATCATACTTCCCGCGGTACCGCCCCTGAGGACCGTGCATCCTGATGTAGGCAAAGGGGGCGGTTGCGATCCGAGGGGTCTGTCTCTGCTCGAAATCATTGATGCAAAAACCGATGCCGTGCAGTTCCATCAGCTCAAAGACCACATCGTCCATCCAGGAGACGTCCCTGAACTCGATGGCATATTTGTACCCCTTGGGCAGTTGCGAAATAAAGGCGTCGAGCAGTCCGATATCGAGTTTGAGATAGGGCGGAAGCTGGAAGAGGATCACTCCGAGTTTCTTTTTTAACGGCTTTATCAGGTGGATAAATATCATTACCTCTTTAAGTGCGGCGTCGAGCCTTCTGCGATGGGTGATGCTCCGGTTGGCCTTCAGGGTAAAGATAAAGTCGTCGGGTGTTGTTTCAAGCCAGTGCTCGATCGTGCTGCGCCTGGGAAGATGGTAAAATGTACTGTTGATCTCGACGGTTTTGAAGTGCTGTGCGAAAAAAGGCAGCAGATCATGTTTCGAGATAGTGTCCGGGTAGCATCTGCCTATCCAGTGGTCATAATAAAATCCCGATGTTCCGATATGTATCTTTTGCATAAATATATAATATCATTAAGCGGGCGAGAGCACAAGGAGTACCATGAACGTCACCAACCGGGATATTGCATCCATCTTCATGGAGATAGCCGATCTTCTGGACATTGAAGAGGCAAACCCCTTCAGGGTCAGAGCCTACCGGAATGCGGCACGGAACATCACCGCCTCGTCAAAAAGCATGGCCGAGCTGGTGGCGGAGGGGTTTGATCTGACCACGCTACAGGGGATCGGGATAGATCTTTCCGAAAAGATCATCGAGATCGTCCAAACCGGTGAGCTCGCCTTTTTGAAAGAGCTGAAAAAATCGGTCTCTTCCGAGCTTGAACCGCTGCTCAAGATCCCCGGACTGGGGCCGAAGAGGGTACGCTTTCTGCATGAGAAGCTTCAGATAGACTCCTTGCATGACCTCAAAGATGCGCTCCAAAAGGGCAAGCTGGAGAAACTGCGGGGTTTCGGCTCGAAGCTGATCGAGAGCATCGCTGCCGGTGTGGAGAAAAAACTCTATGAGGAGAAACGGTACCGTCTTTTTGACGTCCTGCCTGTTGCGCAAGCGATCAGAGAAGAGCTGCGAAAGTGCCAAGGCGTCATAGCGATCGAGATAGCCGGCAGTCTCCGCAGAAGAAAAGAGACGGTCCACGACATCGATATCGTCGCGTCATGCGAAGTCGGCAACGATATCATGGCGCGCTTTAGAGCGCTTGAGGGGGTGGACAAAATAGTGATGGAGGGGACAACACGCTCCTCCGTCGTCCTGAAAAGCGGTCTCCATGTCGACCTCAGGGTTGTTCCGAAAAATGCATTCGGTGCGGCCCTGCACCACTTTACCGGTTCAAAAGCCCACAATATCGCGTTGCGGACGATGGCCCTCAAAAGGGGGATGAAGATCAACGAGTACGGCATCTTCAAAGCAGAGAGAAGGATCGCCGGAAGCAGGGAGAACGATGTATTTGAGACTCTCGGACTGGCCTATGTGGAGCCGGAGATGCGGGAGAACCGGGGCGAGATCGCTCTGGCCCGGGAGCATAGGCTGCCCAAGCTGATCGAAGCAAAAGAGATCAAAGGGGACCTGCACATCCATACGGACTATTCGGACGGTGCGAACACCATCTTGGAGATGGCGCTCTCGGCTAAAGCGAGGGGGTACGAGTACATTGCCGTGACCGACCATACGAAACATCTCACCATCGCCCACGGCCTCGATGAGAAGAGGGTGCGCCGGCAGCTTGAGGAGATCGACCGCATCAATGAAGAGCTCGGGGGGATCACCGTCTTGAAATCTGCCGAGGTCGATATCCTCGCAAACGGGAAACTGGACCTTCCGGACAGCGTCTTGAAAGAGCTCGACCTCGCCGTATGCGCGGTCCATTACAAGCTTAACATCTCCAAAAAAGAGCAGACGGCGCGCATCCTCAAAGCGATGGAAAACCCCTATTTTTCGATCCTATCGCATCCGACGGGAAGGCTGATCGGCCTTAGGGATGCCTATGAAGTCGACATTGAGGCGGTCATAGAGGCGTGCTCGCAGAGAGGCTGCATCCTCGAACTCAATGCCCAGCCGGACCGGCTCGATCTCAACGACATCCACTGCAAGATGGCCAAAGAGGCGGGGGTGCCGATAGCCATTTCGACCGATGCCCACTCCGTCAGGGACCTTGATCTGATGGAACTCGGCATCGGACAGGCAAGGCGGGGCTGGCTTGAAAAAGAGGATGTCGTCAATACCAGGAGCCTGAAAGTGCTGATGAAGATGCTGAAGCGCTGACGCTTCTTTCAGGCCGGAAGCTTATAAGGTATTCATCTCCGCATTGTCAAAGTTGCGGTGATAATATTTCATATAGCGTACCTTTTTTTCCAGCGCCTCTATGACCGCTCCGGTAAAATTCACCCCTTCAAACCTTTCGGAACTGTCCAGCCCTCCGGGACTAAAGACGTTGACCTCCAAAAGCTTGTTCCCGACGATGTCGAGTCCGGCAAAAAAGATACCGTCCTGGACCAGTTTGGGACGCACGATCTCGGCAAGTTCAAGCATCTCATCGGTGACGGTTACCGGCTTGGGTATGCCGCCCGCATGGAGGTTCGAGCGGATATCTTCGCCGCTCCTGGTGCGTCTGTACGCGGCATATTTTCCATCGGCTTTGAGCGGCCGCCCATTAATCAGGATCATCCGCGTATCGCCTTCAAGCGCCTGAGGTGAAAACGCTTCTGCAATCACATAGCCGTCGCGTGAGATCGCATCGATCATCTGGTTGAGATTGGCAGCATCATCAGGCTGGACCATAAAAACACCGCGACCGGCTGATCCCATCAGCGGCTTAAGTATGATCCGTTTTGCATGTTGATCATAGAAGTGGCGGATATCGTCACGGTTGCGCGAGACGAGTGACTGCAGGCGTACCGATTCGGGAAAATATTGAAAATACATCTTGTTGATCGCTTTGCTGAGCCCGTTGGGATCATTGCAGACGATCACACCGTGGCGCATCGCGGTCCGCCCGAATACGACAGAGGCATGCTGCGCCCAGGAACACTGGTAATCGGCAGCCGGGTCATTGCGCAACATCAGCACATCCAGATCATCGACTGTTATCCGCTCTGATTTTGCCTGCTCACTGCAGAGGCTGTGGTAATAGAGTTCCGGTGTCTCATAGCCGGTGTCGGGAACCGAGCGTGACCTTGCATGGACAAGTTCGTCGGAATCGTACGAAAAATCCCCGACTCCCATCAGCCAGACCTCGTGTCCCATATTGGTCGCAACCATCGCCATACGGATCGTCGAACTGGGCAGACGTTCGGTCAACAGGTCATTTAAAACAAAACCGATCCTCATGGCTGACTCCTTTTGACCAGATCCAGAATATTCAAACCCTTCTCTTCTATCTCGCCGAGCCGTTTTTTCGCATCGGGCTGCTCCAAATATCGGGGGAAAAGCGGCGGCTTACACAGAACCTCACGCCACTGCAGCTCTTCGATGAGCGGGATGTGCTTTGCCGAGAGCTTCCCCACCAACAGCGGCTCTATCGCCCCGCCGCCCGCGATATAGTCCAGTATCCCGATGAGCCCCCTGAGGTAGACCGCATCCTTGGTCAGACCGCCACCCCTGAAGATGCGTGTCGTAACGGTAAAAGCGGTTTTCGGCATAAAGCCGTACTGTTCGTGCAGGATCTCGAATGTTTCGATAAAGGATGCCCCGTCGATCAGGCATTTCGCTGCAACGACCCTGCCGGCAAGTATCCGAAGCCGTTCAATACTGAGACCGCCGCAGAGGTATTCGGCGAGTACGGCGATCCCCTCCTGCATCTCATCATATCCCGAAAGGCCCGTATGCAGCTGTTGAAAGGGCTGGGAAAAGCCGTTGGTATAGGTCAATATATGGGTGCCGATCTCATGATGCAGGAGCGCTTCAACACGGTTTTTCGGGAAATGGGCCCATTTTGAAACGAGGAAATCCCCTCCCGAGACCATCGCACCTGAGACGATATCTTCGCGAAGCTCCACCCTGGAGTGAAGCGACGGATAGCGCTCCCTGTAGAAATCGAGCTCCGCTTCGGCAAGACGTGCAAATATTTCTGCCGAAACGGTATCGGTGTCACTGTCCGCTCCGATGTTCTCGAGATCTTTGGCCGGCATCAGGGAGAGCATCTGCCGTGCCGTCTCCAGCAGGTTCTCTTCGACCGTACCGTATGTCTGGATACTTCCGTGCAAAAAGTTGGGGGTATCCCGGTCGCCGAGCATCGTCAGTTTTCTGTCGAGTTCATCCCTCTTTTCGCTGAAGAGGTGCAGCAGTGTCGGATCCTCGATCTTTTCGACGGGAATCGCATAAAGGCGGCGTTTGACCGCAGCCGGGTCAAAGGGCACGGGCCGGTAATAGAAATCGGGTCCCTTTCTGTAGCCGCTCTCTTTGAACGCCTCCCAGGCCGTCTCGGTATTGACCGGTGTCACCTGAAGCAGAAAATCAAACGAATCATCAATTTCAGAAAGTGCCCGGTCTATTTTCCAGACCGCTTTGGTGACATTTCGTCGGCCCAAAACCTGATAGTGGGCCGGGGAGACGGTGGTCTGATTGTGCATGAAGGTAAAAAAACTTTTTTTCAGCGCTGTGCCTATGCCGTGGTGGAGGTTTCGAAGCACAGAAGGGTAGAGAATCCTGCCCTCGGGGTCGTGATAGACCGGCTTGATGCCCAGACCGACGGTGTAGCATCGCATCTTTTCGAGCAGCTCCTGCGAAAGCAGAGGCGGGAGTCCGGCAGGGGCTATTGACTCGGAAAACTGCGGATCGACCTCTCCGTGCTGACGGCTGAGCGAAATGTCTGAGAGACTGTTTGTAAGCGTTTGGACTGTCGGCGTCAGGAGGCCGAGCTGCGGCGAAAAGAGTGTAAATCCGGGCTTTCGGGCTTGTGCTGCCGCACTTTCGTCCGCTGTTGTGCTCTGAAGCGACCACAGTTCAACCAGCAAAAAAGCCCCGAAACGCGCACTCATCGCTGCGGCGATCTGTTTGACAAGCTGTGCCAGCCCCTCCTGATAATCGGGGTCACTGGGTGCAATGATGTAGGATGCTTCGCCGTAGACCAGATTCTTCGTTCCGACATCGCTCCGATCGGCAGGACGCCTGTAGAGGCATAAAAAAGGGAGCTGACGGTCGATATGGATGCGTCCCCAGCCGGGTAGTTCCTTGCGCACTGCCTTGTTGTCGAGCAGCCTGTTAATGAGCGAATCGATCAGTTTTTCCGTGATGAGCAGATTCGCCTGTTTCATAGCTTCGCCCCTATTTTTTTCAACTCTTCAAGCAGGCCCGGAACGGTTGATTCCAATACCTTGCGGATCATGTCCACTTTTTTACTGTCTGCCATCCCGCTCCACTCATCCATAAAGAACTTTTTAAATTCGACGGAGAGGACGCAGGCATTTTTTCCGAATGTCTGATGGATCCATAATGGAAAATGGCCCCCCTTGAATTTGACATTTTCGCGGATGTCCAGAGAATGCCCCAGAAAATCAAACTGCTGAATATCATACCTGAAACGGTCGATAAGCGGTTCCCAATGTTTATGGTCTTCGATCGTTCCCGTGCCGAGGTTGACATCAGGGTTGAACCTTGGATCGGCTTCGCCGCCTTCCGGACCCTCTCTTCGGAAGTTATAGGTGTGCAGGTCCAACACGACAAAATAGCCAAAGCGTTTTTTGACATGCGAAAAGAGCTGATAAACGTCGTCATAAAAAGCATCATATTCCGCCAGCGACGTTTTGATCATTGCAGGGGTCGGTTTTTTCTTCCAGACCTTAAGGCCCCATGCCTCTTCGGGTTTAAGATAGACGGCATGTTCCCTCGGTCGGTTCAGATCGACTTCGAATCGTGACGTCAGTACGATGGTACGGTTGGGCACGACGGTGGTCCAGATAGCGGTATAGGGGTCCTCTTCTCTGAGCCTCTCGTTCTCATCGATGGCAAACAGCCTTTCGAGTTCACGGCGGACTTTATGGCCGTTATGAATAGCTGTTGCTATGATGGGGACATCAGCCTCTTCGATGACCCAGTGTCTCTCTTTCATCTTTGCTCCTAATGTGTAAGCAAAAGCACCTTTACAACGATTATACAACAAATCAAACATTCTCGTAAACAGACCCGTCGATAAGGTGTATGAAACAGAGCGTTTTTCATTTAAGTAATGCTCTTGCGCCGTTATCCTTCAAAAAAGGCGAGGTGCTGTACAACCTTCGTTTTCAAAAAGTTCTCTCTCAACCCTTTTCGGGAGCCGTCGCAGGTGCGGCATACCACTCTTCGCGGGCATAGCGGCTGAAATTGGTTGTCGTTACCGAGAGTAGTACCGCATTGGGAATCGTGACTTCCTCATTGTACAGGGTCTTTATCTTGGTCGAGAGGACGCCTATCTCCAGGATATTGCCCTCACAGGTTGATGCCGGCAACCTCTTGCGTATACTGCTCAAAGCTCTTCCCCTCTTCGGGCTCAAAATCCTCTTCCATGATGCCGAAAATCTGACGGTCATTGACCGTAACCCAGACCCCTTTGACATTGCCGAGCGTCGAAGGCACTGCTTTGACCTCGTAACGCTTCTACCCGACGGGGATCGCCTTGATCTTCTTTGTGGCTTCGTCGATACGGTCGCCGACACTGTGACTGCGGTAGGGAATCTGAAAGGTGACGATGGTGTCACCCCAGATAGTGAGCGGCTGCGGTGTATGTTCCTCGGTCGCAGAAAAAAGCGGTAAGACAAAGGCCAAAGAGAAAATGAACGGTAGGATGAGGTAGCGAAATAGAGGATTAAAAAAACATGTAAACACTCCGCACTGGTGTCACCTATTGTATCGCTGACGACGACACTTTGTCAACCGTTCCATAGTGCAACTGCAGGCTGAACCAGAAGCCTATATTCCAATTTTTACCTCCAAAGGGTATAATACATCTTATTACGATGTACAGCGCAGCATGCTGCAGCGATAAAAATGGAGAATCTTTTGGAAAATAATGTAGAACCGATGACAAAATTCGGGTATGAGCGTCTTCAGGCGGAGGCGAACCACCTGAAACTGGAGGTACGTCCTGCGGTGATCAAGGCGATCGAAGAGGCAGCTGATATGGGTGACCTGAAAGAGAATGCCGAGTATCACGCGGGCAAAGAGCAGCAGGCCAACATCGACCGCCGTCTTCAGGAGATCAGCGATCTGCTGAGCAATGCTCAGATCGTTGACCCGAGTACGCTGGAACATGCCCGTGTCAGTTTCGGTTCGACGGTGATCCTTGAAGATATCAACAGCGGCGAGGAGGTGACCTACACCATCGTCGGCGGCTGTGAGAGTAACCCGGAAATGGGACTGATCTCGTTCAACTCGCCGCTGGCCAAACAGATCCTCGGCAAAGAGGAGGGCGACGAGGTCAAAGTCCGTCTACCGGGCGGTGTCAAAGAGTTTGAAGTAGCCGAGGTGAAATACCAGGAGATCGTCTTTGAGTGCCATGATTAATGTCGCCGTTATCGGGGCGAGCGGGTACACCGGCCTCGAACTTATCAAGATGATCGTCAAACACCCTGTTTTCAATCTTGCCTATGTCGCGACGAGCGAAGGGAACATCAGGCTTAGCGAACTGCATCCCTCGTTGCTGGGGGTGGCCGAGTGTGATGTCGAGAAGGCGGATGCCGCCGAGGTTGCCAAAAGCTGCGAGCTTGCCTTTCTGGCCCTGCCGCACAAGACGGCGATGGGCTTTGTCAAGGAGCTGATAGCGCGAAATGTCAAGGTGGTCGACCTCTCTGCAGACTACCGTCTTGAACAGGCGCGCTACGAGCAGCACTATGTCCCGCACATCGATACCGAAAATCTTAAACATGCCGTTTACGGCCTGCCGGAACTCAACCACGAGGCGATCAAAAAGGCCAAGCTGGTGGCAAACCCGGGCTGTTATCCGACCGCTTCGATCCTGGCGGCGTTGCCGTTTCTGAAGTACCAAGTCAAGGGTTCGGCACTGATCGTCGATGCCAAGAGCGGGGTGAGCGGTGCGGGCAAGAAGCTCTCAGAGACAACACACTATGTGACGATCAACGACAACGCCTTTGCCTACAACCCTCTGTTGCACCGCCACGGTCCCGAGATTGCCGAGAAGCTTCAGCTTGATGAGAGTTCGGTCAACTTCGTGCCGCACCTTCTGCCGCTGACAAGAGGAATGCTCTCATCAGTTTACATGCAGGTCGAGGGCGATTTCGATGTGATGGAAGTGCTTAAAACGTACTACAAGGATGAACCGTATGTCCGCGTCCGGGAGAACCCGGTCGACATAAAAAGCGTTGCCGGCACCAACTTCTGCGACATCTTTGCACGACGCAACGGTTCGACGCTCTTTATCAATGCAGCCATTGACAACCTGATGCGGGGTGCAAGTTCGCAGGCGATCGTCAATGCCAACCTGATGATGGGTCTCGCTATGGAAACCGGAGTCCCCGATATCGCCTATGTCCCGTAATCCGCTTAAGCTTCTTGAGGGGGCTATCTTTCTTAGCGATGCCCACTACTCTTTTAAACATAAAGAGCTTTACGATTTTTTAAAAGCGATCCGTTCACAACATATCCAGACGCCGCAGCTCATCTTGATGGGCGATATTTTCGATCTGCTTTTCGGCGGCATCCCCTATACGGTTGAGCGTAACAAAGAGGTCGTTGATCTCATCAATACCCTCAGCGATAACATCGAGATCGTCTATCTTGAGGGTAATCATGATTTCAACCTCGCTCCTATCTTCCCCGGTGTCAGGATCTTTTCCATCAATGAACAGCCGGTTGCGTGTGAATTGGGTGGTCAGCCGGTCGCTTTGGCCCACGGGGATTTTGACGGGCCGCTGGGGTACCGCCTCTATACGGCCGTCATCCGAAACCCGTTCATGCTGCGGTTTTTAAGCCTGCTCGATACCATCGGAAGACATTTCATTATCAACGCTCTGGACAAGAAACTGGCACGTAAGAACGACTGCCACAGTATGCACACCTTTGAGCAGTATGTCACGAAACACCTCTCAAAAAAAGATCTAAGCCGCTATACGATGTTCATAGAGGGGCATCATCACCAAAACCACGCGTTCAATATCGGTGAATGCCGCTATGTCAATCTTCCCGCTTTCGCCTGCGGACGGGGGTATATGTCGGTAGGCAGAGGGAGCTTGCAAAGTATTAAATTTGTAAGTGAGAAGGTATAAGTCATGGGAGCCCGAACGCAAGTCGCACTGCACGTCACAAAAGGGACGCAGACGCTTACGTTCAAAATCCAGGGTACACCGACGATTGAACGGCTTGCCCCTATCGAGCAGAAGCTTGCCGCCTCGGCAAAAGAGGCAAAAGTCAAAAAGATAATTTGGGACCTTTCTGACCTTGACAGCATGGACTCCGCTTTGGCTCTGCTGATTGCAAAACATATTCATCAGGCCGAGAAGAGTGGCCAGGAGGTGACTTTCAGTGTAATGGGAAGCGAGGTGAAAAGGATGCTCTCTATGGCGCAGGAACATGCCCATTTCGACAGCAGTTTTGAATCGCCCAAAGAGAGTGTTCTGCAGACTGTCGGTGCAGACAGTATTGATCGGCTTAAAAAACTTGCGGACTTTCTCGACTTTTTCGGGCGGTTAAGTCTCACCTTCTTCTACTCGTTTTACCATTTGCGTCATATCCGGTGGAAAGAGATGTTTTTCGAGATCAATGAGAGTGGTATCAAGGCCCTGCCGATCATCGCGCTGACCACCTTTCTGATCGGTGTGGTCGTGGCGTACCAGTCGGCGGCGCAGTTGAAACTCTACGGGGCCAACATCTTTATCGTCGATATGCTCGGTATATCGATTTTGCGAGAGCTTGCTCCGATGCTGGCCGCTATCATCGTCGCCGGCCGCAGCGGCTCGGCCTACGCGGCGCAGATCGGGGTCATGAAGATCACCGAAGAGCTCGATGCCATGCGCACGATGGGGTTTGATCCTTATGCCTTTCTGGTATTGCCGCGTATGTTTGCGCTGGTCATCATGATGCCGATACTGATCTTTTTTGCCGACATAGCCGGCCTTATCGGAGGGATGTTGATCGCCAAGATCGATCTCGGTCTGAGTACGACACTTTTTATGGAGCGTTTCGTCGAAGTGATCAATGTCAAACATTTCTGGATCGGTCTGATCAAGGGGCCGTTTTTTGCCGTTTTGATTGCCAGTATCGGAATCTATCGCGGCCTGCAGGTAAAAAATGACACCCAAAGCATCGGCTTCAATACCACCAAGGCGGTGGTGGAGTCGATCTTCGCCGTGATCATTTGCGATGCCTTCTTCTCGATCATCTTTACGAACCTGGGGTATTAGATGTCGAATAGCAACAAGATCATGAAAGTCAGCAATGTGATTACGAAGTTTGGTGACAAGCTCGTGCACAACGGGATTAATCTGCATGTGAATGAGGGCGAGATCTACGGACTGCTGGGACCGAGCGGATGCGGCAAGTCGGTTCTGATGCGCGAGATGATCATGCTTGAACAGATCCGCAGCGGTTCGATAGAACTTCTCGGTCATAAGATAGAGTCTATCGGCATGAGAGCGGCGCAGAAACTAAGGTTGCAGTGGGGTGTTCTTTTTCAGTCCAATGCTCTTTTTACCTCACTGACCGTGGCCGAAAATATTGCCCTCGCACTCCAGGAGTACACCCGACTCTCTCAAGAGAGCATTAATGACATCGTTGCCTTCAAGATCGATATTGTGGGGCTCAAGCAGTCCGATGGGATGCTCTATCCTTCGCAGATCAGTGGGGGGATGAAAAAGAAGGCAGCTTTGGCCCGCGCCTTGGTGATGGACCCTAAAATCGTCTTTTTGGACGAGCCGACGTCGGGCCTCGACCCTATTTCCGCACGGGAATTTGATACACTTATAGTAAAGTTACGCGATCTGCTGAACCTGACGGTGGTGATGGTCTCGCATGACCTCACCTCGATCAATACCACGCTTGACAGAATGGCGGTCATTGACAATAAGAAGATCGTGGCAGAGGGGACTTTAACAGAGGTCAAAATGATCGAAAGTCCCTTCATCGAACGTTTCTTCGAGATGGATAAAGGAAAAGGATGAACGCAAAAACGAATTACACCCTGGTCGGTCTCTTTGTGATCCTCTCAATTGTGCTGACCTTTGTGTTTGTGATATGGCTGGTCAAACCGAGTGATGAAAAAGTAATGACACTCTTCAGGATCTATTTCACGGAGTCGGTCTCGGGTCTCAATATCGATTCTCCGGTTAAGTATAGAGGGGTGACCATCGGCAAGGTAACCAAAATGCATATCAATCCGGCTAATGTCGAAGAGATAGAGGTCGATATTCTGGTCGATAAGGAAGCGCCGATCAAAATCGATACGGTTGCCAAATTGAAAGCACAGGGGATCACGGGTCTCAGTTACATCGATTTGAGTGAAGGCAGCAAGCAGGCGCCGCTGCTCTATAAGGGTGATAAAGAGGCCCCTGTTATAAAGTCTGTTCCCTCATTTCTTGTGAAGGTGGAAGAGTCTTTCGGATCGGTCTCTGTTAACCTTTCACAGACCCTGGACTCGACACGGAAACTGCTGCGTGATGAGAACCAGGCAGAGATTACCAAGATTTTGCAACATGTTTCGGAAACGATGGGCAAGCTGGATAAGGCACTGGACGAAGAGAGTGTCAATAATTTTAAGAAGCTGCTGAACGCGTCGAGCGGTTCATTTGAAAAGATAGAGAAAATGGTACCGAAGATCGGTGCCTTGGTGGATAGAACGGTCCTGTTCGAAGAGCGCTTTGAAGCTGCACTGGCGTCATACGATGAGAGTGCGAAAAAAGTCGGCTCCTCCATGGCTGTTTTTGAAGAGCGCAATGCCAACGGGGATTATTCGGTCAAGGAAGGCGTCAAGGAGCCGATGAAGCAGTTTGCCGTTACTATGAAAGAGCTGGAATCGACGCTTGCGCAGATCAAGATGTTGCTTGCTGATTATCGCGACAGCCCGTCCGATATCTTTTTGCGCAGTGAAGAACCGGATATTGGACCAGGAGAAAGATAGATGTTGAGAAGAAAACTGATCATAGTCGTTACCGCCGTAGTGGGGATTTTACTGGGAGGCTGCTCTCTTCAGACCAAGGTACCGCCGACGTCAAAATATCTGTTGAACGTACCGACTTCCTATGACGTTTCATCGGCAACTGCCTGCCGGGACAAAGTACTGCGCATCGGGTTGGTTGAGAGTCCGGATATTCTGACCACGCGTGATATTGTCTATAGGACGGACAGCGGGCGCAGTTACAGTTATACCAAGGCACGCTGGATGAGCAGTATCAATGCCCAGTTGGGTAATCTGCTTGCAGGTGCGGTCACCCGTTATGGGACTTTTGGGAATGTTATTTCACTCAAATCTTTCGCCGACAATGATCTTCTGCTCGAAACGGAGATCCAGGAGTTTTCGCAGACAATCCATCCAGACGGTACATCAACGTTGAAGATTGCCGTCCAATTTGTCTTGTTGGAGCAGTACCATCGTAATATTATTGCTTCCTCATTGATAGAGATAGAACGAGACGGTGTCGGCGGTAATGTGGACAGTGCCGTAGAAAATTATTCCGCGATGATCGCTGAACTGCTGCAGCAGGTCAACGCTTTTTTGGGTGCAAACTGTCTGTGATCAGCTTTTGCACCCGGTGTTGATACGAAAGATCGTATAGAGCGGACAAAATCCGAAAAGTCCGGTCAGTAAGGGAATAAGACCGATATAACCCCACACCCAGCCCGTAAAGACGGCGATAAAAACAAAAAGTCCTCCGACAAAGACGCGTAGAAAACGGTCAAAAAATCCTGTATTACACATTGCAGATCCTTTTTAATATCGGCTTTTTGAAGAGACCGATTAGTTAGATTATAATATAAGTATATACTATTTTTAACACTTCTGTATGTGACAAAGCCATATCAGAAGGACGGATCGAACATAGAGGCGATAACGGCTTTCATACAAAATACGATGTAAGGTTATCTCCTGTTTCAGACAGGGTTTCAACCGGAAGATCGGCAATGACACCTGAAGTAGAAAGATTTTTGTTACAATAGCGCCATGAATGAAACAGTATATAAACAACGCCGTGACCGGCTACTTGAGATGATGAACGACGGCGTCGCCGTACTTTCGGCAGCACGTCTGCAGACACGCTCCAACGATACCGAGCACCCTTTCCGGCAGGAGAGCAACTTCTATTATCTCTGCGGGTTCGAAGAGGATAACAGCGCACTTGTGCTCGTCAAGAGCGGCGATATCGCGAAGGTACTGCTTTTCGTCCAGCCCAAAGACGAGACGATGGAGCTGTGGACCGGGAAGCGTACCGGGGTCGATGCGGCAAAAGAACGTTTCGATCTGGATGAGGTGCACAGCATCGAGGCGTTTGAAAACGTTGTCAGGGAGGAGCTCAAGAACAAGAAACGGCTCTATCTTGATCTCTTCAGCGAAGATCCGAGGTATGGTGTGGTCAAACAGCAGTGCCGCCACCTGGTACATGACCGAAGCAGCACCGTGTCGCCGAGAACCTTTATCGATATCACCGAGATGATCCAGACGATGCGGCTGATAAAGGACGGACATGAGATCGCCCTGATCGGAGAAGCGCTGGCGATCACAAAAGAGGCGCATCATGCGGCGATGCGTTCGGCGCACCCGGGTGTACATGAGTTTACCCTGCAGGCGGATATTGAATACGTATTCCGGCATCGCGGGGCACACAGCAACGCCTACATGACCATCGTCGCCGGCGGCAACAACGCCAATACGCTGCACTATATCAACAACAGCGACGTCTTCGGAGAAGAGGACCTCGTTCTGATCGATGCCGGATGCGAATATAAGATGTATGCCAGCGACATCACCCGCACCTTTCCGGTCAGCGGCACTTATACCCGGCCGCAGCGGGAGGTTTACGAGATGGTGCTTGACGTGCAGCTGCGCATCATCGAAATGATCAGACCCGGCGTAACGAAAAAAGAGCTTCAGCAGATGAGCGAGCTATGGCTGACCGAAGGGTTGGTCAAACTCGGCATTCTCAAAGGGGAGGTCGATGCTCTGATAGAGACGAAAAAGCATAAACAGTACTATCCTCACGGCATCGGCCACTGGCTGGGCATAGACGTGCACGATCCGTGCCCCTACGTGGACGGAAACGGCAATGAGATACCTTTCGCGCCGGGCATGGTAATGACGATCGAACCGGGGATCTACATCCGTGCCGATGACATGGAGGTCCCGGAACGCTACCGCGGTATCGGTATTCGTATCGAGGATAACATCCTTGTGACGCAAGAGGGGCGAGAGAACCTTTCGGAGGGGATTGCGAAAAGCGTTGAAGAGATCGAAGCGGTCTGCCGGGGGTGAGGCCCTTTAGTTGTAGCTGTAACTCCAGCCGGTCGAACCGCTCTTTGCCTCTTTGAAATCTTCCGAATCGGCTTCAAAGTCGATGATATGCATAAAGGCGTGCGGCAGGTTCTTTTTGTCATCGTCTTTGAAAAGGTGCATCGGCATCGGCGTGTCCTGATTGGTTACGGCAAAAGCCACGGCATCGATCTGGCTGAAGAGATCACTGATGTTGAAAAGCTTGTACTGCGCGGCAAATTTTTCGAGGACAGCCTGCTGGATCTGCGGCGGAAGATCGTCTATCGTGTTTAAGAAGATAGTGATGTGAATAGGGGCCTGTGCATCCTGACGTGTCGATGGCGCGGCCATAATAATGTATTCAACACCTTCAAGATGCGCGGCGATCTCCGCCTCGTCAAAATAGCGTTGCGTCTTTAAAGCTTCATGTGTCTGCATTTTTCTCTTCTTTTTATTATTTATGGCATTATAAACAATAGAAAGTAAGAGGTGCCTATGACAAAAGCGAGTTTGGAAAAATACTGCCTCTCAAAACACGGTGCCGTCAAAGAGTACCCTTTCGACAAGATGACGGCGGTCTATAAGGTAGGCGGGAAGATGTTCGCGCTCAGCAGTGACAGCGCTGCTGAACTGCGTATCAACCTGAAATGTGATCCCCTCTATGCGGCAGAGTTACGTTCGATCTACGCCTGTGTCGAACCCGGTTACCATATGAACAAGAGGCATTGGAATACGGTCGTCTGCAATCAGGAAGCGGATGACAGGCTTGTTCAGGAGTGGATCGATGATTCGTACGATCTCGTCTTCGCTTCTCTGCCAAAAAAGCTGCAACATGAGATCAAGGCCAGGGTCTGAATATGATTGAAAATAAAATTAAAATTATCGTATCGGCCGCTGCCGCGCTTCTTTTTTTGAGCGCCTGTGCCCCGAAAGAGGCGATGCTCAACAATGATGTTCTGGTGGCTCAGGGTCATTACGGCAAAGCGGCAGTGGCATCTGAAAAGGAGATCGACCGCTCCGACCGCACACAGCGCAACAATCTGCTGTGGTACCTGAATGCCGGGCTTGCCTACCGCTTTGATCACAACAACAGCGCAAGCATTAAAGCCTTCGATGAGAGCGAATGGCTGATCAAACATTTCCAGGAACAACTTTTAAATGCCGATATTTCACAGGGTACAGCCAGCCTTTTTGTCAATGATACGACCGCGCCGTATAGAGGGACACAGTACGACGGGGTGATGGCCAATACCTATAAAGCGATCGACTATCTGGCGATGGAGGATAATGAAGGTGCACGTGTCGAATTCAACCGTGCTGTTGATAGGCAGCGGCGGGCAAAGGCCTACTATGCGAAGCTGATCGAAAAAAACAGAGAAGCGATAGAAGAGCAGCAGCGAAACGATAATAAAGGGGTCGATGTTGATAGTTCGATGCCGCGGGCCAAGCAGGTCTTGAACGAGAAGTACCCTTCATTGTACAGTTTTGAGGCCTACCCCGATTTCATCAACCCTATGGTGAGCTACCTGGCCGGTATTTTTGCCTTAAGCGAAGGGGACAATCAAAAAGCTTTCACGCTTTTAAAAGAGGCCTACGGGATGAACCGGGAGAATGCGTATATTAGAGAGGACCTTGCCTATGTCGACGCGCTTCTGGACGGATCGGCTTTGCGCAGAGAACCCTTAGTCTGGGTGATCATCGAAGACGGTCTGGCCCCGGTTAAAACCGAATGGCGGCTTGATGTGCCGGTCTGGATATTTTCAAACAATCTGAATTATGTCTCTTTGGCGCTGCCGCGCATGCAGACACGGATGCGTGCTTTTGAAAGCTATTCGATCGCGCTTGAAGACGAGGTGTTCCCGTCAAAACTGCTCAGCGATATGGACCGGGTGGTGATGACGGAGTTTAAAGAGGAGTATCCGGCTATTTTGCGCCGGGCACTTTTTTCGGCAATGACAAAGGCTTTTATTCAGTACCAGACACAGCGCCAGATGCAAAATTCCGAAGGAAACGCACAGGCGCTCTGGGCTCTGGCTTCTATTGCGACGACGGCCTATACAATCGGTTCAGCACAGGCCGATACCCGCAGCTGGAGAAGCTTGCCGAAACGTTTTGACCTCATACGTTTACATCAGCCCGAAAGCCGAAAGTTCAATATTAAAACGTCGAGCGGATTGATATTGACCCAGGTCGAACTGCCATCAAGGATGCCTACTTTAGTTTATGTTAAAATGACTACAGCAGGTGCAAAACCCTCCGTGTCAATAATACCTTTAGGGAGAAAATAGCATGAAAAAATGGATATGGCTTATCGCTTTGACGCTCTTTTTGGTCGGATGTGCCGATAAAACATCGTATGTCAAGGTTGTGGACGATTCGATCGAAGATGATATTTCCATCGAGAAGATCAATGAACGCATCAACAGCGAAAGCGGGCTTAAAGAGCTGCAGGTCTTAGGTGAAAACGAGACGGACGAGTATATGAAACTGCGCTACCGTGTGGTCTGGTTTGACAAAGACGGTTTTGAGATTGACTCTATAAGCAAGAACTGGACAGAGCTGCCGGTGTATAAAAATGCCAATTTCACCATTCATATCGTCGCACCGAATAAGAAGGCGACAGACTACCGCCTCTTCATCAACAAGTAAAGGAATATCATGAAATATATAGTGACCATCACACTCTCTTCGCTGCTCGCAGCAGCCTTTATGAGCGGTTGTGCTCAGAAAACGGA
Source organism: Sulfurimonas sp. HSL3-7 (assembly GCF_039645985.1). Taxonomy (NCBI): domain Bacteria; kingdom Pseudomonadati; phylum Campylobacterota; class Epsilonproteobacteria; order Campylobacterales; family Sulfurimonadaceae; genus Sulfonitrofixus; species Sulfonitrofixus jiaomeiensis. The sequence goes on from NZ_CP147919.1 coordinate 692,672, forward strand.
ACGTATCGATATGCATGAGGATAAGGGTGCCCAGGTCATGGGGCTGGATTACCGCGATTTCAATGAAGCCGCAGCCGAGGCGGTACAGTCGATGCTGCAGTCGGGTGCGCTCGATAAAAAGACAGGAGACCGTTATGTTTTGGCTATTTCGCGTGTGACCAATGACACGATGCAGCATATCGACACCGATCAGCTGGTCAAAAAGATCCGCGTGGAGCTGCTGAGAAGCGGCAAAGTGGTCGTGACGACCGCGGTCGGCGCGAACGGGCCTGAAGACAGGATGAGCAAGCAGGCACGCGAACTGCGCGAAGACGAGGAGTTCAACCAGCGTACTGTTCAGGAGAAAGGGCAGATGATCGCGCCCGACATGAGTCTTTCGGGCAAGATCCTGCAGCGCAATGTCCGAATGGACGACGGCAAACAGCAGGTGGAGTATTATTTTATGCTCAGTCTGACCGAGATCAAGACGGGGCTTGCATGGTGGGAAGGGGAGACCATCATAGGAAAGCGGGGTTCCGGAAAATCCGTCTCCTGGTAAGTAAAAGTTCCAGCTTCGGCACATCTTGCACAAAAGTTTAGCTCTCGGCGCATAGCAGTGCGCAGTCGGCTAAACATTTTGCACAATCTGCACCAAATCTGAAACTTTTACAAGTTCAGACTTTTGAAAGATGCGCTGCGCTATCTTTCTTAACGCTTAATACGCATAATTGCTTCGCTATAATTCCTCCATGAAAGTAATTATAGATCTAATAGAAGATATCCGTACGGCCATCAATAACGACAGCAGTTTTTCACTTTTGGCTATGGGGCTGAAAGAAGAGGAGAGCGGAGAGTTTTCCCCTTCCTGGGAGAGTCCTATCTGCAGTATGAAGATCGACGATGAGAAAAATCGGCTCTTTTTGTTCCTTGGGAAGGGGAAAGCCTTGGGTGTCGGGCAGTTTTTGACGGTTCTCCATGCCCTGCCCAATGCCGCGATGATGTATGAGGTCTGTGTATCCTACTCCAAAGAGCGGGAACGTGTGGACAGTTCATTGATGGGGTTCGGCGAATCTGTCAGAGACAAGAAATATCTTCTGTTTGTCCCGGCATAGTTTTTGACAGTTTCGGAATGGAACTTAACGGATCAAAGCAGTTTTTTGATGATGTCGCCGACACCGATATGGACGTTGTAGTGGGCAATCGGAAAATCCAGCCATTCGTCTTCGAGATTGACGACATAGCCGCTTAGATAACCTGCCAGTTCACCCAGTTCAATTGATTGGTACTTCCCTGCATCTTCTTCACTGTATTTCGTGCGTTGAAGCGAACCCGCATCATTACTCTTCTGCAGGGTGAAGGCGAGCCATTTCAGGTTGGCAAGGTCGGTGTAGCGCAGGAAAAGCTCCGGCGTCAGGGCCTCATAGGGCTTGCCTTCGGGGTTGAAGAGAAGATGCTGTTCGCGCAGCGGGATGAGAACGGAAAGAATCACCTTGACGAGAGGCGTCACCTTTTCAGCCCAAAAAGGGGATTCGTTTTTTGTAGCAAGGTTGGCATCGATGAGCTTGACGATCTCTTCCGAAGCGGCTGTGTTTAAAATCTGTTCGATGGTACGTATCATGTTCTTCCCGTATTTTTTCGTACTGTAACCTTTCTTGTATAATTCCACCCTTATTAACGCAACAAACCGTTATGATTAAGGAATGCAATGCAGATCAACAAAAGTCTTTTGACCAACACCGTCGCCGTAGCGCTGATACCCCTCTCCTACCTGATACCCGAGCCAACCCTTTCAAAAGCGTTGCTTTACGGCGGTATCTTTGCCTTTTCCGGGGCGATCACCAACCTGCTGGCGATCCATATGCTTTTTGAGAAGGTGCCGCTGCTTTACGGCTCGGGCGTCATCGTCAACCGCTTCGAGAGTTTCAAAGCGGCGATCAAAGAGCTGATGATGAGCCAGTTCTTCACCAAGGAGCAGCTCGACAACTTTTTTGCCAACGAAGAGAAAAAGATTGACCTCGCACCGATGATAGAGACGACCGACTTCTCGCCCGCCTTCGATGCCCTGAGCAAAACGGTGATGGAGTCCTCCTTCGGCGGGATGCTGGGGATGTTCGGCGGCGAGAAAGCACTGGAAGGGCTGCGCGATCCTTTCACACGCAAGCTCAAAAGCGCGGTGACCAGGATCGTCGTCAGCGAGAGTTTCGAGAAACAGCTGCAGGCGTACCTGAGCGGTTCGACGCTGAGCGAAGACATGCTTGAAAAGATCGAAGAGGTGATAGAGGCGCGCCTGAACGAACTGACCCCGCAGATGGTCAAAGAGATGGTGCAGGACCTCATACGCGAACACCTCGGCTGGCTGGTCGTCTGGGGCGGTGTATTCGGCGGACTGATCGGGCTGGGAAGCTCGTTCGTCCTGTAGCAGTCCAAGAAGGGATTGCCCCCAAGCCTAGAAGACAAACATTATTTATTCTTTTTGTCGAAACTGATATTCAAGACATGACCGCGTAAGTTGGTTCCCGAATAAAGATTTTCATAGAAATATGATTCAAAGCCACTCTTTTTCATATGATTAGCGATCATATCGATATCGTATTCAAGACGGATCAATTCGATGGTACCATCAGTTATAATAGCGTACGCCGCTCTCTTGTCTCCATCTCTTGGCTGTCCTACGGAACCGGGATTGCAAAAAAGCCTGTTATTGTCTAAACCGATGACAGTCTGGACATGGGTATGCCCAGCAAAAAAATATTGTTCTTTAAATGGTGCAAACATCTCATTATTGATCGTATATAAATAAGTATCAAGACCATTTTCTGAAAATGAACCGTGAACCATGTAATATGTTGAATCTTTGTAAAAAGGGATACTTTGTGTTAACCATTTAAAGTTCTCTTCGGTTATTACTTGTCGTTGAAAATCCAAACTCCTATTGACACTGATGGAACGTTCACATTGTTCATTCTCAATCATATAGTTATCATGATTGCCTCTGATATTAATGACATTCATCTTTCTTAGCAGTTCAATACTTTCATTGATCATGCTGTAATAACCGCACACATCTCCTAATGAGAATATTTTCTTGATCCCTCGACGTTGTATATCATCCATTACTGCTTTCAGGGCAGGGTAGTTCGCATGGACATCAGAAATTATCGCTGTCATATTGAATAACATCCTTAAGATATCGAATAGCGGATCCTCTTTTTTGCTTACACTTTTGCGGAACCTTATTTAAGAGAAAATACTCAATACACATTTCTGCTTCATTAACGCCAAACTTTGTACGTATGGAAGTGGATGCAGATACTCTTGCATTTACTTCAAGAAGAAGATATTTGCTGCCATCTTTTATTAACTGTATATTCGTTGGACCAATAGGTTTAATTAGGTTGCATAACTGGTTTACGTAGTCAATCATATCGTCATCTGCATTGATACACTTCGCTTTTACAGTTATGCCATTTCCCAATTTTCTCCAAAAAACTATCATATTTGCATAGTCACCGTTTTGGGTTCCGAATACAGAAATCGTATACTCATTATCACCTTGAATCTTTTTTTGACAAATGTAACCATCTGAATACCGATATTTCCAATAGTCGAAATCTTTTTGGTCATTTATGGTCACAACGCCTTGTGAAGCATAGGAGATATTTTTTTTCAATATAAAAGGTACACCTAATTTGGCAGCAACATAATCATAATCGAAATCTGTTCTTCCTATAAGCGTCGGTATTTGCTCTATTTTGCCATTTAAAAAATCATACGTTTTAGCTTTGTTATGTAAATGAGGATAGACCTCTTCGTTGTTCAATACCAATTTAACATCTAACTTATCATAGAGCTTTTTGTGCCTCATCAGAACTTCCAATTCCGGTTCGATACAAGGTATCACTAAATCTATATTGTATTTGATGATCGTGTCATATAAAAATGTCGGAAAGCGTTCACTGGAGGCCATCACACCTTTTTCAAAAACATCACACCAAAATTGCCCTACAGCATCATCATATATATCAATACCAATAATATTGCAATTATATTTGGATGATTTCAAAGATTTAACAATTCCATAACCTATGATGCCACTGACTCCCGTGACTAATATATTGAATTTGTTCATATTAATCTATACCTATTTAACATCTCTCTGACTTCATCTTTTGAATTGAACATCATAATATCTATAATTGACAAATAGGGTACAAACTCATTTTGAAATTGTCGATACTCGACTATTTCATTTTCAATAAAATGCAATTTTATATCATACTCTTTGAACTTTGCTTTGCTATATAATGCTTGGCCACCTATCAAATTGATATACACTTTGGCATTTAATATCTCACATATATTTATTATCTTATCTTGTCCTCTTAAACTATTGTCTTTCTCAATAGCACTTGAATAAATAAATTTTGTATTCAATTCTAAATAGTTGGAAATTTCTTCAAGTGAGTTGCCAATGAACTTGGCCAGATTTTTTTCTGAAAATTCTAATATGGATTTAATGAGTGGAAAAATATCTTGAAAATAGGGAGCTCTTTTATAGACTATTGCGATAGATTTTAAAATATTTACAGAATTGTTTCCAATGTCAATTTCGTTAATTAACTTATTTTGACTTAGTGCTTTAAGATGCAGTGTAATCTTGTGTGCTTTACCGTCAATCAAAATACTATTTCTGTTAATGTAGCCTTTTTTTTTATAGTGTACATCATCCAGAATCACAAATGTATCTACACTCTTAATCAACTGCCAATAACCAATATACGAGAAAAGATAGGGTTGCATTATTGCTGTGACCATAGGTTTAGACATAACAACGCCTCCTCCTCTTCATTAAGATTATAGCTAAGTATAACGTACTTATATCTGCTTTAAGCGCCAATTATTCAATACAAGGATCGGACGTCTCTGATGAGAGTTTCGAGAAACAGCTGCAAGCGTACCTGAGCGGTTCGGCGCTGAGCGAAGAGATGCTTAAAAAGATCGAAGAGGTGATAGAAGCGCGCCTGAACGGACTGACCCCGCAGATGGTCAAAGAGATGGTGCAGAACCTCATACGCGAACACCTCGGCTGGCTTGTTGTCTGGTGCGGTGATCGGGCTGGGAAGCTCGTTCGTACTTTAAAAAAAGCACAGGTTTGTGGGATGCCAGCGCTCATACGAACAGTGGCGCATATAATGAAAAAATCAAGGGCGGCGAATTGAATCTCTTGCGCTTATTTACGGATGAAGATAAGCATCGACCTCGTTTAATAGTTCCTGCATGGAAGGTTGCAGTTCAGAACTGGAAAACGCCGTCTGGAACGCTTCGATCTGCGCTTTGGTCTGCATCGCTGCAAAACGTTTTGCCGAGGGGGATTTCGTGTCGATGAAGGCGGCGTAGCTCTCTTTTATCTCTTCGGCTTTGGCGACTTCGTCGGCCAGAGCACTCTTCTTCTGCCAATATTTTTCATACGCTTTCAGCTTCGCATCGTCCGGGTAGGCGACTCGTGCTTCTTTGACTTTGGCGTAGGCTTTTTTTGCATCAAGCCCCTCATCATCGAAAAGTGAATAGAGGATCTCTTTCGTATCGCCCAGGACGATCCCGTACCAGTTGTTATGATAGAAGAGCTCCAATACGTGACCGGGAAGGATTTTGTCGTAAGAGGTGTGGTAGATGTCCTGGGTGTACGAGACCTTCTCGGTGTACTCGGTGACGGTGTAGTTGTACTGCGTCACGCCGATGGTGGCAAACCGGGTGTTGGCGTGACGGTGGTTGAGCTCTTCGCCGACGGACTCCAGGTAGAGCTCTTTGTCGTAGCTTTTGAGCTGGGGCAGGGTGTCGAGTGTCTTGAAATCGATCTTGCCGCTTGGCATCGGTGCCAGCTTGACGCGTTCATTTGCGGAAACGATATAGAAGTCGGCCGAGAGCTGGGAGAGGAGGAGCCCCAAAAGCAGTAAAAGACGCATTAGCGGACCTCGATGGTGACATCGGCGATCTTGATCGTCTCGCCGGCACGGATCTTGGCCCGTTTGCGTGTCTCGACCTCGCCGTTACGGATGACATGCCCGTGTTCTACGATCAGTTTTGCTTCGGCCCCACTGTCGACAAGATCAAGTAGTTTGATAAGTTTATAGAGTTCAATGTACTCTTCGGTGAGTTGATAGATCATACTTTTCCTTTTTCGTATAGTAGCGAAGGTGCTGTTAAAGAGGGATATAAGATCTGGAATAAATTAAGAGGCAAAGATGAAAAGGCATCAGGTGCCTGATCATCAGGATATCTGTTAGATCTCGAGTGATTCCAACGTTTTTGTCGAGAATGATATAGAGATCAACTGCATACAGAAAGTTGAAAAATAAAATCTAACGGAAATACATTATAAGGAATATAATGATTTAGAGATTTTAGCATGATTATCTTATTTGAATATTAAAAAATATGATATCTACCTATTTTATTTTTCTGAAATAAGTCTGCCGCACTCCCTGGCAATCTCGAGTTCTTCATCCGTGGGCACGACATAGACCCCGATCCTGCTGTTTTTTGCGTGAATAGCCTCCGTCTCTCCGCTCTCATGCCGGTTGAGAAGAGGGTCAAGCATAATGCCGAACGCCGTGTCGAGACCTTCGAGTACCAGGGTTCGTATCAGTGCTGCATGCTCGCCGATACCGCCGGTAAAGACGATGGCATCGACTTTTCCCAGAACAGCGACATAAGAACCGATATATTTTTTGATGCGGTAGGCAAACATTTCGAGGGCAAGCCGGGCCTCTTTATCGCCGCCGTTGGTCCTTTGGACGATGGTTCGTAGATCGTTCTCGTTGCAGATACCCTTAAGGCCGCTTTCGCGGTTGAGCAGATCATTGATTTGGGCCGTATTCAGGTTGAGCCTGTCCATCAGATAGGTAACGATGGCAGGGTCGATATCGCCGCTGCGCGTACCCATTATAAGCCCCTCAAGCGGCGTAAAACCCATGGAGGTATCGACACTTTCACCCTGTCTGACAGCGCAGGCACTCGCGCCGTTGCCGAGGTGCAGGGTGATCAGGTTGAGTGCTTTGAGCGGCCGGCCGAGTGTTTTTGCCGTCTCTTCTGCCACAAAACGGTGCGAAGTACCGTGAAAACCGTAGCGGCGGATATGCTCCCTTTTGTAGAGCTCCGTGGGCAGCGCATAGCGAAAAGCATATTCGGGTATGCTATGGTGAAAGGCCGTGTCGAAGACAGCCACATTGGGGATCTGCGGTGCCTCTCTGAGGGTGATTTCGATGCCGAGTATGTTGACCGGGTTATGCAGCGGGGCAAGAAGATGAAGTGTTCTGAGGTCGCCAAGAATCTTTTCATTAATGATGGTCGGTTTGTAAAACCGTTCTCCGCCGTGGACAACACGATGGCCTATTATGTCCAGGTCTTGTTTGATATTGATGATCTGCTCTTTCTCAAAACTGTCAAATAGCATTGAAAAGGCGCTTTGGTGATCGGGGGTGGTCTGTGTGAGCTCGAGCTCTTTAGCGCCATGGTAAAGATGGAAGAGACTGCGCTCTTCACCGATACCTTCGATCAGTCCGGAGGCAATCTCTTTTTCTCCCTCCAGTTCGAAAAGTTTCCACTTAAGCGAGGAGCTTCCGGCATTTAAAACAAGTATTGTCATTTACTGCCCTGGGCCTGGATAGCGGTGACGGCTACGGTGTTGACGATGTCGTCGACGCTGCAGCCGCGGCTGAGGTCATTGAGCGGTTTTTTGAGCCCCTGCAGTACAGGGCCTATGGCGATAACGCCGGCACTCCGTTGTACGGCTTTGTAGGTGTTGTTACCGGTGTTGAGATCGGGGAAGATAAAGATGGTCGCCTGTCCGGCGACGCTGCTTTGGGGCAGTTTTGTTCTGGCAACATCGGCATCGATCGCGGCGTCATACTGGATCGGCCCTTCAATAAGGAGCTCAGGGTGGCCTGACTTGACGATCTCGGTTGCTTTGCGTACCTTTTCTACGGTGGCGCCTTGACCCGATCGGCCGGTGGAGTATGAGAGCATGGCGATACGCGGTTCGATCCCGAAAAGTAACGCCGTTTCGGCTGATGAGATGGCAATCTGTGCCAGTTCTTCGGCATTTGGCTCCAGATTGATCGCACAATCACCATAGACCAGAACACGGGTTTCCAGACACATAAAGAAAACACTGGAGACGATCTGGGCGGTTTCTTTTGTTTTGATGATCTGAAGGGCAGGGCGAATCGTATCGCCGGTGGTATGCATGGCTCCGGAGACCATGCCGTCAGCCTTGCCTAGGTGTACCATCATCGTCGCGAAATAGTTGGGATGGACCATGGCGTCCCTTGCCGCATCGAGACTAAGCCCTTTTGCCCGGCGGAGTTCAAAAAACTTTTGGGTGAACTTCTCCTTTAACGGGGAGTCTTCAGGATCGATGATCGTTGCCTTGGAGAGGTCAAGCCCTAACAGAGAGACATGGTGTTCGATCTCCTCTCGGTTTCCGAGTAAAATGATATCGACGATATCGCGCCGCAGCAAGATCTCTGCCGCACGCAGGATTCGCTCATCGCCGCTTTCAGGCAGGACAATGCGTTTGCGGTGCTGTCGCGCCCGCTCAAATAGAGTGTAGGTGAACATCATCGGGGTAGTCACACTGCTGTGCACCTCTTTTAAGCCCTGCACGATATGTTCGCTGGAAACACAGCTTTCAAAGATCCCTTTTGCCAGGGCGATCTTTCGGGTACTTTTGGCTGTAATGCGGGCGCGTACATTATGGACTACCGTAGCCGTCTCATAGGTATCGGAATCGACACTTATGATCGGCAGTTCGATCATATGGAAGTTTTCCAGGAGCTGCATCATGGTCGTATTCGGGGTGAGGCCCCCTGTAAGGATAATCCCGGCGATGTTGGGGAAGTCTTTGGCATAAAACGAGACGAAAGAGGCGAGAATAATATCAATACGGTCGGCTGGAACGATGACCAACGAACCCTCTTTCAGGCGGGGAAGATAGTGTTCCAGACTCATCGCGGCGATCTTGCTCTGTTTGACGACATTGTTCAGTGCCTTTTCATCGCCAAGCAGCATCTCGGCATTCAGGGCCTTTTTTATCTCCCGGAGCGAGGGGGTATCGAGTTCGCTGTTCTCAGGCAGCAGATAGTTTGCCACGTTTGTCGGATGGTCGTTGAGAAGTTGCTTCAGGGCTTTTAGCTGTGACGTTTCAATGCGGTTGATAAAGGTGGCAAAATGGCTGACCCCTTCATTGTGGATAATATCCTCTTCGATCTTGATCTCGTCATAGAGTTCGCGGCTCTTTTTATTTTTGGCATTGAATACCGGGATAAAAGGGGCGTTGAGATTTTTGGCCAGAAAGAGGTTGATATCAAAGTCAAGCGTCTTGCTGAAAAGGGAACGGGGAAGCCCCTGGATAAGGATGAAATCATACTGTTTTTCCAGGGTCCTGCAATGCGAAATAAGCGTTTCTACCAGGGTGTCCAAGCGCTCTTCGGCGATCAGTTTCTCGACCTCTTCAACAGAATAAAGTAAGCTCTCTTCATAGGACTGTTTCAGTCTGAAGTGTTCGCGCATAAAATCGATGTCGTCATCGTTTTTCTCTTTGTTGATAATGACGGGACGGAAAAAAGCGACCTTTGCATAACGGCTTTTAAGCAGTTCCATCAAACCCATACTGACAATAAGACTGCCGGCTGAAGCTTCGAGTGAAGCGAGATAGAGACTGGACGTTTTAGACATTAAAATTCCTCGGTAGGCCACTGTATTTGGCTTATGTTACTTCAATCTTCATTGTGATAGCCTTACGGCATATTTAATCGATACAAGACGTATCAAAAAAAGGTTCAAAATGTTTTGCCCGTGCGGTTCGAGAAAACAATATTCCGAGTGTTGTGAACCGTTGCACAGGGGTTTGCAAAAAGCACAAACCCCCGAACAGCTGATGCGTTCACGTTACAGTGCCTTTGCCCTGGGAGAGGCGGCGTATCTGCTCAAGACGTCGATGCCAAAACATCATGCTGCAGATGAGCTTGAGCAGCTTAAGGCACAGATGGGACAGGTTGAATGGCTCAAGCTCGAAGTACTGGATGCACATGACGACATTGTCGAGTTCAAGGCCTATTACCGTGATGAAATCGGCATCCATCTTCTGCATGAGAAGAGCCGATTCGTTTTTGACGGTTCTCGGTGGCTCTATGACGAGGGCACGCTTTTCAACACAAAGATCGAGCGCAATGAACCGTGTCCCTGCGGCAGTGGAAAAAAATACAAAAAGTGTTGCGGGTAGAGAGAAAGACTTTGCAAACGCGTTTTTTTTGCGAGGCCCCCTCTGAAGGAGGCATAAGCCCTGTTCACCATTACTAACCACTTTTTGGGTATAATTCCAAAAAATATTTTAGGTACTTTGATAATAGTATTGCCTGAAGAAGAGAAGAATTATGGTTAGAACACAAAACTTAACGATGCGTTTCGGCAGTCGTATCCTATTTGAAGATATCAACATTAAACTTGACCAGCACAAACGCTATGGTCTGATCGGTGCCAACGGCGCCGGAAAAACAACTTTTTTGAAAATTTTAAGTGGCGAGATCAAAGAGTATGAAGGCGAAGTGATCATCGGCAGCGGCCTCAAAGTGGGCGTTCTGGGGCAGAACCAGTATGCCTTTGAAGATTTCACGATCATGGACGCGGTACTGTACGGTAACAAACGTCTTTATGATGCGGTCAAAGAGAAGGAAGAACTCTATACGACGGGCGATTTCGAAGATGACAAGGTCAATGAGCGCCTGGGCGAACTGGAAATGATCTGTGTTGAGGAAGACCCGACTTATGAGTATGAGATCCAGATCGCCAAGATCCTCGAAAACGTCGGTATCCCGGCGGAAGAGCATTACAACCTGATGTCGTCGCTAAAGACCTCCGACAAGTTCAAGGTACTGCTTGCGCAGGTCCTCTTCCCGAAACCTGATGTCCTCTTCCTCGATGAACCTACCAACAATCTCGATATCGAGAGTATCGGCTGGCTGGAGAATGAACTGCAGCGCCATGAAGGGACGATGGTCGTCATCTCACACGATAGACACTTCCTTAATGCCGTTGTGACCAATATCCTGGATGTCGATTACCAGAAGATCCGCGAGTTCACTGGTAACTACGACGACTGGTATATCGCCTCGACCGTAATGGCGAAACAGCTCGAAAACGACAACGCCAAAAAGCTCAAAGAGAAAGCGGACCTCGAAGCCTTCGTCCGCCGTTTCTCTGCGAATGCGTCGAAAGCAAAACAGGCGACATCCCGCCAGAAACAGCTTGATAAGCTCAATATTGAAGATATCAAGCCCTCTTCGCGCCGTGACCCGAGCATCGTCTTTAAAGCGAAGCGCCAGATGGGGGACGAAGCACTCTGGCTTGAGGGCGTTTCACACGCCTACGGTGACCTTGAAGTCTTGAAAGATATGACGATCCGTGTTGAACCGGGCGAGAAGATTGCGCTTATCGGTGCCAACGGTGTGGGGAAGACAACATTCTGTAAGATTATCATGGAAGAGATGAAGCCGACGGCCGGTTCGGTCCACTGGGGTGCAACGATCGAAAATTCATACTTCCCGCAGGATACGACGGACCAGATCAAAGGCGACGGTACACTCTATGAGTGGCTGCGCGGTTTTGATCCTAAACGCGACATCGCAGAGATCCGTAACTGCCTGGGGCGTATGCTCTTCAACGGCGAGCAGCAGGAAAAATCGGTCGAGAAAATCTCGGGTGGTGAGAAACACCGTATGATGCTCTCCAAAATGATGCTTGAAAACGGTAACTTCCTGGTATTGGATGAGCCGACCAACCACCTTGACCTTGAGGCTATCGTCGCACTGGGTGAGGCCCTTTACAACTTCGAAGGCAATGTGATCTGTGTCTCGCATGACCGCGAGCTGCTCGATGCGTTCGCCGACAGAGTCATCGAACTGCACAGTGACGGAAGCTATATCGACTTCAAAGGAAGCTACGAAGAGTTCGCCGAGGCAAAAGCGAATGGCTCTCTTTAAAGACTGTCTCGGGCTGGGGATCGCCGGAAACTTCGCGCTTCATCTGGAGCAGGCCGGTGAACTGGCGGACTTCAAGGATGTCATAACGGAAGACCCCAACGGGCCGAAGGGGATCTTCCCTTTCTATATTCCGGGTTTTGAGAACCGGCTCGGGGTCTACCCGATCTCCGGCGACACGATTATCCTGCCTGACGAAGAGTCGAACGTCCAGGCAGAACCCGAAGTCGCTCTGATCTGCGAGATAAGCTACGAGAACGGCAGCGTCAGTGCGATCACACCGAAGCAGTTTGCTGCCTACAACGACTGTTCCATCCGAAAAGAGGGGGCCAAGAAGATCTCGGAAAAGAAGAACTGGGGCCCTTCAAGCAAGGGATTGAGCCCGAAGCTGATCGATATCGATACCTTTGAGGAAGGAAGCATGCTTGACCACTGGCGTATCTGCAGCTTCCTTCGCCGCGGCGATATGATGATGCGCTACGGTGAGGATGTCGAACTCAGCGGTTACAGCTTTTTCTACCAGAAACTGCTTGACTGGATGCGAAACCAGATCAATGAACAGGTCGACAAGGGTCCGCTTGAACCGCTGATCGAGTACATCGAAAAAGCCGGCTATCCCGAGAGAGCCGTTATCAGCATCGGTGCGACACGTTATACGACGTACGGTGAGACGACTTTCCTTGAAGAGGGCGACGAGGTGATTGTCGTTGTCTATGACAATGACCTCTACTGCAAAAATCCGATCATGATGATGGCCCAGAAGGGCGAGTTGGACGCGCCGGGTGTCAGCGCGCTTGTCCAGAAGGTCAAGCGTGCTTAAAGCAGGGCTTTATCAGCACTATAAAGGCAATCGATACGAGGTGATCGAGATCGTACGCCACTCGGAAACGGAGGAAGAGCTGGTGCTCTACCGCGCCCTTTACGGCGAAAGGGGCCTGTGGGTGCGTCCTTTGGCGATGTTTACGGAGAGCGTGAAAGTCGACGGACTTACTGTGCCGCGTTTTGCGCATATCGGGGAGCAAGCATGAGCAGAGGCAAGAAACTTGATCTTCAGATCGGCGCTGAATTTGACGAAGGGTGGGCCCAGGTTACTGAGAAACGGGCAAGTGTGATAGTGGAGAGTCTGGAACCTTCCAGGCACCAGCTTGTTTTTCACAAAGAGAAACGCAGGGGCAAGCCCGTGACACTGGTGGGGCCTTTCTCCGTCTCCAAGGATGAGATGAAAGAGCTGCTCAAAACCCTGAAAAAGAGGTTGGGCTGCGGCGGAACGGTCAATGAAGTGTTTCTTGAGTTTCAGGGGGATATCCAGACGAAACTCAAAGGGCTTCTAGAAGAGATGGAGTATCGCTTTAAACGCAGATAAGACTCAACACGACCTTTGTATCCCCTCCCTCTCGATAAAGCCGCTTTGGCTAAAATACAGAAAAACTATCAGGAATAACAGATGGCAAAACGTGTCGTAAAAGATGAGCGTATAAAGACAATCATCAAAAATATTGCGGAAGATTTTCGATTTACCCAGGAGATGACCGACAAGGCGATGCTCTTCTACAATGCTGAGAGCAGCGGGGTGATCAAGGGACGGGATATCGACGATATGATCGAGTATGTCGAGACAGGGCTTGTTGAATTGGTCAACAACATCGCCTGGAAACAGCAGTTTCTTAATGAAAATGCCGGTATCGACGAGATGAAGCTGCTCGACAATATGAAGACGATCGAAGAAGAATATATTGATCTTCTGCGTTTTTTGAAAAAGTAATTACTCACAAACCAACTGCAAATGAGACCCCGCTTAGGCGACCGAAGAAGACATCTTCAGGTTGAATGTGGTGTTTAAGTAGCCCAGCAGGCTGTGTTCGCTTGGCGTTTCAATAGAGTATCCAATAGAGCAGAGCCCAAAATAGGAAAACGACAAGCGCGATCAGGCTGAAGACAATGACGATCCGCAAGAAGATCGTAAAGAAGATCTTGAGAAGTTTTATCTATTGTCCTTCGTAAGGCACTACAGGCACATTGCGTTGTCTGGCATCAAGCATCCCGCCCTGTATATCGATCACCTTGTAGCCAAGTTTGTCCGAGAGATATTTTCCAACCATGTTTGAACGGCTGCCGCTGCGGCAGATCAGTGCAAACTCTTTTTTGGTGTCGACTTTTGCATTGAGTTCGGCAAGGAATTTTTCCAGGTCGTATTGGCCCTGTTCGTTAAAGAAGGTGATAGGTATTGCACCTTTGATAATACCTGTCTCTTTCCACTCTCCCTCTGTCCGAATATCGATAAGAGGCACTTTTTTGGCCAGTAACTCTTGAGAGATCGGTTCAATGATAATCTCTGCTTGCAGAAGCGTTGTCATAAGCAGCATAAAAGTAATCAGGTATCTCATTTTTTTCCTTGGTGTTTCATTGCTATAATTGTACTTGCTAAATGTAAATTGACTATAAAGTATATCTGTAATGGCAAAAGTTTCAACAAAACGTGACGAGAACACCAAGCGGCTCCGCTACATCCGTGTTCTTGAACGCTTTACCCACAGCATCACCAACTATCTTTTTAAAGCGGAAGAGGTGAGTAAAGAGGTGTTTGACAAGAAGGTTGATAATAACAGACGTTATCTTGACCGAATTGAGAAAGTAGCCCTCTATAAGGGTGAGTTTAACGAACTCGAAAAATTGGTCGAGAAGATATTGGGCTACCGTGATTCGGATGAAGATATCCAGCAGATAAAGCAGGACATCCTTTACACCGCCAACCAGATCGAAAAAAGTATGAACCAGCGGCAATATAAAAAAGACAAACACTCCTCGTCCAAATTCAAGGACTGGGAGTAGGAGAAAGGGCGGTGACTAGCCCACTTTCAAGATAAATAGTTACAATGTTATACAGATTAAAGGAAAAATTTGAAATTTATTATATTAGATACTGAAACAACAGGAGTCGATGCGGAAGACCGTATTATTCAATTAAGCTATTTGGTTACAGACGCAGAGGGCAATATCTTGGAGATACACGATCAATTCTGTAGCGCGCCGGTGCCGATCAAGTTTGATTCGATGGCGATTCACCATATTACGCCCGAGATGCTTGAAGGCAAACCGGCATGTGTCGATACGGAAGCGTTCAGACGTCTGAATGAACTCAACACGCCTGAAAATGTACTGATCATCCAAAATGCAGAGTTTGATGAGGCAATGCTGGCGAAAGAGGGGTTCACCTCCAAGATGAAGCTGGTTGACACCTACCGTATCCTGCGCAAAAAGTACCCGCTGCAGACCCCGCACGGTCTTCAGCATAAACGGTATGAACTGGGACTGTACAAAAAAGAGCAGGCCTTGATCGATGAGTTGGGCGTTGCCGTGCGTGCGCATGACGCCTTGGGTGATGTTATTGTGCTGAAACTCTTTTTAGACCATCTTTTGCAAGAACAAGAGTTGGAAGAGATGATGGAACTCTGTTCAGGGCCGATCATGCTCGATATCATGACGTTCGGCAAGCATAAAGGCAAGACCTTTGAAGAGATCGCGCTCAATGACCGCAATTCACTGCAATATATGATTGATACCTTTGACCTGGACACCGACCTTCGTCATACCATGGAAACGATCATGCAGCAGACGAAGTCACAGATCAAGATCACCATCCCTTTTGCGAAATACCGCGGTCAAACTCCGGAAGAAGTTGCGCAGATCGATCCTGGTTTCCTGGTCTGGATCCGCGACAAGGCGGACCGCATCTCTCCCGAACTTAAAGAGGCGGTCGTTAAAGCCCTCGCCGACATCGGTCGTTAGAAAGAGTCTGACATGGGTGCATGTGGTTATGTTCCGCCCGATGTTCGTTTGAAACAGGAGATCATCGAACTCGTGATCGAGCTTGAAGCGATGGGTGAAGAAGCAGAGTTCTGCCGCCTTGTCCTCGAAGAAGATATTTTAAACTTTTACAAACTGCAAAACAGTGCCAAGGATATAGACGCTTCGTCCAAATAAGGACGCGTTCCTTAGCTCTGCCCTCTATTGATCGTTCTCATCCGAATTAATAAAAATATCCCATACAATCGAACAGCCATACTCTTCATCTAGCACCAACCATTTATAATACTCTTTTTTCGCACGGGAACTGTAGAGCCGTACCATGACCTGTTCATCTTCGAGCAGGGTACGGATCTCTTTTTCACTGATCGCCTTTTTGTTCCAGCGCAGCAGTGCATTTTGAAAGATGCGAAACGAACAGGTAGAGTCGTCTGTCAGTTCTGCCATATCATATTCATATGTCCAGCGGGCATTGGAACAGGCATAAAGTTTGAGCGGTTTGCCTTCGACACTGATATTTCTGACCTCAATTCGTCCGTCAGGACAGTAAGGACATGCTCCGAGCGTTTTATTCATGGCAAAATTATAGTCAATCTATATGAAGGGCACCAGTAAAAACACCAGTTAGTCTCAGCGATAGAGAGAAATTCACAATCAAGGCGCTCCTTTAAAGCCCTAGCCATAGCTAAGGCGAAAAGGAGCAACGCGGAGTGTGGACTTCTCTCTATCGCCCGAAGGGAGGGATAAAGAGAGCGATCTTGCACAGAATTTTCTATCCTCATAGCTACGGCTATGATTCAATAAAAGTTCTGCACCATCTCATCTCTCTTTCTACCCTCTGAGGCGGACTGGGGTTTTTAGTGGTGCCCTAAAGTTGACGATTGCACAAAAAAGAGACAATTTTGTAGCGTTTTTGTAACGCATAACCGTTATTCTTAGAACATGCGTTTATTTAGTATACTCTTTTTTATTACTGTTGTTATGCTGACACATTTGATTGCTGATGACGGTAAGGTGCATGTGAAGCTTCCGCTGTCACAGAGCCTACCTCTGCTGAAAACGATTGAAACGGAGGCGCTTCATCTGGGCAGTGGTCCTGTCAAGGTGCATGTCTTTATCGACCCATTGTGCCCGCACTCGCGCAATTTTGTCGAGATGGTTGCCGAGAGCGAGAAGATGCGCTCGCGTTACAGCTACAACTTCTATCTCTATACCCTTCCGCGTCTGCATTCTGAAGCGATGGTCGCTACGATATTTTCTGCCGAGAATCCTCTGCAGCTGCTGCTCAAAGTCATGGTCAAACGTGAAGAGGTCGAGACAACCGAGCACAACAGTGCTGCGGTGCGTCAAAAGATAGAAGCGATCGAAGCGGTAGCCAGAAAACTGGATGTCTATAAACGACCCTATATGATCATGGTCAAAAAGCCCAAGAAAAAGAGAGGCCAATAGTTATGTATTACCACACCCCGAAGGTCAGCTCCTATGTGGAGAAAGTGCAAAAACACCGATTGAAGATCATTCTGGGTTATCTCTTCGTCACGGTTCTGTCGCTCTTTCTATACCGTCCGGAATTCATGACCTCGGATGCCCTTTTCTGGTTAAACGAATCAAAAGAGATGCAGCGTACCAAGATGCAGTCGTACGAAGCAGATCATATCGGGAGGCTAGTCCTTTCACTGGATACCTTTGATGAAGGGGTCAAAGCGAAACTCAACCAATTCCAGAAGCGGCTGGAATCTTTGGACGGGGTCCGTCATGTTGAATCCCTCTGCAGTTCGTACCGTATCTATAACGAGAGCAGCGGCGAGGGGTCTTCACTGGTCAAAGCGACGCATCTGGGAATGATGGATGCAAAAGCGCTGCAGGCGTTTGTAAAAGTCTTTGACGGTCGCTATGAGAACTTTGTCAACAACGACTTTACCAAAGTTGCCTACTATATCTATTCAAGCAAGCCTGTGAATCTTGACGGCGTCAAGATACCGTATGCGTACAGCTATTCCGAACCGGATGCCGATGCGAATCTGAGTGATTATATTCTCTACGCCATGGCAGTGGTCTTTACCATTATACTTTTTTTCCGTCTGCTGTTTCATAACTATATCTCGGCTTTGGCTGCGCTGATGATCATCACCCTGACCCTGGTTGCAACCTTTACCCTCAGCTTTGTGGTGAGCGGAAGCAACAAAGTGCATATCTCGATGACACTGATCGTTGTGAGTATTGCACTTGTAGATTATCTCTATTTCTATTACCGCTGGCATGTGTCGCAATATAAGGCGGATACCTCGCGCGCCATGCTCAAAACGATCAACAGAAATCTCAGCCCCGCTTTTTGGACAACTTTTATTACATTGATCGGGTTGGGACCGCTTCTCTTTGTCGACTCCATTATTGTGCAGCAGCTGAGCCTGAGTGTCATTCTGGCCTCTGGGTTTGCCTATCTGCTGAACCTGACACTGCTGCCTGCCGTTTTGAGCTACTTCCGGGTGAAGCATCCGAAAGTCGAGTTCGCACGTTACTGTTACATCTTTGCCAACCGCGAGATTCATTACAATAAAAACTATCTCAAGTTTTTCCTGGGTGCTTCGACTATTGTATTGATTGCAGGTGCTTATCAGCTCCTTTTTGTGCAAGAGAAGCTCTTCGCCCAAAATGTAGAGAAGGATATTATCAGCATATCCGTTCCTTATAATGAAGTTGACCTGGATCTGCTGAAAAAGATCGATGCTTTCGAAACAGCATTGAAAAAAGAGAATGACGGTGTCAAAGAGGTCTACTCATTGCTGAGTGTCATGAAGCTCTTTAATGAGGCCAGTGGTCAAAAAGATATTTTTAGTGAACAAAACTATATGCAGGCACTTTTTTTCCTGGAACTTTACGGCCTGGAAGAGAATCTGATCAATAATGACACCTTGCGGCTGCGCGTCAGTCTGGAAGATATCGATAAGAACAGTGTTATACACTGGCTGCAGAACTATCATAAAATACCTATCTATTTTACGGACATTAACAGTATCATTGACAGCGCGAAAATAGATAAGGTGGCGATGCTGGGCATATCGCTGGGAACGGCTTTGATTATGATAGGGGTAATAATGGGGTGGATTTTTAGAAACAAGGAGATGGTCTTCGTCGGTTTCATCACCAATGCAATCCCGATTATCTGGTTTACCCTCTTTCTGAACATCTTTAATATAGTGCTGAGTCTGGAGGTGCTGATTGCCATGACGATTACGGTGGGACTTGCTTCAGATGCTACGGTCCACTTTGCCTATAAATATTACCGGAGCCGGTTCTTTGGACGGACGCAGAAACACGCGCTGGAAATCATGTTCTTCTATGCCGGTGTTCCGGTCATCATCGGCGGCATCGTTCTGACAGGTGTTTTTGTGCTTCTGACGCTGACGGATGTCCCCTCACTGGAACTGATAGGCGGGTACGGAGCCTCGTTGATGATATTGTCGCTGTTGACCGATCTGTTAATCCTTCCTGTACTGCTCTTGGCCATCGATCGCTTTGGCATAAAAAGGGCTCTTCAGTAAAGGATATTTACAAATTTCAAGAAATTTGACAATTCGCGCGAAAAGCTCTTGACATAGGGTTTTGATTTGTCTATAATTCCCGTCCACAAACGATGAGTCGCTTGAAAGAGAGACGAGAAAGACTTCGAGTTGAAGCTTTTTAAAAGTTTGAGATCATTGAAAACTAAGTAAGTTTGACACTGACCTTTCGGGGTTGGAAGTTAACTTTATAAGACACAAAAACACAACCGTCTATTTCAGTTGAAGTTTAAATACTTAGATTGAAATTGACACTATTTTTTATAGCCAATGATTTTAAAATCTTGGGCATAAGATCAGTAATCTGCTTAGGCAGTCTTTACATAATTAATTATGGAGAGTTTGATCCTGGCTCAGAATGAACGCTGGCGGCGTGCTTAACACATGCAAGTCGAACGGTAACAGGAGAAGCTTGCTTCTTGCTGACGAGTGGCGCACGGGTGAGTAATATATAGGTAATGTGCCCCTTAGTCTGGGATAGCCACTGGAAACGGTGATTAATACCGGATACTCCTTCTTGTTTAATGCAAGTCGGGAAAGGTTTTTCGCTAAGGGATCGGCCTATATTGTATCAGCTAGTTGGTGAGGTAATGGCTCACCAAGGCGATGACACATAGCGGGTTTGAGAGGATGATCCGCCACACTGGTACTGAGACACGGACCAGACTCCTACGGGAGGCAGCAGTGAGGAATATTGCACAATGGGGGAAACCCTGATGCAGCAACGCCGCGTGGAGGATGACGCATTTCGGTGTGTAAACTCCTTTTATCAGAGAAGAAAATGACGGTATCTGATGAATAAGCTCCGGCTAACTCCGTGCCAGCAGCCGCGGTAATACGGAGGGAGCAAGCGTTATTCGGAATCACTGGGCGTAAAGGACGCGTAGGCGGGTTTTTAAGTCAGGTGTGAAATCCTATGGCTCAACCATAGAACTGCACTTGAAACTGGGAACCTAGAGTATGGAAGGGGCAGGTGGAATTAGTGGTGTAGGGGTAAAATCCGTAGATATCACTAGGAATACCGAAAGCGAAGGCGACCTGCTGGGACATTACTGACGCTGAGGCGTGAAAGCGTGGGGAGCAAACAGGATTAGATACCCTGGTAGTCCACGCCTAAACGATGAATGCTAGTCGTCGGGGAGCTTGTCTCTTCGGTGATGCACTTAACAGATTAAGCATTCCGCCTGGGGAGTACGGTCGCAAGATTAAAACTCAAAGGAATAGAGGGAGGACAGAACGGGAGCACAAGTGGTGGAGCATGTGGTTTAATTCGAAGATACGCGAAGAACCTTACCTAGCCTTGACATTGATAGAATCTTTCAGAGATGAGAGAGTGCCCTTCGGGGAGCTTGAAAACAGGTGCTGCACGGCTGTCGTCAGCTCGTGTCGTGAGATGTTGGGTTAAGTCCCGCAACGAGCGCAACCCTCGTCGTTAGTTGCTAACAGTTCGGCTGAGCACTCTAGCGAGACTGCCTTCGCAAGGAGGAGGAAGGTGAGGACGACGTCAAGTCATCATGGCCCTTATGGCTAGGGCTACACACGTGCTACAATGGGGCGTACAGAGAGTTGCGATACCGCGAGGTGGAGCCAATCTCACAAAGCGTCTCTCAGTTCGGATTGTTCTCTGCAACTCGAGAACATGAAGCTGGAATCACTAGTAATCGTAGATCAGCAATGCTACGGTGAATACGTTCCCGGGTCTTGTACTCACCGCCCGTCACACCATGGGAGTTGATTTCGCCCGAAGCGGGGATGCTAAAGTAGCTACCCTCTACGGCGGAATTAGCGACTGGGGTGAAGTCGTAACAAGGTAACCGTAGGAGAACCTGCGGTTGGATCACCTCCTTTCTAGAGTAACGAGTTCGCATTCGATTGACGAACTCAAAGAAAATCTCACGTCTTAGAAGAGTTAACGTGTCTACTTACTTAGTTTTCAGTGATCTATGTTATTTGAACATATTAATTAGGGCCTATAGCTCAGCTGGTTAGAGTGCACCCCTGATAAGGGTGAGGTCGGAGGTTCAAGTCCTCCTAGGCCCACCATGTAAAGATCACGAAGACCGGATGGGGAATTAGCTCTGGGAGAGCGCCTGCCTTGCACGCAGGAGGTCAGCGGTTCGATCCCGCTATTCTCCACCATTAGAGGTTAGAAGTTTAATTCAAGTACTAAACGAAGTATTTGAATTAGACTTTTAGAAGTCTAGATGTTATTTAACTTATTATTGTCAAAGTCAACAAAATTGTAACTACAATTAATTCATTGACTGCTTTATTTGATGTATATTGATAAGGTAGTGAATACGCAAATTAGAATAAAGATATTAAGGGCCATAGGTGGATGCCTTGGCTGGTAGAGGCGATGAAGGACGTACTAGGCTGCGAAAAGCCTCGGGGAGCTGCCAAGAAGCTTTGATCCGGGGATTTCCGAATGGGGCAACCCAGCATGGAGCGATTCATGTTACCCTACGGGGGGCGAACTCAGGGAAGTGAAACATCTCAGTACCTGAAGGAAGAGAAATCAAACGAGATTCCCATAGTAGCGGCGAGCGAAATGGGATTAGGACAAACCAGGCACTTGTGCTTGGGGTTGCGGACTGCGATATGTAGTTTGGATGATAGACGAACCGTCTGGAAAGTCGGGCCATAGCGAGTGATAGCCTCGTAGTCGAAATCAGAAGAACGCTAGCAGGATCCAGAGTAGGTCGGGACACGTGTTATCTTGACTGAAGCCGGGGGGACCACCCTCCAATCCTAAATACTACTACCAGACCGATAGTGAACCAGTACCGTGAGGGAAAGGTGAAAAGAACTGCGGTGAGCAGAGTGAAATAGAACCTGAAACCTATGGCTTACAATCATTCGGAGCACGATTATATATACGTGTGACGGACTGCCTTTTGCATAATGAGCCTGCGAGTTGTGGTATCTGGCAAGGTTAATCAAACGAGAAGCCGTAGCGAAAGCGAGTCTTAATAGGGCGAATTAGTCAGATGCTGCAGACCCGAAACTAAGTGATCTATCCATGAGCAGGTTGAAGCCGGTGTAAGAGCCGGTGGAGGACCGAACCGGTAGGCGTTGAAAAGTCTTCGGATGACTTGTGGATAGGGGTGAAAGGCCAATCAAACTTAGTGATAGCTGGTTCTCTCCGAAATATATTTAGGTATAGCCTCGAGCAGTAGCATGAAGGGGTAGAGCACTGACAGGGCTAGGGCTGCATACAGCGGTACCAAACCCTATCAAACTCCGAATACTTCATGTGTAACCTCGGGAGTCAGGCGTAGGGTGATAAAATCCTATGTCGAGAGGGGAACAACCCAGACTAGCAGCTAAGGTCCCTAAGTACTGTCTAAGTGGAAAAGGATGTGGAGTTGCTGTGACAACCAGGAGGTTGGCTTAGAAGCAGCCATCCTTTAAAGAAAGCGTAACAGCTCACTGGTCTAGCGATTCTGCGCCGAAAATATAACGGGGCTAAGACAGTCACCGAAGCTCTAGATTCGTACTTGTACGAGTGGTAGGAGAGCGTTCCAAACAGCGTTGAAGGTATACCGGTAAGGAGTGCTGGAGCGTTTGGAAGTGAGCATGCAGGCATGAGTAGCGATAAAAGAGGTGAGAATCCTCTTCGCCGTAAACCCAAGGTTTCCTACGCGATGCTCGTCATCGTAGGGTTAGTCGGGACCTAAGTCGAGTCCGAAAGGGGTAGACGATGGCAAATCGGTTAATATTCCGATACCGACGGTTGTTTGTTTGAATGATGGGGGGACGCATAGGGCTAATCGAGCTCACTGATGGAATAGTGGGTCGAAGGACGTAGGTTGTACAGTAGGAAAATCCGCTGTACATTAGACCGAGATCTTACAGGCTCTTCAATAGCTTCGGCTAGCGAGGAGAATCGATGATGCCGTCGTGCCGAGAAAAGCCTCTAAATGAGAACAACCGTTGCCCGTACCGTAAACCGACACAGGTGGGTGAGATGAGTATTCTAAGGCGCGTGGAAGAATTACTGTTAAGGAACTCTGCAAACTAGCACCGTAACTTCGGAATAAGGTGTGCCATAAATGTTTAGGGACTTGCTCCCGAAAGCATTACATGGTCGCAGCAAAGAGTCCCTCCCGACTGTTTACCAAAAACACAGCACTCTGCTAACTCGTAAGAGGATGTATAGGGTGTGACGCCTGCCCGGTGCTTGAATGTTAAAAGGATCCGTTAGCTTTGCGAAGCGGTGAATTGAAGCACAAGTAAACGGCGGCCGTAACTATAACGGTCCTAAGGTAGCGAAATTCCTTGTCGGTTAAATACCGACCTGCATGAATGGCGTAACGAGATGGGAGCTGTCTCAACAGTAAATCCAGTGAAATTGTAGTGGAGGTGAAAATTCCTCCTACCCGCGGAAAGACGGAAAGACCCCGTGCACCTTTACTATAGCTTGACACTGCTATTGGGATATTCATGTGCAGGATAGGTGGGAGCCTTTGATTCATGGACGCCAGTTCATGATGAGGCATCCTTGAGATACCACCCTTGAATATTCTGATAGCTAACTTGGTACGATTATCTCGTGCGAGGACAATGTCTGGTGGGTAGTTTGACTGGGGCGGTCGCCTCCTAAAAAGTAACGGAGGCTTACAAAGGTTAGCTCAGATGGGTTGGAAATCCATCGTAGAGTATAATGGCATAAGCTAGCCTGACTGTGAGACATACACGTCGAGCAGAGACGAAAGTCGGTCATAGTGATCCGGTGGTTCTGTGTGGAAGGGCCATCGCTCAAAGGATAAAAGGTACGCCGGGGATAACAGGCTGATCTCCCCCAAGAGCTCACATCGACGGGGAGGTTTGGCACCTCGATGTCGGCTCATCGCATCCTGGGGCTGGAGCAGGTCCCAAGGGTATGGCTGTTCGCCATTTAAAGCGGTACGCGAGCTGGGTTCAGAACGTCGTGAGACAGTTCGGTCCCTATCTTCCGTGGGCGTAGGAAAGTTGAGGAGAGTTGCCCCTAGTACGAGAGGACCGGGGTGAACGTGCCACTGGTGCACCAGTTGTTCTGCCAAGAGCATCGCTGGGTAGCTACGCACGGATGTGATAACCGCTGAAAGCATCTAAGCGGGAAGCCAACTCCAAGATGAACTTTCCCTGAAGGACGCTTGAAGACTACAAGCTTGATAGGCTGGGTGTGTACGCATAGCAATATGTTTAGCTGACCAGTACTAATAGTCCGTTCGTCTTTTTCTTTCATAATTGCGTAATCACTGCCTTATTCAGTATATATCGAATGAGCAGCATGAATCGATTATAGTTACAAAACCTGTTGACTGACAATAATTAACTACTCCAATATATCCAAGCAGTTGGAAGTAAGATCATCTCGATGCTTTTACTTCCGATTGTCTAGGTGGCTATAGAGAGAGGGAAACGCCTGGCTCCATTCCGAACCCAGAAGCTAAGCCTCCCTTCGCTGATGATACTGCACCTTTCAGGTGTGGAAACGTAGGTCGCCGCCTAGTTCTCGGATTTACTTCAACTTTTAAACTTCAATCATCTACAATTATTATAAACTTTTTCACATCCATATCGGCGGCATTGTAGCTTCGCTTCTATCTATTCTTACTTTACTCATTACAAATCATTCTTCGGGATTATTCTTTATCTGATACCCCACTCCTTGGACTTACTTCAATATTCAATGCATTAAAATAAATTATTACTTATAATATACCACCAGCATGCTCCAGGTTATATTTACTTACTTATCGCAACAAATCCACCACAGAGACTGTTTCTATTGTTTTTAATCTCACTTCCATCTATCATATAGTAAAAAATACTCAGTATGGCTTCTATATCATCTTTTTAGTATTTTACCTTTAGTATCTGTCATAAAAAAGCAGATCCAATAATGAATGATCATGAAATACATGGACATTTTTTAGTTCCAAATTCCAAGCTGCTGTAGTATAATGGTTATTGTTCTGACGATATCTTTTTTATTCCAATACAGTTGATAAGAATAGTGACGGATCAGGGTGAAAGAGAATTGACATATTGGCACTAGGTAGACAGGATTGTAATAATGCGTATTCCTAAACACGAAGCTGTTGTTCTGCTGCATGGTCTGGGTCTTCATGCATATTTTATGGCAAAAGTGGCCAGACGTCTGAATGAGAACGGCTATGATGTCTACAATATCGATTACCCATCTCGATATCATAATATTGAGACGGTGACGGCATTTATTCACGACCAAATTCAGAATAAACAGATAGGCGTATACCGGCACGTTCATCTGATAGGCCATTCTTTGGGTGGAATTCTGGCTCGGAATCTTCTCTATCGGTATTGGTGTCGGAACCAAGGGAAAGTTATTGCACTGGCCCCGCCGAATAAAGGTTCACTGTTGGTAGACAGGTTGAGAGTATATTCGCCATTAAGATGGTATCTTGGCCCAGCATTTTTGGAACTGGGAAGTAACTCTCATTTCCTCAACAATTTACAATACATTCCAAACGATTATCATGTCATTGCAGGGAACAGTTCAAAATGGACACTCTTCGGCCGTTTGTTCAGCGACGAAAACGACGGCGTTGTAAGTGTTGAAAGTACCCTTGCCGAAGGTATGGAAAGAACACATCACAGTGTATATCCGGTCACACATTTTTCTATTTTATATGATGAAGATGTTTTTAATTGTATTTTGAAAATTTTAAAGTAGTGAAGTGGTGACTCCAAGGGGATTCGAACCCCTATGGCAAGGATGAAAACCTTGAATCCTAACCATTAGATGATGGAGCCACAAAAAAGTGGTGTCCCGTGATGGACTCGAACCATCGGCATCCTCATTAAAAGTGAGATGCTCTACCAACTGAGCTAACGGGACGTTTACAAACTTTGAATCTCATCGTTTGTGGACGGGAATTATAGGGAAAACTACAAACAATGTCAATACTTTTTTGAAAAAAATGTAAAATTTCTGATATTTTAATAAATCGACGAATTTAGTATTTTTTTTTGCATTAACACTTGCGCTACGTTATGCTAAAATCCGACATGACTTTTGAGTACCCCTATCTCCTCTTACTGTTGTTCCCTCTGTTCTATTGTCTTTACCGCTGTAAAGAGAAAATAGTGCAGGGGTATTTTGTCCACCTGGATTTTTTTACGACACATACAAAACTGTTGCGTTGGGAGTGGATACTTAAGATCACTGCTGTTCTCTTCCTGATGACTGCAGTTGCATCACCTATTATCATTGACAAGACGGATCCGTTAAACCGCAAGGGGATCGATATCGTCTTGTCTATTGACGGCAGCGGCTCAATGAATGCGTCCGGGTTTGATGAAAACTCCCGCGACAGCCGTTTTGAGATCACGCAAAAGATCGCGCAGGACTTTGTGATGAAACGTTATGAGGACAATGTCGGAGTGGTGCTTTTTGGCGATTTTGCTTTTATCGCATCGCCGGTGACCTATGAAAAAGAGATCGTCTCCGAGATGATCGGTTATCTTTCACACGGGATGGCGGGACAGAATACGGCAATAGGTGAAGGCATTGTGATGGGGCTGCGTGCTTTAAAGGAGTCCAAGGCTAAAAGCAGGGTTGTTATTTTGCTGACTGACGGTGAGCATAACAGCGGCCGCATCTCTCCTAAGGAAGCGACTGAGCTAGCAAAACAAGAGGGGATAAAGATCTACACGATAGGTATCGGCAACAAAGGGGAATTCGACAAAGCCCTTCTGGAAAAGATCGCCGAAGAGAGCGGCGGCCATTTCTTCGCCGCATATAATAAAGAAGAGCTGCAAAAGGCTTATGAAGAAATCGATGCGATGGAACAGTCCCGCATTAAAAGCCGGGAGTTTCAGGTCAAAGAGTACTATTTTCAATGGCCTTTGCTGGGCGCTCTGGCCGTACTCCTTTTTATACTTTGGCAGAGGAGCCGTGCATGATACTGCTGGAACCGCACTATTTATGGCTCTTTCTACCGCTGGCACTGCTGCTTTTGCCAAGAGGACCAAAACACGCAGCCACTCTTTTAAGGCAGCATCTTTGGTTGATCCTGTCTGTTACCTTTATTGTCGTCGCACTCTCTCGTCCGGTGCTTGAGCAGGAGCCTATTGATGTCGAAGAGCGCGGGAGCGACATTATCATTGCACTTGACCTCTCTTTTTCCATGCAGGCAGATGATGTTAGCCCCAGCCGTCTTGAAGCAGCCAGAACGATGCTTAAAGAACTTATAGAGGCAGAGAGCAAAAACCGTTACGGGATCATAGGATACACCACCAATGCGATTATTCTTTCACCGTTGAGCAGTGACAGGGAACTCTTACTGCATCTTTTTGAAGGTTTGGACGAGACTATGATCATGACCAAAGGCACGGTGCTGATGCCGGCGCTTAAACTCGCCAGAAAGATGTCTAAAAGCAAAAGAGCGATTGTGGTGCTGCTGAGCGATGGAGGCGATGCACTTAATTACAATGAGGAGGCCTCTTTTGCAAAAGAGAATGGACTTCTCGTCAATGTCGTCCTTTTAGGTACGCATGGTGGAAGCACGCTCAAAGACCGAAACGGGAAGGTTGTCAAAGATGAAGAGGGCCATATTGTTGTTACATCGCGCAACGATGCCATCGAAATGGTGGCATCAGCGTCCGGCGGCGCTGTTGTTGAAAGCCTCTCTTCGCTCGAAGATGCCCTCGCTTCGCAAAAGCAGGAGGATTTTATCTCTAACACCAAACTGATGCAGTATAACGAGCTTTTTTACTATTTCGCTGCTTCAGCACTGCTTTTTGCGATGCTGGCGTTTACTTTTTTAGGAAAAAAGATCTCTAGAGCCCTCTCCGTACTGCTGCTGCTTTTCGGTATTAACGCACAAGCCTCATTGTTGGAGGCCTACTATTTTGAGGCGGCAAAGCGGGATTATGCGAAAGAGAACTATCGAAGTGCGGCAGCACTTTTTTCCAAGATAGAGAGCGATGCAGCACGCTATAATACGGCATCGAGCTACTATAGAAAAGGTGAATATGAAAATGCACTCAACGGCTTTATGCGCATTCGGACGAGTGATCCGGATTTCAAAGCCAGGCTCTATTTTAATATGGCAAACTGCTATATACGTCTCAAAGAGTTTGCCAAGGCGAGAGAGATGCTGATAAAGTCCTTGACGCTGAACTATGACAAAGAGGCGGATGAGAATCTGGCTTTTATTGCGAAAGCTGAAGAGCAGGATCATATGCTGACAGGCCGTCAGGAGGGGAAAAAACGGGCCCAGGATTCACAGAGCGAGAGCTCGCCTGAAAGCGCTAAGAAAAAAGAGGGCGGGGGTTCCAACCAACAGAGTGATGCCGATTCTTCCAAAGGGGCCGGCGGTAAAAAGACGGAGGGCGAGGAGCGTATCTCCTTTTCAGGCGGAAAGTCAAGACTCTCGTCAAAGCAGTATGAACTGATCAATCAAAGGAGTGTGCATGAGACAAAACCGTGGTAGTATCTGGGGTGTTATCTTTCTTTTTATCACCTCTCTTGTCCATGGAAATGAGCCCTATGTGTGGAGCCTCAAAACCAACAAAAGCAGCGTCTATGTCAATGAAGCGGTCGAGATCGAGTACACCTGTAATTTTAGTGATAAAGCCTATCTCTACGTGATAGAGTTTACTCCCGAGGGTGAGACTGATGAGTACCGCATGCTCTCTTTGGGTGAGATCGAGAATATCAAAGATGCAAAACGGATCAGTACGTACCGTTATGTTCTCTTTCCGAAAAAGGCGGGGCAAAAAGAGATACGTTTAACGGCATTGATGCGTAAAACGACCAAAGCCTCGATCGAAAATTCTGTCATCGGCCGCGACAATGTACAGGGGTATGCCTTTAGTGATAAAGAGGTGGTACTACCTGTTGTCAAACTGGAGGTCCTTGATCATCGCGAGAGGATGACAGGACGCTTTGCGCTTGATGTTACTCTTGATAAGAACGAGGTAAAGGCGTATGAACCGGTGCACCTCGATGTACATGTCAGCGGTGAAGGCGATTTTGACCAGATGAGAGATATCAACCTTAGTATCGATGGTGTCAAGATCTTCAGCGAAGCGGGTGAAAAACATTACCGCCTGACCGAAGAAGGTTTCAAAGGGGAGTGGGAGCAGAAGTTCTCTCTTGTAGGCGAGAAGAGCTTTACGATCAGACCGATAGAGCTGGCTTATTTTGATATCGGGAGAAAAGAGCGCGTAGTACTCCGCTCAGAAGCCTTTCAAGTCGAGGTGAAAGAGGGGTATGCAAGAGAAGAACTGCTTGACAAAGTGATGCAGGAAGAGGCGGCTGTCGGGTGGTCCTGGTCCTATCTCTATTACCTTTTGACCTTTATATCCGGGGTGGTGATCGGAGGTTTCGCAGCCCGATTCAAACGGGTGAAAAAGCAGCCGAAAGAGTTTGAAGAGGAGATTGAGGCGTGTCGATCGGTGAAGAGCCTCTTGACAAAGCTGGTGATGCAGGATGATGAACGGTATGCAGCCCTTATTGAGAAGTATGACGTCTTGGGTGAAAAGGCATCACTTCGTGATCTTAAAAAAGAGCTCAAAGCACTTTTAAAAAGTAATTAATCACTTAAGGATACAATAACCAAATGTTAAAGGGTAGAGATGTTAAGTAAAATCGAAACGATAAAAAGTGAAGTTGCCAAGGTCGTCGTCGGTCAGGAGAAGATGATCGACGGTCTGCTGATCGGGCTCCTTTGTGAAGGCCATATATTGATCGAAGGTATTCCGGGTCTGGCCAAGACGACAACGGTCAATGCGCTTGCCAAGAGCCTGGGACTGGACTTTAAACGGGTACAGTTTACACCGGACCTGCTCCCTTCTGATATTTTGGGTGCCGAGATCTATGATCCGCAGAAAAACGCCTTCAAGATCAAACACGGTCCCGTCTTTACCAACCTTCTGCTTGCCGATGAAATCAACCGGGCTCCAGCCAAGGTGCAGTCGGCGCTTTTGGAAGTGATGCAGGAGCGTCAGGTCACCATCGGTGAAGAGAGTTTCGCGCTTGATAAGCCTTTCTTTGTCATGGCGACGCAAAACCCGGTTGAGCAGGAGGGAGTCTATCAGCTGCCCGAGGCTCAGCTTGACCGTTTCATGCTTAAACTGGTCGTGGGCTATAACACCAAAGAGGAAGAGCTTGAGATCGCGCGCCGCATAGCCAACGGCGAGGCACAGGAAATCAGGGCCGTGGCGGACAAAGAGGAGCTGGCCGCCATGAAGGCGCAGGTCAAAGCGATCCATATCGATCGGGAAGTGGAGGGCTATATGATCGAACTGGTTGCTGCCACACGTGACCCGGCAGCGTACGGGCTTGAAGAGATAGCCGAGTATATCCAGTTCGGTGCCAGCCCGCGTGTGAGCATCGATATGTTCAAGGCGGTCAAAGCGATGGCCTTTCTGCGCGGCAAGGATTTTGTGACGCCGGTGGATGTGGCCTATGTGGCTAAAGAGCTGATGCGCCACCGCATCGTGCTCTCATATGAGGCCGAAGCGGAAGGTATCACGACCGATGAGCTGATCGCGAAGATCCTTGCGGCGGTGCCGATTCCCTAGGAGGATTGCGTGTCAACACTAAACAAGATCCTTGTCAGGGCGCGCCGTCAGGTCTTCAGCGAGATGATCGGCAACAACCCCTCCATTTTTCACGGCGAGGGGTATGACTTCATCGAGCTGCGCGAGTATATGCCGGGTGATGATATCCGTCACATCGACTGGAACATTTCGGCGAAGATGCAAACGCCCTATATCAAGATCTTCAAAGAGGAGCGTGAGCTCAATATCGTCATTGCAACGATGCTTAACGGCAGCGTCCATTTCGGCGCTAAAAAATTCAAGCAGGAGCTCATTGCCGAGATCGTGGCGAACCTCTCCTACGCGATCCTGCATAACGGCGATCTTTTAAGCACCCATATCTATGCCGACAGGCTTTACAGCGAAAGCAGGCCGACCAAAAAGGTCTCATCGGTCACGAAAAGCGTTGATGAGATATTGCAGTTTGATCCGATCAACAAAGTTGCAGATTACAAGGGGCTGGCCGAGACGCTGTACAAACGGGTGCGCAGGCGTTCGCTGATTTTGGTGGTGGCCGATTTCTTTGAACTGCCGGACTTCAAGCTTTTGGCCAAGAAACACGAAGTGGTCGCCATCATCGTTCGTGACAGGCTGGAGGAGAAACCGCCGGTGATGGGCTTTGCCTCTCTTCGCGATCCCGAAACAGGCGTGCAGCTTGAGGGTGATTATTCGCAGAAGAGCGTTGATGCCTATGCCAAAAAAGTGCATGCACACGACAGAACCCTTTACAGTACACTTCGAAAAGACGGGGTGCGTTTTACAAAGATCTATACCGACGAGAACAGTGCCATCGCACTGCGGCGTCTCTTTGAAGGACAGATATGATTCCCGGTTCGTATGATATCCCGCTGCACGACATAAAGCCGTTGATGGAGGTTTCGGACAACTCGTTCGTTCTGTTGAGCGTGATCATCATCATTGCAACTCTCCTGTTTTCGGGCGGGCTCTATCTGCTTTACAGATTCGTAAGAAGCCGTCAAACACTCAATCTCAGGAAAATCCATTATACGGCGCTTGAGAATATCGACTTTAGCGACCCTAAAAAAGCCGCTTACGCGATCACCGACCACGGGCGTGTCTTTGCCGATGATTCCGAGCGGCTGCATGAAGCCTATGATAACCTGGTTGTACGTCTCAACCGCTATAAATACAGAAAGAGAGTCGAGGCTATAGATGAGGAGAGCAAGAGTTATTACAATATCTATCTCGGGATGATCGATGTTTGAAGGGCTCTATTTCGAGTACCCGAAAGTCGTGACTTTTATCTTTATCTATATCGCCTGTGAAGCCTACTGCAAGCTCCGTTCTTCGGCGATCTATTTCCCCCGTGCAGCGGTTTTGACCCGCGAGACGGCAAAGGTCTCCACATGGATGTGGATCCTGAAATGGCTGAGTATTGTGCTGCTCACCCTCGCCATCATGTCGCCTGTCAAAGATTCTGTTTTGGAACTTTCTCCCGTCGAAGGCTATGCTATCGCCCTGGTGCTCGATGCCAGCCAATCGATGAAAGCGGAAGGCTTTGACACGACCCGGCCTGAAAAGAGCCGCTTCGATGTCGTCAAAGCGATCGCCAACGATTTTATCGCCTCGCGCAAGGAGGACAACCTAGGCATGGTGCTCTTTGGCGACTACGCCTTCGTCGCTTCGCCGCTGACATATGACAAAAAGATCCTCCAGCAGGTCGTGGGCCATCTTGATGTCGGCATAGCAGGACGTTCAACAGCCCTGTATGAAGCGGTTGCACAGGCTGTCAGGCTCTTAAGCGAGTCAGAGGCAAAAAGCAAAATCGCGATACTCCTGAGTGACGGGCACAACACGGCGAATATAAAGATACCTTTGCACGCGGCAATGGCCCTGGCCAGAAAAGAGGAGGTCAGGTTCTATACGATCGGCATCGGCGGTGAAAACGAATATGACGGCGCATTGCTGGGGTACATTGCCGAAGAGAGCGGCGGCGAAAGTTTCAAGGCAACGAATGCGCAGGAACTTCAGAGTGTCTATGAAAAGATCGATGCGCTGGAAAGATCGGAGATCGAACGTTATGACTACACGTTTAAAGAGTACTTTTATCTCTACCCCCTCTTTTTAGCCTTTTTTACCCTGCTTCTGTATGTCTATCTGCGTAACAGGAGAGGGTGGTTATGACGTTCCTGTACCCTGAGTTTATCTATATGATGCTGCCGGTCCTGATCGTCCTGTTTGCGCTTCTGCTCACCCAAAGCGAGGTGCAAGAGCAGCTCTTCTCCCCAAAAATACTGGAAAAACTGCGTGTCGATACAAACAGACTCTCTACGCGGGTCAGAAACTTCTTTTACTTTTTGATGTTCCTTTTTATCATCATGGCACTCGCCGGCCCCGTCATAGAGAAGGGGATCGCCAAGGTGCAGGTGAAGGACGACGCATTTTTTGTCGCACTCGATATCAGCGATTCGATGCTGTGTGACGATATCTATCCTACCCGGCTTGAACGTGCAAAGTTGACCCTTCTGGAGCTTTTGCAGGCGGCGCGTTCGAGCCAGATCGGTCTGCTGGCGTTTGCCAAAGAGAGCTATCTGCTTTCGCCGCCTACGCTTGATCATCGGAGTATTGCTTTTTTTCTCAAAGGTCTGCAGGGAACACACATCAGTGAGCAGGGAACTAATATACTGACGCTGTTAAAAGCGGCTGACAAACTTTTTGCTCAGGACGGGGAGAAGAAGCTTCTGATCGTAAGTGACGGCGGAGACAGCGAAGCCTTTTCAAGAGAGATCGCTTTTGCCAAAGAGCGGGGTATCAAGGTCTTTGTTCTTGGTGTGGCCACCGACAGGGGAGCGCCTCTGCGTGAATCCGGAGGCGGTTTGCGCAAAGAGAGTGCAGAACGTGTTGTCATAAGCCGCCTCAATAGGGGGATAAGCCGGCTGGCTGAGGAGAGTGGCGGTACGTTCGTCAGCATCGAAAGTATGGAGATGAATGCATTCCTTCAGAAGATCAGCGGTGAGAAGTTGAACCCCTCGGAGAAAGAGCAACCGATCTATTTTCATCTCTTTGTCTTTTTTATCGGCATGGCGATGCTGATGCTGCTGATCGCAACCAGCTCCTTTGGCAAGGGCGAACGTTATCATCTTCCGGCACTTCTGTTATTAGCGGTGAACTTGGTGCAGCCGGCGCAGCTCAAAGCTTCTCTGTTCGACTACAGGAATCTTGATGAGGCAAAATCGGCGTATGAAAATGAAGCGTTTCGCGCCAGTGCGAAAGGCTACCACCGCTATGGCATAGAGCACAAAAGTGCGGAAGCGATCTATAACGAGGCAAATGCCTTGTACAGGCTTGGACGTTATGAAAGGGCGATAGGGCTCTACAATTCTATCCATTTTGTCGAAGCACAAAAGAATCACCTCTTGTATCATAATCTTGGCAATGCCCTGGTGAAGCTCGGTGATGAGGCGCATCTGAAAAAAGCGGTGGAGGCCTATAACAAGGCGTTGCGATTTCAGGAAGATCAAGCGAGCAGGGAAAACTTGGCAATGGTGGAAGAGCTGTTACGAAAGGGAGATAGAAGAGCGCTCAAGCAGCCTGCTGCAGCTGCCGCAGCACGATCAGCCAAGATGACCCCGGAAGCTGACGTCAAAAAGGTACCGGGTGTTACTGCCCTGTCGCAAGAGGAAGAGAGGGGGATGAGCGACAGAGAAGCGAAAAAGTGGCTGAAAATCCTGGGCGAGCATCAAAGCCTGCACCCCTACAAAATAGCAGTCGATGATCCCGATGAGGGGGGCGATGATGAAAAGCCCTGGTAGACTAATGTTTTTTCTTCTGATCGGTACGGCGCTGTATGCAAGCGTAACGGCAAGAGTGGATAAGACGACGGTAAAAAAGGGCGAAGCCGTCGCCCTGATATTACGGGTTGAAGGCAAGACCTTTTCAATGCCGCCGATGACAACGCTGTGTGGTGTCGGGATAGAGCAGCATGCGCATCGGACGGTGGCCGAGAGTGGTGAAGGCGGGTTTCAGAAGGCGGAGATTTATCAGTACCGTTTTCGGCCCGAGTCGGATTGCGTGATCGCGCCGATCGCCATTGAGGTGGATGGTGTTGAGAGCTATTCCCAGCCGATAAAGATCGAGGTTGACGGCAAAGGTGACAGCAGCATCTTCTTTGAACTTCAAAGTGACAAAAAAGAGTTGTACGTCGGAGAACTCTTTGAGGTTCAAGCCGTTTTTAAAATAAGAGCGTTAATGGATGAAAGGAATACTTCACTCATCATGCCGGAGACAGAGCATCTTTGGATCAAACAAATATCTGAGACTCTCTACACAAAAGAGGGGCTTTATAGTGTTGCGACAACCCGCTATCTGATGGTGCCGCAGCAAGCGGGCACCTTGCGTATCTATCCGGCCGAGATGAAGATCGCGGCGGACTATCAAAGAGACGACGGCTGGGGAAACCCGAAAGATGAACGCGTCTGGCAGAGCTACTACTCCAACGCCCTGGAGCTCGAGGTGAAGGCTCTGCCTGCAGATATTACAATGGTGGGCGATTTTTCAATGGCGCTGGAGCTTGACGCAGACAGGGTGGAGGCGAAGAAGCCGCTGGAGGCGGAACTCCTCATCCGAGGTACCGGTAATTTTGAGGACATACCTGCGTTCAGGCCGACGGTGCCGGGTGTTGAGGTATTATCAGGTGATCCGAGAGTTGAGGAGAAGGGTGCCGGCAGGCA
The DNA here is from genome assembly GCF_039645985.1 of Sulfurimonas sp. HSL3-7. Classification (NCBI taxonomy): domain Bacteria; kingdom Pseudomonadati; phylum Campylobacterota; class Epsilonproteobacteria; order Campylobacterales; family Sulfurimonadaceae; genus Sulfonitrofixus; species Sulfonitrofixus jiaomeiensis. The sequence continues at coordinate 728,321 of NZ_CP147919.1, forward strand.
GGAACTTTGGCGTCAAAAGCTCACTTTTATCGCAGAGGGCAATTTCACGATCCCTCCAATCACTTTGGACTATTTTGATCTTGAAGAGAGGCGTGTGAAAAGGGTACAGACGCAGCCGGTATCTATTTATGTGATTGATGCGCAGAAAAGCGAAGAGACGATTGAAGAAGAGCATGCCCTTAAGCAAAAAGGTGAAGGAATAAATATGGTGCAGGCCGTTGTGATCTATCTTTTGGGCGCGGCGAGTGCGGCACTGCTCTTCATGCTGCCGTGGCGAAGGTACGTGAAAACGGTTCCCGCTGCAAAGAAAGTCTCTGCTGCGGATTACAGGCGTGTTCTACGCGTACTGCTGATGCATAAAGATGCGCCTGACGTGCAGGCGATGATCGTAAAACTCGAAGCGTTTCTCTATGAGGGTAAAGATGAGAAGATCGATGAAAGAGTATTGAAAAAATTGTTGAAGAAATATTCTTAAGAGAAGATTTCGTCGAGTTTATTGCCTTTGAGCATCTTTTCGCGTACCTCTTGCCACGCATCGTTTTTGATCTCCTTTTTGAACTCTTCAAGTTCGTTTTGAAAGGTCTCTATTGCATCGAGAAGGTTCGCTTTGTTCTGCTTGAAGATATCCTCCCACATATCCGGAGAAGATTTGGCAAGACGGCTCATTGAGCGGAACCCTCCGGCTGCCATGGCAAGGATGTTGTAGCGATCTTCCTGGGAAAGGACGGAGTTGGCAATAGAGTAGGAGATGACATGCGGCATATGGCTGATGAAAGCAGCATGGCGGTCATGCTCATGGGCATGCATGTAGCTAAGACGCATATGAATGCCCGAGAAGATACGTACGGCTGTCTCCTGCTGCAGGGTGCCTGAATCTTCCAGGTCGCAAAGTACGACGACCTGATCGTTATAGAGATCGGCGAACGCAGCGCCTGGGCCACTGTGCTCTGTTCCTGTCATCGGGTGCGCGGCAACAAAGTTTTTGCGTATGGATGGCGGTACCGCTTTGACAATAACCTCTTTGGTACTGCCGAGATCGATGATCGTTGTTGTTTCGGAGATCTTGCCCTCCAGTGCCTGGAGGCTTTTGATAATGCCGTTGACAGGTATAGCCAAAATGATCAGATCAAGGGTGCAAAGTTCATCAAAACCGATGATCTTCTCAACCAGTTTAAGCCGAAGCGCCTCTTTTTGGTGCTCCGTGTTATGGTCAAGACCATAGATGTTGGAGACAAAAGAGAGTTTGCGGAGGCTCAGGGCAAGGGAACCGCCCATCAGCCCCAGCCCGACAATACCGATTTTCATAATAAACCTTTATTTAGGTGTGTATTTCAATGCGATTAAGTTGTGATTGTCTGATTAAGCAATTATGTCGAAAAAAGCAAATCAAACGGGACAAAAGAATGTGAACCCTGTACAGAGCAGTCCCATAGATTTGTTCATTTGAGATTTTAACTTAATGTTTGCGTAATGATATCTCTTAATATGTTAGAAATCCTTGATATTTACCCAGCATTAATGCTTCTGTTGTTAAAATCTCAGCCTAAATTATGATACGAGTATTTCTAAAAAGCGCGGTGGTGACGAGCCGGTTTTTTAGAGATACTGACGAAAGATATGGATGAAGCTTTTTCAAGCCGCCTCGGCCCTTTTACTTTCTTTGCCACTGTTTGCAACAACGATCACCGATATTAAGTTTGTGGGGATGGTCCACATCTCCGAGTCTATTGCCAAAAGCATGTTAAAAGTCGAGGTGGGCGATGAACTTGATGTTGAAAATGTTGATAAGAGTATAAAAGCATTCTTTGATCAGGGTTACTTTACCGATATCTGGGCTGATGAGGAGAATGGTGTCCTGACATTTCACTTTGTCGAAAAGCCGATCATCTCGAAGATCAAGATGAGCGGCTGGAAAGAGAGTGACAAAGAGGTTCAGGACTCCTTGCTGCAGATCAAAAAAGGGGCCCTGTATGATGATAAACGTCTTCAGGCCGCTAAAAAACGCATCATCGAAGCCCTCTCGCAAGAGGGGAAGATCGACTCGGTCGTTGAAATAGAGACAGAGTACCTCGATAACGGCAGTGTCGCGGTCGAGTTCAAAGTCAACGAGGGTGAGACCATCATCATCGAAGCGATGCAGTATGAAGGTGTCGGAGGGTTGGAACCGGACGTTTTTGAAGCTTCTATCGCTAACAAAGCGCATCAGTGGATGGGATGGTTTTGGGGCCGTAACGACGGGAAGATGCAGCTGGCAGAACTGGGGTACGATCCGCTTCGTATGCGTGATGTCTACATGCAGAACGGCTATCTTGATGCCAAAGTCGACGAGCCGTTCGTACGTGTCGATTTCGACTCATACACGGCGCAGATGAGCTATCAGGTCTCTGAAGGCAATGTCTACCGTACTAGTGGTATCGTGCTCTCTCAAGAGAAACAGGTGATCGATAATGAACTCTTGCGTGAAGTAGTCCAGCTGGAACTGCAGGAACCTTTCAATATCAAGACCTTTCGTGAAGATGCTGACCGTATCAAGACAAAGATCGCGGATTTAGGTTATGCCTTTGTTGAGGTCGTGCCGGATCTGCGTAAAGACAAAGAGAACAAAACTGTTGAGGTTGTTTTTCGCATTATGCCGGGCGAAAAGGTCTATATTCGCAACGTTGTCATTGCCGGTAACGGGCGTACTCTCGACCGAATTATCCGCCGTGAGCTCTACCTTGGACCGGGTGAACGTTATAACCTGACCGACCTTCGCGACTCTAAAAATGCGCTGGGGCGTACCGGGTATTTCGAGAGTTCGACCATTGAAGAGAAGCGTATCGACGAAAAAACGATGGACCTTATTGTGAAAGTCAAAGAAGCACCGACAGGCAATGTCCAGCTCGGCGGCGGTTACGGCTCTTACGGCGGTATCTTGTTGAGCGTCGGGGTCAATGACCGTAACATCTTCGGCTCGGGTATCAATGTGGGGATCAAACTGGAACACTCTGAGCGTACGCAGAACTACTCGTTCAACATCTCGAACCCGCGTCTTAACGACAGTGACTTCAGCGGTAACTTTTCCATCTACAAATCGATCTACGAGTATAATGACTATACGGTCCATACGGATGGGGTGACATTGGGTGCGGGCCACCGCTTCACACGTTTTATCTCGGGATATCTCGGTTACAACTACGCGGCCGTCAGTTACGAGGATATCGATCCGGAGTATTTTATACTCAACCCGCAGCTTGTTCGCTATTTTGAGAGCTATAACAAAAGCTCGGTCACGGTCAGTGCCAATTTCGACAACACCGATGACTATTATCTTCCGCGAAGCGGATGGGCGATCTCGCAGTCATTTGAAAAATCCGGTATCGGCGGGGATGCCAACTTCTTTAAAAGCCGTTCTACCCTGAACAAATACAACGGCTTGGAACCTTACCTCGGATTTGATGCTATCTTCCGTTTCAAGGGGCGTTTTTATGCTGCAGCAGACACCGGCTTTTTGCCGCAGGCTGAAGGTTTTTATATGGGCGGCCTTGGTTCGGTACGCGGATATGAGTCCTACTCATTGCCGTATATTATAGATGAAGAGGGTAATGCCGTGCGTGTATCAGCGACACAGACCGCTTCAAGCAACATTGAGGTGAGCTTTCCGCTTGTACCGAAAGCCAAAATGCGTTTTTCCGTCTTTTACGACCTGGGGTGGATCAAAACAGACCGTCCTGAGCTTGGCAATGTGCCCGAAATGTTTCGTATGGGATACGGCGCAGGTCTGGAGTGGTTCTCACCGGTAGGACCTCTTCAGCTGGTCTTCGCGAACCCTGTCAATGCGGACAGCAATGATAATATCTCCCACTTTGAGTTCACCATCGGACAGCGTTTTTAATCAGACTCATTGACGCTGTGCAGCTTCGACGTCGCTGCCGATCTCTCTCTGTAAAAAGAGCGGGCTCAAAGAGCGAACGCAACCTTTATCGTGTCGTCGCCTAGAGCAAGAACACTCTCCTTGGCCAAATAGGCCAATCTTTTATTAGGTACTACTACCAGGGTGCTGTTTTCTACTCGCAGTTCAAAATCGATTTTCGAAGGATGATCGGTAAGCAACGCATCCGAAAGCGCCAAGAGATAGCTCAGTTTTTTGATGGTATCTATTGACGGAAGCAGGACTTGATACTCTGCGATGTAACTCTTCTTCGGGCTTTTCCCGAGCTGATAGAGCAGCAGCATGGAGATCAGGGCAATCTCCTGATGGGTATAACCGTACTCAAGGGCGCTCAAGGCAAGATAATGACTGTGCTGTTGATAGTGGTAGAAGTTATGCGCGGCCCCGACCTTGGCAAGTTTGGCCGCGATCAGGAGGCTTTTCTCTAATGTCGGATCAAGCGCGAGTTCCTGATGTAAAAGCATGAAAAGTCTTTTTGTCAGTTTGACACGGAGATTACGCTGCGCGGCATTATGGCTGTGCTGATCCAGCAGATAGGTGAGTGATGGATTGAAGTTTTCAGGAAAGACATCTTTGTTATGGCGCAGAAGATCACTAAGATAGAGGCCTTCCCTTAAGCCGACACCGCTTGAAATGAGTCTTTTGGCCCCTACTTTTTTGATGATGCGCAGCAAAATAAGGGTACCGGGCTTGATGACATCGTAACGCTCTTTTTTAACACCGAGCGCTTTGAGTGCGGCCGTATCTTTCGCATTGATGATCTTTTCGCCTAAAGCAACCATATCCTCGGCATTGAAAGTAAAACCGTGCAGTTTATCAAGAGGATGGGCTTTCTTTTTCATTATGATCTGTGCCAACGCACGAAAGGTTCCCCCGACCCCGATGATATCCTCTTGATTACCTGCTTTAAGGCCTTCAAGTACACTGTCGATATAGGCCTTTGCCCCTTTGATGTCGTTCTTGTCAAAAAAGAGCTCTTTGAGCCTCACGGTTCCCAGGTCCAGTGAATCCGAGGAGAGCACTTTGGCATCTTGCGTACAGGCATACTCCGTGGAGCCGCCGCCGATATCCAGCGTCATAGCATCCTTCAGCGGAAGCAGATTGGCACAGGCGATCCCGCCAAGATAAGCCTCCCTTTCACCGCTGATCACTTTGATATTAAGGCCCAACTCTTTTCGAACCCGCGACAGAAAACTTTTTTTATTGTTTGCATCACGCACGGCAGATGTAGCAACGCAGAGTATCTTACGCGCGTCATAGGAGTGGGCTATCTGCATAAAGTCCCTAAGTGCAGAGATGGCACGCTGGATTGGCTCTTCTTGAAGTTCACCGCCGTTCTGGTAGGCGTTTTCAGAGATGCGTACACGTGATTTGACCTCGTGTAGCAGGTGGAAAGCAAAGCGGCTTGTCTTTTCCATAATGATCATGCGGACAGAGTTGGAACCAATATCAATAACTGCGGTGCGTTTTGCCATACTGTTGTGCCTCAAAGATGAGCCAATTGTTAGGAACTGACTCGAAATAGTTATGGAGATATTATAGGTAAAGGGGAGTTAAGGGAGGGTAAGAGAGAAGAGGAAATTACTCTTCATACTCTTTAAGGATTTGTGCATATTTGAACTGAAGCTCGGGAATGGTTTCAACATTGTCTTTATCGAGCTCAAAGCAGTCAACCGGGCAAACGGCGATACAGGCAGGTTCATCATAGACGCCGACACACTCTGTACAACGGTCCGGATCGACGATATAGATCGGGTCGCCTTCTTCAATAGCCTCAGTCGGGCATTCTTCGCGGCAGGCATCACACGCAATACATTCATCATTAATCAAAAGTGCCATCGTAAACCTTATGGAGGACGTTAGTATAAGTCCTGAAAATATTTCTTGCCCGATTTATAACAAAAGAAAGCTTGAAGTAATTTGAAACGAAAAATGAAATCCAGAAGCCTTAGTTTATCACCTAAAAATTACTTTGATTTGATAGGAAGTATACAGTGGAGTTTTGAGCGCAGCAGCAGCGAAGCAACAGTACCGGAATGATCATCGCGGTTTCTAAGCTCCAGTTCACCCCCAAGTGCATCCGCTGCACTTTTTGCCAAAAAGAGTCCGAGGCCCGCACCGGATTTGTTCCCCTGGCGTTTAAACGGGGCAAAGAGATCGACGGTATCATCGATTCCGCACCCCTCATCAATCACTTCGATCAGAAGCCCCTCGTCATTAAGACGGCTCTGCAGCAAGACTTTTTTTCCCTTCGGGGTGAATTTCAGCGCATTTTGTAAGAGGTTCTGGATGATCTGGTTGAGAAGACTCTCTTGGAGGATCGCCATAAAGGCGTTGGGCTCGAAATGCATCTGTAGTTCTTTGCCTTCTGACTCGGCCAGAAGGGCAAAATCATTGGCCTTGCGCCTCAAGATAGCGATGACGTCAGCTTGTATCGGTGTCTCAAGCTGTGCACCTTCCTGCCGACCGATGTTCAGGATGCTTGCAACAATAGCATTCATCTCGTCTATGGTTTTGTTGTTGACTTTGATCGCGTCGACGTACTCTTCGGGTGAGCGTTTTTTTATCAAGGTGACCTGGTTTTTGAGTTTCATCACCGCGAGAGGTGTTTTAAGTTCATGGGCGGCTCCGATAAAAAGCTCTTTTTGGTACTTTACGAAGTTCTGAATTCGGTTGATCAGATGGTTGATGCTTTCACCCAAAGAGATAAACTCATCGGGCAGCTCCTGTACGACAAGAGGGCGTATCATATGTTCATTCATATTTGAGAGACGTTTGTTGAGTCCCGTAATCGGTGCGATAAGCATCTTGGAGAAGATGATCGCATAGACAATGACCAGAAGGAAACCGATAGCATTGATGATAAAGATGGAGTTGAGAATTTTTTTAAGCAGCTGTTTGGTCGGTGTGATGTTCTTGCTTATTTTGATATAACTGTCTTCTATGAGGTTGAAAGGGTAGAGCAAGATGATTAAAGTCTGTGCATCACTCTCCATCTCGTAAAAATCGATCTGTTGCTGTTCAGTGTGACGGTTGACCAGTTCAACCGTCAAGCCGAGCATCGCATCATTGCTGTTCTCCTGCGCGTCGACCAGAGATTTGTAGGAACAGATATTTTCTGCAATACCCAAAAGCTCATTGCGTTTTTCATCATAGATCGAAGATTGAATGAAAAGATAGAGTATGGAGGAGAATATTATCATCAGGGCAACGGAGGCGATGATCAGTTGAATAAGGAAACGGCTTCGGATACTGCGCTGTGAAAACAAAATGACCTCTCTACGTTGAAGGCGACTCCAGAAATCTTTGCGATGTCAGAAATGCTGTTAGGTTGATTTAATGGTTATATTCTAACAAATATAATACTTTTTTTTGATTAGAGTTGATGCCAGAGAAGTAAATAAAAAAAAAGGAGGGAATTGGAGACAAAGGAGAAATTTCCCCTCTGTTGAAAAAGCTTACGCTTCTTTAGGGAAGCAGAAGCGGTAACCGCGGCGACGCACGGTCTCGATTGTCGTGATGTTAAGCGGTTTGTCCATTTTTTGACGGATCTGATTGATCGCGACTTCGATAACGTTTGGCGTTACCAACTCCGGCTCTTCCCAGATCGCGTCAAGGAGCTGCTCTTTGGAGACGATCTGATCGCGGTGACGGGCAAGGTGTGTCAGTACTTCAAAAGGCTTGCCTTTAAGCTCGATCTCGATGTTGTTATAGACGATCTTCTCCTCTTCAGGATTGATGATAAGGTCGTCGATCTCAATAATGTTGCTGCCGCCGAAACGAAGCTGCGCCTCAATGCGCGCAACAAGGACATCAAAATCAAAAGGTTTGCGAATATAATCGTCAGCGCCTGCTTTTAATGCTGTGATCTCGCTTTCGTTGTCATCACGGGCCGAAAGTACGACCACTTTTGTTTTTGGCGTGTTTGATTTGATATCAGGGATAATGTCAACGCTGTTTCCGTCCGGAAGCATCCAGTCCATCAGTACGAGGTCATAATTACGAATGTCAAGGTAATATTCACCATCTTTAAGTGTCTCAACGACATCGCTTTGATAGCCAAACTCTTTAAGACCTTCTGCCAAAGTTTTATTCAGTGTAACTTCATCTTCAATGATTAAAATGCGCATGCATTACCTCATAAATTTTAATTTTGTGGGCGGAATTATAGCATAGTTTTAGGAAAATTTAATATTTTTTTAAATTTATTTTAAAAAATGAAACTTTCGGAGAGTGAAACCTCGCAGTTTGGGAGGATATCCGGTTTAGAAATTTCTAAGGTTAAGTTCTTTATCAGCGGAAATTCTGTTTTTAATGAGTTTTTTAGAGACAAAAGCGCTTCTTCGATCAATTCGAATTTTTTTTCTTTCATCTCTTTTTGAAGATGTGCTGCGACTTCGGCATAGTTGAGGAACTCTTGGTCGTAGTCGTACTCAATAGTGCAATTGATACGGACTTTTTGTTCTTCGACCCGTTCAAGGTCAAGGATCCCGATAATGGTCTCAAATTCCAGATCTTTGATCTTGATCTGCATGCTTAAACGACCGCCTTCTCTTCACCTTTGACAAGGCGGACAATATTGGGAATATGTTTGTAGAAAAGAATGATGGTAATGATAACGACAGGGGCGTGTGCCATCTCCGGATGAATAAAAAATGATGCAACAAGCAGGGCAATAACACCGGTAAGCGATGAGATGGATGAGATCTTCAGCGTTTTGGCCATGACAGCCCAGACTACGATCCCTACCAAGGTCTCCAGAGGCAGCATTACCATCAGTACCCCCATACCTGTTGCGATTCCTTTTCCCCCTTCGAACCAGAGGTAGGGACTGAAACAGTGGCCGATAACCGCCAAGACCGCGACACCCCAAAGTGTCGACTCCGGCATGCCTGCAAACATCGCTGCCAGAAGTACGGCGATCCCTTTTAGTGCGTCAAGCAGGAGGGTCGCGGCTCCCAGCTTTTTAGCCAGTGCCGGGTTGCTCTCTTTGACGACACGCAAAACATTGGTCGCACCGATGCTTTTAGAACCGCTCTCTTTGACGTTGACACCGGCAAAAAATCTGGCAAGTAACAGCCCGAAGGGAATCCCGCCGACAAGATAGGCGGCAATATAAAACTGTGCGTTGATATTGAAAAGAAAATCCATGTTTTTGTTGACCTCAATGTTGAGAAATGTGGGTGGATTTTACTTTAAAGCATGTTACATCTGGATAAATTGACGAAAAAAATAGATTGCTAACTACAACTTTGTTATAATCGCGAATCGATATCAATATAAAGTGATATGCGCTTTATTGTACAAGGACTGTGTTTGAACTACACAACCGAAGAACTCAAAGAGAAGATCAACGATCTTAAAAAACGTCTTGATGTGACTGTTGTCGCGCACTTTTATCAGCGTGACGAGGTCTTCGAGATGGGTGATATTACCGGTGATTCACTGGAACTCGCCAAAAAAACGATGGCGGATGATGCGGAGTACGTCGTTTTCTGCGGTGTCGCGTTTATGGGGCAGAGTGTCAAGGTGCTCAGTCCGGAGAAACGGGTACTGATGCCGAAACTTGCCTGTTGTGCGATGGCACGTATGATCGATTCAATGTATTACGATGACGCGGTCAAAGCAATGGAAGAGCAGGGAATTGCCAAAGAGAACATCCTGCCGATCACCTATATCAACTCCAACGCCGACGTCAAAGCCAAAGTGGGCAAGATGGGCGGCATGGTCTGCACCAGCTCCAATGCGAAGATGATCATCGAAAAGGCGCTTGAAGAGGGCAAAAAGATTCTTTTTGTGCCGGACCGATGTCTGGGACAGAATATCGCACATATGATGGGCCTGAAATCAGCGGTGATCGGTGAAGACGAAGATCTCGCAAGCGCCGATATCATCTGTTATAACGGTTTTTGTTCGGTCCATCAGCTTTTCAGTGTTGATGATGTCGCTTTCTACCGTAAAAAATACCCGGGCATCAAGATCGCGGTGCATCCGGAGTGCGACCCCTCTGTCTGTGCTGTAGCGGATTTTGTAGGCTCAACCTCGCAGCTGATCAAATACATCGCCGACCTCGATCCCGAACAGAAGGTGGCCGTGGGTACGGAGTTCAACCTGGTCAACCGCCTGCGTAAGAAAAATACCTACGTCCTCTCTTCGACCAAGCCGGAATGCCCGACGATGAACGAGACGACACTGGAAGATCTTTACCTGACGCTTAAATCGATTGAAGACGGTGAGCCGATCAACGAGATCTTTATCGACGAAGAGACCCGAAAATGGGCTAAAGTCGCTCTTGACAGAATGTTGGCGCTATGATCAGGAAGTTTGTACTCGAAACCCTGGCGGAGGATGTCGGACGGGGTGATCTCTACGCATTGGTCTTCGAAGCACAAGCAGCATCGGCCAACATCATGGCCAAAAGTGACGGTGTCTTGGCGGGTGTAAAGTATTGTGATGTTCTGGCCAAAGAAGAGGGACTTTCAGTCACCTGGTTTAAAAACGATGGCGATACCTTTGCCAAAGGCGATCAGATAGCGCTCGTGGAGAGCGATTCGCACACGCTATTGAAGTGCGAACGCACCCTGCTCAATATGCTGCTGCATGCCTCCTCCATCGCCACGCTGACACGCCGTTTTGCCGATATCGTCAAACCCTACGGCACGCGTCTGTTGGACACACGCAAGACCCGTCCGATGCTGCGCGTCTTTGAGAAGTATGCGACGCGCTGCGGCGGTGCCGTCAACCACAGAATGGGGCTTGATGACTGCCTGATGCTGAAAGATACGCATCTGAAGACCATTGATGATCTTGACGCATTCATGGCCGAGGCGCGTCTGAAGATCCCGTTTACCTCAAAGATCGAGATCGAGGCGGAGACGTTTGCGCAGGCGAAGATGTTTATGGCGGCGGGTGCGGATATCGTGATGTGTGACAACATGACACCGGAACAGTTGGCGGAAGTGGTCGGCTATAAACAGGCCCATTACCCGGGTGTTCTGCTCGAAGCCAGCGGCAATATCTCTCTGGAGACGATCGAGGCCTATGCTAAAACGGGTGTCGACGCGATCAGTTCGGGTGCTTTGATCCATCAAGCCAACTGGATCGATCTTTCGATGAAAGTCAATTAGGGTAGCGGCACCTTTGTTTCAAGCTATTGATAATGCCCGTCATATTGTCCTGATTGCCCATATCAACCCTGACGCCGACTCTCTCGGTTCGGCGTCGGCAATGTACACCCATCTGCTTCGTTTGGAGAAGAAAATAACCCTTTTCTGCGTGACTGAACGTATCAATCCCCATTTGGCGTTTTTACCCTGGTTCGATAAAATACGCCATCAATTTCCGGCCAAAGCTGATCTAGCGATCAGTTTTGACTGCGGGGCCTATGCGCGTCTCGGTGTCGAGGTGGCATGCCCGATGGTCAATGTGGACCACCACAAAAGCAATGAGAACTACGGTGATGTCAATGTCATTGATATCTCTGCGATCAGTACGACACAGGTACTGTTTGATGCCTTTAAAAGAGAAGGCATTACGATAAATCCGAAGATGGCAACCGCACTTTATGCCGGACTCTTGGATGATTCTCACAGTTTTTTATCACCAAAGACGGATGCGAGAACATTTAAGATGGCAGAGGAGCTGACGCTAGCGAAAGCTGATACTTCGGAGTGCGCCGATGCTCTTTTTCATCGTCACTCCCTGGCAGCATTGCGTCTTAAAGGCATGATGTTTGAACGGATGCAGCTGCTCTTTGAGGCCAGAGTTGTTGTGCATCTTGTCTCGGCCCAAATGATGGCGCAGAGCGGTGCCCGCGAAGTGGACTGTGAGGCCGCGCTCGAAGAGAGCATGGGCCTGCCGCATGCTGTGTTCGCCTTGATGCTACGTGAGAACAGGGACGGTACGATCAAAGGATCGCTGCGTTCGACCGGTGATATCGATGTTGAACAGATCGCTAAACGTTTCGGCGGCGGCGGGCATAGCCATGCTGCCGGTTTTGACGTTGAGAACAGGCCGTTGGCTGAGCTTTGTGAAGAAGTGTTGAATATAATAAAAGAGGAGTTCATATGAGAAAAAAACGAAATTTTGGTTCGATGATGGTCACGGTTGCTCTGTTGGCAATAATCGGGGGTGTGGTCTATCTTTACAACTCGGCAATGTTCGAGCGTGACAAACCGACGATTGAAATAGAGAACAGCGGCTATTGGAACCTGCGAGCTCCGCTTAAGATCAAGATCGATGATGCCAGCGGGCTGCTCTCATACAAAGTGACACTTCTTAGCGGCACCGAGACCTTTGTCCTTTCCGATGAACAGTTCGCGGCGCCTCAAGGTACCCAGCTTCTGGAGATCGAAACGCCTAAACGTGCCTATGCGCTAAAAAGCAAAGAGGTCAAGATCATGGTGGAGGCCAAAGACGCCAGTAAATGGAACTTCCTTGCCGGTAATGAATCAAGCCGCGAGATCACGCTTAAAGTGGACAAAAAACGCCCTTATGTGGCAACGATCGCTGCTTCGTACCGCATTATGAAAGGCGGTTCCGCAGTTGTTATCTTCAAGGCGGAAGATGACAATATGGAAGAGTTTTACGTCGAAAGCAATTTCGGAAAACGCTTTATCGCACAGCCTTTTTATAAAGAGGGATATTATGTGACCTTGCTTGCCTGGCCTGTGACCGAAGACAAACCCTTTGCCGCGTATATTACAGCTAAAGACAGTGCCGGCAATATAGGCAAAGTGAAGGTTCCGGTTATCCCGTATAACAAAAGCTATAAAGTCTCGAAGATCAATCTCAGCGACAGTTTTCTTAACGGAAAAGTCTCCGAACTGGCCTACGCTTACGGTGTTGAAGATGATGCCGATCTTATTTCACGCTTTAAATTCGTTAATGAAGAGATGCGTAAAAACAATGAGGATGTGATTCATAATATCACCTCGAAGGTCAGCGATACGATGATCAGCAGTTTCCCTCTCAACAAGATGTACCCGCTGAAAAATGGCCAGGTTGTGGCCCAGTTCGGTGATCACCGCATCTATTCGTATCAAGGCGAAGTGATCTCCGAAGCTTATCACGTGGGCATTGACCTTGCCAGCAATGCAATGTCGCCCATTAAGACGCAGAACCCGGCTGTCGTTGCCTACGCCGAGGAGAACGGGATCTACGGCAACATGCCGGTGCTCTACCATGGGCTTGGGCTTTATACGATCTATGGGCACTGCTCAAGCATGATGGTCAAGGAGGGCGATTCGCTTAGCTCCAATTCAACGGTGGCTAAGACCGGCCTAAGCGGTTATGCCATGGGTGACCACCTTCATTTCGGTGTGCTGGTACAAGGTATTGAAGTCCGTCCGCAGGAGTGGATGGATCAAGACTGGATCCGTAAAAGTATCACCGACCCGATGCGTCAGGCAAGAAAGCTGATCAATCAACGATAATTTTTTGCTATAATAGAGCCAGAATATTTCACACAATGTGAAGCCTTTACTAAAGGATATATGTGACACAGACCACCATTAAAAAAGCAGTAGAACTCGTCGGTATCGGCCTACACAAAGGCAGTCCGGTTCGTCTGCGTCTTGAGCCGCTTGAAGCCAACAGCGGTATTATCTTTTATCGCAAAGATGCAGGAGTTTCCATTCCGCTCAAACCCGAGAATGTGGTTGACACCAAGATGGCAACGGTGATCGGACGAGAAGGGTATTTCATCTCGACGATCGAACATCTGCTTTCTGCTGTTTATGCCTATGGGATTGACAACCTCAGGGTCATCGTTGATGCTGACGAAGTGCCTGTCATGGATGGTTCAAGTGCAAGTTTTTGTATTTTGCTTGATGAGGCGGGCACACAGAAACTGGATGCGCCTAAAAAGATTATTCGTGTTAAAAAAGAGGTTAGTGTCAAAGAGGGTGACAAATATGTCAAGCTGATGCCTTCGCGCGACCTGAAATATGATTTTACGATCAAATTCAAGCATCCTGTCATTGACAAACAGAGCTTTGTGCTGAACTTTAACAAAGTAAACTACAAAAAAGAGATCTCCAGGGCACGTACCTTCGGCTTTTTGCATGAGATGCAGTACCTGCAGTCAAAAGGGCTCGCGCTGGGCGCAAGCCTGGACAACGCCATCGGTCTGGATGACAAAAAAGTAATGAACCCCGAAGGGTTGCGTTATACCGATGAATTCGTTCGTCACAAAATATTGGACGCCATCGGCGATATGTCTCTTCTTGGACTCAACTTTATCGGTTCGTATGAAGCCTTTGCCGGCAGCCACGATCTGAACCATAAGCTGACGTTGGCCCTATTAAAAGACCCTGAAAATTTTGAGGTGGTTGAACTCTCCGGCGAACAGGAGAAGGAGATGGCAAAAGCCTATGCATGATCTGGTTGTCATCGCACTTACCCCGCCATTGATCATTGGTGTCTATAAAGATAAAAAACTCATAGACACAATAAAAAGTGATGAAAGAAGTTCTGAGATCCTGCCCGAGATATTCAAGGAACTGCTCTCTAAATATGAGGTAGGTCATATCATCTATGCCAAAGGCCCGGGCAGTTTTATGGCCATCAAAGTGAGCTATATTTTTCTTCGCACACTCTGCATCGTCAAAAATATATCCCTTTTGGCTACAGATGCTTTTTACTTTAACAACAATGCCCCCATCAAAGCGGTTGGAAAGCTCTATTTTGTTAAAAATAGGGATACAATTGCGACTCAGAGCTTCAGCGAAGTGCCTGTCATGGAATTTGCTCTGCCCCAAGATTTAATATTAGAAGATTTTAGCGAAGAGACTGCGCCGTTTTACGGTATCGGTGCAGTAGGATAAGGACATATAGTGACGATAAGCGTACCGGCAACCAGTGCAAATTTAGGACCTGGATTTGACTCTTTAGGATTGGCTGTAAACCTGCGAAATCGTGTAGAGTTTAAACCTTCACGGTTTTTTAGTGTCAGCATCAAAGGTGAAGGGGAAGGTAACCCACGTCTTAAGGGCAATAACCTGTTTATCAGTATCTTTAATGACCACTATAAACGGCTGACAAGCAAACGCCAAAACTTTAAATTTACCTTTTATAATAACATTCCGCTTTCACGCGGACTTGGCAGTTCGTCTGCCGTTATTGTCGCGGCGATTGCAACTGCGCATGAAGCAGCAGGTGTACGCGTCTCAAAACGCCGTATCTTAAACCATGCGCTGGTCTATGAATCACACCCGGACAATATAACTCCTGCCGTAATGGGTGGTTTTAATGCGGCTACAGTGGAAAAACAGAAAGTCTTTTCGCAGAAGAAGCATCTGCCTGACTATATTAAGGCAGTGGTTGTTATTCCAAACAAGCCGATCTCAACGGCTAAGTCGAGAACAACGCTGCCGCGTTCGTATTCCAAAGAGAATGCTATTTTCAATCTGTCCCATACGGCGTTGACCGTCGCCGCATTTTTTAACGAAGACTGGGAGATGCTGCGTCTTGCGACTCAGGACCGTTTTCACCAAAAAATACGGATGAAGATGCTTCCCGAGCTTTTTGCGATACAGAAAACAGCGTATGAACAGGGTGCGCTGATGAGTACGCTTTCAGGCTCCGGTTCAACCTTTTTCTCTATGGTATATGATGAAGATGCTTCAAAATTACAGGATATCTTTACAAAACAATATCCGGAATACATGGTGAAGACATTGGATTTTGACAATAATGGAATCATTACCGAACGATAGTGCATCGGAATTTTGTAAGAGTCCCTATGTTGAAGGAAGATTAAGGTATAATGGCGCCCAAAGTAAATTATCCCCAACGAATGTGTGTCGTTTGCCGCGAACGTTTTGAACAAAAGGCATTGTTTCGCTTACAGTGCAAGGAACAGCAGCTAAGTTCTCACAGTGGGGTCGGACGGAGTTTTTATCTCTGTTCGACCTGCATAGATGATGAGAAAAAAGTCACGCGGGCTTTAGCCCGAATATGCAAGAGCGGGGATATAAAGTACCTGTCTACCCAATTAAAGGAGATCATCGCTGATGTCAGACAAAGTTAGAGTGCACGAGATTGCTAAAGAGCTCGGTATCAATTCAAAAGAGGTTGTTGAAAAAGCTGCAGAGATGGGCTTGGATGTAAAAACAGCCTCATCTACTGTTTCGATGAATGATGCAGAACAGATCATGAATTATATTATGAATGGTGCACCCGCTCCTACACCTGAGCAACCAAAAGTAACCGTTAAAAAAGCAGCGAAAACAGAGGAGCAGGCTCCTGCTGAAGAGAAACTTGCACAAGAAGAGAAAAAGCCTGCTGCCGAAGAGCAAGAAAAAGAACCCGTTATTGAAAGTCAGCCTGCAAAAAGTGCTGATAAAAAACCTGAACCGGCAGCCGAGACACCAAAGGCTGAAGCAAAAGAGACTGAGCCTGGGTCTGAAGGAGGACCGAAAGTGGTGGCGCCGATCAAACGTTCAGGTCTGAAGATCGTCAAAAAGAAAAAGCCGAAAATCGACACGAATACCGATGCGGCTACGGCTTCTGCAGCCGCTTTGAAACTTTCGTCGTACGGCAAGCTGGGTGAAGATGTTTTAAAAGAACTGGCAGAGAAAAAGTCGAAGAAAAAACAGAAAGGTGCACCGACAGGTAAGAAGTCGACGGGACAATCCCTCGATATTTTCGGTGGCAGCATGTCTGATGTTTCGATGGATTATGAGGAAGATGAGGTCGTTCTTCTTGACTTGAGCGAAGTCAACAAAGAAGAGCTGAAACCAGAAGAGCCTCGCAAACCACGTCAACCACGTCCTGCAGGTCGCAGCGGCGGTCAGAAAAAGCCGGGCGGAAACCGTCCTCGCCAGGTCTCACGCGGTAAACGGAAAAAGTATACCAAAGTGGTTGAAGATGAGGTCATTACACACGTAGAGATCCCTGAAGATATCCGTGTCTATGAGTTTGCAGAAGCACTCAACAAGAGCATGTCTGAAGTCATCAAGGTTCTGTTTGAACTTGGCATGATGGTCACGAAAAATGACTTCCTGAAAAAAGATGAGATCGAGATCCTTGCCGAAGAGTTCGGTGTTGAAGTAACGACGATCGACCCTAGAGATGCCTTCAACTATGAAGAGGAGTATGACGAAGCTGAGGTTCTTGAAGATGAGAACCTTGAAGAACGTCCACCGGTCATTACGATCATGGGTCACGTTGACCACGGTAAGACCTCACTTCTTGATGCGATCCGTAATACACGTGTTGCTACAGGCGAAGCCGGCGGGATCACGCAGCATATCGGTGCCTACTCTATTGAGAAAAACGGCAAACAGATCACCTTCCTGGATACTCCGGGTCACGCGGCGTTCTCTGCAATGCGTAAACGCGGTTCAGAAGTAACAGACATTATTATTATCGTTGTTGCTGCGGATGACGGTGTCAAGCCGCAAACAGAAGAGGCGATCAAACACGCTCAAGAAGCGGGTGTCCCTGTGATCGTTGCTGTTAATAAAATGGATAAAGAATCAGCGAATCCTGAACTGGTCAAAGGTCAGATGGCTGAGCGTGGCATGACACCGGTCGACTGGGGCGGGGATATTGAATTCGTTCCTGTCTCTGCAAAAACAGGCACCGGAATCGATGATCTGCTTGAAAATATCTTGTTGACAGCAGAAGTTCTTGAATTAAGAGCGAATCCGAATGCCAAAGCCAAGGCAGTCGTTGTTGAAAGCTCTGTTGAAAAAGGACGTGGTCCGGTTGCAACGGTTATCGTTCAAAACGGTACGCTGAAAGTTGGCGACAACGTAGTCTGCGGTAGCGCCTACGGTCGCGTCAAAGCGATGATAAACGATCAGAAAAAGATGGTTAAATCATTAGGCCTTTCTGACACGGCTGTCGTTGTCGGGCTTAACTCTGTACCACCATCCGGCGAAGTCATGATCGCAATGGACTCGGACAAAGAGACACGTGAACTGGCGCAGAAACGTGCTGAGTATGATCGTATGAAAGAGCTTTCCGCAAGTACCAAAACATCACTTGACGAGTTGACGGCACTGATTGCAGAGGGTAAACTGAAAACACTTAAAGTGGTTCTTAAAACAGATGTACACGGTTCTCTTGAAGCGATCAAGTCAAGCTTGAGTGAACTGCGTAATGAAGAGGTAAAAGTCGAGATTATCTCGTCAGGCGTCGGCGGTATCACCGAAAACGACGTTGAACTTGTTAACAACTCTGAGAACTGTGTATTGATCGGTTTCAATGTCCGTCCTACCGGTGCTGTCAAAGCTGTTGCCAAGCAGAAAGGTGTTGACATCAAGACCTATACCGTCATCTATCAACTGATCGACGATATTACCGGCATGCTGACAGGTATGATGGCACCGAAATATACGGAAGAGCATTCAGGGCAAGCCGAAGTACGCGATACTTTCAAGATTCCAAAAGGGATGGTTGCGGGTTGTATGGTCGTCGACGGCAAAATGGTCCGTGGCGAACTGGTCCGTGTTATCCGTGACGGTGTTATTATCCACGAAGGTAAGCTGGATTCTCTTAAACGCTTCAAAGATGACGTCAAAGAGGTCGGTAAAGGCCTTGAGTGTGGTGTCGTTCTTAGCGGCTACGAAGATGTCAAAGTCGGCGATGTGATCGAGACCTTTGTCAAAGTTGAGAAAAAAGTAGAACTTTGACACCGGCCGAGATTAAACTCAAACGCTATGACTCTATTCTAGGGGAGCTTATCCCCGAAGCGCTTTCCCAGCTGAGCGACGCGCGCCTTCGTGAACTTGATGTCATTGAGGTAAGATGTTCCAAAGGGCGCAGCGATGCCAAAGTCTATCTGGACCCGCATGACTATAGCGAGAAAGAGCGTAATGAATTTTTGCGCCAGCTTAAAAAAGCGCGCCCGATCATTGAGACCCACTGTATGAAAGACCAGGGATGGTTCCGCTGTCCGACACTTGCCTTTGAATTTGATGACCAACTGGAAAAAAGCAAAACGATAGAAGATCTCTTTAAACAGATCGCCAAGGAGAAACACGATGAGTCTTGAATCTGATATCAAAAGCATGGTTGAATCACTGGGACTTAGACTCTATGACATTACGACGGTAAGTGAGCATGAAGAGACGATCTACCGTGTTAATATATCTTCTCCTGAAGAGGGCGGTGTCAGTATGGATCAGGTCGTTCAGGTAACGAAGCTGATCTCGCCTCTTTTGGATGTGACACCACCGGTCCGCGGAGAGTACCGTCTTGAGGTCAGCTCTCCGGGAATCGAACGCAAGTTAAAAACGCTTAACCATTTCGAATGCTCGCTCGGCGAGAAGGTTAGAGTCCAGACGCTGGACAAAACAAAGCTCAAAGGTACGCTGAAAAGTGTAACAGACGGCGTGATCACTATCGAAAGCGAAGAGGGTGATGTGAGCGTAGATTTTAACGACATCGCCAAAGCATCAACCTATTTTGAGTGGTAAGCCGCGTGCAGCTTGCTCTCACACCTTTAAAACTACTTCTTCAAAAACCTAAAAACAGAGAAAGCTTATAATGTTGTTACACGGCCCGTCACCGATGCAGGTTGCTATCGATTCGGCCTGGGAATACCAAGGTCTTACTTTCCCCAATCCGGCCGTAGGATGCAGTGTCGTTGATGAACATGGCAAGATCATCGCGGTAGGCGTCCACGAAAAAGCCGGTGAGCCGCATGCCGAGGTGCACGCTCTGCAGATGGCCTACGCTGTTCTGCGTGATGACAGTACCGTTCTGGCGCTCTCATCGTCTGCCGAGATCCATGATTTTCTTATTAAAAACCATAATAATGTTTTTGTCGACTGTACGCTTTATGTGACATTGGAGCCGTGTGCGCATCACGGCAAAACACCTTCCTGCGCACGGCTCATAGAATCACTAGGGATCCGGAAAGTGGTGGTGGGTCATAAAGATCCCAATGCAGAAGCTGCAGGCGGCATCGAACTATTGCGGTATAGCGGTTGTGAAGTCACGATGGACGATGACTGTAAGAGCAGGGCAGCAGACCTGATCAGACCTTTTATAACATGGCAGCAGAAACCGTATGTTACGTTCAAATGGGCACAGCGGCTTGACGGAACGGTCGACGGCGGGACGATCTCGTCACATACGTCAAGAGTCCACGTCCATGCGATGCGCGATGTCAGCGATCTCATCGTTATCGGCGGTGAGACGGTCCGTACTGACAGACCGACGCTGGATGCGAGGTTGGTCGACGGCGGAGTGTGTGACGTACTGATCTATTCCCGCGAGAAAGAGTTTGACCAGAGCATTCCCCTCTTTAATATCGAGGGGCGTAAGGTGTATATCGACTCCTCGCTGGATCGCATCAAGGCCTATCGCAATATCCTTATCGAAGGCGGTCCAGCGATGTTTGAGGCGACGAAGGATGTGGTTGACAGCTACCTCTGTTTTGTCGCGCCAAAAAGCGGTGGTACAATACGGTTTACAAATACAAAAGACGATTTCAGAATACTCCATTCGCAGACAAGCGGTTCAGACTTGATGCTGTGGATGCAGCGAAATAAATAACAGAGAGAGAATAACAACAGAGATGGAAAAACAGACAAAAATCGTAGAGATGTTTAATGATATCGCCCCGACATACGACAAAGCGAACCGTGTTATGAGTATGGGCGTAGATCGCAGTTGGCGTAAAAAAGGGTGCGACAAAGCCTTTGGCTACTATGGTCAGAAAGAGATCGATCTGATCGTGGATGTCGCCTGCGGGACCGGCGATATGATGGACTACTGGAAACGTCAAGCCGAAAAGAACGCCATAAATGTTGAAAAGCTGTTAGGCGTTGACCCCTCAGAGGGTATGGTCGGTGTCGGCCGCCAGAAGTTCCCAGACTTTGACTTTGTCATCGCGCCGGCGACAGAGATCCCGCTCGAGGATGGCCAAGCGGACATGCTCTCCATCTCTTACGGCATCCGTAATGTCGTTGAACGCCAAAAAGGGCTCGAAGAGTTCAACCGTGTTCTGAAGCCGGGCGGCATGGTGGTGATCCTGGAGTTCATGAAAAACGAGCACCCGTCGTTGCTGGGTAAAATCCGCGACTTTTACATGAACAGGATCCTTCCGAAGGTGGGCGGGTTTATCTCCAAAAACCTTGAAGCCTATGAATACCTTCCCAATTCAATAGAGGGGTTTCTGACGGTTGCCAATATGCAGCGTGAACTTGAAGAAGCCGGTTTTGAGATTATGTACACCGAGAGTTTCTCGATGGATATCTCTACACTTATCATTGCCAGAAAAAAATAATTCTTTTCCCATGCAGCAAGCCATCACCGTATCGACACTCAACGAACAGATCAAAGGCCTCCTGGAGAGCACCTTTGTCCGTGTCTATGTCGAGGGTGAACTCTCCCGCATAACCCATCACAACAGCGGGCATATCTACTTTACCCTCAAAGATGCCGGTTCGGCCGTCAGCGGGGTGATGTTCCGCGGCAACGCTTCCAAACTGAAGTTTCGCCTCGAAGAGGGGCTCAAAGTGATCGTCGAAGGGGCGGTCACCGTCTATACACCGCGCGGCAGCTACCAGATCAACGCCTTTAATATCGAGCCCGCGGGTCACGGCGCCCTGGCTTTGGCCTTCGAGCAGCTCAAAGCGAAACTGAGCGCTCAGGGCTATTTCGATCCGGCCATCAAGAAAGCGATGCCAAAATTCCCCAAACGCATCGCTCTGGTCACGTCGGCGACGGGTGCGGCACTGCAGGATATGCAGCGCGTCGCTGCTCAGCGCTGGCCTTTGGCGCAGCTCTTTGTCTACGACACCATCGTCCAGGGAGAGTATGCCGCACCTTCGATCGTCAACGCGATCCAGGCGGCCGACAGTCAGGATTTCGACATCATCGTCGTAAGCCGCGGCGGCGGGAGCATGGAGGACCTTTGGGGCTTCAACGAAGAGATCGTCGCTAATGCCATCTTTCATGCCAGGACACCTGTCGTCTCTGCCGTCGGCCATGAGATCGACTGGCTGATCAGCGATTTTGTCGCCGACCTGCGTGCACCGACACCGAGTGCCGCGATGCAGATGATCTTGCCGGACCAGAACGAGCTGCTTCAGACGATCGACATCCTGGGCCAGCAGTTTACGCAGAGCCTTCAGCAGAAGCTTTACAGTGCCGGTGAAAAACTTTCCCACCTCAAAAACTCATATGAACGTCATTCGATAGAGCAGCGCATCAAGAACAGGCTTGAAGAGATCGCGCAGCTCAGCGCACGGTTTGATCAGAGCATCAACTTTGTCACCGAAAACGCTGCGCGCAAACTCGCCCCGGTCGCCGAAAATCTGGCGCGCCAGGCAAACAGCAACCTGATCCAAAACCGGAACAGACTATCCACACTGCTGCAGGCGCTGCAGGCGCAGGACCCCAAGCAGAAAAGCCGAAAAGGGTATGCCCAGATCGCCAAAGAAGGCAAAGTCATCGACCTGTCTGCGCTGGATATCGGTGACAGCTTTGAAGCGATGGATTCTTCGAGAAGCGTTACGGCTGTTGTAGAAAACATAACGAAGTTTTAAACCCCACTCCGGCTTTTATTCATTCCCTTTTAAAACGCTAATAGCGTAGTATGTTATCTGCACTGAACGATGCACTTTAACCTCGGACACTTCCCCTCTCTCACTGCAATTGAAATCCGATAAACGATTATTGCGTAATAGTATTGTTTCGCGGGTGTAACAATCGGGCAATGAAATTATCCCATGATTACATGGTATTAACACCGATCGATTTGCCAACAGCAAAGCGATCGGATATTCTCTTCATAAAGGAAAACGATGCGTCGTCCACAACCCACTGATAACGAGATCATTTTCAACGGCGGCTACATGATCACCGAAACCGATCTTAAAGGGTGCATCACGTATGCCAATCGTAAATTCATGGAGATAACAGGCTACAGCCGAGCGGAGCTTTTGGGTTCTCCGCACAGCATTATCCGCCATCCCAAAATGCCGCGTGCCGCTTTTCAAGAGATGTGGGATACGCTGCTTCGGGGAGAGGATTGGAACGGCCATGTCATCAACTTGACCAAAGACGGATCGTTTTACTGGGTACATGTCTTTATCACGCCGCGATGTGATGAAGAGAACAGGATCATCGGCTATATCGCTGCGCGTCAGGTCCCCGGTGAAAAGAGCCTTAAAGCTGCTAAAAAAAAATATGAAATGCTGCTGCAACGCGAAGCCGATGTTATGGAAAACTATAGGCATGACCAGGCCGCCCTGTATTCATCCTGTACCTTGTCCTAGGTCAAGCTGCGACGCTTTGCTATCTGTTATACTCCGCTCAAAAATGGGGGAGTATAGATGAACAATCCAGACTTTTTTGATGCCGTCGATACGATTCAGATGAAAGATCCGCTTTCGAATATGCTGGGCACCTTTGTGAACGGTGATGTGACTTTCAGTTATTTGGACGTTGTAAAAGCGGCCGGACACAGCTGTCCGACAGTCGCCGGTGCCTACTTAATGACACTCAAAGCGCTTAAAGAACTCTATCCGGACAGCACACCTGTACGCGGCAATATCAGCGTCGCTTTTTCCGACGCAGAGGATGAAGGAGGCGCAGGCGTCGTCGGCAATGTAATCTCGCATATTACCGGAGCGGCAGGAAACAGCGGTTTTAAAGGGCTTAACGGCAGGTTCGCACGCCACTCGCTGATGGCATTCGGTGCTGATGTCTCCTCGAGTGCACGATTTACTCGCATCGATACGGGTGAGAGCGTCGATATTTTCTATAATCCTGTTGTCGTACCGCCAAACACTGAGATGCATACTTTGATGCCGAAGATACTTGGTGGCAAAGCGAATGAAGAAGAGCAAAAATGTTTTGGCGAACTGTGGCAGGAACGGGTCAAACGTATTCTTATCGACAATGTCGACAATGCCGCGATGATACGCGTCGAGGGTTAAAGCGTTAAAACTTGATTTTCTTGCCGACATCGCTGTCTGCGTAGTAGCTGTGATTGCCGCTGCAGAAGGGAAGGTTGTCCGAGCTTTTGCAGCGGCAGAGCTGGTAGGCCTTTGTTTTGTCGACAGTAAACTCTTTGGGCTCGCATGATGTCCCTTCATGGCTATCATCGCAAAAGAGACCGTCCTCGCTGCGGCCGCACGTACAGAAACGATAGGTTTTCCCTGCTTCGAGTTCGATCCCCTGTGGTTTGTTAAAAAAAACGATGGCATCTTTGCACATAGTAACTCCTTTTGTGTTGTCTCTAAGTATACATAAAATTTATTCGACATTGTAAAACGCGGTGCCGTTCATTACGTCCGGCTTCGGATATGCCGTACTCTCTCTTTGTTGCCCAATAGAATACGAGATAGATAGTATAATGTCATATCAAAACCCCTGCAAAGAAGTATATATGAGCACTAAACAGTTTTCCAACCTCCCCCTTGAAAAAGCGATCATCGACAACCTGGATGCTCTCGGATACACCGAGATGACACCGATACAGGAGCAGAGCCTTCCGCTTACCCTTGCAGGTGAGGATGTCATTGCCAAAGCGAAGACGGGCAGCGGCAAGACAGCTGCTTTCGGCCTGGGACTGCTGCATAAACTTGATGTGAAAAAGTGGAAGATACAGGGGCTGATCATGTGCCCGACGCGTGAGTTGGCGGACCAGGTTGCCAATGAGCTCAGAAGGCTCGCCCGGTTCAGACACAACATCAAGATACTGACGCTTTGCGGCGGGATGCCGTTGACGCCTCAGCGTATCTCTTTGGAACACGGCGCCCATATCATCGTCGGGACACCGGGACGTATTCAAGACCACATCGGAAAAAACACGATCGACCTCTCAAGCGTGCACACCCTGATCCTGGACGAAGCGGACAGAATGCTCGATATGGGCTTTTTAGACGATATCAAACAGATCATCTCGCATCTTCCTTCCGAACGTCAGACACTGCTTTTTTCTGCGACCTATCCTGATGAGATCGATGCCCTGAGCCACAGCATCATGAAAAATGCAAAGAGTGTCAGCGTCGAACACGATGAAGAGAAGCCGAACATCGTGCAGACCTTTTACAAAACCAGCGAGCGGGATAAAGATGCTGACCTGCTGAAACTGCTTTTGCACCATCAAGCCGCTTCGTGCATCATCTTCTGCAATATGAAGGTCACCTGTGATGAGGTGGCCGATTATCTCTACAATGCCGGCCTGCATGCCGTTGCGTTGCACGGTGATCTGGAACAGCGTGAACGAACAGAGGTGCTGACCCTGTTCAGTAACGGGAGCATCTCTATTCTCGTGGCGACCGATGTCGCGGCACGCGGGCTTGATATCAAAGACCTTGACCTTGTTCTCAACTATGACCTTCCGAATCAGAGCGAGGTCTATGTTCACCGTATCGGGAGGACGGGACGCGCGGGCAAAAGCGGCATCGCAGACGCGCTCTACACTTCCAGAGAGGAAAAGAAAATAGAAGCGATCGAAGAAGAGATGGGAACGACCGTCGACTACGGACGTTTTGACAAGCTTCGGCATAACGAGCTTTACGCGCCTAAATATGTCACCCTCAGAATCGACGGCGGCAAGAAAGACAAACTGCGTCCCGGCGACATCGTCGGTGCGCTAACATCGGATAAAACAATCAAGGGCGATGAGATCGGCAACATCAATGTCACGGCCATCCGTTCCTATGTCGCCGTCGATCGGTCCAAAGCCAAACAGGCCTTCAACCTTATCCGTGACGGCAAGATGAAAGGGCGACGTTTCAGAGTCACCCTGTTGGACTAGAAGTTATTTCTATACAGTGAAAGGTTAACGCAGCGAGACAGGGGGAAAATAGGTGTGCAGCATTAACGATGTTTCCGCTGCAAACTTTTTCATCATTTTTTCGAACTTGTCCTCTTTGTTCCAGAGCGGTTTCTTTACCTCGCTTAATATCTCCACCCGTTTTCTGGCATCATAGCCGACGCCGAGACTGTCGATAAGGCCGACCTCTTTTGCCTGCTGGGCGGTGAAGATGTGGGCATCGGCGAAGAGATCGGATCTTTGCTCATCAAGATTTCGGGCTGTCGCGACATCATGGACAAACATCTTGTAGGTACCCTGAATGACCTTGTCCAGCTCTTTTTTCTCTTCCGGACTCCACTCCCTGTCGGCCGTACCGACCTGTTTGTATTTACCCGCTTTGACAACCTGTGTCTTGATGCCGACCTTATCCATCAATTCGCTCAGATCGGCCCCTTGCATAATGACACCGATGGAACCCACCATCGATCCGGGGTTGGCGATGATCTCATCGGCCCAGATCGAGGCGTAATAGGAGCCGCTTGCGAGCACGCCTGCGGCATAGACCACGACAGGTTTCTTCTCTTTGAGACGTTTGATCGCCTGCATCACCTCGATCGACGGAGAGACGGCACCGCCGGGAGAGTCGACGGTGAAAAGCACCCCTTTGATCTGCGTGTCCTCACGCGCTTTGTCGAGCTCCTCAACGACTTCGGTCGTATCGAAGATCGGTCCCGTCAGTTTGATCTCCTGCAGGTTGTTGGGAATAAGCTTCTGATCGCCGGCCGGTGCGAAGAGAATAAAAAGCAGCAGCAGAAAGAGCATCGATTTGAAATATTTCTGGATAAATCCAAGTGTCGCCGTAATAGGCAAAAAGAGTTTTTTAAGGCCTTCCATCACTGTCCTTCTTTAACGGAGCTTCCGTTAATGTAGATTTGTTCAATATTATAGCCATGCAGCAGTAAATGCAGCGGCAACTGCTCATTAGGTGCAGACTCAAGGTCGATCACAAGCAGATCGGCCTCTTTGCCGACAGCGATCTCCCCGGTATTGAGCTGCAGCGCTCTGGCACTCTCTTTGGTCGCATTGATGATCAGTCTTTGTGCAAGACTTAAGAGGTCGGCACTCGAATGCATAAAGAGTGCGATCTTCATCTCCTCGATCAGGTCAAGTCCGTAGTTTGAGCTCAGCCCGTCTGTTCCGATGACCCACGGCACACCGATCTGGTCCAGTTTTTCAAGATCGATCGTGCCGTTGCCAAGAAGGCGGTTCGAGATGGGGCAGTGGATGACGGTATGACCGTCTTTACTGAGCTGCTTAAGCTCTTCATCATCTGCCTGCACCACATGGGTCATGAGTGTCGTTTTCTCCTTGAATAGGTCCAAAAACTCTTTTGACGTGTTGACGGCGTATTCCTGTTTGAGAAAATCTTTGAAGAAGGGTTGGAAATCACCGCTGTTACTCTCCAGCCACTCTTTTTCGGCAGGGCTCTCCATGTAGTGGGCGCTAGTCAGGAGGTTATGGTTTTTGGCATGTTCGAGCGCCCGTTTGATCAAAGCAGGGTGGACCGAGTAGGGGGAGTGGATGGCGATAGCAGGGATGAAGCCTTCTCTCTGCACCATTTGGGAGCTCTCCAGACGTGCGAGGAAGTCATCGTAGAGGGTATCCGCCATCGTTGCCTGTGAACCGATGACCTCATTGAAAAAGACCACCTTCTGTTTCGCATTGGCAGCGACCTCAAGGTCCATCGCATAGGAGCTGATCGCACCGAAGGTAGTGATGCCGTTGGCGAGCATATCGTCGCAGGCCTTTTTCATACAGCTCTCGTCACAGTTCTGGATGAGGTCGTCACGGTGTTCGATGACCGAGTAGAGCCATTCCAGGAAGGAGCCGTATTTGAGGGTATCTTTGTTGCCTGAGAACTCAAGATGAACATGGGGGTTGATCAGCCCCGGCATTACAAGGGCATGTTCCGGCACATCGATGACCTCGGCGTCGGGAAACTGGTCTAGTAACTCATCTAAAGGGGCGATTGCCCTGATGTGGGTATCGAAAGCAATGCATAGCCCACTAAGCTGTTCAGATGGGGAGAGGATGGTTTCTGGGGAGATAATTTTCATAATAATTCTTTTTCACCTGTTATTTGAAAAAGATTATATCGCTTTAGACGTTGAAGGTCGTTTAGAAATCAGGTGTGGTTTCAAGGTATTAAAATAAATCTTTACCTATAATGCACCCAGAAAATTATCATATAAAACAAAGGTATTCAATGAAAGTAGTTGTCATTCAAGGTCCAAATCTCAATATGTTAGGTGTTCGTGAACAGCAGATCTACGGACCGATGAAACTGGAGCAGATCCATGCACAGATGAAAGACTTTGCCGACAAAAACAACATGGAGATCGAATTTTTCCAGTCGAACCTTGAGGGCGAGATCGTCGACAAGATCCAGGAGTGCTACGGCGAGGCGCAGGGGATCATCATCAATGCGGCAGCCTATACGCACACCTCTATCGCGATCCGCGATGCGATCACTGCGGTTGCTATTCCAACGATCGAGGTCCATATCTCCAATATCCACCGCCGCGAAGAGTTCAGAAAAGAGAACATGATCGCACCGGTCTGTGCTTCATCTATTGTCGGTTTCGGTCCGTTCGGCTACCACCTGGCAATGCTGGGTATGAGCCAGATCATGCAAGAGGTTCAGGCTCTTCAGGCACAACAAGCAGCGGCACAGCAGCAACAAGCGTAACTGCCGTGGGGATCGTACGAGAACTTTCGCCTACACTCAGGCTCTTTATAGAGGAAGGTTTTCCTGCATCATACCAAGCTTCGTCGCACTACCGTCACCGTGCCGTCATCGGTATCGGCGGCAACGTCGGCGATGTCAAACGCCGTTTTCAGCACCTGCGCCACTATCTGAACCGTCAGAAAAATATCGAGATACTGCACACCGCACCGATTTTACAAAACCCTCCTTTCGGCTATACCGATCAGGACGATTTTCTAAACTCGGTCATCGAGGTGGCGACGTCGATGGGCCCGAAAGAGCTGCTGGACTTTCTGCTGCGCACAGAGAAGCGTTTCGGGCGTAAACGCAGCTTTCCCAATGCACCGCGCACCCTTGACCTTGACCTGATCTTTTTTGATGATGTCCGGATGAACACGCCTAAGCTGACATTGCCGCACCCGCACTGGCAGGAGCGCGAGAGCGTACTGATCCCTCTGTCACTGTTAGGAAGAGAGTGATGCATAAAAGCAACCGTGCCAAAAAGACCCGCTTCATCGCTGTGACCAGCGGCAAGGGCGGTGTCGGCAAAAGTACCATCAGCTCAAACCTCGCCTATATCCTTGCCTCAGCAGGCGTCAAGGTTGGTATCTTTGATGCCGATATCGGTCTGGCCAACCTCGATGTGATGCTTAATGTCTCCGTCAAAAAAAATATTCTGCACCTCTTGAAAGGCGAAGCGCGGCTGGAAGACATATTGATACGGGTGATGGAGAATCTTGTCTTGATCCCCGGAGAGAGCGGCGAAGAGATACTGAACTACTCCGATTCGGCGATCTTTGCGCAGTTCATGAAAGAGGCTGAAGTGCTGAATGATCTCGATGTGCTTATCATCGATACGGGTGCCGGTATCAGCAAAAACACGCAGCTTTTTTTGCAGGCGGCGGACGACGTTATCATTGTCACAGTGCCCGATCCGGCGGCGATCACGGATGCCTATGCGACGGTAAAAGTAGCGGCGCGAGAGCGAAACGACATGTGGATGCTCCTTAATCAGGTTGCCAATGAACAGGAGGCGCTCTCGATCTTTGAACGTATACAGCGCGTCGCACTTGCCAATATCAGAGACGATCTGGATCTGCAGTTTTTAGGCAAGATCAATGCCGATCAAAAGGTCTCTAACGCTGTTAAACGGCGCGCCCTTTTTGCCCAGACTTATCCGGCAAGCATCCCCAGCAGTGACATTCGTGCCATCGCCAGAGAGTTGGTCAAAAAACTGGAACGACAGGTCTATGTCAAGCCGAAAGAGAGCGGTCTGGCCGGCCTTATGAAACGGCTCAAAGAACAGTTCTGATCTGGTAGTGTCAAGAAGATTCTTCCAAAAATCGGCCTCTTTTTGCGGTTGATTTTCTTTACCCAAAAACGGTATACCTAATCTAAATGGTAAAGATAGTCTCTTGCTTAGTCTCTTTTTGTTATGATTTCACAACGAAAATTTAAGAGACTCATTTTATGGGGTCGAGAGTAGACATTATGGCAAAGAAGAAAGTATTGATCGGTATGAGCGGGGGCGTCGATTCGACGGTCTCGGCACTGCTGTTGAAAGAAGAGGGTTACGAGGTCGAAGGGGTCTATATGAAACTCCATTCGAAACCGGGGTATCACGAGATCCATCAGGCCCGTGCGCAGAAAGCGGCGGACTTTGTCGGTATCAAACTCCATGTCCTCGATCTTCAGGAGACGTTCAAAGAGAAGGTCGTTACCCCTTTCATTGAGACGTACAAAGCGGGAAAGACCCCGAACCCCTGTGCACTGTGCAACCGCAACCTCAAGTTCGGCGAGATGTTGAAGTTCGCCGATGAGATCGGTGCCGACTACCTGGCAACGGGCCACTACATCCAGCATGACGGCACCTATCTTCTGCAGGCCGAAGACGACACGAAAGACCAGTCCTATTTTCTCTTCTACATCGACAAAGCGATCGTGCCGCGTCTTCTGTTCCCCCTAGGGTCACGCCATAAAAAAGATGTCAAAGCGTTTGCGGCGGGCATCAAGGGGCTGGAGTCGTTCGCTTCGCAGGCGGAGTCGAGCGAGATCTGTTTTGTCGAGACCACCTACACCGACGTCCTGAAAGACTATGTCAAGGTCGATCAGCCCGGCGAGGTACTTGACGCTGAAGGCAATGTGATCGGAGAGCACAAAGGGTACATGCACTACACTATCGGCAAGCGCAAGGGCTTTACGGTCAAAGGGGCACATGACCCGCACTTTGTTACGAAGATTATTCCGGAGAAGAACCAGATCGTCGTGGGACTTAAAGAAGAGCTCGAATGTTATGAGGTCGAGATCAAAGACGTCAATATGTTCGACGACCGCACGAGTTTCGATACGACGGTGAAACTGCGTTACCGCACCCACGCCGTGCCGTGCCACGTCGAGATCGAAGGAAACCGCGGCAGGATAACGCTCAAAGAGCCGGTTCTGGGTGTCGCTTCGGGGCAGGCTGCGGTCTTTTACGACGGAAACAAGCTCGTAGGCGGCGGCTGGATCGTTTAACAGATTGTGTCGATAACACAGATACCTGACTTTTTGAAATCAGAGTCAGTATCGACCTGTCTGGTGCCTTCCAGATGCTATTTCATTTTCTTTACTCTCTCCTCAGGCTCATACGATATAATTTCATTATTATTTTGTACCATAAGGTGACCCATGCGCGGATATAAGATTTTTGCAGGTAGTTCTTCCATTGACTTTGCTCAAGAGGTGTGTAAGAGCCTTGATGTTCCTTTAGCCAAGGCGGATGTAAAACGTTTTTCAGACGGTGAGATCTCTGTACAGATCGCAGAAAGTGTCCGCGGACGCGACGTTTTCATTGTCCAGTCTACGGGTGCCCCGTCGAATGACAACCTGATGGAACTGCTGATCATGACCGATGCACTTCGCCGTTCGTCGGCCAGTTCGATCACCGCAGTGGTCCCATACTACGGTTATGCTCGCCAGGATCGTAAAGCGGCACCTCGTGTACCGATTACGGCGAAACTTGTCGCAGACCTTTACGAGACGGCCGGGATCGATCGCGTCGTGACGATCGACCTTCATGCCGGTCAGATCCAGGGTTTTTTCAATATTCCGGTTGACAACCTTTACGGTTCGATCATCTTCAAAGAGTATGTACAGTCCAAGAACCTTCCGAACCCTATTATCGCTTCGCCGGATATCGGTGGTGTAGCCCGTGCCCGTTATTTTGCCCAACAGCTCGGTCTCGAGATGGTCATCGTCGACAAGCGCCGTGAAAAGGCAAACGAGTCTGAAGTCATGAACATTATCGGTAATGTCGAAGGCAAGGATGTTATCATCGTCGATGACATGGTTGATACAGCCGGTACTATGGTCAAAGCCGCCGCGGCGCTTAAGGCCCAAGGGGCGACGTCGGTCATGGCGATTGCGACGCACGGTGTCCTCAGCGGCAAGGCGTATAGCAATCTCGACAGCGACTCTCTGGATGAACTCTGTATCTCAAACACCTTGGTGACAAAACCTCATGATACTATCACGGTTCTTTCCGTCGCGCCTCTGTTCGCCGAGGTGATTCGCCGTGTTTACCACAATGAGAGTGTCAACTCACTCTTCGCATAAATCTCAAACGGTGAAAGCCGTTTCTTCGGAAACATATGAAAATAGAACACATTAGAAACTTTTCCATTATCGCCCATATTGACCATGGTAAATCGACATTGGCCGACCGTATTATCCAGGAATGCGGTGCGGTGAGTGAACGTGAGCTGACCTCCCAGATGATGGACACGATGGATATCGAGCAAGAGCGCGGTATTACGATCAAAGCTCAGTCGGTGCGTCTGGATTATGTCAAAGACGGCAAACACTACAACCTGAATCTTATCGACACTCCGGGCCATGTCGACTTCTCTTATGAGGTGAGCAAGTCACTGGCTTCGTCGGACGGTGCACTGCTTATCGTCGATGCGGCTCAGGGCGTCGAAGCGCAGACGATTGCAAACGTTTATTTGGCGCTCGACAATAACCTGGAATTGCTGCCGGTTATCAACAAGATCGATCTTCCG
The DNA here is from genome assembly GCF_039645985.1 of Sulfurimonas sp. HSL3-7. Lineage (NCBI taxonomy): Bacteria > Pseudomonadati > Campylobacterota > Epsilonproteobacteria > Campylobacterales > Sulfurimonadaceae > Sulfonitrofixus > Sulfonitrofixus jiaomeiensis. The sequence goes on from NZ_CP147919.1 coordinate 760,792, forward strand.
GCAGCCGAACCCGAACGTGTTGCCGAAGAGATAGAAACCAGTATCGGCATCGATGCGACGGATGCGCTGATGGTCTCGGCAAAATCGGGGCTCGGTATCCGTGAGTTGATCGATGCGATCGTTGAGCGTATCCCGGCACCTGAAGGTGACCCTGATGCGCCGACAAAGGCGATCATCTACGATTCGTGGTTCGACCCCTATCTGGGTGCACTGGCTCTTGTACGGGTCTTTGACGGCGAGATCTCCAAAAACCAGAACGTGCTGTTGATGAGCAACAAAGAGCAGCACCAGGTCCTTGACCTGATGTACCCGCACCCACTTAAACGCCAAAAGACACAGGCGATCAAAACGGGTGAGATCGGTATTGTTGTCCTGGGCCTTAAAGATGTGGGCTCCGTCAATGTCGGTGACACTATTACCGATGCGAAGAACCCGACAGCTGAACCGGTAGGCAATTATGAGCCGGCAAAACCCTTTGTCTTCGCCGGGCTCTACCCGATCGATACAGACAAGTTTGAGGACCTGCGAGACGCTCTTGACAAGCTAAAGCTCAACGACTCCTCTTTGAGCTATGAGCCGGAGACCTCAGTCGCACTCGGTTTCGGCTTTCGTGTCGGATTCCTTGGCATGCTGCATATGGAGGTCATCAAAGAGCGTCTTGAGCGCGAGTTCAACCTTGACCTTATCGCTACGGCCCCTTCGGTCGTCTATAATGTCTATCTGACCAGCGGCGAGCTGGTTGAGGTGCAGAACCCGTCGGAGCTTCCGGAATCGAACCTTATTGACCATATCGACGAGCCTTATGTCAAGGCAACGGTTATTACGCCTAGCGAATACCTGGGCAACGTCATGAACCTGCTTGTCTCAAAACGCGGTATGCAGGAGAAGATGGATTATCTTAACGAAGAGCGTGTTCTCCTTGAGTACTCTATCCCGATGAACGAGATCGTTGTTGATTTCTACGACCAGCTCAAGTCTATCTCCAAAGGGTACGCCTCTTTTGACTATGAACCGATCGGTTTCCGCCAGGGCGACCTGGTCAAGCTCGACGTACGTGTCGCCGGCGATGTGGTCGATGCCCTGTCGGTCATCGTCCCGCGGACAGCAGCGGAACATCGCGGCCGTGCTCTGGTGAAGAACATGAAAGAGATCGTACCGCGCCAGCTTTTCGAGGTGGCGATCCAGGCCTCTCTGGGCAACAAGGTAATCGCCCGCGAGACGGTCAAGTCGATGGGTAAAAATGTTACTGCCAAATGTTACGGCGGGGATATTACCCGTAAACGCAAGCTTCTGGAGAAACAGAAAGCGGGTAAGAAGCGGATGAAGTCCATCGGCAAGGTCAACCTGCCGCAGGAAGCCTTCATGTCCGTACTGAAGATGGACTAAAGTACAAGACTATGAAGTGCCTGCTCTGCTCTTCATGGTCTCCCACCCATATCTGCAAAGCCTGCCAGGCAGAAAACCTCCAACCCGCATTCTATAAACGCAAGATACGCGGCAATATCAATGTCTACTCTTTCTATAAATACAGGGAGATCGAGAAACTGCTCCACACCAAACATACCGATCTCGGTTTCTACATCTATACGCTTTTTGCAAAGATCGCTTTTAAACGCTTCAGTGACAACTTCAGCTTTGACGGAAGTGTCACTTCGCTAGGCGTCGACGAACATGTCAAGCACGGGTATTCGCATACGGCAATCCTGAACAGGGCCTTGACGTCGGAACAGATTTATCCCCGTTTCAACAAGCTGATCGCGACTAGCAAAGAGACCTACTCGGGCAAGAGCTTTCAGTTTCGGCTGCTGCATCCACGCCGGTTCGAGGTTAAGCCCTTTCAGGAGAAGTATGTGATACTGGTCGATGATATCGTGACGACGGGGATGACCCTGACCCAGGCGGTTGAGGCACTAGAGAGAGAGGGTAAAGAGGTACTCTTCTGCCTGACCCTGGCAGATGCGGAAAAGCGGTAACCTCTAGCTCTTTTTGCCTTGTTTGACAAAGTCAAGTACGGCTTCGGCGTTGCCGCGGAAGAGCACTGGAAGAGGGCTTTTGCTGATCTGGTAGTCATACATCGGGTCGTAGTAGTCGCGCAGCAGTATTTCGATCCACGCTTTATGCGCTTCGGTGTCGCCGTTCGCCTGCTGGCGTTTAAAGGCATTGGCAAGTAGCGATTTGAGAGACAGGTAGCGTTCGCTGCCGAGCCGTTTTCGGATACGGTCCAGCCCGCCGTCCATCGTATCAAACCACTGTTTGCTACCGTTTTCGCCGAAGCGGCTGCCGTATTCGAGCAGGGCAGCGGTGACATACTCGTCGAAGGTGATCTGGACGCGCTCTTCCAGAGGAGTCTCCAGGATGATGAGAGAGCCTTTCTGGAAGTTGTCAAAGACCGGTTTCGGGATATAGACCCTGCCGATATTGTGGCTTTCGTGTTCGATAACGAGCTGACGGTGTCCGGCGGCTTCGTAGCGGATCAGCGCAAAAGCGAGACGGTCCTCGAAATCGATCTGCGAAGGCTGCGGGGTACTGAAACGGCCGAAGGAGGAGCCTCTGTGGTTTGCGATACCTTCAAGGTCGATGGCATTTTCGAGTTGGTGAATCAGTAGGGTCTTGCCCGAACCGGTCCGTCCGCCGATGATGACGGGCGCTGTTTCGGAACTGATACGCAGCGATTCGTTCATCAAAAAGTTACGGAAGGCTTTGTAACCCCCTTTGAGGCGGGGTATGGTGATGCCTGCTTCGGCCAGCCACGCCTGCGATATCTTGGAACGCTGGCCGCCGCGGAAGCAGTAGAGGTAGGCGTCGGGATGCTGCTGCACAAAGCTCTGCCACGCCTCTACCCGCTGCGCTTTTACCTCTCCCTGAATGAGCTTGTGCCCCAGCTTTACAGCTTCGCTGTTGCCTGCTTCTTTGTAACGGATACCGATCAGACGGCGCTCCTCGTCATTGAGCAGGGGGAGGTTCGTTGATGTCGGAAAAGAGCCTTTTTCAAACTCGACAGGGGCGCGGACATCGATAAGCGGCCGTGCCTGCAGGACAATAGAACGAAAATCATCCGTCAGAGGCAGTGGCACCTTAGATTACCTCGACGCTGTATTGGCCGCGGTTGACGGTACGCCCGATAGAACGCAGTTCCAGCCCGGCCGATGCCGTGATACGTAAAAAATCATCCAGCGCATCTTTGCGTACCGCGCAGAGAAGTCCGCCGGATGTCTGGGCATCGCAGAGGATGTCCTGCTGCTCAGACGTCATCGGACCGATCTTGTGCCCGTAGCTTTCGAAGTTGCGGCGGGTTCCGCCCGGGACACATTCCATCGCAAGGTATTTTTTGACATTGTCCAAGACGGGAACATCATCGAAACGGACGATTGCACTGATGTTGCTGCCGTCGCAGATCTCTGTAAGGTGGCCGAGCAGTCCGAACCCGGTCACATCCGTCAGCGCGGTGACCCCTTCGAGCCGGGCGATTTCGGCACCGATCTTGTTGAGCGTGCACATGGCGTCGATAGCCACCTGAATGTCGCCTTCCGAGATCTTACCCTGTTTCTGCGCAGTGGTCAGGATACCGATACCCAGAGGTTTGGTCAGGAAAAGTGCGCACTCTACCTCTGCCGTGTCGTTGCGTTTGATGTTTTTGTTCTCGGCAAGACCGGTGACGGCAAGACCGAAGATAGGCTCCGGGGAGTCAATGCTGTGGCCGCCGGCCAGGGGGATACCGGCCTCTTCACAGACCGCGCGGCCGCCGTCGATCACCTGCTGGGCGACATCGGCGTCAAGCGTGTTGATGGGCCAGCCGAAGATGGAGATGGCCATCAGCGGCTTGCCGCCCATCGCATAGATGTCGCTGATGGCATTGGTCGCCGCGATGCGCCCGAAAGTGAAGGGGTCATCCACAATAGGCATAAAAAAATCGGTGGTGCTCAGTACCGAGGTGCCGTTGCCGAGGTCGAAGGCGGCCGCGTCATCATTGGTGGCGTTGCCGACGAGAAGCTGCGGGTACTCGATGGTCTCTCGCGTACTCTCCAAAATCGTTTTGAGCAGTTTCGGCGAGATCTTGCAGCCGCAGCCCGCACCGTGGCTGTATTGTGTCAGTTTTATTGCTTCCATGGGTGTCTTTCGCGTAATAAATTCATATGTTTGAGTAGCCATATAATAGTCCCGTTTCGCTAAGAGGGCACTTTAATGGTATGATTTTTAAAATACTCCGGAGCGCTGAAGATGAAAGAAATGAATATTACTATCCCGCATTACAAGAGGCTTGTACTACGCCATGTCGTGTTGGACTATAACGGTACACTGGCAGAAGACGGTGAACTCAAAGAAGAGGCAAGAGTACTGCTTGCGCCCCTGGTCGAACGCTACAGTGTGCACGTCATCACTTCGGACACTTTCGGCAGTGTCAAGACGCAACTTGAAGGGTTCGATGTAACGGTCAAGGTATTGACAAGTGATGACCATATCGCTGAAAAGGCGGCGTATATTGATGCTCTTGGACGTCTCCATTGCGCTGCCGTCGGCAACGGGAACAATGATGCAAAGATGTTGAAAGAGGCGCTGCTCGGTATCGCCCTGATAGGTGATGAAGGATGCAGTACCCAGACCCTGTTAAGCAGTGATGTCGTCTGCACAAATATCAAAGACGCTTTGGGGCTGCTGCTTAACGACAAACGCCTTATTGCGACACTGCGAATGTAAGAGTATACTTCAAGCTCTCGGTCCCAGTATTCGGGACATAACATCATCAAGATGGCAGCTGAAACCTGCCGCCCCGAGGTAAAAAGCCTCTTCCTCTTCTCATAGAACCCATCAGGTTTTCGATGGGTCTTCTTGATTCTTTCGGTATTGTCGAGTCCTTTATATAGAGCGAAATGCAATCGAAAAAGCTTTTACACTTCCTTTTCATTCTTATTCTACACTGCCCCCATCTTTTATAAGGAAAACATATGAAAATAGGTTTAAAAACAAGGTTTCTCGGTTGGGCCCTGCTTGCATCTTGTTCCCAGATGAATGCAGCCGACTGGCTTATGCTTCAGGGTGCACAACCCGAAGTAGTGGCACCGAAAGGCGTTATCGTACCTTACCGCAGTAAAGTACCGAAATTGTGGGGGTTTGTACAGATAAACTACAAGAAAGACTTTGGTGATGTTGTCGTTAATGGCGGGGGCGTAAATCAAACACCATTTTCACTGTTAAACCCGGACTTGGAAGATCAGTCCGGATTTAACGTCTTCCGTGCGAGGATAGCCCTGCGCGGTATGGCGGATAATGAGAATCTTGTGGACTACTTTGTCATGACAGAGTTTGGGAATAATGGTATCAACAACCTGGCAGGGCACAGAAACGTAGCGACGTACTTTAGTGACGCTTCGGTTACTTTAAAGCATGTTCCCGGAGCAAAACTGCGTGTGGGTATGTTTAAAACGCCTGGTAGTGAAGAGGGTTTACAGGCTGTTTTCGTATCTCCGTATATTGAGTTTACGACGATGTCAAACCAGCAGTTGCTTGAAAGAAAAGTAACTAATGTTGGTGCAGCGCAAAAAAATGGCGCAGCGGGCGGAGCAGCGACGGTACACTATACCAGTACAAGCATTGACGAACCGATAGGTGCCTATAGAGATACCGGGGCACAGATCTTTGACACCTTTAATATTGCAAAGAGCTGGACCTTGTCTTATGCTTATATGTACGGTAACGGAAACGGCATTTCCATGAAGGCTTCTGATAAGCAGAGAACACATTACGGCTACCTTGCTCTGGAAGACAATTTCGGTCCGGCCAGAGGTTATTACACCGAATCGATGAAATTCTTTATCTGGGGTCAGGACGGCAAACGTACTCTTCTTTCAACGGATCCAACAACACTCGTGACGACTGAAGTGAACGCAAACAGAAAGCGTTACGGTCTTGGTATGACCTATTACAATTCCGGTCTTCGATTTGAAGCAGAATATATGAGAGCCGAAGGGATGATCTTTACCGGCGCGAAAGATAAAGACAGTGACCCATTGAAAGAAGACTGGCAGTTCCAGTTTGCGGTCGGCGATGAAAACAAGGCAGACGGCGGTTATGTGAACCTTCAGTATGAGATTATGCCTAAAAAGCTGGAAGTCTTCGGACGTTATGATTTTTCAAATCGTCTGACAAATGACAGCAAGGCCGAAAGAGATTTTAAAACGGCCACACTCGGCTGTTCTTACAGGTTTAAAGGCGCAACGCGTATTGACTTGAACTACATGTTCCGTGATGCCAAAGCCCCCGGCAACGCCAACGCGCAGAAAGTTCTTGACAATATGGGTAACCGGGTAGCAGTCCAAGTCACTGCTGCTTTCTAGGAAAGGAAAAACAATGAAAATGCTAAAAACAGTAATCACACTAATGGTCATGATGGCGGCTTCGCTGCCGCTTTTTGCAGAGGATGAAGAGACGATAAAAGTCGTTTACCAATGCGATTTTCCCGATGTAAAACGCGTCCATTTGATGTTGAACACGCTCAATAACGCTGTAAAGTACTATCAGGACAATTTTATCGATTACGAAATCAATATCGTGACGCTCGGCCCCTGTCTGCAGTACATGATGAAAGATTTCGAAGAGACCGGTTTCAGAGAGATGCCCTATCTCACCCACGGCGGACCGGCAGAGAACGGAACGACCGGACGGTTCAAAAGTCTAAAAATGACGGGCGGGGACAATATTAAATTTTTTGCGTGCAAAAACACGATGAACAAGAAAAATGTCAAACCGCAGCAGCTGTTGGACATCGTTAAAACGACACCGGCCGGTATTATAAAAGCAATCGAGCTTCAGCGACAAGGATATTCCTATATTAAGATCCAGTAATCTCAATATTACCCGAGACAGAGAAAAAGTGGTTTCACGATTTTGGATCATGGAACCAAAGTATTACGACTCCTAAAAATGTGTCTGTTTACTTGGAGGAGTGATACATTAAAACATTAAAGGCAAAAAATGTATATTAAAAAACTGCTGCTGACTGCTACGTTAACAGGTGTATTTTCACTCTCTCCTGTCTGTTTTGCGAAAGATGCAGGACATGGACATGATTATAGAACATTTCATAGTAATGGAAAAATCGAGTATGGGCAGATTTATGATTCTTACACTTCGGATCTGGTGGTATATTTAGCCGGAAATCAATTTATGGTTATAGAAGAGTTGATCAAAAATTTTCAAAAGAAAAACCCCGATATAAAAACTGTTTATGTTGAAACGATACCACCGGGCAAGATTTTAAAAGAACAGATTTTAAAGCAAGGCATGGTTTACGGTCAAAAGACCAATCAAAATCCAGATATTTACGGCAGTGTAAACTTAGGGCATCTTAAAAAACTTAAAGAAGTAGATAAGATGAACACCTACATGACGTATACGCATAATCAGCTTGAGTTAATGGTTGCCCAAGGTAATCCTAAACATATTACAGGACCGGCGGATCTTGCAAGGGATGATCTGGTCAAATCTCTGCCAAATCCTTTAACAGAAGGTATTTTTAAATTTTATGGTTCACAGATGTTAAAAGATCTGGGTATCTATGAAAAAGTTACCGATGGAAAAAAATGTAAATCTTGTTGGGCAGTTAAAGATAAGACATGGTTTACAGAGCGTCACCACAGAGAGACACCTTTTCTTATAGAAAACAATGAAGCGGATGTCGGGATTGTATGGACAACAGAAGTCAACGCTGCAGAAGCCGCTCATCGTGCACTTGAAGGTGTGAAAATCCCGGCTCCATACAATATGGCGAACGAGGTCTCTTATGTGATCGGAGAACTTACAACTGCGAAAAATCACGTAAATGCCCACCGTTACCTGAAATTTTTAAAAACGCCGGAAGCGCAAAAGATCTATGCCGGTTACGGATTCGTTCAGGCTGATAATAAAGAGCTTGAACTGAAGCTTGTTCCTTAACGGCTGTGATTCATAACAGGAGAGGTGCATCATATGTTTGATTCAAATTATTCAGTTATAGTATCAGAATTTATTATTTTACTGTATGGAAAATTATGAAACTCTATCAAAAATATCTTGCTTTGATGTTGCTGCTGCTGCTCATAGCGATCGTCTACTTCTACATCCAAAATAAACATGAGTTTGTAAACAGGGTGGATGTCGTTCTTATAAATCTGCTCGACAAACAGATCGAAGAAGAGAAAGCCAAAGCCTTTGCTTTCGCTTTTGCACTTTCGCAAAACGAGACACTGCAGACAGCAATACAAAACAGCGATGGAGCGAAAGGCTACGAGATCTTAAAACGGTATATGAGCACCTTGGAAACATTCAGCGGCTCCAAGGTCCGTACCCAGATCATCTCGAAAGATTTTGTCATCTTTGCAAGAAGCTGGGACAACCGTGATGCCGGATTGCCCATAAAAGAGTACCGTCCGGATCTTGAAGAGATGGTCCGTACGCTTGAACCCCACCTCTCTTTTGAAGCGGCAAGACGACTGGTACTGATCGCCTCTATCCCCATTGTCAAAGAGGGTGCGTTTATCGGTTTTGTCGAGGTGATACAGAAATTCGATGCGATAGAGGACTATTTTGCCAATTACGACGTTGACCTTCTGGTCCTGCTTGATGCAAAATATGAGGCTCAGGCGGTACTGCTCGACAAAAATCCCCGTATAGGCGATACGATCGTGGCCAATGAGGGGGCGAACATACACCATATCGCCTATATGCAAAAAACGGGTGTAGGGGATCTGTTGACGCAGGGGATATTGGAAGGGGAGAACCACTTCTATTTTTCCAAAGCGATCTTAAACAGTGAAGGGCAGAATATCGGATCGTTTATTTTGATACTCTCTAAAAAAAAGCTCAGCCTTTTCAGTGCTTTTGAAGAGGAACTGGATACTTTCTTCACCTATGCCCGAAAAGATCTCTACTACTCTATCATCAATCGCGACCCCTCTATCAACAGCTATCATGATTTTACGGATAAAGAGCTCCTTCTGCTGAAAAAATGTGTGCACGGAGAGGACAGGGTTGCGCTTGAAGAGAAGCTGAGAAAGCAGCTTGAAAATTACACGCAGGATGAACTCATCTCCCTTTTACTGGATGTGAATTCAAACAAAAAATCTAGAGGAGAGATAAAATGAGAATTCTTCTGCTGGAAGACGAACTGATCTTAAAAGAGAGCATCGAAGAGTTTCTGACCTCCAAGAAGTACATCGTGGACGGATTTGAAAACAGTGATGACGCTTTTGACGCCATCTTCTCTACCGAGTATGACCTCTTGCTGCTCGATGTCAATGTCCCCGGTGAATGGAACGGTTTTTCCCTGCGAAAAGAGTTGGCTAGGGAAGGCAAGTCGATACCTACTATTTTTGTGACCTCGATGTCCAGTGCGGATGCGATGCTTCAAGGGTATGCCAACGGCTGCTGCGATTACATTAAAAAGCCATTTGACCTGATAGAGCTTCTGCTCAGGGTACAGCATGCCCTTAAATCGAACTGTTTCAAAACAAAAGAGAACTTCATCGAACTTCCGCAGGGGTACAGTTACAATGTAACGACATATGAACTCAGCTGTCAATCAAAGCGGATACCGCTTAGCAAGAGGGAAGGGGAGCTTCTCAACCTTTTTCTTATCCACCGTAATCAGGTCGTCAGCTTTGAGATGCTGTATGAACAGATATGGGAGAACAATGTAGATTCTGCCAATGCACGTGTGCAGGTCAACAACCTGAGAAGAAAACTGCCGAAAAATATGATTAAAAACATCTATGGTCTGGGGTATCGTCTTGATTGTCGATGAGCAGAAGTTTGTAAGACGCTACAGTCTGATCTATACGTTTATCATCTCTTTCATCCTTTTGGCCCCTCTGTCTATCTATGTCAATCACAAGATCAACGTGCAGGAGATCAAGACGGAAGTCGAGCTAAAGTCTATTCAGGCCCATACGATCAGTGCAATGGACGCATTCGGCAACAACCCGGACAAGGTCTTCGAATTTCCGAGGTTTGCCGCCTACGAGTCGGGGCTGTATGCCAAAAATTTTTCGGCCATCTATTCACAGATCAAAGAACCGTTGCCCTCTTTTATGCCGGGCTATCACAGCCAGGGCGGCAGCCGTTTCCTGATCACGGTCCTCCCCTCCGAGAAGTACTTTTTTGCCGACTATATTATTACCAAAACAGCGATATCGTATACTTCGGTTTTTCTTGAAACAAGTCTTATCGCCTTCGGCATCATTACCCTGATCCTGCTTCTCTCTTTCTACTTTCTGAACAGTTTTTCCCTGCCGTTCAAGCGGGTAAATGAAAAACTCGATGACTTCATCAAAGAGTCCATGCATGAGATCAATACGCCGCTGAGCATCATCAATGTAAATGTGGACCTTTTTGACAGCATATACGGAAAGAACAAATACTTTAACCGTATCAAGTCGGCTACAAAATCATTGGCGACGATCTATAATGATATGGATTACCTGATCAAAGAGAACCGTGTGGATTACAGAGATGAGATAATAGGGCTGGAAGAGTTCGTCCGGGAGCGGGTGGAGTACTTTGAGCTTATCTGCCAGCTTAAAAACATAAGACTCTCGCTGTCTGCCGATACAAGGACAGAGATGGTTTTCAACCCTACCAAGCTGCAACGCATCATAGATAATACACTCTCCAATGCCATTAAGTTTTCGCATAAAAACAGCAGCATTGAGGTTGCAATAGAAGAGGCTGGTGATGGCGGGGTGGCGCTCTCTGTCACGGATCACGGGCAGGGCATCAAAAACCCTGAAAAGATAACGGGACGCTACTACCGTGAAGATGAGTATAAGAACGGATTCGGTATCGGTATGAGCATCGTAAAATCCATTATCGACGAGGCGGATATCACGCTTGAGATAAGATCTGCACCGTCGCAGGGCAGTACCTTCACCTATACCATCAACTCCTCACTGATCCATACAGGCACTCCTCTTCAACAATCAGTAAAAACCGAGGCAGAAGCGTACGCTTTGGCATAGCAATTTTACGAACCCCGGTTCGGATAGGGTTCTCTTGTGCTCATTCTCGTATCGATGATCGCACGCCCGATGGTGAAGTGGTACATCGTCTGGAAAGTGTCGTCTTCGAGCCCAAGCATACGGTGCATCACATCGTCCAGGTAACAGCCGATACCGGTGGCGTTCAGACCTAGGGCTGTCGCTTCGAGGTAGAGCTGCTGGCCGATCTCGCCGCACTCCCAGTAGAGCTCTTTGTACTCATGCGCGCCGTAGGTTTCTATCGGTTCATGAAACTGGGTGATCATGCCCAGGGAGAAGGCACTGTCGGCTGCGATATCCTGCGAACAGGAGATGAATCTGGCCTGCGAACGGAAGTCGCCTTTTTCCAAAAGATAGAGATTCGGCGCTTTTTCATCCCAGGGAAAGTCTTTTCGCGTCAGCCGTTTGAGGGCGCTTTTGTGCTCGCTGTTGCGGATGTAGAAGTAGAGACCGCTCTCCAGTGTCTCCACATCATGTACAAAGAGGGCGAAGTGGGCACGGCTGCGATAGCTGTCGACCGGTGCTGTGACGCTATGGAGCAGCTGCATAAACTGTTCAAGTGTTATATGGGTGAGACCAAAATCCATCGCCTGGGCGCTGCGGCGTTTCAGAATCACCTCTTTGATGCTTCTCCTGTTTTCCATGCGTTTTACGGCAGGTGTTGCAATAGAGAGCTTCGGCATCGTTGCCATGTCGACCCGGCTTGCTTTAACAGCGAGATCGACAGCCTCCCAGGGGTGATGCGAAGGGCTCAGCAGGTTTGCCTTTCCATGAAACTGCACGGGAAGGTCACGAAGCAGTTGCGACAGATCGTGACCGCTGTCGGCTGTTTCGCCGATGTGCAGCAGCGTCTGTCCTATTTCGGGTTCGCTTGCGTGGTAACGCTCTTTCTGATCGAGACCGGTCAGTCTCTCGAGATCGGCGAGCGGAAGGTTCCCGATCTTTGAGCTTTGCAGTCCCAGCGCCCTTGCACTCACTTTGAGTGCTTTTGTTGCGTGACCGAGATCAAGATTGACATAGCGGAAGCAGCGTTCGCCGTACTTCCACATCTCCCGCCAGGTGACGGAGCTGAGTGCGACGAAGAAGCCGTGCTCTTTCTCTTCTCTCCAGTAGGCGGTATCGAACTCGGCCAGAACTTCCAGGGCATGCTCTTTGACGGCGTAGTGGGCGATGACGCTTTTCTCCGAGATCCCTTGGACCGGCGGCAGGATGAGTGTGGCTTCGGTGGGCTGGAGGTTGCCGCTGGAGGCGTTGCAGCGCAGCGCCCAGCACTCGGGCCCCATGCATTTCCATGCCGCGATGCCGAGGGAGAACTGCAGAAGCTGCGACAGGGATTCAAGCGAGAGCGGGGCGGAGGGGAGGTGTGCATCGCCCATAATAGCGTTATAGCTCATTGTCGCGTTTTCAAAGGCGAGTGGCAGCTCTACCGATCGTGAACCTTCATAACGACGGAATGGGTCGGGTTGCGTTGCCCAGTCCATATAGCCCAGAGAGGCGGCGTAACGGTTGGGATGATGTTTGGTGCGCTGGTGATAGTCGAAGATAGTCTCTGTTGTGTTCATATGGTAATGTCGCCTATGTATGGGCCGTTTCAGCTCCCGGGATTGATCATATAGGGGCATTATAGGTCCCCTTGTGTAAAATAGCACTTCATAAGAAAACCAATTTTATCTCTTAAGGAAAACAATGCGTTTTATCCTGCTCGTTTTATTACCGCTTTCTCTCTTTGCCCAGATCCTGGCTGTAGGCGACAGAATCGCCCCGCGTACTTTGGAAGATCAGTTTTCGAAGAAACATCGGGTCGGCAATGAGAAGGTATGGGTTTTGACCTGGGACAAGAGCACCACGCGCATCGCTAACGACTATTTTGAAAAAGACCCTTCGCTGCTGCAGAACAAAGAGGTTGCCATGATCGCTGATTTTTCAACAATACCGTCAGGGATACTTTCGCTTTTTGTCATGCCGCGTATGCAGGCCTATACCCGCCACAGCATGCTGTTGAGTTTTGATGAAAAATTCAATGCCTCCCTGCCGTACAAAGAGGGATGTTTGACGATCCTCTATCTCGAACACGGTCGGATTATGAAAATCGAATATGTCGACAATGAACAAGAACTTGCCTCTACTCTTCAAACCCTGTTCAGAGAGTAGAGAGGGTAAAACCACTCAAAATTCAGCGTATCCACAAACTTCTTTTGCACTAAAATCCTGCACATTTTTTTACGATCTTACTTAGAAATCCCAAAAAACACGGGCTTTTTCAGATATGAGTCTGTTGGACTAAAGTCAATTGAGCATGATTGTGTGATGCAGTACTTGACAGTAAATGACTCATCTGTTATAATTTGCTCAGATTTCAAGAAAGGAGTTACTTATACATTATGTCTGAAGAAAAGAAAAACGAAGAGACACAATCAATAGAAGAGGAACTCGAAGAGCAGCTCGAAGCGAAAGAGGAATCTGAAGTTGAAGAGGTCGAAGACGAACTTGAGACATTGAAAAACGAGGTGGCGGCGCTGCAGGATAAATATGCGCGCGTGCATGCCGACTTTGACAATATCAAGAAGCGTTTAGAGCGTGAAAAGTATCAGGCGCTTGAATACGCCCAGGAGAAGTTCGCCAAAGATCTTATCCCGGTCGTCGATGCACTTGGCATGGCGATCGAAGCCTCAAAAAGCGAAGCCAACGCTGAAGAACTTCTGGCAAAGATGACCGAAGGTGTGGAACTGACAATGAAACAATTTTTATCGACACTTGAAAAACACGGTGTAGTTCAAGTGCCGGACGATGCACCTTTCGATCCGAATGTCCATCACGCGGTACAACAGGTAGACAGTGATGAACATGAGAGTGGTCAGATCGTCAGTACTTTCCAGAAGGGGTACAAGTATAAAGAGCGTACTCTGCGTGACGCAATGGTGGTTATCGCGAACTGATTCGCAATAACGCAAAAGAAGAGTGGTTTAACCATTCAAACTAAAACTAGCAAAAGGATATACAATGGCAAAAGTAATTGGAATTGACTTAGGAACAACAAACTCGGCAGTAGCAGTCTACGAAGGTGGCGAGGCGAAGATCATCCCGAATAAAGAGGGTAAGAACACGACGCCATCCGTCGTCGCTTTCACGGACAAAGGCGAGGTTCTTGTAGGTGATCCTGCAAAACGCCAGGCGATCACAAACCCGGACAAGACGATCTATTCGGTAAAACGTATTATGGGTCTGATGATGAACGAAGAGAAAGCCAAAGAGGCGCATGACAAAGTCACCTATAAAATCGTCGATAAAAACGGTATGGCAGCGGTCGATGTCGCCGGTAAGGTCTATACGCCACAGGAGATCTCTGCAAAGATCCTCACAAAGCTGAAAGAAGATGCAGAAGCCTACCTCGGTCAGCCGGTTACGGATGCTGTTATTACGGTTCCAGCTTACTTTAACGATGCACAGCGTAAAGCGACGAAAGAGGCGGGAACGATCGCCGGTCTTAATGTCCTTCGTATCATCAATGAGCCGACAGCTTCGGCACTGGCATACGGTCTTGACAGCAAAGCGGAAGAGAATGTTCTCGTTTATGACCTTGGTGGCGGTACGTTTGACGTTACGACACTTGAGATCTCTGACGGTACTTTCGAAGTCCTTTCAACAGACGGTAATGCCTTCCTGGGCGGGGATGACTTCGATAACAAGATCGTTGATTTCCTGGCATCTGAATTCAAATCGGATCACGGTATCGACCTTAAAGCGGACAAAATGGCTCTTCAGCGTTTGAAGGATGCGGCTGAAACAGCGAAAAAAGAGCTTTCTTCGGCTTCTGAGACAGAGATCAACCTGCCGTTCATCACGGCGGATGCGACCGGTCCTAAGCACCTTGTCGTTAAACTGACACGTGCTAAGTTCGAAGGGATGATCGCAAAACTGATCGATGAGACGATCAGCCATATCAATACGGCGCTCAAAGATGCCGATCTTGATAAAAATGAGATCAATGAGGTGATCATGGTCGGTGGTTCGATCCGTGTTCCGCTTGCACAAGAGAAAGTCTCTGCCGAGTTCGGCGGAAAAGAGCTTAACAAGTCGGTTAACCCGGATGAGGTTGTGGCTCTTGGTGCCGCGATCCAGGGCGGGGTACTGACAGGTGATGTCAAAGATGTCCTTCTTCTGGACGTTACACCGCTTAGCCTTGGTATCGAGACACTTGGCGGTGTCGCAACCAAGATTATCGAAAAAGGGACAACAATCCCGGTCAAAAAATCGCAGGTCTTCTCAACAGCGGAAGATAACCAGCCGGCGGTTTCTATCAGCGTTGTTCAAGGTGAACGCGAGTTTGCCAGAGACAACAAGTCACTCGGTATGTTTGAATTGGGAGATATTCCTGCAGCGCCACGCGGTGTGCCACAGATCGAGGTGACATTTGATATCGATGCGAATGGTATCTTGACAGTAAGCTCAACGGACAAAGGCACAGGTAAATCGCAATCGATCACGATTTCAGGCTCTTCAGGTCTAAGCGAAGAGGAGATCAACCAAATGGTGCAGGATGCCGAGAAACACAAAGCGGAAGATGAAAAACGTAAAGCGATCGTCGATCTGCGCAATCAGGCAGATGCCCTTGTCGCACAGACAGAAAAAACACTTGCGGAAGCAGGTGAGAGTGTCGATGCTGCGGAAAAAGAGAAGATCGAAGCGGCTATCGAGGATCTGAAAGCGACATTGAAAGATGAATCTGCAACAAAAGAGCAGATCGAAGAGAAGGTCAAAACATTGACAGAAGTAAGCCACAAGCTTGCAGAACAGATGTATAAAAAAGATGAGAACGCGCAAGCGTCTGAATCGGCTAAAAAAGCTGATGATGATGTGATCGACGCAGAGATCGACTAAACTTCTTTGAAAACAGCCTTGTGCTGTTTTCCCCTCACACCTTCTTTATAACTTCAAAAAAAACCAGATCTATCAGCACCCGTTTCAGCTAAAGTCGTTAGAATGGCATAACAAAATCTAATGCTAGGCTAATACAACATGAAACATATACTGTCTGCTTATCTGATCGCACTTTCTGCACTTCATGCCGCACCGATCCATGATGCCGCAACAAACGGTGATCTCAACGCGTTACAAAAAGAGATCGATGCCGGTGTGGCGATTGATCTGCCAAATGAAAAATACAAGCAGACCCCTCTGATCCTCGCTGTTTACAATGAACATTTCAAAACAGTAGAACTCCTTTTAAACAGAGGTGCGATGAGCAATGTCGAGATGATAAACGGCCAGAGCGCACTGTTCATTGCAGCCTATATGGGTAATAACAAGATGATCATGAGCCTTTTGCAGCATGGCGCCGTCATTAATACCGAAGACAATGAGGGCAACACCCCTTTACATAAAGCTGCTGAAGGTGGAAGTGCCGTTGCCGTCCGTCTGTTGATAGAGTACGGCGCAAAGGTCGATGCGGTCAATAAACACAGGGCAACGCCGCTTCATATAGCGGCAAAATATAACAATGAAGATGCGGTCTGGGCTTTGATAAAGGGCGGTGCGAGTAACCGTTATATCAATGATGAAGAGATGAGCGCTTCCGATCTCGCTGATGAAGAAGACAACGGCCGTATCGTGAAGATCATTGAGAAGTATGCCAAAAACTAGTCATCAAGTCTGACAATGAGGGAGGGTAACTGCAGTTGGCCTATTCCAAAATTGAGACACACGGCTTAAAAACTCTTCGCTATAATTATATAAATCTATAAGCGTATTGGAACTGATATGGAACAATTTTTACAAACAGCAAAAGAGAGTTCACGCGTTTTAGCTCTGCTTAGCGGGCATGACAAAAACCGCATCTTGCGTGAGATGGCAGAAGGCTTGCGGGCCAACACAATGAACATCATCGAAGAGAATGCCAAAGATATGCGAGCCGCCGACGAGAATAATCTGGCGGCATCGCTGAAAGACCGCCTCTATCTGGACGAGAAACGCATCGATGCCATGGCGGTCGCTATTGAAGAGATCGCTGCACTCAAAGAACCGGTCGGTCGGGTGCTTGACGGCTGGGTCACCGATGACGGGCTCAAGATAGAGAAGGTGAGTATTCCTATCGGCGTGATCGGGATTATCTACGAGTCGCGCCCGAATGTAACGTCCGATACGGCGGCACTCTGTTTTAAATCAGCCAACGTCTGTGTATTGAAAGGCGGTAAGGAGGCAGAACACTCGAATGCGGTGATCGCCGATGTTTTGCGCGCCGTCCTGCGTAAAAACGATCTTCCCGAAGCGCTGATCTCACTCTTGCCGGATGCGTCGCGCGAGGGTGTGTCCAAACTGATCAAGATGGACAAGTATGTCGACCTTATTGTTCCTCGCGGCGGTGCCGGACTGATCCGTTATGTTAGTGAGAATGCGACGGTGCCGGTGGTCAAACACGACAAAGGACAGTGTCACACCTATATCGACAAAGATGCCAATATCGGCAAGGCGATCTCTATTGCCATCAACGCAAAAGTGGACCGTCCGGGTGTCTGTAATGCGATGGAGACCCTTCTTGTTGACAGCGCCATAGCAAAAGAGACACTGCCGAAACTGAAGATGGCATTTGACGAGACGATGACTGAATTAAAAGGGTGTGACAGAACCCAGGCGATCATTGACGTTGCCCATGCAACGGATGAGGATTATGATACGGAGTATCTTGCCAATATCCTTAACATCAAAGTGGTTGACGGTGTTGAAGGCGCAATCGAGCATATCGTCCGGTTCAGTTCAGGGCATTCGGAAGCGATTGTGACAGAGAACTACACCGCGGCAGAGCATTTTCTGAATGCCATCGATGCGGCGGCGGTCTATGTCAATGCTTCTACCCGTTTTACCGACGGGGGTGCTTTCGGTTTCGGAGCGGAGGTCGGCATCTCGACCAACAAACTGCATGCGCGCGGACCGATGGGAATCGAAGGGCTGACCACCTACAAGTTCAAGATCTACGGAAGTGGTCAGATACGTTGAACCCGGTTCTTGAGATAAAGCAGCTGTGCTTCGGCTACACCAAGGATAAGATGCTTTTTAAGGATCTCTCTTTAACGCTGAAACGCGGTGAGGTCAAGGCGGTTGTCGGCGCAAGCGGTTCCGGCAAAAGCACACTTTTTGAGCTAGTCCTCGGCAACCTAAAACCGCTCGACGGCACACTGACCGCTTCACGTGCTTCCGAGGTATTCCAAGACCCTTACACCTCGTTTCACCCCTTTTACAGCATCATAAACCAGATCAAAGATGTGGCTTCCCTTGACGGGCTGGAGCGTTATCTTGATGAGATGAAGCTCGAATACTCTTTATTGCTGAAACGGCCGCATGAACTCTCCGGCGGACAGCTTCAGCGCTGCTCCATCGTGAGGGCCCTGCTGATGAAGCCGGAGCTGCTTCTGCTGGATGAACCCACTTCGGCACTCGATAATGTGATACAGCTTGACGTGATGAAACTGCTCATCAAACATCTTGACAAGACGGCAATGCTGCTGATCACCCATGAACTCGACCTTGCCCGCTGGTGTGCGGACGAAATCATCGAGATCGGAGTGTAGATGATCCTCTATCTGCACGGTTTCGCCTCCTGCGGTAACTCGACCAAGACCCAATTGCTAAAAAAGTATTTTGGTGAAAATAACGTCCTATCACCCGATCTGCCGGTTGATCCTCACGAGGCGATCGATTTTATCCGCCGACAGATTTTCGATAATGATATCGACCTGATCATCGGCTCCTCACTGGGCGGTTTTTATGCGACCTATTTCGTTGAACAGTACGGGATCAAAACGGTACTGATCAACCCTTCAACACAGCCGTTTATCACATTGGCTCCTTATGTGGGGACCAACCACTACTGGTGCAGTGGTGATGCGTTTGAATTCACACGCGACCATCTCAACAGCCTTTTTGAATTTGCCGTCGGACGATTGAATGATCCGAAACGCTACCTGGTGCTGCTTCAGACGGGTGACGAGGTTTTGGACTATACCAAGGCACAGGAGAAATACGAAGGTTCAGCGATTATCGTTGAAGAAGGCGGCAACCATCGTTTTGAAAACCTTGATGATTATCTCGATAAGATCAAAAGATTCAGAATGACACAGGGCAGCCTTTAAAAAACAGATAATAGATGAGACGCCCAAGCGTCAGGAAGTGGAACTTATGGAATGCAAGCGACGCTGTTCTCTATTTTAGTACTCTTTTGTCAATAAGTTGAAACTGTGTTAAGATTGATCGATACAGGAGTGCAGATGCCACAGATTGCGAAAAAACTTACGGAACACATTGAAGCAAAAGTCGGGGATATCACGCAAGAGAAGGTCTGTGCCGTTGTCAATGCGGCCAACAGTTCGCTACTGGGCGGCGGCGGTGTTGACGGAGCGATCCACCGTGCGGGCGGCGGAGGGGTTTTGGAAGCTTGCCGTGCGATAAGGCAGAGCCGTTATCCTGATGGCCTACCGACAGGTGAGGCGGTGGTAACGACGGCGGGCAATATGCCGGCTGACTACGTGGTGCATACTGTGGGGCCTATCTATAGTTCATGCGGCGGGTCCTGTCAAGAGCTGCTGCGTAACTGTTACGTTAACAGCTTGAAAGAGGCTGCAATCGTAGGATGTAAGAGCATCGCCTTTCCGGCCATCTCAACAGGTGTCTATGGTTATCCCAAACGCGAAGCAGCAGAGACGGCTTTCAATGCCGTCCAAGAAGCGTTGCAAACTTACGACATCGACGTTACTTTTATCTTCCATTCCGAGTCGGATTACAACGCTTTTATAGCGGCAGTGGAACCATGAAAGGGGATGCTTAAAAGCATCTTGTCGCGGTTATTTAAAGAGTGCGGAGGTTAGGTTGAAACCCAAACCGGCCATAAGAACCGTACCGAAAAGATTGAGTGCCATATTGGCGGCGGCGAGGAGGTAACTTCCTCCCTGCAGCAGGAAAAAACTTTCCATCGCAAAGGTGGAATAGGTCGTCAATGCACCGAGAAGCCCCGTGGTCAGGAAAGACTTCATCTCGACCGAGAGTAGACTCTCCTGCGTCGTGTTGGCGAAAAGAGCGAAGAGGATGCCGATAGCCAGTGAGCCGATAAGATTGACACTGAGCGTTCCGAAGGGGAGGGTATGCGGAATATGGTGCGAAACAAGACCGTTCAGATAGGCGCGCAGTATAGCGCCTATAAAACCTCCGGCACCGATAGCTAAAAGTGTCTGCCAACTCATTTGGCAAATACTTTCAAGCGTTGTAGAGCAAGGTGTAGGTCCTTTGCTGAAGAGCACGCAGCGTCATCGCAGTGCGAACGGCTTTGATCCTTGAATATAACAGAGAAGTCGTGCCAGCTCATCTAGCTGTCCAGTTTTGCGAGGTACTCATCATAGACAATTTGCATTTTCACCTGGAGATCAGAGAGCCAGTTTGCATCATCTTTTGAGGCGACAAATGAGTCAAGATAGACGACAGTAATAGGACCGGTCTGACCACTTCTGTTTTTTAGATCAAAATAGCGTGCCGTGTTGATCAGTACGACGGGCTGGACACGAAGCCCATGCGTGTCAGCAACCATCTTTGCACCGGGTTTGAAGGGGCGCATCTTTTTACCATTGGAACGGGTCCCCTCAGGGAACATGACAACACAACGTCCTTGATCAATACGTTTTTTGCTTTCTCTGACCAATGAAACAAGGGCCGCCTTGCTGTCACGATCTACAGGGATGTCATCCGAGATGCGGATAGCAAGACCGAAAAATGGTACGCTGAAGAGCTCTTTTTTTGCTACCCAGACAAGATCGCGCTTTGTCGAACACTCCAAAGAGGAGATGTCGATATCACTCTGATGGTTCGCAATCAGCATCTGGGCATCAGGGTCGATCTTGCCTACTGTTCTGACCGGATTAAACATGAAGGTATGGATGAAGCAGGAGGCGATCTTCGAACCGTAAGGTTTGGGCACAAAAGGCCATGTTATTATCTTGAGCGTTAAGCCGATAAAGATTATGATCAGATCATAAAACCAGTTAATGCGAGCAAATATCGTCTTCACTAATCCATCCGATCTTTTTATTATAGGTAATCTGTTTGTACCCTTTTACACTGTGTTTGACCTCAAAACTGCCTTGTGACGAGACGATATCGAACACGGTGGCATTCTCTATCGGCAGAAGGTAGACAGGGGTATCGGCATTAACGCAGATGTTTTCAGCAGGGGCCGCCTGAAGTGCTATGTAAATACCCGGAATAATAATAAAAAGAGTGATCCACCATTTTCGATAGACGATCAAGAGTACCAAGGCGATGACAATGATGACGGCTGCAACAGCCATCTTGATGATATAGTTTTTGTTTTCTGTCGGTTTAAGATCGCTTTGTGTCGAGACGGAATCGTCGATAACCTCAATCGGAATACGGACCTTCATGTAACGCTCTTTTTCAAGGTCAAAGTAGGTGAATTCAAGCTTCTCATACTTCTTTGGCAGGACAGCATAATAGGTCATTTTGGCCTTTTTAATGCCATCATTAACACTTTCAAACCCCTGGTCTTCTACGCCATGGAGTTTAAAGGCCTTGATATTACAATGCTCTGCCTCTGCGTCAAAGGTTAAAATATTGTGTTTATTGTCATATTTTTTGGCATCGACGGCAGTGATGTGAAAGCTGTCAGCCAATATATTGGCAAATTTATTGTCGGGGTTGAGCGAAACCCCTTCAATACTCTCTCCGCCCAAGCTTGATCTCTCGGAATCGATAGAGGCTGTAATATCGGGCAGGACAATGGTGCTGGATGTCGCTAAAAAGTAGAAGGTGTCAAGGACATAGGTCCCTTTGTCTTCGCGGTCAGGTACCTTGTTCTGCAGACGTGCACCACGTCCTCCTGTAAAGCTGTATTTTAGCATGTGATGCTGACCGATGGTCGATAGGGTCTTGATTGTAACAGGAAAAAACTCACCGTTAAAAACGCGCTCCGGAAGATCGTCACTGTAGGAAAGATAGATCACTTTCTGTTTTGCCTGCAGTGCTGTCGGTGCAAACAGAACAGTAAAAAGCAGTGAAAAGAGCAGCAGTAATCTTTTCAAAACTACATCAGTCCTTCAAGCATCTTCACACCATCGGCAGAACCGAGAACCTCTTCCATTGCACGCTCAGGGTGCGGCATAAGACCGAAAACATTTTTCTCTTTGTTGCAGATGCCGGCAATACTGTCTACCGAACCGTTAGGGTTCGAAATCTCGCCGTTTTGGTCACAGTAGTGCAATAGGACCTGCTCATTGGCATACATCTCTTTAAGCCCCTCATCATCAATGAAGAAGTTGCCGTCGTGGTGTGCAATTGGAATGTTGACGACATCACCCTTTTCAAATTTGGACAAGAAATCATTGCTGTTGCTGACCACTTTAAGATGGTGGTGTTTTGAGATGAAGTGAAGGTGTTCGTTACGTTTAAGTGCACCCGGAAGCAGGTGGGTCTCTGTCAGGACCTGGAACCCGTTACAGATACCGAGCACCTTTTTACCTGCTTCGGCATGGGCCTTGACGGCTTTCATGATAGGCGCTTTAGATGCGATAGCGCCCGAACGAAGGTAGTCGCCGTACGAGAAGCCTCCGGCGATAACAACAAGTTCGATGTCATCGGGGATCTCTGTCTCTCTGTGCCAAAGGATCTGCGTGCTTGCACCCAGCTTTTCAAAAGCGTACTGTGTATCGTACTCGCAGTTGGTTCCGGGAAATTGAACGATACCTACTTTCATTATGCAATGATCTCGATTTCGTAATCTTCGATAACCGTGTTGGCAAGGAGCTCTTCACACATATTTGTTACCTCTTCTTTGGCAGAAGCCGTATCTTTTGAATTAAGCTTCATGACGATCTGGCGCCCGACACGAACGTCTTCGACGTTATCAAAATGCAGCGAACCCAGTGCGTGGTGCACCGCTTTTCCTTGAGAGTCCAGTACACCGTTTTTGAGTGAGATATTGATAATTGCAGTCATTGTTTTCCTTCTTAGTTTAAAATTCTGTTAAGTACTTCTTCGTAAGCAAGCGTTAGCCCGCCGAGGCCTTGGCGGAAACGGTCTTTATCCATCTTTTCGCCGGTCTTCATGTCCCAAAAACGGCAGTTGTCGGGAGAGATTTCATCAACCAGGATGATGTTGCCCTCTTTGTCTTTTCCGAACTCCAGCTTGAAGTCAACCAGGTTAAGCCCTTTTTCGGCAAAGTAAGGTTTCAGGATGTCATTCACCTGGCGTGCCATACGGCGCAGCTTGTCCAGTTCATCCTGAAAATCCACAAGGCCCAGAATAAGTGCATGCTGATCGTTCAGTTTCGGGTCGCCGAGCTCATCGTTCTTGTAATCAAACTCAACAAGTGTAAACGGCAGTACTTTGCCATCTTCAATACCAAGGTTGCGGCTGAGACTCCCCGTTGCAATATTGCGAACGATCACTTCGATCAGGATAACGTCAACGCGTTTATGCAGCATGTGGTTGTCATCCATCATCTCAATAAAGTGCGTCGGGATCCCATGTGATTCCAGGACTTTAAAAAGTTCTGTAGAGATCTTGTTGTTCAGGACACCTTTACCTGCTTCACTGGACTTTTTGGCACCGTTAAACGCGGTAAGGTCATCTTTAAACTCGGAGATCAAAATCTCGGGGTCGCTGGTGGTGAAAAGTTTCTTTGCTTTACCTTCGTAGAGAAGTTCTTGTTTTTCCATGGATTATCCTTTTACAATGATGAGGGCTTTGATGATGTCAGTCCCCTCTTTAAGTTGAATGTCTTTGATAAGCTGCTCTTGGGTGATGATGTTTTTGTCATCTTCTTTTGTCTGCTTCTCTTCTTTCTTGCCGTCTACCTTTTCCAGCTCACTTTCAAGGTGCTGTTTAAGGTCGGCTTCTTTGAGAGAAAAGTTGTTTTCATGTGTGTCAACCTGTCCGGCCAGGACGGTGATGTCCGGTGTGACACCGACAGCTTGAATCGTGCGTCCGCTAGGGAGGTAGTAACGCGCAACGGTGAGCTTGATAGCATCGGTGTCTGTTACCGGCAGAATGACCTGCACGGAACCTTTACCAAACGTCTTTGTTCCAAGGATAACACCACGTTTATGGTCTTGTAGTGCACCGCTGACGATCTCTGATGCCGATGCGCTGCCGCCGTTGACAAGAACAATCAGAGGTACTTTTGTCAAAGTTTTGTCAGCATGAGCCTTGTAGGTCTCGTTTTCACGAGTATCGCGCCCCTTTTGAGAAACGATATCACCGCTGTCTACAAAAAGATCGACAAGCCCAACGGCTTGATCGAGCAGGCCGCCCGGATTGTTGCGAAGATCGAGGATGATCCCCTTTGTGTCCGACTGATGCTTTTTGATCGCGGTGGAGACATCCTCTACCACTTTTTTATCAAAACTGGTGACGCGGATATAGAGAATGTTGTCATCAATTGTCTTGGCATAAACCGATTCGATCTTGATGATATCACGGACAATATGGATAGAGAGCGGTTTGCTTTCACCTTCGCGTACGATAGTCAGGTCGATCGGGGTGCCTTTTTTACCGCGCATGATGTTGACGGCTTCATCCAGTCCCATGCTTAGCGTCGATTTGTCATCGATCTTTAAGATAATGTCGCCAGCCTTCATGCCTGCCTTGTCTGCGGGTGTCCCTTCAATAGGTGCGATAACAGTGAGCGCGCCGTCTTTCATTCCGACAGTAATACCCAAACCGCCGAACTCGCCGTTGGTCTGGACTTTCAGGTTCTCAAAACTTTTGCTGTCAAGATAGCTGGAATGCGCATCAAGGTTCGTCATCATTCCTTTCAGTGATTTGTCCATAAGCTCTTCGATCGTAAGGCCGTCGACATTGTATTTTTCAACAATACTGAGGACTTTCGTGAACTTGGCAAGAGCTTGAAGACGTGACGCCTCAACAGTTGGCTGACCGGCAGGTTCAGCTTTTATCTCTTTCGCAAAAAGGGTTGAACCGAAAGTGAGGCCTGCTGCAAGAACAGCACTCAAAGCACCTAAAAGCATAAATTTTTTGTTTTTCATTAATAACCAATCCGGCTAGTGATTTTAGAAGGTGATATTATAGTTAAATGTTGGTTAATTAACAAATACTGAAACCATTTACAAGTGCTGTTATAATTATCCAAGTCTAAAGCGGTGATATGAGCGTGAATGAGGAGAATTTTTATAGCAGATACGAGAAGATTTCCAGGCGTAAAAGAGGGATATAATAGAGCGTTTATCAGCTGAAGAGAGTAACCTTTAGTCATATGATATCAACTTTACTTGACAATATATGACTCAAGTTGATATAATAATTTTCATCTACGAAATAAGAAGGAATGAATAAATGAATACAATTTTTGAAAAACTGACACATCAAATGACGGAATCGGTCGAGTCGGCGCTCTCTTTGGCGTTGCATAATAAAAATATGGAAGTAGAGCCTATCCACTTTTTTTGGGCACTGCTTACTAACAGTAATTCGGTACTGAACCAGGCATTTAACAAAATGAATGTGGATAAGACAGCGATCGAACTCGATGTAAGGTCCGTAGCGGACAAGCTGCCGAAATCATCATCAGTCTCAAAAGAGAATATCCGAATCTCACGGCCGCTGGTGCAGGCCTTGGAGCGCGGTGTGGGCGAGATGACAAAAACGGGCGACAGCTTTCTGGCGGTCGATACATTTATCCTTGCCAATGTGCAGGAAGAACCGTTCAAAGGCATACTCTCCAAATATGTTGACATGATGGAGTTCGCCAAAACTTTTGAAGCGATGCGCGGCGGTCAAAAGATCGAATCGCAAACAGCGGATGAGAATCTTGAAAGTCTTTCAAAATACGGTATCGACCTTACCGCTGAAGCGGGGGAGGGGAAATTGGCCCCGGTGATCGGCCGTGATGAAGAGATCAGCCGTATGATGCAGATCCTGATCCGTAAGACGAAGAACAATCCTATTCTTTTGGGCGAACCGGGCGTCGGAAAGACTGCGCTGGCAGAAGGATTGGCGCAACGCATTTATAATAAAGAGGTACCTTTAAGTCTGCAAAACAAACGGGTCGTCGCGCTTGATATGTCAGCGCTGATCGCGGGAGCGAAGTATCGCGGCGAATTTGAAGACCGCCTCAAAGCGGTGATCGACGAGGTGAAAAAGAGCGGCAATATCATTCTCTTTATCGATGAGATCCATACTATTGTCGGTGCAGGTGCCGGCGAGGGCGGAATGGATGCGGCCAACATCCTGAAACCGGCACTTGCCCGAGGCGAGCTTCATACCATCGGAGCGACAACGCTCAAAGAGTACCGAAAGTACTTCGAAAAAGATGCGGCACTCCAGCGCCGATTTCAGCCGGTCAATGTGGCCGAGCCGACGATCAACCAGTCGCTTCAGATCCTGCGCGGCATCAAAGAGCGGCTGGAGGCCCACCACAACGTCACGATCACCGATTCGGCGCTGATCGCAGCGGCTAAACTCTCCGAACGTTATATCGGGGATCGTTTCCTACCGGACAAGGCGATCGATCTCATCGATGAAGCAGCGGCGGAACTGAAGATGCAGATCGAATCGGAGCCTAATGTCCTTGCTGCCGTAAAGCGCGAGGTCCAAGAGCTGCAGGTCGAGCGCGAAGCCTTGAAAATGGATGAAAGCGCATCGAACGAAAAACGTATCGAAGAGATCAAAAAAGAGCTGGCCGATGCCGAAGAGAAGAAACGCACTCTGGAGACGCAGTTTGAGCAGGAAAAAACGGTTTTTGAACGTATAGCCAACATCAAAAACGATATTGAGTCAAAACGACGAGCGGCAGAGCTGGCTAAAAATAATGGTGACTTCGAAAAGGCGGCAGCGATCGAGTACGGGGATATCCCGAAACTCAATGAGGAAGAGAGCTCTTTGCAAGAGAAATGGAAAGAGATGCAAAAAGAGGGTGTGCTTCTCAAAAACAGTGTTGATGAAGAGTCCATCGCCGGTATTATCAGCCGATGGACAGGTATTCCGGTGACGAAGATGCTCCAAAGTGAAAAAGAGAAGATCCTGCATATCCAAGAAGAGCTGGATAAGGATGTCATCGGCCAAGAGAAAGCGACCTTCGCGGTGGCGCGTGCGATCAAACGTAACAAAGCGGGCCTTTCGGACAAAGATCGTCCTATCGGTTCGTTTATGTTCCTTGGACCGACTGGGGTAGGTAAAACACAGACGGCAAAGACCTTGGCAAAGTTCCTTTTCGATTCGCAGGATGCACTGATCCGTTTTGACATGAGCGAGTATATGGAGAAGCACGCCGTCTCGCGTCTTGTCGGTGCGCCTCCGGGGTATGTCGGTTATGATGAAGGCGGACAGCTCACTGAAGCGGTACGCCGCAAGCCGTACAGTGTTGTCCTTTTCGACGAGGTCGAAAAGGCGCACCCTGATGTTTTCAATATGCTCCTGCAGGTGCTTGACGACGGTCGTTTGACGGACAACAAAGGGGTGACGGTCGACTTTACCAATACCATCATCATATTGACCTCCAATATCGCCAGCGACAAGATCATGACAATGCAGGGTGATCCGGGACTGGAAAATGTGGTGATGGGTGAGCTGAAATCAAAGTTCAAGCCGGAGTTTCTGAACCGTCTGGATGACACGGTCATCTTCAACCCGCTGGGCGAGCGTGAAATTACCGGCATTGTCGGGCTCTTCTTCAAGGAGATCGCAGACAAGGTTGCCGAACGTGACATCACCCTGACGCTTAGCGACGCGGCCAAGGCGGTTATCGCCAAAGCCGGCTTCGACCCGGTCTATGGTGCCCGTCCGCTGAAACGGGCTCTTTACGAGATTGTCGAAGACCGCCTGGCCGACCTGATCCTCGGCGGCGAGGTCAGTGAAGGCAGCACGGTCGCGTTCGATGCGAGAGGCGATGAGATCAGTGTGAAGATCAGCTGAGAGGAGAAGTTTTTCTCTCTGGCGCGTTAGTCTTGGTTCACTTTTTATAAAGTATAATTGCTTCATGAAAAAAATCCTCTCCGTATTAATCTTTTTGACCGCTTCTCTTTTCGGATGCACCGGTGATTGCCTTACCTGTCATCCCGCGCTGGAAAAAAATATCCAAAACGACCTGCGGCACAAACCCATGCTGACCTGCATCAATTGTCACGGTGTCGATCCAAATGCCATGGCCGATTGCGGCAGCGACTGTTTCGCCTGCCACCCTATGAATAAGATCAACAACGGCGTAAAAGAGCACCAAGTGATCCAGGGGTGCAAAGATTGTCATATGAAGATGAAGCAGGAACTGCTTGACATCAGCAACGCGCATGACCAGTCTCATGTGCAGGCACCACTGCGGGATTTTCTTTTAGAGTAGGTATGCCTGTTTTGGTGCGCTTTCTTTTGTTAATTGAAGGCAGGCGTGAACAGTTGCTCCGCCATTCGAGCTAAAAAATGAAGCAAGAAAGCGGTAATTTTCCATTAAACTCCCAACCTTAACCACTCTTTAAGTAAGGATTGCATATTATTGCGAGCTAAAAATTATTTAAGGATATGGTAATGAAAAGAACATACCAACCACATAATACGCCACGTAAACGTACGCACGGTTTTAGAGCTCGTATGGCAACTAAAAACGGTCGTCGTATTATCAACCGTCGTCGTGCAAAAGGTAGAAAATCACTAACTGTTTAAGCAGTTTTTTGATTCTCAAAACTAACGGCGAGTTTCAATTCGTCTACAGACGGGGCAAAAGTGTGCACTCGCGCTCTCTGGTTCTTTTCTATCTCCCGCAAAAGGGAGTGCGAAAATACGGTTTTACAGCCAGCAAAAAAGTAGGCAACGCCGTTGTGCGCAATCGTTCAAAACGCCGACTACGCGCTATATTTGCTGAAGAGTGCCATCGTCTGGAAGACGGAAGCTACGTTTTGGTCGCAAAAGAGGCTTTGGCCTCGACCTCATATGAACAGTTAAAATCTGATTTTATCAAGATTTTAAAACATGCAGGCAGCATAAAAGATGATCAGAAAAGTTCTTCTTAGTATCCTCGCCATCTACCAAAAGTTTTTTACTTTAATCGGTTATGGCAGCTGTCGGTATTATCCTACATGCTCCGAATACGCCAAATGGCAATTTGAAGAGAACCCGCTCCATACCGCATTTTACAAAACAGCTTTACGTATACTTTCATGCAACCAACTGTTTCCAGGCGGAATAGATTATCCCCAAAAACAAAAATTCTGTGAAAAACCGGAAAATTTAACCATAAATTCGATAAAGTACTGGCTCGTTCCTACAAAGAACAAGCAATATTTCATTATAAAAAATTTCCTATTTAAAGGGTAGTCCTTGCTAAACAATATGTCTGCTAACCAACGTCTGATTTTGGCTGTTGTCCTCTCATTTGTCTTTTTTGTGGCGTATACCGCTATTTTTCCTCCGGAACAAGTAAACCTTGAAGCCAATGCAACTGAAAAAACGCAGAGTGCTGCTGCAAATGCAAGCAGTCCGTCAATTCCGAACGCCACTCTTGAGCATGCTATTTCAGCTGATGAACAGCTCCCGTCAACCGATTCAACTGTTCTAGTCAACATCGAATCTGAACATTTCAGCATGAAGATCGATACACTAGGTCGCATCGCTTCCAAGATTCTCAAAGATGAGAAGTTTAACAACAACGATAATATCCACTCAGAGATGGTCGCGCAGGTGGGGACCAAGCCTCTTCATATCCGTTTTGCTGATGTTGATCTGGATAAAGAGTCCCGCAAGACGCCATACACGACCAATGTACGTGAAGCAACGCTGAAAGAGGGCGGTTCAGTTGTCGTTACAATGGAACAAAAACTGACAAACCAGACCGTTGTCAAAAAGTTGACGATCTATGATGATGGTCACTATGACATCAATATCGCCCTCTCTTCTGACACGCGTTATTTTGTTTATCTGGGACAGCATGTTCTTCGAGAAGGCCAGATGATGATGGCCGTACATGGTGCCATGGTTTATCACGGCGACAGTCTGACCGACATTGTTGAAGATGAAGATGCCGAAGGACGCAAGACCTTTAGCGATGTGCATCTTACGTCATCGTTTGACCAGTATTTTGCATCGATCTTTTACGGATTGACTCCAGATGTCACTGTCACGGTTGACCGCGATCGCGACAGCAATCCGATCGTCTATGTTGACGGCTCTAAAAACTTTGCATTCAATGGCTATATCGGGCCGAAAGACTACAAGATTCTTGAAAAGATCGATCCAGTACTTACCAATGCGATCGAATACGGCTGGTTCACCTTTGCTGCTGCACCGCTTTTCAAGGTGCTGATGTGGCTGCACGGTATCTTCGGCAACTGGGGCTGGGCGATCATCGCTTTGACAATATTGATCCGTATGGTACTTTTCCCACTGACCTATAAAGGGATGCTCTCTATGCAGAAGATGAAAGATATCGCGCCTAAGGTCAAAGAGATCCAAGCCAAATATAAAGGCGATCCGCAGCGTATGAACGCGGCGGTGATGGAGACCTACAAGAAACACGGTGCCAATCCGCTCGGCGGCTGTCTGCCGCTTCTGCTGCAGATCCCTGTCTTCTTCGCGATCTATCGCGTCCTTCTTAACGCGGTCGAGCTGCAGGGTGCGCCATGGATCATGTGGGTGAACGATCTTTCCCGTATGGACCCGTACTTCATCCTGCCGATCCTGATGGGTGCGACGATGTTTTATCAGCAGCATATCACGCCGAACAACTTTACGGATCCGATGCAAGAGAAGATCTTTAAGTACCTGCCAGTTATCTTTACGTTCTTTTTTATTACCTTCCCGTCGGGTCTGGTACTTTACTGGTTCGTAAACAATATCTTCTCGATCGCACAACAGTTTATGGTCAATAAACAGTTTGAAGCGATCAAAAAGGCGAAAGAGTCGGGAGGCGCAGCGTAATGATCAAGATTGAATCAAAATCGCTTGAAGCTGCCTACTCTCAAGCAGCGGAAAAGCTGGGGTGCTCTGTCACACAGCTTCAAGTCGAAATTGTTCAGTACCCATCAAGCGGTTTATTAGGGTTCTTTTCTAAAAGTGCCATTATCGTTGCTACACGCAAAACAGAGCCTCAGTCAGCCGCACCGATCAAAGAAAAAATAGCCGAACCGGAAGAAGCGAGCACTGTCGCAGAAGAGATCCACGATGAAAAGGTGACAGAAAAAGAGCCTGAAATGCCTAGACAGCGTATCTTGAATGACACCATCTTACCTGAATCATTTGTGACAGACCAGGACGAAGAAGATGAGCAGAACGACTATATCGAAGATGCGATTGAAGGGATGTTTGACGACGAAGAGGAAGAACCTTTTGAAGACATTGAAACGATCGCTCACGAAGTCAAAGAGCAGATCAATGCCCTTTTTGCCAATATCTGTTTTGAACTTAATGAGATCGAGGTCAGCGTCTATGACGAGAATACCCTGATGATCGATTTTAATGGTCCTGATGCGGCGCTGCTGATCGGTAAAGAGGGGTATCGTTACAAAGCACTCTCTTACATGATCTTTAACTGGATCAATGCCAAATACGGACTTCAGCTTCGTCTTGAGATCGCAGAGTTCCTGAAAAACCAGGAAGAGTCTATCACCCGTTATCTGGTAGGTGTCTGCGAGGCGATCGAGCGTGACGGCCGTGCCCAGACTAAGATCCTCGACGGCGTCCTTGTCCAGATCGCGCTCAAACAGCTGCGCGATCAATACCCGGACAAGTATGTCGCCATCCGCTCGACACGAGACGGTTCGAAGTTCATTATCGTCAACGGCTACAACGCTTATTAAAGTTTTAGCTTCGGCGCATCTTGCACCGATACCCGTAGGGACAGACCCACTTCACCACTCGACGCACATTTGTGCGTCTTCGGGATTATTTCGGTACAACCTGCACTAAATCTAAAACTTTTATATCTGGGTTTGATCTACTTTGGTCGTTTTTCTATATCCACCTACTGCAAAATTTAGTTACACTTTCAAATACACTTTTATGGATTTTTGATGAACGATACTATTACAGCTATTGCTACGGCGTACGGGGTCGGCTCTATTGCCATTATCCGTCTGAGCGGAGAGAATGCTCTTCACATTGCCAAGACCTTGACGAAGAGAGAGACTTTAGTGCCGAGACATGCACACTTGACCTCCCTGTATGATGCCGATAACGAACTGATAGACGAGAGTATCACGATCTACTTCCAGGGTCCTAACAGTTTCAGCGGTGAAGACGTTGTCGAATTTCAGTGCCACGGTGGTGCCGTTGTTGCGCAGGAGATCCTTCAGGCAACACTCGATGCGGGTGCCCGACTGGCTGAACCGGGTGAGTTCTCAAAACGCGCATTCATGAACGGACGCATTGATCTTACGGAAGCCGAAGCGATCGCCCAGCTCATCGAAGCGAAAAGTGCCGATGCGGCGAAGATCCTGGCCAAACAGATGAAGGGGTCATTGCGTCACTATGTCGAAGAGGTGCGCGATCAGCTTTTACATGCTTTGGCCTATTCCGAAGTGACCATTGATTATGCCGAAGAGGATCTGCCGCTTGATCTTATAGAACAGATACAGGCACGCCTGAGTACAATCTCTAAAAATTTGCAGAGAACACTGCAGGCAAGCGAGAGTCGCCAGGGACTGATGCAGGGTTTTAAAGTCTCTTTGATCGGCAAACCGAACGTCGGCAAAAGCTCGCTGCTGAACTCACTGCTTAATTACAACCGTGCGATTGTCAGTGACATTGCCGGTACGACACGCGACACTATCGAAGAACAGGTTAAAATAGGTTCGCATCTGATCCGCATCGTCGATACGGCTGGTATCCGTGAAGCGGGTGACGAGATCGAACGAATCGGGATCGAACGCAGTATTGAAGCAGTCGAAGAGAGCGATATCGTTATTGCTATTTTTGACGGCAGCCGTGTTCTAGACGAAGAGGACCGAAAGATCATCGATCTGATGAAAGAGCATAAGGATGAGAAGGCCTTTGTCTGTGCGGTCAACAAACAGGACCTCGGACAGCAGTTTGATCGAACGGCTATTGCGTCTTTTTCGCCTATGGGCATCAGTGCCAAAGAAGATGCGGCAACACTTATAGAGACTTTGAAAGCGATCATGGATAGACAAAATGTCTCGGACGAGATCATGCTTATCTCCTCACGCCAGATCGACGCGGTAAAAAATACGCTCACAGAGATCAATGAGGCGATCGGTCCGCTCGGTGATCAGGACCTTGAGATCTTCTCTTTCCACATGAACCGTGCTATCCGTGCTATGGCTTCGATTACACGACCTTTTGATAACGAAGAGATGCTTGACAAGATGTTCGGCTCATTCTGTCTGGGAAAATGATCTTGCCCAGCAGGTCAAAAACGTGATAGAGCAAGGATGAAGAGAAAATGAAAATAGTTGCAATTGATCTGGGACTGAAACGGATCGGTCTGGCCTACAGCGGCGGGCAGGACATCGTTACACCATTGGAAGCGGTTGAGCGTAAAAATCGCAACCAGGCCGCTGCCGCCGTGAAAAAGATCATTGACGAATGGGAAGCCGATGCCGTTGTCGTCGGCATCCCGATGGGTGGTAGCGCGGAAGACGAGATGCGACGCAGAGTGGCGCATTTTATGAACCTGGTGAATTTTAATGGGCCGGTGTATTACCAGGACGAAGCGGACAGTTCACTTGAAGCCGAAGCAATGATGAAGGGCGGGATGAAGTACAAGCGCGACGGACGGGTCGATTCGATCGCGGCAAAGATTATTTTGGAGCGGTGGCTTCGTCATAACACGTGACGAATGGTCGATATCGGGTGTCAGCCTGTTATAGACACTCGAAAAAACGAGCTACCTGCTCTTCGTCATCGGTGAGATTGTCCGGTGCAAAATCAGGGTCATTGGCCAGTTTCTCTTTAATGATGTTTTGACAATATGCAAAGGTCAGACGGCGTGCATTTTCGATGTCAAAGATATATCCGAGGCCGCTGAATTGGTAGGGTTCATCTCTCTCAATACAGAACAAGACGCCATCGACGTTCTCTTCGAGATGCGAAACGATGGCACGATAGTCGATATTGAAATCCGTTGCATGCCAACCCATCTCTTCTAGCTGCTCATCAGCAAATTCAGAGATACCGTCACCGGTCGTGTCGTCATAATCGGAGTTTGGCGTATTGATGCCGATCAGTGCCTGCCAATTGCCGGCTGCTTTGATAAGGACACGATCTTCATCTTCAACGACCTTGTACTCCTTCCCCAAAATATCTGAAATAGTTTGCGCTCTAGGCAGCGTCAAAGCGGAGGCCTTTGGTGCTGAAGCCGTCCCTCTGAAAACAAAGATCTCTTTCTCACCGTAGGGTGGGTAGACGACATCGCCCCTGTAACTTACGGCAAACTCTTTATTGGTGTTGATCGCTTTCAGAAGCGCTTCTCTTGAAATAACAATGATCTCTTTTAAAAGGTTGAACTTTTTCATTTTGTAGGTATCCGATAATTTTTGATTTTGAATTTTAGCACCACTATATTAAAAGAGATTCTTAAGCTGTGTAAACTAAGTTCTACGTAAACAAACTTTATAGTTAGTTAGGGTATAATCCGCGAAATTTTCGCCTCAAAATGGCATATGATGAAGGACGATTCATGGCATTGAATGTTTACTATGACAAAGATTGTAATATCGATATTATTAAGGGCAAAACGGTTGCAATGATCGGTTTTGGTTCACAAGGGCACGCACACGCGGAAAACCTTCGTGACAGTGGTGTAGAAGTTGTCGTTGGTCTTCGCAAAGGCGGTTCAAGCTGGGCTAAAGCTGAAGCAAAAAATTTCAAAGTTATGACAGTAGCAGAAGCTTCTGCGGCTGCTGATGTAGTCATGATCCTTCTTCCTGATGAAAACCAGTCTGAGATCTATGCAAATGAGATCGAGCCAAACCTTAAAGAGGGCGCTACAATCGCTTTCGGTCACGGTTTCAACATTCACTACGGTCGCATCATCCCAAGAGCGGACATCAATGTCACAATGATCGCGCCAAAAGCTCCAGGTCACACGGTACGTTCTGAGTTTGTTCGTGGCGGCGGTATCCCTGACCTTATCGCTATCGGTCAGGATCCAAGCGGTACGACTAAAGAGCTGGCACTTTCTTATGCATCTGCAATCGGTGGCGGTCGTACAGCGATTATCGAAACAACGTTCAAAGATGAGACGGAGACGGATCTTTTCGGTGAGCAAGCTGTTCTTTGTGGTGGTGCTTCAGCGCTGGTACAAGCCGGTTTCGAAACATTGACAGAAGCAGGTTATGCTCCTGAAATGGCATACTTCGAGTGTCTGCACGAACTTAAACTTATCGTTGACCTTATGTTCGAGGGCGGTATCGCTGACATGCGTTACTCAATCTCTAATACAGCTGAATACGGTGACTATGTTTCCGGTAAACGTGTTATCAACGACGAATCAAAAGCGGCAATGAAAGAGATCCTTAAAGAGATCCAAGACGGCCGTTTTGCAAAAGATTTTATCCTTGAAGGTCAAGCAGGTTACCCGCGTATGAACGCTGAGCGCACCAATGCACGTGCTTCTTTGATTGAGCAGACTGGTGTTAAGCTTCGTGAGATGATGCCATGGATCTCTGCAAACAAAATTGTAGACACTTCTAAAAACTAAAATAGCGGCGCACTTGCTGCGTTGCTTCCTTCGTTGCGTACCGATGTACGCTTCCTCACTCAGACCCTTGCAATTACACCACTCTTTCAGTTTTTATACAAAGCTGTTTTAACATCGCTTTACTCGTTAAAGACGGGTAATATATTGTTCATAGCTCGTAGCTCGTAGCTCGATTGACTACGGTTTCGTATGAAAACGTTCTTCCCGTTTGAGCTTTTGGTGGTGGACTGAACGCCACCATAAGTAACGGACGAGGTAATATCCGCTTATTGATAAAACGACCGCGGTAAAAAGTGCACCAAGATACATCGGGACGACGATCTCCATCAATTTGGACAAAAAGTCGGTGGTGAACCAATCCATCGTAAAGAGCTCGACCATAAAGTCAAGGTCCTGGTTGATCGGACTAAGTGTCAAAAGATCACCAATAATGAGTTCGCCGTAGAAGATAAAGGGCATCGTAATAGGGTTGGTGATCCAGACCAGACTGACACCGATCGGTACGTTGAACTTTATGAAAGGGATCATCAGGACAACGGCCAGCATCTGCATCGGCATGGGGATAAAGGCAAAAAAAATGCCGATCAAAACAGCCTTCGAGACAGAGTTGCGGTTGACACTAAGGTACTCTCTTGGAATATGGTATTTGTCAATGATAGCATCAAGTTTGCTGTTGCTGTTTCGTTTTTTAAAGACTTTTCGGATCATAAAGGTAATTATACTTATCTTCTATCAAACTTCTCTAATATTGCTGCAGAAATTGAACGCATTGCTCTTTTGTGTGACATGGTGTCATATTAAACCGCATCTAACTCTTTCTTGACTAGAATTTAGGATCTAAAAAAGACGGGCAGCAATGGCAGCGACAAGAAAAGCGGTATCGAAAAAATCAGGTAAAAAAACGTCACCGAAAAATCGGTTTGACCTGCAAAAATTCCTCCACTACTTTTACTGGGTACTGGCAATTGTCTCTGCCTTGGGTGCTGCCGGTGTTGTCGGTTTTTATGCCGGATACAATCAGGCGAGGGATGAATCCGTCTGTGTGATAACCAAACACAAAAAAGAGACTATACAACTTCGAAAAGAGCTGCAGGAACTTTCAAATCAGACGGCCAAACACGAGTATGATGCCGCATCAAAACCGCCTAACGGCCTGAAGAAGAGTGTCGAGAAAGTTGCCGGTCAAAAAGGAAAGCTCGCCATCATTTTTGACGATGTCTCTTTTTCGGGGGATGTCAAACAGATCAAGGCACTCGGCATCCCTGTGACAATGTCTTTTTTACCGCCCACATCGGGACATCCGAATTCTGCCAGACTGGCTTCAAAAGAGCCTTACTATATGGTGCACCTTCCGATGGAAGCGATGAATTTCCATGCACCTGAAAAATCAACCCTGCTGACGACTGACTCGAAGGCGAAGATTGTAGAACGGATACAAAAGCTTAAAAAGCTTTTTCCGAATGTTGAATATATCAACAACCACACCGGCAGCAAGTTTACCTCCGATGAAAGCGCGATGAACAAGCTGATCTTTGCTTTGCGGCTTGAGAAGGTCGGTTTTATCGATTCGCGCACTACGGCAGAGAGTAAAGCCAAAAAGGTGATGGCACGGTACAAGATGCCCTATATTGCCCGTGATATCTTCTTGGACCATGACGACGACGTTGAAACGATCAAGTCGCAGATCAAAAAGGCCGTTCGCATTGCAAAAAAATACGGTAAATGTGTTGCTATCTGCCACCCGCACAAATCCACACTTCAGGCACTGCAAGAGTCAAAGCTACTTTTTGACGATGTCGAGCTTGTGCGTATCGATAAGTTGACGAGACGATGACGCAAAGATTGCCTCTGGAGTATAGGGAACATTTTTCGGCGATGAAAAAAGAGCCGAAAGAGATCTTCTTCCGGGGCAATCTAGAGCTGTTGAAACGGCCGAAGATCAGCATTGTCGGTACACGCCGTCCTTCTCAATACACACAGCATATGACGGTGGATATAGCACGAAAACTTTCCCAGGCGGGGGTTGTCATTGTTAGTGGAGCGGCGATGGGTGTGGATGCCCAGGCCCATTTCGGTGCCGGTGCCGAGAATACAATCGCCGTCATGGGCAACGGGCTCAACATATACTATCCGGCCACCAACAGAGAACTTATCAGAGGTATAGAAAAAGAGGGGCTCGCGCTCAGCATGTACCCGGATGATACCTTGGCCGCGTATTGGAGTTTTGTAGCACGCAATGAGATGGTTGTAGCGCTCGGCGATGTGCTCATCGTTTCCGAAGCCGACCGTAACAGCGGTTCGATGCGCAGTGTCGAGTATGCCAAAAAGATGGGTAAAAAGATCTATACCATTTCGCACCGTACGGGAGAGAGCGAGGGGAGTATGGACCTGGTCAAGCAGGGTGAAGCCGCGATCATCTACGATATCGATAAATTTGTCGCGCAATACGGGCAGGTAAAAGCAGTCGAAAACGATCCGTTTCTGGCTTTTTGTCTTAAAAACCCCTCTTATGAAGCGGTGTTCAGAACGTATGGTGAGAAAGTCTCACAGTATGAGCTAGATGGAAAAATCGCTGTTGTAAATGGACAGATCAGGCTGATCTAGAAACAGAGGTTTCCGGCCGTAGTAATTAATGGCATTCTTGCCGTTTCTTTTGGCACTGTACATCGCCTCATCGGCTTTATCTATCAGATCTTTCGCGTCGAGAGCATCCTGCGGATAGAAGCTGATACCCGCGCTCATCTCCAGTGTTATCAGATCGCCGTTTATCGAGAATGGCGCATCCGCAATATTCAATATCTTTTCTATAGCAGCAGTGGTATCGCTAAACTTGTCGATGTCGCCGAGGATGATAACGAACTCGTCGCCGCCGTAGCGACAGACGGTATCCTCCGCCCGCACTATTGAGGTGAAATAGTCACTGCATCGCTTGAGTGCCAAATCACCGACGGTGTGGCCGTAAACATCATTGATCGGTTTAAAGTTGTCGAGATCGCAGAATATGACGGCCACATTTTTGTCGAAGCGTTTGGCATGGTTGATCGCCTGCGTAAGACGGTCGTCAAGCAAGAGACGGTTGGCCAGTCCTGTCAGCGCATCGTGGGTGGCTAGATGGGCATATTCAAGTTGACTCTTACGGTGTGCCGTGACATCGGAGAAGATACCCATATAGTTCTGCACATTCCCTTTTTTGTCCTTGATGCAGGTAATACTCAACCATTCGATATAAAGTTCGTCGTTTTTGCGGCGGTTCTTGATCTCTCCCTGCCAGTAGCCTTCGTGTTGTATCTTCTCCCACATCGACTGATAGAAACTTCTGTCATGGGCAGAGGACTTCAAGATCGTGGGATTTTTTCCAACAACCTCCTCTCTGGTAAAACCGGTAATGTCGCTGAAGGCGTTGTTGATATTAATGATGCGGTTCTCGGCATCGGTGATGACGATACCGTCAACAGTGTACTCAAACATGGCACTTTTGATCTCATGTTCGCGCAGGTTTTGCTGATTGTTGATTGCTGAGCCGATAATGCGTGCAACTGTCTCCAGCATCTCTAGATTGGAAAGGTCGAAGAGGAGCTCTCTGTCATGGCCGATTCCCAGAAAACCCCACCATTCGCCGTCGGCAAAGACCGGCAGCATCAAGAGGGTCTCGACTTTGCAGGAGCGCAGCATCATCTGTTCTTTTGCATTTAAACTTTTGATGGTGCCGTTGACATACCCGCCACCGGAGAGCGCCTTTTTCCATTTCAGAAGACGAAGCTCTTGGTAGTGCAGAAGATTCGGTGTAAAGGCCTCATAATTGTCATTGATCGAGAGATAACGCTCAGCGACAACAGGATTTTTGATGTTCTGGTTTCTGTAGATGAAGATGGAGGAGGCTTCAGCGGCATCCTTGAGCAGTTTCATCTGTTCATAGAGCGTTTCGTTCCAGTCATCATGCTGCAGGAATTTTTCCGACATCTCCTTGATAGCATGAAGAATGTTCTGCTGCCGATTGAGCGCGGCCTCTGTCTTGCGTTTGTCGACGATCTCGCGGGTAAGGTTGTCGATGACATTGAGTAAGTGCTCTTTTTGAAAGGGCTTTGAAAAGAACTGGTTGACACCGAAGGTGATCGCATCAAGCATATACTGCTTGTTGTCAAAATTGGTAAAAATGGCGATCTTTACACTCTTATTGCTCTTACGGATCTCCCTGATCATCTCCAGGCCGTTCATCTCCGGCATATTGATGTCGGAGAGGATGATATCGAAAGAGCTCGTTTGAAAGGCCGCCAACGCCTCTTTGGCGCCATGGCAGATGACAATTTCGCGGCTTTCGTCATTGAGCATACTTGACAGTATATCCGTGGTTATCTTGTCATCGTCAACGATCAATATACGCAGGTTGTTCATTTCAATTCTTTGATGTGATGAACGATTATAGAAAGTTAAAACTTAAAGGAGGCAAAAAGTGTGGTTTAGAGAATCAGCATCGCATCCCCGTAGGAGTAGAAACGGTAGCGCTTTTTGATGGCCTCTTGGTAGAGTTCCAGCGTCTTCTCCACGCCGACAAACGATGCGACCAGCATGATCAGCGTGGATTGCGGAAGGTGGAAGTTTGTCAGCAGGTAGTCGGTACGCATCGGCGGGTTGCCGGGGTGTAAAAAGAGGTTGGCTTCGCCGTCAAGCTTTTCGGGATGGCGGGCGTGGTACTCGATGGTACGTGTCGCGGTCGTACCGACGCAAAGCAGCGGCGTATTGCTTTTGAAGAGGCTTTCCGCTTCGTCAGAGATATGGTAGTATTCCGAGTGCATCGGGTGGTCGGTGATGATCTCGCTGTCGACCGGTTTGAACGTACCGGCACCGACATGCAGGGTCACGGAGGCGTGCGGATGGTTTTTGCAGATCCGTTTGAACTGCTCGTCGGTAAAGTGAAGAGAGGCGGTAGGGGCAGCGACGGCGCCTTCATGTTTGGCAAAGACGCTCTGGTAATCCTCTTCATCCTGCTTGGCATCGTCGCGGTGCATGTAGGGCGGCAGAGGAATGTGACCCTGTTTATCAATAATAGGCAGTACCTCTTCAAAGCGCAGGGTTCTGTCATCGAGGTAGAACGTGATGTCGCGGCTGCCGTCGTCAAAAAGTTCAAGCACTCTGGCACTGAAACCCTCTTCAAACTTGATGATGGTGTCTGGCTTGACCTTGCCGCGGATGTAGGCATTGACGCGGTAGGCCTCTTTGGGACGGTTGATCAGCAGTTCGACCTTTCCGCCGCTGCTCTTTGTACCGTACAGACGGGCTTTGATCACCTTGGTGTCGTTAAAGATGATGCCGCAGTTCTCGGGTAAAAAACTTTCAAGCTTGTCAAAACGTGAATGGGTGATGGTGCCGCTAGCACGGTCGTAGACCAAAAGCCGTGCATGGTCGCGCGGTTCGACCGGGTGGGTGGCGATCAGCTCCTCGGGGAGCGTAAAGTTGTAGCTACTTGTCTTTAGCGGATCGAGCTGCATTGTCGTCTTCAATGCCCAGAGCATCTTTTAATATGGCGACACCGTCTTCATCGCTCTCTTCATTCTCTTCTTCAGGTTCGGCAGGATTGACCAGCTTGACCAGCAGGATCGACACGCCGTAAAGCAGAATAAGGGGTACCGCCATCAGCAGCTGTGTAAGGACATCCGGCGGGGTCAGAAGCGCCGCAACGATAAAGATGATAACGACGGCATATTTGAAAAAGCCGATCATCTGTCGGTCGTCTACCAACCCTAGCAGCCCCAGAAAATAAGCGAAGACAGGAAGCTCGAAGGCGATTCCGAAACCGAACATGATCTTGGTAAAGAAACCGACGTAATCTTCAATATTGATCAACGGGGTGAATTTGAAACTACCGAAGGTGATCAGGAAGTCGAAACCAAAAGGGGTCACTACATAATAGGCGAAGGCGACGCCGACGCCGAACATGATCGTTCCGCCGAAGATAAACGGCAGCAGCATCTTCTTCTCGTTGGCGTAGAGTCCCGGTGCGACAAAAAGCCATATCTGCGAGAGGATGATCGGCAGCGCAGCCAGGAGGCCGGAGAAGAAAGCGACTTTGAGTGCGACAAAGAAGGCTCCGCCGACCTGGTTGGTCGTGACCATCCCTTCGGCCGCATGGAGCGATTTCTTCCCGACTTCGGCCAAGGCGTCGTTGAGCGGCTGGATCATCCATTCCAAAAGGAACTCATGAAAATAGAACATCACGAAAAAGGCGATGACGACGCTGATGGCGGAGATCGCAAGACGTTTGCGCAGTTCAAAAAGGTGGGGTTTCAGATCGTCAAACATCAGGCATTCTCACTCGGTTTTGTTTCACTGTCGCTGCTTTGCGGCGGTGTCTCTTTTTTAGGTTTCTTTGCAAAGGTGACCACCTCCGGCTGAGCCGGTGCCGCAGGTGCTTTTTTCTCCGTCTCGTCCAGATCGACCCGGGTCTCTTTTTTGAGTTCGCGCATCTCGCCTTTGATTCCCTCCACATCGGTCATGCGTTCGAGTTCGGCACTGGCTTCGGTGAGCTGTCTTTTGTAGCTGTTAGCCTCTTCTTTTATATCTGCGAGGTGCAGCTCTTCTTCAATAGAGCTTTTGGCAGAAGCAACGGTCGTCTTGACAGATCTGAAAAACTTGGCGATCTGAATCATCGTCTCAGGAAGTTTATCGGGACCAAGAAAGAGGATGGCGATCACCCCAATGATCAAAATTTCGGCAAAGCCCATACCAAACATCTGTTTACCGCCTCAGCTATAGTTTTGTGCGATTATATCGCTCCTATATTTAAAAGAGGGTGAAACCGGACCGTTTGAGATCCGGGCACAGGTCTACTGCTGAATAAAAAGGGCCAATTCATCGCTCAAGAGGTAGTCATCGTTATAAAAATGCCCGTCTCTGTAGCTCAGCTTCTTCTCTTTGACGAGCAGCCGGGCTTTTTCCTGCTCTTTTTCAGAAAGTATGGCCTCGTCAACGCCGACAATGGAACGCAGGCCCAAAAATATTTTTTCGGTTTTGACAGCTTCTTTACCCAGCAGTTCGCTTTGGATATCAAGAGGATTGTCAATGTAGGCCTGGACATTGCCGCTTGGATAGAAACGTTCGTTTTTCAAAAAACCGACAGCACCCGATCCAAGACCTATATAGTCCTTATACTCCCAATACCCCAGGTTGTGTTTTGAATGATAGTTTCCGAAGTTGGATATCTCATAGGTGGCAAACCGCTCCTTGATGCGCTGTAAAAACCACTCTGTCAGGGCCAGTTTTTCGTTGGCAACATCAGGTGTGGAGGCAAAAGGGGTTCCCTCTTCAATAGTGAGGGCATAGGCACTGAGATGATCGATGGGGAGTCTGAACGCCTCGTTCAGATCATGTTCCAACAGGGCTTGGGTGTCATTTTCAACCCCGTAGATAAGGTCAAGCGAAAGATGTTCAAAACCCGCTTTTTGTGCGCGAAAAAGTGCTTTGGAAGCCTCTTCGGCTTTATGTGCCCGACCCAGTTTCTTGAGTTTTTCGTCATTGAAACTCTGTACGCCGAAACTGATGCGATTGACTCCCAGCGCATGCATCCCCTCAAGCCAAACTGCAGTGGCACTGTTGGGGTTGGCTTCTGAGGTTATTTCCGCCCCCTCTTTGATATAAGGAGCCAAAAGTTCAAACAGCGGTCCATAGAGTTCCGGTTTGACGGTTGAAGGGGTGCCCCCGCCGATAAAAACGGTTTCAATACTCCCTTTTTCAGCTTTAAAACGTTTTAGTTCGAATTTCAGCTGCACCATAAGTGCCTGCATATAGCGCTCTCTCAAATGGAAAAGATCGACATAGGAGTTAAAGCTGCAGTAGTGGCATTTGGAATCGCAGAAGGGAATGTGAATGTATATAAGCATGATGCAATTGTAACTAAAAAGTCATTTTCAATCTACATTGTAAGCAACACAATCGACTTAGAATCTTAGATTTCCGGTTATAATCCATAACTGTTTCAATGGCATGGCAACTTCTGATCATTGCCCTTTCTTGCTATCGGTATTTATCCATTTTTAAATCTTTCCTACTATAATACGCGTTATAAATAAGGCGCTGCCTGCGTCAGATCCGAAAAGAAACAGTATGAGCAATACAAAGAATTATCGTCCAAATGTAGCAGCCGTCATTGTCTCATCGAACTACCCTGATGAGAAGAGAGTCTTTGTAGCCGAACGAAGTGATATTTCGGGGATGTGGCAGTTCCCTCAAGGCGGAATCGATATCGGGGAAACACCGGAAGAAGCCCTTTTCCGTGAACTTGAAGAAGAGATCGGTACGGCTGAGATCGAAGTGATCGGGGAGTATCCGGAGTGGGTCTCCTATGACTTTCCCAAGCATGTAGCTAAAAAGATGTATCCGTTCTGCGGACAGACACAGCGTTACTTTTTAGTACGTATTAAAGACGAGACACTGATCAATCTCGAAACGGAACATCCGGAATTTAAAGATCACAAATATATCGAAGTGGAGTCGGTTTTGGAGATGGTGGCAAAATTTAAAAAACCTGTCTATGAACAGGTGATCGAGCATTTCAAAAAAGAAGGGTTATTGTAATGGTCATAGTACAAAAGTTTGGTGGAACCAGTGTCGGCGATCTTGACCGTATTCAGAATGTGGCTAATCGTGTAGCGAAAACGGTTAAAGAAGGGCATCAGGTCGTTGTCGTTGTCTCGGCAATGAGCGGGGAGACCAATAAACTGGTGGGTTATGCTGAACATTTCAGTGCCAACCCTCAGCGCGAGGAAGTGGATATGCTGCTCAGTTCAGGAGAACGCGTGACAGCGGCACTCCTCTCCATCGCGCTCAATGAGATGGGGTTTGATGCGACCTCTATGACAGGGCGCCGTGCCGGTATTGTCACGGACGCTGTTCATACCAAAGCGCGTATCGAACGTATTGACCCGATGCCGATGACAGAGGCTCTGGCTGAAGGCAGGATCATTGTCGTGGCCGGTTTCCAAGGTGTTAATGAAGCGGGGCAGGTAACAACACTGGGCCGTGGCGGTTCCGACCTCTCGGCCGTGGCGATTGCCGGTGCGATCGGCGCTGACCTTTGTGAGA
Organism: Sulfurimonas sp. HSL3-7; assembly: GCF_039645985.1. Taxonomy (NCBI): domain Bacteria; kingdom Pseudomonadati; phylum Campylobacterota; class Epsilonproteobacteria; order Campylobacterales; family Sulfurimonadaceae; genus Sulfonitrofixus; species Sulfonitrofixus jiaomeiensis. The sequence goes on from NZ_CP147919.1 coordinate 805,525, forward strand.
TTTATACGGATGTCGATGGGATATATACAACCGACCCGCGTATTGAGCCATCAGCCAAGAAGCTGGATAAGATCTCATACGACGAGATGTTGGAACTCGCTTCACTCGGTGCAAAGGTCTTGCAGAACCGTTCAGTCGAACTGGCAAAAAAACTTAATGTCAATCTTGTTACCCGTTCAAGCTTCTCGGATGCAGAGGGGACACTTATTACAAAGGAAGAAAATATTATGGAAAAACCACTAGTAAGCGGTATCGCACTCGACCGTAATCAAGCCCGTGTCGCTCTTGACGGTGTCGTAAACCGCCCCGGTATCGCTTCTGATATCTTTGGTGCTTTGGCAAAAAATAATGTCAATATCGATATGATCATTCAGACATCGGGACATGACGGTTCAACCAGTATGGACTTTACCGTGCCGCAGAACGAGATCAATGATGCAAAAAAAGTGGTTGAAGAGTTCCTTGCCAATAAAGAGGTTACCGACGCTACGTATGATGAGGGTATCTGTAAGGTCTCAATTGTCGGTGTCGGCATGAAATCACATACTGGCGTAGCTGCAAAAGCCTTCGCGACAATGGCAGCAGAGAACATCAACATCCAGATGATCTCGACATCCGAGATCAAGGTCTCTATGGTCATTGATGATAAATATGCAGAGTTGGCGGTACGTTCGCTGCACAATGCTTACGAGTTAGATAAGTAAGTCTCTCGTGCAGGCCTTCATCAAATGGACACTTGACAGCATACGAGACGAGGGCGCAATGCTCTCGTGGCTGGAAGAGTCCCGTTTTGAATGGACGGCTACTACCGCACAGGCCCTCAAACAGATCATTGCGGGTAAAAGTATTGTGTTAGTGACGGATGAAAACCGTCAATGGTTTGGCAATTACATCATCCATGCGATCAACAAGGCCTCCACCGACAGACCGATGATCTCATTGGTACGCATTGAAAGTCTTCTCCCCAACTACAGTACGGTCAACGGTGAAATGCTTGATATGCTTGACGATATGTTAAGTCTCTCCTATAAAGATGAATACTTTTTCTGGTATATCGGACGAGGCAACGATAAGGCTTCTGATCTGCCGAAAAGCCATGATCGAAGCTTTTTGTGGTTGATGGATGAGGATTATCAAAACGCTTTTACTATGCGATCCTATGACCCGCTGCTTGACATCAAACTTCTTCAGCTCTATCGGCAGTTTGACAAAGCGCTTAACGCGGTGCTATTCGGAGAGGTCACTATCGATGATTGATGCCCTTGGCAGCCATATTATCATCTGCGACAATATCGAAGAGAGAAGCGCTTTGCTTCAACAGGAACTCGCACCCCACCGTGTCGTCACTTTTTTACGCGATGATTTCAAGATTGAAGATGCCAAATCGGTAACGGCTGAGGCGTACATCGCCGAAGAGGCGATCAAGTACCTTGTACTGGCTGCAAAGACGTTTAATGTCATCTCCCAAAATGCGCTGCTCAAGCTCCTGGAGGAACCCCCTCGAAACATAGAACTGATCATCATCACCGAAAGCAAATCAACGCTTCTTCCTACGGTGAGATCGCGATTGAAGATCACTAAAGAACACTCCGCTGTCATACGCGAAGAGGTTGATATCAAGCTCGCCAACCTTAACCTTTCGACGCTCTTCAGTTTTGTAAAAGCGCATGACCGGCTTTCCAAATATGACGCAAAACTCCTGATCGAATCACTCTACCGAAAAGCAACGGTTATAGAGCGTCTGACTCTGAGTGAAAAGCAGATCGAGATATTTGAGCGGAGCTATCGACTGATCGAACTTAACGGCCGATTGCAGACTATTCTGGTCGCACTGCTGATGACATTTCTTCCAAAGGCTAAACGTGGTTATTGAGCAACTTTCTACCGACATCAACATTATAGACTGTTTAAAAAAGCTTGGCGTTGACGGCGGCGGGGTGAGTATCATGGCCTCAAAGGCACAGATTTATCTTATCAGTATCAAAGCACTACACGTCGGTGCAGCCAATATTTTAAAACAGGATGCGCTCTCTATCGGTGCAGATCTGGCCGTGCCTAAAGGAACCGTCACCGCGTCGGAAAAGCATGTCGATACCCTGCTGATCGCGACAAAAAAACAGCTGCAGCTCTTAAGTCGTAAAGAGCTGGCCCAGCCTTTTGGACTCAAAGATCTGGCCCGCCAGCTTCAAATGATTCTGAAAGCTAAAAAACCCGATCACTGTGCCGTGATGGGCGTTCTCAATGCCAATGATGACAGCTTTTATGCGCAAAGCCGTTTTAATGCAGCGGAAGCCTTGCAGCGGATTGAAAGGATGATCGATGACGGAGCCGAGATTATCGACATCGGCGGGGTCTCTTCCCGTCCTGGTTCCGAAGCGGTCAGTGCCGAAGAGGAGCTGGCACGCGTCAAACCCGTTATTGACCTTTTGGATGGTTCTGCTTTGCTTGAGAAAGCAAGGTTCAGTATCGACACCTACGAGCCCATTGTAGCGCGTTATGCACTGGAACGCGGATTTCATATTATCAATGACATAACCGGGCTAGAGAACGACGCACTTTGTGAAGTGATAGCGGAATTCGGCGCGCAGGCGGTTATTATGCATATGCAGGGTACGCCGAAGACAATGCAGAAGAACCCGCAGTATGACGATCTTCTGGATGAGATCTACCGGTTTTTCGAAGCGCGCATCGCCAAGGCTGAACGTTTCGGTATCGACGATATCGTGCTTGATGTCGGGATTGGATTCGGAAAAAGCCTGCAGGACAATCTTAAGCTGATCACGAATTTGGAACATTTCCTGCGATTAAATAGACCGCTTTTGGTTGGCGCCAGCCGCAAAGGTATGATCGACAAGATCGATCCATCCGCCGTTAGCGAACGTCTTGGGGGTACTTTGGCACTTCATCTGGCTGCTGCAAAAAACGGGGCAGCGATCGTAAGAGTGCATGATGTGCAAGAACATGCACAAGCGCTCAAAGTGCAGAAGGCCCTTATCGTCTAGTAGAGGTGCAGTTGATAACGTGAATAGACGTCCTGCGCTTCTTCCGAGTTGGGTGCCTGTGCCAGGACATTGCGAATCAGTTCAGCCGCTTCTTTGATGGACCCGCCTTCATAGCCTTTTGCATAGATCTCTGCCAAGGTTACTTGCGCAGCCGCTTCGCCGACTGCAGCAGCCTTTTTCAGATAGTGAACAGCCTTGTCAAAATCCTCAGGAACACCCATCGCATTGGCATAGGCAAAACCGGCACTCACCTGGGCCGGGACAATACCGGCATCGGCAGCGATAGTGTAGTACTTGGTTGACAGTTTAAAGTTGCGTTCGACCCCTTGCCCGTTGTAGTAGAGAACACCCAATGCAAATGCGCAGCGTGGATCCTGGTCATCCTGGATCAAAAAGTCAAAGGCCTCTTTGTAGTTACCTGACTCAAAGGCATTCATTCCTGCATTATAATAATTGACTGACATAGAAATTCCTAAATTTTATATTGTGGAAGTATAGAGAAAGTTTTGTTAGGAAGTTGTAAAGTAAAAGTATTAGTTTTGCAGTCAAGAGAAAAAAGAACCAGGGAAACGTCAAATGCGTACTCCCTGGCTTGAGAGGCAACTCTATTTCATATAGGCTTTGATGATGACCTGTTTCTTGAGTGGGCGGTCACCACCGCTTCGGCCGGTTGTGGGGACATTGTTTAACTTATCAATACTATCCATACCCTTGATAACATAACCAAAAATGGTGTGTCGGCCGTTGAGCCACGGTGTTGGCGCTGTTGTCACAAAAAACTGGCTTCCGTTGGTTCCCGGACCCGCGTTTGCCATCGCAAGGATACCCGCTTTGTTAAAGGTGACATTGGGTTTAAACTCATCTTTAAAAGGTTTTTTCCAGATCGATTGACCGCCACGCCCTGTTCCGGTGGGATCACCGCCTTGGATCATGAAGTCTTTGATGATACGATGAAAGATGAGGCCGTTGTAATAACCGTTTTTGATATGTGTCATGAAGTTTTCTACAGCCAAGGGTGCGATATCGGGACGCAGTTCGATCTCAATAGTGCCCTGGGTAGTCTCTAAAACAGCGATGGGATGTTTTGTTGCTGTTTTGTCTGTCTTGGCAAGGGTATCGTGCAGATCTGCAAAAGCGAGTGTACTGAGTAAAAATAACAGCGACAATAAAAATTTCATCATAATTCTCCCGAGGCGATTTCTGATTATTATAGCTAAGCTATGCTATTATTTATACACTAATAATTAAATGGATAAGGGAAATCATGAAAAAATTAACAACAGCACTTTTGACAGCAGGTCTATTGAGCAGCGCTGCAGTGGCAGCGGAAGTCGGATTTTACGCCGGCGGCGGTCTGGCATTTGAAGCAGTACCGGATTATAAAGATCTGAAAATGGGGCTTGGTGTCGTTGTCCGCGGCGGGATGACGCTGGATTCGGTTCTGGAACACTTTGCAATCGAAGGGGAGGTGACGAAGTCTATCGTCGATCCAAAATATGATCTTCCTGGGAAAGATGTAAAATTTAATGTGAACACGCTTGCGGCCTATGCTGTTTATCGTATTCCTGTGGCGGATAAGTTTTATGTAAAACCGCGTTTCGGTATCATTATTCCAAATCTTGGAGATGATATCAACTCGCGCGACGTCACTTTTTCGTCAGGTATCGGTGGCGGTTATACGGTGATGCCGCATCTGGATGTCTATGTTGACTATACGGTGCTTGGCGAATTTGTCACAAACTACGGTGCCGGAGTAGAGTACCACTTCTAAAAATACCAGCGGGGTCTGTCCCTTCGGGTATCGGTGCATCTTGCGTCCAACTCAGACTCTCAGCGCACAGCAGCACGACTCACGATTTAGTCGTTCGCTGTAGTGCGCTGTTGGTTCTACTGCGCCTTCGGGTTCACTTCAACACAATCTACACCAAAATGACTAAAACGCTTAGCTTGCTGACATTTCTGTGAAAACAAGGGTACCGTTCGCGTAGCGATGTTTCTCTGAAATCTAAAACTTTTCAAGTTCAGGTTTGATTTTTATGAGCTGCGCCATCTTTCTTTACTCTTTACTCTTTACTCTTTACTCTTTACTCTTTACTCTTTACTCTTAATCTGTATCTTCATCCAGTTCCAGACAGACCGAGTTGATACAGTAACGCAGACCCGTCGGCTCAGGGCCGTCGTTAAAAAGGTGGCCCAAGTGGGCACCGCAGTTGGCGCATGAAACTTCAATACGGACCATCCCTAAACTTTCATCTCTTTTCTCTATGATCGCGTCATCGATCGCTTCATAAAAACTTGGCCAACCGGTTCCTGAATCAAATTTTGTTTCAGACTCAAATAGAGCTGCCTGACAGCAGACACATCGATAGAGCCCTTCATCATGACAGTCGTAGTACATACCGCTAAAGGGTGCTTCGGTGCCATGCTCACGGCAGACATAATAGGCCTCCGGTGAGAGCTGCTCGCGCCACTGTAGATCAGTTTTGATGATTTTAGCCATAGTGCTTTCCTGAATGAGCGTAATATTTGATGCATTCTATCACATCATCAATACAGAAATATTAGTTTTTGTAAAACGAAAAAAGAGATTATGAAGAGTTAAGAGAAGGTGTCACGCAGCCTGCGTGACAAGGGATAACTATTTTCCAGCAGCAACGCGGTCTTTAAGACTTTTACCCGCTTTAAACTTTGGAACCATTTTATCTTGAGTAGTATAAGTTTTATCAGTACCAGGTACTTTACCACTTTTACCTTTTTGAAGTGATGCAGCGAAACTACCGAAACCAACAAGAGAGATGTCTTTTTTAGCTACGAGTGCTTCAGTTACCGCTTCAGTAAATGCTTTGATTGCATTCTCTGCTTCAACTTTAGTTTTATAGTCACCATTTTTTTGAACGAGTTCAACGAATTGTGCTTTATTCATACGAAATGCCCTTTGATTAAAGATGTTTGACATCATTTTCTTCCCTGTAACAGGGGGTTCAATGATTCAACTAGGTTTACTTTATACTCTATAAGCTTAAAGTTTTCTTCTTTTTTTATTTTTTAGGTGAAATTGCTGGAAAACTTCCATAAAAGCCCAGTCTGACGGCGTATATAGGGCACTGTCACATTAAAAAAAGGAGCAAATATAAAAATAATCATAAGATGATATTATCGGATATTGACTGTTTTCGGTTGTGGTGCAAAAAGAAAGACAAGGACGCTTTCTTAACGATATTTAGCGGAACAAACATCTGTATTCTATATTACTGCCGATAAGATGCGGAATAAAAGGGTCTGTTACACCTTTAAAAGATCACTGTAGTCAAACTTGGAAAGATCGAGGTAGAACTCACCCTGATACTGCAGGATCCTGATATCGCTTCCATAGGCTGCTGCAAAACGGCGTTTGATGATGCGTTTTTCATCTGCTCCGAATCCGATACTTTTAAGGTACTTGCGCAGGGGGAGTTTCTGAAGCTGAAAATTATTTTCGGTCTCTTTCTTCTTTTGGTTTTCCTGGGGTTCGTTTTCTTCAAGATCAGCGTCCACGCTTGTGTCAGCTTTTTCGTTTATAATACTGACCGGTGTCGGTTGCGAGAGCTGGAGTTTGGTGTTGATGAGCTCCAGGACTGTCTTAAGCTGTTCATCTTTGCTTTGATAAAGATGTTCAATCCGGTCTCGCTCTTCACGCAACATCTGCTCTTTGTCGTCTATAAGTCTGTCTATCTTGCTTTCGAGCTCTTCTATGCGTTTTTTTAACTGATGATTCTCTTTCTGATAGAGGGCAATGATCGTACCGACAGAGGTCTTCTGTTTCTGCGGAATAGGTTGCGTATGCAAGATATAGACCATACCGTTCTCTATAGTATAGTCCAGTTCTTTGGCACGCAATTGAGAATGAATTGTCTCAATAGGGAGTTCAAAACGTTTTGCATAGTCGTCTATGGTCAGACGCATGGGCTTCCTTTTTCAGTACAAAATTGCTTTGTTTATAAGACCAAGCATTTTATCATATTTTATATAATGGACTATTTTTCACCACTTTGTGTCATCAAATGGTTGTTTTAGTTGTTAAAATAGAGGTGATTAAGCAGATTGGTACGATTTATTAAAAAGGCCTCAGTATGAAAAAAAGAACAAAGATCTTGGCAACCGTCGGACCGGCTTCGGACTCTTTGGAACAGTTGGAAGCGCTGATCAGAGCCGGCGTCAATGTCTTTAGAATGAATTTCTCGCATGGAACGCATGCTTATCATGCTGACGTGTTGAAACGTATCCGTCAGGCTATGGAAAATACTGGGCTTATCGTGGGTGTGCTGCAGGATATTAGCGGACCGAAAGTGCGCGTAGGAAAACTCGAAGAGGACTTTTTACTTGAAAAGGGTGACAGACTGGAGTTTGTGAAAGAGGAGGTCGTCGGCAGGAAGCTAGGCGAGGGCCGTTATCGGCTCTGCATCAACCAGAGCGGGATTCTGGCAAAGTTGAAAACGGGCGAGTTCATCTACCTGTACGACGGCACGATCCGCGCGCAAGTTGAGAGCGTCGGCGAAAAGGTGGTTGCTCTCGTGCAGAACACCGGAAAACTCTCCTCGAACAAAGGGGTCAACTTTCCGAACACCCGTATCGGCATCGACATACTGACGCTAAAAGATCGCAAAGACATGCTCTGGGGGATAGAGAACGGGGTCGACTTTATGGCGATCTCCTTTGTCCAGAATGCCGGCGATATGGCAAATGCCCGCAGGATCGTCCTGGAGAATGGCGGTACCCAGCAGCTCTTTGCCAAGATAGAGAAGTTTGATGCCGTTGAGAATATCGACGCAATACTGAAGGTGAGCGACGGGATCATGGTGGCGCGCGGTGACCTGGGTATCGAAGTGCCCTATTATGAGGTTCCGGCGATTCAGAAACGGGTCATCCAAAAGGCCAACGAAGCAAGCAAGCCGGTCATCACCGCGACACAGATGCTTCTCTCGATGACCGAACACGAGACGGCGACGCGTGCGGAGATCTCGGATGTCGCCAATGCCGTTCTCGACGGTACCGATGTGGTGATGCTCTCCGAAGAGAGTGCGGTCGGGCACAACCCTGTCCTTGTGGTGGAGACGATGGTCAACACCATTCGTGAAACAGAGAAGATCTATCCCTATGACAAATTCAACCGGTTCGCGATGCAGGACGAGATGGACATGATCGATGAGTCGGCGGTGCTCCTGGCAAGCAAACTCAAAGCCAACGCCCTGCTGGCGTTTACTACGTCGGGACAATCGGCCAAGAAACTTGCACGTTACCGTCCGGAAAAAACGATCCTGGCCATCATGCATGACGAACGCGTTGCGCGTTCTCTGACCATCGTCTGGGGCGTTGCCCCGGCTTTCCTCGTTAAAAGAGATAAGCTGGAGAGGATGCTCAGCGATGTGGTCAAAAGCGGGCTTGAAAACGGGGTGCTTGAAAGGGAGGGGTGTTATATCCTTACCGCCGGCGATCCGGTCGGTGTACCGGGGACGACAAACAACATACGGATACTGCGTTCACCGGAGATGGACTACTTTAACGATCTGTAGCGGCATCTCTTTGCAGCGAACGGTGAATGTGCTCGATACTCTTGTGATGGGGGTTTTCCAAATAGTGCCTTTCCAGGAGCTGTCTTAACCTGTTGTGGTTAAAGCGCCAGAAATGCTCCCGGTCAAATTTCGGATGATCTTTCATCCTGGCGACGATGCACTCCTCTTCCAGTTCTCCTGTACGGATTACTTCATACATTATGCTTTTGAGCTTCTGGACGGAATGCCCGGTTGTATCGTCATCTTCAAGCGGCTCATGGGGCATAAACGCATACAGCTTCCATCCGCTGAACACCAAGGCCAGGATAAAGGCAGCCATCATAAGGGTCTCAATCGTTGTCACGACTCTCCTTCTTAGCCAGCAGGTTTAACCACTTTTCGCCTTTGCGTTCTTGACGCACATCATCACTGAGCCACACGCTTTGTATACTTAGAGATGGAAGCTGCGCAAAGAGTTTATCGACTTTACGGTGATCCATTTGTGTGAAGTGGCGCCCCTCTTTGAGATACTCTTCTCTGCCGTATTTGAAAGAAGCATAGAAATAACCTCCTTTCTTTAATGTTCCGGCGAGGTGTTGAAAGGTGTCGGGCAGTTCGGAAAAAGGAAGGTGCAGCAGTGATGCAGCAGCCCAGACGGCGTGATAGTTTTCGTATTTGTCAACATCACAGAAGGCGTGGACTGCGACGGGCTGGCCGATAAACTCGGAGGCAAGCGTCGCCATCTCGTCGGAAGCATCAAAAGCATCGACCATGAACCCTTGCGATAGAAAGTAGCGTGTGTCCCGCCCACTGCCGCAGCCGGCATCTAAAATAGCAGCACCGACTGGCAGCAAGGGAAGAAACCTTTCGTAGATTTCGGTCATCTCTTTGCCATGAGTATTGTCAAAAAAATCCTGTGCATGGTCTGCATAATAGGCGAGAGTTGAATTCATAGCCATATTTTAGCATTGTATTGCGACAAATCTGTATGCTGCTTGAGAATACCGCCGATGTTGATGAATGGCAGGAGATCTTCGGACAAAAGGAGGATTAAGATGGCCATGATAAAGGCGGTAGAGGTACGAGCTGCTTTGGGCTGTTTCGTCCAGAGGAGAACGCTCAAAAGGGAGATTGAAGATAGTTTCAGGGTAATTCTGACGATAATACTACAATTTTATATTAATTTAATCATCAGGTTATATAATTAGATTGAATTAATTACATAAGTAAATATACAAATAAAGGATATACAATGCGTATCATTTTCCCAACTGACGAAAACATGGGCTACCTCTCCCGTCGCGGTGCCCACTTCGGTAAAGCAAAATATTACACTATTATTACTATGGAAAACAACCAGATTGTCAATGTCGAAGGGATCGAGAACCCGGGGCATGGTCGTGGCGGTTGTTCCAATGCCGTTGCCAATATTATGGCGCTCAATCCCGATGCCCTGGTCGTTTCCGGGATCGGTGCTTCGCCGGCCAAAGGGTTCGCGCAAGCAGGTTTGAGACTCTTTGTCGATCAACACTCGCCGACGATTGAACAGTCCATCGTTCGATTTTCACAAAATCAGCTGCATACACTTGACGGCCAAGGGACCTGTTCGACACATTAAGGGGAAAATGCTTTTCCCCATCCGCCAATATCTTTATCCCGCTACTGACTTTTACCTTTTTTGCTTGCAATACAGTTACTATGACAAAAAAAATGCTGCTTTTAAATTTTAATGATATAGAAGTAAAGGCTACCGTTTTCCATACAAGTACATAGGTCAGCATGGAATGGAACAGAAGCGCATTGGTATGTTTAACAAAACAGACCGCAGTAATAAAAAAATGAATAGTCCTTCCGGATAGCGGTAAAAGAGAGCCCGAGCCGGTACTTTTCTTGAAAGCAATGCAACTTGAATTTGGTCTATTCTGGTAAAATGTCTTTATGAAAAAAGATGAAGTATTTAACAAGCCGATAGAGAAACAGTTTGAGTTTGACGCGGAGATCGCCGCTGTTTTTGATGACATGCTGCAGCGTTCGGTTCCTTTTTACGTAGAGGCGATGAAACTGACGCGGCGATTTGCAAAGAACTATCTTCCCGAAGGTGGTCTGGTCTACGACCTGGGGTGCTCTACAGCTTCTACGCTCTTGGATGTAGAACGCTCTCTAGAGGTTGATGCCAGACTGGTCGGTTTGGACAATGCCCCCTCTATGCTTGAACAGGCCAGAAAGAAGATCGTCGCTTTCAACTCAAATGTAGAGGTTGAAGAGGCGGACATCCTGACCTATGACTACCAAGCCTGCGATGTGGTGATCAGCAATTATACCCTGCAGTTCATCCGACCGTTTGTACGTGAAGAGTTGATCAAAAAGATCAGCACCGTTATGAAAAAAGGCGGTGCCTTCATCTTCAGTGAGAAGGTCGTGAGCCCGAACTCCAAACTCAACAAAGAGCTGATCGACTGTTATTACGACTTTAAGCAGAGTCAGGGTTACAGCCAATACGAGATTGCGCAAAAGCGTGAGGCCCTGGAAAATGTGCTGATCCCCTATACTGAAGAGGAAAATATCGAGATGGCAAGACGCTGCGGTTTCACACATTGCGAATGCATCTTCAGATGGGCCAACTTCGCCACCTTTATTGCGATCAAATAGGAGCGTGAATGTCTGATCCTGCCGTGTTAAAACATTTTAAAAAGATATGTCAGATTCCGCACTGTTCATATGAGACCGAGGCCATGAAAGTCTATCTTAGCGACCTGTGTACGGACTACGGCTATGTAGTCACTGTTGACGATGCCAATAATATCCTGGCAAAAAAAGAGGGCTCGAAAGTGACCCTGCAAGCCCATTACGACATGGTCTGCATCGGGGTCGAGTATCCTCTTGTGTTACGCGAGAAAGAGGGGTGGCTCTCGGCAGACGATTCGACGCTGGGCGCTGATAACGGCATGGGGATGGCGATGATGCTTTCGATGATGGAAGCAGGCGAACAAGTGGATTGCCTTTTTACTGCCGAAGAGGAGGTGGGGCTGCTCGGTGCCCGCGGACTGGCCCTGGAGCTGGCAACGCCGTACCTGCTCAATCTCGACTCCGAAGAGGAGGGGACCGTCACTATCGGCTGTGCCGGAGGGGTGGATATTATCGCAACAAAGCAGCTTCGCCGATATAAAAAAAAGCTGCATCTCTACGAGTATCATATCGCGGGGCTGGCCGGGGGACATTCGGGTGTTGATATCGATAAAAACATCCCGAATGCTATCTCCTTGCTTTTCAAAAAGCTCTGTGCGAGTGAAAGCTATATTGTTGAGGTCAACGGCGGTGAACGCCGTAACTCTATTCCCAAAAAAGCCGATGTCGTCTTTGGGCTCGAGAGCTATGAGGTGATCGAAGATGCGCTCTACTTAGGCGAGAAAGAAGTTGCGGTGATGGGAGAGAGTTGTACCATTATCGAGATGCTTAGCCGTTTCGACAGCGGTGTCCGAGGACTCAACAAAGAGCTCAATATTGTGCAGACCAGCATTAACCTGGCTTTGATCGAGAGTTCAGAGAATGCGCTTCGGGTGCAGCTCAGCGGACGATCGATGGACCATGATGAGCTGAAAAACCTGGAAAACGAGACCGGCGCCTATTTTGAAAATGAAGGATTCGATGTCGTTTCAGAGGGGTTCTACTCGCCTTGGAAACCGGAAACGAATACATTTTCGAATGTGGTACTCGATGAGACGAAAAAAGTCTTTTCGGAGGCCAAATACGGGGCGATCCATGCCGGTTTGGAATGCGGTATCATTAAGGAGAAGTTTCCGGATATCGGGATGGCTTCGATCGGTCCAAACATACTCTATCCGCACTCTAACCGCGAAAAAGTCGAACTCGCTTCGGTTGAGAGGGTCTTTACTTCGTTGCAGAATATCGTGAGGAGAATCAATGAAGATTAGTGTCGTCCTGTTTTTTTTATTTGTCAATCTGTTTAGCAGTACGTTTCCAAAAAATGCACCGTTTCCGGGAGGTGTTGTCGTTAAAGAGGTTGAGAGCAGCGTCCCGCCCAGAGCATATTTGGGAAAACGGCAGTTGATGGTCCTGCCTTCTGGTAAAAAAGAGAGGTACCTTGTCATTGCCGGAATAGGGCTAAATCAAAAGATGGATAGTCCCTATACTATCACCTTGAAAGAGGGTGAAAAAAAACGTACCTACTCTATTCGGTTACAAGAGAAAGCCTATAAGAAACAGTTCATCACGCTTAAAGATAAACGCAAAGTGTCGCCTAAAAAGATGGATATGCAGCGTATCAACGACGAATCGCGCCGTTCACGCGAGGCATTGGCACGGTTTTCGCCGCAGAAGTTCCGATCCCTTTCGATGATCAGACCAGTCGATGTCAATATCAGCGATGATTTCGGCAAGCGGCGTTTTTTTAATAATAAGCCGCGCCGTCCGCATAGCGGGGTTGATATGGCCGCACCGGTCGGTACCCCGATTGTCGCACCATTGGCGGGTCGGGTCGTCGAGATAGGCGAGTTCTTTTTCAACGGAAACGTCATCTTCATCGATCACGGGCTCGGGCTTGTGAGCATGTACTGCCATATGCATAAATTTGATGTCAAAAAAGGTCAGATGCTCAAGCAGGGTGAAAAGGTCGGTGAAGTCGGCGCTACAGGTCGTGTAACCGGACCGCATCTTCACTGGGGTGTCTCGTTGAACGGGGCGATGGTTGATCCGCGTCTCTTCTTTGCCACCGTCAAATAAGCCGCTACGAGGCAAATATCAACTAGACGTGTTACACTACGCTTTTACAATTCAGAGGAAAATATGAAGAATATACTGTTGACACTTTTCATGCTTATATTGTTGCCATTGACGCTTGATGCCAGACGAAACGGTGAAGGTTTTTTTATCGGTATCGGTTCGGGCGGTACGTACTATAATGACGGCGGGCTTGTCTCCGATCTAAAAGAGAGTGGTGGTGATTATGATATGCGCAGTGTCAGCGGCGCGTATAAACTCTATACGGGGTATAAGTTCAACCATGAAGTTACGCTCGAAGGCGCCATTACCAGTTACGGTGTCTATAATATTAAAAATGACGGCAATACAACTGAAGAGTTGTCCCCTGTGTCGGCAGCTGTCTATCTCAACTACGGGTATGATTTTTGGCATAATCAGATCAGACCTTTTGTGGTCATCGGAGCAGGCCTTTTATGGCTGGAGCCGAAACACGGCATACTCTACGATGAAGAGGTATTCTTCAGTATCCATTACGGTCTGGGTATGCTTTATTCGCCGCGTGTCTTGGAAGGGTTGGGGTTCAGGTTCGCCTATGAAACAGATTGGAGCCGTTATAAAGTGAAGAGTGAACTGGGTGTCGGGGGCAGTTACGACAACTTTCTGGGGGCACTTTACTTAGGGGTCGAATACAAGTTCTGATCTGAATTTTTAAAATTTTGTTCGTTTATTGACAGGCAAATTTGGGCTGCCTTCTCAGGTATGCCGCTCTTTATAATTGTCTAACGTTACCGCGCTTTAAAACTCTTTTTACTTTTGCAGAACTCTTGTAAAAAACATTCAGAATTACATTTTGGATTTTGGGCAGTGCAGATGTAGCGGCCGAAAAGGACCATCCCCTGATGCAGTGCATGCAGGTCGGTCTTGAACTTTTTGACCAGGGTCTCTTCAGTTTTCAGGGCGGTTTCGTCATCACTGAGCCCCAGTCGATGTGCGACACGGAAGACATGGGTATCTACCGCCATCAGATTGGCACCGGTGTATTCGATCATCACGACGTGTGCCGTTTTTTGTCCGACCCCTGCCAGCGTGACAAGCTCTTTTTCATCCAGCGGGACCTTGCCATCGTAGACCTCCACCAGACGCTGTGCCATCTTGATAAGATTCTTGGCCTTGTTGTTAAAAAATGAGCAAGTGTTGATGATGGATTTGACATCTTCGAGATCGGCACTGGCCAGTGAGATCGGATCCGGATATTTTTTAAAAAGTTCCGGAGTAATCATGTTGACACGTTTATCGGTACACTGCGCCGAAAGGGCTACAGCAATGACAAGCTCAAAGGCATTGGCATAGTTCAGTTCGGTGACGGCTGCATCGTAACGTTCTAAAAAAGCCTCTTTGATCGAGGCGATCTCTTTTCTGGTGGCTTTTTTAGGACGCGGCATACAGTGCCTTCCTACATGGTACTTTAGCGCTGGTACAACTCGGCATGAAGCATCTCCTACTATTATTTAACACTATGACTGACAATTTTCGGAGAGTGATCGCTATGTGAGCGGTTCTCCTTTTTTGTGGTTTTTGCACAGGATTATGGCCCCTGGCGGTCATATTGATATTCACTTTGTAAAAATTAGCCGCATTTTAGCATGAAATCATCCCATTTTTAGCAGTGATTCAATTCTATCTGCTACAATATCTGACTATAATAATTTATTATCTATATAAGGGGACTGCATGGGTCTTTTCACATGGTTTAATACTTTCTTCTCTTCACGGCAGCCAAAAACATCGTTAACGGGAACGATGGATGAAGAAGGATTCGTCAGTAAAGATCTTTTTTATCAGATCCTCGATCTTGACTGTTCCGTTATTCTCTTTTACACAAAAGAGAGCGGCTGGCTGGGGGCCAATAAGCTTTTTTTCTCGCTTTTCGATTACGAAAATATTGAAGATTTCAGAAAAAGACATGCCAGTATCAGAGAACTCTTTGAGAGCGAAGCGGAAGAGGTCTTTACTGATGATGAGTATAAATGGCTCGATTATATCAAAGACCAGAAGAGCGAAGAAGGGTACCGTGTCACTGTTGTAGACAAAAACGGTACCAACCGACATATCCGGGTGAAAGTGCGTGCCTTGAAACAAAATGGGGTCGATCTCTACCTAGTGCAGATGGATGATGTCTCTGAACTTGAAAATGCACTCTGCAAGACGCAGGAGATCGAGCAGCTTAAAACGAAGTTTCTGGCTAATATCGGTCATGAATTTAGAACACCGATGAACGGGATTCTGGGTTTTGTGGAACTGCTTGAACATACGCACCCCACAGAAAGCCAAAATGAATATATCCATATGATCCACTCTTCGGCGCGCAACCTGATGACTAATATAGAGAGTCTGCTGGACCTTTCTCAGATGCAAGGCGGCCGATTCACCGTTAACACAAGTGAATTTAACCTCTTCGCCGAAATGGAAGAGATGGCACAACTCTATACTTCAGAAGGAAGGGATAAAGGGGTCAGTGTTTCGTTCTTTGTCGGACCGAAACTGCCGACCTACATTCAAGGTGATCTACGCAAACTTAAACAGATCATGAACAACCTTATAAACAATGCTTTGAAATTCACCCCGCGAGGCGGGAAGGTGGTCGTGGAAGTCAAGCTGCTGAAGTGGGCTGAAGCAAGCCGGTGTACGATCGGTTTCACGGTTCGTGATACAGGGAAAGGGATTCCTAATGATCAGATTGCCAAAGTGACCCAACCGTTTGAAGCGGGAGAACAGGCAGATCAGCGTCTTGGCATCGGGCTGAGCCTCTCGCACGGTCTTGTTGAATTATTGGGCGGTAATCTTAAAATCGTTTCGGAAGAGGGCCGCGGTTCGCAATTTAGTTTTGCGCTTTCCTTCCCGGCAGCAAAAGAGCAGTCGTTCCAGAGTGTTGAGAACAAACGTGTAAAAGTGGCACTGCTTGACGACAAGAAGATTGATGATGCGAATTTGCTGACCAATTATCTGCGCGGTTTTGGACTGCATGTCGACAAAGTGCATATGCTTGACGAGACGATCTACAATGATACGGATATGATCTATCTGGTTGCCTCACAAGAACAATCTGCATGGCTGATGAAGCTGGGTACTTATCGTAAAAAATGTCATGTCGTTCTGGTCCTTGACGCCGGCGAGAAACTTCAGACCCGTACAACCCATATTGTTGATTATGTGATCAACAAGCCGTTGCTTCCGACGCGTATCGCGGAACATATCAGTATGGCCTTCAAGCTTCAGGAACCTGAAAGTGCAAAAGAAAAGCTCAATCAACAGGGGCTTCGCGCTCTTGTTGTTGAAGACAACCTGATCAATCAGCGGCTTATCTCTATTCTTTTACAAGAGTATGACCTGAAGGTCTCGACGGCTTCTGACGGAGAAGAGGGTGTCCGCAAGTGTGAGAATCAGGAGTTCGATATTGTTTTTATGGATATTGACATGCCGGTTAAAAACGGTATCATCGCCACGAAAGAGATTAAAGAACGCCTACTTATGAAAAATCATCCGATGCCGATCATCGCTTTGACAGCTTTGGCGATGGAAGGTGACAGGGAAAATATCCTCCAAGAAGGGCTTGACGACTATTTGGCCAAACCGTTGACCCGGGCAAAGTTGGAGTATATTTTAGAAAAACATCTTCAAGTGGCAATTGTCCAATAAGACAGCATCGCTACCTTGGCCATTTCCGCTTTTGGAAATGCCATTGATTAATCTTTCATTTAATAAGCAAGACTATACTTCAGCATTAGATATTAATCCAAGGAATACGTTTGAAATTACCATTTAAAGTATTAATAACAACCGCATTATTAAGTTCGATGGCAGCTGCATCAATTGTAGCGACTGTTGACGGTACGCAGATTACTTCAGATGAAGTTAATCAAGTCCTGATGGAAGGAACCCAAGGGCGTTTCAACACATTGCCAAAAGCAAAACAGGATGAACTTCGCAAACGTATCGTAGAAGGTATGATCGCGCAGGAACTAGTCTATGCAGATGCCAAAAAAAGCGGAGTACTCACATCAAAAGAATACAAAGATGAGCTTGCCGAGGTAATGAAACGCGTCGAAAAACAGCTGGCATCTAAAGTATGGGAAAAACAGCAGTTTGACAAGATCAAGGTCTCTGATACAGAGATCAAAAAGTATTTTGATTCCCATGCCAATGAGTTTGTTGAAAAAGAGAAGGTCCACGCACGTCATATTCTTGTAAAAACAGAAGAAGAAGCAAAGAATATTATCGATGATCTTAAAGCGAAACAAGGCGATGCACTAAAAACTGCTTTTGCCGAAGCAGCGAAAAAGTTCTCAACAGGTCCTAGCGGTCCAAAAGGCGGTGATCTCGGTTCATTCCCACGTGGCCAGATGGTTCCGGAGTTCAACGATAAAGTTTTCTCTATGACGGTGGGTACAATTACTGCTGAACCGGTAAAAACTCAGTTCGGTTATCACATCATCTACCTCGAAGACAAGATAAAAGGCAAAAAACTCAGTTTTGATGAAGTTAAAAGCTTTATTGAACAAAAATTGAAGATGGAAAAATTCAAAGAAGCGATGGAACAGAAGATGAAAGCGCTTACGGATGCGGCAAAGATCACGTACGGAAAGTAACATACTCCCTTCAGCTGTTGAATTATTTGAATTTCAGGGCAGAAAACTCTATATAAAACGCGACGATCTTCTTGATGAAGATCTTAGCGGTAATAAATTTCGAAAACTTTACTCTTTACTAAATACCCCAAAAATACAGTATAAACGTATCCTCTCTTACGGCGGGAACCAGTCGAACGCGATGGCATCCATTGCCGCTTTATGCAAACGCAAAGGGTGGGAGTTCATCTACATCACTAAAGAACTTTCAGCGACACTCAAACAGAACCCCACCGGCAACCTTGAAGCGGCACTTTCCGACGGCATGAAGCTTATCGAGGTTACGCACGATGCGTATCGGGAGGTGGTGCAGTCGCTCTACAGTCCCACTCCAGATTCGAGGATACAGGTCAACGAAGATGATCTTGTTTTAGCGCAGGGAGGTGCCGACCTAGGTGCAAAAGAGGGGGTGGAACTGTTAGCCGAAGAGATAAAAGTGTGGCAAATAGAGCACAATATAGAGAAACTCACAGTCGTGACGCCTTCCGGAACAGGGACTACAGCCTATTTCCTTGCAGCAGCTATGCCTGATATCACTGTTTTGACCACACCATTGATCGGTACGAAAACCTATTTGATCGAACAGATGCACTATTTGGGGCCATTGCCGAAAAACCTGCAAATTCTTGAAACGGAAAAACGGTACCGCTTTGCTAAAATGTATCCGGAATATTTAGAGCTTTATCAAAAGTTATTACGTCAAGGTGTTGAGATAGATCTGCTTTATGCGCCAAAAACGTTGATTGCTTTATATAAGGAGTTAAACTGGATAGAGGGTGATATACTTTATGTTCACAGCGGTGGTCTTAAAGGAAACCTTTCGATGATAGAACGATATCGCCATAAAGGTTTTATCTGATCCAAACGAATTGTTTATGCCCCGTTTTGGATCAAATCATCAAAAAGGTTTCACCTGATCCAAACGAATTGTTTATGCCCCTTTTGGATCAGATACAGTAAAAGTATAGATAAGTAAAATGTGAAAATAGTGTGAAAGAGAGATAAATCACTCCATAGGAGCGATTTTAAAGTTTTTAGTTTCTATTGAGTGCATTGAGGTCGCTGAAGGCAAGTTCGACACGTTTGACGAGTGCTTCCTGTCCGGCACGCAACCATTTACGCGGATCGTAGTATTTTTTATTTGGCTTATCATCACCCTCAGGATTGCCGATCTGTCCTTGCAGGTAGTTGTGGTATTTTTCCTCGTATTGACGTACACCATCCCAGGTCGCCCATTGGGTGTCGGTGTCGATGTTCATTTTGATGACACCGTAGCTGATCGCTTCACGGATCTCTTCGAGCGTTGAACCTGATCCTCCGTGAAAAACAAAGTCGACAGGCTTCTCTTCCGTATGATGTTTTTTGGCGATATATTTTTGAGAGTTGTCCAGGATCGTCGGTGTCAAGACAACGTTCCCCGGCTTGTAGACGCCGTGCACGTTACCGAACGATGCCGCGATCGTAAAGTGTTTGCTGATCTTGCTCAGCTCTTCGTATGCGTAGCAAACTTCTTCGGGTTGTGTGTAGAGCAGGGCGTTATCGATATGGGAGTTGTCAACACCGTCCTCTTCGCCGCCGGTGACACCCAGCTCGATTTCGATCGTCATACCGATTTTGTTCATGCGTTTAAAGTATTCCACACAGGTCGCGATATTCTCTTCAATCGGCTCCTCGGAGAGGTCAAGCATGTGAGAGCTGAAGAGCGGTTTCCCGTGGGTGGCGTAGAAATCTTCACCGGCATCGAGAAGGCCATCGATCCAAGGGAGAAGTTTGCGAGCAGCATGGTCTGTATGCAAGATTACAGGAACACCGTAGAGCTCTGCCATCATATGCACATGCATTGCACCGGAGACGGTTCCTGCAATGGCGGCTTTTTCATCTTCGTTGCTCAGACCCTTGCCGGCATAGTAGAGACCGCCTCCGTTTGAAAACTGGATAATGACAGGGCTGTTTACATTTTTTGCGGCTTCCAGGACACCGTTGATAGAGTCCGTTCCCACTACATTGACAGCTGGAAGAGCAAAGCCCTGTTCCTTGGCTGCTGCAAAAACTATTTGTACATCATTCCCGCTCAATACGCCTGGTTTAACCAAATCTAAAATACCTTGTGCCATAGATATAACCTCACTAATTTAATAGAGTAATTATAACAGAGAGATACTTTTATTAGACTCTTTTAGATAAGATAAATTTTAGTAATCAAGGAGCTTTGATGGCATTGGACCTTACAGACGTTTTGGTGATAGGTATCTCTTCACGTGCACTTTTTGATCTGGAAAATTCAAATGCCGTTTTTATAGAGAAGGGGCTGGATGCCTATCGTGCCCACCAGCTGAAAAACGAAAAAAAGATACTGGCAAAAGGGACCGCATTCGCTTTGGTAGAAGCACTTCTGCGTCTTAACAAAATCAGCGGCAAAAAACTGGTGGAGGTGATCGTTATGTCACGCAACTCTCCTGATACCGGTCTGCGTGTATTTAACTCGATCAGCCATTACGGGCTGGAGATATCGCGGGCCGCTTTTAGCGGGGGGACGCCACTTTCGCCCTATCTCAAAGCTTTTGATGTGGACCTTTTCCTCTCTAAGACAGACGAAGATGTGCAGGCCGCAGTCGACTCAGGCGTCGCAGCGGCCTCTCTTTATGCCCCTCCGGCAGATCAGAGCCTCGATCAAGAGCAGATCCGCATCGCTTTTGATGCTGATGCGGTCCTATTTTCGGAAGAGAGCGAACATATTTATAAAACACAGGGGCTTGAAGCCTTTCTGGAGCATGAGAAAAAGAATGTCAATACACCGATGAAAGAGGGTCCTTTTGCCAAACTACTGATGACTCTTTCTTATCTTCAGCACCATTTTCCGAAAGAGAAGTCTCCTGTACGTATTGCCATTGTTACGGCGCGCAATTCGCCGGCGCATGAACGGGTCGTACAGACACTTCGTACCTGGGGTGTGAGCGTGGATGAGGCCTTTTTTCTCGGCGGACTCAGTAAAGATGAGGTGTTGAGTGCTTTTAACGCGCATATCTTTTTCGATGATCAAGACCTTCATCTGCAGAGCGCTTCCAAAAAAGTACCTTCAGCGAAGGTGCCTTATAAAAGCACTTCACCTCTGAAAAAGCAGGGATCAGAGGATATGAACGGTTAGCCAGAGTGCCTTTTGTGAGGTGCTTTTAACGCGGTGTTTCAAGTGTGCCGGAATAAAGAAGGTATCACCCTTGCTCAAAGCTTTTTCTTTATCCTCAAATTCAACAACCGCTTCACCTGCGAGCAAAACAAACCACTCATCCTCAGACTGATCGTACCACTCTCCATTTTGAACGTCATTGGAGACGATACGGTTGATGACGACATTCTTTTTATTGAGGAGTTCTTCAATGTTTTCTTTGCCTCTTTCCGGCATAGCGTGATCAAATATATTCACCATTAGTGACCTTTGTCAAGATTGTGTCAGTCGTGATTTTACTACAATAGGCCTGGCAATGACAATGATGCGGGAGCATGGCAAGCAGTATCAAAGCGTCTTTGAGAGAAGAACATTGCCTAACGGCATGAAAAAGTGATGCCATACAACGATGGCTGTTCGCTACTCTCTATTATTTTTTTTCTATGCCTGAGTGCATGCTGCGATGACACGTTTACCCCTTTTACAAACGATATGTTATGATTTCGCAAACTATACAGTAAGAGAGAAGATGAACAATATCGTTTTAATCGGTTTTATGGGCGTTGGCAAAGGCTCAGTCGCACGTGAGATCGTTCGCCAAAGCGGCATGGTCGCGATCGATACGGATGACATTATCGAGAGTATGGAAAACCGCAAGATCAAAAAGATCTTTGAGGAAGAGGGCGAACCCTATTTCCGAAAGATTGAAGCGCGTGTTGCTAAATGGCTACGCGAGAGCGTCAACGACACGCTCATCTCTACGGGCGGCGGTTTTTATAAAGTGCCTAAACTTCAGAAAATCGGCAAGATCGTGCTTTTGGATGCACCGTTTGAGACCATCTATCAACGCATTATCGATCATCCAAATGCCCAAAAGAAACTCAAGAAGCGGCCGCTCTTTCAAGATGTTAATAAAGCCGAAGCCCTCTATAATGAGCGCGAGCCGCACTACAGGGCGGTTGCCGATATCGTTATTGATGTCAGTGGCAAGGATTATGCAACTATTGCCAAAGAGATCCTGAAAAAAACAGCCAAACATTCTGAATAGGGTTACTTTTTAATGCTACAATCAAATGCAACAATCACAAGGAAAAAATAGATGAAGAAAATAGTATTTACATTTTTGATGCTGGCCTCAACACTTTTTGCCGCATCATCGATCAATTGGGCCAAAGATTACAAGACAGGTGTCGCGGAAGCGACAAAGCAGAACAAACCAATGATTTTTATCTCTTCGCGACACAGCTGCAAGTATTGTGTTATTCTGGAAAAAACGACATTGCGTGATTCTACGGTTGTGAATGAACTCAATCAGAATTTTGTTCCGGTTGTCTCTTATAGTGACGATGGTGATTATCTGCCGCGTGAACTATGGCGTCCGGGAACACCGGCGATCTGGTTTTTAGATGAAAAGGGCGAGCCGATGTTTCAACCGATCATGGGCGCTGTTGACGCATCAAACTTTTTGAAAGCCATTGATATTGTCAAGCAAGAGTTTATTAAACGAGAAAAATTAAAAGCGCGTTCAAACAAGTAGGCTTGCAGCTCTGATGCTTGCCGTAGGCATCCTCTCCAAAACTTCCTCTCTTTCCGGCTGCCGGCTGGAAAAATATTTTGCTCTTAACAGTTTTTTACGCTATTATGATTTTTAATAACAGTATATGATGAGGCAGCATGAAAAAGAGAGTCATCATTGTCGGCGGCGGATATGGCGGTGTTCGTGTGATGCAACGGTTGAGCAGTATTGAAGAGCTCGAGATCGTCCTGATCGATCAGAACCCTTACCATTATCTGCAGACCGAAGCCTATGCTCTTATCGCCAATGCCGTGACGATCACTGACGTGACCGTCGATCTGGTCGCGTTGTGCAAGCGCTATAAGAACACTGTCTTTAAAAAAGCAAAGATCACAGCGATCGACCTTTCGGCCAAGTGTGTAAAAAGTGCGGAGGAGTCGTTATACTATGATTATCTTGTTATCGCCGCAGGCAGTTGCACCAACTTTCCGTCATCGATCCCCGGACTCGAAGTGTATTCGCATGGGGTGAAAACCCTTCATCGCGCATTTGAGTTTAAGCAGCAGTTTGAATGTCAACTGTATGATAGTATGCAGAGTGAAGAAGACCTGCTTTGCAAGGCATTCAATGTCGTCATAGGCGGGGCAGGACTCAGCGGTGTTGAGATTGCGGCTGAAATGGGCCACTATGCCAAGAAGTTTGTCCAAGACAACAGAATGATGTGCGAAGGGATACAGATCTATCTGATCGCATCGCGCGACAAAGTGCTGGAGGGGACGAACCCCTATATTCAGGAAAAGTCGCGAAAACGTCTGGAAGATCTGGGTGTGAAGGTACTTTACAATACCCGCATCTCTGAGGTCAGAGCAGATGAGGTGCTGCTCAATAACGGCAGCAGTATCAAATTCGATTTTATGATCTTCGCAGGCGGTACAAAGGGCTCCCCGTTGGCCAGGACTGTGAGTTGCTCACTCAATAAGAAAGATCAGATCATCGTCGGTCCCACCCTGCAGGTCAGCGGTCATAAGAATGTCTATGCCGTTGGTGATATCGCCGCCCTGGAAGATGCTGCAGGCAAGATCATCCCCGCAACCGCCAATGCAGCCGAGCAATCGGCCGAGGTGGTTGCCAAGAACATCAAAGCGCAGCTGAAAGGAGAACGCCCTCAGCATGCCTTCATCGGGATACAGGGGATGATAGTCGCTTTGGGCGGTCATCATGCTGCAGTAATCCTTTTTAACACCTTTAAATTTTCGGGATTTTTGGGATACCTGCTTAAAAAAGCGATTATATGGCGTTATAAATATCTTTTGGATCGGCGTGCATTAAAGGCTTACAAGGCTATGCATAAGGGATGATGTTCTAAGCGTGTCTCGATAGGTATCGCTTTCATCAAGGCGAGAAGAAGTGATTGCCCGATCAGCTCTATTGAGGCTGTCCGGATTCAAAATTCCGTTCTGCATAGCTGGTTGTTGATTAGGAGTGAAAAGGGTGTTCCCGTCCAGGCACTACATTTAAAACACGCTACAAGAGATGTCTCCATCTTCACAAAAATAATTTTCGCTATAATTGCACACAAATAAGGGCATATTTGCCTAATTCGAGAAGCAGCATGATTTTTACACAGACAAGTGATACTGATTTCAATACTCTTTTTAACGAGCTCCTTGAACGCGGGAAGATGGATATAGAACATGTTTCAGGCATCGTCGGCGGGATCATCAAAGAGATCAAGGCGGACAAGAACAGTGCGTTGAAAACACATATTGGCAAGTTTGACAACTGGACGCCGAAAAGTGACGATGAACTGAAAATCGATACAGCAAGTATGCAAAAAGCGTATGAGGAGTTGGATACTGAACTAAAATCAGCTTTGCACCTGGCGTATGACCGTATCAAAGCCTATCATGAGAAGCAGCTTCCTAAATCGTGGTTTGACACGGAAGCCAACGGGACGATCCTTGGGCAAAAAGTGACTGCAGTCGATCGCGCCGGTCTCTATATTCCGGGAGGTAAAGCAGCCTATCCATCGTCACTGTTGATGAACGTGATCCCTGCGCAGGTTGCCGGTGTCGAAGAGATCATTGTCTGTACACCGACACCGGACAATGAACCCAATGCTCTGTTGCTGGCAGCGTGCCATCTATGCGGCGTCAGTGAAGTTTATAAAGTCGGGGGTGCTTCAGCGATCGCAGCGATGGCCTATGGAACCGAGACAATTCCAAAAGTTGATGTAATTACGGGACCAGGTAACATCTTTGTTGCGACTGCGAAGAAGATGGTCTTTGGTGAAGTCCATATCGATATGATCGCCGGACCGAGCGAGATCGGTATTCTGGCCGATGAGAGTGCCAACCCCAACCATCTTGCGATCGATATGCTTTCGCAAGCTGAACATGACGAGATGGCAAGTTCGATCCTGATGACCCCGTCACAAGCGATTGCAGATGCGGTAAAAGTTGAGATCGAAAACTGGTTGCAAAAACTTCCGCGTCAGGAGATCGCACGCAAATCGATTGAAGAGCGCGGTGCGATCATCGTGACCGAGACAATGGATGAAGCCATTGCTCTGATGAACGATATTGCACCGGAACACCTGGAGGTGGCAACGAACAACCCGTTTGAGCTGCTGCCAAGCATCAAACATGCCGGTGCGATCTTTTTGGGCCACAATACGCCTGAGGCGATCGGTGACTATGTCGCCGGACCTAACCACACATTGCCGACCGGCGGTACAGCGAAGTTCTATTCACCGCTTGGTGTAGAGAACTTTATGAAAAAGTCATCCATCATCGCCTTTTCAAATACGGCTATCAATGAGATCGGTGAGGCGTGTGCCTTGATCGCCAATACCGAAGGCTTGACTGCCCACGAACAGTCTGTCCGTGTCCGTTTAAATAAATAATATAAAAACCGTCGAGACACACTGAAGGTCAAGACGGTGACGCTTTCCTAAAAACCATCCCTCATTGCTCTAAGTATGAAAATCAGAAACTGCATCTATTTACATTAATATAACTTTTGTGTATGATATGACCAATTTAACATAGGAGTATGTAATGATGTTACATCCAGCAACAGCGCATTTCGCGGTTGTATTGCCCGTAGTGGCTTCAGTTTTCGGTCTGATCTATATGGCCACACGCAGCGAGGGGATGTCGAAGATCTATTCCCGTCTCTTGGTTTTCGCAGCACTCGGTGTGATTGCAGCATGGTACACTGGATCCCAGGCCGGTCCTGACGCTTACCCGCTTCTGAGTGATGAAGGGCAACATGAACTCATCGAACATAAGACCTTAGGTCTTTACCTTGCCATCGCCTTTGGTGTGATCACGCTTATCCAGTTCGCGGGTTGTCAGATGAAGAAGTTCCAGCTTGAGGCACTTGCTCTCATCCTTCTGCTTGCGGCGACTGGAGCTGTCTTTATCCAAGGCAAAGACGGTGGAGAACTGACCTACGAATATGGCGCCGGTGTTGAAAAACATGCCGATGGTCTTGATTGTCTGGAAAACCCGGACGATTACATCGAAGAAGATGATGAAGCTGAAGATGAGGAAGAATAGAAGATTCCTTCCTTTATACGGGCTTGCTCTGGGGTATATCCAGAGCAAGTTAATAACCCGGAATAGACGCATTTTAATCCTTCCAAAATATAGTAAAAATTAATTATTCCTTTTTTTCTCACCCTATCAAATTTTTATCAAAACTTTATGATGATTTTAGTTTCAGTTAATGCATAATCGGGTAGCATCACCATAGTGTAAATGCCGTATTGTGCGAATTATAAGCAGGTTTTTTGATTTGCATTAGTTGGCATAATGACCGCTATTACTTTATATCTGGCACAAGGAGAATGGATGAAATTAGGTTTCCTCGTTGACTTACACCTATGCATGGGTTGTAAGGGATGTGAGATCGCTTGTAAGGTAGAGAACGAAGTTCCTCTCTCTACATGGCGTCTTCGCGTTAAATATGTTGATGTAGGTACGTTTCCTGAAACAAAGCGTACTTTTACACCGCTTCGCTGTAACCACTGTGAGAATGCGCCGTGTGAACGTATCTGTCCGGTAAGCGCTCTTCACTATATCGAAAACGGTATCGTAAATATTGATAAAGAGCGTTGTATCGGTTGTGCGGGCTGTGTTATGGCATGTCCATACGGTGCGATCTACATCGACCCTGAAACACAGACGGCAGACAAATGTACTTACTGTGCACACCGTATTGCCAGTTCAATGATGCCGGCATGTGTTGTCGCATGTCCGGTTGAAGCAAACATTTTCGGTGATATTGAAGATCCGACGTCGAATATCTCCAAATATATCATGCAACACAACGGCGATGTACAAGTCCGTAAACCTGAAAAAGGGACAAATCCTCACCACTACTACGTAGGCGGAGGTAACGTGACACTGAATCCACTTGCATCATTTAGAGCAGAGGGGCACTCACTGTTCAACAAATTGACACATCTCCCAATAGGAGGGCACCACTAATGGTACATGAATCTATTGCAGCTACACACGCCGTCGTTACTCTTGACGTCGCACTTCCGGGTATCGTTTGGGGTTGGATCATCACAATGAACATGTGGGCTAAATCTATCGGTACAGGTGTGATCTTTATGCTCTTCTACCTGTTGAAAAAGTATCCGACAGAGTCAGCGTCGTTCCGTTTTCCGGTCGCCTTGATCTCAGTGGTCTTTATTCATATCTTCTTGTTGTTTACTGTAATCGACCTGCACCAGATGTTCAGATTCTGGCACATCTTTTTCCACCCACACTTCACATCAGCAATTACTGTAGGTGCGTGGATGGCAACACTGTTCGTCGGTCTACTGTTCCTATTGCTTTTTGCAAGTTTCATCAAAAAAGATGATGCACTGTTTGACAAAGTACTGCTTTGGACGACGGTTCTTGCGATTCCGGTAACGCTGTATACTGCAGGTCTGATGGCACAATCAACAGCGCGTGAACTTTGGCAGATGCCGACGGAATCAGCGCAGATGATCCTTGCTGCGACACTGTCTGGTTCAGCAACGATCCTTCTGATGGATACTTTCATGAACAAGCTTTCATATGAAGCAAAACGTGACATGGGTATTATCCTGGCATTCAGTGCATTGGCAGCTTTCATTCTCTATATGGCAGAACTTGTCTTCGGCCCTATGAAAGCGGAAGAAGTTGCGGCCGTTCTGGAATATGTTAAAAATGGCGGCGAGTACCAGACAATGTTCTGGGTCGGTCAAGTTACAGCGTTTATCGTACCGTTCGTACTTGTAACGCTGAGCATTGTCAACCGTAACCAAAACATTCTCAAGCTGGCAGCTCTTTTTGCTGTTGCCGGTCTATGGGTTGTCAAGCATGTATGGCTTGTCATTCCACAACTATTAAGTATGAGTTAAGAGAGGATTTTAATGTATTTAGAAAGCAGAAGAACATTTTTAAAAGGCGCGGCATTTTCAGTCGCCGGCGCTGCAATTGCAAAGGGCGTCTTTACAACAGACGCTATTGCGGAATCAGTCAGTGACAGCAAGTTCACCAATACGCCTGATTCACTATCTTTCTATCCGCCGCTTGATCAGTGGGATGACTTTAAAGAACTTGACGGTCAAGACTGGAAACGCGGTGGTATCGCTCGCAAGGGTGTTCAAAGTGAAGAGAACCCGGATGGTATCTACGTCAATGATTTTGCGATCGTTCCGACAGCATGTTCGAACTGTGAGGCGTCTTGTGGTCTGACAGCATGGATCGACAAAAAGACGTTTACCGTTAAAAAGTATATGGGTAACCCGCTTCACCCGGGTTCTCGCGGACGTAACTGTGCAAAAGGTTATGCGACACAGTCACAGATGTACGATCCGGATCGTCTAGCGTTCCCTATTAAACGCGCACCGGGTTCTAAGCGCGGTGAAGGTAAATGGATTCGTACCACTTGGGACGAAGCGATGACAACTATCGGTAAGAAGATGGGTGATACATTGCGCGTAGGTGACGAACTCTCCAAGAAAACGGTCATGTTCCACGTTGGACGTCCGAATGAGAACGGTTTTACCGGTAAATTCTGGGAAACACTGAACACGGACGCGTTCAATTCACATACGAACATCTGTTCTTCGGGTGGTCGTACACCGACGATTCAGTGGGCAAATGATGACCGTACGTCTCCGGACTGGGCTAATGCGAAGCTTGTTTTCCTAAACTCATCGCACGCAGCGGATGCAGGACACTACTTCCAACAAGCAGCAGGTCACATTGCCGATGCACGTAAAAAAGGTGCAAAGCTTGTCGTAATGGACCCGCGTATGTCAAACTCTGCCGGTATGGCAGACCTTTGGATCGCAGCATGGCCTGGTACTGAACCGACGATCTATCTTTACCTTGTACAACGAATGTTGCAAGAAGACAAGGTCAATAAAGAGTTCGTACGTAAATGGTTCAACTGGGAAGTGATGATGGATAACAAAGATTATCTGAACTTCATGGTTAAAAAAGGGTATATCTCTGCACTTCCGAAAGATAACAGTTTCGACTCTTATATGGATATGCTTAAAGAGATGTATGCACCTTATACACTTGATTATGCGGTTAAAGAGTCTCATGTGCCTGCGTACAAACTTGAGAAACTGTATGAGATGTTTATCTGGGCTGATACGTCGATCGCTTCATATTTCTGGCGTGCGACGGCTGCGGGTAACCGCGGTGGCTGGGTCTCTGGACGTACAGGTTATCTTGCGCTGGGTCTGCGCGGTGCGATCGGTCCTAAGGGTGGTACTTTCTTCCACCACTGGCACGTTATTTCTGTTGCCGGTAAAGGCGGTTCAGCAACTGTCGGTCAGGGCGCTCGTGGAGCCAACGTACCAAAAGTCGATGTCTGGAACGAACTTACATGGCCGCCGGAATGGCCGCTTTCAACGTATGAAATGTCATACCTGTTGCCGCACCTTCTAACCGATACGGAATGGCAGCAAAAATGGATCAAAAAAGGTCTGAACGTTCCGACTAAACTTTCTGTTTGGATTCCACGTATGTACAATCCTGTCTGGATCAATCCGGACGGTTTCCGCTGGTTGGAAGTGCTTAAAGACGAGTCTAAAATGGAACTTACCTTTAACCTTTCACCGACATGGTCTGAGACAAACTGGCATGTTGACTACGTTCTTCCGGTAGGTCTTGCCGGTGAGCGTCACGATCAACACTCCGAAGCGACGATGCCTGCACGTTGGACATCGTTCCGTCAGCCGGTTATGCGTGTTGCGCTTGAAAAAGCGGGTTGGAAGCCTAAAAATCCTAATCGTGCTACACTTGAAGCGCACATCAAAGCCGGTCTCGGTGAGGTTTGGGAAGAGAATGAATTCTGGTTTGATATGGGTGTTAACTACATCGATCCGGACGGTTCTCTTGGCATTAAGAAAATGTGGGAATCTAAACAGAACCCTGGTAAACCTGTTACCATCGCTGAGTGGTATGACGCAGCATTTGGCGACAACTTGCCAAACCTTAAGTCTACGGCTACATCAGATCCTCGCTACAAAGACGCTGAATTCCCAGTGTATGAGTATATGAGAGATCACGGTGCATGGATGGAAGAGAACAACATCTATTCTGCACAAGAACGTGAGATTAAAGATGATGGTGAGAACTACATCGCGCACGGTCACAAGTACAACAAACACCATGTTGAAATTGACAAACGTACGGGTGTTATGAAAGCTGAAGCGCACGGCGATGCATGGAAATACCCTGACGGTAAAAAGCCGATCGGTATTGAGATTGACGGCAAGAAGATGGAAGGTTTTGCGACTCTTGACAAAAAACTTGATTTCTTCTCTGAATGGTTCGCTTCGGATGAGTGGAAATGGCCGGAATATGCGATTCCTTTCTACCCTCGTAATGAAGAGGAGAAAAAAGAGATGGTTCACATCGTCTCTCACGTCAACCACATGTATATGACAGAAGAGAATTCGTATGCACTGAATACGGTCTTCCGTCTTCCGTACAACATTCACACGCGTTCTGCGAACTCAAAGCACCTTATGGAGATCTCGCAAAACCACGATCCAATCTGGATCTCAACCGAAGATGCCAAGCGTCAAGGTTTCAAACGCGGTGACGCAATTCGTGTACGTATTGTTGACTCGGTTTCGGGTCTTGAGAGCGGTTACTTTGTCGCAATGGCAGTACCGACTGAGGGTGTACTTCCGGGGACACTCGCTTGTTCACACCACGGTGGTCGTTGGAAGCTTAAAAATGCTGTGACAATCCCGAACGGTGTAACTGACGGTAAGGTAGACTCTCAACCGGTTGCCCGTAACATGAATGATCCTAAGTTCATGGCAGCTTCACCTGAAAATGCAGGTCGCGATGGTGCCCAGATCAAGATCGAAGATTATGACGGTACTGCAGGAATGAACAGTTTCGGTGTTCCGGTTGCCGAGATGGTTACGGACGGCAAAGTCGGTTCACTGAAATATGTTGAAGGCATCAAACCGTTCCATACCAACCGTTTCGCGGCATACAATAAAGACAGCGACAATATCTGGTGGGACGGTCTTTCAGGTTCATGGCAAAATGCCGTGGCCGCAACACACCCGGATCCGATCTCGGGTATGCACTGTTGGCACCAAAAAGTTATCTTGGAACCTGCACAAGCGGGTGACAGCATCGGTGACATTCATGTCAACTATGAAAATAACTTTAAAACATACCAAGCGTGGAGAGACGAGCTGACTCGTCCGCTTAACTCCACAAACAAATGGCGTCGTCCACAACATATTAAACGTCCATGGGTTGCTCTTTCAGAAAAAGCCTATGCGGTTAATATCAAAGACGTTTAATAGTAACTCTTTTTCTCAAGTGGGCTTTCAGCCTACTTGGTTACAATCCTCATTATTTTTCCTAGGATAAACACAAAATATGGAACAGACACAAGCCCGTAGTAATATCTACGCACTACTTTCAAGAATACTTATGCAAGAGCTCGATGTAGAGATGCTCAATACTATTAAAAACGATGACCAGATCTTGGAGTTTTTTCCAAACCTCAAAACATGGGAACCTCTAAGTACTCTTAAAAATAGTGAAGTTTTAGAACAGTACCTTAACCCGGATTTCACCAATATCTCACTTCTGCACCTGATACCCTATGAGACCTTTTATACCCGTGAAGACCAGAAGGTAGAAACAGGCGGGGCCAATCCGGTGACGGACATGTACAGTGCCTACGATTTTATTGTCGATTATGAGATCGCCCGTGTTGTCTCATCGGACCATATCGGTGTCGAATTTGAGTTTATGCATCATCTCTGCGAAGCGCAGATCAAAGCAATGGAAGAGAACGATGCTGAATCCGTTCGCCATCTGCTCGAAGCACAGAAAGAGTTTTTAAACAAACATTTGCTTCAATGGGCGCCTCTCTATCTGATAAATGCTAAGTATGAATCACGTACACCGCTCTATTACGATGCGTGTGAAATGGCTTTGGAATTTATTCTTTCCGATAATGAAACCGTAAATGAGAGCCTCTCGGCGGAATAATGGCTGCAATCGCTCTAAACACCGCTGCCTGTGTACGTTCGCTCGCCAAATTCAGTGAATGTAACAAGTGTGAGGTTATCTGTCCTACCAATGCTATTGTTGTCGATGGGGCACTTCCCTCAATCAACTTTTCTCAGTGTGTCGCCTGCGGCGGATGTGCCGGTGTCTGCCCGTCCGAGGCACTGACACTTGATGACTTCAGTGCAACCGAGTTCTTTTTCCAGTTCGCTTCAAATGAGGACGCGCTTATCTCGTGCCGAAAAAATGTCCCTTGTCTGTCGGTATTGAATGTTGAACATCTGATCGGACTTGCTTCATTGAAAGAGGGCATAACTATTGATATGGGGCATTGCGAAGAGTGTGATATCGCACATACCTGTAAGTCGCAGATCGAACAGAATGCCGAAGAGGCAAATTACATACTTGAAGCGATGGAAAACAGGGGCAGTGTCATATCGGAAAACGTCGCCTATATGCCCGAAGAGAAGATCGAGATTCAAGAAGGTGACCGTCGCGACTTTTTTCGTGCCTTGACACTTAAAAATGCTGTCAAGTCAAAACAGAAGTTTGACAGAGAGGTGGAGATCGCTACAGATGCCCTGGTAGAACACACGATCTCAACCGATAAAATTTCGCAGTTAAAACAGAAGGGCATACCCGACAAACGTAAGCTGCTATTTACGGCACTTAAGCGGGCAGATAAGCCGTCGAGCTATCATGTCGTTGACGCCAATGAAGTGAGCTTTACGTCACAGAAACTTTTTGACGAAGAAAAATGTACCGCATGCCAGATGTGCTACCGGGTCTGCCCGACAGGTTCCCTGAGCTCCAACGTGCGCAATTCGAAGATCGATTTCGATCCGTTTCTGTGCATTAAGTGCCATATCTGCCATGATGTGTGTGAACCTGATGCCCTGACACTTTCTGATTCGTACAATATCAAAGAGTTTTTTGAACCCCGGGTTCAGAACCTGGTGACGTTTGATGTACGTAACTGTGATGAATGCGGCCGCCTTTTTACTTCGCTTGAAGGAGCCAAGATGTGTTATCAGTGTCAGTGTGAAGAGGAAGAGGCACGAGAACTATGGGGCATTACCGATGATATGTAAGGACGACGAAATATGAACGAAGCCAATCAGATAGGCGCACAGACCAAACTTTTTGGATATATAGCGGAAGAGGCGCAGCAAAACCGATTTTCGGTAAGTCTGAACCGTCTTTTCAAAGCGGCAGGTGATGATGCGATGATGATCCCGATGAATATCCGTGAAGATGATTTCTATTTTACGCTCTCGAATATGCGAGATGCTCAGCTGAGAGGCGCTTTTATCGGTGTAGAGTATCAAAAAGATGCCGTTGAGATCGTTGATGCCAAGAGTTCGCTATCAGAGCTGTGCGGTGCGTGTGATGTCGTGCTGGTCAAAGATAAAAAACTCAGCGGCGATTTTATTGCGGTACAATCTCTTTTTGAACTGTTTAATGACAAGGGTGTGAAAAAGATCGCTGTGATAGGTGCCGGTGCACTGGCCAAAGCGATCGCTGTCAAAAATGAAAAGTACACTGTCGCATTTTATCACGAGTATATCGAATCACTGATGACGATGAGTGAATCGCTCTCCAAAGAGATCGATATAAACCGTCTGACCAAAGGTGTCGATTTAAGCGAATATGACGTTGTTATTGATGCATCAACGGCGGAATCACTCTCTATGATCGCCAAACTTCCGGCACTCTCTGTCGATCTGAAGAGTGACAGAGAGTACTCACCGCTGCGTCAGATGGCAGGCGAACTTGGAAGCAACTATATCGGTTATGCGTTGATGCTGGAGCATCTGACGCAAAATGCGTACAACTATATCAAGAATCTATAAAGGGAAAAAGATGATCAACAATAATAAAGAACTGGATGAACTGCGAGCAGAGTTTGATAAGTTCGTGCATGAGAAATGTATGAGCGACGAGAGCGGCAGTTGTGATACCGATGATCAGGACCGCGGTGATGCCGTTGACGAAGAGCCGTATCCGGCTTTTGTGGATGAACTTCAAAGTAAGCTGCTGGCACCGGTGTTAAGCGGTGTCTATCTTTCACGTATCGATATCAAGCGCGTGGCTGAAGGTATAGACGAGTCTCTACCGATCAAAGAACGCGATAAGATGATCAAAGCGCTTTTCCGCCACACAACAAAACGCGAGTACCTGCGTAAAACCTTTGATGAGTTCAACAAGCACATGAACGGACGTGTGCTGATCTATGAGGAGCTGAGCGAAGCTTTTCCGTCCTCAAAAGAGATATTTGAGAGCTATATCGCCAAAGTGAAAAAGACGCAAAAGATGTTTGATCAGATCGTAGATGATTATGAAGAGATCGAGCCGACATTTGACCCTATGATGATCTAGAATCCTTCAATATAGGTAAAACTTATATGGCAGCCTTCCTTGGATATGGCTGTCTTTTTGATCGTTTTCTCCGGACTCCTAACAAAATTTAGCACAAATTCCCCTTTAGCCCTAGCCAAAACCTTTTTTTTTCGATAAAATTACACCCATGAGACCAATTGGATATTTAGTATTAATTAACAACGAGCACCCTGACACTATCGCTTTTGACAAAGAGTTGTCATTAGAGATAGCGAGAAGGTTTAACGCAAAAGCAGTAAAGTATGTTGAAAAGCACTACACAGAACGCTTAAGCGCGTCAGAGCTGGCGAAGATGCTGGCTTTTGACAATACGGAAACACGCGAACAGGTGCTTGAGCGTCTGCGTGCCGAACTCAACGACTTCTGGAAAATGACACTTTAAGCGTCAAAAAGCTAGAACAGAAACCTTTCGACAGACATGGTTCAAACCATGGTCCCTTTTGCTGTCATTTATGATAACAGTCCAGATGCCGTAATACCCTGCCAGACGACAGCTGTTAAAATCCCTGCACTTATGCCGGCAACAACATCATCAAACATTACACCATAACCGCCCGGTGCTTCCCGATCGATTCGCCCGATGATAGACGGCTTTTTAATGTCAAAATAGCGAAAAAAAACAAAACTTAGAACGATTTGCAGCAGTATGCCGTTGTCAAGAATTAAGAGTTGATCCAGTGGGATAAAGAGACCCGGTGCGATGGAGAGGGCCAACCACATCCCGACAAGCTCATCAATGACAATACGGCTGTCATCATGGGTGCCCGATGTTTTTTGATAGGTATTGACCGCTTTTATACCGGCAAGGGTAAGAAGTAAAGCTGCCAGGAAAAGTGTCTGCGGACCAAAGTAGGCAAGGATAAGAACACCCAAAGGAAGGGCGACAAGACTGCCGACTGTACCGGGTGCTTTTGGTGCTAAGCCGCTGTAGCCGACCGTTAAAAAAAACCAGTTCATATAAAATCCTTTTTAGTCAAGAGTGAAGGCAAGAGGATAAAGCAGAATAGAGCGAAGCGATCCGCTCTCTGCTATCTTCACTTGTAACGCTTCATCAGGTTAACGATGTCGTCTGATAGAGTTTCATCAACTCGATGTAAAAATCTTTTTCCGTGTGCTCTTCCAGGAGCCCCGTGACCGGCATGATGTCATAGTAGAGCTTCTCAAGGTTTTTGAACCTCTCTGGAAAGAGTTGAGAGAGAATGATCGCTGCGATCTCTTTTCGCATCAGTACAGCCGGGGGTAGAAGGCCAAGTTTTATCAATTCTAAAATAGAATCTGAGTGGTATGAGATGTGATGGTGCTGACCGTGCGGACAGGTTTTGGTACTGACCAGTGTCTTGCACACATTGCAATAGACATATTGTGATGCAATGTCGACTTCAATGTTTAGGCCCGTAAGACGGTCGATAATGGACTTGTTCGTGTTCTGATCATAGTACATGCCTACACCGGCGTGGTTCTGCCCGATAGTCAAGCGGTTACAGCCGAAATTCTTAGCGACGATCGCATCGATAATGATTTCATTGTAGCCGGCAAAGACATAGCTGTTTTCGAGAGGAAGAATGATCACTCTGTTGGTCGGCAAGAAGTTTTGCACAAAATACTGCAGCGTCTTATAACGAAGGTCAAAGTGCAGGTCGTTATTGTTGAAAGGCTTAAGCAGGAAGATAACAACCAGATCGGTTTTGTCCAATGCCTGACGGATGAGACGTTCATGCGCCCTGTGCAGAGGATTGGCCCCCATCATCATTGCCGTAACATGCTGTGCTCCGATACGCTGTTTCGCCTCTGTGATCTGCTTTTTTCGCTCTAAAATAGCATCAAGGTTAATCTCAAATTCACCGCATACTGCCATCTTTCCAAGGCGTCCATAGGTCGCTTTGACACCGGGATGGTCGAGATTGTCGGTACCATATATCTGGCGCACACGTTCTTTCGGATTGATCTCAAAGATCTCCTCGACAACGAGTGTACCGACCTCTTCGTTGTCTGATACGAGGATCAGTGTGTCCCCTTCTTTGGCTTCGAGTAAAACCTGCTCATTGACTTTTCCGTTAGGTGCGAGTATCAGTGGAAAGGGAAAGACCTTTTTGTTGAACATTCCTGTCTCTAAGACCTCGATCGCCTGCTTTCGGTTCATCAGCGATACAACTGGATAGAGCAGTCCTGATTTGACCAAGGCTAGAGCAGAGAGCGCTTCCTGATCGATGTAAAGGGCGCTATTTTTTCTTGATGATGCCATATTTTTTTCTCTTCTCCCAGAGACTTTTTCTCGAGATACCTAACTTTTTAGAGAGTTCGGTATCCGGGAATTTGTGCTGATAATTTAACACAATATATTTTACATAGTCTTCGATAGGGAGGATATCACCCTGTTCGAAAACATTGTTGTCACTTTTTATCTCAATAACTCTATAGTTGATATCACTATCGATAGTATCAGTACTCGATACGATGGCTTCACGTCCTTCGATAAGCTCCAAAAAGGCTTTCCTGTCACTCTTTTTAACGGCCTGAAAGTCATTAGCATAAATCAGCGTGCTTGCCGAGAGTTTTTCGATCTCGCTAAAAGCATTCGGATTGGCAAGGGAGACAAAATGGAGGGTTTTATTATGCATTTCGGCATAG
This sequence comes from Sulfurimonas sp. HSL3-7, assembly GCF_039645985.1. Taxonomy (NCBI): domain Bacteria; kingdom Pseudomonadati; phylum Campylobacterota; class Epsilonproteobacteria; order Campylobacterales; family Sulfurimonadaceae; genus Sulfonitrofixus; species Sulfonitrofixus jiaomeiensis. The sequence continues at coordinate 842,720 of NZ_CP147919.1, forward strand.
GTGAACGCAAACGTGTCGGTATACTTTTGAAAGTTGCTGGAGATGAAGATCGGTACTTCGATATCCTCAAGGTCTTCTTTAATGTTAATACCGTTAAAGACATGTTTGAGGTAGCGCTGATAAGTTGAATTCTGACGTTTCAGACGCTCATAGTCCTGAAAATGCTCGATTTTACGGATCAGCTCTTCTATCATGAACGGTTTGAGGATGTAATCTTTTGCACCGGCACTGAGAGGTTTCGAGACCGTATCGTTGGAGATATAGGAGACCATCAAGATGACAACAGCATCCTTGTAGGCTTGAATAACAGGGTAGATGTCTTGATCGTTGATGTTGGTCGAAAGAAGAATGACATCATAAGGAATGCGTTTCAGTGCATCCTGTGTTGAACTGCTCATATCACATGAATGACCAAGTTCGCCGAGCTTTGCAGCAATACTCTGTGCCAGATAGATCTCATTTTCAATAATTAGTATACGCATTATTTTTGTGTCCAATCATAGTAGTTTAATGTTGCAGTGGCCATGACGCCAACGCCTTCTTTTCGGCCTATAAAGCCCAGTTTTTCTGTTGTTGTCGCTTTGATATTCATTCGTGATGACGGAATGTGCAGAAGTTTGGCAAGCGTGCTGCGCATCGCTGCCTTGTAACTGCTCAGACGCGGCGCCTCGGCGGCAATGGTGATATCGGCATTAACTATAAAGAGACCGAATTGATGGAGCCGCAGAACAGTGGTCTTTAAAAGTTCTTTGGAATCGATGTCCTTGTAGGCGTTGTCACTGTCGGGAAAGAGCATACCGATGTCACCAAGACCGGCAGCGCCAAGCAGCGCATCAATGAGGGCGTGAATGGCAACGTCGCCGTCACTGTGGGCTTTAAAGCCGTAATCGACATCGATCTTGATTCCGCCAAGTAGCATTTTACGTCCCTCTTCAAAAGCATGGACATCGAAGCCGTTGCCGACCAGCGTTGCGGTTGAGGGCGCTTTGATACAGGGGAGTTTGTTCAGGTCATGGATATAGGTGATCTTGTGGGCATCTTCCGAACCGTCGATGAAATGACGGCTGCCGCCGTTTGCGACGATAGCAGAACTCTCATCGGTATATTCGATGGTACTCTCGACCGCTTTTTTAACAGCTTCTGTCCTGGAGAGTTGCGGGGTCTGAATACGTTTGACCTTATCGCGGTCAATGGTGTTTTCTTCATAGACAACGGTATCGCTGAGAGAGAGCGTCGGAACGATTACGTCAGCCGAATCTTTGGCGTCAACGAGTTTGTGGATCAGATCGGTGTCGATGCAGGCCCGGGCAATGTCACTGACAAGGACATAAGGGGTGTCAACATAAGCAAGCGCGTTTTTAAGGGATTGCTGTCTGCTCTCGCCGCCTTCGACGATTGTGTAGTCACAAAAGCCCTGCATAAAAGGGACCTCTTCTTTGTGGGCGGTGATTATGATGTTACTAAATAACGCAGTAGAATTAAATTGGTCTGCCACAAATTGCCATAGCGGATCATGACCGATACGCAACCATTGTTTTTTAACAGGCAGTCCAAAACGGCTGGAATTACCGGCTGCTAGTAAAATTAGCGTTAAATCAGACAAAAAGACTCCTGTTCCTTTGAAACTGTTACGAAATTATACATACTAAAAACTTTTTTTTCTCTTTGACTTTAGAAACAAGTAACAAAATGTAACTTCATGTTTATTTAGTAATTTCTCTATTATAATGTCATGACGATACAAAAAATTAATTGTAGTTGAAACTTTTTTACTTACTCTAAGAGGCATAACGCTTTTTAGTCTTGCAGACTATATTACGATTATTATTTGACGAAGAAAGTCATATTCGACAATGGAGATTATTTATGAGAACAGAGTGGCTTGAAAAACGCAAGAATGACAAGACCCCAACACAGATGTTTTATGCCAAACAGGGCATCATCACGGAAGAGATGGAATATGTTGCAAAGCTAGAGAAACTGAGTCCGGAACTGGTACGCAGCGAAGTGGCACGCGGGCGTTTGATCATCCCTGCCAATATCAACCATAAAAACCTAGAGCCGATGGCGATCGGAATTGCAGCCAGCTGTAAGATCAATGCCAATATCGGTTCATCTGCGATCGCTTCAGACGTAGAGGGAGAGATCGAGAAGATCCAGGTCTCTCAACATTATAAAGCGGATACGGCGATGGACCTTTCAACGGGCGGTGACCTTGATGAGATCCGCCGCAATGTCATCGACAATTCACATATTCCTATCGGTACGGTGCCGATCTATCAGATTATTGCTGATTGTAATGACCGCATCGAAGACCTGACGATCGAAGCGATGCTTGACGTCCTTGAACGTCAGGCACAGCAGGGTGTCTCCTACTTTACGATCCACGCCGGTTTCTTGCTTGAGACCATGCCGAAAGTGGCAAAACGCAAGATGGGTATTGTAAGCCGCGGCGGTTCACTGATGGCGGCATGGATGATGCACTACCACAAAGAGAATCCGTTTTATACCGCTTTTGACGATATTCTTGATATCTGTGCAAAATACGATGTCTCTCTTTCTCTAGGTGATTCACTGCGTCCGGGTTGTCTGGCCGATGCCTCCGACGATGCGCAGCTCGGCGAACTTAAAGTGCTGGGCGAGCTGACACTCCGCGCCTGGGAGAAAAATGTTCAGGTTATGATCGAAGGTCCGGGCCATGTGCCATTGAACCAGATCGAGCGTAATATGAAGATCCAGCGTGAGCTTTGTCACGAGGCGCCGTTCTATATCCTCGGGCCACTGGTCACTGACATCGCGGCGGGCTATGACCATATCTCATCTGCGATAGGTGCAGCGGTAGGCGGATGGCACGGGGCGTCTATGCTCTGTTATGTCACACCTAAAGAGCACCTTGGGCTTCCAAACGCAGAAGATGTGCGTGAAGGTATTATTGCGTACAAAATTGCGGCACATGCTGCCGACATTGCACGCGGGCGAAAAGGAGCACGTGATGTTGATGATGCGATGAGTGATGCACGTTACACGTTCGACTGGGAAAAACAGTTTGAACTTGCACTCGATTCCGAACGCGCGCGTGAATATCATGACGAAACGCTTCCTCAGGATGTCTTCAAAGAGGCGGAGTTCTGTTCAATGTGCGGACCGAAGTTCTGTTCGTACAAGATATCTCAAGACATTATGGATGATCCCGAAGCGATCCAGAAAATTGCGGATGAAGCTAAAGAGATGACCTTTAGCGCATAAGCGTTCTGCTAGGTAAAATTGAACTTAACAGCTGATAGAAATAAAAGAGGACAATATTTGTCTTATTTTATTATGCTAAAGTTCCAACAGTAAATATTCTATAAGAAGGAAATATATAATGACTGAAGAAAAAGTAAAATCAGCCTTATCGACTGTTATCTATCCCGGTTTCAGTAAAGATATCGTGACATTCGGTTTTGTCAAAGATATCCAGGTGAACGGTGCCGATGTTGCTGTCACTGTTGATATTACGTCAAGTGCACCGGAAGTGGCACACCAGATCACGGTTGAGGCTACCGAAGCACTCAAGCGTGAAGGTGCCGCCGACGTTACGGTAAACATTCAGGCGCCTAAGATGCCACGTGAAAGCTCGTCTAAGGGCAAGAATATCGCACCGCAGGTCAAAAACTTTATCATGGTCAGTTCAGGCAAGGGCGGGGTCGGTAAATCGACGTCATCGGTCAACCTGGCGATCGCACTTGCGATGCAGGGCAAGAAAGTCGGTCTTCTTGACGCCGATATCTACGGTCCGAACGTGCCGCGTATGTTGGGTGTCGAAGGTGTCAAACCGGAAGTCAACGGCAACAAAGTCCTTCCTATTAAAGCCTACGGCATCGAGATGATGTCGATGGGTTCTTTGATGGAAGAGGGGCAGTCACTGATCTGGCGCGGTGCTATGATCATGAAAGCGATCGAGCAGTTCCTGCGCGATATTCTCTGGTCTGAGCTGGACTGTCTGGTTATTGACATGCCTCCGGGAACAGGTGATGCCCAGCTTACACTGGCGCAATCCGTTCCGGTGACAGCGGGTATTACGGTTACTACACCGCAGATGGTCTCCCTTGATGACTCCCGCCGTTCACTCGATATGTTCAAAAAACTGAACATTCCGATCGCAGGTATCATTGAAAACATGAGCGGGTTCATCGCACCGGATACCGGTGTCGAGTATGATATCTTCGGCAAAGGGACGACACAGCCGATGGCTGAAGAGTTCAATACGAAGATCATTGCCGAGATTCCTATCGAGCCTGCGGTCCGAAGCGGCGGTGATGCCGGTAAACCGGTTACCTATTTCGCACCGGAGTCCGAGACGGCCAAGCGCTTCATGAAAGCGGCGGAAGATGTATGGGCAACGATCGAGAAGATCAACGAAGAGGGCGGCGTGGATAATGCCGCAGTTCAACCGACAACACCTCCTGGTGTATCGGCATGTTCAACAGCTGCTGCACCAAAACAGGAAGCTTCAAGCGGCGAGAGCTGCGGAACAGGATGTGGCTGCCACTAGGCAGACTCACCCCTTCCTTTTTTCCTTCTTACTACACTTTTTCAAATCATCAATTTTATTTCAGATTTCTTCTCTTTAAAAACACTCAAATGTGCTCGGATCCCTCTTGATCAGAGGAAATTGGCCGGTACTCAGGAAGATATTTTGTGTTTGGCACGTGCCCGTTTGATCACCTGATTGATTGCGGTATCTTCAGGCTCAGATACTGAAAAAGAGGAGTTGATAGTGAACTGAAGATCGGGGAAGTGTTTTAAACGTGCTTTTTTGCTGGCTGTTTTGACAGCTTCAACCCACTCTATGGCCTCTTTTTCAGAGATACGGGTAAAGACAAGGAAAAACTCAGCACCGCCAAAGCGGGAGAGGGAGTAGTTGATCTTGACCATTTTTTTAACAATGACGGAAACCGCTTTGATGATTTCATCACCGATTTCATAGCCGTATTCGTCATTGATATCGTTGAAGTGGTCAATGGTAAGAATGAAAAGATAGAAAGGAATGCCGACCTTTGACATTGTCATCCACTGTTCAGAATCCTGGAAAAATTTCTTTCGGTTAGGCACGCCGGTCAACTCATCATACAGCATACGGTGTCTGAGCAGTTCAATCGCTTTTTTCAGCTTGAGCTGCGTTTGCAGCCGGATCAGTACCTCTTGCGTGTTGTAGGGTTTGGATATGTAATCAACCCCGCCGACTTCAAAGGCACGCAGTACACTTTCACTGTCATGATGCGCAGTGAGGAAAATAACAGGAATATCCCTGGTCGCTGCAGATGCTTTGAGCTTTTGGCACACTTCAAACCCGTCCATTCCCGGCATACCGATATCGAGCAGAATAACATCAGGTCTTTCCTCATGGACGGCTTCCAAAGCACTTGGGCCATCCAGAACAGTCCTGGCGTCATACTCCTTAAGAAGTTCAACAAGAAAATCTATGTTGACGGGATTGTCATCAACGATCAGGATTTTGGAAGTTTGTTTGTCGAGTACCATTCTGTGTGTCCTTATAGTATGTTTTTAGATTGCATAACGCTACTGCACTAACCTACAAGAGCGTTTCTCATTTTTTTGGCTTGATAGAGATTGATATCTGCCCGTGCAAGCAGCTCGTCGAGATCCCTGTCCGACGGTTCGAGTCTCGACATGCCGATACTTATGGTAAAACGTATGTCCTGATTTTGGACTATTCTTATCTGCTCGATATTACTGCGAAGCCTTTCCATTTGATCTCGGGCCTGATCTTGGCTGATCGATGTCATTGTCAGCACAAACTCATCGCCTCCCAGTCTAGCAAAGCAGTTATAGGAGGGGATGTTTTTCTTGACCGTGCTGACAAACGCTTTAACGACACTGTCCCCAATACTATGCCCATAGGTATCATTGACAGTTTTAAAGTTGTCAATATCGATAATGAACAGTATAAGGGAAGTATTACTGCGTTTCATCTCTTCAAATAGTTTGGATGTATCTGCGAAAAAACGCCGTCGATTTGAAATTCCGGAGAGTTCATCGACGTTGGCAAGCCTGTCTAAAACACGCATGGTCATCCGAAGTTTGAGATGCGTCTGAACCCGCGCGACGATCTCTTTTGCGAGGTATGGTTTGGTAACATAATCGACACCGCCTAGATCAAAACCTTTGATAATGCTGTTAGAGTCTGAACTGGCACTTAAAAAGATGACAGGAATATCTTTCGTCTTTGGATCCTCTTTCAAGCGTCTGCAGACCTCAAAACCATCCATACCGGGCATCGTTATGTCAAGAAGAACAAGGTCGGGAAGCTCTTGCTGAACAGCTTCCAGCGCGCTTGTGCCGTCAAGAACAGCCCGCACGTCAAATGTACTGAGAAGTTCAAGTAAAATATCGATATTTGCCGGGTTATCATCAACGATTAAAATTTTTGATTTGGAAAAGTCGATTTTCATTATGATATCTCATCTCGGTTGTTTTTGATGTCCGGAACCATGGATTCAATCACTTCGCATATTTTGTTAAACTGATAACCTTGTGCCGCAGTAAGAATAGCGTGAATGGACTGTTGATGCTCTGAAGGCCATTGATAGCTCTCGATCTCTTTGCACCCCTTTTTGACATTCAGTGCCTTTTTCTTTTTGGCATTCAGATACAGTTCGTTCAGCAGTGTGCCCATGGTTTCCGGTGTTATAGCTATTTTTTCGATTTCCGGTATGGCTGCTTCAGCTGTTTTAAGCGATCGGATAGCCTGAACCAATGGTGTCAACCTAGTTTCAATAGCGCCGATTAGTGCTGAGAACTCACCTGTGCGTTCCGTAAAAGCCTCTTCCAGCTCTTTGGCCAGTTCATAGATCTCTTTTGCACCAATATTGCCGGCGAGACCTTTAATATTGTGGGCAAGAGCGCGTCCTTCATCAAAGGCGTGTGTATTGACCAATACGGTAAATTCAGGCGTGACATTTTCAAAAAGATCAGCAAATTTGTAAAGAATGTTCTGATAGGCTTTGAGATTGCCATTGAGACGTGCAAGACCATCTTCTGTGTCTATATCCAGAGCTGCCAAGGTCGCGCTTTCTACTTTTTGCGCCGGCATCACATTTATACTCTTTCTGATACTCGCTATGTCAACTTTTGGTGAAATAAACTGCAGGAGTGTTTTATAAAATGCTTCGACATCGATGGGTTTGTTAAGATGTGCCTGCATTCCATAGCTTTTTGATTTTTCAATATCGCTCTCTGTGATGTTCGCTGTCATCGAAACAATAGGGATATTGTCATATTTTTGGTACTCACGGATGATCGATGTTGCAACGTAGCCATCCATGACGGGCATATTGATATCCATTAAGACAAGTTCATACTCATCGGGGTTGTTAAAGATGGCTTCAACTGCTTTTTGTCCGTTAGGTACTGTTTTGATCTCGATACCGCTCCCCTCCAAAAGGCCTTCGACGACCATGACATTGCCTTCGTTGTCTTCTGCAAGCAAAATTTTGCTGCCTTTGAGTACTAAAATATCATCAAAGATCGTCTGCGGCTTCTGGACATCATGAACGGTAATGTTTTTGCCGAAGACTTCACTTACGGAGCATAAGACAGAATGGTATGAGAAGGGTTCTGTGATCGTAGAATCAATGCGGAATTTTGTATCGGCAGCGTCGGATAGTACCTCATACTTTAACAGTACGATCGCATCACATCTGTTATAAAGCAGTTGCGTGTCTTTAATAGTCGGCAGATAGCGTGAATCGATGAATACGGCATCATAGTGCATCGAACTGAGTTTGGAATGTAATTCTTCGATGGAGTTGATTATTGTTGGCAATGCCAAATTATCCGAAAGAATGTCGGCAAGTATTTTAGCTGCATGCGGATTCTTTTCTAAGATGAGTATCGACTTGTTCAGCAGGATGCGCTTGATATGTTTATTTTCCGCTTTTGATGCGCTTTCGGACGTTTTTAGCGGCAGTGTAAAATAGAAAGTACTTCCCTTTCTGAAGGTACTTTTGACTTTGAGCTCTCCACCCATTTTTTTGACAAGCTCTTTGGAGATTACCAGCCCGAGACCGGTCCCGCCATATTTGCGACTTATCCTGTTATCGGCTTGATCGAAGGCATGAAAAAGCCTGGAGATCTGTTCTTCACTAAGTCCGATACCCGTGTCTTTGACTTCAAACTTTGTATGAAGGATGTCGTTTTCACCTCTCTCGGCGGTAACATGTAAAATGATTTCACCTTTATCGGTAAATTTAATAGCATTGTTGAGCAGGTTGATCAGGACTTGACTGATGCGAAGTGGATCACCGATCAGTGTATCGGGGATATCTTTCGAAATATCAAAAATAAGATCGAGTTTCTTTTCAACGGCATTGACACTCAACATGTCTGCAAGATTGGAAAAAAAATCACTGCTCTTAAAGTCTATCGTATCGATCTCAAGTTTGCCGGCTTCAATCTTTGAAAAATCGAGAATGTCATTAGTGATTGACAAAAGATGCTCGGCGGACCGTTTGATTTTGGCGACATTCGTTCTTTGTGCAGGGCTGAGGTCACTCTGAAGAAGAATATGGCTTAACCCGATGATAGCATTCATCGGTGTCCTTGTCTCGTGGCTTACATTGGCTAAAAACGTATCTTTTGTACGCTCTGCTTCAATAGCCTCTTCCTGCACTTTTAAAATAGCTTCCTTATACGATCGGTATTGATGTCTGTTGCGTACGATGATGATAAAGATTATGGAGAATAACGCAAAGGCAGCGGTAAAGAAGCCAAATTTCAAAGAGTTGCTCAGAGGCAAAAAAATCTCTGCAGCAGACAGTCCTGAAGATGTAAATAAGAAGATAAGTATAGATTTACTCGCTAAAGGCATAGCTCACTTTCATGCAGTACAATAACCGTTATTTGCACTGTGTCAGCCAAACACGATGTCGAATAGTATATAACACAAAAGTAAATGGATACACGGCGAAAAAAAATCTCTGCTGCAAGCAAAAAAACGGGAAAATACCTACACACTAACGGCAAGATTACGATAAACCGATTTCGCTTTAGGCATAATTTTCAATACTTTATACGGTGAAACAGCATAACAGCTAACTCTTTATTATGCTAAAGTATCGGCTGCCATATCAGGAGTAAAAGATGTTCCAAACAACGCTGCGATTGCGACCTTATTCACGCGGATTCTACCTTATTACCGAAGCAATCGAAAATGCATTGAAAGCATGTACGCTCAAAAACGGCATCGTGCATATTTTTATCAAGCATACCAGCGCCTCGCTGACGATCAATGAAAATGCCGACCCCTCCGTACGGACCGATATGGAAGCTTTTTTCAATGACACCTGTGATGACAAGGAGTATTTCATCCACACCTATGAAGGTGATGACGATATGCCGGCGCATCTGAAGGGCTCTCTTTTAGGTTCGTCTGTGATCATTCCGCTGACAGAAGGCAGGCTCAATCTGGGTATTTGGCAGGGGGTATATCTCGGAGAACACCGCGATCATACGTCTGGACGGGAGATCGTAATTACGGTGGTGGGCACATAACGCAAAACGGTGCAAAATATAATATAGTGCTGTGATAGTGATAAAAAGAACGATAATATTCCTATTTTTATAGTCAGAGAGATAATGTTTTTGTAAACTTTCGCTATAGTTCAACCAGATTCCTAATAACAGAAAAACCAGATATGAAATTAAGCAAAAATCACCTCCTCTTTCTTTTGACTTTTGTCATTCTTATCTCTATCTTACTTTTTATCATCTCCCAGCTGAAAAGGGAGGTCTCATGGCAGGTCGTTGAAAACGTGAGCGACCAGATCAGCCTCTCCCTGCGTAAAGAGCTCGATGATGAAAAAGAGAATGCCCTGCGTTTTGCCATCGTACTTGCGCAAAATGGTGCGATAAAAAGTGCCTTGGCAGAGGATGACGAGGACGAAGGGTTTGAGACACTCAAGCTGATCATGAACAATGTAGAAAAGCATATTCATACGGTGGTACGCGCACAGATTATTACCGCAGATTATTGTCTCTTCGCCCGCAGCTGGGACAAGGACAACCTGTACTCCGGCATGCCGCTGGATGTTTACCGCGCCGACCTTGACTATTTTAAAACGCACAGAGACCCCCGGGTCTCCATTGAAGTGGGCCGCCGTCTCGGGATCAAAGCGACCGTGCCTATTTATGAAAAGAATGATCTGTTGGGCTTTGTCGAGGTGCTGCAGTTCTTTGACGCCAGCACCGATTTCTTTCACAAGTTCGGTATCGACCTCTATGTGCTGCTCGATGACAGTTATTACAACACCGCCGTGTTAATGCAGAATAACCCCACTGTTGCCTGGTACATCGTCGGCAACCGCGGTTACAACATGGTCAACCTTAAGACATTGCAGCGTACCGACTTTAAAAAACTCCGTAAACAGCGCGTACTGCTGGAGGACAACAAGTATATTTTTTATGAACCGATGCATAACGGTCAGGCGGAAACGATCGGCGCCTTTGTCTTTGTGATGTCGAAAAAGAGTCTGGAACATTTTGCCAGTACGGAAGAGGAGATATCGTTTTTACTCACCTTTTCGCGCGCCAATCTCTACGAGATCGTTAAAAAAGAGCAGTATGAGAGCAAGGTCTACCACAGCGGTTACGACAAGGCGCTGCTCTCGCTCAAGGATACGGTCCCCGAAGAGGACAGGGAACTGTTTATGGAGGAGGCAAGGGACGTACTCTCCTCCTATACCAAAGAGGAGCTTATTGCGATGATGCTGCGTTACAAGTTGTCAAGACGTATACAGGGGGAAATCCGATGAAAGTGCTTTTATTGGAAGATGAATATTCTTTGCGTATCAGTATTAAAGAGTTTCTTGAGGAGCTCGATTTTGATGTAGACTGCTTCAGTAACGGCGATGATGCGCTCGATGCGATCTATGATACCCGCTACGACGTGCTGCTGCTGGATGTTAATGTTCCGGGAATTAACGGTTTCGACCTGCTCAAAACTGTCCGCAAGGACGGGTTCAAGATTCCGGCGATCTTTATGACATCACTGACGCAAATGAGTGATTTTGAAGAGGGGTATAAAGCGGGCTGCTGCGATTACATCCGCAAGCCTTTCGACCTGGTCGAACTGCAGCTGCGTATTACACAGGTGTGCAAAAGCTTTTACTATAAAAACAGGAATAAGTTGGACCTTGGGGAGGGGCTGCGCTACGATACGGAAAAACATAAATTGAGCTTTCAGGGTGATGAGATCGTTTTAAGTAAGACAGAACATCAGATCCTTGAGGTACTGCTGCGCCATAAAGAGCAGGCTGTTTCCATCACAACATTCCAGGATGAGATCTGGGGCGAATATGTTGACCCGGCGAACATCCGCGTCCAGATCAACAACCTCAGGAAGAAACTGCCGGTCGATATCATCAAAAACCGCCGCGGGGTGGGATATATCATTGAAAGATAGTCACGACGTTTTCAAAAACGCGGCAGTGTGCACCGGCCTGGAGCGTACTGTTCCTGCCGGCACGGCTCTATAACGGGGATAGCGCTTCATTTTCTGTAAGAAAGCAGGGTGACCTCTCTTCCTATCCCTCGCAAAGCTCCGGTGTAAACTCTACGATTTTGTCCCGTCCGGTGTTTTTTGCTTCATAGAGTGCTACGTCAGCAAATTTGATGACTTTCCATATGGAATCATTGTCATGCGGCAATCTTGCGATGCCGATGCTCAGCGTTTTCGTGAATGTCTCATTGTTAAAATAGAATTTTTTCTCTCTAAAGTCTGCCTGAATCTTTGACGCGATTCGCATCGTCGCTTCGTGTTGGGCATGGCGCAGCATGATTAGGAACTCTTCACCGCCGTAACGTACCGCCATATCTGAGTCACGGATCGACGACTTGAGGATTTCGGAGAGGGTTTTGATGACGATATCGCCGGCATCGTGCCCGTAGTTGTCATTCGTCTGCTTAAAGAGATCGATATCGATCATCATGATGTCGTAGGCGATTCCCTCTCTCTGGATCTCCGCCTGCTCCTGTTCAATATACTCTTCAAGGAAACGCCGGTTAAAGATCCCGGTCAGGCCGTCGCGAAGAGATGATTCGCGCAGGATGTCCATAAGAATTTTACTTTCAATGACGGGTTTGGCTGCTTCGAGGAAGTTTTTGATACTGATGATCTTGTTGCTGATATCACCCAGTTTCTCTTTTGATGTCGAAGAGATGGAAAGAATAAGAGAAAAATCATTGTTGATGGTAAAGGGGAGACAGGCGTATTCGAGCTTCCCGTTCTGCGTGCATGATGAGCAGAGCTGGGGGAAATCGGTCGATATGATATCGGTCGCTGTTCTGTAAGCACGGCATTCAAGTGCGGCATTGTCCGCTTTGTTTGCACAAAAGCTCTTCTTCTGCGTGATATAGATCAGCTTCCTCTCTTTGAGCGCATGGTTTACTTCATAGAGGGCAAAATGAGTCAGTTCGAACTTATTTTTCAAAAGATAGGTAATGCGCTCATAGATGGCATATTTGTCGTGCTCCAGTTCGATTGTCTTTTTGAACTTGTAGATGTCGGAGAGTTCGTTGATGATACTGCGTGCCTCATGAAGCGGGTCTGAACAGGAGATATTGGTACGTGCGACGAAGGTACGCAGCTGGTCTTTGATGCTTCCGAAGGCATCCTGCATCTTTTCAAAAAGACCGTTCATCTCCTCTGCCACCTCTTTTCCCTCCCCCTTGAGCTGTGTGGTGAAACGGTAGGTAAAGTCGCCAAGGTGGGCTTTTTTGATCCCCTGCTGAAGGTTGTGGAACAGATGCATATAGGGTTTGATATAGTGGTTGGTGATAAAGATCGCGATGAGCAGGAAAAGAAGGTTGATCCCGAATATCTTCGCGATCGTCATGGTCCCCGCATGGCGGATGCCACTGATGTTGAACTCCATGCTGATGGCACCCAGTACATCCCCCTCCTGTACGGCATGACATTGAAGACAGTTGGGCGTTCCGTACGCGGTGGCGACGTAGGGAATGCTGACGCGCAGAATGGCACGTTCGGCATCTTCTGTGATCTTTCGGACCGATTTTCCCTCTTTCAGGACACTTTTGTCGATCTCATCGCGAATGATCTCATTTTTAAATCCGTTTCCGTATTGGTCAATGACGCTGTCGGAACGTACGATCCAGAGATCCTCGACATCTTTCGAGTTGGCGATGTTGCGCAAGAAGAACTCCCTTTTGTCCATGATGCCGTTGACCATATGCGCGGTGAGACCATCGCGCACGATCTCGGCAGTCATTTTGGACTTCTCGATGGCATTGCTGTAGGCATATTCCCTGAAATTGATGGCGACATTGATAATGGTGGCGGTAGCCAGACCGATAAACATCAGGGCGACGATCAGAAGAACCTTATTATTTGTATTCATTATAAAACCTTATGGGAGTATAAAAAGAAAAATTTATAATAGAGTAGCGTCTTAACTTTAAAGTTTTATCGTAAATAAACTATTTTAAACATAAACAGGTCTCTTTTCTGCAGGGATACAGCAAAAGCATGGAAAGATCTCGAGTACTTGCCCGATCTTCGGAAGGGTATACGTAATGATATCTGGACAGTTTTGTAGACGATATTTTAAAGGCACATTTCAGAGATATAGCGAATACCGAAGAGTACTATCTGCATACGTATGAGAGTGCAGACGATATGCGGCGCGTATCAAAAGCCCGTTTCAAGATGCAGATCGGTATGGCGGTTCTCGTAACAGGGCGTTTAAATATAGGTTCTGATGGAACTCTACAGCTAGGTACAGGGTGTTATTTATAATCTTTTGCTATAGTTTGGCGACATAAACAAGCAAGAAACATTTATGAAGATAAACATAACGCATCTTTTTTTTATTATCCCCCTTTTTTTGGTGGCGGTTGATAATGATAGCGACCGGTTGAGCCTCTCTTTGCGCTCAGAACTCGTCCTGGATCAGGAGAACGCGCTGAGGTTAGCGATCGTCCTTTTAGAAAACGGTGACATCAATAACCGCCGGGGGTTGGAGTATATCATTGAAAGATAATCAGTATGCCTATATGAATGCAGCGCTTTACACGGCACTCATCGCCCTGATCCTGCTGGCACCGCTGTATGTCTATACCGTCTATATCAAAAATATTCACGAGATTCAGAACGAACTCTTTTTAAAGCAGCAGTCTTCGCTTATCATCAGTGCGATGGAGGAGTATGATGAGACGCGCGAATCCTATTTTGAGTTTCCCCGTTTCAAACGGGTGCAGTCGGGCCTCTACAACCTGAATTTCGAACCGATATTCACACTGATCGATGCGCCGATGGAACACTTCGCTTCAGGTTATCATATCGATGATACGGACTATGCCTATCTGATCGTGGCGCTGCCGCCATATCGTTACTTTGATGCGGACTACCTTATCGTCGGCAATCCGCTCAGTTATGCCCCGGTCTATCAGAAAGTGATGACGATACTTCTCTCGATCGTCGTTGTGGTCTTTTTTCTTTCGATCTTTTTTTTAAACCGTTTTGCCCTCCCGTTCAAACGGGTCAATGAGAAGCTGGACAATTTTATCAAAGACTCGATGCATGAGATCAATACGCCACTGAGCATCATCAATGTCAACATCGACCTTTTTAATCTGAAAAACCCGAAAAACAAATACCTGCAACGTATCAAGGCGGCGACCAAGACACTCTCAAACATCTATAACGATATGGACTACCTTATCAAGAACCAGCAGATAGTATTTGAGTATCAGGATATCGATGCGAGCGCATTCGTGCGTGAACGTATCCTCTATTTCGATGAGGTCGCTGCAATGAAGGGTATTGCCATCTCTGCCGATGTGGAAGACGGCATCACCTTGCATTTCAATACGACCCAGCTTCAGCGCATTATCGACAACAACATCTCCAATGCGATCAAGTACTCGTATGAGGAGAGCAAGATCGAAGTGACGCTCAAACGCGTTGATGCTCAATGCGCGCTGATTTTTAAAGATTACGGATTCGGCATTGAAGACACTAACAAGATCTTTGACCGCTACTATAGGGAAGAGACCGGCAAGGGCGGTTTTGGAATCGGCCTGAATATCGTCAAATCCATCATGGAAGAGACGGGCATCGAGCTTTCGGTGCAGTCGACGCCCAAAGAGGGAAGCACCTTCATCTACACTTTTCCTGCATCGCTCCTGAAATCATAACCCACTATATCAAATACTTATAAAACCACTTATAAGTATCATCATTTAATTTAATGGCAATCTTTACACTATTTTTACATTGGGCTGTTACAATTTTCGAAATCAACAAGGAGGAGCTAATATGAGCAGATGGTTGCTTTTAAGCACAACATTCGGTTTGGGTCTGGCATTTGCATCAGATCTAAGCACTGCTATAGAGAGTCCGAATGCAAGCAAGATCATAGCAAAGGATCTTTTGGGGCCGGCCAAAGTTTACAATATGCCGGCAGGCTGTATCACAACAGATGCGGATGCAATCGCAAGAGGGGAGTTTATTTTTCATAATCTCAATGGCGAAAAAGTCAAAGGGGCCTTGCCAAAAGGGCTTTCAAAGACACAGATGGTTCCGGGGAAAACATATTTGCCGCAAGACAAGATTCCTCCAAAGCAATACGGAAACTGCGTCGCCTGTCATAACATAGAAGGCGCCAAAGGCGCCGGAAACATCGGTCCTGACCTGACGAACTACAACGCAAACTTTATTAAGAGCGGTGCGCGTGACAACGCCTTCGTCTATCAGAAGATTGCAGATGCAAGAATCGACAACCCGGATACCCATATGACGATCAACCTGACAACAGGCCTGTTTACAGAACGCGAGATCTGTGACATCACATCATACATCGTATCAATCAAGAAATAAAGGAGAGAAAGTATGCAAAGAAGATCATTTTTAAGAGGACTTGGATTGGTGGCCGCTGCTTCGACAGTCGTTGCTCCAAATATGGTAATGGCCGCGGAAGCGCCTAAAGGACCGAACGCGTTTACTATTGATGCAGCGTTAAAGGCGATCACGGGCGGGAAGGCTGTTGTGGCTTCGCCTAAAGTACACCTGAAAGCACCCGAAATTGCGGAAAACGGCGCGGTTGTTCCGGTAACGGTTGAAGTTGATTCGCCTATGACGGACGACGACTATGTCAAAGCGATCCATATCTTCGCGACGAAAAACAGCAATGTGCGTTGTGCAGACGTTATGTTGACGCCGGCAAACGGGGCAGCGATGTTTGCAACACGTATCAAACTCGGTACATCCCAGGATGTTATGGCTCTTGTCGAAACAAGCAAAGGCGAGTTTCTGAGTGCGTCACAAAACGTAAAAGTGACTATCGGCGGATGTGGTTGATCCTGTTGGACAAGTACAAAATAATTATTGAAGATTGAAAGGAAAAAACAATGGCAAAAAGAAAATCATTAATCAAGATCAAGCCGAAAAAATATACAACAGGCGATGTGGTCAAAGTCAACTTTATGGTGATGCACCCGATGGATACAGGGATGCGTAAAGACAAGAAAACAGGAAAGATCATTCCTGCGCACTATATCAATGAAGTGAAGTTCTTCTTCAACGACAAACCGATCACGACAATGACGACATGGGAGTCACTCTCAACAAACCCGGTTTTCACGTTAAACTTCAAAGTCCCGGGGCCAGGTGAACTTAAAGTCATCTATAAAGACAACCAGGGCGAAGTCAACGAGAAAAGCACGAAAATCAAACCGAAAGGCTAAGTTATGATTGGTAAAAAAATTATACTGGCATCGGCGCTGATCGGTGTGCTTGCATTTGGTGGCGAACAGTTCGCCATGAGCGATGCTGACCGTGCGATGTATGCCGAGATGCTGGAAAACAATCCGGCAGACATCATGATCGAATCAGGAAATGAACTGCTTGAAGAGTATTGCGGCGGCGATGCGGGACTGGCAAAATTTCTGGGTGTCAGCGAAGACGAGCTTCCTGCTTACATCGCAGGATTTCCCCGCTACATCGACAAGTTAGGTATGGTGGTCGGTCTCGACCAGGTACTGCAGGCTTTGATGGCACAAAACGGGCACAAGCCGTTTGCACTTAAAAGCTCTGAAATGTTTGATATGAGCGCTTATGCAAAATCGATCGCAAACGAAGAGAAGATCAATATCGATGTTAATGCGAATGAGCAGATGAAAGCGGCGTATGCCCTTGGTGAAGAAGTGTTCACGACAAAACGCGGCGGGCGCGGGCTCTCATGTATGAGCTGCCATTCGCCGGATGTGGTCGGATCGGTACTGCGTACGCAGCCGCTGCCGGACCTGGGGTCGGAAGCCAACAAAGCAGGTGCTACATGGCCTGCATACCGTATGACAAAGTCGTCACTGAGAACGCTACAGCGTCGTTTCCAGGGATGTATGAACAACGCGCTTCTGGCGGTGATCCCGCTCGGATCGCCTGAGATGGTGGCACTTGAAGTGTATGTGACAGAGAAAGCGAAAGACCGTGAGATCGCAATCCCCGGTCTGAAGCGTTAAGGAAAAGCGTTATGGATATTTCTAGAAGAGACTTTATGCAGATCGCGGCAGCTCTTGGACTGGTAACGGTCGCTGGCGGCTGTGCCAAGACGGTTCCGGGTAAAAACCCTGCTGCCATCGGTGCGAAAGATCTGTATGACTTCAATGCAAAAGGTAATGTGACGCTGCTGCATATGTGCGACCTGCATGCACATATCAAACCGCTTTACTGGCGTGAACCTTCGACGCTGATCTCGGCGCCGAACCTTGTCGGTACGCCGGGTTTTTTATGCGGTGAGGCCTTCTCCAAACATTATGGTCTGGAACCAAGCTCGCTTGACGCCTACTTCGACACCCATATGGATTTTGACGCCCTGGCGAAGAAGTTCGGGAAAATGGGTGGTGTCGCGCATATGAAGACATTAGTCAACGAGATCAAGCGTCAGCGCGGTGCGGAAAACGTCATGTTCCTCGATTCGGGTGATACATGGCAGGGTACAGGTGTGGCACTCAAGACCGGCGGCGAAGCGATCGTTAAAGCACAGAACTATCTGGGCGTTGACGTTATGGTCGGCCACTGGGAGTTCACTTACGGTAAAGAACGTGTCCAGGAGCTCATCGAGATGCTCGATGCGAAGTTCATCTCGCAAAACATCATCGGTGACGACCCATTCGCCGATGAGTACGAAGAGCTGATTTTCGAACCGTACACCATCGAAGAACGCGGCGGGCACAAGATCGGTATTATCGGTCAGTCGTTTCCGTTTACATCAACGGCCAACCCGAAAGAGTTTACCGAGGGATGGAGCTTCGGACTTCGTCTTGAGACGCTGCAGGAGTATGTCAACGAGCTTCGTAAAGAGCATAAAGTCGACTGTGTCGTCGTGCTTTCGCATGACGGATTCAGTGTTGACCAGGAGGTGGCACGCAAGGTCCACGGTATCGACTTCATTCTGAGCGGTCATACACACGACCCTTCGCCGAAACCGATCGTTATCAATGGGACGGTGATCGTCATTGCGGGCAGCCACGGTAAATATATCGGACGTCTTGACATCGACATCCAGGATCACAAGGTCAAAGATTACGAGTACAAGCTTATTCCGATCGCCTCTAACATCATCCCGGCCGATCCGGAAGGTGAAAAGCTGGTAAACGAGCTCTACGCGCCGTTTGACAAAGAGTTCAATGAAGTGCTGGGCAAGACCAAAGGGACACTCTACAAGCGTGACACCTTCTTCTCGACCTTCGATCAGCTGATCAATGATGCGATCATGGACGAGATGAAGTGTGATATCTCGTTTACGCCGGGTTACCGCTGGGGAACGACCGTGTTGGCCGGTGATGACATCCTGATGGACAACGTCTATGAGATGTGCGGTATTACCTATCCGAACGTCTACACCTTCGAGCTTAAAGGCGCGCGAATCGCCCAGTTGCTCGAAGATATAGCGGACAATGTCTTCAATGCCAACCCGCTTTATCAACAGGGCGGCGATATGAGCCGTCTCGGCGGGGTGACCTATTCGATCACCGTCGGCGCGAAAGCGGGTCAGCGCATCACTGACCTTATGATCGGCGGTAAACCGATCGATCTTGAGAAGACCTATGTCGTCTCTTCCTGGGGCGGTAACCTGCAGAATGCGGGGGAGAACCTCCAGAAAGACAAGATCCGTCCTGTCTATGACGTGACGCGCGACTATATCCGTCGTCAAAAAGTGGTGGATGTCAGTAATGCGGGCAATGTCAAGTTGCTGGATTACGACTGTGGTTGTCCAAACAAAGGAGGAACGTGTTAATTTGAACTGTCAAAAATGGAGTGCATGGCCTCTTTGAAAAGATGTCGTGCAGGGAAAAGAGTGATTCGGAGATATCCGGTCAGGAAGCGGCAGGTATCAGCTGCCGCAGAGTGTGAGAAATGTCCGGGGACATAGGTTCGTCACAAACGGCATTATCTCACTTTTATGTTAAAAAAAAGGGTGATACAATGAAAAAGACTAAATCTTTAAGCCTTGCTACTGCAGCAGCTGCTGCGTTGATGATGAGTGCGGATGCTTCGGCCGCTTATACAATGTCGAAAAAGATCGGCGACGTCGATACGAAACTTGATATCTACGGTTTCGCACAGTTGGAAGCCCGCGGCGGTGACGGTGTTATTGCAGATAATCAAGATGCAAGTGTCAAGTTCGGTGCACAGCGTGTCCGATTGGGCTGGAACTACACGGCAGGTAAGGTTCGCGGTAAGGTCTTCCTTGATTTCAACCAGGACGCTTCGATCAATGCTGTAAACGGTGACGTCGGTATGCCAAAAATGGTTAAAGATGCCTTTGTCTCGTACGTGCAAGATGATGCACTTGTCCTTAAGGTGGGTCTGATCAAAATGCCTCACGGTATGAGCTTTACGATCCCGGGCTGGAACCTTGATATTGTCGAGCGTGGATTTGACAAAGCACTGGCGATGGAAAGAAATATGGGTATCATGCTTTCAGGCCGTGACATGTTCTTCGGAAACAACGGCAAAGTCAACGGTTTCGAAATGGGACACGAACGTCCGTGGAAAGGATTCGGTTACGATATCATGATCGGTAACCAGGCAGCACGTAGTGGTGCGGTAACGAATGCCAAGCCGGGTGATGCAAACTCATATGTCGGTCGTCTTATGTTTGACTGGACTGAATTGCTTCACACAGAAGTATCCTATGCCGTATCTGAAAAAGCGGGCGGTATAGAAGGGCATAAGCAGGCCGACGGCACGTTGGTTACTGCAGATACCGAGGATTACAAATCGCTTAACTTCGGTGTTGACTCGCACTTCTTGGATGGCGCAAATGTGAAGGTTGAGTACTATGACAGTAAAAACATCAAAGGTGTCAAAGGCTGGGATGAGACGACAATGGCACTGACAGGTACCTATGCGATCAACGAATATGTTGAACCGTCGTTTAAACATATCCAGGGTACATCTGAAAAAGGCGGTGTTGAGACGAAACTTGGCAATACTTATGTAGGTGTGAACCTTTACATCAGTCCATTTGATAATAAAATGGACCGCGGCTCAAAACGTAAGAGAAATGCGCACCGTATGATGTTTGACTATGTCATCGCAAGCGGTGACACAGATGGTGCTAAAGTATGGAACGGTCTGAAGGGCTATAAAGACGACGCTTGGATATTCCAGTACCAGTACAAGTTCTAAGAAGTTAATAGGTTGTAATGATGAAATCCCTTACGGTTTTGCTGACGTCAGCGACGCTTTTATCGGCCTTTGAATACGGCTTGAAGCCTGAGAAGGTCAACGATAAAGTCTACTGCTTCTTTGGAAAACCAGAGGTGATGAACATCAAGAATAACGGGAACATGGTCAACAGCTGTTTTGTCGATCTCGGCAAACAGTGGCTGGTCATTGATTCGGGCCCGACTTACGCCTATGCGAAAGAGGCCTGGGATGAGATCTCAGCTGTTAAAAAGATGCCGAAAGCCACGGTCATCAATACGCATGTGCATGATGACCACTGGCTGGGCAACGGGTTTTACATCTCCAGAGGGGCGGAAGTACTAGGTAGCTCCGCCTTTGAAGAGGAAGTTAACCCCTCGGCAGTGACGCGGATGGAGCAGAGGGTCTCGAAAGAGGCCTATACCCTGACTTCGCCGAAACTGCCGACAAAATTTATCGATCAGAGCAGAACACTGCATATCGACGGGAATGAAATACGGCTGATCAAAGTCGCACAAAAAGCCCACACTTCTGGAGATATTCTTGTATATCTGCCGAAGATGCAGACGATCTTTTGCGGTGATGTAGTGTTTAACGACAGGATACCCTCCTTGAGAGACGGTGACATCAACGGGTGGATCGCAGCTCTGGAGACGGTCAGGGCGATGCAACTGCCGTATGTCATCGGAGGGCACGGTAATAGGGTCGGCAGTGATGCCATTGATCTGACCTACCGTTATCTGGTAGAGTTACGTGACGAGGTGAGTGAGGCGATCGACAATGATGTCGGCATCGAGGATGCTGTCAAGACGATTAAAATGGATGTATTCTCATCGGCAGCACTTTATGATGAGATGCATGCACAAAATATTGAAGCGGCGTACCGCATGTTGGAGTGGTCGGATGAATAAGTTATCGCAACTGTTTTTACTCTTGTCCTTGACCTTCTCTTCACTCTTCGCCGAAGGTGTAGCGTGGCGCAGCTGGGAAGCCGGTATGAAAGAGGCGAAAGCCTCGCACAAGATCGTTATGATCGACGCGGTCCGCACCGGGTGCCACTACTGCGATGAGATGGAAGAGGCGGTTTTTAAAGATGAAGCGATGGCGGCGTACATTGCCAAGCGGTTTGTCCCGGTCAAGATCAACCTTTCCAAGGAGAAGATGCCTCTGGAACTGGTTGTTTCGATGACGCCATCGTTTTTCTTCATCTCGGAAGAGGGTGAACTTCTCAAAACGGTTCCGGGCTCATGGAACCAGGAAGATTTCCGCTCATTTCTCGATGGCGTCAAATGATATCTAAAGAGGAGGAAGACAAATGAAACGTATTTTGATGACGATCGTCATGATGGCGGGTCTTTTAGGTGCGGACACGGAGTTTGCAGAGCCGAAACCGTCCATTGACAATCCGCGCCAGATCGTCTTCTGCATCACCGAAGGTGATGATGAGGCGATCCACCATGTACTGAGTTCGGCGAACAACGTCCTGAAGTTTTACGGACCGGAGAATGTCGAGATGCGCATCGTCGCTTATTACCACGGCATCCGCGCCCTGCTGAAAAAAGAAAAAGAGATCGCGGTGCGTGTCGATGCACTGATGCAGTACGACGTCGAATTTGTCGCCTGCGGCAACACCATGCGGACGAAAAAGATCGATGAAAAAGAGTTGATCGACGGTACGGAGATCGTTACGGCCGGTATTGTCGAGATGATAGAACGCGTAAAGTCCGGATGGACATATATCAAACCATAAAGGAAACCCCATGATTAAAAAAATAGTATTGGCGCTGTTGTTCATTACGACCAACATATTGGCGCAAGGCGATATCAAAATATTCACTGTAGAAAATGATCCTAAAAGTGATCTGCCTTCAGTGATAGAAAAGACACTTGAAGCGAACGGTTTTTACATCTCCGCCAACAGCGAGATGAACGGGCCGTTCAATATCCAGTTCCAGCAGAGCGACTATGATGTGTTCCATCTTTTGACGGTTTTCCACCTGAAACTCAGTGATACTCTGGTGAAAAAGTATCCTGATGCCGGAATCTTTGTCCCGATGGGTATCGGTATCTATCAGGCAAAAGGCGATAAGTCGCTGCATGCTTCGGTATTGACGGCAGAGGCGCAGGCAAAGATCCTGGGTCTGAAAACGGTTGACCCTCTTTTGAAGTCGATCGAAAAAGAGGTGACGGCATCACTGATGAAGGCGATGCCGAAAGCGACAGTGGCTATCAGTGATGAGAACCCGCTTCCGGCGGAAGGACCGCTTGTGACACGCGTAGAGATGGAAGTCGATGCCGATGACTGGGAAGATGCGAAGGAAGAGCTTCAGATGACGATCGAAGACGGTTTCAAGCCGATGGGCTTCGTCATGTCCAACTATACGGAATACAACTATATTCTTACGCAAGAAGACAAGGTAGAGAGTCCGTTCGATTTTTACGACACCTACTCGATCTGTAAACTGAAAGTCATCTACAATGTCGCGAAAACCCGTCCGGAAGCCTCTGCATTTGCTCCGTGTACCATGATGGTCTACAAGAAAAAAGGCGATGATAAGATCGTTATGGGCTTTCCAGGTGTCTACAACTGGATGAGCAGCGCCCGTGTTGAAGACAAAAACGCCAAAGCTGTGCTGATGAAGGCGCAGAAGGATTTTGAAAACATTTTAAAAGAGGCGACGGAATAGTCGCTCTTTTTACCGACCTGCAGAAGCGGTATAAAAGCCGCCTTCAGGGCTGACGGCGAGACCTGCCTGTAGTACCTATATTTCATGCTCACTCCTTAAGAATTGACTAGGTTTTTTTATGCTGCAGGTAGCTCTCGCCGCCACCTTCTCCTACCCTGTTTTTTTAACATCGACATCAGCTGTTTCGAAAGAGAATGCATCCGTGAAAATATGCGCTGAACAGCAACATATGTCTTGTTCTGCTGCGGTCACTATATTAACTAAAGATTAACATTCCATCTCTATAATTGCAGATACTTTAAAGAGCGTCATCCGCCTATTACGGTGTTGATGAGACGTTACAGAGACGTAAAAAGGACAGCGTGTTGAAACAGAAGATAGATGCTATTAAACTTGAAGTCAAAAAAGTGATGGTCGGCCAGGAAGAGCTGATTGACGCGATGCTTATCGGATTGATCAGTGACGGCCATATTCTGGTCGAAGGGGTGCCGGGTCTGGCCAAGACGACGGCGATAAATGCCCTGGCAAAAGCACTCGGTCTGGATTTCAAACGGGTGCAGTTTACCCCGGACCTTTTGCCGAGCGATATTGTCGGTACGGAGATGTATGATCAGAAAGAGGGGTCGTTCAAGATCAAACGCGGGCCGGCATTCACCAACCTGCTTTTGGCTGATGAGATCAACCGCGCACCGGCGAAAGTGCAGTCGGCTCTCTTGGAGGTGATGCAGGAGAAACAGATCACCATCGCCGAAGAGACCTTCAAGCTTGAGGCGCCGTTTCTGGTACTGGCGACGCAGAACCCGGTTGAACAGGAGGGGGCCTATCAGCTTCCCGAAGCACAGCTTGATCGCTTTATGCTGAAGGTCAATGTGGATTACAACAGTTTTGACGAAGAGATCGAGATCGTCAACCGTGTTGCCAACCGTACTTTCGGTTTTATCGGGAAGGTTGCGGACGCGGCTGACATCATCGCGATGCGCGAGGCAGTGGAACAGGTCCATGTCGACGATACGGTGACGGCCTATATCGTCAAGCTCATCTATGCGACGCGTGAGCCCGAGAAATACGGGGTAGGGGGTGTTGCAGACTATCTTGAATACGGGGCGAGCCCGCGTGCCTCCATCAACCTCTATAAAGCGGCCAAGGCGATCGCCTACATCCGCGGCAACGATTTTGTGACACCGCTTGATATCGCCGATGTGCTGCACGGGGTCCTGCGCCACCGTATCATTCTGAACTACAAGGCAGAAGCTGCCGGCATCACTGCCGACGATATCGTCACGAAGATACTCCAAGCCATTAAACTTCCGTAGGGACAGGTATGTTCATCGATAAGCGCGAAGAGATTCTGATCAAGACCCGCCGTAATATCTTTGGTCAGAACGTGGGCGGGAACCCCTCTCTCTTCTCCGGCAACGGTCTCGACTTCAAGGAACTCCGCGAATACGACGTCGGTGACGATGTCCGCAAGATCAACTGGAAGGTGACGGCCAAGGCGGGCCGACCCTTTGTCAACCTCTTTAATGAAGAACGCGAACTCAACATCGTTGTCGCCTTTATGGTCAGCGGCAGCATCTATTTCGGCACCAGGCGTTTCAAACAGGAGCTGATGGCGGAGATACTGGCACTGCTCTCCTACTCGACGCTTAAAAACGATGACCGCCTGAGCACACTCTTTTTCTCGGACAGAGAGGAGTTCTTTATGCCGCCTACCAAGAAGATGGGCTCCTTGCATATCACTCTGGAAAAAGCGCTCGGTCTCGACCCTTTGGAGAAGGTGAGTGACTTTAACGCCCTGGTGCACTACGTCAATGAGCGGATAAAACGCCGTTCGCTCATCTTTGTCGTGAGTGACTTTTACGGGGATGTGGACCTTTCGCTGCTGAACAAACACGAGGTCTTCGGTATTATGGTGCGCGATCGGTTTGAAGAGGAGCCGAAACTTTTCGGCGAGATGGACCTGATCGATCCGACCACGATGCACAACGAGGCATTCATGCTTTCACCGAAGATTATGCAGAGTTATCGCAAAGCGCTTGAAGCGCACGACGAAAAGCTCTTTGAACACTTTGCCCAGCATCGCATCAAACATACGAAAATCTACACCGATGAAGAGCCGTTTATAAAACTCTCTTCACTCTTTAGGCATTGATGATGGAAGAACTGCGCGATATTAAAGGTCTTGTCGAAGTGACGGACTACTCTCTCTACTACTTTATCGGGGCCGTCACTATGACATTGATACTGCTTGCCGTTTTGGGCGTTATACTCTACAAATATTTCACAAGAAAAGAGCCGTTGACGCAACAGAAAGTGGCGATAGCCCTGCTGGAGAAATTCGAGTTCGGCGATGCGAAACAGAGCGCCTATGACTTTACGCATCTGGCAAACTACGCTGTCAATGAAGCCCAGCGTAAAGAGCTTGAACAGATTTTGGAAGCGCTGGAACCCTACAAGTTCAAAAAAGAGGTCCCCGAACTCGATGCGGCGTTGAAGTCCAGGATGCAAGCTTTTATCAAGGAGCTGAGCCGTGGGTAATATTGTTTTCGAATACCCGTATGTTTTGCTTCTTGCGTTGCTCTTCGTTGTCTGCGAGCGCTTTTGCAAGGCAAAACGCCAGCAGCTGATCCTGCCGAACCTGCCGATGTTGAAAAAGGCGGCGCAGCAACAGGGCCTTCTCGTCAACGCTCTGAAGTTCCTGATGCTTGCGCTTCTGGTCACGGCAATGGCAAGCCCCATCAAGGAGGATGAGATCGTCGTCCAGAATGACAAAGGATATGAGATCTCGCTTCTGCTTGATGCCAGTGGTTCGATGGAGCAGTACAACAAATTCGGAATCGTCAAAGAGATCGTTCTGGACTTTCTGAAAAAGCGCGAGCACGACAAGCTGGGGCTGACGATCTTCGCGGATTTCGCCTATGTCGCCATCCCGCTGACCTACGATAAGAAGAGCATTAGCGAACTGCTTGAAAAGATCCATGTGGGTGTTGCGGGTAGACAGCGTACCGCGCTTTATGAAGCGCTTTTTATGAGCTCTAAACTCTTTAAGGCGTCAACGGCCAAACACAAGATCGCGATCCTTTTGACCGACGGTATCGACAATACGGGCACGATTCCGCTTGATGTGGCGGTTAAGACGGCGAAGAAGTACGGCATCAAAGTCTACGTCATCGGTGTCGGCGGGGCGGGTGATTATGATCCTGCCGTGTTGCAGCAGATAGCCCGGGAGACCGGAGGTACGTTTTATGAGGCGGGTTCCGGCGAGCGTATCAGGGCGATCTATGAGGAGATAGACAGGCTTGAAAAGAGCGAGATCAAGGCAAACAAGTATGTCAGAAAACACTACTTCTTTCAATACCCTCTGGGTGCCGCAGTCGGGGTGATGTTCCTCTATCTCTTTGCCAGAAGGAGACGTTATGCTCTTTAAATCGCCTGAACTGCTGCTCCTTCTACTGTTGCTTATTCCCTTTTCGGTGATGCTTTTTAGAAAGGGGGCGAGTCTGAGCCACTACTTTGATGCGGAGCTCCTCAAAAAGCTGCAGCTCTCAGAAAGCTTCCTGAATCCTGCTCTCAGGAACGCGCTGTTTCTGATCGCATCGGCACTGATGATCGTTGCCCTGGCCCGTCCCTATATCGACAACGGCGAGATTAAGGTCAAGTCGAGCACTATCGACATCATGGCAGCCTTTGACATCTCGCGCTCCATGTTCGCAAACGATGTCTATCCGAACCGTCTGGAACTGGCGAAGAAGAAGTTTAAAGCGTTCAGCGGCGACTTTCAGGAGGCGAAGATCGGGGTGGTGGGCTTCAGCTCCCGTGCCTTTCTGGTCTCGCCGCTGACCGAGGATTTTGCGACTCTTGATTATCTGGTCAAGAACATGAACCTCGACTCCGTTACGCTTCGGGGAACCTCGGTAATGAACGCCCTGGAGGTGACAAACGACCTTCTGAAAGAGAGTGAGAAAAAAGCGCTTGTGCTCTTTAGCGACGGGGGTGATTCTGCGGACTTTGCAAAAGAGATCGCCTATGCCAAAGAGCACAATATTGTCGTCTTCGTCTACAATATCGGTACCAGAAAAGGGGGTGTCATCCCCGACGCGAAAGGTGCACTGACCGATAAAAACGGTGATATCGTCGTTGTTCGTCTCAACGAGAAGATCAAAGAGCTGGCGCTCCGAAGCGGCGGTGCCTATATGGAATATTCATTAAAGAGCAACGATATAAATGCCTTGGCTCAGGCGATCAAACAGCGTTTCAGTGATAAAAATGAAGCGAGTTCGACTATCAGAGATGAGAGGGAACTCTTTTACTATCCGCTTGCTCTGGCCCTTTTGCTGCTCTTAACCTCGCTCTATTCGATGCCTTCAACAAGGAGGAAACATGCGTAGGCTTATTGTTCTTTTACTTCTTGCCGGTTCGACGCTTTTCGGCGGTATTTTGGACTTCAGAACGCTCGATCAGGCCAAAGAGGCGTATGCTGCAGGCCGCTACGATGAAGCGGCGAAGCTCTATGAAACGATAGAAGAGAAAAACGACGACCTCCGTTTTAACCTGGGCGATGCCTATTATAAAGAGCAGAAATTTGACGAGGCACTGAAACAGTACGAGCAGGTGAAAAAGCCGGAGCTCCGTGCCAAGGCCCTGCACAATATGGGCAATGCCTATGCAAAAACCCACAAGATCGACGAGGCCATCGCATCATACGAAGAGGCTTTGAAACAGAGTGATGATGAAGATACAAAATACAATCTGGAACTGTTGAAAAAGCAGAAAGAACAGCAACAAAAGCAAAACCAGGATCAGCAGCAGAACGATCAGGATCAGAAAAAGCAGGATGATCAGAAACAAGATCAAAAAGAACAAGAGCAGAAAAACGATCAGCAGGATCAAAAACAGGATCAGGGCTCTGATCAAAAGAGCAATCAGGATCAGCAAGAGAGACAAGATGACCGGCAAAAGGCGCAAAACGAAGAGCAGTCTGATGAACAAAACGCAGAAGACGAAAAAGAGAAGCATGCCAAAGAAGATGAAGCCTCCAAAGAGGATAAACCTGAAAAAGAGCAGAATGCTATGAGCCAAAACGAAGCTAAAGAGGAGCCGATCAGCGACATGCAGGAACGCAAATATGAGAACCAGTTAAACAAGCGCGGTATCCGTACCCTGATGGTCCCGCTTAAAACACAAGGAGGTCAGGATAATGAAACTACCGATTGGTAAGATAGCCGCACTTTTGCTGCTGCCGCTTCTTCTTTTTGCCGAGGTGAAGGTGAGTGTCGATAACAATGTGTTGTACGCCGGTGACAACGTCACCTATACGATCACGGCGACGGGAAGTGATATCGAGTTCCCCGTTATCACCTCCATCGACGGCAATCCGATCCTGGCGACAAACAGTTCGCAGAACATCAGCATCACCAACGGAAACTACACAAAAACACATTCCAAAAGTTATACCTTTACGCCGAAAGCGTCGTTGCAGATTCCAAGCTACAAAGTGCTTGTCGACGGCGGTGTCGAACGGACAAAACCTGTCGATGTCAAAATTGTCAAACCGTCACAGGATAAGAGGGCACCGATTGTTTTGGACATGCACCTCTCAAAAGAGCAGGCGTATGTCGGCGAGGCGGTACGGTTTGATCTTGTCTTAAAGAAAAAGCCTGACACTCGTGTTGACAAGTTGGAGATCGAAGAGCCGAAGTTTGAGGATTTCTGGGTCAAAAAGATAGACGGTGTCCGACAGGGTGTTGAGGGAGAATACAGCACGGAGGCCTACAGCTATCTGCTTTTTCCGCAGAAAAGCGGCACCTTGAAGATTCCCGCGGTAGTGGCCAAAGTGGGCAAGTATGTCCAGTCGCGCCGAGGCCTTGACCCTTTCTTTGACAACGCTTTCGGGCGAAATCTGCGTGTTAGCAGCGTGATTTCCAATGAAGAGAGCCTTACCGTGGAGCCGCTGCCGGACGGGCTTGAACTCTACGGGGACTTCAATATCAACGTAAGCGTCGACAAGACGGCAGTTGTCGCAAACAAGCCGCTTAACCTGACCGTCTCGATTGACGGCGTTGGCAATATCGATGATATCAAAAAGTATTCGCTCGATATTGACGGGGCGGTGATCTATGCCAATGCCCCTGAGATCAAAGCACGTGTCGTCGGCGAAGATTATCTGGGCAGTTTCGAGCAGAAGATTGTCATCATAGCTGATGGCAACTACACGATACCGCCGTTGATGCTGCGCTACTTTGACCGCGAGAGCCAGAAAGAGGTGGTCAAAAAGAGCGATCCGATTGCGGTCGAAGTGACGGGCGGTACCGTGAGGGCGGCTTCGCCGCAAAGCACGCTTGAAAGCAAGATCGAGGTGGCAGATGCGATCAAAGAGAAATCTACCACGTTGAAAACGTCTGTTCAAGAGAGCAGCCGGATAGAGCTGCTCTATGCAGCATCGACGGGATTTGTGGTAGGTGGTCTATTCGCGTGGCTGCTTATGCGAAGCCGTTCTGAAGCACTGCCGAAAAAGAGGCGAGAAAGTACGATGGCTGAAAGCGTCAAAAAGGCAAAAAACGATAAAGCCCTCTTTGAACTGCTGCTGCCGTATAAAAAAGAGAGTGCCGTGATCGAAAGTGCCCTGGCCGAACTGGAAAAGAACCTTTATTACGGGGGTACGAACACGGTTGACAAAAAGGCGTTGATCGATTTTTTTAATGGTCTGCCGAACGAACCCGAACTGCTCTAATGGCAGCTGCAACAAAAAAAGGGTATAATCTAGACTTCTAATTATATTTTTAATTAATAATGCTGGTTTGTTGCAAGTACCGGCAGCGCTGAAAGTGACGGATGGATAAACGTTTTACGGTAACGATACACGATCTTAACGGTGTCAAACAGTACAACCTTCACCAGATCGTTAAAAAAGTGCTTCTCTATGCGGGAGCCGGGCTTGTGACGTTCATCGCTGCAGGGGTTGCTTTTATTTTTTTCCTGAACGCTTCCCTTGACACGATCGATGAAAAGAAACGCGCACTCGAAGAACACAATGCCGAGCTTCGCGAGTCGATCCTTTCCGCCGAAAACGATCTGCAGGCCAAACAGGAAGAGCTTTCCGTCGTCTCCGACAAACTCGGTAGCATCGAAACGCTCATTGGCCTGGCACCAGAGGCTGAGAATACCCTGCTTGAACGGGTCGAAATCGCCAACCTGACATCGGCGCAGCGTGCCGTTTTGCTTCAGCATATCCCAAGCGGTTCGCCGGTAGAGTACAAGGGCATTACCAGCAAGTTCGGCTATCGTATTCATCCGACGCTGCAGCGCAAAGAGTTACACCGCGGTACCGACCTGCGTGCCGCAATGAAGACGAAGCTTTACGCCACGGCAGACGGGGTTATCGAGTATGCGGGCAATCACAAAGCGAGTGGTTACGGCCGTCTGATTATTCTAGATCACAACTACGGTTTCAAGACCTATTACGGCCATTTGAACAAGATACTGGTAAAAGCGGGCCAGTATGTTAAAAAAGGCGATCTCATCGGTCTGACAGGCAACAGCGGGATGAGTAACGGGCCGCATCTGCATTATGAAGTGCGATACATCCAACGGGTGCTGAACCCTTACTGGTTTGTCAAGTGGGATGTGGAAAATTACAACACAATATTCGAAAAGGAGACTAAGGTTCCATGGCAATTTTTGGTAGCAACGATAACACAGGATCACAATCTGCAAAACCCAGTACAAACAACACCACCATCATCACAGCTGGCGCTTCTCTCAAAGGTGAAATAGCACTCGACTGCGATTTCTACTTTGACGGGGAGATGGAGGGGACGATCCTCTCAAAAGGGATGATTACCGTCGGTAAAAACGGCAGGATCAAAGGCGAAGTCAGCGCGTCACACCTGATCGTTCAGGGGAAAGTCGAAGGCAGCGTTGACGTCGAACGCATCGAGATCAAGGAAAACGGCCATGTCAGAGGTGTCATTACTTCGAATGAGATGGTGATCGAAGCCAAAGGTATCTTCGAGGGTGAAAGCCATATTAAAAGTTCGGTGGTCAAAAAGCAGGCGGAAGTGCCTAAAAAAGCTTAACCTCTTTTTCTCATTTCCACGGTTTTGGTGGGAGTGCATACAAAGCCATTTTTAAAATGTAATGCAAACGAGGACATCAGTAGCCGATTTCGGCTATGATGGTTTCGTATACATAATGGTCTTGTTCTGAGGGTGCAGGGGTATCTGTCTCGTTCGTTTCGGACTCTTTTGCATCTGCATCGGTTTCATTGATGCGTTCTTCGCTACTCAACCGTCACACTCTTCGCCAGGTTTCTCGGCATATCGACATCGTTGCCCAGGCGGATAGAGATCTCCATTGCCAGCAGCTGTACGATTACCATCATCTCAAAGAACTCCAGCATATAGTGGTCACGATCCGCTGTTTTGATGAAGTCGTCAGCCTTGTCGAACTCGAGAGGGCTGATAGCACAGATGGTGCTGTCGCGCGCACTCAGTTCTTCGACATTGCTTTTGGCTTTCTCGTAGAGCATATTTTTCGGTAACAGTGCGATGGTAAAGAGATCGGGGTCGGCCATGGCGATAGGGCCGTGCTTCATCTCACCGCTCGGGTAGCCTTCGGCATGCAGGTAGGTGATCTCTTTGAGTTTGAGCGCGCCTTCCAGGGCAAGCGGGTAGAAGACATCGCGGCCTATAAAGAAGAAACCATGTCCGTGAAGGTAACGCTTGGAGAGGCGTCGGATCTTCTCGTGAAGTTCGTCGGTCACCTTGACACTGTTTGGCACGCCGCGGAGGGCCTGGATCTGCTGCTGGATCTCTTCGGTGCTCAGCGTTTCGCGCGCTTTTGCCAAAAAGAGTGAAAGCATCCAGAGGACGCTCATCTGTGTGGCAAAGGCCTTGGTCGAGGCGACCCCTTTTTCGATGCCGGCTCGGGTAAGGATGGTGGCATCGGCCAGGCGTACCATCGAGGAATTGTCAACGTTACAGATCACAAGGGTCTTCAAACCGGCTTTCTTGGCCATCTTGAGCGTCTCGAGGGTGTCTGCCGTCTCCCCGCTCTGCGAGATGACGACGAAGAGGGTGTCTTTCGTTAGAAGCGGCTCTTTGTAGCGCAGTTCGCTCGCGATCTCGACGGAAGAGCGGATCTTGGCATAGCGCTCGAAAAGATAGGAGGAGGTCAAAGCCGCATGGTACGAGGTGCCGCAGGCACAGAGCTTGATCTCGTTGATGCCCTCAAACAGTGATGGGTCAAGCTCTTCAAAGGCGATCCCCTCATCCTGGATGCGGCCGAGGAAGGTGTCACTGATGACGCTACTCTGCTCGTAGATCTCTTTTTCCATAAAGAATCGGAATCCCTCTTTTTGTGCAGAAAGCTTTGAGGCCGGCAGGGTGGAGAACTGGAGTGGCACCTCTTTATTTTCATTGTCAAAGAGTCTCAGCTCGTCCGGTGAGACATAGCCGTATTCTCCGTCGTTGAGGTAGAGTACATGGTTTGCATTGCCGATAAGCGGTGCGTCTGACGAGGCAAAGATCTTTTCGTTCTCTTCGGTCACGCCGATAATCATCGGCGAACCGTTCTTGGCAAAAAAGATAGTGTCGGGCAGTGACTTTGTCGCCAGGAGAATGGCGTAGGCCCCTTTGAGTTGGGACAGCATTTTCTTAAAGGCATCGAAGGGAGTCGCTTCATTCTTGAGATGCTTTTCAAAAAGGTGAACGATCACTTCGGTATCAGTCTGGCTCAAAAAGTGTTTGCCCTCTTTGACAAGAGCATTCTTGATCTCCTGGTAGTTCTCGATAATGCCGTTGTGCACCACGAAAGAAGATTCGCCAAGGTGGGGGTGGGCATTGAGCTCGGTGGGTTTGCCGTGCGTTGCCCAGCGGGTATGACCGATACCGATGGCAAAACCTTCCGGGTTGAAGTCGGCGGTCTTTTCTATAAGATTTTCAAGTTTTCCGACCGCTTTATAAAAAGAGAAATCTTCCTTTTGCAAGACGGCGATGCCGGCAGAGTCATACCCGCGGTATTCAAGTTCTTGGAGCCCGTCTAGCAGTATATCCTTGACCTTGTGTTTTCCTACATATCCGACTATTCCACACATTAATTGTTGCCTTTGGTGAGTATAGAAATTAATTTCGGCACATTATCGCACATTTGGTTTTGTTTCTCGATTAAAAAGTAGTCGCGCACGCGGGTTTTGGTACTGTGCACCTTTGCCGCCGTAATATTGATGTCTAACTCGTCAAAGGCGTGCATGATGTAGGCAAGAAGACCGCGCTGGTTGGTGGTGTTGATATTCATCTGGGCATAAGCCTTGGAGTGCTCGCAATCGATCGTGATCTCTTCGGGCTTGATGCGGGGCTGCTCCAGCGTGAGCTTTTTGCTCATATCAAAGGCGTTATCGATGATCTCTTCGATATGCTGCAGACTGTCAGCGTCCGGAAGATGCAGGAAGTCGATCTTGAAGAACTTGAGATCGTCAAAGAGTGTGAAAACTTCCATAGAGGCCACATCGAGATAGGCGAATTTTCCAAGCAGATAGGTCAGGTTCAGCGGGACACGGCGGATAATCTGGATTTTCAGTCCGTCGCCTTCGATGTTCAATAGATAGTGGTACCGTTTGACGTTCCTTGCTTCATTGGCAATGCGGATGATCTCATCCGGAGAGTGTTTGAAAAAGAAGAGGTTCGACTCGATGGAGAGTACTTTTTTCTGTACGGTACGCGGCAGCGCTTTAAAGCTTTCACGGTTTTTGATGCGTTTTTCAACGGCAAGACGTTTGGCGGCATCACTGATACGTTCGTTCTGCTGTGCAATCTCCATTGAGGCATCGTAAAGCTCTCGAAGAAGATTGGCTGAAAAACTGGTCCAGGTATCAGGGCCGACACCGTTGACATCCGCATAGGTCAGAACATAGAGCAGCCTGAGGTTTTTTTCTGTCTGTATCTTGGACATGAACTTGTAGAGTGTCTTCTCGCTGTTAAGGTTCTCTCTGTAAGCGACAGTGGTCATCAGAATATGGTGCTTTACCAGAAGAGAAGCCAAGGCCTGTTCTTCCTGTGAAAAGCCCAGCTTCTTGGTAAAAGAGACGACCAGTTTGGCACCGACGTCGCTGTGGTCCTGTTTTCTCCCTTTGCCGGTATCGTGAAGCAGCGTGATGACCTTGAGCAGTGTTCTCTCCTGCAGCGTCAGGCTCGTAAAGAGGTCGGCGATAAAGGGCTCCGCTATGTTTTCGAGCGCTTTGATGCACTCGATGGAGTGCAGGTCGACCGGGTAGTGGTGATAACCGTCGAATTGCGGAAGATGGAGCACTTTTCTAAAAGCAGGGATGAGCTGGTGCAATATTCCTGCCTCAAAAAAGAGTTGAAGGAAGGAGTAGCTGTGTTGGCGTTCAAAGAGTTTACGCAAAAGGGTAAGCCCTTTCTTGCCCAGAGGATAGGGGACAGTGGCATAGGTGAACCGTCCCAGCAGACTCGGGTCAAACCGCCAGGGCTTGTCCTCAAGTTTGCTTAGGAACTCGAGAAGCGGGACGATGTTGTCGTTTTTGGCGGAGTAGACGCTGAAGAGGCGGTCATTGATCAGGTAGAGACCGCTGCCGATGCGCTGTTTGCGATAGGCAGCGATATCATGTTCGTTATAGAGGTAGGGCCGGATGATCTTTTTGATGAAGATCTGCGAAAAATTGTCGATGCGCCACATTGCCTCCAAAAGGCGTGAGACCATTTTGCGTTCATCCTTAAACCCGAGCATCTTTGCAATGCGCGGCATATACTGCATGACAAGCTGGTCCTGCTGCTTGTTGCTGACAAGGTGCAGCGCAGAACGGACACGGAAGAGAAGTTCGAGTGCGATGCGGTACTCTCTGTACTCCTCATCGGTAAAGACTGTGCCGATAAGCTCTTTTTGCGATGTGACGCCGTAGATCGTCGCGGCGATCCAGAAAAGAAGCTGCGAATCACGCAGTCCGCCGACACTCTCTTTGATGTTGGGCTGCATGGAAGAGGGGTACTTTTTGCGCCGTTCGTGGGCCTCCTCGATCTTGGCCAGAATATACCCTTTTGGGTCGGTATGGCGGATGTTGGTAAAGGCATTTTGTGAAGCACTCCAGGTGAACGGCGAGCCGATGATAAGTCTCGCCTCCATAAAAGCGGTCCGGATCGTGATATCTTCCGCTGCCGCCTTTTCAATGTCTCTGATCTCATGCACGCGGTGCCCGAGTTTAAGCCCGGCATCCCAGGCCAGATAGAGGAGCTTCTCGATGATCGCATCGGTCTTGTAGCCGTCGCATGTCTCATAGACGATCATCAGATCGATATCGCTGTGGACGCAGAGCTGCTCGCGCCCGTAACTGCCGAGTGCGATAATGGCGATCGGTATGGAGGAACGCATCGGCAGGTAGTTGCCGAACATGCGGCGCAGTACGGTCTTGTACATCAAGGTGATGATCTTGTCGAGTGTTTTGGTGTGTTTGACCAGAAAGTCCTTGCCCTGTGAACTTTCGAACAGTTCGGGCAGAGAAGCCTTGTACTCGGAGATATAGTTTTTAAAAAGCTTTGAGATCTCAAAATCTTTTGCATTTTTATCAATAAGGTCTTCGATAGCGATTTGAATGTTCATAAGGGAGA
The DNA here is from genome assembly GCF_039645985.1 of Sulfurimonas sp. HSL3-7. Classification (NCBI taxonomy): domain Bacteria; kingdom Pseudomonadati; phylum Campylobacterota; class Epsilonproteobacteria; order Campylobacterales; family Sulfurimonadaceae; genus Sulfonitrofixus; species Sulfonitrofixus jiaomeiensis. The sequence goes on from NZ_CP147919.1 coordinate 878,755, forward strand.
CTGTCCTCGGTTCTTTATCTTTATATTATACTTTGAAAGTACTTCTTATTCTATCACAATGCACGCGTCAGCTTTTGCTATAATGCGCTCAATAATTAGACAATATTTTAGGAAACAGTGCAATATGAATACAGTAGAGAAGATAAAAGCCGGTCAACGTATCGATTTTGACGAGGCGCTTAGTCTCTATGAGATGGATCTTTTTGAACTTGGGGCCCTGGCGAACGAGAAACGTCAGCAGATGCATGACAAAAAGACCTATTTCAATATCAACCGCCACATCAACCCGACGAACATCTGCAAGGATGTCTGTAAGTTCTGCGCCTATTCGGCGAGCCGGAAAAATCCCAAGCCCTACACCCTGAAGCATGAAGAGATCATGGCGATTGTCGACGATATCGCGTCACGCGGCATCAAAGAGGTGCACATCGTCTCGGCACATAACCCGGACACCGGACTGGACTGGTACACGACCGTCTTCTCCAAGATCAAGGCCAAATACCCGAAGCTGCACATCAAAGCTCTGACGGCGGCAGAGATCCACTTTCTCTCTGAAGAGTACAACAAGAGCTACGACGAGATCATCGACATCATGATCGAAAACGGGGTCGATTCGCTTCCGGGCGGGGGTGCCGAGATCTTCGACGAAGAGGTGCGCGACTACATCTGCAAGGGGAAGGTTAACTCCCGGCAGTGGCTCGAGATCCACGAGAAGTGGCACAGCCGGGGGCGCAAGTCGAACGTGACGATGCTCTTCGGCCATGTCGAAGAACGCCGCCACCGCATCGACCATATGATGCGCATCCGTGACCTTCAGGACAGGACGGGCGGCTTCAACTGCTTCATCCCGCTGGTCTACCAGAGCGAGAACAACTTTCTGAACATCAAAGAGTTCATGACGGCGCACGAGATCCTCAAGACGATGGCGATCAGCCGTCTGGTACTCGACAACGTGCCCAACCTTAAAGCTTACTGGGTCACCTCTACGGTCAATCTTGCGCTCCTTTCACAGGAGTTCGGTGCCAACGATCTCGACGGTACGATCGAAAAAGAGTCGATCAACTCGGCCGCAGGCGCCGCCAGTGCCAACGGGGTCGAGCTTCAGGAGTTCATTGACCAGATTAAAGACACCGGATTTATTCCCGTAGAGAGGGATAGCCTCTACAACGAATTGAAGGTGTGGTAACGGCGGCAGACGTTCTGTCCAAGCACTTGGCGTTTAAGAGCTGTTTTGTTAAGATAGCGCAACTCATACGAGCGTATGTGGTCATTCAATACCAAAACCGGAGATAAATATTATGAGACTTGTAAACCTTCTTATAGCCGTTATGCTATGTGCATCTGCGGCATCGGCACTCGACCTGCGAAAAGCATTTATTGACCTTCACAAAAAGCCTATTGAGGCACTATTGGACCTGAATGAAAAAGTGCTGGACAGCCATCAGCGTCTTCTCTTGGACAAAGAGCTGAAGGTGAGAGAAAGCCGTATGACATATAAGCAGAAAGAGCGCTACTACCGTCACCCTTCCGAAAACCGTGCCCAGGGTAAGGGACACGGCAGAAAACATGCTCCGGGCCAGCAGAAAAAACACCGCTGATACGGCAAATCAAAGCCATTGAGCTAGATGATGCTGCCTTTATCTAAAACCCGCCATCCATTACAGATGCCAGACCGCAAAAGCATTTAAATATTAAGCTGGCGAAGTCTACCTCCGATATAATCATTATATTATTGAAATGGCAGCGATATGGTTTGATTGATAATAATGACATGCAAATACACAATACCGTTCGCCGCTATCTTGAATCAGCTGATACTGATACCGGGATCGCGGAATGTCAGCAACGTGTTACTGCGGTCAGAGTAAAAATATAAAGAAGGGTGCAGATGAAGATCTCAGTCATTATTCCTGCCTATAACCGTGTCGCCACTCTGGCACGTGCCATCGACTCCGTTTTGCAACAGTCCTACAGTGCTGACGAGATTATCGTCGTCGATGACGGTTCCAGCGATGCGACCAGTGAAGTGGCGAAGATGTATGATGAGGTGAGCCTTCTTCGTCAGAAAAACATGGGCGTCTCTTCGGCACGCAACAACGGTGTGATGATGGCTTCAAACGATTGGATCGCTTTTTTGGACTCCGATGATACGTGGCATCCTGAAAAGCTTCGGCAACAGGTGGCATACCACCAAAAGAACAAGAACTGCAAAGTGAGTTATACCGATGAGGTGTGGATACGCGATGAGAAAGAGGTCGCCATCCCCAAAAAGTTCCAAAAGCCCGAGAAAGCAACTTTTGAAACGTGTCTCAGCTACTGCAATATTGCCCCTTCATCGGTATTGATGCAAAAAAAACTCTTTGACTCTTTGGGCGGCTTCGACGAGTCGTTAGAAGTCTGTGAAGATTATGACCTTTGGCTGCGTATTCTGAAAGAGGAAGAGATCGCCCTGGTCGACCAAAAGCTTGTCAACAAATACGGCGGCGCCGATGATCAGCTTTCGATGAAACACTGGGGGATGGACCGTTTTCGCGTGAAAGCGCTTGAAAAACATCTTGATACGGCGTTCGATAGCCTGGTGAGAGAAGAGCTTCTTCATAAATATGCGCTTCTGGCAGAGGGAGCCAGAAAGTATCAAAAAGAGGATGATGTTTTTCTTTATGAGGCCAGGATCGAACAGTTGAAGGCCGGGTTCTAACGTCAACAAACTCCTCTTCCCAATCTGCTGCTTTTGGACCAAAGCCGGATACATCGTATTTAAAACTTATCTTTTACGCGTCACCCTCTTTTCACTTGCCGATCTCCTCTTCTGTCAGCCCCTTTCAAGCCTCGCGTACTTCACAAAATAATAAACGATAGCTGTCTCTTCTAACAAACGGTACCTTTGTGATGAAATGACACATTGATGGATTTAAAGTCAATATGGTATATCATGTATAGAATAGTCAGTTTTTTAATAGAAAAAAAGAGTCGAAAGTGGAAGTGATGAAAATTAAAATGACCATGATATTTTTTGTTCTGGTATGGATAACATTAGTCTCTGCCTCTTTTCTATGGAACTACAGTAGTGCAAAACAGGAACAGGAAAGAATAGCGCTTGAGTCCGCGAGAAGTTTTTTTGATCAGATTGTCATAACCCGTATCTGGAACTCCCGCCACGGCGGTGTCTATGTCCCTGTAACCGAAAAAACACAGCCTAACCCATATCTTGAGAAAGCGATGCGGGAAATTGATGCCAATGAAACATTGACACTGACTAAGGTGAACCCGGCTTTTATGACCCGCCAGCTTGCTGAAATTGCCCTGGAACAAAAAAGGGTGCAGTTTCACATCACCAGTCTAAAGCCTATCCGCCCCCAAAACAGGCCGTCTTCAAGAGAAGAAAAATTTTTAAAAGAATTTGAGACGGGTATAAAAGAGAAGGGGGAGTTTATAAAAGAGGGAGAAAAAAACTCCTATTTTTATATGGCACCTCTGCTGACGTACAAATCGTGTCTGCAGTGTCACGCTAATAAAGGCTATAAAGAAGGCGATATAAGGGGCGGTATCAGTGTGACATTGCCGTTCGTCATGAAAATACCTTTTCTTTCTCTATTGGTGGGGCATGTTACGATAGGGCTGTTGGGGCTGTTGGGTATTGTTATTACCGGCGGGAGATTAAAAAAAATCTATGAAATAATGAACAAGCAGGCTGTCTTGGATGCGTTGACAGGTGTCCCGAATCGCCGAAGTTTTACAGAAAGTCTGTTAAAAGAGTATAAGCGCTGCCAGAGAGAGCATCTACCTCTGTCGATCATCATGTGCGATGTCGACAAGTTTAAAGAATATAATGATACTTACGGGCATATGAGCGGGGATCTATGTCTGATAAAAGTTGCACAAATGGTACAGGCATCTCTTAACAGGCCAAGTGATTTTGTAGCACGGTATGGCGGTGAAGAGTTTGTTGTTCTTTTGCCGACCACATCGCTTGAAGGTGCAATGCACATTGCCGAAACGATACGCTCAAACATAGAAAAAATGGCAATACCGCATAAGAACTCATCCCCTTTAGAGGTTGTGACGTTGAGCCTCGGTGTCGCAACATCAGAGGGGACGTCCGATGTTTCCTATGAACAGTTGGTGACCTATGCCGATATGGCGTTGTACAAGGCAAAAGATGAGGGACGCAATCGCGTTATCTCTTTCCGCGAAGTTATATGATCTTCTCAAAAATGTAATCAAGATCGTTTAGTCATTGTAAGCCGGGAATTTTACACTTTTATTTTGCATTGTCCACTTCAATGATCGATGTTTTTAGGAGTTCTTAGGAGGCTTTTAAAGACAGACATTTTACTCTGCCATCAGATATCCGTCAGGATCCAGGCTTGTAGCCAGCATGACACTGTTGATGTCGAGATGTTCGTTCCATGTGCTGCTTTTCTGATTTTCAGGTTTCATCCAGAAATTTTCAATGATTTCACAGAGGGGAAGATATGCGTTTAATTCTTTAAGCTGTGATTGCAAAAGCAGACGGTCCGCAAAACAGTCTGCATGTTCGCTGAAGAGCTGCTCTGTCTTTTCGATCGCATGAAGACCGATGCTTAAACCAAGTTCACGAAATGCCAGCCGATAGTGTGGCGGGTATTTCAATGTGTCCGTACGCATAAACAAATCTATGCCACTTTTGGCATGGGCCAGCAGTTTTGGGAACATATCACTGAGATGTTCCATACTGCCTGCGATGATAAGTTGTGTCAGCATGAAGGCATCACTGAGGAGTCCGCCGATTCCCAGCGGGTCATCTGTAGCCCAGTTGACAGCTTGGGAGATCTCCGCCATTTCGGCTATTTCACTCTCTAAATGAAGTTCATGCGATGTTTGAGGATCTTCGGAAGCTGTTTTGACAAGCTGAAGATAGGTAATGTACCCGTCCAGAGCATCATGCTGTCCCATGGAGGGTACGAGGGGATAGGAGAGGTCGATACTCATTTTCCAGTACATCCGTTTTTCGTTGCCGGGTATTGTATAGGTAAATCTGCCGTGTGCCGTTTTGGCAAGTTCCAGAGCCCAGCGGTTATATCTGAAATCACCCGTTACCTGCGTGACAAGGTTAAGTGCATGCATCCATTTTGTCAGGTAGTGAAAATACTGACCGTCCTGTTCCCACTCCAGACGTTCATTGTAGGGTGCATCGAATTTTCGTTCATTGCTCTTTTTCCCTATTCTCAGACCGCCGATCGTAGGATGCAATTCGCCCTCTTTATTTTCAAGACCACTGATCCATCCGCTGCGGGAGTCATCGCTGCGATGCTGCCCCAGTACGTGATGCACCTGGTCGACAAGCAGCAAAGCCTCCTCCTTGTATCTTTGCTCGCCTGTACGACGGAAAAGCTCCAGGAAGTTGCATACGGCAAAGGCATCGGTCCAGAGGTAGCGTACCGGAATACACCCGACCCCTGAAATACAGCTTCGCTCGGAAAAACCGGTCATAATAGTCTGAATAATATCTGGCTTTTTCATGAATGTCTCCTTTTTAATAATACATCTTTGTTGCTTTTTGTCCCCTCATTTCAGAGATGGCACGATAACCCGGTACAGAGAGCTTTGTTAATGTTACCATGTAGGTTATGGGCTCTTTGCATGAGAAACATTAAGATTGGATGCCTAAAAAATGCCCATGTTTTTTTAGCTACTCTGAGCTATAATCCGATATAAATTGACAAAAGATGCTTTTTGGCACAGAGGATAGATTTATGGTCTTGATGATCGACAATTATGACAGTTTTACCTACAACATTGTTCAGTACTGTCTGGAGTTGGGGGCTGATCTCAAAGTCATCCGTAATGATGAATTGACGGTTGATGAGATCGCAGCATTGAAGCCTGATAAGATTATCATCTCTCCCGGCCCGGCAACGCCAAACGAAGCAGGGGTCAGTCTTGATGTCATTGAACGTTTTAAAGATGAGATTCCTATCTTCGGTATCTGCCTGGGGCATCAAAGTATCGCTCAGGCATTCGGGGGAAAAGTCGTCAGGGCCAAGCAGATGATGCACGGCAAGACGTCGATTGTCGAGACAAAGGGAAGCTGCCCGATCTTCGACAAGATGCCGGAGACCTTCAGAGCAACAAGGTACCACTCTTTGACCGTTGAGCAAGAAAATCTTCCGGATGTGATCGAACCTACCGCTTATAGCACCGATGATCATGAGATCATGGCATTGCAGATCAAAAACCGACCTATTTTCGGGGTACAGTTCCACCCGGAATCGATCATGAGCGAATTCGGTCACGAAATGATAGGAAATTTCTTAAAAATATGAGAGAACGCATCATCCTCTTTCTACTTCTGGGATTCGATGCACTGGTCCTCTTTTATGAGGCATCCACTCTCTCTATTACCTCGCATGAGGCATATATACTCTATGAGGCACGCTCTTTTATACACTACCTGACAGAAGCCTCTCTAGCTGTTTTTGGCCAAAATGATTACGGATTGCGTATGCCGATGATGATTCTTCATCTGCTCTCGGTTTTACTTCTGTACCGTGTATCCAAGCCCTATGTTAAACGTAACAGTGACCGCTTATGGCTTGTCTTTGTCTTCATTCTGCTGCCGGGGGTCATCAGTTCGGCGCTTTTGGTCGATAATGCGGCTATCATGATATTTTCACTTTTTTTACTGCTTTATCTTTATCAGATCAAGTCACCGCTAATCCCTTTTGTCCTTGTCGGACTTTTAGCGATTGACGGAGCATACGCGTTTTTGTATTTTGCACTTTTCGTTTATGCCCTGAATAAAAACAACCTGTTTTATATGGTGCTGAACACGCTCCTCTTCTTTGCTTCCTTTTATCTATACGGTTTTGACACAATGGGCAAACCTAGCGGACACTTTTTAGACACGCTCGGTCTTTACGCAACCATTTTTTCACCTGTAGTCTTCGTATTCTTGGTGTATGTCCTGTACCGAAAAATGATAAGCAAAGAATATGATATAACTCTATATGTCAGTGGTGTTGTCTTTGTTGTCTCCTTGCTGCTGTCGTTCAGGCAACAGATTCATATCGAACATTTTGCACCCTATATGATGCTTCTGCTGCCTCTTGCCGCACAGACCTTTTTCAGCTCCTATCGCGTGCGACTGCGTATGTTCCGGGGACGGTACCGTGTGTTACTGACGGTCGGGTTCAGTATTTTGGCATTTCACTTTTTCTTGATTCTTTTAAATAAAGGCCTTTATCTCTTTTTAGATGATCCGGAAAACCATTTTGCCTATAAAACCCACATTATTAAAGAACTGTCCTCGGAACTGAAAGAAAAAGAGATCAATTGTGTTACTGCCACGGGTCGTCATATGCAAAACCGTCTTAAGTTTTACGGTATAGAAGTTTGTTCGGCCAATCATTTAAAAGAAGCCCCTCTCGATGAAAAGGCAGATGTTACTGTAAGTTACATGGGACGAATTGTTGCAGCCTATAATGTTACAAAAGTTCCCATATTATAAATTGAAAAGCTTGCCACTAACTTTATATAGAGAGCCATAGATATTGCATGCTATAATCTTCAGACTAAAAATTCGAAGGAGTTGCAATGGCTCAAAGAGCGATTCGTGAATACGACGGTAAAGCTATTTTCTCAAAACATTGGGATAAATACTTCAGCGGTTTTCATTACGGATTTAAATCTGTATTGGTGACTAGCGGCAAAGAACTACTGGAAAAAGCTGAAGAGCATGGTTTCGAGTGGTTAAAGCAAGAGGCATTGGTTGCTAAACCGGATATGCTTTTTGGTAAACGCGGTAAAAATGACCTGGTTCTTTTTAGAACGAATAAGCCGGGTGATGTGACATTGGCAGATGCTGCAAAGTGGATTGACGAGAAGATGGCGGTTACAACCACACTTCTTTCAGGTCAGCATGGCCAGTTGACACACTTTGTCGTAGAGCCATTCACGCCGCACTCTCAAGAACAAGAATATTATATTTCTGCAACTACTGTCGGCGAAGACGACGTTCTTTATATGTCTGCAGAAGGTGGCATGGAAGTTGAAGAGGGCTGGGACGAGAAAGTTAACGAAGTCGCTATCCCGATCAACATGGATGACGCTGATATGGAACATGCTGTCAAAGCAAACATTCCTGCAGACATCCAGGCTAAAGACAGAGAAGCATTCGCATCATTCGCGATCCAGTTTTTTAAATTCTACCGCGATATGAACTTTGCCTACCTTGAGATCAACCCGATCGTTATGCTTGACAATAATGAGATGGCGATCCTTGACCTTGTTGCACGTCTTGACGACACAGCGGGCTTCATGATGGCAGATGCATGGGGTGACATTGAATACCCGACAGCATTCGGTATGGAAGATCAGTCTCCTGAAGAAAAAGCGGTGGCAGAAGCGGACTCTAAATCAGGTGCTTCACTTAAACTGACTATCCTTAATCCGATGGGCCGTATCTGGACAATGGTTGCCGGTGGTGGTGCATCTGTTGTTTACGCTGATACGATCGCTGACCTTTCCGGTGATGTCAAAGAGCTTGCCAACTACGGTGAGTACTCAGGTGGACCGACTACGGGTGAGACTAAGTTCTACGCAGATACATTGATCGACCTTATGACTCGCCATAAAGATGCTAAAGGCCGTGATAAGATCCTTATCATCGGTGGTGCGATTGCGAACTTTACCGATGTTGCAAAAACATTTACAGGTATCATCCAGTCATTTGAAGAAAATGTAGCGAAGATGAAAGAGCATAACGTTAAGATTTATGTTCGTCGTGGTGGACCAAACTATGAAAAAGGTCTTAAAGATATTAAAGAGGCGGCAGACCGTCTTGGTCTTTATATTGAAGTATATGGTCCGGAAACACACGTAACTGATATCGTGCGTATGGCATTAGAGAAGTAGGGGAGAGATATGGCAGCATTATTTACTAAAGACACACAAGCGATTTTCTGGAATAACAACAAAAGTGCTATCCAGCGTATGCTTGATTACGACTATACAATTGATCGTAAGACGCCTTCTGTTGCGGCAATCGTTGCACCGACTTCAAGTAGCAAGTTTGAGAAATTCTTCTATGGTCCGGATGAGATCATGGTTCCGATGTTCAGAAGTACGACTGAAGCGGCAGCAGCATTCCCAAATGCTGATGTACTATTGAACTTTGCATCTTTCCGTACAGCATATGATGTAACGATGGAAGCGATCGCGATTAAAGGTCAGTTCAAAACGATCATGGTAACCGCAGAAGGTATCCCTGAACGTCTTGCACGTGGTATGAACCAAGCGGCTCGTGATGCCGGTGTAACTGTCATCGGGCCTGCAACGGTCGGTGGTATTGCTCCAGGTGCTTTCAAGATCGCTAATGTTGGTGGTACAATCGAAAATATCGTTAACTCTAAACTGCACCGTGCAGGTTCTTGTGGACTTGTTACACGTTCAGGCGGTCTGTTTAACGAACTCTCCAACATCATCGCCATCAATGCTGACGGTATCGCCGAGGGTGTTGCTATCGGTGGTGACCGTTTCGTAGGTTCTGTTTTCATTGACAACCTTCTACGTATGGAAAGCAATCCGGACGTTAAATACATGATCCTTCTTGGTGAAGTCGGTGGTACTGAAGAGTACAAAGTGATCGAGGCAGTTAAAAACGGTCAGATCAAAAAGCCGATCATCGCATGGTGTATCGGTACGATTGCTAAGCACTTCAGCTCAGGTGTACAGTTCGGTCACGCAGGTGCATCTGCTAATGCTGACGCTGAGACGGCTGCAGCTAAAAATGCTGCAATGGCTGAAGCAGGTATTCACGTACCGGCATCATTCAATGACCTTCCTGCTAAGATCAATGAAGTGTACAATGACCTTAAAGCCAAAGGTGTCATTACTGATATCGCTGAGCTGGAACTAAAAGTCGTTCCTAAAGTTCGTCGTGCTAAAGAGTTCATCTGTACGATCTCTGATGACACTGGCGAAGAAGCGACATATGCAGGTTATCCAATTTCTGCTGTTGCAACACCGGAAACCGGTTTCGGTATCGGTGATGTGATTTCACTTCTTTGGTTCAAAAAACGTTATCCGAAATGGGCAACAGATTACATCGAAACTGTTATCAAAACTGTTGCTGATCATGGTCCGGCCGTATCAGGTGCACATAATGCAAAAGTAACAGCACGTGCAGGTAAAGATGTTATCTCTGCATTGGTAACCGGTCTATTGACTATCGGTCCGCGTTTCGGTGGTGCGATTGACGATGCGGCACGTTATTTTAAATATGCAAACGACAACGGTATGAGTCCGGCTGAATTCATCTCTTATATGAAAAAAGAGGGTAAGACGATCTCTGGTATCGGTCACCGTATCAAATCGGTACGTAACCCGGACCTTCGTGTTTCAGGTCTTAAGAAGTTTGCTGCGGAAAACTTCCCGGCAACACCGCTTCTTGACTATGCACTTGAAGTAGAAAAATTGACAACATCTAAGAAAGACAACCTTATCCTAAACGTTGACGGTACTATCGGTATCTTGATGGTTGATATGTGGCGTGCTCTTGGATACTCTGAAGAAGAGATTGACGGTTTCATCGACGCGGGTGCACTGAATGCATTCTTCGTTGTCGGCCGCTCGATCGGTTTCATCGGTCACATCCTTGACGAAAAACGTCTCGGTATGCCAATGTACCGTCACCCGACATCTGACATTCTTTACAATGTCGAAAAAGCAGAAGAGCTCTAATCGACTTCTGTTTCTGAAGAGTCTTTGACTCTTCACCTCTTTTTTATCCGCAATTTAATTAGTTACTCCCTAATTCTATCTTTGAATATTTTAGCTATAATTGACTATTACATAACAACAGAGTACATTGAACTGTACAGAATTTAGTTCATGTCCATTAAGGTGATATTTTGAAAAAATCTGCGTTTACTATGATCGAACTTATTATTGTGATTGTTGTGGCCGGTATACTGGCAGTCGCAATGATGCCAAAACTTGATGGCGATCCGCTTAGAGACGGAGCAAATCAAGTTGTGCGCCATATTCAATATGCACAGCACTTAGCGATGGTTAATGATGTGTATAATGCGGGCGTTGACTGGGAAAAAGCCTATTGGCATATCAGTTTTAGAACTGATGCTGAAAAATGCTATATCGTTGCAAGCGATAATGATCTAAGCGGTGGAATTTCGCAAACAGAGGCTGCTTATGACCCTTTATCAAAACAATATCTATACTCCAGTACTTCCTGTACAGAAAATGTGTTAAATAATAATGATCTATTTTTAAATACCAAATACGATATCAGCACAGTATCTTTATCTGAAAGTTGCCAAGGCGGTAATAATTACATAGCATTTGACAATTTTGGACGTCCGTTGAAAACCAGAAATGCATCCGATTTTATTACTGCGCCGTGTACAATCACATTGTCTAACGGTGAACGATCTGCTGTCATAACTGTTGAACCTGAAACAGGATACACCCGAATAACAGCTATAGACGATCTATAAGCTTGATCCCCATTCACTGCATATGCTATTAAACCTGCTAATGTTTTAACAAAAAAGAGTTGATATCGTGTTTTGAGCTCCGGAGGTTTTCTCTGGCATGATTGATCTTGGTTTGAACAATCTTGATCCGCTCTTTCGAGATCTTTTTGAACCCTCTACCTATTAAATAGAAGAGGGCATAGGCAAGAACAAAACAAACGTCGGTCTTATACAGTCAGTAGGTAATCTTTTCGATATTAGACGTGGCTGCCTTTTGACGCAACTTCTCGTTTTTATAGTGGTAATCTTATCTTTTTGTACTTCGGTTAACTGTGTGCAATCATTTATAGGTGCTTCTTTCATTTTGACAGAGAGAGATCAACGCTATACAGGATAATTTTAATAGCCCTTCAAACTTCTCTTTGCAGTTGTATCGGAGACAAAACTGTTTCTACTGTAATAAACTAATATACCAGATTAATTACGGGTCTGCTTTCCGTTACGAAAATAGTAGATATATGCTCTCGGTCTATCGAGTATGATCCTGGTGCTGTATAACGGATATAAATTAAAGCAAAAAAAGCCTTGACAGAATATGGAAAACATAATAGAATAAAATTTAACAAAAATAATTCAAAGATGTTTTATGTACAAAAGTTCATTTACTATGATAGAGTTAATTATTGTGATAATAACGACTGGTATTCTTGCTATAACGATAATTCCGCGTCTGGAAAGAGCCCCTTTAGTAGAAGCGACAGAACAAGTGTTAAGACATATCCGCTATACTCAACAATTGGCACTGGTCAATGATATATACAACACGACAGAGGCTAAGTGGTATAAAGCGATGTGGCGTATAAGTTTTAGAAGTAATAACTGTTATGTTGTCTCCAGCAATACTGACCTAGATATGAATTACGATAGAGATGAATCTACTACAGATCCTTTAACAAAAACATTGCTTTACTCAAATACCGACTGCATACTGGAACCAGGCGATGACAGTAAAATGCTATTATTTGAGAAATACGGGATTGACAGAATTGAATTTAGCAGAACATGCGGTAATAACAGATTTATAGCATTTGACTATATGGGGCGACCACACAAGACTTTGACCAGTGCGAACGACTTTATCATATCGGAATGTCTCATTACATTACATGCCGGCTTGAGAAAGGCGGTCATATCTATCTTACCGGAAACAGGTTACGTTAAAGTACTATCCTTTGAATGAGATGCATACAAAGTAGTCAATATATTGATTGTTTTTTACAAAAAAATACAAATTTCAAGAAATTTGACAATTCGCGCGAAAAGCTCTTGACATAGGGTTTTGATTTGTCTATAATTCCCGTCCACAAACGATGAGTCGCTTGAAAGAGAGACGAGAAAGACTTCGAGTTGAAGCTTTTTAAAAGTTTGAGATCATTGAAAACTAAGTAAGTTTGACACTGACCTTTCGGGGTTGGAAGTTAACTTTATAAGACACAAAAACACAACCGTCTATTTCAGTTGAAGTTTAAATACTTAGATTGAAATTGACACTATTTTTTATAGCCAATGATTTTAAAATCTTGGGCATAAGATCAGTAATCTGCTTAGGCAGTCTTTACATAATTAATTATGGAGAGTTTGATCCTGGCTCAGAATGAACGCTGGCGGCGTGCTTAACACATGCAAGTCGAACGGTAACAGGAGAAGCTTGCTTCTTGCTGACGAGTGGCGCACGGGTGAGTAATATATAGGTAATGTGCCCCTTAGTCTGGGATAGCCACTGGAAACGGTGATTAATACCGGATACTCCTTCTTGTTTAATGCAAGTCGGGAAAGGTTTTTCGCTAAGGGATCGGCCTATATTGTATCAGCTAGTTGGTGAGGTAATGGCTCACCAAGGCGATGACACATAGCGGGTTTGAGAGGATGATCCGCCACACTGGTACTGAGACACGGACCAGACTCCTACGGGAGGCAGCAGTGAGGAATATTGCACAATGGGGGAAACCCTGATGCAGCAACGCCGCGTGGAGGATGACGCATTTCGGTGTGTAAACTCCTTTTATCAGAGAAGAAAATGACGGTATCTGATGAATAAGCTCCGGCTAACTCCGTGCCAGCAGCCGCGGTAATACGGAGGGAGCAAGCGTTATTCGGAATCACTGGGCGTAAAGGACGCGTAGGCGGGTTTTTAAGTCAGGTGTGAAATCCTATGGCTCAACCATAGAACTGCACTTGAAACTGGGAACCTAGAGTATGGAAGGGGCAGGTGGAATTAGTGGTGTAGGGGTAAAATCCGTAGATATCACTAGGAATACCGAAAGCGAAGGCGACCTGCTGGGACATTACTGACGCTGAGGCGTGAAAGCGTGGGGAGCAAACAGGATTAGATACCCTGGTAGTCCACGCCCTAAACGATGAATGCTAGTCGTCGGGGAGCTTGTCTCTTCGGTGATGCACTTAACAGATTAAGCATTCCGCCTGGGGAGTACGGTCGCAAGATTAAAACTCAAAGGAATAGACGGGGACCCGCACAAGTGGTGGAGCATGTGGTTTAATTCGAAGATACGCGAAGAACCTTACCTAGCCTTGACATTGATAGAATCTTTCAGAGATGAGAGAGTGCCCTTCGGGGAGCTTGAAAACAGGTGCTGCACGGCTGTCGTCAGCTCGTGTCGTGAGATGTTGGGTTAAGTCCCGCAACGAGCGCAACCCTCGTCGTTAGTTGCTAACAGTTCGGCTGAGCACTCTAGCGAGACTGCCTTCGCAAGGAGGAGGAAGGTGAGGACGACGTCAAGTCATCATGGCCCTTATGGCTAGGGCTACACACGTGCTACAATGGGGCGTACAGAGAGTTGCGATACCGCGAGGTGGAGCCAATCTCACAAAGCGTCTCTCAGTTCGGATTGTTCTCTGCAACTCGAGAACATGAAGCTGGAATCACTAGTAATCGTAGATCAGCAATGCTACGGTGAATACGTTCCCGGGTCTTGTACTCACCGCCCGTCACACCATGGGAGTTGATTTCGCCCGAAGCGGGGATGCTAAAGTAGCTACCCTCTACGGCGGAATTAGCGACTGGGGTGAAGTCGTAACAAGGTAACCGTAGGAGAACCTGCGGTTGGATCACCTCCTTTCTAGAGTAACGAGTTCGCATTCGATTGACGAACTCAAGAGAAAATCTCACGTCTTAGAAGAGTTAACGTGTCTACTTACTTAGTTTTCAGTGATCTATGTTATTTGAACATATTAATTAGGGCCTATAGCTCAGCTGGTTAGAGTGCACCCCTGATAAGGGTGAGGTCGGAGGTTCAAGTCCTCCTAGGCCCACCATGTAAAGATCACGAAGACCGGATGGGGAATTAGCTCAGCTGGGAGAGCGCCTGCCTTGCACGCAGGAGGTCAGCGGTTCGATCCCGCTATTCTCCACCATTAGAGGTTAGAAGTTTAATTCAAGTACTAAACGAAGTATTTGAATTAGACTTTTAGAAGTCTAGATGTTATTTAACTTATTATTGTCAAAGTCAACAAAATTGTAACTACAATTAATTCATTGACTGCTTTATTTGATGTATATTGAATAAGGTAGTGAATACGCAAATTAGAATAAAGATATTAAGGGCCATAGGTGGATGCCTTGGCTGGTAGAGGCGATGAAGGACGTACTAGGCTGCGAAAAGCCTCGGGGAGCTGCCAAGAAGCTTTGATCCGGGGATTTCCGAATGGGGCAACCCAGCATGGAGCGATTCATGTTACCCTACGGGGGGCGAACTCAGGGAAGTGAAACATCTCAGTACCTGAAGGAAGAGAAATCAAACGAGATTCCCATAGTAGCGGCGAGCGAAATGGGATTAGGACAAACCAGGCACTTGTGCTTGGGGTTGCGGACTGCGATATGTAGTTTGGATGATAGACGAACCGTCTGGAAAGTCGGGCCATAGCGAGTGATAGCCTCGTAGTCGAAATCAGAAGAACGCTAGCAGGATCCAGAGTAGGTCGGGACACGTGTTATCTTGACTGAAGCCGGGGGGACCACCCTCCAATCCTAAATACTACTACCAGACCGATAGTGAACCAGTACCGTGAGGGAAAGGTGAAAAGAACTGCGGTGAGCAGAGTGAAATAGAACCTGAAACCTATGGCTTACAATCATTCGGAGCACGATTATATATACGTGTGACGGACTGCCTTTTGCATAATGAGCCTGCGAGTTGTGGTATCTGGCAAGGTTAATCAAACGAGAAGCCGTAGCGAAAGCGAGTCTTAATAGGGCGAATTAGTCAGATGCTGCAGACCCGAAACTAAGTGATCTATCCATGAGCAGGTTGAAGCCGGTGTAAGAGCCGGTGGAGGACCGAACCGGTAGGCGTTGAAAAGTCTTCGGATGACTTGTGGATAGGGGTGAAAGGCCAATCAAACTTAGTGATAGCTGGTTCTCTCCGAAATATATTTAGGTATAGCCTCGAGCAGTAGCATGAAGGGGTAGAGCACTGACAGGGCTAGGGCTGCATACAGCGGTACCAAACCCTATCAAACTCCGAATACTTCATGTGTAACCTCGGGAGTCAGGCGTAGGGTGATAAAATCCTATGTCGAGAGGGGAACAACCCAGACTAGCAGCTAAGGTCCCTAAGTACTGTCTAAGTGGAAAAGGATGTGGAGTTGCTGTGACAACCAGGAGGTTGGCTTAGAAGCAGCCATCCTTTAAAGAAAGCGTAACAGCTCACTGGTCTAGCGATTCTGCGCCGAAAATATAACGGGGCTAAGACAGTCACCGAAGCTCTAGATTCGTACTTGTACGAGTGGTAGGAGAGCGTTCCAAACAGCGTTGAAGGTATACCGGTAAGGAGTGCTGGAGCGTTTGGAAGTGAGCATGCAGGCATGAGTAGCGATAAAAGAGGTGAGAATCCTCTTCGCCGTAAACCCAAGGTTTCCTACGCGATGCTCGTCATCGTAGGGTTAGTCGGGACCTAAGTCGAGTCCGAAAGGGGTAGACGATGGCAAATCGGTTAATATTCCGATACCGACGGTTGTTTGTTTGAATGATGGGGGGACGCATAGGGCTAATCGAGCTCACTGATGGAATAGTGGGTCGAAGGACGTAGGTTGTACAGTAGGAAAATCCGCTGTACATTAGACCGAGATCTTACAGGCTCTTCAATAGCTTCGGCTAGCGAGGAGAATCGATGATGCCGTCGTGCCGAGAAAAGCCTCTAAATGAGAACAACCGTTGCCCGTACCGTAAACCGACACAGGTGGGTGAGATGAGTATTCTAAGGCGCGTGGAAGAATTACTGTTAAGGAACTCTGCAAACTAGCACCGTAACTTCGGAATAAGGTGTGCCATAAATGTTTAGGGACTTGCTCCCGAAAGCATTACATGGTCGCAGCAAAGAGTCCCTCCC
The DNA here is from genome assembly GCF_039645985.1 of Sulfurimonas sp. HSL3-7. Lineage (NCBI taxonomy): Bacteria > Pseudomonadati > Campylobacterota > Epsilonproteobacteria > Campylobacterales > Sulfurimonadaceae > Sulfonitrofixus > Sulfonitrofixus jiaomeiensis. The sequence goes on from NZ_CP147919.1 coordinate 895,634, forward strand.
GACTGTTTACCAAAAACACAGCACTCTGCTAACTCGTAAGAGGATGTATAGGGTGTGACGCCTGCCCGGTGCTTGAATGTTAAAAGGATCCGTTAGCTTTGCGAAGCGGTGAATTGAAGCACAAGTAAACGGCGGCCGTAACTATAACGGTCCTAAGGTAGCGAAATTCCTTGTCGGTTAAATACCGACCTGCATGAATGGCGTAACGAGATGGGAGCTGTCTCAACAGTAAATCCAGTGAAATTGTAGTGGAGGTGAAAATTCCTCCTACCCGCGGAAAGACGGAAAGACCCCGTGCACCTTTACTATAGCTTGACACTGCTATTGGGATATTCATGTGCAGGATAGGTGGGAGCCTTTGATTCATGGACGCCAGTTCATGATGAGGCATCCTTGAGATACCACCCTTGAATATTCTGATAGCTAACTTGGTACGATTATCTCGTGCGAGGACAATGTCTGGTGGGTAGTTTGACTGGGGCGGTCGCCTCCTAAAAAGTAACGGAGGCTTACAAAGGTTAGCTCAGATGGGTTGGAAATCCATCGTAGAGTATAATGGCATAAGCTAGCCTGACTGTGAGACATACACGTCGAGCAGAGACGAAAGTCGGTCATAGTGATCCGGTGGTTCTGTGTGGAAGGGCCATCGCTCAAAGGATAAAAGGTACGCCGGGGATAACAGGCTGATCTCCCCCAAGAGCTCACATCGACGGGGAGGTTTGGCACCTCGATGTCGGCTCATCGCATCCTGGGGCTGGAGCAGGTCCCAAGGGTATGGCTGTTCGCCATTTAAAGCGGTACGCGAGCTGGGTTCAGAACGTCGTGAGACAGTTCGGTCCCTATCTTCCGTGGGCGTAGGAAAGTTGAGGAGAGTTGCCCCTAGTACGAGAGGACCGGGAACGTGCCACTGGTGCACCAGTTGTTCTGCCAAGAGCATCGCTGGGTAGCTACGCACGGATGTGATAACCGCTGAAAGCATCTAAGCGGGAAGCCAACTCCAAGATGAACTTTCCCTGAAGGACGCTTGAAGACTACAAGCTTGATAGGCTGGGTGTGTACGCATAGCAATATGTTTAGCTGACCAGTACTAATAGTCCGTTCGTCTTTTTCTTTCATAATTGCGTAATCACTGCCTTATTCAGTATATATCGAATGAGCAGCATGAATCGATTATAGTTACAAAACCTGTTGACTGACAATAATTAACTACTCCAATATATCCAAGCAGTTGGAAGTAAGATCATCTCGATGCTTTTACTTCCGATTGTCTAGGTGGCTATAGAGAGAGGGAAACGCCTGGCTCCATTCCGAACCCAGAAGCTAAGCCTCCCTTCGCTGATGATACTGCACCTTTCAGGTGTGGAAACGTAGGTCGCCGCCTAGTTCTCGGATTTACTTCAACTTTTAAACTTCAATCATTTACAATTATTATAAACTTTTTCACATCCATATCGGCGGCTATTGTCTGCGTATTCACTTCGTTCATTTGCTCCATCTTATGCGACTTTACTCAGATAAAACCTGACATTTAGTCAGCTTTTCTATGAGATATCCTAGTTCTCGGATTTACAATCACTTCAAACATTACTTACACAATCATTACTCATAAACTTTTATCACATACAAATCGGCGGCTTTCGGCGGCTTATTGTATCGCTTCGCTCTTTATCTATTATCATTTTATCCAGACAAAACGAGACGTCGGTCTCCTTTTCTCTGGCATATCCTTGTTCTCGGATTTATCTCACATCCCTATAATCATTTAATTACAAACTATCTGTGCGCTATATCTTTATCCACACATAAAACATGCCTCTGCACATCTTTTCTGTGCATGTATCAGGTCTATTTTATGCCGCGATGTTGACGTTGATGTTGATCACAGTATACGAGAGCCTACTTCTCTGTCGGTTCTCTTTTTATTTTAAATTCAAATTAGCTATTTCCCTACAAGTTTCTTTTATCTATCATCTTCATTCTGTTATAATCGGGATTTCTTAAAAAGGTTTTTGTGTGAAAAAGATTTTCATACTTTTTTTTCTGTTTGTATCTACTTCCTATGCAAATAATAATGCTATAGCAGGTATATGTAAAGAGTTAAAACTTGTACCGGCTTCAAAAGCTATTGTTCAGTGGGAAAGAGTTTTTAGCAGTGAAAAACGCAAACGTAAATACGGTATTGATCAGTTGTCTCCTGAAACGCAAGTATTATTAAAAACGTATTTGATCAAGCATGCTGCAGATTCATCTCAGCCAATGGTTCCAGGTTTATAAAGGATATAGATGCGTTTATTATTACTTTTTTTTCCACTTATACTTATCGCTGATGCAGCTGATGAACGTATTAAAAGTTTAGAAGACCGAATATTGCACTTGGAAGGTCAACATAACACGACTGCTTCCAATATAGATGATATGCAATCTGTCGTAGATAGTGTTGAGAGAAAATCTTTTACTGACGTTATTGACTTTACGCCAGAAGTAAGACTGCGTTTTGACAAGATGCACTATAAAGTCGGAGAATTTGAACCTGTTCCAACTCCGAGTTCAGATGGTTCTATCGACCGTAATCGGGATGATTTTGACAAAGACTTTGGGATTGCTTCTTCGGTCCGCTTCCGACTGAACATGCGGGCAAAACTCCTTGAAGATATTTCTTTTCACGGTCGTCTGGTATTTCAGCATTCGACGCAATCCGACCAGCGCCTTTGTATACTTTCAAATGATATCAAAACTTCCGGTTCGATCAGCGGTATCGATTTTGACAGGGCCTATTTTGATTACCGTTTTTCTCACCATTCCGACTACCCATTTATTTTCAGTTTTGGCGTACTGCCCACTTCCGGAGGTACACCGATGCAATATGCAGAAGTCCGTGCCCGTCAATCAGTCTTTCCTGCACTTGTCTTTGATATGGACAGCTACGGCGTAATTCTGACGTCAGAATTGACTCATCTTTTCGGCGGTAAAAGTTTTTTGCGTGCGATCGCAGCGCAGGCTTATACATTAGACCCGAATATATATCCCTATCAGTGTAACCGAGAGACGATAGACAATGCCGATATCTATGGACTCTACTTTGATACCCGTTTGACCCCATATACACTTTTCAGTGCGGGGGTCAATATTCTGCATGCTCTTAAAGCCCATCCCTATTTAGGGCCTGATGTGACAGCGGATAATGCAGATAATCTTGGAACTATGGTTACATTTGGTCTGGGAGTAGATGCGGAAAAGATAGCCGACAGCGGTATGACACTTTTTGTTCATACGGCAATGTCTCATCCTCGTGCTAACGGAAACGTAGACGATTATGGACCAGGGAGCAGTGTCAACTTTAGTAATTCGGATTATGCGACAGGTGAGATGCTCTCGACTGACGGGTATTCCGTTTATACGGGGATACTGTATGACCTTGGCCACACATGGATATTGGGAGGCGAATACAATTACGGAAGCAAATATTGGTTTGCTGCGACACAGGGAGCGGAAGATATGTATAATAAACTCGCGACTCGCGGTCATGTCGGCGAAGGATACCTGATTTGGAAGTTTGACCGCTATATGTTCACCAAGGTCGGCTATATGTACACTAAAGAGGCCTATACCGGTTCGGGATGGCATTTTGGTACGCCGATTGAAAAAAACGGTCTTCAACAGGTAGGATATTTGCAATTGAATGCGAGTTTTTAGATGAGTCTGAGAGTTCGCAGTTATATACTGATTGTCTTTTCCATCTTCCTTTTTATTATACCTCTTTATGTAGGTAACAGCGCCATTTCAAATGCTAAAACCATTATACAGAATATTCAAGACGAACTCTTGAATCTGGTGGAATTGACCTACGCGGTCAAGCACAATGTACAAGAGCACCGAACCCTAATCTTGGAAAAAATGATCAGAAAAGAGGAGATCGATCTTAGTGAAGAAGGCTTTGCGCTTGAAGATAACATCAAGTTGCTTGATCTTATGGTAGAAAGAACGGATAATACTGAACTAAAAGGCCATCTTGCGCGACTTCATAAACGCATTATTGCATTCAAGTTGGTCGAAGAATCAATGGTTGGCGCGTGGAAAAACGGTGAAAAGATCGATTTTACAGATGCTTTGGCAGGCTACGACAGTGTCACTGAAAAAGTGACAAGCGATGTCACTGAACTTCAGGATCTCAGCGGTATCTTTTTAAGTCAGGCGATATCACAGATACAAGAGCGCAGCGACAAGGCTAAAAAGCTTGTGATCTACTCTATTTTTGGAGGGATCATTCTACTGCTTTTTGCCTTTTACTCTATGCATCGGTTAAATGAAAAATACAAGACGCAGACCGAACGGGCATTGGAGGCAGAAGCGGAGCAACGAAAACTGCAAAAACGTCTGGAAAACTATTCCCATGATCTCGAATGTGATGTGGCGAAAAAAACAGAAGAGTTGGAGTACCGTTATTATCATCACCCTTTGACACAGCTACCGAATCGCAATCGTTTGATCGAGGATATTAGAAATATGGGGAGTGTCAATATTGCACTTTTCAATCTTGACAAGTTTCAGGAATTCAATGACTACTTCGGCGAAGAACTCGGTAATATAGCCATTAAAGAGATGGCCGGATTTTTAAAAGAGAGTACACCCGATTCTTGCGGTCTTTATCATGTAAACGGCGATGAGTTTGCACTTCTGAGCAATAAGGTCCGAGTAAAAGAGGAGTTCGCTGAGAGTATAAGAGAACTGCAGCAGCGTCTTAACTCAAAACAGTTTGTCTATGGCGAAGATGTCTATTTCCTAACGGCCAGTGTGGGTGTCGCTTCGAGCAGCTTCAATCAGCTGGCCTGCGCAGATATCGCTTTGAAAGAGGCAAAAAAACATCATACCGGGCTCTCTGTCTATACATCGACGATGGAGATGGAGAAGGTATATGAATCGAATCTTCGCTGCTCCAAAAAACTGGTGCATGCCATTAACAGCGGTAATGTCGTACCTTACTATCAACCTATCGTCTCACTTAAAGAGAGTGCTGCGCCTGCTCGTTACGAAGGTCTTGCCCGTATGATAGAAGAAGATGGCACGGTGACACCTCCGTTCCAGTTTCTTGACATTGCCAAGCGTCTGCGCCTCTACCCTGAAATCACACGTGCAATGTTTTATAAAGTATTGGAGACGATACAGAATGAAATGATAGCTGTTTCGATCAATCTATCGGTCGATGATATTAATAACAGCGTAATCGTAGAAATGATCACTAATGCACTTGACTCTTTTGAGTATAACCATTTTATAACGTTTGAGATCTTGGAAACAGAGGCAATGGATAATTATGCCGATGTGCAGCTTTTTATAGACTCAGTGCGTTCTTTCGGGGCGAAAGTGGCCATCGACGATTTTGGTTCGGGCTATTCCAATTTTTCCCATATTTTAAATATAGAGGTGGACTATATTAAGATCGACTCCTCACTGATCTCAAACATAGATACAGACAAGAACTCAAAAATAATGGTGGAGACCATTGTCAAACTTGCGCAGAAGCTTGGGATTGAAACCGTTGCCGAATTTGTCAGTTCGGAAGCGATATATAATACCGTTAAAGACCTTGGCGTGGATTGGGCACAGGGGTATTGGCTGGGTAAACCGGTACCATTCAAAGAGATCAAAAAGAGCCTTTCATGATGCAGGGAGAGCAGACAAGCTGGCGGGAAAAGCTAGCCGGTGAGTTTGAAAAAACGTACTATAAAGAGCTGATACTTTTTTTGCGCCAAGAGGATGAGATAGCGACGGTATACCCTCCGAAAGAAGACCGTTTTAACGCCTACAATATGACACCCTATGAAAATGTGAAGGTGGTCATTTTGGGTCAGGACCCTTATCACGGCGCCGACCAGGCGCATGGCCTCTCTTTTTCGGTCAAGCGCACGCATATATTGCCGCCTTCGCTTAAGAATATTTATAAGGAACTGGTCGATGATATCGGCTGTTCTATGCCCAAAGAGGGGGATTTGACTTTCTGGGCCGAACAAGGGGTTTTTTTGCTCAACACGGTACTCAGTGTGCGTGCATCGGAAGCGGGCTCGCATCAGCAAAAAGGATGGGAGAGGTTTACCGATGCAACGATAAAGTTGTTGAACGACGAGAAGGAGCATCTGGTCTTTATATTATGGGGCAAGCCGGCACAACGTAAGGAGAAGCTGATCGACGCGGATAAGCATCTGATCTTAAAAGCGCCACACCCTTCACCGTTATCAGTCTATAGAGGTTTTTTCGGCTCAAAACCTTTTTCTAAGACCAATGCCTATCTTCGTGCGAATGGAATAGGACCGATAGACTGGTGCCTGGATTCATAACGCTTAATAGCTGAATTCAGCGTATATAGGCAAATGGTCGGAGTAGCCTCTCCCGGTGTGGTGCTTAGGGTATTTTCGGCTGCGTTCCCATCGATTGATGGCGTCTTTCTTAAAGAGATAAGGGGCATCAAATTTTTGAAAGCTTCCTCTGACATACTCTAGCCCTTTACCATCCGCAAGTTTTGGTGCGATGATGATGCTGTCAAGCCCTTCGCCCCGACCGCGGTATTTGTGGCTCCAGCGCTGTTTTTTCGGGAGTTCATACCAGAGGTTGAAGGCGCAATTCGTACATCCCTTTAGATCATCATAGGTAACCGCTTCATTATGCGCTGTCGTTTTCAGGATATGGTTGATACCGGTGATGCCGTCTGTGTTATTGAGTTTTCGTTTTTTGCTAAATGTTACGTTTTCTATGTAGTCCGAATTGAAGTCACCTAAAAGGACGTAGTTAACATCACCAAGGGTGTTAAGCCGTTGTTTCAGCGCTTTTGCAGACGTGATGCGCATGCTCTCCGGACCTGACTTGGACTTCCAGTGGTTGACAAAGATATAGAGCTTTTCACTGCCGAGCTGTACTTTGGCTTCGATGATGTTGCGGTACTGGTAAGAGGCGGTGACACGTAGCTCCTGTGTCTGGAGAGGGTGCTTTGAAAGCAGTGCTACTTTAACGGTGGTCTCTTTTGCGGTGGCGATGGCATAGTAAGGAAAATAGTGTCCCTCTCTTTGGATCTGCGCTTTCAGATCTTTGAGCGCCTGCAGGGACTCAATCTCCTGAAGCGCAATGATATCGGGCTTTATATCAGCAATGACCCGGGCGATATTTTTGAGTTTTTTGCGGTAGGTGTCGCTGTTCCACTGCCAGGAACTGTTGGGGATGTACTCCTCATATTCGTGCCCGCTGTAGGTGAGGTCAAAGAGGTTTTCGACATTATAGGTCGCTATTTTCACTTCTGCTCCTGTGAGTAGTGTTGCCAAAAAGAGTGCAAGGAGCAGGGCCCTTTTCATTTGATGCCGTTAAGACGCAGCAGGCTCTGTGTTTCAGGTTCCCGTCCGAGCAGTTCAAGAAAGAGCTCCTGCATGCTCTGTGATCCGCCTTTTGCCAGGATGATGTTGAGATAGTCCCTGCCCAGTTTCGTATCGAAAATACCCTGATCGACAATAGCGAAAAAGGCGTCGGCACTCAGGACCTCTGCCCATTTGTAGGAGTAGTACCCCGCCGCATAGCCGCCGGCAAAGATATGCGAAAACCCGTTTTGGAACTTGTTGTAGCTCGGCGGCGTGATCAGTGCTGTTTTCTCGCGAACACGGTTCAGCAGCTGCTGTACCTCCTCTTTCTGATAAAGGCTGAGGTGCAGTTTGAAATCAAACAGAGAGAACTCGAGCTGGCGGAGCATCCCCATCGCAGACTGGAAGTTCTTGGCCCGCACGAGTTTCTCTATCATCACATCGCTTAGGATCTCACCGCTTTCATAATGTTTTGCAAAGAGTTTGAGGACTTCAGGCTCGTAGGCGAAGTTCTCCAGAAATTGTGACGGAAACTCCACCGCGTCCCACTCGACGCCGTTGACCCCGCTCACCCCGTTTTCATCTACCGTTGATAGCAGGTGATGGAGCGCGTGACCCATCTCATGAAAGAGGGTGACGACGTCATCGTGGCGCAGGAGAGAAGGGTTCTCGGCACTGGACGGCGGGAAGTTGCAGACGACAAAAGCCGAGGCGAGCTGCTCATGGTTGTTCTCGTCTTTGCAGTGGCTCTGCCAGTTGTGCATCCATGCGCCGCCGCGTTTGCTCTCTCTGGCTTCAAGGTCGAGGTAGAGGCGGGCGCGAAGCGTCTCATCGACATAGAGATCATAGGCGCCCGCTTTGTCATCCCACAGCTTCACATCCGTCTCCCTGAAGCTGACACCGAAGAGGCGGTGCAGAAAGACGAACATCCCTTCTACGACGGAGTTCTGTTCAAAATAGGGACGATAGGTCTCCGCATCGATATCGTACTGCTCTTTTTTGAGGATCTCACTGTAGTAGGCGGTGTCGAAACTCTCCAGCGGCTCTTCGCTCATCCCTCTGAGTACTTTTAGCTCTTCCTGCCCCTGTTGGTGGGCATTGGCCGCAAGCTCTTCCAAAAAGTCTATGACACTCTGTGTCGTCGGTGCCATCTTCGTTGCGAGAGAGTACTCGGCGAAACTTTTAAAGCCCAGCAGCTGTGCCCTCTCCATCTTCAGCGCAAGCAGCTCATCGATAATGGCACTGTTCTGCGGGGCTCTAGTGGTATAGGCCCGGTAGAGCTCTTCACGGTACTCTCTGTTGGGGCCATAGGTCATATAGGCGATGTACGACGGCATCTGCAGAGTAAAACGGTAGAACGTCTTACCTTCCTTTTCGACTTTGGCGGCCTCGATATCGCTTTGCGGCAGACCTTCGACATCTTTTTCGTCAGGGATAAGAAGTTCATAGGCATTGGTCGCATCAAGCAGGTTTTGGGAAAAATCGTTCGTCAGTTCGCTTTTGCGAAGGTTGATCGCTTTCAGACGCTCTTTCGGGCCGTGGTCAAGGTGGGCACCGGAGAGCTCAAATCCCTGGATGTTCAGGTCGATGACCCGGCGCTGTTCTTTGTTTAGAGCAGGGTACTCGCGTTCCTTGATGATTTTAAAAGCCTCATAGATGGCAAGGTTCTGTCCGATCTCCGTCGAATATTCAGTCAGAAGCGGCAGGGCGTCGGCATAGACCTTCTGTGTCGTCTCGGAGTTGTTGACGGCATTGAGATGGGAGAGGGGGGTGAAGAAGTGATCGAGCCTTTCGTCCATCATCTCAAAGGGTTTGACGAAGTTCTGGTAGGTTTTTTCCTTGATGTCGAGAAGCTGGATAAGTGTTTTACGGTTGGTGTCAAGCCGTTCGCTCAGTTCGCTGATAAAGCTGTCAAGATTGGTTTCAAAAGGGATAAAAGGTGATTTGCTCATAAGGATCCTGCTGTTATTGTGTTGAGTTCTTTGAATAAAAACCAGATATGCAATATCTATTCAATGATCTCTAATTATTAATGAATATTAGTCTATTAAAGTTAATCTGCTTATAATTATTGCACAAAAATTAGGACAAAATATGAATAGACTGTTTATGATACTATTGGCAACGGCGGGGATTCTGCAGGCGGAGTGCCGACTTGAGATGACCACACCGGTCAAGGTTGAGTGGACAGCCTATAAAACGCCTAAAAAAATAGGTGTCGACGGCGGCTTTCTGGCAACGGTATATCATGGCAACAAAGAGGCGGAAGATCTAAAACGTCTACTGACTAAAAGCCGTGTTCAGCTAGAGGTCAACAATGTCGACACCAACGATCCTTTCAGAGATGCGAAGTTGGTTCAGTTCTTTTTTAATATGATGCAGGGTGCCGTGATCGATGCCGAAATAATATCGGTAGAGGGCGATGAGGCGTCAGGCCGTTTAGTGGTGAATATTGGGATGAACAACAGAGCCATCGATATCCCTTTGCGCTATACCGTCAAAGACGGGAAATTCCGTGCCAAGGGTGTCCTTGACCTTTTCGACTTTAATGCGCAAGAACCACTGAAGATGTTGACCTTAAACTGTTATGCACCCCACGAAGGGAAGACGTGGAAAGATGTCGCAGTCGGTTTCTCTTTTGATCTTGCAAAGCACTGTGATTAGGAAAACCCTAAAATTCGTCTTCGCGTTTCGGCCGGGTCGCTCCGAACTGATTGATCAGGATGTCGTCGTACCGGTTGGCGGCCAGTTTGAGGCGTTCGAGCCCCCTTTTTCCCTCTTCGAAAGTGAGTGAAGAGTCGATGATGAGGTAGGAGAGGATGATACTGTTCTCGTTGATCGCAAACTGCAGGTAGTTGAAGCTGTCATTTTTTTCGAGGAGATAGTCATACATCTCTTCGATATTCTCTTTCGGCATATTGCAGAGAAGGGCGTCGGCGACGATGACGCCGCTTTCAAAGTAGTTGACATTGATGTGGGCACTGCCCTGCGTGAATTTCCAGCTGCGCTGGCTTTCGCGTGCCAGGGTCACGTCGATGTGAAGTGCGGAGAGAATCTTTTCGATCAGGGCAACGGTCCCTGAAGGCCGATACCCCAGACGCCGTTCTTTCGCGACATTCAACTTGACCCCGCAGCGGGGGCAGCAGTCATTTTCTATTGTCTCTTCTTCGATGAGGTTTTTACACGAAAAACAGCGGATGATATTTGTCTTGTTCAAGGCCTTGAAGGCATCGAGTGCTTCACGGACATAATAGTAGGGAAGGGCAAACCCGAGGTTCTGTGCATTGAGCAGGATAAAGGTGTTTACTCCGACCACCTCGCCCTTTTTATTCAGCAGCGGTCCCCCGCTGTTGCCGGGATTGATGGCGGCATCGATCTGCAGGTATTCAAGTTCGCCTTCCAGCCGGTCTGCTTTGGAGACGATCCCTTCTGTTGCCGAGTAGTTGAGGCCGTACGGGTGACCGACGGCAACAACAAGATCACCGTCGCGGACCTCTTTTGAACTTAGATGAAGGGGGTTTTCAATATTTAGTGGCGGCAATGCGATGAAGGCGAGATCCAGAACCTGATCGTCGTAGATCACGGCTGCTTTTTGGCGTTTGAGCGTTTTGGCCGAGATGACGACCTCTTTCAGGCCGCTGACGACATGGGCGTTGGTGACGATGACACCGTCGACCACAAAACCGCTCCCGCTGCTGTAGGGGGTGTTGACCTGGATGATGTTGTTGATGTAGGTCTGCAGTATCGTCTGTGTGTTCATAGTTCGGTATAGTTCAGGTTTTTAAGATGCAGGTAAAAACTGTGACTGAACTCCTCCAACGTTGTATAGTTCAGCTCTTTTCCAAAGGGTACGAGGTTGCTGAACTCTTTCTGATAGGGCTCTATAGCATCATTGACCGCTCTGATGATCGCCTCTTTTTCAAAATGCTTGCTCTGCGTATGATAGAGCGGTCTGTACCCCAGTGCAACAAAGAAGTCACTGTTATTGACCTCGACGAGCAGATGCAGCAACGCCTGATAAGAGGGGTGAAGACCGTAGTTGTAGAGCATGTAGAATGCCATATAGTGATAGATGGTCGAGACGACATGCGGATAACGATGGTGTCTGAACCAGCGTGACTTTTCCAGCGAGGCTTCTATAAACTGGATCAGCTCTTCTATCGTGGCACGCTCCATCGGCGAAAAGGTGTAACAGGCCTTGTAAAAATAGGGTGCAAAGGTTTCGAAATCGAGTTTCTGGAGTTTCAGGATGAAGTTGAGAAGTTCATCATTCTTCTGTTCGACCAGACGTTCGTCCTCCATAAAGTAGCTGCTGATCTTTTCAATGATCTCCTGCGCAATGTCATTTTGCGGGACGATCAGATAGTCTATCTGAAGCAGCAGACTCAAGAGCGTAAAAGAGACAGTGCTGTTATTGTCGTTAGCCGGGAGCTGTTTGAGCGCTAGCTGGCAATCCTCTATCCATTGCTGCATGGCACCGTATTTGATGCGAAGCTCATCTTCATCAATACTCTGGAGATGTTCCACCTCGGTCAGCTTCTTCTGTTTGAAGTGGTAGTGGATGTACTCTTTCTCATAATCGGCATTGAGGGCGAGTTCACGAAGCGGGTAGAAGATCTTCTGGGGCGTCATGGTCGTGTTGTCCAGATAGAGCTTGAGCTGCAAAAATTCGCCATGGGTGTAATAACGCACATAGGTCAGCTGGTCATTGCGTTCGAGAAGATGGCGTTTGATGGCGATATTCATCAGTGCCTTCGCGGTGATGACCGCATGGGCTTCAAAATATTTATCGCTTACGCTGCCGCGGATAACGGCGGTGCCTTGATAGAGTTCAAAGTGGAGGGTGTCATCCGCATAATGGAGCAGAATATTCTCGTTGGACTCTGCGGCGTTGAAGTTTTCAAGTGAACGCAGATAGTGTTCGTAGGCCTGTACCGTCCTGCCTTCGCTAAAGGCCTCCATCGCCTGGTTGAAAAGCTCGTTCTCCTGGGGATGGCGTTGTGCATTGATGCTGCGGCCGAAATAGTGTCGTATCGGGTGAGCAGCTTTTGAATGGTGAAAAAGACGGTATAACCATTCACTCATCGTACACTCCTGCTTTTTACGAATATAAAACGAGTATAGAGTGCGTCGCCTGAAAAGCGTATGAAGCCGCTTTTATTTGGGAAAGCTTTTGAGCAGCTCTTTGACGACCTTGTTGATGTAGGCCGTTTTCTTCTGCGGTGTTTTCATCTCTTTGAGATAATCCACCGCGGTCCCGCGCCAGATGATCTTGTTCTTTTTGGGAACGACTGCGTCGACGATCAGTTTGGCTTCTTCATAGCTGTAGGTCCGCGTCTGCGGCACAGCGATGGTATGGTAGCCGTAACCGTAGGTGTAGGGGTACATATTGACATATTGGTAGTCGGTGTCGATACGGGTCTTTGAGGTGACCCCGGTATGAAAAAGCAGATAGAAGTCGGCCTCTTCCTGCGGCGATTCGACATAACCCTTTCGCGTCAGTTCACTTTTGAGGGCGGCAATGATGCGGTCGGAGGTCAGGGTGTCTTCACCTTCAAATGTTTTGTGGACAACAGCAAAATTTTTGGGTGCACGTATATCGGTGTCGGGGTCATAATCGGTTTGGACCTTCAGCGACGAACATCCGCTGACTAAGATCAGAAAAAGAGCTAGCAGATAAATACGCATGGGAACTCCTTGGATCGTAAAATATAATATTGTAGCTATTTCTATCGCGATCAAGCTGAAAAATGTGCTCTTGTAGATGACTAGCGGCTCTATTCCGGAGAATATACGGTATTGATTCGATCTGTAGCTTAGTATTTTGTTTGGAAATATTTTTAGGTGATAGCCGATGAAGGGTATACCCTTTTCGGCATGCTTAGAATTGTTTATTCCCCAAACATGCCGAAAAAGGTACGAAGGAAATCGTACCCTAAAGAACTTTAATCCTAAATAGAAGTGAAAAGAGCATGGTTTTTAGTGCTACTATCGGTAACATTCTGTCCGAACCCATCTGCCGGCCGGAAGGTACCCGGTCGTTCTCCCGAGTGTCTTGAGAAGTGAATCCGGCCGATGCCGAGTCGCTTGAGGCGTGCAGCGATAATGGGCCTCCCCTTTCTTCACTGAGAAAATCAGGGATGACCCCTGGCAGAGATACTGCCTGCAGCCTATTTTCCCTTTTTCTGCACAGTTTTCTTGGCAGCAGCTTTATTAACCGTTTTTTTCACGGGCTTTGCAGCAGTTTTCGTGCTCTTAGTAATCATTTTTTTCTTAGGAACGCTTTTTTTAGCGACAGGCTGGGCTGTTTTAATAAGGTTTTTGGCCGGTTTCACGATCTTTTCGGATGCCTGTTCAATGTTAAGCAGGATGGCTTTTGCCTCCTCGAGTGCCTGCTGCGCCCTGTCGATTACATTTAACAGATTTTTGTCGACGTTGATACGGAGTTTGCCCTTCTCTTTAACGGCGACAATGCTCGATTTTTTGATCATGCGGTAGACCGTTTTCTCGTTTTTGCCGATCAGCTTGGCGTACTCCTGGACACTCATCTGTTTCATCTGTTTTCCTGTCATAGTAGATTACGATTACGCACTGCGCAAAAGGTTGACATACCAGTCATCACGATGGTAGCTACGTTGTCGTTTGAGGGTCAAGCGAAATGCGTTGTCTAAATATTCGACATCATCGATATGCTCTTCAGGGACTTCCAGCTCTTCAAGGCAGTACAGTTCTACATCGTTTTCGCTGTAAATATCCGGCCAATCCCAACCGCTGTCCAAAGAACGGATCAAAAAAACATTATCTTTCATTATAGCCCCGTTATAAACAAGATGAGGAGATTGTAATTGCTAAGGATATCGATAGGATTACAGGAATGTCTCAATATGGAAACATTTAGAAAGCGGACGGTTTTGTTACCTAATGGGCGTTTTTTTGCCCCAAAGGCTATGCAGGATCAGTGCCAAAACCGAACCGATAACAGCGAAGAGCATGTCTTTTTGCGCATCCCAGATGTCGCCCTGTGTGAGTTGTTCTAAACAGATCTCCTGAGGTTTCGGGCAGAACAGTTCCATGCTCAGCCACTCCAGGATCTCATACCCGGCACCGATACTGGTGATGAACAAAAACGCGATCAGGTAGCTGAGCCGCCTGGAGATGCCCTGATGGTAAAAGACCTCAAAAAACGGCACGAAGACCATGAGGCCGAAAAGAAAATGGATGAACTGGTCGTAATAGTTCCGCTCCCATCCGAACCAGTCCGAATACCAGATGAAATAGGTCATGTTGTTGTAGGTCATGTGCGCGCCGAAGAGATGCAAGATGACAAAGGCTGTCAGACTGAGGTAGGTGAGGTTGTTAAAGCGGTAACGTTTGTCGAGCCAGAGCACGACGGGAAACACCGTGACGACCAGAATGTTTTCGAGTGCCCAGATGCCGACATCGACCGGGTTGATCGCAAGTACGATCCACAATGCAACAAAGATGACGATCAAGCTTTTTTTGAACATAACAGTTGATTACTTTCCTTATTGAGGGCTATAGCTTTTACAATGATTTTAACATAGCTGCGTAGATTTTTCTCCTTCTTGTTCCATCTCAAGAGAGATAGAACGAGAAAAGAATCTAACATCGTCAAGTTTATTGCTGCGACAGCATCGCCATCATAGTCGAGAATGCAAAGAAGACCCAGATCCAAATTAACGTGTGAAACGCGACGGCCAGCAAAATAGCCCAGTTGTTGTAACCGCCGACGGCGCGCATGGTCTGGATGCGCTTTTGTTCGTCTGCGATGTTTGTTTCGATCTCCGCTTTTTTACTCTGGTAGGTCTTATAGACGAAGTAGGGGGCGAGTCCTCCGGTGAGGATCCAGACGATCAACCCGCCGAAAGGAATAGCGAAACTGACGATTGAGAGGGCCAAAAGGCCAAGGGCAGCCATGTAGGCTTTGCGGTAGAGCAGGTAGAAGATGCCGCCGAAAAAAGCCCACCAGCTCCAGACCCATGACATCTTGTCAATGCCGTTGACGCTGTATTGTTTAAAAGCATATCTGTACCAGGCGGTAGACTCAGGCTTGTTGACAAAGGCTTCGACCATTTTGTCGTCGTAATCATTCATTGTGTCGGCTGTCGATACCATTTCCATACCTTTGTTAGTAAATATGAAAAACTATATCGCATAAACGATTAAAGGGGGAACGTACAACGTTTTCCTGACGGCTTTGCAGTCGTGTTGACATGCTGCGTATCAGCTTGCCAACCAGGCTTCGGCTTCGGCTTTTTGATCTCTTTTGAACGCCTTGATCTCCAGCTCCGGAATGACAGCTCCCTCAAACTCACTGGCCATTTTCAACCACAATTTATCGGTCAAAACGGCGGCTTTGTCGAATTGCGTTATAAACCCTATCATCGAAGGAAAGCGTGAAAATTCGAGGATGATCGCGTCAAAAGAGGGGAGGTGATAATCCACAATGTCGTAGAGCATTTGTCCATGTTCAATGCCTTCGGACTTCTCAACCAGCTCGTTCAACGCCTTTTGCATCTGCCCCGCATCCAGTTTCCCGCTCATCTCGATCTCTAACCGGTTCGCACCGACGCGCGTGACTGTAAACATTGAGGCTCCTTGATGTGTGACGTTGCGCGTTGTGTGCTCCGTCATACTATCTTATACGGATTCGCCTGAAAGAGTGACTATGCCGACATCAGGGTTGGCCGGGTCAGGTTCTCCGAGGTTGTTGAGGGCCTTGTCTTTGCGGGGAGCCGGAAAACGTAACCTTCCGGTTTTGTATCCGTTCTTATGCGCTGCGCAGCAGGTTGACGTACCAGTCGTCGCGGCGGTAGCTTCGTTTGCGTTTGAGAGTGAGCTGAAAGGCATGGTCAAAACAGGCGACGTCGTCGATCAGCTCTTCAGGGACCTCCAGCTCTTCGAGGCAGTAAAGCTCGATGTCATTTTCATTGTCAATATCGGGCCAGTCCCAACCGTTGTCCAACGAGCGAATCACAAAAACATTATCTTTCATAAACAGGCATCCTTTTTTCTACACGGGGTAGATCGCTTATTTGAAAATATATATTTGAAAAATAATATCAAAAATAGAGCACTAAAGATGCAAAAAAATGTCTATTAAATAGGCAGTGCGGTTTCTCTTTTCCTCTGTCAGAAAAAGGTTTGCATACCGGGGAACGCTGGGTGCGACTGTTTTAAACTTTTTTTGGAATATGCGATTAGCTCTGTTGCAGAAGCTTATATCATACTCGGGCGAGCGATAATGAATGATAAAGCGTAAAAGGAGGTTGTTATGCAGCATTCACCTTTTAAAATGGCCGTGGTTCAGGCTACCCCTGTTTTTATGGACCGTGACGCCAGCGTTGAAAAGGCCTGTGGACTCATAGCGGAAGCGGGGAAGGCGGGGGCGAAACTTGTCGTCTTTCCCGAAGCTTTTATCCCCGGCTATCCGGACTGGATATGGCAGGTCCCGCCCGGACAAATGCGTCTGAACCAGTCGCTGTACGCCAAACTTCTCGAAGCTTCTGTTTCCGTGCCTTCGGATGCGACCGAACGGCTGGGGGAGGCGGCAAAAGAGGCCGGTGTCTACCTGAGCATCGGCATCAATGAGCGCAGTTCAAGCGGCGGTTCTGTCTACAACTCTCTGCTCTACCTCGGACCTGACGGCGGAATTCTCGGTTGTCATCAGAAACTGGTGCCGACCATCGCCGAACGCACGGTCTGGGGGTATGGCGACCCGGCGACATTGGAGGTCTACGAGACGGAGATCGGCAGGCTAGGCGGCCTTATATGCTGGGAGAACTACATGCCGCTGGTGCGCCAAAGTCTTTATGAAAAAGGGATCGGCCTCTATGTCGCACCCACCTATGACGAAGGGGAGGCGTGGCAGGCGAGCATGCGCCATATCGGTAAAGAGGGGCGCGTCTATATCGCCGGATGCTGCATGGTCCTGCGCAAAGAGGATGTGCTGAAGGCGCTGCCCGAACTGGAACCCTTCTACGAGCACGTGGGCGAGTGGATCAACAAAGGCAACAGCATGATCGCCGATCCGAACGGCAATGTGTTGGCAGAACCGCTTAGTAAAGAGGAGGGGACCCTATATGCGGAGGTCGACCCGCAAAAGCTGTTGGGGAGTAAGTGGAACCTCGATGTCGCCGGACACTATGCCCGTCCCGATGCCTTCAGCCTTTGGACGCGGACCTTTGAGCAGAACAGAGACGAGTCGCAAAAGGGAGAAAGTGAAACCGAGGAGGCGTAATGCCCGACACGGAATGTTTTTTTTGAGAGTCGGTGAGCCTATTCAGCGTATGCTCTGAAGTGCTTCTCTGGCCAGGGCGGTGATCTGTTTGAAATCGCCTTGCATGATCGCCCCTTTCGGGACGATCCAGCTGCCGCCGACGCATAAAACGTTGTCGAGTTTCAAAAAGTCGTTCATGTTGGCAAGGGTGATACCGCCTGTGGGGCAGAAGCGCATAGAGGCAAAAGGGCCGCCAAAGGCTTTGAGTGCCGATGTCCCGCCGACGACCGTTGCAGGAAAGAGTTTGACGTGCAGCAGGCCGCTGTTTTGTGCGAGCATGACCTCGGAGGCACTGCCGACACCCGGGATAAAAGGGATCTTGTTCGCTTCGGCACTGGCGATGAGCCCCGGCGTGATACCGGGGCTGAAGACAAAACCGGACCCGTGTTCGAGTGCACTTTTCAGGTCGGACGGATTACAGACGGTACCCGCACCGACATGCATCTCGGGCATCGTTTTGGCGATCGTTTCAATGGACGTCAACCCGGCCGGAGTGCGGAGGGTGATCTCCATGATCCTGATACCGCCTTCCAAAAGCGCTTCAGCCAAAGGGAGGGCGTCTCTTTCATTGTCCAGGGCGATAACGGGGACGATCGGCGAGATACTCATGACATCATAGGCGTTCATGCGCGCTCCTCTCCGGGAAGGTCAAAGATGGTCGCACCCTCTTCGGCACTGTTGACCTCTTGGCGTACCGCTGCAAAAAGTTCCCGGCCGAAACCGTGGTGACGCGGTGTGAGCTCGCAGCTTCCAAGCGGACGGGTATCAAATCTATCTTCATCAATCAGCAGGGTGATCTCGCCGTTTTCGATGTCCATACGGATCATGTCGCCGGTGACGACCTTGGCGATTGCCCCGCCATCCTTGGCTTCCGGGGAGAGGTGGATGGCCGAAGGCACTTTGCCCGAAGCACCGGACATGCGCCCGTCGGTGATGATGGCCACGTTGAAGCCTTTGTCCTGCAAGACACCCAGCGGCGGCATCAGCCCGTGAAGTTCCGGCATCCCGTTGGCTTTGGGCCCCTGGTAGCGGACGACGGCGATGAAGTCCCGTTCGAGTTCTCCCGCCTTAAAGGCACGTTGAAGCGCTTCCTGGGATTCGAAGACGATCGCGGGTGCTTCGATGAAGAGCTGTCCGGGTTTAAGGGCCGAGGTTTTGATAACGCTCCGGCCAAGGTTCCCGGTAAGCAGTTTCAAACCGCCCTCATGGCTGAACGGTGTGTCGGCGGAGCCGATGACACCGGTGTCCCTGGAGGTTTTCGCCCCTTCTGAAAAGGCGACCTTTCCTCTGTCAAGCTGCGGTTCGACGACGTAGTTTCGCAAGCCTCTGCCGACGATGGTCTCGACATCGTCATGTACCAGGCCGGCATCCAAAAGCTGGTGGATCACGACGCTCATACCGCCTGCTTCTCGGAAATGGTTGACATCGGCTTGTCCGTTAGGATACATCTTGCAGAGCAGAGGCGTTACCTTGGAGACGGCATCAAAATCATCCCAGTTGAGGATGATCCCGGCCGCTTTGGCCATAGCAATGAGGTGGATGGTGTGGTTGGTTGAACCGCCTGTCGCCATCAGCCCGACGATGGCGTTGACAAAACTTTTTTCATCAATGATGCGGCCTATCGGTTTGTAGTTCCCTGAACTCTCCGTCATACCGACGATACGCTGTGCGGCGTCCCGGGTGAGGGCATCGCGCAGAGGCGTATCGGTGTTGACAAAAGAGCTGTTGGGCAGCTGCAGCCCCATCATCTCCAGCAGCATCTGGTTGGAGTTTGCCGTACCGTAGAAGGTACAGGTGCCGCTGCTGTGATAGGAGGCGGATTCGGCTTTGAGCAGGGCACCTTCGCTCACCTTGCCCTGGGCAAACTCCTGACGTATCAGCGATTTCTCGCTGTTGGAGATACCTGAAGGCATGGGCCCTGCCGGGATGAAAATGGCGGGAAGATGGCCGAAAGAGAGGGCGCCGATGAGCAGACCCGGCACGATCTTGTCGCAGACGCCGAGGTAGAGTGCGCCGTCATAGACGTTGTGCGAGAGGGCGATAGCGGTGCCCATGGCGATATTGTCACGGCTGAAAAGGCTCAGCTCCATGCCCGGCTGGGATTGGGTCACCCCGTCGCACATGGCAGGAACACCGCCGGCGACCTGGGCCGTCGCACCGACATCCATTAAGGCCCGTTTGATCAGGGGCGGGTAGAGTTTAAAGGGTTCATGGGCGGAGAGCATGTCGTTGTACGCGGTAACAATGGCGATGTTGGCGGCCGTATCATGTGAGAGGGCCGCTTTCTCTTCTGTGCTCATCGGTGCCATCGCATGAGCGAGGTTGCTGCAGCCGAGGGTTGTCCGGTTGACGCCGTGCCCCTGCGCCGCGTCAATGCGCGCTTTGTATAGAACACGGCTCTTTTGCGAGCGTTTGATGATCGCATCGGTGACGCTCTGGATAATTTCATTCATCGGAAATAGACCTTTATGTCGGTGAGGTCCTGCTGCAGGACAGAGCGCACAGGCAGCGTATGCATATCCTCGCCCTTGATCACCTCCTGATAGACGGCAAGCTTCTCTTTGCCCTCGAAGTGAAGGTAGAGATGCCGGGCACTCAGGATCGCAGTACGTGTCAGACTCATACGGCTGTGCGGTGCTGTCTCCGGTTCGACAGCGATGCAGAATTTTTTGTTTGTGAGGTCCAAGGCGTGGTCGAGTTGCCTGCTTTCAGGGAAAAGCGAGGCGATGTGGCCGTCTTTTCCCATTCCTAGCAGTGTGACGTCAAAAGGGTAAAGCTCTTTTCGATAGGTTTGTGAACAGTGTTCTTGCGCCTCCTTCAAAGAGAGCCCCTCCGTGTACATCCCGACAAAACGCGCCTTGCCGGCACGCTCTTGCAGAAGGTGTTTTTTGACAAAGCCTTCATTGCTGTCGTTGTGGGTGGGCGGTACCCACCGTTCATCGCAGAGTCCTATGCTGACCTTTTCCCACGGCAGGTCAATACGGCGCAGCACTTCAAAAAGCGGTTTCGGGGTACTTCCGCCCGAGACAAGCATGGTCGCTCTGGCATAATGGCGGATCGCCGTTTTCAGATCGTAGGCTATCTGTTGACTTAAGTCCTCAAGCAACTTGGATTGTGTTGTAAATGCATGTACAAATTTACTCATCGTGCCAGCTCCTTCCGTCACGTGCAATGAGATGGATCGCCGCACTCGGCCCGTCGGTGCCGGCATTATACTTTTTCATCGGTGTCATATTGGCCGCCCAGCCTTTGATGATGGCGTCGGTCCACTTCCATGCGGCTTCGACTTCGTCCAGGCGCATAAAGAGCGTCGGGTTGGCCCGGATGACATCCAGCAGCAGCCGTTCATAGGCTTCCGGTTTGCGCTGGTTGTTCATCGGGGCGTTAAGTTCGAGTTCGACCTGCTGCAGGTGCATGTTCTCGCTCAGACCCGGAATCTTGTTCATCAGTTTGAGACGGATACTCTCTTTGGGCTGCAGGGAGATGACCAGCTGGTTCTCGGAGATGCAGGCGCCGTTGTTGGCAAAGATGGAGTGGGGTACGGTTTTGAACTGGATCACGATCTCGGAGTAGCGCTGGCGCATTCGTTTGCCGCTGCGGATATAAAACGGTACCCCGTTCCAGCGCCAGTTGTCGATATCGACGCGCAGGGCGGTAAAGGTTTCGGTCGTACTGTTCTCGACCCCTTCGCCTTCCTGGTAGCCGGGGACGGCCTCCCCGCCGTTTGAACCGCTGGTGTACTGGGCGCGGACGCTTTTCTGCTCGATGTCGGTCGGTGTCATAGGGCGGAGCGAACGGAGGACTTTGACCTTTTCGTCACGGGTACTGTCGGCCTCTAGCGAACACGGCGGCTCCATCGCGACAAGGCAGAGCAGCTGCATCAGGTGGTTCTGGATCATGTCGCGCATGGCGCCGTATTCGTCATAATAGCCCCAGCGTCCTTCGACACCGACGCTTTCGGCGACGGTGATCTGGACGTGGTCGATGTTGTCGGAGGACCACAGCGGCATGAAAAATCGGTTGGAAAAACGCAGCGCCATAATGTTCTGTACCGTGTCTTTGCCGAGATAGTGGTCGATGCGGTAGATCTGGTTCTCGTCGAAATATTTAAGGACCTCTTTATTGATCACCTGTGACGACTGGAGGTCGCGGCCGATCGGTTTTTCGAGAACGACCCGGCTTTTCTCGGTAATAAGCTCCCATTGGCTGAGTGACTGGCAGATACTGCCGAAAAAGCTTGGCGAAGTTGACAGGTAATTGACGCGTTCGCGTTCGGGATGCTCGTTCAACAGTTCCTTGAGCCCTTTATAGCTTTGGCTGTCGGTAAAGTCAACGGTTACGAGACGGAGCTGCTTTTTGAAGCGTTCAAATTTTTCGGGTTCGAACGCCCCTTCAGGCAGAAATTCCTGAAGTTTTGTTTCGACCAGTGCGATATGCTCGCTGCAGTCCATATGGTCACGGCTCAGGGTGATGATACGGGCGTTTGCCGTGAGGTAACCGTCGCTGTAGAGGAAATAGAGTGCCGGCATCAGCTTGCGAAATGCCAGATCACCGTGTCCTCCGAAGATCATGATGTCACAAAGATTTTCCAGTTCACTCATTTTTTCCTCTTTTACGCGATGCGTTGGGCTATTGTTCTTTTTCCAGATCGTAGAAGTAGTTGGTCGCTTCCACAAAACCGTCGACACTCCCGCAGTCAAAGCGCTTGCCTTTGAATTTATAGGCGATGACCATCCCTTTTTTGGCCTGTGTACAGAGGGCATCGGTGATCTGAAGTTCACCGTTCTTGCCCGGTTTTGTCTTCTCGATGACTTTGAAGATATCCGGGGTCAGGATATAGCGGCCGATAACGGCGAGGTTGGTCGGTGCCTTGTCGTTGTCGGGTTTTTCGACCATGTTGGAGACCATATAGACGTCGTCTTCGATCATGTTCCCTTCGATGACACCGTATTTGTGGACCTCTTCGAGCGGGACTTCCATGGTTGCGACGATGCAGCACTTATACTTGTTGTAAAGCTCGACCATCTGTTTGAGAATGCCGTCACCTTCGGGGTTGACGCAGAGGTCGTCCGCGAGTATCACGGCGAAAGGGTCCTGCTCGCCGACGAGAACCTTGCCTTTATAGATGGCATCACCGAGGCCTTTCATCTCGTTTTGGCGGGTATAGGTAAAGGTGCACTTGTCGATGATGTTACGGATGCCGCCGAGCAGGGCCTCTTTGGAAGAGCCTTCGATCTGGTGTTCAAGTTCGTATGAGATGTCAAAGTGGTCCGTAATAGCGCGTTTACCGCGACCGGTAATGACACTCATGACGTTGCATCCGGCCTCCATCGCCTCTTCGACACCGTACTGGATAAGCGGTTTGGTCAGTACCGGCAGCATCTCTTTAGGCATCGCTTTGGTAGCAGGCAGAAATCGTGTTCCGTAACCTGCGGCAGGGAATAGACATTTTGTAATCATTGGTAATCCTTTTGTAGTGTTTGTTTCATCATTAGTGTTCGCCTCTCAGCCACATTATCTGATACGGTTCAAGGGTGACCTCTTTGGCCGTGTCAACCTCATACGTTGAGAGCAGGTCTTTTAACGGCAAGTTGAATTCGTCCGGGAGCTTCACCGTGACACTTTCATCGGAGAAGTTATGCAGGGCCAAAACATACTCTGTCTCTTCACAGCAGCTTTGATCGACAACAAAGAGACGTTTGTCAAGATCATAAAAGCGAAAACGGCCAAAAGGGTTGAAGGCTTTTTCACTGATACGGATTGAGATCAGACGTTTGTAACTGTCGAGCATGGTCTTGGCAAGCGTGCCCTGTGTCGAGAGTTCGTTCTCCAGCCAGTCGATGTGGTATTTTTCACGGTTGATAGCACGGTTGATACCGGTGTGTTTGACCCCGTCGTGATAGTTTCTCGAACCGACAAGCGAGTGAAAGTAGATGCCCGGAACACCCGGCATAACCAAGACTGTCGCCTGTGACAACAGCATTCGCTTGAATCGTATCACGTCACTTTCGTCAGGATGCGTCAATGCGTCGATATAACTGCAGTTGATCTCATATGGACTCTGTGAACCGTCTTCTTCGGCCCGGTATGAGACCAGACCGCCATGCTCTTGAATGGCGGTGACCATATAGTCAATATCTTCTTCAGTGAGTATCCCTTTGACAGGACGCAGACCGATACCGTCGTGGCTGGCCGTAAAGTTGAAAAAGCAGACCTTATTGCTTGGCAGGGTCAGGGTCTGTGCCCAGGAAGTGAGGGTGGTCGTATCGCCGTGCATGATTGCGTGCAGCAGCAGCGGCGGCAGGGCAAAATTGTAGACCATCTGCGCTTCATCGTCACCGCTTCCGAAATAGGAGACATTCTCATGGTGGGGGACATTGGTCTCGGTGATGATGATCACCTCGGGTGCCACTTCGTGCAAGACCTCACGCATCAACTGGATAAGTTCATGGGTCTGGGGAAGGTGGACGCATTCGGTACCGATCTCTTTCCAGATGAACGCAATGGCATCAAGCCGTATCAGTGTCGCCCCTTTTTCGATGTAGTAGAAAAGTGCATCCAGTACATTGCGCAGGACACGGTGGTTTTTGTAGTTGAGATCGACCTGGTCTCTGCTGAAGGTGGTCCAGATGTTATGGATCTTGCCCTCGTTGTCTACGAACTCGCTCAGAACCGGCGTCGCACGCGGGCGGACCACTTTACTCAAGTCGACAGCCGGGTCGACCTCCGTAAAAAAATCCTTGAAGTAGGTGTCGCCGGCGAGGAAGGCTTTGAACCAGTCGGAATACTGGGAGACGTGGTTGATGACACCATCGACCATTAGACGGTAGTGGGCGCTGATGGTTTCGATCTCGCGCCATGAACCCATATGCGGATCGACCGCAGAGTAGTTTACAACCGAAAATCCGCTGTCCGATGATGAGGGATAAAAAGGGAGAATGTGGACAGAGTTCACGATGCCATGCAGGTGATTCTCCAAAAAACTGTAAAGCGTCTGCAGCGAGGCTTCGTGGTTACGGTTGACCTGGTCGCCGTAGGTGATAAGGATGATATCCTTTTCACTCAGATGGTACTCTTTTGAGGTGATACGCTGTTTGTATTTAAAGACAAGGTCGATGATATCATTGACGGCACGTTCTGCTATTTCGGGAGAGTAGAGTTTGTGCAAGCGTCTGTTGATAGTGTGGTCGGGATCGGAGATGTGCTTCATGCATTATCCTTTTCGACATACGCTGCAAATTTTTCTGAAAATCCAGGCAGGACCGATCGGACGGTGATCCACGGGGAGAGGGAGGGGACACCCATCGGGTCTTTGTAGAACTCTTCCGCGGCTGCTTTGATGGCACCCTCAAAGGCCTCAACGGCATTGATCTCTTTTTCACGGTTGTATTTGAGATCGTTGAGCTTGCTTAATGCGTTGAATTTTGAGATCTCAAAGCGGGACTCTTGAAAGTAGGTCGCCAGAAGCGTCTTAAACGAAGCCCGGGAGAAAACAACCCCCTCTTGGGCCAGGACTCTGAAAAGTGTTTTTGCAATGTCGTTGGACATCTTATAGATGCCGCCGCCGGAGTCTTGGCTTCCGAGCTCCTGGTGTTTATGTTCGTAGCTCTCCATGATCTCTGTCTGACAGATACGGCGGTTGGAGGTGTTTTTATAGACCTCGCTCAGTGTCGAGACCTCAAGCCCCCACGTCGGTGAGATACTGATCCCCCGGCCCAGCGAACGGATAAAGGCGAACTCGCCGGAGAGTGAGTAGCGGAAACTCTCCATGTAATCAAGGTAGCGGTTGTTTCCGAAGACCTTGACCAGCGAGTGGACCAGCGGTGAGTAGAAGAGACGTGTCACACGGCCGTGAAGCTTGTCCGTGACGCGCGAGTAGAAGCCTTTGTTAAACTCAAAATCCAGTGCCGGGTGGACAATGGGGAAAAAGAGACGTGCCGGAACCTCACGCGTGTAGTTTACGATATCACAATCGTGCAGTGCAAAAGCGTAGGCGTCCTGATCGGTCAGGCCATAACCTATCATGGTCCAGACATTACGCCCTTTGCCGGGTGTATCCAGACCGGGGAACCCCTCGGCTGTCAGTTCTGCATAAAGCTCTTTGATTCGCGGACCGTCGTTCCAGAGAACGTCGACCTGGCACGGCAGAACGGACATAAGTGCCTTGACCTCTTCAAACTGTTCTTCGGTGGCCTGGTCAAGCCCGAGAATGATCTTGTAAAGGTAGTTGACACCTTTGAGCTCTTCAATGATCTTGTGCATAGCCGGCGTTTCAAACTCCGAGTAGAGTGCCGGCAGCAGAAGGACCATACGATGTCGTTTACCATATTCGACTAACTCGGATTCCATATCTTCCAGGGAACGGTCCCCAAGTTTTTGTAGGGTGGTGATGACGCCGTTTTGAAAAAAATCAGCCATTGTTCTCTCCTTTTTGAGGTGTAGGTTCGATCAACATCATGACGATATCGAGCAGGTTGTTGTGTGTAGGCCCCGTGATAAGAAGTTCGCCTGTCTTTGAAAAAAAGGTGTTGGAGTCATAGGTCTCAAGGTAGTGCTGCGGATCGATCTCATGTGCGAGGGCATAGACCCGGCTGTGCATGTCGACAAGTGCCCCGGCTGCATCTGAATTCCCGTCGACACCGTCGGTGGCCGCACTTAAAAAAGTGACGTCGCATTCACCGTCAAGAAGCAGTAAAACAGAAAGTGCCAGATGCTGGTTGCGTCCGCCGCTGCCTTCGCCCCGGACAGTGACAGTGGCTTCACCGCCAAAGATGAAGCAGTGTCGTTCACCTTGATAGTTTCGTGCAAACGTCACCAGTTCACGCGCCAGTTCAGTGGCGTCCCCTTCTAACGGTTTCTTCGAAAGTGTTGCGGGAATACCGGCTTTATCCATAAGGGCCTTTGCCTTGTTCAGTACGATGGTATTGGAACCGAGGATAATATGGTGAATGTTGGTGTTCTCCGACTTCGGTGTCTCCGGATGTTTTGCTTCTGCGCCCTCTTTTAAGAAGGTTTGCACCCCCTCTGGCAAGTGATCAAACAGGGCATGCTTCTCAAGCGATACTATGGCATCGTTAAAGGTGGTCGTGTCAAAATAGAGCGGTGCCGAACCGATGGCATGGAGGTCATCATCCAGTACATCCGAAAGGACAAGGACCAGCCCTTTGGCCTGGGTGCATTCTGCCAGTTTACCGCCTTTGACTTGCGAGAGATGTTTGCGGACACTGTTGATCTCTTCGATGGGCATACCGCCTTTTAACATCAGCGCCGTTGTTTTTTGAAAGTCTTCAAGGCTTATCGATGCTTCGGGAAGTTCGACCATAGCCGAATTTCCGCCGGAGAGGAGGTAGATGAAAAAGTCATCTTCCTGCAGGATTTCAAGCTGTTTTCGAAGCGCTTTAGCCGCGTCGATACTTTGTTGCGAGGGGAGAGGATGGGTACTTTTTATGTAACGGGTATTGTCAAGTTCTATATCGTTCTCATAGGCGCCAACGATCAGGGTCTGTGCAATCCTGTCACCCATGATGGATTGTAAGGCTTTTGCCATCGGTACAACCGCTTTTCCGGAGCCCAGCAGGTGTATGTTTTTGTACGTTTGAAGCGGATAATCACGACCGTGCACGCTAAAGACATCATTTTCATAACGGCATTGCTGTGCGATCAGGTTGTCCGGTCTGATCTCTTCGATCAGGGCGTTAAAGGTGCGGTGCAACAGCTTTTTATTGGACATGTAGGTAGCCTTTTAGTGCCGAATTCCACCCTTCTGGGCCGGGAAAAGGCGCTTTGATAAGGTGCGGAATATCGCAGGGGATATAGCTGCCGTCAGGATGCGGTATCAAGATAGGAACATCGACACTCTGCAGCATCGTCAGGTCATTTTCACTGTCGCCTAGAGCGATACTCGTAACGCTTGTGCCGTAGAGATTTTCGTAATGTTGGATCACTTTGCGGATAGCAGCGGCTTTGTCCTGACCTTTGGTGATAAGGTGATAGAAGCGGCCGCCTTTGACGACGTCAAAGCCGTCTTTTTCAGCCATCTTTCTGAGTTTTTGAAGATCCTCATCCTTATCAAGGACAAAGGGTTCGCTGAAGTCGCGGCGACTGGCAAGATAGGCTCTATCCGGGGAGAGTGACGTGCGTTCAGCGATTTCGTCGATCTGCATGTCTGAAAAACCGTACATGGGGATTTCTTCGGCATACTTGACAAAGGCGCGGCGTGTCTGGTCATAGCGCTTGCCGAGAGGGATTATAAGATGCCCTTCCTCTTTAGGAAGATAGATACCGGCACCGTTTTCGATAATAAAAGGGGCGGTAATGCCGAGCGCTTCTTGCAGCTGCAGAACCTCACTTTTTGTTTTACTGGTCACGATAATAAGCGGGATATTGTTGTGTTTGAGAAAATCAAGCATGTGGGAAGCCGGTTTAAAACTGTAGCTGTCATGATCGAGCAGTGTTCCATCAAGGTCGGTAAATACCAGGATATTCTTCGTCGGCTTTTTATTTAACATGCAAAAATTATAGCCTTTATTGATCGTTTATCAAACTAATTATTGTATATATTTTAAACATACTCTATTAATTATAGTATGGATGGTCTTCATTAAGGCGTGTAAGCGACACAAGTATGGTCAAGATGCGAATAGTGAGTGATGTCTGGGGGGCAGCCGGTCAGCTGTCAAGAAAGATCACATGCTCTATCGGGGCGCCGGCAGCAATCTGTTATGGTAATGCAGGACTATTGTCGTCTGCAGCCTGTCGGGTGTTTTGCAGGCGCAGTATTTTGCGCAGTGCTTTGGTGAAGTTCTTACTGAGATGCAGATCGTTGACGGCGATGGTCGTCATCTCTGAAGCGATGGCGCGGTTGGCGGCGATATCGTTGATGAGCGTCATATTGTTCTTGTGTGAATCAGCGATCTGTCTGTAGACGGCCTCCATCTCCTCCATGGCATGGTTTTCGTTTTTCCTCGCCTTTTCGAAGGCCTTTACACTGCTGAGGACCTGGTAGCGCAGGTTGCGTAAAAAACTCTGTTCCTGAGTGCTCTGAGCATTGTAGAGCCTGTCGATGTCGTAGAGCATGTCTTTGATCGCCTTGGCGGCAGAGGCTAGATGCGTCGTATGCTCGGCAAGCGATGCGATCTGCTCCTGAAAACCTGCGGCAGCGTTTTTGAGCGAAAGCTGTGTGATGTAACGAAAGATCTCGCCTTCCAGACGGCGGATATTGTCATAAAGCTTGCCGTATGTAAGACCGAGATTTTCCTGGTAGAGGTCCAGAAGTTTTTTCCGTGAAACATTCTCTTCCAGGACTTTCGGCGGTGGGATGTTGATCGCCAGAAGTGCGAACTCTTCGACTTTTTTTTCAAGGCGCATCACTTCTGTACGCAAGGCGTCAAGTGCGACATCGGGGATGTCAAGCGGCACATTGTGAATGTATCTGGTGACGTAGTGCGGCTCTTTTATGAAAAAACGGTGCAGCCAAAGCGAAAGCGGTGCAATAAAGGGAAACCAGAGTGTGACACCGAGAATATTGAAGATGGTATGGAACAGTGCGATCTGGATCACAGAATCAGCGGCCGGAATGATATGCAGGGTCAGCCAGACCAGCGGCGTCAGTGCGGCCAGTGCGACAATCCCTGTCGAGAAGTTGAAAAAGAGATGGGCCAGTGCCGTCCGTTTTTTATCGGATGTCCCCCCGAATGATCCCAGTATTACGGTCGCGGTGGTCCCTATATTGGCGCCGATCACAAAGGCTGCCGCCGCTTCGAACCCGATCAGCTGTGCGAATAGGGCACTCTGAATGATCGCAATGGAAGCTGAGCTGGACTGGATGACCGCCGTGATAGTGAAACCGATCAAGGTATACCAGTAGACATTGTCAAGACGGTAGGCACTGATGTCAAAGTTTTCTGCGAAGGTGGAAAAACTCTCTTTCATCCCTTCCAGTCCGAGAAAGATGAGCCCGAAGCCGACCATCCCGCCGAAATGGCTTTTCCAGGGGCTCTCGCTGTCGGCCATGACACCGCCGAGACCGCCGATACCGATCATGACGTAGGCAATGATCTTGATGTCCATCTTAAAGCCGACAAGACCGACGATCCAGGCTGTCACGGTCGTACCGATGTTGGAGCCGAAGATCATTGCTATGGCACTCTCGAGGTTGATCAGTTGCGCACCGACAAGGGAGAGCGCCATCAGAGAGACAATTGAAGAGCTCTGAAACAGAGCCGTCGCAGAGAGACCGGTCAGCAGGCTTTTGAAGGTGGTGCTCGTCGTCTTGTGAACCCAATGTTTGAAGGCCCGTCCGGCGGAGGCTTTGATCTGTGATTCAAGATAGAGCATACCGAACAGAAAAAGACCGAGCCCGGCAAAAGCTTCGATCCAAAGCGAGAGATACTGCATCTCATGGTTCCTTTTACGCAAAAACATGCCGGGAGAGCATGGTGCGAAAATAGTTTATCATTGTAATCTTCTTGCTTATTGTAGCGCAAATAGAAAGGCGCGATCTGCCTGACTGATTTTGATAGACAAACGTTGCAAGAGGGGGATGTTTTTTTGGTGTTCTATTGTTAAAATGGCACATAAAGAATGCTGAAGGCTAACTTCCCAGCGTACAGGAAACCGGACAATCGTAAGACCCCGATCGTCGGCGGAGGAACGGCCGACGAAAAGATGCGGGCGTAGCTTTACCCTTATTAACGTTTTAGATCGTAGGCGATACGGTTGCGCTGATCACGGAGAACAAGACGATGGTTACTGAGGATTTCTATTTTATAGATTCGGTGGATATCGGTCTTGCGCGAGTGCGCATTGCGTTGTACTTTTTTAATACTCAGCATAAAGATATTCTTATTACTTTTCCATGTTCCTAAAAGAGTTAACGTGCCGTCATCTTCTACCTCTTCAAGGTTAAAACTTGCGTCTTGATTGATTGCAAACGTAGTGACCTTCGTACTGTTTAACTGTTTCCATGTACCGATAAGTTTTTTGTCAGAAATAATAGCCGGTTCTTCTGTCATCTTTTCCGCAGATGGTGCAGCGGCAGCAGCAGCCGGTGCTGCAACAACGGTTGGAACAACAACTTTGGGTGCTGTTTTTACGGACGGCTTAGGTGCCGGCTTGGCAGCTGCCGTTTTCTGGGCAGCTGCTTTTTTTTCAGCGGCGGCTTGTTTACGCTTTTGCTCCGCTGCGGCCTTTCTCTCTTTCTCTTTTTGGGCAGCCAAGGCCTTTTTTCTCTTTTCCTCTTCCGCTGCCTTTTTAGCGGCTAGAGCATCTGCCCGAGCTTTTTTCTCAGCTGCTTTTTTCTCAGCTGCTTTTTGCTTGGCCAGCGCATCGGCTTTCGCCTTCTCCTCAGCTGCTTTTTGTGCCGCGACAGCGTCAGCTTTAGCTTTTTGCTGGGCCCTCTGTTTTGCCAGGGTATCGGATTTCGCCTTCTCCTCAGCCGCTTTCTGTGCAGCGGCAGCATCAGCTTTGGCTTTTTTCTGGGCTGCAATAACGTCGGCTTTCGCCTTCTCTTTGGCCAATCGGATACGCTCATCTTCCGCTTCAAGATAGATATATATCTTCTCTTGCAGCACATCATCTCTGTCGATACTTTCATGCCCGCCGTCGGCAATGGCTTTTACCGCTGCCGTGTCATGATTTTTAATCGCTTTTAATAGGGCACTCTTGAGTTTGACATCATCAACAGCAAAGGCCATTTGGTTAAAGAACAGGGCATTTAAAAATAGCAATAGAAAGGAAATACGCAAAACAGACTCTCTTTAAACTTATATCGAAGAACGATAATCAGGAATTTTTGAAAATTGTACCTCACTTTTTACTCTTTTCAAAATGAAGCACGTTCTAAAGGCCTATTCTAACATAATAGTTTCGATAAGAGACTGTCGATTATTAGATAATCCTATAAAAGAGAGGGGCCTTATGCGGTGCGGTCTGTCATGGATGATCAATTCATAGGCAACAAGTTGATTTCGTCCTACTGCATCAGGATCAGTAAAAAGTTCCGTCGCGATGCTTTGCAGCGCGCAGAGGTGCTTTCAGAATTGCTATCTACATTATAACGTTCAGCGTCTGCCGTTGCAGTGTCAAGTACCGCAGTGCTTTCGCTCTCTTTCATCGGTTTTAGTACAGAATCAAAGCGATCTTAAAGCAACATTTAAGTATAATCCACTGATTTTTTAAAATGAAAGAAAGAGGTATCGAATGGGTTCTAAGCGTGTTTTAGTGAAGTTCTCCGGTGAAGCTTTAGCAGGCGAGAATGGTCACGGTATTGATACTCAGATCCTGAAATATATCGCAAATGAGATTAAATCCCTTGTTGACGGCGGCATTGAAGTAGGTATTGTCATCGGCGGCGGGAATATTATTCGTGGTGTTAGCGCTGCCAAAGACGGGATCATCCGCCGTACCTCAGGTGATTATATGGGGATGCTCGCGACGGTCATCAATGCCGTTGCGATGCAGGAGGCGTGTGAACATGCCGGTATGAAGGTACGTGTACAGACTGCTATCAAAATGGAGCAGATCGCAGAGCCGTATATTCAGCGCCGGGCGGTGCGTCACCTTGAAAAAGGGCGTGTCGTGATCTTTGCAGCCGGAACAGGTAACCCATTTTTTACAACGGATACGGCTGCGACGCTTCGTGCCGTTGAGATCGGTGCCGAAGTGATCATCAAAGCGACCAAAGTTGACGGTGTCTACGATAAAGATCCAAACAAATATGACGATGCGGTAAAACTCGACACGATCAGTTATGATGAAGCTTTGAGTGAGCATATCAAAGTAATGGATGACACCTCGATCGCACTGGCAAAAGACAATGCTTTACCGATCATTGTCTGTGACATGTTTAAAGCAGGTAATCTTTTAGAGATTATCAACGGCAATCATACAAATTGTTCAATAGTAAAATAAGGAAATATAATGAGAACAGAAGAATTGACAGCAAAAGCACTTCAAACGGCTAATATCGACCCATACCAACTTGCAATCGCGGTTGCAAAACGTTCAGAACAACTGCTAAACGGTGCGAAAAGCAAACTTAATGTAGACCTTAAAACAATGAAGGCAGCTGACCTTGCTCTTATGGAGATCTCCGAAGGTGTTGTCTCTATCAAAGGTTTTGTCGACAACGACTGACCTGATGAGGTTTCGCACCTCATTGTAAGACTTTTTTACGCTTTCCCGCTACTTTTCAAATGTAACATTCAATTGTCATCTTCTGCAAAAAAATTATTTAATGTACCCCTGCTATAATTCAAATGATTAACACATAAGGATTCGAATGGATCAAGTCGATATTGCCGCCATTCAAGGTGTCTCTACGGTAGATGGTGCTTACGCGTTACTGTCAGAAGCGATTACAATTAACTCGAATATCAGTGACGCCCTGGCCTTTGCAACAAGTGCCCATGTTGAACAGTTTAGAAAAAGCGGTGAACCCTACATCATCCATCCGATGTTGGTTGCGTCTATTGTCGCCAAGATAACGGAAGATGAGGCGATGGTCATGGCGGCGCTTTTGCATGATGTGGTTGAAGATACATCGGTATCCATTGAAGAGGTCAAAGTGCGTTATGGTGATGATGTGGCGCATCTGGTCGGCGGGTTGACGAAGATCGATTCAATCCGCGACGCCAATCTTGTCAGCTCGTCATCCGACGAACGACTGATCGTCTCGGCACTCTCTTTCCGCAAGATGTTGTTGGCTTCTATCGAAGATGTCCGTGTTCTGGTGGTAAAACTTTGTGACCGCCTGCACAATATGTTGACGCTTGATGCACTGCCTGTCCATAAACAGGAACGCATTGCCGAAGAGACCCTGGTTGTTTACGCTCCGGTCGCGCATCGTCTTGGTATCTCTTTCGTAAAAAACCTTTTAGAAGATCTGAGCTTCAAATATGTCTTTCCTCACGAAGAACAGAGAATTGCCGACTACCTGGATGAGAACTATCATGCGATTGAGCTGAAACTCAATGCCTTTCAGCAGGCCATAACAAAGCTTATTTTGCAAAACGGTTTTATGCACGAAGATTTTGAGATCACGAGCAGGGTGAAACACCACTATTCGATCTACCTGAAGATGCAGCGAAAGGGGATCGGAATCGATGAGATACTGGACCTTTTGGCGGTACGGATCCTGGTGAAAAGACCGGTCGATTGTTATAAGATACTGGGCCTCGTCCATCTGAATTTTCAGCCGCTCTCATCACGCTTTAAAGATTATATTGCGATAGCCAAAGAGAACGGCTACCAGACCATTCATACCAGTATATTTCATGAAAGCTCGATATTGGAAGTGCAGATCAGGACCTTCGAGATGCACCATACCGCCGAGCTTGGCGTTGCGGCGCACTGGAAATATAAAAGCGGGGGCAACTCTATCAACCTGGATTGGCTTAACAATCTGCAGTATCAAAACGAGTCGGTCGAAGATTTTTACGAATTGATAAAAAACGACCTTTACAGTGAAGACCTTACCGTCTTTTCGCCAAAAGGAAAACCCTACACACTGCCTCGCGGTGCGGTCGCACTGGATTTCGCTTATGCGGTGCATTCGGAGATCGGCGACAGTGCGGAGTACTGTCTGATCAACAAAGAGCGAGCTTCACTGCTCAGCGAACTGCATAACGGCGATATCGTAGGTATTCAGACAGCGCAGGAGAAGATCACGCGATGTTCCTGGCTTGATGCGGTCAAGACATCCCGGGCAAAGAGCAATATCCGTGCCAACTGCAACCAGCGCATCCGCAGCATCGACAACAGAAGCGGTTTGTTGATACTGGTCGGGATATTGGGATTGAAGGTATCGCGTATAGAAGAGTGGTGCCACGAGAACAACACGATCGACAACCGCGTCCGGCTGGCACATGATATCGATTATCTTAAAGAGGTCGTTAACAGTTATGTACATGATATTCGTGCGGCAGGACGTTTTACCCGTTTTCTGGCTTCACACCGCTTTAAACTTAAAAAGTACAACTTCGGCTCACTCGAGATATTCTCAAACCAGAGTGTCTCGGATGTTGTCTTTGACTACTGCTGTCATCCGAAAACAGGTGATGAGATCGTTGCCTTCAATCAAGACGGCAAGGCCCATGTTCACCACA
The DNA here is from genome assembly GCF_039645985.1 of Sulfurimonas sp. HSL3-7. Taxonomy (NCBI): domain Bacteria; kingdom Pseudomonadati; phylum Campylobacterota; class Epsilonproteobacteria; order Campylobacterales; family Sulfurimonadaceae; genus Sulfonitrofixus; species Sulfonitrofixus jiaomeiensis. Next base: position 930,376 of record NZ_CP147919.1, read on the forward strand.
AGATGTGCAAACATGCCGCGAAGATGATGGAGGACGAGGTGCCGATGTTGTTTGTCCGTTGGCGGAAAGAACGTATCTTTAAATACAACATGATCGTCAGCATGCAGAATGCCAAAGGTGCATTGGCCGGTTTCTTGACCTATCTTGTCAAATTGAACATAGATATCAACAGTATTGAACTGGGAAAAGAGAAAGGGGAACATATCCAGTACTGTGAACTGGAATTTCAGTCTCCAGAAGGCGATCTTAACCGTCTGCGCGGTAAAATAGAGCAAAAAATTAAAGTCATACAGTTTTTTCGCACCGACGATGCGTATCGAAGTAAATAGATAGGATAGAAATGATTCAAGAAGCACTCCAGGAGATCCAAAGAGGCACGGCTGAGATAATAGACAATGAGCGTATTGAAAAGCTCTTGAAAGGCTATTTAGAAGAGGGCAAAACATACACCGTAAAAGCCGGTTTTGATCCTACCGCGCCCGATCTTCACCTTGGCCACACCGTACTGCTGCACAAGCTGGCTACATTTCAAAAGTTTGGTGCGAAAGTTCAGTTTCTGATCGGCGATTTTACGGCACAGATCGGTGACCCTACCGGTAAAAGCGAGACGCGTAAAAAACTGTTGCCGGCGGATATCGCAAAGAATGCCGAATCGTATAAAGAGCAGGTCTTCAAGATACTTGATCCGGAAAAGACGGAAGTGGTATTCAACTCCGAGTGGATCAACCCTTTAGGTGCGAGCGGTATGTTGGAACTGACGACCACGTTCAATGTTGCCCGTATGCTCGAACGTGATGATTTTGAAAAGCGCTATAAAGGCGGTGTCTCTATCTCGATCAGTGAATTCATCTATCCGCTTTTGCAAGGGTATGACAGCGTGCATCTGAAAAGCGATATCGAGATCGGGGGTACCGACCAGAAGTTCAATCTTTTGATGGGCCGCCATCTGCAGCGAAGCTATGAGATCGGAAAAGAGCAGGCCGTTTTGATGATGCCGATTCTTGAAGGTCTCGACGGTGTTCAAAAGATGAGCAAGAGCCTCGGCAACTATATCGGTGTCGAAGATGAGCCTAACGATATGTTCGGCAAGATACTGAGTATCTCCGATGCGCTTATGTGGCGCTACTATGAGCTCTTGAGCGACAAAACACTCAAAGAGATCGAAGCGATCAAAGCGGGTGTTGAAGACGGCTCCCTGCATCCTAAAAAGGTCAAAGAGGACCTTGCCCAGGAGATCACCGCACGTTTTCACTCTGATGAGGCGGCGCAAGCTGCCAAAGCCGAGTTTGACAAGGTACATGCAAAAAGCCAGATCCCGACCGATCTCGAAGAGTTTGCGTTCGAAGGACCGATCTGGATCGCCAAGGTTTTGCACGAGTGTAAAATGGAGCCGTCAACGTCGCAAGCACGACGTGACATTAAGCAAGGTGCTGTTAAAATAGACCAACAAAAAGTATCGGATGAGCAGTTACAACTTGAGAGTGGCGAGTATGTCCTGCAAGTAGGGAAACGCAAGTTTGCACGAGTAAAGGTGAGATGATGGCATTAGCACCATTGAAAATTGGAAAGTATATTATTGAGAAACCTATTGTACAAGGCGGTATGGGTGTCGGTATCAGTTGGGATCAACTTGCAGGCAATGTCTCAAAAGAGGGTGGTCTCGGTATTGTCAGCGCAGTAGGCACAGGGTACTACAATAACAAAGCATTCTCCCACAAACTGGTAGCTGACCGTCCTTTGGACGTGCAGAACTTCTACTCAAAAGACGGACTCAAAGCGATCCATGACAATGCGCGAAAGATCTGTGGAGACAAGCCTCTCGGTGTCAATATCCTGTATGCTATCAATGATTACGGGCGTGTTGTACGTGACGCCTGTGAGATCGGTTTTGATATCATTATTACCGGGGCGGGACTTCCGACCAATATGCCGGAATTTACCGAGGGCTATCCCGATGTCGCGCTTGTACCGATCGTCTCTTCGCCGAAGGCGCTGAAGATCATTAACAAACGCTGGCAGAAACGTTACAACCGTCTTCCTGACGCGGTTATCCTTGAGGGCCCGAAAAGCGGCGGCCACCAGGGCTTTACTTATGAACAGTGTGCTATGGAGGAGAATCAGCTCGAAAACCTGGTTGCCCCGGTAGTCGAAGAGGCAAAAGTGTGGGGTGACATCCCTGTGATTGCGGCCGGTGGTATCTGGGATAAAAATGACATTGATCAGATGATCGCACTGGGCGCATCCGGCGTTCAGATGGGAACACGTTTTATCGGAACGAAAGAGTGTGATGCCCACGCCAACTTCAAAAAAGTACTGCTTGATGCCAAAGAAGAGGATATCATTCTGATGAAATCCCCGGTCGGCTACCCGGCTCGGGGTGTGCGTACAAACCTTACCTCGCTAGTCGAGACACGGACCGGTCCGGACATCAAATGTATCTCAAACTGTGTCGCACCGTGTAACCGCGGCGTTGAAGCCAAAGAGGTCGGTTTTTGTATCGCCGACCGTCTCAGCGATGCCTATGAAGGCAATACCGAACTGGGACTCTTCTTCTCGGGTACAAACGGGTACCGTTTGACGGAACTTCTTTCAGTCAAAGAGTTGATGGTAAAATTGACAGAGGGTGAATAGCGCAGGATGTTGCGTCTTCTAGCCTCTTTTCTGTTTTTTGCCTCTCTGCTGCTGGCGGCTTCGACCAAAACAGAGCTCGACAGTGCAAAAAAGAACCTCTATTCCTCTTCCAAATCCAACCTTTTCAAAGCCTATGACACCTATAAACGCCATTATCTAAAAGCGTTGATAAACGGGGATATCAAGACACAAAAACGCTGTTTGAACGGTATCGTCATTGCCGGTGAAAAACTCCATATCGATGTCGATGAATATGAGAAGAAGCTTGCGGTGGTCGAGTCCGAAATGGCGAGAAATCCTTCAACAAAAAAGACGGTAGATGAAAAAAGTGCTGTCTCCCAGGCGACAAAGACGGAAAAGATCAAACAGGAAAAAGTGAAAGAGAAGAAGGTAAAGATACGCTCCCAACATGCTCTATCCGGGTTTACCTGGGAAGGGAGTAGCCTTGTCCTCGATTTTGATTTTACCTTGAAAAAAAGTGATATCAACTACTTTAAACTCCGACCAGAGGGAAAGAAAGGGTATCGCTATATCTTCGATGTCCACGCTATTGTGCATAAAAAGCCGGTTATCAAACATAAAGAGATCAAACGTATTACCATCTCCCAATATAAACGCGATACCATCCGTATCGTCATCGAGAGCCAAAATGCGTTGAACCCGCGTTTCAGATATGAGGGAAACTCTCTGGTCATCAATCTCGGGGTAAGTAAAGTCTATGCACCTAAAGCAAAACAGATGCCGCGTGTGACAAAGAAAGATAAGCTGATCATTATTGACCCGGGACATGGCGGCCGAGACGGCGGTGCAGTCGGCTATAAAGGGCATCTGGAAAAAGATATCGTTTTACAGATCTCCAACCGCCTGGCCAAAGTACTGCGAAATCAGGGCTACAAGGTCAGGATGACGCGTGACACAGACAAAACGCTTACCTTGAAATGGCGTACCAAGTTTACCCGAAAAAACAATCCGGATCTTTTTATCTCCATTCATGCCAATTCGGTACCGAAGAAGAAGGCGAGTAAAGCATCCGGTATCGAGATCTATTATCTCGATCCGAAAAAGGGTTCGAAACGTTCCAGCCGTTTGGAGAGACAGGAGAACTCTGCTGATTACAAGGCGATGGACCGGAGTTTCAGTGAACTTTTGAGTGCAACACAAAGCCGGATAAAGGTAAGAGAATCCAACTTTCTGGCGATCGATCTGGGACAGAATGTCGTCAGCCGCCTTAGAGAGAAACGTTTCAAGGTCAAAGATGCGAAAGTGGCAGGCGGAAACTTCTGGGTGCTTGTCGGTGCCACGTCAGCTGCAACACTGGTGGAGGTCGGCTTTGTCTCTCATCCCAAAGAGGTGCAGCTGCTGATAAATAAACGTTATCAGCAGGCATTTGCGGAAGGGTTGGCCGATGGGGTTGAACAGTACTTCATAAATAAAGAACGTCGTTAGAGAGTATCTGCTATTCAAACAGAACGCGCAGCCCTTCACGGTTGGTGATTAGATAACCGTGCCTGCCTTTTTCGAGCAGCCCCAGGATGGAGAGCCTTTTAAGTGTACGCGAGAGGGTCTCGGGTGTCATATGCAGATCTTCCGCGAGCTGATAGTTTTTGAGTTCGCCTAAAAGGGATTCATTCTCGTAAAGATATTTGGCGAGTCTGGCGGTCGTGTCGAGAACGATATTGAGATCGATCACCTCTTCGAGGTTTTTGATCTTGCGCGAGAGCGACTTGATAAATGAGAAAGCGATCTTGGGATCGTCCATAAAGTGCTCTTTAAAGCGTTTGTAGTCGATCGATATGACTGCCCCGTCTGTCTCAAATGAGGCTGAAGCAGGATAGGGGATCTGCTCTAAAGTAGCCATCTCAGCAATAAAGATCGGGGCGTGAAAACGCCGCATGACCACTTCACTGTTCTTTTGATCGGTCTTGTAGACCTTTACAACCCCCTCTGCCAAAAAAAGCAAAGAAGTAGGCTTCTCTTTTTCATAAAAGAGGATACTCCCTTTTTGATAGGTGGTTTTTTTCGAAATTCGTTCCAGTTTACGAATAGCCTCTTCGCTCAGCTCTTCAAAAAAATAATGCTGCTGTAATTTCGTCATTGTTCACTTTTGTTTTTATGGTGTTGATTATAGCATTCATCCAAGATGAGGCTATGTCAAATAATCTTTCACTGGGCCTGAATAGGAACCGATAAATGATAGAGAGGTGCAGCTTTACAGAGGTCAGTCTTGTCGAAGAGTGCGTGATATTCAGCCATATAAAGTAAGCAGTGCGATTGTCAATGCACCCTTTTATCCGACCGCTTTGTACTCCAGTTTTCCGGCAACAGCCTCTTTTGCGTGAATAAGGTTCTCGATCTGAAGTTTTACCTTGTCATATCGGAACTGCTCTTTAAAGCCCTGAATACGGCCGCCTGAAGCGTTGGGATGGCCGCCGCCGCCGGCCCACTCTTTGGCGATAAGCGAGACATCGACCTGGTTGTTGGCACGCAGGCTCATGGTGCCGCGGGTCGAGACATCGACGATAAAGTCATACTCGGGGTAAGCGACTAAAAAGCCGTTTCCGATGATGGAGGTGTTGCCGACACCGTAGGATAGAAAGCCTTTGTACCCTTTATAGTAAATGGTCATATAATCTGTTTTCGCACCAAGCATCTTGACGATAAAGCGTGTGGCCAGATTATCCAGGGTATCATCGTCGTTTTCACGGAAAAAATCTTTTTTTAGGGCATGGATTTTTTCGTCGAGGATGATATTGGCATTGGCCATATTGACCATTTGAGCGGCCTCTTTGAGCAGGGCAACCTTGTATTTCCGGTCTTCATCGCCAAAGATAACACGGTTGAGCTCACGCGTTTCGGTGACAAGACGCATACAGACTTTACCATATTCAAAGTTTTCCACTTCATCTTGAAGCCAAAGATCGACGGCATTGACCACGGCGACAAATTTTGACATCCACTCCGGCTCATCGAGTTCAAACGTTGCTTTGGCGTACTCATAGGTGAGTTTTGTGGCGCACTTGGAGGTGTCCAAAAAATACCATTCGTATTTGTTGGCACACTCTTGCCCGCTACCGTGGTGGTCACGCAGTATGATCTCAATCTGTTTGCCTGCATCATTCAGCCTTTCGACTTCACGGTTTAGCCATTTGGCTTCATCAAGAGTCAGGTTCAGGTCGGTGATAAAGACAACAGAAGGTTCATCGCTCTTTCTAAGAACGTCAAGGATCTCATTGAGCCGTTCGATGACTTCGGCACCGTAGTTGGCATTATAGGAATAGATTTTGTATGGAGTATATTCCATGACAAGTTGGCATGAATAGCCATCAAGGTCGATGTGGGAGAGGTGATGGATGGTAGGCTTCAATTGGTTCCTTTGGTGCTGTCTGGATGTTGTATCAGGATTTGGACTATTGTTCTAAAATATCCGCTAGGGTAAGCTGCTCGAGAAAATTGTCTATTTTCCCCTGAAGACGGTTTAAAAACGGCCAGATCGAGCAAGCAGAGGACTTTTCGGATGGGCATTTGCTCTCACTTGAGGCACAGTCGAATACGGCGGGAGATTTTCCTTCTGCCGCGCACATAATGTCATGGACCGAGATCTCGGAGCTCTCTTTAGCCAGGGAAAATCCGCCGTGAGCCCCCTTGAAAGAGTTCAGAAGTCCTTTGCGCGCCATCGCCTGTAAAATTTTTGCTAAAAAGCTTTTTGAGATGTCGAGCTCTCTAGAGAGGGTCTCGGCATCCATAGGTTTATCTGCTTTGGCCAGTAAGATAAGTGATAAAAGTGCGTATTCGCTTGCACGGGTCATTAGCATGTAAAAGTATCCAAATAATATATTTTATAATCACAGGTATTATAGCACATGGAGCTTTGAGGGGTTGGGATAGTGGCTGGATACTGTAATATATCTTTAATTATTGGGGCGTTGAAGAGGTTTTTGAGAATCGTGTTGTTGATAAAGAAATAATTGGCTATAATTCGCGTCCAACAATCCCGGCAATCGTGCTGATGATTGAAATTTATATACCCTTACGGAGGCTATTATGGCTTTAGATGCGGCGAAAAAACAAGAAATTGTAAGCAAATTCGGCAAAAACGATACAGATACTGGTTCATCAGAAGTTCAAATCGCACTACTAAGTGCTCGTATTACAGAATTGACTGAACACCTTAAAACATTTAAAAAAGATCACGCTTCACGTCTTGGTCTTCTTAAACTTGTCGGTCAACGTCGTCGTTTGATGCGTTACCTTAAGCGTACAAACAGAGAGAGCTACCTTAAAACAATCGAAGCACTTTCTATCCGCGACAACATCTAATCTTGCATGCAACGCTTTCGCGTTGCTGTTTCCTCTTTTTCCCTTACGTTATAATTATCTTCTCATATTTTTATCATCTTTGCTGGTTTTAATCAATACCTTGTTAGTCTACATCCCTGCTTTAACGGATCGTTGATTTTGAGAGAGTAGAGACGGCTTAACCATTTTTTATATCGGAGTGCAGCGCTAAGCGTAAATGTGAAAGCATCATGGGCAAAATAAAAAAGCTGAAGCTATTGCAAGGGCTTTGGTGAACGCCGATATTAAAACGGACAAACCTCTCGAAACAGCGATAGGTGCAGCAAGAAGAATACGAGAGGGTTTAGGTTACTGCCCTCTTTTTTGTATAATGTGATTTTTTGTAAAGGGTAATAATGAAATATTTTAGTGTTATAAGTGCTATCTTTGTACTGCTTTTTTCAGGCTGTGCGGTGGATGTTGTCTCGAGAACGGATTACGCCAAGATCTATGCATCAGCTACGTCATGCGGTGATGACAGCGAGAAGACCCAGGCCGATGCGGTGAATGAACTGACCAAAAACTACCCTTTGATTGCGGAAGATCTGAGTTCGTATATCAAGGTTCAAAAGCGTGATGCCAACGGTACGGTCTGTTATGACGCCTTTATCACGAAAAGAGGATGGGATCGCTACACCAGGGCTTTTAAAAACAGACAGCAAGAGATTATTCAGTATGCAGATGAGAATGCAAAGGTCTTTGAATACAACAATAAAAAGGTCCTGATCAAGACAATGCTGAAGGAACGCCGGCAGTTCAATCAGAAACTCGAAAGTGCGAAAAAACTTGCCCCGATGGACATAGAACCTTTTTTGCTTGATTATAAGAGTCTGGAAAATGCCATCAATGTTCTCCCTTCTGTCAAGATAAAAGTGCATCCGTGCAACCATAACAGAAACTACAACTGTGATATCGTTTTTTCGGCGGAAGTACAAGATGAGTCGAAAAAACTGCTTTATCTATGGGACTTCGGCGAGGGTTCAAAGTCCGAGAAGAAAAAACCGGTCCACCGTTATACGACAGAAGGCAGCTACAATGTCTCGCTTCAGGTCACCGATGAATCCGGTCTAAGTACCTTTCGCACCGAAGACGTCTTAGTCATCAAAAGTAAAAATGTGCCGAAAACAGCCGGAAAAAATAGCCTGAAAGCCTATTTTATTCTTGACAAGAAGTCCTACAGTGTCAATGAAGAGGTAGATTTTGACAACCGTTCGCGCAGTGTCGGCAGCGAAATAGAAAGTTACCTCTGGGATTTTGGCGACGGCAAAACGTCGGGTGTTCGAAACCCGAAACACCGCTATGAAAAAGCGGGCAGATATGTTGTCAAGTACAAGGTCTGCAACGGCGCTAATCACTGTGCCTATGCCTCGAGCGGAATCAAAATCGTGCCGAAGGCAAACGCAGTGAAGCCAGTGACAAAAAAAGTGAAGCCTGTTCAGAAAAGAGCCCAGCCTGTTGTCGCAAAGGCAAAGAAAACACGTTCCTTTGATGCGAGAGCGGGTGAAAGTATTGACGACTATATAGCAAGGCGTGGCCAGCCGTCTGAAAAGATCGACAAGAAAGAGGGCTCGACAAAAGCCTACAAGTTTGGGAATGTCTGGTTACTGGTAAAATATGACAAAATTATGTGTGCTGTAGAAGAGAAAGGCTTTAAAACAACCTTGCTTGGTAAGCCCAAAAAGTGTAACTGGCATAAGAAGTATGCTGAAAAATATATGCTGGATCTGCAATAGTACTATTTACTCCCCCTTCTGCTGTCGATAGGGCAGCAGTACTCCACGATTGTCTTTAGTCCCTATTTCGTGACACTTTCGCGCAGCGAGACCGCTTGGTCTGGTTTTGTCGAACTCCGGTTCAAATGCCAAGAGCTGTGCGGCTGTTTAGCGGAAGAGGGTTCTCTGATTGATGATCTCATCCTGCAACTGCAAAAATGCCGAACGCGATGCGATCTCGACAGCATAGGCAGGGTTGTCCTGGTAACGGCCGAAATTACTGATCCCTTTCCCATGGGCATATGATTCATAAAAGCGTTTCTTATCGACTGTCAGAAACTTTACTTTCAGTATGAAACTGAATTTGGTCGGCTGCCAGTCGACATTCGAGTTGGAGTAGGACATCGTCTCGATCTGCGGTACGAAGATAAAACGGATACGGTGCTCACCGATCTTCGGATCATCAAGCGAATCGATCCGATGCACTTCGGTAAAGACATTTCCAAGCACTTTTTTAAGTGCCGCTTCACTCTCTTTATAGGGGCTGTATCGCAGCTCATCATTGTTACCGCCCGGAGTGGTGACCTGCAGAGCGTACAGCTCTGACGGAATATAATAGGCGACGGTGCGATGAATGGTGACAGGCCGCTCTTTTATGATCTTGGAGAGTTCAGGTGCCACGGAGATATCATGGATACAGCCGCTCATCAGAACAAGAGGGAAAAGCAGGAAAAGCGTTCTCAAACCTCAGTTCTCTTTTAAGAAGATCTCTTTTGCACGTTCAAGATCTTCTTTGGTGTCGATGCCGAAGCCGGTACTTGAGACTTTGACCATAGAGATCTTTTTCCCGTAATAGATAGCGCGCAGCTGTTCGAGTTTTTCAATGTCTTCGATAGGCGCATCGTCCAAAGAACAGAACTCCTTCAGACTCTTTTTCGTAAAACCGTAGATACCGATATGGCCGAAGTAGGTCGCAGCCCCGCTGCGGTTGTACGGGATCGGTGAGCGGGAGAAATAGATGGCGTTATGCTCGGCATCCATGATGACTTTGACAAGGTTCGGATCTTCCGCCGCTTCGGCGTTGACGGCATTGTAGCAGCTGCCCATGACGAAGGAGCGCCCCGACTCTTTGAGGGCCGTGAGCCGCTCTATCAGTGCGGTAAGAACTTCGCCTTCAATAAAGGGTTCATCGGCCTGAATGTTGATAACCAGTTCGTTGTCATCAAGGTCAAGCAGCTGGGCACATTCGTTGATGCGGTCCGTCCCGCTTTTATGGGTAGTGGAGGTCAGCATGGCATTGATACCGTGGCTTTTACATACTGCGATGATCTTCTCATCGTCAGCGGCCACGACCACATCATCAAGGTGCATGACCTGTTTTGCCGTACGGACTACCATCGGTAATCCGCCGATGTCAGCCAGGACTTTATTTGGAAAGCGCGTCGATGCCATACGTGCCGGAATAATGATCATAAATTGCCTTGTATTCACCCTTGTAGGGTATAATTTTGCTCATTATATCATGAGGAGAATTAATGCTGTTTTATCAGCCTGACAGCGGATATCGTTATAACAGTGACTCTCTTTTTCTGTACGATTTCATCTCCTCGTTTAAGCCGCGCGGCCGTATGCTGGACGTGGGGGCAGGCAGCGGTGTGGTCGGTCTGCTCGTGGCGCGGGACAACCCTAACGTGCATCTTGAAGCGGTTGAGAAACAGGATGCCTTTGTCTTTCTGGCTACCAAGAATGCCGAGGTCAACCAGATACCCTATGTGCTTCATCAAACAGACTTTTTGAAGTTTGAAGATGCGCGGGGTTTTGAGTATATCGTCTCGAACCCGCCTTTCTATCATGAAGGTGCGTCAAGGAGCGATGACGAGATGATCCATACCGCACGTTACAACATCCATCTTCCGATAGCGGATTTTGTCAACAAAGCGGCGGCACTTTTGCGTCCGCAGGGCCATTTTATCTTCTGTTACGATGCCCAGCAGTTCGGGCTTCTCTGTGCCGCTCTGGACAACGCGAAATTAAGAGTTGTTGATGTACAATTCGTCCATTCTAAGCGTGACAGAAAAGCCTCTTTAGTGATGGTCCATGCTCGTAAAAACTCAAAATCACTGATGAAGGTCTGGCCGCCTTTTTTTGCCTTCGAGGGTGACGACTATTCGAAAGAGGCAGCGGCTATCTATTCCAAAGCGAGGACGCATACACTACGATGTCAGATCTAATCCGCCAAGAGGGCTTTGACTTTGCTTTTACACCGTCGGCTTGCGAGAGCTGCGGGGGGCGCTGCTGTACAGGCGAGAGCGGTAATATTTTCGTCTCGCCGGAAGAGATAGCCGCTCTTGCAAAGCATCTAAAAATGGACGAGGCGCTTTTTCGTTCGACCTATCTCATCAAAAAAGGCTACAAGCTCTCACTCAAAGAGCGTATTGTCGGCATGTCGCATGACTGTATCTTCTATGACAGAGAGATAGGGGGTTGCGGTGTGTATGAAGCGCGTCCGACTCAGTGCCGAACCTTTCCGTTTTGGAACTATTTCAAGAACCATCTTGATGAACTCAAACGCGAGTGCCCCGGAATTGTCGATGCATAAACTGCTTTTTTCCTCATTAGCAGTGCTGATGCTTCTTAGCGGCTGTACGACGCATTCACTGCTCGATCCGGAAGCCAAGAAAGAAGAACCTCTCTACATCGATGAGAACACCTTGATACTTTTTGCTCTCGATGCACAGAACCGTGGCGATGACGCGCAGGCTGTTGGTTATTATGACCTCCTGTATGAAAGAACAAAAAAGGGACTCTACAGAGATCAGGCGATGGGTGCGTTGATCCATGGCCGCTACTACGACGACGTTGTTGAACGTGTTTTGTCGATGCGTCAGAACAGTGAAGAGATCTCAGAGCAAGATCAACGCTATTTTATTATTGCTCTTTTGTCCGGCAACGAGATAGAGAGTGCAAAAGAAGAAGCTCTTACGCTGGTGCAGAAAAGTCCGACAGAAGAGAACTACCTCATATTGGCTGAGGTCTATCTGCTCGAAAAAGATTATGACAAGACATTGGATGTTTTGGAAAAAGGCTACGGGCTTAACTACTCCGAGCAGATCCTGGACAAGATCGCGCTGCTGATGTACACCAATATGAATCGCCGTATGGAAGCCGTAGAACGTCTAGAACAACACATCGAACATTTTGGTTACTCTCTAGCCGTAACAAAACGTTTAGCTGCTCTTTATGGCGACCTTCGCAATGAAGAGGGCTTATTGAGGACCTATCCGCACCTCTATGACCTTGACCCGACTGCACAGAATGCCGAAATTGTGATCCAGCTTTACTGGAATGCAAAAAAAGTGCCTGAGCTGACAAAGTTTCTCGAGCGTACCGGCAGTAATGACGCACTGCTTTTAAGGATATACTCCGGAGAAAAGCGCTTTTCAGAGGCCGTTGTGCTTGCCGAAAAGCTCTATGAGGAGACAGGCGAGATCGATTATCTCGGTCAAAAAGCGATCTTTGCCTACGAAGCCGCCAAAAACAAACATGACAAGCAGCTTTTGGACAGTGTCATCAGTGATCTTAAAAAGGTGGTCGAGATCAAGGAAGAGGGGTATTATCTTAATTATCTCGGCTACTGCATGATCGAATATGACCGTGACATTGAAGCGGGGATGGCCTATGTCAAAAGAGCTTTGGCGATTGAGCCGGATTCGGGTTACTTCATCGATTCGCTTGCCTGGGGTTACTATAAACAGGGCGAGTGTGAGAAAGCGTACGAGCTGATGAAGCGTGTGGTCGAGATAATGGGTGATGACGATGAAGAGGTCAAAGCCCATCTTAAAGCAATTAAAAAGTGTAAAAAAGGAAAAAAATAGATGATATTAGATGCGATTATTGCCAAGACAAAAGAGGACCTCGCTATTCGGGAAAAAGAGTTTTCGATGGAGTGGCTGGGCCGTTCGCTTGCCTTTAATGCCCGTGCGCCGCGCGACGTTATTCCCTATCTGAAGTCGACCGAAGAGGACAAATACCGTATTATCGCCGAGGTGAAAAAAGCGAGCCCTTCCAAGGGTGTCATCCGTGAAGACTTTGACCCGCTGGCGATCGGACAGGCGTATGAGCGCGGCGGCGCGAGCGCGATCTCGGTTCTGACGGAGCCGCACTATTTCCAGGGCAGTCTTGAATACCTCGCCGGCCTGCGCCGTTACGTCGGAATCCCGCTGCTTCGCAAAGACTTTATTGTTTCGGAGTATCAGCTTCTAGAGGCCCTGGTCCATGGTGCCGATTTTGTGCTGCTCATCGCGGCAGCACTATCGCGTAAAGAGCTCAAGCACCTGTTGAACTATACGCGTCACCTGGGAATGGAGGCCCTTGTCGAAGTGCATGACAAGTCGGACTTGACCAAGGCGATCTTCGCCGGAGCCGATATCATCGGTATCAACCACCGCAATCTCCAGACCTTCGAGATGAACATGAACCTCTCCTACGAGCTGATTCCGCTCATTCCAAACAACAAGATCATTGTTGCCGAGAGCGGTATCTATGAACATGGCCAGTTGGAAGATCTTCACAAGGCGGGTGTGGACGCCTTCCTTGTAGGCGAATCACTGATGCGCCAGGATGATGTCGAGAGCGCACTTCGTTGTCTGAAAACCGGTGAATGTGAGTGAAATATTTTTCTCTTCTTGCGTTAACGTTGTTCGTCACAACAGGCTGTTCGTCAACGCCGAAAGAGGAGGCTGCTCCTAAAAAAGCGCCTAAAAGCAGCGCCACTTCAGCCCGTTTCACTGCAGAAGAGGGGAGAACCTCTTTTAGCGTGCCGACCTATTTCGAAGGCGGTATGGAGGATAAAGACCATGACGGCGTCGAAGACAGCAAAGATCAATGCACAGATACCCCGATCGGCGTGCAGGTCGATGAAAAGGGGTGTGCTTTTGATCGTGATAAAGACGGTGTCAAAGATTATGAAGATGCTTGTCCCGACTCGATGCCGCACGCCAAGGTCAAAGCCGACGGCTGTGCCGACTTTGTCTCGTTTCGCCTCTACTATGCGCCGCGGGTCAACGAGATCACGCCCAAATCGATGTTAGTACTCGAGAAGGCGGTCGGCTTTCTGCAGGAGCATCCTGAATACAAGGTCAGGATTATCGGTTATACCGAGACTGTCGGTGACGGTAACTACAATATGAAACTCTCCCAAGAACGTGCGGAAGATGTCCTGAAACTCTTTAACCGTAAAGGGATCAACTTCAACCGTCTGGAAGCGATCGGAAAAGGTGATAGCGAACTTATTGCCGATAACGCGACGGACGAAGGACGGGAGCTTAACCGTCGCATTGAGGTCGAGCTTTACCAGTAGCAGCGCTACTTTCTGGCCGGCTTTTGCCAGTCGCCCCTCTCTTTTACTATTATATTTTATTCAACCTCTACTAAAGAGCAACAGCATATTACGCGCGCATATCGGTCAAAACCGTATAGAGACGTAAAAGCTTAGATCGAAGGTCATGTCGTCGGAGAGAAAGTTGTTTCTTCGATAGAGGACATAGGAAGGTTTTGTCGTCGTTTCGTATTCGCTTTTAGGCAGCCATTCGTGGTAGACCCAGTGAATGAACTTCAGGCTGTCGCCGTGGACCCCTTTTAGGTCGAACCGGGCATAGATCCCTTCGGAGATCTTGAACTTCGGAAGCCTGTCGCTCTCTACCTCTTTAGCATTCTTTGGAACGATGCATGCGATATACTGGCACTCATCCAGTGGGGTGATAGTGGGGTTGTCATGGAAGAGGGCGATCTCTTCAAAGTCGCCGATCTTCTGGCCCATTGCCCAGGTCTGCAGCTTTTGCCAGGTCTGCCTGATCGTCGGACCGTAGCCCTTATGGCGGATGTAGTAGCTTTCAATGGCCGGCATCTTAACGATTGTCGGTTGCATGCCGCTGAAGTCGGCTGTTGACCGTCCAGCTATCTCCGACTGTTGCAGAATCTGGTTGGAATAGCTCTTGTACCCGCCTCTCCGCCACGCTTTCGGTGTCATTTCGAAACGTTCTTTGAACGCCTTGATGAAAGAGGAGTGCGAACTGTAGCCGCAGATGTTCGCGACGTCGGAGATAGTGGAATATTTGTTGGTCAATAAGAGGTTCGAGGCTTTTTGCAGACGGATGGATTTAATGCTTTCGTAGATATTCTTGCCGAAGGCCTCTTTGAAAATACGGTGCATGTGAAACTTGCTGACGGAGAGGTCGGCACTGAGCTCTTCGATATCGATATGGGTGTCAATATGGGTGTAGATATAGTACATGATATCATTGGCGATTTTGGTCCGTTTCTGCAGGGTAGCTTTTTTCATGAGAATATTATAGCAATAATAGACTATTTTACAGACAAATATGAAACATATTTCAGGCACATAGCAGTCAAGAGAGTAGCAGTTAAAATGAAGAAATAAATCTTTAAAAATTCTACAATACTTCCATCATTGCAAAAAGGTGGAAAAGAGATGCAAAAGATCACAAAAATATTGGTCGCCAACAGGGGCGAAATCGCGCTCAGGATCATCCGTGCCTGCAGGGAACTTGGGATTAAAAGTGTTGCCATGTTTTCGGAAGTCGATATCGAGGGGATCTGGGTTAGAAAGGCCGACGAGTGCTACCCGATTCTTGGCAACCCTATCGAGGCCTACCTCGATTATGAGCGGATCATTTCGCTGGCGCTTAAAGCCGGCTGCGAAGCGATCCACCCGGGGTACGGCTTTCTATCGGAGAATGCAGCGTTCGCTGAAGCCTGTGAAGCGAAAGGGCTTGTCTTTATCGGTCCGAAAGCAGAACATATCGCCCTTTTTGGCGATAAAATGGCCTCCAAGGTGGCGATGAAGGCGGTCGGCGTGCCGGTGCTTGAAGGGACTGACGCGCCGGTCAGCAGCCTGGAAGAGGGGGCAAAAATCTCCAAAGAGATCGGTTTTCCGGTCATCATCAAAGCGGCCTTCGGCGGCGGAGGAAGGGGTATGCGTATCGTCAGGGCGGCAGAAGAGTTTGATGCGCTCTTCGAGTCAGCGACTTCAGAAGCTACAAAGTATTTCGGACGGGGTGAGATGTTCATCGAGAAGTATGTCGAGAACCCGCGCCACATTGAAGTACAGGTCATCGCAGACAAATACGGCAAAGTGGTCCATCTCGGTGAGAGGGACTGTTCCATTCAGCGCCGTCATCAGAAGGTGATTGAGATCGCCCCGTCACCGAGACTCAACGATGCGGTCAGGCAGGCGCTCTTTAGGATGTCGACAAAAGCGATGCTGGAGCTGGGATACGAAAGCGTCGGCACCATTGAGTTCCTTGTGGACGAAGCGGATAACATCTACTTCATCGAGATGAACACGCGCGTCCAGGTCGAACATCCGGTGACAGAGCTTATCTCGGGTATCGACATTATCCAGCAGATGATCGAGATCGCCGAGGGGGATCATCTGCGTTTTCGGCAGGACGAGGTCGTCTTTAGAGGCTATGCCATCGAGTTCCGTATCAATGCAGAGGACCCGAAGAAAAACTTTTTTCCCTCCGTCGGAAAGATCAGCAACTATATGGCACCGGGCGGACCGGGTGTCAGGCTCGATACCAGTCTCTACGCCGGTTACACGATCCCGGGAAATTACGACTCCATGATCGGGAAACTGATCGTCTGGTCACTGGATTGGGAGGGGGCCGTCAACAAGGCAAGGCGGGCATTGGACGAGTTCTATATCGACGGGGTCGTGACCAATATCCCCCTTCACAGGGAAATCACGAGGGATCCGGATTTTATAGAAGGGAGGTTCGACACCGGCTACCTGGATACAAAGCTTCCTCTTTTCAACATGGAGACGTTGGACCATATAAAAGAGGAAGAGCGGCGGATGTCAGAGATAAGCGTTCTAATAGAGAGGATCAGAAGCAACAATATAAAGATACGGCATTAAGGTTTTTATATCTTTCTATACATGCAGCAAGCTGGTCGACTCGGAAAGGGAGGCAGCTTACTCCATTCCTTCTTTGACATTGCTCCAATTCGTCTTCACCTCTTTCTTGGTACACCCGTTAAGTCAGTAAGAATAGGCGTACAACTGTTTCCGCTATTGTCTGATTTGGCGGATAAACAGATATAAAAATGATGCCGGATAACAGTAGATCTGTGTGTAGGGTATAAAACAGAAATAGGTGTGATTTGTGTGCAGAGCGGCTGGAGATGTGTCTACGCCGCTTCTATCGTTCAGCTCTTCTAGTAGATTCCAAACTTGCCGTCTGTGCGTTTGTAGAGGACTCGGGTGTTGTGGTCGAGATCATCAAAGACAATGAAGTGCTTTTCGCTTCCCTTGAGGATATCGATTGCGTCTGCTATCTCTGTCGGTTTGTCAATGTCCATATTGTGGGGAACGACCTCGTCAACCAGACCGAGAGACTCTTTGATCTCGTCTTCCGCGATCTCGGCACCCTTGAGATCCTCGGGCCGTTCTACTTCTTTAATCCTTTTATCCGTGATCTTGTCATGGTGGCGTCTGAGGGTTTTTTTTGCCCGTTCTATTCCTAAATCAACTGCGACATAGAGATCTTTGTCCATCTGTTTGACAACAACGCTGTTTTTTCTGGCCATGTTGATGACAAATTCTACGCCAAAACCATTTTTATTGTTTCGCCAGTTTTCCTGAGAAGAGACGACAACCCTGACCGAAATGATGTCAAGATTGTACTTTTTCAGCTGCTCAACGGCGTTTTCGATATGGCTTTTAAGGGCGTCAGTTAGTTCCACCTGCCGACCGGTAATAGTAAGAAAATCCATCTTATCCTCCATTTTAACTGTTTGACTATATTTGATTATATCGCATCATCGCCTAAATGCAAACTTTGAGTAGATGACGGTTTTCAACACTTCGAATCCAAACCAAAAGTGTGATCCCAAAACAGCAATATTACTTCTGAGATCAAGGGATGAAAATCTCTCACTGTTCCAAGACTAATAGGTAAGCGAAGTGAAAAAGTATGTTGTATTATATGTTACGCCATTGATACACTTCAGTAGCTGATCTGCAATATGAACTGTTTAGACTACATCCAAAAATTTAGGGGCATAACATGTTCATATCGTCAAAAGAGGTTGAGATGATACTGGATCAGGAGCTTTCGGTGCGCTTGTGTGAATGGATCAGTAGCTATTCGCCTGTTAGTTGCAAAGAAGTGTTCGGTTCTGAAAATGAGATACGTTTTAATATTGACGAGGCGATTGAATTTGCCAAGATCAAGATGCATCGGGACAGTTTCAAGCGGGAGTTTTTTCCGCACCTTGTAAGGCTGAAACACTGCAAGGTATGCGATACATTCAACACTGCCCATTCGGCATAAAGTGGCGATCTTCGCCACGGCGAAGATAGATGTGAGTCGAAAGCTTAGGAAAGAAGGGCTTTTGCACACTCGTTGATGCGTTTGCCGTCGGCGATGCCGTTAAGCTCTTTGGAAGCCATTCCCATCACCTTGCCGATGTCTTTCATAGACTCGGCGCCAGCTTTGGAAATGATCTCTTTGAGACGCGTTTCAAGTTCTGCATCGTCAAGCTGTTTCGGCAGGTAGGCTTCGTAGATGGCGATCTCGGCCATCTCTTTGTCGTATAGGTCGTCACGACCCGCATCTTTGTACTGGCTTGCCGCGTCCTGGCGCTGCTTGACCTGCTTTTGGATGATCTTGAGAACAGCGGCGTCGTCAAGCTCGATACGTTCATCGACTTCAACCTGTTTAAAAGCCGAGGTGAGTAGTCTCAGCGCATCGCGGCGTACCGTATCTTTGGCTTTCATCGCCTCTTTAATTTCGTTGTTGATCTGTGTTTTTAGTGACATGATTTTCCTTGAGTAGAGAGAGTTGTTAGTTTTGTGATGACATTATAGTGAAGTAGAGATTAAGAAGCGCGAAGAATATAGCGCGGTAGAACTGCGCGCGGGCATCCCGCCGAGGGAAACCCAGCGTTAGCGCAGCGGAGGGAATTATTACGGCGGCGTGTTGATCAGTAGTTCACCGCTACTTTATAGGTCGGGTCATTCTCTTCGAAGGTGCAGTGCGGTCCTGCATTTTTCATCAGGGTCTTGCAATCTTTTGAAAGGTGTCGGAGAGTAAGGTTCTTGCCGGCTTCTTCGTATTTTTTAGTCAGGGTGTCGACTGCTTCGATGCCCGAAGAGTCCATCACGCGTGCGTTATTAAAATCGATAACGACGCGCGGCGGATCCTGGTCGATGGTGAAGGTGTCCATGAAACTGGTCACCGAACCGAAGAAGAGGGGACCGTCAAGTTCGTAGACCTTGGTACCGTCCGCTTCGACGTTTGTCTTCGAGAAGATACGGGCATGTTTCCAGGCAAAGACCAATGCCGAGATGATAACGCCTGAGATAACGGCGACGGCGAGGTCGGAAAAGATGGTAATGACCGTGACGACAATCATGACAAAAGCGTCACTTTTTGGCATGTGTTTAATATGGCTGGCGCTGCTCCATTCAAAGGTCCCGATGCTCACCATGAACATGATCCCGACCAGAACGGCAACGGGGATGACATTGAGCAGATCAGTCAGTGTTGCGACGAGCAGCATCAGGCCGACGGCGGCCGTAATGCCGGAGAGACGTCCGAGACCGCCTGAGGTGTAGTTGATGATGGACTGGCCGATCATCGCACACCCCGGCATACCGCCGAAAAAACCGCAGGTGATGTTCCCGCTGCCCAGTGCGATACACTCCTTATTGCCGGAACCGCGGGAGTCACTCATCTCGTCAAGCACGGAGAGAGTCAGAAGCGATTCGATAAGCCCGACCAGTGCGACGATAACGGCGTACGGAAGTACCATCATGATGGCGTCGAGGCTCAAGACTGTGTCCGGAATGTGGAAAGAGGGTAGCTGGCCCTTGAACTGGCTCAGGTCTGTGAGGTTGCCGACGGTGATGGTGTTGATGTTACCGTAGTAGACCAGCAGGGTAAGTGCGATGATGGCAATCAGACCGGCCGGGATAGCCTTGGTGTACTTCGGCAGGAAGTACATGATCAGCATGGTCGAGATGACCAGCAGGTACATCTCGGTGCCCTGGCCCTCAAAGAACTTGAACTGTGCCAAAGCGATAACAATGGCAAGACCGTTGACAAAACCGTACATCGCCGGCTGGGGAACGAGGCGGATGAATTTGCCCATTTTGAAAACACCCGCCATGACCTGCAGCAGGCCGGCAAGAACGGCCGTAAGGGTGATATACTGCAGCACGCCAAAGGCGAGGTCATCGCCGCTAAGCCCCTGCGTGCTCAGCATGGTACTGGCCTGAAGGCTGAGCGCGACGAGTACAACGGCAACGGAGCCTGTCGCCCCCGAGATCATCCCCGGTTTACCGCCGATCAGCGCGGTGATGAGACCCAGGATGAAGGCGGTGTAGAGACCGACAATCGGGCTGACGTCGGCGATGAACGAGAAGGCGATCGCTTCGGGAACGAGGGCAACGGCGACGACAAGCCCGGAAAGGATATCGTTTTTGATATTTTTGGAGGAGTAGTTGGCGATATTGAACAAAACTAGCCTTGTAGTGAATCGAGCTGATCGATGATTTTCTGCTGTTTAGATTGTGCATCTTCCAATGCAGCTTCATTTTGTGCGATAACTGCCTCAGGTGCATTGTCAACAAATTTCTTGTTACTTAGCATGCCTTTCAATTTGGCAATTTCTTTATCAAGTTTCTCACTCTGTTTTGTTAAACGGTTGATGATCGGTTCCAGGTCTATGGACTCAGTAGGAATGAAGACTTCAACATACTTTCCAACATCACCAACAGCATCTTGAACTTTTTCATTCGTAAATGTAATTGTTTCTACTTTGGCCAATTTTTCTATGAATGGGGCCATCATATTTTCTGCAGAAGGATCAATTTTGACAAAAGCTTTCTCTATGCGCTGATTACCCATATCGACGAGAACTTTTGCACGGCGGATTGCAATAATAGTGTCCATGATGATATCAAACTGGTCTTCGATATTATTATCATGTACTGTAGTACTGGTCGGGTACTTTGTAATCATGATCGACTCTCCATTTTCGAGTGAGCTGCCGGAAAGACTGTGGTAGAGGTATTCCGTCATAAACGGCATGAACGGGTGAAGCAGTTTCATCGACTCTTTAAAGATAGCACCGAGTTCCGGGATACTTTCCTTACTCGCCTTACTCAGTTCGATACCCCAGTCACAGAACTCGTTCCACAAAAAGCGGTAAAGTGTTGTCGCCGCATCGTTGAAGCGGTATTCGTCGATGAACTCGCGTGTTTCGGCGACAGCGACATTGTAGCGGCTCAGCATGTAACGGCCAAGCGGTGTACTCACTTCGGTGTCGGCAAGATCGGCAAAGGTCTCGACATTCATCTGCAGGAATTTCGAGGCGTTGTAGAGTTTGTTGGTAAAGTTGCGGCTCTGTTCAAGCTTCTCCTGGCTCATACGGATATCACGGCCCTGTGCGGCTGAGATGGCAAGAGTGAAGCGAAGGGCATCGGCGCTGTACTTTTCGACCATATCAAGCGGATCGATGACATTGCCCTTGGATTTTGACATCTTCTGGCCATGCTCGTCACGTACCAGGGCATGCAGGTAGATGTGGTTGAACGGCAGTTTCTCCATAAAGGTCTCGCCCATCATCATCATTCTGGCAACCCAGAAGAAGAGGATATCGAAACCGGTAATCAGCAGGGAGTTCGGATAGAAATCCTTCAGATCCTGGGAACTGAAAGTGCGGTCCATCTCGCTGTCTCCGTTGCCCCAGCCCAGTGTCGAAAACGGCCAAAGTGCCGAGGAGAACCAGGTGTCAAGCACATCAGGATCCTGCGTAAAGTTCTTGCTTGCACATTTCGGACAGGCAGCCGGTGCGTCTTCCTGGGAAGCCCATTCGTGGCCGCAGTCGTCGCAGTAGAAGACCGGGATACGGTGGCCCCACCAGAGTTGACGGGAGATACACCAGTCACGAAGATCACCCATCCAGGCGTTGTAGGAGTTGATCCAGTGCGGCGGAAAGAACTGCGCTTCGCCGCTGTTGGTCTTCTCTATCGATTTCTTGGCGACCTCGGAGCGGACAAACCACTGTTTGGAGATGTACGGCTCGACGACGTTGTGGCAGCGGTAGCAGTGGCCGACCTGGTGGACGTGGTCTTCGATCTTCTCGATGAAGCCCTCTTCCTCAAGACGTTTGACGATGATGTCGCGCGCTTCGAGACGTTCGAGTCCCTTGAACTCGCCGGCGAAGTCGTTGAGGATCCCTTTTTCGTCGAAGACGGTGATGAACTCGAGGTCGTGGCGTTTGCCGACCTCGTAGTCATTTTGGTCGTGGGCAGGGGTGACCTTGACAATACCGGTACCGAACTCCATATCGACGTGTTCGTCGGCGATGACCGTGATCTCGCGATCGAGCAGCGGCAGCTTGACCTTTTTGCCGACGAGCTCTTTATAGCGTGCATCATCAGGATGGACCATGACAGCACTGTCGCCGAAGTAGGTCTCCGGACGCGTTGTCGCCACGGTGATGTGGCCCGAACCGTCGGCGAGCTGGTAGTTCATATGGTAGAACTTGCCGGCATGCTCTTCGTGTTCGACCTCGATATCAGAGAGGGCGCCGTCATGGGTACACCAGTTGACCATGTAGTTGCCGCGGACGATCAGCCCCTCGTTATAGAGATGGACAAAAGACTCTTTAACAGCGTTTTTCAGCCCCTCGTCCATGGTAAAACGCTCACGGCTCCAGGCAGGGGAGACACCCATCTTTCGAAGCTGGCCGACCATGATCCCGCCGGACTCCTCTTTCCACTTCCAGACGCGCTCAAGAAACTTCTCGCGTCCGAGCTCCTCTTTTGTCGTTCCTTCGGCAAGAAGCTGCTTTTCCACAACGTTTTGCGTCGCGATACCGGCATGGTCTGTTCCCGGCTGCCAGAGGGTGCGGTAGCCATCCATGCGTTTGTAACGGGTGATGATGTCCTGAAGGGTGAAGGTGAGTGAGTGGCCGATATGCAGACGTCCGGTGACGTTCGGCGGCGGCATCATGATCGCAAAGTTTTTGTTCTCCTGCTGGATACTCTTGTTGCCGTCGATTTCAAAATATCCGCGCTCTTCCCAGATCTTGTAATAGCGCTCTTCTATTGTCTTCGGATCGTAGGTCGTCGGTGCTTGTTTCGTCTCTTCTGCCATACGGGGTCGCCTTTGTCAAAATGATATTTTCAGTTCGTAAAATTTAGGCGAATCATAGCCAATAAGAGGTAAAATTCGACTAAATAACTGACCGCATTACCGTCTTGAATTTTCTCTTGCACTCAGAAATATCTCACGATTTAAAAAGGAAACCTGTTGCCACTTTCACGTTTAAATGAGGATCAATACAAGGCAGCAACAACGCCATACGGCCAAAATCTCATCATCGCTTCGGCCGGTACAGGCAAGACATCGACGATCGTCGGGCGTATCGGACATCTACTGGCCAACGGGGTGAAACCCGAAGAGATACTGCTGCTGACCTTTACCAACAAGGCGGCCGCCGAAATGGTCGAGCGGGTGGCCCAGTATTTCGGCAAGCAGACCGCCGGCAAGATCGACGCGGGTACCTTCCATGCTATCAGCTATCGATGGCTGAAACGCTTTAACGGCAAGGTGGTATTGAAACAGCAGCGCGAGCTCAAAACCCTTTTTCGCAGTGTCTTTGAAAAGCGCTCTTTCTCGCATCTCAACAGCGAGAGCGAGCCTTACGGGGCAAACTATCTTTATGACCTCTACTCCTTTTATCAAAACACGGAGATGAGCGAGGACTTCGAGACATGGATCACCAAAAAACAGCCCGATCACCGTATTTATGCACTCATCTACGCCGACGTGGTGGATGAGTTTGAAGAGCTGAAGTTGCAGTACGGTTTTTTAAACTTCAACGACCTATTGATCCAGATGCGGAACATATGTGAACAAAAGGAGTTGGGGTACAAAGAGGTACTGATCGACGAGTACCAGGATACCAACGCACTTCAGGGTTCCCTAGTCGATGCGATGAAACCGCCGTCGCTCTTTTGCGTGGGGGATTACGACCAGAGCATCTACGCCTTCAACGGCGCCGATATCGGGATCATCGGCTCGTTTACAAAGAAATACGAAGAGGCGAAGGTGCATACGCTGCGTAAAAACTACCGTTCAACGGTGCCGATCCTTTCACTTGCCAACCGTGTGATTGCGCATAACGAACGTATCTATCCCAAAGAGCTGGAAGTGACGCGCCAGAATGCAGCACAGCCGCCGAAACTTTTGGTCTATGATGAACTCTTTGATCAGTATCACGGCATCACCGAGATGATCAAGAGCTCTTCGACCGACCGGGAAGAGATCGCGGTCATCTTTCGTAATAACTCTACAGCCGACGGGATCGAAGCAGCAATGCGGGAGCAGGGTGTCGCCTGCCGAAGACGCGGCGGTACCAGTTTTTTTGATGCTAAAGAGATCAAAGCTATTTTAGATATCTACACATTGATGATCAATGAAAATGATATGATGGCCTTTATCCATCTTTTTGAATTTGCTAAGGGTATCGGGAGCGCTATTGCCAAAGAACTGTTTATTGCCCTGCAGAATGTGGGCTCGGGATCGCTTCTATACGGGATATTCTCTCCGGATACCAGTATCAGTAACCCGTTTGAAAAACGTAAGCTCAATCAGCAGCTGGGACTCTTTGACGACTTCCTGGAGCTGGGTTCAGCCGGACGATTCGGTGCCATGGGGTTCGATGCGAAGTTTCTTAAAAACCCGGTGCTCAAACATCCCAAACTTACCAAAGACGGGGCAAAGTTCCTCTTCCATTTCACGCAGCTGCTGCGGTCGATCCACGGACTAAAACAGCCAAAAACCATTGTCAGCAAGATCCGCACCTCAGAGTTTTATCACGGCATCGTCGATGTACTGAGTTCCAAACGTGCTCTCCAGGCAGACGGCACTATTGATGAGCGGCAGAAAAAAGAGTCGACAGAGCGCATCCACAATAAATCGCAGATACTGGTGGAGCTGACACGTCCCTATAGTGAACATGAACGGTTTTTAAATGCGATGATACTGGGCTCTCAGGATCTGACCCAAGGGGAGGGTGTGCATCTCTTAAGTATTCATGCTTCAAAAGGTTTGGAGTATAAAGAGGTCTATGTCATCGACCTGATGGACGGGCGTTTTCCAAACCGCAAGCTGATGGTACGCGGCGGCAGTCTGGATGAGGAGCGCCGTCTTTTTTATGTGGCTGTAACACGGGCAAAAGATGTCTTGTACCTCAGTTTTGCCAAATATGACAAGATCAAAAAAAGTGATTTTGTCGCTTCGCAGTTTCTTTATGAAGCGGGCATGATGCAAGAAGACGAAGTTTATAAAAAGATGCTGATCAAAGAAGAGAAGCGTAAAGAGAAAGAAGAAGCGGCTAAAGCAGAGTAGAAACCACTGCCTTTCAAGGGAACGTGTTTCTAACCACGTCCCATTGCCGCATCACCCAAGCTCCACATTGGCAAGAAAATACCGAGTGCAAGCATCAATACCATCACCGCAATAATACCGAGCATAACCGGCTCAATCGCTTCTTGCAGACCGTCGATGATTTTGTCAAATCGCATTTTATAATACTCTGTTACTTTGTTGAGCATCGTATCCAACTGGCCTGATTGCTCACCTGCCGAGACCATTGAAATGATCATGTTCTCAAAAAGCCCCGTTTCTTCAAGACCCTCGTGCAATGTACTTCCCTTTTCAACAGCACTACGCACTGTTGTCAATTTCTCTTTTAAGGGGAGGTTGTCCGTCATGTTAATGGCGGTATCAAGCGCTTCAGCTATCGGAATACCGGAACGGACCAGTTCAGAGAAGACGAGAGTAAAACGGTTTAGTGTTGAATAGAGAATAATGCCTTTTATTAAATACAGTCTTAGAAGAAATTGATGAAAACCGTATCGGAACTCTCTATTATGATCAATCATATATTTAATGACGAGATAGATAACAGCAATGCCTGCCAAAACAAAAAGACCGTACTGTGTCAGCATATCAGAAAGGAACATCAATATTCTTGTCGGCAATGGTAGATTCGCCCCAAGTTGTTCGAAGATCTCTTTAAACTGAGGCACAACAAAAGAAAGCAATATACTAAATGCAACAGCCATTGCGATCATAACATTACGCGGATAGGCCATTGCTTTTTTAAATTTGATTACATTCATACGGATCTCTTCGAGCATGACAGCAAGTTTTGCCAATGCCTCAGCCATGTTACCTGTCTTTTCACCGAGCTCGACCATCGCTAGCGTAAGACCGCCAAGTTGAGATCGGAAGTTGTTCATTGCATTATAGAGACTTGAACCGGCATTAATATCCTCACCACATTTACTCAGAATCTCTTTGAGTGTTTTATCTTCTGTCGCATCGGCAAGTTCCGCAAGTGAATCATGTATCGAAATACCCGCATTGGTCATAACCGCCAACTGGTTGATCGCAGCTATTTGAGAATCCGGTTTGAGTTTTTTCTTTTTAGCATTTTTAAAAAGATTGGCTTTGAACTGGGCAAACTGCTCTTCCAGCGGGGGCGAACTCTCTTCAACTTTTACTAATATGCCCGGAAATTTGACCTTGGCCATATAGTGGGCTTCTTTCTTGCCTTCAGCGTATAATCTATGCTCTGTTTTTTTCCCGCGAGCAAGTACCGTTACTGTAAAATGTTTCATACTTTTGCCACCCTTAAAATTTCTTCAATAGTCGTTGCGCCGCTAACAACTTTTTTCATACCATTCGCAAACATCTGTTCAAAACCCTCTTTGACCGCTTGCTCTGTTATCTCATCTTTCGAAGCACTGCGCGCAATCATACTTGACAGCTCTTCCGAAATAGGCAGAACCTCCGAGATCATCTCCCGGCCCATGTATCCGACGCCATTGCATTCTCGGCATCCTGCCCCCTTATAAAAAACAGTACCTTCCGGCAAGTATTTTTTATATTGTTCTGTGACCGAGAGTGGCAGATTATCTTCTGTCTTGCAGTAAGGACAAATCTTACGAATAAGACGCTGCGCTTGAACGGCAACCAGTGAACCGCTGATGAGGTAAGGCTCAATACCCATATCAACCATCCTCGGTATCGCACTGATGGCATCATTCGTATGCAGGGTAGAGATAACCAAGTGACCTGTCAAAGCTGCTTTAATAGCAATTTCAAGTGTCTCCTGGTCACGGATCTCCCCGATCATGATCTTGTCCGGATCCTGACGCAGAATTGAACGTAGCGCATCGGCAAAACTGAGACCGACACTGGCCTGCACCTGGACCTGCTGAATTAGGTTCATCCGGTATTCCACAGGGTCTTCGACCGTAATAACTTTTTCTTCAACACTGCGCAGCTCGTTGAGCGCACCATAGAGGGTCGTTGTTTTACCGCTACCCGTCGGTCCGGTGACAAGGATAATACCATATGGCATTTTAAGGGCATTATGGAGTTTTTGATAACCAGCTTCATCCATACCGGCATCTTCAAGACGTATCATCGCTTTCTCTTTGTCGAGTACACGCATAACAATTGATTCACCGTACATAATCGGCAAGGTTGAGAAACGGAAATCGTATTCCCTATCACCTACTTGTGCTGAAAAACGGCCGTCTTGCGGCTTTCTTCTTTCCGCAATATCAAGATTTGCCAGGATCTTCAGACGTGATGCGAGTGGCGGATAGATATCTTTGTCAAAGATGAATATCTCAGAGAGCTTGCCATCAACACGACCGCGCACGGTACAGTTGTTTTCGGTAGGTTCGATGTGGATATCACTCGCACGGTTTTTGATACAAGCTTTTAAGATGACATCTATAAGCTGTAAGATGGATGAGGCTTGTGCCTGATCTTTATTTTGGTCAGTCCCGATGGAGTTTAACTCATTCCGGATATTGACAACCAGTTCTTTAACACTGTCTTTCAGCTCAATTTTAAAGAGATAAGCCTGAATCTGTTTCTCTGTAGCGACTGCAATTTCGATCGGCTTGCGTGGAAAAAGGCGTTGAAGCGCCTCTTGTGCTTCGATATTCAGAGGGTCTGCAAATGCAACTGTAACCGATAGGTCATTTTCTTTGATGGGAATAGCATTAAAACGTTTTAATTGTGATAACGGGATCCTGTCGGCCAGCCTGTAATCCATATCAATAGAGTCAAGATCAAGAAATTGTATCTCCATCACTTCACCGAGATACTGCATAACAGCTTGTTCATCCAAAAAATGATACTGCTTGATAATAGCAATCTCATAATGTCCCGAACGGACCTGTTCAACAATAAACCGTTTAACAAAGTTTGCAGAAACGGCACCGACTTTAGTTAGTGTCTCGAGGAGGGTATCATCTTTTACCCCAACACGATGCAGACGTTCAATCTGCTCTTCTGAGATATGCCCTTGTGCCAATAAGTCATGGGTAACTCTATCCATTTTGTATCCTACCAATAGATATGACGTTGTGTCATAATCTTATCATAATATTCTTCTATAACCATCTTAGGCGAAGGCGCGCTTTTTGTGACAAAAAGACGATAACTTTTTTTTGCATCATTAGGATCTCTATAGTTATAACGGCGTCTGTCTTTTGGACTGGTGTCTTTTGCATAAAGGTCAAAGACTGTTGAGAGAACATAATCTGTTGTCGGAAGTTTGACAGGCTTCAAGTCATATCGGTCGCTAAGTGAATACATAAGAAGCTTTTTCTGCATCAGAATAACAGAAAAGTAAGCGGCATTGGCCCGCGCTTCCTTCGATTTTTTTAATGCAGTGATCGGCATAGAGAGTTTATCAAGGTGATCGGCGTTAAGACAGGCAAAAGCATAGAGCGAGATAAACTCTTCATCATCTTTATACTCTTCGAGGATACCCTCACCCTTCTGACAAGCTTCTTCATATTTTGCATCTTGATAGAGTTTGTAGGTCTCGAGTTTAGTATCTGCCTGTAAAAGCATAGAAGAGACAAAGAACAGAAATGTTAGTTTAATCATTTAAATTTTCCTAGTTGAATTTCATTGAGTAATATTGACGCTTGAACGGAATATGTTTTTTGTAAATAGGCCTGTAATGTTGTGACCGCTTCCTCTTTTCTGCCTAATTTTACCAAGGATCTACAAAATATAAGAATACTGTCTTCAATATCAGGGTTAAGATTATTTGTTTTCAAGGCATAGTTATAGGCTTCTTTATAATTGCCTTGCTCGTAATATTTTTTAGCTATAAAGAGGCTCAAAGCCGGTTTGTTCTGCTTTTCAAAACGTTTGATTACGCTGTTAAGCTCGTTATCGGATATCTGTTTGTGATCGATTTGAACGAAAAGTGTTTCAGGCTCTTTTTTGGCAACAATCGTATTCTCTTTAACAAGAACAACCTCTTTTACAGGTTCAACTACCTTGACGACCTCTTTTACAGGTTCTGCTACCTTGACGACTTTTTTCGCAGTAGGTTGCTTTTTCTGTACTTTGGCAACTTTGGTATGCTGCTTCGGCACGCTTGTTGTCTTTTTCTCTGTTTGTACGGCTGATTTTGGTGTGCTTTTGGCTTTAACAGATTGTTGTGTCTTTATTTCTTTAGCGGCAGAAGCAGTTTTAATGACTTCAGTGTTCGTATAGTTAATGACCTGATCTTCAATGTTGTACATAAAATTAAGAGAAGGTCTTAGAATGTTTTGTTCATCATCTATCGATAATCTCTTAGGAGGAACACTCTTGATTGTAATATTCGTTTCTACAATAGGACGTGTTTTCTGTACTACAGACTGCTCGTTTTCGACGAGATTCTTTATCATGTCGGGATAGGCAATATAAAGATAAGAAGTTGCAGTACCGACCGTTAATAATATTACAGCGGTTATGAGCAACGGCAATATTTTTTTTAAGCGGTAACGAAACCATCTTTTTTCAAGTTCTAATACATCAAGCATCGATAAACCCTATATGAATGGCAGCCATCTCTATCAGTTTTGTCGGCATGGATGTGAAGTTCAATTTAGAAGGTCTGTTCTCTTCGTACCAACTGCAGATCTCAAAGAGTGAATAAAGTAACTTATTCGTGTCACGGTAGTTGCCATCGGTGAATTGGTGGATATGGCGTACACTCTTTTCAGTAAACATATTGGCTATATCAAAATAGTTGGCCCGTAAGAGTTTCTTCTGGATATAAATAGTCAACTCAGACGGCGTGGCATTTTGTAACTCTTGGCTCTCCCAAATACGTGTTTTGAAATGTTCCTTGGCTATTAGGTCTTCTTTCTCAGTTTTGTGTAATGCAAAAATGAATTTGACCTTTCTGGAGTCTGATATTAATCGTATCTTCTCCATGAGTGATTCCGAATAAAGTTGTGCCTCATCAAGAATTACAATGGGTGTCGTCTCCATTGCATAATAATTCGAAATCTCAATAAACTGAGTGAAATTAAGAGGAGATGGTGAATTGAATTGAAAAACCTCATAGGCCATGACCTTGAAAAATTCGCTTTCGTCAATAATGGGTGTCTGGATATAGGTAACTTTTTGTTGTGGAGAAAGTTCTTTGTAGAGCTTATTAAGCATCATACTTTTCCCTGTTCCCGGTTTTCCAAAAACAAGAATCATTTTCAGAGGCTTTTTTACAGCCTCTTTAAGCCCATGATAGACAGCGGCATTGCGGTCAAGCTGGACATAGTCTTTTGCATCGACAATGTCCATAAAAACGTCTTTACAATTGCGGAAGGTTTTAGAGCTGCTCATCTGCCTCTTTACTCTCAGGTGCTTTTTCTGCATCTGGTGTGACATCGCTATCTTCGCTAAATGTTGCTTTTAAACCAGCTTCTTCTTTTGTCATTGAAGTGTATCCCAAATCTTGCAATTCCAAGGTATTGCCTTGTGGTTTGACGATATGCGGTTCGATGACAATAACGAGCTCTTCGACCTGGCGGATTTTTTCTTCATATTTAAAGAAATAGCCAAGACCAGGAATGTCGCCGAGCAATGGAACTTTATTTGTTTGGAAGTTCTCACGTGAACCGATCAGCCCACCCAAAATAATACGATTACCATCTTTGACTGTTACGACAGTTGAGAGTTGTCGACGGTCAAGGTCAGGCGGCATGGTGCGATTTTCTTGCTCTGCTGAAGCACTTGAAACCTGAACCCGGGTTTGACTCAGTGATGGGTTGACTTTGATTGTAATAGAACCATCTTCAGCGATCTCTGGGGTGATATCCAAAAGAACACCGGCGAAAACAGAGTTGACGATATTGTTTTGTGTTGTGGCGACGACACCGCCACCGGCACCTTGTTGGTTCTGAGACTGTTCAATCATATAAAAGTATTCTGTACCTACAGTAATAAGGGCAGGTTGGTTGTTAAGGGTGAGTACTTTCGGATTAGAAATCGAGCGTACTTCACCTTGCTCTTTTAAGAATTTAATGACTTCTGTAATCGAACCTCCGCCGGATATTTGAACCAGAGTTGCTGCTCTGTTTGCGAGAGTGTCAATACTCTCAAGATTCCCGACCGGAGTGTATGTTCCGCTCCATTTACCGTTTGTACTTACTGAATCAACAGCGAGTTGAAAATTTTGAAGCGCATAGAGCTGTGACCAGTCGATACCGGTAGATGACTTGTCATCAAAAAGTACAGCAAGCATATTTACATCGATAAGGACTTGTCTTTGAACCTTGTTCTGCAGCTTTTTAAGATATTCATCTATACGCTGTTGCTGACGGCCTGTAGCAGAGATAGTAACCAGCCCGGCATTTCTGTTAATGATAGGTGCCTCAGCCTGATAAGCATCTTCAGGGCGGTTAAGAACGCGTTGCAGTTCAAGATCCAATTCTTCCCAGAATTTTACCTCGTCCGACGATTCAATTGAAATTCCCGATTTATTTGCACCGGCACTGCTATTGGCACTCATTGGATCCGGAGTTGAGCCTGAAGATCCAGTCATACCGGATGTGCTTCCCATCAAGTTGCCTTGACCGATTTGAGAAGAACTTGAACTTAGCATGACATCCGTGGAGCCTTGGCTTTTACGTGACGAAAGTATGTAGTCGATATTGTAGGTTTTTGTTTTAAGATAGGAAATTCTCAAAATCCCATTCTCTATACTGAAGTTCAGATTGTTTTCTGTTAATAAAATCCCAAAAACTTCGTCAATAGTAAGGTTTTTGATATGGGTTTTATTTAATTTCTTGTCCATCATCTTTTCAGTTTCTTTGTCTGCAACAACAAGACTGTACTCACAAGCCGTTGTCAGTTGATCGACATACTCACCAATCGTCGTCCCTTTTGCAGATGAAATGCTAAAAAGCTCATAGGTACAGTCTGCTTGCATCGCTGTCGCCAAGACAACAGAGGCTGCGAACGAAATCAGTTTTTTATTTAAGTTTTTCATTTTTGATCTTCCTTTTATCCAGATTGCTCTAGTTTACTTTGAATTGAATCTTGTCGTTTTTTTGATTCAGATAGAGTCTCAGCTCTTTGGTTTTGCTTTTAAGCAGTGCTTCAGTAGCCGACACATTGACAATAGTGTATTGACGTACTCTATCACCTTCTTTGTACCATTTACCATTGATCTTTACATTTTTATTAATGCAGGACTCAAGTTTAAGCGGCGGTAATTTGACCTCTCGTTTAACAGCATAGGTGGTTTTAACGCCATTTTTACTCTTGTGTAACAAAATAAAAGGACTCTTGACGCGTAAAACATCGACACTGCTTACTCCTTTTCGAGGAGGTTTTATCTCGATGATCTGCTTGTTAATAGTCTCATGGTCCGCAGTGCTCGCTACCAAGGAAATCGGTATTAAGGGCAGTAGTGATAATAAAAGTAATTTTTTCATTAATATGTGATCCCCCATACTGATAAATTAAGATCTAAATTCAATTTCGTTGTCGCTTCAAGATTAAGATCGTGAAGATCAACTACCAGCTTGCTCTTCTCTATGGCGTTAATGAATCTGATCATATCTTGGTATTGGCCTATAGCTTGTATATCAATATTCAGGACATGACCGAATTTTGTTTTATCCTCAGCCAATCTATTGGCAAAGTAATTGAGTTTAACTTTATGTTTTTTTGCATTTTCTGCAATAGAATCTATAAATTCACCCCAAATCTCTTCGTCATAAAAAAGTTCAGGGATTTTTTCGATCTCTGTCTTGATGTACGCATTTTCACTTTTCAATGAAACCAGTTCATTGTTGAGCTGAGTGATCTCTTGATCCAAACGAACAATCTCACTCTCCGGGTGCATCAACAAATACTGTCTATCTGTATCTATTTTCGCCTGTACGGCCTGGGAAGCTGCTAACGCATCTTTATAGCCCTGTTCTGAGCTTTCCCAAAAGACAAGATAGGAGAATGTGACAAGGACGACAAAAACCATCGCATAGATCATTTTAATGTCTTTGTCACTTTTCTGAGCAAAACTTTGATCTATGTCATAAAGATACTTCTCTAATATAGCACTCATTTTATCACCGCCTTCATCTCACTTAGGTAATGTTTTTTCTCTTCATCATAATGGATCTCTTCGAGCATGAAGTGAAAACGAGACGTTTTCTTGGCTGTTAAATACTCCAACAGACGTGTGATATCTTTATCTTTTTTAGAGATCATATAAAAAGTGAAGCCTTTGAAATTCTCAGTTTCATGATATGCGAGCTTCTGTAATTTTACCTGATATTTATTCAGGTCTGCAGCAAATTCTGTGGTCAGTTTTGCTTTCATAGGATAGTTGACTTTCACTTCATGAATCTTGGACAAGGTATTCATTTGACGATCTAATTCAGTCTGTTCCGCCTCAACCAGTTTGGTAACGGCATTTTTTTCTACAGTTTTGAGATTGATCGTAGCTTCACGTGTTGTTTTAATATTATGCACTTCAGCATATTCACTATCCAAAATTGCTTTGTTGAGTTCTTCTGCGAAGGTCATGCTCCAAAAGACTACCGGGTAGGCAAAGGCAACAAGCAGGGCCACTCCGGCTACTGCAATCAGTTTACCGCTGTTTCGCTGTAAAAATTTCGGCGGTCTCGGATAAAGGGAGAAGTTGCATTCGTACCGCTCTTCACTTTCGGTCATGGTGTAAAGGTGTACCAATTGATGTATCTGGTCCACATACCGGCCATTCGTATCAAACCCGTAGTCAAAGTCAAATGGTTTTGAAATTAAGCCTAGGTAGGTTTGAGAATATTCATCAAGACCTGCAATTGAACCGATTTGCGAACCGATATAGACTTGGTCGATAGACTCCAGCTCAAATGCCCTCTTGGCATAGGTTAGAACATCATTGATATGTAGAAAGAGTTCGCCGAACAATTTGATCAGATCGCGTTGATATTCTCTGTTGTCAGAGCTGAGACCGGCACCTGAAAGAAGTTCAATAAAGAGCGGATAGGCGATCTGCTCACCATAAAGTTCACAAAACCGTTCATGCATCATCTTAATTGAATATTTCAATGATTTTGTATAGACAAACTCTCGATCATTGTAGATGGTAAAAAAGGCGTCATTGTCTTGAAAATAGATATAACAGTGGACGCCGACTTCGGTTACGATTTCGCGTTGGTACAGTCCTTTAAGCAGAAGCGGTACCGGTACGATCTGATCAATGTATTTGATCTTATCAACGATGTTTTCAAACGTTTCATCCATTGTGAGTGGATCAACAATGAAGACATGAAAATAACGTTCTTTGTCATCTAATTGTTGGCCTGATTCGATAAATTGAATATTATATTCAACAGCCATATCAAGTGCGAGCTCTTCATAGATCTTGCTCTCTATGGCAAAAGACAAATCCTCGTCCGGGATGTTTTTACTTACGCCAATTAATGCAGTGAGAAAATCGTTGGTATTTAAAAAAGACATCGCATATTGGGTTTTAGAGAAGTTTATGGAGGTAACTTGTTCTAATTTTCCGGATGAACCAATATAATATGTCTCTTTGTAAGGATTTAGAGAAAGGACACTGGTAAATGTCGGTTGTTGCGTTTTATTCATCGCACTATATCCTAAGAATGATTTATGCGCTCAGCTTCAAATAAATTAAAACTGAACTTTTCCACGTCTATAATAAAATATAAACAGATTAATGAAATAACAGTCTATCTAATAAATTGAAATCCTATTAAATGACTGTGACTGAATCCATTTTAACCATTTTAAACTTAAAGATATTCTTATGTTATTAAAAAAAGATATATATAAACAAATTTGTCCAAATTTCGCGCAAAACGCCTAAATAGCCTATTTGTGAAGTGTGATGTTATTGTGCCAAGAGTTATTTGAAGCTATATAACAGTTTATTATTAAACATAATAAAGTAATAAATTAACAGATATGTTAACAGACATGAGAAGTATGTCTTCTCATGATTTTTTAAAGATTGTAGCCGAGTGTCTGTAAAAACTCTTTGTCGTTAGTCCATCCTTTTTTTACAGAGACGAATAGATCCAAATAGACAGGTTTGCCGCCGAGTCTTTCAATTTTTGCTCGGGCGTCTCGACCGATACGTTTGATGGCCGCTCCTCCCTTACCGATAATAATCCCCTTTTGACTCTCTTTTTCGATAATGATCGTGGCACGAATGTGTTCAACACGTTTGTCCTCTTCGATCTTGTCGATGACGACATCAGATTCATAAGGGATCTCATCACTGATATTGTCAAAGATTGCTTCGCGGATAAACTCTCTGTAGATATCACGCATCATCTCTGTTGTGAGGTCTTCCGGATCATAAAGATAAGGCGAAGTGTCAAGGTGCTTGACAATAACGTCAAGCAAATCGTTTTTACCGACATTCTTTGTCACAGACATCGGTATCAAGGCTTCAAATTTTGAGGCAAACTGATTGTATTCACCAATACGTTCTAACAGCTCCTGCTGGGAGACTTGATCAATCTTGGAGAGGGCGATAATATGCTTTCGGTTTTTACCGTCGACCTCTAAAAAGTGCTGGTAATGTTTAATGGAATCGCTTGCCGGTGCTAAATATACAACAAGATC
Organism: Sulfurimonas sp. HSL3-7; assembly: GCF_039645985.1. Lineage (NCBI taxonomy): Bacteria > Pseudomonadati > Campylobacterota > Epsilonproteobacteria > Campylobacterales > Sulfurimonadaceae > Sulfonitrofixus > Sulfonitrofixus jiaomeiensis. The sequence goes on from NZ_CP147919.1 coordinate 966,083, forward strand.
ACAATCGCCTATCGCTTTGAGTGCCTCTTCAAGCATATACTGGTTCAGCATCTTCTCTTTTTCATGCAGACCGGGTGTGTCAACAAAGATGATCTGATCGTCATGATGCATGACGATTGCGTTGAGTCTTCTGCGTGTCGCATTGGCTTTTTGTGATACCATAGCGATCTTTTCACCCAGGATCCAGTTGAGCATGGTGCTTTTCCCGGCATTCGGACGCCCTACGAGAGCGACAAATCCGACCTTGTGTTCTGCTGTATTACTCACCGATTACCTCTAGATGAATCGTTGCATGCATGGCATGGCCAAGCTTGAAGTCAAGATCATAACTCCCTGTTGCCTTGATGGTCTCTTTATGGTTGATATGTTTTTTATCGATCTCAATGTTATGCTGCTCTTGCAGTGCCTGTACGATCTCGTCTTTTGTTACTGCGCCGAAAAGACTCCCGCTGCTGCCAAGCTTTTTTGTAACAGTCACTTTGAGTTTGTCCAGTTTCTGTGCAAGTGCTTTCAGCTCTTCGATCTCTTTGGCTTCATCTTCTGCCTTTTTGCGTTCGTTTGAAGCATGTTTTTTCAGTACTTCGTTAGTGGCAACTTTTGCAAAGCCTTTGCCGACTAAAAAATTTTTACCGTAACCGTCTTTGACCTCTTTCACTTCACCTGCTTTACCTAGCCCTTTAACATCTTTGATCAGTAGTACTTGCATCAATATTCCTAAATTTTATTTCTGTGTAATATTGTAGCAAGTGAAGGTAAAAAAGGAGATAACGATAAATAAGTGGCTTGCAAGAGATAGAGACAAGGCCCGCTTGGGTATATCGTCTGCCTATCAAGAGAGCGTTTTTTGAGGTTGATACATCCGCTTTTCCTGAAAAAAGCCAGTGCATCAACCAAAGAAGGGCACCATTTTATGCTTTTTTAGGTGGCAATTACGCCTCTTTTTCACCGGGATATGACACGATTCCATAGGTGATGTTGCCGACCTTTTTATACCCCATATCGCTCAAGATACGGGCACAATGTGCACTGCGGCTGCCTACATGGCAGTAGAGGATGATGTTCTCATCATGAGAGAGTTTGGCCTCTTCCAATGCCTGGAAAAAACTGCTGGTCGGGATGAGCTTGTCGGCACCTTTGATATGGCCCATCTGCCACTCCATCGGCTCACGTACATCGACAAGTTTAAAATCAACCATACCCAGCTCACGTGCTTCAAGAAGAGCCATCACTTCATCACCGTCGAGCTCGTCTTTATCAACAAGAATGGCACACTCTTTTTTGCTTAGGCCACGCGAATGTTGATGAACGACCTCTTCGATAGTTTCGCTTTGTGCCTGGGCTGCAGCGTATTCGGGTGTACAGAAGATCTGGCAGTGACAGACACCATCTTCCGGAATCTCTTTTTCAATAGCCGGCGTGCATGGACAGACACGGTCATCCGGTTCACCTGTGACAAAAAAACAGGGGCAGTAGCGCTTGCCGTGCATCATTTTGTTACGTGTCAGGCCGAACTGAATACCCTGGTTGATCTCGGGATCGGGGTTGTAGGCCCAGCCGAACTGTTTGACGACCTTGTCGGTAAAGCGGATCGTTTTTTCGAGGGTCTCTTTAAACTCTTGTGATTCAGGATCGATTTTGATGGTGCTCATGATAAACCTTTAGATAAATTATAAGAATAATAGCTCGTTAATTGTAAATCAGGAATTAAGATTTTTAATATTATGGGTAGAGCAGGAGCAGAGTTCTTTAAGATGATAGATTGCCCAGTGAATACTGGGCAAGGTACTATTTTTTATTGCGTGTTTTGCCGGCGATGACGAAGCGCAGTGCATTAAGCTTGATAAAGCCTTCGGCATCTTTTTGGTTGTAGACTTCATCCTCTTCGAAGGTCGAATACTCTGCACTGAAGAGTGAATCGTCAGATTTCCGGCCGACCACAATAACATTACCTTTGTAGAGTTTAAGGCGGACGGTTCCGTTGACATAGGTCTGCGTGCTGTCAATAGCGGCTTGAAGCATTTCACGTTCCGGCGAGAACCAGAATCCGTTGTAGATCAGTTTCGCATAACGCGGCATCATCTCGTCTTTAAGGTGGGCTGCCTCACGGTCAAGCGTGATCGATTCGATAGCGCGGTGGGCTTTCAGCATGATGGTCCCGCCCGGTGTTTCGTAACAGCCGCGTGCTTTCATCCCGACGAAACGGTTTTCGACGATATCGACACGGCCGATACCGTGTTTGCCACCAAGCTCATTGAGGGTTTTTAGCATCGTCGCCGGTGATAGTGCTTCGCCGTTTAGTGTTATCGGATCGCCGTTTTGGTAACCGATCTCAATGTACTCCGGTTCATTCGGTGCGTTTTCAGGTGAATTTGACCATAGCCACATGCTCTCTTCCGGCTCGGCATTAGGATCTTCAAGGATACCGCCTTCGTAAGAGATGTGTAGGAGGTTCGCATCCATAGAGTAAGGGGATTTTTTACCTTTTTTCTCGATCTTGATGCCGTGTTCCGCAGCATAGGCCAGCAGCTTTTCGCGGGAGTTCAGATCCCATTCACGCCACGGCGCGATGATCGTCAGTGTCGCATCCTGGCCCAGGTAACCCATCTCGAAGCGGACCTGATCGTTTCCTTTACCGGTCGCACCGTGGCTGACGCCGTCAGCACCTGTGATCCTGGCGATCTCGGCCTGGCGTTTTGCGATCAGAGGACGGGCGATGGAAGTGCCCAACAGGTACTCACCCTCATAGATCGTATTGGCACGGAACATCGGGAAGACATAATCCTTTACGAACTCTTCACGAAGGTCGTCGATGAAAATGTTTTCGGGCTTGATACCGAGTTCAAGTGCTTTGACACGGGCCGGTTCGACCTCTTCGCCTTGACCAAGGTCAGCGGTAAAGGTAACGACTTCACACTGATACTCATCTTGCAGCCATTTGAGGATAACACTTGTATCTAGTCCGCCGGAGTAGGCGAGTACAACTTTTTTAACTTCTTTTTTCATCTAAAAACCTTCATGGGAGTTGTAAAATAAATTGCGCAATATTACCTTAAACAAGGTAATAAAAAGGTTAATATAAAGAAGCATTTTTATGCATCTTTGCTATGCTTGCGCTCATGAACAGATATATTTCCCTTTTACGTGATGAGCCGTTGCTCAGACGCCTCTCATTGATTCAGTTGATCGCCTATTTTGCGGCGTGGTTTTCCAATGTTGCGATCTATACCCTTTTGATCGAGCTCAATGTCTCGGCAAGTATCATCGCGATGACGGCTGCACTGCATTTTCTTCCGGGGGTGCTGCAGGCGCCTTTCAGCGGTGTCTTGATCGACAAGATCGCACCCAAGCGGCTGATGGCACTGCTGATGGTCTTGGAGATAGTCGCGACGCTGCCGCTGATGCTGGTTGATAATGTTTCTCTGCTATGGCTGCTGTTTTTATTGGTCTTTATACGTATGGGCGCGTCGAGTTTTTATTTCACGCTGGAAATGTCGCTGCTGCCACGGATATTGAATGATGAAAAGCTCAAACAGGCCAATGAGATCCACTCGGTTATCTGGTCTTTCTCCTACACTTTCGGGATGGCTGTCAGCGGGTTTGTTGTCTACATTGTGGGCGTAAAGATCGCATTCTTACTCGATGCACTGCTTTTTACCGTCGCGTTTTTTCTGCTGATGACGCTTCTCTTTCCTGAGACAAAGCTCAAAGAGAGCAGCGGTTTTTTCCGAATGTTCAAAGAGAGCTTTACCTATTTAAAAAATGAACCGCATATTAAACATCTTATCTTCTTGCACGCCTTTGTCGGGTTCACTGCCTTTGATGCCCTGGTCGCACTGATGGTGGAGCGCTACTATGCGCAAGCGGTTGCCGTTGCCTTGGGTATAGGGCTGCTGCACTCCCTTCGTGCCGTCGGCCTGGTCTTCGGTCCGATACTCATCGGAAAGTGGGTCAACAACAGGAGCCTTGTCTATCTTCTCTTCTATCAGGCGCTCAGCATCATTGTCTGGGCACTGGTGATAGAGAACTTCTACCTTTCGCTTCTTGCCTCGGTCTTTGTCGGGTTTGCAACGACCACGCTTTGGTCCTATACCTATACATTGCTGCAGCACCATACCGACAAAGCGTATTACGGCCGTGTGGTCGCCTATAACGATATGATGTTCTTATTGACCGTTGCGGTTGTCTCGCTGGGTATCGGTTTTTTGGTGGAGGCCGGTGTTTCTCTCTCGGTGATCACGATGCTGCTCGGCAGCAGTTTTGCCGCGGCGGCACTCTATTTCATCTGGATCAAAAACAATTTCAATATTCGTGAAACTGCTTTTGAAGATGATAAAATATCGCCGGAATTGGAGCTATAAACGATGAAAAAAAATATGATCTATGAAGCACAGGGCAAACGTATCGATCTGACGCAGCTGACCCGGCTTTACCCGGCCGCTACGGTAGATGTACACGGTGAATTGGCACAGGTCTCACTGGAGTGGGCAAAGATGGAGAAAAAACAGGAAGTCCCCATTGCCTCCTATGTCCTGATATTTGACATTGATCCTCTGGGCGAAGTGCCAAATAACCGCATTGAACTGGTTTACGAGAGTGAAGAGGCGCTCATCGAAGGGATGAAAGAGGTCGCCAAATACTTTGAGTAAGCGTACCCACCTTCGCGAGGTCTTAGGGCTCGCACTTCCTGCCGCTTTTAAACATCTGCTTGATATTTTACAGCTGCTGATCGATATGATCATGGTGGGCATGCTCAATGTCGCTGCCCTGGCGGCAGTGGGGATGAGCATGCAGTTTATGATGGTCATTAATGTAGTCATGACGCTCTATATTGTCGGGGGCAATGCCGTCATAGCCAGGCTGATCGGTGAGAGGCGCCGCCACCGCGCTTCTGCGCTTCTATACTCCCTGGGCCTCTTTGCCCTGTTGCTCTCGCTGCCGATCAGCCTCTTCGGTTTTCTGAATGCCGAGAATTTCTACCTGTGGATGGGTGCTGAAGCGGAGTTGGCGGAATTCGGCCGGGACTATTTCGGGATTCTTATGCTGGGCTTGCCGCTTATCTTTCTTGATGCACTGATGTACAATGCGCTTTCGGCAGCGGGCGATACGACCTCCTCGCTCTATATCAAGATCTTCTCTGCCATGATTAATCTGCTCTTTAACTATCTGCTGATCTTTGGCCACGGCGGTTTTGACGCGATGGGCATTGCCGGAGCAGCGTATGCCACGATAATCGCTTACGGCTTTAATCTGTTGATCTATCTCTTTCTTTTGGCGCGCAAAGATGCCAAACTGCATCTGATATACCATTTTACGAAAGCCGATCTGATCCGGGCACTGCATGTGGGCAAACACGCCTCGCTGGAGCGTCTGATCAGTGTCAGCTCTTTTATCCTGTTCGTGGGTGTGATCACAGCGTACGGCACCGCGGCCATTGCGGGGTATCAGGTCGGGCTTCGCATTGAAGGGCTTGCCTTTATGCCGGGTTTCGGCTTTGCTATTGCCGCAACAGCCCTTGTTGGCCAGAATCTCGGAGCTAAGAAATATGAGGCAGCCTATCAGACGGGACTCTATGCGACCAAAGTCGCGATCTTTCTGATGGGTTTTCTCGGTCTGGTGATGGCCCTTTTTCCCGCCTTTTTCATCGGATTTTTTACGCAGGACAGCGCAACGATCGCATCGGCATCGATCTACCTGCAGCTTGTCGGTATCTCACAGGTGCCGCTGGCAATGACTTTTGTCATCAACGGCGCGCTTCGCGGGGCAGGGGCGACCAAGACGACCTTGCTGGTGAACGTGCTCTCGTTATGGCTGCTTCGGGTTATTCCGTCTGTCATTTTGTATTATCTGGGGTTTGAATTGATCTGGATCTTCATCGCGATGACGGTCGAGACCTTTATCAAAGGCGCCATCTTCTGGTATATCTACAGACAGCGCAAGTGGCAAGAGGTGAAGGTCTGACTACTCGATAAGCGTCATAGGATCGATATGCGCACTGTTTTGCGTGACCTCAAAAATAAGTTCATTGTCAACACGGCCGATAACAGCGCCCTTTTTGACCTTTTTGCCTTTCTGTATGGTCGGTGCGATCATATCCAGGTGGGCATAGATAGTATGCAGTCCATTGGCGTGTTTGATAATGACTACGTTATCCAGAAGCGGGGTGTTTTTGGCAAGGATGACTTTGCCGTTTAGCACAGTGTTGACTTTGGCGTTGCGCTCGGTCGGTTGCAGGGTAACGGATTCGTTGTAGATCTTGATCTTATAGATGGGGTCCGTGTAGGGACCGAACTCTTTGACGAGCTTGTACCCTGTTAATGGCGCGATAGTTTTTTTACCGCGGTATTTTGCCGATTTGACGTTCTGATAACTTGAGCCTCTTTTGGTGACTTTGGCATGCGCAGTTGTTCTCTTTACGCTCTCTTTTTCTTTCTGTGCTTCTTGTGTCCGGACGATATTGAGTTGCGCGAGGGTCTTTTGCAGCGCTGCTTTTTGTGCCATCAGCTTATTGATTGATCTTTTATACCGCTTTTTGTCTTTTTGCAGGCTCTGAATACTCTGTTTGTTTTTTTGCGTCGCTTCCAGCAGTTCGATCTTCTGTTTGTCTATATTGCCAATTGCTGACTGGAGTTGCTTTGTACGCAGTTGATAGTCTTGTATGGTTTTGGTATTGACAGTATGCGCTTGTTCAAGATTCTCTATTTTACGCTGTGTCTGGATATTAAGTTCGTGCATGATCTCTTCGGTGATGATGGACTCTGTCGTGACGGCATTTTTCTCTTTGAGCAGCATATTGATGGAAAGGTTACGTGCAAGTGCTTCAATAAGCTCTTTTTCGATGAGCGCCTGTTTCCTTTCAAGCAAAAGCTGTTCCTCTTTGAGCTGGGAGAGCTCTTTGTGATTTGACTCATACTGCACTTTGGAACTTTCCAACTCTTTTTCCAGGCGTTCGATGTGCGCTTCCTGTACGACCAGGTCTTTCTCTTTTCGCTGGATCGCCTTTGCCGTCTGCTGCATCTTTTTATGAAGACTGGAGTACTTTTTGTCAAAACTTTTGATCTCTGTACTGGTCTTATTGATCTGTTTATTGATGTCCTCTTTTGCGAAGAGCGTAGAGACGATGAACAGAAGAGAGAGTAGGAGAATACGCATCAGACCTCTTCTTTGTGGCCGATAACGATAAGGGTCGCAAGGATGACAGAGAGACAGAGCGCAACACCGACGATCAGGAGACTGTCGTTGAAGGAATCAAACAGAAGGACATCGATACCGATGGCACGGAGCTGCTCGTCACCGATGTTTGCATAGCTGACGTAGCTAAAGGTGCTTATGGCCAGAACAGAAGCGATCAGGGCATCGACGATGGAGAGTCTGAAGAGCACTGCAGATCGCATCCAGACCGGTGCACCGAACATCGCCATAATACTCATACGCTCATTATGCTGGAATTGCCAGATGCGCATCTCTTTAAGGACGAGCAGGGAGGTGACCGCAAAGATGGCAAGCGCAAAGATGATCACGACCGATTTGAAAAGCAGCAGTAACTTATAGAGGGTGTCATGGCTTTGGGCAAAATCCTCTACGCGCGAAATGGCACTGCTCTTTTCGAGTCTTTTACGCAGCTCCTGTACCTCCGAAGGTGTCGGAAAGTGGTCAAGATGAAGCGAGTAGAAGTGGGGAAGCGAGAGCTTCAACAGGTCGATATGGCGCTGTTTCATCTGTGACTGAAGATGTTCGATCACCTCTTTGGTCGAGATCTCCTGCGCATTCTTGATCTTTGGGCTTAAAGCGACAAGGGCATCTGCCTTCATCTTCTTTTCGGTGACAACAACAATGCTGTAGTTCTCGTTTAAATTGTGTTCATAGGCGTTGACGGTGCGCTCGACAACAATGTAGATCTGCATCGTAAAAACAATGGTAAAAAGGGCGATGATCAGGGAGAGATGATTTTTAACAGATTTCATAGATGCTCCCGTGCTCAATATTGAAATGCTTATAATCAACCGAGAGATCATCGGGGATGTGGTGGGTAACAACCAGCACGGTTGCTTTGAGCTGGCTGTTGGCGCCTTCGAGCAGGTTCCAGATCAGTTTTGACGAGTAGTTGTCGAGGTTTCCCGTCGGTTCGTCCGCCAATATCAGGATCGGGTTGTGTGCCAGTGCTCTTGCCATAGCGACGCGCTGCTGCTCCCCGCCGCTGAGTTCCGGCGGATATTTTCCCACCTTGTGCGAGAGTTTGACATGGTTGAGCAGCTTTTCGACCTGAATGTCACTGACATCTTTGGCATAACCGTTGATGATCAGCGGCAGCGCCACATTTTTCTCTATCGTCCACTCTTTGACGAGTTTGTAGTCTTGAAAAACGATTCCGATATGACGGCGAAGAAAACCGAGTTTGGCGTTCGTTATCTTGTTGACCTCGACACCGCCGACGATCAGACTGCCGCTCTCGGGTTTGAGTGCACCGAAGAACGATTTCAGGAGCGTCGATTTACCGCTGCCGCTTGCGCCTGTAATGAAGACAAAATCACCGGAGTTAACGGAGAAGTTCGCTTTTGAGATGATGCTCTCATCGGTACTATAGGCAAGGGAGAGTTCCTGCGCCAAAATAACCTTATCCATGAAGCATCTCGTCCAAATGTTTGTGAATAGCGAAGTTGGTCTGTGAAGGAACCGGCCGGGTAGGAAAATAGTAGCTTTTCTCGTTGCCGATAATGACGTAGAGGTGTTCCGGTCTCTCAAAACTTCCCATTGAGATCCTGAACATCATTCTTCCGTCATCGGTCTGATAGAGACGTTCAAAATGGATAAAGCCGCCTTCGACCTTTTTCGTTGTCCCGTTGAACGTTCTCAGACGCTCTTCATCCAGACCGCTTTTAAAGTCGAAACTGCCTTCAATCGTCAGTTCGGGGCTTGTCTCCTCATTGATCAGCGTAATGTCGTAGATGTTTTTCTCCATCTTCTTCCAGCGGTCTTCATATTTGGAACTGATGGCGATATCCTGGTTCTTGTTGACCTCCAGCTTTGCCTTGTTAAGTGCGATAAAGGTCTCCCATGAGTAGGCAAAGTAGTTCTCGCTGTCGGTGCGGAGTTCAAGACGTCCCTGCGGTGCCAGTACCCGGGTCGATTCATTGATAAAGGCGGTCGATATCACACGTCGGTGCGGTTTCTTGTCCCAGGGTACCGGGAAGTGGACATAGATGCGGCTTGCGATATTGGAAGGGACAAGCTCCAAAAAAAGCCTTGCATCGTAATCAAGCAGAAGCACGTTTTTAAGGTTCATAATGTTGATCTGTTTAAGGGCCTGTTCGATGGAAGGTTTATGGATCTCGATGCCGATGAAAAGAATGTCTGGGTTCTCTTTGGCCTGGTGAAGAAGGTGACGGCCCGATCCGAAACCGACTTCGATACGCACATCTTTCGCCTCCGGAAAGCCCTTGGCAAAGTCATGAATGCTCCATAACGCCTCTTCCTGCTCAAGATGGATGTTTTTGGAGGTGTCATTGACATTAGACGCCACTATTTCGCTCCCGCTCAGCGCGGCGTAGGCATTGAGGGCCTGCTTGATGAGGTAGGTCGGCGAGGGACGGGAGATCTTCTCACTTTTTAAAAGCGACTTCTCGGCTGTCTCTTTGACAAGAAGAAAAAACTCTTTTTCGTCAATACTGGTCGCAATAAGGCGTTCGTCATCATGGGCAACATTGCTTGCCATGAAATGAAAGCGGACATTGCCTTTTTCGGCAGGCAGAGGAACAGGTTTGAACGATTTGATATGGATATGCGGCATGGGTTATTTTTTGTCCTCGAGTTTGACTTCAACACTGTTTGACGGTGTGGATGCTATACCGTTTTTATCGACGCCGACGACACTGAACGTGTAGGTCTCTTCAGGCTTTAAAGAGCTGTCGATCATCAGTGTTTTTTTGATGTTCTTAAACTGTTTTGTCTCACTTGACAAAAACCCTTTATCTGTCTCTTTGGTCACGATATAGGAGATTGTTCGGCTGTCGCCGGCTTTCCATGTGAGCTGCACGGTGGCATTTTCTACCATGGCGACAAGATCTGTCGGTGCCTTCGGTGCATCGAGTGTTGTGCCCATTGCAGTCTGTGCTGCATTGAGCTCGCCTGCCAGACCGTCTACACTGACGGCAACGACTTTATAAAAGTACTTCTGACCCGGTTCTTCGATCTTGTCGATAAAACTTCCGCTTTTCAGCTGATCGGCAATAAGCGTGTAGCGTCCTTTGCTGCGGGTGGCACGGTAGAGCTGATAATGGGCCACCTCTGTATCGGCTTTTGTCGGCCAGCTCAGCTCGATGATACCCGCCTTGCCCTGCGTTGCGCTGATCGTGCCGAGCGGTTTTGGCGGTGCCTTGGTGACAACGGCGGTCGTCTCGCTTGGCTGGGAGAGAATGTCGTTGTGGGTGATGGCTTTGAGGCGGTATTCGTAACGGGTGTTGTCATCGAGCCCCTCATCGATATACTCGGCACTCAGGCGACCTTTGATAACGGCGATTTTACGCCATTTGTCCGCGCCGCCTTTACGGCGTTCCAGATAATAGGCGACAACGCTGCTGTCGGTGTGCGGACGCCAGACCAGTTTGGCGCTGCGCGGCATCGCTTCGGCCGTCGAAAAGAAACTGACCGAAGGCAGTAATGCCCTGGTTTTGACATCGACCTGTTCGCTTGCGATAGAGGCTTCTCCCCGTTTGTTGTAGGTTGAAAAACGGTAGCGGTAGAGCGTTCCCGGTCGAAGCCCCTCATCAAGATAGTGTGTTACGGCGGGATTCCCGATTTTGTCGATCGACGTTAACGCATTCGGATTTTTGGCGTTGGGATCATTTCGATAGACGATATACCCCTCGACACGATTGTCTGTAACGGGCTTCCACTCAAACGCGGCAGAGGTCATATCGCTTAAAAAGCCGTTGAGTGACACTTTTTGGAGTGTTTTGTCAATTTTCGGCGTTTTCGATGCCGAAGGGCCTCCGGTACAAGCGCTAAGCAGCACTAATATCGAAGTGGCGCTCAAAATTTTCTTGAGGTAACTGTTCATTGATAATCTCCTGGTCGAAGTTTTTTTCTAAATACTCTTTCATCGCTTTGCTCAGCGGCGCTGAAAACTGGCATCTCTTTTTGGTCGTCGGGTGGATGAAGTAGATGACATAGGCATGCAGCAGTATCTGCTCCTGTTTGTCATTTTTGATGCCGTAAAGATGGTCGCCTAAAATATGACGCGAAAATGTCTCCAGGTGGACGCGGATCTGATGGGTACGCCCGGTGAAAAGCTTGCAGGCGATCAGCTCGTTTTTCTCATCTTTGGAGAGTGCGAGCTTTTTGAAGAGGGTCCTGGCCTCTTTGCCCCCTGCCACCTCTGCCATCTTCAGACGGTTCTGGCTGCTGCGGCCGATAGGCTTGTCAACTGTCACAAACGCCTCTTTAAGCGGCGGATTGATCACCGCCAGGTAGTAGCGGCCCATTGATTTGTCCTGCAGCTGCGCCGAGAGTGCTTCATGGGCTTCGTTGTTTTTGGCGACGACCATCACGCCGGAAGTCCCTTTGTCCAGACGGTGGACGATACCGTGACGCTCTTCGCCGCTGAGCGTCGAAAGGCGTATGTTTTTGTGTTTAAGCCAGTCGACAAGGGTCGGCTCTTTGACACTTGGGGCAGGGTGGACTGTCAGTCCGGAGGGTTTGTTGATGACCAGCAGGTCGTCATCTTCATAGAGGATCTCTACATCGAAATCGATCTCTTTGGCAGGGGTGACCTTGGCCTCCGGAAAGGTGATGTTCACCTCTTGGCCGATTTTGAGCTTCAGGCCGGGCTTGGAGACCTTCTTACCCTCGACCATAACGGCATCCTGCTTGATGAGCTGGACGATCTGATTGCGGGTAACACCCAGTTCACTGCTTAAAAAAGTGTCCAGTCGAACGGTGTCAGTGGCATAAAATGTGGTCGATTTTGGTGTCATTATTGTCCGTTATGTTACAATTCGCTCAATATTTTAAAAGTGACATTATAAAGGTAGCTGATTGTGTTTAAAATTGATCGCCGTATTTTAGCACATTTTGATTATCCCACCATTATATTACTGCTGCCTTTGATCTTTATCTCGCATTGGTTGATCAACGAGGTTCATCCTGTCCTTGCCCACAAGCATTTTGTCTATGTCAGTGTCGGTATTCTGGTCTTTATCTTTTTCTTTTTTCTTCCGCTGCGGCGTTTCAGCTGGCTCATACCGTTTTTCTACTGGCTTAATATCGGTCTTCTGATCGCCGTCGAGTTCTTTGGCCATTCGCGTCTGGGGGCCAAACGGTGGATCGATATTCCTTTTGTGAACTTCACTTTGCAGCCCTCAGAGCTGATGAAACCGGCCTTTGTCTTGATGCTGGCCTATCTCATCAGCCGCAACCCGCCGCCGAAAGACGGTTATAAACTTATGGATTTTCTGAAGATCAGTTTTTTTATTTTACTGCCGTTTATCCTCATTGCCAAAGAGCCTGACCTCGGGACAGCGACCGTACTGCTTCTGATCGGTGCGGGGACACTTTTTCTGGTCGGGGTGAACTGGAAGATATGGGCGACGCTGGTTACCGCTGTTCTGATCTCGGCACCGCTGCTCTATACCCAGCTGCATGCCTATCAGAAACAGCGTATTGCGGACTTTTTGGGCGAAAAACCTTCCTACCACGTTCAGCAATCGATTATCGCCATCGGCTCGGGCGGGGTGGTTGGAAAGGTCAAGGAAGAAGCGACCCAGACGCAGATGAAGTTCCTGCCGATCGCTTCGAGCGACTTTATTTTTGCCTATGTGGTCGAGCGTTTCGGTTTTATCGGCGCCTTTTTGTTGATCTCGCTCTACGCGGCAATCATCCTACATCTGTTGAGTCTGAGCACGTTCAGCGATGACATGTACATCAAGGTGGTTGCGGCGGGGATTTCGCTGATGATCTTTATCTACATGTCGGTCAACATTGCGATGACGATGGGGATGGCCCCTGTCGTGGGGGTACCGCTGCCTATGTTCAGCTACGGCGGCAGCAGTTTTGTCAATTTCATGATCCTTTTTGCCATCTTGCAGAATCTGCTGGCCTTCAGATTTAAAGAAATGTACACAGGGCGGGGCAAAAAAAGTTTTGTCTAAAGAAAGTTTGTCTATACTTTCGCCCTTCCAGCATTGATGTGGGTCTTTAGCTCAGCTGGTTAGAGCTCCCGGCTCATAACCGGGCGGTCCAGGGTTCGAGTCCCTGAGGACCCACCACCTAAATATCCCTATAATACGCTGTCAAAAACAATCAACTCTTTTTTTTCGATAATTTTCGGTGTTTCTTCTATTGAACTTTTCATAATCAGTAAAAATTATTCATGGCTTAGGTCCTTACGCTGATAGCTTTTCATAATTTTACGAATCGCCATTTCAGCTATACTAAAATTACACTTATTCCCATAAACTCATACACAAGAAGGAGTTTATATGAATGTAATACCTTCGGTCATCGGTTACGATTCAAGTATTCAGGCGGATGTCAAGACCTTAGAAACATCCGCTCTCTTCGGCATATCATCCATCTATAAATCAGTAGGGGGATTTGACACGCTAAATATCTATGAAGCCGAGGCTGAAAAATAGAACTGCTTGCTGTGGTAAGTACTGCTTTAGGGGGATACCACAGCCAATACAAAACATCTTATCAAAGGAAGGAAACCATGAAAACTATCACATTGGCAACAGCAACCTTATTGTTGACAACAACAATGGCAATGGCGGCAGAGCCTGAACAAATGTCCCAACGTTTTATGGAGATGTCCAAACGTTATGACAAGATCATGCGTATCGGTGTCGATGTAGAGGGAAATCAGGACGATGTCAAAGCCGGCACGGGGGATAAAAAAGATATAGGCTACGAAATCGCTTTCGGTGTTGAAAAAAAGGTGGATGATTTCCGTTTTGGATCGCGGATCATGAACACCTTTTACAACTATGGCGACAAGACCTATTATCAGGGCGGCAATAAAACCCTTAATACGAATTACGGCGCAGAGATCTCAATGAGCCGCTTTTATAAAGCGACACAGTATTTTAAGCCCTATCTCGGCGCGGGTTTCGGTATCAATAAATCCAGGACGACCCATAGTGGTTCCAATGCTATGGAAGAACGTTACGCCCCAACGCTGCATCTGATAGCAGGGGTTTCGGGTGAAGTGATCGTAGGTATCGGTTATTATGTAGAGGTCAAACGCCGTTTTGCCGACCATACGAATCAGATTGACGGCGTCAATGGGACAATGACCACAGCGGGTGTCAGTTATCAGTTTTAATGCATAGTAGTGCTTTGCAAAGCGGCTATAAGCTCTCAGGTGTAGTCCCGGATAGGCGGTCCGTCGCACTCAGGGTCGCGTCATTGCTTTTGGCTTTCTCTTTTTTGCGCCATGTTATGCTTTCGGCGATGATGCGTCTGTCGTTGACCATGTTGCTCAAAAAGAGTTCCACTTCGTCCAGACTGTTTGGCTCGCCCATGTTCATCAGTAAGATTGCACGTTTCATGTCTGCTCGCTTTTTTTAGTGCGATCTTACGCTTTGCGAGGCTCTCTTGGTAGGGTGAAATGTCAACTGGTAGAAAACACCTATCCAAGCAGGTGTTTTAGTGAACTTTCAAGGTTTGGATAGTCAAAAGCGAAACCCGCTTCAGTCAGTGCTCTGGGGTAGACCTCTTTGGAACCGGTCAAAACAGATGCCGCCTCGCCGTACATGATCCGCAGGGCGAATTCGGGAATCGGCAGGATGGTCGGGCGGTGCAAAACACCACCCAGTGTTTTGGTAAAGACGTAATTGGTGACAGGATTCGGGGAAACGGCATTGAAGATGCCGCTGAGGTGCCGTTCGATGACAAACCGGTAGATCTTCATCAAATCACCGATGTCGATCCAGCTTGTCATCATCCTGCCGTTGCCGATGATGCCGCCGACACCCAGACGAAACGGGGTCAGCATCTGAGCAAGCGCACCGCCGTCGGGCCCCAGGATGACCCCAAAGCGCAGGATCGTGGTCGGTTTATGGCAGGCAAGGGCCTCGACTTCCCACTCTCTGGCGAGCATACCGAGGAAGTCGCCGGCGATCTCTGTCGTCAATTCGTCACACCTGAGGCCATCGGGGTAGATCCCGATGGCCGAGGTGGAGATAAAGTGTTTGACCCCGCTTTGGTTGATCGCCCTGACGAGCTTTCGGGTCGTTGCGATGCGGCTCTCCAGCAACACTTTTTTATAGGGGTCGCTCCAGCGCTTGATAATGGGTGCCCCGGCAAGGTTGATGACGACATCCACCGCCTTGAGTTTCTTGAGTATAGCCGCTTCGTCATCATCTCGGGCGATAATGACACAGTCGTCAAAGGTCTTCTGCAGAGCGGCTCCGACAAATCCGCTCGCTCCTGTCAATGCGATCTTCATAATACACCTCCTGTTTTAACAGTATAGACTTTTTTGGCGGCATCCGGTATCTTTTTTCCGCACTTACTTTGCACCTTGTTCATTCTGTGCATGTTGTAAAACAGAGCGGACCATATCCCGAAATACAAGGTAATGTACCGGGACAAGAGCAAACCAGTAGAGTCTTCCCAGCACCCCTTTCGGAAGAAAATAGGCACTCTGTATCAATTGGCCGTCATCGATTCTGAACTCCAGCCACGCCTTGCCGGGAAGACGCATCTGTGCATACAGAAGCAGTCGCTCATTCGCTTTGATATCGACGACCTTCCAGAAGTCCAGGCTGTCACCGATACGGAGTTCGGTCTGCGATCGTCTGCCCCGGTTAAGACCTGCACCGCCGGCCATCTTGTCGATAACGCCTCTGATCTTCCATAGCCAACCATAACGGAACCAGCCGTTGACGCCGCCGATCGCAAGGCAGCTTCGGTAAACGCGCTCACTGCTGAGGTCTCCAAGAGGCCGGATCTGTCTGTCGACGAAGAGCGCATCGGCGATGGAGTGTTTATGGTCCGTCTCCCAGACGCCGTTACCGCCGTCGCTCCAACGGCTGATGACCTGGTTCTGCTCTGCCTCCTGCAGCGCCTTGCGAATACTCTCCTTGAAAGAGGCGGGGCGGATATCACCAAAGAGTATGTTGGCCGTGTCGTTTTGAACGACTACCTCCGAGCGAAGCCCTTTGATCAAAGAGTATGCGACGTTGAATGGGACGGGCGTAAAGAGGTTTAGCCAGTAGGATGAGAGGCCGATAGAGAGAAAGGGGACCGGGAGGATAAAACGTTTGAGGCCCATTACCTCGGCACACTGCTGCATCATCTCCTGATAACAGAGTACCTCCGAGCCTATATCGACCATGTGGCTTCCTGTTATACGCGCCTGCCTTGCATGGTCAAGGTAGCTGATGACATCATCTATGCCGATCGGCTGGGCACGGGTCCGTACCCATTTAGGTGTGATCATGACCGGGAGTTTCTGGATAAGATGGCGGATGATCTCGAAACTGGCACTCCCCGATCCGATGATGACGCCGGCACGAAACCAGATGACATCAATCTTCTTTGGGTATTCGCTCAGAATCCTCCCCGTCTCGATCCGGCTGAGCAGATGCTCGCTGGTCGCTTCGTTGACGATGCCGAGCCCGCCGAGGTAGATGATCTTCTCCACCCCGGCCCCGATCGCGGCATCACGGAAGTTTTTCGCACTGATCCTGTCACGCTCGGCAAAATCTTCGCTGCCCAGTGAGTGGACGAGATAGTAGGCGATCTGCACACCTTTCATCGCCTGCTCAAGCACCTCTGTATCAAAGGTGCTTCCTACAAAGACTTTGGCACGTTTACGGGCTGCAGTGCCGAGAGAGTCCGGATGGCGCACCAGCAGGTGGAGACTCACCTTCTCATCTCCGAGAAGCTGCTGCTTTAAACGGCGCCCGATATAACCCGTTGCACCGGTAAGAAGAATACGCTGTTTTTTCTGTAGGCTCTTCATAGCTCATCACCCCTTTTGATCAATCAATCCGTACGTACCACCCGGGTCAGGGTCAACGGCAATGGGACACAAAAAGACTTCGTCCACCTTATGAAAGGCAAAGAGCGCGCCGAACGGAGCGGCTATTTCGCTGCTGAATTCTAACTGGACACTCCTTGCAAACATGCTACTGCTCCTGTTCTGTCCAGATCAGTTTGGCAGTGTCATAACCCAACGCCGGCAGACCGGCCAATATCTCCTCCGTGATCTCGCCTTCTAGCGTCGGTTTGCGAGACAGGATCCAGAGATATGCTCTCGACGGATCGCCTACAACGGCGTAGCGGTACTCCTTGTCAAGCATTAATATCCAGTAGTCGCCGTAAAAAGGGCGGAAGAAGCTGACCTTCAGCTTGCTGTTACTTACATCAGTAGCATAGGCTACACCTTTAGCCTCTTTGACGCGCTTCCCTTCTGTCGTGCAGCGGTTTAGCACTCCGATCTCTCCGTCTTCGCGGATACCGTAATCCGCTGTCACATTGCGGCACCCTTTCTCAAAATAGTGCTCATAACGGGCAATCTCATACCATCTCCCGCTGTACCGTTCGATATCAACGTTCTGGACCGTCGGCAAGGGAGCATAGCTGTTGGTACACCCGCTCGCGGCGAACAAAGCAATAAAAAGCAAAAATAGTCGGTACATTTGGAATCCTTTCTTTACAACAAGTATAACCCAATCCTACAACCGTTCGTAGCCATAATCTGTTGATTCATCATCTTTGCCAAGCGCACGGGCAAAATATGCTTTTGCTCTTTGCAGCGCTTTTTTACGCTCGACAATAGGTTGCGGGTAATCGGCCAAAGTGTTGGTCTGCAAAAAATGCTCATCATGCAGTAGTCGCGCTTCCACATTGGCCAGTTCCGGCAGCCAGTGTTTGATGTAACGGGCTTCCCTGTCAAACTTTTTGGCTTGAAGATAGGGGTTGAAGATCCGGAAATAGGGCTGGGGATCGACACCCGTACCGGCGCTCCACTGCCAGGAGAGGATGTTCGAGGCGGCGTCGTAGTCAAGCAGGTGCCGGGCAAAGAAAGCTTCGCCCCACTGCCACGGCAGCAGCAGCTCCTTGGTAAAGAACGAGGCACAGACCATCCGGACACGGTTGTGCATTTTGCCTGTCTCGAGCAGCTCTCTGATGCCGGCATCGACGATCGGCACACCTGTTTTTGCCAGTGTGAAAGCATCGTACGCCGCCTTGTCCACAACACCTTTAAAAGGGTAACGGAAATTCTCTGTCGCAAGATGGGGGAAATGGTAGAGCAGAGAGGCGTAGAAGTCACGAAAGACCAGCTGTCTGAAGAGAGGTTCGGTCTCGATGCCCCTCTTTTTCTGCTCTGCCAGAAAGCGTAAGACAGCACGGATCGAGATGGTCCCGAAACGCAGATCGGCGCTGAGGGCCGAGGTGGCCTCAAGAGCGGGGTAGTCCCGGTCATGCGCATAACGGTTCAAATGGCCGGCCAGATGTTTCAGCTTTTCACCGGGAGCAGTCGTATCCGGGCTGTTCGCATTAAAACCGATAGAAGTGATCTGCAGCGGCAATAGACGCACTTTGGCGGATTGCAGCTGTGTGATCCCTTCATAGGAGGTCGTAAAAAGCTGCTGTTCGGCAGCGGTATATTCGCGCATATGTTCAGAAGTGAAAAGCTTCTTGGCACGGTTGTAAAAAGGGGTGAAGAGGAGGTACGGGGTTCCGTCCGGCTTTACGACCTCCTCCGGTTTGAAGATATAGGTGTCATGAAGATAGCGGAAGGAGATCAGATGCGAGACCTGCCGGTCGCGTTCTCTGGCATAGGTGTCGTAGTCGCCGCTGGCAGCTACTTCGTCAAACCCCAGCTTTGCCAGCGATGCGAAGATTTCAAGCGGGTCGCCGAAAAAGATCTTGAGGTCGAGCCCTCTCTTGCGAAGCTCTTCCTTAAGCCGCATCACCTGCGAAAAGATAAAGGAGACCCGACGGTCATCCGGCTGCAGCGGGCGCAATATTCGTGTATCGAATATAAAGATCGGCAGCACCTTGCCGCCCAGCGCAAGCAGGGGATTATCCTCAACCCTAAGGTCTCGCCGGAACCAGAGCAGACGTCTCATTTTCCGCTTCTTATATCCGAACGCAGCGCCAGCTCTTTGGGATAGGGTCTTAAAAAAGCCTGTGACAGGAGATAATCGGCCTCATATTTTCTGGCGAAGATTTCCAGGGTGCTGAGGGGGACGATCAGCGGGATGATCGTCGCCGCGTAGTCACGAATCTGCTCATGCAGCATCTCTTTTTCAACCGGCGTCAGGTTGTTTTTGACAAACCCGGCCATATGTTCAAGCACATTGCGCGTCTTGCCGATGCTGCTTTTGCGGGCGATGGCCGTTTTAAAAATCGTCTCATATCGGGCCAAAAGTTGCGTAAACTCCTGCTGCGTACGGTTGCCGACAATATTGCCGAGCATGCGGTAGGCGCGTTCGTCTTTGGCCTGAAGCATGAACTTGTGGCGCTGATGAAAGTCAATCAGCTTTTTCATGCTCGGCCCGCTTCCCTTGAACTGCTCAAACGCGCCATAGGCAAAGAGCTGCATGACAAAATTCTCGCGCAGCCACGGGTCGTTGAGGCGTCCTTCCTCTTCCATCGGAAGAAGAGGAAATTTCTCTCTGCAGAGCCGGGCAAACACCCCGTCCGTTTTACCTTCGGCAAAGCCATTCGGAAGGTAGGCCTTGGCGCTGCCGAGACCACAGCTCGGCGAGTTTGATTTGAAGATGATGCCGCCGAGAGGGTGCTGCGAGATAGAGGAAAGCTCCTGCTGCGATCCCTCCGTCAACATTTTTGTGACATCGGCACCGCTCTTATTGGACTCGATGACAGTCCCGTCTTTCCGGCGTACGACCCTTACGGAAGGTCTGGGCGTTCCGAAAGTAAGGTGTTCGGGACAGAAGGAAGTGAAGGTGGCAAATCGTGCCAGTTCGTCGGTGATGAAACGGTCCTGTTTGTGGCCGCCGTCAAAGCGGATCTTTTGGCCAAGCAGACAGCCTGATACAGCGATGTTCAATACAACTTTCATCTGGGCTCTCCTTAGTGATATACATAGTCTATAACAAAAGAGATTTAACTGGTAAACCATAAATGTCAATTAGTCGTCGAAAAGCTTATTAAACGGTTGCTTCTAATGGGATTGACAGCTATTTGGGTCAAAATCTGTTATAAGATCGCATTTAGCTTGCAGGCAAAGTCTATAAGTGTATTGTCCCAGATGTGATAGCCGATACATTAGAGACTCTTATATGTTATCATCTGTATTCTCATTTACTTGCTATCGGAAACGACAAATATTTTTGTGCGTATTATGGGAACAAAGTGTTTATCAGAGGCAAGGCGTATAGTATAACCATATTGTTTTTCTGACATTTATGCTAGAATAAAATAACATATAATTTCACGCTTTGAACAAAAAAAATTTAATCTTCGTTTGAAAAAGTGTGTGTTTATGTTCAATCATAGAGGTGTAAATCTGTACAGATTGTTCTTGCAAATCTCTGAAACCACCTTTCTAGAATAATCAAGATTCAAAACAATTACACTACAAAGCAGTTTTAGGACTGTATAAAACTACACATATTTGCCTAACCTAAGGAGAATGAATGAAAGCTGTTGTCATGGCAGGCGGATTCGGAACCAGGATCCAACCACTTACTAACTCCCGGCCAAAACCGATGCTACCGATCATGAACAGACCGATGATGGAACATACGATGATGAGTCTCAAGGACCTCGGGATCACAGAGTTTATAGTCCTGCTTTATTTCAAGCCCGAGATCATCATGGAACACTTCGGAGACGGCAGCGATTTCGGCATCAAGATCACCTATGTCGTTCCCGATGACGACTACGGCACGGCCGGTGCCGTCAAATTGGCACAGGAACATATCGGCAACGACAACTTCATCATTATCAGCGGTGACCTGGTGACCAATTTTGATTTCCAGAAGATCTTCGACTATCACAAAGCGAAGCAGTCCAAACTGACCATCACCCTGACATCAGTCGACAATCCTCTGGAATTTGGCGTCGTGATCGCCAATGAAGAGGGTAAGATCGAGAAGTTCCTTGAAAAGCCGAGCTGGGGCGAGGTCTTCAGCGATACGATCAATACGGGTATATACGTGATCGAACCGGAGATCCTTGATTATATCCCAAGCCATGAAAACTTTGACTTTGCCAAAGACCTTTTTCCCCGCCTTATGCGTGAAGGTGTTGATCTTATAGCCGGGTATGCCGAAGGCTATTGGCGTGACGTTGGAAATCCCGAGAGCTACCGGGATGTGTATGAGGATATTCTCTCCGGAAAGGTCAAAGTCAAAATAGGCGGGCAAAAGCGTGCTTTTCCTGATGCCACCCTTTACAGCGAAGAAGAGTATGATCTCGACAAAAGTGTCGAACTCATCGGTACGGTCGTATTGGGAAAAAATGTCTCGATTGCACAAGGTGTCAAACTTAACAATGTGGTCATCGGTGACAATATCACCATCGGTCCGGAGAGCAAAGTCCGCAATAGCGTTATCTGGAACAATGTCAACATTGACCGCAATACGCTGCTTGACGGCTGTGTGATCTGCAATGACAACGAGATCGGCAAGAATGTCACGGCAAAGGCGGGATTGATCCTGGCAGAAGGGTGTGAGATCGGACAGTTGGTCACTGTGGAAAAAGATATCACGATCTGGCCGGACAAGATGATCGAAGAGGCTGCCATTATCAGTCACAATATGGTTTTAGGCAGCAGGTATAAAAATTCTATTTTTGAACACGGGATGGTTATCGGGCAGTCAAATGTCGAACTCTCGTGCGAGATGGCCACCAAACTGGCGGAGGCGCTTGCCACTCAGCTGTCGGTGGGTTCGACTGTTCTTGTCTCAAGGGATTATCATAAAAGCTCACGTATGCTCAAACGTGCCTTTATCGGCGGGCTGGTCTCGGCGGGTCTTGATGTCATCGACTACAGGGCTATTCCTTCGGCAATATTGCGCTGTAATCTTATAACGAAGGATGACTATGCGGCCGGTATCCATTTCCGCCAGAAGATCGATGATCCGACCAGTACCGTCATCACTTTTTACAACTGTGAAGCGCTGCGTATCAACAATGACGTTGCCAAAAAAGTGGAGAAGGCTTTTTTCAAAGAGACCTTCCGCCGTGTGGATTTTTCAAGGATCGGTCAGATCAAAGAGTCCGATCATGTGCATGAATACCGGGCTTATAAGAAATGTATGGCGGACTTGCTTCAGTCCCAATTGTTCAAAGATAATGAATGCAGGATCGCGGTCGATATGATGCACGGAATAGCGGCAGAAGTCTTCCCGGATATCTTAAATGATCTGGGTGTGCACAACATCATGTTTAATACGCATCCGGACGGGCATCGTCTGGCAAATATCAACACCATGAGCAAACAATCGAATGAGGATATGCGTGAAGTCATCAAAGCGCTTAAACTTGATGTCGGTTTTCTGCTTTACCCGTATGGACAGCGTCTCGATATCATGTGTGATCAGGGTGCATTGCTTGGAAAAGAGACCGCTTTGAATGTGGTCCTCTCTCTTCTGAATATGGAAGCAAAAGCGACAAAGACAACAAAACGTGTCTTCCTGCCGACATGGGCAGCAGATATTGTTGACTTTGACCACCTTGAAATCGCACGCGGACAGTACGTGAACTTCAATGCCGAACAGCTGAAAAAATATGATCTTGTGGCGACAGGCGAAGGGAACTTTGCCTTTACCGAATTTACGACGCACCGCGACTCGATGTACGCGACCTTGAAGATTCTTGAAATGATGTTAAAACACAATGTCAGACTTTCCGAGCTGATCGATTCACTTCCGAGCTTTTACTACCGTATGTTTCAGGCAAAATGTTCGCAGGCCTTTAAGGGCAAGATGATGCGTATGTTTCTTGAAGATGCCAGGGGCAAAGACTCCTCGACGCTTGACGGTGTCAAGATATGGCTGGATAAAAACGACTGGATACTGATGATCCCTGATCAGTACAGCGACCATCTCAACCTCTACATACAGGCCGAAAATGAGGAAAAAGGGGAGGCGATCCTTGCCGAATATACGGCCAAGATCGAGAAGTGGTCCAAGGCATAAGCGTGAGATGAGTTATATAACTCACTTCATTGCATAAGCTTTGATCGTCAGTATGCCTGCAAAAGAACTTACAAGAGCGATCATCACCCCTACGGCGATAAAAAAATGCTGCACGCCGAAATAGTTAACAAGCGGGTAAAAAATGATAGGCGAAAAAAACTGTCCCAGAAAGAGCGAGCTGGTCAGATAGCCCGAAGCTTTTACTCTTTTGGTATGGTGCGCTTTATGCAACATCCATGCGGCAATATTGGTCATCAAAATGCCGCCGCCGAAGCCCATCAGAGGCGAGGTGAAAAAGAAATACCTGACATGGTCGACAACGCCGATTAAAACAAACCCGATACTGATTATTCCCATGCCTATGAGGTAGATGGCCTCAAACGAGAACTTTCTTTTGAGTTTCGCAAAGGCGAGGGCACCCAGCGCGTTGAAGACAAAGGCCAGCGATATGACCGCGCCTGTTACCGTGCCGCTGGCTCCGAAATGGTTGATGATCAAAAAAGGCATCTGGGTGGGCAGGATGTAAAAGATGAGCATCAGCAAAAAAGCGAGGACATAGATGCCGAGCAGGTTGGGATTGAGATTTTCTTCAAGCGACTCATCGCTGTCTTTGCCGTATTCAACCAGAAACTTTACGACGAAAGGGACGAACACAAAACCGATCAGGTAGATACCGAAGGGAAAACGCCAGTTGAGATCGGAGAGAACCCCGCCGCCGACGACAAATATAACGCCGCCGACAGCGACAAAGGCACTTTGAAGCCCCATGAATCTGTGGCGTGCTTCGCCTTTGAAATAATCCCCTACGAGTGACGTCGAGACGATCATCAACACGGCAATGGCTACCCCGAGAAGTGCCCTGGAAAAGAGAAGGAGGTTCATCGTCTCCAGATAGAGTCCCGCACTCCCCGCAAGCGCAAACAGCAAAAGGGCAGAAACCGCCGCGTTTTTTCGTCCGGCCGCATGGATAATATGCCCTAAAAAAGGTGCCAGCAATGCGATTGAGAGGGAGGGAAGGGTGATCATCAGTCGTGACAAAAGATCAATATACTGTGTTGCAGTAAAGTATTCTTTGAGGTGGGGCAGGGTTGTAACGATCGCCACATTGGACATCATTGTCGTCATCGATATAAAAAGCAGTGTCTGCTTGGTTGGTTTGCTTATTTTGTGCAAAATAGTTCCTAAATATTCTATAGCAAACTGGGCGTTGCTTCGGCTCTTCACAGAGCGGGGTGGAAAATTATATAAAAGAGAATTATAGCTGTTTAAGAGAAGAGGAGGAAGAAACGGTTCCTGTATAGGGCCGTTACAATAGGATAGTGTTGCTTATAACGGGTGCGCTCAATATTCTCTGTTGATTTACACCGACGAACTCTGGACCCGGCAGGGAAAAATTTACTCTCTCTTCGTGATGCGTATCGCTTGGAAAGGAGCTGAATTCATGGTATGCTTAAGAGAAGAAATATTCTAGGAGTGCAGAATGGAGTACATCAGGTTTTTTGAAACGGTAGGTATTAACGATGTCGGACTAGTTGGCGGTAAAAATGCGAGTCTCGGTGAGATGTATCAACATCTGGCGAGTTTGGGGGTCAATGTTCCCAACGGTTTTTCGACGACGAAAGATGCCTATGACCTTCTGCTTTCTCAAAACGGCCTTTCGGAACGTATCGAAGCTCTGATCGGGGACCTGGATGTAACAAATGTCGCACAGCTGCAGTCATGCGGTAAAGCGGTGCGCGAACTTATCCTGAACGAGTCGCTTCCGTCTGAATTAGAGGCTGAGCTTGTTGAAGCCTACAGGGAACTTTCTAAGACCTACGGCAAGAAAGAGATCGATGTTGCCGTGCGCTCCTCGGCTACTGCGGAAGATCTTCCCGATGCCAGTTTTGCCGGACAGCAGGAGAGTTTTTTGAACGTCTGCGGTGAGTCAGCACTGATCCTGCATGTCAAGCGCTGTTATGCTTCGCTTTTTACCGACCGCGCCATCAGTTATCGATCAAGCCGCGGTTTTGACCATCGACAGGTGGCGCTATGCGTGGGCGTCCAGAAGATGGTCCGCAGCGACCAGGCAAGCAGCGGGGTGATATTTACCATCGATACCCAGAGCGGCAGCAACAATGTAATCACGATCAACTCTGTTTTCGGGCTGGGCGAGAATATCGTCGGCGGGCGCATCAATCCGGACGAGTTCTATGTCTTCAAACCGACACTCAAAGCGGACAAAAATGCGATCATCAAACGACAGCTCGGTTCCAAAGAGATGAAGATGATCTACGATGACAAGCACAAGACACTCAATATTTCGACAACGGAGAGTGAACGAGCAAGCTTTTCGCTCAGTGACGATGAGGTGGTGACTCTGGCGCGTTATGCCCTCGCCATTGAAGACCATTACGGTGTGGCGATGGATATAGAGTGGGCCAAAGACAGTATAGATGGCAATCTCTACATCGTGCAGGCCCGCCCCGAGACGGTGCACTCCAAACGTCAGCGTTCCAAGGATGCCGATCATATCGAAAAGTACACGGTAAAAGAGGACACCTCGAAACGGACCCGTCTGCTGAGCGGTCAGGCCATCGGCGAGAAGATCGGAACCGGTGTGGTGAAAGTGATCCGGGATCTGAGCGAAGCGTCCCGTTTCCAGGCCGGAGAGGTACTTGTCGCCGATATCACGGACCCCGACTGGGAACCGCTGATGAAAAAGGCGGCTGCCATTGTGACGAACAAGGGCGGACGCACCTGCCATGCGGCGATCGTGGCGCGGGAGATCGGTGTGAGTGCCATTGTCGGTACCGCCAATGCGACAGAGCTTCTACATGACGGCATGGAGGTGAGTGTCTGCTGTGCGGAAGGAGAAGTGGGGTATGTGTATGAGGGAGAGATCGCTTTTGAAGTGGAGTCGATCGATCTGAGCGATATGCAGGAGCCCAAAACAAAGCTCTTCATGAACGTCGGAAACCCGGAACAGGCATTCTCTCTGGCTCTCATCCCCAACCAGGGTGTCGGGCTGGCACGCATGGAGTTTATCATCAATAACCATATCAAAGCACACCCGATGGCGCTTTACGACATGTATCAGGGCCGATTTGTAAAGGGCAATGAATCGATTGTCAAACTGATGGAGGGATTCAGCGATCCACGGACTTTTTTTGTCAATAAACTCTCTGAAGGGGTGGGGATGATCGCCGCCGCCTTTTATCCCAATCCGGTGATCGTGCGAACGAGTGATTTCAAATCGAACGAGTACAAGCATATGCTCGGGGGCGAAGCGTATGAGAAGGACGAGGAGAACCCGATGATCGGTTTTCGCGGGGCAAGCCGTTACTACTCCGATGCGTACAAAGAGGCTTTCAAATGGGAGTGCGAAGCCCTGAAAAAAGTGCGAGACGATATGGGATTGACCAACGTCAAGCTGATGCTCCCCTTTGTCAGGACGCCGGACGAGGGGCGCAAGGTGATCGCCATCATGAATGAGATGGGGCTGACCCAGGGCGAAAACGGTCTCGAGATCTATGCGATGTGCGAGATACCGAGCAACGTCATTTTCGCAGACGAGTTCCTGAAGGTCTTCGACGGCTACAGCATCGGCTCCAACGACCTGACCCAGCTCACCCTCGGTGTTGACCGTGACAGCACCTCGGTAGCACATATCTTCGACGAACGGAACGAAGCGGTCAAGCGGATGCTCAAGATGGCGATCGATGCCTGCAAGAAAGAGGGAAAATATGTCGGCATCTGCGGGCAGGCCCCGTCGGACTATCCGGAGATCACGGAGTTCCTGGTTCAAAACGGTATCAGCTCCATCTCGCTCAACCCGGACTCCGTGATGAAGATGCGTCAGGTGGTCGTCGAACTTGAAAAGCGTCTTTGAGTGACCAAAAAGGGAAGATGGCTCGCGAATTTTTCAGATGCCTGTAATGGCAATAAAAGTGCGCTACAATAAGAGAATTTTCGAGAGATAAAAAAAGGGGGGGGGTTTATGCGTATCGTGATCGTCGGCGGCGGTATCGTCGCGGCCTATATGGCAAATGCATTGAAAGAGCAGGCTTCCGAGCATGAAGTGCTCATCGTTTCAAAAGAACCCTATCCTCCCTATGACCGTATCCACCTCTGTTCCCTGGTCAACGGCAGCCAGAGTATCGAAGAGATCGCGTTACCGCTACCGTCCGGTGTCGGACTCGAGCTCAATGCCGAAGTCGTGCAGATCGACAGAACGGCCAAACGCATCTACACCGAATCTTCGGCTTTCGCCTACGACATCCTTGTTATTGCGACCGGCTCGAAGCCGCGCACGCTTTTCGGCATCAAAGGGATGAAAAACGCGGTCACTTTCAGAAGTGCCGATGACAGCGCCTGCATTGCAGAACGTGTGAAGGGGAAAAACGTCGTGATGCTGGGGGTCGGCCCCATCGGACTTGAGCTGCTGGATACCTTGTGTACGCTTGAAGGGCCGGAAAAGATCTACCTTGTGTCACGCGGCAAGCACCTTTATGACAAGGCGATGACGCCGGCTTCGATAGCCATGATGAAACGCATTTACGAAGAGGCCGACCCCAGAGTCGAGATACTGCTCGAAGAGGAGATCGTTGACAAGACAGTAGAGGGGGGCGAGATCACGAAGGTCGTCATGAAGTCGCGTACCATTGAGAACCCCTTTTTGATTTTCGGTGTCGGTATCACCCCTAGCGCAGACCTTGCCAAAGAGGTGCTTGACATGGACAGGGGGATTCTCGTCGATGAACATATGCGCAGCTGCGATCCATCTATCTATGCCGTCGGTGAAGTGGCACAGTTGCCCGACGGCTACATTGCGGGGAGGGTGAAAGAGTGCACCTTGGAAGCCGATGCCGCCATCGCTTCGATCCTGGGCAAAGCGGGTGAAGGGTTCAAGGAGTTCGTGACGATCGACGGGCTTAAAGTCGGCAGCTTCCTGCTCGCCGATGTGACATCGACCCGTTACAACCCGAAAGACAGCAATAACGAAGAGATCGTCATTACATCGAAAAAAGAGAGCCGTGTTGACCACTACATCACCAATGACGACCGCCTGGTCCGTTTCATCGGCATCAACACCAATATCGACGTCATGGCGCTGAAACAGATGATGGAGTCGGGGGAGAAGGTCGACGCCGCCTATTTTTACGCCAACCGTCTTGTGAGCGAACGGGGCAAGCTGATCTGCAGCTGCGCCAGCGGTTACGAGCAGGACCTGGTCGAGATCATCCAAACAAACTGTATCGAGAGCTTTGGCGATCTCAAACCTTTCAGCGAAGCAGGGCGGGTCTGCGGCCGCTGCAAGAAAGATGTGGCACAGCTGATCGCCGATACGCCGGTCGATCCGGAAGCAGCGGCGCGTATGAAGGCCGAGCGCGAAGAAGCGGCCAAGGCGGCCGAACTGGCGAAGGTACAGCATCGAATTGACAAGTTCAACACGCTGCATCCGAAAAACATGATTGCGAGTGAAAATCTTGAAGAGGCGATCAGCGCTTTTGATATGAACAAAGAGTATAACCGCTGGGTCTCGATGATCACGGCAAATATGCACCTGCATCCCGACTATGAACCGCTGGTCAGTAAGGGTGTGGAGCAGCTTAACAAGATCCCGATCATCTGGCTGGAGCTGGCAGACTGTACCGGCAACTCTGAAGGCTTTATCAAGTCCGCCCATCCGAAGGTGGATGACCTGATTTTACGCTATATCTCCCTTGATTACCATGAACTGCTGATGGCAGCTTCCGGCGATCAGTCGGAGTCGGTGCTTGATAGCATTATCAAGAACGATGCCGGCCGATATATTCTGATGGTCGAAGGGGCGATCCCGATGGGGATGGACGGCAAGTTCCTGCGTATCGGGCCGAAGGGTGAAACGGGCTACAAGCTGTTAAAGCGTGTTGCTGAAAATGCGGCGGCGGTACTCTCCATCGGTTCATGCGCCTTTGACGGGGGTGTTGTTGCCGCAGAACCGAACCCGACGGGAGCCGTCGGTGTCGCCGAAGCCCTTGGACGAAATGATATCATCAACCTGCCGGGCTGCCCGGTCAACCCTATCAACATTGTCGGTACACTGCTGCACTACATCATGTTCGACGAACTGCCAAAGCTCGACGTAAAGAACCGTCCGGAGTGGGCCTACGGCTTCCGTGTCCATGACAACTGCGAACGCCGCGGCCACTACGACCTTGACGAGTTTGTTCTGGAGTGGGGCGATGAGGGGGCGAAAAAGGGGTGGTGCCTCTTTAAGATGGGGTGCAAGGGACCCTACGCCGATCTCAACTGCTCCCTGGTCAAGTTCAATGAAGGGACGAGCTGGCCGGTACAGGCGGGGCACGGCTGTTTCGCCTGCGGTGCCGGCAAGATCGCTTTCGATAAATATGCCAATCACAGACCGCTTGCGGAAGAGGACAAACCCGATGAAGAGAAGAGTTAAAATGCACGGTGTGGAGAGACTTTTAATACCGAGTCGTATAAGAGCCAACAGCACAATACAGGGAGTCACTAAATGATGAATCGTGAAATGCCGAGTCGTATCAGGACCAACAGTCCAATGCAAGGGAGGCACTAAATGCCGAGTCGTAAGATCGTTATCGACCCGATCACAAGGATAGAGGGGCATCTGCGCATCGAAGTCGAAGTTGATGAGAACAACGTGGTCACTGAAGCCTGGGCTTCGGGACAGCTCTTTCGCGGTATCGAAATCATTCTTAAAGGGCGAGATCCGCGTGATGCAGGGCTGATCGCCCAGCGTATCTGCGGGGTCTGTACGAATGTCCATTACCGTGCTTCCATCAGCGCCGTTGAAGACGCTTATAAGATCGGGTTGCCGAAAAATGCGGAGATCATCCGTAATCTGGTGACGCTTGCACTTTTCGTACAGGACCACATCGTCCACTACTATCAGCTGCATTCGCTCGATTATGTCGATGTCGTCAGCGCTCTTGAAGCCGATCCGGCCGATGCGGCGGAGACGGCAAAATCGTATCATGACCACCCTTATCGCAACTCTACCGGGCATCTGAGTGCGGTCAAGGAGAAACTGAGCTCTTTTGTCAAAGCGGGACGTCTGGGGCTTTTTGCAAACGGCTACTGGGGCCACAGTGCCTACAGGTTCTCTCCTGAGGAGAATCTGGTGCATATGAACCACTACCTCGAAGCACTGCGTATCCAGCGCGAACTGAGCAAGGCGGTGGCGATCTTCGCCGGCAAGACTCCGCACCCGCAGAACCTTGTTGTCGGCGGGGTGACCAGTGTGGCGGATATGCTCAATCCGCAGCGTCTCAACGACTTTATGTTCATCATCAAAGAGGCCCGCGACTTTATTGAACGGGCCTACATCCCGGATATGAAGATGGCGGTAAAAGCCTACGGCGATGAGATCAAAGCGGGACAAGGACGCGGCAGCGGTAACTTCTTAGCTGTCGGCGGCTACCGTTTCGGCAAAGCAGAGCAGCTCTTCGAAGGGGGCGTTATTACCGCCCACGACTTTGATAAGATAGAGCCCTTTGACGAGATACATATTACCGAAGAGGCCTCACGTTCGTGGTACGCTGACGATGTGCCTACCTCGCCGTACGAGGAGACGACAGAACCGTTCTATACCGATCTGAATGAAGACGGCACGCTCAAGACCGAAGGCAAATACAGCTGGGTCAAGGCGCCGCGATACAAAGGCAGACCGATGGAGGTTGGGCCGCTCGCACGGATGGTCATCGGCTACCTGAAAGAGTCAAAAGTCATCAGGCCCTATATGCAGCATTTTATGGATGCGACCGGACTGGATCTGATGGACTTTTCGACGACACTGGGACGCAATGCGGCGCGTGCAGTAGAGGCGCAGATCTGCTGCGACTATATCTTCGACTTCTGTAGCGACCTTATCGAGAACATCAAGTACTACGACGAAGAGACCTGGACGAAGTACGTTTTCGAATCGCTTCCGAAAGAGGCAAAAGGGCGCGGGATATTTGAAGTGCCGCGCGGGGTGCTTTCGCACTTCGTCCGTATCGAAGAGGCAAAGATCGCCAACTACCAGGCGGTCGTTCCGACGACGTGGAACGCGTCGCCTAAAGACGCCAAGGGTGTTCGCGGTCCGTACGAAGAGTCGCTGGTCGGCATCAAGCTTTCGGATCTCTCGGCCCCGCTGGAAGTGCTGCGTGTGGTCCACTCCTTCGATCCGTGTCTGGCCTGTGCCGTGCATGTGATCGATACCAAAGGGCGAGCGTTGGGCGTCTATAAAGTGGGCAGCAGTTGCAGTATTTAAGACAGGTGCACAGTAGCAACGGTTTCGAAGCATGAAAATAGCGGTGATCGGTGTCGGCAATATTCTGTTCATGGATGAAGGTGTCGGCGTCTATGCGAGCAAGATGCTTAAAGAGAACTATGTTTTTAAACCCGAAATCGAGATCGTAGACGGAGGAACCCTCGGCTTTAAGCTGATGGACTATTTTGAAGATTACGACAAGGTGGTTATTCTCGATACGGTCTCTATAGATGATAATCCCGGTTCTGTCTACAACCTGCCGGCCGAAGCACTGATGGGCCTTGGCGACTACCGGAAAACCGTACATGAGGTCGAAGTGGTGGGCATGCTGGAGATCTGTTCGATGCTGGATAAGATGGCCGAAGTAAGTGTTATGGGTATTATTCCCGAAGATATCCTAACGGTGCAGATCAATCTGACTGAAACGGTGAAGCAGGGACTTCCTCTGTTACTCGAGAAGAGTGTCAATATCCTTCGGGCTGCCGGTATAGATGTCACGCCAAAACCGATGCAGCAAACTATCGAGACGATTCTTTCGTTTTACGATGACCCCGGCATGCGTTTACGTTGAAGAGGGGACATAGACCAGTATGTCAATAGATGCGCGCTGGACCAGATATGAAGCGGTTGAGCCAAAGACGAAAGAGTTCAGGTTGTCAATACCTTTCGACCCCAGTACAAGCAGATCTGCTCTCTCTTTTGTAATATAGGCCAGAAGATCTTCATTGATGGAGGCACCGTATTCGATCAGCTCCATCTCTCCCTCCCCGACCTCTGTTACAAACTTCTTGAATGCTTCTGCGGCATCTTTCGTCTTGATCGCCCGCAATTTCATGGCCTCGTCATTACTGATCTGATAGGTCATTGCCTGGAGATCACTGATGGTTTCGAAAGCATAAAGATATTTTTTGTGCGATTGGGTAAAAAGTGCATTGGCAAAGCGTATGCTCTCTTTTGAATAATCAGAGAGGTTGGTCGGTGCGATCATCTCCTGATAGCTTCGCTCGACCTTGTTTTTGACAATAAGTACCGGAATATGGGTCCGTTGAATGAGTTTCAGTGTCGTGGATCCGAAATAGTTGCTTCTGATGTCCTCTTTGCCGTGGGATCCGACCACGAGCAGATCGACTTGCATCTTTTCTGCTTTGTGCCTGATAGTACCGGCCGCCGGCCCTGATTCAATGAAGAGCATATACTCGACATGCGTTTGAGAATTGAGCCGGTCGATCTCTTCGGTAATCTGTTGCCTGATATTATCTTTATCGACTGATTTTGCATAAGGGGCTTCCATGAAGAGGGGCTCTATAACATGCATGACAATCAGCTGCGCCCTGTTTTCCTCAGCTATGGAAATAGCACGTTGGAGTGCCTCTCCGGCCATAGCGGACCGATCAATAGCGACGAGAATCTGTTGAACTTTTCGCATCAGTTACTCCTGCTTTTTGGATGAAGGGGTCAGTCTCCTTCCCTATGCAATCCATAGTAGCAAAAAACAGATTAAGAAGGGACCGGCGTGGACGAAGTGGCATAAGCGTCATAGATTATCCGTGAATACACCGTTAACGCCCCATGCAAAAAGCTCTTTTTGACGAACAGGGTCATTGACCGTGTAGACGTTTACCGCGAAACCTGAAGCACGCAACGCATGAACAGTATGCCGATCTGTTATCACATCATCGAGATGGCAGGCGTTTACATTGAGAGAGCGAAGGTAGTTGAGAAGATCTTTTTTTTTGTGCTCCAGTAAAGCTGCAGTCGGGATAACGGGCGAGATAGTCTTGCTAAGCTGCAGATAGGGGTGGTAAAAAGAGGAGAGCAGGACCAGGGATTCCGCACCATATTTCTCTATGGCAGTGATGACGGTCTGCACCACCTCGGCATCATCGGCAAACGCTGACATATCTTTGATCTCGATGTTGAGGTATTGGTTCTCCTCTATAGCGAAGGCCAATGCCTGCTGAAGTGTCAGCAGCGGTTCGGACCTGCCGTTGAACCAGCTGCCGTAATCAAGGCTCTGCAGCTCTTCAAAGCTGAAGTCATTGACGTGCCACGGCTTTCTGTCTCGAAAGCGCTCTTTGGCATTGCTGGTGCGCCCCAGGGTCTCATCATGCATGATCACCGGCATGCGGTCACGGCTCAACTGCACGTCGATCTCGATGAAATCGCATTTTCCGATACTCGATCGCAGTGCGGAAAGGGTGTTTTCCGGTTGACGGGAGCGGTCGCCGCGGTGGGCCGCGACAAGATCGGGTTTTTCAAACAGTTTCAAAAAGTTCATACTTTCTCCTCTATTGAGAGCTGCTCTCAAGTGCCTGGGCGATGGCTCTCTTGACGCGTTCGTTGATTTCGTCATAGGAGAGACCGTCGGGATAGATTGGCGGAAGATACTGCAGTCGCACCTTGGCCGGTCTAGGAAAGAGTTCTCCTGCCTTCATCGCTTCAAATGTGCCGTCGATCATGACCGGGACAACAGGCACGTTGAGTTCCTTGGAAAGAATGGCGTAATATCTTTTGAAAGGGAGCAGCTTCCCGTCACGCGAGCGCGCCCCTTCGGGAAAGATCACGACGTTCGCCCCTCTTTTCAGAGGTTCGGCTGTCCGCTGCATCGCTGTTTTCAGATCATGGTTGATGTCGATCATGATCATCTGACTTATGCTTGAGAGCATGCCCAGAAACGAGCGCCCGAAGACCACCTCAAAGGCGAGGAAAAAGGTCTTTTTCAAGACGCCGTAGGGCAGAGAGGCTTCGACGACAAACCCGTCAAGCATGCTCTCATGCGACGGCGCGATGATGCAGGGCGCTTCGGGCAGGTTCTCTTTTCCGGTAACAGAAAGACGAAAGTAGAGCCGGAACAGCGGCAGCAGCGTGACCTTGTAGAGCAGCATTACGAAAGGGGCATAGGGAAGCGCATAATCGATGGGGTGATGGACGATCTCAGACCATGCCACATGCTGTTTCTCGCTCTTTTGGCGGTTTTCGGCGATATAGTCGCAGAGGTCCTGCATTACCATCCTCTCCGCAAAGAGAGCTTCATCCAGATGAACCCCGAAATTTTTCTCAACAAAAGTAAAGAGCATGACGTAATCAAGCGAGTCAAGCCCGAGGTCAAGCTCAAGATGCGATGAGGGGGAAATAGCCTGCGTTGTTACACCCTGAAGGTAGGTTTTTAGTTGTCTGTAGACTTCGGTACCCGGCTCTTCTTCCTTTTTCTTGGTACTTTCGCCGGCTGAGGAGATGGGTTCTTTTAAAATTCTGTAGCCGTCAAGTCTGATCTTGTCGATGGGATGCATATTGTAGATTTCAACGGCGTACCATTTGACCTGATCTTCGATGTTGACGATCTGCTGTTTTTTCAGCAGGTCAAAGTCGGGATAGATGAATGCTATATGCTTCCCGTCTATCTTTTGAACGGCGATCTCTTTAACGAAGTCTGCATCCTGCCTGACACGCTTTTCGATCTCGGATAAACGGATGCTCTCTTGTTCGCTCACTACCTGCTCCTTCTTGATCTTTTTAATCATACCAAAAAGAGCTGCAATAGTGAGCATGAAGAGTATCTAAAATGGCATAGAGCTGTGGTCGGATAGCCGTATCAATGGGAATGTTATCGCCTGTTTACGAAGAGAGAAAATCAGCAGTTTGGAAAGGTCTTTATTCCAGCACAATGTTGCGTTCATCACCTTTAACGGGTTTTGCCAATAATTCTTTTACCTGTTCGCCCGGCTTGGTGAGTGTGATATTGACGTCATTTTTTTGAACATCTTCCGACGTTGTTACAGAAGGTTTTTCTGAAGTACTGTTTTGTGGTTTTTCAATCACTATTTCAGCCATATCGTATGTACTGTTTTTCACTTCAGAGGTATTGGTCTCTGCGTTGTGCAGTTTTCTTGCTTTTTCCTGCATCTTTCGTGTTGCCTCAGCTGCTTTGGCTTCAAATGCTTTGCGTTTATCTTCACGTGCCTTCTCTTCAATGTCGTCAAAAATCTTCAGCTGTTTTTCGGCTTCTTTGACAAAAACGCTCTGCGGGTAGGCGTTGATAAAATTTGCGATCTCTTTTCTCGATTGACTGTTTTTTATCTGGGCATAGGCAATCTCATCTTGTGTCGGAAGACGATCGGGAAGTTTGAAATAAAAGGGGCGCTTTTGTGTAAGGGTGATATAAGGCTGAGGTTGGTTGTGCTGTTTTCGCACATAGCTGAGACCTCTTTTTAGCTCCTGCAGCTCCAACCCCTTTTTGTCGGCAAGCGACAGGAAGTCTTTAGTAAATGTGTCGGAATTGTTGAGTCTGTCAGGATAGGTGGCAATGAATGTTGAGAAATCATCAGCGGCTTTAATCGGTGCGTATGATTCTTTTTCCAATGCAAAAAGGGAGCCAAAGGGTGCCTCTTTCGCCCCATCGAGAACGATGATATTGAGTCGGTTGTGCGCACGTCTCATTCCCGTATAGACGGAAGTCATAGCAATGCCCTGGCGCGGTATCATCGCCTCTTCTGTGATACCGCTGTCGATTGGAACAAGGTAGTTTTTTCTCTTGGTTTGAACTAGGTGGCCGCTAAAGTAGAACAGAGCGACACCGCCGGGGTGCATTTTTTTGTTGAATTTTCTAAGCAGACGGATGAAATTGCGTTTATCGAGGTTCTCGCCGTAGTAGACATAAAAACCGTTTTGTTCCAGAAATTTACGTACGTTACGGGCATTTTGTATCGGTAATGTTAAGGCATGCTCATCATAGTTACCGTTGCCCACGACAATGGCGACACGGGCCTCTTTTTTCATCGTCTGCAGTGTCGGCGCTGCCCAAAGCGAAAGCATTAAAATTGAAAGAACCAAAGTAATACGCATCATAAAATCTAACCCTCTGAATGTAAATTGCGAATATTTTATCGGAGAATCCTTAAGATAAATCAGAAAAATTTATACCTATGTTTCAGAGGATTTTTTGATGTGAAATTATGATTGGAAATTTAGAAGAAGAGAAAGCGGCAATACGTCGCTTAGAGACTACTGCTTGTTGTCGTCTTTGGTAAGATAGACCCAATAATCTTTGTGTGATAGCCCCTGATTGAGAAAGTAAAACTGTAAGATACTTACACGATAAAGGGTGATCAACATCTTTGCAAAAGGAAGGATAAGCATCAGGACCATCCATGACGGCTGTTTCTTATCCCCTTTTGAAAGCACCATCTCTTGAACACCGATATTAAGGCTGAGATACCAGCCAAAAAGGAATGAGAAGACGAAGTTTAAAATAATGCCGAAAAGTATGACGGCGACAAAGTCTTGCTCATAATATCCTGCGATCATTAAAATATCAGGCTTTAGGCGTTATCGATCGCGTCTTGAAGGATCTTTGTCGCTGAGGCTTTGTTTTCGAAACCTTTGACTTTTACCCATTTGTTTGGTTCAAGCATTTTGTAGGTCTCGAAAAAGTTTTTGATCTTGTCAAGCGTATGTTTAGGGATATCGTCGATATCTTTCATCGCATCATAGGTAGGGTCGATTTTGGAGGTCGGAACAGCCAGAAGTTTTTCATCGATACCGCTCTCATCTTCCATGATCAATACACCAAGAAGACGGCAGTTGACAACACAGCCGGCTTGCATCGGATATTCAGTCAGTACAAGGATGTCTGCAGGATCACCGTCTTGAGAAAGTGTTTTATTGACAAAACCGTAGTTTGCAGGGTAGAACATAGCTGAGTGCATGACACGGTCAAGTACGACGGCACCGCTCTCTTTTTCAACTTCGTATTTGATGTTAGAACCGTAAGGGATCTCAATAATTGCTGTAACTTTTTCCGGGTTTTCACCATAACCGATTTTATCTAGGTTCATTAAGGGCTCCAATTTTTTAATGAGAGGATTTTAGCCAAAAGATGCTCAAAGAATTATTTAGAGCGGTGGAAAGTATGTGAAAAAGGTGGAGTTTATATACAACAACCTGCAGTCTGTCAAAGGCATCTTAGAGAGTGCTAGAAAGTAACATCATCGAAAATAGTAATTGCCTTTGTGACAACTTTGTAATGTTTTAAACTGCTTTGTACTAATATAAGCAAAATTCAGTGAAAAGGCTACGTATGGAAATGAATTCTGTATTTGAAGGCTTGAAAATCATGCTACTGGGTATGGGAACAGTCTTTGCTTTTCTCATCGTGATGATAGTAATGATGAATATCATGTCGAAAATTATCCACCGTTTTTTTCCTGAACCCAACGATGTTGAGAACAACGTAACGCCGGTTCAGAAAAACAATGCGAAGAAGATCGCCGCGATTACCGCTGCGATTATCCACCACAGAAGTAAGTAAATAAGGAAAAGAATGGCTAAGAAGTTTATAGATTTGATGGACACCACGTTCCGTGACGGATTCCAGTCCGTTTTCGGCGGACGCGTGCTTCTGAATGATTTTCTGCCTGCGGTAGAGGCAGCAAAAGCGGCAGGGATCACCCACTTTGAATTTGGAGGCGGTGCCCGCTTTCAGGTTCCTTTTTTCTACCTCAATGAAAACGCGTTCGACAATATGGACAAATTCCGTGAGCTGGTCGGTCCTGAAGCAAATCTTCAGACGCTGGCGCGGGGTGTCAATACGGTTATGCTCGATACGGGAAGCCGCGAGCTGATCGATCTGCATGCCAAAATGTTCAAAAAACACGGTACGACAACAATCCGTAACTTCGATGCGCTCAACGACATCAACAACCTGATCGACAGCGGACGCAGCATTGTCAACCACGGCCTCAAACATGAGGTGGTTGTAACGATCATGGACCTGCCACCGGGATGCGAAGGTGCCCATACGGTGGAGTTCTACGAGAAGATTCTTCGTCAGATACTTGATGCCGAGATTCCTTACCACTCTGTCTGTTTCAAAGATGCTACAGGTACGGCAAATCCGCAGAAGATCTACGACACCGTGAAGATGGCAAAACGCCTTCTTCCTGAAGGAACGCATGTCCGCCTGCACACGCAGGAAACAGCAGGTCTGTCGGTGGCACAGAACCTTGCGGCGCTTGAAGCAGGTGCTGACGGTATCGATGCGGCGGCCTCTCCGGTATCGGGCGGAACAAGTCAGCCGGATATCCTGGTAATGATGCACGCCATCAAGGGTAAAAACTACGATTTCGGCTTTGATTTTGAAAAAGTGCTTAAATATGAGAGCACGCTCAAAGAGTGCCTGAACGACTACTTCATTCCGCCTGAAGCAACAATGGTAGAGCCGCTGATCCAGTTCTCTCCGATGCCGGGCGGTGCTTTGACGGCCAATACCCAGATGCTGCGCGACAACAACATGATGGAAAAATTCGGCGATGCGATCCTTGCGATGCGCGAAGTCGTGGAAAAAGGGGGCTACGGCACCTCTGTGACACCGGTATCGCAGTTCTATTTCCAGCAGGCACTGAACAACGTGATGCAGGGTCCGTGGAAAGCGATCGCTCCGGGTTACGGAAAGATGGTACTCGGCTACTTCGGTAAGACACCGGTCGCGCCGGACCCTGAGATCGTCAAGATCGCTTCAGAGAAGCTGGGACTTGAGCCGACAACCGAAAATGCGGTCGATCTGGCAGATGCCGACGAGAGCAAATCTTTGGGACACTGGACAAAGCGTCTTGAAGAAGAGGGCATCGAGACGACAGAAGAGAACATCTTCATCGCTGCGGCGTGTCAGGACAAGGGAATCGCTTTCTTGAAAGGCGAAGCAGAAGTAAACGTACGTAAAAATTCAGAGATTCAAAAAGAGGAGAGAACAACGATGGCAGCAGGTAACTATACCGTAGTAGTAGATGGTCAGAAATTCAGTGTACAGGTAGCAGAGGGGACTGGTGACGTTCAGGTCGTCGCAACAGAGGGTGTAAGCGCTGCACCGGCAGATACGGGTTCAGGTGTCGGTATGGATATTAAAGCACTGCTTCCGGGTGCCGTTTGGAAGATCATTGCCAATCCGGGCCAGAGCGTTGCCGAGGGTGAGACGATCATGATCCTTGAGTCGATGAAAATGGAGATCGATGTTGTGGCGCCAAAAGGCGGTGTGATCAAATCAATCAATGTCGCGGTCAATGACAAAGTGGTTGAAGGTCAAGTCGTAGCAGTCATTGGATAATCAGATGAAGTCGATTGTACTGAAATTTTTGGCCTTAATGGTCGTGAGCTTCTCGCTTCACGCCTCTGACGCGCATGTCGCGGCGGTAGACGAGGAGAGAGCGGCATCGAGCACACATAAAGAAGAGACCTACCAACCGAAATCGCTTAGCGAGATGACAGCGGGTTTTTTCGCGTCGACAGGTATCAATGCGATTCTCAACCCCGATCCCAATGAAGTGAATGCTCATGGTGAAGCGATGAGTGATTTCCACAAATCATGGGGTCGAGTTGTCATGATTCTGGTCACTTTCCTGCTCTTCTACCTGGCGATCGCCAAAGGATATGAACCGCTTCTGCTGCTGCCTATCGCATTCGGGGGCCTTCTGGCCAATATCCCTGTTGCCAATATCGCCGGGCCCCACGGCTTCCTCGGTGTCATCTACAACATGGGTCTGGCCAACGAGATGTTCCCGATCATCATCTTTATGGGTGTCGGGGCGATGACCGATTTCGGTCCATTGCTCTCGAATCCTAAGACGGCACTGCTTGGCGGTGCGGCACAGTTCGGTATCTTTGGTACACTGGTCGGTGCGGTTGCCCTGTCACAGTACACCGATGTCTTCGATTTTACGCTGCAGCAGGCGTCTGCAATCTCGATCATCGGGGGTGCGGACGGCCCGACGTCTATCTTTATTGCGACGAAACTGGCACCTGAGCTTCTGGGCGCTATCGCGGTCGCATCTTACTCATATATGGCACTGGTCCCGATCATCCAGCCGCCGATCATGAAAGCACTGACAACAAAAGCGGAGCGTCAGATCAAGATGTCGACACTGCGCCATGTATCGCGTCTTGAAAAGCTTGTTTTCCCGATCATGGTTCTGAGCCTTGCGATCCTGATCCTGCCGGATTCGACACCGCTTATCGGTGCCTTCATGTTCGGTAACTTCCTGAAAGAGTCGGGTGTCGTTGAGCGACTGAACGATACGCTTCAGAACGCGCTGATCAACATTGTGACGATTTTCCTGGGACTGGGTGTCGGTTCCAAGCTGGCGGCAGATCAGTTCCTGGTCGTCGATACACTGGCAATCCTGATCCTTGGTCTTATCGCCTTCTCTGTCGGTACGGCAGCAGGTGTTATCATGGCGAAGATCATGAATCTCTTTCCGGGAACAAAGGTCAACCCGCTTATCGGTTCGGCAGGTGTTTCGGCTGTTCCTATGGCGGCGCGTGTCTCCAACAAAGTCGGTATGGAATATGACCGTTCGAACATGCTGTTGATGCATGCGATGGGCCCTAACGTTGCCGGTGTTATCGGTTCTGCCGTTGCCGCGGGTGTTATGATCTCCATCTTCGGATAATTTTTTATAGTGGTGGGGACCCCCGCCATCTTCGCTTCTGTTTTTTCCTTTTTTACCCTTTTTTATAAGATATTCGATAAGTTTTTATAAACTTAAGTGATTAATGGATTATTTTATATTATGATGAAGCCAATTTCAACGGATTGTTGCCCATAAAGCAATGATGAATGGGAGCTGTTAATGTTTTGGTTTGTTTTTATTTCGATAATTCTTTTTATTATTTTCCTTATCGTTATCCTTGTCTCAAGCAAAAGCTCGAATGACAAGACATTAAAACGTTTGAAAGAGGAACTTGAAGCCAAGAACAGAGGCTATGAAAAGCAAAAAACGCCTGAAAAAATAAAACCGAAACAAGCAAAACCGCTTCGTCCGCGTGAAGAACCGAAGGTCAAAGAGGCGCTTACTGCGGCAGCAGCAGCAGAAGCGCTTGCGTCTGTTGAAGAGACCGCTCTTCATGGCACTGAACAAGAGACATTGGCAGCAGGCGAGATAGCTGACGCTGAAGTGTCCATCGAGACTGATACGCCGCCTATCGCGTCAGCCGAAGAGGCATTTATACAAGAGGAAGAACCTTCTGTTGCAGAGGAAGCGGTAGTTCAAGATGAAGTAGCCGCCGGTATCATTGAAGAAGTTGCCGAAGAAAACAACGAAGTTGTCTCTACAGAAATTCCTTCGCTTTCAGAAGATATTGAAGAGAGCAGTGACGCTGTCGAAGTCTCTATTCAAGAGAGCGTGGAAGAACCCGAAGATCTTTCTACCGAAGAGTTGACGTCTACCGTTGAACCTGTTGCGGAAGAGAGAGCTGTTGAAGAAGTGTTTGCAGAAGCACAAACTGCTGAAACAAATGAGCCGAGTACCTCTTTTGCAGAATCTTTTATTACGGAAGAGGAAGAGTCTCAGCCAACTGCCGAAGTGTTCATTGAAGAAGAGGCGGCGGCTGAAGCTGAAGAAGAGCTCCTTCCGAAAGAGCCTTTCAGCGAAGAACCCGAATCAATGCCGGAAGAAATTGCTGAAGATACGTACAACTACCCGCCTTTTGACAACACTCGGGCGATGGAAGAGTTTGGCCTGCCTAAAGAAGATGCGGATGAATTCATTGTTGATCTGATTCAACAGATTGAAGAGGAGATGCCGGCTCTTGAAGTGGCCGTTCAGGCACAAGACAATAAACAGATCGAGAATATATCGCATATGATCAAAGGATCGGCGACCAATTTAGGTACGGGCGGTGCTGCCGATGTTTTGATTGATTTCAACACGTATATGAAGACCGGGAACGATCCTTTGGTCATAGCAGGGCATATGCGCAACCTTCACCGTTCGCTTGCCGAGTTGAAAGAGCAGTTTCAATAAGCCCCGCCTTTTTGCAGACCTGTTATGTACGCCCCTTCTTACATCGATCAGACAGTATTTTTGATGCCGAAGAGAGATCTCCTGGCAGGTGAAAAGTAATGCCGACACCGTTTCAGAATGAAGTGTATAAGGCAATTGAAAAGATACCTAAAGGTCGCGTGACCACCTACGGTGCCATCGCGTGTTACCTCAATACCAATGCCATACGGGCGGTCGGAACGGCGGTCGGTAAAAACCCCTATGCACCGAAAGTACCCTGTCACCGTGTTGTACTTGCAAACGGCAGTATCGGCAGCTATTCGGGTGAGGGCGGTGTAGAGCGGAAGATCGAACTGCTGCGCCAGGAAGGTGTGGCTGTCGAAAAGGGGAAAATCATCGATTTTGAAAAGCGGCTTTTTGATTACACAGGTTAATGGTAAGATAAATGATGATGCAGCAAGAAAGATACTCTTCAATTTGCGACCCACATTCTAAATAGTTGCTAAAATGGTGTTCAAGACGTCCGCTGCTTAACGATAAGTTAACGTTCATCAGCTACAATCAGCAATTATTTTAACCGGGAACCCAATGACAAAAATCATCAAATATTTCATCAATAACACCTCGTTGAACCATATGCTGCTGACGGTCTTGCTGCTGACAGGGGTGCTGGCATATATCAAGATCCCGAAAGAGATCTTTCCCGATGTCACCCTTAACATGATCATGGTCTCGGGGGGCTATTCCGGGGCAAGTGCCAACACGCTTGACAAGATGGTCGTGCGCGATATCGAAGATGATGTCAGCAGCATCAGCGGTATCAGTAAAATAGAGAGTGTGATCCGGCCCGGGGTATTTTCGGTCGTTCTGACGCTTGACGATGATGCGGACAGCTACATCGTCCTCAATAAAGTCAAGGACAAGCTCGCCAATATCCGCCAAAACATACCTGCCGATATGAACGAACCGGTGGCAGCCGTTCTGGACAAGAACCGTGACCTTGTCCGGCTCTCGATTGCTTCGAAGGATGCGGATTTCGAGAGGCTGCTGGAACAGGCCAAACGTATCAAAAGCAAACTCAGCAAGATCCCGCATATATCGGAAGTGGTCATCTACGGTGATTCGGAGCAGAAGCTGGAGATCAAGATCGATGAGGAGGCGATTGACGCCTATCGGTTGAGTGCCGCTGATGTGCTTACGGCGATCCAGAACCTCTCCTATATCTATCCGATAGGCGATATCGACGACAAAGAGAACTTTATCTATGTCTCTACCGCCAACGGAAAAGCCGATATCAATGAGTGGGAGAACACGCTTGTCGAGATCGGTTCAAAACGGCTCTACCTCAAAGACATTGCGGCGATCCGCCTTTACCATCCGCAGGATGTCACCTTGTCGACCTTTAACGGCGAATACAACCTTGTGCTGAAGATATCCAAAGATACGCAGGGCAATTCGATCGCCCTCTCCAGAGAGCTGCGCGAGTTTGTCGACACGGAGATCAA
The DNA here is from genome assembly GCF_039645985.1 of Sulfurimonas sp. HSL3-7. Lineage (NCBI taxonomy): Bacteria > Pseudomonadati > Campylobacterota > Epsilonproteobacteria > Campylobacterales > Sulfurimonadaceae > Sulfonitrofixus > Sulfonitrofixus jiaomeiensis. The sequence goes on from NZ_CP147919.1 coordinate 1,009,737, forward strand.
ACCGCAATACCCCGATTTGACCTTCAACTTTTTTCACGACTCCTCGGAGCCTATCGAGGAGCGCCTGAGCATCATCATCGCAAACCTGACATTCGGTCTTATCCTGATCTTTTTTACGATGTACACGCTGATCAACCGCAACACCGCCATAGTCGTGACGATGGGGGTCCCTTTCGCCTTTATCATCGGCCTGATCTTTATCTACATGGGCGGCTACTCGCTTAACATGGTCTCGCTGATCGGTGCACTGCTGGTCGTCGGTATCGCCGTTGACGATGCAGTGGTGGTCTCTGAGAATATCCAGCGCCACATCGATGAAGGGATGGCGCCCGCCGAAGCGGCGATCGCGGGTGTTAAAGAGGTGATACTGCCGATCACGATGGCGACACTGACGACCGTCGCTGCATTTCTGCCGATGTTCATGCTGACGGGGGAGATGGGTCTCTTTATCAAACTGATACCGATCGTCGTGGTCATGGTCCTCTTCGGTTCGCTGATAGAGAGCTTCTTCTTTCTGCCGCTGCATTCGAAAGAGTTCCTCAAAAAAGGGACGAAGTCGCTTGACTGGTCGCCGGTGACGAGCCGCTATGAAAAAGTGCTCCACATCCTGATCCACTATAAAAAGTCAACGCTGGCGCTCTTTTTTATTGTCGTGCCGCTTCTGACGGTCCTGACGCTAAAGTCGCTGCATTTCCAGCTCTTCCCGGCGTTTGACGGGCGTACGATGAACATCTCGGGCAAGATGAACATCAACACCGACCTTGAGTCGACCTACAAGATCGCCAATGCGATCGAGAAGACGATCCTGGCGCACAAAGAGGAGCTCTTTGTCAAAAGCGTCTCAATGATCAGCGGCATGCGACGGACCTTTGCAAACTCCTGGGACACGGGGACAAATCTTTTCTACATCTCGTTGGAACTCGAAGAGCAGGTACCGCAGAACTGGGTCAACCACTATGTCAACCCTATCCTGGACTTCTCGTTCGAATTCAATCCGCCCGAAAAGATCCGCACGATCCCTTCGACAGAGGTCGCCAACCGTCTCCGCCGGCTGATCGCGCCGCTGCAACAGCAGTACGGCATCGACGAGCTCTCCGTACTGGAGCAGCGGGCGGGGATCGTCAAAACCGACATCAAGCTCAATCTTATCAGCAACGACGATGCGAAGATGAAAGAGGCGATTGCCATGCTCGAGTCCGAACTTAGTCAGATAGCGGGGGTTGAAGATGTCATTGACAATATCCGGTACGGCAAGATGGAGTACAAGATCAAGATCAACGCCTACGGCGAACAGCTCGGACTCTCTGAAGGCGCTGTCGCGCAGGTGCTTAGCGGCTATTTTCTCGAAAGCCGAAAAGCGCAGACCTTCGGCTCCGAAGGGGTCATAGATATTACGACCGAGTATGCGCAAAAAGACCGCCTTGAGACCCTGAACGAGTTTGAAGTACCGCTTCGAGACGGTCGTTACGTCAAACTCGAAGAGGTGGCCGATTTTATCAAGATACAGGATTACGAGAGCATTGAGAAAGAGGACGGCGATATCGTCAAAACGGTCAGTGCCAACGTCGACAAGAAGGTCATCACCGCATCCGAAGTGCTGAACCGTCTGGCAGGGCGTATCGATGCGATCGAGAAAGAGGGGATCCGTGTGGAGATGCTGGGTGAACGAGAGAAGAACGAGCAGCTCAAAAACGACATGTTGACTGCTGCGGTCTTTGCACTGTTTATCATGCTGATCCTGCTGCTGCTGATCTTTCCGAAGATAAAATATGCCCTGATGATCCTGTCTGTGATCCCGTTCTCCATTTTCGGCGCACTGCTGGGACATGTCATCATGGGGATGAACATGACGATGCCCTCCGTTATAGGCATTTTGGGACTTGCCGGTGTTGTGATCAACGACGGGATCATCATGCTCGACTTTTTGCACGGTACCCATGAACCTGCGAAATTCTACTACCGCGCCAAACTGCGCCTGCGCCCGATCGTCATCACGTCGGTGACGACATTCGTCGGACTTTCGACACTGATGTTCTATGCGACAGGCCAGGCGGCGATCATGCAGCCGCTGGCGATCTCTCTGGGCTTCGGTCTGCTCTGGGGTACGGTGATGAACCTTTTTTACCTTCCGACGCTTTACGCGATGGTCAACAGGATAAAAGAGGAGCCGTCCGGGCCTGTGAAAGAGGGCGTGACACCAAGGGGCTAGGCGCCGGGCCGGAAATATTTGTGCCGTTCTGCGGACGGACGCGAAAACAACGGGAACAATGGCCGCTATTTATCCAAGTTGGATAAAATAAGAACTTCAAAAAGAGGGTTAAAAAGATGAAAAGAATGTTTGCACTACTGCTGTTATCAGCTGCGGCACTGTTTGCCAAAGAGTACTATTCCAAAGTCGAACCGTACGAGGTCCTGACAATCGCATCCAATGTGTCGGGGCAGGTCACTTTTGCAGATGAGAAACGAGAGGGGAAAAAGCTTGACGGCAAGGCTTATATCAAGATCGATGACAAACTCGATCGCATCGAGCTGGAGAATGTCCGCAAGAAGATCACCCTGCTGCGAAACACGCTAAAGCTGAACGAGGCGATGCAGAAAAACTACGAAGAGATACTCGCAAAAAAAGAGACCAACTACGACAATATCAGAGAACTGAAGACAAAGTCGCTGATCGAAAAAGACAAAGAGTTCTATGATCTCGTCACAACGCAGAATCAGCTGATCTCTACGGAGAAAGAGGTTGACAACCTCAAGGTTCAGATCAATGATCTGAACCTTCGTGCAGAGCAGCTGCAAAAGAGCATTGACGACAAATCACTTTCGGCCACAGGGAAGGTCCTCTACCAGCTCAGCGTCAAAGAGGGGCAGGTGGTCAACCCCGGGATGGAACTTGCCAAGGTGGCCGACATTTCCAGGGCGAAACTGACTATCTTTCTGAATGCCGATGATATGAAAAATGCCAAAAGCAGGGTACTCTACCTCAATGGCGAAAAGAGCCGCTACAAGATCAGCCGCGTGTGGGCGATCGCCGACTCGACACATCTCTCAAGCTACAAGGCCGAGATCATCATCGATGCGCCGAAATATTTCTCGGAGCTGATGAAGGTGGAACTGAGATGAGTCTGACGACAGCCTGCCCCCTGGACTGTTACGACGCCTGCAGTATCGACGTCGTCGACGGAAAGCTCCGCGGCAGCAAAGATACCTATACGCACGGCTATCTCTGCCCGCATCTGAACCACTACGGCAACCATGAGCGCATCAGCACACCGCGCTACGAAGGCAAAGAGATCACGATGGAGCAGGCCCTGCATCTCCTTGAAGAGAAGATCGCGAGAGTCTCCGACCCTTCCCAGATACTGCACTACCGCGGGCGCGGCAACTTTGGTCTGATGCAGCAGGTGAGCGACCACTTTTTCGCCTCATACGGTGCGACCCTGACAGAAGGATCGCTCTGCGACGGTGCCGGCGAAGCCGGTGTCATAGAAGGGCGGGGCTCCAACCGGCTGCTTCCGCCGGAGCAGATCGAAAAAGCGGAGGTTGTGATCGTCTGGGGACGCAATATCCACACGACCAATTCGCATCTGCTCCCCTTTTTGAAAGATAAGAAGGTCATCGTCATCGACCCGGTCCGGACGAAGCTGGCCGAAAGTGCAGATTTCCATCTGCAGATCAAACCCAGGGGCGATCTCTACCTGGCACTGCTGCTGAGCCGATTCGTGATGATCAACTCGATGGAGGATACAGCGTTCCTGAAGGCATATGCCCCGGAATATGAGGATTTCTACGAGCTGACCCAGACGGTACGTATCAAAGCGGTCCTGGAGAGCATCGATGTCACGCTGGGGGATATCGGTAAGATACTGGATCTTGTCCAGGGACGACGTACGGTGATCCTTGTCGGCGTCGGGATCCAGAAATACCGCAACGGTGCAGAGGCAATGCGCGCCATCGACGGTTTGGGCGCACTGCTGGGGCTCTTTGGCAAAGAGGGGTGCGGCGTCAACTTTCTGGGCAATTCGGCAGAGGGGATAAGATCGCCTTTCAACCAGAGCTCAAAAGCAAAGAGCGTGGCTCTCGGCAATGTCGAGTTCGGCCGTTTCGAGCTGGCCTTCATCCAGGGGTCAAACCCGCTCAACCAGATGCCCGATACCAACAGGGTACGCGAATCGATCGCCAAAACTCCTTTTACGGTCTATTTCGGTCTCTATGAGAACGAGACGTCCGAGATCGCGGACCTGGTCATACCGGCGAAGAGCTTTTTGGAAAAAGATGATATCCGCAGTTCATACGGACATCCCGGGCTGCTTGATATGCCGAAGATCGCCGAGAGCGCGACGGGTATCAGCGAGTATGATCTGACTGAAAAGTTGTGCAAGGCCTTTGACATAGACATTGAAAGCGAACTGAGTTACCTCGAACACTTTCAGACCTTTGCTGAGGATACAGCGTACGGACAGATGGTGAAAGGGCGCGAAACACTCCCCTACACCGAAGGATTTGACACCGATGACGGCGAGTTTTGTTTCCTGGAGGAGTACGAATCTGATGCCGATCTTGAAAATGATCTGTTTTTATTGACGATCAAAAGCGAACATAGTCTAAACTCTCAATTCAAAAGAGAGAAGTGCGTCCATCTCAACAGTTCGCACGGACTTAATGAGGGTGACAGGGTCCGGATATCTTCGGACAACGGCAAGTTGGAACTTGAGGTCGCGCTTGATGAGCGGCTGAGAGATGACTGTCTCCTGATCTATTCCGGAACACCTGGGGTCAACCTCCTAAGTGATTCCAAGCTCAGTTATGAAGGCAAAAATGCCGCGTATCAAGAAAAAAAAGTAAAGGTAGAAAAATGCTAGAAAAATCTTATGTATTACCAACTTATGCCCGGGCAGACATTTCATTCGTCTCAGGCCAGAATGCGACGCTGACCGACAGCGAAGGCAAGGAGTATATCGATTTCACCTCGGGTATCGGTGTTGTGAGTGTCGGCCACGGTGACAACGCCCTTTCGCAGGCGCTCTGCGAACAGGCAAAAAAGATCATCCATATCTCGAACCTCTATCAGATAGCACCGCAGGAAGAGGCGGCGAAGAAGATCGTCCTTGAGAGCGGTTACGACATGCAGTGTTTCTTCGGCAACTCGGGAGCCGAAGCCAATGAAGGGGCGATCAAGATCGCCCGAAAATACGGCGAGGTCGACGGACAGCCGAAACGCTACAAGATCATCACGCTCAAGCATTCGTTTCACGGCCGTACCATCACGACGGTCAAAGCGACGGGACAGGCATCGATGCACAACTATTTCGGGCCGTTTCCGGACGGATTCGTCTATGCCGACGATATCGACCAGATCGCATCGCTGGTCGATGACCACACGGTCGGCGTGATGATCGAACTGATCCAGGGCGAGGGCGGCGTTCAGCCTATTGACAAGGAAAAGGTACAGAAGCTTGCCGCCTTTTTGAAAGAGAAGGATGTCCTGCTGATTGTCGACGAGGTACAGACCGGTGTCTACCGTACGGGCGAGTTCCTGGCGTCGAATGTCTATGATATCGAACCCGACATCATCACGCTGGCCAAAGGGCTCGGTGGCGGCGTGCCGATCGGTGTGGTGATGACGGGCAAAAAAGATGTTCTGGGAGCCGGCGATCACGGTTCGACTTTCGGGGGTAACTACCTTGCCAGCACAGCTGCAAGCACGGTGGTCGATCTCCTGAGCGCCTATAAGCAGAGCGGTGCGCTCGATGAGGCGATCATCGCCTTTGCCCAGAAACTTGAGGCATTGCAAAAAGCGCACAGCGACATCTTCACCGAAGCGGTCGGTTTCGGCCTGATGCGCGGGTTGCGTGTTGTCGATGCCGACACGCTGGCAGCCATTATCACTGCCGCGCGTACACACGGGGTGATGGTGCTGCGTGCAGGGCGCAATACGCTGCGTTTTCTGCCGCCGTTAACGATTACAAAGGATGAGATGGATGAGGGTTTTGCACGACTTGAAAAAGCTATCGGTACTCTGTAGTCTTCTTCTGGCTACCGCTGTAACGGCAAGCGGTGCAGAAACAGGCAGCGACCAGAACGCGACACTGCTCTTCGAGACCCAGCAGATGAGTGCCGATGAGCAGAAGGGGGCGGCTGCCTCCCTGGAGGAATACCTCTCCGAGCTTAAACGCCGACAGTTCGGCTACGAGTATGAAAAAGCGGACCAGGAGAGCTCAAAACTGCGCGACTCCTGGATCCAGCCGGTCAAGATCAGCTACAGCATTACGCGTCAGAACCCCTATAATGAGCAGGGGCGCGAAGAAGTTGAGAACCAGAATGGCGCGATTGCCATCGACCAGCCGATATTTCAGAGCGGCGGGATCATCTACGGTATCAAGTTCGCCAATGCATCGCGTGAGTATGCCAATTACAGTATCGACCAGCAGAAACGCATTATGATCAAACAGGCTGTCGACCTGTTGATGCAGATCAAGCAGTCGGAGCTGAGTATCGCAAAACAGCAGCTTCAGATCGCCAATTCCGAGATTAACCTTGAACAGAAACGCGAACAGTATCTTAACGGCCAGCTTGATTCGGGATTTCTGAACAATGCCATTCTCGAGAAAAACATCGCGGTGCAGGCACTGTATGACCTTGAGACGGGTAATGAACAGCTGATAGCACAGTTCAAAAAGATCAGCGACCTCGACCCCAAAAGAGCAAAGATTCCTTTTCTTGCACTGCTGGACGAAGGGACATTCCTGGCGCGGAACATCGACCTTAAACTGGCCGAAAGCGAGAGCGAGAAGAACCGTTACAACAAAAACGTGACACTGATGAAATATCTCCCTGCAGTGAACCTGCAGGCATCCTACAATTGGCAAAAGCAGCAGTCCAACTTTGTACTGCCTACCGGACCGACCACGATCCAGTCACCGGAAACGATCTACTATCGCTACGGACTGAGTGCTTCAATGCCCTTGGATATCAACAGCTACAATGACTTTGAAGCGGCAAAAGTCGAGTACCTGAAATCGCAAGTCGTCATTGATGACAAGAAACGCGAATTGAAACTGCTCTACGAGCAGGTGATGCAGAATCTGAAGAAGTACGACAAAAAGATCGCGCTGGCCGATGATAACCGGAACCTTTATGAAGCGCTGCTTGACGAGACCAGGGGACTTTTCAAAGCGGGATACAAAACGCAGTACGATGTCGACACCCTCTCGAACTCATTGGAGATCGAAGGGATTAATAAGAAGATCTACGAGATCGACAAACAGCTCGAACTTTTGAGCCTGTATGAAAAGGTGAGCAGTGACCTTTAGTAACTATATGACGCAGTGGCTCTATGGCGAACAGGGATACTATGCGACCTACCGCGCGATCGGTAAAGAAGGGGACTTCTATACGGCGGTCTCCGCCTCGAAGTTTTTCGGGGGCACCATTGCCAAGCATATTATTTCGCTGGTGGATGAGGGATTCCTGGCGAATGATGCCACTATCTGCGAGATCGGGGCGCACCACGGCTACTTCATTGCGGATGTGATCGAGTTCCTCTATACCCTCCGTCCCGAATTGCTTAAAAGTTTCAGCTTCGTCATCGTCGAGCGTTTTGATGCCCTGCAGGAGCAGCAGCGAAACTATCTTAACACCTCGTTCGGCGATGCGATCAGCCTTTCCCATGTCAAGAGCCTGAGTGAGCTGCATGTCGAGAATGCCTTTTTCATCGCCAATGAGATCTTCGATGCCTTTCCCTGCGAGCTCTTTTTCAAGGGAAAGACGGCGCGTGTCGAAGAGGACGGCAATGTCGAATTCGATGTGGATGACGAATGGGTCAGTGCAAAAGCCGCCAAATACCATAAAGACCGCGGTGAGATCGCGGTGGGCTATGAAGAGTTTGCCAGTGAGATGGCCTCTGCCGCCAAGACGTTTGAGTTTATGAGCTTCGACTACGGCGAGATGATGGCACGCCCCGACTTCTCGCTGCGCGTCTATGACAAGCATAAGGTCTACCCCTTCTTTGACGAGGAATTGAACCGCAAGGAGGCTTTCGGATCGACGGACATCACCTACGATGTCACCTTCGAGCATGTCAAGGATGCTTACGAAGAGGCGGGCGTGACCTTCATCGAACTCAAGGCGCAGATGACGGCGCTGGTCAACATGGGAATTCTGGAGCTGTTGGAGATGCTGCAGAAGAATGCGGATGAGAAGATCTACAAACAGGAGCTTGAAAAGGTCAAGATGCTTATTATGCCGGACTTCCTGGGTGAACGTTTCAAGATGATCCGTTTTAGAAAAGAGCGCTAATCCTTGCGTAATCGAAGTGATGGAATTTTCTTAGTTAGTAATAAATCTCTGAGCGATACAATAACAAAAATAAAAAAGAAGGTGTAGATATGCGTTCGATCCTGATGCTGTTTATCGTTACTGTTTTGCTCTACGGTGACAAAGTAGACGGGCGTACGCCTCTTCACAACTCGGTTTATTATGAAGATGAACCGTTAACCCGTTCTCTGATCGAAAAGGGGGCTGATGTCAATGCTGAAAATGCAGCGGGTCTGACGCCGCTGCATATCGCCATAAAAAAGCGTGACCTGAAGATGGCCCGGATATTAATGGAGAACGGTGCCGATATCGATGCACAGGACAACAGAGGCAACACAGTGTTGATCCTGGCGATCAAAAAACATAATCTTGAACTGGTGCGTTTTGTTGTTGTCAACGGTGCCGATGTCAACCTGGCCAATGATGACACGGTCACACCGTTGCACCAGGCAGCATTCACCGGGGATGTAAAAGTGGTGGACTTTCTACTCAAAACAGGTGCTGATCCTTTTGTGAAAAATGCAGACGGTTACACACCGCTTGATTTTGCTGAATACAAAAAGAACAAAGCGGTGGCGAATGAATTAAAAAACTATATGGGAAAAAAAAGATGACGATCATTGTAAACGGGCAAGAGAGAACGATAGAAGAGGGTGCGACACTGTTGGAACTTTTGAAAAAACTTGACCTTGAGGAAAAGGTGATGGCTGCCGCTGTCAATATGCAGATCGTCAAACAGGACCAATGGGGTGAGCATCGCCTCAACGACAGTGATAAACTGGAACTTTTGGACTTTGTCGGCGGCGGTTAACGCTTTTCATGGGTGACGACGGCAATGGCATAGTCGCCGTCATGGGTAATAGAGAGGGCAGAGGCCCGAATGCTGAATTGCTCTTTGACCTTATCGGAAAGTTCCAGAACAGGGGCCCCTTTGGCGGTTTTGGAGATCGTGATGTCGTGAAAACCGCATTCGGCTCCGATACCGCAGCCCAGGGCTTTTGAAGCTGCCTCTTTTGCAGCCCAGAACCCGGCGGCAGTCCGGTGGTTTTTTACCAGAATGATCTCTTGAGGCGATAAGAACTTATCCAAAATTTTATGGTCATATTTTTCGATCAGCTTTTTCATGCGATCGATTTTTATAAGATCGATTCCTATCATGCTACTCGCTTATAAGAAGTACACAACTAGTTTTGGCACTCTTTGATGTCCAGTTTCTTCATCAGTTTTTCAAGGATCTTGCCGCCTTCGCGATCATAGTCATCATGAAATTCGACAACAATGACCTTGCGTCCGTTTGCAATATCGCTCGTATAGCTGTTGTAATCCAGAGTACACTCTTTCAACACACTGTCCAAAGCCGTATTGATCTCTACACGCTGTTCATCGTTTGAATACGCTAACGATATTTTGGTGTAGCGCTCTTCGCCTTTATACTCTGCATCAATACATGGAACTGACATATATAAACCTCTTCTTGATATTGGTCAGATTATACAACAGAAAGATTTTAGATATTCTTGAAGCTATCCATATTGCAAATCTCTTCTCTGCATCTCCGTGCGTTGAGTTAAAACAGAAGCGAAGCAGTCGGTTTTTTGAAAGAGAACATGAGCTGCTGATTAGCTCATATATTGCGCTGGTTCAACATCTCTTCGGTCTCTTGCGAGGTTCTTGCCATGTAAAAGTCTGTAAAAGCTTCATCGCTCAGCGGTTTGGAGAAATAGTAGCCCTGGAAAAGATGGCAATGGTTCTGTTGAAGAAACGAGAGCTGTTGGGCTGTCTCCACCCCCTCGGCTACGACTTTGAGTTTAAATATTTTGGCCATATTCAGGATCGTAACGACCATGGCCTGATCCGAACTCTCTTTATAGAGATTGGAGATAAAACTGCGGTCGATCTTCAGTTCGGAGATCGGCATAGCGGAAAGATAGCTCAATGAAGAGTAACCGGTGCCAAAGTCATCCATTGAGAAGTGTATATTGCGAAGGGAAAGACGTTTCATGATGGCGACCACTCTATCGATATCTTCGACCAAGACGGTTTCGGTGATCTCAAAGACAAGCTTGCCGGTAAGCTCCGGTGTCAGATATGTGTCTGTCAGTCTCTCCACCCCTTCGATAAAAGTGCTGTGAAAGAGCTGACGTACGCTGATATTAATGGAAAACTGCTCAAGGTGCATGCCTTTTTTTGTCCATGAAGCAAGCGTTTTAAAAGACTCTTCCAAAATGTAGGTGCCCAATTCAACGATAAGCCCGGTTTTTTCCGCAATCGGGATGAACTTATCGGGCGGAATTGTGCCCAGAGTGTCGTTATGCCAACGCGACAACACTTCACAGCCGATCACTTTCTCCTGCGCATTGAATTGGGGTTGATACAGAAGCGTGATTTCACCGTGCTGCAGGGCGAAGTGGAGCTGGCGTTCGATCTGCAGATGCATTTCGATCCTTTTGGCAAGAGCATCATTGAAGATGATGACACCATCGCGTCCCTGCGCTTTGACCTCATACATGGCGATGTCCGCCTCTTTGATAAGACGATTGGCGCTCGATGAACTCTTGTCTACAACCTCTACGCCGATACTGGCACTGATGTAGAGATGATGAAGGTCAATAATATAGGGCTCTTTCAGAAGGGTCAACAGTGCTTTTGCAAGAAACATTGCTTCATTAAGGGCCTCTTCTCTGCTTTCGAACTCCTGTGAAACGATCACAAACTCGTCCCCGCCCAACCGGGCAACGATCTGATCGGCAGCGATAAGGCGTTCCATACGTGAAGCAACAACTTTCAGGAGCTTGTCACCGACATCATGCCCGAGTGAATCGTTGATGGTCTTGAAATGGTCCAGGTCGATCAGCATCATAAACGAGTAGCGTTGGGAGTGGTAGAGGTTTTTGACTTTCTGCGTTAGACAGTCGATAAAGTAACGACGGTTGTAAAGGCCGGTCAGGTGATCATGTGCGGCTTGAAAACTGCTGGTTTCTAAAAGCAGGTAGCTGGTATATGAGGAGTAATAGAGAACCCCGAGCAAGATGAGTGAAAAGAGTGCGAGAATATAGCCATACAGCTCACCGATAAGCGAAAAATAGATCGACAAGGGGATTAGAAGAAACATCAGTGTCAATGCAAAGAGCCGTTTGTCAGAAGTGAGGAGCGTCGAGGCAACCACCGAGGCCCCGATCTGCGTAAATATCGCGATATAGTTGAGATGCCCGCGCTCTTCTGTCACATAAAGTACAAAGATCAGGGTCCAAAGCGAAAAGATGACGAGAAAAAAGATCGAGACCTTGTTGTACCACTGCTTGGTCTCATTTGCATTCATCCTGTTTGGGATGTAGGCTTTATAGAGGCGGTACCCCCAGAATGAGACCAGCAGCGTCAATATATACCAGAACAGTGCAGGTTCGGCAATACCATTGATCCAGCCTAAAAAAATATATCCCAGTCCTGGGAAAAGCGAAAGCGCGATCAATAATAGGATCTGCTTACGAAGAAAAGTATATGATTCAGTGGTCTTCATAAAACAATCTTATAGACTATTCGTTTTGATTACTCTTAATGTTTTCAAAGTCATCAGGAATGAAGATGCTCTTAATAGCAGGATTCAAACAGATATATATTCTGTTTTACTCGCGAGATCGTGCGGGCAGGGGTGATATGATTTGTGGTTTATCGAGAAAAAAAGCTTCGGTTCTCAATTGATGTTCAAGTTGCCGTCGGTAAGTGTAAACTATTCATATTACTTTATCCAAAGAAAATATCCATTACAGGATATCTCTCTTTGGCATATCATCGACTCTGGTTTCGCACGAAAATTGTGAAAAGACAATATATTGTCTTTTTTTATTGATCTCCAAGCCGACGTCGGTACTTCGTACATCGACTCTGGTTTCGCTCGCCGAAAAGCCAAGCAGTTGGCTTTTCTCATTGGCGAGCTCACATCCAATCGATCAGTTTTGTTACTTCGTCGACGGCATAGCATTTGACGCCGTGGGTCTCTTTGGGCTTTTTGGCCAGAAGGACCTTGCTGATGTTGTGCATCTGCAGTTCGCGCAGCCGGGTGTCGACCTGAAAGACCTCCCGTATGTCACCGACAAGGGAGACCTCGCCGATGAAGACGGTCTCCTTGGAGATGGTGCGGTCTCTGAAAGAGCTGATGATGGCGGCGAGGACGGCGAGGTCGGCGGAGGTCTCATTGATCTTGATACCGCCGGCGATGTTGATAAAGACATCGTAGCCGTTGAGCGGGATCTCAAGCTTGCGCTCCAGCAGGGCAAGGAGCATGTTGAGACGGTTGTTGTCGAAACCGGTCGCCTGGCGTTTGGCGTTGGGCGCGTGCGAATCACTGACAAGGGCCTGCACCTCCAGGATGAGCGGGCGGGAGCCCTCCATCACGACGGTGAGGGCGGAGCCGGGCTGGGCCTTGCTCTGGTTGAAAAAGCGCGAGGAGATGTCTTTTGCCGAGACCAGCCCTTCGTTGCGCATCTCAAAGACACCGATCTCGTTGGTCGGCCCGAAACGGTTCTTGAAACCGCGGAGGATACGCAGCTCCTGGGAGCTGTCGCCTTCGAAATAGAGCACGGTGTCGACCATATGTTCCAGTACGCGCGGCCCGGCGATGGAACCCTCTTTGGTGATATGGCCGATGATGAAGATGGCGATGCCCCGCTCTTTGGCGATGCGCATCAGATCAAAGGTGATCTGGCGCACCTGGGTCACCGAACCCGGTGCGGAGGTGATGTTCTCGGAGTACATGGTCTGGATGGAGTCGATGATCAGAAACTCGTAGTCGCGCTGTTCGAGTTCAAAAAGGACCTGCTCGAGTCTGATCTCGCTGAGAAGGTAGAGGTTCTCGGCCGTGGCGTTGAGACGGTCCGCTCTGAGCTTGACCTGGCCTTCGGACTCCTCCCCGGTGACGTAGAGGGTGTTTTTCCCCGAATTGGCGATGTTCGCGCCGATCTTTAGGAGGAGCGTCGACTTGCCGACACCGGGGCTGCCGCCGATGAGCGTCAGCGAACCGGGGACGACACCGCCGCCGAGAACAAGGTCGAGTTCGATGTCGTTGCTGGAGTAGCGGGTGATCTCGGTATTGGTCACCTCGACAATGGCCTGGGCCTTGCTTTTGCCTGTCGGCGAAGAGGAGGTGAGCTTGACGATCTCCTGCTGCTGCTCGGTGAGCTCGACCAACGAGTCCCAGGCGCCGCAGTTGGTGCACTTGCCCATCCATTTCGGCGAGGTCATCCCGCAGTGCTGGCATTCAAAAAGTACTTTTTTCTTAGCCATTTGATATCTCTGATGTGTTGCTTGATTTTCGGGTGAAAAATCTATTCAATATTTTGCCTTGATGAAATGTTTTATGATTGTAGCAAAGAGTGGAATAAGATGCGATATATCTGTCAGAATGTGTTCTTATTACGTTAACGCATGAAATGAGCAGCCAAAAAGTCGCCAATGGGGTTTTGCTCGGTTTAAACAGGTTGTTGTCTGTCTTCCCCCTCAGCCCTCATTTTTAATGCGTTATTCATTGATTCAAAACCTGTTTTAGTGTTTTTCTCCATGCTTTTCCAGATCAAAGGCACCAGTAGTCCTTTGAAAATCTCTTTTTGAATTAGAAAAGCGCCGTTTTCATTTCCCTTTATGATAAAGATATGTTCACCATCAAATATACCTGGAAACAAAAAATGCCCCAGCCATCTGAACTCGGCATTGGCTTTGACAGTCAAAACAGTAGGTTTGAAACACATTTCCTTTCCATCCGGCGGTGCTATACAAACGTTTAGCTTTTCACCTTCAATAACTTTCCCCCGTGCGCTTTTAATAAACGGATTCCACTGCGGATATTTATCGAGTTCGGTCAATATTGTCCAGATGCGTTCCGGTGTTGCGTTGATCTGTATTTTGGTTTCTATGCGTTTCACTTTTCCACCTCCGTTGTAAAAGTAACCATTTAAAATCTAAACATTATAGTAAAAACTGAAACGGTTTAATTGTATTGCTCAAAATAAAATCTTTTTCTGGCCCGTGCGGCTTTGTTTTGCCCTGGCGTAGAAGCAAAAGGGAGGAACAAGAGCAGAGACGGTGTCGCCTCACTTCGTTGCGAAGTTCCCTTCGGGCAGAAGGTGTAGGAAAAGCAGCCTCTCCCTTTACTCTCTACTCTTTACGATCCTGTACATCTTTCGCCATCGCGCACATAAAAGCAAGACTGATCAAGGCTGTCGTTGCCAGCAAAAAGAGAAATACGATATGTAGTATCGTGTCGGGGTCACGCAGACCGGGAATGTAGCCAAAAACGCCAAGATACATAACCGCCAGCCATGAAAAACAAGCAGCGATCAGAAAAACCGCCCAGAGCTTACTTAGGATCAAACGAACTCTCTCAGGCATCTTTTTTCCGTACCAGTCAAGCGGAGCATGAATACGTGTCGCAAAGGCCCAGGTGGGCAAGGAAACGATAAGATGCCCAAGCCCCCCGCCAAAGAGGGTTAACCCGATGAAAAATGCGAGCAGGATGCCCGCCCCCTTCGGTACGGAGAGGTACTTAAAGGCAAAGATGATCAACGCAAGGCTGATCGCGACAATAATGATGCCGGTAATAAGGAAATTGGGCACAAGCGTGAAAGCGCCCTCGGTGCCGTAAGACCAGAAACGGTCCTCCATGCTGATGGCCTCGATAAATAGACCGTCAGTAGCCGTAAAACCCTGTCGTATTTCAAAAATACCGTGATTGAGCATGGCGGCCAGGCCCAGCAAAACACTCATGGCCGATGCAGTCAGATGGACGTGACGGTTATAGGGTCTCATTGTCTCTCGATTATCGGTTTAAAATTGACAAGTTCATCACGAAACTGCCTGGCCCACTCGCCCCTGTTTCCGGTTACAAAGGCCAGAACATCGATCAGCGACTTATAGAATGGATTGAGCATATCGATGACAATCGTCTGCTGAAGCCGTGTTGTCCCGCGGTCCGTTTCGGCGAAGTCAAAATAGACGTACACGTTCATCTGCGCCATCTCTGTTTTGGTCTTTCTGTCACAGACGATCGTAGGCGTCGACTCAAATTGGATTAGCGTATTCGCCACGACCTTTGTCACGATATAATGGTTGTATACAATGTCATGCTTATCACCTTCGAGGCACCTGATCTCAGCGCCCTTCTCAAGTCTCTGCGCATTAAGGATCGTAAACTCGGTATGCATGTCGGTCAGCTCTTGGTAGATTTCAGGCAGGCGGTACTGGATAAAGTGAAATACCTCTGAAACGGGCCGGTCGATCTCAATACTATTGTGAATATAGTATGAATTGGCCCGGTCACGGGGGTTGGACGCATCATAGTTTAGAGAAGATAGGATAAGCGTAGAAAAAACGACCAGCAAAAAACCGAAAAGTACCCCTGCAATCCATATGATTTTCTTTTTCATATTCTTACCTCCCGGTTTACAATGCGCAATAAAAAAGCCGTCCGTCGGTTTTCGATCGGTCTCCTTTGGTCTGTTAGCTTATTTTATCGTCTTGTCCGAGAACCCAGCATCGCGGATTGTTCGAGTAGCCGATATGGCCGTAATAGGTGTGGGCATCCGGTGCGGCCACCAGCACCAGTTTGCATTTTTCACCCAGCTGTTTCTGGGTAATCCTCTGCAGCTCTTTTCCTATCCCTTTTTTCTGATATTCCCGACGGACCGCGAGATCGCAAAGGTAGCAGGCATAATGGAAATCCGTCATTGAACGGGCGACACCGACGAGGATATCCCCGTCCCATGCCGTGACCATGAGATTACTGTTGGTTACCATACCTTCCATACAGGTCACATCGTCAGTAGGACGTCGCTGTGCAAGTGTGGACTCTTCAAGAAGATCAATGAACTGCTGCGCCGAAATAGGGTGATTCACCTTGTAAGAGATATCCATTATTATCCTTTCCAATCAGGCCGCGGCCGTAAGGGGTGTATTGCCTGCAGTGAATGGCTGGCCGATGATAGAGATATGGCGCCACGGCCAACACGGTGCGGCTTTTACTCCGTATCGATCATCAACGAAACAGAGCCAAAGCCGCCGTGGTGCATTACCTCTCGCAGAACAACCAGACCCAGTGCGACGTGGGCCGGGGACGCGGCTTGATGCCAGGCGATGGGAGAACCTCCGGCATGATCTGCAAGCTGGTTGAACAGGCTCTCAACCGACGCAATGGGTACGACGGTGTTATCGGTTGCAGACAACATATGAAAGATCTCGACCAGCTCCAAACCGGAGACCCTGAGTTCTGTGCTCGCAGGCAGGGAACGAAGGATTGGCATGATCAGGTCTTCGACTTGATTGATGGCGTCCTCAACCCTTGCTCCAGTCAGTTTCCCCTGCTCAAGAGCGTTTCTGATACGGGAAACTGAGGCATGGATACTTTGCGCTGGACCGCTGCCTGTTGAGGCAATGAAGCGCAGTTGGTCGCCTTCGAGCTGTAACTGCATATATTTGTTTTGTTCAAGCGCTGATTCGTTATGCATAACCTATCCGTCTGTTTGAAATATCATAGCACGACTTTGCTTTGGCGGGTAACGTTCAGAATGAGCACTCAAAAAGCCGCTTTCGCTTTTTGGTTGGTCGCCGATGGGGCGCTATCTATTTTATTGCTTCTTTATCTGTTAATGCTCTACCAACCCACACCTTTGCCTCTCTGGAACCAGCACTTAACGCAATTTCCCGCAATACTTTTTCTTCTACTTCGGATGCTTTTCTATCAATCATCTCTAGTGGGTGCATTACGGCTATAGGACGCACTAGGCTTTTCGGAAGAGATTTGTCATACCCCAGAGTCACAATTTCTTTTCAGGCAATTTCTCAAAAATGAGTTTCAATATATGGGCATCACTTGAACTACTGGTGACCTTTCCACCCAGTGAAAGGCTGGAAATCTTGATTTCTATGCCACCTGATTTATCAGTCGATACATTAAATCCTGTTTCAACAACCAACTTTTGCAGTTCTAGGTAATTGTCATGTTCAATCGCTCTGACTGCAGCCACCACATATTGTGCGAGCTGCAGACCGGTACCAGGCCGTACACTTTTTGTTTGAGAAGTATTCGGGGTCAGAACAAGGGTTAAAGTGTTTGATTCAGCATTACTTTTAGTGCCGTCAGCTGATAAGACAAGTGATGCGGAGCCTTCATTTTTCATCTCGGCTTTAGTTGATAAAACAATTTCTGCTTGTTTAAAAGGCGGCAAAGCAGTTCCGGTTGTTTGCGTGTTGATTTCATTGATCGCTATTTGAATTTCATTCAATAATGAACTTACAGCAATATTCGTTTCCTTTGGACTTTGTAAACCTGCACATCCGGTTAGGAGTATGATCATAAGTGCAACGAGTAATGATCTCATTATTGTGTTCCTTTCATTGTAAGCTATTAAGTAGCATACATTCTATAGTTCTAAAACTGAATTTTCAGAATATTTGAAAACATTTTTTATAGCTATATTTAACAAAATATATTGAAGTGATGGAAAAGCCATGCCGTTTGCCGGCATGCTTATGTGTGAAAGAGGAGGGGTTTGTTATGTGACAGCGTCGACTGTATTCGCCCGTATGATACGCTATCAACTCTTATGCTGAAAATTATTGCTGCTGCGCCGCTTGTTGTTCCTCGATCTCTTTGCGTACCTTATCCATGTCGAGTGCCTGCACTTGTCCCACGATATCGACCAAAGCCTCTTCAGATAGAACACCGGCCTGGTTAAAAACGATGATCTGCTCTTTTAGAATCACGGTCGTCGGAATGGAACGGATCTGAAAATGACCGGCCAGTCCCTGCTGCTCTTCCGTATTGACTTTTCCAAAGATGATGTCTGGAAACTGTTCGGAAGTTTTTTCAAAAATTGGTCCGAAAGATTTACAAGGCCCGCACCACGGTGCCCAAAAATCGATAATTACGATGTCATTGTCTGTAACGGTTTTTTCGAAGTTCTCTTCTGTAAGTGTAACGAGTGCCACGGTTTATCCTTTGTTGTTGGGCGGCATTATGACATATTAGATTGAAACTGGGTATAACGTTTAAAATGGGCAATCAAAAATCTACCCGTGGGTTATTGATTGTTCTTCACTGGCTTGTTATTTGTTCTCCTTGATATGTTTCATAAGGTCTTTTATTTCTTCAAGTTCACGTTGAATGTTTTTTGATGATACACTTGCATTATATGCCATAATGATAAGTTTCATGGAAACCAAAAAAACACCTGCGTCCAACAATGAGAAACTGCTCAAACGCTGGTCACAGTGGCTGGAGAAATGGCACTCCTGCATCGATGTAACGACAGCCGAGTCCCGCCAGAAACTATCGGAACAGATGAAGCAGGTGAACCCAAAATACACCCTGCGGGAGTGGTTCCTCGTCCCTGCCTATCAAGCCGCCGAAAAAGGTGACTATACGATCATCAAAGAGCTGCAGGAAGTGATGACAAAGCCCTATGATGAGCAGTCAAAAGAGACAGAAGCAAAATACTACGCGAAAAAGCCTTCGCAGTTCTTCGATATCGCCGGGATATCCCACGTGAGCTGTTCGTCGTAAGTTTCATCTGAATTACACCAGTCGAGATTTTAAGAGAAATCAACACTTTACGCATACATTTTAGGTTTAGGAGTGGAAATTCAACCCCTGGGGTATATTTTTGATTGGTCTGCTTTGGAAATGTGTACGCGCAGAGGATCATAAGTTCGGGCGGCAGCAACTGCCCTTGTGATAACCACCTGATCTTTAAATTTTTGTATAAGTGTATCCACCCCACGTAAGCGTGCTCCCGCTGATACTGTATGCAACATCGGTATAGGAGTTCCCGGATACCTGCGTTGTTGTCCCGGAAGAGTCTTCGTAGACCATTTTTGAAATGGTGTAATCCATACTGCTGCCATTGGCAGTGACATTGGTGAGATACGTTGTAAGTGTTGCATCATAGCCATTGATGGATTCCTGGAAGATCGTCGCGGTACAGAACTGGGTAAATGTCACAGAGACCTTGTCCGCGCTCGGTCGGACCCATGTTCCCAGCAGGTTTGCATCGCCGCAGTTGCTGGGTTGGATGACCGTTACCGGGGGGTCATAACTCACCTGAACCTTATTGTTGGCATCAACAAAGAGTGAATTGTCCCCGCCTGTTCCCAAGGCAGAGACACCGGACAAATCCGGGACTTTCAACGCGTTGAAGAGTTCCGGCTTGTCGCTGCTGGTAAAGCCCAACCTGTTTTCGATGGAGTTCAGGCCCGAACTGTATACGTCTCCGCCGTTGGTCAGGAACAGGCTGTACCGGTCACCCGCCGAAACAGATTTGAGATCGGATACTGCCGTGATCTCGATAGGATCACTCTGTTCATCCGTCGCATAATTTCCGAGGCTCAGCTCGCCGTTTATACCGTTACCGAAGCCGAATAATTTATTGTCAATGTCCAGGAGCAGGGTATGCTCATACCCGACCGAAACCTGTTTGATATTGGCAAGTGTATTGATCTTTTGAGGGATAACGCTGTTCGCCGTTCCCCCCTGACCCAGTCGGCCGTTTTTGCCAAAACCGAAACTGTACACGTCACCATTGTTATCCATGGCAACGCTAAAGCCTTTTCCGGAATCAACATTTTTGATATTGCTTAGCGAGACGATTTGAATGGGCGTATCGAAGTACTGCGAATCATTGTTATCATAGAACCCTAATTGCGTTTCATCGTAAGTACAGTCATATTCATAAGTATCACACCCTGCGTCGCCGAAACTGTATACATTACCGTTACTGTCCACCACGACAGAAAAATTGTTTCCTGCGGATATATCTATGATATTCGACAGTTGGGTTAATTGCTGAGCAGAAGTGAGAAAGGGGTAAACGTCTCTATCCAGTGCCAATTGGCCCATATAGTTGCTTCCATAACCATAAACATTGCCGTTTGTATCCAGCGCTAGCAGATGATCATTGCCCGCAGAAATTTTTGTGATATTGGAGAGTCCGCTCAGGAGGTTGAGCGTGACCGTATCATCGTTGTTCAAATCCGACGTATCCAGGACGTAAACATAACCGACGGAGGTTAGAAGAAAGGTTTTGCCGGACGTATCATAATAACTTTCGACCTGTATCACATCAGCCAGTTCAACTTCTTTATAGATCCCTTCAGAGGATGTTGAAGTACCATCAGTACCTCCGCCTCCGCCGCAAGCACTTAAAAAGACCAGAGCAACTATGCCCATTAGAAATTGAAGTGGTTTCATCCTATCCATCCTGTTTTTTGCATTGATGATAACATTATAATCTTATATTCAACAGTGTACTGTCGCTGAAAAACCAGACAACGAGTAGACGGGATTCAGCCTGTGTCCCGTCATTTCGGATGCGTGACGCCTGAGATAACG
The DNA here is from genome assembly GCF_039645985.1 of Sulfurimonas sp. HSL3-7. NCBI lineage: Bacteria > Pseudomonadati > Campylobacterota > Epsilonproteobacteria > Campylobacterales > Sulfurimonadaceae > Sulfonitrofixus > Sulfonitrofixus jiaomeiensis. Next base: position 1,030,423 of record NZ_CP147919.1, read on the forward strand.
TCTGAAAGGGGCACTCAAAAAGCCGCCTGCGGGTTTTTGAGTGGTCTCCTTTGTTTTGTTATCTATATTGACTTTCCATTTTTTCGAGAATTTGGTCTCTACTTTTTGTACTCGTATCCACGCCACCGAATATATTGAATGAGACCAATTTCATGCCGCAGAATTCTATTATTTGTTCTTTCCACATATTTTTCAGTCTTCTGTGCGCTCCAGTAATCATGTAGAGAAACCACGGTGCACCGGTCGTGGTAAAGATTTTCACTGTCTTACCATGAAGCAAACCTTTTGGTCTGGAGTTGACATATTCAAATGCAAAACCTTTGGAGAGATTCCAGTCAATGAAATTTTTCATGATTGCAGGCATACCGCCCCACCAATAGGGAAATATAAATATAAGTTCGTCCGCACGGGAGATTTTATCTTGGAAATAGTGCATGGCATTTGTCGTTGTCAATGTATTGGGATCGTTAAAAGTAAAAAATGGTTGTTGATGTTCACATCGGTACAGATCGAGGAGATCAACCTGATGTCCTTTCTTGATCGATAGCCCTTTATACTTTTCTGCCATGGCAAATGAAAGGCTCTCTTGTTTGGGGTGTGCGACGATGATTAAAATATTTTTCATCATAATCCTTTTTGTGGGGTAAGATAACGTTAACCATCAGCCGCGCCGTATTTTGGCGTCGGCAGGATGGGCTTGTTAGCCATCGCTCACGTCAATCGCGAATAAACCAAAGGTGGTTGCCTTTTTTGTCTATGACTTCTTGAAGCATTCGGGAGTTTGGCGGCGCCCCATATCTTAATGAAAGATGCATGTCTGATACAAGGCTTCGATAATTTGCATAAAATGAGTGGCCAAAAAATTGATGGGATATTTCCTGCCTTGTATCTACCGTATCCATTCCATCAATAACAAAAAACTCTTTCGATGAGTCCCCTAGGCGAGCTTGGGCAGTACCTTCTATAAAGTAGTTGACTATTTGTGACGAATCTAGGACGTGGTCATTCGCGGCAGAGTATAAAGTTATATTTTCTGCCATATTTTGAAAATTGTGTTTCGAAAAGCTCTGATAGTAGTCGTCTTTGGCAATGTCGGGTGCTGCAAGAATAATTTGTGCAAATATTTTTCCGTTATTTCGACTTCTTCTAAAAGAAAGAATATGGTCGTCTTTCGACATGCGATCATCCAGTATCGCCAATGAATTCATTAATATATATGTGCCCATACTATGGGCGACAATGTGTATTTTCTTATCTGTTTTGCCGGCTATGTCTTGCAGGAAATTGGCGAAAAATACGAAATTTTCTCTCGCGCGATCTTTGTCCTTTGAATACGTTGCAGGATTTTCTTTGGAAGGCCAACTATAGAATATGGCCTCCCCATTAAAATTTGTATCGTGAGCGAGTTGAGCGCAACGAATTGCAGCATTCGAAAAAGAGGTATTGAAGCCATGTATGAATATTAATAAATCTCTTTCGGTTAACTCAGAAATAAACTTCTCCCAACCAATGTCATAGTCTAACGAAGACAGAGACATTCCGGATGTCCCGCCAACTTTTTTAATATAGGGTATCTTGACTTTGGCTCTGCCATATTTAATGACTTGTGCGCTTTCACTATTTCCAGTATTTAATCGTAAAGGATCTTTCGCGCATTCAGTGTAATCAGCGAGACGGCCTTGACCTTCTGCATGGCCCAGATATTTCTGACATTTATCAGGTCTTGTTGTTCCAAAATGCACAGTCTTTTCATAAAAACTGTCTTTTGCTATCCAACCATCACCGTCCAATTCCGTTGTTTGAGCCGGCTCATATCTTGTGCTGCACCCATAGATGGCCAAAACCAAGAGCAATACTGTTGCTTTATAAATATTTACATAGAACTTCTGCATGTCATGTTTCCCTTCAATAGCTAACGTTTACAATGTGCAATCAAAAAGCCGCCCGCGGGTTTGTGATTGGTCTCCACTTATTGGTTGGTTTCTTCCACCTTAATCAAGAACGTTTTCCGTCAAGCCAATGGGCCACACCCGCAAGAAGGAAGTACATAACAAGCGCCGATATTGCCAGGGATGTTTTACTTTCTCCAAAAGGTGGCCCAAATATATTTACGGCATTGACTAGGAGCAGGATGATTACAAAGACACTCATGCCGTATTTCCCAATGGAGGATGTCGCTGTCGTAGCGCTCAGGTAGAGCCACAGCCCCCCGCCCAGGAGTGCCGCTTCAAGTGCGTATGTTGCAATCGCATTGTTCCATAAACCAAATCCCAGTTTGGTGGAGTCATCGTTCCAAAGCGGCAGATCCGGGGTATGAACGATCAGGTCTAGAAACCAATGCGACAGTACGGCAATTCCCATTACCAGTGCGATGGACCTGTTTCTCGGAGGAACGATGCGATAGATAACATAGATGAACCCCGCTAACAAGAAGGATGCAAGCAGGCTGTGCGTATAGGGCATGTACTCCAGCTCAAAGTGAGTCGACGGAGTGAAATTCTCGATAATATTTATTCTTTCTATCCCCAGAAGTACGAGCGGAAAGAAAAGAATGTCGATGAACTGAACTGCTAGAAACAACATCCCGAGTGATGCTTTCTTCTCGACTTTTTTCAGAGCAAGACATGCTGCGTAGTGTCCAACAAACATCAGTCTGCTTCTCCTTTCGCGTTAACGTTTAAAATGAGCAATCAAAAAACAGCCTACAGGTTTTTGATTGGTCTCCTTTGAGTTGTTAGGCATTTTTCAGCCTCAGCACCATCATTTTACTATGTAATTCTTTTTTTGATCTCCCCGCAGCCAATGCAGCTTCGACTTCTTTCTTGATCTCAGACGGGATGTTGCCTTTGGCCCAATTCGGCAGGTCGTCGTCAATTTCAAACGTTTCATCCGTGAAACCGAGTTTCCTATATGTCGTCCACGGCAGCCCTCCTGCCATTACAGAGAATGAAAAAAGACCATCAAGAGTTCCGGGGGCGATCACGGCTTCGTAGTCATGCTCTTTCGCCCATTGAACAGACGCCTGGGCCAGAGCAGTACCGATTCCCCGACTGAAATAGCGCGAATCCGGGTCGTCGGAATGTGCAAAACTCTCGATAGAACGACCAACGTGAAAACAGGCATGGCACCAAACCGGACCGGAGATACCCAGGCGGCCATCAAGCAGACCGTCTACAAAGGAAGGGCGGTTCCAGGCCGGCCAGAGATCGGTGGACCCATGGGGAAGGATCAAACGGTAACAATGCAACTGGGCGATGCATTTGTCACCGTCCCACGCACCGAACCCGATAACCTCTTGCGTCTTGAACAGCATCTCGATTCGGTAGCCGTCGGGTAGGCAGCGCATTAACACCTTGGCAAGGTCTTCACGTCGGATGGGCGACACATTAATTAAATTTCCGTTTGGTGATTTGGGGGTAATAATTTTCATGACTGATGCCTAACGTCTGAGTTAACTTGACGGCGCGTTTTTTGCGCCGATCCGGTTTAATGATTTGTTATGTTCGTCTCGTATCCAAAAGCATATAAGGCTACTAGTCCAGACACTAGTTAACCTCCAAATGGATATTGTAAATTAATTTCATAATTTAAGTTAACTGGATATTGAGATGTATGTCTCTGAAACCAACAAGACGCAGGATTGTACGGGTGATTGATATATTGGCCAGTTATTAACCACCAGTACCCTCCTTGAACTTGTAAATCAGCGGTTCCTATATAATTCCCATCATCATTCAAAACGGTATTAATTGTTATAAAATGCTCAGGTAAATCAAAAAAATCAGTTTCTGATAAGCCCTTAAGAATATTAATAGTAATTATTGGTGGCGATGGTACTTGCTCTCCCATGGGATATACTCCTACATTTACTGTAATAACAATACTATCTGGAATTGGTGGGAACTTTATAGGGCAATTCACTGAGTTTGTAGTTAATAGAGGAAAACTCTGTCCACTCAACGAAGAGCATGGTGCAGGTTTATCTTGGACAGCAGATAAAGACCAGCCTGATATCCTTTCGAACCTTCGTATAAAAACATGTTGCCCATTTGTATTTAATGCAGAAGTGAATTCTTGATTCATCAATCCAGAATAAAGTGAATTGTTTTTTAGCCTTATTAATCTTGCTGGAGTAGGTATATCGTCATGGTTAGAAAATGCAAATGTAACTTCCGTAGTAGGTTCTTTTAAATCGAACAAGATGATTTTATTATGAAAATTATCGATCAATTTCTTATCTGCTGCTCTCTGCGGCATTCCAGGTAAAAACTCATTATCGGATATGACATTAACAATGCATTCCTCTGCTTTAAGAAGATGGAATATAAATGGTTCATCACCATTATGATTTCTTTCAATATAACCTTCATCGGTTTTATTTTCTAGGTTATTATTTTCAGGCCAAGAACTAGACTTGAAGAAGCCAAACAATGAATTCGGTATCATTTTTGTTTTATTTATTTTTACACTAAATCTTGCGGGAACAATTTCATTATCAACAAATGTAGGTTGATCAAACACCCAATATTTAGATAACACTGTGATCTGTACTGGTTCACGAAGATCAATCGTATAACTTGCTGATTTTAAATATCCTGTGAATAGCCTAAAAACATCAACTTCTTTTTTATAATCACTAACACTGTCGATCCCAGTTTTTGCAATATAAATACTCCACTTTGTATATGTGCTGAGGTGTAATATCGCTGTGGCGGTATCACCTGAAGTGTCTGGAACGGCTTCAACCGTAATTTTTTTTGCATTAGAAGGCAATGAGATTTGAGGGAGCAAATCAGATTCGGCGATAGCAATTATTTTAAAAGTCTCATGCTTATAGGTACCAATTACTTTTATGGTGTTTGTCTTAAATTTATGTTTTATCATCTTTAATTTCCTTTTCTGTTTTGATATCTACATAACGTTTAAAATGAGCAATCAAAAAGCCGCCCGCGGGTTTTTGATTGGCTCCGCAGATTTGTTAGCACCGTCAGCGCGGGCCCGGGACCAACCTCCAACTAACTGCGCTCTTTGTGTACCCATTTTTGACTTTTTAGACGTGCAGTTATTTAAGAGGCTATATGCCACCTATTCACCTTCGACAATCGGTTTTTAACTTGCGAAAAACCACTGCTGAGTTCACTTCAACATACAGGTTTCTCATTTTGGAGTAATATGTTGTTTAACTTGAATAACATATATAAACATAATAATAATTGTATTGTTAATATGACCTTATAATATAATGTTATATTTTACAGGTGATGTGAAGTTAGGATAGTCGCTAGAAATCGTTATAGTCTAATTTATATGATGTGTTTATTAAGGAGTTGGATTGTCCAATGGGGAGGCCTAACGTTTAAAATGAGCAATCAAAAAGCCGCTCGCGGGTTTTTGATTGGTCTCCTTTGGGTTGTTAGCATTGTTGCGATCATTAGTAGTTGTCAAATTCAAAGTCATCAATAAAAAACTCGAGATTGTTTAAATAATCAAAATAAAAACCTCTGCCAATTTTATGATTAGCATTTGGATTCAAATAAGCGAAAGCTTTAATATTTTGATCTTTTGGTTCAGAAGAGGTGATTGATTGGTCTTCTAAAAATAAAACCCCTGATAATTGCTTTGTAATGTCAAAAATAGATTCTTGACCAGAATATTTTTTATAAATCACTTGTGCTTTTGTTGATTTTGAGGAGTAGTCACAAAAAAAACGCCGAGCAAAAGATCGATAAAATTTTTCATTTGAACTGTCCAAGTTTGAATTCAAAGCCCTCTCACTAAACCATGGAAAAACAACAAAGACAATAAGACTTGGATTAACTCTTGAAAACTTTTTAGCGTGTTTAAAAAGTAATTTATAATGGTTCTTTGCATGTAAATAGGGATTATACGTACTTTCTGTCTTTGACATTCCAGTTCGCCATATGATTGCATATTTAAGATCAGAGACTATCATGCTCTTAATAAATACTGGCTCTTGTTGATTGTCAAGTTTAGTTAGTAATTCTTCGAGAAGCTTTTTTCTATTCTGTTCGAAAACTTCATAGTCTAGATCCAAAGGGTATTCTGGTGAAATTAAAAAATCAGTACGCCCCAACTTTTGTTGAACCTCTTTGAATATGCCTGATAAAATTTGGTCTGTTTTATCTGATAATATCTTTACATCAAAGTAAATGTTGAAGTCTTGATATTTACCGTCAAAATTTGCATGTTGATATCCAAGGTTTTGGGCGACTGTATCTGATGCTGGAACTGTTGTCTCAAGATCTATTGGTTCACTCATTAAATTAGTATCTGAATTAAGAAAATCATATGCTACGAGTTCAGCATATGCGCCTTCCCAATTCTTTTGATCAGCAACTTGATTAATGGTATTTAGTAAATCTTGGAAGTTTTTATGTGACGAATAAAGGGTATTTAGCCTTTTTAATCGTTCTGTAAAAGAACTTGTAAAAGGGGTGAAGTTTGAACTATTTAAAGCACCAATTACTTTATTTGTTGAGTTGTCTGTAATATCGAAAGTGCACGTACCTTGCCCGAAAATGCTTTCGACCAAGAGTTTATAGTTTTCCGTATCATTCATATATTACCTTTAATTGCTAACGTTTGAAATGAGCAATCAAAAAGCCGCCTGCGGGTTTTTGATTGGTCTCCTCTGATTTGTTATCAATCTTGTACATTGCACAATTTTTTCATGTTGACAATGCCTTTGTCAATATTTATAGGCACACTTTTGAGTGATTCATCAATTGGACCATACCTCTTTTCGTTTATTTCATGATATTTTTCTATTATTTCAAAAAGTTCTTTATCAAAAACGATGCATAAGGATTTATATTTATCAGTTTGTCCTGTCTTGCCTGCATCATGGAGAATGCCATCTATATTGTCTCCTGTCATAGAAAGATCTAAAAAATTAGTGTCATTGTGGTCATATGCTATCAAGTTGTAGGCATCTAATTTCACTTGCGGTATCAATGCTTTCATACTTGCATAATCATATGTCAGCTTGTATGTAATGGCATTGGATGCCAGGAATAGAAAGAGAATTAAAGAGGTCAACTTTTTATTGAGCTTCATAATACTTGGTACTCCTTCATTGATAACGTTTAAAATGAGCAATCAAAAAGCCGCCCGCGGGTTTTTGATTGGTCTCCTTTGCTTTGTTAGACATTTTACTCAATGCAACAATAGCCAATACCATGATCTTCTTTTCCATTTTCACTTAAAATAGGAAACATAAACCAGTCTCTTTCTGTTGTGTCTTCATCAACCACATAATCAATTAGATTCGATATAAAGTATGAAAATGACAAATCATTGAGCTGATATATATTGAAAAATTTATTGCTAGTGCAATTATGATTATCATCCAGAGGGTGGTTTTCATCCCAGTATTTGATGAAAATATTACTGCCTAATGAAATGTGATTTATTTTACCGTTGCTGTTCTCTAACGCCCTTTTGATTGGAAGGCTTACTGCATCATTGTGAACCAAAATGTTTTCATTATAGTTATACGAGAAAATGCCATTAAATATATTCGGATTCCCGATTAGATTCATATTGTTTTTTGATTTAACTATGTAGTCGTTTAATTCACTATTTCTGATCGTAGTTTTAACTTCAATTATTGCTTTGACATTTTTTGGAGTGGTTATTATGAAATCACCTTCGTTAAATAGAAGTGGATAGTTATTGTCATACAAGATAATGTCAATTTGTGTAGTCCGAGAATAAGTATTCTGGCCAGTTTCCGTAACAATAAAACCTGTACCGATTGATATGTTTTTTGGCAAAAACCTTTTTATGATTTTTCTTAAAATTGCCTCTTTGTATGCACCATTTTCTCCATGGTGATTTGCATCTATATCTATTAGGTTGTCAACCCGATCTTTAATCAGTTCAAATTCTTTGTTTATAGATTCTTGGAATCTTAATGGATCGAATGGCAACTTTGTTCCTTTTACATAATGTGTCTAACGTCTAAAATGAGCAATCAAAAAGCCGCCCGCGGGTTTTTGATTGGTCTCCTTTGGTTTGTTAGCATTTATAGCAATTGTTGCCATATAGTCACAATAGCAAAGATTAATACCGTAAAACCAAAGAATGCTTTTTTTGGCCAGACAATATGGATTAATCGTGCTAGCAAAACTGGAATAGCTATAACTACTGTTGATGCAAATGCGATAGCAGTAGTAAGCATCCAAGTGATTAAATAATAAATGGCGAATACTGATACGAAAAGCAAAGTGACCATAAAGCTAAATACAATTGGATTCATATCTTGTGTGATTTCGTATCCGAATGGGAGCGAAGTATTAGCTAAAGACTTAGTCAAAATAGGAATAAATGATGTGCCAAAAATAAAATCAAATGCACCCATAAGTAATGGACTAAATACAAATAAAGCTGCTTGGGGCCCTATTTCAGAAATCGTTTTTTTATGCTCAGTAACCCATTTAATTGAAAACCAACTCAAGCAACTCCCGATCAGAAAAAGTGAAAATATATAAGCAAGTTCAGGATTTCGTATAGACAGGGCCCCCATAGAAAAAATCATCACTAAAGATACAAAGGCAAACCATCCATAAAATTTACGTAACACTATTAATCCATTGGATATAGTAGTCTCTTGCAGATTTTGATTAAATGATTGATAACCTTTTTCTAATTGTGCAACAAAATCATCAACTTTTTTATTTTGTCGTGCTACTTCTCCTGCCCAATAAATTCCTATGAGCATTTGAATAATGTTTAAGATCAATTTCGTCATTTTTCACTTCCAGTCTTATTTGTTAGCTTCTTTCTGCTGTATCTTTTTCTATTACTTTGACAGCTAGCCAATGCATTAACCAAAATTCATGTCTTAAAATTTCTTCTTCTTTTGATGTGGGGACAAATCTTGGTGTTAAGCTACCTTTTCTGGTTTTTTTAGAGTGCATGCAAGCATTTCTTATTTCATAGACTCTATTTGAAACTTCTGTACTGATGTCTGTAGAATTTAAATCGATTCCCTCAATCGTAATGCCGCTGGTCGTAATTTGTTCAGATGTAAGCGCACCCAAGATGCTAGGTGATAGACTGGTGAGAAATGACAGAAGTTCGGAATCATCAATTGACCAAGCAAAGACAGCCTTAATCATCTCACGTTCAAATTTAGCATTAACTCCAATTTTTTGGGGGGCATCTTCAAAAAAGAATTCTAAAACATTATAGAGATTTCTAAACTGCGTTATCGGAGATTTATCACGTAATGCTGAGAAGAAGTATGCCAAGAGTTCTTTATCATGGTACTTCGTGGCTTCAATAACTTCTTGTTCTACTCGAAAATTATCTTTACTTGTTATTCCTCTATTAACAGCATAATAATTTTGATCTTCATTAAAATCTCTTGTGCTTACTACGTCGAACATCTGAGCCTGATGGAACGTCAGAACAGTTGGGTTAGCTTCGACCAAGGGTAAGCTGAACTTTCCAGTTCCTAGTGCACGGTGGTCTTCAACTTCAACTTCCACTGTTTTTGTAAATAGCTTTTTGAGGTCGCTAATATATTCTTCGAAGCTCCATTCTTTGTAGTTTTTTAATAAAAACCAATCATCAAAGCCCATGCCTGATTCTGAATCTCGACAACTGATGATGGATGAATCGTTTAAAGTGTCTAATGCTAAATACCTAACATTCATTCGATCACAGAAAAAATATGGTTCATTGAGATCGTTTTTCCAATATGAGTAGTTCGTGATTTTACTGGTTATTTTTGATTCTGGATACTGCTTAGAATATTCAAATAGATAATTATCGATTAAATTTTCGATGAAATCATTGAGCTCTTCAGTAGTTTGAAATTCAGGCATGTCATCACGAGGATTTTCAAAACGAATTTTCATCACACAGTCCATTTCGTTTAGAAAGTAAAAGGGTTGAGCTGTAAAAACAGGTTCCCCTAATATAGAAGGAGTGAGAACCATTGGATGGCTTAATCCCTTAAAGAGAATGATTTTGCCTATACCTTTTGCATTTGTAAGTGTTGAGTCGAATGTGAGTGCCATATTTTTTCATCTTTTCTTGTCAAGTGGATTGTAATGCTAACATTTGAAATGAGCAATCAAAAAGCCGCTCGCGGGTTTTTGATTAGTCTCCTTTAGTTTGTTGGGCAACTTCTGTTCTTTACTTATGGGCGACAACTATCAGTCGTCGACTTGTATTTTTGTCGTATGGTGCGAAGTCGAGGTCTCCAAGATAGTGGATATCTGAAAATCCCACATCGGAAAGAATCCTGTCCCAGTCATCTTTCAGGCGAATTGCAACATTTACGGTAGTATGGTTAAATTCACATTTATCTTCAGTGTGAACAAAATCGAAAATTTTGACCTGCATTACGTTAGCTGAGTATTCCAATACGAATAAACGAGAGAAATCCCGATTATTGATGACAGGATCGTATCTCGGTGGATTCTTCATTGTTGCGTCGGACTGTCCTTGATCAAATACAAGAATACCACCCGGACGCAGTATAGCTTTCATGCTTTCAAGTGCGCGACGAACCTCTGACTCGTCAAGAACTTCGTTAATAGAATTAGTGAGACATACGACAGCGTCAAACTGTGTTTTGAAGTGTTTCTCAAGTTCTCGAAAGTCACTGTTGATCAGAGGTAAATCCAGACTAGCCTCTTTCAAATTTTCATGAGCTTTTCTAAGCATTGCATTGGATAAATCCGAACCAATAACGCTATAGCCAAGCGAATGAAACATGATGAGGTCTTTGCCAGTTCCACATGCACAGTCAAGTACATCGGAGACGTTGTTCTTTTTAAAGAGTGTTTTAAAGAACACTTCTCGGGCCGGATCATGAATATTCATCCAATCATAGCGGTCGGCAAAGTCTTCGTACATATCGTTTTCGCTCATTTGTTCCTTTCTGCCTAACGTTTGTCGTGAGCAATATGAAGCCGTTTAGGATTCATATTGCGCTCCTCGTACTTGTTAGAGGTCTATTTAGGTATATCATTTATTTTGACCATATAAACAATTTTCTTTTTTCTTTTATCTCTTCATCTTCAGTAGAATATACCTTTTCGTATACATACAAGGCTATAAAAAGAACAACAGCAAATATGTGGGCTACAAGACCAAATAATGCCCATAGAATATTTTTTTGATTTAACTGTTTGGCTAAAGAGTATAGCCAAATGGCAATAACAATATTATCAATATTCTTAGCTAATATTCCAATTGGAATAGCAACATATGAAACTATCCAAGTAGGGTCTTCAATATTTCTTGCATATGTTGCAAATGCCATACCAATTGTAACAGTAAAAATATATGCTGGCATATACCAATAGATAAGTTTTTCTATCTCTTTACGTAAGTTCATTATGTTCCTCTAACGGTTGTCGTGAGCAATAATTTTCCTGCTAGGGTAAATTATTGGTCTCCTCGTACTTGTTATGTGTTTTTAACACCACTTTCAAATGTGTACCAAGATTGTTGAACATAAGACTCTGCCTCTAATTTGTTCATTACTCTTCCTGAAGCTTCTTCTGCGTATATTATTACTTCATCTAGTTTGTTTTTTAAATACGGATCATTAATATGGGCTTTAATTTGGGAAGCTTGAAACTTTAAACGACTTACTAAAGGTTGTGCTTCTTTTTTTGTGGGTGCATTTATAACTTCTTCGATAGATTTCCAAAGGTTAGCTAGTTCATCGGTGTTCATTTATTTTATCTCCATTTGTATACATAACGTTTAAAATGAGCAATCAAAAAGCCGCTCGCGGGTTTTTGATTGGTCTCCTTTTGTTTGTTAGGTGAATTGTAACGCAACCCATCATTGGGTATTCTCAATCCGAGTTTCCGGTGTTACCCAGCCAATCTCCGCACCGCCAGGATCGCGAATCCAAACGACACGACCAACACCGGGGACCACCCAGGGTGCTTTAAGTACTTGGCCTCCCAAACTTTCAATTCGACTAATCGCTTTATCTAGGTCGTCAATGTGCACGTACGTCACCCAGCGGTCAGTATCACGAGAGTCATCAGTACCTTCTAGCTCGAGCACGCCACAAACAGGTTTCTCAGCTGATAAGCCAATCCAATAAGTACCTCCCGATGGCATTCTCTCCGCGCGGAACTCCCATCCAATGGTTTCATGATAGAAACGAATAACTTTATCTACATGGTGCGTTTGAAGTTCATTCCAGTTGAATTCTCCATGCTTGGACATGATTCTCTCCTTCGCCTAACGTTTAAAATGAGCAATCAAAAAGCCGCCCGCGGGTTTTTGATTGGTCTCCTTTGGTTTGTTATACACAATTAACCTTCGTATACTAATTTTTTTACAGGTTTACGTTTACCTGCAATATATAAATTTAAATACAAGCGTTTACCACCAAGTGCTTTATGTCCCCATGCAAAGTACTTAGGGCCACTAAAATTTAATTTTATGCTTGAATGTCCAGCAATGTAAATATCACTAGTACCGTCTGCTGGATTTTCATTTCTATAAGGCACCCATTTAAAAGCTTTTTTTTCACAAAACAATAATTCCCAGTAAGTTACGGTCATTGGCTTATCGGAGAGGTTCCTGATGATTATGTCGTTTCCAATTTCAGGTAGTCCTACAAAGTTATAACTTACTTCGATACGACGTCTTGAAGACCAAAGTTCCCATATTTTAATCAAGGCCAACAGGGTGGAAAGCCCTGCACCCCATATTGCAATTAACTCTTTAAAGATTTCCATAATTGAAGATTTCTACCTTTAATTTGATACATTTTATTAAGACTGAAAATATGGAACTTCTCTTACACCATAAAAGGGAAGTTTTGCCATGAAAATCGCTACATATTTATTTCTAATAAAATCAACTTTTGCTTCTATTGTTTGTTCGGAAGGTTTTTTGTCATATCTGTTTAATCTAATTTCAATACCTTCATATTTTGTATCCATTCTAGGAATGGCGGTGACATGGAATCCAAACTTGTCATAGACAAATACCCAGTCTTTTGCTTTTGGAATCTGAAAATATAGAGTTCCATCTTCAGCAACTTCATAGCTCGCCTTGTTAGAACCAAGCTCATATTCAACTTGATTTTTTCGTAAATCTCTAAATTTAATATCAACTAATGTTCCTACTACTGATTTTAACTCCGAAGTGATTTTAAAACCTTCATAGATTTTATAAAACACATACGCTACTACTATCGCTCCAATAAATGCGAAAAACTCCATTAGCTTCCTTCTTGTGTATAACGTTTGAACGCACCAATAAGAAACCTGCTCGCAGGTTTCTTATTGGTAGTGCCGTGATTTGTTAAACACCTAAAACTTATTCTATTCCCCAATATTTTTTGTCTTGAGGCGATAATGTGGAATACACATCATTTAAGACGTTGCTCAGTTCAGAACTGACATTGCCGAAACTACGATAATTTGTAAGAATATATCTTCTCACTGTATTAGGCCATTTTCCTAGTGCGTGTGCAGTTGAAATAATTCCTTTTGCATCGTGATAACTGGTATTTTTCCTAATTTCACTAAGCCTATTTTCAAAATGACCATAAGTCCATTCATCTGTTCTTTGTTCAAACTCATTTAGCAGACGTTCTTTGTATTGCGCAAGTTTTGGCATGATCTTTTTCCTTTATGTTTAACGTTTAAAATGAGCAATAAAAAAGCCGCCTGCGGGTTTTTGATTGGTCTCCAGAGTATTGTTATACTTACCAAAATTTAAATGATTTTACTGATTGAAGTTGAGAAAGTGTTGAGTATTTAAATCTTTGCAACTGCATAAACAGTCAACGACACTCTTGATTCACAATGTCTTCTTCTATCCGGCCAATCATCTTGCCATTTAGAAACTTGCCAGTACATTTGTGTACACCCTGCATGTAGAGTATTTTCTTTTCCGTATCTTTCCTCTGTTGTTTTTCTTAATTGATCGATTAGCCCATTACGTAGTTGTATACACCTGTTTTTATCACAGCCTGTAACTCCACTCGAGCTCAAAGTGTCACTTAGATATTCTATTTTAAGTGACTCCCCCTGTGAGATTCGTGCTTTAAACTCAGTTAATTGATTCTCTTCTACCGGATATGTTTCTAATTGCATTAGTTTGTCTCCTTCTATATGCAGTATAACTATTTATTGGTGCACATTTTATACAACTAATGCTTAAATACGAACTTAGTAAAACTTATGAAATATTGTAAAAAACTGTTATTTTGTTACAGAATGTCATATTTGTATGCTTTTCAGTCTAAAAAGGCGTACATTAGCTCTTAGATGAAGTGTACTAAGTAATGAAAATGGACTTAGTTGAACACTTTTGCAGTACTAAGTTCAGATTTAGGACTTAGGTGACATTCAGGAGAGTGATTATGAAGAAAAAGCTACTTGACATTACACGCGATAAGATCAGACTGAAACACTACAGTATGAAAACGGAACAGAGTTATGTAGGCTGGATAAAGCAGTACATCTTTTTTCATAACAAACGCCATCCTATAGAGATGGGGAAAAGTGAGATAGAGCAGTTTTTAACACATCTTGCAGTCAATAGAAAAGTTTCGCCTACGACACAGAATCAAGCCTTTTATGCCATTGTGTTTTTGTATGGAGAGGTGCTTGGTGTTGACATGAAAAGTCAGAATATTCAAGCGCTTCGGGCGCAGGAACGCAAACATATCCCTGCTGTTTTGACCAAAGAAGAAGTCGCATTGATCCTGGCAAATCTAAACGGTATATATGAGCTGATGGTCTCATTGATGTATGGTTGTGGGCTGAGAATGCAGGAAGCATTAAACCTCCGTGTAAAAGACATCGATTTCGGTTTTGACAAGATATATGTCTTTAATTCCAAGTCAATGACAGACAGAACACTGCCCCTGCCACAAAAGCTGAAAGAGCGGTTGAAACGGCAAGTTGAAAAAGTAGAGCAACTGCACAGAGGTGACAGTGAAGCAGGGTATGGATCGGTCTATCTGCCGCATGCACTGGAAAAGAAGTTTCCAAAAGCAAAGTACGAGACAAAATGGCAATATCTGTTTCCCGCCCGTAATATAGCCAACGATCCCAGAAGCGGTGTCGCTCGCCGTCATCATCTTCATGCGCAAACATTGGGACGGGCCATCAAGGTCGCAGCGCAAAAAGCCAATATACATAAACGTGTGACATCGCACATCTTCCGACACTCCTACGCGACGCATCTGTTGCAGGCAGGCATAGACCTGCGTTCCATACAGGAGCTGCTTGGGCACAAAAGCGTTGAAACGACAATGATCTATACGCATATTGTGGCGGAGATGAACAAAGGCAGGGTGGCCAGTCCGCTGGATATGTAGTTGCAGGGAGCAGGGACGAGGCAGAGCCTCATAAAGTAGTTTAGAGAAGCAGGTCGGCTTTGTAGGCTTTGATCACCTTGTCGTTGCGGTCGACGATCTCCATAGCGTAGGTCTCTTCATTCGCGATCAGTTTGTACTCGTTCCAGCTGCTTTTTTCACGTACGAAGTGTCTGGAGAGGACTTCGTAACCGTCTTCATTCAGAAGGGCGTTGAGCTTTTGGCGCTGCTCATTGGTGAGGTTGGAGAGCTCGATCAGTGAACCCGAACCTTTGGCAGCCGTTGTTTCGCTCTCTTCGTCGATGGTAAAAAGCGGATCGAGGAAGTTGTCGATAAAGGCGTATTTGTCGAACTTGACCAGGTCTTCGGGCTGTTCGCCGACGCCCACATACAAGATGGGGATGCGCATGGCGTGGGCGATAGAGAAGATCGAACCACCCTTGGCGGTACCGTCGAGTTTTGTGATGATGATGCCGTCGATGTCGATCATCTCGTTAAAGGCTTTGGCCTGGGCGATGGCGGAGTTGCCCTGCGTACCATCGAGCACCAGAATCTTGCGGTGCGGTGCTCCCGGATGGGCCTTGTCGCTGATGCGGACGATCTTTTTAAGTTCGTTGGCCAGGTTGGTCTGCGTGTGGAGGCGGCCGGCCGTGTCGATGATGACACGGTCAAAGCCTTTGGCTTTGGCGGACTCGATGGCGTCGTAGCAGACGGCTGACGGATCATGCCCCTGGCGTGATGAGACAATGGGGACATCGAGTTTGTCCGCCCAGCGGGTCAGCTGTTCGATGGCCGCTGCACGAAAGGTGTCGGCAGCGCCCAGCATAACGCGCTCTCCCCGGTCTTTGCACTGCTTGGCCAGTTTGGCGATGGTGGTCGTCTTGCCGGCGCCGTTGACACCGATGATCAGTTCGACAAAGGGTTTTGTGAATTCGGGCTCTTCATAGTTCGCCCACGCCATCGTCGCCAGCAGTTTTGATTCGAGCTGCTCTTTGGTGACCTCGTCCTGGTAGAGTTCACGGAGGATGATCTCAATAAGATCGTATTCGACGTCGGCTTCGAGCAGGATCTCTTCGAGCTCCTCTTTCGGAATGCGCACCCGTTTTTTGGGGGCGACGACCTTCATCGCTTCGGTAGTCTTGGCCAGACCCTTTTTGAAAAAACTAAACATTATTTACCCAACGCCTTTTTGATGTCGCTCTCGATCATCTCTTCGGGCGTCTGGCCGACATAATGGGTGATGTACTGACCGTCTTTGTACATCACCATAAACGGGATAGGAAAACGCTGGCCCGCTTTGGTCGCTGAGGCGATGGCACGGTAGAGTTTTTCATTGTCCTTGGAGTTGACAATGGCATACTCGGCGCCGTATTTCTCTTTGAAGGCATCCAGATCGGCATTGGCAATGCCGTCTTCGATCGTCACGCCCAAGATGAGAAACTCTTCATTGTATTTTTTTTGCAGGTGGCTGAGGTTGGGTGCTTCGGCACGGCACGGCGGGCACCAGGTGGCAAAGATGTCGAACATGACGACTTTGCCGTCATGGCCTTTGACGTAAAAGTTCAGACCCTCTTTGGTGACGTTATAGTCGACACCGTTCGTATCGACAAGATGAAAGGTGCTTGAAGCCACCATGCTCTCTTCTTCGTCGGAGTTACTGCTGCATCCCAAAAAGAGCAGGGGTAGTGCAATAGAGAGTGAAATAAGTGTCTTTTTAAACATCGAAAGCCTTTTTGTGAGCACATAACACATCCTTAGGGGATACTGGGTGCCCTTTAGATAAAATTATCGTGATTATAACCAATCTAAGGTGCAAAATGTCTGTGACAAAAGTGACTTTACGAAAAAAATGTCTTCAAACGCTGCAAATGCTAAGCCCCCACAACAGCGCTTATCGTAACGCAAAGATTACGGCCAAGCTGCTGATGCACCCTAAAGTAAGAGATGCTGAAAGTGTGCTGGCCTTCTGGCCTCTGGGGATGGAACCGGATATCCGCAGCGGTATTGCGGCCTTAAGACGCAACAAAAAAGTATATATGCCGTTTATGGAAGACGACAGTTTCAAGATGGTACCATTTAGACTCCCTCTGACTCAAAAACAGTTTGGAATTTATGAGCCCGGGAATTCGAATTTAAAAATAAAAAAAATTGATGTAGCAATAGTACCAGCAGTGGGTGTCGACGGTGAAGGACGCCGTATAGGTTTCGGTAAAGGAATGTACGACCGCTTTTTTGCAAGACTAAAACACAAACCATATATCATATTTGTTCAATCAAAACTCTGTAATACTTCTAAATATATATGCGACGAGTATGATATAAAGGCAGACTTACTGATTACCCCTGAGGCGTATTATGCAGCAGCAAAGGGTACTAAAAATGATAAACGAAATACTCTTAGGAGGTGGCATAGCCACACTTAGCGGACTGCTTGGATTTTTTATCTGTAAAAAAATCAGCAGTGCACAATTTGACATCTATGTACAACAGGCCAAAGCAAAGGCCGCTGCGATTGACAGTGAAGCCGAACTGTTGCTTGAACGATCAAATATCAAAGCCAGAGAGATCGAACTTCAGGCCGAGAAGCAGTACAATGAGGCAAGCGAACGTGCCCTTAAAGAGCTCTCCGGACGCGAAGCGGCCATAGCAGGCAGGGAAAAAGATCTCGAGGCCGAGGTCAAAGAAAAGCAGAGAGAACTGGAGAATGAACGCGGCATTGTTACAAGCCTGAAACTAAATGTTGAACGCCAATCACGGAGTCTGGACAAGCTTAAAAAAGAGTATGAACAGAGTCTGGACAAAGCGATCAATGCCGTAGAAAACGCTGCGGGAATGACAAAAGAAGAGGCCAAAGAGCTTCTGTTGAAGCAGGTTGAAGAGCGTTCTCGTGCCGATGTCGCCCATATTGTCCGTCGTTATGAAAACGAAGCCAAACAAGAGGGCGAACGTAAGGCAAACTACATCCTGGCACAGGCGACGTCGAGGTTTGCCGGTGAATTTGCCCATGAACGTCTGATGAATACGGTGCAGTTGAGCGATGACGAGCTCAAAGGGCGTATTATCGGCCGTGAGGGCCGAAACATCAAGACCCTTGAGGCACTGATGGGTGTGGATATCATCATCGACGATACCCCGAATGCGATCATCGTAAGCAGCTTCAACATGTACCGCCGGGCGATCGCCACACGTACCTTGGAGCTTCTGGTCGAAGACGGGCGCATCCAGCCGGCGCGTATAGAAGAGATCTACAACAAAGTCTGCGCGCAGTTCGAAGAGAAGATCATTGAAGACGGCGAGAACGTTGTCTTTGAACTGGGGCTCAGCGGACTGCATCCGGAACTGATCAAACTGATAGGGCGTCTGCGCTATCGGGCAAGTTACGGTCAAAATGCCTTGGCGCATACACTCGAAGTTGCCAACCTTGCGGGGATCATGGCAGCGGAGATGGGCGGTGATGCAAAGTTGGCTAAACGGGCGGGCGTTTTGCATGATATCGGCAAGGCGTTGACCCACGACTTTGAAGGCTCCCATGTCGATCTGGGTGCGGAGGTCTGTCGACGCTACAATGAAGATCCGGTGGTCATCAATGCCATCTATGCCCACCATGGACTGCAGGATATAGAGACCATAGAATGTGCGGCGGTCTGTGCGGCAGACACCCTTTCTGCTGCACGCCCGGGAGCACGCAGGGAAGTTCTGGAAAGCTTTTTGAAACGGGTTACTGCGATCGAAGAGATCGCGACCTCCAAAACAGGGGTGAAACAGGCCTACGCCATCAATGCCGGGCGTGAAGTACGTGTTATGGTCAGTGCGGAACTGGTGAGTGACGATGAGGCGTCTCTGCTGGCTAAAGAGATTGCCGAAGAGATCGAATCCAAGGTGAGCTATCCCGGCAATATCAAAGTCAACGTGATCCGTGAAAGCCGCGCTGTAGAGTATGCTAAGTAGGCTTATAGGCCTACGCTGAAAAGTCCATAAAGAGATAGTGTATTATAATTTATTGTAATATAACGTGACAAGTATGTGATAATATTAAGTTATACTATTTTAAGAGTGGAGTGCTGAGCACTTTTCAAGGTATAGCGATGGATGCAACTCAAATAGCACATAACATACGTCTCGCAAAAGCGGATAATGCCCGGTGGCTGGATTGTGCACAGCGTATGATGATGGGTGAGCAAGTGGGTAAAGCGTGTATACCAAGCCATCAAAACAGTTCTCCGCCATACAGCTGGCTGTATGAACACAGTAGTGAACTCAACCAGCTTTACAACGGATATGACAATAAATTAGAAGTCGATCTATTCCATTTTGAGATCATTGAACAGATCGAGATGCTTCGTTTTACCATGGATGAAAATTGTCTCAAAATATACAAGCTCTGTTTCCCGCAGCGCAAGAACTCTTTTTTCTTCAATCTTTTTCATCGTAACAAAAAGATTACAAAGTTTGAAGCTGCCGAGGCACAACGATATTTTCAGAACATGCAGCAGGCAGTCGAAGCGTTGGATGCGATGCTTGATCATTTAGAACAGTCTTTCGGCCAATTGTGCAAATTGACTATTTCGTAAATGCTGCTTTTCATTCATATGCAAGATAGTCATATATCTTGTCACACTCTGCCGGACAGGGCAGGATCATTGGATAAAAAGCTATCTTCGTATAATTAAAATAAACTGCAATTTCTGTTTTAATCTTTCATATTTATAATTTTTTGTGATAATAATGTAATAATATAGATATAAAATACTCTTATAAATAATTTCGTAGATAATGGAGATGGTCATGAATAAAGCAGAAACGTTAGAGCAACTGCATAATGCCAAAAAAGCACATGTTAAATGGGTGCAGCGTGCAAAAGCTTTGATAGAAGGCTTACCGGTAGAAAAAGATGCCATTCCTGTTGATTGTACCGAATGTAAATTTGGTCAATGGTTTTATGGAGACGGGCAGAATCTCAATGCAATTCCGGGCATGGATTGTCTGCATGAGATCGAAACCCTGCACTTTAATCTGCATGATATGTATATGAAGATCTTTAAGGTCTATTTTGGCGATATGAACCGTTCTTTTTTCTCCAAACTTTTTAATATGAAGAAGAAGATATCAGACAGCGATAAAGATGTCGCTAAAAAGTATTATGATCAACTGTTGGATATTTCGCATCAACTGATCGCGGTGATCGATCGACTTGAACGTCGGTTGCATGCGATGTCGGCAGATGCCTTTAAAGAGACTGTTTCTTAGACCATGTGACGCTTTCCGGTTCGCCGGCGTTCATCCGATCATTTCCAATAGACGGTAAATGAACGTTCTGTAAATAGCGAAACGAAAAGCATTGCTGGTTTGATATCAGGGGTTGGGGCCCCTTGCAAACAGCTATTTTTTGATTGTTACGACAATCGTGCCGCGAAGGTCACCAAATTTATAGCCGGTCGCTTTGTCATTCGGATAGGTTTTTTCAAAAAACTGTGACAGTTTCCGGTCCCCACTGATATCGCCATGACACTTCAGACAGACCTGCTTGTTGATCAGAAGCGGTTTGTAGTATTTGTAGGTCTCTTTGTTGACACGTTCTACAAGATACGCTGGCAGAACGACACCGTTTTGTTGCAGCGTTTCGAGAGACTGCAGGATCGCTTTCTCTTTGCCTTCGGCCAGGTTGGCGGGGTTGCGCTCTTTAAGCGAGATACGTTTTACATGGACATCCTGCCCAAACTGCTCATCGACATCTGCCGTCAGCGCGTAGGCCTTCGTGCTGCAAAACTCTGCCGCGCCGACCGGTCCTTCCGCCTTCATATGCTGTTGGAGGTTTTTGCCCAGCGTTTTGAGCAGTGCCGAGGAGACCTCCTGTCCCGTTTTGACCACAGAGGCAAGCTCCTCTTTATTGCTTTCGTAAGGGTTGGCGAGTAAAGCGGCAGCAGAGAGTGCAGTGAATAGGATTTTTTTCATCTTGATTCCTTTTTTATAGGTTTAGTGTATGCATCAGGTGTATTCCAGATACTCCTCATTGGCGTCTGAATCATCGTAGGGGTCCATGTGGATGATGGAGTGTACACGCTCATCTTCGAAGAGCTCTTCCAGTTCCGCTTCGATCTTGTCGCTGATGCGGTGCGCGTCGAAGAGCGAGACGCTGACATTGAAGACCACGTGTACGGTGATAAAGATATCGGAGCCCGAACGTCTTGTGGTCAGGTGATGATGGCCGTTGATGTCCTGGACACTGTCCAAATAACGGTTGATCTTTTCGATCTCTTCATCTTCAAGGGCGATATCCATGAGCATCAAGATCCCCTCTTTGATGATAGGAAAGGCGGAATAGATCATGTAAACAGTGATGGCGATGCCCAAAAGCGGATCGATGATCTCGAAATCGGTGTAGTGAATGACAGCGAGCGCAAGCAGTATCGCGCCGTTGGTGTAGAGGTCCGTCTGGTAGTGCAGTGCATCGGCACGAATGACAAGGTTTCCCGTCTTTTTGGCAATATGAACAAGAAAGAGCACGAGAAACGTCGTAATGAAAATAGAGATCACCATCACAATCAGAGAGAGCTCCATATAATCGATCTCTCTTGGCTGAAGCAGTTTCATAACGGCATTGTAGAGGATGAAAATGGCTGAGATCGAGATGATCGTGCCTTCCATAACGGCGGCAATGGCCTCGAGTTTACCACGCCCGAAGTTGAACTTTTTATCGGCTTTTTTCTCGGACTGGTGCAGGGCAAAATAGTTGAAAAGTGAGACCATGAGATCCAAGAAAGAGTCGATAGCCGAAGCCAGGATGGCGACGGAACCGCTCATTACACCGATGACCATCTTGATGGTGACCAAAAGTGCCGCAGTACTGGAGGAGACGATGGTTGCTTTCTGTTCTATGCGCATGAAAAGAATTTTAACAAGCTTTAGCTAAAATACAGCTACCTAGAACTAAGAGATATATATGGATTTGAATGCCCTGCGCGTGGAACGTGAAAAATGGATGACATGGAAGAATATCAAGCCTTTGCGCGAAGCGCTCGACTCGCTGCCTGACATAGACGCCGCACTTTTACTCGGTGATACCGTTGCCCTGCAAACGGATGATGCTGTCGATCATGAACAGATCGAATCGGTTGCCCGCATGATGATGCCGTGGCGAAAAGGGCCGTTTGACCTTTTCGGTCTCTTTATCGATACCGAGTGGCAGAGCTTTATGAAGTACAATCTGTTACGTCCGCACTTCAATCTTACGGACAAACGTGTTGCCGACATCGGCTGCAACAACGGCTACTATCTTTTCCGTATGCAGGAGGACAAGCCCGCCTCCCTGGTCGGGTTCGATCCTTCGGCGCTCTACAAGACCCAGTTTGATTTTATCAACCGCTTTGCAAAGACCGCTATCAAATACGAGCTTTTGGGTGTCGAACATCTCCCCTATTATGAAGAGAAGTTTGACACGATCTTCTGTCTGGGCGTGCTCTACCACCGCAGCGATCCGGTTGCGATGTTGAAGCAGCTCTACAAAGGGCTCAACAGCGTGGGAGAAGTGATCCTTGATACCTTTATGATCGACGGCGATGAGGAGATGGCATTATGTCCAAAGGGGAGCTACTCAAAGATCCCGAACATCTATTTT
This sequence comes from Sulfurimonas sp. HSL3-7, assembly GCF_039645985.1. Lineage (NCBI taxonomy): Bacteria > Pseudomonadati > Campylobacterota > Epsilonproteobacteria > Campylobacterales > Sulfurimonadaceae > Sulfonitrofixus > Sulfonitrofixus jiaomeiensis. The sequence continues at coordinate 1,053,381 of NZ_CP147919.1, forward strand.
GTCCCGACCATTCCGGCTCTAAAGAACTGGTGCCTGCGTGCGGGTTTCAGTGACTTTGAGGTGCTGGAGACCTCAGTCACCTCGGCTGAAGAGCAGCGCAAGACGGAGTGGATAGAGGGGCAGAGCCTCGAAGACTTTCTGGATCCCGAAGATGAGACGAAAACAGTGGAGGGGTACAGCGCACCGAAACGTGTTTATGTCCGTTTGACGAAAAAGCCAAAGGAGAAGTGATGCAGCAAAACACCCATATGAAGATCGACAGTTCGCTCTGCGGCGAGGTGGTAGAGATCGGAGAGGGACGCGCGAGGGTCTCTCTGCTGACCACGGCGCAGATGTCGGCAGACGAAGAAGGGTTGGTACACGGTGGATTTATTTTCGGTGCGGCCGATTTTGCAGCGATGTGCGCAGTGAATGAACCCAACGTTGTGCTTGCCGGCAGTGAATGCCGTTTCCTGGCGCCGAGCGTGGTCGGTGATACGATCGATTTCGAGGCCACTGTCGTAAAGCGCGAGGGAGCCAAAGCTCTTGTCGAAGTGCAGGCTGTCAGCAAAGGAAAATCTCTCTTTAACGGGAACTTCAAAACAGTTGTCACAAAAGAACATGTACTGAAAAAGCAACAAGGATGAAAAATCTCCTGTTGATCGCGGTATCGGCCACTTTTTTCTTTGCCGGTTGTTCGTATGACCCGCCGGCGCCGATCCAGGTCAAACGCATGGACAGAGAGATTGATTACCTTGCCGATGTCAAGCCGATCCTGGACCGACGCTGCGTCGTCTGCCACTCCTGTTATAACTCCCCCTGTCAGCTGAAACTGAGCTCTTACGAAGGGGCCGATCGCGGTGCGAGCAAAGAGCTCGTCTACAAGGCAGAGCGCCTTCGTGCGCAGCCGCCGACCCGGCTTTTTATGGATGCCGAGACGACGGCGGAGTGGCGTAAAAAGAGTTTTTTCAGTGTGACCGGAAATACGGCGCCGGAGGGGTTCAACAACACGACGATGGCCCACCTGTTGCGGGCGAAAATGCGCAGTCCGCTCTCACCGGGCGAATACCGGCCGGAGACTGATCTCTTGAGCTGTCCCAAAAACGGTGAGGAGGTGGCTGAATTCATCGACAACCATCCTGAACGCGGTATGCCCTACGGCTTTCCGGCGTTGACGACGAAAGAGTATGAGACACTTCTGCACTGGCTTCAGCAGGGGGCGCACGGGCCAAACGAAGCAGAGCAGAAGAAGCTTGTCTCGCCGAGTCCTGCAGCCCTCGAAGAGATCGGGAAGTGGGAAAACCTCCTGAACCGCGAAGAGCCGAAATACCGCCTGACGGCACGATACCTCTACGAACATCTCTTTATCGCGCATCTCCATTTTCCGTCTGCACCGAATGCGTTCTATGAGCTCGTCCGCTCCAAAACACCGTCGCCGGAGAAGATCGAGGTGATCGCTACCGTCCGCCCCTTTGACGACCCCGGTGTTGAGAAATTTTACTACCGCATCCGCAAGATACATTCGACGATCGTTCATAAAACGCACATCGTCTTCGAGATGGATGACGAACAATATGAACAGATCACCCGTCTCTTTATCGGAACGCCCTGGCTTGAAGAGCCGCACCTGATGGATTATGACGAAGTGCGCAGCGCCAACCCTTTCCTGACCTATGCGCAGATTCCTCCGGAATCACGTTACCGCTTTTTGCTCCATAACAGCGAGTATATAACCAGAACCTTCATTCGCGGTCCCGTCTGCAAAGGGCAGATCGCGCTCAATGTTATCAACGACCACTTCTGGACCATGTTTCTGGATCCGAAATCCGATTTGAGCGTTCAACACCCGGAATTCCTGATCCGCGAGGCGAAAAATCTCAGTATGCCGATAGAGAAGGGGAGCTCGATGGGTGTCTTCAGCACCTTCAGTGACCGGTACCGCGAACGCTACCTGGCTTATATGAGAGATAAAGGGGAATTCTATCAGCGCTTCGGCGTCGGTACCAGCCTGAAAGATATATGGCGGGGTACACAAGCCGATGATGCCCCGGTTCTGACCGTTTACCGCCACTTTGACAGCGCCACCGTACGCAAAGGTGTACTGGGACAGCTGCCGAAGACGATGTGGGTGATGGACTACCCGCAGTTTGAACGTCTTTACTATGCGCTGGTCGCCGGTTTCGATGTCTTCGGGAACCTGTCGCACCAGACCAATGTCCGCCGGTATATGGACTTTCTGCGTATCGAAGGCGAGGCCACTTTCCTGACTTTTCTGCCGCAAAAAGAGCGGGTCAAGACATTCCGCTCCTGGTACATCGGCGATGACGCTGCGGAAGATATCAAAGGGATCGCCCCGAACTATGTTTCGAATATCCGTTACAGCGGCCCCCATTATAAACAGGAATTTATCGAGCAGGTCGTCGATAAGCATCTTCTCAAAGAGACCGCGATCGCATTCGACCACAACTACCTGCATCTGGGTGAAAAAGTACCCGACGTACTGCCGGAACATTATGACAGTGAAGCCGATTACCTGCAGGCTTTACGCGTCGTTGCAAGACCGGGCACGGCGTTTATGAAGGTGATTAACGGCTACAATGCCAATTTGGCACTTGTACGTGTGGTGCGAAAAGAGGGGGCGGATCTTGTCTATTCGATCGTGATCAACCGCTGGCACGACAACGTGAACGCTCTTTTCGATGAAGATGACCGCCTTGACCCAAGCAAAGACACGGCAGATTTTATCAAGGGCAGTGTCGGCTCCTACCCCAACTTCTTCATGGTCGTCAAAGAAGAGGAGCTGCCGGATTTTTTCGATTTGCTGGAACATTATGAGGAGACCCCGGCCTACGAGGCCAGACTGCTGCGCTACGGTGTTGCCCGAAACGACCTGGACTTCTGGAAGCATTATGACTGGTTCCAGGAACATTTTTACAAGGCTGAGCCGATTCAGTCGGGAATGTATGACCTGAACCGTTATTACTTCAGAGCCTGGTGAGAGAGCACTTCTTCGTGTCTCCGGATTTTAGCGGTTCGGCGCCGGTCCGGATGAACCCGGATGGGTCTTTTACTCCAGGCTCTGCAGCCAGTAGGGGGCGTTTTTCTGTTCGGCTTTGATGGAGGTTGTACCGCCGTGCCCGGGGTAAACGACTCTGTCGTAATCGATCTGCATAAAACGTTTGAGCGACTCCGCCATATCTCTCGGCGAAGAGTAGGGGAAGTCGGTGCGGCCGATACTCCGGTCGAAGATGAAGTCGCCGCTGAACATCGCATCGCCGATCTCTATCGTCGAGCAGCCCGGACAGTGGCCCGGAAAATGCCTGAAGGTGACCGGTACGCCGGCGATCTCGATCGTCGTCACCTCGCCTTCGACCGCGACATCGGGGTAGGAGGGCGGCAGATCCGGCACCCAGGAGTTGTCCGTCAGCATCGGGATGTCATCTTTCGGGGTGTAGAGCGGAATATTGAAATACTCCTTGACCTCCTGGTTAGACCAGACATGATCAAAGTGTGCGTGGGTGTTGAGCACCGCGACAGGGTTGGTGACATTGGCTTTGACCCACGCCGTTGCGTTGACACCGGGATCGATGATGAAGTCTTTACCGTCAACGGTAACGATATAACAGTTGGTTTGGTACATGCCCATCGGCTGAACTTTGATCTGCATTGAAAATCTTTCACAATAATATGGATAAAATTATACCTATGAATTTTTATAAATCGCTAGAGACTATTTTAACCACGGATAATCCTTCAGAAAAGTTTGAGGCATTTCACCGTTTTTATGCGCGATACAGGGCAGGTGAGGTCAAGGTTGAAGAGAGGTTTGAACCTGTCGTCTTTACGACGCCAAGCTATGCCTCTTTTTGCAAGATCGTCCCGCCCCAGACCGTACCCAAACGCCGCAAGGTGAGCAGCGACGAAGGCAAGATCATCCTGCTCCATGCTATCGCCCACATCGAGTACAGCGCTATCGATCTGGCCCTTGACCATGCCTACCGTTTTCAGGGACTGCCCAAAGCCTACTACGATGACTGGCTGGAGGTGGCGGAGGATGAGATCCGCCATTTTGAGATGCTCAACACGCTGCTGGAAGAGCTGGGCGCCAAATACGGTGATGTAGCGGTACACAACTCGCTTTTCGAGGCCAGTGAAAGAACGCAGACACTGGTGGAGAGAATGGCCGTTATCCCGCGCTATCTGGAAGCAAACGGTCTTGATGCCACACCGCAGGTCCTCGAACGGTTGGAACGCCTGCCGAGTGACCCTATGCTTGAACGGATCAAAGCCGCGCTCAGGACGATTTTGGCCGAAGAGGTCGACCATGTTCTCAAAGGCGATCGATGGTTTCACTACGCGTGCGACAAAGCGGGGGTGCCGACCGACATCTTTTTTGAGATCATCCAGGCGTATTATCCCGGTTCTTTTCCCAAACAGCAGGGTGTCAATGTCAAGGCCAGACAGGAGGCCGGTTTCAGCTGCGCGGAGATGAAGAAGATTCTGGACGGGTATGCCTGTCCAGAGCCGTAAAATTACAGCAGTTGTTTACCTGGCCAACAGCGCTTTTTTCCCATTCTGTACAAAAGAGTAGACAAGGGATCGCTACATCAGCAAAGACGTTGCCAGAAACAGAAAAATAAAGAAGCCGAACACATCCGACGTCGTTGTCAGAAGAATGGATGATGCAATGGCCGGATCGATGCCGACACGTTTGAGCAGAAGCGGGATCAATGCACCGATGCTGCCTGCGACCAAAAGATTGATAAACATCGCGAGGGCAATGACCAGAGAAAGCATCTTGTCATCAAACCAGAGGTAGGTGATGAGTGAAACGGTGAGCGCGATGGCGAGACCGTTGATCATGACGATCGTCGACTCACGCTTCAAAATGGGCCATGCCTGGGAAAAATCGATCTCTCCGAGTGTGATACGCCGGATGGTAACGGTCATGGCCTGTATGCCGGCGTTGCCGCCTAGGGCCGCTACCAACGGCAGCAGAACGGCCAGGGCAATATAGGAGGCGATAGTCTCTTTGAAGCGTTCGATAACAAACGAAGCGGCGAGAACCGTTGCGAGATTGATAAAAAGCCAGAGCAGACGCATCTTTTGTGCCGAGTAAATACTCTCCTCTTCCGCCTCGTCGTCAACACCGACCAACTTGTAGACCTGATCGGTATGGATACTCTGGATCAATTCGTAAACATCGTCGTAGAGGATGCGTCCTTTGAGCACACCTTCCTCATCAACAACCGCCAGGACACTCAGATCATACTCATCAAAAAGGCGGATGACCTCTTCTACGGGTGCAGTGTGGAGAATACTCAGGGGATGGTGCGGCTGCAGCTGCTCCATCACTTCCCGGATACTCTGCTGGGGTTCAAAGAGGATAAGATCGGAAAAGTGGAGGGTGGCAAGCAGATGGCGCTGCCGGTCCGTAACGAAGAGCTTGATGATGGCGCTATGGGGATCCTCTTCCCGGAAAAGGCGAATGGCCTTTTTGACATCCTCTATACTGTCGTCGAGTGTCGCGGTGAGCATCTCGATCTCCATATAGGCTCCGGCCTGCAGTTCGCTGTATTGAGACAATTCCAAAAACTCACGACGTTCTTCAGGATTCATAAGGGTGTGAAGCTTATTGGCATAGGCTCTATCTACGATCTCGACCTGTTGCAGAAAATCCGTTACGTTGTCACTGGGAATACGGGTCATCGCATCATATACTTTGTGCACCGAAAGGCGTTGCAGCGCCTGATAGAATGACCTGTTAGAAAGCTCCAGCAGGACATCAATGAGAGAAATGTTCGGGATTTTGGACAGCGTGGAAAAAAAGAGGCCTGTCTGTCTGTCGACGAGTTCTTCCAGCGCTTTTGCGACAAGGGTCGGATTAAGCTGATGCGAGGGCGTTTGAAACGCTTGCGAATTCAGCTGATTGTCATCTTGTCTCTTGATTTTTATCATCATATCCCAACTCTGTGTGCAGGTAGTATAGCAGGTATTGCATCGTAACGATCAGAAGATACCGCTTAATAGCGATAATCGGTAAGAAGACGCATATAGTTTGCGCGCTGATAGGCGGCAGGATTGGCGGTATGGGCGAGGGAGATACTTCCCTTCATCTGTTCTATCGACTCATACTCTTTCAACGCCATCCAGGCGGTCAGGTTATCTAAAACAGTGGCGATATGCCCCTCGCCGAGCTTGAGCAGGCTGCTCACCATCTGCACGGCATCGGCACCGCTCATCATCGCTTTGAGTATATCCTCATGGGTGTGAATGCCGGTTGAGGCGCAGAGCGAGGCATTGACTTTTTTGTAGAGAATGGCGGACCAGCGCAGTGTCTCGCTCAGGTCCCGGGAGCTGCTTGGCCTGATCACCTGCAGGGCATTGAGGTTTTCGAGGTCGATGTCGACATGGACCGGGCGGTCAAACAGCACTAGCGCCTCTGCTCCGGCATCGACAAGTCTGGCGGCCATCTGCGCGGGAGCAGAGAACACCGCGTTCATTTTGACACTGACGGGAATGGCAACATTGGCCTTGACGGCACTGAGCGCATCGATGTAGAGCTGTTCGACCGCTCGTGCGTCGACATCGGCATCGGTCGGAATATAGGTGATGTTGAGCTCAAGCGCGTCGGCGCCGGCCTGCTCGAGCTTTCTGGCATAATTGATCCAGCCCCCTTTGGAAACACCGTTGAGTGAAGCGATGATCGGAATAGAGACGTTCTCCTTGAGGTGACGTATCTCATCAAGGTAGTGGTCCGATTCGATATTGCTCAGTGCAACTTCCGGAAAATACCCCAGGGCTTCGGCGTAGCTTTCGCTCCCTTTAAAGAGAAAATAGTCCAGTTCATGTGCTTCATGGTTGATCTGCTCCTCAAAGATGGAGTGCAGAACGACCGCTGCGGCGCCGCTCTCTTCGAGCTTTTTGATCGAGTCGAACGAGGCAGTGAGGGGCGAGGCCCCGACGATAATCGGATTTTTCAGGGAAAGTCCCATGTATGTTGTTGTGATGTCCATTATACTTCTCCCTCGTCTTTGTATGACATTTGTGCCAGATTCTGATAGCGCTTGTACATCTCTTCGGCATGCGACCGCGCCGTCTCCAGATACGCTTTCGCGTTACCGGCATTCATCTTTTCGACCATCTTGAAGCGGCTCTCCTGATACATATAGTTTTTCACATCGATCTTGGGACCTTTGTAGTCAAGCTGCATCGGGTTCTTGCCCTCTTTCTCAAGGTCGGGGTTGTAACGGAAGGTCGCCCACAGACCGGAGTCCACGGCGAGTTTCTGATGCTCCATTCCGTAGCGGAGGTCGTAGCCGTGTGCCACACAGTGGGAATAGGCGATGATGATCGAAGGGCCGTCATAGCGTTCCGCCTCGACAAAGGCTTTGATGGTCTGGGCATCGCTTGCACCCATGGCCACCCGCGCGACGTAGACATTGCCGTAGGCGATTGCCATCATGGCCAGGTCTTTGGGGACCTGTGCTTTTCCGCCGGCGGCGAATTTCGCGACCGCACCGGTCATGGTCGCTTTGGACTGCTGTCCGCCGGTGTTGGAATAGACCTGGGTGTCGAGCACGAGAATATTGACGTTCTTGCCGCTCGCGAGTACATGGTCCAGACCGCCGTAGCCGATGTCATACGCCCAGCCGTCACCCCCGATCATCCAGACCGATTTTTTCACCAGATAATCGCTGAGCTTGCTGAGACGCTGCGCTTCAGTCCCTTTAAGGGATTGTAGAACTTTTTTAAGTTCTTCAATACGGTCCCGCTGTTCAAAGATCTCTGCTTCATCTTCCTGTTTCGAGGCGAGAATATTCTCCGCCAGCTCTTCGCCGATCTCACCTTTGAGTCCTGTTAGGAGTTCGCGGGCCGTATGGGTGTGCTTGTCGATGGCCAGCCTGAACCCCAGGCCGAATTCGGCATTGTCCTCAAACAGCGAGTTGGACCAGGCCGGCCCGCGGCCCTCGCTGTTCTTCTTCCACGGGGTGGTCGGGAGGTTTCCGCCGTAGATGGAGGAACAGCCGGTCGCATTGGCGATGACCATGCGGTCGCCGAAGAGCTGGGACGCCAGTTTGATATAGGGGGTTTCGCCGCAGCCCGCACAGGCGCCGGAGAATTCAAAAAGCGGTTCGAGGAGCTGGGACTCCTTGACCTTTTCATGCTCAAGCTTGTTCCTGTCATAAGCAGGAAGGTTCATAAAATAGTCCCAGTTCTGTGCGCCGGCGGTGCGAAGGGGCTCCTGCGGCGCCATATTGATGGCCTTGCGATTGCTTTGTGATTTGTTTTTCGCGGGACAGACCTCCACACAGAGGCTGCAGCCGGTGCAGTCTTCAACGGCGACCTGGAGAGTGAACTGCTCCTGCGGTTCAAAACTCTTGCCTTTGGCGCCTACATAAGCGAAGATGTCGGGTGCGTCTGCGAGAATCGCCTCATCGACCACCTTGGAGCGGATCGCGGCGTGGGGACAGACAAGGACACATTTATTGCACTGAATACAGACATCCGGGTCCCATACCGGTACTTCCAGGGCGATATTGCGCTTTTGATACTGTGTGGTGCCGCTGGGCCAGGTGCCGTCATCGGGCATGTCGGAAACCGGGATCTTGTCGCCCTCTCCGGCGATGATCCTTGCCGTGATCTCTTCGACAAACCGGTCAAAATCCCCTTTGACCATCGGCGTCATAGGCATATCCCCCTGGACAGAGGCGGGAAGGGGGACCTCAAAGAGATTGGCAAGGGTGTTGTCGACCGCCGCATTGTTCATTTCGACGATCTGACGCCCCTTCTTCCCGTAGCTTTTCTGGATGCTGCCTTTGATCTTGGCGATCGCTTCATCGCGTTCTAAAATACCGGATATCGCGAAGAAACAGGTCTGCATAACGGTGTTGATACGGCGTCCCATACCGCTTTTTTTAGCAACGGCAGCGGCATCAATAACGAAAAAACGGACCTTCTTCTCGATCAGTTCGTTTTGGACATTCCGCGGCAGTTTGGAGAAGACGATCTCTCTGCTGAAAGGGGAGTTCAGCAGAAAGATGGCCCCCTCTTCGGCATGTTTCAAAATATCGAACTTCTCCAGAAAGACGCTTTGGTGGCAGGCGACAAAACCGGCTTTATCGATCAGGTAGGTGGCGTGAATGCGTTTGGGGCCGAAACGCAGGTGGGAGGTGGTCATGGACCCTGATTTGTTCGAGTCGTAGACAAAGTAGCCCTGGGCGTAATTGGGCGTCTCTTCGCCGATGATCTTGATGGAGTTTTTGTTGGCGCCGACGGTCCCGTCGGAACCCAGACCGAAAAAGATACCGCTGAATGTCTCCTCGTCTGCGATGGAAAAAGAGGGGTCCCACTCCAGCGAGGTGTGGGTGCGGTCATCATTTATACCGATCGTAAAGTGGTTTTTCGGCCGGTCTTTGCGCAGTTCGTCGAAGACGGCCTTGATCATGGCCGGGGTAAACTCTTTGGATGAGAGGCCGTAACGTCCGCCGATGATCCGCGGCATCTCAAATCCGAGCATCTCTTTTTCACGGAGTTCGTTCAGGGCGCTCACAATATCGAGGTAGAGGGGTTCACCCAGTGATCCCGGCTCCTTGGTGCGGTCAAGTACGGCGATGGCTTTTGTTGTTTTCGGCAGTGCCGCAACAAAATGTTCGACGGAGAAAGGCCGATAGAGCCGGACCTTGATGACGCCGACCTTCTCGCCCTGTGCACTCAGATAGTTGACAGTCTCATGCGCGGCTTCGGCACCCGATCCCATCAGGATAATGATGCGTTCCGCATCTGCTGCACCGACATAGTCATACAGTTTGTAGGCTCTGCCGGTGAGTTCGGCGAAACGGTCCATGCTCTCCTGCAGAATTGCGGGGAGGGCTAGGTAATAACTGTTGACACTTTCGCGCCCCTGAAAATAGACATCGGGATTCTGCGAGGTACCGCGGACAAATGGATTGTCCGGAGAGAGTGCGCGGGAGCGGTGGGCATAGACCAGCTCCTCATCGATCATCGCTTTCAAGACCTCTTCGCTGAGCAGCTCTATCTTGCTAACCTCGTGCGAGGTGCGAAAACCGTCGAAAAAATGGAGAAAGGGGAGTCGTGCCTTCAACGCGGCCGCCTGGGCGATCAGCGCGGCATCATGGGCTTCCTGGACGGAATTGGAGGCGTAGAGAACAAAACCGGTCTGGCGCACCGCCATCACATCACTGTGATCGCCGAAGATAGAGAGGGCCTGGGCCGCGATCGAACGGGCTGCGACATGAAAAACCGTCGGGGTGAGCTCTCCCGCAATTTTGTACATGTTCGGGATCATGAGCAACAGCCCCTGAGACGAGGTAAAGGTCGTCGTAAGCGCCCCTGTCTGCAAGGCGCCGTGCACGGCCCCGCTTGCCCCGCCTTCACTCTGCATCTCCATGATCTCAGGCAGGGCGCCGAAGATATTTTTTTCTCCGCGGGTGGAGTAGATGTCACTGAGCTCGGCCATTGGGGAGGAGGGGGTGATCGGGTAGATGGCAATGACCTCGTTGATCTTGTGGGCAACGCGTGCAACCGCTTCGTTTCCGTCGATAGTGATGTAGTTCTTTGACATAGGCTTCTCTTTGGATCATATCAGAGTATGAAAATTTATCGTAATATTATAATACTACGAAAAGTTTTTTTGTGCCTAAATATGACAAAATATTACCCACTCCAAGCCACATCTATTACGTTTTCTCCTTTATTGATCAAAGACAGCGAAAAAGTGTGAGGCAGGTATCTATTGTCGTAAAATTGGCACAAAAAATAGTTTTTATTTATATATTTGTAAACAAATTAATAATTGAAGTTAGATATAATATAATTAATTAAGTTTCGATTTAAGGTTGCTGCCGCATGAGTAAATATGCAATGATCACGGATTATCTTGTCCGGTTCCTCGATGATGAAGTCCGCAAGACCGGTCTGGACAGTGTTGTACTGGGCTTGAGCGGAGGGATAGACTCTGCCGTTGTAGCCGTGCTGGCACACAAGGCTTTTGGCGACAATCTACTCTGTGTCAAGATGCCCTCGCACTATTCATCGCAAAGTTCGCTGGACGATGCCGATGAGCTGATCGCAAAGTTCGGCATGCGTGCCGTCACGTGTGACATCTCACCGCTTCTAAAAGCCTATGAAAACGATACGATGAGTAATCTGCGCAAGGGGAACTTCTCGGCGCGAATGCGAATGGCAACACTTTTCGATGTTTCGGCTGATGAAGGTGCCCTGGTCCTGGGTACAAGCAATAAAAGTGAATTGATGCTGGGTTACGGCACCCTTTTTGGGGATCTGGCCTCTGCGGTCAACCCGATTGGCGATCTGTACAAAAGCGAGGTTTTTGAACTGGCCCGTTATTTGGGCGTTCCTGATTCTATTGTGAACAAACCCCCTTCTGCCGATCTTTGGGCAGGACAGAGTGATGAGGAGGAGCTGGGTTACAGCTACGCCGAACTGGATGCTGTCCTGCGTGCTTATGTTGAAGAACGCAGGACAAAAGAGATGCTGCTTGACAACGGGTATGACCCTAAACTGATTGATCTGATCATCACACGGATCTACCGTAACCAGTTCAAGCGCAAGATGCCGGTGATCGCAAAACTGACATCACGTACGATCAACCATGATTTCAACTATCCCCGTGATATAACACTATAAGGAAAACAAATGCAAGTTCCATTCTACAAAATCGATATCGGCAAGAAAGAGCAGCAGCGTGTCATGGATGTGCTTCAGGGTAATGCATATTACGCAGTTGAAGACCTGGAAGCAAATTTCGAAAAATATATCGGTGCCTCTTATGCGGTATCGACATCAAGCGGAACGGGTGCGCTGCATCTTGCGATGCTGGCAATTGACCTGAAACGCGGCGACAAGGTACTTTGTTCGGTCAACGCTTATCCTGCAGTTCCGGAAGTGGTCCGTCATTTCGATGCTGAACCCGGTTTTATTGATATTGATGAAGAGACCTTCAACATCGATCTGGACAAGCTGGAGAACTATCTTGAAGATAACCAGTCCAAAAAGCTAAAAGCGGTCATCGTCTCACACATCGCGGGACAGCCGATGGATCTTGAACGTCTCTACAACATCGCCAAAATCTATAACATCAAGATCATCGAAGATGCTTCAGATGCACTCGGCGGAACCTATAGAGGTCAGAAAATAGGCTCTACCGGGGCTACCATCACCTGCTTTAGTTTCTCACAGCACCTTAAAAGAAATATCTGCCAGGGCGGTATGCTGGTCACCGAAGATGAAGATATTATGGCCCGTGCCAAACTGCTGCGCAACCATGCGCTTGTCACGGATGAGGACAGCCTGGAGTATATCTATGATGTCACGGATGTCGGTAATAAGTACACGATGAGCGACCTTGATGCCGCGTTTATCGACGTACAGCTCTCTCGCCAGGATCAGACCATCGCCCGTCAGCAGGAGATCGCTGCAAAATTCACCCAAAAACTGAAAGGGGTTGCGCACATCACGATCCCGGAAGCAAAAGAGGATCACGCCTATACGAACTACATCATCAAGATCGACAAAAACCGTGATTCATTTGCCCGTGAACTTGAGAAAAAAGGGATCGATACCGGGCTGCACTACATCCCCTTGCATCTTTTAAGCTACTACAAAACCAAATACATGCTTCGTATTAACGATTTTCCGGTGGCCCTGCGCAATTACCAGACGGTGCTTTCTCTGCCTATCTACGCGGCATTGACGGATAAAGAGGTCGATTATATCTGTGATTCGATCAAAGAGATCGCCAAAACACGCGTTTGAAACAAGGGCTGATCCTGTGGGGTGAACGCTATTTTTACGCGCCCGGCCCCATGCAAAGACTTTTGTCATTGTTACTGTGGCCTTTAAGCCTGCTCTATTGTGGCGTTGTCAACCTGCGCTACAGGATGGAGCGTCCCCGTGATTTTAAACTGCCCATCATCAGTGTCGGCAATCTGACCGTAGGCGGCAGCGGCAAAACACCGATCGTTACCGCGTTGGCTGCACGTTATGACAAGGTCGCCGTTGTTCTGCGAGGCTATGGGCGTAAAAGTCGGGGGCTCGTCCTTGTCTCCGACGGTAAAAAGATCCTGGTCGATGTGGATGAAAGCGGCGATGAAGCGATGCTCTATGCCACGGTCCTCCCCCGTGCGGTCGTAATCGTCAGTGAAAAGCGCGAGAGTGCCATCGAAAAAGCCAAAGAAATGGGGTGTCAATGCCTTTTTTTGGATGACGGCTACAATAAGCATCAGATCAAAAAGCTCGATATCCTCATAGAAGTAGAGACGAAAAACAACTTCTGTCTGCCTGCAGGCCCATACCGGGAGCGGCTGTGGCGGGGTAAAAAAGCGTTGATGATCAAGGAGAACCGGGAGTTCAGACGAAAAGTCGCTTTGATCGATGCGTCTGAAAAGATGGTATTGGTTACGGCAATAGCCAGAGCAGAGCGTCTTGACCCCTATCTGCCCGATGTGGCCGACAAGATCTATTTCGAAGATCACCACTATTTTACCAAGAAGGAACTCGAGTCGGTACTCGAACGTACCGGTGCACAAAGTTTATTGGTGACTTTAAAAGATTACGTTAAAATTCGCAAATTCGATCTTCCGGTCAGCCTGATGGAACTCAGTCTGGAACTCAGTGACGATTTTACCCGAGCCGTGGATACCTATATAAGTGAGCAGCAATGAAAACAAAAACAAGCAAGGTCCAGATTCTCTTAGAGGCGCTACCGTTTATCAAAGAGTTTAGTGAACAGATCGTGGTCATCAAGTATGGCGGTTCAGCGCAGACTTCACCTGAATTAAAAGAGAAATTTGCGCAAGACATCTTGCTGATGTACCTTGTGGGGCTGCGACCGGTTGTTGTTCATGGGGGTGGTCCGAGAATCACCGATATGCTGGGCAAACTTGATATCCCCACCGAGTTTGTCGACGGGCAGCGTATTACAACGCCTGAGGTGATGCGTATTGTCGAGATGGTACTTTGCGGCGAGATCAATAACGAGATCGTTTCGCTTCTGAACTCGCATGGTGCCAAAGCGATCGGTCTTAACGGTAAAGATGCGCATTTTATCCGTGCGGAGCCTAAAGAGCATGCGAAGTGGGGGTTGACCGGAACCATCACGAAGGTCAACGCCGATGTGATCCACAAGATGATCCGCGAGAAGTTTATTCCTGTCATCGCCCCGATAGCATCGGGAGAAGAGATGGGGCATCCGGGCTACAACATCAATGCCGACCTGGCTGCTGCGAAGATCGCTGAAGCGATCGGTGCGAACAAAGTCATCTTTATGACCGATACGGCCGGTGTCCTTGACAAAAGGATGGAACTTCTTGCTTCATTGACGGAAGAGGAGGTCGAAGCGCTCAAAGCGGACGGTACGATACACGGGGGCATGGTGCCGAAAGTCGATGCGTGTCTGGATGCGATCGACGGGGGTGTCAAAAAAGCCCACATCATCGACGGGCGCATCGAGCATGCGATGCTGCTCGAGCTCTTTACCGCCGAGGGTGTTGGAACCGAGATCACACTCTAAAAGAGCGCAACGATGAAAATGCCGCTTATTCAGATCCAGTGCAGCGTCCCTTCCAAAAAGACGGCGAAACAGATCGCCAGAAAGCTGGTTGAAGAGAAGCTTTGCGCCTGCGTCACTGTTTTGCCGAAAGTAAGCTCTTTTTACATTTATGAAGGGGAGTTCTGTGAAGATGAGGAGTTTCTGCTTCTGATCAAGACCGATAAAACGCATTATGATGCCGTCGAGAAAAGGATTGTGTCGCTGCATCCTTACGAGATTCCCGAGATCATTGCGCTGCCTGTGGTCAAAGGGGTTAAGAGTTACATCAAGTGGGCGAAGAAAGCCTTGAAATAAAGGCGCGGCATCAGTTGTATCGCTGACAAACAGCCGACAACATCAACTGTCCTTAAAGACCTTTAACGCATCAAGCGCCTGTTTCGTAAGATACGGGCGCATCGCTCCCCTTATATGGGTTGTGGCATCTTCAAAACTCTCTTCATTTATATCTTTGCCCAGGGTCTCGACCATCGGGTTCCAGAATTCGAGTACCAGCATGATGGTATCCGTCAGTTGCTCAAGGATATTGTCGTAGGGAATGTTCAAGTCACCGTGTTCAACAAGATTACCGAAGGTGATGCGAATACGTTCCCTGTGGGCAATATTGTCTTTGATGTACCGTTCTTTCAAAGCGGGGTCTCTCGAGAGCAGGAAAAGCAGTTCCCGGTAGAAAAAGCGGTATCTCCACAGTATCCTGCTCATCACTTTCTGATGTTCGAAAAGCTCGACAATATCTTTTGGAAGGTCCTGGACAAGCAGGGTGCTCTCCTCAAGCATCTGTTCATACAGCTTTAGTATGATTGCTTCACGGTTTTTATAATGGTAGTGAAGGTTGCCGGGACTGATCCCCATCGCCTTGGCGATGTGATTTGTCGTGGCAGCCTGGGTGTTGGTCGCATTGAAGAGTTCCAGGGCACTGTCAAGGATTTTCTGCTTTGTTGACATCCGGGACTACTTGGCCTGAATGCCTTCGATCTCCAGCTGCAGTTTGACATCATCGCCGACAACGAGACCGCCGGTTTCCATCAGTTTGGAGAATGTGATATTGAACTCCTGACGGTTGATCTTTCCTTCTAGTGAAAAACCGACGCGGGTATTGCCCCACGGGTCTTTGATCGCATCCGACGCATCATCCATCTCCAAAACGACGTTTTTCGTGACATCTTTAATTGTTAATGCAACGGTGACTTTATCACCCTCCTGTTTGACAAATTTCATCGTCATAGCCGGGTATTTTTCAGCGTCGAAAAAATCCGGACTGCGCAGGTGGTCGTCACGTTTGGCTTCATCGGTATTGACCGAAGCGACAGTGACCTTCCCCTCAAGAGCCGTCAGTTGACGGGTTTTCGGATCATAGGAGAAGCTCCCGCTGAAGTCGTCGAAACTGCCCTGGGTGTTGCTCACCATCATATGGCGGACTTTAAACCCGATATTGGTGTGTGCTTTGTCGACTGAAAAATCGGCTCCGAAGAGCGAAGCTGCGGTAAGCAGTGAACTTATTGCGATTACGGTGATCATTTTCATGATGGTCCTTTTATGTGATTTGAAACAGTATAGTGTAATTACACTAAATATGTCAAGAGCAATTGCTCTAAAGTTTGATAATAAATGATCTGAAGCGCTAATGCATCGCCATACGGCGTTTTGTCCGATACCTTTGACGAATCAAACTTTTTTGTAATCACGATTTTGTTATAATCGCGCCACTATTTTAAGAAGGTTATTTATGAACTTTATTGAAACGCGCGGTAATGATGGTCAGCATCCAACATCGGTAACGTTTTCAGAGGCTATCTTAAGCCCGATCGCCTCTTTCGGCGGGCTTTATGTCCCGGAAACACTGCCTCAACTCGGTCAGGCATTCTTGGCGAAACATCTCAAGAGCGATTATAAGACAATTGCGAAAGATATGCTCCTGGCATTTGAAATTGATATTGAAGAGAGCGTGCTCGATGAGGCACTCTCTCTTTATGACAAGTTTGATGATGCATCCAACCCTGTACCGGTTGTAAAAGTGAAAGATGACCTGTACGTGAGTGAGCTCTATCACGGACCGACCCGTGCTTTTAAAGATATGGCACTGCAGCCTTTCGGAAAGGTGCTTTCGGCGATTGCGCAGAAACGTGATGAAAACTATCTCATCCTGGCAGCGACAAGCGGTGACACCGGCCCGGCTGCACTTGAGACGTTTAAAAACCGCGACAAAGTCCAGGTCGCCTGTCTCTACCCGGACGGCGGAACGTCAGATGTTCAGCGTCTGCAGATGGTAACGGAGGAGGCTGAAAATCTTAAAGTTATCGGGATCAAAGGCAACTTTGATGATGCCCAGTCGGCATTAAAACACCTTTTGGCTTCCGAGACCTTCAAAGAGGCCCTGCAAAAGAAGAACATCTCCCTTTCTGCCGCCAACTCGGTGAATTTCGGCCGTATCATCTTTCAGATCATCTACCACATCCACTCCTATCTTGAGCTGGTACGTCAAGAGGCTGTTGCGATGGGCGAAAAGGTCTACCTGAATGTGCCAAGCGGTAACTTCGGTAATGTTCTCGGTGCTTTCTATGCGCAGAAGATGGGGCTTCCTGTCGAGAAGCTTGTCGTCTCGTCCAACGAGAACAATGTTCTGACCCAGCTGATCAAAACAGGCCTGTACGACATGCGCAACAAAGAGCTGATCGCGACGACGTCGCCTGCGATGGATATTCTAAAATCATCGAATGTCGAACGTGTGCTCTATGACCTTTTTGGGGCTGAACGTACAAAAGAGCTGATGGCAAAACTCGACAGTGAGAAGTACTACCAGCTTGGTGCGGAAGAACTCTCGAAGCTGCAGGAGCTTTTCGTGGCCGATTACTGTACCGGGGACGAAGGCAAGGCCTATATCAAAAAAGCTTTTGAAGAGCACGGCTATCTGATGGATCCGCATACGGCGACCTGTTTCAAGGCGTATGAGACCTGCAGCGAGAAGCCGCTAAAGAGCATCATCTATTCGACTGCGGAGTGGACGAAGTTCTCACCGACGATCGCCAATGCACTGACAGGCGAAATCGATACCCGTGACATCGATGCTCTCAAATCGATTGCCAAAAAAGCCGATATCGAGATCCCTGCAATGATAAACGAGCTTTTTGATAAAGAAATCGCACAAGATACGGTCATCGAAAAAGAGGATATCGAACAAGAGATCCTGGCATTTTTATAAGGAGCTGAGCGATGAAAGATGTTGAATTGGATGCAAAAGAGCTCTTTCTGGGGCTTGCGATGGTGCTGCACAGTACCGGGAACAATATCAAAGAGGGGAAAATGGTATATGACGAGGCACGTGCACTCTACATCGACGTGCTACCGGCGATCTCGCGCATGATCCTCGAAGAGCACAGCGACGAAGAGATGATCGCGGCTGCCAAAAAGATGGGCGACCTTCTTACCGAAGTGGCGAAAGACCACAACATCCCGCTTACGGCGTAACAAACCTTGACATCGCTGCTTAAGGATGTCAAGGTCCGGTAACAGCACTTACTCTATGGTGTCACGTTTCTTCAGTGACATGTTTTTCTCCATGTTTTTGATCTCCTGGCTGCCGCTGATCAGGATCTCTTTGTCGGTTCTGCGCCTCGACTTTTTGATCCTGTCTGGATACTCGATCTGAGAAAGAATGTGCTTGATGCAGTTGATGCGGGCCTTCTTTTTTTTGTCGGAACGGATAACCGTCCAGGGTGCATGATCGGTATGCGAAGCGAGGAGCATCGAATATTTGGCGATGGTGTACTGATCCCACATGTTTTGTGACTTCTCGTCTACCGGCGAGAGCTTATACTGCTTCAGGGGGTCGCTTTTGCGTTTGCGGAAACGGCACTCCTGCTCTTCCTTTGAGACGGAAAAGTAGAACTTCAAAAGTATCGTGCCGGAATTGACCAGCATGCGCTCGTACTCCGGCACCTCATGCAGGAACTCTTTATGCTCCTCCTGGGTACAGAAACCCATCACGGGTTCGACACCGGCGCGGTTATACCACGAACGATCAAGAAAGACGATCTCCCCGGCGCTCGGCAGGTAATGGGTGTAGCGTTGAAAATACCACTGCGTCTTTTCGGTATCGGAGGGTTTTTCCAGGGCAATGACACGGGCACCTCGGGGGTTGAGATGTTCGGTAATTCGTTTGATGGTACCGCCTTTGCCTGCGGCATCTCGCCCTTCAAAGATCAGCAGCAGTTTAAGCCCTTTCTCTTTGACATGGTTCTGAAGTTTCAGCAGCTCGATCTGCAGTCTTCGCAGCTCTTTCTGATATTCGAGGGTCTCTTTTTTGATCCAGACAGGTACTCTCGTACTCTCTTTTTCGTGCCGCACTTGTGCAAAGTGCTCTTTTTCTTTCGGATCGGCTTCGGCACCTTTATTTGTTGTTGCCATAAAATCCCTTTCTCCGTGAATAGAGTTCTATTATAATCCCTATAGCGTTAAAGCTTTGTAAAACACTGCCGAAGGGAGAGAAGGGGGAGAAACGCCCTTTAAGGTGCCTGGAGGGAGTCCCGGATCAGACCGTTGATCTGCTCTGCATCACGGCAGTTGGCAAAGCAGCTCTGCAGGCCGCAGACCATAAACCCTTCGGATTCACTGCTTGCATAGCGCTTTGTGTAGGGGTAGTCCACCTGTGACAAAAGTGGTGTACTTTCTGTCAGAAGAGCGGCCGGGGCTTTGATGATGCGGTCCTCTTTCTGGTAGCGGAAGGCCTGATCAAGCATGTAGGGAAAATAGATCGGCGTTTTGGCAAGCTTCTGCGAATAGTACTCGAGCGTCTTAAAGGCAAAGTGGCGGTATTTTGGATCGATCAGCGTACCGAGGCTCAACAGCAGATCGACCATGACGCCGACGGATCCGGGATAGGAGCTGTCTCCAATGTCGGCTTCGGTGACAAATTCGCCTTTGGAAAAGTACCAGTGTCCCTCTTCATAGTAGTTGCCCAAGGCGGTGTTGGCAAGTTGCTGGGCGAGAACGAGGTAGCGTTCGTCAAAAGTGGACTCATAGCCCTTCATCAGGGCCCGTCCCAGGTAGGCGTAATCTTCCAAAAAGGCTTCGACCTTGGGCTGTTTGTGAATAAGCGCTGAGTGATAGAGTCTCCCCCCTATCATCATCGTCTCCAGCACTCTCTCAAGATGCTTGACGGCAGCATCTCTATAGGAACGGTCAAGGTCGCCCAGAGTGAAGAGTGCCGAGATCATCATTGCATTCCAGGAGACCTGCACCTTTTTGTCGATGAAGGGGTAGGTCCGTTCCTGACGCAAAGAGCGGAGAAGGGCCATCACCTCGGAAAACCATTCGGGACGTTCACCTTGTGTCAGCTGGATGACATTACGCCCCTCAAAATTTCCATCAGCCGAAACGGAGAGTGTTTCGGTGATCGTATCGATCTGCTCTTGATGGAAGTCATTGCTATTCAACAGAGCGACGACCTCTTCGTAATCATAGACAAAGTATTTCCCCTCTTCGCCTTCGGTGTCGGCATCGCTTGCAGAGTAGAAGAGATGGTCTTCCGCCATCTTATCCAGCATGAAATCCGCACTCTCTTTGGCCGTGGTCAAAAAACGGCTGTCATCGAGCTGTTGCGATGCTTTGGCATAGAGCTCGATCAAAAGCCCGTTGTCATAGGTCATCTTCTCAAAATGCGGCACCAGCCATCTCTCATCGGTGGAGTACCGGCAGAAGCCGCCCTCGACCAGGTCGTACATCCCGCCGAGCTGCATCTGCTCGAGGGTATGACGGACCATCTCTCTTGCCTCGTCATACCCATTGACACCGGCGATATGGAGCAGGGCGGTAAGCGTTGAGGTGTGCGGGAACTTCGGCGAGACCGAAAAGCCGCCGTAGGCTTTTTCGTAATTGTGGCCGGCCTGTTTGACAAAAGTATCGACGATATGCAGCTGCAGCCTGGTCGCTTCTGTCGGTTTGTCTGCAGGGCGGAGGTAGGACTCTATCTCGTCGGCATTCTGAAAGAGCTTCTCGTCATTTTCAGCGATCTTCGGCGCGATGATCTCGATAAGCTGCATAAACCCCATCATCTGCGGCTGCGGCTGCGGCGGAATATAGGTAGCGGCATAAAAGGCTTTGTTCTGCGGGGTGGCAAAGATGGATGTCGGCCAGCCGCCGGCGCGGCGGTTGAGGAGCATATGGACCTCCTGGTAGTGCTTGTCGATGTCGGGACGCTCCTCTTTGTCGACCTTGATGCTGACAAAGTGTTCATTGAGATAGGCGGCGATCGCTTCGTTTTCAAAGACCTCGTGCTCCATCACATGGCACCAGTGGCAGGAGCTGTAACCGATGGAGATGAAGATCGCTTTGTTTTCGTTTTTCGCTTTTTCAAAGGCTTCATCACACCAAGGGTACCAATTAACGGGATTGTCCTTGTGCTGTTGAAGGTAAGGAGAGTCTTCGTATTGGAGAAGGTTTGCCATCAATATGTCCTAAGTTTTATAAAAATATATCCAAAATGGGTAATGGCTTACTTAAATAGTTCGTATACTTATGAGAGTTTGGTAAAATACCAGTGCATATTTATTATGATGTGTGACCCTATTTGCAGATTTATATGTTTGTGTCGCAAAACAGAGAGTGACAGCCTTATATTTAGCGTTTTTTGTAGTTATAAGAATGTGAAACGGCAAATGAAGTAAACAAAGGAAAGATATGAAGAAAATAGTAGCACTGCTGTTTATAGTGACCGCTCTTTTTGCTGAGACCAGGTTCCTGATGCCGGATGAAGCGTTTATTCCTTCTGCTGAAACAGTAAACGGCAGCCGTGTTGATGCAACCTTGAAGTTAGGCGACCAGATCTATATCTACAAAGATCAGTTCGGTTTTGAGATCAAAGGCGAATCCCCGATCCATATCAAAACGGTTGATGTGAGCAATGAAGCCGTTGACCATGAGGGAGAACGGGTTTACCTCGAAGATGTCAAAGCAGTCATCGACTTTACGAAGAGTCCCGGTGCGAAAGAACAAGAGAATATCGTCCTGGTGATGAAATATCAGGGGTGTTCGGAAGCAGGGCTCTGCTATGAACCTTCAACAAAAGAGTTCGCACTTACGATCGATACGGCCTCTCTTGTTGACGAAGCGAACGCTGAAGAGGTCATTGAACCGGGCAGCCTCTTAACGGAAAAGACAGCGCAAGACGATGGCTTTGAAAGATCCGAGACAGATGCGATCGTTGATGCGCTCAAAGGCGGTTCCATCTGGTCGATACTGGTGGTCTTTTTCGGGATCGGCGTTGTCCTCTCATTGACGCCTTGTATCTTTCCGATGATCCCGATCCTCTCTTCCATCATCGTTTCGCAAGGCGAGGGTATCAGTGCCAAAAGAGGTTTCCTCCTCTCATTGGTCTATGTACTTGCCATGGCGGTCGCCTACTCTTTAGCCGGTGTACTGGCCGGTATATTCGGCGAGAACCTTCAAGTCCTGCTGCAAAATGAGTGGGCTATTGGTGGCTTTGCCTTGGTCTTTGTTGCATTGGCACTCTCTATGTTCGGCTTTTACGAGATCGGTCTTCCTGCCTCTTGGCAGTCCAAACTCTCTTCTGTCTCGGACGAAGCGAGTAACAAAGGGGGCTTTGTCGGTGTCGCTATTATGGGTTTCCTTTCAGCTCTCATCGTCGGTCCTTGTGTGGCCCCTGGTCTTGCCGGCGCTCTGATCTATATTGGTCAGACCGGTAACGCTGTTCTCGGCGGTACGGCTCTGTTTGTCATGAGTATCGGTATGGGTCTGCCGTTATTGCTCATCGGGATAGGTGCCGGCAAGTTTATGCCGCGTCCCGGCGGTTGGATGGACACGTTGACGCATGCCTTCGGAGCAGTCATGCTTGCGATCGCGATCTGGATGTTGAGCCGTATCCTGCCTGATACGATCACCATGCTTCTCTGGGCGATCTTCTTTATGTTCTCAGCCGTTTACATGGGTGCACTTGAGCCGTTGGAAGCCGGAAAACGTGGATGGCATGCATTGACGAAAGCGATCGGCGTTCTCTTTATGGTTTACGGTGCACTGCTCTTCACAGGTGCATTAAGCGGTTCGACCTCTATGTTTACCCCATTGGACCAATTCACAAAAAACAATTCAGCGGTTGTGGTTGTGGAGGAGAAAGGCAATGCCTTTGAGGTGATCCACAGCAGTGCAGAACTTGATGCTATTTTGGATGCCAACAGAGACAAAACAGTGATGCTGGACTTTTCTGCAGCATGGTGTAGCTCGTGTAAAGAGATGGAGCACATCACCTTTGCCGATGCCGCCGTCAGAACAAAGATGCAGGAGTTTGTGCTGGTCCAGGCTGACGTGACAGCCAACAGTGCGGAGGAGAAGGCACTGACGAAACGTTTCGGCCTTTTCGGCCCTCCGGGTATCCTCTTCTTTAAAAACGGCGAAGAGGTCAAAAACGCACGTATCATCGGCTACCAACCGCCTGAAAAATTCCTGGCGCATCTTAACAGGTTGTAAAATATGAAACTGTTTTTATCTTTGATATTGTTGGGAACCCTCTCTCTCTTTGGCGAACCGAACTGGGCCTGCAGCTATGACAAGGCGTTTGAACAGGCAGAAAAAGAGCATAAGGGTGTGATGATCATGCTATCGAGAAAGAACTGTGATGCCTGCTGGTATATGGAAAATATTGTTTTCGAAGATGACGAGCTGACAGAGAGAATCGAGAAGAACTTCGTACCGCTCTACCTTGATGTGCATGATGACAATATCCACGGGCTCACCTATATCGGTACGCCGACATTCTATTTTAAAAAGAGCGGCGGGCGTACGATCAAAAGGTTGGACGGGGCTTCGAACCTGAAAGAGTTTGCGCTCTCTTTGGATGAGATTGAAAAGTCGTTAAAAAAATAGAGAAACTGAAACGCCGCCTGTCGTGGCATCAGCAGTCTGTTCTTCTCTTTTGAAAAGAACGGTGAAAAAAGAGTAGCGTATAAATTTTTTTATTTAATTAAAAATCGTATTGATAGGCGATCGTCACTTTGTTCTCTTTTTGCTGATGCAGCGCATCCTGAAGATGGTTGCCTTCGAGCGTGATATGCTGAAAATCCTTGAGCGCGTAGTTCAGACCTATATTCGCTTCAATAGCCGTACCGAAACTCTCCGTATCGGGGCCGAACCCGTTTTCGGCGGTATACTCCTCTGCGATAAAACCGAGCTTTGTTCCAATATAGAAGAGCAGATCGTCATCGGGCTGGAATTGATGCGCTGCAATCAGAAAAGAATAGCTGTCTGTTACGCCGTAAGTCGACTTGTGTTCGATATCCATGCTTTCACTTTCTATAAGGAACGTTGATTTTGCCGTATCGGACTGGGCGTTAAGGAGTGTCGATATCAAAAAGAGCAGAAAAAGAACTTTTTTCATAAATAACCACCTTTTTATAGTATATTAATCATATACGAAAAAAATGTGGAAAATGTGTGAAACAGCGATATTACTCTTTTAGAACTTCTTTAATGACCTGTTCCTGATCATCTTTGCTCATATAGGCATGCAGCGGAAGCAGAAGAAGCATGTTGCACACTTTTTCGGCTTTTGGAAAGTCCCCTTTACGATAATCCAACGGCGTAAACGCCTTGTGCAGATGTAACGGGTTCTGAAAAGGGATACGGGTCTCGATCCCCGCCTTGTGAAGCCGATCCGCCAACAGTTCCCGATCTTCACAGCAGACGGGATAGTAGGCAAAATTGCTTTCGCTATCTGTTTGAGGTGTCGTAATGAGCTGCTCTTTGAGCCGCTGCGTATAGTGCTGATGCATAGATCGGCGACGATCTGTTTCATCATCAAAGAGCGACAGTTTGTACTCGACAACAGCGGCCTGGAGCTCATCCAGCGCGGCATCTATACCGACATGGGTGAACGCTTTTTTCTCTCTACCCAGTGCGAGCAGTTTCCTCGCTTTGGCACGCAATGCAGCATCTTGAATAAAAAGAGCTGCGCCGTTTCCGTACGCGCTGAGCGGCATGTCGGGATGGAAAGAGGTGGTGGCCAGTTTGGAAAGATTGCACGACCGGCTGCCTTGATATTGTGAACCAAAGCTCTGCGCCGCATCTTCGATGACACAGATGTCGTGTTGAAGTGCCAGGGTGTTAATGGTCTCCATCTCGGGACATCGGCCAAAGAGCGAGACCGGGATGATGATCTTGGTGCGTTCCGTGATTGCATCTTCGATCTGTGCCACATCGATGGTATAGCCGGCTTCGTCAATATCGACAAAAACCGGTCTGCCGCCCATAAAAAGGATCGCTTCAACCGCGATACCGGAGGCGAGCGGCGAGGTGATCACTTCATCGCCGGCTTTCAACCCAAGGACCATTAAAAGCAGGACGAAGGCGTTGAACTGATTGTTGCAGACGATAGCTTCATCCGTACCGATATAGCGGGCAAGAGCATTTTCGAGCTTGGCAACATTTTCGGCTCCGATCAACGTCTCATTATGCACACTCTGCACAAGAAGTTTGTCAAAGCCCTCTTGATGCGCTCTGTATTGCGCCTCTTTTGCATTAAATCTGATCTTCATCTCTTCCCTCGATAATTTGCGCAACACGCTTGGAGCTGCCGTGTTTGAGATAACTGCGCAGACGCAGCGCATCTTCGAAGAACTTCTCCTGATCCATCTGTCGATAGGTCCGCAAAAGATTTGCCAGGGTCACTTCATTCTGCCACAGTTCGGGATGCATAGGACGCTGTTCGAACTGATCGAACATGATATTGCCGAGACCGATATAGTCGATATTGAGCAGTCTGGTCCCGATGAAGAAATCCACTTTTTTCGCGATGTAACTCAAGATGAAAGGGGTGCCGATCAGCACCGCCTCCAGGGTAGCTGTACCGCTGCAGATAAAGGCAAAATCGCTTTCATAGAGCGTTTTATGGGCATCGTAGGCGATGGTAAAGCTGCTGACATCACCGTACAGCTCTTCGATGTTCTCTTTGAAATGTTCGGGCACGATCAGGGTCGCATCGCAGCCGAGCTCTTTTTGCAGGGCGATGTAGTGGGGCATAAGACGTGTTATCTCGCTTTTACGGCTTCCCGGCATAAAAGCGATCCTGTTGCCGACGGAACGCTTCTCTTTGAAGCGGAGGATCTCATCAAGAAGGGGATGGCCGACGTATTCGATAGGGGCACCTTCGGGGTAGTAGGCCGGCTCGAACGGCAATATGGAGGCAAGGTGGTCGATCGTCCTGGCCAGCACCGGGATCCGTTTTTTCTTCCAGGCCCAGGCCTGCGGCAGGATATAGTAGATGATCTCTTTGTCGGGGTACTTTTTCTTGATCTTCTTTGCCAGGGGGAGATTAAAGCCGCTGGAGTCGATCAGGAGGATCTTGTCGACTTCGGGGACAAGGGAGAGCATCTGCTTGCTCAGTCCAAGGAAGAAGGGGAGTTTTTTGAGTGCATCGACGATGCCCATAATGGCAAGTGCGCGCAGATCGACGATGGGCCTGCCCAAAGAGGCGTCAAAAACGCCGACCATTTCAACATCGCCTTTAAACTCTTTGGTAAGGGCTTTAAGATGGATATTTGCCGAGTGTTCAAAAGCAGAGACTAATATTTTCATGATCCGCCGTCACCTTCTGTTGTAAATTCAATATCATAGCGCTCTGTCTGTTCATCGACATACTCGTTCAAAAAGGTGGTCAGCTGATCGATCTCTTTGTCGCTGAGCCCTTTTGCAAAGGGGATCATCATCTCCTGTATCTGTTTGTCGGAGATCTCGGAGCGGAAACGTCTGAGCTTGTAGGCCAGAAAACCTTTGGCGCGGTTGGCAAGGGCCGGGTAGTTGGTCATCCCTTCGGCCTTCGTGCCGTGACAACCGTTGCACCCCTTTTCAAAATAGAGGACCTTGCCCGCATTGTAGTCATCCGACAAGGCGAAGAGTGAACCAAAAGCGATAAAAATCGGTAACAATATTCTCAAGCTAAGCCTTACATAGTTATAATAACCCCAATTATAGCAAAAGAGAGAGTCGATGCTTATTACTAATGCCGTGATTTGTGATGTTAATGGTGAACGAAGAGAAGACGTTCTAATAGAAGAGGGGAAGGTCGTTGCTATCGGCAGCGGCTTGAAAAGCGACGAGGTGATCGATGCCGAGGGGGCCTATCTGCTTCCCGGCCTGGTTGACACCAACGTCCGCCTTAAAGATGCGCAGCTAAATGCCTCGACACTTGAAAAGGTGGCGAAAGAGGCACAGCAGGGCGGTGTCACGCGTCTTGTATTGGCACCGGATTGTACCCCGAGCATTAATGACAGCATTGTCCTGGAGTTTGTTCAGGCCCATCAAAAACGCGAAGGGCGTGTGGATCTGATGAGCACCATCGCGACGGTTGATGAGAACGAACGTCTCAGCAATATCGCCATCCTTCTGAAAAACGGGGCGATGGCACCCTATATGACAACGGCGGTCAGCAACAACACCGCCTGCCGCATCGCGGAATATGTAAAGATGCACAAGACAACACTTTTCTGCAAGGCACAGGACACCAGCCTCTCTTCTGTCGGGGTGATGGTCGAAGGTGCGGTGGCGACAAAACTCGGCCTTGTCGGCATCCCTCCCTTCGGCGAAGTGGTGCATGTGGCGCGTATGATCGAGATCGCCCGTAACTTCGAGATCAGCATCGTCTTTAAAAGCATTGCGTCACCGCGCTCTATTGCGCTGATCTCCAAAGCCAAAGAGGAGGGGGTGAACGTCTCCTGTGAAGTAAGTCTGCACCACCTCATGCACTGCGACGAAGCGTGCATGGATTTCAATACAACAGCCAAGCTCAATCCGCCCCTTGTTCAAAAAGAGGCGATGCTGGCGCTGCAGGAAGCACTGAAAGCGGGCAAGATAGAGAGCCTGACACTCCTGCATCAGCCCAATTCTCCTGTGAACAAAGAGGTCGCTTTTGCCGAAGCTGCCTACGGGTGTGAAGCACTGGCAGATGCCTACAGCCTCTACTATACGAAGCTTGTCAAAAGCGGTCTGATCGATCTCCAGGAGCTTATCCGGCTCGCTGTGCAAAACCCGGCCAAATCCATCGGACAGGAAGCCGGAGAGATCCGTGTCGGTCAAAAAGCCGATCTTGTCCTTTTTGATCCAAAGGTGAGTTTTACGGTCGAAAACAGCCATTCGCTCTACCATGATGAGACGCTCTTCGGTGCGATTTCACCATTAAAGGTATAAAGATGCGTATGAAGCTTTTCGGAATGAAACGCGTTGCCTTGGCACTTCTATTCGCTTTGGAACTTTTTGCATCAACGCACTCTGCCAAAGTAGTGGAGACACTCAACAGCGGCGGGTACACCTATGTCAAAGTGCAGGAGGGGGGTGCATCATACTGGATAGCGATGACGCAGCGACCTGTTGAAACGGGTTCTACGATACAGTTCGATGAACAGGGATGGATGCAGAACTTTCACTCCAAGACACTCAACCGTACTTTCGACAGGATTCTTTTTGCCTCCGATCCGATGCCGAAAGAACAAGGCAGGCCTTCTCTTCAACCCGACATTATGGAGTCGGCGTACAAGCAGCCGGGGACGATCACCGTGGCGGAACTCTTTGCGAACCGTGAACGTTATGCCGGCGAAAAAGTGCGTGTCCGCGGTCGGGTGACCAAGACGTCGGCGCAGATCATGAAACGCAACTGGCTGCACCTTCAGGATGGAAGCCGTTTCCAAAATGCGGATGACCTTGTCTTTACCTCGGAAGGCATCTTGCCAAAAGAGGGGGAGATTATTGTTGCTGAAGGGATCGTCGCTGAAGACAAAGACTTCGGTTATGGCTATTTCTATCCGGTGATCGTTGAGAACGCGACATTTACGGGTGCTTTAAAACCTTAGATCATGCAGGCTATTACATGGAAGACCCTTCTCGAGGAAGCGAAGCCTTATCGTTTTAAGATAATCTTGGCGCAATTTGTCGCGCTTTTCGCCGTTTTGGTCTCCCTGCCTGTTCCGCTTCTTTTTCCGCTGCTCATCGATCAGATCATCCTGAACAAGCCGGCGGAGCTGGTCGCCGCGATCAAGTTCCTGTTCGACCCGAGCCAGCCCTACTACTACATCCTGATCGTGCTCGGCGTCACTCTGGGTCTGCGTCTGCTCTATCTGCTGCTCAACGTCATACAGCTGCGTCTTTTTATCGGGCTCTCAAAAGCTATTATCTACACCATCCGTAAACGGCTTCTGAGTCATTTGGAAAAAGTATCGGTTGCCGAGTATGAGGCGCTCGGCGGCGGGGGCGTGAGCGCCAAGATGGTGACCGATATCGACACGATCGATGCTTTCATCGGCGTCAGCATCTCCAAGTTCGCCGTGTCGCTCTTCTCGCTCACCGGTATTGCGGTTATTTTGCTTTATATCAACTGGAAGCTGGGGTTGATCATCCTGCTGATCAACCCGCTGGTTCTGGGGCTTACGGTTTATCTTGGGCGCCGTGTCCGAAAGCTCAAAGCGACGGAGAACCAGAAAGTGGAGCACTTTCAGAATGATCTGAGCGAGACGCTGGATCTCTTCGTGCAGATCCGGGCCTTTAACCAGGAGAAACACTACATCAAAAAGATGATCGCCAATGCGAAAGCGATCAAAGAGGCCTCGACCGCGTTCGGCTGGAAAAGCGAGGCGGCAGGGCAGCTTTCGGGTTTCGTCTTTTTGTCAGGCTTTGAGTTCTTTCGTGCCACCGCAATGCTGATGGTGCTGTTTTCGAACCTCTCTCTTGGCGAGATGTTCGCGGTACTGGGCTACCTCTGGTTTATGGTGACGCCGCTGCAGGACTTTTTGCAGATCATCTTCTCGTATCAAAATGCCAACAGCGCACTGGAACGTCTTAATAAACTGCTGGCTTTGAAACAGGAACCGCAGTTTGCGCATCTTCACAACCCTTTCAAAGAGCGTGAGACCAACACGCTTAGGCTGGAGAATGTCTCTTTCTCGTACGGCGAAAAAGAGGTGCTGCATGATATCTCCATGGAGATACCGAAAGGCAAAACGGTGGCGCTCCTGGGCTCCAGTGGAAGCGGCAAAAGCACCCTGGCACAGATCATCCTGGGGCTCTACGCCAACGAGAAGGGGAAAGTCTATGTCGATGATATCCCTATTGACGAGATAGGCCTGGACCAGCTCCGCGAGCACATCGCCCTTGTCCTGCAGTCGCCGCGCATGTTCAACGATACGCTGAGGAACAATCTCACCCTGGGCAGAGAGGTAGAGGAGAAGAGGCTCTATGAGGCGATCAGCATCGCACAGCTTGACACGGTTCTTGAAAAACTGAACAAGGGGCTCGATACGATGATCGGTAAAGAGGGCGTCCGCCTCTCCGGCGGGGAGCGCCAGCGTCTGGCGATCGCAAGAATGCTGGTCCATCGGCCGAATCTCGTCATTCTGGATGAATCGACCTCGGCGCTCGATGTTCATACCGAAAAAAATCTCTTTACCTCGCTGTGTGATTTTCTGGAGGGCAAAAGCATGCTGATCATTGCCCACCGCCTCAGCAGCGTGGAACACGCGGATTACATCTATGTTCTGAACGAGGGGCGCATTGTCGAGTCGGGGACCCCGAAAGAGCTGCTCGCCGAGAAGGGGCATTACCATCAATTCGTCAAAGAACAGCGGTGAACTCCTCTTTCAGCCCGATGAAGGGGTTCTCCAATGCCCACCTCCAGACGGTTCTGCCCTCCCTGTTGAACAGAAAAAGAGAAGCACGTTTTGTCCATGAAGTCTTCGAGCTTGCGGACGGCGACTTCCTCGACCTGGCCTGGCATCAGCTGCCGTCGCTAGATATTCGTCCTCTGATCGTCATCTTTCACGGGCTGGCGGGTTCGGTCCGTTCGCCTTACGCCTTCAGGATGATGGAAGCGCTCGATCGAAGCGGTTTTAATTCGGTCGTGATGCATTTTCGGGGCTGTTTCAAGGAGCCCAACCGTTTAGCGCGGGCCTATCACAGCGGTGAGACGGGGGATGCCAAAGCGTTTCTGGGCTACCTTGTCAGAGCGTACCCCGGTCGGAAAATCGGTGCTGTCGGCTATTCGCTCGGCGGCAATATGCTGATCAAACTTCAGGGCGAACTCGGCGACGCATCGCCTCTTTTTGCGGCCGTCAGCGTCTCGGCGCCGATCCGTCTGGAACAGACGGCCGATTTTATGAACAGGGGAGTGTCGCGTTTTTACCAAAAACTGTTGGTGGATGATCTTAAAAAGAGCCTGCTTCAAAAGTTTGATCGGCATGACTATGCGAAACTTATCGGGTTGAAAAAAGAGGATGTCTACCATATAAAGAGCTTTTGGGAATACGACGATCTCTTTACCGGCCCCATTCACGGTTTCAACGGCGCTGCAGAGTACTATGAAAAGTCGAGCGGATATGATTACCTCTTCAAGATTGCAAAAAAGACTCTGGTCATCCACGCTCTGGATGATCCGTTTATGCCGCCGAGTGTATTGCCGAATGAGAGCGCTTTACCGCCAGAGATAGTGATGGAAGTGAGCCGTAATGGCGGTCATGTCGGATTTGTCGGAGGGAGTATCGGGAGGCCCTTATTTTGGCTTGAAAAGCGCATACCCGACTTTTTTGGTAACCATTTGTTAGATTGAACGCCCTTTATAGGGTCCTGTAAGACGTCTATCAAAGAAATATGTCTATAATCTTTCCATTAAGAAAGAAAAGCACTTATCAAAGATATCTGTTCTCTATAGTAAAGGATTAAATTGAAATATATCTATCCGGTTTTCGTGCTGGTACTATCGATTTTATTTATGATGTCAGACGGCGGTTTTTATGAATTGAATACCGATATAGATTATTTCGGTCTTGCGCTGTATGGCAGCATTACGATCATTATGCTGCTCGCTCTTTTTATCGTGCAGAAGATCATAGATGTTGAAGAGGTCTATTACTATCTGATGGCCGGCTTTACGTTTGTCTATGTCTCCCTTTTTATGAGTACGATGGAGAAGGTTTATGCCTACCCCGTTTCAGAGGTAACCACCCTCGAAGATCTTTTCCGTCTGGTCGGCTTCGGTTTTGTTATCGTGGCGATTATCAAATGGATCAAATATAACGAAGATGTTAAGAAAAAACTGATCGAGCTGGCAAGCATTGATGATCTGACCGGTGTCATGAACCGACGGGTCTTTGATATTGAGCTCAAACGTGAGTTTGCCAATGCCAAACGTTACAGGAAGGATCTCTCTTTGATCACGATCGATCTGGATAATTTCAAAGAGATCAATGACAAGCATGGCCATTTTTTCGGCGACCTGGTATTGAAAATGTTTACAAAAGAGGTCGCCTCCCTTCTGCGCGAAGGGGATATTTTCAGCCGTTGGGGCGGGGACGAGTTTATCGTGCTTTTACCCCAAACCGGCAAGAAAGGTGCTCTGAAAGTAGCGGAGAAGATCCGTTATGCCGTGAAAAATATTCATATCAGGACGGACCATACCAATATCTATTTCACCGTTAGTCTGGGTGTCAGCGGATATGAAAGCGACGACAAAGATGCAATGTTGATTATGGAACGTGCGGACAAGGCCCTTTATGATGCAAAAAAAGCGGGGCGTGATAAAAGCGTCCTGCTTTAGCAGGACGTTAAAGAACAGTCTTAAAAAACGTTGGCGTTTCTGAACTCGGAGATCTCCGACTCTACCATCTCGTTGATCATGATCGTATAGATCTCTTCAAGCAGGTTCGGTGACATACCGAGTGTCAAGGCTTTGTGGCGTATCTTGGTCATCACCTCGTCGATGCGTTTGGGATCTTTGACCTCTTCCACCGTATTTTTGAATTTTGCCGCCTGCTTGATATAGCTGTTGCGGGCACCGATAAGCTCCACGATCTGGTCGTCGAGTTTATCGATCTCGGTACGTACTTCCTGTAACGTATGACATGTTTTTAATTCCATTCTGGTTACCTTGATAGTTCTATATTTATTTTTTATAATAGCTCCTCTTTACTTGAGAAGAGCTAAGAAAAAAGAGGAGTGGATGAGATGAAAGCGACGTTTTCACCTGGCAGGTATGATCTGCGCACTTCCTTCCAGAAGTACAACGACCGTCTCATTCTCCTGGATGGTCTTGGCAATAGATATCTTGGCGTCGTCTGACGTTTTGACAAGCTGATCTCCGCGGTAGACGCGATAGCTTTTGCCGGGCTCCATCTCTATTGCAACGGTGTCTGCACGGGTTTTTGTCTCATCCGTTGCCTCGCCGCAGCCGATGAAAAGCAGGGTTAAAAGCAGATAGGCATAATTCATATGATCTCCTAAAATGTAATACCGCTGTCGGGTACGGTCGTGATGATCTCAATCGTCTCATTCGTCTCGGTGGTCGCGATGATGTTCTCTTCGCCCACAAGATCATAGAAGTAGGCCAGGATAACATCTTTCAGATAGCGTAGAAAACTATCCCACCAGCTTTCCTGCCCTTCTGGCAGTGTTGCTGCAGCACCCGTATCGAGAGCAAAGGTATCACAGCGTTTGTCATCAACACCGTCAGGAAAAGGGTTTTCGGCACAGGAGACGAAAGGGTAGCCGTCGGCAAGAACGGCCGTTTGATGAATGACTCCGGGCGTCTCCAGCCCCAGGGAGAGCGGCCCTTTAAAGATCTTGTTGAAGACGCCGAAGCGAAGGTCTTGGGATTCAAAAAGTTTAAACCCGTGCAGATCGTCGTTAGGGTAGCCGTAAAAATGGGCTGTGGTGTCATCAAAACCTTCTCTGCGGGGATAGGGCGGGGCCTGGAACAACCACTGATGGTTACCGTCGATGGTCTTGGTGCTGTTGAAAAGAATGTTGAAGGGTTCGTCCGCCGAGGCGACGAACCGGTAGCCTGCTGCGATACCGGCACGGTTGATAAGTTCATTCAACTGTTGCGCATCAAGAAGGGTCAGTTTGCTCAATACCACCGCATTATAGAGGACATGGTACATCTGCGGGTTAAGCTCGCCGTTCATGTTCAGCGCCATCTCGATTTTGACCCGCTGCGCAATATCGTCGATCAGCAGAAGGTGCTTCTCGCTCTGATCGAGGCCGAACTGTTCATTCAGAGAGGCTTCGCTCACCGCCTGCTCCCTTACCGTTACGATCTCCAATGCGGCCACACCGACAAGATCGACGATCTCGGCACCAAGTCCGGCTGAGAGGGTCTTGACCTCGCTTTTAAGTCCGGAGAGAAGTGTGAAGTTGGTCTTCTCCTCTACATCGTCCAGAAAGGCAAGTTCTGAGGAGATCTGACCGGAGACGGCACAGCCGTTTTCAACAGCCCTGGCGCCGATTGTCGTCGGGTCTGTAAACGAGGTGCCGTAACAGGTGATCCACTCCGAGAGCTCGGAGTAGGTGTCGCTCTCAAGCTCCATAAATCCGCGGTTCATTCGTGAACTCGTCTTGATGTACGCATCAACGGCATGGTCGACCTGCTTCAGCCACGCGTCTTTGAAACTATAACCACTGAGAGTGAATTGCGCTTTTATGCTGTTGAGATCCTCAAGCTTTTGGCTGAGGAAGGTCTGTTGCTGGCAGGCCTCATCCTGAGAGGTGAAAATGGAGAAGAGGTACTTCCCCGGGTACCAGTCGCTGCTGCACTCCTGTTGGGCAAGCGCCAGATCATCGGCGAGCGTTGTCTCGGTGTCATCATCATCGAGTTGTGCGATCTTCTGGCGGAATTCGTACATCTTGGCAAGGTAGTTGGCCGTGCCTGAAAGGGCATACTGCGCTGCAACCTCTTCGTTCATCAAAAGCGTCTCTTTGATGAAGCCGACCGGGAGCTCGTCGTCAACGGCGACAAGCGCATGGGCCTCTCCGATCGTCTCGCCCTGCACGTTTTTAAAGGGAGGCAGCCTGTCGCTGATAAACTTCTCCAGGAAGATATGCCGTTTTTCCACGTCGGTCTCGCCATCGTTCATGTCAAAGATGTCGCCGGAGTACATGTTGACATAGGTGTGGGCAAAAACATCCGCCGCACCGTGGGCCAGATAACCGTAGGCAAAAGCTCTTTCCTGCGGTGTCTGTGCGTGCTGAAGCACCCATTTGAACCAGGTGTCGCTCTTCCAGCCCTGAACTAATGTTGCCGTATCGTCATCAATGTAGCCCTCTTCAAGACCGGGGTGGACCGTGACCTGTCCGCCGATGACATCGGGGAAGCCGTCCGGGCCGATATTGGCCATACGGTAGATGCGTCTGTTCTGCAAGATGGCATCGGAGAGTGCCGGATCCACATCGAACTCGCCGAAGGGTGCGATAGTGATCTTGCCGTCGTCGGCAAGATCGTTGAGTACCTCCTGGGCTATCCAGACATGGGTGCGGGTGTCAAAGGCGAAAAGCGAAGCCGTGAAACAGATGATCGGTAGCAGTATCTTATGCAAAAACAGGCCTTCTGTAAAATAATAAAATATTATAGTTATAGGAAGCTGTCAGCGTAATAAAATTGTGATATTTAATGTTTTTTAGATCTTCTGTAGTTGATTTTCTGCGCTTCAAGACGCCGGATGCCTGCAGTGAAAGCCCGGCGTTTAAACTCTCTCCAGTCGCGTCTTTTTTCATCGCTCCAGCCGATTTCCGCAAGGGCAAAGATGCGGGGCCATGCAAGGTAGTCCGCAATGCTCTCGTTCAGCGCCGTCTCGGACCAGAGGCAGCCGTGAACCCCCTGAACAAACGAGGCCTGTCCGGGCGGCAATGTTGCGGGGAGCGGTCTGTAGGCGTAGGCATCTTTTGTATCGGTCGGACCGGCCCAGGTATGGCCGGGTTCGCCTTTTTTTCTGACATACTGCTGATCGAAGTAGAGATGCTGTGCCGGTGCCATCACCACGTTTCGGCGGTTCTTTGCCGCTTTGATGCCGGCACCGTCACCGCGCCACGCCATGATGATGGTATCGTCACGCAGCCCGCTGTGGGCTCCGACCTCCTGCCACGCGACCATCTTGCGCTCATACTTGGCCAGGATAGCATCCATGCGGCGGAAAAAATAGCCCTCCACCTCTCTGGTGTTTTTCAGCCCCTCTCTCTGCATCAGCCGGGCGACGGCGGGCGACTGCCGCCATGCCCCCTTCGGTATCTCGTCGCCGCCGAGGTGGATGTAGCCGAAGGGGAAAAGGGCGGCGACCTCCCTGATGACATTGTCGAGAAAGATGTAGCTGCTCTCAAGGCCTGCATCGATCGTGTTGTTGCTGATCTTCTGCACCGAGGTGTAGCGGCTCTTGTCATGCGGCTCCTGCAGAAGCTTTGGGTAGGCCGTTACAGCGGCCTTGGCATGGCCGGGGATGTCGATCTCGGGGAGGATGCGGACACTGCGTTTTTCGGCGTACGCCACGATCTCCCTGATGTCCTCCCGGGTGTAGTACCCCTCCTGAACTTCCTCTTTCGGGCCGCGCATCGCGGGGTAGAGAGAGAACGGCAGCTTGGTCCCCGGACCGCGCCGGGCGCCTATCCGCGTAAGCAGCGGGTACTTTTTGATCTCGATCCGCCACCCCTCGTCGTCGGTCAGGTGCCAGTGGAAGGTGTTGATCTTGTGCTGCGCCAGACGGTCGATGAACGTTTTGACATAGTCCTTGGAGAAAAAGTTGCGCGAACTGTCCAGCATCATGCCCCGCCATGCAAAGCGGGGCGCGTCCTCTATCGTGCAGGCGCTGAGAGGCCACACCTTTACGGGCAGATCCGTTTTTTCCTGAGCCCATATCGCCGGCGGAAGGAGCTGCATCAGGCTCATCATCGCATAGAAAAAGCCGGCTTCGCTCTCTGCCTCCAGGGTGACCCGTTCCGGGGTGACCTGAAGCCGGTAGGCCTCATTCCCGAGCCCGGTACTGTGTCTGAAGAGCAGGGTGCTTTCTTCGGCTTTCGCTGCTTTGCCGAGGGTAAAGCCGGCGTTGAGAGAGAGCTGCTTCTGCAGGTAGTCGAGGGAATTTTCTGCGAGGGGCGTCTCTAAGAAGAAACGCGTCTCTTTTGTCAGAAGAAATGCGCCGTCCCCTTTTTGCAGGTGCATCGGCCTTGGAATGATGGTGTCGACGGCTGCCGGGGCAGATGCGGACAAGAGCCATAACAGAAGGAAAATCGCAACAGAAGCTTTCATAGGGAGATTGTAGCATTTTACCCGGCAGAGAGGAACCGTGCGTTGCAGGGTTTTATTGGAACCGCTCTCTAAAAGTGTTATACTAGATCATGAAAAATCGACTTTTTTTGGCACTGCCGGCAATACTGGACGACTACGAAGCGATACAGAACGATTTCGCAGAGGCCCTCGAGGGGCGCTGGGTCCCGCCCGCAAACCTCCATCTGACGCTCAGCTTTTTCGGCAGGGTGGACGATCCGGAAGCGTTGGAAGAGAAGCTCTCTTCTCTGAAGATGACGCTTACCCCTTCGATCATCGGCGGGATGGGCTGTTTTGTCCGAAAGAAGATCCTCTTTGCCACTGTGGAGAACCCCTCCCTGGAGGCGCTCTACGAAGAGGTGAACACCTTTTTCGAGCTGCCGGTGAGGCGGCCTTTTGTCGGGCATGTGACGCTGATGCGGTTCAAAAGGATCGTCGACGAGGCGAAGTTCGATGAGGCGCTGGAAGGCTACCGCGACTGCAGGATCGGCGTTCTGGGCGCGCACCCCCTGCTGATGCAGAGCACGCTGCAACCCGAGGGCGCAAAATACAGCGAGATCAGGAGGTATTAGGATGGTCATCTGCAGCTGCACACTTCATCTGGACCTCTACGACGTCAGTTCGTTAAAAGGGCGCCGCAGCGTGCTGAATAAGTTCAAGGAGAAGTTGAAGACCTTCAACGTGTCGGTGATGGATATCAGCGGCGAGTATGCCAGAGAGGCTGACATCGCCTTTGTGTTTTTGTCGCCGAGTGCACTCGAATCTGCACGCTACCGCGACAGGATAGAAAACGCGCTTGTGAGTCTCTTTCCCGAATACACGATAGAGATCGATCATGAAGAGCTGTAGAGGCTCCCTTCGAAGCAGAGCATGGAGCCGCTGTGTATAAGGCCGCTTCTCATTGCGAAAGCATCTCTTCAAAATAGATATCGGCATTCTGATAGGTCTTGCCGGTATGGTCTTTGAAAATAAGGTGCTTTCTGTTCAGCGACCCGAGTGAGCTCAGCCCCGCAACGGCCAGCAGCCCGCGGATACCGCTGAGCAGCTGCGCATGATAGGAGGCGACATTCTCTGCTTTCTGCTCGACCAGGAACGAGGCCCGTTTCGAGCGGTCCTGGGTTGCGAGTCCTACGGGGCAGTGGCGTCCGTGCGCCCCGGAACACTCCCTGGCCCGGATGCAGCCGGCGCTCATCATAAAGGCGCGGGCGATCGCGATGTAATCGGCACCGATGCCGAAAAGGACAATGGCATCGTCCGGTGTCAGCACCTTCTCGCTGGCGATCAATTTGACCCTCTCTCTGACACCTGCCTCTTTGAGTGTGTTGTCCGCGATGTAGAGGGCTTTTGCAATGGTCATGCCCACGCTCATCATCATCTCGAGCGGTGCCGCACCGCTGCCGCCGTCGGCACCGTCAATGGTGATGAAGTCGGGGTAGGCGCGGGAACCCTCTTTGATGCGCTGTGCGATCAACGCGGCGTATTCGTCAAAGTTCTCTTTTGAGGAGATGACGATCTTGACGCCGACGGGTTTGTCGCTGAGGGATTTCAGGCGCCCTATGAAATCGAAGAGCTCCTCAAGGTCGTGCGCAAAGGGGAACTGGTTGGGGCTGAAGAGGTCCTGGTGCGGTGCGACCCCGCGATAGTAGGCGATGGCGTGGCTCACCTTGTCCGCCAGAAGTTTGCCGCCTGTCTGTTTGGCCCCCTGGGCCATCTTGATCTCTGTCATTTTGGCAAAACGCATTACCTTCTGGTAACGAAGCGCATCGAACTTCCCTTCATGATCGCGTACGCCGTAGAGTCCGCTGCCCATCTGAAAGATGATGTCGGGCAGATCGTCGGGGACACTCTCGGGAAAGGCGCCGAGAGGGGCCTGCCAGTCGATACGGAAACAGAGCAGGGCCGCTTCGTCGAAAAGATAGGCGTCCTCGTCGGGCGAATCGATGACCATATGGCGGTAGACACGCTGGGCAGCAGAAGGGTTCAGCAGGAACTTTATGAGCCGGTAGACCGTTTTTGCAAATATCGTCCCCTCTTTGACCTCAAGGTAGCGGCGGTTCTCCTCTTTAAAGGCATGGGTATAGAAAAAGTTGGAGGTGAGACTGCCTTCCCCGGTATTGATGGGGAACTGCCCCAAAAATGCGCCTTTGGAAAAAGCCCGCGTCCCCTCGGGGGAGATGGCGCCGTCACTCATGCCACTGCGCCCAAAGACCGAGCGGGTCGTAAAAGGGTATTTGAGGCCGCTGCCGAAGGTAACGGAAAAGTGGTCGCTGACATCGTTCGTATTTAAAACACAGTTCGCGTTTTTTATCGAGAGGCGTGCCGAGCTCTGCGGCTGCCCGGGGGAGAAGGAGGCGTAGGCCGAGCGGCGTTCGGCCGCATCATAGACCCATTTAACCTTGTCAAAGGATTCGTAAAACTTCTCATCGCCAAAATACTGGCGCATCGGGTCGCGCAGCAGGTAGAAAAAATAGCGCATACGGCCGATCAGGGGAAAGTTAATGAGCAGCTGGTCATGGCGCTGAAAAAAACGGTCGTAGACCAGTGTCAACAGGGCCATGACCAGCAGGACGACAGCG
Source organism: Sulfurimonas sp. HSL3-7 (assembly GCF_039645985.1). Classification (NCBI taxonomy): domain Bacteria; kingdom Pseudomonadati; phylum Campylobacterota; class Epsilonproteobacteria; order Campylobacterales; family Sulfurimonadaceae; genus Sulfonitrofixus; species Sulfonitrofixus jiaomeiensis. The sequence goes on from NZ_CP147919.1 coordinate 1,092,595, forward strand.
ACCGCCTTGAGCAGAAACATCAGGATCGGAAAGTCGTAGCTGTTAAAAGAGGCAGCAAAATTACGCAGGGCTTCCATGGTCACTTCTTGTCAAAAAAGAGACGATCGAGACTGAACCGTCCGGCACCCTGTGAAAAGAAGATGAACAGAAAGAGCATAAAGTACAGGGGGATCTCAAAACCGTTGTTGCCTGCCGAAAAGCCGTTGTGCAGGTGTACGGTAAAGATGGCAACGATCATGACGATGATGAGCGGAATCGAGATAAAACGGGTAAAGAGCCCCAATATGAGCAGGACAACGCCGGCGGTCTCCATGGAGGCGGCAAGGTAGGCACTGAGCAGCGGAAAAGGGATACCCATGGAACCGAACCATTCGGCTACGGCATCCAGGTCGTTCCATTTCATCATGGCGGGATCATAAAACCCGTAGGCTATCGCAAATCGTGCGAACAGAAGCGTAAGCGAATGGGTGTATTCGCTCAGACGCGAAAACTCACGGTAAAACTGGATAAGACGCATGGTTGCTCCTTACATATCGTGTATTCAAGTATAACCAGTTTTAATAGCATATGTATGTGATGCGGGCACATTCGGTCGGATCATAGTAAGCCATGAGGGTAGGATGAATGCCTGAAGGGACGATCGGCGGGAGTAGGGGTGGGCGAAAAAAAACGCCAGAAGGGCACGTTGCTTTACCCCTTCTTGACCACCATCTGGGTGTACTGGAACTGCTCCTCTTCGTATTCGGGATAGGCCGTGACGATCAGCTCGCCTCTGAGCTCCCATCCCTCGTTTAAATACTTGTGTATCTCGGCGACAAGATCATGTTTGACGTTGGAAATAAGTATGTCGACTTGCATAGGTCTCCTTTTTTGGTGTTTACTCTTCAGGGGTGTTGTACGCTCTGTCGCCGGCGTCGCCGAGCCCGGGAACGATGTACTTGTTCTCATTGAGGCGCTCGTCGACCTGTGCGATATAGATGTCAAGCTGCGGGTACTTCTGCTGTATGCGTTCCAGCCCTTCCGGCGCACCGATGATATTGAGCGAGGTGATCTGGCGTGCGCCCCTGTCTTTGAGCAGTTCCATCGCGTCGATCAGCGAACCGCCGGTCGCGACCATCGGGTCGACGAAGATCAGATGCTTGCCTTTGCAGTCGGGGACGCGGTCGTAGTAGAGTTTGGACTGGTGGGTGGTCTCGTCGCGTTTGATCGCGAGAAAACCCGCCTCTGCCTTAGGGAAGAGGTCCATCATCGCTTCGAGCATCGGCAGCCCGGCACGCAGGACGGTGACGATCAGGAGGTTGTTCTCGTCAAACTTCTTGTAGGTCTTTTCGCCTTCCCATGTCGGGAAGGTCTCGTTTTGGAGGGCATCTTCCTGAAGCGCCGCATCGGCGAGCAGGATGCTGAGTGTTTTTATTGTCTGTCTGAAGACCAGCGCATCAATACGGCTGTCGCGCAGCGTGTTGATCAGGTGGGTGCTTAGATGTGATTTGAGTTCATACAACATGCAGCTATTATAATACAGCGCAACTTACAGCATGCCGAGCTGCAGTTTTGCTTCAATACTCATCTTCTCCGGACTCCATGGCGGCTCAAAAACGAGGTCGGGTTCGACCGTCAGCTGCGGATAGTCATCGAGGATGTAACCGATGTTGCGCACCTGGTCGACCAGCGACTCGCTGACCGGGCAGGCCGCCGAGGTGAGGGTCATCTTGACGACGCATTTTGTCCCGTTGCCGCTCTCATTGCAGTCGATGCCGTAGATCAGTCCGAGGTCGAAGATGTTGACCGGGATCTCGGGGTCGTAGATCTTTTTGAGCTCTTCGACGATCCTGTCCATCAGGGGGCCGTAGGTCATTGCTGCTCCTTGCATTCCCTGGCGTAGCCGTAGATGACCTTCAAGAAGGCCTCCAGCCCCTGCTGGCGCACGGGGCTCAGCAGCTCCATAATACCCATCTCCTTGAGCTCGTTGGGGTCGAAGGAAAGGATCTCGTCGGGGGTGCGGTCGTTGAAGATGCCCAGCAGCATCACCAGCATCCCCTTGGCAATGATGGAGTCGCCCTCGGCTTCAAGGTGTATCTTTTCGCCGTCAAAGCTCTTGTGGAGCCAGGCGAGCGAGGAACACCCTTTGATGATGTTCTCGTCGCACTTGAACTCCTGATCGATCGTCGGTGCATCGTGGCCGAAGTCGAGGATGTACTCCATCTTGGCGTTGTTGTCTTCAAAAAGGTCGAGGTCGGCTTTGTAGGCTTTTACCTGTTCTGACATGGTCATGATATCTCCTTTTGGTAGTAGGCGGATTCAAACGCACTTCGGATCGCCTCCGCCGCTTTTTCGTCTTCTACCTCTTCGATCATCTCGTTGGCAAAGGCTAGGATCAGCATCTTGCGCGCCTCCTCGAGGCCGATGCCGCGCGAACGGAGATAGAAGAGGGCCGCCTCGTCGAGCTGGCCGGTGGTGGCGCCGTGCGAGGCTTCGAGCTCGTCGGTGTAGATCTCCAGCTGCGGCTTGGCCTCCATAAAAGCGTTATCGTTAAGCAGGATCGCTTTGGAGTTCTGCCTTGCAGCGGCGTAACGGGCCCCGTGGCCGACACGGATGCGCCCGTCAAAGATGCCGGCGGCGTTCTCTTTGAGGATCGATTTCGCCAGATGCACGCTTTTGGCGGAAATGCCGTTATGGCGCAGGTTGACGACATTGCCGCGGTGCGCTCTGCCCGATGCAAAGAGGAGGTGGGAGAGCATCGCAACGGTATGGTCTGAGAGGTCGTTCTTGTAGAGGTGCAGGGCGATGCCGCTGCCGAAGTCGAAGGTCTGCAGCGTCATTTCGGCCCGGGAGCCGACGTCGTAGCGGTGCGAACCGATCACCGCGGCATCGTTCTCCCCGGCGCTCTGGTTGCGGATCCAGGTCAGTGCACCCGCTTCGCCGACATGCACGTCCAGACCGTAGAGCAGCAGCGAGCCGCCGCTGCCGGCGTTCTCGAAGCTCTCGTATACCGTTGCCCGGCACTCCGGTGCGGTCCTGATGACGATGCGGCAGGGGATGAGGGTGTTCTGCCTCTCGAGACGGTGCACGATGGTAAGGTCGATGTCGTTTTCGATGCTCAGGACGATGCAGTGCGGCGAGAGGAGGTGGGAGAGGTGGTAAAGCGCGTCGAAATGCGTTATGTCGGGTTCAAACCCTGTCTGGAACGAGACATTGACATCTTCCGGTACGGCGGTGACGACGCCGTCTCTGATCTCGAGGATCTTCTCTTTGAGAGGCGGTTTCGGCTGCTCAGGCGCGGCCAGGGTATAGTCGTCGGCCAGCAGCGGCTTGACGGAAAAATGACGGTACTGTTCGGTCTTGTTGCCGGGAATGCCGAGCTCCAAAAAGCGTTTGGCTACGGCCTCCTTGCTGCTGTCAAAATCGAGACAGCTGCGCAGTCCGGCCAGACTCTGTCCGCTTAGTTCCGAGGGTCTCATGAGGACTCCTTAATACCCTTGTACCCTTCCGCTTCCAGGACCTTGACCAGTTCTGCGCCGCCCGTCTTGACGATCCTGCCGTCTTGAAGGACGTGGATGAAATCGGGGTCGATGTAGTCTAGGATACGGCTGTAGTGGGTGATGATGATAAAGCTGCGCTCGCCGTTCTTCATGCGGTTGATCCCTTCGGCAACGGCTTTGAGGGCGTCGATGTCGAGCCCGGAGTCGATCTCGTCGAGGATGATCAGCTCGGGTTCGAGCATCTCCATCTGCAGGATCTCGTTGCGCTTCTTCTCGCCGCCGGAGAACCCCTCGTTCAGAGAACGCTGGATCATCTCGGGTTTCATGCCGAGCTCTGCGACCTTCTCGCGCATCAGCTTGAGAAACTCAGCGGCGTTGAGCGCCTTTTTGCCTTCGTACTCGCGTTTGGCGTTGACGGCGGTCCGCAGAAAGTAGGCGTTGTTGACACCCGCTATCTCGATGGGGTTCTGAAAGCTCAGAAAGATCCCCTCCAGAGCGCGCTGCTCCGGTTCCGTCTCGAGGATGCTCCTGCCTTTGTAGCGGATCTCCCCGCCGGTCACCTTGACGTCATAGTGGCCGACGATGGCCTTAGAGAGGGTGGATTTGCCGGAACCGTTGAGCCCCATGATGGCATGTACCGTTCCCTTCTCGACATTGAGGTCAAGCCCGTTCAGAATCGTCTTGCCGCCGATATCGACGGTCAGCTTTTGTATATCCATCATCCTACACTTCCTTCCAGGGTTAGATTGAGCAGCTCTTTGGCTTCAACCGCAAACTCCATCGGCAGCTGGCTGAAGACCTCCTTGCAGAAGCCGTGGACGATCATGGAGACGGCGTCCTCCTCCCCGATGGCGCGGCTTCGCAGGTAGAAGAGCTGTTCGTCGCTGATCTTCGAGGTGGTCGCCTCGTGCTCGATGACGGCACTCGCGTTGCGGGACTCGAGGTAGGGGAAGGTGTGTGCCCCGCACTCCGGTCCTATCAGCAGGCTGTCGCACTGGCTGAAGTTGCGTGCCCCTTCGGCCTTGGCACCGACCTTGACGAGCCCGCGGTAGCTGTTTTGGCCGTGCATCGCGGAGATCCCTTTCGAGATGATCGTCGAGCGGGTGTTCCTGCCGACATGGATCATCTTGGTCCCCGTGTCGGCCTGCTGCGCCAGCGTCGTGATCGCGACGGAGTAGAACTCGCCGACCGAGTTGTCTCCCCGTAAGATGCAGCTCGGGTACTTCCAGGTGATGGAAGAGCCGGTCTCGACCTGCGTCCATGAGATCTTGGAGTTCTCGCCTTCGCAGAGACCTCTCTTGGTGACGAAGTTGAAGATGCCCCCTTCGCCGTTCTCGTCGCCGGGGTACCAGTTCTGTATCGTCGAGTACTTGATCTCGGCGTCTTTCTTGGCGATCAGCTCGACCACCGCGGCGTGGAGCTGGTTCTCGTCGCGCTGCGGAGCGGAGCACCCCTCGTTGTAGGAGACGTAGCTCCCCTCCTCGGCGATGATGAGGGTGCGCTCGAACTGCCCGGTGTTCTGCGCGTTGATGCGGAAATAGGTCGAGAGCTCCATCGGGCAGCGCACCCCTTTGGGGACATAGACGAAGGTGCCGTCGGTAAAGACGGCGGCGTTGAGCGCGGCGAAGAAGTTGTCGCTCATGGGGACGACGGAGAAGAGGTACTCCTGCACCAGTTCGGAATGGTCGCGGATGGCCTCGGAGATGGAACAGAAGATAATGCCGAGTTCGTGCAGCGTCTCGGAGTAGGTGGTCTTGACCGAGACGGAGTCGAAGACCGCGTCGACGGCGATCCCCTGAAGCATCTTCTGCTCTTCGAGGGGGATGCCGAGCTTGTCGTAGGCCTCGAGGATGTTCGGATCGACCTCGTCGAGCGAGTTCGGGGCCTTCTTGGGCGCGGCGAAGTAGGAGATGGACTGGTAGTCGATGGGCTTGTAGTGCAGATGCGCCCATTGCGGCTCCTCCATCTTCTGCCACCGGTGCAGCGCCTTGATGCGCAGCTCGGTCATCCAAAGCGGTTCCTTCTTCTTGGCGGAGATAAAGCGGATGACCTCGTCATTGAGACCTGGCGCGACGGTGTCCTCTTCGACATCGACGGTAAAGCCGAGCTTGTACTCCTGTGAAACAAGCTGGTCAACATCTTTCTGTGCCATAACTGCTCCTTTTTCGTCTCTCTTTAACCACTATATTCCAAATAGGAGAAAAATTATCTTATTAAAAAAAGGTGGTTGGAAAGTTTTAGATTGTGGAGGTTGATTTTGAGAGGGATGGAATAGTCTATCAATAAAATATGCATTCTCACGTAAAACGTGGGAACGAGGAAAGTATAAAATTGGGAAATGCAGAAAATGTCTAGTATTTAGGGCTTAGGGAAGTATTCCCGAGCAAGATTCTGGATTAGGAATCAATATTGGTAACCCTTGAATTTAATACAACATATAATGATCTATAAAAATCTTTTAATCTGTTATTGTGATATCGAGACCAATTGATGAACGATAGCCTATATCCTTATCTGGAAGGCAAGAGATAGGGGTAACAGCATGCCATAAATCAGTATTTTTATCAGGTTGAAAGATTCCCTGGCCTGCCTGCAACGTAACCTCAAAAAGCTCAGTCTTGGCATCTTTCTCATATATGAAACTTTTTCCACCTTGTATACCATTTCTTTCAATTACTAAAGCTGAGACGATATAGTCCATTCCATCCTGGTGGATACCTTCCGGTGAATTTGTTCCATCAATGCCCTGAAAACAATAGATCACGGTATGGTGAAGTGCAACATTGAGTGAAGTAGGATGTGAAGATAGATTTATTCTCAAATCATCAGCAACTGCATTTAGCAGCACATGCCAACAGTTATATTCTAGTGATTTGGGAAGTTCTTTGAAAATACGTCTTGCCAGTCTATAGTCATGAGCATTTTCAAGACTTATCAAAGCATCATCCTGACCAAAAGGTTTGGCTGGTACACGAGAAATTTCCCATGAATTTTGAGAGTATTTCAAGTCAAACTCTGATACCAGCCGTTTTCTGGTAGGTCTGATTTTTGAAAATTTTTCAAATTGCAGTCGGGATAAGTTTTGTAAAACAGGTTCAAGTTCAGAGTCCGAAATAATTTCATTGTAATAATGTTCCCAAAATTCTTCAGGGATCTGATTTAAAATATTATTTGATAAATTATTTTTTAAGAATTCAATTTTATTTTGTCTAAGCAGATAATTATCCCATTCATACTCAGTCTCATACGCTGGCCTTAACTTTTCAGCAATTTCCTTAACATCTATCCCGTACTCTTCCAGATTAATTAGTTTTATTGGTTTTTCAAGTTGGTAAAACATTTCGCATCCTCCAGACTTATAAAAATACAATTTGATTTTCAGATCCGCGATTTTTGCGACATACAGCTGTGGTCTATTTGGCTGGCTGTTTGTCTTAGCAGCGCCTCCTTTGGGTTTTACTCTTTCTCCGCCCATTCGCGAAGTTTGCGTTTGAGTTTTTTCTCCACCTTGTCGCTTATCTCGTCCCACTCTTTGACGACATCCGCGTCATCTTCGTCTTCGGCCCACTCTTTGAGCCTCCGCATGATCTTCTGTTCGACCTTCTCGCCTATCTCCTCCCACTCTTTGTCGCGCTTTCTGTTCGCGGCAGAACGGCACGAGACGTGCGAACTGCCGCCCCAGACGATGATGACGCCCAGCAGGAAACCGAAGTCATACCAGCTGCCCGTATTGTGTACCTCGTAGACAGTGACGTTGTCATTGAAGAGATGGATGATGAGCGTAATAAACGCGATCATCCCGTGCCAGAGCCCGTACCAGAACCCGGCCGGCTCCCCCTGTGTGAACTGTGCGTCACCGGCGGTGCATGCCGTAAAGAGGAAGATCAGGGGGAACAAGAGCACTGTTTTATATAGTCGGGGGTTTTGCGGTGTCATGGGAACTCCTTGTTGCCTGATAATTATATTCAGTGTTACCGAGGTCACCAACCAAATAGCGATGTAATTATCAGATTAAGTAATAATATAACGTATTTGGCATTGTCAGTCAACCGCACAATCTAAGAGCAATAAAAGAGTGAAGAGCTATGTTTTTGTAGCTTTTTAATAGAAGGTGCCTGAAAAGTTTTAGATTGGGAGGTTCGAAATGGTGTGATTTAGAGGGGTGCGATTGCGCCCACATAGGTGCGGACCGTATCGTAGAAACGGCGATGGTCGTCGCACATGATCGATTTACGCGTAAAATCGAGGGCAGTGCCGCCAAGACGGTTGGCGATAAACCCGCCGCCGCAAAGCTCGCTGTGGGTACATGCGGCGCACTCTTCGGGCAATACGGCGTGCAGGTCGCGGCACTGCTTGATGATAGGATCTTCTGCTGCCGACTCAATGCTGTGCTCGAAAACATTAAAGTCGGTCCGTACGGCACCGTCTGTAAAATAGCGCAGGTAGTCGTGACGCTCATACTGCCCGTCGCTGTCAACAACGAGACTGCTGAGACGGTCGCCGCCAACGCCGTCGCCGTGGTGTGCGCTGCCGAGAAGGAGTTTGATGGCATCGCGAAAGATGCGGATACGAATGGTCGGATCGTCTGCTTCGCTCCAGAGACGGAAAAGTTCGGCATACCATGCGCCGTAGTCACGCTGCGGCGGGTTGTCATGGTTGTAGTGGATCGGCCAGAGGATGCTCACCTCTTTTTTGGGAAGGGTCTTGATCCAGTCAAGGTAGGCCTCGGGCGCGATGCCGGGGTCTGCGACACTGAGCACCCCGCCGAAGTAGGGCAGAAGGCCGTCTGCTTCGAGCAGCTGCAGGTTTTCGAAGACCTGTCTGTAGCTTCCCTCACCGCTATGGGTAATGCGTCGGACATCGTTATAGGGCTGCGGTCCGTCCAGACTGACGCCGATAGAACCGCCGGCGTCTACAACGCGGTGCAAAAGTGCCGCGTCGTAGCTGTAGAGGTTCGTCTGCAGTCCGATACTCAGACGCTTGCCGGTACGTTGGCGCAGTTCTTTTAAGGCCTTTAAAAAAGGGGTCATAGAGCTCTCGGGCCAAAGGGTCGGCTCACCGCCGTGCAGCACAAGCCGCAGGGAGGCATCTTGACGAGCCTGCAGGTACTCCTCGATCCGGGTGAGTATCTGAAGGCCCGTCTCCAAATGCATGAATTTCGGCACACGCGTATGCGTTTTATCTTCGGAGTTGAACATATAACAGTAGCTGCAGTCAAGGTTGCAGGTCTCGGTCAGTTTGAGTATTAACGAAGCAATCATTTTTGGGAGCTCCCGCAGCCTCTGCAAGGGTGCGGAAGTGTCAATTGATTAGGCGTTTGCAATCAGCTCGACTTGCACGTCCAAACCTGCGTCAATATCCAGGTCAAACGGGTTGAGGCCATCCATATTTGCCGATTTCAGTTCAGCAACGATGTTTTTCATAATCTTTTTCTGCATTGTTTCAGCGCTGAGGGAACCCTCCGGAAGACCTTCGATTTTGACTTGTACCTTTTGAGACATTAAGAACCCTTAAAATTGATTTTGCGAATCCAGATATGCGATTTCGCATACTCTAAGATTACATTTTCTTATATGCATTTCTGATTCTAATTTAACAGTGAATATAAACCGGTTTACAATATGCATCACTAGGTTTGTCACGCTGATCACCGCTCAATCTTTCGGGCAGGATGAAGTTCTGAGCAGGCTGACCTGATCTCTTATATCGGGAGCTCTGGAGAGAGAACACCCTGAATCAGACCCTCTTTTTGAGAGAGCCTTTAAGCTGCATCATTGCCTGATGCTCGAGCAGATAGATCAGGGTCTCCTGAACATAGTAGCGGATCGCATCACGCGTTGCTCTGTCCAGACTATTCACCTTCTGCGTACGAAGGGTTTTGCCTTTGCCATAAAGCAGCCCGAAACGATCATCAATGAAACGCCCCCGAAACCAGCCGATCAATACCGCATCCTCCTTGACCCGGATGGAACAGAACCCGCCCTCTCTGGAAAAAAAAGAGGTGCTGTTTTCACGATGCTTCTCTTTGACACCGTTGCCGATAGAGATCTTAATATAGTCTCTCAGTGCCAAAAACAGTTCCGACTGCCCGCTTTGGGCGTCACGTTCAAAGGCGGTCGTCCTCTTTCCTATTGCCATGCGGCAGGATCGGGCGAGGCGTGGTGCATGAGCAGGCGCCACCCGCCGTCCGTCAGCTGGTAGACATTGGTGGCGATGGCGATCACGGCCGGCTCGCCGTTGATGATAATGCGTTCGCGCAGGGTGTGGATGCTGAGCTGGTCGTCTTTTACAAAGTGCACATCCTCAAGCTCAAACTGCATGGCAGGCTCTCCCGCAAACATTTCGCGCCAGCTCTGGGCAACCGCGTCGCGTCCCTGCAGGCGCTCGCCGACGGGGTGGATGCAGACGACGGCCTCATCATCGGCCCACACCGCCAGCATCGCATCCAGGTCGCCGCGCTCCAGCGCGTTGTAGAACCCGATCTCGGCGTCCTGCGGGGTGGAAAAGCGCGCGGCTGCAGATGCGCCTTCGTCCCCGGCCGGCGTTGTATTCTCTTCTTCATGGGGTGTGTCCTCTTTTGCCAGGGGTGTATATGCATCTTCAAGGGGTGTGTCCTCGAAACGTTCGGCCTCGTAGGTGTAGATCTTGGGATGTCCGTCTAGCGCGGATGTCCTGACCCCGGCTTTGACGCCGAGTTGGGAAAAAAAGTAGTCAAAATCGGGGAACTCTTCCCATACCTGGGGGAGGAAGGTTGCGACGTGTTTTTCCTGCTGCAGGATGACCCCGTCGATTCCGGGCCGGATCTTGTTTCGCAGATCCTCCGTGTCGCTGTAAGAGAGCTCTCTCGGCAGGCCCAGGATTGATATCTCTATGCTGCAGTAGGGGTATTCCCCTTCGCTCAGCGGGTAAAAACGGGTGTCGCTGAAGGCCGCGGCTTTGGCATTATGGATAACGTCATCAAAAAGCGTGGTACGCGGCAGAAGAGAGCCTATACAGCCGCGCAGCGAATCGCCGTCTATGTTGATCGTAACGAAGGAGGCGCCCTTTTGCGCCAGCTCCGGGAACTGATGCAAAAGTATCTCTTTTGAATAGGGGAACGGTTTACCGAACTGTTCCTCGATCGAAGCGCGGGCGAGCTTGAGTAATATGTCTTGCAGTGTCATAATCTATTCCTTTTTTCAATAAAACGGCAGAACCGCAGACGTTATCCGTTTTTTATTCGCATCAGTACTCCTTGTCCGCCCCGCCTCTGCTGAGGCGGAGGGGGTATTACAATTCAAATTCTGTAATATTCATTCTGTAGAGGTAAACACCGTCAATGAGCTTGCCGTTTATCTCTTCACGCGAGAAGTTGATGCCTAAAATCTCATCCCCGGTATTGACAACAGAGTTCAAAAGCTCAAGAATCGGAGCATTTGCCTGAGCCAGACCTATATCGCTCACGGCTAATTCGGGCAGTTGTGACTGGTTTGCGGCATATATCCTGGTTACCAACCGGTTAAATTCATCGTCATCGTCATTGACGCCGTTGACATGGCCCATCAACAACATCCATACGTCCGATTCCGGATTATAGATCCAAAAAGCCGCTTTAGGACTTGCATTGTTCTCGATCAGTAACTCTACAAATCGTTTTCCGCTCTCCATCATATTCTGAGTCAATGGTTTCAAAGGGTTCCTTGCTGTTGGTGTCGGTATGCATTTGTCCAAAAAGTGCAATTTCAAGTCCAGCTGAAGATGGGGCTGTGTTCTTTTCGAATTTTTCATGTACAGGAAGGGTGGTTGCACTAAGCGTATTTTGATGCGGAGCAAATGATGCAATACGAATACGAAATAGTCGATGGAAGAGTACACATTGTTAAAAGCGGTAAAAGCAGAGCTGCCTATGTCTTTTGGCCGGAAGAGCTGATAAGGTCTGCGGAGGAGCAGAGAACCGGGAAGAGAGACCCTGTTCTCCCTGATTTTGCAGAGATATTGGCGGTTGTCTTAGAGGAGCACCCGGAACTGTTTACCTGCCACTATAATTCAGATGTGATTATGTAGCGTTTTGAAGAGTCATTTAAAGCATATGCTTTTGCTATCGCCTGAGCCGACTGTTGATGCAGACGGCAACGGTCTTTATTTGACCGTTTCCAGACCTTTATCGATCCAGCCCCAATTTATTCCGCCATCCAACTCATAGACGTTTTCGTATTTATATTTCAAGCCCAGCATCTCACCAATGGTTTTTGATCTGTTTGCATGGGCGCACACCAGGATAAAAGGCTGTTCCTTATCCGCTACTATCTTCGTAAATGATTCAAAGAACTTATCAATATCATATTGCCCCGTCGCATCAAAAAAGGTGATCTTATGGCTACCTTCGATGATACCGTGCTCTTCCCACTCGTCAGCTCTTCTTACATCGATGACTGCAAAGCCTTCCTCTCTTTTTTGTTGAAACTCTTTCGTCGAAAGAGACTTGAACGGCCCAAAATTTAACATTTATTTCCTTTCTGATTTGTGTTCATAACTGTCTGCCACATAGCGTCAGACCCCTAAATATAAAAAAGGCATTTTCTATTTTGTATACCTTTTTGTCAATCTGCAAAAATCGTAAAAATCGCTTAACATCAAATAGCGGATCTCTACATCTTCAAATTTTTTCTTTAAGATCGGGTGGCCTTGCAAATAGAGTTTTACATCGTTCTGAAACTCCTTCGGATACTCAAGTTTTTCTGCCTGTAAAGATGAAAAACAGTCTAAAAAATCAAAGAAAAGTTTTGTCACCATCTCCTCTTTTTCCTGCGACCTGTTTGAGAAAAAATCTGTTGTCTCTTCAAATGTCTCGCATATATTTACCAAACACGCATTCAAAATATACTCCCTGCTACAGACAATTTGAGAAAACATATACATAAATCATACCTAGCCTTGATGTTGTATCTGAGTAGAGCAAGATATTATTCCCAAGTATAATGATGCAAAAAAATGTTATTTAATGGCAGATTGTCGTATTCTGGTTGGTTTTCTGGTTTTAGTCGTGCGCTTTTTGAATTGAGTATGTGTACTAACTCCTGAAAATGGACCTATCTGAACGAAAATGTGAGAGTTAGTCGGTTTTCAGACCTTAGTCAATGTTGTGTTCCGATTGAACCGACAAAAAATGCGTGAGTGATTTTCAATTTTCTATTCGCTTTAAACGGGAAAATAGACACTAAAAACGCCAAGAAGAACACAACTTGCATACCCAAAACCAGACTTTCAGAGTCAAAACAGACAAGGAAAATTTATGGGAATCCCACAACCAGCTTTTTATATGTTGAAATGCCAACAATCTACGCCACCGGGCATGCCGAAACCTTCATGCGTTACACCGCAGACTCAGGACCTTTACCAGCACCTGGGCCAGACACTGATGCAAAAAGGGATTATCGGTACGGTCCAGCCGATCCAGACAGGGTGTCTTAACCGCTGTAATGCCGGTCCGGTGATGCTGGTCGAACCCGGTCATTTTATGTATGCAGGTCTGACCAAAGAGAAGATCGACAGGATCATCGACGAGCACATCATCGGCGGCAACGTCGTTTCGGAATACCTGATCCACGACGAGTTATGGGACGAAGCGATCTCGCCTTCAGCCATGATGGCGCAGATGGGGCGCTAGAGCGTTTTACGCTAATTTATCAGTTGAATAAGCAAAATAGCCGTCAAGATCCAAATACCGATGACGACGACGGCTGCCGCTTTGGAACGGGGCAGTGATGTTAACGTTGACTCTTTTGCTTTTTCTTTGCACTCTTTCCAAACGGCTTCAGGTATCAGCCAAATAGCAAGAGCGATACCCAGCGGCACTAATAAAAAGTCATCCAGATACCCGATGACGGGAATAAAGTCGGGGATCAGGTCGATGGGGCTTAGCGCATAGGCCACGACAATGACAGCGACTACCTTGGCCACGATAGGCACATCTTTATGGTGATATGCCAGGTAAAGTGCATACACATTGTGTTTAAGCGCAACTGCCCATTGCTTTATTTTGGTCATCATTACGGTTTTCTGCCTGACATAATCACGGTTCCAAGCCTTTTTCATAGTGACTTTTTATGGAAGATCCATTACTGAAACACTCAAAGCATCGTTCTCCCTATTGTACAACACGCTCGTAAAAGCCGCCTAAAAAAAGTTCTTAAGCAGCATAAGATTGCAATCATCTTTTGAAGCCTGTTATAATCAGACAATACAAACAAAAGGACGCACCCCGTGTATGACGTCATCAAAACCATCGCCAGATCCGCAGCTCCTCTTTTCCTGGAGGGGTACAACCACGCCAAGACCATCACCTACAAAAGCGCCGTCGACCTCGTCACCGAGTACGACGTCAAGGTCGAACTGCTGCTCAAAGAGAAGCTCTCCGCCGCCTTCCCGGAACACACCCTCGTGGGGGAGGAGACAAACGAGGGGATCACGCACCCCGACAAGGCGATCTACATCGACCCCATCGACGGCACGACCAATTTTGTCCACGGCATCCCCTTCTGCGCCGTCTCCATCGGCATCTGGGAAGGGGGCGAAGCGGTCGCGGGGGTGGTTTACAACCCGGTACTGGACGAACTCTTCTACGCGGAGAAGGGCAGAGGGGCGACCTGCAACGGCAAAGTATTGCGCGTGAGCGAGGCGCAGACGCTCGAGAAGTCGCTTGTCGCGACGGGCTTTCCCTATACCAAGATAGAGCAGGGGGAGGACTTTCGCTGGGTGATGAAGAGCATGGAAACGCTGCTTCCCTACACCCGCGACATTCGCCGTCTGGGCTCGGCGGCTATGGACCTCTGTTATGTGGCGCGCGGGACCTTCGAGGGGTTCTATGAGGTGAACCTCAAGCCGTGGGACGTCGCGGCGGGTATTCTGCTGGTGACGGAGGCCGGGGGAGAGGTCAGCCGCCGGGACGGCGGGGCCTACACTTTTGACGAGCGCGTTGTGGTGGCGTCCAACGGCCGCATCCACGGCAGCCTTGTCGAGAAATTATCCGACCTGCTTTAAGGGGAGATGGCAAAACCGGACTGCCTCCGTTTTCTTATCTGTCTGTCATCGTCGCTGTGCGACAATACGGCAAATCAAACGAGGTGGTGCATCGTGTCAGGTCGGCGTCTATGAATTTTCTCGCGCATGTCATGCTCTCGAGCCACGACAATGAAGAGATGGTCGGCAACCTGCTGGGTGATTTTGTGCGCAAAGGCGGGGAAGGGGCGTTCAGCGAGCGGATGCAGCGGGGCATCGAACTGCACCGCAGGATCGACGGTTTTACGGACCGTCATAGCGTCTTCAGGCGTAGCCGGAGACGTATACGTCCGGAACTTCGGCGCTTCGGGGGGATCGCGGTCGATCTCTTCTACGACCACTTCCTGGCACGCGAGTTCTCAAGCTACCACGACATCCCGCTGGAGCAGTTCGCCGAGCGCCTCTACCGCCTGCTTGAACAGTACGAGCCGCAGCTGCCTGCACGACTGCAGCAGATTATGCCGTCGATGATAGCGCGCAACTGGCTCGTCTCCTACCGCGAGGTTGATGCCATCGAGCGGGCGCTTTCGCGCATCTCTCTGCGTCTCAGCCGCCCCAACGCGCTGGGCGAGACGGCAGAAGATCTCCGTCTCTGCTACGACGACTTCGCTTCGGACTTCGAGGAATTCTTCCCGGAACTGCTGGCATTCACCAGGGAACAGCAGATCCTGCTGTTGCGGTGAAAACGGACGATGCCATAAGATTTTTTTTCTGAATATTGATTAGTATGTGAAAGTAGCGTCAAAAAGAGATGTCAGAGGGGGCCGGAGAGAAAAACTGCCTATAACGAAAAAGCAGTTTTTTCTTCTTTAGTATTGTAAAAAATTATTTTGTGAAGTTTGAATCGAAGAGTTGATTCTAAAGTGTCGTGACGGCCCGAAGGCCGGGTGTTTGTGCCGGATCAATCCCGAAGATTTAGCCATGATGCCGGATTGTCAAAATCGAGTCCGCTAAGTTGCCACTCGTTTCTCTCGCCTCGACGAGAATGCAGTTTGCCATCGATCAACATATATTGCAGCTCGGTAACACTGCTGGTCAGTTTTTTACCTTCTTGTAACGCATTTAAAACAGCTTCTCGGGTTTCCATTGTGTTTCCTTTAAATCGCTCAGGAAAAGACCTTATAGTCTCTTCATAGAACCCTTTAAATCAAACCAGGGGCAGAAACAGTTCTGCCGCTATGGAATTAAAGCGCGGTAACGTTTTCGGCTTGTGGGCCTTTTTCGCCTTCACCAACTTCGAAAGTCACTTTTTGACCCTCTTGGAGAGAGACACGGTCGTAACCATTGCTGTTGATCTGACGGAAGTGAACGAATACGTCTTTGCCGCCGTTGTCTTGTTGGATAAATCCATAACCTTTTTCATCGTTGAACCATTTAACGGTTCCATTAACTTGATTTGCCATTGCAATTCCTTTGGAAATAAATACACCCCATCGCTGAAGTGGTCGAAAATATAAAGTGGAGTATTCTTCAGGGTGAATAGTATTGCAAACGGAAGGTCATTAATATCAAGCAAGCCAAAGATGAAACTCTAAATCATCTTTCAATACCTGAATTATAGCTGAAAAAATCAAAAATAGCAAGCACCTGATGCCTATAATGATCATTTTGCAGGTTTTACCGGGTTTCACCACTCTTTATCTGCACCCTTTTTTCTGTTTTAAGTTTCATCCGTCTGAGTCTGAGGGCGTTGGTGATGACCGAGACCGAGCTGAAGCTCATCGCTGCGGCAGCGATCATCGGCGAGAGAAGCAGGCCGAAGAAGGGGTAGAGGACACCGGCGGCGATCGGTATGCCCG
Source organism: Sulfurimonas sp. HSL3-7 (assembly GCF_039645985.1). NCBI lineage: Bacteria > Pseudomonadati > Campylobacterota > Epsilonproteobacteria > Campylobacterales > Sulfurimonadaceae > Sulfonitrofixus > Sulfonitrofixus jiaomeiensis. Next base: position 1,108,910 of record NZ_CP147919.1, read on the forward strand.
CGGAGTTGTAGACAAAGGCGAAGAAGAGGTTCTCTCTAATGTTGCGCATGGTGGCTTTGCTGAGCTGCCTGGATCTGACGATGCCGTTAAGATCGCCTTTGACCAGGGTGATGTCGGCGCTTTCCATGGCGACATCCGTGCCTGTACCCATCGCGATGCCGACATCTGCCTGTGCCAGCGCCGGGGCATCGTTGATGCCGTCACCTGCCATCGCGACGATGTGCCCTTGGGCCTGAAGCTCTTTGATGATCTTGGCTTTCTGTTCAGGCATGATCTCTGCATGTACCCGGTCGATTCCCAGCCTCTTTGCAACGGCTTCTGCGGTTGCCCGGTTGTCCCCCGTGAGCATGACGATATGAATGCCTTCGGCATGCAGAGTACGAATGGCGTCGGGCGTTGACTTTTTGACGGGGTCGGCGACAGCGATCAGCCCCGCCGCTTCGCAACCGATAGCGACCAGCATGACCGTTTTGCCCTCGGCACGCTCACTGCGGGCGTGCTGAAGTAGAGTTTCCGCATCGATCCCCAGCCTTTCCAGCAGTTTTGCATTGCCCACCGCCACTGTACGGCCGTCCACTTTGCCTATGATGCCTTTGCCGGTAATAGACTTGAATCTGTCGATCTCGGCGAGGGCGATCCCTCTCTCTATGCTGGCATTGACCACGGCTTCTGCCAGAGGATGCTCGCTGGCTCGCTCCAGACTAGCGGCAGTGCGCAATACCTCCTCTTCGCTGAACCCGGCCGCGGCCTGCACGGCGGCGAGTTTCGGTCTGCCCTCGGTCAGTGTCCCGGTTTTGTCAACGACCAGGGTATCGACCTTCTCCATGGTCTCCAGTGCTTCGGCGCTCTTGATCAGGACCCCTGCTGTCGCGCCGCGTCCTGTTGCGACCATGATGGAGATAGGGGTGGCGAGTCCCAGCGCACACGGGCAGGCTATGATGAGTACCGCAACCGCATTGACAACGGCATGCGCCAGGCGGGGCTCCGGTCCTATGAACCACCAGAAGAGAAAGGTGATGACGGCAATGCCTATGACGGCAGGGACAAAATAAGCGGCTACGGTGTCGGCAAGGCTTTGAATAGGGGCACGCGAGCGTTGTGCTTCGGCTACCATATTGACGATCTGGGAGAGCAAAGTGTCGGAACCGACCTTTTCTGCCTCCATGAGCAGCGAGCCGGTGGTGTTGACCGTTGCCCCTATGAGGTTGTCACGGGACGATTTTGCCACGGCGACAGGTTCACCGGTGATCATAGACTCATCCACGTTGCTTTTGCCGGAGACGACTTTGCCGTCCACCGGTATCTTCTCGCCGGGTCGGACACGCAGAATATCGCCGGGTCGGACCTCTTCCAAAGGGATGTCACGTTCGCTGCCGCCATCTTCCACGATGTGCGCTATATTCGGCGCAAGTCTGAGCAGCATCGTGATGGCGGTATTGGTCTGCGAACGGGCACGCAGTTCAAGCACCTGTCCCAAAAGCACAAGCACCGTGATGGTGGCCGCGGCTTCAAAATAGACCGCCACCAGACCGCTCTCCATCTGCATGATGGAGGGGAAAAGGGCCGGAAACAGCAGGGCCACAACACTATACCCCCATGCTACCGAAACGCCAAGGGCGATCAAGGTGAACATGTTGAGGCTTCTGCTGAGCAGAGAGTGCCAGCCGCGTACAAAAAAAGGCCAGCCGCCCCACAGCACGACGGGCGTGGCCAGGACGAACTCGATCCACTGGACGGTACGCATCGAAAGGCGCTGCGGCAGCCAGTCAGGGACCATATCGGCGATCATGGCAAGAAAAAAGACCGGCAGTGCCAGTACCATACCGATCCAAAAGCGGCGGCGCATATCGGTGAGCTCACTGTGCTCTTCGTTAACGCCGGCTGTCACCGGTTCGAGCGCCATGCCGCATTTCGGGCAACTGCCGGGATGGTCCTGGCGCACTTCAGGGTGCATGGGGCAGGTGTAGATCGTTGCGTTGCCGTTTTTTTCTTCCGCAGGTGAGGGCGTCTGTCCAAGGAACTGTTTCGGGTGGGCTTTGAACTTATGCAGGCAATGCTCGCTGCAGAAATAGTAGGGTTTTCCCGCATATTGGTAATGATAGGGGGAGTCGCTTGAGACCGCCATATGGCAGACCGGATCTTTCAGTTGAGGTGTATTCTGTTCTGTACGCATATCTCCGCCCCCTTTTTGCAAGTCGGCCGACAGGACATACAAACGTATAAGATGAATATCTCTCTTTGTATACACAGTCCCAACGGCAGGAGTCTTTTTTCATTATAGGGAAGCCGATATAAAGCCGATATGAATTTTTTATATTAATGTTTTGGTCGGCGGTTTCGTTGTCTATATTTTAGGCAGACACTTTTGTCGTTTGAACAAGTTTAATATATAATATTGTTATATTTCACTGTTCAAGGAACTCCCCTATGATAACTCTCAGAAGATCTTTCTCCGCCATGATATTTTTTTCACTCGTTAGCGCAGCCTCCTATGCCAATGAAGGGCTGATCGAAGCCGCTAAAAAAGGCGATGTCGCAGCCGTAAACAAAGTTCTTGAGATGAAGACAGATATCGATGCCAGGCATAATAACGCCACTGCTCTGATGTGGGCGGCCAAAAACGGCCATGATGATGTCGTCAAGGTACTGATAGCCAAAGGGGCCGATGTCAAAGCCGAAGACACAGCCGGGTACAGTCCTGTTATCTACGCCGCGATACAGGGGCACACCGATATTCTTTCGCTTATGATTGACCATGGTGCCAACGTCAATGCGAAGACCAACAACGGCAAGTATGCCCTCACATGGGCAGTCGAAAAAGGGCACACCGAAACGGCCAAAGAGCTGATTAAAAAGGGTGCCGATGTCAATATCAAGTCCCCATGCGGCGCGTCATTGGTACTGACAGCGGTCATCAGCGGCCATACCGACACGGCAATTATGCTGGTCGAGAACAATATCGACATCAATATTGCAGACGAAGACGGTGCCACGGCATTGATGATGGCGGCAGAAGCCGGTAATGCCGAGATGGTCAGAGTGCTGCTCGAGAAAGGGGCTGACCGTTCTCTAAAAGACAGCGAAGGGCAGCGCGCCATAGACTATGCCCGACTGAGCGAGAACGAAGAGGTCATTACGCTATTACAGTAGGCGCTTAGAATCTTCAAACACCCGTACCAGGGGTGTAAAGATCTGCCGCATCGTCAGCGGAAAGATCGAGAGGTTGCAGAGCAATCACGAAATAGAGAAGGAGCAGATGCCTTCATGCTGAGAGCTCAGCTCTCTTTTGAACTCTTCGAAACGGGTATTCTGATGGTGCGGCCGGTACGTTTGGGTGCCGGTTTTACACTTTCTCTGCCCCGCTCATCACTGCGTTTGTCGCCTGTCGAAGAGGCATTACCCTCCCACGGTTTTTTGGCATAAGGCTTTCTGCCGTTGGAACTTTTCTCTTTGTCCCACGGTTTTTTAGCATCGCTATTCTTGTCCCAGGGTTTCTTCTCACCTTTGGTTTTATCCCACGGTTTTCTTTCGCCTCGGTTTTCGTTTCTGCTGTTCTCTTTATCCCAAGGTCTTTTGTCACCACTTTTGTGCGGTTTGGCTCTGCCGCTTGCACGTTTCTCCTCTTCGCTTCTCGGAGTACCGTCATAACGGTGGTTCCGTTCCCTGGTCTTGCCGGAGAAGATCGGTTTGCCGTTTTCGTCCTTGCCGAGGTATTTGGACTCTTTTCTCTCTTTTGCCTGGGCTTTAGCGCGTTTTTCGTCCCGCTCTTCCTGGTTTTTGATGTTTTCGGCCTGGCGTGCTTTAAGGTCTTTGGCTGCCTTACGGTCTTTGAGGTAGGAGGCCGGTTCAAAATCGGTAATGACCTCTTTTGCAAGGGTGCGTTTCAACAGGGTCTCTATCTTGTAGAGCTCCTGCTGCTCTTTGTCGTCAGCCAGAAGCAGGGCATAGCTCTTTGCCTGGCCGAGACGTTTGACGTAATTTTCAGGGGAGTCGGAAAGGTCGAGACTGATGATCATGTCGCACTTGAACTTGGTGTTCTCGATGAGCTCTTTGTCACTTTTGAACGAAACGTTGTCCGCGTCGATCTTCTGCTCAAGCGCAGCGATGTCCGGGGATGCGATAACAACGATCTCTTTGTCACTGTGCAAAGCAATAAGATGTTTTAAAAGGGCGAGTTTCTGGCTGCGGTCACACGGGTGAACACGGTGGTTGTGGCGTTTGATGGTAATAGATGACATAAAAGTCCTTGAATAAATAGGCCTCTGATAGGAGGGAGATAAGCGGTCAAAAAAGAAGGCTTAAGCGCAGACCGAGTGCGCAAATGTTGGCGGTATTATAGCGTAAAGTAAGCGTATTGTCGTCTCTGTTTTTTTGTTTTGTAGAAATGCATCTTAATAAGGTGCCGGCAGATATCGATATTAGCAGCAGAGTTGCTCTATAATTAAACAGTAGCTCTTTTTGGAGGTAAAGCTGTGTCTACCGTCATCATGATGTTCATACTTCCGCTCGGGATCCTGCTTTTTTTCTGGGACAAAAAAAACTATACACAGAGTCTTGCGGTCTTCAGAGAGTACATCGTCAAAATGCAGCATGCCGACCTCGACGATGCGGCGAAGATGCAGCGCATCGATGCGATGTTCTATGAGAACGGCTACAAGATCGTCCGCAGAGAGGCAGGCTCCCTTATCGCCGAAAAAAAACATTTCAACATCGGTGTTCTTTTCATCATGTTCGGTCTGCTGAACTACTTCGGCATCTTCGGTTACGTCATCTTCTACCGCTTTTTCCTGAAACCCCGCCGCCTGAGCGTGGACCTGCTGTCGGACGACCCGCTTGCAGAGAGTTAGGGCTCTCTGCCGCTGTTTTCAACGTCATGCGACAAAGTAGAGTCCTGTGCAAATAAAAGAGTTCCGAAGTGTAAAGTTGAGGAGAATGGTGTGTTTTGACTTTTTGACGTACACTCCTCTGTGTTGTGGTAGAATAGTTTGATATGGTGTTTTTACGACTAATATGAGACCTGTTTTGAAAGTGATCTGTCCGTTTGGTCTTTAAGAAAAGAAAGATAAAAAGGGAAAAGTATGCGATTTGAAACACTATTATTGTTGACATTGGCAACAACGTCTTTTCTCTCTGCTGAGGCCAAGGTCGATGCCGCTTCTGTAGCTCAGGCCAACAATCCGCTGGCAAATATGAAAGCGCTGAACTTTCATAACTACTACATGGGGGAGTTGACGGAAAGTGACGAGAGTGCCGACCAGTTGTGGGTACGCTATGTCCAGCCCTTTTCATTGGGAGAGACCAATTGGCTTTTGCGTGCGTCTTTGCCTGTCAACTCTTTCCCTGTCGGCCCAAAGGGTGCGACAAAGAGAGGTCTTGGTGATTTTAACATCCTGGCAGTCAATCTGATAGATGTGGGTGTTCCTGCTGTCAGTTTTGGTGTGGGGCCGCTGTTAACACTGCCGACGGCGACTGAAGAGCGGCTGGGAAGTGAAAAATATTCGGCGGGAATAGCCAATGTCCTGTTTGATGCACGGTCACGTCTGTTCCAGTATGGATATCTGCTTACCTGGCAGCACAGCTTTGCCGGTGATGCAGACAGAGAGACGGTTAATATAGCAGCACTTCAGCCTTTCGCCATGTTGCAGTTAGGCGGCGGCACTTACTTAAGGTCGGTAGGTATCTGGTATTACGATATTGAACGGGAGAAATACTCTATACCTATCGGTCTGGGTGTGGGGCAGGTTATCAAAATGGAGAAGACGGTGTTTAACGTCTTTATCGAACCGCAATACAGTGTTGCACACAAGGGTGCCGGTATAACGCAGTGGCAGGTGTTTACAGGTCTGAACATACAGTTTTTTGGGCAATGAATTTCATTTTCTTTCCCCCTCTGCGATTTTGTAGTTTGATATTAACCTGTTTGCAAACACTACCGACATCTGTTGGAAAGTGTAAACGTCCCGGGCTTGTCAATGCGGAGATAAACGTATGAAAAGTCATTTGAACGGCTATACCTTCTTATCTCGCTTTCTGTGCAGTAAAGTACAACACACCGCCGTTTGTGTTACAACGGTTGTAGCGCAGTCCGTTACAAGAACAGAGTCTTTGAATATCGGCTTCGGTAAAAGCGTGAAGGCCCCGTCTGCTGAACTACTTCGGCATCTTCGGCTACGTTATCTTCTACCGCTTCTTTTGAAACCCCGCCGCCTTTATGTGGATCTGCTGTCGGACGATCCGCTTGCAGAGAGCTGAAGCTCTCTGTCACAATCTGTAACGCCATGTAGCTTATGAATATGCCGCTTTGTATTCTATGTTTTGCGGATCATTTATCCGGCGGCAGGCGATGATTGTTCCGAATCTTAATAAAATTCGGAAACAACAAGAAAGCAGGTCGATTATGGGGCCAGTAAAGTATGCGTAAATACACCTGTACCGTCATTTAAATAGCCAAATCCGCGGCCTGCATCGTCTGGAGCAAAATCAATATCGCCATCGTTATCGACATCTTGTGCTCTTACCCAGGGAAACCATTGATCAGTATCGCCCCCTGGATAATCGATATTTGTTGCGGTGGCATCAGTAAAGCTTCTGCCGCCATTGTTGACCAAAAGTTGTATTGTTCTACCCTGATAAAACCCTTTTCCTGCTCCGTCATCGCCATCTCTTGTTCGGTTGATGATCAGATCACGATCCCCATCTGAATCGATATCTTCTGCATCAAAATCCAGAATTGCTCCGAAATAGGTTACCATCGGAATCAGGGTCCTCAAATTCTGGGTGTAGGATCCTGTTGTACTCCCCCAGTATATTGCTGTTTTATCGCCATCTCGTTCGTGAGCACCGATTAAAAGATCGACGAAGCCGTCTTGGTCAACATCAATCAATTCTGCCGAAAATATCTTATCCATGCTGTTGTCAAAACGATTGTCAACTTTACTGAAGTTCCCATCACCATCATTGACAAAGAAGAAGGGGGCAAAGCCTCCAACAAAAATATCAATATCACCATCATTGTCGATATCTGCTGCTGCTCCACCGTGATGGAAACCTGTTTGCGCTGTTAACTTTTCCCATGAGAAAGAACCGATAGTATTTTGCATAATCAATTTTGGCTGGCTTCCAGGAAAGGGGTTGGCATCATAGCCATGATCAAACACAAATATATCTTGTAGACCATCATTGTTAAAATCACTTACAATGGATTTTCTGGCATGCGTCGCGGGAGGCATATTGCCGCTAAACTCTGCTGTTGATGACGTGAAGGTCTGTGCACCGTCATTTAGTGCGAGAATACTGTTCACTTCTCCCTCAAGTAAATAGTCACCTGTCGCAAGAAATACATCGGTATCGCCGTCGCCATCGGCATCCAAATAGGCAATTGCATCTCGAAGCGTGCCCGTTCCATCAGGCCTGGGTAAAGAAGAATATGCAATATAAATATCTGTCTTTGAATTTGTATATGAACTTTGTGCATCCGCATCTGGTGAAGAAGATATACCTAGATTTACCACTGACGTTGCGTCACTACCGCTATCACTCGTACCACATCCAACAATAATAGTTGACAATACTATTGCACCGAAACATTGCTTAATCATTTTACACCTCTTTATACATTGTCGAACTATTCGTTGAACGAATAGTTCATCTAGAAATCATTATAGCACTGATCGGTAGGTATTGCAGCTACATCGGAAATATTAGTATTAATTTAATCTTGTTCATGAGCTGATGTGGATTTTGCTTGGTCCAACCTTGTGCCTTTCATTATTTTATTTCCGTTTTTTTGAAACGCATAAGCGACTGTCTCAATCCGGCACAGATACCCATTTTGCTTCAGCTTATTCACAAGTGGTTTCAAATAGCCCGGCCTGTCTCCTTTAAGATCAACCAGGGGGAAAACTCTGGTCTCTTTTCCGATAAGGCACATTTCCAGAACCGAATCGATGTGAAAATCCAGATCAAAATGGTCGCTGTAAAAAATAGGAAGTGCGAACAAAGGAGCAAGTCAAAACTGTTGTTTTCAGATGGTAGATCGTGTCATTTTTCAACCTTAGTGCGTGCAAAATTTAAAATAGCCAATCAAAAATCCTCAAGCGGCTTTTTGATTGGCCCGCGATGAGTTGTGATGCGTTCCATAAAGTCGGCAGCCTCATGGTTGCCGATACCTCTTAATCCTTCGATGACGCTTTCTATATCTTCATCCGGTTTGTTCTGATTGAATTTGAATTTGGCTTCGATACGTTTTATTTCAAACGCAAAGAAGCGAATGAACCCGGTTAGATCTTTGAACTTCTCTTCGTTTGGGAGTTGCCATCCCGCTTCGCCTTCGTAGCGATAGACAAGCTCATGAAACAGATTCCATATTTTGGTTTCGTTGTCGATAAAACGAATGTTTCCGTAGCAGTGGACCGCACTGTAGTTCCATGTCGGTACGTTGAAGTCCGAAGCGTACATCGACGGTGAGATATAGGCGTGCGGACCGGTAAAGATGACAAGCGTCTCTTCGTTTTCCTGGATCCTTGATTGCGGGTTGTTCAGGGCAAAGTGCCCGTAATAGTGTCCATCCTGAAAGCGGTCAATCGGCATGTGTGTCGCCACGATCTTCCCATCGATATTCGAAACGACGGTGGCAAATGGATTTGAGCGTATGAATTGATGAATGGACTGCGCATTGTTTATATTGAATTGTTCGGGTATATACATGCTTCCTCTTTGACGTATAACAGCAAACCAAAGGGTAGCAGAATTGAGGTTAAGCGGCAAACTTTGTCACAACGTTTTTTTAAATACCCGAAGACGTAGCTGTTTCTCGAATTGGATGATGACAAACATCGTGACGCCGATACCGAGCATCAACATGCTGTCAAACAGACCCACATCTTCGGTCGCGAAAACACTTTGGAGCCATGGTACATAGGTAATGGCAATCTGACCGAGTACAACGACGATGATGGATAGCCAAACAGCAGGGGTGGCACGTATTACGCTCCATGTCCATGCACTTCCATGCATATTACGGATGAAGAGAAGGTGAAATATCTCCAGCACTACCAGCGTATTCAATGCGATCGTCTGTGCAAGGCGTTCGGAATAGCCGCTTGCAATAGCGTATTCATAGATGCCGAATATGCCGGCCAGAAACAGGCCGGCGACCAGTACAATATGCCACACGACACCACCATTAAGCAGCGACTCGTTGCGGGGTCTGGGCGGGCGTTGCATGGTGTTCTCTTCCGTAGGTTCAAAGGCCAGTGCTATGCCCAGTGTCACCGCAGTGATCATGTTCACCCAGAGGATCTGGATCGGTGAGATGGGCAGGCTCAATCCGAGTATCAGTGCGAGGACAACGGTCATGGCCTCACCGGCATTGGTCGGCAGGGTCCAGCTGATGACTTTTTTAATATTATCGTAGACCGTCCGCCCCTCGCGCACGGCAGCGACGATCGATGAAAAGTTGTCGTCAGCCAATACGACTTCCGAAGCCTCTTTTGCCGCTTCGCTGCCGGTTCTCCCCATAGCAATGCCGACACCTGCGCGCTTAAGTGCGGGTGCATCATTGACCCCGTCACCCGTCATGGCCACCGTCATTCCATTGGCCTGCAGTGCCATCACCAGGCGTAGTTTATGTTCCGGGCTTGTGCGTGCAAAGATGCCCGTCTGTCGAACGGCAGATGCAAGTGCGTCGTCGTTAAGCGCGTCCAGTTCGCCGCCGGTCAAAATAGCATCGCCGTTTCGAAGCCCCAGTTGTTTACCGATCGCAGCTGCCGTGACGGCATGATCACCGGTGATCATTTTGACGTCTATACCCGCTCGATGGCACTCGGCGATCGCTTTAATGGCTTCAGGCCGCGGTGGATCGATCAGACCGGTCAGCCCGAGAAATATCAGTGACTTGTCAATATCGGTGTGCTCGAGTATTGTCTGTTCGGGCCGGACCGGCTTGGTTGCGAAGGCCAGGAGGCGTTGCCCCTGTGCGGCTATTGCATTTGCCTGCTCCTGCCAATATGTAACATCCAGCGGTTTGGTTTCATTGTTGCCGGTGCGCTGTTCAGCACACATGGAGAGTATGGTCTCAGGTGCCCCCTTGACGAAGATGAAGGCATTGTTATCATGGTCATGGTTAAGCGTCGCCATATACTTGTGCTTCGTATCAAAAGGGATCACATCGGTGCGCGTCCACTGATGTTTTGTGTCGGGACAGTCAATACCGGACTTTCCTGCAAACGCCAGCAGGGCAACCTCCATAGGGTCGCCCTGACCGGACCATGCATTTTCCTTTCGAACAAGTTCCGAATCATTGCAGAGTGCAGCCGTTCGTCCCAGTTCCTGTAAGAGCGTATGGTCAAACACGGCGACAGCCTGTCCATTAACGTTCACATCGCCAGAAGGCTCATACCCGTTCCCTCCGATCTCAAAGCGTTCCGAGTCTGTGACGACCGAGGCCACTTTCATTTCGTTGCGGGTCAGGGTGCCGGTCTTGTCCGAACAGATTACGGAGACCGATCCGAGTGTCTCGATCGCCGGTAAACGGCGGACAATCGCGTTTCGGCGTGCCATGGCCTGGACACCGATAGCCATCGTGATGGTCAACACGGCAGGCAACCCTTCCGGTATGGCTGCAACCGAAAGCCCCACAACGGCCATAAATATCGTGCTGAAATCGTAATGCAGGAGGAAATAACCGAACATCAAAATAAGGGATGCGATGACAAGAATAAAGAGGGTAAGCAACTTGCCCAGGCGTGTCATCTGAACAACCAATGGTGTGTTCAGTGTCTGTACTTCCGAGAGCATACCGCTGATCCGACCGATCTCTGTGTCAGACCCTATGGCAACCACCACGCCCATACCCTGTCCATTGGTGACTGTAGTCCCGCTGAACCCTATGCAGAAACGGTCACCGAGCGGCGCTTCCGCAGCGACCTCTTCGGAACGCTTTTCGACAGCCACGGACTCGCCGGTAAGAATCGCTTCCTGGATCTGCAGACCGTGGGTTTCCAGTAAGCGCAGGTCGGCGGGCACTTTGTCGCCGGCTTCGAGCAGGACGATATCGCCGGGAACCAGCAGTTCGCCCGCTACGGTTTGACGCTTTCCGTCGCGAATGACAGAGGCGCGCAGTGCCAGCATCTGTCGTATGGCATCCATCGCTTTTTCGGCTTTTCCCTCCTGTATGAAACCGATGACGGCATTGATGATGACCACGGCAACGATGACAGCTGTATCAACAACATGCCCCAGCAGCAGCGTAATGGCGGCGGCTCCCAGCAGGACATAGATAAGGATGTTGTGAAAGTGGGAAAAAAAACGCAGGATTACATTTCTGCGCGGCGGTTCCGGAAGCCTGTTCGGTCCGACATCGGACAGCCTTTGCTCCGCATCGGCTGCACTCAGTCCTGCCGTCGTTGACTTCAGCGCGGATAATGTCTGTTCCGATGTTTGGTTGTGCCAGTCTTGAATCGTTGTCATTGCTTTCCTTATTCGACATAATAGGGAATGGGTTTAGACTCTGTTGTGACGCCATCCCTGTTTGTATACCGGGCTTCCATCATCCGTCATAAGATCAGGGATATATTGCCTTGTATGGTCCTTCCTGTAGCTCAAAAAACGCTTTAATTACCTGTACTAGGCGAGATCAAAGCGGTCCAGATTCATCACCTTGGTCCACGCCGCCACGAAGTCATGGACAAACTGCTCCTGCGCGTCGCTGCTGCCGTAGAGTTCGGCCAGGGCCCGGAGCTGGGCGTTTGAGCCGAAGACCAGATCGACGCGGGTGGCGCTCCACTTCGGTTCGCCTGTTGTGCGGTCGATTCCCTCAAAGAGCTCCTCGGTCTCCGAGACCGCTTTCCAGGCCGTCCCCATATCGAGCAGGTTCACGAAGAAGTCGTTGGTGAGCGACTCCGTGCGCTCGGTGAAGACGCCGTGCCGGGAGTCTCCGACGTTGGTATCCAGGACGCGCATGCCGCCGACAAGTACCGTCATCTCGGGTGCGGTCAGTGTCAGCAGCTGTGCCTTGTCGATCAGCAGCTCCTCGGCGGATATAGCGTATTCGGTTTTCTGGTAGTTGCGGAAGCCGTCCGTGACTGGTTCGAGCATGGCGAAGGAGAGCACATCGGTTTGCTCCTGAGAAGCGTCCATGCGGCCGGGCGTGAAGGGGACCGTCACGGTGTGACCGGCATGCTTCGCGGCCTGCTCGATACCCGCGCAACCGCCCAGGACGATCAGGTCGGCAAGCGAGACCCTCTTGTGTACGGAGTGCGTGTTGTTGAAACCATTTTGGATAGCCTCAAACGTTTTGAGGACTTTTGCCAGCTGCTGTGGCCGGTTCACCTCCCAGTCCTTCTGCGGCGCAAGACGGATACGGGCACCGTTCGCTCCGCCGCGCTTGTCGGAACCGCGGAAGGTGGACGCCGAGGCCCAGGCGGTCGAGACCAGTTGGGAAACAGAGAGTCCGGACGCCAGGATCTTCTCCTTGAGGGCGGCGACGTCCTTTTCATCGATGAGCTCATGGTTGAGTGCAGGGACGGGGTCCTGCCAGATAAGCTCTTCTTTGGGAACTTCCGGACCGAGATAGCGGGTGCGGGGTCCCATGTCACGGTGGGTCAGCTTGAACCATGCCCGGGCGAACGTGTCTGCAAATTCATCCGGATTTTCATAGAAACGCCGTGAAATTTTTTCGTACTCAGGGTCGAACCGCAGGGAGAGGTCCGTGGTCAGCATGGAGGGCGCATGATGCTTTGAGGGGTCATGGGCATCGGGCACCGAACCGGACCCCGCGTCACCCTTCGGTTTCCACTGATGCGCACCGGCCGGGCTCTTGGTCAGTTCCCATTCGAAGCCGAAAAGGTTTTCGAAGAATCTGTTACTCCATTTCGTCGGCGTCTGGGTCCAGGTGACTTCCAGACCGCTGCTGATCGTGTCACCGCCTTTGCCGCTGCCGAAGCTGCTTTTCCAGCCAAACCCCTGCTCCTCGATGCCGGCTGCTTCCGGCTCAGGCCCCACATGGGCCGCATCGCCGGCGCCGTGGGTTTTGCCGAAACTGTGGCCGCCGGCGATCAGCGCGACCGTCTCTTCGTCATTCATCGCCATGCGCGCGAAGGTCTCGCGGATGTCCTTGGCGGCGGCAACCGGGTCCGGGTTGCCCTCCGGGCCTTCCGGGTTGACGTAGATCAGACCCATCTGGACGGCAGCGAGCGGATTTTCGAGATCCCGCTCGCCGGAGTAGCGTTTATCACCCTCCAGCCAGGTGCTCTCGGAACCCCAATAGACATTTTCTTCCGGCTCCCAGGCATCCTCGCGCCCGCCGGCGAAACCGAAGGTCTTGAACCCCATCGATTCCAGCGCGACGTTCCCGGTGAGGATCATCAGGTCGGCCCAGGAGATGTTGCGGCCGTACTTCTGCTTGATCGGCCAGAGCAGCCTGCGCGCCTTGTCAAGGTTGACGTTGTCGGGCCAGCTGTTGAGCGGCGGAAAGCGCTGCTGGCCGGACCCGGCGCCGCCACGGCCGTCACCGGTGCGGTAGGTGCCGGCACTGTGCCATGCCATACGGATGAACAGCGGTCCGTAGTGACCGAAGTCCGCCGGCCACCACTCCTGCGAGTCGCTCATCAGCGCCTGGAGATCCTTCTTTACGGCTTCAAGATCAAGACTATTGAACGCTTCTGCGTAGTTGAACTCCTCGCCCATCGGATTGGAGAGGGGGGAGTGCTGGTGCAAAATTTCGAGCCGCAACCGGTTCGGCCACCAGTCCCGGTTCGACGTGCCGCCGCCGGAAGTATGATGCATCGGGTGTTTCTTATCGGACATAACAATCTCCTTTTTTTGTGTAAAGATATGTTTCTGCATAAACGTATAATACTTTCGATACGCATTTAATAGTCAGTTTAGCTCATTAATCATTTGACTAAATAAATAAAATTTATTTATGAAATATTTAAAGGATTTTGTGCAGACTGTCGGTTATTTTCTTGCAGAAAACCAAGCCTATGGTACACAGAAGCCGTAGAAGAGGGCTACTCACTGTTTGTATGGAAAGGATGATGTAATTTAAGGTTTAAAAATCTGACCAGTTAGGCATCACGTTTACTGCGTATCTTGGTTTTTGAATCAAATCACGCAGCATTTTAACGCTTTCGCCGATTTCAGAGATTTTAAGGCTTATCTGTCGTTTGAAATCAGTAGTCGCCTGTTCTGGGTATATAAGACACAATTTTCTCTTTTGGCATCACGATCAGTCCAAGCAGGCAGCAAAGAGTAGGGATGCAGTTATATTGTTCTTCAAATGGATAGTTTTCCAATATATCAGCATATTTGAAATCAGCTTCATTGTGCTATCAATAAATTCATATTCAGTGGTACGATGGTATCGCATTGTCGCCTTTTAGATTATTTATTTTCAACATGTCAGTTTTTTTGGTTTACAAAAATATATAAATAGTAAAGTGTCAGCCATAAAAACATTTTTGTGACTTTTATAATATTGTTAAATAAAATATCGATTGTTCTGTAAATTATTCCCTGTGTAGATGTCACGGGAAGTTGGACATGTAAGCTTGTGTTTTTCTTAGCTGCGGACCATTGCGTAGGATATAGCGGTTAATTCTGCTATAATATCGAAAATCAAGCGCACTCGGTCTGCGATTTAGGTTCCTACGGAAACGTTTTCCTACCCTTCATTTTTCAAATCAAACAACTATCAGTCTTGACCGAACCAAGCTATAAACAACTTGGTAGGCTCTTCAACTCGAATAAAAGCTAGAAGCAGTATGAACAGCATATGTGCTTTGTCTTAGAACGTGTAAAAAAAGGTGAGCTTAACCTCAATGTTAGGTGATGCTTTTCTACATGTTATGGGCAAATGATGAATACTGTGCAGATAGTCTCTATCGTTTCGTTCGGGTTTACATAAGGTACATATTAATGTCATTTACTACATTGGGGCTTTCGAAGCCGATTTTACGCGCTATTGCAGAAGAGGGCTATACAACGCCGACACCGATCCAGGCCAAAGCGATTCCTGTCGTCCTGGCAAAAAAAGATATCCTCGCAGGTGCGCAGACGGGAACGGGCAAGACGGCCGGTTTCACCCTTCCGCTGCTGCAGCTGCTCAGTGATGCGCCGCAGACCAAGGGCAAGCCTAGAGTCCGTGCACTCATCCTGACACCGACACGCGAGCTGGCCGCACAGGTCGGCGACAGTGTCAAGACCTACGGTAAATACCTGCCGTTCAAGTCGACCGTCATCTTCGGCGGCGTCGGCATCAACCCGCAGATTGAGCGGCTCAAAAGAGGGGTGGACGTTGTTATCGCAACACCGGGGCGCCTTCTGGACCTTGCCAATCAAAGATGCATCGATCTCTCAGCCGTCGATTTTCTGGTGCTCGACGAAGCGGACCGCATGCTCGATATGGGGTTCATCCACGACATCAAAAAAGTGCTGGCACTGCTGCCTAAAAAACGTCAAAACCTTCTCTTCTCTGCGACATTCTCGAACGAGATCAAGGCGCTTGCCGACGGTCTGCTCGATTCGCCGACCCTTATCGAGGTGGCCCGCCGCAACACCGCTTCGGAGAGCGTTGAACAGCGCATCTACCCGGTAGACAGAGAACGCAAACGCGAACTGCTTTCGCATCTGATCAAAGACCATGACTGGAGACAGGTCCTTGTCTTCACCCGTACCAAGCACGGGGCAAACCGTTTGACGGAACAACTGGGTAAAGACGGCATCACGGCTTCTGCGATCCACGGCAACAAAAGCCAGACGGCGCGCACGAAAGCCCTTGCGGACTTTAAACGGGGCGATGTGCGTGTTCTGGTTGCGACCGACATCGCCGCACGCGGCATCGACATCGACCAGCTGCCGCATGTGGTGAACTTCGAACTGCCGAACGTCTCGGAAGACTATGTTCACCGCATCGGGCGGACGGGACGTGCAGGCAACGAAGGCGAAGCGATATCCCTGGTCTGTGTCGACGAGCTGAAACTGCTCAGAGACATTGAAAAGCTTATCAAACGTGATATCCCCCAAGTCAAGCTCAAAGGGTTTGAGGTTGATCCGTCGATCGCCCCGGAACCGATCCAGCAGCGCAGTGCGGGCCGCGGCGGAAACAGAGGCCGCGGCGGTAGCGGCGGCGGGGGCTCCCGTCCGAAGTCGACGACAAGTGCGACACGCCAGGATTCTGGACGCAGCCGGAATTCGGCAAGACCCGGCACAAAACAGCGCAGCAGAGACTCACACAGAGGTAACCGATAATGGCCAGAACAAACTACTCCTACGAAAAACGCGGCAGAGAGCTGGAAAAACAGAAGAAAAAAGAGGAAAAGCGCCTCAAAAAGCTGGCTGCTAAGAACCCGGTAAGTGAAGAGGCCGAGGCGACCCCTCCGCCAAACGAAGAAAACCCTTCCGAAGCATAGTCCCCCAGGCCGTTTACCCGGCTGCACCTCAAAAAACATTCTTTCTATAAACCATCGTTGCTGTAAAATATCATCATAAAACCGATCTAAAGATCGACTTTTCAAGGATATGATGTGCCGAGTCGGAGTGTAACTGAAAATCCCCCGTTGTTGCAAACTATTGAGCGGGCTGGCCTGCCGGATCTCTTTGAACACAAAAAACATATTGTCTACCCGGCAGGGGGCAGCGCCTTCAGCAGCAGTGACACCATGAAAAACGTCTATTTCATACTCAGCGGCAAGATAAAGATATCCCAGGTCAATCCCGAGACCTCCAAAGAGCAGACGCTCTACCTTTTAAGCCGGGGAGATATCTACGATGTCATCACGCTGCTTGACGGCAGAGAACATGACTATATCTCTGTCGCCCTCGAAGAGAGCGAGGTGGTCGAAGTACCGATCGGGCATATCCGCGAGCTTATTGAGAACGATCCCGCCTTCAACACCTTCTTTTTCCCCTATCTGGCCAAACAGATGCGCAATATGGAAGACCTGGCAGTGGACCTCTCCCTCTACGATGTCTACAACAGACTGCTGCGTCTTATAGCGAGAAATGTCGACACGGCAAAGGGACGATCACTTAAACTGATCCACAACCTTTCGCACGAAGAGTTGGCGGCACTTGTCGGAAGCGTCCGCAAGGTGGTCAACCGCAATATACAGCGGCTGAAAGAAGAGGGTATTCTGGAGGTCTCCCGAAAGCAGTTGAAGCTTAAAAGTCTCCAGCAGCTGTTTGAAAAACTCAAATATTAGAGTCATGTGCCACTTAGGTGGCAGAACTCCCTGACAAAATCGACTAAACTTTCGGCAGATTTTTAATAAAGGAGTCAACAATGTTATTAACACCTTATAATCCATTTAGAGAGATCAGAGAGATCGAGAACAGACTTTTCGGCAGCCGTGCACTTGCAAAGGAGGATGAGAACGTTGTGACCTTTACACCGAAAGTGAACACACGAGAAGGCGAGTTTGCCTACCATATCGATGTCGACCTTCCGGGTGTAAAGAAAGAGGATATCAAAGTCGATATCAAAGAAAACGTGCTTATTATCAGCGGTGAACGCAACTTCAAAGAAGAGGTTAAAGAGGAGGATTACTACCGTGTCGAGACACGTTTCGGTAAATTTTCCAGAAGTTTTACATTGCCGGAGAATGTCGATATTGAAAACATTGACGCGGTTTCGGAGAACGGTGTCCTGGAAGTGATCATTCCCAAAGTGGAACCGAAAGAGAATGTCCGAAGCATCTCCGTTAAATAAACGGAAGTGCATTTCAGTCTGGAACCGGCTCTTGGATGTGGGCCGTTTTTAGATCATAAAAGGTGCCGAAGCTGCACTTTTGTCCGGAGAAGGTCTTTTTGACGCCGGATGGATTTTTCTATTTTTCACCGGTAAAAAGCGTGCCGAGCGTATGCTCGCCTTTCAGGAGAAATGATTCTGCCGCGCTGAGATCAAAACCGTTGCAAAGCAGCATCTTCTTACCCCGTTTCATCAGAAAATCTGCCGCTTTAAGCTTGGTCACGATACCGCCCGTCGCAAAGGGATTGTTCGGCGTCGAATCATCCTTTAGAACATCTTCCGGCAGTTCCGTAATCGTCTTATAGAGTTTGGCATCTTTGTGTTCGCTAGGGTTTTTGTCGTAATAGCCGTCGATATCACTCAAAATAACCAAGAGCTCCGCGTTGGTAGCGTAGGCGACATTGGCTGAAAGCTGGTCGTTGTCGCCAAAAAGCTGTTCGGGGGTAGAGGTGATGTCGTTCTCATTGATGATCGGCAAAATATCGTTGGCAAGGTGGGCATCGATGATCTCCTGAAACATTTTGGTGCGTTTCCTCGAATCGAAGTCATCTTCCGTCAGCAGGATCTGGGCCGTGTCGATGTCGTAGATATCGAATTTCTTCTTATAGCCTGACATCAGGATCGGTTGTCCCGCCGCCGCAAGCGCTTTTTTGCCGATCTGTTTGCTTTTGTCAAGCTTTAACGCCGAATAGCCTGCCGCTACGGCGCCCGATGTAACCAGTATGACATCGTAACTGTTTTTTAAGTTGGCAATGAGCGAAACCAGGTTGAGCATGCGCTCTTTCGCGATACAATTATGTTCTGTTAAGACAGCACTACCGACTTTGATTACGACTCGTTTCATGTATATATTCCTAAATTATTTTATGATTGATTTTTTTCAAGGATTTCAGCAGATTGTTAGAAATACCTTTCACTTCAAATTCTCTCTAAGATAACATAGTAGAGTTAACAAAAAATAAAAGCTCTCCTCATCCGGCGTATATCGGCAGAGAAAAAAAGGTTTGACCATACGCTGCATGCCTCTCAAGTGCATTGTGCTATACTCTTTTTATTATGAGCATATAAGTAAAAATACAATGACATTGAATAATTTTTTATATAGCGGTTTTGAATTTAAAGAGGATGAAGATCTTCTGGGTTTTAAATTCAAGATGATCAATTCGATTTTGGTCATAGTCGCTCTTTTCAGTACGCTTGTCGGCATATTGAGTGATCTTGGGATCAGTGATATCGGACCCATCCACTCCAAGGTCAATTACGTTTACGGCATCTTTTCAGTTATGCTTATCTTCTTGCTGCGATCATCCAAGACATATTATAAAAAGGTAGCGAACGCACTGCTTATCGCTTCGCTGATCACCTTTACGTCGGCACTTATCCTTGTTCCCCAGGATGAGTTCAGAATAATATGGTTCTATCTGCTGATCTTTGTCGCCTATATTCTTAACGGCAGTGCCAGCGGTCTGCTCTTTACAATAGCATCGCTCGGTGTCATCCTCAGCGTGCATCTGCTCTCGGATCTGCAGCTGTCCCAGCTGGCGATCAATACAAGTGTATTAGGGCTGATCATCGGAAGCTTTCTGTCACGTTTCTATACCAACAAGATCAGTGATTATGAAAACAGTCTTCAGCAAAAAAATGCTGCTTTGCACGTTCTGGCATCAACGGATGATCTGACAGGGATCATGAACCGACGTCTTTTCGGTGAGGTCTCCAAACGCTACTTTGAAACAGCACAACGAGACAACCTGCCTTTGAGCCTGTTGCTCTTTGACCTGGACCACTTCAAAAAGGTGAATGATACCTACGGTCATCAGACGGGCGATCTGCTGTTGATCCGTTTTGCGGAAGCTATAAAGTCATATTTGCGAAAAAGTGACATCGTGGCCCGTGTCGGCGGGGAGGAATTTGCAGTACTTCTGTTTGAAACAGATATGGAAGGTGCTTTCATATTGGCCGAAAAGATCCGTACCTTGGTTGAAAGCATCACGATCGATCATGAGGGTGAGAAGGTTTTTGTGACAACCAGTATCGGTATTGCACAACACAGAGAAGGCGACAAAGCCTTTAATGCGATCTACGCACGTGCCGACAAGGCGCTTTACCTGGCAAAAGGGCGGGGACGTAATCGGACCTGTTGTGATCCGTTGGCAGGCGATGGCACACAGATGCCTGTCCATCGTTTTAATGTAACACTTTCAGAATCGCAAGAATAACTTTCTGTCTAAACCGGGATCGCCGCTTTTTTGTTTTCTAGGCGGTCGAACATGGCGAGCATGTTATGATAGTCCCGGTGAAGGGTCACGTCGATCAGGTAGGCCGAGCCTTCTAATATTGCCAGCGCCTTTTCTACTCTCTCTGTTGTAAAGATATTGCAAAGTCCCTCTGCATACTCTTCCAGTACGAGACCGCCTTCGCGCATACGGATCAGTTCGGCGACGATGTGTCCTATTTTGTCTGTCCCGTATTCAAGCAGTTCAAGAGCCTCCTCATCATCCCCCAGCAGCAGATGCATCTGGGCTTTGAACTCACGTATCGTAAAGTTATGTTCGAAGATGACACCGATATGTTTTTCGATATCGAGTGACTCTTCGAGCGATTCGACGGCATTGAGGATCTCTTCGGGATCAAACTCCCCGAAATTCAGAACCATTTCCCGGATCCACTTGGCGCTGTTTTTGTTGTTGTAGATCATGTCTTCGATGGGGTAGACCTCCGAAACACCGGGGACGATCATCTGACATGAATAAAAGCCAAGATAGGTGTACTCGCGCAGATAGATCTGTTTGTCCATGGCGCGGATGATATCGCCGAGATAGGCATACTCAGCTTCGCTTCCGTTGCCGTCATACTGCCACGAAGCGAATTCGAAACTTTTGGCACTGCTTAAAAACCCAAAGCCGAGTCTGCCGTTGGAGTCGATAAAATGCGATTCAAGGTTGAAGCTGTCGGCTACGACACTCATGTCGAAGGTCGGCACTTCAAAGGCGTCAAGGTTTTCGAGTGTGCGTCCCTGCATCAGCTCCGTCATTGTCCGCTCCAGCGACACCTCCAGTATAGGATGGGCACCGAAAGAGACGAAGAGGGTCCCGTTGTCGGGATTGATCAGCGAGATCGCCGTAACGGGGTATTTTCCGCCGAGAGAAGCGTCGAGCACTTCGACGATGTAGCCTGCCGCACGCAGGGCGGTGAGATCACGATAAAGGTTGGCAAATGAGCGCAGGGTCTCGTCGGGATAAGAGGGGAGGGCGTAGCCGTTCTTGATGATCTCGATCTTGACGTAGCGCTCGAAGATCTCGCTCAGCGCCTGGACCTGCGCTTCCAGCGGAGTGTTCCCCGTCGCCAGACCGTTACTTACATAGAGATTGCTCAAAATATTGAGCGGTATATAGACCTTTTCGCCGCTGGAGCGTTTCTGAAACGGCAGCGCGACGATCTTGTCGTCGTGATCGCTGTTAAAATCGATGAGATCCTCGTCACTGAGCTCCGCGTCCGGATCGTACACGGCGCGAAGCTCGTCATTCAAACACTCCCGGGCTGTTTCAAAGGCCACGACATCGGGGTAATAGCGTCTCTTCGGAAGATAGAAATCGACAAAAAAGTTGTTCGTCTGGAGCCGCTCGATGTACTCGCCCAGTGCGCTCGCCACCGATGCATCCGAAACACTCCCTTTGCCGTTGGAATAGATATGGTTGGGGGCCTCGACTGAGGCGAGGTTGACCGAGTAGCAGTGTTCAAGCGGGTGTTTCAGTTCGGAAAAACGCACTTCGCATCCCGCCTGTTCGAGTACGGAGCGCATTGTCTTGATGGACTCCTCGAGGGGCGCGTTCTTAGATAGTATATTCATAGTGTAAACCGTTTTTTGATGGTGATTTTAGAATTAGTGCAGGAGAGTCCGGAAGAGACGAAAACGCATACGCCGATGCTAATTAATAGAGGAATTATAGCCAAAAATATGCAGAGGACGTGTGCCTCTCTTCTGCTAAGGCCCGCCGGTTATACCAGACTCAACCCCACCTTGCCTTTTTCCTGGTCGACGGAGACCACGGTGATGTGCGGCAGGAACTGGTTGACGGCGAGGACTTCGAGCGGGTGGGAAATGCGTTTTTCGCTCATCTTGGAGATGTGGATCATGCCGTCGTTTTTAAGCCCGATGTCGACAAAGGCGCCGAAATCGGCGATGTTGCGCACGACTCCGGAGACAATGCTGCCCTCATTCAGCATTTTGATGTCGGTGATGCCCTCTTTGAACGGGATAGGCGGCAGCTCCTCCCTGGGGTCAAATCCGGGTTTCTGAAGCTCTTTGACGATGTCTCTGAGCGTCTCCTTGCCGACATTAAGCTCTTGCGCTGCCGCATCGAGATCTATTTTGGCGAGATCAACCCCTTTAAGCTCTTTGGCGATCGCATAGCTCTCGGGATGGATGCCGCTGTTGTCAAAGGGGCTTTTCCCCTCTTTGATGCGGACAAAACCTGCGGCCTGCTCATAGCCCTTCTTTCCCAGCCCTTTGACCTTCAGCAGCTCCGCTTTCGTCGTAAAGTTGCCGTTCTCGGCTTTATAGTCAAGAATATTCTGTGCCACTTTAGCGCCGATGCCGGCCACGTAGGAGAGCAGGGAAACGGAGGCGGAGTTGATGTCGACGCCGACACGGTTGACAAGGTCCTGGGTAACATCGGTGAGCTTCTTCTCCAGCAGCTTCTGGTCGACGTCATGCTGGTACTGACCGATGCCAAGCGATCGGGGGTCGATCTTGACCAGGGCGGCCATCGGGTCGCGCAGCCGCTGCGCGATAGAGATCGCTCCCCTGATGGTAACATCGAGGTCGGGGTACTCCTCCGCGGCGATCTTGGAGGCGGAGTAGACCGATGCCCCCGCTTCGGAGACAACGGTGTAGTTCAGCCCGGCATTTTCCTCTTTGTTGAGGCGGGAAAAAAACTCCTGCGTCTCTCTGGAGGCGGTACCGTTGCCGATGGCCACGGCTGTGATACGGTACTTTTTAGAGAGGGCCAAAACCTTTGCCGCGGCACTCTTGTAGTCGTTTTGCGGTGCTGTCGGGTAGATCACCGCCGACTCGAGATAGCTGCCGTTCTCGTCGATGACGGCAAGTTTGCACCCCGACCTGAAGGCGGGATCGACGCCGAGGATGATCCGTTTGGTCACGGGCGGCGTCATGAGGAGCTGGTTGAGGTTTTTGCCGAAGACGCCGATGGCGGCAGCGTCCGAGCGCTCTTTGAGTTCGGCGTGGACCTCTCTCTCGAGGGAGGGGAGCAGAAGACGTTTCAGGCCGTCACGGTAGGCCTCGAAAAGCAGCTCTTTGGAACTGGCGGCGTTTCGGGGGATCTTGAATTTTCGGATGTTCGCTTCGATGCGCTCGAGATCGAGGGTTATCTTGACGGAGAGCTCTTTCTCCTTGACGCCCCTCATGAGTGCGAGGTAGCGGTGAGACGGCACATAGGCGACCTTTTCGGCGTGATCGGCGAAGTTCGCGTAGACCCCTTTTTCGTTAAGGTTCTTTGTCTTTTTCACCTCGAGAATGCCAAACCGCATCATCGAGGAGCGGATCGTTTCGCGCTCGCGCGGCTGTTCGGCATAGCGTTCGGCCAGAATATCCTGCGCCCCTTTTACGGCCTCGTCGACGGAGCCGATCTTCCCTTTGACAAAAGCGCTTGCTTTTGAGCGGAATTCACCGAGCGTCAGCCTGGCGGAGGCAAGGGTGTCGGCAAGCGGCGTCAAACCGTTCTCTATGGCGGTGGCGGCGCGCGAGCTCTTTTTCTCTTTGTACGGGCGGTAGATATCCTCGAGCACCCTCAGTTTTTGCGCATCGTCGATGCTCTGTTTGATCGCGACACTCAAGACACCCCGCTCTTCAATGAGCCGTGCCACCTCGGCCTTGCGCTCAAGCAGCTTTTTGGCACCGAGGTAAATGCCCTCAAACTCGCGCAGTACCTCGTCGCTCGCGCTGCCGGTCATCTCTTTGCGGTATCGGGCGATGAAAGGGATCGTGGCCCCCTCGTCAAGGAGTTTAAGAATGTTGCGGATATGCTCTTTCTTGAGCCCTGTCTTTTTAACGAGTATCGTTTCTAAAGGATTCATGCTGTGTCTTTTTAAAATAGTCTGTTTTTGCAGTTTTGTTTACGAATTGTACCCCATTTCCCTCGTTTCTCCGGGGACGAAGAAAGTGAGAAAGTTTCTTACACGTCTTGATACGATAGGAACGAGAAAGATCGCTGAAAAAATACGCCGGACCGGTATGTATCTTGTCGAACTGCCTCAATTGCCAATGGTGATATACTATTCAAACATGGGCGGGAGATAGGCTATAATACCGGTAAATATTTTATGCTGAATGGATGATTCATGAGACAAAAAATCGGAAAATTAAAAAACAGTATCGCGAACCTTGAACTTGTAGAACGGATGTTGACACAAAATACGCTGATTCTGGCCGAAGAGGGTTCAGGCAAAACGCATCTTTCCAACAAGATCCGCGAATACGTTATGGATAACGGTATACCGACGCTTTATCTTGACTTTTCAGATCCCGATGTCGATGCGGTAGAATCCCGTTTTAAAGAGAGCAACCGTTTTTACTACATGCGCTTTGAAGAGAGCGACGCGTTTGATGCCGAACTGCAAGAGGCGATTGCAAGACGCGAAAACATCTATATGGCCGTCAACTCGAGCTATTTTTCCAACAGACGCGACATCAAAAGCCGTCTTTCGCGTACGATCCAGACACCTGAGCTTCTTGAGAACTACTACTATTTTTTCCACGAGATCTCAATGCTGAATGCCTTTTATACGAAATTCGAGGACTTCATGTTTTATATCCTCTCTCTGGTCAACCTCAAGAAATTCGGATTGACCTTTCTGACGCAGCCGCATGAGATCTTTGAAGACTACAAGATCAAACTGCTTTTCTCTTTTCTCTACCTCGGAAAATGTTCCAATGCGAACTATTACAACACGGAGCTCAAAACGCTTCCGCCGCACACTTTCTATTACCAGTACCGCCAGGACAGACGAACCCTTCTCTTCAACGATATCAAGGGCGATACCGTCATGATCGACCACTAGGAGTCGGTACCGATACGTCTGCTTTGATTTCGGCGTCTTCCCTCCTGATACATCTTCAAGGCGGTCACTTCTTTCTGCAGATCGCATAAATATGCTGTTTGACAGCTCTCAAAAATCTTCTTTCCCCTGCTGACTTGCAGAATGTTCAGGCACAACGAGTTTTCTTTGCCGCTGTAAATGCAAAAAAAGCAGCAGGGTCAAAAGTGTCAGGCCGCCGATAGAGAGACGCACGGCGCTTTCAAACCCGAAATGCTCCCAGATGTAACCGATAAGCAGGGCCCCCAGTGAAGCAAAGATGGCGACACCTCCGTAAAAGATACCGAATACCGCCCCTTTGCTTTGGGCTTCCTGCGAGATATAGGCCCGCATCGCGTTGAGCGATATGACGGTGAAGAGCCCCAGCATGATGAAAGAGAGCCATAAAAAGTCCAGTGCCAAAGCGACCATAGATGCGATCCCGAAGAGAAAGGAGAGCAGCAGCATCAGGCCGCTTCCCCTTCTGTCGATCAGCACACCGCTGTAGTAGCTCGTCAGGGACTGGGTCAGTGCAAACACGATGACAAAGAGGGGGATCTGTGCCAGCGTAAAGCCTTCATCTTTGGCTTTCAGGATGAGATACTGGTCACTGAAAAGAAACAAGAGAAATAAAAAGTAGATGCCCAGCAGAGTGAAGAGTTTACGGTCGGAAGGGTCGTACACCTCTTTTTTTTTCACCTTGAGCGGCATATCTTTGACGAAGAAAAGTATGATCACTGCCGCAATGAGGCCCGGTATCAGGGTCCAGGCAAAGAGAGTTCGGATAAAGGCTTCATCTTTTTGCATCAGCATGAAGAACATCAAAATAAGCAGTGCGCCGACGAGTTCGCCCGAGATATCCATCATCTTGTGAAAACCGAAGGTCTTTCCCGAGGCGTTCTTTCGGCTGTAGGCGCTGATCAGTACGTCTTTCGGGGCGCTGCGCACCGCTTTGCCCATCCGTTCAAGTCCCCGGAGCAGGGCGACGCTTGCGTAGGTTGACGAAAAGGCAAGCAGGGGTTTGGCGACAGCCGAGATAAGATAGCCGGCAACGAGGAAAGGTTTGATGATGCCTAAACGGTCGCTTAAATACCCGAACAGGATACGGAATGCGTAGGAGATGAAGGTAGCGACTGCGATGACGATTCCCAGCTTGTCCACCCCCTCGTGCAGGACATAGACGACAAAGATCGGCAGCAGCGTGGTGATCATAGAAGATGCCATATCGGTAAAAAAACTGACCCATCCGAGCCAGATGATGTTCTTGTCGATGGTTTTCATCTTCTTCCTGCTTAAAATGAAGAGTCTGTTTCTGAATCACAGCTCTTGCAGATAACTACTATGTGTAGTATCTTAGCTCATTGGCAGAAAAAAGATGCTAAAAAATATAGGCAGTGCTACCAAACAGTTCTTCAGCATCGGCTCTTGAAAAAGAAGAACATTAGCAGCAGAAGCAGAAGCAGGGATGAGACGGTGACGATGATCATCGTCAGCGTTGAACTTTTTGCTTCGTCGACAGCAGCTTGTACCTGTTGCCCTGACATTCCCATTAGGTGCATCCCGACATTGTTGTCGTTCACGTCTTTGATCGTTTTGTAGGTATAGAGGTATTGATCGGTGAAGATGAAGCGTTTCTGCTGCAGCTTGTCCAGGTCCAGGGATTGTGCCGCTTTGAGAAAATCGTCATCATATTGTTTTGAGCCGAGTTTATAGTGATCGACGCTTGGTGCATCTTTCAGGTCGGTTGCGATAAAAATAAGCGAATCGTTCATCAGCAGAAGGTGATCGTTGCTCTTTTTTGCAAACTGTTTCGCGACATTGTCAAAATTCTGTATAAACTCCAGTGACCCGAGATAGTCGTCACCCTGTATCACAGGAACAATAGAGCGCAGCGTCAGCCCCATCCGGCCTACTTCGAAATCGAAAACAGGTTGACGGGTCTCTTTGACTTTTACGATCGTCTTTCTGAACCCGCTGAGATCATCGCCGAATTTATCGAGTTTCCAGCTTCTTACAAACGATTTCAGATCAGCCGTATGGATGTGGACTTTCAGGTTCTTTATTTTAGTGCTCTTTTTAAAGTTGTTAAAGATCACCTGCAGCTCTTTGATAGCAATAGCCCGGTTGTTTTCAATGAGTGCTTTTGCGATCCTGGCGTTGTCGGCAATATAAATAGCATTGGTGATGCCGATGTTTTCTATCAGATGTTCTTCACTGTTTAGATCCTGGATCAACTTCTCTGCAAGTTCACCGTAGGTCTTCTCTTCTGCATGTGTCAGGGCGTTACTTAAGTAAAAACCCATAGATACAGCAAAGATCAATAACAGCGAGAGAGATACGGTGAAGAGTATAGATGTTTTTTTCATAATCTACATTTTCCTTTGGCGTTTCAGATGTGTGCCGGTAGTCTATTTAATTAGTGTAAATTTTGTGTAAAAACGTGCAAGATAAAAAGAGGAGAGCCTAAGCTTTACGTCTATACTTCAGAGGACGTTCGCTGCGTTGAATGTCATCCATGTGTGCCTGTTTCATTCTGCTTTTTCAGCAAGGCGAGCTCCCTTCGTCCATACCACCATATGACAAGTGCAGAGAAGGAAACGATAAGGCCGACTACGATCCAGACGGCAAGCGGCATCCGGATATAGTAAGAAACGATTTCAAGCAGCAGCAGGGGCAGGATGATCTGGCGGGCGAGGGCAAGGTAGAAGATGAATTTCGGCCGTTTTATCGCCTGCAGCAGGGCCACATAGATAAAGATCACGACAAAGGGGAAGACCAGTGCCGCCTCGACATAGAGATAGATCACCCCCTGCGCGATGACTTCGGCATCGGAAGAGAAGAGTCCGATGAAGTATGAACCGCCGAAAATAAGTGCGAAGGCACTGATGATGGCAATATAGGCTCCGTTGATCAGTCCCACCTTTACGGCCTCTTCGGCACGTTCATAACGTCTGGCGCCGCTGTTCTGCGAGACAATGGCGAGTACCGCCATGTTGATGCCGACGGCAGGCATCAGGGCCATCTGCTCGATACGCATGCCGATACCCAGTGCGGCCACGACGCTTTCGCCGTAAGGGGAGGCGTAGTAGGTGATGATATAGACACCTATCGCCATGAAGACCATGTTGGCACTCGGCGGAATACCCTGCGTCGTGATGTGCCAGAAAAGAGGAAGGTCGAGCCTGAAACGGCGAAGGCAGTGCAACAGGGTCGTACGTTGCAAGCGGTATAGCAGGTAGAGCATGCTCAGTGTTTCTGTGACAAGTGTGGCATAGGCAATGCCGACAACGCCAAATCCCGATGCGACAAAGTAATAATCCAGGCCGATATTCAAAAAGAAAGAGACGATCAGAATGTTTCTAAACGAGACCATATCGCCAACCGAGTTGAGCAGGGCATTGGCGAAAAAGGTCCCGACAAAGAGCAGCGTCCCCATCACGATCGTGGACGTATACCCGACAGCCTGCTCCAGGTAGCTGCCCTCCGCGCCCAGCTGCTGCATCAGAAAGGGGACGCTAAACACACCGACGGCGGTCAGCAGAAGGGAGAGCAGCAGTCCGAAAAGCAGGCCGTTCTTGGCATAATGGGCCGCTTTCTCCTTCTCGTTCTCGCCGAGGGCATTGCCGACAAGCGCCGTCAATGCTTCGCTCATCCCGCCGGCTACTGCGATGACCATGAAAAAAACCGGGAAAGAGAGCGAAAGGGCCGCGAGCGCCTGCGTCGAGACCTGCCCGGCAAAGTAGGTGTCGGTGACATTGTAAAGGGTGTGAAAGAGAAAACCGATAGTTGCCGGAATGGCCAAAGTCTTCATATGATCTTTGATATTGCCCCGTGTCAGATCGAGTTGCATTGATCTTCCTCTTGCCTGTCGACACTTTTTATCTTAGAGCATAACAGATTGAACCTTTGCGAAAACACACTGCCAAAAAGAAGGTTCCTCGCTTTATTTTAGGCGGCCGTTGCTGATTTTGATATCAATCTTCGAAAGGTTTTGTCCGTTTTTTAAAGCCGGTATTGAGTCGCAGTTTGAGCCCAAGATAATAGGTGTAGGTGATCAGCTTTTTAAGCAGGTAAGCGCTGTAGCCTTTGACCTTGATGATGTTGAACATCTCTCCTACGGCGTACTCGCCGCCCAATGCGACGAATACACCGTCAATGGAGGCATGGAACGGTTTGAGTTCCCGGTGCTGCAGCTCTTCTTTGATGGCGTTAGCAACATATTCGGCGCTGCGTTCCGCCGTCTGGGCCGTCGGCGGCAGGATGTTGCCTTTTGCGTCGCGGATTTCGACGCAGTCACCGACGGCGAAGACATTTGTTTCGCCGGGAATGCGCATGAAGGCATCGACGAGGAACTGGTTGAGGCCGTTTTTTTCAACCTCTTTCGAGAGGGCGAAGGAGGGGACTTTGATACCCCCGGTGAAGATCATAAAGAAGTACTCAAGGCTCTGACCGTCTTTGAAACGGATGGTTGTTTTGTCAACGCTTTCGATGAAGGCGTTGGTCCTGATGATAATGCCGAGCTCTTCGAGACGTTCCTGTGTCCGGGTGACGATGTAGTCGCTCATCCCCGGCAAAATAGTGGCGGCGGCGTCGATGAGGTGTATCCTAATGTCCCGGGTCGATTCGCCGATGCTTTTGGTGTGTTTTTTGATGACGTCGGCCATTTCGGCAGCGATCTCGACACCGCTGAGTCCCGCTCCGCCGACGGCGATGTTGAGTTCGCCTTTGGCTTCATCCAGCGGATGTTCGACCTTGGTGTAGAGAAGCTTTTCAAACGAGCTGCGAAAATCAAAGGCACGTTGCAGTTTCTTGACCCCGTGGCTGTACTCTCTCAGCCCTTTGATAAAGGAGAAGAAGTTCGTCTCCGCACCGATGGCCATGATGACGTAGTCGTAAGACAGTTTTTTGTCCGAAAGGTGGACGGTTCTATTTTCAAAGTCGACCAAAGTCACTTCGTCATGGATAAACTCTACGCCATTTTTGAAGCCGAAACACCAGTTTTTGAGATCGATGGCGACGTCGTGCAGATCAAACCGTCCGGCGATATAGCCGTAGGCTTCGGTCTGCAGGTAATGGTAGGGGTGTCTGTCGACCAGTGTGATATGCAGGCCGTCGATACCGGCAAGACGCTCAACTGCGCGAAGACCGCCGTAGCCGCCTCCGATGACGATGATTTTTTTCATATGTACTGACTTTGAAAAGAATTTGCCCGATTATGACGAAAGCAGTATTAGAACTTCTTTTAGCGCCAAGAAAATGTGCGGCAGATCTACTCAGGCCCTGTCACGGCATACTCTTTCTGTTCATCGTGATTATGAGCGAGGATCGTTTTAAGTTCGGTATATTTCTGAAACGGCTGATGAAGTCGATGAAATACTGCTGCTGGTCAAGCAACTGAGCAAGAAAAAGGGTTTTTTAGCTGTCTGATCGTCTTAATCGACGATGAGACAACCTTTGTAAAACATAGAGAATTAAAAACGAAGAGCAGAGATTCGAAATGCTATGAATCACAGGCGTTGATGCAACGCTTACATTAGCCCCCGCATCATCAGGTACCAGTACATCGGTTTGAGCATGTAGAGGTCGAATGCCCACCAGATCCAGCGCTGTTCGCCGACAGCGAGAGGGAATGAAGGTGCGGCTCCGTTATAGTCGAACTCGGCAAGGATGATCTTGCCGTACTGTGTTTTAAGCGGGCAGACCGTATAGCCGTCGAACTTCTCTTTCAGCTCTTTATGCTCCATTTCGGCAATCAGGTTGCCAACCATTACAGGGGCGTGATGGCGTGCCGAACCGCCGGTCTTGCCTTTTGGAACACCGAGAACATCGCCGATACCGAAGACGTTTTTGTAGCGACGGTGCTGAAGGGTCTCTCTGTCGACTTCAAGCCACCCTTTTCCTGAGCCTTTCTGCCAGCCCAGCGGTGAATTGACGACGGCATCAGGTGCGCTCATCGGCGGTACGATGTGGATAAAGTCATATTCGAGTTGGACTTTCTCCTCTTTATCGATCATATCGTACTCTTCGAGATCCTCGTCATATTCGCCCTGAATCTGGTATTTGTGCTCGAAAGTCGCGACTTTTTTCTCGGTGTCGATAGCGACCAGGTTATGCTTGAACTTGTTGGTGATGTTGCCGTAGCGCGGCTGCACCTCGTTGACAAGCGTCTCGTTGACCTCAGGTACACCAAAAAGGCTTCCGCTGTTGGTGGCAAAGACAAAATCGGCACTCAGACCGTCGCGTTTGAGGTAGTCATCGCTCAGGTAGAGGATCTTCTGCGGTGCACCGCCACATTTGATGGCAGTAGCCGGCTGGGTACAGATGACACGCGGGTTGCCCTCTTTGGCAGCCGCATGTACGTCCTTGAACCACTGGTGGGTGATGCTTCCGCCGTCTGCGGTCCCTTTTTCCGGGTCATTCAGGTAGACACTGGAAATGCCGTTCTTGCCGATATCGTCGATGCTCAGTCCTTCGATCCACTCATAGTGATACTGCAGCCCGGTCGCGACGACGAGGTAGTCGTAGGCGATTGCCTCTCCGCTGCGTATGACCACCCTGTTATTGTCCGGATCAAAAGTCTCTACGGCATCTTTGATCCATGTTACGCCGTCAGGAATCAGGTCCGCATTGTTTTTGGCGATGTCGTCAAAAGTGTATTCACCGGCTGCCATAAAGACCTGCCCCGGCTGGTAGAGGTGGACCTCATTAGGTGCAATGATCGTGATGTCCGGGTCTGAAAGGGCGCGGTTAAGGCGAGCTGCAGCCATGATGGCACCGGCACCGCCGCCGACGATGACGATCTTACCTTTGGCACTGGAAGCTTTCGCTTCGGTGATGGAGCCTGAAGTTCCCTGTGCGATAACGCCGGCTGCGATCGGGGAGATCCCCATGAATTTTAATGCGTCACGGCGTGACATCTTGGGCGTCTCCTGCTCCAGGATGTTCAACAATGTTTTCTTTTCTTTCAAATGTTTCTCCTTCTTAATACTGGTAACGAACGTACAGGCGGATATCCTGTGCAGAATCGAGGTTTTTGTCTGCAGGGTCATCCCAGTAGCAGGTCGTGTTGGCGCGGTAGTCGTAATCGATGTAGGTGTATCGCAGCTGCGCACTCAGGTTCTTGCCTTCGATAGGGATATTCCAGTACCCCTCATAGGCGCTTCCGCGTGTCGCGATTTTGGAACCGATCACCGTATCTTCAGCCCAGGTCATCGGTGTCCAGTACTTGCTTCCCCAGTTGTACTCTACACCGAAACGGCCGCCGTCGGTCATCATGTCAGGGAAAAGGAAGCCGGCCCAGAAGCTGTAACCGGTTTCGCTCTCCGTCGAACCGAGCATCTCGTAGCCGCTGTCAGGGTCCGTCATCGTCGCCGCGGCACTGGCAAAGAGGGTCGATGAATCAAGAAAGTCGATATCTTCGTTGAGACCGTCAAGCTGGTAGGAGAGGGCTCCCATATGGGTCGTTCCGGCTGCAGATTTGATTTTTCCGTCAGAGATACGTGTCCCTTTCGAGTTGAAGATCATCGCGTACTGTGCCATCAAATTGCTTTGTCCGTCGTTGTAGATCGACATCGGTAAAACAAGGAAGTCGACCGGACCGTCATAACTGTCAGCTAATTCAGGATCGATGTACGGTGTTGTCGAACCGACTGCCACCGGATCATGCGCACGGCCGTAGACGACCTTGAGGTAGGAGCCCGGAAGGAGGGCCTCCGCAAAGTCGAACATCACCATCGCCGCATCGACCTCCATGTTGGTGATGTGCGCCAGCGGCGAGTTCGGTCTGGCATCGCCGTCGCGGTGGTTGGCCAGAAAGCCCATTGAAGCAGGGCGGCGGCCGACGCTTGCCGCCATCGGTACGGCCCAGTCGTTTCCGAATTTGTAGACGAAGTTACCTTCTCTGAGACGCACCGTCCAGTCATGCGGACGGGAGCTTCCGCGCCACGATTTGTCCGAAGTTTCATTCGTGTTTTCTGCTCCCCAGTAGCCGTAGACGGCCAGCTGGCCGCGGAAGGTCAGGCCTTCAAACGGCGAAGCCGCCATACCGAGCCAGAGACGGCTGGTCAACAATGCGGGATTGGTATATGTTTCACCGGCGTTGGCCGTGTCATCAGTGCCATCGCCTTTTTTGGCATCATCCAAATATTTGTAGTTGAGATTGTCATATGCGGCGCGGTAATCGATCGTCCACTTGATGTTGTCGTTGGCACTCTGTTGATTGACTTTTGAGATCTGCTTGTTCTGGTAGCTGTTCACCTTCTCCATCTTCTCAATTTTTGCATTGAGTGCATCGATCTGTGCCTGAAGGTCACTCTCTGCCGCTGTAAGCGAAGTTGATAATACCGCCAGACTTGCCAGACTGGAAAGCAGTGTTATTTTTTTGGTCATTTATAATTCCTTAGATGTCGATTTCTAATACAGCTGCAGATTAATCCTGCATATACAGCTGTATTAAAAATGTATGATTAAAGTATGGGTTACGGGGTGAGAGCTCACCCCTTTAAATTAGCAAGAAGGGATATTACCGCTGTCGCTTGCGAAGTCGTGAACGAAGTCATATAGATGACTTTTATATTTGGTTTCAAATTTTTTACTTTCGAAAAAGTCTTTACCCGCCGGACACTCCGCTTCCATCATCTCTACCAGTTTTCCCTCATCTTTTGCAGTTTCCCACTCCATCTGTGTATGGGAAGCAGCAAAAACAGCACCTGTTTTACCGCATACTTCTTTAAGTTTTTTCTGATAAATTTTTTGACCTTTGGCTGCATCTGCATAAACATTTGTACTTAAAACACCTAACCCGATAAGAGCGGTCATCGCAACTTTTGTAAATGATTTCATGTATTATCCTTTTTTATGAAATTTGCAAAGTCTAACTGAGTAAAAATTAATAATAACTTTAAATTAATAATTAGATAATTAATTGTTATATTATTATTTTTTTCGTCAAAATAATTAAATATTATTTCTCTATCTTCAGATGGTATAAATAAAAAATATATTGATAAGTTGAGAAATAAAATGCATGGAACTGCGTAACTATGGGATGGTTTCGGCATTTTTTCACTTCTGCTTAAAGTGTTCCGGTTGAAATTTACACACTATATGGAGGGCAGTCAATAAGTAAATTCTCTTCGATAGAATTCAGATGGTTTTTAACAGGAATAGAGAATGAGACGCTTATGCGTTACTTATAGTAACACACTGGTGTTTGGAAATTAATGCGAAGATGCAGAAAACGGCTATTTATGAACGGATATCCTGGGCAATCAGGCCCTGCACCAGTTTTCGCACCATCGGTACGACGACAAAGATCGTCGGAAAGGCGATCATAAAGGCTTTCCAGAAGGCACCGAGCCATTTAGTGACGAAGCCGTCGATGAGTCCGAGATTGATGAAGGTGATGACGAAAGACATAAAAAAGGACATGAAAAGCGACATCAGAAAAGCGAAGAGCAGGGGTTCGAGGCGTTTAGGGATCACGGTCTACCTTTGATGCAATATTTTGCGCATTATACTGTCAACGGCTTATATCAATCAAAAGGGCAAAGAAAGCAGACTTTGCGCTATCGGTTCATGACTTACTCCATCTAATTACAGATCAGTAAGGTGTACTGGTTGTAAAACTCCATTGATAATCATCACTCATGTTCAGGTCGACAAGGTCCTTGATACCTGCTTTTATTGTCACTGTATACAGGGTATCAAATGCCAACTCTTGCAAAAGATCAAAACTGAGTACTTGGTTAGAACAGGACAATGTTCCGGTAGCGAACACACCGAACTCGTCTTGCACTGTCAGGGTATCGGCTTGGACCGAGTCGCAATTAAGGTTTTCGTTAAAACTTGCACTGATATATGGACTTACGGATATGCCGGTACTTTGATCATTCGGTCGTATATAGATGACATATGGCGGGGTGGTATCTGCTTCACGTATCACCGTTATATTGGCTGTATCACTGTACTCTGGATCATACGCGGTAACGCTGATACTGTTACTCCCCATAACAAGAGGAATGTCAGCAGCCCATGAATGGCTTTTAATATAAGGCGTTCCTAGAAATGAGCCATATTGTACATATTGCGTAGCCTGTGCGCTTGCGCCGGTTGTTGCGTTGCGCCATGTGACTGTCACACCTGTGTCCGATGGAGAACCGCTGCAACATCGGGACCAACCGTCACTGATGAAGGCTCCTCCCGTTAGATGCACAAGCTCTTTATCAAGAGTATAGGGATTTGTTGAGGGAACGGTGATCGTTACCCATGCAGGATTGTACACATATGCGCCATCGCCATCGGAAGTGTCCGAACACGAAGTAAATATGATGGATACGATAATAAACAAAAAGATTTGAAATGATTTTCCAAACATAGCTACTTTTTCTTCGCATAAATTCAAAGGGAGATAGCCGTTATTATTACTATCTTTCGTACTAATATAACATTTAAAACATAGATGGACAATATAGATACTAATTATTATGTATTAGAAGCGCTGCAAGGGAGTTTTCGTGATATGACGCACCCATGCGGGTGCATGGATGGGAGTTGTTATAGCGCTTTGCTCATAATACGGTTCATGCGGGCGATGAAGTCGGCAGTGTCGTCGAGCTCCATACCGTCGAAAAGCTTGGCCTGATCGAACAGGACGTGCGCCGCATCGTTGATAAGATTCTGGTCGGCCGAATCTTTCAGCTTCGCAAGCAGCTCGTGGTTAGGGTTGATCTGCAGGATCGGTTTGATCGGCGGCATTTCACCGGCCTGGCCCATCTGCTGCATCATCTGCGCCATCATATAGCTCGGGTCCTCTTTGTCGATCTTGAGCGCGACCGGAGACTCTGTCAGCTCCGTTGTCACCTCGATCTCCTTGACGCTGTCGCCGAGGCTTGTCTTGAACTCGCCGATGAGTCCTTCATACTCTTTAGAGAGCTCCTCTTCTTTCTTCTTATCCTCTTCAGACTCTTCGAACTTGGCGTCCGTGACGTTGACGAACTTGTACTCTTTGTACTCGCTGACCATCGGGAAGACGATGGTGTCGATCTCTTCGTTCATCACAAGGACGTCAAGACCTTTGGCTTTGAAGCGCTCAAGAGACGGTGAGTTCTTGAGCATGTTGAGTGCCATCTTGCCGGTGATGTAGTAGATCTCTTTCTTCTCTTCGTTGACGTTTTTGACGAACTCGGCGATCGTTGTCTTCTCGTCGGAGTTGAGGGTGTTGAACTGCAGTAGCTCAAGGATCTTCTCGCGATTGCCGAAGTCGGAATAGAGCCCCTCTTTCAGTACATTGCCGAACTGCGCGTAGAAATCATTGTACTTGTCGGCATCTTTTTTCATCATCTTGGCAAACTCGGAGAGCACCTTCTTGACCGAAGCGTTTTTGATCTTGCTCATGACCGGGTTGGACTGCAGGATCTCACGGCTGACGTTGAGCGGAAGGTCTTTGGAGTCGATCACCCCGCGAAGGAAGCGGAGGTAGGTCGGCATAAGCTCTTTTTCGTCATCGGTGATGAAAACGCGGTTGATGTAGAGCTTGATGCCCGCCTGGTAGTCGACGCGGTACATGTCCATCGGCGCTTTTGACGGCACATAGAAGAGGGTCGTGTACTCGAGGGCGCCTTCGGCCTTGTTGTGCATCCACATAAGCGGTTCGGCAGAGTCGTGGGCGATGCTTGAATAGAAGTCTTTGTAGTCGTCGTCATTAAGCTCGGATTTGGCAATGGTCCAGAGTGCCGACGCCTTGTTGACCTGCTCATTCTTGATCTCGGTCGATGACGGTTTTGTCTCGTTGCCTTCGTCATCTTTTTCTGCAGGAACGAAGTGTTCTTTGTCCATGAAAATAGGGAACGGAATATGGTTCGAATATTTCTCGATGATGCTCTCGATACGGTGCGGCTCGAGGAACTCATCTTCATCATCTTTGAGGTGCATGACGATCGACGTACCGTAGCTCTCTTTCTCCGCTGCTTCGATCTCGTACTCGCCGTCACCGGCAGAGATCCATTTGTAAGCCTTCTCTTCGCCCGCTTTTTTGGAGGTAACCTCTACCTTGTCCGCGACCATGAACGCCGCGTAGAAACCGACACCGAACTGGCCGATAAGCTGCGAATCTTTCTTCTGGTCGCCCGAAAGGTTTTCAAGGAAGGCTTTCGTACCCGACTTGGCGATGGTACCGAGGTTGGCGACAAGGTCCTCATCATTCATACCGATACCGCTGTCATTGATGGTCAGGGTCTTGGTCTCTTTATTGAGCTTGATGTCGATACGCGGGTTGAATGCAAGGCCTTTGTAGTTTTCGTTGGTAAGGACCAGCATGTTGAGTTTGTCCATCGCGTCCGACGCGTTGGAGACGAGTTCGCGCAAAAAGATCTCTTTGTTGGAGTAGAGGGAGTGTATCATAAGTTGTAAGAGTTGATTGACTTCCGTCTGAAATTGATGTTTTGCCATGTTTTTCTCCAATAGATATAGATGTGAATTATGTTAGGCCGGGATTTTAACAAATTTAAAACAATAATGCAAGAAGTATCATCTTTCTTTAGCCTGTATGACTAAACTGTTTTTATTGTTAATATCTCTATGGTGTAAAAGAGATGTTGGATCTGTTGCTGATATAGAGAACAGAGGACATTTAGCAGATGAATTTTTAAGCAGGTAGAAAAAGCATTTGCTTCGCTTAATCTGTTATAATCATTCCATGGCCCAGGTATTTTGTGGAAGAAATGTCGGGCTTAACAGCTCTGACAAAAGCAATACTCCACATAACTATGTTTTTCTTTTGAAGAACAGTGATAATTTCGTTACTATATTGCAAACAGGAGAGCTCTGAAGATCCGGGGTAAAGACGGATCCGAGTTTTTTGAGGTCTTCTCTACTATATCGCATGCGTCCGGCGTGTTCTGTCCGCCCGGACACAGAAACAGAGATGTACATGTTACCAAAATATTTGCCTTCCAGTGAGGGTCTTTATGATCCACGGTTCGAACATGACGGTTGCGGCGTCGGTTTTGTCGCTCATTTAAAAGGCGAAAAATCGCACGACATCGTGCAAAAAGGGATGGAGCTGCTGCTCAACCTTAGACACCGCGGCGCGGTCGGAGCGGAAAGAAATTCCGGTGACGGTGCGGGGATTTTGACGCAAATGCCTGACCGTTTTTTCCGTAAAGTTGCCAAAGAGCTCGGTATCGATCTGCCAGGTTTTGGCAGCTACGGTGTCGGCGTCGTCTTTCTTCCCAGAGATCCCGAAGCCTACATCGAATGCGAGACGATCGTGGAGCAGTGCATCCGCGATGTCGGCCTGGAGTGTCTGGGGTGGCGGAGAGTTCCGACCGACAATACCAGTCTGGGGGAGAGCGTCAGCGCGGTCGAGCCTTATGTGCATCAGGTCTTTGTCAAAAGGGCGGAGGGGCTTGACGCCGATGCGTTTGAGCGCAAGCTTTATGTCGTGCGAAAACATGCTCAGTCGCTCATTGGCGACTCCGTCGTTGCCGGCACGCAAAACTACTATATGCCTTCGCTCTCTTATAAGACCGTTGTCTATAAAGGACAGTTGGTCACCGAACAGTTGAATGGGTACTTCGGGGATCTTGATGACCCGGATTTTGAATCGGCTCTCGCTCTGGTTCACAGCCGCTTTTCAACGAACACGTTTCCTTCCTGGGCACTGGCGCAGCCGTTCCGATATCTCGCCCATAACGGCGAGATCAACACGCTGCGCGGTAATGTCAACTGGATGCGGGCGAGGGAGTCGATGCTCGCCTCAGAGCTCTTTACAAAAGAGGAGCTGGAAAAGATCTACCCCTTCATGATCAATGATATCAGCGGTTCTGACTCCTCCATCCTCGACAACGCCGTCGAGCTGCTCACCCTGGCGGGACGTTCACTGCCGCATGCGCTGATGATGCTGATCCCCGAAGCCTGGGAAAAAGACAGCGAGATGGATGCGCAGCGTAAAGCCTTTTATGCCTATCACGCGACCTTCATGGAGCCTTGGGACGGTCCCGCCTCGATAGCGTTCACTGACGGCAGGGTCATCGGGGCGACACTTGACCGTAACGGTCTGAGGCCGTCGCGCTACTGCCTGAGCACGGACAACATTCTGGTGATGGCATCGGAGCAGGGGGCACTGGCATTCCCGCCCGAAGAGATTCTTCTAAAAGGGCGGTTGCAGCCGGGACGGATGTTCCTTGCCGACCTTGAAGCGGGGCGGATCGTACCTGACGTAGAGATCAAAGCGCAGATCGCCTCGGAACATCCCTATGAAAAATGGGTCGAAGAGAAAAGGATCGAACTCGACGCGCTGGCGCTCAACCGTGAGGTGAGACAGCCTGACCACGAAACGATTTTGCAGCGACAGAAGTGCTATGGGTATACCCAGGAGGATCTCAAGATCATCCTGACGCCGATGGCGAACGAAGCCTACGAGGCAACGGGTTCGATGGGAAACGACGCTTCGCTCAGTGTCCTCTCGAACCGCTCCGTCAATCTTTTCAACTATTTTCACCAGCTCTTTGCCCAGGTGACGAACCCGCCGATCGATCCTATCCGCGAGGAGAGCGTGATGTCGCTGCGCTCGCTTATCGGTCAGCAGGGCAACCTCTTCGACCAGAGCGGTGAGAACAGAAAGTTCATCGAGTTGCCGCAGCCGATTCTGACAAACGTCCAGCTGGAGAAGCTGCGGGGCGTGGACCGTCTTGGTTTCCGGGCAAAAACGATTAGTATTCTTTTCGATGCTGGAAAGAGGGGCTCTCTTGAAACGGCACTGGACCGCATTGAAACGGAGGGGCTGGAAGCGGTCAAATCCGGCTGTAGCGTCCTTATTCTCTCCTGCCGCGGTACGGACAAAAAACAGGCCCCGGTTCCCTCCCTTCTGGCGACGAGCGCGCTGCACCATCATCTGATCCGCCAGGGGGTAAGGACCGAATGCGGGATCGTCGTGGAGACGGGGGAGGCGAGAGAGATCCACCACTTCGCGACGCTGATCGGCTACGGGGCCAACGCCATCAACCCCTACCTGGCTTTCGAGACGATCGAGGACATGCGCAGGCGCGGGATGATCGACGAGAGAATATCCGGCGAGAAGGCGGTTGAAAACTACATCCATGCCGTCGCCAAAGGGATCTACAAGGTAATGTCCAAGATGGGGATCTCAACGGTCCGCTCCTATACGGGGGCACAGATCTTCGAGGCGCTGGGGCTCAGCGAAACGGTGGTGGAACGCTATTTCAGCGGTACCCCTTCGCGGCTTGGCGGCATCGGTCTCGAGACGATCGAGGAGGAGGCACTGCTAAATCATCGCAATGCCTACCCGGAAGAGGAGACGGAGGCCAACGATCTTGAATCCGGCGGGACATATTACTACAGGGAGGGAGGCGAGAGGCATCTGCTGCGCCCGGAGGCGATCTTCCTATTACAACAGTCGACAAGAACGAACAGCTATGAGACCTACCGGCAGTTCGCTGCACTGATCAACGACCAGAATGGAGAACTCTTCACGTTGCGGGGACTTCTTGAGTTCGTCAAAAAAGAGCCGATCCCTATCGAAGAGGTCGAGAGTGTCGAGGCGATTCGCAAGCGATTTGCGACGGGGGCGATGTCCTACGGTTCCATCTCCCAAGAGGCGCATACGACCCTGGCGATCGCGATGAACCGCATCGGCGCCAAGAGCAATACCGGCGAAGGGGGCGAGGATCCCAGACGTTTCGTGCCGCTGGCCAACGGCGACAGCATGAACTCGGCTGTCAAGCAGGTGGCCAGCGGAAGGTTCGGGGTCACTTCGGACTACCTCGTCCATGCCGGGGAGATCCAGATCAAGATGGCTCAGGGGGCAAAACCCGGCGAAGGGGGACAGCTTCCCGGCCACAAGGTCGACGAGGCTATCGGCAGGACACGCCACTCGACCCCGGGCGTGGGGCTCATCTCGCCGCCGCCGCACCATGACATCTACTCTATTGAAGATCTCAAACAGTTGATCCATGACCTCAAAAATGCCAACACGGCAGCCAGGATCAGTGTCAAGCTTGTCTCCGAGGTCGGCGTCGGGACGGTCGCTGCGGGCGTCGCCAAGGCGCATGCCGATGTCGTACTGGTTTCAGGGTACGACGGGGGGACGGGTGCCTCGCCGCAGACCTCTATCAAGCATGCCGGCCTTCCCTGGGAACTGGGCGTCGCGGAGACTCATCAGACCCTCGTGAAAAACGGCCTGCGTTCAAGGATCACCGTGCAGACCGACGGGCAGATCAGGACAGGACGCGACGCTGCAGTTGCTGCACTCCTCGGCGCCGAAGAGTGGGGAATCGGAACAAGTGCACTGGTCGTTGAAGGGTGCGTCATGATGCGTAAGTGCCATCTCAATACATGTCCGGTCGGCATCGCAACCCAGGATAAGGAGCTACGA
The DNA here is from genome assembly GCF_039645985.1 of Sulfurimonas sp. HSL3-7. Lineage (NCBI taxonomy): Bacteria > Pseudomonadati > Campylobacterota > Epsilonproteobacteria > Campylobacterales > Sulfurimonadaceae > Sulfonitrofixus > Sulfonitrofixus jiaomeiensis. The sequence goes on from NZ_CP147919.1 coordinate 1,150,147, forward strand.
AAGCATTTTCGGGGAAAACCGGAACATATCGTCAACTATGTCACCTTTATGGCACAGGAGTTGCGTGAAATAATGGCCGAGCTCGGTTTCAGGAGCGTAGAGGAGATGATCGGACGTGTCGACAAACTCTCATCACGAAGCGGTGTCGACCACTGGAAGGCGAAACACCTTCAACTCGAGCGGCTGCTTTACCGGATGCATGTACGTTCGAACGATACCCCCTTCTGTTCGACTGCCCAGGAGCACGGGACGGAAGAGGCGCTCGACAATGAGCTTATCGCCCTCTCGAAGCCGGCGCTCGAAGCGGCTGTCCCGGTCAGGGCGGCGATCGAGATCAGGAATATCCACCGCAGCGTCGGCACGATGCTCTCTTCTGAGATGACGCGTCGCTACGGCGCAGCCGGGCTTGGAGAGGATACCGTCTATTTCAAGGCGGAGGGAAGCGCCGGACAGAGCTTCGGCGCCTTTCTTACGAGGGGAATCACCTTCGAGATCGAGGGAGACGCCAATGACTACTTCGGCAAGGGACTATGCGGCGGCAAGCTGATCCTCTACCCGCCGAAGGCCTCGCTCTTCAGGGCTCAAGAGAATGTCGTCGTCGGGAACGTTGCCTTTTACGGGGCGACGGGCGGCGAAGCCTACATCTGCGGGCTTGCCGGCGAGCGCTTCTGCGTGCGCAACTCCGGTGCAAAGGTCGTCGTCGGCGCTGTCGGCGACCACGGATGCGAGTACATGACCGGCGGCAGGGTTGTCGTCCTCGGTGCCGTCGGCAAAAATTTCGCGGCGGGGATGAGCGGCGGGATCGCCTATATCTACAAGGATGAAGCATTCCGCAGGGAGCATATCAACCCTGCCATGGTGGAGCTTGAAACGCTGGAAGATCCGCTGGAGTGCGAGGAGGTCAGAGCGATGATCGAAAAGCATGTGCAGTACACCCAAAGTTCAGAAGGGGTGGCGATACTCCAGGAGTGGGAGAAGGCGAAGGCGCGGTTCGTCAAGGTAATGCCGAGCGATTACAAGCGGGCGCTGGCCGCCCTGCCAAGACGCAGGGACGAGCAGGATGTCACCGCATAAAGGAGCTATGCTATGGGAAAAGTAACCGGTTTCAGAGAGTTCAAACGTAAAGAGTTCGCCTATGCGCCTGTCGCAAAGCGCATAACGCATTTCAGGGAGTTTATCACGCCCCTTCCCGAAGCAGAGATGAAAGAGCAGGGTGCACGCTGCATGGATTGCGGTATTCCCTTCTGCCACAGCTTCAGCGGCTGCCCGCTGGGAAATGTCATCCCGCAGTTCAACGACGAGGTTTACCGGGGGGAATGGAAAGACGCCTTTGTGACGCTGATGGGGACGAACAACTTTCCTGAATTTACCGGCCGCGTCTGCCCCGCACCCTGTGAGACGGCCTGTGTCCTGGGGATCAATGATGACCCCGTGACCATCAAGAACATCGAGTTCTCTATCATCGATCGGGCGTACCGCGAAGGGTGGATACAGCCCATCCCTCCTAAAAAACGCAGCGGAAAAAAGGTCGCCATTATCGGTTCCGGACCGTCGGGACTCGCCTGTGCCGCCCAACTCAACAAGGCAGGCCACTGGGTCAGTGTCTATGAACGCGATGAGCGGATCGGCGGGCTGCTGCGTTACGGTATCCCCAATTTTAAACTGCAGAAGAGAGAAGTCCTTCAACGCCGCATCGATTTGATGAAAGAGGAGGGGATCGCATTTGTCACCAATGCCTATATCGGCGTCGACATCCCGGTTAAGGAACTCGAAGAGAACCACGATGCTGTTGTTCTGGCCGTCGGTGCGACGATGCCGAGGGATCTGCCGATAGCAAACCGCGACGCGAAAGGTGTCCACTTCGCGATGGAGTTTCTCGCTCAGAACAACCGCCGCATCGAAGGTGAGGCGATCCCTAAAGAGAAGGAGGTTCTGGCGACCGGCAAGCACGTTGTCGTGATTGGCGGCGGGGACACAGGGTCGGACTGTGTCGGCACGTCGGTGCGGCAGAACGCGGCCTCCGTTATCCAGATTGAGTTGCTGCCCAAACCGCCCGGCGAGAGAACAGAGGCGATGCCATGGCCAACCTACCCTAGGCTTTTCAGTGTCTCCAGTTCACAGGCTGAGGGGTGCGTGCGGGAGTTCGGGATCCTCTCTAAATCGTTTGTCAAAGACGAAGCGGGAAACGTCTGCGGGATAAATTGTGTCAAGATAGCGTGGGAAGAGAAGTCGCCAGGGATCCTGGGCGGCTTCAAAGAGATCGAAGGGAGCGGCTTCGTGCTCAAGGCCGACCTCGTCCTGCTGGCAATGGGCTTTCTGGGTCCGGAACCCTATGGGGCCGTCGCAGGATTTGATGTCGAACTCGACGAACGGGGCAATGTCAGGACGGATGCAAACTACGCGAGTTCAAAAAAAGGGGTTTTCGCCGCGGGCGACGCGCGACGGGGACAGTCTCTGGTCGTCTGGGCCATCCTGGAAGGGCGTGAATGCGCCCACGCGGTCGACGAATACCTTGCACAGCGGCCAAGCACACTCAACGTCAAAAACCACTCCCAGCGCGAGTACCGCTTCCGGTTGTAACGGAGAAAGACCTTCGGTAAAATCGTAGCCGCCTGCTCTTTTTGCAGGGAAGGGTTTTGATCAATGATGGTGATGGTGTTCCAGGATTTCGCGGATCGCCTCTTCACTTATCTCTTGAATATCTTCAATTGTTCCCTCGAAGGTGAGCGTCTCTCCGGCCATCGGATGGTTGCCGTCGAGCAGGGCGCGGTCATCATGGATCTCTCTGACCGTATAGATGATGACATCATCGGGAGACTCTTCCATGTACCCGTCGATCTCCATCCCGACAAAGAGCTCATCGGGAAGCTCGGTGAGGGGCTCTTCGACAACCAGCTCTTCGTCATACTCCCCGAATGCTTCGGCCGGAGAGAGCGTGATACAAATGCTATCACCGACGCTTTTCCCTTCCAGGGCCTCTTCGACTTTCTTGAAAATATGGCCATGGCCGCCGTGAAGGTAGATCAACGGCTCCTGATCGGGGTTGAGAAGCTCCCCCTCGCTGTTCGTAAGACGATAGTTGAGGGTGACGAGCGCGTCCTTGGTTATGGTCATTAATGTTCCTTGGATGATTTTATCGGCATGAAAAAAGATCGAATGCTTTGGCGGAATTATACCGCGTCATCCTGCTTACAGGGCTGAACCATCCGCTGCTCCCGTCACAGACAAACCTGCAAACAGGATGCCGATAACAGTTGGGGGACTGTCCTTCTATGTTCATTTTAGCTGGCGTTTTCTGTTGATCTGTTTTATTTGGACGACGTGTTCTTCGTGCCACCGCTTATCGCTAGGGCCCGTTTTTTCCGACGTGGATTCTTGGCATAGGACTTCTCACCCCATCTCTGGCTTAATGGCCAGATAAAGGCGTACCAGGGAACGGGTACTGCCCACATCTTTCCGTATTTCGCAGGAGACATGGCGCGGGTATGGTGACCCCCTACTGAGACATCGGCGACAATTACACCTTCTTCATCTCCAAGCTCCTGTTTCACAGTGCCGTCTGCGTCCACGATGCATGACAAGCCAGGGAAGCTGCTTTTCAAGTAGGGCAGATTGTCGGGAAGGTCTGTTTCCAAAGGGCCTGTCTGGTTAGCCATTATTACCGGAACACCCAGTGTCCGGGACAAGATCGCACGACTGCCGGTAATCATCCTGTCAAAGCGTTTGATATCTCCGGGAATGAAGGGATTTGGCCTGCCGGCGGCGAAGGGTGAGAGGAGAAGATCGGCATTTTCACTGTGAAGAAAGCAGATATGGTCGTAGAGGAGGTTCTCGTAGCAGATGCTCACGCCGATGCGGCCGAGTTCAGTTGCAATGACGTGACGGTCATTGCCGGCTTTGTAAAAATAGGATTCGACAGAAGCGGGCGGTTTCTTGCGTACGCGGCCGAGTAGTTTTCCCTTGGGGTCTGAAAGTATGAAACTGTTATAAAAGTCCTCGCCATCTGCTTCTAAAAAACTAAAGCCGATATAGAGACCGAAGCGTTTGGACGTGTCCAGCAGCCACCGGACAATACGTCCGTTGATGGTCTCTGCCGTCTCCCATACCTCTTCTGTCAGCATAAAACCGCCGGGCATCAGTTCGGGCAACAGGAGAAGTTCTGCCCCTTTTTCTGCTGCCTGCCGTATCAAGGCCTCGGCATGTTCCAGGTTCTGTTCCACCCTTCCCGGTACGCAGGTCATCTGTATGGCGCCGACCTTGATCGTTTTTGTCATCTTGCTGCTCCTTTACAGACTTTAATAGAATTCCCGGCTAGAACAGGACTCCTATCGTCTATGCATACACATCTCTATATCTAGTTATATCCAATATAGTATATGAATCAACCGTAATAGGTCCCGATAACTGGCAGAAAAATGTGTACTGAATGTATCAGTACTTGATGTTGCAGAGGTAGAGCCCTTCGTGCGGGGCGGGTTTGAGTTTGAACTGCTTCTCAAGTGAAAGCTGTGTTTTCAGATCTTCTTTAGTATATCTGCCGGCGCTGATCTCGAGCAGAAAACCGACCATCAGGCGGATCTGCGAGCGGAGAAAACCGTTGGCTTCGAAGTAGAGGACGGTGCAGCCTTTGTGGTTGTAAACCCTTGTCTTGTAGACTTCGCGGACAAAGTTAGTCGTGTCACTGCCGTTCTTTTTGAAGTACTCAAAGTTGTGCACTCCCTCAAAGAGCTTGATCGCCTCTTTGATCTTTGCTTCGTCCAGTGCGTCGACATAGGTGATCAGGTCGGCCAGAAAGGGGTTGGGTGTCTGGGTGCAGAGGAGATAGCGGTAGCTGCGTTTTTTGGCGGAGTAGCGGGCATGGAAACTGTCGTCCGCTTTTTCGAGCCGGCGGATGGCGATGCTTTTGGGGAGCATCCGCCTGAGGTTTTTCTCCAGCTTCTCAAGGTCGTTCCAGAACGGGGGAAGGTCGAAGTGGAGCACCTGCCGTGTGGCGTGCACGCCTCTGTCGGTGCGTCCCGAAGCGGTGACCTTGTCTTCGATCTGGAGCTGTCGGAGGGCATTTTCAATGGTGCCGTTGACGGTCTGCTCGGTCTCTTTTTGCACCTGTGAACCGAAAAAATCGGCGCCGTTATAGGCGATGGTCATCTTGACGCGCATTTAGAACCGTTTGACGATCTTGCGCCGGTAGTAGGGGTAGGTTATGCCAAGCCAACCCAAAAGCACAACAGCGATGGTGTAGTATCCGAGTGTGTTGACCAGGCCGATACTCAAACCGTAGTAGATAAGGATAGATCCGAACAGAAAGAGATAGACATAGGCTTTTTGGTGGCGTACATGGGCAACGCCGATGGCCAGAACCATAAAGAGGCTCAACACCGGGAAGAGTGACAAGAGAATATCGCTGATCAGCTTTTTGGTATGGATCTTCTGCAGCTTGGGTTCGTTATGGAACCAGTAGTCGTAGGCCGAGAGATGCTTTCTCTGATCCGTCGTCATGATGTTGTTGATAAAAAGGGTCTCGAATTTCATCTGTGTCAAGGTGTCGGTATCGTAACTGTAGCCGATCCCCTCATCGAGTTTAAGGCGCAGTAGACCATTGTTGTTGGTGATCTCTGCCTTTTTGGCTCCGATGATGATCTCTTCCTCTTTGTCTTTGTGAAAGAGGACGACATCGCCGAAAGTCTTATCCTTGTTGTCTTCGCCGATGTAGAGCAGCCATGATCCAAAATTGTGTCCGAACTCCGAGGCACTGAGGTTGAATTTTGCTTCACTCTTTTTCTGCTTGACAAAGTTGATCGAGAGGGTCTTTGCATGCGGAAAAAGATAGAAAAAGTCAAAGAAGAGTACCGTACTTAAGATCAGTGCCGGTACCATCAGCACTTTGAGTAGATAGTTGGGTCTGATCCCGAGCGTAAAGAGGATGACCATCTCGTTGTCAGTGGAGAGGCGAAAAAGTGCCAGGACTGCCGCGACGAAAAAAGTGATGGGCAGGGTGTAGAAAAAGAGCTCCGGCAGGACAAAGAGATAGAGTTTGAACATCTCCCATGCATTGAGCTGAATATAGGCCGTGAAGGCAGCCAGCTTGATCATAAAGATGACAGAGGCGATGGCAAACAGAGGTAGAAATATCGAAAAAAACGAGAGTGAGAAGTTCGATATGATGTACCGGCGCAACTTATCCATAAAGTCCTTTCAAGTAAGCTAATACAGGTGCGTCAAGCATGTAGACGATGTAAGCGGCCAGTGCCAGAAACGGGACAAACGGCAGTCTGTGGCTGTCGGCATCTCTGCCCTGTGTCAGCAAGATGGCAGGCAACGCGATCAGTGCCGACAGAAAGACGGCGACCAGAGAGAGCTGAACACCCATAAGCGCGCCCATGGTTGCCGCAACCATGATGTCGCCTTCGCCCATCGCCTCGAAATAGAGCGGCATGGGGTTGTAGTTTCGTACCCAGGCGGCTTTTTTTGTCGGTTTGACAAAGGCTTTGGTCCGTGCGTAGAGGTAGTAGGAGAGATAAAAACGCAACAGGGTGAAACCGCCGGCAAGCAGCAGGGCGTTGACGAAGTTGATGCCCAGCATCTGGACGTCGTTGACGCTGAAGACCGCCAGGGTCAATGCAAGCAGGTTGAGGCTGTCGGGCACGGCCTTATAGTAAAAGTCGATCATCGAGAGTGTCAGCAGGGTTAAAAATGCCGCCGCAATGCCGAAGGTGGCAAGCGAGAGGTCGTTTTTCAAAAAGATGCTCATAAAGAGCAGGCCGCTCAATATCTCGATCAGCGGATACTGTATGGAGATCTTCTCGCCGCAGAAGGCACACTTGCCGCGTAAAAAGAGCCATGATAAGACGGGGATGTTATGCCATGGCTTGAGCGGGGTGTGACAGCTTTGACAGTGTGAAGCCGGAAAAGCGACACTCTCGCCGCGGGGCAGACGATAGATGACGACGTTTAAAAAGGAGCCGATAACGGCACCGAAAATGAATGTGACAAGTGCTAACACTATTTTAATCCTCCAAAGCGGCGTTCAATGGTCATGAACTGCTGAATAACGGTTTCGAGCTCAGTGGTTGAGAAGTCGGGCCATAGGGTGTTTGTGAAAAAAAGTTCCGCATAAGCAGCCTGCCAAAGCAGGTAGTTTGAGAGGCGGTGATCGCCGCCGGTACGAATGAGAAGGTCGACTTGCTGCGGGCAGTCCAGGGCGTCGTTCAGTGTCGTCTCCGTTACTTTGATCTTGTTGTTGACAAGGGTATTGACGGCACGTACAAGTTCATCTTTTGCGCCGTAATTCAACGCAAGACTTTGCACAAGTCCGTTATTGTGTTTTGTCTTCTCCTCAACCGTCTCGATCGTCGTCAGCAGCGGACGTGAAAAACCGGAAAGGTCGCCGATAGGCTGAAAACGGATATTGTTTTCCATATAGGTAGAGAGCTCTTTTTGCAGATAACGGTCAAGCAGTTTCATCAGGAATTCGACCTCAAGTTTCGGCCGTTTCCAGTTTTCGGTACTGAAGGCATAGAGGGTAAGACGCTCTATCTCTTTGTGATTGGCACAATATTTGGTGACATTGCGAACGACCTCCGCTCCGGCTTCATGCCCTTTTACGCGCTTCATTCCCTGCATCTGCGCCCAGCGGCCGTTTCCGTCCATGATGATCGCGATGTGGCGCGGGGTGTTGAGACTCATAGTGCGGCAGCCTTGTCCAGGATAGCCAATGAGAGAGAAAGTTTGTCCATTTTCGGCAGGCTTTCAATGCCGTGAGCCGTGATGAAATCGATCTGGTTATCAGCTGTACCGAAACTGCTGCTGTCTTTGAGCAGGTTCAGACAGACGGCGTCGACCTCTTTGGTGCCGATCATTTCCGAAGCGTTTTTGGTAGCGTCATCAGCATCCATCTCCGCTTTAAAGGCGACGGTCCGGACGCCGCTCCTGTCAAGTGTCGCAAGCAGATCGATGTTCTGTTTGAGCTCAAGATTCCAGCTTTCGCCGATCTGTCTCTTCTTCATCTTGCCCTCTTGCGGGAACGCAGGGATGTAGTCGCTCACCGCCGCAGCCATGAAGAGATAGGGCTCTTTCTGGATCAGGCGCAGCGCCTCGTCATTGACGAGTGAGGGTCTGCTCATCTTCCCTTTTTTGGCGATGCGGATCGAATCTTTAAGGTAGTCGTACATCTCATCGGAAGACGTAACGTGGATGGTGTGGATATTGAGAGGAAGGTTCTCATCAAAACGGGTAGCAATGAGGTTGACATCGGCCCCTTTCAAAAAGAGGGCGGCTGCAAGCGCCGAGGCCATTTTACCGCTGGAATAGTTGGAGATGTAGCGGACATCATCGATCTTTTCGATCGTGCCGCCGCCGGTCACCATGACCATACGGTCTTTCCAGAAACTCTCCTGCAGGAGTGTGCGTGCGCTGTACCAGAAGATATCGATCGGTTCCGCCATCGCACCGTCTCCGGTTGTCTGGCAGGCGAGTTCTTTGACCTGGGTGTCGACCACCTCGTAGTTCGAGACCTTCAGCATCTTGAGCGACCCCTGGGTGATAGGGTTTTGCAACATGTTGGTGTTGGCAGAGGGGGCAATAAGCTTGATGCCCGGGTAGGCAAGGGCGCACTGCAACAGCATATTGTCGGCGATGGCGTTGGCCAGTTTGGCAATGGTGTTGGCGGTACAGGGAGCGATGACAAAAAGGTCCGCCCACTGCGTTGTCTTGATGTGGTTATGGTCGTCCGCCCACGATTCGCTCGCTTCATCGAGCACCTTGTTGCGCGAAAGCGTTTCAAAACTCAGCGGTGCGACGAACTTCTTGGCCGATTCGCTCATGACCACTTTGACATCGGCACCCGCTTTGACAAAGAGACGGACCAGTTCCAGGGACTTGTAGACGGCGATCGAACCGGTCACACCCAGGAGGATCTTTTTGCCCGCTAAAAGATTTTCAGGAATGAGCATTAGTTTTCCTTGCCGAAAAATTTGTAAAAGAAGTTTTCAATCACTTTGAGTTTAGGGCGGCTGAGTACCAGGACACCGCTCTTGACACGGTCGCTTGCCAGGGTCGTACCGGCGCCGACCATTACATCGTCCTCGATGGTGCACGGTGCGATGATCTGGGTGTCGGAACCGACAAAAACATTTTTGCCGATAACGGTCTTATGTTTTCTGATGCCGTCATAGTTACAGGTGATGACGCCGGCGCCGATGTTGGTACCGCGGCCTACCTCTGCGTCGCCGATGTAGCTTAAATGGCCTGCCTTCACCCCGTCGAGCGTTGCTTTTTTGACCTCGACGAAGTTGCCGACATGCGTGTCGGTGAGATGCGAAAGCGGGCGCAGATGGCCCATCGGACCGATATCGGAGTTGACCATTGTTGAGTCTTCGACGACGGAGTGTGCCTTGATGTGAGAGCTTACGATCCTGGAGTTACCGCAGATGCGCGCGCCGTTCTCGACGATGCATTCGCCCTCAAACTCGACACCGGCTTCGATATAGATCGTATGTGGCAGTTGCATGATGATCCCCTCGTTCATCCATCTGTTGCGGATACGATCCTGCATGATCTCTTCGGCATTGGCAAGGTCGAGTTTTGAATTGACCCCTTTGAAGTGCTCTTCATCGACTTCGAGGGGTTCGATGTTGATCCCATCAGCCTTGGCCAGCGCGATGACGTCGGTAAGATAGTACTCTTTCTGCGCATTGTCGCTGGAAAGACGGGGGACATACTTCTCAAGGACACTGCGTTTGAAACTGTAGATGCCCGCATTGACGTAAGTGATGGCAAGTTCTTCCTGGGTGGCGTCTTTTTGTTCGACGATGCGTTCGACACCGTGTCTGCCGATGACGACGCGCCCGTAGCCCGAAGGATCGACAAGGTTGAAGATGGACATCACGATGTTGCTTTTGCTCTCGACAAACCCGTGCAGGGCATCGGCGGTGATCAGCGGCATGTCACCGTTAAGCACCAGCACCTTCTCATAACGCGGTTCGATCCCCATGACCGCACCGCCGGTTCCGGGAAAGTTCTCGGTATCCTGCTCGATGAAGGTGATATTGTCAAACTCGGAACTAATCGCTTCGGTCACGGCCTCTTTCTGATGGGCGACTACGACGATGACGTCATCGGTAAGCTCTAATGCGGCTTTAACGGAGTGATAGATCATCGGCTTGCCGCTGATGGTGTGCAATACCTTTGCCTTGGGCGATTTCATGCGGCTGCCTTTGCCGGCAGCGAGAATAACGATTGAAAGTTCTTGGTTCATCTAAGGTTCTTTGATTTTTTATTGCTATTTTACCGTAAGAAGATGGATTTGAGGTTAGAGTGCGCTTTTCGTAGGTAGGTGAGACGGTTTTTGTCAAGGAAGTCGGTGAATTCAACTTCTAAACGATAGTGAATTTGTATCCATTTTGGATTGTCGCAGATTCAACCTTTCTTCTCTGTCGCGCCAGAGAAGAAATCTTGAGGGAAAGAAGAGAGGCGCTCTATTTCTTTTGTGCGCATCAGCTGGTTTTCTATTGTATTATGTTTTTCTAACAAGTCAATGCGTTAGCAGAAGTAGCTTATCCTTTATGCGTCAGAAGATTAATTCCGGCAGCAGTGACGGAATGCCACCGGTAGACAAAACAAAGTTCGAGCAGTAATTTTTGGCCGAAGGATCTTGCACTTTCTTCTTTACCGTTAGCTTTCTGCTTTGTGCAAGCAAAGAAGAAAACTGACATAACCTCTATCAAATCTAATTTTAAATCTTAGTTGCGAATTTATAAAGTATTACAAATATAAAAGATGAGAATTTGTCGACAGATGAAGGCAACTCTAAATCAACTCGAACCGACAATCAGGCATAATGCCGTCATCAAAAACAGGTGAAGAAGATATGGATTGTAAACATTTTGGCGAATGCGGCAGCTGCCGCTTGTATGATGGCGGGTATGCGGCGCAGCACAAACTGAAATCAGATGGGATACATGATCTTTTCAAGGAGCTCTACAGCGGCGAGATCACCCCTTTCTTTTCGCCTGATAGCCACTACCGTGCCCGTGCCGAGTTCAAGGTATGGCATGTCGGCGATGATATCCGCTATGCGATGAACCCGCTGGAGCGCGGTGCAAAGATGGTGCTCATCGACGAGTGCCCGATGGTGATCGAGCCGATAGAGAAGCTGATGTGGCCGCTGCTGGAGAGCATCAAGGAGCTGGAGATGGGCTTCAAGCTCTTTGGGCTCGACTTTCTCAGCAGCTCCGAGGGGGAGATCGCCGTCTCCATGCTCTATCACCGCAAGCTCGATGAGGCGTGGCAGGAGCAGGCAAACGTACTGGCAGATAGACACAACATCAAGGTGATCGGCCGTTCGCGCAAACAGAAGGTGGTCATCGGCGAGGATTTCGTCACCGAGACACTGACCATCAACGGCAAGCCGTTCAAGTTCCGACATATCGAAAACAGCTTCACCCAGCCCAACCCGCGTGTCAACGAGAAGATGATCGGCTGGTCCCTGAAACAGTTCGAGGGCATCAGCGGCGACCTGCTGGAACTCTACTGCGGGGCGGGCAACTTCACGATCCCCTTCGCCTCGCAGTTTGAGAAGGTGCTGGCGACCGAGATCTCCAAGTCTTCCATCAACGCGGCCAAGACCAATATGGCGCTCAACGGGGAAGAGAAGATCGAATTTGTGCGCATGAGCGCCGAAGAGTTCGTTCAGGCGCTTGACGGGGTGCGCGAGTTCCGGCGCATGAAGGAGATCGACCTCTCAAGCTACGAGCTGCGTACGATCTTCGTCGATCCGCCGCGCGCCGGGATGGACGAGGCCTCGTGCGATTTCGCCTCGCGGTTTGAGCACATTCTTTACATCTCGTGCAATCCCGAGTCGCTCAAACGCGATCTGGAGTACCTCACAAAGACACACACCATCGATGCGATGGCGATGTTCGACCAGTTCCCCTACACCGGCCATATGGAGATGGGGGTCAAGCTAACCAGGCGCTAGAGAAGGCACTGCAGCCTTGTCATGAGCGTCAATGTGCCCCGCAGACCAGCGCCTTGTCATCCTTTTTCTGAAATTCGCTCTGCAGCGTGACATGGGTGATCCCGTACAGACGCTTTAGCTTCTCTTCCAGCGCGTCGCAGATGCGCATCACCTCTTCAAGCGGGAGGTTCTCGTTGAAATCGACGTGGGCTTCCAAAAAGATCTCACGGTCATTGAGCTGCCAGACATGGATATGGTGGATGTTTTTCAGTTCGGGGTGCCCGCACGCCACTCTCTCGATGCCTGCGAGATCGATATGTGCGGGGGCGAACTGCATCAGGATACAGGCGGAGTCCTTCAGAATATCGTAGGCGGCGTAGATCAGATAGATCGCGATCAGGATCGAGATCAGAGGGTCGATCCAGTAGAGTTGCAGGTAGTACATGGCAATACCGCCTGCCAGTACGGCGACGGAGGTCATCACATCGGTCAACAGATGGAGATAGGCGGCCTTGATGTTGATGTTGTGGTGGGCGTCCTGTTTGATCAGCAGCATACCGGCGGCATTGAAAACGATACCCAGCAGTGCCAGCGCGATGACGACCACCGAACCGACCGGCTCCGGGTTGACAACTCTCCGGGCTGCCTCGATGATCAGATAAAAACCGGTCCCGACCAGGACGCTGGCGTTAAAAAGCGCGGCAATGATCTCTGCACGTTTGTAGCCGAAGGTCTTCTCCTGGGTCGGTGTACGTCCCGCCATACGGTTGGCGATGTAGGTGATCACGAGGGTCATCACATCGCTGAAGTTGTGCAGCGCATCGCTCAGAAGGGCAAGCGAGCCGGAGTAGATACCGCCGATGATCTGTGCGGCAGTGATGATGATGTTCAAAAAGATCGTGATCAGCAGGCGCATGCCCTTGACCTCGTGATGGTGATGTCCGCTCAACAGCGCTCCTTTTTTCCTGTAATAGCTCTTCCTATTATAGGCGCTAAAACAACAGAGTCAGATTAAAGCAGAAGAAAATCATCATTACATCAACATATATTGATATTTAGAGAACAATCTGCTATACTATTGAAAATTTTGGAGGTCTCATCATGGAAAAGAAGAGAGTATTGATCTTATGTACGGGGAACAGCTGCCGCAGTATCATGGCCGAAGCGCTGATCAATGCGAAAATGGGCGACTGCGTCGAGGCGCAGAGCTCAGGCGTCCAGGCGAGCGGCAGGGTCAACCCCAATGCCAAGGCGCTGCTTGAAGAGAGAGGGCTCTGGCGGGAGGCCTACCACTCCAAAGTGATCGAAACGGTGCTCGATACCCCGTTTGACCTGGTCGTCACCGTCTGTGATCATGCGCACGAGAGTTGTCCAACTTTTCCAAAGGTGGTGAAGACGATCCATATGGCGTTCGAGGACCCGTCGGGTAAAGCTGTCGAAGAGTACGCAGTGACGCTTGATCGGATCGAAAAAGAGCTGCTGCCGGTTGTCGAATCGGAGCTCTGCCGGTGATGTGGAAGGACTTTGTCGACACGCTTGTCTATGAGATCATGGGGATGGCAGAAGGTGACAGATTAGCCGATGCCCTGAATTTTTTCATCTATGACAGCGTCAAGATCGCCTTTCTGCTGGTCACCATCATCTTTATCATCTCGTTTTTACGTTCCTATATGAATACCGAAAAGGTACGGGCCTATCTGAGCAGAAAACACAGGGTGACCGGCCATGTCTTCGCAGCGCTCTTCGGGATCATCACCCCCTTTTGCTCCTGTTCGGCCATCCCGCTTTTCCTGGGGTTCCTGCAGGCGCGCATTCCGCTTGGGATCACCTTCTCCTACCTGATCAGCGCGCCGCTTAACAACGAGATCGCGATCGCGATGCTTTTTGGACTCTTCGGCTGGGAGATCACGGCGATCTACATCGGCTTCGGTCTGCTGGTCGCCATTATCGGGGGGCTGGTCATCGGTATGATGAAGGTGGAGCGCTACATCCTGATCCCGGTCACACCGCTCGAAGGGGAGATCACCGTGCCGGAGGAAGCGAACATATCTTTGAAGGTGCGTGCGAAAGAGGCCTGGAAGAACACCCGTGAACTGCTGATCAAAGTGATGCCCTACGTGGTCGCCGGTGTCGGCGTGGGTGCCTTCATCCACGGCTATGTGCCTCAGGATATGATCGTGGCGTATGCCGGGCAGGAGAACCCTTTCGCCGTCATCGTCGCGGTCGTCATGGGCATTCCGATGTACTCCAATGCCGCCGGGATCATTCCGATGATCGAAGCACTGACACTCAAGGGGATGGCGATGGGGACGGCGCTTGCCTTTATGATGGCGGTGACCGCGCTGAGCCTGCCTGAGGCGATCATCCTGAAAAAGCTGCTGCATACAAAGCTGATCGCACTCTTTTTTGCGATCGTGGGGTCGGGGATCATCGTGATCGGCTACCTCTTCAACGCCATCATCTAGGGAGAAGTTGTGAAACGTCTATTACTGCTTATGGCAACGCTGCTTATGCCGCTGTTCTTTGGCGGCTGCAGTCCGCAGGGGAGAGAAGCCTCAGAGGTGCGCGGCAGCGAACCGGCTACACCGTATGTCTATGCGGCGAAAGCTGTTGGCCAGGGTCAGCCTGTGATGTTCGAGTTCGGCAAAGGGAGCTGCAAAGCCTGCAAGGAGATGGGCGAGCTGATCTTCCGGCTTAAAAAGAGCCGTCCGCACTACCGTCTTTTCTATATCGATGTCAGCAGAGACCGAAAAGCGGCGGCGGAGAACGGTATCAGGATGATCCCGACCCAGCTTTTTTTCGACGGAGAGGGCAGAGAAGTCTACCGTCATGTCGGCGGTTTCACGACCGACGGGTTCATGCAGACCCTGCAAAAATACGGCTTCGATGCGAAGTAGGCGGTTCTGATGCAGGAGACGGTACTGGCACTGCTTGAGGCCCACACCTACCTGGCATTTCTGGGTGCCTTCGGTGCCGGCGCAATCACGGCGGCCGCCCCCTGTTCGCTTGTCACGGTACCGCTTCTGGTAGGAAGCGCCGTGGCATTGAACAAAGACCTTACCGGGCGAAAAAAAGTGATCTACACCTATCTCTTCGCCTCTCTTTTCGCCCTGGGCGTCATGATCAGCTTTTCGGTTTTGGGCTTTGTGGTCGCAAAGTTCGGCGGCCTCTTTTCCGTCGCCCCGGTCTGGGCCTATCTGGCGGCAGGGGTGTTGAGCATCGTCATCGCGCTCTATGCCTTCGGTCTCTTACCGGCTGTCGACAAATCGGGGATGATGCGGCGCCTTGTTGGATTGCGTCTTTTCGGCGGCTTTCTGATCGGCATAATCTTCGGCCTGGTCAGCACCCCCTGCGCTTCGGCGCCGCTGGTGGCGATCATCTCAGCTGCGGCTTCCAGCGGCTACCTTCTGGCCTACGGCCTGATCCTCACCTTCGCCCTGGGCCACTCGCTGCTGCTGCTCGGCGCCGGCATCTCGGTCGGTTTCGCCCAGAGCATCGTTTCGAACAAGAGCCTGGCCAAAGTGTCGGAGTGGATCAACAAAGGCTTTGCCCTGATGCTGCTGGGCTTCGGCGGTTATTTTCTCTATCAGGCTGTGTTACAGTTTTAAGATAGGAACGGCAGGTAAAATTAGATACAAAAAGGAGAGTACATATGAAAATAGAGATTTTAGGAACGGGGTGTGCGAAGTGCAATGAGCTTGAGGCGAAGGTCAAAGAGGCGGTTGCCAAAAGCGGCAGGTTCGTTCAGATCGAGAAGGTGGATGACCTGATGAAGATCATGGAGTACGGTGTGATGAGTACGCCGGGTCTGGTGATCGACGGCAAAGTGGTTATGACAGGAAAAGTGCCGAGTCTGGAAGAACTCTCAAAGCTGATAGAAGGGTAGAAAAAGAGGAGGAGGGCTTACTGGCCGCCCCAGGGCATTCCCTCTTCTTTCCAGCCGAAGATGAAACCGTCTTCGAGGTTGTATGCAGTGATCCCCTCACTTGCCAGTTTGTCGGCTGCGGCAGCTGAGCGCGGGCCGCTGCGGCAGACCAGGATGACCTTGTCGACACCGGCAAGTTTCATCGCCTTCATGACATCTTTGACAAAGTTCTTGTTGATGACCTCTTTTGCCGCATAGAGCTTCTGGACCGATTTATGGTCTTTGACCTTGCTCTTTTCGACTTCATACTGGGCGCTCTTGACACGGGCATCGATGGATTTTTCATCATAGGTCCAGTAGTAGGCCGGGATGTTGATGAACCCTTCGCCGTGGCCGGTGTAGAGATACTCGATCGTCGTGCGGACATCGACGATGATCGCTTCGCCGTCTTTTTGCATCTTGTACGCTACATCAGCAGTTACATCGTCTTCATAGGCATGTGCCAGACCGATAAGAAGCATCAGTGAAAGAAAAAATTTCATTCGAATTCCTTGAATATTTAGGAATATTTTGAAGACAATGCCGATGTCATTGCCTTGAAATACCCCCGAATTTTGTCGCAATTTTACCGCTTTAAATTGATATCCATCTAAAACAATGTGATTACTTTGTGATGGAATGTTCTCGTTTTTGCAGGAAGTATTATGTTCGCACTATTTATGACACTGTCACTTTTTGCACAGACGTAAAAATGCTATCATGCCTAATCACTCATGATCTTTCGGACAGTGTTGCCCGGAAAGCAGAGGTGAGAAGAATACGGGCAAGGGACAGACGATGGTGACAACAGCGGATATCTATTCTCTACTTTTACAATGGAGTTCCAGTGGGTGCTGAAGAGCTGATTGCGAATTACGGTTACATCGCTGTTCTGATCGGGACCTTCTTTGAGGGGGAGACCGTTCTTCTGATAGCAGGCTTTTTTGCACATCTCGGCTATCTGAAACTACCCTATGTCATCGTGGCGGCGTTTACGGGCAGTCTGGCCGGCGATCAACTCTTTTTTTATGCAGGGCGGATCAAAGGGATCGAACTGGTCAACAAAAGACCCGTTTTACGCTCAAAAGCCGAGCGTATCTTTAAGCTGATGCACAGACATCAGACGGTACTGATCCTCGGATTCCGTTTTCTCTATGGTCTTCGGACGATCACACCGGTGGTATTGGGGGCAAGCGGTATTTCCCCTGTACGCTTTCTCATTCTGAATATCTGCGGGGCACTGTTGTGGGCAGTCATCATCGGTGTGTCGGGGTACTATTTCGGTAAAGCGCTGGAGCTGCTTATCGGCAACATAAAACAGTACGAATTTTGGGTGATTACAGCGCTACTGCTGATCAGCCTTGCCGTATGGATTGTCGGCCGGTGGCGCGACCGGGACTGGTCTCACCGCTGACATCTCCACAGGCGTCATGGTAAAAAGCGGTGCGCCGCACGGTTTCTCAATCTAAATCTTTCTCCCAGGCAGAAGAGGCAACGAACGCCTGCGAATCGATCGTATGTTCGGTCAGTCGATGAACTCAACGACCTCGTCAAACGGCAGCCGCAGCTGTTTGGATTGCGCATTGACCCTGTAGCCGAAAGGCAGAAGCATTGCGACCTGGTATCTGCCGGTGTCAAGTTCCAGGACGGTTTCGACCTTCTCTTTTTCAAAACCTTCGATCGGGCAGGAGTCGATGCCAACGAAAGCGGCTGCCGTCATCATGTTCCCTGCGGCGATATAGCTCTGTCTCGCTGTCCAGCAGTAGATGTTCTCATCAGAACTCAAGGTCTTTTCCAGGTGAGAAGCATATTTATTCAGATAGAAGTCAAGCTTCTCCTGCGGCATCTCTCTGCGCAAGAATCTTTTTTCGGGAATACCGCTTTCGACTTTGACACTTTCAATACCGGCAAGCACAACGACCAGGTGAGAGCAAGAAGTGATCTGCTCCTGGTCCCAGCAGAAAGGACGCAGTTTCACCTTCAGATCTTCATTCGTGATGACCAGGAACTTCCACGCTTCCATGCCGAAAGAGGAGGGTGACTTGCGTCCTGCCTCCAAAATGTATCGCATCGCCTCGTCAGGGATCTTTTTCGTTGTATCAAAGGCCTTGCAGGCGTGTCTGAACTCCATTGCTTTTGTAAAATCATTTGTCATGTGCATCTCCTTTTAGTCGTTTATGAAATTTTTCTTCAGTAGCGTCTGGAACTTTTCCACTTCTGACGGCACATCAAGGTCTCCCTTGAAGATGTCGTGAATAGAGTAGGTCTCAAGCGGCGTTGCACCGCAGAACTGGAAGGTCTTGTGCGTGGCGATGTTGGCTTCATCCACAGAGAGGCCGTCGAAAAAACCTTCGGCATTGTCAAACTCTGTCGCCGGGCAGTTGTAGGTCAGGCTGAGCATGTATTTTTTACCCTGCATCAGACCCCCGCTGCCGTATTTTTTGGAGGGGTCCAGGCTGCTTCTTCCGTCGTTTTGGTAGGTCACTGTCTGTACGCCGGCAGAGAAGATCTCATCAATATATTTTTTGGTGATCCATGGAACGCCCATCCAGTAGACAGGGTACTGGAACAAAATATAATCCGCCCATGCGAACTTGTCGACCTCTTCCTGGATCGAATAGCCGCTGTCGATCGCCGTGTTTTTGACATTGAACCCGTTGTCAGTTAAAAAAGCATTGGCCGCATCGATAAAGATAGCGGTCAATTTTCCTTCGGCGATGTTTTCATAGTATTGGTGTCCATTGATGATCAGTACATTTTTCATGCGGTTTTCCTTTACGCCTTTTTTAGGATCTCAGCGATGGTCTCTTTTGGGTACTGTTCAGCCATTCCCCATACCTTTGCCAGTTCACCGGCATTGTCAGCCAGGGCGTCGATGCCGTCTCTTGGAATGTCGGCATCTGCCAGGCGGACCGGCGAGCCGATCTTGGCAAACCAGGTTTCAAGCGCTTCGATACCTGCATCAGCGCTGTCGAGTCCGAAGACCTCTTTTGCAAAGCGTTCGAACTGTGTGATGTTCTGCTCTTTGTACCATTTCATCCAGGCCGGGATTACAATCGAGAGACCGGCGCCGTGAGCGACATTGTAGAGTGCGGAGAGGGAGTGCTCGATCATGTGGTTTGGAAAACTTCCGCCGGCAGTTCCGGCAGGGGTCAAGCCGTTCAGAGCCTGTGTCGCCACCCAGGCAAATTCGCCTCTGGCTTCGTAGTTGTCCGGATCTGCTAAAAGAATTTCCGTTGTTTCGATGACACTTTTGACAATGGACTCGACAAGTCTGGAGTTAAAATGCGGGTGTGTTGACGCGGTAAAGTAGACCTCAATACTGTGGGCAATGATATCGACGGCAGAGTAGGCCAGGTATTCTGGTGTTACGGTTGCCATTAAGGCCGGGTTGACGACAGAGAGAACCGGGTTGACCAGGACGGAACCGATAGAGTACTTCTGTTTTGTCGCATCGTTCATGACCACGGAGTTACCGTTCATCTCGCTGGCCGTAGCGGCAAGTGTCATGACTGTAAAGACGGGCAGGGCTTCGGTGATCTCTGCTTTATGGATGAAAAAGTCCCAGACATCGCCGTCGTATTTGGCACCGGCGGCAATCGCCTTGGCGGAGTCGGCAACCGAACCGCCGCCGACACCGAGAACAGCCTGCAGCTTATCTGCTTTAGCGATACTGATGCCGTCATTGACCCGGCTGAGCAGCGGATTGCTGACAATGCCGTCGAGTTCGCGGTAACCGACGCCGTTTTCGTTAAGTGATTTAATGATCCGTTCATAGAGACCGCTCTTTTTAATGCTGCCTGTGCCGTAGACCAATAAGACATTTTCGATGCCGTTTTCTTTAATGTATCGGCCGATATTGTTCTCTTTGTCTTTGCCAAATTCGATCTTGGTCGGGTTGTAATAGGTAAAGTCGTGCATTTTCGTCCTCTGTCGGTAGATTTTGAAAATTATAGGTCCTATGGACTTAAATATCCCTTACAGTAATTTAGGTAAGTAATGGGAATATGTTGACTTTATGTTACAATTACATATGGACACCTCTAAAGACCCTAGCAGGCTTCAGAGGGAAGAAAGAGAGATGAAATTGTGCAGAATTTTTCTTGAGTCATAGCCGTAGCTATGAGGATAGAAAATTGTGTGCAAGATCGCTCTCTTTATCCCTCCCTTCGGGCGATAGAGAGAAATCCACACTCCGCGTTGCCTCTTTTCGTCTTAGCTATGGCTAGGGCTTCAAAGGGTCGCCTTGATTGTGAACTTCTCTCTATCGCTGAAGTCAACTAGGGTCTTTTGAGGTGCCCATAACTAAGGATTGTGATGCATTTTATTAATGGCAAAGAATACAAGTGTTCTGTTTCGGTCACGCTCGACATCTTCAACGACCGGTGGAAACTTGCAATTATCTGGTATCTGCTCGAAGAGAACAAGCGTTTTAAAGACCTGCACAAAGATATCAGTGAAATAACGCAAAAAACATTGACGGTCAAGCTCAAAGAGCTCGAAGAGAAGAACATCATTCACAGAGAGGTATTTCCGGAAGTACCGCCGAAAGTGGTCTACTCCCTGACGCCGATCGGCAAAAAATTGAAACCGGTTCTCGAAGAGATGTACAAGTGGGGCATGGAGTACATAGAAGAGTACGGCCAGTTAAGCAGTGACAACTTTTGCGGTGTCGATATCTGCAAAAAATAGCCCGCGAAACAGGCTAGGCGTCAGCAGCAAGGAAGAGCTTGCGCAGCGTTCCCCTTTTCTTGACACCATTAAGATAGAGTACATAGAGAACATGAACAGCTACCATCGCGGCAAAGACCGGTTGTGTTGCATCTCTAAGCTCTCGCACCCATAGAATGGCCTCTCCTTTCGCTACGACAAGCAGATAAATATCACTGAACAACGTAATCAGCAGCGCCGTACACATGGCGATATACCCAAGCGCGACAAGGGCTTCCAAGACATTTTTTGCACGGACAAGATGCATCAGGGGTACGGCATTGATCTTGTTGAGCGCCATATAAACGCGTGCCATCACAGCTGCAAAAAGCATGCCGATAAAGAGCGTATGGAGATTGTGCAGGGGTTCGCTCCAGAGGTTGTCCAGGGGATTGTAGCCCGTAAAGTACGTGGTGAAAATCCCGAATACACTGACCGTGGTCAGTAGATACCAGAGACGGTAGAGTTTAGTAAAATTGATCTGCATGGTGTTCCTTATTTAAAAGTCATAACGGCGTAACCGCGGTTTTGATAAGCGATGGTGTCGATGAAACTGTTTTTGGAGATATGCACAAAAGGCAGCACCTCTTTTTGCTCAATTGCGTTCGCGTCCAGCGACATGGCGCAGGCGACGATCTCAACACCTTTTTTCTCTGCGAGGCGGGTAATGACATTCTGGGCATTTTGGATGTAGGGCATATCTTCATCATAGATGATCTCTTCGAAGGCACGTGAGGCCATCGGCACACAACCGCCGTGAAGTGTAATGGCAACAGTGGCTTTATCACCACGCTTTTCGATCATCTCAATCGTCTTCTCAACCAGCATCATTCGGCCGCTGATATAGCGGGCATCATCAGAACTGCAGTCAAAGACGGCTTTGTACTCTTGTGCCTGGATGGTACCAAGGAGTGCCAAGAGAAGCAAAAGTGTGTGTTTCATAGTAGGGTTCCTTTTTTGCTCAAGTCTAATAACGTTAAGTTGAACTTGACGTTTTGAATTATAGGTTATAATTCTTAAAATTAGTAGGGTTCTTAAAGATGCCCTGTATTACAAAAAGGCGGGGTATGGAATATAAAATATCCGAACTTGTAGCAAAGACCAATGTACCGAAATCCACTATTCTCTATTACATCAAAGAGGGCGTGCTTCCTGAGGCGAAAAAGCTGAAATCGAACGTGCACCGATACAATGAAGAACATCTGGAACTGATCAGGTACATCAAATACATGCAGCAGGAGATGGGCAGCTCGATCGAGCAGATCAAGAGTATACTGCAGCAGAAAAACCAGTCATTTTCAAGTTCTTTTACCATGTTGGCACCGCTGATGCAGACGCTTAGCGGTATACCTGTCGGCGAAAAACATTACTCCAAAGCAGAATTTACGGAACATCACGGTTTTGATGCCGGGATGTTGGATATGCTGTTGAACGATGGTATTCTGATGCCGATAGGAGAGGATGACTATACGGACAGAGAAGCATCTATTGTCAGGCTTGTAGAAGACTTTGCAGAGGTGGGCATTGATCATGACATATTGAAAAGGTATGTTTTTCATGCAAAAGTCCTCGCAGATCTTGAAAGTCAGATACAGATAAAGTTGTGCGATAGACGCAACGATGACAATTTTTCACGGTTGTGGAAAGTGATGTTCGAGACGCTGTTTAATGCCAAACAGTATCTTTTTAGCCGCTATACCTATAAGGCCATGTATAAGGCACTTAAAGAGGAGGTGTCAGGGTGGAAACAGCTCTGAATAACAGTACTTGCGGCATCAGGGTGATACGATAGCCACTTTTATTTGACTTTTGCTAGAATGGCCGCAAAGACTACATTATCAAGGACCATTTATGAAAAAATCTTATCTTGCTTCGACGCCTGATGAGAACGGTTATTTCGGAAAATACGGGGGTGCTTTCATACCGCCGCAGCTCGAAAAGCCGTTTAAAGAGATCACTGCAGCCTACGAAAAGCTTTCAAAATCCCATGAATTCCGCCATGAGCTCAAAAAGATACGTAAACATTACCAGGGGAGACCGACGCCGGTCTACTATGCAAAGAATCTGAGCGAGTATTGCGGCGGCGGACAGATCTACTTGAAACGCGAGGACTTGAACCATACCGGCGCCCATAAGCTCAACCACTGTATGGCGGAAGCCCTTATTGCCAAACACCTTGGAAAGAAAAAGCTTATAGCCGAAACGGGGGCGGGGCAGCACGGTGTGGCTTTGGCGACGGCCGCCGCCTATTTCGGTCTGGAATGCGACATCTATATGGGGGAAGTGGACATTGCCAAGGAACATCCGAATGTCGTACGTATGCAGATACTCGGTGCGCGGGTTATTCCGGCGACACATGGTCTGAAAACGCTTAAAGAGGCTGTCGATTCGGCATTTGAGGCGTATGTCGGTGATGCGGAAAATTCACTTTACGCCATTGGTTCCGTCGTCGGTCCACACCCTTTTCCACAGATGGTACGCGATTTTCAAAGTGTCGTAGGAATGGAAGCGCGTGAGCAGTTCCTGGAGATGACGGGAATGCTGCCTGATCATGCCGTGGCATGTGTCGGCGGCGGCTCAAATGCGATGGGGCTTTTTGCCGGATTTATCGATGATCCGGTTCAACTGCATGGGGTCGAGCCTCTGGGCGTAGGCACCAAGCTGGGACAGCATGCTGCCTCGCTAACTTACGGGGAAGAGGGGATCATGCACGGCTTTAACTCCGTCATGCTGAAAGATGAACGAGGCGAACCGGCTCCGGTCTACTCCATCGGCTCAGGCATCGACTACCCGTCGGTTGGACCGGAACACGCCTACCTTCGCGATATTGGGCGAACGATTGTCGGTACATGCAATGATGCTGAGGCGGTCGATGCCTTTTATAAACTCTCACAGCTCGAAGGGATCATCCCGGCACTGGAGTCGGCCCATGCCGTGGCTTACGCGATGAAACTGGCCAAAGAGAACCCGAAAGATGCCATCCTGGTCAACCTGAGCGGCCGGGGTGACAAAGACATTGACTTTGTGGTTGAACACCATCCTATCCCTGCACGTCCATAATCTCTTCGGCTAAGAGCTCTTCACCTGAGCTCGGCGGCTCAGGCATAGCAAAAGGTACTTCGTATTACTTTTTTATATTCCTGACTAAACTGGTATGGATGGTTGACATTGAAAAAATCTATCGTTAGAATACCCTCATAATATTAGGTATAGTTATCTAACATAAGGAAAAAAGATGCCACAATCCTGTCCGCTAGCATTTCGGCAGATCGACGGAACGATCGCCCGCATAAACGCCATGTCAGTTTTTTTACTGTCGCTTTTGTCTGTTTTTATACCGGAACCCCTGATCTTGCTTGTTTTAGGCTTTGACTTTATGATACGTCTCTATGGAAACAGACGTTTCAGCCCGGTATTTCAAGTGTCGACACTGTTGCAAAGGGTATTGGGTCTCAAGTCTGAGATGGTTGATGCCGGTGCAAAACGTCTGGCGTCCCATTTCGGCCTCTTTTTTGTTTTTGCCGCGTTGGTTTCCCATCTGGCAGGTCTGACGGAGGTGATGTATGCCATAGTGGCTGTTTTTCTTTTCTGCCTCTCGCTGGAACTTCTGTTCGGTTACTGTATCGGCTGCAAGATCTATTTCATCTACCGCAAGTTTGTTCCGGAGAGAAGATAGTGGCCGGTATATCGACACGCGGCATCTACGGTCTTGCGGCCATGCATGTCCTGAGCCATGCACCCCGCAACCGTGCCATGCAGATCAAAGAGATCGCTGCGATGACCCAGGTGTCGCACTCTTATCTTGAGCAGCTTCTTTCTGCACTTCGTAAAGGCGGACTTGTGATAAGTATACGCGGGGCCAATGGCGGCTATAAGCTTGCCCGGCCGGCACATGAAATCACTGTTCTTGAGATCATAGAGGTCCTTGAAGGCCCCCTTTGCAAGATAGATGGCAACGTAGGTGCCAGTGTGATACTGGAGTATTTTTGGTCCGATATTCACGAGAAGGTCAGAGAGCTTTTTATGTTGAAACTTTCAGAACTTGATCAATCATTCCAGCCATATCATTACGATATATAAACAGCTGCAGAACTTTTTCTTGAACTTTTTTTGATTTCAATTTCTATTTAGTCTTCTTATAGTAACTTAGCGTTATCCAGCATGAAAGATGCCTAATTATGAACAACACTGAAACGCTACTGCTTGCCATTGCCATTATAATCCTGCTTGGGTTGATTATCTACTCTCTTCTTCTCTCATCCGGATCGTTAAACCCAAAGTCAGCAGAGTCGCAGGCCGAATCACTCAAGAAACTACTGGATGAATATGCGCTGCAAGTGAAAAAGGAAGAGAAGACGCTGGAAGAGCAGTTTGATTCTCTGGAGATCACAATCCCGACAAAGATTTATCCCAAGTTTGACAATAGCAGAGCCGTCGATGAGATGGGTCTGAGCCAGGAAGATGCTGATGCCTTTGTCCTTGACCTTATTAAAGCGATCGAAGCTGAGGTCCCAAAAATAGACATGGCTCTGACCAACGGGGATTATAAGTCTCTTGAAGAGATCGTGCATACGATCACAGGGACTTCGTCGACCCTTGGTTCCGGCGGTATATCATCGGCTCTTATCAGTTTTTATGCCGCGGTACAACATCATGACTCGCTACAAAAGCTCTTTATTCATCAGCAAAATGTGAAACATTACCTCTCTTCTCTGAAAGAAGAATATGTTGTTGTCTGAAAACTGACAAGACCCCTGCACCGTTAAAACACATTATTCGCGTTATTTACATAAACATAAATATAAACATTGTAGAATGTATTTTTTATTAATTTGAACTATAAAGAAAGGGCCTGGCAAAATCCATAATGTGATTTTTCCGGTCTATTCACAAACAAGGTAGAATGTGGCGAAAAAGAAACAACTCGATCATGATGATACACTTTTTGAACAATTAGATTTTGATAAGGTCAAAGACGAACTCAATGTGGAGATGCTGGCAAAACAGCAGGCGATGTCCGGTAAGCCGCCATCGGAGAGTCTCAGCCTTGATGCCAACGAACAGAAGATCATCAACTACTTCACGGAAAGACTTTCCCAGGTCAAACAGGAGATCTTTAAGAAGATCGCCTCGTATGAACACATGGCGATGCGTGTGAATGATATTACGGCGACATTGACTGAAGCCAAATATGCAAGTGAAGAGTTTCTGCAAAACATCACGACCTTTCAGGAAAGTGCCAAACAGCGTATAAAGGACCTTAAACAGGAACTCAACGTCAAAAAAAACGATCTGAAAAACTTTAAGATTGCCAACGCATTGACGAGAGAAGCTTCGTATCCCAGCTCTAAGATCCTCTACATCGGCATTATCATGCTTATTCTCTTGAGTGAGACCATGCTCAATGCCTATTTCTTTGCCAAAGGCAATGAACTCGGACTCATCGGAGGGGCGGCGCAGGCCTTGATCATCTCGGTCATCAATATGACGCTCGCTTTTTTTCTGGGCAGTTTTTTGGTCAAGCGGCTCAACCTTGTAAACAAAAGTGCGCTTTACAAGTATGGCATCGCTCTGATCCTGGCCCTCTCTGCACTCCTTATCCTGCTGTTCAATCTCCTTGTAGGGCATCTGCGTGTGCAGCTTGGCATCGATCCTGAAAATGCCTATGTCAACTCCATCATCTCTTTTCAGCAAAACCCTTTCGGTCTGCATGAGTTTGATTCGATCGTCCTGGTCCTTGTGGGACTGCTCTCTTTTCTAATCGCTTTCACGGATTTTTACAAGATGGATGATGAATATCCGAACTATGGTGCTCTTGACCGAAAGTACCAGGAAGCACTGCTCGAGTATACCGAGTTGAAAGAGGAGCTTCTCAATGAGATAGAGAAGATGTCGGAATCGATCCTTAATAAACTTGAAACACGTCAGATGACCAGCCGCGTTATTATGCAGGAGTTGACGGAGATACCGATCTTCAGACAAAAACTGAATGACCACTACAAAGAGTATTATAACTATCTCAACAACACCTGCAACGCGATGTTGAATGTCTACAGGGAGACGAACAAAGAGCACCGAAGTGATGAAGCACCGGCTTATTTCAACCAGAGAGAAGAACTTGATGCCGATTTCGCGATAAAGATAGTTGAGCCCAAGTTCAAAAAAGATTTAGTCCGTTACCAGGAAGAAGTCCAGGAACTGCCGCATATTATCGGCGAACAGAAACTGAAGATCAATGCGACACTTAAAGAGGTGATTACGGAGCTCGGCGAAAACTCTGAAACGGGAACAGTAAATGCGTAGGCGGGCGAAAAGAGAAAAAAAAGACAAACTCGGCTACATCATTATCGGTGTTGTCGTCGCCATTTTGTTGTCGATTACCGTCTTTATAGCCAGTAACCAGCGTGCGGACATTGATAAAGAGAGCATGTGCCGCGTTGATGGGCAATTTGACAGACAGGTCATCATTCTTGACATGACGGACAACTATAACAGTATCCAGGTCACACAGATCAAACATATCATCATGAATATCATAGCGAATCTGAAGATTGATGAGCAGATCCAGCTTTTTTTTATCGACAGCACCTTGCCGGCTGAGATGCAGTCACAGGTCACGCTTTGTAATCCGGGTGACGGGGCCGGAAAAAGTGAGCTCTACAGCAACCCTAAACTGTTAAAAAAACGTTGGGAAAAGAAGTTTCACAATCCATTGATGAAAGAGATGGCATCGCTTTCCGATGAGTACACGTGTACCACGTCGCCGATCATAGAGACGATTCAGGTCGTCAACAATATTGCATTTCCCTATGTGAAAGATCCTTCTATCCATTACAAGATAACGATCATCTCCGACATGATTCAAAATTCCTCCGCACTCTCTTTCTTTAAATCCTCAAACGGGAAACTGGAATCGTTCGTAGACTCAAAAGAGTTTTTCAAGGTCCGTACCGATCTTGAAGGGGTGGATGTGGACATTGTGGTGGTAAGACGTGACAAGCTGGAGCGGTTTCAAAGCCGGGACCATATCGATTTCTGGATCAATCTTTTAGAAAACATGAACGCTAACGTAGAGAGCGTTAAAATGACAGATGGTTAAGCATGATAGGCAATAAACTTAAATTCGAAGACACTTTTTTCAGCGGTATTCAGATCAAACACCTCTTTGTTGCGGCTTTTGTAAGCGGTATCTTTTTCATCCTGCTCGGCTCCGTTTTCGGTATGCTCTATCTCTCTGTGATTATGACGATCGCAGTGATGATCGGTTATTTTTTGACAGGCCGCCGACTTGTCGACAAAGAGCTGCTGACCAATGAGCAGTTTGCCGACAGCAACTACTACCTAGGCTTTTTATTTACATTGATCTCTCTGGCGAGTTCTCTTTACCTGCTCTCTTCCGATCTGTTGGCAGGGGGGCTGCTGACACGCCTGATCGGTCAGTTCGGTATTTCGATCTCGACAACGATTGTGGGCCTTTCCATGCGTATCTATCTTTTGAGCTTCAGTCCCAACATCAGCTCAAACATCGAGAGTTTCAACCTCATGATCATGGAGAAACTGCAGCTGCTTAATGACCATATCGGCCACAGTATCGATCAGACAAAGACCTTTTCGCGGGTTATTGACGAAAAGCTGGAGATCTTTACGGACCAGACGCTTAAGTCGGTAGAGCGTTACAATCAGCGCCTTGTTGAAAGTCTGGAACAGACAAGCATAAACAATATTTTCACCAAGATCTATGATGACATGGACAAGATTCATCAGCAAGAAGAGAGCAGGGTGAGTGAGATCTATGAGAATATCACGGCCTTGCATAAAAGTTATGAAGAGCAGAATCTTGCCTCTGCCCAATCTTTCCAAAAGACGATGAAAGAGAGCGAGAAGTGGATCGAAGAGTTCAACTCCACCATGGGCTCTTCGGCGGGAAGCATCGCCAACTCCAATGCGGAGATGCGTAAAGTCATCAGCTCTTTCAACGAGTTTGTACGCGATCTTCCGATGTTGTTTCGTCAGGTCAATGACATGTTCGCCGAAAGTTCGAAGACTCTCACCGATGACCTCTCAGAGAAAAACAGAGCGTTGATAGAAGCCTATGCTCAGCAGAAAGACAGGCAGAACAAGATCCTGATCGAACGTCTTTTAGGGGAAAATCAAAAAGTGATCGACAGCTTTATCGCCAACGGCGTCAACAGTAACCAAGAGATATTGGAAAAGCTCAACAGCTTTAACAGGCAGATGATGGAAAGCTTTGTGCAAAACAGAGAAGCGGGCAACGAGAAGATCATTAACGATATCACCGTCTTAAACAATAAAGTCATCCAGTCCATCGGTTCTAAAACAGAACGTCTTCATAACCAGGTCGTTGACGCTATTATGACCTCGAGCACAAAAGTCCTCGGCAACTTTATCAGCTCACAGGCACAGAAGAATGAAACGATGATCGATGGAATAGTCGAGGAGAACAGACGAATGCTTGACGCATTGAGCGAAAAACTTCTGCTCCAGCAGGCGGCTATTAAAGATAATGTGCTTTCGCAAAGTCCAAAAGAGGAAACGCCGGCAGTGAATATAAAGCTGGTCGAAACGATGCTTCAGGAGAACAGGCGGATGCTTGAAGCTTTGAACAACAAGTTTATGGTGCAAGAGGAGACGGATAAAGAGAAAGTGCTTTTTCGAAGACAAAGAGAAGAGACACCTGCTGTGAACGAGAAGATGCGTTCCCATGGGAACGTCAAGCTACCCAAACAGTAAGCGGATATCATTTCCATGAAATACAGCGGCAATAACAACGGCGATTTCTTATTCGGTATCACCCTTACCGAGCTGATATTGATGCTCTTTTTCATTCTTCTCCTCAGTTCGGCGTTTATCTCTGTTGAAAAATCGAGTGAGATCATACAGCTCCATAAAGAGAAGGAACGTATTGCCGAAGAGAACCGGCATCTTCAGATAAAGAACCGTATGAACCAAAAGCTTTCAGAAGAGATGGTCAACAGCGCCCTGCGTTTCAAACTCAAAGATTATGAAGAGAAAGATCTGAAAAAAGAGGTTAAATCGATCTTTAAAGAGTTGAGTAACCAGACTGTTCTGATCGCTGAAAACAAAGCGCTGAAAGCCGAGATAGAGCGTTATGAAAACAGCGCAGAACTCATCGAGGTCAATGCGGATATCAATGCGGAGATAGCCAGAAAAGCGGCACTGCTGCAGGAGCTGAAAGAGCTGAACTCCACAAAAGAGCTGCACACGCTTGTCTCCGATCTGGACATTGCGCAGAAAAAGAACCTGGAGTTTGAAACGGCGCTTGCAGCAGCCGTTGAAAAAGAGAAGGAACTTCTGAAAGAAAATGCATTTTTGGAAAAATCACTCAAAGAGCACTTCTCTATGACCAAAGAGCAGCTGGCATATGAACAGGATATACTGAAAGGGCAGATCGTCTATCTTACCCGTAAGCTCAATATGGGCGGCGGCAATGAACTGCCGCCGTGCTGGGCCAATAAAAAAAGCGGGAAAGCGGAATATATCTTTTCTGTCACCATCGGTGAAGAGAGCATCAAAGTTGCGCCGAAATGGCCAAAATACCGTGAGAAAGAGCTGAAAAAATACAAAGGGCTGAACAAACTCTTTGGCCGCGATATGAGTGTTGACGAATTTCTAAAGATCACCCGTCCGATCTACAGCGATGCGGATAAAAAAGAGTGCAAGCACTACCTTTACCTTTATGATGATGCGATCACAAAAGACGGTTACAAGATGAAACGCCTGCGTCTCGAAAACCACTTCTATAAATATGAGGATGGATCAAAACTGTATTGAGCTGTTTTTAATAAACAGACCGAATATACGCCAGGGCCTCTTTTGCATCATCGGCAATAACCACATCGAGCATCATCAGGTTGTGCGACAGACCGAAATCTTCGATACTCATGCCGTCTCTGCAGACGGTGGCATCGGCTGCAAGCTTTTGCGCGTCGCGAACGCGCTCTATCATGGGGCGGCGATCCGCAGCGTAACCGTAGACCTTTTTGCCAAGTGCGGCACCGTAACCGACCTCATACACGGTGCCAGAGTCGGGTTCGATCCCGCGAAAGGGATTGAGGTTCGCCAGCACGATGTCGCAGGATGCAAGCAGGGCGATGTTGGCCTCTCTGATCGCTTTGGCGATGTTGGATGGTGTGCCATCGAACACCACTGTATTATCGAGAGGAAAGCAGCCTTCAAAACCGTATTGTCGGCAGAGCTCTTTTAAAGCAGCCCCTCTTTCGATCGCATTGTGTTCAAAGACATCTGGCCCGGCAAGGTAGATCTTCAGCATCAATTTCATCCTCGGATTTTTTTAATTATAACGTAGACGGGAAGCTTTGGCGGGAATTCCGCTGTTTCACGCTCCCGACAGTGAAATAACGAGAAGAATTGTATATAATTCAGGTAATAAACGTAGTTAGGATCTCCCATAGTAAGAAAAATCGTTAAATTCGGCTCAGTCGGTGCCTTGGGTACACTGACAAATATCACTGTATTCAGTGCCTTGACCTTTTTGAATGTCCATTACAATATCTCTTCCATTGCCGCTTTTCTGGTGGCGGTGACACAGAATTATCAGCTCAACAAAAAATGGACATTCCGCGATCACAAGACAAGGACAAGAAAGAAATTTCCCAAATATTTGGCTTTGAATTTCTTAAGCTTTTTGCTGAACCTGCTGGTGCTTAACATCGTGGTCCTGAATTTCGGCGAAGAGAAGTTGATACAGATCGCCGGGCAGATTGCCGGTATCGCCGTCGCGATGGGTTTTAATTTTTTAGGAAGCTATCTGATTATTTTTGCACACCATAAGGAGGAAGAGATATGAGTCGAGGCATTGTTGTTATCCCAACCTATAACGAGATCGATAATATAGAAGTAATCTTAAAAAAGGTCTTTGATCTTCAACTGGAGCTGGATATCCTGATCGTGGATGACAACTCACCCGATAAGACCTACGCCAAAGTACAGGAACTTATCGATACCAAACTCTACGGCGAAAAACTCCATCTCATTATCAGACAAAAGAAAGAGGGGCTGGGCAAAGCCTATATTGAGGGTTTCAAGTGGTGTCTGGCCAGAGAGTACGCTTTTGTGATCGAAATGGATGCGGACCTTTCTCATGACCCGAAATACCTCCCCGCGTTTATTGAGAAGATTAAAGAGTACGACCTGGTGATCGGCAGCCGTTACGTCAAGGGCGGCGGTGTTGTCAACTGGTCGCTGCTGCGAAAATTCATCAGTTTCGGCGGCAGTACCTATGCCCGTACGATCCTCGGCATTTCCATTAAAGATGTCACAGGCGGCTTCAAATGCTTCCGACGCGAAGTCCTGGAAGCCATTGACCTCGACAACATCATGAGTG
The DNA here is from genome assembly GCF_039645985.1 of Sulfurimonas sp. HSL3-7. NCBI lineage: Bacteria > Pseudomonadati > Campylobacterota > Epsilonproteobacteria > Campylobacterales > Sulfurimonadaceae > Sulfonitrofixus > Sulfonitrofixus jiaomeiensis. The sequence continues at coordinate 1,182,100 of NZ_CP147919.1, forward strand.
CCGGATACGCTTTTCAGATTGAGATGAACTACAGGACAATCCTTAAAGGGTTCAAAGTCAAAGAGGTACCGATTGTTTTTGAAGACAGGGTCGCAGGCAAGTCTAAGATGTCCAAAAAGATATTTATAGAAGCGCTCCTGAACGTAGTGACGCTGCGCCTGCATAAACAAGATATCCTTGAGGGTAAATGATGGGCTATAGAGAAAAAATCGTCCTCTTCTTCTACACGCTCTTTAACGCGATAGCCAACCAGTTCATAAACTTTTACTCCGATGAGACCTACTACTGGCTCTGGTCCAAAAAACTGGGGTTATCTTACTTTGACCATCCGCCGATGGTCGCCTACTTTATAAAGATGACCACGCTTTTTAGCGATGAAGCGATGTTCGTACGTCTCTCTGCTGCCCTTCTGGTCTCGGCAACGGCCTATTTTCTCTATATGCTGGCGAAAAAGATCTTTGACGAGAAAGCGGCGGTCTATACCTTCTATATCTTTTTAAGCTCCATACTGGTGCTGGCGGCATCGACGGTGATCGCGCCGGACACGCCTTTGATGTTCTTTTGGGCATTGACGCTCTACAGCGCCTATATCTATCTTGAAGAGGACAATAAAAAATACGCACTGCTGACGGGTCTCTCGGCCGGCGCACTGCTGCTGTCAAAATATACCGGGATCTTGCCGCTCTTTACTATTTTTGTCTATATACTGCTTTACAAAAGAGCTGTTTTTAAAGACAAGTATTTTTACGGGGCCATAGCCTTGGCGGTGATCGTCTTTTCGCCGGTGCTCTACTGGAACTATCTGCATGAGTTTATCTCTTTCACTTTTCAGCTGCATCACGGTGTGGCCGAGGAAAAAGTGTTTCATCCCAAAGCGTTTTTCACGTTTGTCGGGCTGCAGTTCGCTCTTTTTCATCCGCTCTATCTTCTGCCGCTGCTCTACTTTATTCTCCGGGACAAAGAGCGTTTTAGCCGGCAAAAAGTCTATCTGCTTCTGCCGTTTTTGTTTGTACTGCTGTTTTTCAGCTATAACGCCGCATTCAAAGAGGCCAATGCGCAGTGGGCGGCCGGCGCCTATCTGAGCGCTGCTGTTTTATTGGGGCACTATCTTGCCAAATACAACTATCGAAAGCTTTTGATCGCAGGGGTCTCTTTCAGTACGTTTCTGCTGATCATACTCAAAACGCCGATCGGAGACTATATACCGCCGATAGAGAGACTCCATCTGCGTCTGGGTCATATTGACAAGTTCAAGGAGGAGATCGAAGCGATGCACCTCGATCTCGACCGGTATGACTACCTCCTTATCGATGATTACCACGGCTCCGAAGTGGCTTACTTCTTTAGACGCTACAACAATGTACTGGTGCTTAATACTGCACGTTTTTCACAGTTTAACATCTGGCGTCATGACGATCAGGGGATTGCCATGGAGTCCCCTTTGTCTTCGATTCCGAAACTGGGACGCTGTCTCTATATCGGTAGAAGCAAGCGACATGTAGATGAGATCGGAAAACTGTTCGGTAACCAGAAACAGCTTGCATACGAAGCGAAACGTGTCGGCTTATGGGATCTCAAATATTATTTTGTCGAGTATGTGAATTAGAGCGTAGTCGAGAACCCTACCGTACCTTCACCGTTCGGATCACACTCTAAAGACCTTCAAGTAGAACCAGCCACAGCCTTTCCACCTCTTTATCACTTAAAAAGAGGCTGGAGTGATTTTCAAACAACTCCATCAACCCCTTTTGGTCAATACTGAGCGTATGGGCGCAGTTGGGATGTGCGGGCAGGTAGGAACGGATCAGCGAGACCTCTTTGGTGATGGGTGCATCACAGAAAAAACAGTTTAACTCGCTGTGCAGACGACCTTCATGTTCAAGAAGCCGAACATAGGACTCGACGGCAACACGTTTCGGGTTCTGTTTTCCCCAGGACGAGGCCGCTTGATCCAAGAGCTCAAAATAGAATGACCCGGTATCTTCCGACTCGCGCAGATGGGGGTAGAAAAGGGCGGTGAACTGCTGCCATGTACGCAGCTGATGGTGATCGGTAAGCCATGGATAACCGATGTGGAGCACATCGCGCAGTTGGCCGATATTGGATTTTACATTGGTGATGATCTCAAAATCGATTTTAAAACCGAGGTTGATCACGCCGTGACGCGCTCCATAGAAACGATAAAGCGTATCTAAGCGATTCTGAGATAGAATAGTAACAACAAGATCTTCGTCTCGTGCGCGATTGAGACTGATGATAAAGCCCTGCATCTCTGTTTCTTACCTACACGTTTTAATTTTTTTTCTTTTGCAATTATAACTCTTAAATAGAAGTTTAACCTGACAGCCAGTATAATATTAGCAAATGTACGATTTCTAAATATGTTAAATAAGCTTTAAAAATGCTTAAAGTTTAGAGATTTCAACGAAATTTTATATAAAAGGTATCTTATATGATGGAACATCACGATTTATTGCGATCATTTAAAGATAATTGCGGTTTCGGGCTTGTAGCTAACATCAAAAACCGCGCTTCACACGAAACGCTCGAAAATGCGATCACAGCACTTGAACGTATGATGCACCGCGGTGCGGTTGCTGCGGACGGCAAGACAGGCGACGGTAGCGGTCTGCTGCTGTCCATGCCGACAGAGTTTATGCGCCACGTCTCCAAAGAGGCGGGTGTCGAACTGCCGGATCAATTTGCTGTCGCGACTGTTTTTACAAAAGACAAAAAACATTTGGAGACGCTGGAGGAAGTTTGTAACAACAACGACCTTAAAATAGTATACCGTCGTGATGTTCCGGTAGATACAAATGCACTGGGTGATCAGGCCCTTGCCTCACTGCCAAATATTGTACAGGTCTTTGTCACCGCTAATTCGATCATGGCGAATCAGCGTTTTGACGCGCTGCTTTACCTTTCGCGTAAAGAGACTGAACATAAACTGGTCTCTGTGAGAGATTTCTATATCGCTTCGATGTCATCACGTGTCATATCTTACAAAGGGCTCGTGATGCCGACGCACATCAAAGAGTTCTATAAAGATCTTCAGGACGAGCGTTTCAAGATCTCTTTTTCTCTTTTTCACCAGCGTTTTTCTACCAATACGCTACCTGAGTGGCGTTTGGCGCAGCCTTTCCGTGCTGTTGCGCATAACGGTGAGATCAACTCGGTCGAAGCCAACCGTTTCAACGTCGAGGTGAAATCGGAGTCGATCAAGAGTGAAGTCTTTACAGAGGAAGAGATCGCACGTATTCTACCTATCCTTCAGCCGGGTTCATCAGACAGTGCTTCGGGTGACAACTTCTTTGAGTTCCTGATCGTCAACGGTATGGATTTCTTCAAGGCCGCACGTGCGGTCATCCCCGCTCCATGGCAGAATGCACCGCACATGGACCCGGAACTCCGTGCTTTCTACGAGTACCAGTCAACAGTCTTTGAAGCCTGGGACGGTCCGGCTGCATTCTCATTGACAGACGGCCGCTATATCGGTTGTGTTCTGGACCGTAACGGTCTTCGTCCGTCAAAATACATTATCACACATGATGATAATCTTCTGATCGCTTCCGAGTACGGTGTTGTTGACATTCCCGATGATCAGATCAAAGAGCGCGGACGACTGCAGTCAGGCCAGATGATCGGACTTGACCTCAAGTTTGGAAAAGTGCTTAAAGACGATGAGATCAATAACTACCTAAAATCATCCAACCCGTATATGGAGTGGTTGAATGAGCACATGGTCTATCTTCAGGAGCATGTCGATGACCAGTATACGACAAACTGCAGTATTGAAGAGAGTGAACTGATCAATCGTCAGCGCTACTTCAATGTCACGCAGGAGGTCGTCGAGCAGGTTCTTGAGCCGATGATTACGGACGGCAAGGAAGCAGTTGGCTCTATGGGTGACGATACGCCGCTTGCAGCGTTCAGTACAAAACAGCGCTCGTTCTCCGACTATTTCAAACAGAAGTTCGCACAGGTAACCAACCCGCCGATCGACCCGATCCGTGAAAAAGTGGTGATGAGTCTTAACACCGGTTTCGGCGAGACACACAACATCCTGAATGAGATCCCGTCACATGCACACCGTCTGAAAGCGATATCTCCGATCATCACCTATGAGAAGCTTGAAGTGCTTAAATCGTTCGGTGACAGCAACTCGCCGCGTTATCAGGACTTTTACAAAAACAAGACCTTCTCGGTAGCCTATAAGAATGATCTGAAAGCCGCGATAGAAGCGCTTGTAGCAGAAGTTGTTACGGCGGTCAAAGAAGAGGGCGTCCGTATTGTCGTCCTGAGTGACAGCGAACTCTCAAAAGAGAAACGCACGATTCCGATGCTGTTGGCAGTGGGACGTCTGAGCCGTGAACTTCTTGACGCAAAAGTGCGTCACCTTGTCTCGATCATCGCTGACACCAGCGAGGTGATGGATTCGCACAGTGCCGCGACACTTTTGGCCTATGGGGCAAGCGCTGTTTTCCCAAGACTGCTCTTCGCTTCGGTCATTCACCGTGTTAATCAGAAGAACAACTTTGATATCAGCTGCGCCGAAGCGCAGAAGAATGCCCACTCTGCGATCAATGCCGGACTTTTGAAAATTATGTCGAAGATGGGTATCTCGACGATCGCTTCGTATCGTAACTCCGGTCTTTTTGATGTTATGGGGCTTAGCCGGGAGATCGTTGATGACTGTTTCGGTGATTCACACTGTCTTATTCCGGGTCTGGGGTACGAAGATATCGATGCCCGTATGAAAAGCGTTCACGATGAGGCATTTGAGGAGAAAGGGTTCAGTACGATATTCCCTCTCAAAATCGGCGGGTTCTACAAGTTCTACAACGGTCAGGAGTATCATGACTTCGGTCCGGACACCATTCATGCGATCCATGCGATCAGCAAATCGGGTGATCCGAAAGATTACGCCAAGCTGCGCAATATCATCAACAGCCGTGGTCTGCGTTTTATCCGTGACTTCCTGGAGTTCAAGTCCGACCGCAAACCGATCGATATCTCCGAAGTCGAGCCGAAAGAGGCGATCTTCAAACGTTTCGCATCAGCAGCGATGAGCCTCGGTTCTATCTCGCCTGAGGCGCACGAAGCGATCGCCGTGGCGATGAACACCATCGGCGCCCAGTCAAACTCGGGTGAGGGTGGCGAGGACGTCGCACGTTACAACACCAACCGGGTTTCGAAGATCAAGCAGGTCGCTTCGGGTCGTTTCGGGGTAACACCTGCCTACCTGCGTTCAGCCGAAGAGATCCAGATCAAGGTCGCCCAGGGTGCCAAGCCGGGTGAAGGCGGGCAGCTTCCGGGCGATAAGGTCACCGGTCTGATCGCACGTCTGCGCCATACGGTTCCGGGTGTGACTTTGATCTCGCCGCCGCCGCACCATGATATCTATTCGATCGAAGATCTTGCCCAGCTTATCTTTGACTTGAAACAGGTCAATCCGAAGGCCAAAATCGCGGTCAAGCTGGTCTCAACGGCCGGTGTCGGTACGATCGCAGCGGGTGTAGCCAAAGCCTATGCCGACAAGATCATCATCTCCGGCGGTGACGGCGGTACCGGTGCAGCACCGCTGACATCGATCAAGTTTGCCGGTAACCCGTGGGAACTCGGTCTTTCTGAGGCGCACAACGCGCTTAAAGCGAACAACCTGCGCGGCCTGGTAGAAGTGCAGACCGACGGCGGGCTCAAAACGGGTCTGGATGTCGTCAAAGCTGCTCTCCTCGGTGCCGAGTCCTACGGGTTCGGTACAGGCGTTCTGACGATCGTCGGATGTAAGATGCTGCGCATCTGCCATGTCAACCGCTGTTCGGTGGGTATTGCAACGCAGAACGAAAGACTGCGTAAAGAGCACTTCAACGGTACGGTTGAGCAGATCATCAACTTCTTCACCTTCCTGGCAGAAGATGTGCGCATGATCATGGCCGAGCTTGGTTTCAAAACGATGGAAGAGATGATCGGTCGTTCCGATATCCTGAAAGTCGTTGACGACGACTTCGCGAAGAAGTTCGACTTCTCGTCGGTGCTCCACCTTGAAGAGGGCGTCAACACCTGCCAGGTGCCGTTTAACGAGCCGTTCGATGACAATGCCTTTGAAAAAAGTGTCCTTGAAGAGGCCTACGAAGCGATCAAACATCCGGAACATCCGGTGCGCATTGAGCGCACGATCAAAAACGTGCACCGAAGTTTCGGTGCGCTGGTATCGGGTGAAATAGCGCAGTATTACGGTGATCAGGGACTCAAAGAAGATACGATCCGGGTCAAGCTTAACGGTATCGCCGGTCAAGCCCTCGGTGCTTTCCTGATCAAGGGAGTCTCTATCGAGCTCGACGGTGTCGCCAATGACTATATCGGTAAAGGTATGAGCGGCGGTAAGATCATTATCAACCCTATCCACCAGGGTGAAGCGTTCTCTGCCGGCGGTAACACCTGTCTTTACGGTGCGACAGGCGGTAAACTCTTTATCTCCGGCTCCGTAGGCGAACGTTTTGCTGTACGTAACTCGGGTGCCTTGGCGATTGTCGAAGGTACCGGTGATAACGCCTGTGAATATATGACAGGCGGTATTGTTGCGATCCTGGGTAAAACAGGCGGTAACTTTGGTGCAGGTATGACGGGCGGTATCGCTTTTGTCTATGACAAAGATCATGATTTTATCGAGAACGTGAACCGTGAACTGGTTGAGGCGATCCGTATCGATACCGACGAAGGGGACGAGGCAAGACATTACCTGAAACGTCTTCTTAAAGAGTATGTGAGTGCGACAGGCAGTCTGAAAGCAAAAGAGATTCTGGACACGTTCCGTATCGAGATCCGTAATTTCTGGCTTGTACGTCCTAAAAACCTTAAAAAACTACCATTAAATCAAGAGAAAGGGGATTAATATGAGAAACTTTCTAACTACAGGTCGTATTGACCCGTCAAAACGTTTAGTTGTCGAACGCACTAAGGATTTCAAAGAGATCTATGAAAAGTTTGACAAAGCAGAGGCCTCTTCTCAAAGTGATCGTTGTATTCAGTGCGGCGATCCCTTTTGTCTAAACAAATGTCCCCTTCATAACTATATTCCGCAGTGGCTGAAGGCTGTTGCTGAAAAAGATCTGGAGTTTGCGTTCAACCTCTCGAATGAGCCGTCGCCGTTCCCGGAAGTTATGGGGCGTGTCTGTCCCCACGACCGCCTCTGCGAAGGTGACTGTACCCTTAACGACGGCCACGGTGCCATCACCATCGGGTCGGTTGAGACCTTTATCAACGAAGAGGGATTCAAAGCGGGACTGGCACCTAAATTCCCGGGTATCACCACCGATAAGAAAGTCGCGATCATCGGTTCAGGTCCTGCCGGCCTTTCCGCTGCGACCTATCTTCTTCGTGCAGGGATAGCCGTGACGGTTTATGAGCGCAGTGATCGTGCGGGCGGCCTGTTGACATACGGGATCCCTAACTTCAAACTTGACAAGAAAGTGATCGAGCGCCGTCTCTCTATTTTGAAAGATGCGGGCATGGAACTTGTCGTGAATACCGAAGTGGGCAAAGATATCAGCTTTGACGAGATCGCCGACAAACATGACGCCATCTTTTTAGGCCTTGGTGCGACTAAAGCCAAAGGCGCCAGACTCGCAGGCGAGAATGCCGATAACGTCTATATGTCGATGCAGTATCTTACGGCGATTCAGCGTAAAAACTTTGGCCTGAGCTATGACAAAGCCTTCGATTTTAAAGACAAGGTTGTTGTCGTGATCGGTGGCGGTGACACGGCGATGGACTGTGTGCGTACTTCCAAACGTGAAGGGGCAAGATCGGTTACCTGTCTTTACCGCCGTGATGCCCACAATATGCCGGGATCGCAAAAAGAGTACAAAAATGCGGTGGAAGAGGGTGTTGATTTTACCTTTTACGCCGCACCGAAAGAGATCATTCTTGATGAAAACGGCAAAGCAGTCAGTGTCGAGATGATCAAAACGGTACTTGGTGCCAAAGACGAGAGCGGCCGTCAACGGATGGAAGAGGTACAAGGCAGTGAGTTCAAAGTCAAAGCTGATATCGTTATTTTAGCCTTGGGCTTTGATCCTGAAGTCCCTTCTTTCCTCGCTGAAAACGGTATTGAGACGAATGCTTGGGGCGGTGTTGTGATCAATGATAACTACGAGACGACGACTGCCGGTGTTTATGCCGGCGGGGATTGTTATCGCGGTGCGGACCTGGTTGTTACAGCGGCTCTTGATGGACGTGAAGCTGCCCGTAAGATGATCAAGTCACTTCTCGGATAGTTATGGACGCTTTTATTGAAGCGTGTTTCAAAGCGGCTATCGAAGTGGAAGCGTTTATCCGCTCGACCGAACATCATTACGGTTGTGAACCGCAAACTGAAGGTGCCGGGGGTGACCTTAGCATCAATTACGATCTTCTGGCAGAAGAAATTTTTGTCAAACATCTCTCCTCTTTCGGTAAGATCCTCTCGGAAGAGAGCGGCAGTATCGGTGAGGGGAAGGATCTGATCATCATCGATCCCGTCGATGGCAGTGATAACCTGATGTCCGAATTTCCCTATTATGGCACCTCCATCGCACTCAAACGTGATAACAGGACAGTGGCAGGTATTGTCTGTAATTTCGCCAACGGTGACTGTTTTGTGCGCACGGAGAATGAACACTACCGCCGCTCTCTTTTCAGAGAAGATGAGCGTGAAGATGTGCATGCCAACATTCATGCGAAAGTCGGTCTTTTTGAGAAGCCGGGGCTTCATCCTGATGCAGCACGCACCTTGATGGATACGGGGTTTAAATTCCGTTCTCCGGGGGCTGTAGCCCTTTCTCTGGCGTATGCCCACTCTGCACTGTATATGGTGTTTGTAGGTCCTATGCGTCTTTATGATGTCGAGGCAGGGCTCTATTTGTGCGAAGATCTGTACACCTATAGAAGCAAAGATATCCTAATCGTATCGCATAATAAGGATGTCTTTGCTAAAATACTGACAATTTTTAATTTATCTGAGGCAAGTGAATGAATCTTTTTGACCTTTTTAGCAGTTCAAACTCAACGAAACAACAAGCATCAAAAAGCGAAGCACCGGCTCACTGGATCAAATGCCCGTCCTGCCAGTCTTTGATGTACTACAAAGAGGTTGAGAACCAGAACTATGTCTGTCCAAAATGCGGTTATCACCTGCGTCTTGGTGTTGATGCACGTATTAAACTGCTTGCCGATGCAGATACTTTTGTCGAATACGATGCGAACCTCAAACCCGTCGATCCGCTGAAGTTTGTCGACAAAAAGTCTTACGTCAAACGTGTGGAAGAGGGGGTCAAAAAGACGGGACGCCACTCTTCTGTGATCAGCGGCGAGTGTGACATCAACGGAATCGGGACACAACTGGTCGTTTTCGATTTCAGTTTCATGGGCGGTTCACTCGGTTCTGTCGAGGGCGAAAAGATCGTTCGCGCTATCAACCGAGCCATTGACAAACGTCAGGGGCTTATTATTGTCTCTGCTTCAGGCGGTGCGCGTATGCAGGAGTCGACCTTCTCGCTGCTTCAGATGTCAAAGACGTCGGCAGCACTTGGCAGACTCGCTGCAGCGAAACTTCCGTATATCTCACTCTTGACCGATCCGACGATGGGCGGCGTTAGTGCCTCTTTTGCGACACTGGGCGATATCATTATCGCCGAGCCAGGTTCATTGATCGGTTTTGCCGGTCAGCGTGTTATCAAGCAGACTATCGGTTCAGACCTGCCTGAGGGGTTCCAGAGAGCAGAATTCCTGCTTGAAAAGGGTTCTATCGATATGGTTGTAAACCGTAACGAGATGAAAGATACTCTGAGCAATCTCCTTAAGATGATGTTGGGCAAATAGGCCCAACACACTGATTTAATATTTATGCAACTTTACGCCCTCTGCGATCAATCCACACTCGATAAAAAGAATTACACCTTGGAGGCATTTGTAGCGCTCTGCAACAGACATGATGCCCAGATCATTCAATACCGCAATAAAAGCGGAGACCTTGACGTTATCACCCAACAGCTTAAGACGTTACGGGCATTATGGTCCAAGACACTGATCATAAACGATACTTTTTTACTGCACCCTTTCTGCGATGGTGTTCATTTGGGGCAAGAGGACCTTTATAAAGTCGATCGTGATCCCGTGACCGCGCTCAAGAAGATCCGTAGCGCTATCGGAAAAGAGAAGCTGATCGGGCTTTCGACGCATAACAAAGAAGAGATCGACCAGGCAAACCGGCTGGACCTTGATTATATCGGTTTAGGCGCCTTCAGAGCCACCCGTACAAAGGAGGATGCCGCACCGCTTAAAGAGCGGTTGGATGCGCTAGCCGCAGGCTCAAAACACCCTGTGGCCGCTATCGGCGGTGTCCGTTTCGAAGATGTGTTCGAGAATGTCAAGTACCGGGTGATAAGCAGTGCACTGTATGGAGAGGATTAAATGAACGTAGATGTCATATCTATCGCCAAAAAAGAGCGATCTTTATACGATCCGCTTAATAAAGAGCTCATAAAGATGTCATCACGCTTCGCAAAAATTAACGATATCGAACTTTTCAACAAAGATGTTACGAAAGCACACACCCTCTCTACGGAGGCCGCACAGAAGGCTTATACAAAACTTTTAGAACCATATTTGCAGGGTGCTTACACGGTTGCATTGCACCCTGATGGAAAAATAATCAGTTCTACTGACTTTAGTAAGCTTTTAGAAGATAAAATGTCAGTTAAATTTTTTATTGGTGGTGCCTACGGTTTTGAAGATCCGTTTTTAAAACAGTGCGATAAGGTGATCTCTCTCGGGAAGATCACGATGAGCCACAAGATCGCCAAAGTGGTCTTGCTGGAACAGATCTATCGCGGATTTTCTATCTTAAGCAACCATCCATATCACAAATAGGACATTAAATGCGCAACAGTGAACTAGAATTTTTCGTTGACTTACTAAAGTCACGCAAAGCACAGATCGAAAAGAACATCGCCGGTGTTCAAAAAGAGCTCGGCGAATTACATACGTTAGAGCTTAATGATGAAGGCGATTATGCTTCTGTCAGTAACGAAAATATGCGCGAGATGGCGATTGGGATGCAGCAGGAATTGGAATTGATAGAGATTGAAGTTGCTTTGGGTAAAATTAAAGACAAGAAATACGGTATTTGTGAGATGTGTGAAGAAAACATCTCCATTCAGCGTCTTAAAGTGAAGCCGCATGCAAAGTACTGCATTGATTGTCGGGGGATCGTAGAAAAACAACACCAATAAGGATATACGATGTATATTAAACGCTACACTATAGCTGCATTTATCTTGATGGCCTTAGTCGGCTCATATTTTTATATCTCATTTCCTAGTGAGAAACTCGCTGTAGTGGTGTTGGGAATAAACCTTCCGGTTCTTCCTTTGGCCTTTTGGGTCGTTCTCTCCATGTTCGCCCTTTACCTGGCTTCTGTCGGGCATATGCTTTACTATTCGATCATCGGTTCATTCAAATTGCGTAAATACCGTAAAGATTCAGAGACATTTGCCGACTCGATAAAAGATGCACTCCTCGGAAGACTGGAACGCAATCACCAATATAAAACAGACCGTTATGCTCTTTTTGGAAACGTTCTTGACAACTCACGTCTTGAGATGATCAATGCCATCCGTGTTACCGGTGACGAGAAACTCGACCATGTGATCGAACTGGTGACGAAGATTAAAAACGGTGAAAACGTAGATCTGAAAAAATACCGCCTTTCACTTGAAAACCCTTTAGTGCAGCAAAATGACATGAATGCTTATAAAAACAGCGAGCTTTCTGAAGAACAGGTCCTGAATAATGCCGACAAATATTCAGACGAACTTGTCTCGCTGGCATTTACCAACTATGCAAAAACTGCACCGCTTCACCTGATTGAGAAATATAAAGCATTTTTGAACAAAGAGGTTCTCTTCAAGATCGTGGCACGGGTGAATGCCGATGAAAATATTCTTGATATCTCGACAGACTCTCTGATCGCGATGTTCAGCGAAGTCGAGTTGAACGAAGAGGATCTTGTCAACCTCTCGGCAACACTTTCTGAACATATGCTGCCTGATGAACGTATCAAGCTTTTCCAAAAGCTCTCTGAAAACAGCGAAGTTGCTACGCCGGCATACCTCTACACGCTTTTTGACCTGGAGATGCTGGCACCTGCGGAAGATATTCTTGAGAACTCGCAGCCTGATGAGTTCATCTACTTTAAGGCCTACAAGGCGCTTAAAGACTGTAACCAGAACTTCAGTATCGACCTCTTCATCCCTCACAAAGTCTACTAGTAAAAGTTCCAGCTTTGGCACACCTTGCACCGAAGTTCACCACTCGACGTACCGATGTACGCCTTCGGGTTCACTTCGGCACAATCTGCACCAAAACAAGGGTACCGCTCGCGTAGCGATGTTTCCTTGAAATCTGAAACTTTTTCAAGTTCAGTTTGTTTGAAGATGAGCTTCGCCATCTTTCTATAATCCATTCACCATTCACCATTCACCATTCACCATTCACCATTCACCATTCACCATTCACCATTCACCATTCACCATTCACCATTCACCATTCACCATTCACCATTCACCATTCACCATTCACCATTCACCATTCACCATTCACCATTCACCATTCACCATTCACCATTCACCATTCACCATTCACCATTCACCATTCACCATTCACCATTCACCATTCACCATTCACCATTCACCATTCACCATTCACCATTCACCATTCACCATTCACCATTCACCATTCACCATTCACCATTCACCATTCACCATTCACCATTGCGTAGCAATATTCTGCTATAATTCCACATCTAATTTCCTAGGCAGAACATGACAGATAAGATCTCATTTGACAAACCGCTTTATGTATTGGCTCCGCTTGCCGGCTTTACCGACCTGCCGTTTCGCAGTGTCGTAAAGAAGTTCGGTGCCGATCTTACCGTCAGTGAGATGATCAGTTCCAACGCGCTCTCCCACGGTTCCCAAAAAACCTTTAAGATGCTCGAAAAATCGGTACTTGAAGATCCTTATTCCGTGCAGATCTCAGCTTCTGATGCCGATGTGGCACGCCAGGCTGTCGAGGTGCTCAACGGTGAAGAGGGTATCGATGTTATTGATCTCAACTGCGGGTGTCCTGTCCCTAAGGTTTTCGGTCACGGTTCCGGTTCAGCACTGCTTGACGATTTGCCACGTCTGACCTCGATATTGCGTGCCATCAAAGAGACATCCAACAAGTCGACGTTGACAGCAAAGATCCGCTTGGGCGTCAACGAAAAGAATCATGTTCAGATCGCACAGGAGATTGAAGCAACGGGTGTCGACTTTATTGCGGTCCATGGACGCACCCGTGCCGGAAAATTTAAAGCACCGGTTGACTATGACGCTATTGCCGAGATCAAGGCGGCTGTCAATATCCCTGTTATCGCCAACGGCGATATCGACAGTTTTGAAAAAGCGCAATGGGTGCTTGAACACACCAAAGCGGACGGTGTGATGATCGGCCGCGGCGCAGTCGGCGCACCGTGGATCTTTCATCAGCTTAAGAGCGGTTCTGCCGAAATATCGCTCGACCTTAAACATGAGATCATCATGGAACATTACGACAAGATGATCGAGTTTTACGGCCCCCGCGGCGTGGCGATGTTCAGAAAGCACACGCATACCTACTCAAAAGGCTACCTTGGTGCCTCTGCGATGCGTGACCGTGTGAACCGCATCGACGATATGGATGAGTACCGAAAAATTCTGAACGACTTTTTCGGCAACGGGGCCCTGGCTTAATATCAGGCGGTGCCGCTCACCGTTTGACTATAATCTGCAGAAAACTGGATCACAGCTACATTTACACCTCAAAACTCAAAAACCGGTTCTCCCCCGGGTCCGTCAACTTTTTTTTGTTTCCGGCATCTATTCCGTTTTCCAGGCAGAATCTTGGAAATCGTCGTTCATTGGCTCAGCCTCCGAATGCCGACACTCCGCCGTGCAAGAGTGTTAAAGAGTAATAACGGTATGTTTATCTATTCGCAGGCCAGGATATTGCCGCTGTCTTTGGCGTATTCGGTAAGAAAATCTTTGAGGTGTCTGGACTTTTTAATATAGATCGGGCTTTCGAAGTACGCCCATGACTTTATAGAATCTTTTGACAAAAGATGGCGTTTTGCCAACCCGTTGCCCTGATCCCGCATGAGTGTCTGCCATTCGCTTTTTGTCCTGGATGACAAGAGCTCGTCACCTCTCTGGTGACAGGACTGGCAATCCTCAACATAGGCTATACGCCCTTTGTAGATGGCAGCATCGCTGCTTGGCACAAATATTATACTACTGATAGATAGTATAAATAGAATGGAAAGACGCATAGGATACCCCGCTTTTAGATGTAATAAGTCGGGTATGATACATCAATAAAGCGTTATAAGACAGGTATTCGTAAAATATATTACATAGCGTGATAATCATGTGATTTCAGTCACTTCGGAAGCTTCCGCTCTTTTAGAAAAGAGTGGAGACTACGCTTACGGGTAATGCGAGTTGATAAGCTCGGCGAGTTCGTCTTTTTTGACAAAATCCGCGCCCATGCTGATGATAAAGGACGATGCCTCTTCAAGACTCAGCGATGTCGAGACCACTAACGCCTCTTTTACGATCACCGTATAGCCGCTGGTCGGGTTCGGCGAGGTCGGTACAAAGAGGACGCAGACCCCTTTGTGCCTGTTGAGCACGTAGGCCGGGACCCAGACATCCGGTTTTGGATACTCCACCAGCACCACCTCTTTTTTGCCGCCTTCTTCATTCCCTGAAAGCATATTGGCCACTTTCTTCGAAACGGAGTAGATGGTCCTGATAGCAGGGACGTAGTCAAAGAGACGGTCGATCGTCGAGATGATGATGGATCGGCCGTACTTCTCTATGGTATAGCCGAGCATGGCGAAGAGAAGGACTACCGTGATCATCAGCCCAACGGTGATGCCGAAAGAGTCGGTGTACTGGTGGAGGCTGAAATAGGCGCTGATACCGATGTCTTTGAGGAAGTTGACAACGATGAGAACCAATACGAGAGGAAAGAGCGAGAGTGCCCCGACAAAGATATAGCGTATAAGTTGTTTGAACCAGTGGCCGAGCATAGTGTCTCCGGAATTTAGATTTTTTCCATTATAGCCTGTGCCGCGTTACAGTGCACTATAGTCGGAACGCATGTTCGCAGCGTTGTTTTTGTACCGGTTTTCTCTTTTTAAATCTTTTACCAACATTAATGTCGCATTAACTCGGGCACACTATATGCATTGATATAAGTATTCTTTTAAGCGCAACAGCATGCATACACCATTTTCTTACGGTGCTCGAACATAACTTGAACGGAAATATTGCTACACCAAGGACCTCCTATGGGAACACCGATCGATTATATCTATGAGAACAAGCTGCAGTGGCAGCCATCATTTAACGGCGCATTAGAAGTACCCGGCCGCTTCGGCTATCGCGGCGCACTTGTCGTCACACCGGGCAAGTTTATCTCACCCGAGAAACAGATGCCGCCCAAGGTGATGCTTAAGCATGCCATCGCCATTACGGATGATGCGGCGATGCTGATGCTTGCCGCCGAGCTGGAGAGCTTTGATGATTTCGCCGCGGCTTTTGAAGGCTATAAGAGTCTTTTGACTGCCGATACCCTGGTAACACTGTTTGTCAATGACCTGCTCAGCGACGCTCTTTTTGATTACGAGGGGATTCCTGTCTACGCCTTCTCTCTAGACGAGAGTTCGGTCTGGAACGAACTTATCGATCACGCCGACCTGGAGAAGCGCGAACTCAAGCGCATGGGTGCCGAAGAGAAACTGGACACGCTCTACGACGGTCTGAAAGCCTCAACACTGCGCGCACCGAAACTGACATACGATGAGGCCTGCGCACTGAAAATGTCCTAAACGCGTCGGACCGCCTGGAGCGCTGCCTGCGTCTTCCGGTCTGCTGCCGCGCTTCATGTGCGTTCTATCCTTAATCCCAAAACCCACCTTACAAACAATAACCCCCTCCAAAGCCGTTATCCGTTATAATCGCGCGAAATGGTTACTAAGGACTTATATAGATTATGCTAGAGATTATTGAACTTCTTTTTCTGGGTGCTGCCGTCGGTGTGCTTTCGGGCTTTTTCGGTATAGGCGGGGGGACGATACTTGTGCCGGCACTGCTCTTCATGGGCTATGACATCAAGACGGCTATCGGTATCTCGGTGGTGCAGATGGTCTTCAGTTCGATTTACGGCTCCTACCTGAACCTTCGCAAAGGGACGCTTGACATCAAGATGGTCATGATGATCGGATTCGGCGGGTTCGCGGGAGCGCTTTTGAGCCCTTACATCATCATGACACTCTCCTCGAAGACCCTTGAAGCGATCTTCCTCGGCTTTGTCCTTTTTGCGCTGGGACGAATGTTCTTCAAGACGACCGAGCACCAAGATGAACGCAGCGCGCATCCGGTCATTCTCTTTTTGATCGGTGCGATGCTGGGTGCTTTTTCCATCTCCATCGGGGTCGGCGGTTCGATCCTGCTGGTACCTCTGCTGGTCGGTTTTCTGCATGTGCCGCTTAAAAAGGCGGTCTCGGCCGGGCTCTTTTTTGTCGTCTTCTCCTCGCTGTCTGGCCTTATCGGACTCTCTGCGGTAGGGCAGATCGACTACTACAGCGGTACCGTCATCGGGCTGGCCTCTCTGGCGGGTGTGGCCGGCGGTATCTGGTTGAAGCACCAGGTGGTAGACAAACAGCACAGGATCGCACTGATGGTCTTCTACATCGGTGTCTCAGCATATTTATTTTACAGATTGGTAGGTCAAAATGGATAAGATCAAAATTACAGGCGCGCGTGAAAATAATCTTAAAAATATCTCGCTTGAGGTGCCCAAAAATCAGCTTGTCGTCTGTACCGGGCTGAGCGGCAGTGGCAAGTCGACGTTTGCTTTCGGTACACTTTACGCCGAGGGTCAGCGCCGCTACCTGGAGAGCCTCTCAAGCTATGCCCGCCAGTTCCTTGACCGTATCGGACAGCCCGACGTCGACAAGATCGAAGGGCTGACGCCGGCGATCGCAATCGACCAGAAGACCACCTCTAAAAACCCGCGCTCGACCGTCGGGACCATCACCGAGATCTACGACTACCTCCGTCTGCTCTACGCGCGCATCGGGGTGCAGCACTGCCATCTCTGCGGCAAAGAGATCTCCCAGATGTCTGCGTCGGACATTATCGACCAGGTCAAAAAACTGCCGGTGGGTGCAAAGATCGTCATTCTGGCACCGCTGATCCGTGAGAAGAAGGGGACTTTTCAGGATCTTTTTGAATCTTTGCGCCACAAAGGGTATGTCCGTGCGATGATCAACGGGGTAATGACCCGTCTGGACGAGGAGATCGAACTCTCCAAGACCAAGAAACATACCATCAAAGTGGTCATCGACCGTATCGTCATCAAAGAGGACAACCAGGACCGTATCGCCCAGGACGTCGAAAAAGCGCTCAAAGAGAGCTACGGCGAGGTGGAACTGGAGTTTCTGAACCATGCCGAGATGGGTTATAAAGAGAACATCATCCACTACTCGGAACACAATGCCTGTTTCGACTGTAAAGTGAGTTTCGAGCCGCTTGAGCCGCTCACCTTTTCGTTCAACTCGCCCAAGGGCGCCTGCCCCGAATGCGACGGTCTCGGCGTGCGTTATGCGCTTGACCAGGAGAAGATCATCGACGTCGACCTGCCGATTGAGAAGGGGGCCGTCAAGATCATCTACGGTTTCAACAAGGGCTACTATTTCACCTTTCTGAAAGGGATGTGTGCCCATAACAATATAGATATCACCGTGCCGTTCGGCGAGTTGAAGCCGCACGAGCAGAAAGCGGTCATCCACGGCGGTATCGACGAGATCGAGTTCGAATGGAAAGGGCACCCCATCAAGCGGGTATGGCCGGGAATCACCCGTATCGCCTACGATATGTTCAAAGACGACAAAGAGCTGCAGGACTATATGAGCGAGAAGAAATGTAATGTCTGTAACGGCAACCGTCTTCGCCGGGAATCGCTTGCCGTCGATGTGGCAGGCAAGAAGATCTTTGAAGTGATCAACCTGCCGATTGATAAGAGCTACAAATGGTTTGCCGATGAAAAGACCTTTGATTTTCTGAATGACCAGAACAGCATGATCGCACTGCCTATCCTCAATGAGATCAAAGAGCGTCTCTTCTTCCTTTACGACGTCGGACTGGGCTACATCACCCTTGATCGCGATGCCCGTTCTATCAGCGGCGGCGAGGCGCAGCGCATCCGTATCGCTTCGCAGATCGGTTCGGGTCTGACCGGGGTGATGTATGTGCTGGACGAACCGAGTATCGGTCTGCATGAACGCGATACCCTGAAACTGATCCGTACCCTACGCTCTCTGCAGGAGAAGGGCAACTCCGTCATCGTCGTCGAACATGACAAAGAGACCATCGACAATGCCGACTACATCATTGACATCGGCCCGGGTGCCGGTAAATTCGGCGGCGAGGTGGTCTTTGCCGGGACGCGTAAACAGCTTGAGAAGGCGAAGACGGTCACAGCGGACTACCTTTCCGGCCGCAAGATGGTCGAGTACTTCCACCGTCGTCGGCAGGAGAACTGGCTGGAGATCAAGAATGTCAGTATCAATAATATTGAGGACCTCTCTACCCGTATTCCGTTGGAAAATTTCGTCTGTGTCACCGGTGTGAGCGGCAGCGGCAAGAGCTCGCTGATCCTGCAGACACTGCTGCCGACGGCTCGCGAGCTGCTCAACCATGCACGCAAGGTCAACAAGGTCGCCGGCGTCGAGATCAACGGTCTGGAGCAGCTTGACAAGGTAATCTACCTCGACCAGAGCCCGATCGGCCGTACGCCGCGCTCCAATCCGGCGACCTATACGGGTGTGATGGATGAGATCCGTAATCTCTTTGCCAAGACCAAAGAGTCCAACATCCGCGGCTATACAGCATCACGATACAGCTTTAACGTCAAGGGCGGCCGCTGTGAGAAGTGTCAGGGCGAGGGCGAGATCAAGATCGAGATGCACTTCCTTCCCGATATCATGGTCAAGTGTGATGCCTGTCACGGCACGCGCTACAATGCCCAGACGCTGGAAATTCTCTACAAAGGCAAGAGTATAGCTGATGTCCTGGCAATGAGCGTCGAGGAGGCTTTTACCTTTTTCGAACCGATCCCGAAGATCCATATCAAGCTCAAGACGCTGGTCGATGTTGGTCTCGGCTACATCACGCTCGGCCAGAATGCCGTCACTCTTTCCGGCGGTGAGGCGCAGCGTATCAAACTTGCCAAAGAGCTGAGCCGTAAAGATACGGGACGTACCCTCTATATCCTTGATGAGCCGACGACGGGACTTCACTTTGCCGATGTGGACCGCTTGACAGGGGTTCTGCACCACTTTGTCGAGCTGGGCAACTCGGTACTGGTCATCGAGCACAATCTCGATATGATCAAAAATGCCGACTACATCATCGATATGGGACCCGAAGGGGGCTCCGGCGGCGGACGGATCATGGACGAAGGTTCGCCGGAATCCATGGCAATAAGCTATAAAGAGAGCGGCTCATACACGGGAGAGTACCTCGCCAAAGAGCTGGCTCTGCACAAATAGGAAGCTGCTTGATCCTTTTTCGTATCTCTGATGTCATGCGCATCGCTTCACAGAGCGACTTTAACGCCGGGATGGAGTACTACCGCCAGGGTCGAAGTGCCGTCAAGTCTTTTGAAATGGTCGACGAAGGGCATATGGTCATAACGGCTACGACCAAAGGGAGCCACAACTACGTCCAGTCCATCAGCGTGATGGTCTACGGCAATGAGGTGCGCTTGAACGGACGCTGTTCCTGCGGCGGCGATGAGAACTGCAAACATGTCGTCTCGGCGGCGCTTACCTTCATGAACGAAAATACACTTGTCAGAGAAGGAAGGGCGGTGCAGAAAAGTGAGGGCCAGAAGTGGCTTGAGCGTCTGGAAAAGTCCCTCGAACCCGAACCGGTCAAAAAATCCATCCTGATCTACCGCATTTCGCCGACACAGGAGAGGGGAAAGCTGCAGCTGGTCTTCTACCGGGCACGCCTGCTCAAAGAGGGCGGCTACGGCAAACAGAAGCGTATCGAGTTTCATCAGCTGCGTTCGAGCTTTATGCAGCGCGACTTTCTCACCGACAACGACCGTGAGATCCTTGAACTTTTCGGGGCGCTGGAGTCGAAAGTGAAGCGCAATGCGCAGATCGAGGGCGAACTCGGCGGTCTGCTGCTGGAGAAGATGGTCAAAAGCGGCAACTGTTACTGGCACGGCAACCGTAACCGTGCCTTGAAGTGGGGTGAGCCGCTCTCGGCCTCGCTGCTCTACAAAGCGGAGGGCAAAGAGCACTATCGCCTCGCTCTCGATCTTGGGAAACAGTATGAACCTCTTATTACCCTGCCGCTGTCGTATGTGGATACCAAAGAGCACATCGCCGGCCGATTGAAACTGGATGGGTTCGATGCCCGACAGCTCGGTCTGCTCCTTCAGGCACCTTTGCTGACAAAAGAGGAGGTCAACGCCTTTGCACTCAAGGCCATCGAGACGCTGCCATCGTTGCCGCTGCCTGATACCCTGGCGGTTACCGAAATAAAAACAGACCCGAAAGCGAAACTGACACTCTTCGCCTCTGAAGGGAAACACTGTTTGAAACTGCGTTTTCTCTATGATGCCTATGAACTTGAAGGCGGCCGTGCACAAACGACAAAGGTACTGAAAGAGGGTGATACATACCTGAAGATCATCCGCGACAATGCCTTTGAAAAGAGGTGTGAAGACACACTGCAAACGATGGGCTTTGTGGCGGATGAGAGCGGCGAAAACGACACGTTTATGCCGGAGGGAAACGGACACGATGCTATCGAAATCTGGCGTGCATTCGTTCAGCACTATCTGCCGGATTTGAAAGAGGATCGGTACGTAATAGAGGTCGATAACAGCTTCCTTTTCCGATTTGAAAAAGGGGGTGAGGTTAAGCTCGATATCGAACCGAATAAAAACTGGTTCGACGTGGAGATGTCGGTCGATTTCGAAGGGGAAAAACTGAATCTTCTCTCTGTCGTCAGTGCGCTGCTGGAGCAGCAGACCGACATCGACAGTCTGCCCGAGACCCTCTCCTTTGAAGTGGCAGAGAACCATTTCATTACCCTCGATTCGGCGCAGTTCAGGCCCGTACTCAAGACCCTTCTGGCCCTCTATAAAGGGGAACGTGTCGAGCGCCTGGAGATCAGTTCGTGTGATCTCCACCTTCTGCCAAAAGGGCCGTCCGTCAAACTCGGCGGCAGTGCCAAAGAACGGGTGAAAAGGGTCAGAAAAGAGCTCGAAAGCTTTGACGGCATCGAAAAACTGGAGCACGCCAGTGGGCTGCAGGCGACGCTGCGTGGCTACCAGCAGGAGGGGCTCAACTGGCTCGGCTTCCTGGAGCGTTTCGGATTCGGCGGCATCCTTGCCGACGATATGGGGCTTGGCAAGACGCTGCAGACACTTGCTTTCCTGCAGCGGCTCAAAGAGCAGGGAAGACTCGACCTTCCGGTCTTGATCGTCGCGCCGACCTCGCTGCTGGGCAACTGGAAGAACGAGGCGAAGAAGTTCACACCCGACCTGCGTGTGGAGCTCCACCACGGTCTCAAGCGAAACAAAAATATCCACCTCGACTGTCAAAGCGACATCGTCATCACTACCTATGCGCTGCTGAGCCGCGATTTGGCCCTTTTCGAGCAGATGCGGTTTGGCTACTTCATCCTCGATGAGGCGCAGAACGTCAAGAACCTCAAATCCAAGGTCCACAGCGCCGCCAGGAAGATAACGGCGAAGAACTTGCTCGCGCTGACGGGGACCCCGATGGAGAACCACCTCGGCGAACTCTGGTCGATCTTCGACGTGGTGATGCCGGGCTTCCTCGGCGACTACAGCACTTTCAAACAGTTCTACCAGACACCCATCGAGCAGGAACACTCTCTTGAGCGCCAGGAGATACTGCGCGACAAGACCGCCCCTTTCATGCTGCGTCGTACCAAGGAGAAGGTGGCAACAGAGCTGCCGCCCAAAACCGTCATGACGCGCTCCGTCACCTTCGAAGGGCCGCAGGCGAAGCTCTATGAGGGGATACGCATTGCGATGGAGAAGAAGGTCAGAGAGGTGATCGCCGAACAGGGGCTGGGAAGAAGCCACATCACGATCCTCGATGCGCTCTTGAAACTGCGGCAGGTCTGCTGCGATCCGCGTCTGGTGCCGCTGGAGGAGGCGAAGAAGGTTCATGCGTCCGCCAAGCTGGAGATGCTGCTTGAACTGGTCGAGGAGCTCTTGGAAGAGGGGCGACGTATCCTCATCTTCTCGCAGTTCACCTCGATGCTCTCCATCATCGAAGAGGCGCTCTTGCAGAGATCGGTCCCCCTCGCCAAACTGACGGGCAGCACGCAGAACCGGGAGAAGGTGATAGAGCATTTCACCGGCGGTGAAGCTGTTGTCTTTCTCATCTCGCTGAAAGCCGGCGGCGTCGGCCTCAACCTCACCGAAGCCGACACCGTCATCCACTACGACCCGTGGTGGAATCCCGCTGCCGAAGAGCAGGCCACCGACCGCGCCTACCGCATTGGGCAGGAGAAACCGGTCTTTGTCTACAAGCTGATCATCGAAGATTCCGTGGAAGAGAAGATCCTTGCCCTGCAGGAGCAGAAGAAGCAACTTGCCAACTCGCTGTTCAGCGAGAAGAAAGAGGGTGTTTCTGCGCTGGATGCCGAGAGTCTATTGGAGCTGTTTAGCTAATCTGAACCTTTGAAGATATTGCCAAGGGAGATGATGGCAACGGGAAGCAATCCATTTGCGAAGACGGTTCTTTTACATTATTTTTTATAATGCTTCAGCAGTATCAATAAGTAATCGGCGTGATGTAAAAAAGACGCTTTGGATGATAAAGATGGGGGCAATGAGATCTCTCCCCATATGGATGTAATGAAAAACCGTGCGGCAGCTTCAGTGTTGAACGGAGCCAACTCCTGGTCATCGACGGCTTTTGTCAACAGAGCCGACAGTTTGGAGACAAAGCCTTCAAAGCCTTTTGCAAGCACTGTTTCAAACTCTTTGTCCAAAGGGGCCATCTCCACCAGCAAACGGTGCATGGGGCATCCGTTGGCAATCAGAACTTCATGCGTGCCCATTTTGGTAAAGATGCGTTCAAGGCTCTGAAAAACGGTTTCATCGGGATATCTTGTAAAATCAAAAAACGCATCCATTCGGGGAAAGATACGCTCTTTGATAACGGCGAGGATCAGACCTTTTTTTGAATTGAAAAAGTGGTACATACTCCCTTTTGGAACGCCGGCATTTTTTAGAATGGATGCCGTAGCTGCACCGTGGTAACCATTTTTATAGACTTCAAGAAAAGCCGCATCCAATAGTCTTTCACGACCGTCATTATGTTTCATGCAAACAGTCCCTTGAACGTATTTTTATGAGATTATAACAAGTTCCTGGTGCTGCAGCCTGCATTACAGAAGTTTAGTCGTCGCCTGCGTTAAACACTCTTTGTAAAAATGATGGCGCCGTTTGTACCGCCAAATCCATAATTCGTGCTCATCACTGTCTGCAGTTGCTTTTTACGCGGCAGATTGGGAACATAGTCCAAATCACACGCTTCGTCTTTAGTGAGTTGATTGATCGTCGGGGGCATAATATTTTGATCTAATGCCATAATTGAAACAACGGCTTCAATAATACCTGTTGCGCCTAAGCAGTGTCCGGTGCTCCCTTTTACAGAGCTGACAGGCGGTACGGTGTCAAACACCTCTTTAAATGCTTTCGTCTCATTCGCATCGCCGAGCGGGGTGCTTGTCCCGTGCGCATTGATGTAGTCTATTGTCGGATTGTTTGCCATAGCTAAAGCCGCTTGCATAGCACGTACGGGCCCGTCTGTGGACGGTGTCGTAATGTGACCGGCATCAGCACTTTCGCCAAAGCCTGAAATTTTGGCATAGATCTTAGCACCCCGCTTTTGCGCATGTTCCAGTGTCTCTAAGACGAGTGCCCCGGCACCTTCGCCCATGACAAAGCCGTCTCGCTCTTTATCGAAAGGCCTGGAAGCGGTTTCAGGATCGTCATGGCGTGTCGAGAGCGCTTTCATCACACTGAACCCGCGAATGCCCATGGAGGATATCGTTGCTTCGCTTCCCATGGCGACCATGACATCGGCACCGCCGGTCATAATGGTCTTGGTAGCCTGTGTTATCGCATGCAGACCTGCTGTACATGCAGTCGTCGATGAGAGGTTGGGGCCTTTCAGGTCGTAGTAGATCGAGGCATAGCCGGCAAGCATATTGGTAATGGTGCCCGGTATGAAAAAAGGAGAGATCTTTTGACCCAAGGCATTTTTCTCAATATTGGTCTGGATCATCGGCAACCCGCCGATACCGGTCGCTGCGCTTACGCCCATACGGGTGCTGTCCAGCGATGCCGGGTCAAGGTTGGCATCGCTGAGCGCCTCTTTGAGCGCATGAAGACCGAGATGGATAAAACGGTCGCTTTTTTTGATATCTTTGGGATGCATGACGGTTTCAGGATCGAACTCTTTGACCTCGCAGGCAATCTGAACAGCATCATCACTTGCATCAAAATGGGTAATCTTACTGACACCACTGACCCCGTTTAGCATCGCCTGAAATGATTCGGGAGCACTGTTTCCGACACCATTGATCATACCGATCCCCGTGATAACTACTGTTTTCATTTGAACTCCTTTGTAACTGGATTGGCCTATTGAACAGGAGGTATAGCCCGCATGACATTGGTATCAAGAACGGTCATCTGTTTTGATTAGACTAAATTACATTCATCTGAACATTAGACCAATCGGTCTAGAGTGCAAGTTTACTTTGCTGACCCTTAATATAGACTGAACGGTCTAGCGACGCTTTTTTACCGGATAATAACTTTATAATCTGGATGTTCAACATGCAGCAAAGGAAATTTTCTAATGCGCTTCACGGCAAGAAAAAGGAGGGTGTCACCGCGCTTGACGCGGAGAATCTGCTGGAGCTGTTCAGCTAAGCCAAAAGAATTTGAAGAGCTGAGCTCTGATTCTTAACTCTTACTCCGGAGGGCTTATTTTTCCGCTTCCTCCAGCGCGGCAGACGTATCGCGGGAAAAGTCGCGGGTAAGGTAGTCGTGGGTCATCGGCAGGGAGAGCTCGAGGGCGTGGATGACCTGGATCTCTACGATGACCGTTTCCGGGCGGCATGAGAGCAGGTGGCCGCCGCGGCGCCGGTCGGATGTAAGAAAGTGCAGGTGCAGGCCCGGAACGTTGAGCGACGCCATGAAAGCGGGGGTGAAAAAGCCGGCGAGGCACCCTTCGGCGTCCTCAAAGTCGAAAGTATGCTGTTCGTGCGCCGCTTCGTCGAGCGGGCGGTAGTTGTGCTGTTTAGCAACGGAGCGCGCCTTGACGTGGCTGAAGCGGCCCGTGACGCGGATGGCGTAGAAAAGGTTGGGCGAAGGGAGCAGGCTTTCGAGGTGCTTGAGGAAAGTTTCGTACGCCATTGCTTCGTCGAATGCCGTCGAAAAGGTCGGTTCGAAGAAGGTGACGACAGCGAAAGGGGTATGCAGTCCCTCACTGACCTCACTCGCCTCACCGTCGGCGGTGATCTGGTAGATCCTGCCACCGAGCATCACCATCTCCCCGTCGAGGTCGTCGAAGGTTCCCAGGCCGAAGTCGCCGTGGCGTTTGACCTCGGTAAAGGGGATGTTCTCTTCGTATAAGCCCTCCACCAGGGCATTGACGGGGGCGCAGAGGTAAAGCGGGTGGGTCGAGGCGGTTCGGTCGGCGGGCATCGTCACTCCTTTTGCGAAGGCTGTTGTCTGTCCTTATCATACCACAGTAGCGGCATGTGTGCCATGAAAATCGACCGTGCTTACCGCCATCGGGCAGGAGAAGCCGATTCTCCCGAAATTCGCGCATTTTCAATGAAATGATGTATATGCGTCACTTTTCAGTCTGTTTTGTATCTAAAACTAACAAATTTAGTGTTCAAATATTTACCATTTAAGTCGGTATTGCATAGAATGTGTTCTTATAATATACTTAGCTGTAAAATAGAGGTAATAGTAAATGTCTAAAGAGCTTGTACTATCGAACAATGAAGCAAAGGCTTTCTCCGAAGCATTTGAGTATGCAAAGAAATGGTGCTCAGATAATCAGTGGGCGGTTGGTGTTGCTGAAATGGCAGTTGGAGCCAGTCTTGTTGCGTGGGGTGTTCATAATGGCGTTATAGAGATGGGTTCCCAATTGGTTGCAACTGAACTTGGTGGTTCAAATATTGAGTCAATGGCCGGAGCAGCTGGCGGCTCCGGTATAGGAGCTGTTGCGGGTTCAATAGTGGGCTCTATTGGCGTTGTAGGAATGGGGGGAGCAATTGGGATTCCTGCAGCCCTTGTGATAGGTGGTGCAGCTGTAGTACTAGGCATGGCAGGCTATACAGCAGGAGATGTAGCACACAATGCAACCAATGCTATAAACACTAATACTCTTGCAGCGAACGGTTCAGTTTTGTTGGTAGGAGTCGCCTTAATCATTGATGGAGCACGCAGGTGTATTAAAGACCCTAAGGTCTTGTCTGCATTGTCATTATTTAAAGAGAAAGTAGTAATTCTCAACGATTTATCATCGAAGATAATTGCTCAATCAATGGGAGAACTTCAGGGTTTTATTGAAGAGTTGAAAAAATTGCCGGAGGACATAATTGAGGCATCTGTCGGTACAGGAAGTGCTGCCCTTGGAGCAGGGCTTGGCGCTTCTGCTGGCGGTGCTGTTGCTGCAGGTTCGGTTACATTGCTTGGCTCACAGGCCCTCGGCGGAGCAGCCGTTTCTCTTGGTCTTGTCTCTGCGCCAATTTGGCCGATAGTAGCCGGTATTGCTGGTGGAGCGGGTATTGGCTATGTTGCGTACAAAGCAATAAAATATTGGAAAGAAAAACCTGATTTAGAAAGCAGCTAGCAAGTGTGCTTCGATTGTGCTGCACAGCATGCTCTCTAAACTTCAAGGACTGAAAATCAAATGATGAAGTTACTTTATTTTAATACAGTGGTAGGAACATTCTATATCGTAAAAGCTTCTGATGGCAGCTATCATCCTTATTTTGATGAACACGATTTGGGTCGTTATACAACCATTGTCGATGCGATAGAGGGTATCGCGTACAACACTTCACTGACACTGCTGCACCCGGAAATGGGTGACCCGCTTGACCCCAGTGACCTAGGTGTTCCTGATGATATCAGTGGTTGGCGTCCCGTTGATGAATAAAGGGGAACCTCTAAAATAGCAGGCTCATTTTCTATACTGTTTTATATAGAACACTTTGCGTACACTGTCATAGACAAAACAGCGAAGTTTCTTTTGAATGATGTTATGAACTCTTCAAAAGCCTTCAACTCTTTTAAGGCAGCCCGTTCATAGTATGAGACTTAGACTCTTGAGAGTAGTACTATGATAAACGGCACGGGACGTTTCGGTGCGCCTGCTGCGGCAAAGACGTCACAAAACGTAGTGGCGATTTTCCTGATCATATCTTTAGTGTATTCATGTTCGAACGCTTCATCAAGAATTTCCATCGTTTTGTCAAGAACAGTCTCAAATACGTTTGGGTTGTCAGAGTTAACTTCATAAGCGGCAAGATTTTTGTCAAAACTACAGGCATGGTGAAAGATATTGAAGTTTTGTTCAATATCTTCATCGGTTAAGTCGTTGAGTAAATTGTATTCGCGGACGAATTTAATGACCTCGTGTAATTTGCAGACCATATTATTCCTTTTGTATTGTTTCTAGATGATATGCATAATCTGTGCACATAACGGATATGGCTATGTCACAGTAAGTACACCTACCTAGTTATCCGCCCACTATACTGTTTCTATTTGTCATTCTCAAGGAGATAGATTTAAGCACATCAGTACTCACCGCGAAGCTGTTTGGTATAGCTGTCCGCCAGACGGGTGGGCATCGGTAGCCGGTACTTTCCGTCAACAAAGTGCAGGGTGATCCTGAGCGCATCCTCCAGCGTAATAAGGTTGCCCGCTGAGACGAAGACCGGTTTCGTGCCGATCTTTGAACGCAATACGGCCCCGATCTTTTCCTCATTGTCATAGACGTAGCGGTAGCTTCCGAGAGTATTTTCCGGCTCTTCATATGTTCCGAAAAAAGGGTTTTTCGCAATCCCGATCGTCGGTCTGTCGACAAAAAAACCGGCATGGGTCGCCAGCCCCATGCGTCTGGGGTGGATCCGTCCCTGGCCGTCGAAAAAGAGAAGGTCCGTCTCCGTTTCGAGCTTCTCCCACGCTTTGAGAAAAAGGGGAAGTTCACGAAAGGCCAGGAAACCCGGATGGTAAGGGAGAGTTGCGTCACCGACGGCATAGGCGGTGTCGACGACCTCCCTGCTTTTGAAATCGAATGTGATGATGACGGCGACCCCTCTTTTGCGGGAGGTGTCGTAGCCGACATCCACGCCGCTGACGAAACGGGGCTCTTTTGCGAGCGGGGTGTCGCATATTCGGGTGCGGAGGCTTTTCTGGATTCCGGTCATCTCCTGAAAACTGAGCCCTTCAAGGGGGTGTATCTTCCTGTATGTCATCATCACTTCTTGTTACGTTAATGAACTATTATGCCACAGTTACATAATACAAGCTGTCTCATCGTAATGGAAAACAGGCAATGTTAAAAGGAGCGAGCAGGAGAACAGAGAGGGTTGCTTTGGAAACATGACGGTCGTAATGTGCGCGGAGTCCTTAAATCTGGAACCTGCTGTAAGACCGCGTTTGATTCTTATGGATGGTATGGTAAAGTAGTATCAAAACGTGTCTAAAAAGAGGGGGAGATCATGTCCCAACTTATTCAGATCATTTACTGCAGTGCAGCCAAACATCTCTTCAGCAAGAGCGAGCTGGTGCATCTGCTTGCCAAATCGCGCAGCAACAATCTAAAAAACAGCGTGACCGGCATGCTCCTCTATGCCGAAGGAAGCTTCTTCCAGGTACTGGAGGGGGAACCTGAGGTCGTAGAGAGGCTGTTCGAGACGATCAGGCACGATCGGCGCCACAGAGATGTCACGCTCATCATACATGAGCCCATTGCGGAGCGTACGTTCGGTGACTGGACGATGGGGTACGCGGACATCACCTCCAAGGAGGTCGACGAGCTCCTTGGGGCCAACGATTTTTTCGGTACAGAAGAGTCTTTTACACGTCTGGGACAGGACCGGGCCATGAAACTGCTTGAAGCTTTCAGACATGGCCGCTGGCGGGTAAGGCTGAGTGATAACGCCGAGCTGTCGGATATCCAAGATTCCACGGGTGCCCCCGATAGCTCTGTACCGTCAGCGGGCACCCCGTCAGGGCTTCCGCCGCATCCGGATTACACTTTCGCTTTCCAGCCCATCGTCAATGTCAAAAACGGTACCATCTTCTCTTACGAAGCGCTGCTTCGGGGCTTGGACAACGAATCCGCCGAAAGCATCCTGCAACATGTGGAGGAGAAGGAAATGCACAGGTTCGACGAGAAAAGCAGGATACTGGCCATCGAAATGGCCGCAAAGCTGGGGCTCTCCGCCCGTCTGAACCTCAATTTTCTCCCCAGGAGCGTGGACTCTTCGCCGACGGCGATCTCCTCGATACTGCAGACGGCAAAGCGGTGCGGTCTGCGAGAGGACCAGATCGTGCTGGAGATCCTGGAGCGGGAGATCATCGACGATTTCGACTACTTCAATGCGGTCCTTGACGATTATCGCGGTTCGGGGATGCACTTTGCGATCGACGACTTCGGCTCCGGGTACGCGGGGCTGAACCTCCTGGCAGAGTTCCAGCCCGATCTGATCAAGCTCGATATGGAGCTGGTCCGCGGCATCGACTACAGAGGACCGCGCCAGGCGATAGTGCGGGGCATCATCCGCACCTGCGAGGATCTTGGGATCGACATCATCGCCGAGGGTGTCGAGACACCGGAGGAGTACAGGTGGCTGCACAACGAAGGGATCGAGCTCTATCAGGGACGTCTGTTTGCCGGACCGGCCTTTGAAGCACTGCCGGTAACGTATAGGATGCCGGGTTGACATAAACTCGCCTTTGAGTACCGCGATACGTTGCATGTAAGAACGGAAAAATAGTAACAATAAGGACAACATTGAAAGATATTCGCATCTGCTATGTCGGTGACTCGTTTGTCAACGGGACCGGCGATCCTGACAAACTGGGCTGGGTAGGCCGGCTGAGCCGGAATGCCGAGAGTGACGGTATTGAGATCACGCACTACAACCTTGGTATTAGGCGGGAGACCTCTAGCGATATAGTGCAAAGGTGGGCGTCGGAGTGCCGTGCGAGGCTGCCCGATGGCAGTGATAACCGGGTGGTCTTCTCCTTCGGGGTCAACGACGCTGTCGTCGAGAAAGGCAGCCCGAGAGTCGGGGTTGATGTAAGTGTGGTCAATGCAAGAGCGATTCTGACGGAGGCGCTGAGGACTTATGCTGTCATCATGGTCGGGCCGCCGCCGATCGATGACGATGCGCTCAACGTAAAGATCAGAGAGCTCGATGAGAAGTACGCAGGCCTCTGCCGAGAGCTGAAGGTACCCTACCTCTCCGTCTTTGACCGGCTGGCCGGTGATGCGGTGTGGAACTGCGAGGTCAAGGGCAATGACGGCGCCCACCCTCGCGCAGAAGGGTACACACGGCTGGCCGAGTACATCCAAAGTTGGGAAGGGTGGTGGTTCAGGAACTGACAGAATATTGACCATGTTCTGAAGAGATCGTTCGCAAAAGAGCAGGGATTGCATCTATTTTATACATGCCTGCCTGCAGAAGCCGCCGTTTTATAGCCTATACTTCGTTTATGGAACATCTACTACTCGCCATCTTTTTGACACTGGCCATCGCGGCGGTGCTGAGCATCGTTTTGAAACGCTTCGGCATCTCGCACATCATCGGCTACATCATGACCGGGACGATCATCAGCTACCTCTTCGGTTTCAACGGACTTCGCATCGACACGCTCGACCTTGTCGGGGAATTCGGTATTGTCTTTCTGATGTTCACGATCGGGCTTGAGCTCAGCTTTAACAAGATCAGGAAGATGAAAGAGATCCTTCTTGCCAACGGGTTGCTGCAGGTGGTGCTCAGCGTCGCCGTCATCTTTCTCATGGCCTATTCTGTCTTCGGCCTGGACTTCAACACCTCCATCATCGTCTCGCTGGCCTTCTCGCTCTCCTCGACGGCGATCGTGCTGACCTACCTGAAACAGTCCAAAGACATCCTCACGCCGTACGGGCAGAAGTCAATGGGGATACTGATCTTTCAGGATCTGGCGGTCATCCCCATTTTACTGCTGATCACCTTTTTGTCCAACAACGACCTCTCCATCGGCGAGGTGCTCGTCAAGACGGTTCTTTCGGCCGTCGTCGTGGTCGCCGTAATGTTTACCGTCGGCGAGAAGACGGTCAATGCGCTGCTGAAGTTCTCAGCCAAGACGGAGCTCGAAGAGCTCTTTTTGGGCTCGGTCTTTGCCATCGTTATCGGGGCTTCCCTGCTGGCGCACGAGATGGGCTTTACCTATTCGCTGGGGGCTTTTATCGCGGGGATGATCATCGCCGACACCGACTACAATGTCAAGGTCGAATCGGACATCGCCAGCTACAAAGACCTGCTGCTTGGCATCTTCTTCTTCAGCGTCGGGACGAAGATCGACGTGCTCTATTTTGTGCAGAATATCCATATCATCCTCTTCGTCTTTGTGCTGGTGATGCTTTTCAAGGCCGTTGTCATTTATGCCATCATCAGGCGTAGTTCCGACAAGAACACCTCGGCCAAGACCGCACTGGCACTGGCCCAGGTGGGAGAGTTCTCGTTTGCGGTCTTTGCACTGGCGGGGTCGCAGGGACTCATCACCAAAGAGACGGCCAGTTTCCTCATCCTTGTGAGCGTTATTTCGATGATCCTGACCCCATTCGTCATCAACAACATCTACAAACTCTCCTCCTACTTTGAAAAAGAGTTTTACGAGGCGGACGTCATCACCCCGATCGGCCTGAGAGAGCATGTCGTCGTTGCCGGATTCTCCATGCTCGGAAAGATCGTCGCAAAAGATCTGAAAGAGCGGGGCGTCGCCTTCGTCATCATCTCCGACAACCTCAAGCATGTCCTGCATGCGAGGAAACTGGGCTACATGGCTTACTTCGGCCACCTGAACAAACTGCCCGTTCTGGAGTCTTTGAAGGTCGACCAGGCGAAAGCTGTCATCCTGACCGTGAACAGCGAACACAACAAACGGCTCATCAGCGAAGCGGTGCACAGCTTTTCGGACCATGCCAATATCATCATGAAGATCGACAGCGCGGAGGAGCGCAAGCAGATGCGGGATCTGCATGACGTTGAGTTCGTCGATGCGAGTTTCGAAGTCTCAAACCTGCTGGTCGACCGTGCTATGAGACATAGCGCTTGAACGTCAGGTGTCCGAAATGCGGAGGTGAACCGCTCGGGCATGTCGTGAAGCAGGTCGTCAACAGAGACAACACGTTTGAGGATGGCAGCAGCAAAAATGAAGAATGGGGTGTAATTGATTATAAGGGGTACCTCTAAAGAGATGTTATGATTAAATAGGTCATCGCAACAGTACTCGCTATCCGATCATGGCAAAAAAAGTTATAATCAATAAAAGGATCGTGTATGCCTCTTAATAAACCCCCATTGCCCGATACGCTGAAAAAAAGTCCGTGGTCCAATCTTTTAATGCTCCTTTTCCTGGTTGCGTCACTTATGGTTCTTTATAACTTTTTTGGCGAGCAAAAAGAGGTCGAAACACTTTCATACAACAGTTTCAAAACAGAGATCGGACAGGGGACGATCAAAGAGATAATGATAGACAAGGATCAGGTGACTGCCGCTGGCAGGAGAGTACCGGGGCAGAAGCCCCATTATTACAGGACCGTACTCCCGCCGTTTCAAGATAAAGCATTCTTTGACCTCCTGGAAAAGCATCACGTGGAGATACGCGTAAAATCCCAGAAAGAGTCCGCTTTATGGGTTGCCCTCGTCTCAATGCTCCCATGGCTGCTGTTTTTATGGCTCATCTTTTTCTTTGCCTCCAGAATGAGACAGCATATGGACAATGTGCAGGGTGGACTTTTAAACTTCATTAAATCAACCGCCAAAAAATACGAAAAGAGACGAAGTGCCATCGGATATGACGATGTGGCGGGGTTGGAGAATGCGAAAAAAGAGCTGGCCGAAGTCGTGGACTTTCTGAAAAACCCCGTAAGGTACGAACAGATCGGGGCACAGATACCCAAAGGCATCCTTCTGATGGGTCCTCCGGGTACAGGCAAGACACTTCTGGCCAAGGCGGTCGCCGGGGAGGCGGACGTTCCCTTTTTCAGCATCAGCGGTTCCGAGTTTGTGGAGGTGTTTGTCGGGGTAGGCGCTTCCAGAGTGCGTGACCTGTTCGAGTCTGCAAAGAAGGAGGCGCCGGCCATCGTTTTTATCGATGAGATCGACTCCATAGGCAGGGCACGCGGTGCGGGAATCGGCGGCGGCTATGATGAAAAGGAGCAGACCCTCAACCAGATCCTATCGGAGCTCGACGGTTTTGAACCCAACGAGCAGGTAGTCGTCCTGGCGGCCACCAACCGCCCGGACATACTCGATCCTGCCCTGCTGCGTCCGGGAAGGTTTGACCGCAAGATCATCCTGGCGATGCCTTCGAAAGAGGCCAGAGAGAAGATTCTGCAGATCCATACGAAAAAGGTCCGAAAAGAGGCCTCCGTCGATCTTGCCAAGCTGGCGAAGCT
Organism: Sulfurimonas sp. HSL3-7; assembly: GCF_039645985.1. Taxonomy (NCBI): domain Bacteria; kingdom Pseudomonadati; phylum Campylobacterota; class Epsilonproteobacteria; order Campylobacterales; family Sulfurimonadaceae; genus Sulfonitrofixus; species Sulfonitrofixus jiaomeiensis. Next base: position 1,216,001 of record NZ_CP147919.1, read on the forward strand.
GACGGTGGGATTCAACGGAGCCGATCTCAAAAACCTTGTCAATGAAGCGGCCATGTATGCCGCCAGGCAGAAAAAAGAGAAGGTGACGCAAGATGATCTGCTCTATGCCCGCGACCGCATTCTGATGGGGATCGAACAGGAGTTTGCCATGGACGAAAAAGACAAAAAAAGAGTCGCCATCCATGAGGCTGGGCATGCCCTGACGGCGCTGCTGCTCAAACATGCCGATCCGCTGGAAAAGGTCAGTATCATCCCCCGTGGCTGGGCACTTGGCGCTACGGAACAACTTCCCAAGAAAGACATGAGGAACTTCCCGCAATCGTACCTCTTGGACAAGATCGGTGTTATGCTCGGGGGCAGAGTCTCCGAACAGATCCTGCTCCATGAGCTCTCTTCAGGAGCGGCGAACGACCTTGAAGAGGCTACCGCACTGGCTGTCCATATGGTATGCCAATGGGGGATGAGCAGCGAGATCGGTCCGGTCCACTACAAACGGGGGGAGGAGCATGTCTTTCTGGGACGGGAGATGGCCATGCCGAAAAACTTTAGCGAAGCTACGGCCAAGCTGATCGATGACGAAGTGAGAATGCTCATCACCCAAAAAGAGGAGGAGGTGACCAGGCTGCTGAATGTGCACAAAGAGGAGCTCACCCTTCTCGCTGAAGAGCTGCAGGAACGAGAGACAATGAACAAAGAGGAGATCGAAATACTGTTGCAGCACTCCAAAAAGACTTCGTCCGCCGAATAGAATTGTCTCGCAACTATGGTGAAGAATTACAGACGTTTGTTTTTTGTTGAAAATAGAATCTATCCTCCCTATAGGAGGGAGGCTGTCAGTTCGTCGCTATGAAACTCTGTTCTATATTGGAAACAGGGACTTTTTCTTTGGTGATCGGTTCGATCAGCTCCGTATGAAACGATTCGCCCAGCAGCATCTTTGTCAATACCCGGCGCCGGGCATTCTCAAACGGGACGCCTCTTCTTTCAATTTCGCAGATGGTGAGGTCATACCCTTCGGGTACGAAGATATCGCCGAAGTATAGCTTTCCGGTATGCTCTGACGGATCGATCTTTATGTGCCCGGTAATGTCGGTTTCGTAAAAATGGATCATATAGCCGCTGTGATAGGCCATTTTTGTCGACCATACTGCTTTATCGCCGTTATGGATCGGGTCGTGCCTACTGACGGTGTGGTAGGTCTTGGCGTTGATTGTCATGGTCGTATCTTCGATAATATACCCCTGTCCTGCCGTCATCGCCTTGACAATAATACTGGCATCCGCGTCGCGAAGGGCGAGTTTTTCGTCAGATCCGCCGACAACGGTGACCGAGTTGCCAAGTACGGCTATATAATCTTTTATTCTTGCATTATTGGTGATCTTAACTGTCATTGACACTCTTCATTAAAATTACCATATTATAATGGAATTATGCAAAAGAGAACATAAGGTTGGATCGTCAGGGCGGTTCACACTGCCAAAAACAGTGCGATCGACAGACGGAGTGAGCAGAAGGTGGTGGGTACTACCCTTTGTTGAAAATGGAGCCCATCATCCCTTTGACGGTCGCCTGAAGATCGGCGGGGTAGACGACGAACTTGCTGTTCTCCGATTTGGAGAGCTGGTTCAATGAATCGATGTAGCGGTCGCCGAGCAGGAACATCGCAGGGAACTCTTTGCCCTCCGTCGCCTGCGTGATGTCGGCGATGGCAGTGGCGGAGGCTCTGGCCAGCGCTATCTGCGCATCGGCCTCTTTCATGGCCGCTTCAAGTTTGCCCTGGGCCTCAAGGACCATGGCGTTCTTCGTTCCTTCGGCCCGTGTCTCGACGGCGCGTCTCTCACGCTCTGCCGCGGCCTGCTGCTCCATGGCGTGTTGCATGGACTTGGACGGGGTGATGTCCTGGATCTCCACGGACTTGACCGTAACACCCCAGTCGGCGAGGTCGTCGATGATCTCGCTTTTCAGACGGGCTTTGATGGATTCGCGGTTGGAGAGGGCTTCGTCGAGTTTCATCTCCCCGATGATCGAACGCAGCGTCGTCATGATCAGGCTGCGGATCGCCTCCCGGAAATCCTCGACGCCGTAGATGGCGTCCTGTGGTTTCGTCACGCGGATGAAGGCGATGGCATTGGCCAGGATGACCGCATTATCGCTCGTGATCACCTCCTGCTGCGGGATGTCGAGGATGATGTCGCGCGTCGAGACCTTCTCGCGTACCGAGTCGATGAAGGGGATGATGAGGTTGAGCCCCGGGTTCAGGTTCCTCGAGTACTTCCCGAGACGTTCGATGACCCACTCTTCACCCTGGGAGACGATCCTGATCCCCTTGAAGAGAACGACGATGACACCGATGACGATAACCAGCAATACATAGAGACTTTCCATTCTATACCAACCTTTTCACATACATTAATTGACCGCGGATCTCGATGATCTCGACCCGTGTCTCTTCGTCTAGATCCTCGTCGGCAATAGCGAACCACTGGGTATCGCCCAACACCGGCGCATCGAACTTCACCTTCCCTTTTTCGCCTTTTCTGATCGTTTCGACCACGGTTCCGTAGACATCGAACGAGTTGTCGGACTGCCCGGCGCGTGAAGGGGTTTTAGGCTTGAAGACCTTGAACCAGAGATAGATGAAGAGCACTGAGAGGACGATCCAGACTGCCAGCTCGACGGTAAAAGAGGTCCCGAGGGCAAGGTCCATAAACCCTACGATGAGGGCAGAAAGACCCAGCCAGACAGTGATAAACGAGGGGATAAAGATCTCCGCGACGACCAGTATGCTGCCGAGGATCAGCCAATGCCACCAAAGCATATGGGAACTCAAAAATTCGATCATCAAAACTCCTTGACAACGATAGTAACCAAAATAAACTTACATAAAAGGCCTGCGCAGCAGGGCTCTCAGCGTCGCGGAACAGAGGTGATCGCTTATCGAGGGGATGTCATAAAAACTTTACACAGTTCCTGCCGCTCTCTTTTGCCATATAGAACGCTTTGTCAGCACGTTGTATGATACTGGTTATCGTGTCATTGTCGCGATAGGTCGTAACCCCAAGACTTGCTGTCTACGGACTGACACTCGTGAACACATGGCACTCTATTTCGTGATGTTCTTTGTCATTGGGATGAATGCCGTGCAACCGGGCTATTAGAGCTTGATCTTTTGCGTGTTCCATGCGAACACGTGTACATCGTCATAAAACACTGTTCTTGTATGTAGCAGACCGACCGATTATGGTGTGATCAAGGTGCGTATCAACAATAGATATTACAGGTGTACTGAAGATAGTCCTGTGAGTTGAGCAGAAACTCTTTCGGGGTTTTGCCTGAAAAGAATTTAAACTCCTTGATAAAGTGGGATTGGTCAGTAAACTGGTTGGCAAGCGCGATCTGGCTGAATTTTAGGTTGCACTCATTTTGTTTAATGTATTTAAGTGAGTTGTAGAACCTGTTGATACGGTGGATCGTGTTTGGATTGAGTCCGGTGGACTCTTTTATCTTCCGTTGGATCTGTCGTGTTGAAAGACTCTGCTGCAGGTAGAAATGGTCGAGATCTCCTTTTCTGACAAGGTCCGATGTGCTCAGAAGCAGGGCGTCAGGACGGAACCTCTGATAGAAGAGCTTGTAGAGAAAATCGTTCAGACAGTTCAGCGAGAGCTCGACGTTCCCCTTGTAGCGGATCAGTTTTTCGAGTATGGATTCGTCAAAATTAAGTGAAAGCTCTTTGACATTGTACATTCTGTGTTCCATCGCAGTGATCGGAATACCGAAGAGGTTGAAAAAGACGCCGGGGTACAAGGTCACATCAACCGCATACAACTCATCGTTGAGTGCCGTTGCATACTTTTCCATCGAAGGCGGCGAGATATAGATGCCGTATTCGAGCGTCGATCCGTAACAAAAAGAGTTTTCGGTGTGATTGGTTAATATAAAGGTAAGACAGACACAACCGTCAGGCATGATGATCTTCTCCTCCATCTTCTCCTTGCCATCTTGTTCAAGAAACCAGATCACTTTTACCCAGTCTTTTAACTTATCATCCGGTAGATACATACTGTGTTTAAACAAAAGTAACCCTCATCGAGAAATATAACTATGTCAATAGTAGCACTTATCAAATTGGGGCAGAATAGGCAGTTGTATAAATATTGAGCATAGATGTCGTATATTTACTATACCTCAGAGAGGCCCAATTCCTATAATTACCGCATCACAAATCTTTACACAAAGACTGAAGAGTGTGAAATATCTATTTTAGGAAGTGAACCTTGAATTACAACAGGTTATATAAATTTGGACTTGGTGCCATATTGTCTTCAGTACCGCTATTTGCAGCAGTAGATGCAAAAATGGGTGCTGAAATAATTAATAGTAAATGTACGGCATGTCACAGCGGGACCCTTGGGACGGGACTGAGCAGAATCTCAGACCAGAGAAAGTCGCCGGAAGGGTGGTACATGACGATCTCCAGAATGCAGCGTCACGGCCTGGACCTTACAACAGAAGAACGCATGAGTGCCGTGAAATATCTCTCTGACAACCAGGGGTTGACACCGGATGAACTCATGCCGTATGTCTATGTATTGGACAAGACGCCGAACGCTATGGAAGAGGGCAAAGATGAGCTGTTGACTGAGATGTGCGTACGCTGTCACTCGGAAGCACGCATCGGTCTTCAGAGACGAACGGCGGACGAATGGAGAGGACTGGTCAATTTCCATGTCGCTCAATTCATCTCGTTCGAAGTACAGGCTCAGGCGCGTGACAGAGACTGGTTCGGTGTCGCCAATAACGAGATCGTACCTTACCTCGAAGCCAATTTCGGTAAAGATGAAAAGGTGTGGAAAGCGTATCAGGAGTCGATCAAAGGTTTTGAACTTCCTCTAAAATGGAGTGTCTATGGTCACACGCCTGGCAAGGGTGATTTTAAAGCAGACCTGACTTTTACCAAGAACAGCGACGAAACCTATGCGGTCACGATGCTCTCAGAATATGCTGACGGTGAGAAAGTGACAGCCGAAGGTACAGGTATTGCCTACAGCGGTACGGAAGTAAGAGCCTCTTTGGAGCAAAACGGTGTGGCAATGCAGCAGATCATGCACGTCAACGCGTCGGACGGCACTTTCACGGGTCGTGTCTACGAAACACTGCACAACGAGAACGGAAGCTATCTGAAAGCGACGGCAGCAGACAAAAAAGAGACGGAGATCGCCGGTGTTTATCCTAAAGCGCTAAAAGCGGGCGAGAGTACGACACTAACGATCGTCGGTTCAAATCTTGGCGGGACAGTATCACTCAACGGTGATGTAAAAGTACTCAAGACACTGAAGCAGAACGAGAACGAGATCGTGCTTGAAGTGCAAGCGGACAAGGCTGCCAAAACCTCACAGAGCAGTATCACGATCGGCAGTGCTGTGTTTGAAAACAGCTTTGCGGTCTATGAAAAAGTGGACTATGTAAGTGTAACGCCGGACTATGCCGTCTCAAGAACGGGAAGCGAAGCGAAAAATTCTAAAATTCTTAAACAATATGCGACCTTTGAAGCGATCGGTTTCAGTAACGGTGCTGACGGAGAACAGGGAACTGAGGACGACGTAAATCTTGGTGTCTTGCCGGTGACCTGGAATATCGAGCCGTTCGATGAGCAGGCAATCAAAGATAAAGATGTTCTGTATGCCGGAAGTATTAACCGTTATACAGGAATGTTCACGCCGAGTGAAGACGGTTTGAACCCTAAACGAACGTATTCGACGAACAATGTCGGGAACCTCTTTATCGTGGCGACTTACCTTCAGGACGACGGGCAGATCGACGGGAAAGCACACCTTATCGCTACGGTGCCTAAATTCGTTAATCCGCCGATCAATTAAGGGTGTCCTATGAGCATTTTGAATGTAAAGAATTACAATCTTATCAGAACGAATTACCATCTCATGAAAGTGGATGAAAAAGAGGTCCTGTTCCATATTCCGAGTTCGTCTGTTTTCGAACTCTCTGGAGAGAGTTCAAAGGTCTTAAGACAGCTCGAAAATGAGGAAGATATCGACCCGGGACATGTCGAGATACTTGAAGAGTTCAGAGAGTTGGACATTCTGGGTGCCAAGTTCTTCCTAAAAGAAGAACCGACAAAAATAGAGACGTTCCCGGCAAAAGCGCTGGTGCTGAATGTCACTTCGGGGTGTAACCTGAGTTGTACCTACTGTTACAAAGAGGATCTGACCTCGTTGAAGAACAGCGGTGATATGACACTCGAAATAGCCAAAGATGCGATCGACCTCTTTTTTAAAGAGTCCCCGTATCTACCGGAGTATTCGATCACCTTTTTCGGCGGTGAGCCTATCAGCAATCTGCCGCTGATCAAAGAGATCATCAGTTATGCCAACGACTTCTTTGGCAGTAAGGGACTCGGGATCGGGTACGGGATGACAACGAACGCCACCTTGCTGACAGATGAGATCATCCATTATCTGCACGACAATAAAGTGGACTTGACGGTCAGTATTGACGGACCCGAAGCGCTTCACAACAAGACGCGCGTCTATGAGGGCGGAAAAGGAAGTTATGAACGAGTCGTCAAAAACCTCTCATCCCTTCTTTCGATCTATCAAGACAGAACGGTCGGGGCAAGGGTAACGCTGACGAGAGGCGTGACGGACATCGAGGCCATCTGGAATCACCTCCGCCATGATCTGAACTTTAAAGAGGTTGGTTTTGCGCCGGTCACGTCCGGAGAGAGCGATATGTTCAACCTTTCCGATCGCGATCTTTCAAAGGTCTTTGATGGGTTCAGAGTTTTAGCGGACGATTATATTGCCGAAGCGATCAAAGGAAACTTCAACGGGTTCTCCAACCTGCACAGGACGGTGACCGACATCCATGAAGGCAGAAAGAAAAAGCTGCCTTGCGGTGCGGGCGTCGGTCTGCTGTCGGTCTCGTATAAAGGCGATATCGATCTCTGCCACCGTTTTACCGGTTCGGAGTATCCTTCTTTCGGAAGCGTTGCCAAGGGGCTCGATAAAAAAGCACTTTCGACCTTCCTCGAAAAGCGGGCGAACGACAAAGGGACCGACTGCCAGACCTGCCGCATCAGAAACCTCTGTGCGGGCGGCTGCTACCACGAGAGCTACATCAAGTACGGGACACCTGAAAAGTCTGTCCTTCATTACTGCGATGAGATGCGTGACTGGATCGATCTGGCGATCTATGCTTATGTCAAGATCAAGGCCGGAAACCCGGAATTTTTTACAAAATATTTTAAATAAGGGAAGAAAAGATGAAACATTTAAAACCAATAACACCAAAGGCAGAGCTTTTGGAAGAGGCTGTTGAAAGCGGTACCGCCAAAGAGGTCGTCGCGATGTCGAGTATCGTCGGCTGTGTCACAACGTTCGATCCGGGCTGGGAAGTCGATGAGGATGGAGGACTTGCGAGTCTCTGCCAGCCTCTGCAGGCAGACTTATACGGTTGTTCCGATCCGTGCTGGTGGCCGACACAGGTACCGGATACCTCGTCGAGCTACAAAAAGTGGGCTGACAAATCCCCGTCAACGAAAGACGACTGGCGGGAACTTGACAATGTGTATCCAAAAAAATAAGGTGAGGGAAAAGAGATGCTAAACAAAAAAATTACTATAAACATAATAGGTCTTGTAGCTATGTCTATGGCGTTTTCAGGCTGTGCAAAAACGGCCTTGACTGAGAAAGCGCCAACGGCAGACTCGGGTCAGGATTATCTGGTCACAATGACGAGACCGAACAACCTTGTCCTGGTCGATCTTGAGACAAATAAAGTGATCAACGAGTGTAAAATCGACGAAAGCTTCTCTCCTGGAGGGGTTATACTCGCACCGGATTACAAGACGGCCTACATCATCGGCGGCTTCGGCGAAGAGATTGCCGGCTATGAGATCGACACCTGTAAAAAGGTCTTTCATACCTCTTTGACGCAGGGTGACATCAAGGGGCAGACTCTTTCAGGTCTTGCCGTCAGTGAAGACAGCAAGAAAGTCTATGTCATCTATAATAGAACAAAGATGGGACTGGACCGTTATACGGTTCTAGACCCGATGTTCTCTGTTTATGATGTCAAAGACGGGCTTGATGCAAAAGAGGTGAAGAGCTTCGTGATACCGAGACAGATGACGGAGATCAGTACAGCCTATGACGGTACGGTTTTCGGGATCGGTTCGGCCCTCTATGAGATCAACCCGAACACGGGCGATATCAAAGTCGTCAAAAAGATCGTCGGGTGGGACAGAAAAGGTTACAGCGACGCGGACTCTGCCGGGAATTACCTCATAGGACAGCAGCAGGGTGATTTCTCGACACTGTATGCGACCTTGAAGTATGAAGACCCGGATGTCCCTTCTGAAGATGGGACCTGGTACTGGGGTATTACAAGTGTGGACCTGAGAACAAAAGAGGTGACGCAGGTTGAGTTTACGGAGTATGAGACCTTGATGTTTACGGCGATCAGAAGTCCGAACGATTCGAACATTCTTTACGGTTCACTCAATGACTTGAGCAAGTTCGATATTAAAAATCAGAAGGTGCTCAACCGTATCACACTGGATCACACCTATTACAGTGTCGTTCCTTCGCCGGACGGCAGCAAATTGTATGTGGGCGGTTGTTTGGATGACATTACCGTTTATGACGAAGCAACGTTCGAAAAACTGGGCAAGATCCACCTCTCCGGCGATATGGGTGCGGCAGCAATGCAGATCTTCCATAAATAAAAAGTAGAAGAGATGTTTTCTGCAATGCCGCCATTGATCAAAAATACGATCCTTCCGCTTCTGAAAGAGAACAGGAGAGGGTTTTTTGTCATCTTCCTGTTGTCGACGCTCGTCTCTTTGAGCGGCGCATTGCAGCCATTTATCATGCAGCACATCATCGACGATGCGCTGCTCTCGGCTAACCTGGATCAGCTCTTTATCCTGGTTGCCGTATCGTTTTTCCTGACCATCTTTGCTATGTTCATCAGCAGTGTCAACGAACTTTTTTACACTTCGACATCGATGAATGTGCTGTTTGCGTTCAGAGAGAAGATCTTCGCAAGACTCTTTCTGCACAACAAACAGTTTATGACCCGTTACCACTCGGCCGATCTTATGTCAAGGGTGCAGGGTGATGTCAGCGAACTGCAGCGTTTCTTTACGGACTCGCTCTTCGCGCTCTTCTCAACTATCATTAGTCTTGTGTTTATCTCGGTCATCATCTATGCGTATAACATAAAACTAATGATACTGATCATCGTCTTCCTGCCGATCGAGTTCTTCTGTCTAAGGCCGCTCTACCCGCATATGCATGACAGTACCAAGAATGTACGTGAAAGCACGTCGGACATCAGCAAGTTTTTTATAGAGAGTTTCCGCTACATCCCGGTGCTCAAAAACCTGGGGGCGAAAGAGGGGACCATCGCTAAACTGGGCACGATCCAAAACGACTATAAAGAGGTCGTTATAAAGAACAAGAAACTCAATCTGCTCTTTACGCAGCTGCCTGCTTTCATCTCGTTGCTGGGCAAAACCCTTATTATCTCATACGGCGGCTACCTGACCATCAACGGGGAGCTTAAACTGGGTGAGCTGATCGCGTTTTTGACCTATTTCGGCATGATCCTGGCCCCGGTCAATACGATACTGGGGATCATCAACAACCTGCCCAAAGTCAAAGTCAGTCTGAACAGGGTAATGGAGATCCTGCCGAACGAGGAGCAGCCCAAAAGATTCCGCGCTGAGCGTTTCGATATTGCCGTAGAGGGACTCTCCTTCGCCTACGGGGACAATGTTATCTTCGAGGGTTTGAACCTCTGCATCGCAGAGAAGAGCAAAATAGCGATCATCGGCAGGAACGGCATCGGTAAAAGTACCTTTGGCGACCTGCTGTGCGGTCTGCAGTCATGTACTCAAGGAACCGTTTCGATCGGCATGCAAGAGATAGGCAAAGAGAACTTTACGAACCTGCACCATTACATCGTCAAACTGGAACAGACGCCGGTCATCTTCGACGACACGCTGCGCGGGAACCTGCTGCTGGCCAAACCGGACGCGAGTGACGAAGAGCTGATCGCCTCTCTGGAGCAGACCGGGATGCTGGCATGGTTCGAGAGCCTGCAAGAGGGGCTGGAGACCAATATCTACGAAGCAGGGGACAACCTCTCCGGCGGGCAGAAGCAACGGATCGCACTCTCAAGGATCATCCTGCTTAAACCAAAGATCATTATTCTCGACGAGTTTACCTCCGCGATCGACCGGAAAGATACCGAGTGGTTTTTTGAGAACATCACCGGGCTCTTTCCGGAGGCTACAATCGTTGCCATAACGCATCATCTCGACATGTTGCGCCATTTCGACACGGTCTATGAACTCGATGAGCAGACCTTCAAGGAGGTGAAACATGGCTGAGAGAGAGGTGTTTGTAGCGCTGATCGACAGCGGCTGCAGTTTCGAGACCTACTACAAGGCGGCCATAGAGGTTGAAGCAAAGAGACCGAAGGTGGTCGAGCCGAAAGCAGTACGTTTCAAACACGGCGACACGGTCGGCGCGATCATTACGGAGGCAGCCAATGTCGCACTCTATGATATCCAGGTTTTCGACGAACGTCTGGCAACGACACCGTTACATGTTCTCGGGGCTTTGGAGTACATGATGGAAAAGAAGGTCGACCTTATCCATCTGAGTCTGGGGCTAAAAACGAACTACAGGGAGATCGAATCGCTTTGCGAAGCATTGATTGAAAAAGGGGTCGCCATCGTCGCCTCTTTTCCGAGAGCGGGGGCGGAGTTTGTCTACCCGGCCTCGTATGACGGTGTCATCAGCGTGACCTCGGACGGCATGTGCGCCGAGGGCGAGGTCAGCCTGCTTAACGAGAAGAGACTGATTTTCGGGGCCAATCCTTTGTCAAATGTTGAGGGTGTGGGCGGTTCCAGTGTTGCCGTCGCAAAATTCACCAGGCTCTTCTGCCGCTATCTCGGGGAAGGCTATAGTCGGGATGAGAGCCTGGAACTTATAAAGAAAGGGGCTATACGATGAGTAGTGAAAAGAGCTGTCTGGTCCTGGGTGCAGGCATCGCCGGTGTTACCACGGCGATCGGGCTGAAAAAGCTCGGTTTCGGGGTGACGCTTTTTTATAAAAGACGTCCTTTTACCGCTTATGAAGGTTTTTCGGAAAAGACGAAAGAGGGGCTGCTCTCAAGCGGCTGCAGCAGGGCTTCACGGCTGCTTGAAATCGAGTCGGTCCGAAATGCCAACTGGGCTGAAGCGTCTGAAAAAGTCAATTACGAATATGTCGTCTGCCGCGATGATCTCGACCGTGCGCTGCTCGAAGATGCCGGGTCCTCCGGCGTCGTCTGTGTGGAGGCGACGGTGGTCGGCGGCATCGACTGCAGTGAAGCGCGGCCGAAGGTCGGCTATAAGTACAACGGCCGCCAGTTCGAATCGGCGGCGGATTTTATCGTTGACGCGAGGGGAAGGTTTACCCCTTTCAAAGAGGCCTATGTCTGTGGACCGAAAAGCTTTTCCATTCTTCAGGAGCTCGAGATAGAAGCGATGAATGAAAAACGGACCTCAATTGACTCAACGCAGGACGGCTGGGTGTGGCAGGCCTATGTCGGCGGTAAACGGGGGTATGTACAGTTTACCTGCGACGAAAGCACGGCGGCGTCAGTCAACAGTTTTGAGGACCTTTTGGCACTGCTGAGCGGACAGAACGCGGAGCTGTGGAGTCTGAAGAGTGCGAAACCGGTGAAACGGATCGTTAAAAGGGATGCCTACAGCAAGCTGCACAGAGAGATCATTAATGAGAAGATGATGCTGGTGGGTGATGCGGCGTCCAGCATTGACCCGCTCTCAGGAAACGGTGCCTTTCAGGCGATGAGTATGTCGAGTATCGCCCCTTTCGTTGTCAACACGATTTTAGAGGGCAGTGCCGATGAAAAGCAGACTGCGATCGATTTTTACAAAGAGCGGGTCCGTTTGATCTTTGACAAGTTCTCGAAGGTGGGAAGGGATTTTTACAGACTCGAACAACGCTATGAGAGCGGTTTCTGGCAGGAACGTCAGAACTGGCCTTCGGAAGTATCTGCAGGTGTGCAGACCCTTCCGCGCATTGAAAAAAGAGCCGTTGTGAAAGTACCGAATATCCATGCTCAGGAGGTCGTTATTACGAAAAGCAACCCGATGGGTGTCTGTTACTACGGCGATCTCGAAGTGGTAGCTCTCGCAAGGCTGTGTCTTGAAAATACGCCTGAACAGTCGTGGAACTATGTGGATGATTTTTGCAGGGACCGGGCGCTACCTTCTGCAACAGCCAATTCCCTGAAACATTGGCTTGTATCACAGAACATAGTAAGTATCAGTCATTGATATCTTGTTCGCCATGCGCGGATTAATAGTGTTATGAAGCTGTATGGTGTGTCCAAAGTGGTCTGTAACCATGAAAGAGCTATCCATCACGGTAAGATTACTATATAAGGTAATCAATTGTTTATACTGTCGGCTGCGCAGCACTCATATGAATTCGATGCGGTTTCTGCCCTTTTCTTTTGCTGCGTAGAGCGCACTGTCCGCTCTTTTGATGATCGATGCGATGGTGTCGCCGTTGTTATAGAGCGTCACACCGAAGCTTGCTGTTACGTCTCCGACCTTTTCAAAAGTATGGTTTTCGATTTTCTGGCGGAGTTCTTCCGCCAATGTCAGGAGCTCATCGGTATTCGTTTCCAGGTAGATGATAATAAATTCTTCGCCGCCCCAGCGCACGGCTTTGTCAGTCGAACGAAGATGCTCTTTGATCAGCTCCGCTATACTCACGAGAACGGCATCGCCCACCTGATGCCCGTAGTTGTCGTTGACGTTCTTGAAGTGGTCTATGTCCAAAACGACTATCCCGAAGGCATGCCCGAAACGCTGGCTCCGGTCCAGTTCGTTTTGCAGGATCTCGTCGAGCCTGGTGCGGTTGAACAGCTCTGTCAATTTATCGGTCACCGCTAAGCGTTCGAGCTGATCGTGGTTAAGAAAAACACGTTTATTGGATCTTTCCAGAAGGTAGGCGCCCAAAAGACCGAACGAGAATGCCGAAAACATCCAGAAAAAATGCATGATGAAAAGTTCTTGCGGAAGCGGGAAGAGGAAAAAGGTCGTAATAAAGACGACCGTGAATGTTGAGAATGCGCTGAGTGTTGCCTGCATCAGCCGCAGTCCGGAGACGGTGAATGTCCAGAACAGTATAAGATAGAGCTCAGTCAGGTAGGTGGCAGGATTGTCTACATTCGCAACGATAACCAGGTTCCCGACAGACGCACCAATAGGTGCCAGGAGCAGCAAAGTGACCGCTAACTCGGGAAGTTTTTTTGAAAAGGAAAGCAGACTTATTAAAAACAGGACAGGCGCGATAAGATATAAATGGATCGTTGTCATCATCGGTACCATTTGCGGGGGCGCGACATAATGGTCCAGCAGAGAATATATCACATACAGGGTTCCGGTAAGAAAACTTACAGCAGAGATCTGTAGACGGTTTAACGAGGCGAGCCACGTATTGAACTCTTCTTCGACTCTTTTGTTTTGAAAGTGATTGGGATGGAAATGATGATATGAGTCTATTTGTTTGTCTGTCATAGGGCAAATATCCTCGTTTTAGATAGGTGGTTTTTCTCAGTTATGAATGATCTTATCAAAAAATGATTAGACAGGTAATAATAGATGTTGGCCATTCCGAGCTTAATTCTAACATACAGTTTAATGCACCTCTGACATTTTTGGTTACAAAACGTTGTATAAGTTTTAATCGAACGTATCGAATCAGGCCGCTGTGCGAATGTATTCCTCTATTTCGGTGCTTCTGCGCAATACGTTGAGAACGCATTCCGATGATATCACATTGTTTAGGTAAAATTAGTCCATACATAAAACGCAAGGACCACTTTACTCATGAGCGAAGAACACAAGAACAACCCGTTGCACGGCATCACCCTCAAAGCCATGCTTGAAAGCCTGGTTGAGCACTACGGATGGAAAGAGCTTTCCAACTATATTGAGATACGCTGTTTCTACAATGATCCTTCCATCAACTCAAGCCTCAAATTTCTGCGAAAGACACCCTGGGCGAGAAAGAAGGTCGAGGATCTTTACATCGACATGATCAAGAGCCGTTCAAAATAGCCATGCAGTAAGGAAAAGCAGTTGATAAATAAAATCAAGAAATACGCCACCACGAACACTTTGGTCCTCTTCGGTATTCTTTTCGGGGCACTTTTCGGTCTCTTCTTTCCGGAACTCGCCCTGCAGCAGAAGATCATCGGTTCGGCCTTTATCGCCTTTTTGAAGATGCTGGTGGTGCCGCTTGTCTTTGCCAGTATCTACGTGGCCATACTGGGGCTGGGTTCGCTCGAACACCTTAAAAACATCGGGCTGCGGACGATCTTCTTTTATCTCCTGACAACGGCTCTGGCTGTCTTTCTGGCGATCGCCGCTATGAATATCTTCGCGATCGGCGAGCCGGTCAGCAGTGCGGGCCTCAGCTTCGAGAAGGCGGCGACGATCGCGCCGTTCTCTTTTCCGGCTATGATACTCAGTTTCATCCCGACCAATATCTTCGCCTCGCTGAGCAACGGTGCGATGATGCAGATCATCGTCTTCGCCATCCTTTTCGGCGTGGCTTCACTCTATCTTAAGCCTTCCCAGCAGGCGCCGATGCTGAACTTCTTTACCTCAGTCAGCGAAGCGATGCTCAAGATGGCGGAGTGGGTCATCCTGATGACCCCGATCGGTGTCTTCAGTCTCATCTCCTATGTCATCGCGGATCAGGGGATCGATGTGGTACTTGACCTCTGGCAATATATTTTGGTCGTTGTCGGTGTCCTGCTCGTACACGGCATCATCAGCCTGCCTGCCGTACTGGCCTATTTCGGCCGCGTCAACCCCTACCGTTACCTCTCCGACGTTCGCGAAGCGCCGGTCATGGCTTTCTCGACCGCTTCATCTGCGGCGACCCTGCCGGTCTCTTTGCGCGTGGTCGAAGAGATGGGCGATGTCGATGCAAAGACGGCCTCGTTTGTCCTGCCGCTTGGCGCGACCGTCTCCATGGACGGTACGGCCGCCTACCTGACCGTAGCCGTACTCTACATCGCCAACCTTGCCGGGGTTTCACTCGGTCTGGGCGATCAGCTTCTTCTGGGCATCACGGTCGTGGCGCTGAGCGTCGGTGTCGCCGCACTGCCGAGTGCCTCGCTGGTGATGATGGTGGTCATCCTGAACCAGATCGGGCTTCCGGTGGAGTACATCGCCCTGATCGTCGCGGTGGACCGCATTCTGGACATGTGCCGCACCTCGCTGAACGTCACCTCCGACCTTGTCGTTACCAAAGTGGTCGACCAGTATGAAAAACGGGGTCTGAAAGTCTAATGCAAGCCATTAAACTGCTCTATGAAAACGATCTCTTTGCCCTTGTCGACAAACCGGCCGGTATGAACTTTCACAGTGAAGAGGCGGCGGGGCTGGTGGTGCTGACGAAAAAGATGCTGGGGCTGGAGGAACTCTATCCTGTCCACCGCCTCGACAAGATGACCTCGGGGCTGGTGCTCTTTGCCAAGACAAAAGAGGCGGCGCAGCGCTTCGGCACGATGTTTGAAGAGCGTCAGGTTGAGAAGTACTATCTGGCGATCTCGCTGCGCAAACCCAAGAAGAAACAGGGGTGGATCAAGGGGGACATGAAAAGCGCCCGTCGCGGTGACTGGATGCTTCTGAACACAATGCAGAATCCCGCCGTCACACAGTTCCACTCCAAGGCGATGCGCGAAGGCGAGCGCGGCTTTCTTGTCAAGCCGCATACCGGCAAGACCCACCAGATCAGGGTCGCGCTCAAGAGCCTGGGCTCGCCTATCGCCGGGGACCTCCGCTACGCCCGGAGCGAAGAGGCCAAAAAAGAGGAGAGGGGCTACCTGCATGCCTACGCACTACGGTTTGTTTTCGACGGCGAAGCCTATGCTTTTGTCTCCGCACCGAAAGAGGGTGAGCGCTTTTTAAGTGAAGCATTTCGTGATACACTTTCACAAGAGTGGTCCAGACCATGGGACCTTTTTAGGAGCGCAAAATGAAGGCGATTGACAAGGTGTTGCACAAGGGCGAATCGGTTCTGGTCGCTGCCGAGATCTCCAAGACATTCTACAACGGCATCGTCTCGCTCTACGCATTGGGTGCGTTGCTGCTCTTTCTCGGTTACGAGTACGAAATCGGCGTCATCGGGCTGGTCCTGATCCTGCGTACATTCTATATGCACATGTATGAGATCAAGGAGAAAAAGCACTATCACTGTATTTTGACGGAAGAACGCCTCATCATCATGAAGGGGTACAAAAAGCGCGAGATCATTCCCGTCAGGCTTGAAGAGATCAGGACGATCTACATCAAGCCTATCAATGAACGTTTTAAACACATTGTCGATGTGGGGACGCTCGAGGTTCTGACGACCTCTGGCGGGCGCTACGTCATCAGTAATATCAAGAAGCCTTACGCCTATCACCGCGCTATCATCGGTGATGTCGTCAGTGCGACCAGCTATGCCAGACGTGAGCCCAAAAAAGGGGTGGTCACTCCGCGTTAACGCCTCTCACGCTGCGAACGGTTGATCAGATAGACGCCCAGGAGCGTGACTGCGCCGCCGACGAGGATGTGCAGCTCGACGCGCTCGCCTAAAAGAAGATAACTGGTAAGCAAAGCAAAAAGCGGCACTAAAAACATGTAGGAGCTGGCCTGGGCCGAACCGAGTTTACCCGAAGCGATAAAGTAGATGGTGGTTGCGATGGTCTGTCCGAAGATGGCTAGATAGAGCAGGGCACTCCAAAAACCGATGCCCTGTTCTTTGACCGCCGTTATCTCGTAAGGCAGCGCGATAAAAAAGAAGATTATTGAGGCAAAGATGGCAATGAAAAAGCTGTAATGGACAGGGTGGATAAGGGCGTGCGAGCGTTGCGATATCAGCGTCAAAACCGCCCAGTCCAATGCGCAGAGCAAAAAGTAGAATTCGGCACCGTTTAGATTACTTACAAGTGCCGTCACTTTTAACATGATAAGACCGCCGACAAACCCGATAACAAGACCGGCAATTTGCATTTTGGGCGGATGTTTTTTGAATACCAGTGAGACCAGCAAAAAGGTCAAAACAGGCGAAAGGGTGGTAATGATGACCCCGCCGCTTCCGGCAAACCCTTTCTGTACACCGATAAAAGCGAAGATCATAAAAAGGACGTTCAAGACGGCACTGGGAATGATGTATTTGAACATCCCGGCCCTAAGGACAAGGGGTTTTTTGAGAAAGTAGAGTACAGGAAAAAAAGCAAAGATCATCAAGAAAAAGCGCCAGAAAGAGACCACCTGCCACTCAAGGGAATAGGTAAGAACCTTCAGTGCCGGCCAGCCCGCTCCCCAGAGCAGCATTGCAAAGATGAGGAGATAGCTAAAGTGTTTCGGTTGCATTGCGTCTCTTTCGGTGGGCTGTAAGTGATGATGGAATTATACCTTTTTAGTGATGCGGTGCAGGGTGTAAATTTTAAGGGTTGATTTCTAGAGAAGAGAGCCGCTTAATCACCTCTTTACGTATCAGCCAGTGCTCTAAAGCAGCAGCTGTATCAATCGCATATGGGGTAAACGTAGATCAATTATCGCTGAGTGTCTCAACTGTGAACAGCACCAGCTGTTTGACCTGTGCCGGTTCGACGTGGAAAAAGAGGAGGCCATCCTCATACTCGTCGCTCGAAGGTGCAATGACCTCTGTTGAGACCTTGCACTGCAACGATTTGAGATAGTCGTTGGCCTCTTTGAAGAGCAGCTCTGCCTGCCCTCCATCCTGAAGCGTATCGTTGAAATTGACAAAGTAGAAACTGCTGTTGTTCTTGACATAGAGCTGGCTGAGGGGGAGCTTTTCGCCTTTGCTTTGGTTCTCTCCGGTCAGGACAAAGTTCTTTTGCGTCTGAATAAATCTGATATGGAGTTTTGAAAGGGGTGCTGTCATTATTGATCCGATTAAAAAGTAGTGCGCTAATTATGCTGGTCTGAACCAAACAGTATGATGAAATGAAACGTTGATGATGAAAAGCTAAGAAAGGGCAAATCCCCCATCTTTTTAAAAGCTTTGCAGTCAAGACACCACAAGGGTGATTGAAGTATCAATCCTCTTCTTGAAAAATATAATCCTCCGAGATACAGAACTCTTCACACGGTTTGATAATGCCGTAAAGTGTCAACTCGCGACCGCTTATGTGGCTGATCGACTTCCCTTTTTCATCCAGAAAAATAAAGGTTTCATATTCGTGCTCACATTTTTTGATAAATTTTGAATAGATAACATAAACAGCATCTTTCAATGCCGGAAAACGCTCCAACGCCATTATAAATTTTTTTGACTGCTTATCGATCTTTTGGATCTCAAGACGATCGGTTTGGACAGATTCCTGCAGTACCGGAAGGAGCTCCGGCAGTATCTCATGCAAATTTGAGTATTTAGGTATTTCTTGCATCATACCGTCCTTGTTTTTTTTTATCATAATACACAAACCAATAAAGAGAGTTTAATCGATTAAAGTTCGCTGGAATTTTTATCTTACTAAGCATATCTGCCTATAATATGTTATATATTTGCAAGGCGACAAACACTTTTATGAAGATCTGTACACTTATTTTTACTTTATTTATGGCATCCATGGCTTTGGCAGCCGAGATAGAGGCCGGAGCGCAAAAACTTAATGCCTATCTTCCGCTCATCAAAGATAAAAATATCGCTCTGGTCGTTAACCACGCCTCCGTCGTCAAGGACGAACACCTTGTGGACCTGCTGTCGGAAAACAATATCAGCATCAAGATGATCTTCGCACCCGAGCACGGGTTTCGTGGTGCAGCAGATGCAGGCGAACACCTCAAGAACGGGGTGGACGTCAAAAGCGGCCTGCCTATCGTTTCGCTCTACGGCAGCCATAACAAACCGACGTCCGATGACCTCAAAGGCATCGACACGCTTCTTTTTGATATTCAGGATGTGGGGGTCCGCTTTTACACCTACCTCTCGACGCTGCACTATGTGATGGAGGCCGCCGCCGAAAACAATCTTTCCGTCATTGTGCTGGACAGGCCCAATCCCAACGCTTACCGTATCGACGGGCCTGTTCTTAAAAAAGGGTACCGCTCTTTTGTCGGACTTCACCCGGTGCCTGTCCTATACGGCATGACGATCGGTGAGTATGCACAGATGATCAACGGCGAAGGGTGGCTGAAGGGCGGCATCAAAGCGAAACTGACGGTCATACCTTTGCACAACTACCGCCACAGTGACTTTTATCATCTGCCAATCAAACCTTCACCCAATCTGCCCAATGACCTCTCTATCGCACTGTACCCCTCATTGGCCTTTTTTGAAGGGTCCGTCTTTTCGGCAGGGCGCGGCACGCCAAAGCAGTTCCAGCTCTACGGGGCTCCTGACTACGCAAAGCGTGACTTCTCTTTCGTCCCTGAACCGAGAGAGGGGGCAAAGTACCCCAAACATCAGGGAAAGGTTTGCTACGGGGCAGATCTGAGCGGCACATCACTCGACGCCGCACGCGCATCTAAAAAGATCGAACTCTCCTATCTGTTCGATGCCTACCGCAACTACCCCGACAAAGAGCGGTTCTTTTTAAAGAATAACTTCTTCGACCGACTTGCCGGAAGCGATGCACTGCGAAAGCAGATCATCGCCGGCAAAAGCGAAAAAACGATCCGTGCGGGCTGGGAAGAGGATTTGAAACGGTTTAGAGCGGTACGTGGAAAGTATCTTCTTTATCCGTGAGCTCTTTTTCGTGCAGATCAAAATAACAGCTCCGGCCGGAAGTCCGGCACAGCTCCTGCTACAGTGCACCTATTAAGTATGTTGCGCTAAAATAAACAACTTTAAATCCTCAGGGAGAGTGATGAACTCAAGCTTTGCCGCCATCGACTGGATCATTTTCGCTTCGTACTTTATCGTACTGATCGTCAGTTCGGTTCTATTGAGCCGGACCAGGATAGAGAACTCGCGGGACTACTTCGTAGGCGGCAACAGCATGCCGATGTGGGCCGTGGCGATTTCGGTGCTGGCGACGACCCAGTCGGCGGCGACCTTCCTGGGCGGGCCGGAGTACGCTTTTCGCAACGATCTGACCTTTTTGGGCTTCTACCTCTCAGCCTTCTTTGCCGTCATTTTTGTCGCCAGGGTGCTGATTCCCCGTTTTTATGCGATCAAAGCGGTAACGGTCTATGAGCTCCTGGAGACCCGTTACGGCTCCTCGGCCAAGAAAAATGCGGGAATGATGTTCCTGATCGGGCGGCTTTTTGCCAGCGGGGCAAGGCTTTACATCGGTGCCCTGGCCATTTCGATGATTTTGTTTATGGACATCGCCGCCTACCATGTCGCACTCTCCATACTCATTCTGGTCATTGGGGCCTTGGCCTATACCTATTTCGGCGGGGTCAAGTCGATCATCTACAGTGATGTTATCCAGGCTTTAACCTACATCTCCGCCGCACTGGTGGTGCTCTTTTATCTCTACTACTCCCTGAACAGCGACTTTTCGACCGTGCTCTACACTTTGGCGGCCGATGACAAACTGCGGCTTCTGGATTTCAAACTCGACTTCTTATCGACAGGCAGTTTCAATGTCTGGGGGCTGATGAGCGGGTGGCTGCTGCTCAACATCGCGGCGTACGGGATGGACCAGGATATGACGCAGCGGGTGCTCTCATGCAGGGATAAAAAAGAGGGCGAGCGGGCCATCATCATCTCGGTACTGATGACCATTCCGGTCGTTCTCCTCTTTATGCTGATCGGGCTGCTGCTCTATCTCTATTATGAACACCCCGAACTCTCCGGTTTTGCCAATGGCGTAGACCAGCAGTTCGAGGGGCAGAAGATCACGATCCTGATGTACTACATCTTGAACGAGATGCCCGAAGGGGTGCGCGGTTTTGTCACGGTCGGCGCCATCGCCGCGGCGCTTTCGAGTACCAATTCGGTTCTGGGCGCCATGTCGTCCGTCGCCATAGAGGACCTCTACAAGCCGTGGAAGCTGAAACAAGGCAAGGTCAGCGAGTTCCATTTTGTCAAAGCGGCGAGAGCCGGGGTCCTACTTTTCGCGCTGCTGCTCTCGATCATGGCGATGATAAGCTATTTCTGGCAGCGCTATACGGACCTGCCGCTGTTGAATTTTGCACTCGGCGTAATGGCTTTTGCCTATTCCGGCCTGTTGGGGGTCTACTTCTCGGCCATTTTTACATCGCGCGGCAGTTCAAAAAGCGTACTTTTCGCACTGATCGGCGGTTTTATGACGGTGCTGTTTATGCAGCCCTATATTCTTGGGATGATCACCGATTTTAAAGTGGGGTTTGCCTGGCAGATCGTCATAGGAACGCTTGTCTCTTTTGCCATCATGCAGTCAAGTTCAGGAGCTGGAGGAGGTGAGAATGTCTGAGTTATATATCGGCCTGATGTCGGGCACGAGCATGGACGGCGTGGACGTCGCGCTTTGCGAGGTTGACACGAGCCATTGCCGATTGGTAGCCTCCCTGGAGTATCCGTTTTCGAAAGCGTTAAAAGAAGCGGTACTGCAGATGATCGGCAGCAGTACCACTCTTCAAACGGTCGGGGAGATGAATCATCGCCTGGGGCTGCTCTTTGGCGAAGCGGTCAATGCCCTGCTGGCAAAGGAAAAGATCGAAGCGGCACGTATCAGAGCCATCGGCTTGCACGGGCAGACGCTTTGGCACAATCCGCGGGGGGAACACCCTTTCTCGATGCAGCTGGGCGATGCCAGTATGGTCGCAGCACAGACAAACATCGACGTGGTGGGCGACTTTAGAAGCAAAGATATCGCCCTTGGTGGCGAAGGGGCGCCGTTCGCGCCGGCGTTCCATCAGTTTCTGTTCCATCATATGGCCAAGTCGATCGGTGTGCTGAACATCGGCGGCATGGCGAACCTCTCGGTCCTGCAGGAGCCGCTGATCGGTTTCGATACGGGCCCGGGCAACGTTCTGATGGATCTGTGGGTGCAAAAACAGTGCAACCTCCCTTATGACAACGATGGGCAGTGGGCTCAAAAAGGAAAGAGCGATCAAGCGCTGCTGGACGACCTGAATAATGAAGCGTACTTTGCAGCGCAGGCGCCGAAAAGTACGGGTCGGGAGCTGTTTAACCTGACGTGGCTGGCTGGCCACCTGCAAAAGCATCTGAAGATTACAGCCGAAGATGTACAGGCGACCCTGCTGGAATTGACGGTCCTGTCGGTTGTCAACGAAGTCAGGCGATACAAGATAGAACATCTGCTGGTCTGCGGCGGCGGGGTTAAGAACAGCTTTTTAATGCACCGCCTCGCCGAGGAACTTGACAATATCAGCGTGACCGCGACCGATGCCTACGGGGTGAGCAGCGAACAGATGGAAGCGATGCTCTTCGCCTGGCTGGCCTATAAACGCATTCACAGGGAGGCGGTGGAACTCAAAGCGGTGACCGGGGCAAAAACAAACGGTATTTTAGGAGGTGTTTATGCAAAAGATTAAAGCGTGGCTGGAGAGAACAAACTACCGCCATTTTGATATCGAGGTCGCCTCGGCCGATGCGAGTTTTCGCCGCTATTTTCGTCTCAGCGAAGCGGGCGAGAGCTATATTCTGATGGATGCCTCGCTGGAAAAAGCGTCGCTCTCTCCGTTTGTCGATATCACCAAACGCCTCTTGGATGTCGAGGTCCGCGCACCGAAGATCCTGGCACAGAACCTTGAAGAGGGCTTTCTGGTTCTGGATGATTTCGGCAGTACCAACTACCTCGATGTCCTCAACGATCAAAACTTCAAGATACTCTACACCAAAGCGATGGAAGAGATACTCAAGATGCAGAAGGGAGATACGACAGGGTTACCGCTCTACGACAAAGCTTTTCTGCACTTCGAGATGGACCTGATGAAAACATGGTTTCTGGAGCAGTATGTCAAGCTGCCGCTGAACCGCGAAGACGAAGAGACCATTGAAAAGGCGCTTGACGCCATCAGCAAGGTGGTGCTGAGTCAGCCTCACGGTGTCTTTGTCCACCGTGACTACCATTCGCGCAACATTATGCTCACCCCTGAAGACGAGATCGGGGTGATCGATTACCAGGATGCGATGAACGGTGCCATCACCTATGACCTGGTCTCGCTGCTCAAAGACCTCTACATCGAGTATCCGCCCGAAGAGGTGGAGGCTCTGGCCCTGACATTCAGAGACATGCTGGGTCTCGATGCGGACGATACGACCTTTTTAAAGTGGTTCGACTTTATGGGACTGCAGCGCCATATCAAGGTGCTGGGTATCTTTGCGCGTCTCTATCTTCGTGACGGCAAAGAGGGTTACCTCAAGGATCTGCCGCTGACCCTCAAATACACGCTTGAAACGGCGCGAAAGTACAAAGAGACGCAGGCATTGGCCAGACTGCTTGAACGGGTCGTCCTGCCATGAAAGAAGGTACTGCTTTCATCTCACCGACAGGTGTAGCTTTAGTGAGAGGAATTGGTGACGGGCATTGCCTGGCATCAAGGAGATGATAATGAAAGAAGGTACTCTTTACATCTCACCGACAGGTGTAGCTTTAGTGAGAGGAATTGGTGACAGGCATTGCCCGGCATCAAGGAGATCATGATGAAAAAAGCGATGATATTGGCCGCCGGACTGGGCAACCGCATGCGCCCTTTGACCAACCACAGGCCAAAACCCCTGCTCGAGGTGGCGGGCAAACCGCTCATCGTCTACCACATCGAAAAGCTTGTTGCGGCCGGGTTCGAGGAGGTCATCATCAACATCGCCCATCTGGGCTTCATGATACCCGAAACGCTCGGTAACGGCTCCAGATGGGGCGTCAAGATCACCTACTCCGACGAGCAGGAGGAGGGGGCGTTGGAGAGCGCCGGCGGCATTGTCAAAGCACTGCCTCTGCTTGGAGATGAACCTTTTCTTGTCGTCAACGGCGATGTCTGGTGTGATTATCCATTTGACAGCAGCTTCGATCTCAAAGACGATCTGGCACATCTTATACTGGTCCAAAACCCTGATCATAACCAAAAGGGCGATTTCGCATTAAAAGAAGGGCGTGTCAGCAACAGTGGGGTGTCGCTCCATACCTTCTCGGGTATCGGCTACTACAGCCCCCGACTCTTTGACGATCTCCCTTACGGCAAGTGCCCTTTGGCGCCCTTGTTACGCAAGGCAATAGCAGATGAAAAGGTCAGCGGCGAACTTTATGGGGGAGAATGGCGTGACGTCGGTACGCCTGAGCGTTTGGCCGAGATCAATGCAACGTTTCGATAGGGCCTATTTTACTTTTCACGTATAGTTACCTCGGCTGTCTGTTTGACCATTTCAGACTCTCAGGACGATAGGGTCAGAAAAGGGCCTGAAGTGTCAAAAAGTAATAATCTGACCTTATTTGCAAGATAACTCTATATAAAGATAGATTATTTGGTGTCAACTTCAAATCGCTTCGATACAATGGGGACAAAAATTATCAGGAGCGCTCTCTTATGGCAACATTCCCTCTCGAAAAGATCAGGCTTTTGCGCAAAAAACTCTCTACCCATCCCGTCTATGCGGCTGTCTCGAACATTGACGACCTGACACTCTTTATGCAGCACCACGTCTATTCGGTCTGGGACTTTATGTCCCTTCTCAAATATCTTCAGAACGAATTTGCCCCGACCGGGTCACCGTGGCTTCCGCACGGTGACGCTCGGGTCAGACGCTTTATCAACGACATTGTGCTGGAAGAGGAGTCCGACGAGGGACTGCCGCTGGCGGACGGAACCCCGACTTATGCGAGCCATTTTGAACTTTATGTCGCGGCGATGGAAGAGGTACGCAACGGCAGCAGCAGCAAGATAGAGGCTTTTGTCGGCGAGGTCGCATCGGGCTCGCTGCAGCGTGCGATGGATAATGTTGTTATTCCCGAACCGTCCCGTGTTTTTATGGGTACGACCTTTGACTTCATCGACAGCGGCAAGCCCCATGTCGTTGCGGCGGCTTTCGCTTTGGGGAGAGAGCATATTATTCCGGAGATGTTCCGTGCCCTGCTTGCGACGATGAACATCACGAAAGAGCAGGCTGAGGTCTTCCACTACTATCTCGAACGCCATATCCACCTCGATTCCGACTTCCACGGGCCGATGTCCCTTCGAATGTTAGAACTGCTGTGCGGTGACGATGAAGAGAAGATCGCCGAGGCGGAAGCGGCTGCCCTCACTGCCATTGAAGCACGGATCAGCTTCTGGGACGGTGTATTAAAGGCGATCACGGATTCCCGTAGCTCCTGACCAGGATGCAGCCATAAGCGCAACCATCCAAGCTTAGAACATGACAAAGAGCTAACGCCTTGTCGTCTTTTTTAGCCGTCTTTAGATGTATTGCGAAGAGAAGTGTTTTCGATCAGTGGCCGTACTCATCGGTAATCTCGTGGCCTACCAGTGCCTCCAAAACATCTTCCATCGTAACGATGCCGACCCAGCCTGACTGGTCGGTGACGGCGGCCATATGGACCTTTCCTTTGATCATGCGGTTAAGCATGTCGTCCGCCTTGGTGTCAGTGCGGATATGGATAAATTTATTGCCCGCGCTGAGCTCTTCGACCGCTCCGGTATCGGGCATAAGACCGACAAGCTCTTTAATATTGAGCACACCGACGATACGGTCATCACGTAAAACGGGAAAACGGGTGTAACCGCTTGCTTTGAGTTCGGCGATCTTTGTCTCGTTGAGCGCGTCATTGTATCCGACCGTGTGGACCTCATGGCATGGTGTCATTAGATCTTCGGAACTTTTCTCCTGAAGCGAGAGTGCTCCGATGATGATGTCACGGTCGAGTGCGTCGATATCGCTGTCTTCCGACTGCTGATGCGTTTCGATGACATGCCGCAGCTCATGGCGGCTTAGCATGGATGGCAACTCTTCGCCCAGGACACGGTCAAGCACCATGGTGATAGGGCCGGCAACAGGGTAGAAGGCAACCATCAAAAATCTGACCAGTCCCGCTACTTTTGCTCCGACGACAAGGGCGTGACGGGTCAGTAATGCAGCAGGAAGGATCTCTCCGAAAATAAGTATGAGGGCCGTTGAGATAACGCCGGCGATGACCCCTTCGCCTACCATACCGCCTAGAAAGATGGAAAGCGTGGCATTGACAGCTGTGTTGCCCAGAAGGAGTGTAACGAGCAGTAAATTGCTGTGCTGGATGACGGGAAGGACCTTGGCGGCATTTTTGTCGCCGAGGTCGGCTGAACGCTGTACTTCATCGACGCCAAGTCCCATAAGGCCTATCGTCAGGCCTGAAAACATTCCGGAAGCGGAAATAAGTGCCAATATAATAATAATGTCCATAAACTCTCTGTATTGATTTAATTGGCAAAATGATAGCACACTATACTAAACAGGTGTGTATAAGTTACATTTACTGCCCGGCAGGCGGTTTTTTTTGTTACTGCTCTCAGTTTTTCAAAGAGAATAGACTTGATATCGACGTCTTTCTTGAGAATGACCGGGGGTTTTAGTGGTAGACGTTATCAAGCAGAGGTGTCTACCGGGGTAAAAAAAGGCGGTGTCTTACGTGATGCGGCCGGACTTTACCGTGATCTTATCCGACCGATCGTAGGGTGAGAACAAAGAGATCTTAGCAGTGCTGTACTATAGATTGGCACTTCCGTAGGTTAATCTGTACGTATAGAGCGCTGTATACAGAGCAGGGTGGGGAAAAGCGTTTATGCTGATTTGTCCGATCGCAACTGGTTTAAAAGCTGTTTTTAGTCTATTTTAGTGTATGATGATGTTAATTTATACAAAGGCATATAGATGAAAATGATTGTTCTTTCTAGCGCATTGATCGCTGTTCTGGCTATGACGGGTTGTACAACCAAAGAACCTGTAGTTGAAGAAGAAGTTCAGGCGGCTCCGGTTGCAACGGTTCCTGCACCGGTAGAAGAAGAGGCTGTTGTCCCCGAAGCAAAGGTAATTGAACTTAGTCAGCCGACTGTAGCAGATCTTGAAGGCCAGATGAAAACGGTGAACTTTGATTTTGATAAATATGATATCCGTTCGGATATGCAAGCGTATGTTGTTGCTAACAGCAAGTTGGCAAACGGTGAGGCTGCCGAGTATGCGATCAAACTTGAAGGCAACTGTGACGAGTGGGGAAGTGATGAATACAACTTCGCTCTGGGCCTTCGTCGTGCAAATGCGGTCAAATCTGAGATGGTTGCTGAAGGTGTTGATGCTGAGCGTATTTCGATGGTAAGCTACGGTGAGAGCAACCCGGTCTGTACAGAGAAAACAAAAGAGTGCTGGTACCAAAACCGCCGAGTGGACGTTAAACTTCTTCCGTAAACTCTTCTTGGGTTTTAGACCATTCGCAATCGCTTGATTGGGAATCCATACCGTTTTAGTGTATGCCTGATATTTCAGTTTGTTAAATTGAGAGCGTTAGAGACCTGGATCTCTATGAGCTCTTGCATACGCGAACACAGCTTTTGAAAATGCTCATTGTCAAGATGTGCTTTATAGCGCTTCTTGTTTTTCCATATCTCTATGATAAAAAAGACATCCTTATCTTCATCGAGTTGATATAACTCATATTTCTGGCACCCTTTTTCCATCAGTGTCGCTTCCACCAAAACGTTTAGCAGGGGTTTTAACACTTCTGATTTTCCCTCGACAGCTTCAATGATGATCTGATTTGCAATGACCATTTATAATCCCTTCTTTTAAATGAGTATAACAAAAAAAGAAGAGGATGAAAATGCGCGTTATCATAGGGGATGTCAGCTCTTTACATCTTATTTCCTGCTAAAATCACGTAACAGATAAACCTCAAAGGCCGTATGGTTTTTTAAGGGTATTCATATAGTACAGGTTTGAAATAAAATGCAGAAGATCAGGGTTTTTATTAACGGTTTCGGCCGTATCGGCCGTAGCGCATTGCGCGTGATGCTCGACGATGACGCTTTTGAGATCGTTGGGATCAACGATGTATTTCCTGTCTCTGAGTTCAAGTACCTTATGCAGTATGATTCGATCTATAAAGAGCTGCCGCACCGGGTCTCCCTTGAGAATGAGATCTTGCATGTGGGCAGACATACGATCAGGCTCTTTTGCCA
This sequence comes from Sulfurimonas sp. HSL3-7, assembly GCF_039645985.1. NCBI lineage: Bacteria > Pseudomonadati > Campylobacterota > Epsilonproteobacteria > Campylobacterales > Sulfurimonadaceae > Sulfonitrofixus > Sulfonitrofixus jiaomeiensis. Next base: position 1,244,166 of record NZ_CP147919.1, read on the forward strand.
GGCAGACCCTTCGTCTCTTGACCTCTCTTCTTTGCATGTTGACGTTCTGCTGCAGTGCAGCGGTCTGTTTTTGACACGTCAGGCGAATGTACCATACCTTGAGCAGGGGGTAAAAAAGGTCATTTTCTCAGCACCGCCTCATGATGATACACCCAGTTTTATCATGGGTTTCAATGAAGAGACGTATGGCAATGAAGCAATTATCTCTAACTCCAGCTGCAGTGCCAATGCAATCGCCCCTGTTTTAAAGATCATCGAAGAACGATACGGCATCCATGATGCCTGCATCAGTATGGTCCACAGCTATACCGGCGAGCAAAACCTGCTTGACGGCAAAACCGTTACCAATGAACTTCGCCGCGCACGTTCGGCGACGCAAAACATTCTGCCGCTTAGCAGTAGCGCAACGGCTACGCTCGGCCGTTTTTTTCCCCGGCTGGAAGGACGCCTTTATACCAAAAGCATCAGGGTCCCTGTCCAGGCGACGACACTTTATGATTTTACACTCCATGTCCACCATACTGTTAAATGCGAAGAACTTACAGCACTGTTCTCCGAAAAAGCCCGGGGCAGGCTGCGAAATATTATCGCGACAGATGACACCTGCAAAGTCTCATCCGATTTTGTAAAGAACCGTCACAGTGCGACGATAGACCTTCCTTTGACGGAAGTTTTAGGCGGTAACTGTATTAAGCTGACAGCCTGGCAGGATAATGAATTTGGCTATGCCAGCCAGCTTGTAGCGATGGCCAAGCGAGTTTTTGAAAAAGAGATGCAACGTTAGAAGATCATAATAGAACAGATAGCATTCTCTCAGGTGTACGATTCAAAAGAGCACAGGAAAAAATACAGTGCAATGAAGGTAAAAGATCGCAAAGGCGGACGAAGGATTCTGAGCAGAACTTGTTTTCGGAATCGAAGATGTATCGTTTACAGTGGTTAACACTGTATTGGTGCATTGTTCACCATCGGGCAGGCAGATTGCTATATAATTGTTTTAGACGGATAAAAAGGGATTCTATGAAAAAACTGGCTGCAGTTCTATTGATCGCCGGTCCGCTTTTGGGAAACGAGCTGCCGCTCTCTGAGGAAAAATCGGAACTTCTGAAACTCAAAAGAGAGAAAATACAGGAAGATATCGAGCGAGGCAAGAGCGCCTGGGTCTCGCCGCTGACTGTTTCGGCCTCGATCGCCAAAAACAAGGATGCGACAGACGGGCATAGCGAAGTGAAAAATGCGGGTATTTCGCTAAACCAGGATATTTTCCGAAGCGGCGGTATCTATTATGCCGTCGACCAGGTGAAGGCCTCAGGGGAGGCGAGCCTGCTGGGGGTCGATATTGAAGAAGCGACCTATCTTAAAAATATCTACACGCTTAAAGCACAGATCGAACGTGACAAACTCAAATACGAGCAAAGCAACCTGACGCTGAAAAATATGGATATCGACCTCTTTATTATCAAGGCCAAATACAAGGTCGGCAGTGCCGATATCAGTGAGCTCAACCGGGCGACGCTGGATCGCGACAGTGCACGTACAGACCTGATCGTCATCAAGAACACGCTCCGCAACGAACGCTATGAGTTGAAAAAATTCTCCGGGGTGGCGAATGCCGAGAAGATAAGGCTGCCGGAGATCCCGTTGATCTCCGAGAACACGTACCTGCAGGATCATCTTGAACTGCTGCAATACAGTGCACTTGACAGAAGCGATAATGCCGCCTGGAAAGTGACGCGCTCGACCTATCTGCCGAAACTGACCGTCAACGGTACGCTGGGGTACAGCGATTATCAGGGGGACATAGCCGAGTACAGCGGCGACACCTACAGCTACGGTGCCGTGTTGAGTATGCCGCTAGACATCAATACGCGGGGCACGGTCGCATCGGGCAAGCTGCAATACCTGCAGACCAAAACGGCTGAGATTGACCGTAAGATGGAGTTGGAGCAGGAGTATGCGATGCGCGTCAACACCATCGCCGATTACGAAGAGAAGATCGGCGTGGCCGAAGAGATGATCAAGATGTACGATGACCTTTACAATTTTACCAATAACCAATACAAAGCGGGTTTCAAGTCGGCGTACGACCTCGAATCGCTCGGGAATTCGGTCAAGATCCAGAAACTCGAGAAAGAGATACAGGGTTATAACATTATAATAGAGAAGATCTCACTCTATTTCGATACCAGACAGTGAAGGAAGTATGATGAAAGAGATGCAAAAGATCACAGCCTACAGCAACAGCGCATTGAAATGGAAGATCGGTATTGCGATTTTTACACTGCTGCTGGTTGTCGGTGGATACTTCCTTTTTATGCCGAAAGATCAGGAAGAGGCGTTCCGTTATGTGACGCAGCCGCTTGAAAAAGGCGATTTGACGATGACCGTTTCGGCTACCGGCTATATTGAGCCGGTAGAGAATGTCGAAGTCGGTACGGAGGTTTCCGGTACGATAGGAGAGGTCCTTGTCGATTACAACGATGTGGTCAAAAAGGGGCAGGTCCTGGCGCGTCTGGACAAGACAAAATACCAGAGCACCCTCGACAAGGCGGAGGCTTCCCTTGCCGCGGCAAAGGCCTCTTTGCAGAACATGAATGCGCAGCTTTACCAGGCGAAAGCGACGGTCACGCGCAACAAAACGCTCAGAGCATCCACAAACAGGGCCCTTCCTTCACAAAGCGACTGGGACCGCGACTGGGCGAGTTACCTTACCGCGAAGGCACAGGTGGCCAATGCCGAGGCGATAGTCGATCAGGCCAGACATGCGCTGGTCTCGGCCCAGTATGACCTGGAGAGGACGACGGTCTATTCGCCGATCGACGGCATCGTTCTGGTGCGCGACATTGATCCGGGGCAGACGGTTGCGGCTTCGTTCCAGACACCGGTGCTCTTCAAAATTGCCAAAGATCTGACCCGCATGGAGCTGCAGGCGAGCATCGATGAAGCCGACATCGCCAAGGTCAAGGCCGGACAGCGCGCGACCTTCAGTGTCGATGCCTATCCCGAGATAAGTTTTGAAGCACGTATCAAGCTGGTCCGGGTCAACTCTGAGATCGTCGATGGTGTCGTCACCTATCTGGCGGTGATGGATGTTGACAACAAAGACCTTCTGCTCAAACCGGGGATGAGCGCCGATGCCGATATCATCACCAAGACACTCGGCGATACCTTCATCGTCTCAAAAGCGGCACTGCTCTACATCCCGGTCAAACCGACTGTATCGGGCCTCTTTGGATCGGGCAAAAAGGAGAAGGTGACGATTGACCCCAAACCCCATGTCTGGCTTCTTGAGAACGGTCAGCCGAAAAAAGTCTATGTCAAAGTGCTCGGAAGCAGCGGTTCGAATTCCGCTCTCTCTTCCGAGGAGCTCAAAGAAGGAGACCCGCTCATTGTCACGCAGGAGAAGCGCGAATGATCCGGCTGGAGAAGGTGACCAAGAGCTATGGCAGAGGCGAAGCGGCCACCCATGTCCTCAAAGAGGTTGACCTCGAGATACAGAACGGGGAGTTTGTCGCGATCATGGGCCCCAGCGGGAGCGGTAAATCCACACTGCTGAACATCCTTGGGGCGCTGGACGTCCCGAGCGACGGCAACTACTTTTTTGCCGAGACAAATATCAGGAACCTTTCCAAAGACCAGTTGGCACTCTTTCGGCGCTATATTCTTGGGTTTGTCTTTCAGGGATTCAATCTTCTGAAAAAGACCTCTGCACTGGAGAATGTGGAGATGCCGCTGATCTATCTGGGGCTCGGCGTAAAGCTGCGTAGAGAGAGGGCGACGGAAGCGCTGAAAAGTGTCGGCCTTGAAGAGCGTATGAACTACGACCCCGGGCAGCTCTCCGGCGGCCAGCAGCAGCGCGTGGCGATCGCCAGAGCGATGGTGACGCGTCCGAAAGTGCTCATCGCCGATGAGCCGACGGGTAACCTTGACACACAGCGCGGCCACGAGATCATGCAGCTGATAAAGGGCTTCAACGAAGAGGGGATCACCGTCATCATGGTAACGCATGAAAAGGATATCGCCGCCTATGCATCAAGGACGATCTACCTGCGCGACGGCCGGATCGAAAAGGAGAGCAGTCATGCTGTTTAATGCCTTTTTGCAGGCCCTTCGCGAGATAAGACGAAACCTGATGCGTTCCCTGCTGACGGCGACGGGGATCGTCATTGGGATCGCGTCGGTTATCGCGATGGTCAACATCGGCAAAGGGGCCAGTGAATCGATCACGAAGAGCGTCGGCGAACTCGGCAGCAATACCCTCTTCATCATGCCGGGCCAGGAGCGCCACGGCCCGGGAACGCAATCGGTGCTTACCAAGGCGTTCAAGATGAAAGATGTCGAAGTACTCAAGAGCTCCATCTTCGCACTGGAGGCGGTATCGCCGGCTGAGGGCTCCTCGCTGACGGTACTCTACAAGGACAAAAACTATCAGACCAGTGTCCGTGGCGTTGACAACGGCTATTTTGAGGTGCAGAACTGGAGCCTGAAAGAGGGGAAGGAGTTTGAAAAGAGCGAGCTCAGGACAGGGCAGAACGTCTGTATCCTCGGTCAGACCGTCATCAAGGAGCTTGCACTCTCAGACGAGTCGATCGTCGGCAAAAAGATCCGCCTTCAGAAGTTCTCATGCCAGGTGATCGGCGTGTTGGAGGCCAAGGGGGCTAACACCTTCGGCATGGACCAGGATGACCTGGTCCTGGTGCCGATCAAGATGTTCCAGCGCCGTGTCAGCGGCAACGACAACATCAATCTCATTATGGCTTCCGTTAAAGAGAATATCCCTCTCGAAGAGGCCAAACTGCAGATCCAGCAGCTGATGCGCGAGCAGAGGCATATCAAGAACGGGGAGGAGGACAACTTCTCGGTGCGGAGCATGACGGCGCTGCTCGACACGATCACCCAGATCACCTCGATGCTCACCGTCATGCTTGGTGCGGTCGCGGCGATATCGCTGGTCGTCGGGGGGATCGGCATCATGAACATCATGCTGGTCTCGGTGACCGAACGCACCCGCGAGATCGGCATCCGTATGGCCGTCGGGGCGATGGCGCAGGACATTCTGATCCAGTTCCTGATCGAGGCGGTCGTGCTTTCGGGCATCGGCGGCATCGTGGGTATCATTGTCGGTATGGCGATCACCTTTGGTGTTGCCGTCGGGATGGACATCGCCCTGGTGATCGACCCGAGTATCACGATGGTCGCGCTGCTCTTTTCGATGCTGATCGGCATACTCTTCGGTATTATCCCAGCGCGTAAGGCGGCCAATATGAACCCGATTGATGCGTTGCGGTATGAGTAGGATGGGCTTTTCTTTTGTATTGGAAATATTTGTGAAAATGCGGTAATGCCTTGATTTGAATTTAAAAGCTTGCGCTTTTTATCTTATTAGAATTGTCCGGAAAGTTTTGGCTTTAGTGCGTAGAGGGATAATTTCGGCAGTTGTGCCGAAATGTACGAAGGCTGGAAGCTGCTATTTTCATTCAGCTAATAGTGCCGAAGGGTATTGCCCTTTTCTTTTTTTGGTTACTTTTTTCTTTTCAGAGAAACATTTTACTACGCAAAAGCGGTACCCTTGTTTTGGGCAGGCAAAAGAAAAAAAGTGACACACTATCGATACAAAGACATTCAAAACAAGAAGGTTTAAAAATTTACGATTTGTGTGCCTATAATAGGTAGACTATCTGTCCGGGCAGGTTTGAATGTGAACTGCTTAGTGAAGCTTTTGATACCGGGTGAAGAGAAAATCATTGTCGCTTGCCGCTGCATGACAGCTTACGCAGCCTTGCGTCCCTTTGTCCCAGCTCCTGTAGCCCCCGTCTGTTTTAACGAAACGCGCATATCCCCAGCCGTCTGCGGGATAGTTCTTGCTGTCTTTGACCATATATTCGATGCGCTGTACTTCATCGGCTTCCAAGGCATCGGGAAAATTTCCCATCGCCTTGACATTCCATCCGATCTTGACAACCTTGCTCCCTTCCGGAAGCGGTAACCGATTGTTCTTCAGTGCCTCAAAGGCTTCCGTGTTGGCCAGGATATAGCGGAGCTCTTTCTTGTCTGTTCTATAATGCGTTGCTACGATCTTATACTCCTGGAAATCTTTTATCAGGTTGAAGGGGAGTCCGTTCTGCAGCATCTTTAAAGTCTCCATCGCTTTATCGAAAGATCCGGTCTCATCTGCCGCAGCGGCACCAAACCCGATAACAGCACTTGCCAACAACATTAAAACGTTTTTTGCGTACATGTGTACACCTCCAGATATGTTTTTTACACAGAAACAGTCTATAAGACCAATATGGAGATTGTGTGAACGAACCTCTTTTTTATAGTTCAAAACTTCATAAACCTATTCTTAACGTTATCTCCACAATCAGCCTGTAGACTTTATATAACTTTTTTCAGAGTGAACTTTGTTGAATCAAATTTATTATAATATAACGGCATAAAGGTGAAGCATGAAAAAAAGGATCTTGATTGTCGAAGACGAATATGAGATCGTCCGTCTGATCAAAAACCGACTCGATCCGGAGCTGTTTGTCGTTGACTATGCACTTGATGGCCGGGAGGCGATGGACTTTATAGTTGGTAACCGCTATGACCTCGTCATACTGGATATCATGCTTCCCAGAGTAAACGGTCTCGAAGTCTGCCGCCATCTGCACAAGCATGCCCCCGAAACATTTATTTTTATCATATCGGCACTGACCGCTGAATCGCAGAAGATCGAAGCGTATGAGATGGGCGCCGACAGTTATATCCACAAACCTTTCTCTCCCAGGGTCCTCGCATCTGAGATCATGGCGCTTTTCCGCCGATGCAATACCTACCAGCATCTCGTCCGGCACAACGAGATCTCCCTGGAAGATGATTTTTTCCGCTTGCGTATAAACGGGCATGTGTTGCAACTGACCCCCAGTGAATATCTCATTTTCAGCACCCTGTTCGAAAACAGGCGTTCGCCCTTCTCACGCCTCGATCTCGCAGCGCTTATCTATGAACACGGCCAGGGTGACATCAGTGAGCGGGGTATTGACAGCCATGTCGCCCATATCCGCAAAAAACTTCAGCCGTTCGATCAAAAAGATCTCATAGAGACAGTACGCGGTAAAGGGTACGTGATCAATGCGGATTAAATCTTTTCTGATTCTGGTTTACGGCACAGCCGGGCTCTTTATCGCCTCGATCACCGCCTTTATGACCTTTCTGATCATCGAAGAGCCGATCGGGTACAAAATGGGCTCCAAAATCGTGCTCACTGTTGTGCTGACAACCCCTGTCGTCATTCTGATCAGTGCTGTCACCGGAGGGTTGTTCGCGCGCCACATCAATGCCATCGCCGAGCGTCTGGAAAAGATCGCAGAGGGGGAATACGGCACCGATCTCTCCGGCAGTGCGATCAAAGAACTGGCGACCATCAACGATGTAAGCAACCGTTTGAGTCAGGAGATCAGCACGCTGTTAGGCTCGCTGAAAGCAAGAAACGAAGAGTTGAGCATGATGCTGCTTACCTTTTCGCACGATGTAAGAACACCGCTGATGATCGCCAACGGCTACATCGAAGAGCTCGAAGACAACCTGGTCCCCAGTGAAAGATTGCCGGCTGTGTATGAAAAGCTGAAGAACGAAAATAACTATATCAATGAGCTGTGTAATGATATTCTTACTTATCAACACTCCAGGGAGAAAGAAAGTCGCGTTAATGACGCGATACTGGTGCAGCCCATAGCCGATGAGGTCATTGCTCTTCTGGATGCACCTATTGTCAATGCTGTTGATCCGTCTATTTCTTTTGCTTTCAATGTCATCGATCTGAAGAAGGTCTTGATAAACCTTTTGCAAAACGCACTCAAATATGCACAATCCGAAGAGATAAAGATCTACAGCCAAGACGCCGAAATCATAGTCGAAGACTCCGGCATAGGGATAGAGCCGGTGCATCACAGCAAAATATTTGAGCCGTTCTACACTGTCGACAGCAGCAAGAACCGTGTACATAGCGGTTTCGGGCTGGGGTTGGCCATCACGAAAAATCTCTGCCGGCGCAACCAATGTCTCATCCAATACGATGCCGGTTATGAAAGAGGTGCCCGGTTTATTCTCTCCAAATCCTCTACGTCATAGGTGATGCGAGAGACGGTTTTTGATGAGTTATGTAGTTTAAATGTTTTTTGCTAGTAGTGTTGTTAGGTTTTTCTTTGTGTGCACAAAGAAAAACCTAACGAAAAAAGAAAGTGCAAGAACCTGACGGATATCGTTACTGCTAGAACTTTAAACTGTTAACAGTTGGCATTCCGTCACTACTGCCGGAATAAATGTTCTGACGTACAGGGGACACAAACTTCTAAGAAATTTTAAACCGTCTAGGGAGTTGAAAGTTCGACACTATGAGGCGCAGCCGAATTGAAAAGCATCAGCTTTTAGTCTCAATAAGATGCGTTACCGTTTTGCTTTTATCGTGGCATCTGCAGAGCTGACTGCAAGGAGTGGACTTGCGTTAAAAAAATCACTCTGTTTGAGCGTAGCGAGTTAGGGATTTTTAGGAAGGGAACGAATGGAAGGAAGGCAGTCGACAAGCAGCCTTCGGTGGTCGCATAGCGACAACACCTTTGGTTTCGAACCTATAAAAGCCAAGCAGTTGGCTTTTACTTTACGGTTCTCACCTCGAAGCCGTCACGAGAGCTTATTTGTTACTTTTTTTGCGGCAAAAAAAAGTAAGAGTGTATGCGATAAAAACACTTACTTCCTCTCAAAAACAGCAGTCAGAAGTTTCAAGATTATTATCTAAATTAGCTGTAGCTTTTTAGCGTTGCCAGCGCTTGATCTTATGCCCTTTGAGGGCGTAGAAGAAGATGAAGAGGTAGCACGGCAGGGTGACGGCATAGGCGAACTGCATGTCGCCGCCGAGCTCTGTCGCCTGACCGAAGACCAGGGGGATCAGTGCCCCGCCGGCGATGCTCATGATGAGCAGGGCACTCCCCTGGGCGGTGAATTTCCCAAGGCCTTGAAGCGCAAGGGGCCAGATGGCGGGCCAGACCAGGGCATGCGAGAGCCCGAGCAGCGCCACCAGTGCGACCGGGTCGGGAATGGTGGCGATACCGCTCCAGCCCCACAGTACATTAGAGATGGCGCTGCTCTCGGAAGAGCTGAAAAGCAGGGCGACAATGGTCAGTGTTCCTCCGACAGCGGAGTAGATCAGTGCTCTCTCCTGGCTCAGATATTTGGGAATGGCAGCGACACCGACGAGATAACCCATCACCATGAAAACCATCGTGTAGGAGGTGAGTGCGGTGAAGTTGGCGACGCCCAGGGTCTGCCCGAAGAGGCCGATCGTGTCACCCGCGACGACCTCGACACCGACGTAGGCGAAGAGTGCCACGGCGCCGAGAACGACCTGGGGGTAGTGAAAGATATGTGTTTTCGCTTCATCTTCCTCTGCCTCGTTGAACTCGATCTCGGGCAGGGAGGAGAAGAGGACCAGGAAGATAAGACCGGTCAGGATCGCCGCCATGACAAGGTAGGGGACGATCAGCTTGGAAGCCAGCAGCTCTATCTCGGCGCCGGAGAGCACTTCTTTCGAAAAGAGGCTCAGGTCGCTGAAGATCAGCGCGGTGAAGACCAGCGGTGCGATGATGCCGGCTCCCTTGTTGACCACCCCCATGATGCTGATACGCATCGCCGCGCTCTCGGTCGGACCGATCAGGACGATGTAGGGGTTCGATGCCGTCTGCAGGATGGTCAGCCCGCTGCCGAGGGTGAAGAGCGCCGCCAAAAAGATGAGGAAGTCGGCGCTGAAGGCGGCAGGGATGAAAAGCAGGGCACCGACGGCCATGATGCCCAGGCCGATCGCCATCCCCTTTTTATAGCCTGTTTTGGTCAGAATAAAGGACATCGGGTAGGCCATCGTTGTGTAGGCGATGTAGAAGGCGAAGGTGACAAAAAGGGCCTGGAAGTCGTTAAGGTCGCAGATGACCTTCAGAAAGGGGATCAGCGAGCCGTTAAGCCAGGTGACAAAACCGAAGATAAAGAAGAGGGTGCCGATGATCAGCATCGGAATCAGGCTGGATTGTTTTACGTCTGCAGGCATGTGTTCTCACTTCATTGTTGATTTCAGGTAGTGTGCCACGGCATCCTCGTCGTTGCTGTGTGGCAGGACGGTCTTGGCGACGGCCTTGGTCTCTGCGAGCGCGTTGGCCACCGCTGCCGACATCCCGGCAAGCCTGAACATCCCGATATCGTTGATGCTGTCGCCGAAAACGGTGACATCCTCGAGCGGACGGCCGAGAACGTCGCACACCTTTTTGAGGGCATGGGCCTTGTCGCCGAGGGGGTGAAGGATGGTGAGGAAGTAGTCGCCGGTGTAGTTCTCCGGAGAGAGTTTGAAGTGGAAGGTGTCACCGTAGATCCCTTTTAGGTGTTCGGTCAGGGCGACCAGCCGCTCTTTTGAGGCCATATAGACCACCTTGAAGGTCCGCTCTTTGGCAACGATATGGTCAAACTCCCTCAGACTGATATCGTCCCTGTAGTTGAGAAGCACCTTCTCCTGCGTGGGTGTTTTTGTGCGGGGAAAGTCGAAGCTCTCGTCGAGGTTGTCGTTTTTGAGGCCGATGACAAAGGGGTGGATGTTGTCGAAGCGGATCGCTTCGGCGATGAGATCGTTCGCAGCGGCGGTGTCGATAAACTTGGCGTCAATGATCTTTCGTTCGGGTGTCGCGATCAGCGTGCCGTCAAGCAGGATCATCGGGGCGTTGAAGGTCAGGCCGGGAAGGTATTTCATGGCGGCGTAGAAACTTCTGGCGGTGGCGATGGAAAGGGTGGACTCCTTCGCTTTGGCGTTCCAGATCTTTCGGGTAAAGTCGCTGACGCTCAGGTCGCTTCTTAAGAAGGTGTGGTCGAGGTCGGTGATGTAGACCTTGTTCATCATTTTTCCAAATTACTGCGCCGCATTGAGAGCCAGCTGGCCCATCTTTTTGAGCTTCTCCAGCATGTCTTCGCCGGCCTCAAGTGTTTGTTTCAGTTCGTTCAGGAAGTACTCTTTTGTCCTCTCGTCCGCCATGTTGAACGTGTAGAGGACCCATTCGATGTTGAGCGGGATGGCTTCACCCTCTTTCTGTAGTACAAAACTGCGATAGAGGTTGATATCGCTTTGTGAAAGCAGTGCAAGCGTTTGTCTGTAAAAATCATTGACCTCATAATCGATAAGCGATTCAAGCTCCTCTGCCGGAATGCTGGCATCAATCTCTTCCATGCCCCTTTGGCCGACAATGAGTGCATTGCCGAGTATGAGCTGTTCGCCGAGGAAAAAAGGCTCTTTTTTCTGTGAAAGTGCATTGGCATCACTGTAGATGATGTGCTGATTGAGCGTAGGGAGTTCGTCAATGAGTATGGAGTTGAAAAAACTGTAGACCGTGTTGGCCTTCATCTCGATCTCGATCGCTTCGATCTCTTTTGTCTCGGGGTTGATTGTCAGTGCTTTCAAGTGATGCCGTCCTCTGTAAAAAGTAGTAGTGAATCATAGCACAGGCTCACCACCAAAGCCCATTAGAACTGCCTTGAAGCCGTTGAAGATGAGCATAAATTATAAAATAGGTATAATAATTTCACATAAACCGGGGTATGAGACCCGTAAACAGGAATGATATGGAAGCGATATATGCGATGATAGGTGCCGTTAACGGTTTTGTCTGGGGGCCGGTGATGCTGGTGCTCATCCTTGGGACCGGGCTCTATCTCTCTTTGGGGCTTCATTTTCTACCTGTACGTTTGATCCCTGAGGGGTTTAGACTCATCTGGCAGGGGCGAAAAGAGGAGAGGGATGAGGGCGAGATATCGCCGTTCAATGCCCTGATGACCTCGCTCTCGGCGACGATAGGAACCGGTAATATCGCCGGTGTCGCAACCGCGATCTTCATGGGCGGTCCGGGTGCGATGTTCTGGATGTGGGTGGCCGCGCTGCTGGGAATGGCGACCAAGTACGCCGAAGCTGTACTGGCGGTCAACTATCGTGAAGTCGATGAAAAGGGCAACCACGTCGGCGGCCCGATGTTCTATATCAAGAACGGTCTGGGCGAAAAGTGGAAATGGCTGGGCGTTCTTTTTGCAGTGTTTGCATCGGTCGCCGGGTTCGGCATCGGAAACACTATTCAGGCTAACTCCGTCTCAGATGTCATGGAGTCCTCATTCGGAATCCCTGAACTTTATACCGGCATTGTGCTCTCTATCCTGGTGGGACTGGTGCTTATCGGCGGGATCAAACGTATTGCCCATGTTGCCGGCGCGGTTGTCCCCTTCATGGCCATCGCTTACTTTGCAAGCGGTCTGCTGATCCTGCTGCTTAACCTCACTGCGATCCCCGAAGCCCTCGTGCTGATCGTAACCTCTGCCTTTACCCCGACAGCGGCGGCCGGCGGCTTTGCGGGCGCAAGCGTCTGGGCGGCACTTCAGTTCGGTGTGGCGCGCGGCATCTTCTCCAACGAGGCTGGGCTGGGCTCGGCTCCGATCGCACACGCCGCGGCAAAGACTGACTCTCCGGTAAGGCAGGGACTTGTCGCGATGATGGGGACTTTTATCGACACCATCATCATCTGTACGATCACGGGGCTGGCCATCGTGCTTTCGGGTGCCTACCTCTCCGGTGAGAGCGGTGCCGCACTTTCGATGCTTGCCTTCTCTACAGTTTTGCCGTATGGCGGTGAATATGTGGTGACGCTGGGACTCATCGTCTTCGCTTTCACGACCCTGGTGGGGTGGAGTTTTTACGGTGAAAAGAGCGTCTATTTTCTTTTTGGCCAAAAAGCGATCATCCCTTTTAGACTGCTCTGGATACTCGTCATCCCCGTAGGATCGGTGATGAACCTGAAATTCATCTGGCTGATGGCGGACACACTCAATGCCCTGATGGCGGTGCCGAACCTCATAGCATTGGCACTGCTCAGTCCGGTGGTCTTTATGCTGACAAAAGAGTATTTTCAGAAATAGAAGAACCTCTCATATTTCTCCTGAGTGTTATAAACATGAAGACGTAACTGTTGGCTTATTCATCCTGTGATTCGAGGATGCTGTAGTCATCTTTTCGGAGTGCGGCCAGAAGATCTGTGACTTTTTCTTCTGGCACGTTCATCGCCATCAGTGTTTCGGCACCCATTCTCAGACTCCCCTCCATCGCTTCGGGCATGGCCCAGTTCGCGCCGTTCTTGATGAGCAGCTTCTTCGTCTTCATATCTTTGGCACGGGCAAAGACTTTTACTCCCGGATAGGTGTTTTTGATATGAGAAACGACCCGGATGGCGTGCAACGGTGTATCTACTGTGACCACGACCAGCTTTGATTTGGCAAGTTTGATCGCCCCGATGAAGTCGGCGTCGCTCATATCCCCATAATAGACAGGCTTGCCTTTACGGCGTTCTGCGGCGACCGTTTCGTAGTCGCTGTCGTAGGCGATATAGGGGATCTGGCTTCCTTCGAGAATGTTGCCTATCATCTGGCCGACCCGCCCGTACCCGGCGATGACCACCCCTTCAAACTTCTCATCTTCGGGAAGTTCACCTCCGATCGGATCACTCACTCCCTGGGCACTGGAAACGAACAGCTCGCCTACCTTGATAGAGAAAGGGGTCAAGAGCATTGTGATTGAGATCACAGCGATGCCAACGGCAAAGACCTCTGCACCGATCACCCCCAGTGCCAGGGCGGCGCTGAAGAGGACAAAGCCAAATTCTCCGCTCTGTGCGAGAAGAAAGGAGATCTGAACGGCATTGTTCCTGCTGTGGCCGAACACCAGGGCAAGAATAAAGAGTACTACGATCTTGAAAAGCATGATCAAAAAAACATGCTGCGCGATGATGGCGGGGTGATCCAGAACGATGTCCAGGTCAAGGGACATTCCCACCGCTACAAAAAAGAGGCTCATCAAGGCCCCCTTATAGGGTTCGATGTGGGCCGCGATCTGGAGGCTGTATTTGGAGTCAGAGAGTGTCATCCCCATTAAAAATGCCCCCAGTGCCATAGAAAGTCCCGAATACTCCATCGACCAGGCGGCGAAGACCACCGAAAACATTACGGTGAAGACGAAAGCTTCTTTGTTGTGGTCTTTGGCAAAACGTTCGAGCAGAAACGGTACAAAATATTTGCCGATGACGAACACGGAAGCGATCATCCCCAGGACAAAGAGCAGCTGTTTCCAGAACGAAACACTCTCCAGTGGTGTTCCGCTTCCGGAGAGCAGCGGGACGACGGCCAGCAGCGGAACAACGGCCAGATCCTGCATCAGCAGCACCGCAAAGGCGCTGCTGCCGTAGCGGCTGGCTATTTCGCCGCGCTCCTGGAGTATCTGGATTACAAATGCCGTTGAAGAGAGGGCCAGCGTCAGACCGATCAGGAAGGCGACGCCGGGTGTAAGCGGCATCACAAAAGAGAGATACACCCCGATAACTGCTCCCGAAAGGAGGATCTGCAGACTCCCGAACCCGAAAACGTCTCTTCGCATGGTCCAAAGTTTGCTGGGCTTCATCTCCAGTCCGATCAAAAAGAGCAGCAGTACCACCCCGATCTCTGCGAAGTGGCGTAGGGTCCCTACTTCACTGGTCAGGTAAGGTCCAGGAGTATAGGGGCCTACGATCACCCCGGCCACCAGAAGTCCCAGGATAGAACCCAGTCCCAGTTTTTTTGAGAGCCCAACAGTCAAGGAGACGATGAACAATAAAAAGAGTGTGGAGAAAAGGAGTGCTTCAATGCCCATGACAACTCGCTGATGTGATAGATGCTATATTGTAACACTAAAAAGGAACGATGTAAGATTTTACTTCTCTCTCATCGCAGTCTTTAGATCTGAGGGGAATGGGATGCCGTATATATGTATCCCGGCAGCTGCCATGGCTGTGCCCGAAGAATCTTACGGAGACAGCAAAAAACCAGGGGATAAAGATACCGGCCGTTAACTTTGGCAGGCTACCATTTCGCTATGAAATATTTGATGATAATCATGCTTGTATTTGCCATGAGTTTCTCTGCACTTGGAAGTTCTATGCTTGCCGATGGCGAACTGCCTGTCACGCAGTCAGTTGAAATGGTCATAGACGCTTCAGAGTCGTGTGATGCGGAAGAACCCAACCCATCCGACGAGTCCAAGCATTTTGTCGTCAGACCCCAGTATTTCGATAAAGATGTACTCTCCTCTTTTCAGCGTGTCTCATTTCACTATTCGAATGAGGAAAAACTCGCACTGAATAAACCGCCGCAACACTAAACTCACCGCATAATTCTTTAACGTTCCGAAGATACCGTATCTGCTGATGCCACTGCGTGCAAGGCACATTACATCTTGATTTCAGTCAAAGATGTACAGAGTATTGATCGGACGATCACATATAAAACACTATATAAAATACTATTTTAAAAGGTAGATACCAATGATAAAAAAAAGCAGTCTGCTTGTGGGCAATGAGATGTTCAAAAAAAGTTATTTTAAAAAACACGAAAAAGAGTTGATGGACCTGGTCGAACACGGGCAAAATCCCAGTGCGCTCTTTATAGGGTGCGCCGATTCCAGGGTCATCCCCAATCTTATTACGCAGACCGAACCTGGAGAGCTCTTTGTACTGAGAAATGTGGGCAATTTTGTCGCTCCCTACAACCCGGATGAAGATTACCATTCGACCGCGGCGGGGATCGAATACGCGGTCACCGCGCTGGAGGTCTCGGAGATCATTATCTGCGGCCATACACATTGCGGTGCCATCGCCTCTCTCTACAGCGAAATTGACGAGAAACCCTTCATCCATACAAAGAAATGGCTCACATTGGGCAGCAAGGCAAAGGCGCTATCGATCCTGGCACTGGGAAAGACGGCCCCGAAAGAGGAGCTACTGCGGCTCACCGAAAAGCTCTCCGTCGTCTCTCAGATCGAAAATCTTCTCACCTATCCTTATGTCAAGCAGCGGCTTGACGAAGGAAATCTGCATATTCACGGCTGGATTTATGACATGGAGAGCGGTGCTATCGAGTATTACGACCCGGACGAGTATGCTTTCAAGTCGCTCAGCGAGGTGAAAAATGATCAATAGCGTTTTCAAGGAGATCAAGAGCGATCTTCCGGCGAGTATCATTGTCTTTTTCGTCGCCTTGCCGCTGTGCCTTGGGATTGCACTGGCCTCGGGTGCGCCGCTTTTTTCGGGCATCATCGCCGGTATCGTCGGCGGTATTGTCGTCGGCATGGCGAGCGGTTCGCGACTCGGCGTCAGCGGTCCGGCTGCAGGGCTCGCGGTCATTGTCTTCGGCGGGATCGCGACTCTGGGTTCATGGGAGGCATTTCTGGCAGCACTGGTACTGGCAGGCCTTTTCCAGATCGCGATGGGGTATATGAAGGCGGGGTTTATCGCCTACTTCTTCCCGACATCGGTCATTACGGGGCTGTTGACGGGTATCGGTCTGCTGATCATCCTGAAACAGATCCCCCATGCACTCGGCTACGATACGAGTTTCCTCGGAGACGAGGCCTTTCTGCAGGCAGGCGGCGAGAACACTTTTACTGCCATTTCCACTGCATTTCAGCTCTTCACTCCTGGCGCCATCATCATCTCTCTGGCCTCTTTGGCGATCCTGATCCTCTGGGAGAAGGTATTGACAAAAAAGAGCCGTCTTTTCGAGATCCTTCAGGGACCGATCGTTGTCGTCTTTTTCGGGATCGCGATGAACTATATGTTCCAAAACGGATGGCTGGATTTCACACTGACACCGGAGCAGATTGTTACGCTGCCGGTCGTCTCGAGTCTGGGCGAATTCATCAGCCAGTTCAGTTTCCCGGATTTCTCGCAGCTGAGCAATCCTGAGGTATACAAGATCGCCGTGGTGCTGGCCATCGTGGCAAGTCTGGAGACGCTGCTCTCCGTCGAGGCGGCGGACAAACTCGACCCACATAAACGGGTGACCCCGACCAACCGTGAGCTTAAGGCGCAGGGGCTGGGCAATATGGTCTCGGGAATGATCGGAGGGCTGCCGATCACGCAGGTGGTGGTCCGAAGTTCTGCCAACATCTCCTTCGGGGCAAAAACAAAACTTTCGACGATAATGCACGGCTTTTTTCTGCTGATCAGCGTTGTATCCATCGCCTCGCTGCTGAACATGATTCCGCTGGCATCGCTTTCGGCCATTTTGTTCATGGTTGGCTACAAACTGGCAAAACCTTCTCTGTTCAAGTGGATGTACCGTCAGGGGTGGGAGCAGTTCATCCCGTTCACAGTGACGATCGTGATGATGCTGGTAACAGACCTGTTGACCGGGGTGCTTTTCGGTCTGGTCGCCAGCATTATCTTCACGCTGCACCACAGTTACCGCAACTCCTACTATATGAAAGATATCGTGACCAACGATGAGGGGCGGGATGTCCACCATATCGTACTGGCGGAGGAGGTCTCCTTTTTCAATAAAGCGAGCATCATCAAGACACTCGAGGCGATTCCCGAAAACGCGAAAGTGATCATTGACTGTTCAAAATCCAAGGCGATCGCCTACGATGTGGTGGAGTTTATACGTGACTACCCTCTGCAGGCGGCAGTCAAAAACATCACGGTCGAAACGGTTAACTATATTCCGCCGGAGGTGAAAGTTCAGAGAGGGTAGAGAAGAGAACCATCCGCTGAAGAGCAATTGCTTTTGCTCTGTTTATCATAGTGGAGTATGATTAAAGACAATCTACTTTAGGAGAAAAAGATGTATAGACGTATTCTGATCGCAACCGTGCTTGTTTCCACCCTGGTCGCCGGAAGCGCAATGGCATGCAGCCAGGGCGGCAACGCTTCTTGCGGCGAAGGCAAACAGAGCCATGGTATGAAGGGCCAGGGACAGCATGGTGAAGGGAAAAGACATTTTGTCCGAAAGGTAATCGCGGCCGTGAGCAAAAGCGGTATAAACAGCGAGCAGGCAGAGAAGGTGACCGACGCTATCAACGCTTTCAAGCAGGAGAAGATGGAGATCATGATGGTGCGTTCCATGCCGCTTGACGCTTTCAAAGGAAACGCTTTCGACAAGAAGGTATTCCGAGAGATCATGCTGAGTACACCCGAAGCGATTATCAATGCCAAAGCGAAATTATTTGAAGATATCTACGCCATCCTCGACAAAGAGCAACGTAAGGTATTTACACGCGAATTTACTGCTCATATGGTCGAAAAGAAGATCAAAGAGAACATGATCAAGGGGCATATGCTTCCGAACAAAGGTCGCGGCGGCAGCTGCAGATAGAGAACGGACAGCGTGCTTTCGGCTTGTTGAAGTTCGCATAAACAGAATCCGGCAATTTCAAAGGTCCTCTCCACTACCAGGTTAAAATAGATCACAACGGCAACGTTGTGATCCTCTTCATTCTCAAAACAAGATAATCATCCTTGGCTGCACATAAAAATCCCCAACAGAGTATTTGGAAAATAACAAAAATACTATCGTTTCAGGTAAGAACACGCTTTATGTTCACGCTGTCAGCATAACATCGAGACGTATTTGATTATAATAGTTCTTGTAAGGAAGTGTGATGCTCAAAATCCTACCGATCTGTATCGTTTCTATTTTGCTGTATAGCGGGTGCTCAACGCACGGTTCGTACTGGCCGGGCGGGGAGCGGTGGCGCGAAGCGGCGCTGAATGCGGCGACAGATCCGGTGACGTGGATTCCGGCAGCGGGTGCCGTGGCTGTTGCTGCGGGGGGCTTTGATGATAAGATATCCGACTGGGCGCGGGAAGAGGCACCTGTTTTTGGATCGGAAAAGAGAGCTAACGAGATGAGCGATGATTTCCGGGATTATGCGCGTTACGGGATGCTGGCCACCACGTTTATGGTTTATGACGGGGAAGAGTACTGGCTGCCGCTGGCCGAGCGTATCGTGGTCGAGTATGCCGGGGTGGTCGCCACGGATCGCGTGACAGGATGGCTTAAAAAGAAGAGCGAACGGGAACGTCCCAACGGGACCAATACGCGGAGTTTTCCTTCGGGCCACAGCTCGGCGGCTTTCGCCTATGCGGCGATGGCCAACCGCAATATCGACCGGCTGCCGCTGACACAGGGGTGGAAATACGCCGCACAGACGGTCGAAACCTCATTTGCCGTTCTGACCGCGTGGGCGCGCGTCGAAGCGGGGGCACATTACCCCTCTGATGTTCTTGCCGGTGCCGCACTGGGCAACTTCATTTCCCTACTGCTGCACGATGCCTTCCTTGGTAAGGAGAGTACGCTCCGCATCCGGACAGATACACAGGGAGGAGATACGCTACTGGTCCTTGAGAAAGCGTTTTAATGCAACACCGGCCTTTCAGATGAGACGACTTTCATCTTGAGTCTGTTTCTGCATGACTTGCCGCGCTTGAGAGAGCATCAAGATGCATTTGAATATAATTGTCCTTATCAGTCTTAAAAGTACGTAAAGGTTTTTTTATGAAGTGGTTCGGAATTGTTCTCTCTGTTTTATTGGTGCTGTTGATCGCCCTCTACACGCTGCTCTTCACCCCGTTTGGCAACGGCATCCTCAAGCCTGTTTTGCAAGAGAGGCTCAACACCTCATTGAATGCAGAGGCGGTCATCGAGACTTTTGCGCTTGATATGAGCAGTTTTGAAATCAAAATTGCACTGACCCCTTCTAATGTCATTGCCGCTTCCGGAACCTATTCGCCTTTTTCACAAGCTGTTGATGCTGTTTACACTATAGCTTTTGAAAAGATGAATGAACTGGAAACGCTGCTGCAGCGCCGTTCTCAGGGCAAGATCCATATCAGTGGTACGGCAAAAGGTGATGCCGATGTGATGAAAATAGCCGGAGAGAGCGACATTGCCTCTTCACAGACCCGTTATGACGTCACGCTGAAATCGTTTAATCCGGCAGCGGTCATCGCGACGATTGATAATGCCAGACTTGATGAGCTGCTGGCCCTGGCAGGCGAAAAGGCTTATGCCGATGCCAGGGTCTCGTTGCAGACGGAGATCAAAGGTGTCGATGTTAACAATTTTGACGGTGATATCAGTTTTCTGGTCAAAAACGGCAAAGTCGACAGAGCACTGATGCGCCGTGACTTCAACATTACGCTGCCTCAGACCCGCTTTGGTGTCAAGGTGGTCGCCAAACTCAAAGGTGACGCGGTTGACTACAGTGCTGTAGCCGACTCAAATCTCCTCACGCTCAACTCGGGGGGCAACGTCATTGTACAACCGATGAAGATGGATCTGGACTATGACCTCGATATCAAAGAGCTTGCCTTGCTCCGTCCTCTGACGAATGCACCTTTGCGCGGCGCTTTTGCCACGAAGGGAAATGTAAAAGGGGATGAAGCCGCACTGAACATTCTGGGCAAAAGCGATATCGCCGGAAGTGACAGCCGTTACGACATTACACTGTCGCATTTCAAACCCTCTAAAGTGTTGGCCACTGTCAAAAATGCAAAACTCTCGAAGCTGCTCTACCTTGCCGGTGAAGAGAAGTATGCCGAGGCCGATGTAAACCTCAACGTGGACCTCTCAGATCTTGACCCGCAAAATCTGCAAGGCAGTGCAAAACTCGATGTCAGCAGCGGTACAGTTTTTCCTAAAACAATGAAAAAAGCGTATAGTATAGCACTGCCGAAAACGGATTTCAATACCCGCTTCAGCGCCGATCTGAAAGGTAAAGAGATCGATTATACCCTTGCGCTGCTCTCCAATCTGGCGCAGATCAATTCAAAAGGTTCTTTTGAACCGGGCACGATGAAAAGCGATATCGCCTATGATCTCAACATCAAAGAATTGGCGCTTTTCAAACCGCTGACCAAGGCACCGCTTCGCGGTCCTTTTGCGACAGCCGGCCAGATCAGAGGCGACAAGGAAGCGATGCAGATCAAAGGGCATTCGGACATCGCGGCAAGTCAGACAACGTATGACATCGCTCTTAAAGCGATGCAGCCGTCAAAACTTCAGGCACAGATCAAAAACGCCCGTTTGGAAAAACTCATCTTTATGGCCGGTGAGCCTGCCTTTGCGAACGGCGAACTTAATGTTGATATTGCATTGGATGAGCTGGACCCTGACGATCTGCAGGGAAATGTAAAAGCCACTGTTTCAAAAGCCTCGTTTAGCGAGAAAGTGCTCAAAAACAGCTATAAGATTGACCTGCCGAAAACAGCGTTCTCCAGCGACATATCGGCAAAACTTGCAGGCAAAGATATTGCGTATACGGCTGCATTTGTATCAGACCTTGCGAAGATCGACTCAAAAGGGAATATTCAGCCCAAGACCATGGCGATGGACCTTGATCTGAAGCTGGCAATAGCGAAGCTTGAACTCCTCAAACCGATTACCAACGCACCGTTGCGCGGCCCATTTTCGCTTTCAACAACAGCTAAAGGGGATGAAAAATCACTCACGGTTGAAGGCAAAGCCAAGATCGCCGGAGCCGATGCCGGTTTTAATGCGAGACTGGAGTCCTTTGCACCGCGAACACTCAAAGCCAAGATCGCCGACATGCAGCTGGCAAAGATCCTCTATATGACAGAACAGCTTCACTATGCAGACGGCCTTCTGAATGTCGATGTCAATATCGATGATGCGCGTCAAGGGAAGCTTTCAGGAAAGATACTCAGCAGTGTTACAAAGGGCAGGGTGGACACCAAAACGGTCGAAAAGGCATTTGAATTTACGGCGATGCCGAAAACGACATTTACAGCCAAGACCGTATCGGTGCTCTCAAAGAACCGTATTGACACCAAGATCGATGTGGCGTCAAACCTGGCAGGTCTAAAGGTCAAGCGGGCGCGTTTTGATGTGGAAAAAGGGTCGTTGCACGCAGATTACAGGGCAGAGATACCTGACGTGGACAAGCTCTACTTTGCGACGCAGCGGCATCTCAAAGGTGCCGTGACCGCAACCGGTGAACTTTCCAAAGCAAAAGACCTTGATTTTAGCGCGCACTCCAAACTGTTCGGCGGCCGTATTGATGCGAAGCTGCATAATGATGACTTCCATGCCGACATGACAAAACTTAACACCCTGGGCGTGCTCAAAATGCTGATCTACCCTGAGATATTCGACTCGAACCTTGACGGCAAGCTCGATTACAATCTGGCGAAAAAGAGCGGCACGTTCCATGCAAAGACGAGAAACGGGCACTTTACAAAGAACCAGATGCTGGACCTGGTCAAACAGTACGGTAAGAAGGATCTCTATAAAGAGAACTTTGTCTCGACTTTCAACAGCCGTATCAGAGAGGAACATATCTATACCGACCTGGATATGCGTTCAAACAAGTCCTCGATCACCGGTAAAAACGTCTATCTCAACTCAAAGACCAAACAGATCAAGGCCAAGCTCGACATCAATGCTAACAATAACCCGCTGAAAGTGGAGCTCAAAGGCAGTGCAGAGCGGCCGAAAGTGACGATCGATGCGTCAAAACTCATCGAAAAAGAGCTCAAGAAAGAGGCCGGCAAAAAGATAAACAAGCTGCTCAAAGGACTCTTCTAGGAAAAGCTTACACGGCTTAGCTGCGCTACCTCTGCCTGCGCAAAGCGTGGCGGCGCCCTCTCTCATTGCGGATATGATGCTTTCTACAGTGATGTTTTTTGAGACGGTGTTTCGGGTAAATATAGGTTACATCACGGGGACGGGCATAGGTGTATGTCGTGTTGTCCCGGCGATAATGGTGCATCTCTGCAATTGATGCAACAAGGACACCGGCACCAACCCCCGGCGCTACGTTCTGTTTACGTTCACTACAGGCAAATGCCTGCGTCGCCATCAAAAGACTTGCCGCCAATAAGATTCCAGTTGCTTTCATAACAGCCTCCCTGTCTAAAAATATAAAAAACTATACGTATTGATCGTGGGTCCATTGTGGAGAAGAACGGATTTTAATGCGGCATCGTTACCCCGGTGTAATCATCCGGAACAGCTTTTGTAATACGGCCCGGCTATGATCTGAAAACGCCAATAAAAAGAGTCTTTATGTACAGACTGTTTAAAAAATTCGACGACCTTTTCTTCAAATTTATCAATCTCGATTACGAAGAGTGTACCTTTACGCACAAGATGCGTTGAAAACACGCTCTCATCTCCCCCAAGTCAGAGCGGACCTTTCTCGCCTCTTGATCAGCTCTCTTTGTATCCGGAAGCCGGCCTCAGTAAGACAATAAAAATGGATTAAAAAATCAATTTACTTTGTCAGCTTATTTCCATAGAGAAAAAAGTTGCTATCATTTCGCACTTAACTTATGGAGAAAGACCATGACTGAAAATGAGATTCTTATCGACAAAGCCTGCAAGCTCTGGCACGCATGGTTCAAAGATGAGGAGCATGACTACTCGGAGCGCGAAGATTCGGATGTTGAATACTTTATAGGGGTGCTTCTCTACAACCAGTTCGCCTTTGAGAAGGCCCTTTCAACGATGAAGACGATGGATGTCGCATATGATTTTATCCAGGCGTGTGAAGAGAGCTACGATGAGGTGCGCGAGATATTGGCGCAACTGAAGGTGCATGATGATGCCGAGGCGCTGGAGATCCTGCAGCAGCATATACGAAAGTCGATCGACAAATACCGCGTAGGCGGCGACCTTTACCTTCTTAACCGCCTGGCCGGCCATATCAATACACTCGAAGGGATCTACAATGAAGAGATCCGGGCGGATGAGGTTGACTTTGAGCGGCTCGCGACACAGAGCACACATATATATAAATAGGCAGAGAAAATTATGTTAAACCCAAATACAGAACTTCCCCAGAACCTACAGGATCTGGTCGAAAGACTCTCCTATGTCCAGGCGATCCCCCTTGGAACGACACAGAGTATCCCTTTTATCGCAGTCAAGCTCTCGGATGAAAACGAGAAATATCTGGCCGATAATGCCATCACCTGCGAGTTTAAACCTTCCATCTTCAATATCAGCTATAAAGGGGAGAACATCGCGCTTTGCTATGTTCAGTTCCGTCTGAACGGCTCCGATGAGCATATCTATACGGCCAGCTATGACCTGAAAAACGACAAGCAGTATAGCGATTGTTATGATCTGCTGGCAATGAAACAGTACGGCCTGCTGGTGCTGACCAATAACAGCCATGACTTTCTGCAGTTCGATGCCAATATCGAACTCGATTTTAACCCGCAGGCGATGATCCACGGTGCGCGTGAGCAGGGAACGGAATATGAGCCGCTGCTCTTCAGCGAGGTCTCCTACGGTCTTTCCATGCAGGGTGAAACGCCTGCCGCACTTTGGCGCTTTTTGGAACAGGTGGCGCCGTTGGATAAAAAATGGTACGCGTCGATGCAGCTGGGTGCGACCAAAGAAGCGTGATGGGGATCTTTTCCGGACTCTTTCGCTCCAAACGCAGCATCCCTGTTGAAAACAGCTTTGAGAAGATGCCGATCTTTCATCAGCTCCTGCAGTTCCCGTTCCCCCTTGACTGGCCGCTTGAACCTCTTTACCGCGAGCTTGAAGAGGGGAGATTCGTGATTGAGTTTTCCGCTGCCGGCCAGAGCCGTGAAAACTGGCAGGACAAGCTGATCATTCAGGGCTTCAACAATGCGAACGACGATGTCGATATGAATGCGCGCATGCTCTTGAAAATGATGAAAGAGGAGATGCGTGCTTTGAACGAAGAGAGCTTCTATTATGAAGAGCTCTATTCAGACACGGTGCTCACCAGAGAGAAGATGGCGGTGCTGATGGGGCTCAAAGAACTGCCAGATGACAAAAGCAGGGGGCAGTTCGGCCTCTACATGGTCCTGGAGGGTGAACATGACATCTACATTGTTCAGCGTTCATGGAAAGGGAGAACAGATGAAAAAGAGGGCTATGTCATGACTCGCGCAGAGCTTGACGCATGGCTTGCCGATTTTAAAAAGATAGAGCTGCTCGATAAGAGCGCACTGCCGGAAGGCATGTAGCCCATGACGCGTGCTGAACAGATCCGTATAACGTGGTACGACGGTCTTGACAACTATATGTCCGTAGTGCACAGCGAAGATACTGTGCTGGCCGGTTTTTTTACGGTACGGGAATGGGACTTCATACAGTGTATCTACCTGCCGGTTGCCCGGGAGAGCGACCTTCATCTGGATGACAGGGGCTTTCTCTTTCATGGCGATGCAGTCGAGATCTATACGCCCGAAGGTGAGACACGTATCGCTAAAAGCGATTTTTTCAGCCTGCTACGCAGACTCTATGCGGTCCTCATCGAAGGGGCGAACGAAGATCATCACAGTGTACGCTATGAGCCGTGGTGGCAGGCGTTCATCGATGCAGCTTATGCACTTGACACAAAGTGTGACATTTTGAGTATCACGGAAGAAGAAGAGATTATTACCGACAGACTAAGCAACAGGTAGTCTCTTTAGCAGTATAATATGAAAAAATTTGAGAGAAGAATAAAATGCAACCAGTAGTCGAACAGGTCAGTGCCAAAACCATTGCGGGCATGAGCCTTCGCACCAATAATGAACGTGAGTCCAATCCGGAGACGGCAAGTATCCCGACCATGTGGAAGAACTTTTTCGAGTACAACGTCATGGCGGCAATACCGAAACAGATCGATCCGCTGGTTGTTTACGGGGTCTACTATAACTACGAGTCGGACAGCATGGGCGATTACGACCTGCTTATCGGTTTGCAGACCGCGGCAAAAGAGAAGCCTGCCAACCTGAACCTTGTCGAGATCAAAGCCGGCAAATACCTTGTCTTCAAGGTACTCGAAGCCTCACCCGTGGGCATTAAAGACACCTGGGCCGGCATCGAAGGGTATTTTGAACAGGTGGGCGAGCATGAGCGTGCCTATACGACGGACTTTGAGATCTATCAGGGTAAAGACGACATCTCCATCTACATTGCTATTAAGTAACTGAAGAACTATCTTGGGAGCATCGCGTCGCAATACGGTAGAAGAGGTCAGAGCAAAGTGCTATCGCTGCTACCGGCCGGTGAGTTCATGTATGTGTCCGCATGTACGCCCCATCGAGACGAGGACCAAGTTTGTCATCCTGATGCATCCCAAAGAGTTCAAAAAGATCAAAAACGGCACGGGCCATCTGACCCATCTCTCCCTTCCCAATTCAGAACTTTATATCGATATCGACTTTACGCATCACAAGGCGGTCAATGCCTTGATAGAAGATGCGAACAATCTCTGTTTTGTTCTTTATCCGGGCGATGAGAGCCATGATCTCAACAGAGAACGCATCGATGCCGGCAGCAGGCAGATCGTCATCTTCATCATTGACTCGACGTGGGTCTGCTCGGTGAAGATGTTGCGGCTGAGTCGAAACCTTCAGGCTCTGCCAAAGCTCAGTTTTACCCACTCCAGACGTTCAGCGTTCCAGATCAAAGAACAGCCTGCAGCGTACTGTCTCTCCACAATAGAGTCGACATTGACTGTTCTGGAGCTGTTGAACGAGCATAAGACGGAAAGTATAGATCAAGAGGCATTTGAACGTTTCCTGGACCCGTTCAAAGCGATGATCCAGTACCAGATAGGGTGTATCGCTGATTCCCGCAGCAGCCACATCAATGCCGTGCGGTTTAAAAAGAGAGGCTAGGAGTCTGTCGGATTAGTCTGATTGAAGCGAAAAATTCAGTTTTTGAGTCAGGTTTTTGACGCTTTTGAGGCGAATAGCCGTAGCTATTTAACGAAAACAGGTCAAAAAGATGGCCAAAAAATGGATTTTGCAGCCAATTGAGCATTAATCCGACAGCCTCCTAAAGCTCCTCTTCGCTTTCAAATTCGCCAAAGAGGGAAGAGGCATCGACCATCTCATCTTCGAGCTTCTTGAGCTCCTCAGCCTCGACTTTGGCATACTCCTCTTCGACAAACTCGATGAACGCCTCGATATCGAGTTCCGGTTTGTAGAATTTTGCATACCCCAAGGCGATCTCAACAAATTCCGGTCCGCATCCAAAATCGATCAATTCCTGTTTTAGACTCATCGTATTTCCTCACTTTTTGATGACAAAGATATGAAGATAGCCGAAGTATTTGATCAGCTTCAGGTTTTTTTCGGCGTCGATATCGGGTTTTATCTCCGTAAAAAAGGCACTGAGTTCTGCATCGCTCAGGTCGCCGAGATAGCGGTAGTCGCTGTGTTCTTCGCAATTGAACCGTACCAGGCGGTGGTTGGCGGCATTCTCTTCGGATATCCATATTTTCATAGGTGGCATTTTATCGAAAGTTGATCAAGAGTGGTAGAAGATCGGGGTGATTTGCAAAATTGGCAGGAAACAGAGGCGGCGAGGGCGGAAATACTACTCGTATTTCCAAAGCTCATATTTGTTCCATGCTTCGGGCGCTTTTTTGCAGCCGTTTTCATAGGCCGACCGGATATAAGGCACGGCTTTTTTGAATGATCGCAACACCCCTTCACCTTTGCAGTACATCAGACCGATCTTCAGCAGTGATTTCGCATGTTCCTGTACTGAGGCTTTTTGATACCAGTAGAGTGCTTTCTTGTAGTTCTGTTCGACGCCTTTGCCTTTATAGTAGAGATTGGCGATGTTGTACTGCGCTTTCATGTCCCCCTCGTTTGCATAAGGTTCCCAATAGTGAAGTGCCGTTGTGAAGTCACCGTTTTTATAGGCGTCGACACCTTTGTTGTAATTATTGGCCATTATCACGCCGGCACTCAATAATAGCATTACGAAGAGTTTTTTCATTTTTGATCCTTTTCTGGGATATAGTATTTAATATAACATAATTATTACTTATCACCACAGGCAGTTGCTTTATAATTTTTGTTTATTTATTATTAAAATAAGTGAAAATAAATTCTGGAAATTTCAGATGTATGAAAACTACACAGTAAGCGGGAATTTCACAGCTTAATGGCGAAAAAATGTGATTTGATTGTGACAATATGTATAATCAATGTTTATATTTAAGGATGTGATGATGAATAAACTACTGGTTTTACTGTTCCCGTTTTCGTTGTTGGCACTGACAATGGATGAGATGGTCCAAGAGACGCTTGACAAAAATCCGAACATGCAGAAAGATATCGGCAGCTATCGCGCCGTCAGTTATGATCTGGACAAAGCTGAATCAGGATGGAAACCGAATGTAGACATTCGCGGCGATATCGGTTATGAGCATACGGACAAGTCCTACTCAGATAACGGCGCATTGGATACAGAGACCGATCTGATGCGGACTACCGCGGGCATTGTCGCTACGGAAAACCTTTTTGAAGGGTTTGCAACAGAAGCTGACATTGCAGAGCAGAAAAGCCGTATTCTATCGGCGCGTTTCAACACGCTTCAAAATGCCAATGCCCTGGCTTTGAGAGCGAGCGAGGTCTACATCGAAGTGCTACGTCAAAAAGCGCTGCTGGACCTTTTTGAGGAGAATGTGAACAACCATGAACGTATCTACGGTCTGATCCGCGAGAAGACCGAAGCGGGTTCAGGCAGACGTTCGGATGTCGAACAGTCGCAAGGGCGTCTGGCACTGGCATACTCCAACTATATTGCGCAGGTCAACAACTACCAGGACGCCATTGTGAACTTCGAACATGTTTACGGGGAGGCGCACAGCGCTTCATCACTGGAGACCCCGTCAGCACCTTCGCTGCCGGCCGATACCTTTGAAGAGCTTTGGCAAATCGCACAGCAGAATAATCCGACACTGCTGCTAGAACGCGAAAACATTCATGTCCAGAAAGCACGCTATACCAAAGAGAAGGGCAACTATTACCCGAGCGTCGATCTTGAACTTGCCGCCGAGACCAATAAAAATGTGCAAGGGTACGAGGGAACGAACAACAACGCACGCGGCCTGCTGAAACTTTATTACAACCTTTACCGCGGCGGTACCGATGAAGCGACGCGTCTGCAGAACCTGGCGTATGTTTCAGTACAAAAAGAGAGCTTCAACGCCCAGCAGCGCGCTGTCAAAGAGAAGCTGAAGCTGGCATGGCTGGCACATCAGATCACCTTCAGACAGACACGCTGTATCCGTCTTCATGTCGAATATTCCAAGAAAACGGCGGAGTCGTATGCGCAGGAGTACCAGCTGGGCCGCCGCAGCATCGTCGACCTTCTGAATGCGGAACTTGAGTACAACGATGCGCGAAAACAGCTCAAAAATGCCGAGTCGGATGTTCTTTTTGCGCGCTACAGAATTTTGGAGGCGATCGGTCTTTTGAATTTCGCCCTGGAGACCAATATTGAAGAGAAGATCGGTGCAAAACGTCCCGACAATGTGACGATGAGTATGCGCCGGTTTGACAACATCGATCTTTACGGCGAAAATGAGAACAATATCGATATCAACAATATCTGTAAAGGGCCTTACGCTCCGCTTTCGATCAAAAAGCCGGAAGCCGCGCCGGTTGTCGTTGCAGTCTCTTCGGATGACATTGCGGTTGACGATGTCGTCGAGTATATGAAAGAGGACTCCAAGCCGGTCATCATGGAGAGCCTGACCTTTGAATCGCAGTCGGCGATCCTTTCAGAGGGCGGCAAGCGGTATCTTGCGCTGATCGCCAAGGACCTTATAAAAAACGATGAATACATCATCGAGATCGCGGGGCATACTGACAATATCGGTACGGATGCCTACAATCAAAAGCTTTCAGAACAGCGTGCCGACAGTGCCAAAAAAGCCCTGGTCAAAGAGGGGGTCAGCCCCGAGAGCATCGTGGTGATCGGCGAGGGCGAGCTTAAACCGATGGCGGACAACAACACATCCGAAGGGCGTGCACTTAACCGCCGTATTGAGATGAAGATGATCAAGCGTGATCAGTACGGCAACGTGACCGAAACAGCCATCAATACAACAAAAGAAGTGCAGATCGAACAGTAACGATGCATAAACATACAGAGGTCGATCCTTTACTCGCATGTCTGGTGATCTTTACCAAGATCCACCACCGTCCCTTCAGTGTCGAAGCATTGACGCACGGTCTGCCTCTTAAAGAGGACGAGTCAACCCCTTCTCTCTTTTCAAACGAAAAATCAAAGTCACTCTTTTCGCGTGCGGCGAAGCGCGCCGGTTTCAGTTGCAAACTGGTTGAACGTCCGCTTGATGGGATCTCCTCGTTGGTCCTTCCGGTCATTCTGCTGCTGAAAGAGGGTGACGCCTGTGTTCTCGAAGAAATCGACAGGCAGAACAGCCGCGCCAAGATCATCATCCCGGAGCTGCCTGATGCTGAGCAGTGGATCAGCCTTGAAAAACTGGAATCGCTTTACATCGGCTACGCCTACTTCATCAAAAAAGAGCACCGCTTCGAACAGCACGACAAGAAGGTGCTGAACACAGACCATAAACACTGGTTCTGGAGTTCGCTCAAATATTCGCGTTCGATCTACCGGGATGTCATTGTCGCCTCCTTTGTGATCAACCTTTTCGTTCTAGCGGCGCCGCTCTTTACGATGAACGTTTATGACCGCGTCGTGCCCAACAACGCCATCGAGACGATGTGGGTACTGGCCATCGGCATTCTGGTCATCTATGTGCTCGATACGGTCCTGAAGCTTCTGCGTACCTATCTGCTGGAGACGGCGGGCAAGAAGAGCGATATCATCATCTCCTCGATTCTGTTTGAGAAGGTGATGAACCTCAAGATGGCAGTGCGTCCGAAGTCCGTCGGCTCCTTTGCCAACAACCTCAAAGAGTTTGAGAGCATCCGCAACTTCTTGACCTCCTCGACCATTGCCACACTGATCGACCTCCCTTTCGCCCTTCTTTTCCTGGCCGTGGCCTACTATATCGGCGGTCTGATCATTCTGGTGCCCCTGGGCGTCATTGCGGTGATCATCTTCTACAGCTGGATCGTCAAGGAGCCGCTGCGCCGTAGCATTGAAAGCACCTATGAGGCTTCGGCGCACAAGAACGGCGTATTGATCGAGAGCCTGATGAACCTTGAGACCATCAAGGTGCTCGGCGCCGACGGCCATTCGCAGTGGAACTGGGAAGAGAGCACCGGCGACATCGCCCACAAAGGGTTCCGCTCCAAGATATTTTCGGCCTCGATCCAGACCGTCACCTCGTTCATGGTGCAGCTCAACACGGTGATCGTGCTGATCGTCGGTGTCTATATGATCGAAGACATGGCGCTCACGATGGGCGGTCTGATCGCTTCGGTGATCCTCACTTCGCGCATCATCTCGCCGATGGGGCAGATCGCCGCCCTGCTGGCAAACTACGAGCAGACAAAAACCGCCTACAGTTCGCTTGAGCAGATCATGCAGCTTCCTGTCGAGAGAGAGGCGGACAAGCAATTCGTTTACCGCGACAACCTGCAGGGCAAGATCACCTTCAACGATGTCGTGTTCAGCTATCCGGAGGAGGAGAAGTCGGCACTCAAAGGGGTCTCGTTCACGATCAATCCGGGCGAGCGCGTCGGCATCATAGGCAAGATCGGGTCGGGAAAATCGACGATCCAGAAGCTGCTGCTCAAACTTTACGAGCCTCAGAGCGGTTCGGTCCTGATCGACGATATCGATATCTCGCAGATCGACCCTGCCGATCTGCGAAGACAGGTCAGTTACGTTCCCCAGGAGGTTGCGCTTTTCAACACCTCGCTGCGGGCCAATATCGTCTATAAAAAGCCGAGCGTCGACAACGACGCACTTTTGAGAGCGGCGCACATCGGTCTGGTCAGCGAGTTCGTCAACCACCACCCGCAGGGCTTTGACATGCCGATAGGCGAACAGGGCGCCGGCCTTTCAGGGGGGCAAAAGCAGGCGGTCGGGATCGCCCGTGCCTTCATCACCGAGACGCCGATGGTGATCCTCGACGAGCCGAGCAATGCGATGGACAGCAGTTCCGAAGCACTGCTGCTTAAACGTCTCGACGAAGCGACAAAAGGCAAGACGACTATTCTGGTCACACACAAGTCTTCAATGATGGCACTGGTGGAGAGACTGATTATCATAGACAACGGCAGGATCGTAATGGACGGGGCAAAAGAGAAGGTGCTTCAGGCACTCAAAGGGGGCTCGAATGC
The DNA here is from genome assembly GCF_039645985.1 of Sulfurimonas sp. HSL3-7. NCBI lineage: Bacteria > Pseudomonadati > Campylobacterota > Epsilonproteobacteria > Campylobacterales > Sulfurimonadaceae > Sulfonitrofixus > Sulfonitrofixus jiaomeiensis. Next base: position 1,276,094 of record NZ_CP147919.1, read on the forward strand.
GTGACAAAAGACATTCCCGCGACGACCTGAGCTATATGGCGTCGCTCTCATCGGCGGTGCTGCAGAAAAACTCACCGGCCTCGCGCATCATCATCTGGACGATCTTTGTCAGCGTCTTTTGGCTGATCGGGTGGGCCTACTTTGCCGAGATCGATGAACTCACTCGCGGAACAGGAAAGGTGATCCCCTCCAAGCAGGTTCAGGTCATCCAGAACCTTGAAGGGGGGATCGTCTCCGAGATACTGGTGGATGAGGGCGAAATCGTTGAAAAAGGGCAGGTGCTCCTGAAAATAGACGACACCTCCTTCTCCTCTTCATATGAAGAGAATAACCTGCGCTACCTGGAGCTCAAGGCCAACGCCATACGTCTCGAGGCCGAAGCCGAGGGGAGGGTGTTCCAGACGGCGTCTCTTGCCAAACATGATGAAGAGATGGAGAAGTTCATGGCGCATGAACATGCTCTCTATGAACTCAACAAGAAACAGTTGGCCAAAAAACTCAACATTCTCAAAGAGCAGATCAAGCAGCGCGAACAGGAGCTGCGCGAAGCACAGTCGAAGTACAGACAGCTTCAGGATGATTATGCGTTTATCTCTCAGGAGGTGAAGATCACCGAACCGCTTGTTGAGAAAGGGATCGTCTCGCAGGTCGAGTTCCTGCAGCTGTCGCGTCAGGCTTCGGGAATCCGCGGGGAGATGAACAGCGTCAAGCTGGCCATTCCGCGCACCCGCTCTACCATCGAAGAGGCTAAAAACAAAATGGCCGAAGCCGAGATCGACTTCAGGCATGACGCCAAAGAGGAGCTCAACAAGGTGCAGGCCGAGATAGCGCGCATCATGGAGTCATCGGGAGCGCTCGAGGACAGGGTGAAGCGAACGCTTGTCCGTTCTCCGGTCAAAGGAGTTGTCCAGCGCCTGTTGGTTAACACCGTCAACGGGGTCATCCAGCCGGGTATGGATATTGTCGAGATCATCCCGTTCAACGACACGCTTTTGATTGAGACCAAGATCAAGCCCTCCGACATCGCCTACCTCTACCCGGGCCAGAAGGCGATGGTCAAGTTTACGGCCTATGATTTTTCGATCTACGGTTCGCTGGAGGGCAAGGTGACCCTGATCAGTGCCGATACGATAAGCGACGAAGAGGGCAACACCTTTTACCTTGTCCGTATCAAAACCGACAAAAACCATCTGGAGTTTGAAGGCAAACAACATGATATACTTGTCGGTATGATTGCAAATGTGGATATTATTACCGGTAAAAAGAGCGTGCTTGATTTTATATTGAAGCCGATACTCAAAGTCCAGCAAGCGGCGTTGAGGGAACGATGATACAGCTTTTCAGCAAGGATGAGTCGCTCTTCAGACGTCTCAACGAGATAGGAATAGCGTACCAGGGGGTTACGGATATCGATGCGGACGAAGAGAAGGTCTTTGTCTCCGATGTCGACAGCTTTGCCTCACTGCTTATGCATTACCCGTCGGCAAAAGTGTTCGTTTTAAGTCCGATGCCGAATTTTACTGAAGGTGTAACGCTGCTGCAGCAAGGGGTCAGGGGTTACGGCAACAGTTATATGCAGAAGACACACTTCTGCCAGGCCGTCGCCACTATCGAAAACGATGCGATCTGGATCTATCCGGAACTGATGCAGGAACTCATACTGCAGGGGTCCAAAGCGGTAATCAGCAACGAAGATGTTTTGGAATCACTCAGCGTCCGTGAGCGGGATGTGGCGAAAGAGCTGGAAAAAGGGTTGAGCAACAAAGAGATCGCCTTGGCTCTTGCGATCACCGAACGCACCGTCAAGGCGCATCTCAGCTCCATCTATGAGAAGCTCGGTGTCAGCGACCGTCTGGCGCTGGCCGTACTGCTGCGAAAATAAACGTATTTATCACTTCTGTTGCTCATTGATAGGCCGCAGGCAGAAACTGACCGGAAATTTTATTCCGGCACTTGAGGTTTAAAATTGCCTATTTATTCTCATAAGGGCGATAGGCCAGAACGACCCGCCATTCTTTGTTGTTGAGTTTGACACTCTGCCAGATGGCCTCTTTGATAGCTTTTTCGTCGGATTCTGGTGCAAGATAGAGGTAGCTCCCTTTACCCGCGGGCGCCGAGACGATCTTTCTGCTCAGCTTAAGCAGGTTTTTGTAGTCCGCATAGATAGGGTCGGTGAAGAGCATTCTGCCGATCTCCGACTTGTCCTGATCGTAGATGATCATGCCATCGGGCTGCATGATCCAGAGTTCATAGTCTTCGGGGATGGCGGTTTTTTTAAGCAGGGAGTCGACCAGCAGTTCGGGACGGATCAACAGGTTGACGAAGCCGGCAAAGGCATTTTTGCTGTTGTAAAGGGGGCGGGAGACGACCACCGCCGTAAAATTTTCGACTGCCGTAAATCCGTCGCTGAGCAGCGGTGCCGGTTTTTTCATCATGGCCTTCACATGTTCCTGGGAGCTGATGTCCGAATTTTCGAAGTTTTTGTATTCTCTCGGCTCTACCATACGCATAATGCCCTTGGTATCGACAAAAGAGGCTTCGACAATGTCGGGGTTTTCGTCAAGGAGGGTGTTGAGGAGTTTCCTGATCTCACTCTGTTTTTTGACATCCACTTTGCTTTTTTCGATCAATGTTGCCAGCGATCCGTCGATTTGGTTCAAACGCTTTTGCAGTCCGGGTACAAAGCGATCGAGCGAAAGTTTCAGTTTCGGCGGCGTCGCAGCTTTCGTCCCCTCTATTTTGGCCAGGAACATCCACCACTCCATGTTGGGCAGTTTCAGGTAATTTCCGTGGCGGGGACTGTCGAGTTCGTACTGCACGGGGCCGCTTTCGTTTTTGAGGGCTTGTGTGACGGCGTCACGCAGAGACTTGCTCCCCTGCGTCAGTGCGTTCATGAAGATGAAATCACTGTCGTTGTCAAGCATCATCATCCCCTTGGAGTTCAGGACAAACCAGGTGTACTCCCCGGGCAGGGCAATCTCACGGTTGAGCTTTTCTTGCAGTTCGTCCAGGAAGACCGAGGCGCCGAGTGCACCGGTCACCTTGCCATTCGTCACGATAGGCGCAGCCATCAGAGCCGACTTCTTTCCGGACGAGCGGCTGTAGATCGGAAAACCCATGATAGGGTTGCCGGCAAACAGTGAATGGAAATAACCCCGGTTGCTCAGATTGAGATTGGTGTAATCGAGTGCTACCGAGTAGTAGTTGCCATCGGGCAAAACATAGAAATAGACCCCCGGTGTAACCGCTTCAAGCTGTTTGAGGTAGCGCTTGATCCCTTTCCAGTCGCCGTTTTTGGCCTCCGGAGTAGAGGCAATCATCTTAAGAGATGCCAGGGTGTTCATCAACACGCTATCCAGATAGTGCGATGCTGTGTTGAGCGTAGTTTTTGGGACTGCCGTCTTCGGGTTTTGGGCAGCAGAAGCTGCCCATGCTGAGCTTGCCAAGATGAAAACAAACAGCGCGGAAATGACCTTTTTCATTTTTTTCTCCTGTGTTTACTTATGATGCTCCGGCAACATACGGCTTTTGTGCTGTATACGTTGTTCAAGAGAAACATAAAGTAACGATTTAATGCATACGGATCTATTCTATCACATTTTTGATCTAAAAATTCAGATTCGAAATAACGGCAAGCAGTTACGGGTTGGCAGTGGCAAAGTATTCGGTAAAAAAACAGCTGCCTGGGGCAATCCCTGATGACTGTTTCCGGGGGAGAGCGGCTTTTAAAACTTGTGTTCGAGCTTGATGGTGGTCTGTTCCTTGTTGTCGATCAGTTCGCCCTGTTTGAGTTCCGGGGCATATTCCACGCCGATAGAGGTGTTCTTGTCGATCTCGGTCTTGAAGAGTTCTATAGCGACACCTTCAACGACCGGTTTGGGCTGGTCGGTCAATATGCGAAGCCGTTCCTGCTCCTTTGTCTCGGGCATACGGGTGTCTTTGATGCTCTCTTTGACCCCACTGATGTTGCCTTCTTTCAGTCTGTCGACAAGGGTTTCGGCATGCAGAGTAGTTAAGAAGATAAAAAGTAAAAATAGGATTTTCACGAAAATTGGCGCCTTTTGTAATGTCGGAAATGAAGTTGATGACCCATTATGATATTGAAATTATATAGCAGAGAAATAAACGGACGTACTCAGAGATACAGGACGCTTGGCAGCATTGAATTGAACACGGCATAAAGTCTGTATAGTTAGGCACTTAAAAGGCTAAAGCCTGATAGAGGATAGAACTGAATTCTGTATCGTAAAATGCCGAGTTTGAGGAGAACTCAGCCTTAGCGTAGCGTCGGGGGCTTTGCCTCAAATCGTTGAAAGAAAAAAGTGCGGTTTAACTGCACGTGGGCACTCTGCTGAAGATGACCAAAGGAAATACCTTCAGGTGGAACTTAGCGTTAGCGTAGCGTCGGGGGCTTTGCCTCAAATCGTTGAAAGAAAAAAGTGCGGTTTAACTGCACGTGGGCACTCTGCCTAAGAGAACTTAGCGTTAGCGTAGCGTCGGGGGCTTTGCCTCTGACGCGTATAAAATTATGAAACGACGATATCCTGCTCGATATTGACCGTGACGGCGTTGATGCCGTCGCTGACGATGTAGACATCGACCGTGTGGCCGTTGCCGTCATCAACACCGGTCGCTGTCTGCATCCATGTCTCAGTACTTCCTACCGGTTTAGAGACATTGTCGCCGCTGTCGCCGTAGATGCTTAGGACATTGTCGATGTCTGTCATGTTGATAATATCTTCAACGGTCAGGTTTGAAACAGCGTGATCGGCACCGGCGAGGTCGAGGATCTCCATGTTCTGAATATTTGCAATAGTGCTGAAATCCAGGTCGTCACCGCTGCTTAATATCAGTGTATCGGTTCCCAGACCACCATCATTGGAGAGGGCCGCAGCGTCATACAACATGATGTCGTTGCCGTTAACAACCAGATCGGCACTCGATGTGTCTCCATCACTGTCCGTCAATGTATAGGTAAAGGTTTCGGTGACATCAAGATTGGTTGTCGGATTATCGGACAGGGTGTAAGTGACTTCATCCAAATAGATCTTGTCGCCGAATCCGCTGGTCTCGATAACAATATATTTAAAGTCCACATTGCCAACAGGATCAACCTGTATTGCCTGGTCGGCTGAGCCTAAAAATGATACAACGTCAAACGTAGACTCTTTATAGACAAGGTCCCCGGCTTCATTGAAAGCTGTTACTGTCACACTGTCAAAGAAAGAGAAAAAAGAGTCGTCATTGAGATGTAATTGGACATCTGAAACATTCTGGTCGAACTCCATGACAAGGGCCTCAGTGCCGTCAATAGCGTCACTTGAGAAAAAACCGCCGTCGCCTACGCCGATCCCCTTGGCGTTCTCTGTAACATTGTCAGTAAAGCTGGAAAGATTGTCCAGGTCCAGTATACCTCCGCTCAGCAGATAGTCGTTGTTCTGGAAGGCATAAAAGCTTACATTATCCCATTCGGCGATCGTACTGCCACCGGTGAGAACGGAGCTCGGCCCGTTGTAGGTGTACGTGTAATCACCGTTTTGATAAAAGACGATATTCCCATAATCAGCGGCAATGGTGAGCTCTCCGTTGACATCAAAACTGTAAACAGTACCGTTGAAGGTGATTGAAGTGAGCGCTGTAGACCCATCGCCCAGAATATCGGTCAAGCCGTTGTAGTTGTCCGTGATGACATTGCCTGAAGTTGTACTGCCGTTATCAGTCTGTGTGTCGGCTTTATTGTCAAAGGCCTCAGGCAGATGGTCGATAGTAATCGTGCCGGATGTCGTCGTTGCAGTCGATTCATTACCCGCTGCATCGGTAGCAGAAACAGAAATGTCATAGGTGTAATCCGTCAGTGCGTCGGCGTCCGGAACAGTCATAGACCATGTCCCATTACCATTGTTGGTAGCGGTGTAGTCGGTACTGCCTATTGTCACAACAATAGTGGCAGTGGGATCATCGGTTGCCCCCGTGATTGTCGGCGTTGTGTCCGTAGTAATGACATCGTTGACCGTGACATCAGGTGCGGTAAAGTCGGTTAAGACGCTCTTCTGATCCGTCACCGTGTTACCGGCCTTGTCGGCAACGATAGTCGCTGAGACGATGTACGTTGAACCGTCACTGAGCGCTGCGATATCTGCGGCCGGAACAGTGACGCTGAAGATGTTGGGCGTCGTGGCGCTGTTCGAGCCTGTTGCGGTGGCCTGGTAGCTCTTGCCGTTTATTTCGACAACGACCTCATTGCCTGCCACCAGTGTCGTGGTCCCTGTGACCGTTATACCCTGCTGCGTATCGGCGTAATTGATGTATTCGCTGATGGCATCGAGCGTGACCGTCGCATCGGCACCGTTAATGCCGTTGCCGCCAGTGGTGTCGGTTACACTGGTGTCCAGAATGACCGTTTGCTGATCGGAGGCGATATTGCCGGCGCTGTCGGCAGTGACCTCGGCAGTGACGATATAGGTGCCGTCAGGATAGGCGCTAAAGGTGTCTTTCGGAATGTCCATGCTGAAGAGACCGTCCTGTGCCAGTGTCGTAGAGAAGAGCGTACCGTCGACATAAATGCTGATGACAGCGCCGTTGGCTGCCGTCGTCGAACCGGATATGACGATCAGATTACTGCTTGTCGTTTCGTCCAGATTGATATAGTTGTCACTGATAGGATCAAGCAGGATGGTTGCATCGCCGGCGTCGTCGCTACGGGTGTCGACGTCGATAATCTGCGTCTGGGAAACCTGGTTGCCGGCTGTGTCCGTTACAGTTGCGACAACCGTGTAGTTGCCGTCGGCCAACGGTGTGCTCTGCAGGTCAAGAGACCAGCTGTTACCGACGACAGTCGCGTCGTAGGGGTTGCCGTTGACTGTCAGAGAGAGGCGGTTACCGCTCTCATTGTCGAAGGTACCCTGAATAAGTAGCGACGTATCGTTGGTAATGAAGTCGCCGGCGATGCCTGTATCTTCCGTGATGCTGTCGATAGTAACGACGTTACCTCCGTTACTATTGTTAGTGTCATCCGGAGCGCTGTTATCAGTAGTGATGGCCTGTGTGATCGTCGTAATGGTACCGGTGCCGGCTTCGGTCTCCGTCACGCTGAGCGTATAGGTGGCATCAGCCGCAAGCGGGTTGGCCGTCAGATCAAGGCTCCAGCTGCCGTCGGAGTTGACCGTCAGTTCGCTGTCCGCAGCCGTGTAAACAACCCCGTCCATAGTGACTTCCAGGGTATTGTTTTGCGCATCGACCATCGACCCCGAAATGACAAGGGTCGTGTCCTGGGTGATGAAGTCGGCACTGCTCAGACCGGTGTCAGTCGTGATACTCTCGACGTTGAGCACGCCTGTCACCGGCGTGATGATGATATCTTTTGAGACGTCGGCACTGTTGCCGGCCACATCGACGATGGTCGCCGTAACGGTATGGGTCTCGGCGCTCATCGGAAGGGAGGTGAGGTCAAGCGTCCACTCCTTGCCGAGAATGACCGGTGTGTAGACGACGCCGTCTATGGTGAGGACAAGCCGGGTATCGGGCTCGCTGTCGAAGGTCCCTTTGATGATGATCGTCTTGTCGCTGGTCGTGACACTGCCTCCGCTGAAGTTGACCGGCCCGCTGTTGTCCTCGATGGCGTCTATGGTGACAAGGTTGCCGCCGTTGTCGTTGTCGCCGCCATCGGCAATGATGTCGGTCAGCGTCGTATCCAACAGTACCGTCTGCGAATCGCTTACCAGGTTTCCTGCGGCATCGGCAGCGACCTCTGCCGTAACGGTGTAGGTGCCGTCAGGGTAGGCTGTAAAGGTGTTTTTCGGTATATCAAAACCGAAGGTACCGCCATTGGCCTGGACGACGGCAAACTCTGTGCCGTCAACACGGATCGTGATATCCGAACCGTCGAGAGCCGTTGTCGTACCGGTGATGGCGACAAGGGTATCGCTTGTCGTCTCGGCCAGGTTGATGTAGTTGTTGCTGATCTCATGCAGCGTGATCGTCGCATCGGCTCCGCCGAGGGTGTTGCCGTTGCCGTTGTTGTCAGAGTTGCTGGTGTCGACCGTGACATCTTCCGTGTCGCTTGCCGTGTTGCCCGCCTCGTCTGCGACGACGGTCGCGGTGACGATGTAGGTGCCGTCGTTCAACACCGTCAGCTCTTCGGTCGGTATCGCAACGGAGAAGGTGTTCGGCGTACCGGCGATATTACCGCCTGTCGCCGTGGCCGTGTAGCTCTTGCCGTTCAACTCGACGGTCACCTCATTGCCTGCGATCAGGGTAGTGGTGCCGGTTACCGTGATTCCGGACTGGGTCTCATCGAGGTTGATGTAATTGTCGCTGATCTCATCCAGCATTACGGTGGCGTCGGCACCGCCGATACCGGTCCCGCTGCCGTTGTTATTTGAGGCAGTGGTGTCGACGATCACATCTTCGGTGTCGCTGACCGTGTTGCCCGCCTTGTCGGCTACGACCGTCGCCGTTACATCATAGGTGCCGTCTGTCAGGAGTGCCAGGTCTGCGGCCGGTATCGTCACCGAGAAGGTGTTTTCAAGAGTGTCGAGGTTCCCGCCGACGGCTGTTGCCGAGTAGGTTTTCCCGCCGAGTTCGACAAGGACTTCATTGCCGGAGACCAGGGTCGTCGTCCCGGTGACCGTGATACCCTGCTGGGACTCTTCGAGGTTGATATAGTTGTCGCTGATCTCGTCAAGTGTTACGGTCGCATCGGCCCCGCCGATACCCGTACCGCTGCCATTGTCATCCGTGCTGCTTGTATCGATGACAATATCTTTAGCGATCGTGACGACATTGCCGGCAGCGTCGGTGACCGTAGCTTCAACGGAATGGGTCCCGTCTGTCAACGGGGTGCCTTCGAGGTTGGCTTCCCACAGCTTGTCCGTGATGACAACAGGGACAACAATGCCGTTCAGCGTGACTTCCAGAGCGTTACCGGTCTCATTGTCATAGGTACCGCGAATGATCAAGGTAGTGTCGTTCGTGATAAAGTCGTTATTGAATTCACCGTTGTCCTCGGTAATGCTGTCGATGCTGACGACCTTGCCGCCGTTGTCGTTGTCAGCGTCGTTCAAAACAGTATCGACAACGATTTCACCTGTTACGACACTCTCGTTGCCGGCCGGATCGGTCGCGGTAACGGTTACTGAAGTCGGACCTTCAGGTAGTGCAGCGATTGTGTCGTCGTCCAATGTCCATGTCCCGTTACCGTTGTTGTTCGCGGTGTAGTCGTTGCCGCCGACAGAAACGATGATATCCGCGTCACCGTCGTCGGTCGTTCCGCTGATGGCCGGTGTCGTGTCGTTGGTCACGAGAGGGTTGATCGTAACAGAAGGGGGTGTCGTATCGACAGCGATCGAGCCGGTTGTTGTCGTTGCGGCCGTCGATTCATTACCGGCGGGATCAGTAGCGACGACGGTGATCATCGTATCACCGGGCGTCAGAGCATCTTCATCCGGAACAGTCACACTCCAGGTACCGTCACCATTATTGGTTGCATCATAATCGGAACCGGCGACGGTAACAACAATTGAAGCCGTTGTGTCATCTACGGTACCGCTGATCGTCGGTGTGGTGTCATTGGTAAGCAGGTCATCGACTGTGACAGAAGGGGGCGTCGCATCGACCGTGATGACCGCTGTATCGGTTGCGGTGTTGCCGGCAGGGTCGGTCGCGGTGACGGTAACAGTGGTGTTACCCTCAGGCAGTGCACCGGTGACCGGTACACTCCAGGTGCCGTCGCCGTTGTTGGTGGCTGCATAGTCGTTGGCGCCGATGGTGACAACAATTGAAGCCGTTGTGTCATCAACGGTACCGCTGATCGTCGGTGTGGTGTCATTGGTAAGCAGGTCATCGACTGTGACAGAAGGGGGCGTCGCATCGACCGTGATGACCGCTGTATCGGTTGCGGTGTTGCCGGCAGGGTCGGTCGCAATAACCGTAACAGCGGTGTTCCCTTCAGGCAGTGCACCGGTGATCGGCACCGTCCAGGTGCCGTCGCCGTTGTTGGTGGCTGCATAGTCGTTGCTGCCGACAGAGACAATGATCTCTGCATCCGGGTCGTTGGTGGTCCCGCTGATCGTCGGCGTCGTGTCGTTGGTCAATATGTCATTGAGGGTGATTACGGCAGAAGTGTCATCGACGACGAGACCGAATTTATCGTCTTCCTCGTCCATAAAACCCTGTTTGGCGGAATCGGATTGCGCAAGCATGCTTGAACCTGCATCGCCGAGGTTGTCGATATGGTGAACGAAACCATCGACGATCAAGGAAGAGCCGCCGACGGCCAGAGGCTCGCCTGAAGCGGTCTCTTCAAATACAGAGAGGTTGGGGTCTTCTGTGAGTATTGTCTTGAGCGAATCGACTTCGGCCTGTGTCAAGTCACTATCGAGCGCCAGAGCATCATGAACACTTTTGTCAAGGGCGACGCTTTGATTCGGTCCCACGGTAATGGAAGAGCCGTCTGCAAAGCGGATAACGACCTGAGCGTTTGCACCCGTACTGATGATATCACTCTCGGAGAGCTGCATATTTTTTGTCAGCTGTGCTGTTGTTCCGTTGCCCAATGTCAACGTCGCGTCACCGGAGATATTTTCGATATAACCAATTTGTATAGACATGATAAGCCTTTTTAATATTAATAAAAGTTATAGATTCTATCTCACTTTTGTCAGGCAAGTCTATTGTACAAAGGTACTAGTAATATAAAAAATATTTATCTGACTTCTTTTGCGGCGATGCACATGAGCGTGTGACATGGTATAATCCAGCAAAATAAAAGTCGGGAAGGATACCGGGGTGATCAGTAGAGTCGTTTTTGTACCGCTTTGTGTCACCCTTCTTTTGGCTGAACCTTATGTCAGTGAACTTTTGACCGACAGAATCGAAGCAAAATACGGCTCTTTTGCCAAAAACAGGTTTGCACTGCTAAACAAGATCATGGACGATGCCAGAGGCCAGGACGAACTCCGGCAGCTGGAGATCATCAACGACTTCTACAACGGTGTCCCCTATCTTTCCGATGAAAAAAACTACAAGAGCAAGGATTACTGGGCGACACCGCTGGAGTTTCTCGGACGCGACCGCGGCGATTGCGAAGACTATGTGATCGCCAAGTATTTTGCACTGAAGTTTCTGGGCATCGATACCAACAAGCTCTACTTCACCTATGTCCGATCGCGAAAGTTCAACGCGCCGCATATGGTCTTGACCTATTTCGCCACGCCGGATTCTATCCCTTTGGTCCTTGACAACTTCAACTACCGGATCTTCCCGGCAAACGAGCGTAAGGATCTTCTCCCTGTCTACAATTTTAACGGCGATAACCTCTACATCGCGCAACAGGCCGGTTACGGCGAAAAGGTCGACCGGAAACAAAGTTTCAAGCAGTGGGACGTGCTGCTGCATAATATTCAAAGGCAAAAACTATGACACTCTTTAAACAATTGGCACTTCTGTTATCACTTTTTTTACTGATCATCCTCACCACGGTGACGGTCCAGAACTTTACGTCGACGATCGAGAACGCCGAGCAGCAGCTCTACAGTGATGCGCAGAACACGGCCGCCTCGCTGAGTCTTTCGCTGGCTGCGGCCAACGGTGATGAGAGCACCATGGCCACGATGATCAATGCCAATTTCGACAGCGGCCACTACCGCTGGATCGTTTTGAAGAATAGGAATGAAGAGGTGATCCATGAGCGTGTAAGAGATGACTGTTCGCCCGATGTTCCGGAGTGGTTCGTCGATCTGGTCGGTATTGATGTCCCTGTGGCCGCGGCGCCGGTCTCTTCGGGCTGGATGGTCATCGGCACGCTGAGCGTGGAGGGTGATGACTCGCATACCTATTTGATGCTTTACAACTCGTTCAAACAGCTGCTCGGAAGTTTTGCATTTTTTACGCTTGCGAGCCTGACGGCACTCCATCTGCTGCTCTACACCATACTGGCACCGCTGCGACTGCTTCAGAAGCAGGCGGAGGCGATAGGCAGGAACGAATTCCGCTACCAGGAGCGGCTGCCGTTCACCAAAGAGTTTCGCGAGATCGTTGTCACGATGAACGCGATGGTCAAAAAAGCAGAGAACAGTTTCAAGACGGGAAGCCGCGCAGTTGAGCAGAACCGCAGGCTGCTCTACACCGAAAAACTGCCCCGACTTTATAACGAGCACTACCTGATGCTGACCTGCCAGGAGGAGCTGATGGGCAGCGGTGAGTACGACGGGGGTGTGGTCGTGATCGCAGAGTTCAGCGGTCTTGAGATCGCCGAGTCGCAGCTGGGCAGGGAGGGGGCTGAAGAGCTGCTGATCGAACTGGCGACCTTTTTGATAGAGAAGGCTTCGCTTGCGACGAAGGGGTTGGTGGCCCGTCTTTCCAAAACACGTTTTGCGCTTCTGTTGCCGGGCTCGAAAGAGGCCGACGCGGCCATTATCGTCCGCGCCGTTTATGAAGGCTTCCAGAAACAGCTCGAGGCGTGCAGGCTTGACGACTGCGATCTTCTGATAGGCTCCTATGCCTTCAATGCGGAAGAGAGCTATCAGACCTTTATGCGCAGGGCGATAGAGAATATCGCTGACGTAAAAGAAGGGCTTCCTCCACAGGATCACCATCTCGAGCCGGTGCAGTTTATGCAGTCACAGTGGGAAGCGCTCATCAATGCGGCACTGGAAAAAGAGCGTTTCAGCTATCATGTCCGTAATGTCCTCGACGCATCGACCGACACCATCTATGACAGGGCCATTACGATCGTTATGCATGACGAGGGCGGCAAAGAGTACCCCTACGGGCGGTTTATCGCGCCGGCCGTCAAGGCGCACAAAGTCCTGGAGATCTATCTGCAGGTGATCAAGCTGATGGTGCAGAACTTTACGGAGAGCGACAAGCAGGGGCGCTACACCTTTTCGCTGGCGAAGAGCCTGTTGCTCGAAGAACGCACCTTCGCCGCGCTTCAGGAGGAGTTTGAGAAGTTTGAAAACACCCACCAGCTTGACTTCTGTATCGAGCTGCCTGAGAGTTTCATCGCCGATGAACAGGCAATGGCCAAGCGGTACGTTGATCTTATCAAGGCGCACGGCTACCGCTTCGGCATCGGCGAGTTCAGTGCCGAATCCGAGAACCTTGCCTACCTTGAACAGTTCAGACCGGAGTTCATCAAGATCAGCAAACTCTATCTGCTTGATATGATCGCAAAAGAGTCGCCGCTTCTGGCCAGTCTGCAGACGGCGGCCGACTCCCTGGGGATCAGGATCATCGCGACCGGTGTCAGCGGTGAAGATGAACTTGCAATGATTAAAGCAGCAGGAATCACGATTGTTCAGGGATATATCACCGAAGTTATATAATAATTTAAGGGTATCTCTAAATACCCCGGCAATCTTCAGAGGGAAGAAAGAGAGATGCCCTTGATACAAAGGTGAAATCATGAAAAAAGCTCTTTTCGTACTGCTGCTTTCTGCTGTCGCACTGATGGGCGACGAAGCCCATGATATTATGAAGAAGATCGACAACAATATCCGCGGTCAGAACATCTATCTGCAGATGAAGATGACCATTACGTCGATGGGCCATACACGGACAATGAAGATCCAGACCTGGGCCAAAGGGACGAAGAAAAGTTTTGTCAAGACCATCTACCCGCCCAAAGACAAAGGCATTACCTTTTTAAGCCTGGACAACCAGATGTGGCAGTATGTGCCGAAGATCGAACGTATCATCAAGATACCGCCGTCGATGATGCTGCAAAACTGGATGGGATCGGACATCACCAATGACGACATGGTCAAGCAGAGCTCTATCGTCGACGATTACGATCCCAGGATCCTTGACAAAGAGGGGACGGTCGTGACGATGGAACTAACGCCCAAAGAGGACGCTGCCGTCGTCTGGGGAAAGATCATCTCCTACATCGATACCACGACCTACACCAGCCAAAAAGATATCTTTTATGACGAAGACGGTAAAGAGGTGCGCATCTTTTATTACGAAAACGTCAAGAAATACGGCCCCTACTATATGCCGACATACTGGAAACTCCAGCCGGTCGACAAGCCGAACAACCGTACCGAGATCTTCCTGGAAGAGGTCAAATACGACAGTGATATCTCAGAGCAGTACTTTCAAAAAAGTGCGCTTAAAAGGTTCTCCCGCTGATGTTCAGGCTCGCACTTAAAAACATCCTCTTTTACAAAGGGCGCTCTATCACCACCTTTGTGCTGACCTTTGTCTCCGCGCTCTTCTTTATCGTCTATGTGGCGATGATGGACGGTTCGCACAACTCGATGCTGCAAAATGCGCTTAAAGTCTATACCGGTGCCATCGAGATCTATAAAAAAGGGTACCGTGATATCGGCGGCAACGAGTATCTTATTACCGATGTCCGCTCGATCGAAAAGAAGCTGGAGAAAATAGCGGGGATCGCCGCGTACACCTCACGCTACGAGACCTACGGGCTCTTGTCCTCCGCCGAGCACTCAGCGGCGGCGATGGTCGCGGGGGTCGATCCTGACAAAGAGAGGGGCATCAGTGAGCTTGAAGTGGCGCTCGTCGAAGGGGCGTACCTTGCACAAGACGGCGGCAACTGTCTCTACGCCGGTGCGGACCTTGTCAAAAAGCTGCAGGTCAGCGTGGGTGACGAGATCAGTTTTGTCGGCGGTGCCAGCGACAACTCGTTTGCGGCCGACATCTTCAGGCTCTGCGGTATCTTTAAGACAGGCTCTTTCGAGTTTGACGCTTCGTCGTCGTTTATTGCCCGGAACTATTTTGACACGCTGATGTATGCTCAAAACAAGGCATCCTATATCACGATCAAACTCGATGACATCAACAGAGCCGATGCGGTCAATGCAGAGATCTCGAAAGCGTTGGACAGCGACTATGAGAGCGTGACGTGGAAGGTCCTGATGTCGTCGATGGTCGAGGCGATGGAGGTCGACAGCGTCTTCGGATATATCAGTATGTCGCTCTTTTTTGTGGTGATCTTCTTTGTGGTGATGATCTACAGTTTTATCAATGCCAGTGCACGGGTCAGAGAGTTCGGAACACTGCGCTGCATCGGTCTTTCAAGCGCCAACATGCAGGCGCTGCTGTTTTACGAGATCTTTATCCTCTCGACGGCGGCGATCCTGCTTGCCGGACCGATAGGCGGCTGCATCAACTACTACTTCAGTGTCAACCCCATCATCATCCCGGGGATCAGCGAGACCTATAAAGAGTACGGTATCGTTTCGGACGAGATCCCTTTCGATTTCAACCTCTTTACCATCAGCTGGAATATTGCGGTGATCTATGTGCTCAATTTCCTAAGCATTATCTACCCCGTCAGCTATATCAATGCGTTCAAACCCATAGAGGCGACACATCATGTATAGTGTTATCCTCAAACTGGCATGGAACAACGCGTTTTTACGACTCCGGCGTACGCTGCTGGTCATCATCATGATCGCGGTGAGCATGAGCATGATGCTCAGCATAGAGGGGATCTACGACGGCATGGTCATCAACATGGTGGACAAGACCATACGCAGTGACAGCGGTGATATCAGCATCTATAACCCGAAGTACCGCCTCAACAAACTCCTGCAAAACAGCATCAAAGGTGCCGACGAGATCAAAGCCGCACTTGAGACCCGTCAGGATGTCGAATCGGTCGTCACGCGTTTCAGTGTCGAGGGGCTCAGCTCAACGGCGCACAAATCGTCCTTTTCCAGCATCATCGGTATCGACCTGGACGATGAGGAACGTTTCGGCGCCTTCAGCGACTTTTTAAAAGAGGGCGAGATCAGTTTCGGCAAACGCGGGGCGCTTATCGGCAGCGAACTGGCAAAGACCCTGAAGATACGCATCGGCTCAAAAGTGGTCTTCACGACGCAGGACAGCAGCGGCGACATCAACGCTATCGCCGTGAGGATCAGAGGCATCGTGCAGACGACCAATATCGTGCTTGATGCAACGGCGCTCTATATCGACAACAAGCGGCTGCACACCTTTTTGGGCGTCGGTGAAGACGAAGCGACACAGATCGCGATACGGACAAAATCAGAGACGCTTCAGCAGGAGCTGCAGAAGAGATACAAGAGGCTCGACGTGCTGAGTCTGATGGATCTCAACCCGATGCTCAAGATGATGGAAGATATGATGGTCATCTTTAACTCCATCACCTTCGGTATCGTGATGATGGTGGTCTTCATCGGGATACTGGGTGTAATGTATGTCTCGATCCTCGACCGTATCCGGGAGTTCGGCATCATGCGCGGTATCGGCATGCCGTTCAGGCTGATCCGCCTGCAGATACTGCTCGAAGCCCTCTTCGTCGGGCTGCTGGGGTATCTGACCGGTGCGGTGCTGGGGGTGGCGGCACTGCTCTATCTCCAATACTTCGGCCTCGACATGAGCGCCTGGGCAGACGGGTTGGAGAGTTTCGGGTATGAATCGATCATCTACGCACACATGCAGATCAGCTATTTTACGAACACCTTCCTGGCGATCATCGCGGCATCGCTTCTGAGCGTCCTGTTGCCGCTCAGAAAGATCAAAACACTCAACCCTATCGAGGTCATAAAGGCAGAGACATGATAAAACTGGAGAATGTGCAGAAATATTTCTACCGGGGCGAACCCCGGGAGGTCCATGCGCTCAGAGACATAAACCTGACCATCGAAAAGGGTGAGTACACCCTCTTCAACGGCCCCTCCGGGTGCGGAAAAACGACGCTTCTCAACGCCATCGGTGCGCTCGACGATGTCGACAGCGGCACGATCTACCTCGACAACAGGGATATTACGCTCCTTGATGAGAAGGAGCGGACGACGCTGCGGCTCAACGAGATGGGCTTTGTCTTTCAGGCCTACAATCTTGTGCCGGTACTGACCGTAAGCGAGAACATCAGTTTCATCATGAAGCTGCGGGGGTTCAGTGAAAAAGAGATCAATGAAAGGGTGCTGGAAGTCGCCTCGATGCTGGAGATAGACAACAAGCTGGGCGCGCTACCCAATACCCTCAGCGGCGGCCAGCAGCAGCGCGTTGCCGTGGCCCGTGCGGTAGCGGCCAAACCCAAGATCATTCTGGCTGACGAGCCGACAGCAAACCTGGACTCCAAAAACTCAACGGCGTTGATGGAGATGATGCGGTCGCTAAACGAGAAAGAGGGGGTGACGATCATCTTTGCCTCGCATGATGAGTATGTCGTCGAAAGTGTAAGGCGTATTGTGAAGATGAATGATGGGGCTATCGTTGACAGTTAAAAGAGCGCTCGTCTTACTGGCCATAGCAGCAGTGCCGCTTTTAGCAGATCTTGACTATACCGTCACCAATACGAACTTTACGATCTCCCAGCCCTCCGTCTTCCCGGGTGCAGATACGAGCTATCTCTACAACTATGACAGGCTGCGGTTGCGCAGCGACTACACCAACGGCGGTTTTTTTGCGACCTTCATCGGCGACGGGGTGAACTATCTGGGTGATGATTATATCGCGAGTGACTCTTTTGACTATACCAAACAGCTGGAGTCCGACACCCCGTTTAAAACACAGACCTCTTTTCATGACTACAGCGGCGGGACGGTCTACGCCAAGCTGTATCGTCTCTACGGCGGGTACGAAGACGCGGAGAACCGGCTGACGGCAGGTTTGATAAACGTCACCATGGGGGTAGGGCGTATCTGGACGCCGACCAACCTTTTCAACCCGCGCAACACCTACGGCCTCGAACCGGATGAAGTCTTCGGCGTCGCCGCTCTCTCCTATACACGTCATCTCTCCGGCACGTCGGACCTGACGGTCGTGGCCAGTCAAAAGGCGGACGGCAGTTTCAAATACGCAGCCCGCCTGAAGGCTTTTTTGGAACTGGGTGATGTCGCAGCCAATGCGGTCCGTTCCGACGAGACATTGATGCTGGGGTATGAGATCGAAGCGAACCTCGCTGATACCGGTATCGAAGTGCGCAGCGAAGGCGCCTACATCAAAAACAACAGTGTCGCCAGCTATCATGCCGATAGCAACACGACAGAGGAGGAGAGTGTCGCGTTTTTCCAGGGTATAGTCGGGGCCGATTACGGTTTTGAAAACGGCATCACCGTTGTCGCCGAAGCGCTCTACAGCTCGGAGAAGTTTGCCTACAACGACATCCTGCCCAACATCGATTCGGAGATCTTCTCCAACCTTGTCTACTCCAGGTTTTACATGGCGGCAACCGTCAGTTACACCTTCAACCTCTTTTTGGACGGCTCGCTTCTCTACATTGAGAGTTTTAACGACCGGAACTCCCGCTTTGTCTCACCGGCATTGACCTACACCCTCAACGACTTCAACAGCTTTACGCTCGGGGGCATGCTCCAAAACGGCCCTGCAGGGAGCGAGTTCGGATCATTCGGCAACACCTATTTTTTCGAATGGCAGCTAAGCTTTTAGCGCTGCCCTTTAATCTAATTGGATAGTTTTAGTCCTTTTTAAAGACATCTCATCTATGATGAAAATAAGCTTGTTATAGATATCTATTTATAAAAAGAATTAATATGTCATTACACAGGTTCCATATCTTTTTTGTCCTTACAGCGCTTACCGGTATCCTTCTGCTATCTTTTTCTATTAATCACCTGCTTCAAAAAAACATTGACGCCAATGTTGAAAACGGCATCAAAAATGCCTCTATTGAGATCAGCGAACAGATGCATAACAATCTCGAAAGGATTCAACAGAAGTTTTCGCTGTATGAAAAAGCTACGCTGAGAAATGCGCAGGAACTTGCCGATTATGTGGCATTTTATCCGGATGACGAGAATCTCACAAACTTTGCCGGATTCATTAACACCAGTGACGTTGACGGCTATTATGAGGCCTATATCATCAATGAGGAGAAGGTGGTTGAAAAAAGCACCAACCCTTTTTTTATCGGTTTCGATTTTAAGACATTTCCGTATTATGTACAGGTGTTAGAGCAATTAAAAGCGGGGAAGAAAGGCTCACATATATCTGCGATAACCATCGAAAACAGCACTATGGAACTGCGCAAATACTATTTTAAAAGAGGTGCAGGCAACTACTGGGTCGCAATAGGGCATGTCATTCCGATTGAGAGCTATGCCAAAAAGAACCTTGCCAGCTTGTACAAGATCTACCCCGCGCTTAAGAAACTCGATGTGTTTATCGTCACACCCGAATATGTGCAGCAGGTCAACAAAGCGTTTTCGCAGGGGATAA
This sequence comes from Sulfurimonas sp. HSL3-7, assembly GCF_039645985.1. NCBI lineage: Bacteria > Pseudomonadati > Campylobacterota > Epsilonproteobacteria > Campylobacterales > Sulfurimonadaceae > Sulfonitrofixus > Sulfonitrofixus jiaomeiensis. Next base: position 1,295,270 of record NZ_CP147919.1, read on the forward strand.
ACGCGGGTCAGATGATAGGGCGCGACGTTCAGGCGGCATCAATGATATTTGAGGATCTCGGGCTTCCGAATTGTTCGGACTACCCAGGCTGCCAGACCATTTTCTCTGCGTTCCAAAACGACAGTATCATCTATTTGCATGAAGATGCGCCGAATCTTCAAACGGTTTATGCCCTTGCCTATAACGCGATAAGAACGGGTTCGGAGGATTTTTTGTTGATCGCCAAGATGCGGTTTGATCCCAAACCGTTTCTGGATCAATACAGGCAGCTGAAAAGCCTGCTTTATTTTTTCATCGTATTCATCCTGACCTCGACGATATTGAGTTTCATGTTGATATACCGAGCAGTCATCAAAAAGATCATCGACATTACGCGGCAGATGCAAAAAGACGAACCTATTGTCGTCAGAGGACATCTTTTCAACGAGTTCAAATACTTTATTCAGCGCTACAACAGTGTTCTGCTTCGCTGGAAAGAGGAGCTGCATCGTCTCAATGAGATCTCAATGCAGGATGAGTTGACGAAGTGTTACAACCGGCGTTATTTCAATCGGAAGATGAACCAGCAGATCGAACTCTACCAGCGTTACGGGCATACCTTCTCGATGATGATGTTCGATATTGATGATTTCAAGAGGATCAACGATATCTACGGTCACAGCGTCGGCGATTACGTCTTAAGTGCGATAGCGAGCGACGTCAAGACACAGATACGTACCAGTGATATACTGTGCCGTATCGGCGGTGAAGAGTTTGCCGTGATCTTGCCGGAGATCGGTCTGGAAAGTGCTGCCATTGTTGCGGAGAAGGTCCGTGCGGCCATAGAGCAACAGAACTATATAGACCGTGAGAAGGTTACGGTCAGTGTCGGCGTGGGAAGTTTTACCGAAGGGGATGACTTCAACTCCTTTTACAGAGCGGTCGATTCGCTGCTTTATGACTCAAAAGAGAACGGGAAAAATCGCGTTCATCTACGCGCTTAGGATATAATCGCGCCAGAATTCCAGAAGAAGGTGCCGGTTATGAAAAAACAGCCTGAGTCGGGTTGGATGATGCTGCTGACGATCGTTAAAGAGCTTGCGATCATTTTAGCCATTTACGCTTTGGCAGAAGCGCTGTCACACCTCCTTGATACCAGATTTCCCGGCAGCGTCATCGGCATGCTGCTGCTTCTGGCGGCGCTTCATCTCAAATGGATCAAGGTCGACGACATCCGCTACGTCTCCTCTTTTCTGTTGGGCTATATGCCGCTCTTCTTTATCCCGGCCGGGGTCGGCGTGATGGCGAGCTACACCCTGATGGAGGGCTTTTATCTCCCCGTTATCGTGCTGACGCTCGTCTCCACGGTGATCGTCATGGCCGTGACGGGGCGTCTGGTACAACGCCTGGTACAGAGGGAGAAAGCATGATGCAGAGTCTTCTGAGCACGCCGCTTTTCGGTCTGCTGCTGACGCTTCTTGCCGGTGTGCTTGGCCTCTATATCAAGGCGAAGATGTCATGGCGACTCTTCAACCCGATGCTTTTCAGTATGGTGCTCATCATTTCGGTGCTGCTCCTTTTCAACATCCCCTATGCCGATTACCGTATCGGCGGCGACCTCATTATGAAGATGCTCGGCCCCATCACGGTGGTCCTCGCCGTACCGCTCTATCAGCACCACGACAAACTGCGCCGCCACGCCCTTGCCATTTTGCTTGGCGTGGCGATCGGCTCGCTCTCCGCGCTGGTCTCGGTCTGGCTCTTCGCCTGGATGGCGGGGCTCGACCTGACCCTGATGAAATCTTTGCTGCCGCGCTCCATTACGACGCCGATCGGCATCGCCGCCTCCGAGATGCTCGATGGGCTGGTCGGCCTGACGGTCCTCTCCATCGTCATCACCGGCACCTTCGGCGCCATTGTCGCCGACTGGCTTTTCAAGGTCTTCAAAATCACCGACCCCATCGCCAAAGGGGTCTCCCTCGGTACAAGCGCCCACGCCATCGGCACGGGAAAGGCTTTTGAGTACGGTCAGCTGGAGGGGGCGATGAGTGGCCTCTCCATCGCCATCGCCGGGGTGAGCACGATACTGTGGCTGCTTCTGTTTCAGTTGTTAGGCGTCATCTAGTCTCAAAAATGCAACCTGAATATATTGCAGCGGTTTCAAAAATGTAACCTCAATACATTACACTGGATGTATTGCACGTATTTTAGGAGCAGAGATGACGGTTGCGTATGTAGGCCCAAGCGTACTGATTTCGTCGCGCGGTGTCACGTTTGATGCCAAGAAAGAAGACAAGTTCCTCTATCTGTTCAGTGCGGCTGAACTGCTTGATGCCATCGACCACACCTATATCGGAGGCGAGGTCTACAGCTACGCCTCAGCGGAGGGAAAATGGACAGTCGCCGTACTGCTGGAGAAGCTGAAACGCCACAATGACGATATTGAGACCGTCATCAACACGGCTGAAGCGAGTGCAGATGCCTACATCGACGGCATGGTCAAACGGGTCCGGGCGTCAACGACAGTGACCGAAGCAGAACGCAGCGTCTATATCGACAATATTGAGCTGATGCGCACCTATATGATACAGCGTCATATTAACAAGCGTGTCTACTATGCTGTCGTTGCACAAGTGGTAGCGTGTTTGCGACAGAACAGGATCGCTTATATCTCTGCAACGATGAATGCAGGTTGTTTCCATGTTTTGAACACCATACAGCGCTGCCTGCATCAACAGAAGAGGCCTGTCAATTCGCTGCTCTCTTTTGAGCGGGAGGGCGATGCGCTTATGGTCAAACTCTCTATCGCCGATTTTTAAAAGAGAAGAAGATGCATCCTATCGCTTAACTCCAAACTGATTGATACTTCAAACGTTGTCACTACCGGCCGAAAGATTGCTGATCGAAAAAGAGCGGACAGTGCCGTAGAGCTGACGACTGCATCTTAGCTTTTACATACGCCATCGCCGGGGTGAGCACGATACCGCGGCGGCTGCTGTTGCGGTTTCTGGGGCCGCTCTGAGCGGAGAAGCGGCCTTTCAGGAGCGCTTCTCTTCTCTCTCCCACCGGCGTTTGAGGTTATGGATATAGACGATCAGGATGAAGAAGAGGGCGGAGGTAAAGCCCAGCGCCAGCATGAGGTTTGTCTCTTCAGGGACGGTGTCGAGAAGGATGAGCTTTCTGATGATGACCACGAATCCGATCTCCAGCAGGGTCAAAACATAGTCGAAACTGTTTCGGATAAGAAAGGTCTTGACGATCGCGATGACGATCAGCGTAAAAAGCCCGTCGGTCAGGATCATCTTGATGGAGGGAAAGTCGAGGGCGCCCTGTGCCAGCGTAAAGGAGACGATCTTGTGCGAGAGGCTCAGGATGCAGACGGCCAGGTAGAGTATCATCACGGCGATAAATGCGTATTTGAGCGTGGTGATCGCTTTTATAAGCAGAAGATCGGCTCGCGCTTCGACGGTGCTGTCGAAGTTCTTTACGATGATGGCGGAGCGTCCTAAGAGCGTTTTGAGGGCAGTGTTCATGTCGGTTTCCGTTGTTGAGGGTATGCCCCGGTTTTGGGGCAGAGGGTTTAGCAGCTGCCTTCGCGAAGGCAGTCGGCAATGATCGTAACGCCTCTTTGCATCCGGGCGAAGTCGGTGTGGGTGAAGTTGAAGCGTATTTCGTCGAGGGCGCCAGTCTCGGGGTAGAACTCGCTGCCGGGGACAAAGGCGACGTCACGCTCCATGCAGCGTCCGACCAGCGCCTTGGTGTCGATCCCCGGTATCTTTCCGTAGATAAACATGCCGCCCCGCGGTTCGTTGAATTCAAACTCGGGTAGAAGGGTGCGGAGGGTCTCTGCCATCACACACTTTTTGGCCTCGTAACTGCGGCGTATGGTTTCGATATGCCCTTCGAGGCCGTTGTTCTGCCAGTAGGCATCGATAATGCGTTGATCAAGCGTCGACGTATGAAGGTCGAGGGCCTCCTTGACTGCCATGATACGGCGAATGTTCGCTTCGCTCGCGCGGATCCATCCAACCCTCAATCCCGGTGCGAGAATCTTTGAAAATGAGCCGAGATGGAAACTATCGTGCGGCATATCGGCGCTGATGGCGGGCATACGGCGGTCGAAGAAGAGCTCGCTGTAGGCGGCATCTTCGATCAGAAGTGCCCCCTCCTGCTGCATGAGTTCGGCTATCGCACGGCGTTTTTCTGCACTGTAGCTTATGCCCGTCGGGTTCTGGAAGTCGGGGATGAGATAGGCCGCCTTGGAATAAGCGATGCTGCGGGCAAAGTGCTCCATACCGATGCCGTCCTCTTCGAGGGCAATGCCGTCGACGGCCACACCGGCAAGCCTGAAGGCGCTGAGGGCACCGAGATAGGCAGGCAGTTCGACCGTCACGCCGTTTTTAAGCAGCCCCATGGCGATCAGGTTGATCGCCTGCTGGGAACCGGTGGTGATAAGGATCTCTTCGGCATGCGTTTCGAAGCCGATGTCGCTGTAACGGCGGGCGATCTTGTCTCTGAGGGGCCCGTACCCCTGGGAACGGGAATACTGAAGGGACGAGGGATCCGCAATGGCCGTATCGGCGGCCCGGCGGAACGCTTCGACCGGAAAGAGCTCGGCGTCGGGAAGGCCTCCAGCGAATGAGATGGAATCCTTGGTGATGACATCCAGGATCTCCCGGATGAATTGGCGTTTCATGTTTTCTCCTTTGATGCGCGCATGATACGCCGATTTCGCCTCTTTTTCTTCAATATTTCTTGCATAAAAGTTTGCAGATCTTGCTAAAATACTGTTTATGAAAACAGAGACCCGCCAGCACCATGCCCAGATCGTCAATGATGCGCTCTACTACATCTACAAACATATCGATTCGCCCATCACCCTGGAACTGCTGGCGGAGCAGAACGACACGAGCATCTACCATTTCCACCGCATCTTCCGGGAGCAGACGGGACGCAACTTCTACGACACCCTCCAGTCGATCCGCCTGCAGAAAGCGGCCAACCTTCTTCTCGCCAACCGTGACGCGAAGGTCTCTCAGATCGCGCAGCAGTGCGGCTACAGCACGCACTCTGCCTTTATCCGTGCATTCTCCCAGCGCTACGGTGTCACGCCGACACGGTGGCGGAAGGGGTATTACCGGGAGTTTTCCAAAAAGAACATCCGCCTATCCGACAACACGCCGCGGATCACCTCGGACTTTTCAGGCCTTAAGCCGACGGTCCTCAAGATGCCGGCGATGCGTGTTGCCTACATGCGCCACCGCGGCTACAACCGTTCCATCGGTGAAGTGTGGCAGCGTCTCTACGCCTTTGCGATCGAACACGGCATTGAGGATGCGGTGCAGATCGGTATCCATCACGACAACCCCTCCATCACACCGCTGAACGAGTGTGCCTATGTCGCCGCGATAAAGATCGATGGCGATTTCGAAGTCTCGGGCTCCGTCTCGAGCTTTACCATCCCCTCGTCGCTCTGCGCGCGTTTCAGTGTTCAGGGGCGCTACGGCGAGGTGCCGAACCTGATCCGCCATATCTACCACACCTGGCTTCCCGGCAGCGGCTACGAGGCGAAGACGCTGCCGCCCTACGTCATCTACCACAAGAACCACTTCCTCAGCAGCGACGAACGCTTCGACCTCGACTTTTACCTCCCCGTCACCGTCGTCTAGTCCGGACGATGGCCCGCTCACCGACCGTAAGAAGTGGCTTGTAAGGTGTTCAACTCTATAATGGATGATAAGTAAAGCGCCCCGTTGACGGCAGCCCTGCGTTTCACGGCGATGTCGGCGGGCCTTATAATGACTGATTTTATGAAAAGGAAGCAGATGCATACGGTCCGCTGCGGTAATGAAGAGATGACACCCTCCAAGGTGGTCTGCATCGGCAGGAACTACGTCGAGCATATCGAGGAGCTGGGCAACGAAGTCCCATCCTCCATGGTGGTCTTCAACAAGCCCAACTCGGCTGTCAGCGCGACGCTGCACTATATCAGCGCGGATTGCCGTTTCGAAGGGGAGATCTGTTTTCTCATAAAAGCAGGGCAGTTCTACGGGGTCGGCTTCGGCCTCGACCTGACCAAAGCCGATATACAGAACCACCTTAAGTCCAAAGGGCTGCCGTGGGAGAGGGCGAAGGGGTTTGACAAATCGGCGGTGCTCAGCGACTTCGTCGTGCTCGATGCACCCCTAAAGACCCTTCGGATGACCCTGCATATCAACGGCACACTGACCCAGTTCGCCGACTACGGCCTCATGATCTACAAGCCCGAGACCATGCTTGAAGAGATAAAGAGCTTCATGCGTCTCGAAGACGGCGATGTCATCATGAGCGGCACGCCGAAAGGGGTCGCTGCCTACAACAGAGGCGACTGCTTTGTCGGGCGGGTCTATTCGGGCGGGAGGCTGCTTGTCGAAAAAGAGTGGAGAGTAGAGTAGAGTCGGTCACCGTCTCTCAATTTTTCCTGCGTCATATAACAGGCGCTATCGGCAGCGGCTGAACTTAGTAGACCGCCGCGACGAACCGCTTGAGTTCATTGATGAAAGCGGCGGGGTTCTCCATGCAGCTAAGGTGGCCGGCGTGTTCTATGACACAGAGGCGGGAGCTCTCTATCTTTTCATGCATCAGCTCCGCTGCCGAAGGGGGCGTGATGGCGTCCTTTTCACCTACGAGAATAAGTACCGGCACCGAGATCTCCGGCAGTCTGCTGCATGTCTCCCCGCGTTCGCGAAGCGCGTGCAGGGTTTTGACGACCGTCCGTTCCGGGGTGCTGAGTATCATCTCTTTTACGGCGGCGATCTCTTCTCTCTTTGTCCGTAACGATTCCGGTGCAAAAAGCTTCTCTATGCTCCCATCGGCATAGGCTTCTATGCCGTTCTCCCGGAGGCTCTCGATCGCCTTTAGCCGGTTCTCTTTACTCTCGGGCGTATCGGCCATGCAGTGGGTATCGCTCAAGACGAGTGCATTAAAACGGTCCGGATAGTTCACAATGGCGTTCAGGGCGATGTAGCCGCCCATGGAGAAACCGCAGAGCATGGCCCTGCGGATCTTCAAAGCATCCATAAGCGCCAGCAGATCTTGTACGAAAAGCTCAATGGAGAAGGGCTCGTCGCCGGCATCGGATTCGCCGTGCCCCCGGACATCGTATGCGACCACACGGCACTCTTCTCTGAGCGCCTCCATCTGTTCGTTCCACATGGACTTGTTGAAAGGGAAGCCGTGTATCATGATAATGGCCGGCGCGTTAACCTCGCCTATATCACGGTAACCCACCGTATGATTGTTTATTGTCATCGTTATCTTCTCTCCTTGATCAGGCGCCGCACAGAGAAGGGCTGCCTTTGTTGGTATCAGCGCTGTTGTCTGCTGAAAAGGTATTTGAAAAAGAGATTGAACGTTTTTCCGCGCACTACCTTTAATTATAGTCCGATCAATATTTATTGTCAGTTAATACCGGTTTCTATATGGTCGGTTTTACTTGCGCTTCAGTGCACAAGCGCTCTTTTTCGCGTGTTATATAATATATTCCATAGCCGCTATGCAGCCATCGTGTTCTGTCGGGTTGTTTATTGTTAAGTTTAGATGCTGTAAACTCCCTGAAATGAAAATCAAAGGTGACAGATGACAGAGACAGCGGCATTGATTCAAAGCAAACTGAAGGCGTATCGCATCATACATCTGGCGATGGTCATGGGAAGTGTGGTCTACGGGGTGGTGGTCGTCTATATCCATCAGTACGCCCCCATCCCGCCCACGATCACGGATGTCCAGACGGTGACGATGATCGAATTCGCCCTGATCTTCTACATCGTGGGTCTGCTGGCCGCCGCAGCGGTGACGCGCAAAAAAATGCTCAACTCCGATGCGATATTCAAACGGCGCGAAACAGCAAAAGAGCCTTTAGACCAGCCGCCGTTCATCGCCAACTACCTCTCCTCCCTTTTTGTCGTATGGGCTCTCATCGAGGCGATCACGATCGGCGGGATCGTGCTTTTTCTGACAAGCGGGAAAGTGATGATCCCTCTGATCATGATTTCGATCGCCGTCCTCTCCAAACTCGCCAACGGACCCCGCCGTGAGGAGCTGAGGCAGCTTGCCGCAGCAGACAATTCCGCTGCGCAATGACCCGAACCCTCTCTGCTTTCCCCGTGTTATATAATATCTTCCATAGTGCAGGCGGGTGTCGCTGTAGCACCTGCAACGCAATGGCACGGTTCGGGAAGAAAACAGGCCGATTTTTAGTATTTTAAAGTAGAATCAACCATTACAAAAGAAGACAGCCATTTGAAAATAATCCATTTTTCCGACACCCACCTCGGCTTCAGCGACCTGGATGTCGTGAATGAAGCCGGTATCAACCAACGTGAAGCGGACTTTTACAAGGCCTTCAGTGATGTCATTGATGCCATTGTAGAGACCCGACCCGACTATGTGATGCATACGGGTGACCTGTTTCACAGAGCCAGCCCTTCAAACAGAGCGATCACCTTTGCCCTGACGCAGCTCAAACGCCTTGAAGAGGCCAAAATTCCTTTTATCATCATTGCCGGAAACCACTCTACACCGCGCACCTCCACCTCTTCACCGATCCTGCAGGCGCTGCGAACGCTTGACAACATCCATCCCGTTTTTGAACAGCACTACGAGAAGGTGGAATTCGACGATGTCATCTTTCATGCACTGCCGCATGTCAATGACGAGCGGATAATCCCGGACGAGCTGGAACAGGTCGAGGCCAGCATCGATGCGGGCAGGAAGAACATCCTGATGATGCACTGTTCGGTCGGCGCGCACTACCTTATGCATGAGTTCGGCGAGTGGGTCTTTCCCAAAGAGAAAGAGTATCTTTTCGAAAAGATGGATTATGTCGCACTGGGGCACTGGCACGGTTTCGGCGCCGTCGGCAAACATAAAAATGTCTTTTACAGCGGTTCGACAGAGCGGACAAGCAGCAGTGACAAGCGGGAAGAGAAGGGGTATGTACTGCTCGATTTCGAGAACGGACCCTCTGTTGAACTCAACACCATCAACCTGCGCAGGACGCGCAGTTTTACGATCGACACCGAACATTACGAAGAGGCGGTAGCAGGCCTGGACCTGAGCGGGATAGAAGATGCCCTGGTCGAGGTGGTGCTGACAAACCTTACCACTGCCACCTCTATAGACATTACCAACAAAGAGATCGCTGCGATCTTTGGCACGGCGCTTCATGTCAAGGTGAAACGGGAGTTTAAAGCGGCGGAGGGCAGTGCAAGCCCTGATGATATCGAGTCCGTCTCTCTGGAGTCCTGTTTTGTCTCGCACATTGTCGAGAGTGTCGAGAGCAGAGAGGAGCAGGAGAGATTGGCGGGCAAGGCCAAAGCACTTTTTGCACGTTACGAGGAGAGTGATGATGACGCTCTCTAGCATTACGCTTGAAAACTATAAAAAATATCAGCGTTTCACGCTTGAGTTCGAGGAGGGTCTGACGGGTATCATCGGGCGCAACGGAAGCGGCAAGTCCACCATCTTCGATGCGATCATCTTTGCGCTCTACGGCGAAGTCAGAGGGCAGAAAGAGAACCTCAAGTGCGCCAAAGCGGATGAGAAAGAGAACGTCAGTGTCGCGCTGGAGTTTGAGATAGACGCTAGGCGTTATAAAGTCGTCAGAGAGCTCAGAGGCAAGTCGCAGGTTGCCAAGGCCTACCTCTACGATGATGACGATGCCCTGTTGAGCGAGGGTGTCAAAGAGGTCACGAAGCGTGTCTCGCAGATCGTCGGTATGAGCAGGGATGCGTTTATGCATACCGTCTTTGCCTCGCAGAAAGAGCTGACGGCGCTGAGCGGTCTTAAAAACGAGGATCGCAAGAAGATCATCCGTAAGCTCCTGGGCCTGGAGAAGATCGACAAGATAGAGATAGAGATCCGTTCCATGCTGACCGATCTCAACAGAGACATAAAGAGTTTCAGTGAGATACTGCTTACCGAATCTGCCAAAAAAGAGATACTGGATCAGCAAGAAGGTTTGACCAGGAGTCTGGAAGAGCAGAGCAGAGAGGTTGCCTTAATTGCCAAACAGTATGAAGCAAAACAAAAAGAGTTGGCGTTACTGACTAAAGAGCTGGAACAACTGCAAAAGCAGAAAGATGAATACAGAGGTCTGCAGAGTGAGCTGACGCTGTTGACACAAAACAAAACGCATCAGACGCAGAACCTGAGTGTCGCAACGGCAAAACTTCAAAGACTGAACTCTCTCTCGGCGCAGTATGAGAAAGAGAAACCGCTCATCGCGGAGTATAAAGCGTTGGAAGAGAAGATCAAGACGTTCCAGGCGCAAAAAGAGAAGATCCTTGTCAGAGAGGGACTTGAAAAAGAGCAGGTCGTTCTAAGAGAGCAGTACAAGCAGTTTCAAAGTGAGATCAAAGAGTTAGAAGCAAAACTGCAGACAAAGCCCGAGCTTCTGCTAAAAGAGCAGGGGTTGAAAGTTCAACACGGAGCGTTGCAGGAAGAGCTTGAACAGATTCAACTGCAAGAGCAGACACTGCGCTCAGAGATCTCGAAACTTCAAGGTGCTGTTGCCGAGATAGAGAAAAAAGTCGCCAACATACAGCGTATGGGTAGAGGTTCCGTCTGTCCTACCTGTACCCGTCCGCTTTTAGATGAGTACGACAATGTCATCAACGCGCTGCGATCTGAGATAAACGGCAGTTACGCCATACAGATAAACAGGCATAAGGACGAACTGAAAACAGTGCTCGCAACGAAGCAGAAGCTCTCGGACGAGAAGTCAGTCATAGAGAAGTCAGCCAATGAGACAGCAACCGCACTCAAGATACTTCTTTCAGATGAACAGAGCCTTTTGAAGAAGAACGAAGCCTTCAAGGGTGTCACGGAGAAAGGCAAGGCAAACAACGAAGCCTTGGAGGCGCTCAAAGCAGCTTTCTACGACGAGAAGGCACACAAAGAGGCGGAACTGTCTCAACAAGGTCTTGAAGCCAAGTATAGAGAGCTTATAGGTACGGAGAGTGTCATTAAAGAGATTCCGACACTTCAAGATGAGGTGAGGAAGACAGAAGCGCTTATAAAAGAGAACGATGTGCAGATAAAAGAGAAAGAGGCTGTTATTAAAAGCCATGTGTATGATGAAAAACTGCATATGACGAAAGCCAAACGCTCGGAAGAGGAGCAGCTCATCCGAGAGGCGATAAACAAAAGCCTCAGAGAGGGTGAGAAGATCGTCGAGAATATCAAGGGCGACATCAAGACACTGCAAAGCAGGATCGACACTGACACTAGGCAGCGAACACAGCTGCAGGCCAAACTGGACGACAAGAACGACTACGAGAAACTGAAGCTTTTTATGGGTGAGTTCAAAAACAAGATCAATGCCAAGATCTCACCGCGCATCAGCCAGCTCGCCAGTGAGATGTACGCGACCATAACCAAAGGCAGGTACCAGCACATCGAGGTGAGCAACGAGTTCGACTTCTTCATCTATGATGAGGGTGAACGCTATCCTATCGAACGTTTCAGCGGCGGCGAAGTTGACCTCGCCAACCTTGTCCTTCGCATTGCCATCTCCAAGACGCTCAGTGAGCTTAGCGGCAGCGGCGGCGTGGGTTTTCTTGCCTTCGATGAGGTCTTCGGCTCGCAGGACGAAGAGCGCCGCCTCGAGATCATGGAAGCCTTCCACACCATCAAAGAACAGTACCGGCAGATCTTCCTGATCTCGCACGAGAGCGAGATCAAGGAGATGTTCGAGCGGGTTGTGGAGCTGTAGCGAAATGACGGTACAAAAAGGAGAGAGATGAAAACAGTAAAATGCGGAGATGCCGTGATGACCCCTTCGAAGGTGGTCTGCATAGGCCGCAACTATGTCGAGCACATCGAGGAGCTGGGCAACGAGGTCCCCTCGTCGATGGTGGTCTTTAACAAGCCCAACTCGGCCGTCAGCGATACGCTGCACTACATCAGCGCAGATTGCCGTTTCGAGGGGGAGATCTGCTTTCTCGTCAAGGCGGGGCGGCTCTATGGGGTGGGGTTCGGCCTCGACCTCACCAAGGCAAACATACAGAACCATCTCAAGGCGAAGGGGCTGCCGTGGGAGCGGGCCAAAGGGTTCGACCGCTCGGCGGTGCTCAGCGACTTTGTCCTCCTCGATGCGCCCCTCGAAAGCCTCCGCATGACCCTCCACATCAACGGCACTCTGGTTTGTCGGGCGGGTCTACGCCGGTGACAGGCTGCTTGTCGAAAAAGAGTGGACGGCGCAGTAAAAATAGAAGCACACTTTGCATACTATTGCCTGAATCTTCCAAATAGTCATACAAAGTGTTCGGATATTGTCGATTCCGTTCTAAAATGAACATCTTTATCAAGCCAGTTTTTTATGCATATTGCAAAAAAGGACATTTTTCTTTCAATTAGATATATTTTGTTAAATAGTAATACAAAATATGTGTCAAACTATTGAGCCGATTTAAGGTAACCACTATAAAATGTGCACTAATAAATAGTTATACAAAGAAGGATTTGTAATTTGAACACACTATGGAAAATCTATTTTTGGTTGATTGCAGGCTTGTACATGCTCGTTATAATTTTTGTTCCTTTCTTGATTTTCAATGATGCAACTTTATTTGAGACAAAGATAAATATTTTTTCTAACGGATATGATGCACTTGTATTCTTGATTTCTTTGTTTGGCTTAGTTGGCTTTTATGGCTACGTTTTCAGAAAAAAGTTTCTTTCACAAGATATTTGGAAATTTATATTCTTACTCATTCTCATCGAAACCCTTGGAGAAACAGTGAATATCTTGCTAGAAAGAAATTACTTCACTTTGGTCGCAACTATAGTTTTTTTACCAATGATGTATGGACTTTATTCATATGCCTTTAAAGCTGAAACCTCGAAGGTAGCTGCTAATGGATAGAAAGACAAAAATATCATCCGTCTTGGGAATATTCATGTTAGGTACTGTAGCAGGTCATCACATAGATGATTTGGTAGAAAAATACAATTTAGAAATTGACAGATATCCAATTAAATTAGAATACGAAATTATAGAAAATTGCATTTCAGCATATGAAGAACCTTTAAGGCGTTCTCATCTAAGAAACAAAAAAGATATATGTATTTGTGCTTTGGACAAAACAGAGTTAGAGTATGAATATGAAAGTTTCCAACTCGACCAGGATGGGTTTTTGGATATTTTTGAGAAGAAGGCTGACAAATGCATGTAAGACGATCAATAAGACCGTCTTCATGCTCTGATTATCTCCGTGGAGGGCAATTGCCTCTACCTCCGCCTGATGGGTTGCCTGTTGTACTTGGTCCATTTGGTGATGTACACCCGCCTGATTTTGCCATTTTAGTTACCTCCTTTGGACGAGTTTTTGTCAGCTGCACTTTGTGCTCTACTTTTGAAGTGTCCTTTCGGTGCACCGCCTCCAAATTTTCTATCTTCAGCAGATTGGATTCGAGCTGCATCAGATTTTGTCATTGGTTTTTTAGCCATTTTGGCTCCTTTAAAAAGATTTTTCCTAAACAACCGTTTAGGTTAAGAGAATGATAAAATAACCTCGAGGGACATTTAGGGACAATAACTATGGATGAGTTGCAAAAGAAAAAGAACGAGCTTAAATACTGGATTGATCGAATAGGTTACGACCAAGTCAAATTTGCAAAAATGTTTTTTGTATTTCACAATGAAATTGATGCGGATAATGAAGATGAAATTAGAAAATTTGTATCAAGATTCAAAAAAGATATAACAAGAGGGAAAAAAATCGAGGTAATAGAAACCTATCTTAAATTTCTATTTGAAATGCCTGAGTTTGAAAAACACGGGTTTGTTAAGCCGAGTTTTTATTACGAGGATGAGTTCAACGAAAATTTTAACCGGCGTATGAAAAATATTTCTAAAAACATAACTGAAAGAATTATCTCTCAGGAAAGAGATAATGATAGTGTATAACAAATCATTGGAGACCAATCAAAAACCCGCGGGCGGCTTTTTGATTGCTCATTTTAAACGTTAGGCTAAAAATGATTGCTATAAAAATTTCAACATGGTTTATACTTTCTATAATCGCTTCTGCTTGTATGGCAGTAGTCTTTTTATGGCTGAATGGATACGCAAATTACATCGAAAATCAATATTATCACTCTGAAGGTATCAACATCGCTTACGTAATTGCATTGCCGATATTACCTGCCTTTCTTGGGGCAAAACTAGCAAATGATTGGGGCCCTTCAACACTTAAAAGAAAAATGGAATGGTTTACGTTAGTGAATGTAATCACTAACACTATTCTTTTTTTAACCATCCAATCTTTGTATACATTTGATTTAGTTATATCGTTGTATCTTATTATGGTTTGGATTTGTACTTTTGTTGTTTTTCAAGTCGAAAAAGAGGAGCGTTCTCGTGCCTAACAAATCAGAGGAGACCAATCAAAAACCCGCGGGCGGCTTTTTGATTGCTCATTTTAAACGTTATATCTAAAAAAAGGATATCTTTTGGACACGCAAGTTAATTCAAGAACCATTGAATATGCAAAACATATGACAAGAATGAAGATGGGCATACAACCTGCTCATAAAATATTCTATTACTATTCGATCCTCTATACAGCTGAATGTTCTGTCCGTGCTTTTGAATTTTATGAGTACCTCTTAGCCCATGATAATGTAGATTCAATTCAATTAGTTGGTGCTGTTCAAGAAGCCATAGGACATGCAGGAGCATTGGCATTTTATTTTTGGAACAATGGAAGTTCGAGACAGCCAAAAGAAATCAAAGATTACATCAAACAAAGAAGTGAGAATTTAAAAAATGAATTTGATTTGGATGACGATTCAGCTTTAAAAAATAGATCAATTCGTAATACATTTGAACATTTTGATGAAAAAATAGATGTTGCACTTTTAAATACGTTGGCTGGTGTTTTTTATCCTATGCCAATTATTCAAAGTCATAAAACTATTGAAGAAGAACAAGTAGGGAAATATTTCAAACTACTTGATATAGAAGAAAAGTGTTTAGTCCTTTTAAATCAAAAATTCTTTTTTGAAAATATTCAAAAAGAAGTCAATAAGATTTATCAAATTGCGAAAGAGAAAGTAGCACATGGGTGATATAACAAATCAAAGGAGACCAATCAAAAACCCGCGAGCGGCTTTTTGATTGCTCATTTTAAACGTTATACAAAAATAAAAAGGTCGTAAAATGCATAAAATAGTACCTCCATCTTTTAACGCAAAAAGTTTTAATTGTCCTCATTGTCATGCTTATTCACATCAAATTTGGCGAGATATATGGGATAGCACTAACACTTATGTTAATGGTTTAAATATCGTATATTGTTCTCACTGTAAAAAATACTCTCTTTGGTTAAATGAAAAAATGATTTATCCTGAAACTACAGGAATACAACCACCCAATACTGATTTAGAACAAGAAATCATTGACGACTATTTAGAAGCATCTAGTATTGTCAATAAATCACCTAGAGGAGCCGTGGCTCTTTTAAGACTAGCTATTCAAAAACTCTGTAAGCAACTTGGAGAAGAAGGTAAGAATATCAATAATGATATTGCGAGCTTGGTAAAAAAAGGTTTACCCGTGACCATACAAAAAGCCCTTGATATAGTACGAGTAGTTGGAAACGATGCTGTTCATCCCGGACAAATTGACTTAAAAGATGACCAAGAAATAGCAAATAAATTATTTGATTTAATCAATATCATAGCACATACAATGATCACGCAACCAAAAGAAATTGCAGCCCTATATGAAACACTTCCCGAAGCTAAAAAAGAGGGAATAGAAAAAAGAGACAATGGCAATTAATGCTAAAAGTGTATAACAACCCAAAGGAGACCAATCAAAAACCCGCGGGCGGCTTTTTGATTGCTCATTTTAAACGTTAGATTTTAGGAAAGTTCAATGAGAATAAAAAAAGAATTTAGAAAATCAGGTTACTTCTGGCTTCCTAATAATCCAGAGAAACAGATACCTGGTACACTCATTGTGACAGATGGCGGAAACATTAAACTTGAAGTTGTTGGCCTGTTTGAAGACACAGACGATAGTATAGGAAGAATCCATCAAGCTTTCAATGGCAACGACACGCTAGAAAGAATTATTGGACATATTGAAGAACATGGACTAGTTACGCTAGATGATTGCTTCTATACGAATAAGAATATTTCTTTTGGAGGAATTTCTAAATCTACTATTGTTGCTAACAAAGCTTTCATTGGTGTTGCATATGATGAAAACGAACTAGTACAATTCAACAAATTCAAATTCTCAGTTGAAGGTATCGACGAGTGGGTTGGATTGAGTGGAATAAAAGTTGATCGACAATATGAAAAGCGAACAGCAGAAATAACATATATACCACCCGAAGATATTACGATCAACTTAAACTGCGGAATGAAATTTATTATTACGTTTTCATGGACCCTCCCAGGTGTTCCAAGTACAAAAGAAGCAAAGATTACTCAAAAAATATATTTTGAACTTCGTTCAGAAGATGAACGTCCTTTAAATGATTTTATATCAGTAAGTTATAAGATTACTAACTTGCTTGGCTTTGCTATAGATGAGACAGTGTGTATTGATCATGTATCAGCAACTTCCAATTCAATTCAAAAAGATATTGGAGAAGGGAAAAGGGTACCAGTTTCTATACTTCTGTATTATGCAAGCCGGCCATACACGAAAATCGAGTCGAAAATTATGTGGCACAAAATGCTATTCAGATTTGGGCAAATTTGCGACGATGCTGAGCGTATAGTAAATAATTGGCTTGATGCCTATGAAGAAATTGATCCGGCTTTAAATTTGTATTTCTCCACAAAGACCGGAGCTCATAAATATTTAGAAGGGGAATTCTTATCTCTAGCTCAAGGTCTAGAAACTTATCATCGCAGAATCTCAGATGAGAAATTAATGGACGAAGTAATTTTTGAAGACCTAAAAGAAACTCTAATTGAACATTGCCCGGAAGAGCATCAAGACTGGTTATCTGGAAGATTGCGATATGGCAATGAAGTAAATCTTAGCCGAAGAATCAAAAGTATAATAGAGCCATTTAAAGAATTTCTTGGAACAAGTAAAGAACGTAGAAAGCTAATTAGAGCCATCGTGGATACAAGGAATTACCTTACTCATTACGATCAGTCTTTAGAGGAAACAGCTACAAGTGGTAGAGACTTATGGTTTCTCTGCCAAAGAATGGAAGCAATTTTCCAACTCCATTTACTTCAGCTTCTTGGCTTTACCCACTCAGAGGTTAAAGCAGTTTTGGATAACAGCTATGAACTTCAACAGAAAATCAAAGAAACCTAACAAGGCTCTGTACACCAATATGGTGTTACACCTCTGGGGTTGAATCTCCACTTTCGAATAAAAAAGGGAGAGTCAAATTTTAAGATCCGGTGATAGTGTAGTACTATCATTTTACCTCTGCATTCGCCAACCTCGTGCTGCGCATCGCCATCTTCAAGACGCTGGGCGAACTGAGCGGCGGCGGGAACATCGACTTGGCACATCACCATTATTCACTACAATGTCTCCAAATATATATCCATCTGTCCGTAAAATGGGCGATCAGGAGATGCGTCATATTTGCAGGCGGCTTTGTGTTGTCTCATCTTCTTCCACTTGTCAATGATGTACATTATGCATTAAATATTTTACTATATTGACCTCTATTGAATTTTGATGTATATTTGTTTGCAGTGAGTTGTTTTAAAACTTGAAAAAGAACATGCAAGGAGTCCAAGATGATTTTCCCAAATGAATCAGAGTCTCGCATTGCCCCCTTGTCCACCAAGGATTTGAGCCCCCAAAGTTTGAAGATTATGGCGCGGCTTCCCGGGAAGGGCCTCCAGGGAGAGGGCTTCCCGTACAATGTCCTCGGCATTCTGATGCATAACCCGGACACATTGGAGCCGTTTCTCGACTACTGGGTGACGTCAAAAGCAAAGATGGGGCTGTCGGTTCGCGAGCAGGAGCTGGTCATCCTGCGCATGGCTGTTCTCTATCGCAGCGAGTATGTCTGGAAACACCACGTCAAGGTCGGGAGGGAGTTTAGCGTCAGCGATACAGAACTCGACGCTATTCGACACGGTTCCTATGCAGCGTTCTCTGCCACGCGGGAGCGCGCCTTTCTTGAACTGACTGACGCCTTTATGAACGAGCGGTCTCTCCCGCCGAAATTATGGAACCAGACCAAGGAGATTCTCGGTAAAAAGGACTTCGTCGATATAATCTCCCTGGTTTCCCAGTACGTTCTTTTCGCACTTAACAATGTCTGCCTGCAGGTCCAGCTCGAGCCCGGAGTAGCGGATCTGCCGGGCATCGAGGATTAGGGGCTGGTAAGAATCGACAGGCCCGGTTCCGGGTTGTGTCCGGCACTTTCCTGTCGACATAGCCGTTAGAACCATTCAGCGACGGCGTGCAATTTAAACTGCACGCACATAATCAAAAAAGGAACTGTTATGAACGACAGGGAACTCTATCGACAAGAAAAGCAGGCTATCTTAGATGAGTATGTAGAACAACTGCAGGAGCTGAAAGAGATGGCGTCTGCATCCGGTGCGGACGCTAAGAACGAATTCGACAAACAAATCAAAACCGTAGAGTTGAAGATCGAAGAGGCTAAGGCGGCATTAGAAGCGGTTGCTAAAGCCAGCGATGAAGAAATCGAGGCTCACAAAAAAGCTATTGACGAAACTTTTAGGGCAATATATACTCATATGTCAATGAGCTAGTATTGTGCTTGCTTTATCCGCCAAACCAGATTGGATTTTAGTGTAATTTAACAAAGAGAAAGGGGCCGGGTTATTGATCTTAAATTTTATTATATTAGGCTGTAACACATGATGTCCCTTTCCAAATCCCTCTACACCCGCGGCATCCAGTGCCCCAAATCACTCTGGCTGAAAAAGTACAAGCCTGACATTTTAACCCCTCCCGATGCGGCGGCGCTGGCGCGGTTCGAGACGGGGAACATCGTCGGTGATCTTGCGTGCAATCTCTTCCCCGGCGGGCGGGAGGTTGCCTACGATGCTTCCGGTTTCAAGAAGATGGCCGGGACGACGAAGCGGTGGCTTGACGAGGGGCTGGAGTACATCTACGAGGCGACCTTCATCTATGAGGGGATCGTCATCATGGCCGACATTTTGTGCAATACCCCCGAAGGGGTGGAGATCTATGAGGTCAAAAGCTCCACCGATGTCAAAGAGATCTATCTGCATGACGTCTCCATACAGCGCTACGTCCTCGAACGTCTGGGGTACAGCGTCAAAAACTGCCATGTGGTGCACATCGACAGCTCCTACGTTCGGGGTGAGGAGCTTGACCTGAACGGCCTTTTCACGATCGTCGATGTCAGCGATGAGGTCGATGCCTTGATGGAGGGTGTGCCGGTGAAGCTGGCCGAGTTCGAAGCCTGTCTGGGCGACCGCGAGAACGAGCCCGGCATCGAGATCGGAAAGCAGTGCAAAAACCCCTACGACTGCGATGCGTTGCACTACTGCTGGAAGGTGCAGAGGGAGATCCCCGACTACTCCGTTTTCAACATCTTCAACCTCGGCAGCAGGAAGCAGGTCGAGCTGTACGGGCAGGGGATCGTGAGGATCGAAGATATCCCCGACGACTACCCGATGACGGCGGCGCAGAGACAAAAAGTGGCGAACTGGAAAAGCCGGGCGAGCCGGATCGACAAAGAGAAGATCAACGCCTTTTTGGAGACGTTGAGGTACCCTCTCTACCATCTCGACTTCGAGAGCTTTCAGCAGGCGGTCCCCGAGTGGAGAGGGGTCAGCCCCTATCAGCAGATACCGTTCCAGTATTCGCTGCATATAGAACGCGCAGACGGCACTTTGGAGCACAGAGAGTATTTGGCAGAAGAGGGGAGTGACCCGCGGCACGGGCTCGCAGAGAGGCTGATCGAAGACATCCCGGACAATGTGACGGTGCTGGCCTACAACATGAGCTTCGAGAAGGGGGTCATCGAAAAGCTGGCGGCCGACTATGAAGAACTGGCAGACCATCTGCGCCGCATCAACGAAAACATGCGCGACCTGATGCTCCCTTTCCAAAAGCAGTACTACGTCACGCCGCAGATGCAGGGGAGCTACTCCATCAAGTACGTCCTGCCCGCACTGGTGCCGGAGATGGCACGCGCCTATAAAGAGCTCGACGGCGTGCAGAACGGCAGCGAAGCGATGAACGCCTTTGCCAAGCTTTCAGGCATGGAGCCGGAAGAGAAAGAGAAGACCCGTCATGCTCTGCTGGCGTACTGTAAGCTTGACACACTGGCGATGGTAAAAGTGTTGGAGAAACTGAAAGCAAGTGTACTCAGATGAAATCGAAATCGAATTGTTGCGGAGACGATGGGTTTGAAGGTCTGTATTGGAGGATAATTTTTTTGTTTCAGGGGGAGCCGGTGCTCTCTTGCGAGGGCACCATATTTAAGGAGTAGTCAATTTAGAAAATGGCCTAGAAAACCATATCTAAATGCGGTGAGAATTCAGGGATGTAGATACCCGCGTCCTCGTAAGCCGCCATGTGGTGTGCAGATGCGCTTACCGCCATAGCTCCGGCGATCAGTAGTGCTGTAATCAACTTTTTCATGTTGTATCCTTTTTTTTTGAGATGCGGTATTGTGACAGAGTAGTGTTAGCGCAGTATAAGTATGGATGATTGTTCAGATGACGTGCAGACAGGTTGTTTTATTGTTATATAGGTCACAATACCGGAAATACAGAGAGACGAGGGCGGTGATGTTGCTGCTGTTGTTCACAAAGGTCCATAGCCATGATAAGCCGTTTAAAGATCGTACAGCTGCATATGCTGTTGTCAAGTTTTGTACTGCCTGCCGTACTGCTCTATATCGTCAGCGGGGCGCTCTATACTCTGGGCGTCAAAGGGCATGTCGCGAAGCAGACCTTTACCGTTGCGCTGGAAAAACCGTTTGCACCGGATCTTGCGCTGCTTTCGGGGGTTGCGGAAAAGGCACTTGTTGAGAGAGTGCTTCCTGTCCCCGAGGGCGATCCGTATCTTAAAAAGTCAAAAGGCGGCTATAAGTTCCGTTGGGACGATCTGCACTACGCCGTGACGCTGGTTGCCAACAAAGATAACCGTTCGGTAGAGCTGACCTACCGGGAACGGAGTGTTCTTACACAGGTCATGCGCATACACCGTGCCGAAGCCGGCATGACATTCAAGATCGTCTCTATACTGGCGGTAGCGGGGCTGTTCCTGGTTTTTGCGTCGGGGCTTTACATGGCCTACACGGTGCCGAAGTTCCGCAATCCGAGTCTCCTGGCCACCGGCCTGGGTCTGTTAATGCTTCTGGTCATCGTGCTTGCGTAGAAAGGAAGAATGTTTTTGACAAGAGGCCTGCGCACGAAAGTGCTGCAGGCAGAAGTGTTTTAGCCGTTAAGCTTCTTAAGCATATGGTCCATAACCATACTGTGTTCGTGCTGCGGGCTGAAGAGCACCAGTTCGGTGTCGTTGTCGGCGCGGACAGTGTGCCCCGGCGGCCAGTAGAACATGTCGCCTGTCTTGACGATCTCTTTGGAGTCGTCGGCGTAGGTCACCGTCAGTTGGCCTTCGAGTATGTGGCCCCAGTGCGGGCATTGGCAGAGGTCGCCTTCCAGCCCTTTCAACAGCGGTTCAATGTCCGCCCCTGCACCCAGGGAGAAGTACTCCCCGCTGATCTTCCCGTACCCCGTAGCGTCGCCGAAGTCGACCTGCTGCCTGGCTTTTGCACCCGGTATGTCGATCTTGACGGGGATATCGTTTTTGTTCATTCGCATTGTACACCTCTCGTATTAGGGCACCTCTGAAAACCCTAGCTGATGCCAGGGAAAAAAGAGGCGAAACGGAGTGTGATTTTTTCTCTTTCTTCTCTCTGAGACTAACTAGGGTTTTTAGAAGTGCCCTTGAGTAACTAAACACAAAAGAAAGTAACACTTTCCACGTAATCCTACCTACAAATTAGCATAGCAAGTGTTCTATAGCGATTAAGTATTTCGGTTAATTATAAAAGATAATTATTTTATGATTGGCAATGGTTTGTATCGGAAGGGGTGGTTTTAGATGATCTGCATGGAAGAAGGGGGTGTCAAAGGCGAAAGATGCTTTCGAATGAAAGCATCCTGCCTCCGGCAAATCGGATCTGGAAAAAGGCCTAGTAGAAGACCATGTCCAAATGCGGGGAATCTTCATCGATGTAGATACCCGCATCATCATATGCTGCCATGTGGTGCGCGAACGCGCTTGATGCCAGAGCCGCTGCCATCAGTAGTGTTGTAATAAACTTTTTCATGTTGTTTCCTTTTCTTTTTGGATGCGGTAGTATGACAGTTAAGTGTTAGCGCAGTGTAAGTATGCAGGAGAGAGAGTAGAGGGCCTTAAGGTGCTTCGATCGGTTCCCGGGAGACGAGAATACCCTCGTAGCCCGTTTTTGAAATCGCCTCGGAGAGGGCCGCATTGCTCAGGGCGTCGTCGTGCCACACCCTGGCCTCTTTGGTGTTGAGGCGCACTTCGGCCCTGTGGACGCCGTCGAGCGCTTTGAGGCTCTTCTTGACGGCGACGGTGCAGAGCGGGCAGTGCATCTTCGGCACCTCGTAGAGGCTCAGGGTCTCGCCCCAGAGCCACAGCGGCAGTCCGAGCAGCAGCAGGGGTCTCATGCGGCGAACTCGATGTAGGGGACGGCCAGCAGGGCGATGAGCGCGGCGGAGATGGCCGAGAGCAGCCAGATGGTGCGTCTGTTGTTCAGCACGCAGGCGCGGCGGCGGTAGAGGCGGACCCAGGCGAGCAGCAGCAGGGTGACGCTGAGGCCCTGGAACCAGACCTGGTAGGGCGCAAGCAGGTCGAGGAAGCCGAAAGAGGCCATCGAGACCCCGAAGAGCAGAAAGAGCAGGGCGCTGCCGCAGCACGACAGAGCCAGAAGAGCCGACGCAAGCGCCCCAAGTCCCAGAAATTCGACTCTCACGGAAGCTCCTTTACCGTGATAGTGTAGGTAAAGTTTTTCGGGCTGTAGTAGTCCAGCGGCTCATCGCCCCGTTCGGCATAGGGATAGGAGAAGATGCTCAGCGGGAACTGCACCGGTGCGGGGGTGAGTACGAAGTCGCGCGCGCTGTTGTAGGCGAACCAGTTCATCTCCCAGTTGCCGAACTGCCGCTCGGCCTCCGCCTTGACCCGTTCGCTGTCACGATCGAGCCCCTCGACGAGGATCAGCTTGGTCACGTCCGCCGGGTCGGCGGGAATCCATCCGGTCCCCTCGATGTAGAACTCCGCGCGGCAGTGCTGGGCGGTGGTGATGTCGGCGCTCTTGACGCCGTAGGCTTTGGAGTACTTCGACTTGGCAACACGGATGCCGAAGACCTCCCGCGCCGGGATGCCCGCGGCGCGCAGCAGGGCGACGAAGACGGCGCTCACGTCGGCGCATTTGCCCCCGAGGTAGCCCGATTCGAGGCTCTGGTAGGCGTCACCCAGCCCGCAGCCCCGCGTTTTGGGGTCGCGGAACATGTTCTGCACCGTCCAGTCGTAGATGCGGCGCGCCTTCTGCAGGTCGTCTGTTTCCCCGGTGGTGATCCTCTCGGCGTACGCTTTGACCACGCCGTCGATGCGGATATGCTCGCTTCCGGCACGGTAGGGGGCCAGCTCTTCGGTGCTCGCCTTCACACCGCTGCGGTTGAAGTCGGCCTTGCGGTCATGCACCTCGACGGTAAAGCGGACCGTCGCCGTGTTGTGCTTCTGTTGCGGCGCAAAGGCGAGGTGGAGCATCTGCGCGCCGTACGTGCTGTCGGCGTTGACCGCTTTGCGTTCGAAGTTTCCCTCGACGGCAAGGTCCGAGGCCTTCTGGTAACCGCTCTCGAGCGGCAGCGGCACCCAGAGCTTGAGTCCGGGCCCGTCGATCACGAACTGCTGGGTCACAAGGTAGCGGTGGCTTCCTTCGGCGCCGTAGAGAGCGCAGCCGCCGAGTAGAAGAGAGAAGAGGAGTGCGCAGACGCGTCGCATCATGATAAACCTTTGGAATATTGATTTAAAACCTTATTATAGCCAAGCGCAGTCGCCCTTATGCAGACTAGTACCGTATTGCCTTCTTGCTGTTTGCGCAAGACTCACTGTAACATCGGCGGGATGGCTGAAAAGTCGGCTGGAGACGCGACCCTACTGTCCCGCGACAACGCATTGGAAACCGAAATATTCCCTATCACCGCCATCGTCTGCATTCACGTCGATCTATCTGCTATAATGGGATCGAAAATATACACGAGCAGTAAATATCAATTAATATGAGCAGTATTTATGTGGAAACGGTTTGTCACCAACGGCTTCAGGTTCACCTCCAACGACGCGGAGTACCGTCGCGTCTATATCATCAATGTCTCCATACTTTTAATCAGCTTGACGCTTCTGTTTTTCAGCATCTACAATGCTATTGTTATTGACTATCAGGTACTTGCGGCCGTTGAACTGGCCGCTTTTATCCTGCTGATGGGACTGCTCTGCTATTTTCATAAAACGTCCAATATCAAAGTCACGGCCTACGGTGTTCTGCTGCTGGCCTTTCTTGTGCTCGCCGCTCTAATGGTGATCGTCGAAAACCGCGAATACGCCCTCTACTGGCTGATCGTTTTCTCTCCGATCGCTATCTTTTTGCTGGGGTATAAGATGGGGGTCGTGGTGAACATGCTTTTTCTGGCATATTTTCTGGCATTTATGCTGCAAGGCTACGGGGAGTGGAAACCCGCGGTATTTGACGTGACATCGATCATCAATGTGGTTTTTGCATTTCTCTTCCTTGTCTCGTTCATCGCCTATTTTGACCTGAGCCGCGAAGAGGCGGGCCGCGCCCTGCAGCGGCAGAGCCGAAAGCTTGAGGAGGAGCACGCCATGCTTGATCGGTATGCCATTGTCTGCACCTTTGATCTTGACGGCAATATAAGCTATGTGAGCAGGGCTTTTACCGAGCTCTCAGGCTACAGCAATAAGGAGCTGATCGGGCGGAAGCATCTCATCGACCACTGCGGTATGGACAAGGCGACCTTTAACGAGATGTGGTCGACCGTCGGCAATAAAGAGGTATGGAGCGGAGAGCTCCGAAACAGGAACAAAGAGGGCGGGATGTACTGGATGCACGCTACGGTCGAGCCGGTCTTCGATGATAGCGACGGCAAACCGATCGGTTACCGTCTGATCGGCGAGGATGTCACCGATAAAAAACGGGTGGAGGAACTGGCTATCTCGGACTATCTGACCAGGCTCTACAACCGCGTCAAGCTTGACGAGGAGCTCTCAAAAGAGATCTTGCGGTCGGTGCGCTACAAGACCCCTTTTTGCGTCATTCTTCTCGATATCGACCACTTTAAAAGTGTCAACGACAGCCACGGTCACCAGATGGGCGACACCGTGCTCAAAGAGATCGCACAGATACTGAAAGAAAATACCCGTAAGGTCGATACTGCGGGACGCTGGGGCGGCGAAGAATTTTTGGTCATAACCCCCTTTGCCGGCATCGACGAGGGTGTGCAGACCGCTGAAAAACTGCGCACCGAGATCGAGAGCCGGGAATTCGAGAGAATAGGTACCCAGACCGCCAGTTTCGGCATAGCCGAGTACCGTGAAGGCGATACGATGGAGAGCCTGACGGAACGTGTCGACAAGGCACTTTACCGTGCAAAGAGCAAGGGGCGCAACCGGGTTGAAAGCTAGCTCCTTTGCATTTGAACCTTCCGGTATTTAAACCGCTTTCCGTCTAATAAAGTTTATGCAGAGGTTTCTTTCTCTTGAAGGAAATGAAGCGAAGAAGAAGCGATACGCTCAAACATCCTGATCTTGTTACGGTGAGGGATCCAGTCGATGAGGAAGGTGGCTGTCGCTTCCCAGAAAGAGACCCAGCCTGCGACGATGAGCCCTTCGGCAAAGACCTTCTGCAGGACCGTCATGTGCTCGTCGTAGAGGGTATTGACCCAGATGGAAGCGGTGATGAAGGCGAGGCCGATAAGAAAGAGGTAGAAGGACTTGCGCGCCATGCTTTTGAGCCGGTCAATCTCGAGTTCTCTCAGGTAGCGGAAATAGTTTCCCACGCTGCTCTGGAGTCTTGAGGTCAGCTTGGGTTCGAGCGGGGAGCTCAGGCGGAAGCGGATGATGAAGGGCGTATGCCCGATCTCTTTGACCGAGTCGATGATGTAGTCGACAAGATCCTGGTCGAGCTCTTTTTTGACGTAGGGGGCATACTTGTCGAAGTCGTTATAGAGGTCTTCGACCTTTTCCGCACTGATGTCGATGATGATGTTACCGTTGTCGCTGTGAGCATACCGCTCGAAAATCTCTTTTTTCATGGACCGCTTTTTTAAATTATTTTAGCACATAAAAAGGGGACAGCGCACTGTTGTCTATGCTCTTTTTACAAATTTGGACTTCTCTGCATGCGTACGTTTGTGATAGCGTTCAACGATCTCGGGATTGTGGTGAAGATCGATTCCGGCATCCTCTTTTCCGTCATAAGGGATCTTGGAGAGCACGTAGCGTATGGATTCGAGCCGTGCCCTTTTTTTGTTATTGCTGTCGACAATGATCCACGGGGCGAAACCGGTATGGGTACGGCTGAACATCTCCTCTTTGTAATAGGTGATCTTGTCCCACATTTCCTGCGCTTTTTCGTCAACGGGGCTCAGTTTCCAGTGTTTAAGCGGGTTGGTCATACGCTCTTTGAACCGTTTTTGCTGGTTCTTTTTCGAGATAGAGAACCAGAACTTGATCACGATGATGCCGTCGTCGATAATGGCATGTTCGATCTCGGGGACTTCGCGCATGAACTTTTCGTACTGTTCGGGTGTACAGAAGTCAAAGACCGGTTCGACGATGGCGCGGTTGTACCAGCTTCGGTCAAAAAAGGTGATTTCACCCGGATTCGGCAGGTGCTGGAAATAGCGTTGAAAATAGAACTGCCCCGTTTCGACTTCGGTCGGTTTCTGCAGGGCCACGACCCTGAACTTTCTCGGATTGAGGTACTGGGTAAAGCGTTTAATCGCGCCCCCTTTGCCTGCGGCGTCGCGCCCTTCGAAAATGATCATCACCCGTTTTTTGTTTTTGTAGACCCAGTTCTGGAGCTTGATCAGTTCGACCTGCAGCTCTCTGAGCTCCTGCTCGTATTTGATGTCGCGTACGATTTTGGCGCTCTTCTTCTTGCGCATTAGCTGTTTGAGACCCTCTTTTGTTCTGAGCAGATGAAAGTTCTGTTCCAGCTCTTTAAGAATCTTTCTGCCCTCTTTGCCCTTTACGTGTCTGTTGAGATCATCCAGATCCTGAAATATCGTTTTCATCGTTCCCCTTTTGTGATACAAAGACTTTTATACACGTCATATATTTTCATTATATTCCTGCTCCGCCTTAAGAAGAGTGAAAAATGTTCAATTTGTCAAAAAAAACGGCTCTTTCTGTCACTTTTTGACGGCGGCCTGGAAATCGGTTGTAGTTATGATGAACCCGACAAGCCAATGGCCAACCCGCTGCCGGGCGAAGCGCTGAACACAAGGTCTGTATGTTTCCTCTTTGGATGCTCTTTATGGACGGATCGTAAACAGAAAACAGTGCTTCGATCGTTTCACATGCGCTGCACCACCGGACACCGGTCCTATGCAACAGGCTCCGACCTTATGGAAAACAGCCTTGTTTAAGCGCTGTTCTATGCGTGCTCCATTATAATGAAGCCTTATTTTGGGAGCCGCCCGTGAACTTAAATTACCGTACCGTCTTGATCATTACTTTCTTACTGGTGACCTTGTCGGTGAGCCTGTCCGTCATCAACTACATCATCTCGCTGCAGTCGATGCAGAAACAGCTTACCGAACGCTCCCTCCCGCTGACGGTTGACAATATCTACACGGAGATCCAGAAGCACATCATCGAGCCCAACCTGGTCTCATCGATGATGGCGCATGACACCTTTTTGAAAGAGTGGCTGATCAACAACGAAGTCGATGTCGGGAGAATTACGAAGTACCTCGAGACCATCAAGAACAAATACGGCATGTTTACGACCTTTCTGGTCTCGGAACAAACGGGCAACTACTATACCTCGGACGGCCTTATTGAAAAGGTGAAAAAGGAGAACCCGAACAACGCCTGGTACTTCTCCTTTAAGAAGCTTCAGAACACCCACGAGATCAACCTCGATTTTAACGCGCATATCGATGCCGCCATGATCATGTTCATCAACCATAAGATCATGGACGATCAGTTCCACATGATCGGGGCCACGGGCATCGGGCTGAAGATCTCCTACATCAACGATATGCTCAAGTGGTTCCGCCAGCAGTATCACTTCAAGGTACTTTTTCTCAACGAGGAAGGCAAGATCGTGCTCAACGAACGGGGTGTGGATGCGATCAAACATCTTAAAGAGGTGCCGGAACTCTATGCCCTTAAAAAAGATATCATAAGCAAGACGGGGAGCATGCTCAAATACGAGATTGACGGTGAACCGTACCTGCTCAATACCAAGTATATCCCGGAACTCGATCTCTACCTTCTGGTCGAGGCGAAGGTGACGCAGTTTACCGAGGAGGTGACGCAGACCTTCTATCTGAATCTCATCCTGTCGCTGCTGGTGACCGCATTGATCACCGTTATCATTCTTTTGACGGTCAAAGGGCATCACCGGGAGCTGGAGTATCACGCCAATAACGATATTTTGACGCGACTCCCGAATCGCCGTGCCTTTAACGAAGCGTTCCAGCGTTTTTTTCTGCTGTACAAGCGCAAAGCAAACCCCATAACGCTGCTCTTTTTCGATCTGGATGATTTTAAACAGGTCAATGACACCCTTGGGCACAATGTTGGCGACAGGGTGCTGGTGCGTGTTGCAGAGATTCTTCGGATTAACGTCCGTGAGACGGACCTCATGGCACGATGGGGCGGGGAAGAGTTTATCGTCGCGCTGATCGATACCGGGATCGAAGACGCCTACATTATTGCAGAGAAGATCAAGGAGCACATCGAGAATGATGTTCAGTTGCATGAGACGGCAAACCGGCGGGTCACCGCGAGTTTCGGTCTGACGGGCGTTAACGAACACGACACGATTGATTCGCTGCTCAAACGGGTCGATGATGCGTTGTATGAAGCGAAGAAACAAGGAAAGAACACGATCGTCGTGCGATAGGAAAGGGGTGATGTGCATCAAAACGCTCTGCACACCCTTCGTCATACCTCTTCTTCCATCTGCTTCGTGTACAATACGCCGATAAAACGTATTGTCACCAGTAAGGATAAACTATCAAACCATCTGCAAACAACAGAAAAACACCATCCAAGAAGAGAGGCGGACTATCGCCGCAGGAAATGAAACGAAGAGCCTCAAAGAAGAACGCCTTGGAGACTGTCTATAAAGAAGAGGTCAAAGAGATGTTTGTCAAATGGTTTAAAAAACAGAACGCGGTTGCAGGGCACATCATGACCAAGACGGACGTGCTTAAGAACATCATTAAAAACCTGGATAAAAAACAGGATGATGTCCTGGAAGCGGCGATGAACGAGTTGATCTCGAGCGGTTTCATGACGACGCTCGAAGACGGCTTTTCGCTGATGCTGACAGAAAAAGGCGCCGAGAGCCTTTAAAATGGCGAAGGGATGACCGGAGTGTAAAGGCTCTGCGGTGTTATAGGAGCTTTTCGCACTCCGGGTGTCTTTTGACGTAGGCGACGATGTAGGAGCAGCACGGCTTCATCTTTAGTGCTCTCTTTTCAATATCGTCCATCACAGCCTTGACCAGTGCTCCTGCGATCCCTCGTCCGCCCAGCTCTTTGGGTACGAAGGTGTGTGTCAGGTGCAGAACACCGTTCTCCTCTTCATAGGTGACACGCGCCAGATGACCTTCGATGTGGTATTCGTATTGGCATTCCGTTGCGTTGTGTACCAGTTCGTAGTTGTTTTCCATCAGTTGCTCCTTTCGTCTGTCCTTTATAGATCAAGCGCATGTTTTTTCAGCGTTTCGAGGTCGATGAGCTGCAGCATCGCCTGGTGGGTCGAGTGGATGAAGATGCCGGGTGCATGGCCGTCTTTGACGGCCTGCACGAAACGCGGACCCGAGAGGCACCAGCTCTGGCCCGGCTTGACGCCGGCGAAGTTGTACTGCGGCAGCGGCGTGGAGAGGTCGTTACCGACCGCTTTGGAGTACTCCAGGAACTCTTTCGTCGCGTAGATGCATACGGCATGCACGCCGGGATTGTCTTTGCCTGTCTGGCATGAGCCGTCCCTGTAAAATCCTGTCAGCGGTTTTGTACTGCAGGGTTCCAGCGGGCCGCCAAGCGCATTGATCGGTTCGAACATAGATAAGCCTTTACATAAATTGCGAGATTGTAACAAAGCTCTTTTGTATTAGAGGCCAATGCAGGGACTGGCCCGAATTTTTAATTTTATGCTTAGTTTACGCAGGCCGTCAGCGTTCAAAAAGGAGATCGGTGCGGATGATGTACTTGACACCCGAAAGTACCGGTTCCGAACTGTGCAGGCAGTGCAGGGGATGTGAGCCGTGCGGAAAACAGAGCGCACCGCCTGCGGGCGTTCTTATCTCGGTAATTTTGACATCTTCGGACCTTTTGGCGGGTCTGGACGGGTCGTTTTTGTCGACATAGAAGGCTGTTTCACCGCCTGTGAAGTCGTCATTGAGAAGGATCAGAAAGGTCATCTGGCTGTAGCGGTCCGGGTAGGCATTGGCGATGAGTTTGTTCTCAACCACGCGGCTTCCCGGCCAGCTGCCGTCCGTGTGGGGCTTGAAAAAGTCGCCTTCGGCGTACTTGTAGAAACGGAAACGTTTGTTGAGCCCCAGCGGCATTTTATTGTTAAAGATACCGATGGTGTCGTACATAAGGCGTTTGCACCGCTCCCAGATGATGTCATGGGTCGTCTCGTCCACTACCCATACAAGGTTTTCGTTATGGCGTACGCTTCTGGGCAGTGATACGGAAGCATCTTCCGTATAGCCTAGCCTCTCCGTCGTCTCGATGAAACGGCGGCACTCCTCCTGCGTCAGCAGATTTTCAAGCCGGAAGGCCCCCGGCACGCTCTCTATGTCGACCCTCTGCACCGTGTTGCCGATGTCCGGGTCCAGGGCGAGAGGGTTCTCTCTTTTAGTGGCCCATGTCGGCACGGGTGTCTGCTCGGCGCCCGCTTCATAGGCAACGATAAAAAAATTGTTCACTGTCGCTTGATTATCCATGTGATATAGTACCGAAATCTGTAGGCTCCTGCAGCGACTATGCCCCTCTGCACGACAGTGATATGCTACAATTGCGCCAAAATAAAAGAAGGATATCCATGCAGAGAGTAGACGAGGATTTTTTATCGTTAGGCGTCGATGACCCTTCTGACATAAGCGAGAACCAGCTCCTGCTGCTTGACATCGATGTCAGCCAGAAAGCACTGTGGCAGGAACTTGCCCTCGGTAAAGAGATATCCGACGCGCGGGCTGAGCTTTTTGTGCTGCTCAAAGGCATCACGACGAAGGTCAATCAGGAAAAGATCATCAAAAACTACAAGGCCCTGCAGGCGTTCAGAAAAGCGCCTCCGGTTCAGCAGAGCAGAAAAGAGGAGAAGCAGGCGCCAATGACAGGCGAGGTGACCATCTACTGTGACGGCGGCTGTTCGCCCAACCCCGGTGAATCGGGCTCTGGCGTGGCTCTTTACCGGGAAGGCAGGGTCGATGCACTCTGGTACGGGCTTTACGAGCGAAGAGGGACGAACAATACGGCCGAACTCAACGCCCTTTACCAATCCCTTCTTATCGCGCAAAACGAGAGTGAAGCGGGGAACAGGGTCGAGATAAGGTGCGACTCCATGTACTCGATCAACTGCATCAAGACCTGGGCCGTCGGCTGGGAGAAGAACGGCTGGACAAAAAAAGGGGGCGAGATCAAGAACCTGGAGATCATCAAGAGCGCGTATGCCCTCTACAACCGCCTCAAACACGAGGTATCGCTTTCGCACATCAAGGCGCATGCCGGCCTCGAAGGCAATGAGCTGGCCGACAGGATGACCGTCTATGCCCGCGAGCAGAAACACGAGGGGTTTGTCCGCTATGAGGGCGACATCGATGTGGCAGAGATCCTGAGCATGCGCGCCGGCTGAGACTGCTGATTCCGGGCACCCGCTCAGCGTTTTCTTTACCCCTTACAGTTTGTCGAGAGCAAAACGGGCTGCTCCGAGCAGCGCCGTATCGGGATCCAGGGCGACCTTGACCTGCATGCTGCGAAGCATCTCCTCAAATCGCCCTTTGGCTGCGAAACTGTTCATAAAGTGTTCGGTGATGAAGGGGAGGATCTTCGGGGCGATCCCGCCGCCGATATAGACCCCGCCGAGTGACATGCTTTTTAAGGCAAGGTTTCCCGCTTCGGCGCCGTATATCTCTGCGAAGAGGCGCAGTGTCTCCGTGCAGAGCGGGTCGTTGTGCTCGAGCGCGCATTTGCTTACCATCGCACTGCGGTCTATGCCTTCGGGGATCTCCAGCATGCTAGAGGGCTGCGGCGCAAAACCGCTCTCATTCAAAAACTGATAGAGGGTATAGATGCCCGGGCCCGAAAGGACCCGCTCAAAACTGACGTGGTCCGTATAGCGGTTGCGCAGCCATTGTAAGAGGGCGTCCTGCTGCGGCGTTACGGGCGCGAAGTCGCTGTGGCCGCCTTCGGAGCC
Source organism: Sulfurimonas sp. HSL3-7 (assembly GCF_039645985.1). Taxonomy (NCBI): domain Bacteria; kingdom Pseudomonadati; phylum Campylobacterota; class Epsilonproteobacteria; order Campylobacterales; family Sulfurimonadaceae; genus Sulfonitrofixus; species Sulfonitrofixus jiaomeiensis. The sequence continues at coordinate 1,327,950 of NZ_CP147919.1, forward strand.
GATGGGGTGGTAATGCGTGCCGTCGTGAAGGAGCATGGCTTCTCCCAGCCCTGTCCCGGCCGCGATGACGGCTCGGTTGCCGTTGAGGGGACGTCCTGCCGGGTTTAGCTCCGCAAACTGGCTATCAGGAAGGTAGAGCATGCCGTAGGCCGTCGCTTCAAGATCGTTTATCAGACGTACTTTGTCGATGCCGAGGTGCTGCTGAAGCCCCGAAGCGGTTATCTCCCAAGGCAGGTTGGTCGTACGGCAGCAGCCGTTGATCACCGGACCGGCGATGCCGAAACAGGCCGCATCGACCGGCGGCATGGCGTTCTGGCGTATAAATGCGGAAATGACCTCATTAAGACTCGAAAAATTACGGCTGGCGAACTGCTGCTGCGCTTTGACCGCCAGGGTGTCATCAACCCATTCGAAGAGTGCCAGGTTTGTCTTGGTGCCGCCTATATCGCCCGCTAGTATCATACTGCTTCCCCTTTGTTAATGAAAGAAGTTTATCTAAATGTTTAGGCCGTACGCTGATGCGGTGTCAGCAGATACATAAATGCCTCGATAAAGACCGTGTCCGTCTCCTGCGGAGAGAGCCTGTAAAACGTTTCCCAGGCCTGTCCGCGTTTTTCATCGTAATGTTCTGCCCCATAGTGCTTTTCCCAGGCTATTCTTACCGCATGCCCTATGAGGACATCAAGGATGATATCATCGTCGACGTTGATGTCCGGATTTTGTTTGAGGAGTCTCGAGAGACTCTCAAGCGCTTCGATATTCAACTGACGGTAATCCGGCGTGTCAATACTCTGCAGCAGTGCCTCGATCTGACGTTCAAAGTTTTGCTCGCCTGCAGTTGACGCCAGCGTATGTTCCGACCCGATGCGGCTTTGCACATTGTATTTGTCGCCGATAACGAGTCCCCTGCATTGCTGCAGCATGTGCCATATGTCCTGATAGAAGAGCGGGGAGAGACGGCTTATCATCCCCGCAGAGTGGCGCCAGAGGCCCCAGTCATCGGACTTGGAAAGTTCGTTCGAAGGCGGGACCGATCGAATGGCATCAAGACTATCTACGCCCGAAACATGAAGGTTCTCCTGGTCGCCCAGGCGGGTGACCTCCCGTGCAAAAGAGCTGAGTATGGAGCGGAGGTGATCGTAAATATCATGCGGAGCCAAACCCAGAAGCAGTTCGTAGGCATCGCCCATGGATAGATTTCTCTTGCGGTTGATCTGACCCACCAGCAGCTGAACGAAATACCAGATGCGAAGCGTCAGCATGTTCGTAAAGAGTTCAGGTTCGGTTCGGATAAGATGGCCCAGATGCAGTATGATCTCCTGCGTCAGCACGCTCTCGGAGACATTGTGACCGCAGTATGCATCTATGGTCTTGACGATATAAGCGCTGTCATGAGGTTTGGAAAAGGTGGCTTTTTCGGAATATGCCCGTCCGACCGCCAGACGCTTTTGGCGGATAACGATATCAAGCAGGGCATCCTCCAGCCTGTCATCGTACTTTCCGGTAATATTCGCTATATGACGCACCACAGCCCAATCATGGCAGGCCGCCGCCGCCTCATATTGATGCTGCGCAATAGTGGAGAGCGTTTTGTTTGTCTCTGCGGATGGGATCGTAAAGTCGCTACCGTTACGCTGCCATAACAGGCCGAGTGCGTTCGCGCTGCGTTGACGATTATCGCTCTCTTGCAGCACCCGGATCAAGGCATTATCGTCTTTGCTCTCAAGCTGCTGGATCTGCTGCGGTGTCAACGGCACATCCAGACTACCTGCTTCGAAAGAGGTGAAAACTGACCGGCTGGCGGATTGCGGTTGGAACGCCTTGAGTTCGAAATCGTGAAGATAGTCGATACGTTCGGCATCCGCCGTCCGCAGTAAATGCCGCATCCGACCGGTTTTGACCGGTACCGAACCGCAGGTACCGTTCTGAATATCGTGCAATAGGGGGAGTATGACATCACGTTCACTCTCCGTGAGCATATCTTCACGTACAAGAAACGGCATAATGGGCCGGCCCGGCTGGTCCCAATGGCTTGCAAGGAATTTTAAAGAGGTGTGAAACTGTTCAGCCAGCAGTTTGTTGTCGTAGCTGAAATAAAATCCCTGCGGATTGAAATAGTAGGGGAGAAAAACGGTCTCTTCGCCTTCGAGCAGGTGAAAACGTGCCGTTGTGACGGTACGCGTAACCAGCAGGGGGCGGCCGCTTAATGCAAGTTTTTCGTTTTTACCCAACAGCGTATGCACCCTGGAAAGCTCGGAGGCATGCATGATCCTCACCGGTTGGACCTCTTCGATTGTTTCGCTGTTGATCCCGAGGTCAAGCAGTCGCTGTTTGACCGTATCGTTCTCTGCCAGCAAAGAGACCAGAGGACGGGTGGTGCGTTTGTGGCCGATGCGTTTACGGCGGTGAAGCGGATCAATGTCGTTGGGATGGAGCAGTCCTTCAAGGATCATCTCGGAGAGCATATAAAGACTCTGTGCCCAGACCAGCGGCAGGTTTTCATTGGGGATCCGCGTCTGGCTTCCCGGATCCAGTTTTTCTGCCTCAATCTGCTCTTTGGGAACGATGTAGAGCTCCGGAAGAAGCTGCTCGCCATCCTGTTCGACAAACAGGGGTTTAAGCCTTTCCTGCCACTGTATGATCTCCTCGGACTCTTCGCGCATCAGGGCATCGAGCAGCAGGTAGGTGAAAAAGAGCGGCCACTCCGATTCGATATGTTCAAACTCGCGCAGTTCCGAAGCTTCGTAATGCAGGCGCGTACTGTCTTCGATGCTGCTCTGGTGACCGTCGAGCAAAAAGCGTTTGCAGCCGTAACGCCCGGCAAGTTTCTTGATGATCTTGTTTCTAGTCCGCGCTACCAGTTTTTCATCTTCGACCGCATAGCCCGGGTAGCCGATGATGCTCAGAAGCGCTGCATCGGTCTCTTTGGAGTTGGATTCACGCGGCAGGAGCCCCTGCAGTGTAAAACGCGACCGGGCTATATCGCTGGAAACGACATGGATCACCGCTTTCTGGCTTGCCACACTGCCAAAGAGGTTAAAACCGTCCATGGCCTCAAGCGCCGCTTTTGCCATACCTACCGAGCTGCTGTTGATCTCCGTCGTACCGTGGTTGATCTTGTTTCCCCGCTCCCAGATACCGAAGTCGGGCGTACAGTAGGTGCGGCTGATGTAGTGCACCAGGTTCTGTACAAAATCGACCTCATCCATGGTGTAGATGAGACGCAGACCCGAAGCGGTCATCTGCGCGATCATCAGCAGATAGAGCGAGGTGGCATCGAGCTGCAGATGGCCCCACTCATCATCGCCGACCACGGCCAGACCGGTACCGGTACCGTATTTTGCATGCAGGGCATCAGTAGGATCGAGCGAAACTTTAAAGGCTTCGATGCGGTCCGCCTGGCGCATCATGGCATTGAGCAGTCCCCGCATCAGTTTGACAACACTTTGAGAGAGCAGATAGCTGCGATAATGATCGGGGTTGTGTCTGCGGTACGCCAATGCCAGGCCCCAGACACTCAGTATGCTGTAGACATTGTCTCTGACCCAGGCATCGGTATAGTCGCCATGGGCATTGACAGCCGTGCTTGCAGGCAGCAGTCCTGTTACGGGGTCCTGTCGGGAGAGGATGATCTTGTCAACCGAACGAAAATGGTGTTCAAGCGAAGCGTGTCGTTCTTGATTCATCTGTTTGTGCCTTTACAGCTGCCTGTTTTTGAGAACAGGAATATAACGGGAACACTTTTACAAAGAGTATCGATACTACATCAAACGTTTTATACTATTTTACAGGGAAAATCGGCAAATTTTAACGCGCAATGTCTAAAATTCAATCAATTTGTCTCTGTTGCGTTCGTTGTTCATAATGCAACATGTTTTGGCCCGGATTATACAGCCAGAATTATTTAGAGAGGCAGCTCTATTAGGCTATAATGTTGAAAATAAAGCAAGGTCTTATCTTCATGTCAAAATACCCGACACTTCTCGAACAATTCCGCTCTTTCTGTTTTCAAAACAATGCTGCCGATCTTGAACAGGCCATCGAATATTTTGCTGTATTCGGCGGTATGGGTTGGAGTGTCGATCTCAGCAGGCCTTTGGAGGAGCTGATCGAAGAGAAGGTGTTGAACAACTACCGCTATATCCACGGCGACCTTGCGAAGATCACGCAGAGCAACAAGACGCATCACGCGGTGCTCAGCGCGCTAGCCGTCGGCGACCGGCGCGAATTCTCCGCCTTCAAACGGGCCGGTGTTGAGAGAGAAGAAGGTGAAGCGTCCATAAAGTTCCTGGTCGACAACGGCCTGCTTGTGCGCGAGAGATCGCAGGAACAGCCGATTGACGAGCAGGAGGTGGTCGCAGACAAATTTCTATTTACCCTACCTTTCATGCGTTTCTGGTTCTCTGCCGTCTCGCCGTATTACAAGGGTGTCAGAGAGGGAGACTTCAGCGAGGTCAAAGAGCGCTGGAGCCACCTGCAGCATGAGTTCTCCGACCATATTTATGCGCGTCTTGTGATGGAGCTTGTCAAAAAGAGTTTCAAAGAGGACCCGATAGAGAAGATCGGCTCCTACTGGGACAAAAACGGCGAGATCGATATCCTGGCAAGGACAAAGTCGGGCAGGATCGTTGCGGGTAGCTGCAGGTACGCCAAATCAAAGGCCAAAAAGAGCGAACTGACAAAGCTCAGGGAACAGTGTTCCAAAGCGGAGCTGCACCCCGACATCTATCTCATCTTCTCCAAAAGCGGCTTTTCAAACGAGCTGAAAAAAGAGAAGGGTGAGGGGGTCAGACTCTTTACGCTGAAAAACCTGCGGATCCTTGTCGAAGAGCTGGGCAAAAAAGACCTTCTGGTCAATACCAACAAGAAGTACTAGAGGCAGCTGTGAACAACGATATTACTTTTGTGCTGGACAGCGAGACCGTCGAAAAGCTTAACGCCTACGGCGAGCTTTTGCAGAAAGACCCGTCGACAATGCTGCGCGAAGCGCTCAACGACTATTTCGAAAAAGAGGAGAAGAAGCTGCTCGAACAGAAGCTCTCCGAAAAAGATCCGATGACCGATCTCGGATTTGACGAGTTCTGGGACGGGGTCGACCTCTGAGATGAACAGATATTACTTTACCCACGACAAGGAATCGGATGGCTGCCAACGCAACAATATATAAGGCTTCGCTCAACATTGCCGATATGGACAGGCACTATTACGCCGAGCATGAGCTGACTCTGGCCAAGCACCCCTCTGAAAACGACCTGCGTCTGATGGTCCGGCTGGCAGCTTTCGTGCTCAATGCCGACGAGGGGCTGACCTTCTGCAAGGGGATCGCGCAGGAGGACGAGCCTGACCTCTGGCTCAAGGCGCTGGACGGTGCGATAGATCTCTGGATCGACCTCGGCCAGCCTGACGAGAAACGCATCCGAAAAGCGTGCGGGCGTTCCGAAAAGGTGGTGATCTATACCTATCAGGAGGGGAGCGCTCTGGCGTGGTGGAAACAGGCGGAGAAGGCACTCAGACGCTTTAAGAACCTTTCGGTCATCCATCTGGCTATCGAAGGCGACATCGAGGCTCTTTCACAGCGGACCATGCGGCTGCAGTGCAATATCAGCGACGGCGAGCTGACGCTGATGGACGATGAAAACTGTGTGACAGTCAGAGAAGAGGTCTGGAAAGAGGCCTAGGCTTTATAGGCGCTAGTGTTTTTGTACCGAGACCTTCTGTGTGATCATACAGGATTCGCCGGGCTGCAGGCTCTTCGCATCGGAGAGGGCATTGGTCGTCTCGATGCAGAGGAACTTCCTGTAGGCGTCGCCCGGCAGATCATGAATGCCGCTCTCCTGCCATGGGTTCCAGATCGTGGTGGAGTCGCTCCCCTCTTTTTCGATGATGATCGTGCGTTTAAGCAGCGGATCAATGATCCTGCAGGTGGCTTGGGTCGGGATGTAGACGCGGTTGACCGTGCGGCTGACGTGAAGCGAGGCTGTTTCTGTCTTCTCTTTTCTGCCATCGACGTAGTCCACAAAAGGGGTCCCCTCGACGCCTCTTACCTCGGCCGACTCGATGTCACCGATAAAGAAGTAGCTGTGGAGTGCCTGCGTAAGCGTGAACGGCAATTTCGAGGTGTTGGTTGTCTTGTGCGAGACGCTAAGGTTTCTGCCGATGGTGAAGGTGAGTTCAAGCTCGAAAGAGTGGGGCCATAACTCCAGGCTCTGTGCATTCTCTATAAGAGTGAGGACGACCTCCGTCTCCCCGCTCCCGAGCACGCGAGTATTTTTGAGCTGCCAGAGCATGTCACGGGCAAAGCCGTGTTGGGGTTTGGTACTCTCCGTCGGGTGTGGGCCAAACCAAGGCCAGCAGATCGGTATGCCGGCATGAACCGTTTTGGAGGCAGCGAAGATCGTCTTCTTACCGTTAAAGATGACCGCCTCTTCGCCTTTGGGCTGAAAATGGGTCAAATTCGCACCGTGCAGATAGATCTCAGCTTCAGCATATTCATTGTCGATAACGATCTTGATCAGCCCGTTCTCTGTCTTATAAAAGTAGAGGTTATCAGGGATCTCATGCAGACGGTACTCTTTCGATATTGGCATAGGCACTCCTTTTATAAAAATTGTAGTCTTTTTCATAATAAGATGTGCTTATGAATAAGAGAAGAGACAATGAAAGAAGATATAATAACCCGGATTATAGAGACAGAGATCACAGTGAATTGTCAAGAAGTATCACTTTTGTTTGATATTTTATTTCACAATGCCTCCCTATAAGCAAACAACGATATTCAGAGATGAGAAACAAGGTATACGATGAAACAAAAAACAGTCTCGCTGGTCTTGGGGAGCGGCGGTGCAAGAGGTATGGCACATATCGGCGTGATCAAATGTCTTGAAGAGCACGGTTATAAGATCGAATCGGTTTCGGGCTGTTCGATGGGGGCACTGGTCGGCGGTTTTTATGCTGCCGGCAAGCTGGACAACTACACCGAATGGCTGCGCAAGATCGACACCCTGGACATGCTAAAACTGCTTGACCTCAAGGGATCGGGCGGCCTGGTTTCGGGTGAGACCCTGATGGAGAAGATGAGAGAGCTTGTCGGTGATCCGTTGATCGAGGAGCTTCCGATCAAGTTCACGGCGGTTGCTTCGGACGTCAAAGAGGAGAAAGAGATCTGGATCAACAGAGGTTCGCTGATGCATGCCGTCCGCGCCTCTATCTCGATACCGCTTTTCTTTACCCCGCATCAGCATATCGGACGGCTGTTGATCGACGGCGGGGTGCTCAATCCTGTCCCCATCGCCCCTACCTTTGACGACAACACCGACCTGACGATCGCCGTCAACCTTGGGGGTGATATAGAGCCGAATCTCTTTCCGCCGAAGAAAGAGATAGACCGCTCGGTTTCAGCCCGTATCAAAGAGTATTTGCAGAACATAGCGATACCCGATACGATTATGCAGGAGTACGGCATGTATGAGATCGTCAGCCAGTCGATAGAAGCGATGCAGGGGACGATAGCCCGCATGAAACTCGCTGCCTATCCGCCGGATATGGTGATCGAGATTCCGCGCAACCTTTGCGGTATGATGGAGTTCAACCGCGCAAACGAGATCATCGAATACGGCTACCGGATCTGCGGCAAGAGGTTGAACGGCGGGACGGCAGGATCGGGTGTAAAAGCACTTGTGCTGACAGATCAGTTGCCGGATGTAGTATAATAAAATTGGAGCAGGAGGAAAAAAGTATGGCAAAGATGAGCATGGAAGAGGAGATCAAATATCTCCGTGAAGAGGTCGAACGCCTCAAAAAAGAGGACGCTCAAAACAATCAGCAAGAGTTGGAAGAAGATGAAACACTTGATGCTCTGGTTGACGGGGTGCACAAGATCGAAGATGAGCTTAATGACAAAATGCATGAGATAACGGAGCGGATCAAAGAGGATTATGAGAACATGTCGCCGGTAACGGCTGTCGCGATATTCGCTGCGGGTGCGCTTTTCGGGCGCATCTTTCTATCGAAGTAGGGTAGTCGGATGAACAAAGATGTAACGAAGAAGATCAACCTTCTGGTACGCAGCGAAAAGGCACTCTTAAAGCTTGAGATGCGTCGTACAGGACGTCAGGTGCTCCTGGTAACGGTCGCCGTACTCGCCATTTTGGCGACGCTGGTAATGGTCAATATAGCTGCCTATTTCTATCTGACGGAGACACAGTCGCCTTTTCATGCCGCCTTGATACTGTCGGGTGTTGATCTGGTCATTGCCATTCTCTTTTTGGTTTTTGCATCGCGACAGGAGATCGGCGCCGAAGCTGATGCGATCAATGAGATCCGTGATTACGCCTTGAGCGAGCTGTCCGAAGATTTTGAAGAGATCAGGCTAGAGGCTTTGGAGATACGAAACAGCTTTTCAAAAGTGAGCAGCGGTATCAGCTCTGTTTTTAACAGGGACTTCTCAGCACTTAAGTCGATTTTCCCAATTGTCGAGATGGTCTTTGAAGCACGAAAAAAAAATAAGCAATAAAGCTGTCAAGCAGTTTGATACTGACGGCTGCGTCGGCCGACAGGCGTAACGCAGAGACCTTCTGTGCACTTTTGCCCGGATGCCGCTTTGGCGATCGCATTTGACTTTTGGATGCCGGGCCTTGAGATATAAAGTCGAAAGATAGCAGTTAGGCCCTACTTAATAACGGTTACAAAGATACGTCCGCCGCGATTGATATAGAGGCGCTTGTATTTGTCTTTGTATTTTTTAAGTACCTTGCTTAGCGCCGCGATGTCAGGGGTGAGATGTTTCTCGATCTGGACGATGACATCGCCGCGGCGTAGATTTTGATCATACGCTTCACTCGATACGTCGACCTCTGTGATCAAGACCCCTTCTATATCATCTGCGATACGGTAGCTGTAACGCGTTTGCGCATCAAGGTTGCTCAACTGTACCCCCTCAAGAAGTGATGTGTCTGCCTGGGCATATAGCTGATCTGTACTGAGATCGCCCAGTTTGAGCTCGAGTGTTTTGACCTTTCCATCTCTTTCAAATACAACAGTTATCGTCGTGTCCGGTTTATATTCTCCTATGATATTTTTCAAGGCGGCTGCACTTTCAACGCTCTTCTGGTCGATTTCAGTGATCAGATCGCCACGCTGCAAACCGGCTTTTTCTGCCGGTGAGTCAGGCGATATCTGTACGATCATTGCCCCTTTGGAACTTTTGTAGAGTTTGCGCAACTCTTTATTGAGGTTGGCGATAGAGACACCGAGATACCCTCTGGCTATTGAGCCGCTCTCTATCAGCTGTTTGGTGATGTTTCGCACCATATCGACCTCGATGGCAAAACCGATGCCGTTGTTGCCGCCGCTTCTGGTCATGATGGCAGAGTTGATGCCGATGAGAGCGCCCCGGCTGTCTACCAAAGCGCCACCGGAGTTTCCGGGATTGATGGGCGCATCGGTCTGGATGAAGTTCTCATACTCATTAATACCGACACTGTCCTTATGCTGGGCAGAGATGATCCCCTGTGTCACACTCTGTCCGACACCGAAAGGGTTGCCGATCGCAAAGACGACATCGCCGATCTCAAGCGTGTCGGAGTGGCCCATCAAGATGGCATGAAGCTCTTTTTTTGTCTCTATCTTGATGACGGCAAGGTCGGATTTCGGGTCTTTGCCAATGACCTTTGCCGCATACTCGGTCGAGTCGCCGCTGATACTTACCGAAATCTCATCAGCGTTGTCGATGACATGATTGTTGGTAACAATGTAGCCGTCACTCGAGATAATGACGCCGGAACCCAGTCCCTGACGCGGCTGGAACTCTCTTGGAATTCTACCTTGCCCGAAGAACTGCTCAAAAAAAGGGTGTATTTGCGGGCTTTGGCTTGCCGTATTTTCTTTGGTCGAGATAAAGACGATAGAGGCCGTTGCTTCTTTGATCGCGTCATTGTAAGACAGAATAGTTTGTTTGCTTGCAGGCATCGTACGCACCGTCACCTCAGGCGCGTCGTTAAAAGTGATGGATGATGCACTCAGTGCCAGTGTTAAAACAGTTGAAAGTAATATACTTTTTTTCATAGTAAACCTTTAATGTTTTATTATACGTACAAAGTATAAATCTTCTAGGTAAATAAGACGTAAATTGATGTTAAACGGAGGGTTAACAGACAGTCAAGAGAGATAAAACGTGCAGAGCAAACGAGCAGAAAAGGAGATCTTTTAGCTATAACTTTCCCAGGGCTCTTCGAATATATTGTTCATCGGCTCAATATGTTTTTCTATCTTTCCGTTCATCGAATTCGCAAGATTCATGGCTTTGTCAAAATCGGTGCACTGCGCGATGATTTCGTCGTAACAGCACTCTTTGTTGTTGATCAAAACAGAATGTTGCACTTTAACCAGATAGGTTACGCACTCCAGTGTATTGTGCATCGTCAATTCCTAAAGATAATATTTATTTATACTATTATAGAGCAAAGACGTCACATAGATATCACAAAATATAATATCTATAAGGCGGTGTGGAAGAGGCGGAAGACTACTTTAAAAGTCCGACGGCAGCGTTGATAGCATTGATATAGCTGAGGGTATTGGCGTGGTTTTGATAGGCAATGTCAAATGCAGTGCCGTGATCGACCGATGTACGGATGATCGGAAGGTTGAGTGAAATATTGACACTTTCGTCAAAGTAGAGCGCCTTGAGCGGGGCCAGACCCTGGTCGTGGTACATCGCTATAAAGTAGGTGTACTGTGCTCTGGAATGCGGTGTAAATGCAATGTCCGGAACGAGAGGGCCGATGAAGAGCTCTTTTCCCAATGCGACATTGATCGTTTTGATAGCTTCGGAGATGATCGTCTCTTCGCTGCCCAAAACGCCGTTGTCACCTGCATGGGGATTAAGACCGAGTACGGCCACTTTTTGATCGCCTATGGCGCGATGAAAATCTTCCAGGAAAGTGACGAGACGCTCAAGTGTCACTGAACTGGCAACCGCTTGCAGCGGGATGTGCTCGGTGAAAAGAGCGACATAGAGTTTGGAACAGCCCAGCATCATGATGGCATCGCGATCAAAGATATCGCGAAGCATATCGGTGTGGCCTTTGTACTTGATACCGGCGAGTGACCACGCCTCTTTATGGATAGGAAGGGTGACGACAGCGTCCACTTTTTTCTCTTTGGCAAGATCAACGGCCTTGAGGAACGAGTGGTAGCTGAACTCGCCGGAACGCTCGGAGACAACACCGGGTTCAATATCGATATCCCCGCCCACCTCTTCGAGTTCAAAATCATCCGGTATGGTCATGTTTAAAAGTTTTGCGGCTTTTAAAAGCAAGGCTCTGTTGATACAGTAGATCGGTTGAACTGTTTTTGAGATCTCTTCATGCGCTTTGAGTGCAATCTCGATGCCGACACCGTTGATGTCTCCCACACTGACAGCGATGCGAGGTCTTGTTAGCGTTGACATAGTGCTTTCATCTCTTTGACGGCAGAGGCAAGACCGCTAAAGACCGAACGGGCGACGATGCTTTGGCCGATATTGAGTTCGGTAATGGTGTCGATATCGACCATCGCCTTGACATTCTGATAATTAAGGCCGTGTCCGGCGGCAACGGCAAGCTGTATGGACCTGGCATGCGATGCACTTGTCTTGATGGCATCGAGTGCTTCCTGAAGTTTGGATTTTAACTCGTCACGGGGCAGGTCGAGCTCCTCAATGGCATGATGGGAATAGGGAAGAGAGGAGTAGAGCATCGCGTAGATATTGGCATAGTGGCCGGTATGCAGCTCGACCATGTCGGCATCGAGGGCATGACTCTGTTCAACAGCGTTGATCGCGGGATCGATAAAGAGGGAGACCTCGATCTGGGCATCATGCAGACGCTCAATCGCGTCACTGATGGCATCGCTTTTGCCGATGACATCCAGACCGCCTTCGGTGGTCACTTCGGCACGGTTCTCGGGTACCAATGTGGCGCGGTGAGGCTTAAGCTTGCAGACGATGTCGATGATATCGGGATTGATAGAACACTCCAGGTTGACCGGTACCGGCGAGGAGGCGATGATCTTTTTGGCGTCGTTGTCATGGATATGGCGGCGGTCTTCACGCAGGTGGATGGTGATCTGGTCCGCCCCGTTCTGTGCACAGATGCCAAGCGCCATTAACGGGTCGGGATCGTTGATCTTGCGTGCTTCGCGCAAGACGGCGATATGGTCGATGTTGACACCGAGTGTCATCGGTTCCTTAACTGCGTTTGGCATAGAAATCCTCCTTGAACGCCTGAAACCTGTCCTCTAAAATAGCCTGTCGCATCTGCTTCATCAGCGTGAGATAGTAGTGCAGGTTGTGAATCGTCGCAAGACGAAAAAAGGTGATCTCGCGGGAACGGAAAAGGTGGTTCATATAGGCACGCGAATAGCGCTTGCAGGTCATACAATCACATTCAGGATCGATCGGCGCTGCGTCCTCTTTGAATTTTGCTCCCCTGATGTTGATGCGGCCGAACGAGGTGAAGAGGGTGCCGTTGCGTGCATTGCGCGTCGGCATGACGCAGTCGAACATGTCGATGCCGCGTTCGACGTTTTCAACCAGGTCTTCAGGTGTTCCTACACCCATAAGATAGCGCGGTTTATCTTCGGGCATATACTGCACCGTATGCTCGACCGTATCATACATATCCTCGTTGGTTTCACCGACAGAGAGACCGCCGATGGCAAAGCCGTCATAGTCCAGGGTGCACAGTTCCGTTGCCGATTTGGTACGGAAGGCCTTATCGGTACCGCCCTGGATGATGGCAAAGATGTTCTGATCGGAGCCGGTCCCTTCTTGCTGTTTTTCGCGGAAGTATTTGATCGACTGTTTGGCCCACTCCGTTGTGCGTTCGATAGAGAGTTTGATGCGTTCCTGCGTTGCGGGAAGTGCCACAAGGTCGTCGAGAATCATCATAATGTCCGAACCGAGGTTGTGCTGGATGTCGATGACTTTCTCAGGGGTAAAATAGTGTTTGGATCCGTCGATATGGCTTCGGAACTCGATCCCGTTGGCGTCGGCTTTGGAAATGTCGCTGAGACTGAAGGCCTGAAACCCGCCGCTGTCGGTCAGGAAGCTTTTGGGGTAGGTGGTGAATTTATGCAGTTTGCCCATCTTGTGGACCGTCTCGTCTCCAGGACGGAGATACATATGGTAGGTGTTGGCTAGAATGATCTCGGCACCGAGCAGATCATGCATGTCCGCCATATCGAGTGCTTTAACAGAACCTAATGTACCTACGGGCATAAAAACCGGCGTGGTAATTGTAGAGTGTGCTGTTTTGATGGTACAGGCACGCGCCTTACCGCTTTGGGCTTCAAGGGTGAATTCCATGGGTCTCCAAAAATAAAATAAAGTGTGTGATTTTAGCACATTCCTTCCAAGCTCCCGCAATATGCTACAATCACATCAGAAAAAAAAGGGCACGGTGCGCATGAAAAAGATCTTGATAATCAGCGACAGTACGATTGGACGCCATTTTATCCAGCGGGCTATTGATACGTTTACCAAAGACAATATCTACTATGTCATTCAGCCTAAAGCGGTAGTGTTTGAAAATGCGCCGGTATCCCGTTTTAAATTTTTTGAATTTGATCCGACAAGTCTCTACAAACTCTCGAATGTGTTGAAAATGGAGTTCAGCCAGGTCTTCATCGCGATGAAAAACCCTACGGACATCGAGAACACCATCGCCAATATCCGCATCTCCAAGAAACAGCTGCGCATCATTGTCATCGATCACTGGGCCTTGAAACTCGAAGACTCCAATATTGTCCAGGTCAACACCAACGAGATCCTTGCCTCGCATATGTTCGACTACCTGCCTAATGTACCGGTCATCGCACAGAATGTCGGTCTAGGTGAAGGGGAGATCATGGAGGTGCTGGTACCGTTTGGCAGCTCTTTCGTCTACCGTCATATCGGTGTCATTGAACAGAACAACTGGCGCATCGTCGGCATCTACCGAGACGGAAAACTGCTGTTGCCTGAAGAACGGCGTATGATCCATCCCAACGATCAGCTTCTTCTGGTCGGTGATCCGGCTGTATTGAATTCGGTCTACCGTGCGATCAAACGTGAAATTGGACAGTTCCCTCAACCCTTCGGAACGAATCTCTATCTTTTTGTCGACATGCTTAAAGAGGACAAAAAAGAGATACTTCATCTGGTGGAGAAAGCGATTGCAGTCCATGCATACTTTAAAAACCGTCTTGTCATCAAGGTCTGCAATCCGGGTGATATCGGGATTTTGACAAAGATTAAAGAGAAACGTGATGAACGCGTGATTGTTGATGTGGATTATAAAGAGAGCTATATCGACGATGTCGTTTTAAACGATGTCAAAAACTATGATATCGGTTTGATCATGGTCTCATCGAAGATGTTTGCGAAAGATAAAATGCGGGAGATCCTTTTTGATGCCAATGTGCCGATCCTCTCATTGGCAAAACGTTCCGTTGCCAAGATCCGTGATACGGTGCTGATCCTAAATGACAATAAGGACCTTGAAAAGATATCAACAACCGTTTTTGACCTCTCCTCGCAGATGGGGTACAACCTTGAACTGCTGAAAAATGAAAGTGAAGAGAGCAGTGAACAAGATGAGATCGTCGAGCATTATCGCAATCTTTCGGCTATCTTCTCCAAAAATATTCATGTCAATTTCCATCACGACAATCCGATACGAAAGCTCTCCAGACGGGAGAACTTTTTGCACTGTATCCCTTTCACCGAGAATGTATTGCAGGCGAAAGGTTCGACACTTTTCTCTACGGACATCGAGTCGCTTTATCACAAGCTCAACAGCTATCATCAGCTTTTTATTCCGATCAAGATCTAAGGCCTTGCCTCCACATTGCTTCACTTTAGGAAAAAGCTTTTTTCAGAGGCCGTTTATTCACTGTTTTTTAAGTTGGTGTAAAGTATTATCTTTATTATAATTTATAAAGATAATGGACCATTAAATGACCATCGATATCAACCTCAAAAAAGAGATCGATCTCTCCTATCAAGTGATCATTGACCCGCTTTCTCAGCTCAGTTTTGACACCAAAGTTGCTGTTGTGACAAACCCGACCGTCTCCGCGTTTCATCTGGAATATTTAACCTCAAAGATCAATGCAAAAGAGCTGCACATCATCACTGTGCCTGACGGTGAACAGTACAAAAACTGGCAGAGCATCGAGATGATCCTGGATGGGATGTTTGAAGCGCGTTTTAACCGGAACTCGCTTCTGATCGCCTTTGGCGGAGGAGTGATCGGAGACATGACCGGCTTCGCCGCCAGTATCTACCAGCGCGGTATCGATTTTATTCAGATACCGACGACACTGTTGGCTCAGGTCGATGCAAGTGTCGGCGGCAAGACAGGTTTCAACAACAAATACGGGAAGAACCTGGTGGGGGCTTTCCATCAGCCCAAAGCGGTGTACGCCGATGCCTCGTTTTTGAAGACTCTGCCAAAGCGTGAGTTTGCCGCGGGTGTTGCTGAAGTCATCAAGATGGCTGTCTGCTTCGATGCCGACTTTTTTGCATGGTTGGAGTCCGCGGACCTGGGTGATGAGAAACAGTTGGCTGAAGCTGTCGCAAAGTCGGTTATGACCAAAGCCCGGGTTGTGGCCAAGGATGAAAAAGAGAGAGGGCTTCGTGCCGCGCTGAACTATGGTCATACCTTCGGGCATGTGATCGAAAACGAGACCGACTACACCGGTTTCCTGCATGGTGAAGCTGTCGCGATCGGGATGGTCATGGCCAATGATACGGCTGTTGAACTCGGATGGATGAGCAGCGACGAAGCACAGCGTGTCAAAACATTGTTGGAGCGTTATGATCTGCCGGTCAGCTATACGATCAAAGATGTTGACCGTTTTTACGAGACATTTTATCTGGATAAAAAGAGTGCGGATTCGGCGATAACGTTCATTATTCCAAGATCTCTGGGCGGGGTAGAGATCACCGATGCCATCGATGCGTCAACGATTAAAAAGGTACTGGAGCGTTATGCGGTTAATTAATCTACGACTTTGTTTTGCTGTTCTCTTGCTGCAGACAGCACTTTTGGCAGCGCCCGAAGCAGTGGAGGTTGACAGCAACAGCAGCGATGACGACAGCGTTGCCCAGGAGCTGCTGATCCAATCATCGATTGCCGAGAACGAACGTCTTATCCAAGAAAAGAGGCTCGAGAGCATCGCCGAACAGTCGGAAGAGCTCAGGAGAGTCGATGACCTTTTAGCAAAAGACAACATCTGGGTAAAGAGCTACAGTTCTCATATCGCTTACGCACAGGTGCGTGAAGACCTCATTAACCTCCAAGACGAGATCAAGGAACTGACAGGCAAGCGTCATAAAAGTGCGCATGACGAAGAGCTACTGGAAGACCTTAACAGCAAAGAGAAGATTCTCTCACAGCAGTTTGAGCTGCTGAAGAAACAACAGGGTGAAAGTGCTTTTGCAGCGCTGCTGCAGCCCGAAGAGATCGAAGAGATTCCGGTACTTTCGAATCCTGTCGATATTTTTACGGCCGTTTCTTTTATCAAACATCTCGAGGAGATCTATGCCGACTACAACAAGCGCGGCACAGAACTCAATGAGGTTATCTCCCTGCTGGAGAAGAAAAAAGAGATCTTGAACAGTCTCATCGCTATACACGAAAACGGCGATTATGCAAGTGCCCTGAGCGACACGATCAAGCGTCTTGACAAATTTACGAACGCAAGAGAGATCTTGGAGATCACCGCGAACATCTATGATAAACGCATCGACGAGATCGAAGTCAAGGTGAACAAACAGATCGAGATGCAGCTTTACAAACTCACCAAGATCGGTCTGATCATCCTTTTCTTGTTCGGGCTCTCTATCTTCCTGAAGATGATGAGTAAAAAGTACATTACGGAAAACGACCGTTTTTACATGGCCAACAAGGTGATCAATTTCGGTAACTTTATACTTATCATGATCATTCTGCTCTTTAACTACATCGAGAATGTCTCCTACCTCGTCACCGTGCTCGGGTTTGCCTCTGCGGGTATCGCCATTGCGATGAAGGACTGGTTTATGTCGATGCTCGGATGGCTGGTGATCGTCCTTGGCGGATCGATCCATGTCGGCGACAGGATCCGTGTCGATATGGACGGAATGCAGTATGTGGGTGATGTCATGGATATCTCCCTGCTAAGAATGACACTGCTCGAAGATATTACCTTGACGACGTATGATGTCAACAGACGGGCAGGGCGGATCATCTTCGTACCGAACAACTATGTCTTTACCCGGATGATCGCCAGTTATTCGCATGATTCGCTCAAGACGGTCTGGGACGGGATCGATATTACGATCACCTTTGATTCCAACCACAGAAAAGCGATGCAGATCGCTAAAGAGGCGGCGCGCAAGTATTCCAAAGGCTACACGGACATCACCCGTAAACAGCTCAATAAACTGCGCCATAAATACAGCCTTAAAAATACCAATGTCGAGCCGCGTATCTTTTCGTTTATCGAGCCTAACGGGCTTAACGTCAGTGTCTGGTACCTTACCAACGCCTATGCGACGCTGACACTGCGCAGTACGATCTCTACCGAGATCATCGATATGTTCAACCAGGAAGATGACATTACGATCGCCTACCCTACGCAACAGCTCAATCTTACGATGAACAAGCGAAAAATGCCACAGCTGCCGGGCAGCAATGAAAATGAGGTTATCTGATGAAGAAAAAAGTTTATGTAAAGACCTTCGGCTGCCGTACCAATCTTTTTGATTCCCAGGTAATGATGAGCAATCTGGAAGATTTTGATATTACGGAGAACGAGGCGGAAGCCGATATTATTATCGTCAACTCCTGTACGGTGACCAACAGTGCCGATGTCGGTGTGCGCGGCTACATCAACAGTATTGAAAAGAGCTCCAGAGCAGAGGTCTATCTGACAGGATGCGGTGCGCATACCAAAGGGGAGTCGCTTTTCGAGAACAAAAAGGTCTTCGGTGTTTTCGGCCAGTCGGAGAAGACCAGGATCAACACATTGCTAAAAGAGAAAGAGCGCTTCTACGAACTCGGCGATCTGAACTTTGTCGATGATACGATCGTCGAGGAGTTTGTGGGCAAGTCCAGAGCTTTTATCAAGATACAGGAAGGGTGTGATTTCCGCTGCTCGTACTGTATTATTCCTTATGTACGCGGGGATTCGCGCTCGATGGATGAGGCCAAGATACTGGAACAGGTCACAACGCTGGCGATCAACGGTTTCGGGGAGTTTATCCTGACGGGGACCAATGTCGGTTCATACGGCCACAGAGAAGAGCGCTCCTTGGCCTCGCTGCTTAAAAAGATGAGTCAGATACGGGGTGTACGCCGTATCCGCCTGGGTTCGCTTGAACCGATACAGATCACCGATGCCTTTGAAGAGCTTTTGGATGAGCCATGGCTTGAAAAGCACCTTCATATTGCACTGCAGCACACGTCGCCGGCCATGCTCAAGATCATGAACCGCCGTAACAAATTTGAAAGCGATATAGCCCTTTTTCAGCGTCTGCGGGAAAAAGGGTATGCGTTGGGGACTGACTTTATTGTCGGTCATCCCGGTGAAACGGAGGCCCTTTGGCAGGAGGCGATGCAAAACCTTAAACGTCTCCCGCTTACCCATGTCCATGCCTTTACCTACTCCAAACGTGACGGGACACCGTCTGCGACGATGAAAGGCGAAGTCAACGGCGCGGTGGCCAAGAAACGTCTAAAAGAGTTGACAGATCTGGTTGACGCAAACAACCTTGCCTTCAGAAAAGAGTTTGCACATCTGCCGCTGGAGGTACTGATTGAGAGTGAGAAAGAGGGCCGCTTCCACGGGCTTGACCAGTTTTTTAACAAGGTAATCATCGAGTCGACGCAGGATCTTGTCGGCAATTGGCTGAATGTAGAGGAGTATCGGGTCGAAAAGGATGGGAACTATGCTCGATTCTAAAAAAAACCGTATAATTCTGATTGCCTCTGCCGCTATTATCATTATACTGGTCGCTTTCGCGGTTTTGCGTGACACGTCGCAGGAAGCCTCTCTGCAACAGGTCAAATCGCTGATTGCAGAGCAGAAGATAGAGCATATCGTTCAGAGTGACGGTTATTTTTACATCAAGACACCGACAGGCCTCTACCGTATTGCATTGACGCAGGTTTCGCCGGAATTGCTGGAAAGCTATGCTGTCGAAGTGGACAAAGAGAGCTCTTATCTTGTATACATCGTTTTTGTTCTTATCGTTCTGGGACTGCTTTCGTATGCCGGACGCTATTGGATGAAACAACAGCACGGCGAAGAGGGCGAAGCCATGCCGTTCGCATCACTTCAGAACAAGGATGAGAGCAGCCAGGTCATCACACCGGTAGAGTCGGATGTCACCTTTGACGATATAGGTGGTATAGCTGATGTCAAACAGGAACTCCAGGAGATCATCGAGTTTCTGCGCAATCCGTCACGGTTTAAATCCTTCGGTGCGCGTATGCCGAGAGGGGTACTGTTGGTCGGTCCTCCCGGTGTCGGCAAAACGATGATTGCCAAAGCGGTTGCCGCGGAGGCGGGGGTGCCCTTCTATTACCAGAGTGCGGCCTCTTTTGTACAGATCTATGTCGGCATGGGAGCAAAACGCGTGCATGAACTTTTCAGCGCAGCCAAAAACAACTCCCCCTCTATCATCTTTATCGATGAGATCGATGCTGTCGGCAAAGAACGCGACGGCAACCGTTCCGATGAGCGCGAAGCGACATTGAACCAGCTGCTCACCGAGATGGACGGTTTTGAAGACAGCAGCGGCGTGATCGTTGTCGCTGCCACCAATAAGATCGATGTTCTGGATGCGGCACTCCTTCGTGCCGGACGTTTCGACAGACGCATATTTGTGGAACTGCCGACACCGGTAGAGCGTAAAGCGATCATCAATACCTACCTCTCGAAAGTGCCGCACAGTCTCAATGTGGATGAGATCGTTCAAATGAGTGTCGGTTTTAACGGCGCTTCGCTTGCTGCACTTGTCAATGAGGCTGCGTTGATGGCACTTCGCGAGCATGAAATGCAGGTGAAGATGGATCATTTCTATGCCGTCAAGGACAAGGTGGCTTACGGGAAAAAGAAGCTCTCCATTCTATCAAAGCAGCAAAAACAGTTCAGAGCCCGCTATTTAGCAGGTAAAGCAGCTTTGGCGTATGCATACGGACTGCCTTTTGAGAAAGTGATGCTCTCCTCGGAGACGATCAAACCGCAGATAGACGCACCGATGATACAAAGCGAGATCGAGGCACATATCAAAGTTCTGCTTGGCGGTATGGCTGCCTGTGATATTCATTTTAATGAGCATGCCAGCAATGTGCAGAATGACCTCAAGCAGGCAAAAAAAATGGCATTGGAGATGGTCGACCTATACGGCATGGGAAATGGTGTTGTCGCTTCGGAACAAGAAGATGTCGCGATTCTCGACAGCCTGTATCAGGATGCAAAAAGCCGTCTCTCCCAGTTTGAGCCTGCTCTGATCTCGATCGAAGAGGTGCTGATGCGTAAAGAGTCCATTACAAAAGATCAAATCGGTGAGTTGATGGCAGATGTACTATAACGGTTTCGCACTTCAGGGGGAGTCGCATTTTTTTGATGCGTTTTTGGCTGAGGGCCCCTATGCACGCAGCGGTTTCAGCTACGGTGCGATCAAAGCGTTCAAGGAGACCTTGAAAAGCGAGAAACGCATCGATACCCTGCAGCTCATCTCGCCAGCATTTTTTCAAAGCAAAAGCGAGAAGTTCAAACGCTTACAGCGCATGGGCTATCAAAAGAGCAGTGATGCCTACATCGCCAATTTTACAAAGAACTGTTTTCTACCGCATGGCGTGCAGGATGTCCTCTTTTCACAGCACTGTTATGAGGAGCTTGACGAACTGTTGAGTTATGAGTGGAAACATGATGAACTGCGCTCTGTTGCCGCCAGAGGGACAAAAATAGAGGTCTACCTGGGCAGTGAAGACAGAATAACCGATGTTGAGGCAGCCTATGCCTTTTTTGTGCCCTTTGCGACGGTCTATCTGATCAAAGGTGCGAACCATTTTTTACAAGGAGAAGAGTATGAGTGAGATTAAGATCGGTGTTATTACCGCTTCAGACAGAGCCAGCGCCGGCATCTATGAGGATATTTCGGGGATGGCGATTCAGGAAACGATGAAAGCGTATCTAAGCAGTGAATTTGAGATCGAATACCGATGCATTCCCGATGAACAGAGCAAGATTGAAGAGACGATGAAAGAGCTGTGCGATGCAGCAGGCTGCTGCCTTGTCGTAACGACAGGCGGAACAGGCCCGGCCCTGCGTGACGTTACACCGGAGGCAACGGAGAATGTCTGTGAAAAGATGATGCCGGGCTTCGGCGAATTGATGCGCCAGGTCTCACTGCAGTATGTCCCGACGGCGATTCTTTCGCGTCAGACAGCTGGTATACGCGGTAAATCGCTCATCATCAACCTGCCGGGTAAACCGAAATCGATCCGTGAGTGTCTGGATGCTGTTTTTCCGGCTGTGCCGTACTGCATCGACTTGATCGAAGGTCCTTACCTTGAGTGCAATGAGAACGTCATCAAGGCCTTCCGTCCAAAAAACAAATGATTTCCCCTTTAATCTCTCCCGCGAGAGATTAATTCCCTCTTTTATAACAATTTATAATTTTTTTAGACGCTTTCTATTGTATACTTGTTGTATTAACCATAAAGGTCTTTTTGTATGCACACTGTCGAGACATCAGCAAAGTTTCAATCGTTAGAATATTATCCAGAGCTTATCTATATGATGACAGGTGGGATGAAAAAGGGTGTGCCGTTAGGAAATTTTCTGAGTTTTACTCTTTTTTGTGCAGTCATGTACCACTATATTCCGATGCCAATTCTTCTTTTGTGGTATGTCGCCCAATCGATAGTGATGATAACCCGTATCCTGTTGGCGCAGAAACTTGAGTTTTATACGAAAAAAAATGACCCATTGAAAGCAAGGTTTCTTAAATACTATATTCTTTCATTATTCATGACAGCATTTTTTTGGGGGTTGACCAGCTGGTTGACACTTATCTACGCACCGGTTCTCTACAGCTTTTTTACCATGGCTGTTTTATTGACCTTGTCAGGGGGAGCCACGTTACCCCTTGGATCGGTCTTTCATGCTTTTTTTACTTATAGCGTAACGATCCTGCTGATGTTAAGCAGTTCATTTCTCTACTACGGGGGTGAAGTGCACACCATTATCGCCTTTGTGACGATTGTTGCAATGATCATATTGGTTTTAAGCGGTCACACCTACTTTAGAAAAATAAAGAGGATGATTGAACTTAGTATAGAACTTAAAGAGTTTAACCGCGCATTGGAAGAACGGGTAAAAAGCGAAGTGGCAAAAAATATTGAAAAAGATACACAGCTCATGCACCAGGCCCGTCTGGCACAGGTTGGTGAAATGGTCGGCATGATCGCGCATCAGTGGCGTCAGCCGCTGCATATTATGTCTACAGCAGCAACCGAGATGGATCTTAAGATCCATCTTGACACGATAGACTACAGTTCATGTCAAAAGAACCTTGATACTATCAATACGATGACACAGCACCTCTCCGCAACTATTGATGACTTTAGAGACTTTTTTAAAATAACAAGGGCAAAGGAACGTACCTCATTTGACGAGGTGGTCACGGCAACGCTAAGGATCATAAAAGAGCATATTGAAGACAACAATATCACGCTCCATACCAATCTTCAAAGCAGTGAACTTTTTTACAGTTATCCTAATGAACTTAAGCAGGTACTATTGAACTTGTTGAAAAATGCGGAAGATGTTATCGCTGAAAAAGCTGTAAGCACTCCTCAGATCAGGATTCATACATTTAACGATGAGATGAACATCTTTCTAGAGGTATGCGACAACGGCGGTGGGGTCCCGGCAGAGCTGACGGAATACATATTTGATGCCTACTTCAGTTCAAAACCGCAGGATAAAGGAACCGGCTTGGGGCTTTATATGAGCAAGAAGATCATTGAAGAACATTGTGGCGGCGAGTTGAGCTTTAGAAATGACGACGAAGGGGCATGCTTTCGTATCAGGCTACCGAAAAGCTAGGAATTATTCCCAGATTATATAAAAAATTATAGGGCCAGACGGATACCGACAGGGCAGTGATCGGAGCCGGTGATCTCCTGAAGTATGAAGGCGTCTTCCAGGAGTTCGGCCAGATCATCCGATATAAAGAAGTAGTCGATGCGCCATCCCACATTTTTGGTTCGTGCGCCTGAACGGTATGACCACCAGCTGTACTCATCCTCTTTATCGCCGTGGACGTAGCGGAATGTATCGATGTAGCCGTTGTCGATCAGCCTGTCGATCCAGGCACGCTCTTGAGGAAGGAATCCCGAAGTTTTTGCATTTGCCTTGGGATTTTTAAGGTCGATCTCTCTGTGCGCGGTGTTGACATCGCCGCAGATGATGACCGATTTTCCTTCGTCGCGTAGCGCATTGCAGTGCGCCAGAAAGTCGTCATAAAACTTCATCTTCAGTGCAAGACGCTCTTCGTCTTTCTGCCCGTTTGGAAAGTAGACATTAAAAAGCACAAAATCGCCATAGTCCTGCTCGACGATGCGTCCTTCACGTTCAAGATCGATATTATGCCTGTTATGCGTATATTCGGGTTCCATGAGTGAGAAGGTCGCTGTACCCGAGTACCCTTTTCTTTCGGCGCTGTTGACATTCAGTGCCGTGTATTCTAGTTCAAAAAGATCGCTTGGAATCTGTTCCGGAAGTGCTTTGATCTCTTGGAGACATAAGATGTCAGGCTGACGTTCATCGATCCACTTGAGTGCATCCTTGTTTGCAACGGCACGTATTCCGTTTACGTTCCATGATATGATCTCGATACTCTCTGCCATAGGTCGTCCTGATGTTTTGTTAGGCGTATTTTACACTCTGAAACTATCATCAATCTTATTCGAACAGTTACCTCTGTTGTTACTGCTGTTTTAAAGATATATGCGGGCACTTTAACGCTTATATCTTTCCCTGCATATAGTTTGAGCGTTCTTCAATGCTGAACTTTTCGATGGCGTAGCGCAGCATTGTTCTGGGCATCTTATGATAGTTCTCTTGCAAAAATGCGGTTTCGGCGGCCAGATCCCTTTTCCCGACCTCTCTAAGCATCCAGCCGACAGCTTTGTGGATCAGCTCTTCGGGGTCGTTGAGCAACAGCTTGGCGATTCGAAGTGTATCGGTGAACTGATCATGTTGGATGAAGTGGAAGGTGGCCATAATTGCTATCCTGCGTTCCCAAAGCAGGTCGGACCGTGCAAGTTCGTATAAGACGGCTCTCTCCCTGGTATACAGAAAAACACCGACAATGTAAGGGGCCGAACTGTCGACCAGATCCCAGCTGTTTACGTAGCGCGTGTTGTTAAGATAGAGATGATAGATCGCTTCCTGTTCAGCTGCACTGCTTTTCGAAAAGCGAAAGACCAGCAGGAGTAATGCAAAGAGGCGGACCTCATGATACGCCGACATTAAAAGTTTTTCTATAGTATGAAACGGTGCCGTTTCATACTTCTTGACCGCTTGACGGATGAGAGGGACCCGTATTCCAAGGAACTTGTCACCGAAGCCGTACTCGCCCTCTGCGGTTTTAAAGAACCGTTGAGACTGCTCGGCTGTTTTGGGATCCGCCAAACGATACAGATGGTCGATTATCTCCTGGTATTCCATATCTTACCTCTCAACAGCGATGCAGATTTACCAGTAATGGTGTGTTTAACTTTTATGGCGGTGCTTGATCCGCTGGTCCAGAAGGTTTAAAAAGATATAAAAAAGTATGCCGAAAAGTATAAGGTTCAAGAAGTTATCCGTCTGGTTCAACTGATACCCGATAATCGAAAAAGCGATTTGAACATAGACGATCAAAATAACCGTAAACTTGACATCCATCTTGGCTTTATAGAGAAAATGGTGCATGTGGTTCCTGTCTGCATGGAAGGGTGATATCCCACGTTGGATCCTGCGTGTCATGACAATGAAGGTGTCCAATATCGGCAAGGCGATGATAAAGAGGACGGCTGCCGGAGTCAGATAGGAGAGGGATTGGATACTCAGTATTGAGATAACAAACCCAAGTGTCAATGAACCGCTGTCGCCCATAAATATCATCGCCGGATGCCAGTTAAAAAGCAAAAAAGTAAAAACAGCGATGATAAATAATGAAGAGAGCGTAATTATCAACGTGTCATGGTGAAGAAGGCCGATGGCCAAAAAAGCGCCCAGCATGACCAAGCCGACAGCCCCTGCGAGGCCATCCAGGCCGTCAAGAAGGTTAAAAGCATTCGTAAACCCTGCGATCGCAAAAAAAGTAAACGGCAGTATTAATATAAGGGGAAGCATGACCTCATACCCAAGATAACTACCCAGCGACGATACCTGGATATCGTTCAGATAGAGAATAGTTGTCGCAAAAAAAATGAAGAGGAACTTTATTTTCGGTGTAACGCCCCGCTTGTCATCAATTGCACCGACGATAAAAATGATGAATATAGAGAGATAGATATAATAGTATTCGACGAAATGCGAAAAATTAAAAACCAGAGAGGCGATAAGAACGGCTGAGACAAAACCGATTCCCGCTCCTCTCGGTATGGGGTTTTGATGAACACTGCGTTCATTAGGGATATCCAATAGTCCCAATTTTTCAGCATTGCGCATCAGAAGATAGATGAATAGCAGAGTGAGCAAAAATGTTGCCGCATATACAGTTAAACTCATAATATTGATTATATCTTATTCATATAAATTAATTCTAACTTGGTACGGTAATAAAAAGAGAAACGACTAAAAGAGAAAGCTCTCTTTCATGTAGTGTTCGATCGCTTCGAGATCATAGAGGCCCTCTGTAAAGAAGTTGTTGGCAAGTACACCTTGTCCCAGCAGCATATCGGCGCCGTCTTTGGTGGTGATGCCCAGCTCTTTGGACAGCTTAAGGAAGGGGGTCTCCTTCCCGTAGATGGCATCGGCTGAGAATGAGGCTTGCTGGAGCAGGGGCTTTAATATTTCTATCGGGGCAGGAAGATTGTCGTCTTCCAGTCCGGCAGAAGTGGTGTTAACAATGAGATCATACGGCTTGATCTCGATGCTGTCCCATGTCGCCGTGTTAAAACCGTGTGCTTTAAACTCTTCGAGACGGCCTGCAGAGCGGTTGAGCACCGTCACCTTCATGCCTTCGTCTTTGAAACGTGTTGAGAGCGCTTTGGAGGTGCCCCCCGCACCCAGAACCAGAACGCTGTTGATCTTGCCGAAGGGCTTTATGGCGTAGATGAAGCCGTCGGCATCGGTGTTGTAGCCGATCAGCCTGCCGTTTTCATTGACAATGGTGTTGACGACACCGACCTTGCCGGCGAAACCGCGTATCTCGTCACATGCCTTGTAGGCCGCCTCTTTGTGCGGAACCGTAATATTGGCACCACTCAGCCCCAAAGCGAAAAAGGTCTCTTTGAGCTTGCTGCCATCTTTAAGATGCACTCTTGTGTAACATCCCTTAAAACCCAGGGAGTTGAAAACATGGTTATGCATAAGCGGCGAACGCGAATGCGCTACCGGATCGCCGAAGATGGCAAAGAGCTTCACTGCGGATCTCTCAGGTCTCTCAGCGAACTTACCAGTGCACCCAGCTTGTTATGGACCTCCAGATACTCCATTTCAGCAACAGAGTCGGCAACTATACCGGCACCTGCCTGCAGGATCACCTGCCCAGGCTTGACGAGTGCGGTGCGGATCGTAATAGCGGTGTCCATATTGCCGTCAAATCCAAAGTAACCGATGGCACCGCTGTAAAAACCGCGTTTTAACCCTTCGAATTCAGCGATAAGCTCCATGGCACGGATCTTTGGTGCGCCGGTCATTGTTCCTGCGGTAAAAGTGGCGGCAAATAGATCGAACATGTCCTTATCGTCACGCAGTTGGGCAACCACATCGGTAACGATGTGCATAACATGCGAATAGCGTTCGATATGCATCATATCCTCAACCTTGACGCTGCCGGTTTTTGCAACACGGCCGACGTCGTTGCGTCCAAGGTCGATCAGCATGAGGTGTTCAGCCAGCTCTTTTGGATCGGCAAGCAGTTCGTCCTCCATCGCTTTGTCAAGCTCTTTTGTCCTGCCGCGCTTTCGCGTACCCGCAATAGGCCGAAGCAGCAACTCCCCTTCAGTAAGACGGACCATCACTTCCGGAGAGGAACCGACAATGCTGAACGCTTCAAACTCCATCAGAAACATATAGGGAGAAGGGTTTTTGGTTCTCAAGATCCGGTAAAACGAGAAGGGATCAACCTTCACGTTCTGTGTAAAACGGTTGGTCATCAGAATTTGAAAAACATCACCGCTTTTGATCATCTCTTTGGATTTTGCGACCATATTGAAAAACTGTTCTTTGTCGAAAGCGAAGCTGCCTTCATCGTTTCCTTCCAAAGGCTTTAGCGGCGTATAGTGATACAATGATTTCAGATCAGCCTCAATCTCATCAAAGTGCTTGTCAAATCCATCAACCATGCTCAAGAGGGTGATCTGATGGGTCTTATGCGAATAGACGGCTACCATTTTCGGCAGAACCAGGTCAAGATCCGGTATATGCATGGTATCTTCAAGCGCATCCATATAGCTGGCGAGAACAGGTTCGAAAACCTTGACCATATCGTAGCCGATGTACCCTATAAAACCGTCTACGTAACCGATTCCAAGCTCTTTTACATACTGTTTGTATTGCTCGGTATCGATTTTCTTATAGTATGCTTTTAAAAACTCGAAAGGGGTCTCCGCAACAATTTCGGCTGAACCTGTCGCATCAGTGTACATTGTTATATTGTCTTTGTACTGCAGACGTTCACGAGCGCCAATGATGATGATAGAGTAATTTCCTTCGGAACCGCCGGCACTCTCGAAGAGAAAACTGATCTCATCGCTGAAACGTTCTTTAAGTTTTTCATACACCGCGATAGGTGCAAACTGATCGATCATGAAATGTTGTGTTTTGATCACAATAACCCTTTAGAGTTTGATTAAAAATGCCGTTGGCATCACACGTTTTCTTATGACAGGCAATGCTTCACGTGCCGCTGCTTCGGTCTTAAACGGTCCAATAAGGACCTTGGTCAGGGTTTTGCCGTTACTGCTCGATTGATGGAACATATTGTAGGTGTAACCGCGATTTGTTATCTTGTCTAGAAATGCTTGTGATGGTGAAGATTTGGCAAAAGAACCTACCTGGATGAAATAGCTGCCCGTCTCAGCGGCTGCGGCTTGTTTTGTCTTGAGAACACGTTTGCTTTTCGGGTCATACTTCCCGGAAGGACGTTTTTCGGCTGCGGTCGGCTCTTTTTTTGTCTGAACGACTTTTGTTACTCGTTTGGCTGCCGGTTTTGTCTCTGTTTTTGGCGAAGCGCTTTTGACATATTCAGGCTCTTTAATGATCTGCGGTTCTTCAAAGACTTCGACGCTTTGCACCTCTTTTTGTTTCACAGGTACTGTTTCCTGACTGAGAAGTGCTTGGTCAGCCGTCTGCTGCGTTACTGTCTCATCCTCAGCTGACGGCGCTTCGGCAGTTGCATTCTCTTCATCTGGGGTAGGCGCTTCATAGACCGGTTCTACAATAACATCTTCTGCAGCCACTTGAGCCACTTTGGCAGTTTCTGGCGCATGCGGCAGTGACATCTCTGTTTTGGCTGTAAAACGATTCATAATGACCACAACAATGATCAAGACAATAGAGAAAGTCGCAATGGTAAGCAGAACCTTTTTTGTACGGTTGCTCTTACTGCTTTTGTTAAGAATAATGTCGTTGAGCTCGTTTTTTTCTTCCATCAGTTAACCTTTAAAGAGATTGTATGGCAAATTTAAAATATTATAGGCTTCCGGCAGGGCGGAATTTGGAAAGATACGCCACTGCTTTTGGAGCTTTTCTTCCAATTTATCGGAAATTATTTTACCAAGTTCTTCTCTTTTCAGAGCTGAAATGTTGTCACAAGCGATATAGAGATGGAGATGGGAAGGTGTTTTGCTTTCGTAGGCTGCAAACTCATTGAGCCCTTGACTGCGCAGGATCCTAACGGCCCTGTGGTAAAAAAGCTCTTTTTCGCTGCCGTTATAATCGATGACAAAATAGTTTGCGTCGCTTGGAATTGTGGTTGCGATCGTGATTTTTCTGTCGAGATGTTTTTGGATCAGTTCATCGCTGAGATATGCATCGATACGTTCGTACTTGCTTAAGAAGGTGCGGCCTTCAAACGTGATCTTTTCAATGACAATGGGGTGTTTGAGCCAGTAGTGATCTCGAATCAACGCAAATGACGGCGAGATCACACTGGACATTAGTAAGTTGCTTGGTTGTAGATTACGAAGTTTTGTGCCAGCGCTTTAAGCTCTTCTTTGATCGCTGCATGTTTCGCCGTATCATTGATGTTGTCAAGAACATCGCAGATGCGTTCGGCAATGAGTTCGAACTCTTTCTCTTTCATACCGCGTGAGGTCAGTGCCGCAGAACCGATACGGATACCCGATGTGACGAACGGCGAGCGGGTTTCACCCGGAACCGTGTTTTTGTTGACAGTGATGCCGGCATTACCGAGTGCCGCATCCGCATCTTTACCTGAAAACTCTTTGTTTAAAAACGATACGAGGACCAGGTGGTTGTCTGTACCGCCGGAGACGACATCGTAACCGCGTTTCATAAGGACATCAGCAAGTACTGCCGCATTCTTTTTAACCTGGACAGCATACTCTTTCCATTCCGGTGAAAGATTGTATTTGAAACCGACCGCTTTGGCCGCCATGACGTGGACAAGCGGACCGCCCTGAAGACCAGGGAAGATTGCAGAGTTGACCTTCTTGGCAATCTCCTCGTCATTGGTCAAAATCATACCGCCGCGAGGTCCGGCCAATGTTTTGTGCGTCGTTGTTGTCACAACATCCGCATAAGGGAACGGGCTAGGGTGTTCACCGGCAGCGACAAGACCGGCAATGTGTGCGATATCGGCAAAAAGGATCGCACCGACTTCGTCAGCGATCTCACGGAACTTTTTGAAGTCGATCTCACGAGCGTAAGCAGAAGCACCACAGACAATGATCTTTGGCTGCGTGATCTTGGCAATGTCCATAACACGCTCGTAATTGATACGGCCGTCCAGTTCGACACCGTAGGTAAAACTGGAGTAGTTTTTACCCGAGAATGATGGCTTTGAACCGTGTGTCAGGTGCCCGCCGTGTGAAAGGTCCATACCCAGGATCTTATCACCTGCTTTAAGAAGCGCAGCATAGACGGCACCATTGGCCTGTGAACCGGCGTGAGGCTGGACATTCGCAAACTTACAGTTGAAAAGTTTGCAGGCACGGTCGATCGCAAGCTGCTCAACACCGTCAGCATACTCACAGCCACCATAGTAGCGTTTTCCCGGGTAACCCTCAGCGTACTTGTTCGTAAAGACCGAACCCATCGCTTCCATTACTGCCGGCAGTGTAAAGTTCTCTGACGCGATCATCTCAAGGTGATCGGTCTGGCGTTCAAGCTCTTTTTCGCAAAAAGCGTAGATCTCATTGTCAAATTCTTGTAAAAAACTCATTTTTGTTCCTTTTTATTGGTTTGTTAGGCGCAAGAAAAATGTCCTTGTTCCGCGTTATAACTCGTTTTCTTCTTTTTCCGTTTCTGTTTGAAGTGGTTTCATCGCTGGGAAGAGCAGAACATCACGGATGGAGTGCTCATTCGTAAGAAGCATCACGAGACGGTCCATACCGATGCCCTGACCTGCAGTCGGCGCCATACCGTAAGAGAGGGCATTGATAAAGTCTGCATCCATCTCATGGGCTTCTTCATCACCGCCGCTCTCTTTGGCCGCCATCTGCCCTTCGAAACGCGCCAGCTGGTCGAGCGGATCGTTAAGCTCAGAGAAGGCATTTGCGATCTCGCGGCCGGCGATGAAGAGCTCAAAACGGTCTGTCAATGCCGGGTTTTCATTATTACGGCGTGCAAGCGGCGAGATTTCGACAGGATACATCGTAATGAAAGTAGGGTTGATCAGTTTCTCTTCAACATACTCATCAAAAAGTTCGCCTTGAAGCTGACCAAGGTTCATCGCCTCGTTCACCTCGACATTGTGCTTTTTAAGGTAGGCGATGATCTTCTCTTTGTCATTGACGATCTCTTTTGGAACGCCGCCGATCTCCGAAAGCGAATCGATCAGAGGTATCTCTCTGAAGTCTGCGTAATCGACTTCGATCTCTCCATACGGAAGGACAGTCGGCAGATTCAGATGGTCAAACAGGTAGGCGATGTACTCTTTTGTGACCGCGATAAGGTCTTTGTAGGTTTTATAAGCCCAGTAGAATTCAATAGAGGTGAACTCCGGATTGTGTGTGGCGTCCATCCCTTCGTTTCTAAAGTTACGGTTGATCTCAAAGACCGCTTCAAAACCGCCGACGATTAGGCGTTTGAGATAGAGTTCCGGAGCAATACGAAGGTACCGGTCGATACTGAGTGCATTATGATGCGTCACAAACGGCTTGGCATTGGCCCCGCCTGCGATAGGGTGCATCATCGGCGTTTCGACCTCAAGAAAACCTTTCTCTTCGAAGAAACGGCGCGTCAGCGAGATGACTTTTGACCGTATATGAAAGGTACGGCGCACTTCGGCATTCATGATCAGGTCAAGGTAGCGCTGACGGTAGCGAAGCTCTTTATCGGTAATACCGTGAAACTTTTCAGGCAGCGGGGATACCGCTTTGGTCAAGAGTTTAAGCGTCGATACATGCAGAGAGAGTTCGCCCTGATTGGTCACAAAAGGGTAACCGCTCACTTCGATGATGTCACCGACCTCGAAGTTCTTTTTAAAGACGTTGTTGTAAAAGCCTTCAGGAAGGTTGTCCCGTGCAACGTAGATCTGCAGCATACCGCTTTCATCTTCGATCTTTAAAAAGCTGGCTTTACCCATAATACGGAAAAACTTGATGCGCCCGGCCACGGTAAAAGTACGTTTTTCGTCACGTCGATCTTCCATGTCGGCGACATCGCTGTTGACGTCGATGTATTGCGCCATCGTCGTGTTACGTTTGCTTTCATTGTCATAAGGGTTGATGCCGAGTTCACGAAGCGTGTCGGCTTTTTCAATACGCTGCTGTATATATTTGTTTTCTAAATTCAACGAGTTCTCCTGGATCTTCTCTATTTATTATCTGATTTTTCTCGACATTTTTTACAGATACCGTAGATCTGCATGGAGTGGTCTTCCATTTTAAACCCGTGGCTCTCTGCTATTTTATGCTGGCGCTCTTCGATCACTTCGTCGACAAATTCGGTGATCTCGCCGCAACGGGTACAGATCATATGGTCATGATGGTCTTTAGCGCCGAGTTCATATTTTTTGCCTTGTACGCCGAAAGAGAGGGATGAGACGATATTGTTCTCTTCGAGCATGGAAAGGGTTCTATAGATTGTTGCGATACCTGCATTGAGCTCAGGGTATTTTTCTTTAATAAGCTGATGCAAAGCCTCCGGCGTAAGATGTTCCTGAGAGTAGTAAAGGGTCTCGAGGATTTTTTCGCGCTGATTGGTGAACTTAAGCGCTTTCTCTTTAAGAAGGGCTTTAAAGTCGGTCAGGAGTTTATCGTACTCAACGGTACGTTCTGTAAATTCAGACGGCATCTCTATTCTCCTTTGGAAATATTATCTTCGATATGTTGTTTAACGCTCTGTTTGATTTTTTTTGCGCTTTCATCAAGTGTCTCATCGACTTGTTCCGTCACACTCTTTTTGGCTTCATCGATCTGTTCCTGCGCCGTTTGGACACCCTCGTTTATTGTATCGTTGATGTCGCTGCCGACCTCTGCAGGATCGATATGCATGATAATGCTGCCTGTTGCGACCATGGCAGGAAAAAGAAGGCTGTTCTTCATCATCGGTTCAAGATTGACGCGGACGGCCTGAATGCTGTAGACGGCATATGCGATGACGGCGCCGATCAGAAAGAATTTACCGCTGCCGACGATAAATCCGAATACCTTGTCTACAGGACCGAGACCGCTTGCCTTGGAAAGTTTGGTAAAGAGCATGCCTAAAATGATCATCACCGCCCAAAAAATGATCAAGGTTGTGATGAAGCCTACAAAAGTTATTGCGGCCTGCGATTCGAATTTGAAAATGGTGTCGCTGATCAGCCCGCCGACACTGTCGCCCAAACGGGAAGCGACAAAGATCCCGCCTATTATTCCGATAAGACCGAAAAGTTCTTTGAAAAAACCGTTTATGATCCCTTTGAGACCAAGGAGCAAGATGATGATGCCGACAACTAAGTCAAAATAATTAAGTTCCATGGCGATGTGTCTTTTGTAGTTAATTTGCGCGTATTATATCGCTCAAAACTGTAAATTAGATAATGAGACTGTTTATCAAGCCATAAAAACAGGTTGACTTCACAGAATCAGAGGGTTTTTAGTAACTTTTGAGTAATATAATTCTTTTAAAATTCGAGGCGCTATATTATAGTGTACTAATATATTGAATATCAAGGTTATATTATGAGTATCTGGACACCATCAAGTTGGAGAGAAAAACCAATAACACAACAGCCGATATATCCTGACTTGGAGGCGCTGAAGCGTGTTGAGAAAGAATTGAGCTCTTATCCTCCGCTTGTATTTGCAGGAGAAGCGCGAAATCTCAAAAAACAGCTGGGAGAGGTCGCCAACGGCAAGGCGTTCCTGCTTCAGGGCGGCGACTGTGCCGAAAGTTTCTCGGAATTCAGCGCCACAAACATTCGTGATACATTCAAAGTGATGATGCAGATGGCGGTTGTGATGACTTTTGCAGGCGGTTTGCCGGTTGTCAAAGTCGGCCGCATGGGCGGTCAGTTCGCGAAACCGCGCTCTTCCGATACCGAGACAATCGGCGATGTGACCCTGCCGAGCTACCGCGGTGACATCATCAACGGTGTCGAGTTCACAGCCGAAGCACGTGTACCGGATCCAAATCGTATGATCCGGGCCTACAACCAGTCGACAGCAACACTGAACCTTCTTCGTGCTTTTGCAAGCGGTGGTCTGGCTGATCTTCATCAGGTACATAAATGGAACCTTGACTTTACAAATCAGGGTGAGATGACGTCAAAATATGAAGAGTTGGCATCACGCATTTCGCAATCGTTGGAGTTCATGGAAGCTTGCGGTGTGACATCAAATACCTACCGTACACTCAGAGAGACGGATTTCTATACATCGCATGAAGCGCTTCTTCTCCCATATGAAGAGGCATTTACACGTCAGGATTCCCTGACAGGTGACTGGTATGATGTCTCCGCACACATGCTATGGATCGGTGACCGTACACGTCAACTTGACGGTGCGCACATCGAATTTATGCGCGGCATCAACAACCCTATCGGCGTCAAAGCTGGCCCTTCGATGGATCCGGACGAATTGGTCAAGATGATCAGTATCCTCAATCCTGAAAATGAGGCAGGACGTCTCAATGTTATTGTCCGAATGGGGGCTGATAAAGTTGCGGATCACCTTCCTGCATTGATCCGTGCTGTTGAGAAAGAGGGACAAAAAGTGGTCTGGTCATGTGATCCGATGCATGGAAATACCATCAAATCTAGCAGTAACTATAAGACGCGTCCTGTCGATGATGTGCTCTCTGAGATGAAACAATTCTTCCAGGTCCATAAAGCCGAGGGAACGCACGCCGGCGGTGTACACCTTGAGATGACGGGTAAAGATGTTACGGAGTGTATCGGCGGAACGTTCCAGGTGACGGATGAAGACCTCTCTTCACGTTACCACACGCATTGTGACCCGCGCCTCAATGCGGACCAGTCGCTTGAGCTTGCTTTCCTGATCGCAGACACAATGAAAGAGGCAACACACTAATAGCGATACCTTCTTATGCTGAGATCTATCTTCGTAATGTCTACGAGGTAGAACTCTCCCGTACAATACCTTCTCCTTTTTTCTGATAAATTTCAATGACACTCTTTTATTTGACAGAGCATTTGCCATTATTACAGCACACAATCCGCACAATCAACAATTGCAAAGAGAAGAGAACAGGCTGCTGAATCAGAAGTTATATAGCGATTTATATAGTGATTACGAGATTTTAGATGCCAGGGGGTGTCTGGAGGAACATTGTGAAGAGGGTTACCTGGTATATGACATCACGCTTGAAGATGCCATAGATATTGGCAGAAAATACAGCCAGTATTCGATTTTTTATAATTCAGGTTATACACTGAGCTATATATCATGTGAAGAGAAAAATGTGGTTGTTGAGAAAAAGAGGAAAGGGTAGGGCCCATGAGCCCTTTGGGTTTATAACCCGGAAGATTCAAGAATACGGATAAGCTCATCCGCACGGTTGGAATAAGCGACAGCTATGTTTCTGGTTACAATCCGTTTCTGTACAAATTCGACAAGTTGCTGCGTCTGTGTCACCATACCGGTCTCTGACTGATTCAATTGCATTTGTGAATAGACCTGGTGGACCTTGTCTTCACGGATAAGGTTGGCAATTGCAGGGTTTGTCAGCATAAATTCCTGTGAAGCGATACGCCCCCCGCCGATCTTCGGCAGCAGCGCCTGCGCAATAACGGCAACCAGTGATGTTGAGAGCTGCGCCCGTATTTGTGGCTGCACTTCGCCTGGGAAAACATCGATAATACGGTTGATCGTCTGCGGTGCCGAGTTGGTGTGAAGTGTCCCAAATACAAGGTGACCTGTCTCCGCTGCGGTCAATGCTGCACCGATTGTCTCCTGGTCACGCATCTCCCCGATGAGGATGACATCGGGATCCTGACGCATCGCATATTTGAGAGCTATGGCGAAACTTTTGGTGTCATTACCGACATTACGTTGGGAGAAGAGACTTTTTTTATTGTTATGAATGAACTCGACCGGGTCTTCAACGGTAATGATGTGTCTGTTCTCCGTCTCATTGATCTCGTTGAGCATCGCCGCCAGTGTGGTCGATTTACCGGAACCGGTCGGACCAGTGACAAGGATCAGACCTTTTTCGCGTTGAATGATCTTTTTAAATGCAGGATTTGCGTTAAGGTCATCAAGACTCGGAATATCGATAGGAATGATACGGAAGGCACAGGCAAGATCTTCTAACGTTTTATAGTAGTTGGCACGGAAACGCCCGATCTCCGGCAGCATGATCGCAAAGTCAAGTTCGCCATGCTCTTCAAACTCTTTTTTCTGCTTTTCGGTCAACAGTGAGTAGGCCATATCTTCGATCATCTTGCCGTCGAGCGTCGGCAGGTTCAGTGCGACCAAACGGCCGTCAATACGAATCTGAGGTTCAGAACGCGAGACAAGGTGAAGATCCGATGCTTTATAGGCAACAACACTTTTTAATAATTTTCTAATATCTAATGCTTGACTCATAAAGTCACTCCTGATTATGCTAGAGACTGTAGCGGTATTTTTGGGAAACCGGTCTCATCTCTGTATATTGTATTATAAATCTTTATGAAATAAATTAATTTCATAGAAAAGTTGCTTATGCGAACATCTTTTCATAGCTTTTTTGGTCGAATCCGACCATGATTTTGCCGTCATAATCAAGAACCGGCCGTTTGATAAGCAGATTCTCTTTGCAGAGCCACATAAGCTGCTCTTCTTCATTTAGGTTCAACTCTTTCAACTTTAGTGTCCGGTAGGTCGTACCTCTGGTGTTGAACAGTGTTTTCATCTCCACCTGCTCAAGCCAAGGCTTGACAATGGCGCAATCAACAGGATCTGCTTTAAAATCAATGAGCTCATAAGCAATTTCGTTTGCTTTTAAAAACTTGACCGCCTTTTTGACGCTGTCACAGTTTTTAATCCCATAGAGTTTGACCATGATCTACTCGATGATCTTCGGCACGACAAAGAAGTGCTCTTCGCTTTGCGGCGCATGCTCCAAAATGTCGTCATTGATGCTTGCGTCACATGAGGGCTTGTCCACACGTAAGAGCGTACCGTTATTTGTCATCGCAAAGTTGTCGTCAACATTCTGCGTGTCAAGTTCCGAAAGGTTGTCAACAAAATCAACAATACCGCTAAGCTGGGCGATTATCTCTTCTCGTTTGTCATCTGCTACCGTTAAAAACGAGAGTTTTTCCAGACGTTTTAATAGTGCGTCATCTACTTGCATATTTTTTCCTGAATTGTTTTTCTTTATTCTAACAAAAAAAGCTTATTTATAGGGCTGATTAGGGCTGTTTAATATAGCATTGGATAATATAACATCAATTTAAACGAGGATGATACTAGTGAGTTTAAAAGAAAATATAGAAATGGTTAAAAACGAGCTCAACAGTGAAGAGCAGTTTTTTGAAAAAGCGGTTCAGACAGAACGTTTTGTTAAAAAATATAAAAAACCTCTGATCGGCCTTATAACGGCTGCAGTTTTGGCCATCGGTACCGGTTCGGCTTATGATATCTACACACAGAACAAGATCGATCAATCCAATGCCGCTTTTAATGTTTTAATGGCGGATCCCGATGATCAGACGGCGCAAGAGCAGTTAAAAACACTTAATCCAAAATTATTCGATGTATGGTCGTTGTCAAAAGCGATGAAATCAAAAGATAAGGAAGCGCTCCGTACACTTCAAAGCTCTGATGCGCTTGCGGTCGCCGACCTGGCTTCATATGAACTCGCTGCCATCGAAGAAGACACCGATGGTTTACAGAACTATGCGCAAAAGAGCGGTGCACTGCTGAAGGATCTGGCCCTGATCGATGCCGCTGTCTTATTACTGGAAAAAGGGGATGTGACATCAGCTAAAGAAAAGCTCTCCATGATCGACATCAACTCGCCTCTCTACGAATCAGCACAGTCTCTTGCACATTACGGGGTGAAGTAAGAGTGAAAGCCTATTCTTCTCTTATTTTTATAGCCCTTGTCATCTTCAGCGGATGCAGCAACAAAGAGTACTATACGCCCGAAGTAGTTAAAGGTGACTGGGAGAAGTCGTCGTTTTTGGAAGAGACGATTGTCCGGACCACTGCGGACGGTGCCGTTTTGGAAAATGGTCAGATATTGACAAAAGAGGGGCTCCAGGAGTACTATCTGCCGGAGGGATATGGCTATATAGGCCAAAGTGACGGCTGGATAATCGCCTCAAAAGTCAACGGCGAGCTTCTGCTGCAGCGTATTGATGACAAAAGCAGACAAATACGCCTTGAGCTTAAAAAGACGATCGCCGGTGCTACCGTCAAAGGCGACAAAATCGCTGTTCTGTTTGCTACGAATGAGATGGCACTCTACAGACTCTCAACAAAAGAGCTGGTCTTTAAAGAGAGCGGCAATGCCCCGGTAGCCGTCGATACCCGTATTGTCAATCCTTATTTTCTCAACGAGCTTGTGCTTTATCTGACACTTGACGGCAAGGTCGTTATTATCAACTCCGACACCAAACAGGTGCTTCGTTCGATGTTGGTCAGCTCCGAAGATAATTTCAACAATATCATCTATTTCAATGTCATCGACAATGTCATGGTGGCCGCAACTGGGTACCGTCTCTTTTCATTGAGTGAAAAAGAACGTCGTGAGAAGTATGAGATGCGTGATATTATTTTCAGCAATGATGGTATCTGGATCAATACGAAAGAGGGTGAGGTCATAGCGCTTACGCCGTCGCTTCAGCTGAAAGCGAAACGGAAATATCCTTTTGCACACTTTCTGGGCATGATCTTGACGGATGATAAACTCTACCTGCTTGAAAAACAGGGCTACATCATCGAACTCAGCAAAGATCTTACCGAATCAAATGTATATGAGCTTAACATCGATGACGGTTTTGTCTATGTCGGAAACAAAGCCTTTTATATCAACGATGTGGTCTATCCTGTCGAGTGATCGATGTCAAACGAACTTGAGGCTTTTCTAGAGTATATTCAAGTCACGAAAGCCCTTTCGAAAAAGAGTTGTGAAGCGTATAAAAGCGATCTTCTTCAGATCGAAGAGTTGACAAAAAAACCGCTGATCGCTCTCGATACCGCCGGCACCTTGAATGCACTCTCTGCGTATGAGAACAAACGGACGCTTAACCGCAAACTCTCCGCCATCAACGCCTTTTTCGATTTCTGTTTCCGAAGTGAGTTCGTAGCGGATCGCCAAAAGATAAAACTCGCAAAAATCCCGAAAAATCTTCCTAAGTTTTTGAGCTATGAGCAGATACGAAGCGGTATAAGCAGTATCGATCAGACGACATGGATAGGTAAACGCGATGCGGCATTGATCCTCTTTCTCTACGCTACCGGAATGCGTATCAGCGAGTGTTTGAATATGCGCCGTGAAGATATTGACGGCAACTGGCTGCGGGTACGCCACGGCAAGGGAGAAAAAGAGCGACTTATTCCCGTGGCAAAAGAGGCGCTGGGACTTTTGCAGATCTATCTTCAGGAGGTGCCCTTTGAAAAAGAGCAGATCTGGCTCAATTACACCGCGAGCGGGTTAAGCCGCGTCTCTGCTTTCAAAATCACCAAAAAATATCTCGGTGTCTCGCCCCATGTCCTGCGTCACTCCTATGCAACTGCACTGATTTTGGGCGGTGCGGATCTTCGTGTCGTCCAGGAGCTTTTGGGTCACTCCTCGCTCTTGACAACACAGGTCTATACCCATATACAGAAACAGAACCTCCAAGAGACCGTTTTGAAACATCATCCGATGGCATGAGCCCTTTTACCGCCGTATTTTCGCAACACGCAATAGACAAAGAAGCAAATCTGAGCGACAGCAGACGTGCAGATCCCTGCCATAAACCAGCCGAAAAAGTACGGCAGGACCTGACTAACCCAAAACTCACCCAAAATCCACTACAATAACAACACAATTTCTAAAGATTTCAAGGGTAATACTACGTGCTTCAGATTCACGAAATTCCAAAAAGAGAGTATATGAAAGCATTGATCGATCAATTGCAGTCCAAAGGCAAGCTCTATAAACAGCTCATCGAGATCCAGCCAAAAGAGTTGAATGTGCGCAATAAGATCCGCATCTTCTCGGCGACCGACATGAACGGCTACCATACAGCACTTTTTATGGTCTCGCAGAAGAGCCGTCTGTTGATGAAAGATGTGGCCAAATTTGAAGAGATCTATCAAAAACTGGTGACATACAGCGGGCATAACTACAAATACAGGATATTGATCATCGATGCGCCGCTCTGTTCCAAAGCTAAAAAAGCCTTCGGCGAAGCCAAATGGAAAATAATTTGATATTTTGCGATATCGGCAACACCTCGTACCACTTTTTAGAGGGGGAGAATGCATTCAAAGTATTGGCGGAGGAGTTCGATCCGGCATCCGTTAAGGAAGAGGTCTACTATATCAGTGTCAACCCTACGGCGGATAAAAAATTGTCCGCACTCTCCAATTGGCATGATATGCGCAGCTGCATTGATTGGGATAGCTACTATGAGACGATGGGTGTTGACCGTATTATGGCCTGTGAAGCGATAGAAGAGGGGCTGGTCATTGACGCTGGAAGCGCCATCACCGTCGACCTGGTGAATGAAGGCAGATTCGAGGGCGGTTTCATCTATCCAGGTCTTGCGGCGATGCGAGAGAGCTATGCCAATATTTCCCCGAGACTGGACTACAGTCTCAATTTTGAGCTTGATTTGGATAAAATGCCGAAAAATTCCCGGGATGCAATCAGTTATGGGGTTCTTCGCACGCTCTACAGCGAAGTGACGCGCCATAACAAGATGATCTATCTGACAGGCGGGGATGCCGAAAAGTTGGCAAAAATATTTCCTGGGGCGGTTGTTGATGAACAACTGCTGTTTAAGGGGATGAAAAAGATGATGGAGATGAGATGTTAACAGTTGCACTGCCTAAAGGGCGCATCGCACAAGAGACACTGGAGATATTTGAGACGATTTTTGGTGAGTCGTTTGCCTTTGATGATCGTAAATTGATCTTAGAAACACCGAACTTTCGTTTTTTATTGGTGCGCAACCAGGACGTCGCGACGTATGTCTACCATCAGGCGGCCGATATCGGCGTGGTAGGGCTTGATACGCTTGAAGAGCAGGGACTGGATGTTATTCGCCTGCTGGACCTTCGCCGCGGAGTCTGCAAGGTGGCTATCGGCATGCGTAAGGGCGAGAAACTTGACCTTACCAAGGCAGAGATAAAAGTCGCTACCAAGATGGTCAATATTACCAAGCGCTATTTTGCGGAGCGCGCGATTGCCGCAGACGTGATCAAGCTCTACGGCTCCATTGAGCTCGCGCCGCTGGTCGGGCTTGCCGACATGATCGTCGATATCGTCGAAACCGGAACGACCATGAAGCAGAACGGCCTTGAAGTGGTCGAAGAGATCATGGAGTCTTCGACCTATCTCATCGCCAACAAAAACAGTTTCTTTGAGAAAAAATCAGAGATCCTTGATATTTACGAAAAGATCAACGACGTTGTCAATGAAACGAAATGATCTCGAACTGTACGCCCGTGTAGAGCATCTCCTCGGCATCGAAGAGTCCACCCAGTTTCTGCACGACTCCTACGCGCAGACACTTGAGGCCTACGGCGTAAAATCGGTCCTCGACATCGGCTGCGGCCGGGGCGGTTTGATGGAACAGCTCGCTTTTGACAATATCGAGGCGAAGGGGATCGACCTGAGCGAAGTGATGGTCGCAGAGGCGAAAGCCAAGGGGCTGAATGCGGAATGCATCGATGTCGCCGATGAAAAAGGGCAGTACGATGCGGCTGTCGCCGTCTTTGATGTCCTGAACTTTATGAACACCGAAGAACTCGAGACCTTTTTGGACAATGTCGCCAAGGTACTGAAGCCAAAAGGGCTGTTTATCGCCGACATCAACACAAAATACGGTTTCAGTGCGGTTGCCGAGGGTACGATGAACGCCGAAGACGAACATGGCTTTCTGAGTGTCGATGCCGTATTTGACGAAGATGAACTGCGTACGATCTTCACCTATTTTGAAAAGGGCGAGGGTGAATGCTACACCAAAGAGCAGCAGATGATTACCCAGTACTTTCATCCGCTCTCGTTTTTCCGGCGCAAACGGGCCCTGAAGCTCATTAAGCATGAGAAAATATCGCTTTACGACAGAGATGATAAGGCACTTTTGATCTTCTCGAACGAGTCGTAAGAGACGTTCTCCTCTTATGGCATTTACAGCCTGAGTGTCGAAAGACATTCAGCCATTTCACCTTCAATCCATTGTTCTGATCAGACCTTACATATCTAATTTACAACAGCTGATCTGCAGCATCAGTTTCAATTCCTGACATCCGCAGATAAAAATTTTCATCTCCTGTTAAATATAATGGTTGTGATATATAAGTCATTTATATAATTTAAAATAAGATTTTTTTTAAATATAACGTGATATGATGAATTATATTTAAGTTTAGGAGTTAGAAATGAAAAAAGCAAGTTTATTCATGATCGGTATTGCGTCTTTGGTGGTGTCAAACGTCTGTTCTGCCCAAACAACCCAGGAGATGGGGGATATCTACGTAAACCGTTGTGCCAACTGCCACGGCGCCACTGCAAACGGCGTCCCGCAGATCAAAGAGGAACCCGGTGTTAAATCCGAAGAAGCCGGAACACACGGTATCGCTTCGCAAGAGAAGACAAACATTTACGGTCCTGCGTTGAATACATTGACCAAAGAGGAGCTGGTTGATAAGCTGGTCGACCTCAGAAGCAAAGGTTTTGAGAGTCACTATTACGACTCTGTCATGAGAGAGAATCTAAAAAACATCGAAGAGCGTGAAGGGAAGGTCTCTGACGAGAAGATGGCGGAATATATCTACAACACCTTTGGTGAAGGCGCCGAATAATTCCATCGCACTTGCAGCAGGACACCCCCTATGTTCTGCTGTTTAACTCTTTTAGTGTGTATCTTCTGCAAAATCTTTTTTGTTAGAGGTTGATACTCTTCCTATAATAATTCAATTGTCTCT
Source organism: Sulfurimonas sp. HSL3-7 (assembly GCF_039645985.1). Classification (NCBI taxonomy): domain Bacteria; kingdom Pseudomonadati; phylum Campylobacterota; class Epsilonproteobacteria; order Campylobacterales; family Sulfurimonadaceae; genus Sulfonitrofixus; species Sulfonitrofixus jiaomeiensis. The sequence continues at coordinate 1,370,951 of NZ_CP147919.1, forward strand.
ATTTCGCTAAAATCTTGGCCATTATCAACAAGGATATTTATGCTAGAAGACAAATCCAGATGGAATGAGAAGTACACGACAATGCCTATGCCGGACAAAGTAGCGAAGATCGTTGAAAAATACCTCCCTTTAGCAACGGTAGGCCGGGCCTTGGATATTGCAGCCGGTACAGGACGCAATACCCATTATCTTGCAGAAAAAGGGTTTGTGGTCGATGCCGTTGACTATTCGGACTATGCCCTCTCTAAAATAAAAAACATGGCAACGATCAACAAGATCGACACTGATCTCGATACCTATAGACTTGACTATAACACCTATGACCTTATCGTCAATTGCAATTATCTTGACCGACGTCATTTTCCGCAGATCAAGGAGGCGCTGAAAGAGGGCGGTCTGCTCCTCTTCGAGACCTTTATAGTGGCCCACGGCGAAGCGTATCATCAGCCGTCGAACCTGGACTTTGTACTGCGCAAAAATGAGCTGCTGCACACCTTTATCGGTCTTGATATTATCTATTATGAAGAAAAAGATGATATCAATCTCAGCGGCGAGAAAGTGAAGATCGCTTCTCTCGTGGCCAGAAAAAGATAGTAATCGCTCAGACAGACAATCGTTGTCTCTGTAAAGGGGGATCTTCGAGCCTGTTCATAATGAAGAGTGGCTGTGAAACGCCTACTTTACAGCAGCTTCTTCATCAACTCAATATGGTAGTTTTCCTGATAATTGATGAAGTCAAAAAACTGTGAAAGTTCCGTGTCATTGACGGCTTCGGCCAAGGCACGGCACTCCTCTTTCGCGTTCTCCTCCTCCTGGATACCGTTAATCACAAACTTCTCTATGTCGGTGACCTTGTAGGTCATCTCATGCAGTTCGCGGGGCAGGGCCAGGATGCCCATCTGCGCCATCATATTCCCGAATGATTTGAGGTGGAAATGCGATTCATCAATCAGATCCTGGAAAACATTGAAATGGAGCAGTTCGCCGGTACGTGCCTGCATATAGGCATAGACCAGAATAAGTTCATACTCTTTGTAGGACTCTTCGAACAGGAAGATGGTCAGTGCATCGGTCTGCACGGCGTCAAGGTTCTTACTAGGCATTGTGCGGTGCATGTCGAAAGCGGTGACTCTGGCATCATTTTCACTGTTTTCGAGCAGAGAGGCAAGGTACTGGATGAGATAGTTCTCATCGGTGATGATCCTTGCCGTCAGGACGCCGGGTTCATAAACTTCCTGGGCCGCTTTGATCTCCCGGATAAGGTATTGAAAGATCTCAAAGTTGCTTTCTCTCTTGTGCAGTGTCTTTGAACGGTCATAGTTGTAATCGTCACCCTTTTCAAGAAGAGACTCCCCCAGCCATTTCATATGACGAAAGGCGATCATCGAAAAGTCATAGAGGCGCTCTTTGATCTCCCTGTTTTCGACAGCAAATGAGGCAAACAATATATCGAGCCACAGTTCGTGTTTTACCTGGTAGAGCTTATTCATTCTCATCCTTTGCTTCAATCTCGCAGCTCTCTTCGCTGTTGATGACATGCATCTCTTCTTTTTCGCCACGTTTGAGGTTTTCCAAATTAATGAGCGAGGCGATAAATGCGTTAAAGACCATTTCGGCACAGATGCGCTGCTGCGGCGTCACAATGCCGATCTTCTGCTCAAGCAGTGCGATCGCTTTTTTCCCGTCTTCGATACTTTTGCCTTTGATGATCTCGGTAAACATTGAACCCACGACAACGGTGTCCTGGCAGCCGTTGGTCGCAAATCGGACATCGTTGATGGCGTCATTGTCGGTCTTGATGTAGAAAATGACGAACTCACCGGTCTTCTCATCATGAGCCACACCGATGCCGTTTGCATCGTCCAGCTTACCGTAATTCTGAGGATCCATCAGATGTTTTAATACTTCGGGGTTCATTCCTTCCGGTACTTCAATATTTTCCATATGTTTTCCTTTATTATCCCCATATTTTACTAGATTTTACTAGTAATTTAGCACATATCTTTCACATCTGCACGGAGAAGGCGATTTATAGTGTAAATTGGAAAAGCTCTGTCGAACTATGGAGAAGAAAAAGTTCATGATCAACGATATAATCCGGATTGTAAGAATATGGTTTCACGTCCTGAGGAGATGAGAAACACAAAGTCAATCGTTACTGCAGTAAAAAATATCAGGTAAAAAGTTCGGTGTGTTGACGTGCTTCCATATAGACATCATCAATAGTGACTGAACCCTTTGGTAGTTCAAAAACTGACATGCCATGCTGCTCGCAGATTGTACAGACAGAATCATCAAACGTATGGCAGACTGTTGCATCAGCACCGTGATCGCTGATCAGTTCGACGACCAGACTGCTTTTCTTTGTGTTGTCAATGACCTTGTAATAACCCGTATCTGTATCGAGCAATGCAAAAAACGGCGCTTTGATGTACTCTTGAGAAATCGTTGTCGCTTCTCTGCGGTCGAGTGGAATTGCAATCATAACTGACTCCTATCATATTTGGGTATCTATAAATATATCGTAGTAGAAATATTTTTAAATCACTTTTATGTTTAAAAAGTAAACATGCAGCATATACCACCTTTATATGGTTCTATATTGATAGGAAAAACGAAGTTATATTATATAATATTGATAAAGAGAGGCCTGTTTTTCGATATAATTTCAAAACAATAATGCCTTGAAAGATCACCTATGAGCAGAAAAAAACCTATTAAAAACAATACAGACGAAGCTGCTTTTAGTGAGAAGGACTTTCTTGTCACTACCCGTGAGGAGATGGAGCGCCGCGGCTGGAAACAGTGCGACGTCGTCCTGATCTCGGGTGATGCCTACATCGACTCGCCGTTCATCGGTACAGCGGTTGTCGGCCGCATGCTTGAACAGATGGGCTACAAGGTCGGCATCATCGGCCAGCCTGACATTGAAAACGGTGAAGATATCGGCCGCCTGGGCGAACCGCGCCTCTTCTGGGGTGTCAGCGGCGGGAGCATCGATTCAATGGTCTCCAACTATACCGCCACGAAGAAGTTTAGAAACAGTGACGATTATACTCCCGGCGGCAAAAACAACAAGCGACCCGACCGCGCGGTGCTGGTCTATAGCAATCTGATACGCCGTTATTTCAAGAACACCGTACCGATCGTTCTCGGCGGCATCGAAGCGAGCCTGCGCCGCGTTACGCACTACGACTACTGGACCAACAAGCTCCGCAAGCCGATCCTTTTTGACTCCAAGGCCGACATTCTTATCTACGGCATGGGCGAGACTGCGCTCCGTGAACTGGTACATGCACTGGACGAGGGGAAAGAGTACCGCGACATCAGGGGGCTTTGCTACATCGCCAAAGAGCCGGTTGAGGCGTACCACCAGCTGCCGTCACATGACGAGTGCCTTAAGGAGAAAGAGAAGTTCATTGACCTCTTCGATCTTTTCTACGACAACAACGATCCCATTTCGGCCAAGGGGCTATGCCAGAAGGTCGATACGCGCTACAGCATCCAGAACCCGCCGTGTGACTACCTGGATGAGAGTGAGATGGATGCCGTCTCGGCCCTGCCATTCACCCGCGAACTCCACCCCTACCACCGACCGCAGGGGAAGGTAAAGTGTCTTGAGACCATCAAGTTCTCCATCATGACCCATCAGGGGTGCTGGGGCGAGTGTAACTTCTGTGCCATCGGCGTTCATCAGGGCCGTACCATCCGCACCCGTTCCGAAGAATCCATCGTCGCCGAGGCCAAGGAGTTCACCACCTACAAAGATTTCAAGGGGATCATCTCCGATGTCGGCGGTCCGACGGCCAATATGTACGGCTACGAATGTAAGAAGAAGCTCAAACTCGGCACCTGCGACCATCAGCGTTGTGTCGACTCCCGCCATCTCTGTTCATCGATGCGCGTTGACCACAGCCGCGTCATCAACATGATGAAGCAGGTGAGAGAAGTGCCGGGAGTCAAAAAGGCTTTCGTCGCTTCCGGGATCCGTTACGACCTGATCAACGAGGACCCGAAACACGGCTACTCCTATCTCAAAGAGCTGGTGCGCCACCACATCTCCGGTCAGATGAAAGTAGCGCCTGAGCATACGCAGCAGCACGTGCTGGACCTTATGGGCAAACCGGGCAAGCAGACGCTGATCGACTTTAAAAAGCTTTATGACAAGCTCAACCGGGAAGAGGGAAAAAAGCAGTTTCTGACCTACTACCTCATCGCGGCGCATCCCGGCTGCGAAGAGAAAGACATGCACGAGCTGAAACGTTTTACGCAGGAGGAGCTCAAGATGAACCCCGAACAGGCACAGGTCTTTACGCCGACACCTGGAACCTACTCAGCAGTGATGTACTATACCGAAATGGACCCGGTAACACGCAAGAAGATCTTTGTCGAGAAAGACACACGCCGTAAAGAGAAGCAAAAAGAGATCGTGGTCAAAAAGCAGGTTTTTAAAAGAGGATTTGCGAGTTAACTTACTACACTCCTGATCAAATCCATAGCGTATGTTCGATACCAATAGAAACATAATACCACCTGGAATATGTATTTCTATTAATACAGCCTCTGTGAAAGGTCTGTACGCTAAAATCCCGTATGAACATTTTAGTATTTGACACGCCCATGTTGGTTTCTGCTCTCATCATGACAATCACGTTTATAGGCATCTTTACCGAGGGGCTGCACGGCTTCCATCGTACGAAATTTGCACTTCTTGGCGCCATGGCGATGGTGATCGCGGGACAGATGCTGGACTTCTATTCTCCCGAAGACGCTATAGAGGCGATTGATTGGAATGTCGTGCTATTGTTGGGTACGATGATGACTATTGTGGCCATCATGATCCCCACCGGCGGTTTTCATATTATTGCCTACAATGTCGCCCACTATAGTCGCGGAAGACTCTTTTTACTGATGGTTCTAATCGGCTTGGCGGTATCTCTTTTCTCTCTTATGCTTGACAATGTGACGACTGTTGTAATCTTTGGCCCCCTGATCGTACTGATCACCCAGGCATTAAAGGTCAATCCTGTTCCCTACCTCATCGCCGCTGCGATGCTTTCAAATGTCGGCGGTGTTGCCACCTTGGTGGGCGACCCGCCAAACCTGATGATCGGTTCTGCAGCACATATTGATTTCAGTACTTTTCTGATGCATATGGGAGGCGTCGTCATGGTCGCATGGATAACGATCATGCTGGCGCTTCGGTTTATTTTCCGCAGAGAATTGAGCGAAATACCGTTGATACCTGATTTCTCAAAATCCCTTGTGCTCGAAGACAGCAGGACATGGCAAGCTGCGATCTTGGCTCTGAGCATCATTGTCGTTTTGTTTATGGTGCACCACCTGCTTGGATGGGAGCCGTGGATGGTTGCCGCTTCCGGTTTTGTGTTTCTGCTCTTTATCGCACCAACGATCGATCTGGACAGCACCTTTGCAAAAGTGGAGATCACGCTTTTGACTTTTTTTATTGCGCTCTTTATCCTGATCGGCGGCGCAGAACAGAGCCATTTTTTACAGTTTATCGGTACTTTTCTTCTCCCTTTCGTTAAGCATGATCTGCTGCTCTCAACGATCCTGCTTATGTGGATTGCCGCGCTTCTTTCCTCTCTGATCGACAACATCCCTTTTACCGTGGGGATGATCCCTGTGCTTCTGGGGCTGGAAGCGCACGGCATCAACATAACGCCTCTTTGGTGGGCATTGGCTATCGGTGTCGGCATGGGCGGTAACGGCACGCATCTGGGCTCTACGGCCAATGTGTACGTTGTGACGCTCTCAGAACGCATCGCAAAAGAGTACAGTGATCCTTCTCTGGCGATCAAACCCGGAATGTGGTTTAGAAAAGGGACGCCCGCAATGCTGCTTTCGCTGCTGGTCTCTTCCGTATTGATGGTGATCTTTTTTGATTATTTTTCGACACCGATCCCCTAATCGGTAGTAGAAAATAGTCTATTCTCAAAGGAAAACTGTGTTTAAAAGAACAGGTTCTATTCTCATTGTTTTTCTGATCTTCGCACTGCCCCTGGATGCCAAAAGCCTGCTTTATCAAGTCAGTTCTCCAAGCAGTACCGTCTATATACTGGGCTCCATACATCTGGCAAAACCGGAGCTCTACCCCCTGAGGAGTGTGATCGAAGAGTCTTATAACAAGAGCGATGTGCTGGTTGTTGAAGTCGATGCCGAAAGCAGTGAATCGATGATCGCCATGCAAAATGCTATGAAGACCTTGGGAACCTATCCTAAGGGCAGAACGCTGCGGAGTGAATTATCGGAAACAACGTACAGGGCATTAAGGAGCTTTACCCGCAAGAGAGGCATACCCTTGGAGACCCTGGAGCCGATGCGCCCCTGGGTGGTGATGATGCAGCTCAGTATGACGGAGATGCTGCGTTTGGGCTACGCTCCCGAACTGGGCATAGACAAACATTTTCTTGACCGCGCCAAAGTGGAGAGAAAAGCGATTGTGGCGCTCGAGACCATTGAGGAGCAGATGACACTGCTCAGCAGAGAGGACAGGGCCTACCAGGAGAAGCTGCTGCGCTACACATTGGCATCGATGGATGAGATGGAAACGATGCTGAACAGATTGTTCACAAGCTGGAAAAACGGTGATGCTGAGGCGATGGAGAAGATGTTTCTTCTCCCCATGCAGAACGATGCGGATTTGAAAGATATCTATGATGACCTTGTGACCAGACGCAACTACAAGATGGCAGAGAAGATTATGGCTTACTTAGGTTCAGACAGAGACTACTTTGTCGTTGTCGGAGCAGGGCATGTCGTCGGCAAGAAGGGGATAGTCGATCTGTTGGCGACTCAAGGCTATGACGTCCTGCAAAAATAACGGAAAAAAATCGGATAGGCTCTTTTGTCCAATCTCAGAAATATAACAGGCATATACCTATACATTAAACAGTAAGATATATAGCGAATGAGGAAATCATATGCAAAAGATGTTGATCTGCTTCGCACTTTTTCTGATATCCGGCACGTTTTCTACACTACAGGCCGAAGGTTTTGATGCCGGTCTTGGGTTCGCACTTGTTAATCCCGGTGCATCGGAGGGATCGGACAAGGGCTTTGATATACAGCTCGGATATGAGCTGCCTGAAATTAACAGCTGGTACTTTGGCACACAGCTGCATGCGATCAACGGCTTGACATCCAAGAGCGATGTTGATGACGAGAGGGCAAACGGTTCTGAGGGGAACAGTATCCTGGCCTTTGACTCGCAGGCACTTTATCTTACTGCGCGCCCGGAAAATTGGTGGGTCCAGTTCAATGCCGGCATGGTCCATGCCAACTATTATACGTTAGATAAAGATGCGAGCAATATCGGGACAGCTGTAGGTATAGGCGTTATGGTGGGTTCTGAAGACTTTCGACTGCACATGTTTGACTTTCATTGGTATCAATTCGGCGGTGACAGTTTCTTTGTCTATTCGTTCTCGATATTTTTGGTACCGGGTGCAATGTAGCTTGAATCATTGTTCGCAGTCGCACAAATATGAAGATAACCGGGCTTTTTGAATTTAATAGAATGAGAGGGCTGTTTATCTATCAAAGAAACAGACATGCGATTCATCTCAATAATTACATATGGGGCAGTTTTGAAAAATAGAACAAAGATCTACAACTATTTTACTGCATACATAGAACCGAAATTCTATGGCGGTGTAACTGTACGGGACCGGCAGCGAATCGGAAGCCTGCTCTTTTTATCGGCATTTCTGGCCGTGTTTGTGATGCCGTTTGTCTGGGCAGGCGTCGATGTTTACACGGGCAGTTTTGATTTTGATGAAGTATTTCAAAGATCGACAAAGATCTTCTTTATCGGGTTCCCGTCTCTTTTTGTAATCTGGTTTCTTTTTCTAAATGAAAAAAATATTATCCGCACATACCAAAACAAGGTTGTTACACCATTGCTCCGTGAGTGGGACGCCAGTCTTGTCTATGAACCAATGAACGGTGTCAGCCATGAGGAGTTGCTGAACTCCAAGTTTATATGGCGTGATACGTTTACTCTGCAAAGCAATAATCTGATCTATATACAAGAGAATGATTCCCGTATTAAACTTGCGTACGCTGTGGCATCTCATTCCATTGGCGGAACGGGTGGCCGCAGCTATACCGATTTTGAAGGTCTCTTTACCGTTGTCGAGAACAGTTTTCACACAGACGGTTCTATTTGTATTTTGTCAACTGCCGCACAACGGCATTTCGGGTATTTGGGCAAAGGTTCACTGCATAGCCATCATAAAGACCTGAAAAAGATCTTGATGGATGATCCGTCATTCGATAAACACTATGCGGTATACACGGACAATGGCACTGCTACAGGTCGAATTTTACGTCAAAATGTTTGGAGAGGTTGACATTTCTTTCAAGTCAGAGAGGCTGGGGTGTCTTTGTTACACTCATTGACAAAAAAATATATATAGATTTTGAAGTAAAAGACCAAGGATTGTCGTTTCGTTTTTTTCATCCCGATTATGTCAATCTACTTAATAGGCAAGGTTATACTTTCGAACTTATAGAAAAGAGTTTTGACATGATTACTGAGGTGAAAAATATTATCGGTCTGCTGCAAAAAAAGTGAATTTCAAGAAGCGATGTGTTGGAAAAAAGTAAAAATATGCAATATAGGATATGCCTCAGTGCAGTAAAATATTTATTTTATGAATTCAGATTTATTCATATACATGTAGGGTGTTACTAGTTATAGTTATCATCAAGAGGTGATTTATATGTTGTTTAAAGAAAAAATATTTTTGTCGAATTGTGATTCCGTGAGGGAACAACCTTTAAATGAAGTGCGAAAAAGGATGTTGATTGGATTGGTATTTGGAGATGGTGTGATATTGTCTCCCAATATTGTATTTGACAGTCTCGGCGTGTCGAGTGTATTGGAACAAAAAAATGTAATAAAATTTCTTAATGAAGAAGGCTACGGTAACTTTGTTATCAGGGGTCTGAATATTGAAAATACTAAGTCGTTTGCGGAATACTTTGAAAACCTGCCAAACACGTACAAAGTTTCCAGCTTTAATGGTAAAACAAAAGGCGAATTAACAAGCAGCGAATTGCAAACACTAAAATATCAAATACATACCCTTGATAATGTTATCAAAGAAGTTAACCCAAAATATGAAAATGCCTCCATCGTAACAAACAGTCTAACTTTGGAGATACAGAAAAGATTGTCTGATTTAGAGCAGAAGAAGGGATTGTATGGAAGCTATTTTTTCAATAATGAGGAGTATCTGGACTTTCTGTCTAAATCCCAAAAATTGATCTCCAGATCCGAATGGTACCAATTTTTAAGTGATTTTTTTAAGAATGAACTACTAAAAATCAATACCATAAAAAATGAAATCATCGACCCCGCCTATAATTCACTGTTTATATACAGCGGCGAAGGTTTTATTCAGGACAATATAAAAATGTTAGATAAAATTCCTGCACAGATATTATCTGCCGGTGTCACATTCAATGCATTAAGAAATGAAATAGAATTGATTAAATACGCATACGACAAGTTTGAGTTCATATCGACATTGGGCCAACTGGAATTGGCAAAATTTATCACAGGTAAAGCGATAAGTTTTATTGAGGACGAAATGTTGTCATTTTCATCTCGCAAAAACTGGTATGGTCTCTATCCGAAACTGGCGACGAAAATGGGGTTAGAGGTAAAATGAAAGAGATTGTTTATAAAAATGCGTGGTTTTCAGTTTTAAAAGATGGCAGATGGCATTACTTAATTGAAAAAAACTCAGACAATGGTGCCGTAATATTGATGTTGGAAGATAATGAAAATTTTATTTTTGTAAAAAACCATAGAAAAGCTATAGGTAAAACAGTGATTGAATTGCCTAGAGGGTATGGCGAAGACAATGAAAGCAGTGCCGATACCGCAATACGGGAAGCATATGAAGAGACAGGGTATAAAATCGATAAAAAAAAGATAGTGAAACTTGGAACTATTAATCCCAATTCTGCAATATTGTCTTCAAACATCGATATTTATTTTGCACATGTTGCACAAAACGACAAAATCAAAGAGGCGGATTCAGAAGTTTTAGCAGTAGTTAAAATACGAAAAGATGATATTTTTCATTATATAAAAGACGGCAAACTGCAAGATTCATTTACATTATCTGCCATCAGTCTATATCAGGCAAAAAATCTGTAATAAATCCTTGTAGAAACAGCGAATGGACTTTACACGTATCTCACTTTGATCTTAAATAGGAAAATAAGAACTGGAATACAAATGGAAAAAGTCCATTTGATCTTTACGTAAACTGTTATACGTTGAAGCGGAAGTGCATGATATCGCCGTCCTGGACGATATAATCTTTACCTTCAAGACGCATCTTGCCGGCCTCTTTGGCACCGGCTTCGCCGCCGTTGGCGATAAAGTCCTCGTAGCTGATCACCTCGGCGCGGATGAACCCTTTCTCGAAGTCGTTGTGGATGACGGCTGCCGCTTTCGGTGCAGTGGTATTTTTGCGGATCGTCCAGGCGCGGACCTCTTTGACACCGGCCGTAAAATAGCTCATCAGGCCGAGTTTGTCGAACCCTTTCTGGATGATCTGCGCAAGACCCGACTCTTCGACGCCCATTTCGCCGAGGAATTCGGCCGCCTCTTCGTCGGACATGCCGACAAGTTCCTCTTCGAACTTGGCGCAGAGCTTGATCACTTCACAATTGTTCGCTTCGGCATGCGCTTTGACAGCCTTGACGAAGTCATTGTCTTCAAGCAGGCCGTCCTCGTCGACATTGGCACCGTACATGATCTCTTTTGCCGTAAGGAGGCGGAGATCCTGGTTGAGTTTGGCGAACATCTCGCTGTCGGCTTCGGGATAGTTACGGGCAAGTTGGCCGTCGGCAAGGTATTCGGCCAGCTCCTGCGCGAACTCCATCAGTGCTTTGGCGTCTTTATCAGCCTTTGCCTGTTTTTTAAGGCGTTCGATGCGGTTGTTGAGCGCTTCGACGTCGGCGAGGATCAGTTCCGTCTCAATGATCTCGATGTCGCGGATAGGGTCGATGGAGCCTTCAGTGTGAACGATATTCTCGTCTTCAAAACAGCGGACGATCTGCAGGATCACCTCTGTCTCGCGGATGTTGGATAGGAATTTGTTACCGAGCCCTTCGCCCTTGCTGGCGCCTTTGACCAGACCTGCGATGTCGACAAAGTCGAGTGTGGAGTGCTGAATACGCTCAGGATTGACGATCTTGGCCAGTTCATCGAGACGTTTGTCCGGTACCGGTACGACCGCTTTGTTTGGTTCTATCGTACAGAAAGGGTAGTTTGCAGCCTCTGCATTTTGCGCTTTAGTCAACGCATTGAAAGTAGTTGATTTTCCGACATTTGGCAGACCGACGAGGCCGATAGCTAAACCCATAGTGATTCCTTGTAGATAAAAAGTTGTTTTAATGGCGCAATTATACTCAATCTAGCTTCAAAAAGGGGGTTGACTTAATCCAAAGTGCGGTAAGGGTTTTATAGACGTCGCTATAACGGCTGTATAGATCCCACGTTAAAACTGCCTATTTCAGAAGCTCTAAACAGTACTTTTGTGCTAGTATATAGCCTGATGAAAGCTTTATTATTGTTTTTTGTTTTTTTATTGATCTTATTGTTAAAAGCCGATGAAACCGATGCCGGCAGACCCTATGTCGACGATGCATTGCTAAAGCGAATAACGGTAAAATACAACCAAAATGCTCAAAAAAGATTTGAAAATTTACAGAAGATTTTAGACCGCGTCAAATATGCTGATGACGTCAAAAAGCTCTCTGTGGTGAACAGGTTTTATAACAGTGTCCACTACGGCTCCGATATGGAGATCTATGGGGTAAAAAATTACTGGGCGACGCCTTGGGAATTTTTAGGTCAAAACAGAGGCGATTGCGAGGATTATGTCATTGCTAAATATTACGCATTGATCTACCTTGGTGTCGATGGCAAGAAGCTTTTCTTCACTTATGTCAGACCCAGGAATTCTAAAATACCGCACATGGTTTTGACCTATTTTAAAACGCCGCGGAGCGAGCCCCTGGTTTTAGATAATAATAGTGAGAGGGTTATACCCGCATCAAAACGTACAGATTTGACACCGATCTACTATTTTAACGGTGATACGCTTTATAAGGCAAGGGATGATAGTATCGGTCATCAAATCGACTATCGGTCGCATAAAGAGTGGGAGATACTGCAAGACAATATGAAAAGGAAAAAAATATGACACTTTTTAAGCAGACGGCTGCTGTTCTTATGCTCTTGATGGTGGCTATTGTTGTCACTGTTTTAGTGCTTAACTTTGCAAGCGCCAGCAGTGCTGCAGAAGATGAGTTGTACCAGGATGCAAAAAATACGGCAACGTCGCTGAGCCTCTCTCTTGCTACCACAGATGGTGATACGGTGATGTTAAAGACGATGATCGAGGCAAATTTTGACAGCGGGCGTTACCATCAGATACGCCTGCTTGATGTTGACAACAACACCATTTGTCATCAAATTATGAAGCCGGAGCGTGTTTCGACACCGGCGTGGTTCTTGGCATTAATCAATATAGAAGCACCGATCGCCTCGGCCAACGTATTTACCGGATGGAAACAGATAGGTATACTGCAGGTACAAAGTGACAGCAGTCGCATCGAAACCCGGCTTTACGAAATATTTAAAAACCTGATGCTCTCCTTCGGGTTTATTCTTCTGTTCGGATTCGTGGCGTTATATGGTCTTTTTTTGATCGTTCTACGACCGCTTGGAAGGATTCGTCAACAAGCCGAGTCTATTATCAAAAATGAGTTCATTATTCAAGAAAAGATACCGCGCACTAGGGAGTTTAAAGAGGTGGTATTGGCGATTAACCAGATGGTGCTTCGGCTGAAAAATGTTTTTGTTGAGGCCAATAGAGAGATGAAACGACAAAAAGAGTTGGCCTATCTTGACCCGATGACACAGATGAAAAACAGAAAGTTTTTGACAGAGCATTTTATGGACTATTTTGTAAAAGAGACAAATTCGTATGAAGGTACGGTGTTGTTGTTAGAGTTGAACGGTGTCGATGTAATGCAGATAGGGTATAAAGCAATGGAGACTCTTTTTGTGAAAACGGCAGAGATCTTAACGCATGAGACGGCTGGTTTCGAAAACAGGATGCTGGCACGGCTGAATGAAACAGAGTTCTTTCTCTTTCTACCCGGTATTTTGGGGCAGGACACTTTGGAAATGGCTCATAAAATCTCTGCAACCATTGAGCAGGAGATCGCCGCTTTGAACATTGACACAAAACAGACGTACAGTGTTATGGGGCTCTATGAAAACAGTAAAAAATGCACGCTTTCAGAGCTTCTAATGCGTGTTGACACCGTTCTTGCCGTTGCGAAGTTCCAGTACAAAAATGTCTATTTCAACCAAGGGACAAGCAGTTCAAAAATTTTAGGCAAAGATGCTTGGCGGGAAGTTGTCAATTATGCCATTGATCATAATACATTTGATTTTAAATTACTGGATGTCATCGACAGTAAAACGGGACGCCGTCGCTATTATGCGCTTGACGTTGTCCTGAAGGCAGCAGATGGAAGCCGTTACAGCTATGACCACTTTATTCCGCCTACAGCACAGATAGGTCTTTGCTCACGCATTCATCACAAAACCATACAGATGCTTTTTGAGAATCCTCCGCATCAATTAAAAGGCAATACCTGTAGCTTTAAAGTGTCTATGAACAGCTTGGAGAGACAAAAGATGTACGAAGAGCTGTCTGCATTTTTTGAAACACACATGGCTGGCTTGCCGTTTAAGATGGTCATTGAAATCCCTGATAGAGTTGCCGCTAAAAACCTTAACAAAATCCTGCAGTATAAACAGCTGTTTGAACGCTACGATATAGGTATAGCATTGTATGATTTTATCGGTGAAAACGAAAACTTCAATTATCTGGAAAAACTGCACCCCGTCTATATAAAAGGCGATATGAACTACTTTTTAAGTCAAAGCGACCAATCATTATTAACACTGAGGCTTCTTACTGAGAGCATAGGCAGCACCGTCATCGCCTGCAATGTTCCCAATGAAGAGGCGGTACAAAAACTGTATGAAAAAGGGATTTTTCTGATTCAAGGTGAAGGCACTGAATCAAATCTGATAAACGCTTGATTCTTTCCGGGTCGGCTGAAGCCGTTATGTTCTCACTCTCTTTTATCCATGCTTGCTTAGAACAAACCCGAGTAGTCATCATCCTCGACCAAAGGGACAAAAAGAAAGCCGGGGTGCTCCTCTTTCTGCAGTGAACCGTCAAGGTTCTTGATGACTTTGAATATACTGCTCTGCAGAGGAATGACCATCGTTCCGCCCGGTGAAAGCTGATCGAGCAGCTGCTGCGGCATTTCGTCAGCAGAACAAGAGACCAGTATCTTGTCAAAGTGTTCACCCTTGAGCCCCAGCGTCCGCCCGGCTTTGTGAAGGGTGATGTTGTTGAAAGGGTATTTTGCAAGATTGCCTTTCGCGAAAGCAAGGAGCTCTTCATGGCGTTCGACGGCATCAACATGTTGGCAGACCGATGCCAACAGGGCCGTAGTCCATCCCGAGCCCGATCCTATGTCCATGATACGGTCGACAGGCTGCGGCTGAAGCAGTTCAAGCATAAAGGCAACGGTGTAGGGCTGTGATATCGTCTGCTCGCACCATATCGGCAGAGCACAGTCCTCGTAGGCATCCTCTTTGAAGGGTGGCAGAACAAAATCCGCCCGGTCAACCCGTTCAAAGGCTTTGATCAGTGAGGGCGTCTCCAAGACCCCCTCTGCAATGAGCGACTCGATCATACCTGTCCGGCTCATGGCAATCTCTCTGTAGACGCTTTACGGCTTCTGAAGCTACTTTTCAATCAGGGAGTACAGAAATTTCACGGTCATGCGCACACCCGCACCGGTCGCACCGTGTTCGTAGACATCCCAAGGGCTCTCGGTGTAGGCAGGTCCTGCTATATCGAAATGCATCCATTTCTGTTTCATCTCTTCGGTGATAAAATGGTCCAAGAAGAGTGCTGCGGTAATCGCACCGCCGTAAGGCTTCGATCCGATGTTGCAGACGTCGGCAATATCACTTTTGATCAGCTTCTTGAGATGGTCATTGAAGGGCAATGTACCAAGCAGCTCACCCGAATCCGATGTTGCTTTAAATAGATCATGCTTGAGTTGATCGGAGTGGCCCATCATGCCGGTTGTATACGGCCCGAGAGCGACCATGCAGGCACCGGTCAGTGTGGCATAGTCAAAGAGGTAGTCCGACTTCACCTTGTCCTGTGCATACGAGAGGACGTCGGCCAGGACAAGACGGCCTTCGGCATCGGTATTGCGTACTTCAATGGTGGTGCCGTTACGGGCTTTCAAAACATCGTCCGGTTTGTAGGACGAACCGTCGATCATGTTTTCAGCGGTACCGATAAAGCCGTGCACTTCAACAGGGAGTTTTAACTCACTGACCGCTTTCATCATGCCGAGAACCGCACAGGCACCCGCTTTATCCATCTTCATGGTCACCATCGATGTGGCAGGCTTGAGACTCAGCCCGCCGCTGTCGTAGGTCAGGCCTTTTCCGACCAGCGTGACGCATTTTTCAGCGTTCTTTGGTTTGTAGGCAAGGTGGATAAGGCGCGGTGGATGGGCAGAGGCGCGGCCGACAGCCAAAATAGCCTCCATCTTCTCTTCTTCCAGCGCATTTTCATCAAGGATGTAACAGTCAAGACCGTTGTCGGAAGCGAGGTCTTCAGCGATGACCGTCATCGTGGCCGGTGTGAGGTCCTGCGGCGTCGTATTGACCAGTTCACGGGTGAAGTTGGTTGCTGTCGCAACAATAAGTGCATCGTTAAAATCTTTTTCAAGCGTTTTAAAATCGAATGCATCGCTGTTGAAGTTGTCATTGGAGAAGATGACCTCTTTCAAAGCGACAGGCTTTGGCTTTGATTTGTACATCCTGAAGCTGTAGCCACCCATCACAAAACCCTCAACCAGCGCAGCGACGTTGTTAAGAAAGTATTGTGCCACTTTAAGTGAGCTGTAGTTAAAGGTCTTGACCTTTGTAATGACGGCTGCGGCAGCTGAACGAAGGGATGCAGCGTCGTACCCCTCGATACCGCAGACGGCCAGGGCACTCTCATGCAGGATGCAGAACTCATCCTGTTCCGCCTTAAAACCTGTCTTGGAGAGCTTCTCTTTGTATTCGCTCGTCTCCAGACTCTCTTTGGTCAAAAAAAGTACTGTAAGTTCGGCACTGATCGCAGATAGTGGTTCGTTTTTCAATATGACTTGCATTGATGCTCCATGGTTTTATATAGTAGTTTAAATAGTATTCTAACCAATATTCTTATGAAGTAGAGAAAGAGGGTGCTTAAAAAAAGACAAGGTGAGACGTACTCACCTTGTTTTAGTCAAAGTGGAGAAGCTCTTTGGCCTGGATCATGTCTTTGTCGCCGCGGCCGGAGAGGGTGACAATGATGAGTTTGCCGTCGATGTTTTTCATCTTTTTCAGGTAAGCAATGGCGTGTGAACTCTCAAGTGCCGGGATGATCCCCTCTTTTTGCGAGAGCCATACAAAGGCCTCAAGTGCCTCCTCGTCCGTTATATTGTCATAGGTGACATTGCCCTGTTCTTTGTGAAAGGCGTGTTCCGGTCCGATACCGGGGTAGTCGAGACCTGCAGAGATGGAGTGTGCTTCGATGATCTGACCGTCACTGTCTTGAAGCAGATAGGACATCTGGCCATGCAGCACACCCGGGCGCCCCATCAGAAGCGAACAGCCGTGTTTGTCGGTACCGACACCGTGACCGCCGGCCTCTATGCCGATGCATTCAACCTCTTCGTCTTCGAGGAAATGCTGAAAGGTCCCGATCGCATTTGATCCGCCGCCGATACAGGCGATAACATGGTCAGGCAGACGGTTCTCTTTCTCAAGTATCTGTTCGCGCGCCTCTTTGCCGATGATTGCCTGAAAATCGCGAACCATCATCGGGTAGGGGTGCGGGCCGGCAACCGTGCCGATGATATAGAAGGTGTCGCGCGCATTGGTGACCCAGTGGCGGATAGCGTCGTTCATCGCGTCTTTGAGGGTCTTTGAACCGCTCTCGACCGCATGCACCTTGGCGCCGAGCAGTTTCATCCTGAAGACGTTGAGCTCCTGTCGTTTGACATCTTTGGCACCCATGAATATCTCGCATTCTAGACCGAGCAGTGCGGAGATGGTTGCCGTTGCCACACCGTGTTGACCGGCACCTGTCTCTGCGATGACCTTTTTCTTGCCGAGACGCTTTGCCATCAGTCCCTGTGCAATGACGTTGTTGACCTTATGTGCACCGGTATGGTTCAGGTCTTCACGTTTAAGGTAGATCCTGGCGCCCAGCTCTTCGGAGAGGTTGTGGGCATAGTAGAGCGGCGAAGGGCGGCCGACATAGTCTTTCAGATAGTAGTCGACCTCCGCCCAGAAATCTTTGTCGAAACGGATCTTTTTGTACTCTTCGTTAAGTTCCAGAAGAGCCGGCATAAGGGTCTCGGGGACATAGCGTCCGCCGAAGATACCGAAATGGCCGTTTTCGTCCGGATCAAATTTAGACGGGGAAGGGATATACATTAATCAACCTCTATTACGCTGTAGACAGCGGTATTTTCTTCAAGTTTTTTGATGCCTTCAAGGAAGGTAAGCCCCATGATAAAACAGGCTTCGACACACTCGGCGCCGACTTTGGAGATAAGTGTGGATGCCGCCGTAGCAGTTCCGCCTGTAGCAATCAGGTCATCAATAAGCAGTACACGTGCATTTGGTTTCTCAGTAAACGCATCAATATGGATCTCGACTTCATCGATACCGTACTCCAAAACATACTTTTCAGAGACGGTCGTGTACGGGAGTTTGCCTTTTTTACGGATCGGCACAAACCCGATACCCAGATCGCGTGCCAGTGCAGAACCGAAAATAAAACCGCGCGCATCGATACCAGCGACGTAGTCAAGCTCATAAGAGCGGTAGCGCTCATACAGGTGGTCCTGCAGGGTTTTAAAAGCTTCCGGGTTGTTTAGAATGGTCGTTATATCTTTGAAAACGATGCCCGGTTTCGGAAAATCGGGGATATCACGGACCGCCCCTTCGATAATGTCGCGCTGCTCTTTGCTCAGTTGCATGCTTATCCTTGAATGGCTTCGATCTTTTCAACGCGACCGCAGTGGCGACCGCCTTCAAATGTACCCGCTATCCACGCGTCGATGATCGATTCGGCAACACCCGGCCCGACAACACGTTCGCCGTAGCATAGCACGTTGGCATCATTATGGGCGCGTGCCATTGAAGCTGTATAGGCGTCATGGCAAAGTGCCGCGCGTATGCCGTGAAATCGGTTGGCCGACATACTCATGCCGATACCCGAACCGCAGATCAGGATACCGTGCGCCGCATTGTCGTCTAAAACACTTTCGCACACTTTGACCGCATAGTCGGGATAATCCACTCTCTCTTTAGAGAAGGGTCCGAGATCTTCAACGTCGTGCCCTTTGGCGCGAAGCATCTCTACAGTTAGGTCCTTTAGATCGATTCCTGCATGATCGGTAGCAACATAAAATTTCATTTTTTTCCTTTGTTATATTTAAGTAAGTAATAACTGCAATACGAACTGTACCGGCATTAAAAGCACATATTTGTGTATCGGGGTGACCAGGACAATCAGCACAATGATCATGCCGTATCGTTCCATCTTGTAAAACCACTCCGCAACAGCGTTAAAATGAAATTTTAGCGCAAGATACATCAAAAAATGGGCACCGTCAAACTGCGGTATAGGCAGAAGGTTGAAAACCCCCAATACAACATTGATGACAACAAGCTGCATGACAAAGAGATACGCAAATATGTAGAACAGCGTATCATTCATAGTCGGTTGCGACATGCCCAATAAGAGGGCAGAAGCCAGGGCCGCGACAATGAAGTTGTAGGTGATACCGGCTAGGCTGACCTGCATGGCAGCGTTGAAGCCGCCGCTGTTGACAACGGTTCGGGTGTTGATCGGCACAGGTTTTGCCCAACCGAAGAGAAACCCACCGTCCGAACCGAATAACATCGGGATGAAATACATCAAGGCCGGAACAAGGATAGAACCGACTGGATCGATATGAGAAATAGGATTAATGGTAAGGCGTCCGGCGTTTTTTGCAGTCATATCACCGTACTTGTAGGCAACCCAGCCATGCATGATCTCATGGCCGATAATAGCAACCAGCAGCGCTAAAACAGACGCAGCTATCTTTAACAGATCAATAAAGTCCATGATCGTTTTTGTCTTGTTCGATACGTTCGGCTACAGCTTTATCAAGGTATTCCGCCTCTTCAAGGTCGGTAGGGGTTTTGCCGATGCGGTCCCAGCGGACAATGTAGTTGTCATCCATGCTGAAGTAGACAAACCACGGTGTCCCTTCAACGAGTCCGTAAGGGACGGGTCCCCAGAAACGGCTGTCGTTAGAGTGGTCACGGTTGTCGCCCATCATAAAGAATGTACCCGCTTCAACACGTATGGGACCGAAGTTGAAGAGCGGCTGCGGGTAGCGCCCGTTGTTGATGATCTTCTCATCGTGATGGATACCGGGATGGTTTTTGGCGTAAGGGTTTTTGACCCAGAGCTTTCCGCCGAATACCATCAGCTCATAATCGCTGTAGTTCTCTTTAATGAACTGATCGCCTTCTCTTGGGTGCAGGAAGAGATCCTTGTTCAGGATAAAAAGCTCATCATCAGGCAGGGCCACACAACGCTTGACATAGTGCAGACTCTGGTTGTGCGGATAGCGGAAGATCACAATGTCACCGCGCTGCGGCGTATCGCCGTCATAGATGTGGCCGTCTGTACCCGGGATAACGGGGATCTCCAGAAACGGAAGGTGGGGTGTGGGTATGCCGTAGGCAAACTTTTTGGCAAAAAGATGGTCACCGACAAGCAGGGAGTCTTTCATCGAACCGCTGGGAATACGGAAGGCCTGGGCAATAAAAAAAATGATAAAAAGAACGATGATGATCGTTCCCGTCCAGGAGTTGGAAAAGCGGTAGGCTTTGCCCGCCGCGTTAAATATTTTTTGTTTCATTAACTCTCTTTAGCGTGTGCCTGTGCGGCACGAAGGGTGTTTTGCAGAAGCATAGCGATCGTCATCGGACCGACACCGCCCGGGACCGGTGTGATGAAAGAACATTTAGACGAGACATTCTTAAAGTCGACATCACCCACAAGCTTGCCGTCTGGCGCGCGGTTGATACCGATGTCGATGACGATAGCGCCCTCTTTGACCATGTCTTCTTTGATCAGGTTGATGACACCGGCTCCGACAAGGATGATATCGGCGTTCAGGGTACAGGCTTTAAGATCTTTGGTATAGATATGCGTGATCTGCACGGTCGCATCGGCGTTTAAAAGCAGGGCGGCCATCGGTTTTCCGACGATGTTGGAGGCACCGACGACAACGGCGTTCATCCCTTTCGGATCGATGTTGTACTCTTTAAGCAGTTCCATCACACCCAGCGGCGTGCACGGTACAAAACCCTCAAGCCCCGTGGTCAAGCGACCGACATTGTACGGATGAAAACCGTCGACATCTTTGTTAGGTGCGACAAGCTCAAGCAGTTTTGTCGTATCGACCTGCGGCGGAAGAGGAAGCTGGATCAGAATACCGTCAATACTTGTGTTTTGGTTCATCATCTTGATGGTGTTTTCTATGGCATCTTGCGAGATGTCAGCCGGCATCTCATGCGTTACCGAGTAGAAACCGACACGGTCGCACGCTTTTTTCTTCATGCTCACATAGGCGTGACTGGCAGGATCGTTGCCGACCAAAATAACGGCCAGACCGGGTGTACGGCCTGTCGTCTCCTTAAGCGTTTTAGCATCGACTGCGACTCGGTCTTCTATCTTTTTTGCAAGTGCTTTACCATCAAGAATCTGCATTTATGCCCTCTACATTAAAATTGCGTTACTATATCGTCAAATATATTATAAGGTGCTTTGAATGAAGCGTTTGTCGGCATTTGCTGCTCTCTTTTTACTTTTTGATTCACTGCAGGCGGAAGTCTCGTTCATCACCGAAGCCGAGTATGCTTCGCAGCTTTATCACAGTCCGAGAGGCATCGGCTGTCATAAATGTCACGGTGACCAAGGCGAGGGCAGGCTTATCGCTTCATACAAAGACAAAGGCGAAGATAAAGTCTTCCATCCCCCGGCTATCAATCAGATCGGTTACGATGCCTTTGTCGACGCGATGAAAAAGCGCCAAAAAGGGATGCCGAGATACTTTTTGACCGCAAATGAGATCAAAGCACTCTTTTTTTATCTGCATCAGAAGGAGAGTGACAATGCTCATTAAAAATTCATCCATTATTGCCCAGGCACTTGAAGAAAAAAACCTCGATCTTCTCGATGAGTTCGTCTTTGCACAACGACGCACCCTTAACAGAAGCAGTGGCTACAAATCGCCTCTGATGCTTTCAGCCCACAACCTTAACCACATCAACAAGATACCGGAACTTCAGACCGATGCCGTTGTTTTAAATCTGGAAGACGGCGTTTCGGCTGAGCAGAAGCCCTTTGCACTGCGTCTGGTAATGTTGGCACTGAGCAACCTGCGTGAATCCGAAAAAAAGATCATCGTCCGTGTCAATGCCCTGGATGAGGGCGGTGCCGAGGAGATCGAACTGCTGAACAGTTTCAAACCCGATGCCATCCGTGTCCCCAAGGTCAAGACGCAGGCGGATGTGCAGCGAGCTCTGTCACTTTGTGATGATGATATCGAGCTGCATCTTTCCATAGAGACAAAAGAGGCGTGGTCAAATCTTTCTACACTGAAGCCGAACGGCAGGGTTACGGCATTTTATCTGGGTATTTTGGATCTTTTTGCCGACCTGAATCTCTCGCAGGATCTTATTCAGGTTGACAACCCTTTGATGCACCATATTCTGTCGCACTTTTTACTAACGGCCAAGACGATAGGAGTCAAACCGGTCTCTTTTGTCTATCAGGACTATAAAAACGAAGCGGATTTTCACGCCTGGCTGCGTCTTGAGAAAAAGATGGGTTTTGATGCCAAGGGGTGTATCTCGCCCAAACAAGCGGAACAGGCCCAGATGGTGTTCGGTATTGATGATGAAAAGATTGAAAGAGCGCGCTATATCGTCAAGTGTTTTGAAGAGAAACGTGCGCAAGGCGTTACAGGATTTAGCGACAAGCGATACGGGTTTATCGACGAGCCGATTTATAAAGGGGCGTTAGCTCTTCTCAACGCCCAATAGCACGTTCTAACGCGGCTAAGACGATGTAATAGTCATAGTAATACGAGACAAGGGTAGCATTGGCACTGATGTAGCTCTGTCTTGCTTCCTCAAGTTCGATATAATCCGAAAGTCCGTTCTCGTAACGCCGCTGTGCCTGGCCGAACTTCTCTTTCGCCGCCCTCGAGAGCGCCTCGGAAAGTTTGACGTTCGCTTCGGATTTGAGCAGGTTTATTTTGGCGCTGCTGGTTTCCTGACGGATGCGCAGTTTGGTTTCGTCATAGGCCGAACGTGCCTGTAGCAGCGCAATCTTAGCCTCTTCGGTTCTCGCAAGCGTACGCAGCCCGCCAAAGAGATTCCATTTCAGGTTGACGTTCGCATTCCACTGCTGTTGCGGTATATAACCCTGGAGTGCATCTTCGACACTGCTGTACTGGTAATCACCGCCGAGATAGAGACCCGGATAATACCCGCCCTTCTCACGCCGTACATTGCTTCGGGCACTTTTGATCTTCTGTTCAAAGTTTTTTAGCTCATAGCGGTGGGCATAGGCAAATGCCTCCATTTGCTCAAGTGACATTGATTCTCTCGGCAGCGAATCATAGAGGTTGTTTGAGATGTTCAGGTCGGGTATATAGACCTTACCTTCAACCGTCTCATAGATATTACCGATACTTTTGTCCAGCTGAACGTAGGCAAGTTTGACGTCATACGTCGCATTTTCATAATCGAGCTGTGCTTCGATGAGTCGGACCCGGGCATCGACGACGTCGATCTTGGTCCTGATACCGGCTTGAAAATACCGGCTGGCGCGTTCTAGCTGCTGTTCGGTCAGTGTGATGTTCTCTTTGTAGACCTCGATAAGACTCGTTTTGCGAAGCAGGTCGTAATAGTCTCTTTTTATAGTGTATATCTTGTTGGCTATCTCCTGACTGTAGGAAGCGAAACTGGCGTTGGTCTCCTGTGTATAGTAGTCGATCGACCCGCCGGTCTTGCCGAAGTCGTAAATAAGTTGTGATGCGGTAAGTTTGCCGGTTATGAGCTCTCCGCTCTCCCGGCCGCCCACGGCATTGATACCGGTCAGACCGGCGCCGCCATAGAGATCAACCTGCGGCAGATAATCGGCTTTTGCCTGATTCGTACGTTCTTTGGCGATCCCGACATTATCGCGGGAGATGTTGAGATCGGGGCTGTTAACGAGCGCTTTTTCGATCATTATGTCGATTGTGTATAGTCCGCTGTCAGCGTAAAGTGACAAGCTTGCAATGGTGAATAACAACAGTTTTTTAGGACTAGGCATTGCGCGATTCATCATTAGTGATCCCCTATATAGTGCTGCCGGCACTGTGTTGTAACGCTTGTCATCAGATAGACTCCCTTTTGGCGATCTCATCTTCGACGCTTATAAATTTTTCACGCATCGTCTCCAACAGTACGTAGAGTACCGGCACGAGTAGGGTGCTGACCATGGTCGCCGCCAGCATCCCGCCGAGTAGGCCTATACCGATCGACTTTTGCGTAACGGCACCGGCACCGGTACTAAAGGCCAACGGAAGCACACCAAACACAAAAGAGAGGATGGTCATCATAATGGCGCGAAAGCGCAGTCTGCCGGCTTGAATACCCGACTCGACGATACTTTTTCCGGATTCTCGAAGTTCTTTGGCGAACTCGACGATAAGGATCGCATTTTTGGAGGCGAGGGCGATCAGGAGCACCAGACCGACCTGTGCATAGACGTTGAGCGGCAGCCCGGCCAGTTTAAGCGCCCCCATCGCTCCGATCATGACGACGGGAACGGAGAGAAGGATCATCAGCGGCAGGATCCAGGACTCATACTGCGCCGAAAGGACAAGAAACACGACCAGCGCGACAAAGATGAATATGACAGACTGTGCGTTACCCGCAAGTTTTTCCTGAAACGACATACCGGACCAATCGTATCCGTATGTGATCGGCAATACACGTTCAGCAATCTCCTCCATTGCGGCCATTGCCTCGCCGGAGCTGTGTCCAGGTGCGGCGGAACCGTTGATCTGAATGGATCGGTACAGGTTGTAGTGGGCGATGTTTTGCGGTCCCGTCCCTTCGTGTATGGTAACCAGTGCAGACATCGGCACCATTTTCCCCTGTCTGTTTTTGACATAAAGTTTGTTGATGTCGCTTCTATCGCTCCTGAACTCTTTTTCCGCCTGAACAAAGACCCTGAAGACCTTCCCGAACTTAGTGAAATCATTGATGTATAAAGAGCCAAGATAGGTCTGCATCGTTCCAAACAGCGT
Organism: Sulfurimonas sp. HSL3-7; assembly: GCF_039645985.1. Lineage (NCBI taxonomy): Bacteria > Pseudomonadati > Campylobacterota > Epsilonproteobacteria > Campylobacterales > Sulfurimonadaceae > Sulfonitrofixus > Sulfonitrofixus jiaomeiensis. The sequence goes on from NZ_CP147919.1 coordinate 1,395,530, forward strand.
AGCGACGTCAACGCCAAGTGCATTAGCCTTTTTACGGTCGATATCGATCGAGTAGATAGGATAGTTGGGGTCATAGGTCGTAAATGCTCTTTCTATTCTCTGATCGGCGTTGGCTTGTTTGATGATCTCCTGCGTGTATGCCAAGAAGGTGTCCACATCGCCCGACAGGTAATCCTGAACCCTGAAGTCAAACCCGCCGACGCTGCCAAGACCGGTAATCCCCGGCATATTGAATGCAGCGACGTTGGCATCGGAAATATGGGCTGTCCGTTTAAACACCTCTGTGATGATACTCTCGACATCCATTCCCGGTGCCGTTCTTTCGTCCCAGGGAGTCAGCGTCAAAAACATTGCGCCGGCGCTGCCGTCCAATGTCTTTGTGACGACGTTATAGCCATCGAAAGCGACGACATCAGAGACACCGGGAATACCGGCGACGATTTCTGCGACCTCTTTGCGGACATCGACGGTACGCTCGATGGAGCTGCCCGGCTTAAGGTTCAGCGCGACCATCATGACGCCCTTGTCTTCAGCAGGGACAAACCCCGTCGGTGTCGTTGCAAACATGTAATAGATGAGGGCCAGCAGTCCGAAAAAGAGAGTCAATACAACATATCGGGCTTTGACGAGCAGGGTGATGGCGGCTGTATATTTGTCGGTAAGCCAGGAAAAGCCTTTTTCGAATAGCCGGAAACCGACAAAGACCTTTTCATCAACACCGCGTCTTTTGATGATGATCGCAGCGATAGCAGGTGAAAGCGTCAGTGCATTGAGCGATGAGACCATGACGGCGAACGAGATCGTCAGGGCGAACTGCTGATAGAGTGAACCGGTGATACCGGGCATCATGGAGACCGGGACAAAAACAGCCACAAGAACGAGCGTCGTCGAGATGATCGGACCGATCAGTTCTATCATTGCCTTCTTGACGACTTGAGGCAGCGTGAGATCAGGTTCCCTGTACATGATGACTTCGACATTTTCAACGACCAGGATGACGTCGTCGACGACGATTCCGATGGCGAGGATGAGACCAAAGAGCGTCAGGAAATTGATAGAAAAACCGGGTACGATGTACATGGCGACAAAGGCCCCGACCAGCGAAACCGGGATAGCAACCGCCGCGATTACAGTCGGACGCCATGACTGCAGAAAGATGTAGATGATCATAATGACCAACAAGACGGCGATAAACAGGTTGGTGACGACGTTGTCAATAGCGACGTTGACATACTTTGTCGTATCGTAGGGGATAGAGTAGGTGATACCCGCGGGGAAACGGGATTTCACCCTTTCCATAACCTTGCCTACCGCTTCACGGATCTCCAGTGCATTACTGCCGGGAAGCTGATAGATGCCGACAAGGCCGGTCGGTTTTTTGTTCAGGATTGCATTCCAGTCATATTTTTCAGCACCCAATTCAACACGTGCAACATCGCGCAGGTAGATCAAAGAGCCGTCTTCCTTATATCTGATGACGATCTCTTCAAACTCGTTGACTTGCGTCAGACGCCCTTCTGCTGTCAGAACATACTCGATCTGCTGATCACGGTACGTCGGCGCAGAACCGATCTTTCCAACAGCAGCCTGCTTGTTCTGGGATTTGATCGCATTGATGATGTCATCAGGTGTCAAGCCCAGGGCAGCGATCCGGTCGGGGTTAAGCCAGATACGCATCGCGTATTTCTTCTCCCCCATGTTCTCGGCCTTTCCGACACCGGGAATACGTTTCAACTCATCAAGAATATTAATGTTGATAAAGTTCGAGAGGAAGGCATCATCAAAACGTTCGTCGCCGTTGAGTGTGACCATACAGACAATATTAGGGCTCTGTTTGTCAACGACAACACCCTGTTGTCGTACTTCAGCCGGAAGAGAGGGGGTAGCAATTGAGACCTTGTTCTGCACATCGACTGCGGCGATATCAAGGTCATAGCCGGGCTCGAAATAGACCGTTATGATGGACTGGCCCGTCGAGGTACTGGACGAATCGATGTAGATGGATCCCTGTATGCCATTTAGCTTGTCTTCGATAGGGCGAGTGACAGACTCTTCGACTGCGTAGGCATTTGCACCGGTATAGGTCGCTGACACCTGAACGGTCGGCGGAACAACGTCGGGAAACTCTTGTACCGGCAGTACGACCATGGAGACAAGACCGCCGACGATGATAAGCAGCGAGATAACCATCGCAAAAATAGGACGTTTGATAAAGGTTACGGAAAACATCTACTCTGTGACCTCATCCGGAATGAGCTTGTGCGCTTTCATCACGGCCACGATCCCTTTTGTTTCGGTGACATCCGTCGGTTCCAGCAGTCGGCCGTCTTTGACCTTCATCAAGCCGGAGATGACAACGCGGTCGCCGTCGTGAAGCCCCTCGGCAATACCGGTGTAATAGCGCGATGAGTAATTGGTCGTGACACTGGTCCGTTTTGTCGTACTGTCGGCGTCGACCGTATAGACGAATTTACCCAACTGGTCTTCAAAAACAGCCTGCGGCGGCACCATGATAAAATCAAATTCATCGGTGACAAAAACATTGATATAGACGAAGGTGCCGGGATAAACGGAGCGCCCTCTATTGTCAATGGTTGCCCGCATGGAGATGGTTGACGTCAAAGGGTCAACGGTGTTGTTAGCAAAATCGACATAGCCGTCAAGACGTTTGCGTTTCAACACATCTTCACCCTGACCGCGGACTTCGATAAAAGCAGGCAGCTTTTTACGCGATCGGAATTTGTAGATCTTTTGCACGTCACTTTCTGAAGGGCTGAAATACGCGTAGATCTTGTCCGATTGAAGAATGGTTGTCAACAAGGTCGATTCGCCGTAACCGACCAGATTGCCGACATCGACGCGACGGGCACTGACCTGACCCGACACGGGCGCAGTGATGCGTGTGTAGCTGAGCGCGAGTTCGGCATTTTGGATAGCAGCATTGTCCGCCTCTACCGTTGCGAGAAGCTCACCGTATTTTGCCTCGTATTCCTCCAGTGTGGCGCGCGGGGCAAGGCCGTCTTTGACAAGTGGCCGGTAGCGGTTCATGTCGGCTTTGGCCAATGCAAGTGAAGCAAGGTCTCTCTGTTTCTTGGCTTTGGCGGAACGCAGATTGCTTTTGTATTCAGACTGTTCAATTAAGAAGAGTCTGTCACCTTCTTTGACATAGGCACCGTCTCTGAAATAAATTTTTTCCAGCCGACCTGAGACACGGGCACGGATCTCCTGGTCGCTGCTCGCCTTTGTCATGCCGGTATACTGCATCCAGAGCGGAAGTTTCTTTTTGTGGACAGTTACCGTCTCAACATTGAGCGGCGGCGGTGTTTTTGCTGCAGTCTCTGTTTTCTCTTCCGCGCAGCCGACAACGAAGAGTGAAACCGACAAAACAACGGAAATGGCAACTTTTTTAGGATGGAACATGATGATCCTTGAACAACTATTTCATACTGTATTAATCGTAGCTAAATAATTGTTAGGTATTCTTAAGTAACTCAATGAAAGTGGTGATTATCTATACAGTAAAGAGAGGATGACTTCGATATACCAAAGTGCTCAGTAACCTCTCAGGTAGTAGCCGACCTTGTATCGTATCAGTGTTTTCTGTTCGGGGCGGGGATATTTGCTGTAGGCGTACTCGATCGTCTCTTTAGTCGTATCATCCAAAATATAGAAATCGCTTTTTTCAACGAATTTTATCTCGGAAATGTCGCCGTTTGGATAGAGGTAGAACTCGACAATATTGGTGCTGTTAACGCGTAGATCGTTGGGAATGTTGACGCGTCCGACACGGTTCAGGACCTGCTGGGTGATACGGCGCATGATCTCCTGGTTGTCGAGGATATACTTCTGTTCGCCTGGACTCAGCTCGCCGAATGTCTCACCGTACGCCTCTTTGATGTCGGAGAGTAGTTTGCTTTCACGTTTGTTTGAACGCGTTGTCTGTTGTTTTTGTGCAGGCGTATCAACTTTTTTTGACAGCATTGAGTAGAGTTTACCGTGCTCTTTTGTTACGTTTTCATCTGTCTTGGCAACGGGTTCTTTGACAACAGGGATGTAGGGCTTTTCAGGCGGAAGCGGCTCGCTCTTCGGTTTTTTCGGCTCCGGTTCTTTCGGTTCGATTTTTGTCACCGGAGGCTGCGGCTGTTGCGGCGGTTTCGGCTCGTACTTCTTGAACGGTTTTTTCGTGATCTCTTTGAGTTGTTTACCTTTGGGCATGAGCTTCTGTTCCGTCGGTATCGCCTTGTTTTTAACAGCCGCATCTTTCTTCACCTCGGGACGCTCTTTCAGAGAGACTTTGATGCGGTGCTCTTTTGGAGGCTCCGTTTTCTCGGCAGCAGGCGTGTAAAAACCCAGAAGAACGAAGATGAGTATGATCAAAAGATGAAACATCAAAGCAATGAGAAAAGCGGCGGTTGAACGACTCATAAGATCCAATAATGTATGATTTTCGAGATTATAGCATACCGCCATTAACGATCGTTTTTATGAGGGTACTCTTTATCAAAGCATAAGTAATAGCGTTTGCTCGGAGATAGGCATGAGAAAACATAGGGATAATTGTGCATTCGCTATAATAACGCCATTACAAAATGATCAGGAAAATATATGAACACACAAGCATCGATTAAAGCCTTTGATGAAGCGCAAACCTATATTCCAGGCGGTGTCAATTCACCGGTACGTGCTTTTAAAAGTGTCGGCGGCACACCGCTATTCATCACAGAAGGCAAGGGTGGCACAATGACGGATATCGATGGCAACAGCTATGTCGATTATGTCCAGTCATGGGGACCGCTTATCTTCGGCCATCGTGACGAGAGCATAGAGAACGCTGTTATCGAAGCGGTGAGGCACGGTCTCAGCTTCGGGGCGCCGACGCAGGCCGAGACAGAGCTTGCCCATGAAGTGGTCTCCATCTTTGATTCAATCGATAAAGTCCGTTTTGTCTCTTCAGGCACCGAAGCGGTCATGAGTGCTATCCGCCTGGCACGCGGTTTTACCGCCAAAGACGACATCGTCAAGTTTGAAGGGTGCTATCACGGTCACAGCGATTCGCTTTTGGTCCAGGCGGGTTCAGGCCTTGCGACCTTCGGCAACCCTTCGTCACCGGGAGTACCGGCCGACTTTACAAAACACACGCTGCTGGCCAAATACAATGACCTCTCGAGTGTTGAAAAGTGTTTCAAAGATTCGGACAACATCGCCTGCATCATTATTGAACCGATCGCCGGAAACATGGGACTTGTTCCTGCGGACAAAGAGTTCCTGCACGGCCTTCGCAAGCTTTGCGACGAGCATGGCGCCTTGTTGATCTTTGACGAAGTGATGAGCGGTTTTCGTGCGACACTGCACGGTGCCGAGAGCATTACCGGTGTCACACCGGATTTGGTCACACTTGGGAAAGTGATCGGCGGCGGTATGCCGGTAGGGGCTTTTGGCGGACGAAAAGAGGTGATGGCGATGCTTTCACCTGAGGGGCCGGTCTATCAGGCAGGGACTCTCAGCGGTAATCCGATCGCGATGGCTGCCGGTCTGGCAGCGGTCAGCAAACTGAAGAAAAATGCCCGTCTTTATCCGATCCTTCAAGAGCGCGCCGAGCGCCTGGTCAATGGATTGAAAGCAGCGGCACAAAAGAACGGCATTGCAATGGTGACAGATGTCCGCGGTTCTATGTTCGGTTTCTTTTTCAGTGAAAGTCCGGTCAAAAACTTTGATGACGCCGCACAGGCGGATCATGCACTTTTTGCCAAATTCCATGCAGCGATGCTCAACGAAGGTTTTTACTTCGCCTGTTCCGGTTATGAGACCGGTTTTATCTCGACAGCAACCACCGATGCGATGGTAGACGATACGATCAAAGCTGCCGAAAAAATCTTTGCAGAGGTCAAATAATGGCTGAAATGCAAAAAACACCGAATGAAGAGAACGAAAAACCGCGCTTAAAACCGATTATTGAAGGTGCCGAGACGCTTTCACTCGGTATTTCAATGGTCGTAGCCGTACTTATCGGCGTCGGTCTCGGTCTCGGTCTCAAACACCTGACCGGTCTTACTTGGACCTTGTGGATCGGTGTGGCTATCGGGATCGCCGCCGCCTTTTTAAATGTCTATAAGGCCTATTCGAAACAGTACAAAGCCTTTGAAGAGTTGGCGAAAGAGCGTCGCTACAGAGTTAAAGATCATCTTGAAGATGATGACGATGATGAGGATGAGAGTGCAAAAAACTATTAAAACAGCGCTCCTGAGTGAGCTTGTGATCCTAGCGCTCTGGTTCTATTCCTTTACGTTTTTTATCAATTTTCAGATCGCTTTTCTCTCCTCACTCCTGATTCTGCTTGGCTCTACCTATAGCTATAAACGCCTTGTTGACAGGCGTGTCGCCTCCCAGGAGAGACCTGATGACGTCGACGTTATAGAGAAGATTGATGACCCTTTTGATCTGTATAGCGATGAGATCACACAAGAGCAAGGGACTCGCGACGAAACGGTCGATATCAAAGCTCTTGTCAAAGAGGAGAAAAAGCGCATTAAGGTGCAGAATGTCAAAAACACGGCAAAGAGTGCACCGGCGCTGCTCTCTATGTTCAGAGTTATTCCGTATCTCTTTTTGATCCTGGGTTTCATCGCGCTTAAGAACAATGCACTCTTAAGCTTGATGCCCTACCTGATCGGCCTCGGTTTCGGTATCTTGGCCGGGCTCTATATGGGGAGATCGCTTTTTGTAGAGAACAGGTGACGCGGCGTATTAATCCGTGATCATCGGAATGTTTACAGTGACACAGTTCTCCGTGAAAGAGGAGTAGAGGTTGTTTTTATGTGCGATCAGCTCGATCTCCGAAGAGAATTTCTTACAAAACTGATCGGCTGATATTTCGATCGTGAACAGTGAATACTTTTTGTTCTCAAACTTGATGTGCTCACCTACGCGGTAGAACAGCTTCGTCGTGATCGTATCATTCTCTTTATAGGAAGCGTAGATCTTATTGAGCAGTTTGATAAAGTTGTCGGGGTGCAGACGAATTTCGGGTATGGTCGGATCGAGTTCTTTAATGTAGGTAACGTCAGACCCGATGGAGTTGGTGCTGATACAGAGATCGATCAGGGTATAGACGTTAATGAGTTCACCTGTCGGTTTTGGAGCCGAAAAGTTAACGGTCGGCTGTTGATAGAAACGAATACCGATCTCGGCCTCATTTTCGTAGCCGATGGTAATGCCAAAAAACCGGTATCGTCCGAATTCAAGCTCCAAAAAGGTGGTTTTAAACCCGAAACTGGTGCTGGCATGCGTTGTGGCGATCTCAAAGAGAATGTTCTTGTCAACACTGCCCAACAGGTATTGCGCCTCGGTGTTGAGAGAGATGATCTTTCCTGAGGAACTGAATAAGATAAAAGGGTTGTAATCGTATTCAATCCACTGCTGTTCGAAAGTCAAAGGGGTTACTCTTCAATATAGTTTTTAAGGCGACGTCCCACCTTAGGGTGTTTGAGCTTTTTGATAGCAGACGATTCGATCTGGCGAACGCGTTCACGTGTAACGTTAAGTTCTTTACCGATCTCTTCAAGTGTACGGTCACTCTCATCGTCCATGATACCAAAACGCATTTTGATGACCGCTTTTTCACGTTCATTGAGCTGTTCAAGGACACCTTCTATCTGAAGACGGAGGTCGTCTTTCAAGACAGCATCTGCCGGTGCGAGAGAGGTTTTGTCTTCGATGAAATCACCGAAACGTCCGTCATCTTCGTTACCGATAGGTGCTTCTAGCGAGATCGGCTCTTTTGTGATCTTGATAACGTTTTTGACCTTCTCGATAGAGAGACCGACCTCTTCGGCGATCGTATCGACATCCGGCTCTTTACCGTTCTCTTGAAGGTATTTACGCATGATCTTGTTGATACGGTTGATGGTCTCGATCATGTGAATAGGAATACGGATCGTACGTGCCTGATCGGCGATCGCACGGCTGATAGCCTGACGGATCCACCAGGTTGCATAGGTCGAGAATTTATACCCTTTTTTGTATTCAAACTTATCGACAGCTTTCATCAGACCGATGTTGCCTTCCTGGATTAGGTCGAGGAAAGGCAGACCGCGGTTGGTGTAGCGCTTTGCGATAGAGACAACAAGGCGAAGGTTTGATTTGGCCATACGTGTTTTAGAGATCTCCGAGATCTCTTTACCGCGTTTGATCTGCTCGAGGATGTCAAGCAGTCTTTCAGGTTCCATGTCAAAACTGCCTTTGGAAGCCTCTTTTGTCTGGATCAGTTTTTTGATCTCCATATAGGTACTGACCATTGTCGCTTCGGGAACACGGGCAGCAATATCCTCTTTCGTCAGGTCACAGATCTCACTGACGAGTTGTGTATGGTTGCTACGCAGCGCGTCATTAAAAAGCGGCAGTTTATACTCTAGACGTTTAAGCTCTTTATCAAAACCGTCATCGCTTCTTAGCGCCGTTTCCATCGATTTGACCAGTTCATTGATCAACTTCGAGGTCGGTCCAAGGTCAAGCAGGCGCTCTTTAAGTGTTTTCTTCTTAAAACTGGCTGTTAAATGAAACTGGATGTACTCTTCGGTCATTGCTTCGCCTTCTTCAAGGATGACCTCTTTCTCAACAGCTTTAAGCCAATCTTTTTTTGCTTTTTCCAGGGCTTTAAAGCTTGATACAACCGCCTCGACACGTTTTTTGTCTTTTGCCGAGAGTGTTTCTGCCGCTTTGTCATCATCACTGTCGCTGTCGTTATCATCGCTGTCAGACTCTTTTTCGTCCTCGAAACTCTTAAAAAGCTCTTTTACGCGACGCTCACGGTTAATAAGAGGATCTTTATAGTCTAGAATAAAGTCGATAAGGTAGGGAACGGAACAGATTGCGTCGATGATGATACTTTCACCGTATTCGATCTTTTTAGAGATCTCGATCTCTTCATCTTTGGTGAGAAGAGGGATCTGTCCCATCTCGCGGAGGTACATACGCACAGGAGAATCTGAGCGTGACCACTCCATCAGTTCATGCTGTTTTAAGATGTCAAACTCTTCACTTTTTGACTCTTCTATCAGTTTACGCTGGGCAGCCAGACGCTGGGCGGCTTCTTTGTCATTAAGCATTTTGGCGTGTTCAGAGGCAGTAAAAAGACAGACATTGTATTTTTGTGCGAGTTTCAGGATACTTTTTGCCTGAGCAGCCGTCGGTTGTTTTTCAAAGACATCCACTAAAGACTCATAAGTCATACAATCTGGTGATTTGTGTGAGCTGAAGGTATCATCTAGGTATTTGTTCAATTCTTTTGCGGTCATATGCGAATGTGCTCCTAGCGAGTAATAAATAAGAAATCGGATTATACCGAAATCTTCTGAGAAAATGCTTTGCACCTCTGACCTTGTTCCGGATTCAGGATTATTTTATTCACTCTTCTACTATAATAAACCGCACAAGAAAAGCCCACAGAACAGTATAATACTAAATAATATCAAACAAAGAAAAAAGCGCTTTTATAAAATTGTGACGCTTTTTTGGATATAATCCGACAAAATTTAAAAGAAGCAGGATTTTCAATGCAAACGATTGAAGGAAAAGTCTGGAACTTCGGTAAAGATATCGATACAGACCTTATTATCGCCGCAAGATATTTAAATACATCAGTACCAGAAGAGCTGGCAAAGCACGTTATGGAAGATGCTGATCCTACTTTTGTCAAAAATATGACACCGGGTGACATTATTGTTGCTGATGAGAACTTTGGATGCGGTTCTTCTCGCGAACACGCACCTATAGCACTGAAAGCCGCCGGTGTTGCTGCGGTAATCGCACCGACTTTTGCCCGTATCTTCTATCGTAATGCTTTCAATATGGGGCTGCCGATTTTTGAACTTCCGGAGAGTAACGAGATCAAAAAAGGTGATGTTGTAAGTATCAATATGGATGAAGGCACTATCACCAACAAGACAAGCGGTAAAACATACAAATTTACACCGATCCCTCCATTTATGCAAGAATTGATCGATGCAGGCGGACTAATGAACTATGCAGCCAAAGAAGTGGCGAAGGAAGAGAAATAATGAAAAACTACAAAATTGCACTGATCAAAGGCGATGGAATCGGTCCCGAGATCATTGACGAAGCGGTAAAAGTACTGGATGCTGTTGCCTCTTGCGAAGATTTTGATTTTCAATATGAAGAAGTCTTGATGGGCGGATGCGCTTACGATGCGACAGGCGACCCGCTGCCACAGGAGACAATCAATGTCTCTCTTAACTCTGATGCGGTCCTTTTTGGTGCGATCGGCGGTGAAAAATGGGATTCACTTCCGCGTGAAAAACGTCCGGAGTCAGGTCTTCTCCGTTTTCGTAAAGAGTTGGGTGTCTATGCCAACTTGCGCCCGGCAGTTGTCTATGATGAGCTTGTCAATGCAAGCTCACTTAAACCAGAGATCGTTCAGGGAGTAGACCTGATGGTGGTGCGTGAACTTATCGGCGGCATCTATTTCGGTGAACCGAAAGGACGCGATGAAAACCGCGGTTTCAATACCATGGTCTATACGCGACCGGAGATCGAACGTATCGCGCACAATGCATTCAAAATCGCTATGACGCGCAGCAAGCGTGTATGCTCTATCGATAAAGCCAATGTACTCGACGTCTCGCAATTGTGGCGCGACGTGGTCACTGAGATCTCAAAAGAGTATCCTGAAGTCGAATTGACACACATGTATGTCGACAATGCAGCGATGCAGCTTATCCGTGATCCGAAGCAGTTTGACGTTATGCTCACCGGTAATATCTTCGGCGATATATTGAGCGATGAGGCCAGTATGCTTTCGGGTTCTATCGGCTTGCTTCCGTCGGCGTCGGTGGGCAGCAAGATCGGTGTCTACGAGCCGATCCACGGTTCAGCTCCGGACATTGCAGGGCAGGGGATCGCCAACCCTATTGCGACCATTTCGAGTGCTTCGATGATGCTTCGTTATGCTTTAAATGAAAATGATGCCGCTGACCGTATTGACGCCGCTATCAAAAAGGCGCTTGCCGAGGGTTACCGCACACAGGATCTTGCTCAATTTGACGCAAAAGAGATCTGCTCAACCAGTGAAATGGGTTCTATCATTGCCAACTACGCGGTAAAGTGCTCTAAGTAAAAAACTCTTTTTCGAATCTGCACCTTATGTGCAGATTTTATAAAACAGTTTTTAAGAGAGCCGATAAATATGAAACAGTACCGCGTTTTAATTGATGCCAAAGATGAGAAAGGGCTTGTCTATAAGATAGCAAGTATCTTTTACAATCATGAACTCAATATCATGTCCAATAATGAGTTTGTAGATAAAGATAACAATAAATTTTTTATGCGCAGTGTTGTTGAAGGAAAAGTGGATGCCGATGAGCTGCAGCGTGAACTGCAGGCCGTACTCCCTGATGAGTCAAGTGTCGAGATTATTAAGCCCGGCAAGAAAAACATTATTTTGATGGTGACCAAAGAGTCACATGCATTAGGGGATATTCTGATCCGTTATGAAGCAGGCGAATTAGACGCAAATATACTGGCCGTTGTCTCCAACTACGACATTCTGGAGTCACTGGTCAGCAAGTTTGATATTCCGTTTATCACTGTTTCGCATGAAGGCCTGGACAGAGCGGCGCATGAAGAAGCGGTATTAGAGGTTCTTGGCAGATATAACGATATAGACTATATTGTGCTTGCCAAATATATGCGTATCTTGACGCCGCGTTTTGTTGAGGCCTATGAAGACAGGATCATCAACATTCACCACTCTTTCCTACCGGCGTTTATCGGGGCAAACCCCTACAAACAAGCCTTTGAACGGGGTGTCAAGATCATTGGCGCGACAGCGCACTTTGTCAACAACAACCTTGACGAGGGGCCGATCATTTCGCAGGAGATCAAGCATATCGATCATGCCTACAGCTGGCGCGATATGCAGCGTTCGGGTCGTGATGTTGAGAAAATCGTCCTTTCCCGAGCTTTGAAACTGGCACTGGAAGACAGAATATTCGTCTATGCCAACAAGACGGTTATTTTTTAATGTTCAACATCGTTCTTGTTAACCCCCAGATTCCCAACAATACCGGCAGTATCGGTCGACTTTGCGTCAATACCGCTTCCTCTTTGCACCTGATCAAGCCACTCGGATTTGACATTGATGAAAAAGCGGTACGCAGAGCAGGACTGGATTATTGGCATAAACTGGATCTGCATGTCTGGGATGACCTTGAAAGTTTTTTTGCTGCCCAAAAAGAGGGGTCGCGCTACTTTTTTGGTACAACCAAGACTGATACCCCTTATTTTGAGCAGAAGTTTCAAGAGGGTGATTTCCTTTTTTTCGGAAGTGAGACAAAGGGACTTCCGGCTGAACTGCTTGCGCAGAACCCGCGGCAGTGTATGACCATACCCATGACAAAAGAGGGACGCAGTCTCAACCTTGCCGTAAGCACAGGGATCATCCTCTACGAGGCGATCAAACAAAACTTCAGTGCATATAAGGAGCTAATGTGAACAGCTTTATTGATATTGTTGTTTTAACACTTTTTATTCTTTTTTTATTCTTTATCTTTCGAGGTTATCACCAAAGCAAACTCGAAGAGCGCGAAAATAAAAACTCTGAAAACGGTCCTGTACAAAAAGGTGATACGCCTATAGAATAATACTTTACGGTATTTTTGCAAGAGCGCAAAGACACCGTACTATAGAATCTTGTCCGCCCATCTGCTGAGTGACTTCTCAAATCTATCCAAAAATGAATCTGCTTTTTCAATTATCTTTGCCATTTGTCATCCTTTTGATCAACGTTATGGAAATATTCTAGAAGTTATTGCCATATTGATCTAAAAATATTGCAATATGACATATTATTTTGATAAAGTATGACAACTATTTATTATTGTGACATGAAAAAAAATTACGTAGAAGGATGGGACATGAAAAGTTTTAGCGAGATCGTCGAAGAGATCAAAGATATTATCTCATCAGATATCCCGGGCAAAAAAGTGTTTGACAAAGATGTGGCAAAAGCACTCGATATAACACAGATGAATTTTGCCACCATGAAAAAGCGTGACAAGATTCCCTATGAGGAGCTGCTCAACTTTTGCGCCAAGCGCTCTATTGCAATTAACTGGCTGCTCTACGGTCAAACCCCGGAGTCCCTGATCGAGCCGACAAACCAGGTCTATATGGTCCGCTATTTTAACGCGGTCAATGCATCAGCCGGCGGGGGCGCCTTTTCCGATGAAGGTGAAGAATTTGAGGAGCTTGCAATAGAGCCACATTTTTTAGCTACACTGGGCGGTGAACATGAGCTTAAAAACATCCAGGCCATCAACGTCACCGGCGATTCGATGGAACCGACTTTTTTAAACGGGGATATCATTTTTTTGAATACCGCAAAGAGCGATATATCTCGCGGTGGTATTTTTGCCATCCAGACAGAAGATATGCTGCTTGTTAAACGATTACAAAAGCGTATAGATGGTAAAATCGATATTATTTCAGATAATAAAGATTTCTACCTGCCACAAGTCGCTTCACCGGAGCAGATCAATATTCTGGGTCGTGTTGTAGGGCGTTACGGGGGCGTAGAATAGAAGGAGATGCGTTTGCATCAGATCAACGTTTTTCGCTTGGGCATCGTAACGGCTACATTGGCTGCGCTGTTCTTCTTTAACGTTTTTGGCATAGAGATCATACCGCTTGGCGGCAGTGAAGTGCTAAAAAGTATTCAAAACAGCGAAAGCCAAAAAAATCTGCAAGAACTCAATCTCTCGACTTCACAAGATCTGAACAGCACGCAGCTTAAACGCAAAAGCAGATCAGGAGGCTTTTGTATACCCCCTGTCTATCCGAACTTTGTCGAAGATCTGTACCGGTTTCCGCAGGATATCGGCGTTTATGTGCAAAAGAACGCCTTGTCGCATAAACGGTTCTACGACATACAAAAAGCGTTTGATAAAAACTATTTCTCCGTCTGGCAGTATAAAAGACCGCCTGAATCCTCTTTTACCGCTCGCTGGCCATTCCGTGTTTACAGTGAGGGTAACTCGTATGGTGAGAACCTGCAGCTTTTGGAACCTTCCTGGTTTGAAGAGATGCTTGATAAAGCCAACTTCAAAGAGTTCGGAAAGGTCAATAGTTACGGCATAACGCTTCATTTCTCATCACTGCGTAACTTCCCGACACAGAAACCGCTTTTTCGAGACCCTGATCAGGCAGGTGAAGGGTTCCCGTTTGACTATCTGCAAAACAGTGCTATTCACGCCAATGAGCCTCTCTATATCTCACACTATTCAAGCGACAAGGCCTGGGTCTATGTCTATACTTCTTATGCTTCGGGTTGGCTGCCAAGCCACACCATCGCATTTATGGGTAAAAAAGAGCGTAGAAAATGGCAAAAGGCCAAACCTGCTTACCTGTTAAAAGAGAAGGTGGCCTTGAGCGACACAAACGGTCACTTTCTTTTTTACAGCCGCGTCGGTATGCGCCTGAGCTTTATAAAGAAGAGAGGCCTTTATACTTATGTTCGTGCGATTGCCCCCGGTGCTTTTAACAGACCGACTTTTGTAACGATCAGGATGAAAAATTCAGAGGTGGCAACGACACCGCTATTTATCAACCAAAACAATCTTATGAAGATCACAGCGGATGTTATGAAAAGTAATTACGGCTGGGGCGGGCTGTATGAAGAGAGGGACTGTTCATCTACGCTTCGAGACATCTTCGCACCGTTTGGTGTCTGGATGCCGCGTAACTCCAGACAGCAGTCCCGCATAGGCAAAGTTATCTCGCTTGAAGACCTTAATAGTACGGCAAAAGAGGAGCTCATCAGAGAAAAAGCAATTCCTTTTGAAACTTTTTTACATAGGAAAGGGCATATTATGCTCTATCTAGGTACCTATGATGACAACATCATGATCTTGCACAATATGTGGGGAATAAAGACAGTCGATGATAATGATAAAGAGGGGCGCGTGATCGTCGGCAAAGTCGTCATAAGCACGTTGGAGATAGGCAGTGAACAAAACGGCTACGACTACAACAGCTCACTTTTGCCGAGCCTGGACCGTATGAATATCTTTACCTACAAAGCTGATCCTGAAAAAAAGAGACGAAGAGACAAAGGGAAAAAGAAGGCAAATGGATAGGATCATCTCTCAGTAACACTATGTATCCGTCTTTTTTCGATACTTCGAATGCATGTAGTCATAAAATATTGAGGCAGACTGATTGCGTTTTAATTGATAGAAGGAAGAGGAATAAATGGGAACAGCAAGGTGAGACCAAAGGTCTCACCTCAGGTTTAGTGAAGATCGGCGTTAAGCTTGATCTCGCGTGTTGAACGGCTCGCAGTCAGCTCGCCTGTCATCGAGTTTTGACGGAAATGAAGGCCGTTAAGACCCGCAAGATCTTTACCTTTGAAGACCTCGCCTTCCATCGCTACATCCGGATTGACTTCCTGGATCTTGGCCAACTGGTCAGGATAGATGCTGATTTTTGTCCCTTCCAAAACAGCAATACCTGCATCGATGATACAGGCATCACCAAGCGGAATACCGCAGACAGAGTTGGCACCTAGAAGACAGTTGCGTCCGATAGAGATGGGGTTGCCGTCTGTTCCGCTGAGTACACCAAGAATCGAAGCGCCGCCCCCTACGTCAGAACCGTCGCCGACGATCGCAGAGCTGGAGATACGTCCTTCGACCATGCTGACACCGGTTGTACCGGCATTGAAGTTGATGTACGAAGCACCCGGCATTACTGTTGTACCGGCATGAAGCTGGGCACCGAAACGTACTTTGGATGTTTCCAAAATACGTGTGTTGTCCGCAGGGATGATATGCTGCAGGAAACGTGGGAATTTGTCTACAAAATCGACATGCGGGTAGGCGTTGGCAAATTTGAGTTCGATCTCGTTTTCACGCAACCAGTCCAACTCGATAGGCTGACCATCTGACCAGGCTACGTTTGGAAGTGCACCAAAGGCACCGTTGAGATTGATACTGCGAAGAGCTACTTTAGCCAGTGATAGCGCATAAAGTTTTAAGTAGGTCGCTTCAACGCTGACACAGGCGGCATCATCAAAGATAAAGACAACACGGAACTCGCCTTCACGGCACCCTTGCGACTTGAGTTGACCGTAAAGAGCCGAGATGACCTGAATGTTTTTGTGCGCATCACCATAGGCTTCGTCAGCATACGGCGTAAATGCGTTCAGACATGACTCCAAAAACTGCAGGTTGACATTGCAAACCACTTCATTTTCGGTAAAATCCACCGCTACACCTTGCTCGCGAAGCGCTTCGATAAAAATAGCAGCACTGCCGAAGTTTTCATTCCAGTTGATTACCGGGTAAGTCGCCTGAAGGACTTTATCGCTGTTCTTCTGGCCAAAATCGACGCGACAGATACCAAAAGCCAAAGGATCTTTATACCCTTCGGTTTTTTTAATCGTTTCGATCAGTGTTTTAAATGCATCAGCAGTTTGAATAGTTTCCATTCATTCTCTCTTTCTTTGGTTTTTGGGCTGTAAACAGTGCCCGTTAAAGATTCCGAAATAGTACCATGAGTTCCTTTAGCCGTGACTAACACCTCCCAATACTTCATCCCCTTAAAGTAAACTCAAACATATTGTTCGGGCCCGCTTTCCTCACTTTTTCTTAGTCATCTCTGTTATACTTTCCATACTAATTAAAATTGCAATGGAATAGCATGACAAAATGGCTCTCGATCTTACAGGACAATGACTATTTGGCTGCCAAAAAACTGATCAAAGACGGTGCGGATCTTAATGATCGCACGGAAGCAGGGGAGTCGGTACTGGCTTATGCCCTCAAGTGCAAATGCGATCAGGATATGTTGGAACTTCTGATAGAAAGCGGTGCCGATATTTTTTACAAGGACGATGAAGGTGTGAGCATCTTTGACTTTGCGATCACCTACAACAACATGTACGTCATCAAATTGCTTCTGGACAAGGGGATCGATGTCAACGAAACCTCCCGAAGAAGCGGTTTTACCGCCTTGATGGCCGCTGTCTGTTACGGCAGAAACACCGTTGTCAAAATGCTGCTTGATGCAGGAGCAGATGTACATGCGGCAGATTCCAAGGGCTTGACTGCTTTGGCTTTTGCCAAGAAGATGCACAAAAAAAGCATGATCGAATTGCTGGAGCCCCTTGAATGAAAAGCTTTGTATTACCTCTACTGTTTGGAGTTTTCTTCGCTGCTTGTTCGCAAGAAAGCGCAGAGGAGCAGCATAATGAACAGATCATTAAAGTTGAGAAAATCGTTGAAAAGAGCAGTGATAAAGACGGTGCATTGATCTGTCTCGAGGAGAATGAGAAGATCATCTGCAAACTGATGACAAAACGCGCCAATAGTGAGCGCAGTGTCAAATTCAACTGGTTTTCGCCGACATCACCCAGGGATGACAGGGAACGTACCTTCATACTGCCTGCAAATCACGCCAGTCTATTTGACAGCCGCAACAAAGAGGGACGCGCCAAAGGGAGATGGACTGTCACGGTTGGACTAGATAGCGAAAAGATCTCGACAACGTTCACTCTCCGATAACAGCCTTTTGCAAGGAGGCTGTCCCTGCTGCTCCCTTCTATCCCATCTTTTTATATAACATTCTTTAATCGAATTAAAATCATTTGAATAATATTTTTTCTTATATTAAGCAAAGTGATCCGGGCGTAGAATGATTATATATACCGAAGAAAGGAGATGTTATGCACAAGTTATTACTTTTGATCTCATCAGCGCTTATGGTTGGCATTATAAACCTGCATGCTGTTGATTACGGCGGCGAAAAAAGTTTCCTTATGGAAGTTCCTTATACCGTCTGTGTGGTTCCACCTGAAGTGGATGAAGCAATAGCAAAAGGGGTTAAAGTCACATCTGTTGCAAATGCCAAAAAGCTGTTTGATGCAAACGCGTTATTTTTCGATGCCCGTGCACCCCGTCACTACAAGGCAGAGCATATCAAAGGGGCTTTTCCTGTTGTTTTTGATGAATCAAAAGCTTCGTATATCGCCTTGAACCTGCCTGAAGACAAAAAAGCCGCATTGGTCTTTTACTGCTATGGCGAAAGCTGTGCGATCTCTTATGAAGCAGCGCTTGCGGTAAGAAAAGCAGGGTATACCAATGTCTACTGGCTGCTTAACGGATTTCCTGAGTGGAAAGCAAACAAGTTTCCGGTAGAAAGCGACAAGTAGAGAACCCACTATCCTTTCCCCGTCTAACATGACGGGGAAACGGGCGGATTCACACTCCCAATACCCTCATTGCACCGCGTACAACAGGTATCATTGTCGCTTCGACCGCCTTGTTGAGATGAAGCGGATGCATGATCATTTTGATCGCCATCGGGTAGGGGTAATGTTTCTTGGCCATCCGGTTAAGCTCTTTTTTAAAGGCGTCATATGATGCCGGGTCGAAACGGCCGCTGTCTTTTGTTTCATGGATGCTCTGATAGGCAGTCTCTATATCTTCGGTACCGGCTTCTTTCAAGCGCTGCACGATAACCTTGAGGATCTCTTTTCGTCCTGAATTTTCGCTCTGGTTGTAATAGTTGAAATATCGGTTGAAGTTGCTGTAGTGGTTGACTTCGTCTTTATAGATCAGATGTGACAGGTGGGCGAAGACGGGCTCATCAAGGCTTTTTGCATAGTCTTCGAAGGCACGGTACATTGTGGAGGTCCCGGTTTCTATGATCATCCGTGCAATCATCTCCAGCCCTTTTGTCGGTTGAAGGGCATCGACACTGCACAGCGGAAGGTAGAGCTCAAGAAACCTGCCATAGGCTTTTTGCCAGGGAAATTCCGGCCAGACATACGCCACATAGGCTTTCAGTGCCTTTCCGTGCTGTACCTCTTCTTTTTCCCATCTATCGTTTAGCCATGCGACAGCTTCCGCATTCTCTTGATAGTATTCCGAAAGATTCTTTGCATAGGTTTCGGAAGCAATCTCGATAAATGATGCAATTGTCAACAGGTGGAAGAGAAAACGGTTCTCTTTGACTTTTGCGACATCGATCGCGCTGTAATTGATATCTTTTTGATAATCCCAATTTGCCATAAAAACCCTTTCTCATCAGAGTCGACATAAATAGGGGCATTCAGGTCATGTCGTAATTAAAAAAACTGACCCTGTTTCTCATTTTCAAGCGGTTTGCGTCGCTCTTTGGCCAACCAATCCTGCAGAAGCTTTTCCGTCACCTTGCTCAGACTCATCTTATAGCGTGAACGCGAATATTTCATCGCCTCATCCCACGTTTTTCTGTCGATTACAAGCGAACGCGTCACTTCGTCTTTTGGCTTCAAATTGTATCCTCATTAAATATATAGTTTATTATATAGCAATCTGTAGAGATTTTTCAAGTGTTTTTAATGGCAAAAAGCCATGTTTAAGGGGTTTTGGAGCGATTTATGCATAAAAGTCAGTTACTTGCAAGTGTAAACTGGGGTTTGAGTGTTAAAATAGAGATCTCGCTCGGGGCAAAGACACGCACCGGCGGCCCCCAATAGCCGGTACCGCGGCTGACAAAGATCTGTTTTGCCGCGCTTACAGCATGCAGCCCGGCCAAGAAGGGTTGATCAAGCATTACCAGAAAACCGAAAGGGAATATCTGACCGCCGTGGGTGTGACCGCTTATCATCAGATCATAGTGATGTTCCTGAACGATCTTTATACTTTTAGGCTGATGAGAAAGCAGTACGGTCGGCAGTGTCGTGTCGACATTCTCAAACGCTTTATAGGTGTCGGTCTCCAGCATTTTAAAGCGAATAGACTGCAGGTCATTGATGCCTACAAGGTTTATGGCTTTGTCACCGTCTCTGATGACGACACTCTCATTTAGGAGGGCTTTAATGTTCAGCTGCGGCATATAGTCGGCGATATCCTGCGCCCCGTGGTAGTATTCGTGGTTTCCGAGAATAAAAAAGGTGCCAAAACGTGTCTGCAGCTCTTTTAACGGCGAAAGCTCCTCTTTGGCATGTTCGATCTTTCTGTCAAGAAGATCGCCTGTAATGACAACAATATCGGGCTTTAGGGCATTGATGCGGTCGACGCACTCCTGAACAAAGGCTTTGCCTATGGTATTTCCCACATGCATATCGGTGAGCTGGACGATCGTCAGTTCATCAAAACCAAGCTCTTTGATGAAGATCTCGACCTTGTTAAGCTCGGGCCTTTTGATGCCGCCGATCAAGCCTTTTACGAGATATGAAAAGGCCAATATCAGCATCGTCACATCAAAAGCGATCTTCATAAAATGTCTTCGCCCCTGATCAAAGGGCACATGCTGGGCGGTCGTGTGCAACAGATCATAGAGCAGCGTGATAAAAAAGAGTGTCACGGTTACCGCTACCGCCAGACTCAGGATGTAATAGAGCGCCGGCGATTCGATGATGGGGTGAAAAAGAGTCTCGATAACGAAAAGGATCTCAAGTATAAAGATAGCGGAAAGAAAATTGAAGCTTGCGAGCCGAACATTGAAATGGAGGCGCTTGAAGAGGCGTCTGTGGATATAGGTGTTCATCAGGTACATCACACTTATAAAAGCAAGGGGGAAAAGAACAGTGCTCATCACTCTTTTACCTCAAATCCAATGTCGTTGGCCTCCAGAAAATCCATAAACATACCGAAATATCGAAGCGTGATCTTTTCGTCATACGAAGCAACCGACATCTCCACATTCGCTTTTTCGTTGACGAACATAGGCAGAGATGAGCATTCGACATCATCGGGCATCAACTTCATAATAGCAATGAGCCGCTCTTCGCTGCAGAGCGCATGCAGTGTTTTTCGATACAGTATCCTGTTCTGCGGAAAAAAACGCGCAATGGCCTCTTCGACCATCGGGTGCGCCATCTCGGGAAATCCCGGCATAAAGAAGTAGCGTTCATCGAGATAGAAGCCGGACATGTTGTTGACCGGATTCTTTAAGAGTTCGGCCCCTTCGGGCAGTTCTGCCATATGGATACGGTTGGGATAAGCCCCCTCGCCGAAATGTTCAATAATATCTTTTTCAAATTTCGTATGACGCACCAGGGGCGAGCCTCTGAAAACGTCTGCGGCAATGGCGCGGGTCAGGTCATCGGGGGTGGAACCGATGCCGCCGAAACAGAACATTCTGCTTTTCTCATCTGCTCTGACCCGCTCAAAACTGCTTTTGATCAGAGCAGCATCGTCTTTGATGATCTCGACACAATGAAGCGTGTAGCCTCTCTGCGCAAGCGCGCGCTTTACAAAGTCGAAATGTTTGTCGACTCTGCGGCCGTTGAGGATCTCCGAACCGATGATGACGGCATAGATATGAAGGGGGTTCATAAAAGGGCTCTCCATAAAATATTCTTATATATAAAAATTAATAAATATGTTAATGTTCAAAAAAGTTATAAGATGTTTCAATGGGAATTGAATCACATAAAAGGCATAACATGTCTGACAATAACACACTTCAAAAACGCTTTAATCGTAATAATCAAAATTCCAAAACAGCATCTTATCTTAATTACAGCAATAACGAAACAGTGCAGACGTTATCTTATGAAATGAAGCATACAGAGCAGATGAGTGTTGATAGGAATAAGAGGTACAGACGCAATGGTCAACTGCTTCAGGGAGGTGCGAGATGAGGGAAAGAATGGCAATCGTAGAAGGTGTACGTTCACCTATCGCCAAAGCAGGCGGAAAGTTCAAAACGCTCCAGGCGGAGACATTGGGATCACGTGTGGTGCAAGAGGCGGTCCTGCGTTCCGGCCTTGACTACAGCGATTATGACGAGGTGATCATCGGGAACGTTGCGCAGCCTGCCCATGCTGCCAATGTCGCTCGTGTTATTGCACTTAAAGCCGGTTTTAACGAAAGCATGATAGCCAGTACAGTGCACCGTAACTGTGCCTCAGGTATGGAGGCGATCACCTCTGCCGCCGAAAAGATACTTGCAGGAAGCGGTTCCGTCTATCTCTGCGGCGGTGTGGAATCGATGAGCAATGTACCGCTGCTCTTTGGTACCCAGATGAAAAGTTTTCTGGAGACCTTCTCCAGGGCCAGGACGCTTAAGCAAAAGCTTGTGACCTTGGGGCACTTCAGACCCTCTTACCTCAGACCCGTTATCGGTCTGATGCAGGGGCTGCGGGATCCGGTCAGCGGTTTGATGATGGGCTCTACGGCAGAGGTACTGGCACAGGATTTCGGTATCAGCAGGGAAGAGCAGGACCTTTTTGCGCTAAACAGCCACCTTAAAGCCGCAATGGCTCAAAAGAGCGGTCTCTTTGCAGAGGAGATCGTGCCCATCGTTTATGATCTTGGCGCTTCAAAGATTATGAAAGATGACGACGGGATCCGCCCCAACCAGTCGCTTGAAGCGCTTGCCCGATTACACCCTTTCTTTGATCCCGAAAACGGTACGGTGACCGCCGGCAATTCATCACAGATCTCCGACGGGGCGGCGGCACTGACGTTGATGAGCGAAAATGAGGCCAAAAAACGGGGTATTGAACCTTTGGGCTATCTCAGCGCTTTTGCCTACGCGGGTCTCGAACCTAAACGCATGGGGATGGGGCCCTATTACGCAACTTCAAAACTTTTCAAAGCGATGAAAATGAGTTTGAAGGATATCGACCTTATCGAGATGAACGAGGCCTTCAGCGTGCAGGTTCTGGCTAACCTTAGAGCGTTTCCATCACAACATTATGCCGCGTCCCACGGGTTTGACGCCCCTTTGGGCGAGATCGATGAGTCCAGACTAAATGTCAATGGCGGCGCTGTCGCCTTGGGCCATCCTGTCGGAATGACGGGGACAAGGCTGGTTATTCACCTGCTAAAAGAGCTGCGCCGCCGGAACAAAGAGCGCGGTCTGGCCACGCTGTGTATCGGTGGAGGGCAGGGTGCCTCACTTTTTCTGGAGGTAGTGTGATGAAACATATACGTTATAGCGTGCATGACAACGGCATCGGCGAGGTGATCTTTGACCACAGCGAGCTTGAGGTCAATCTGCTCTCGTCCGAGGTGCTGCTCGAGCTCGAAAACCTGCTCGAATCCATTGCGCGGCAAAAAGAGGTGAAGATTCTGCTCTTTAAAAGTGCTAAGAAAGATATCTTTATCGCAGGGGCCGACATCAAAGAGATCAAGACCCTTGATACAAGAGTAAAAGCACTTGAAAAGGTGCGTCAGGGACGGGACATTTTAAGCACGATCGCTGCTTTGGAGGTACCAACACTTGCCGTCATCGACGGCGTGGCCCTCGGCGGCGGGTTTGAGCTGGCACTGGCCTGCGATTTCAGACTCACCACCGAGAACCCCAAGACCAAGATCGGCCTGCCCGAGGTAAGCCTGGGCGTGATGCCGGGATTCGGAGGGACGGTCAGGCTTCGAAACCTTATCGGTTTGCAAAAAGCCCTTGAACTGATCTTGGGCTCCAAACAGCTTAACGGCAAAAAGGCAGAACATCTCGGTCTCGTAGACAGCTGTGTGCCGAGCGGTTACCTCGGTTTTAAAGAGACACAGATGATCGCCGACATTCTGGATGCCAAAAAACGCACCAAAATAATCGCCAAACGCCACAAGGCTACACTGCTGGAAAAGTTTGCACCATCGCTTATCTTTAGCTTTGCGGAAAAAGAGGTCCTAAAAAAGACAAAACGCCATTACCCGGCCCCTCTGGCGGTAATAGAACATTATAGAAAGATCGCAAAAACGGGCTTTTACGAGGCACTCGAAGCAGAAACCCAGCGCTTTGCCACTCTTGCTTTGACCAAAGAGTCCAAACATCTTATCGAGCTGTTTTTCACCTCGGAAGCCCTCAAACATGATACCGGCGTTGACCACCTACCGGCGCTCAAAGCAATAAACCGGGCGAGTGTCTTCGGCGGCGGGACAATGGGTTCTGGCATAACATGGCTTTTCAGCAAGATCGATATGCCGGTCCGTCTGAAGGTAAGGCGCAGCGAACAGATTGCAGATACGCTGCATGCCGTCAACAAAAGCTATATGGCAATAAAACGCCGTAAACGTTTGACCCAGAGAGAGATAGACCTGAAAATGGACAGAATATCGGCCGATACCCGGATGCGCGGGTTTGAGAAGAGCGATATTGCCGTAGAGGCTATCGTCGAAGATATGGCAGCCAAACAGGAGCTCTATGCAACATTGGAAGAGACATTACGAAAGGATGCCATCATCGCCACCAACACCTCCTCGCTCTCCGTTTCGAAATTGGCAGTCTCCATGAGACACCCCGAGCGCTTTGTCGGGATGCACTTTTTCAACCCGGTCGACCGCATGCCGCTGGTCGAAGTGATACGCGGCGACAAGACCGCCGATGAAACGGCTGCGACGGTGGTAGCACTGGCTAAAAGAGCGGGCAAAACGCCTATAATTGTCGGTGACTGCCCAGGCTTTCTGGTCAACCGCCTCCTCATCCCCTATATCATCGAAGCCATACACCTCTTCGAAGAGGGCGAGAGCTTTGAAAAGATAGACAGAGTGCTGTTGGCCTTCGGTATGCCGATGGGACCGTTCAGGCTGGCAGATGAAGTCGGGCTCGATGTCGGCTACAAGGTTGCCAAAATACTCGAAGAGGGCTACGGCGAACGCATACGGTGTGCCCCGGTGTTTGAGCGCATCTACAGTGACCTCGGCCTGCTTGGCAAGAAAAACGGTGCGGGCTTTTACACCTACAGAGGTCATAAAACAGTGCCCAATACGTCCGTCATGGACCTCGTGCAAGCGAAACGCAGTTTCAGCGAAGACGAGATCATCGACAGGACTCTACTTGTGATGGTCAATGAAGCGTCGAGAGCTTTGGAAGAGGGGATCGTAAAAAATGCGTCCTACCTCGATATGGCCATGGTGATGGGCACCGGCTTCCCGCCGTTTCGAGGCGGCCTTTTGGCGTACGCTGACGAACGCGGCATCCACGATGTTGTCGCGAAACTCAATAATCTTGCAAATGCCTACGGCGAACGGTTCAAACCCTCCGGTCTGCTTACCGCCATGGCAAGAGAAAAAAGAACATTTTACGAGGAGTAGGTCATGGCGTATCTGTTAGCATCCCTTTTGACACTTGTCCTGATCACATTGTGGTTCAAGGGTACGCGGTTTGTCACCTGGTCTGCCGTTTTGATCCTGGTCCTGTGGGCCTGGTACACACCTTCGCCGCTTTTTTGGACGATCTACCTTCCGCTTAATACGCTTCTGCTCTACCCGCCGCTGCGCCGGAAGCTCTTTACGGCGCATATCGTTGCACTGATGCAGAAAAAACACCTTATGCCGAAAATATCAGAGACGGAGAAGATCGCTTTGCGTGCCGGGACACTCTGGGTCGATGGGGAGTTTTTTTCGGGCAAACCGGATTTCGATAGTATTCTCTCCAAGCCCTATCCCTCTTTGAGCAAAGAGGAGAAAGCGTTTTTGGAGAATGAAGTCAACACGCTCTGCGCGATGACCAACGACCACCAGGTCTTTCAAAAACGCGACCTGCCGCCCGAGGTATGGACCTATATGAAGGAGCACCGCTTCTTCGGCATGATCATCCCGAAAGAGTACGGCGGTCTGGGTTTTACAGCGCTCGGGCACAGTGCGGTCGTACAAAAACTCGCTTCGCGTTCACAGGTTCTGGCGATCACGGCGATGGTACCCAACTCCATCGGTCCGGCGGAACTGATACTTGAGCACGGCACGCAGCATCAAAAAGAGTACTACCTTCCGCGCCTTGCCGACGGACGCGAACTTCCCTGTTTCGCCTTGACAGAGCCGCTTGTAGGCAGCGATGCGACCTCGATCAGGTCGGAAGGGATCCTTTTCAAAGATGAAAGCGGCAAGGTGAAGATCCGGCTGAACTTTGAAAAACGCTACATCACCCTGGGGGCTGTCGCCACTTTGATAGGGCTTGCTTTTGTCCTCAAGGACCCTGATGACATTCTCGGAAGAGGAGAAGAGCTAGGGATCACCTTTGCCTTGGTGCCGAATACACTCAAGGGAATCGACCAGGGCTATCGACACGATCCCCTCGGCGTCCCTTTTATCAACTCATCACTTTACGGCAAAGATGTCATTCTGGAGATCGATATGATAGTCGGTGCTGAAGAGGGTATCGGTGAAGGGTGGAAGATGCTGATGGAGTCGCTTTCCGTCGGCCGGGGTATCTCGCTTCCTTCTACCAGCAGCGGCGGCATGAAGTTGACGGCGCATGTCGTCGGGGCATACACCGCTATCAGAGAACAGTTCGGTATTTCTGTCTCCCAGTTTGAGGGTATCCAGCATGAACTGGGCCGGATCGCTGCGACGACCTACATGATGGATGCGGCGCGCATTTTTACCATCGGTGCGATCGATGCCGGCGAGAAACCCGCTGTCATCAATGCGGTGATGAAGTACCATGCCACAGAGCGCTTCAGGGACGTGATCAACAGCGGGATGGATCTGATCGGCGGGGCGGGGATCATTCTCGGCGAACGCAACCTTCTTGGCAACCCCTATATGGGCGCGCCGATCGGGATCACGGTCGAAGGGGCCAACATCATGACAAGGACCCTGATTCAGTTCGGTCAGGGCGTTATCCGTTGCCACCCATATGCCTTCGCGGAGATCGAAGCACTTGAGTCCAACGATATTGAAAAGTTTGACCGGCTCTTTTTCTCCCACATCGGTTTTGCGCTGCGCAACCTGGTCAGAATGCTACTGCTTTCGTTGACACGCGGTTACCTCCACTTTACACAGAGAAACCGCTTTATGGCCCGTTATGAACAGAAGCTTGTCTGGAGTTCAGCAGCGTTTGCCTTTATGACCGATGTGGTGATGGGGCTGTACGGCGGCGGGTTCAAAAAAAAGGAGATGCTGAGTGCCCGGTTCGGAGATGTGCTGTCATGGATGTACCTCCTGAGTGCAACGCTGAGACGTTTTGAGTCGGAAGGGATGAAAGAAGAGGAGAAGGTCTATGTCGAGTTCATCAGTGCCTATGCACTCAAAGAGATACAAAATGCCTTTGAGGGTATCTATGCCAATATAGGCTCGGGCTTTGTCAACGTTGTCTTTAAGTTCTTGTTCGGCTTTACGTACAGGCTCAACGCCTTTTCATCCATGCCGGCCGACACACTTTACAGGAGACTGGCCGATAAGCTCTCCGCCGATATGAAAAGCCGGAATCTCCTGACGGAGGGGATCTACCGGCCTGAAGATGAGAAGGAGGCACTTGGCGCTCTCGATGCATGTTTTGCCAAAGTACTTGAAGCCAAATCGGTCAAGACGAAGATCAGAATAGCGCTCAGCACGAAAGAGCTCCAAAAAAGTGCAACGCTGTACGAGGATGCCTTAAACCGTCACGTCATCACTGAACAAGAATATGCTCTGCTTAAAAAAGCAGCGGCGATGAGCGAAGCGGTCGTTCAGGTCGACACCTACAAGATAGACGATTATCTTGCGAGAAAATAAGATGATCGATCTTGTCTACAACTCGACCAGCTTCATGCTCAAAGTTATTGACGCGATCTTAAAGACCAATATTCGTCTCCACGGAGAAGAGCATCTAAAGAAAAATGCTCCGACCCTTTTTGTTGCCAACCATTTCACCCGTTTCGAGACATTGATCATGCCATATGTCATCGATGCAAGAAGTAACAGAAAGATACGTTCTCTGGCCGACCGCTCACTTTTTATCGGGCTTCTCGGTACCTACCTGAAACACTCGGGAGCACTCTCCACTGCAGATGCCGACCGCAACGATATTATCATCGGCGATCTAATGTGCGGTCGGAACAACTGGATCATCTACCCCGAAGGTTTTATGCTCAAAAACAAGAAGGTGACCATGAATGAGGGGGAATTTTTTACCGATATACCGAGGCATCGCGGTGCTGTTTTCAGCGGTGCCGCATTGATGGCACTGGAGGCGGAGGATAGAAAAAAGAGTTTCAAAGCCGCCCAAAAAGAGCAGGACCACACGAAGCTTGACTTCCTTCGTGCAAAATTCTTTTTTGGATGCAATGAGGAGAGTGTCTATCAAAGCACCCATATCACCCCGGTAAACATCACCTACTATCCGCTTCGTCCCGGCCACAATGCCCTGATGAACCTCGCCGGTCTGCTGGCCGGCGAAGATGCATCCCAACAGACACTCGAAGAGATCGAGATCGAGGGAAACCTCTTAAACAGTGCCGAAATACATGTCCGCTTCTGCACGCCTATCGACATCTCACACTATACGCTCGATTTTGATCTCTCAGACAAAGATGTCGCAAAGAGACTACGGCATCGATTGACCACCGATTTTATGGAGGTGATCTACCAGAACGTCCTTGTGACCATCGATCACCTTTTCAGCGTCATCCTTGAAAAGCATACCCAAGCAATAGTTACAAAAGAGTACCTTAAACAGCTGCTCTACCTTCTCGCCAGCAAGATTCATGATGCCGGTATATACCATTGTCACGAGAGTATCAGCGAACCGTTGCTGCATCTCTTTTCGGATGAAGGCTACGCACCGTATGAAGATATACTTTTTTTAGCCCTGCGGCAGAATATCCTGAAAGAGGCCGGCGCTGATAGCTATCAGATCAACCACAGGCTCTACCGCGACGACAGCGATTTTCACCGGGTACGCCTTACCAATACACTGCGTGTGATCTATAACGAAGTGGCCTTACTCAAAGATCTGCACCAAAGCACCGACGAGGTACTGGCATTGAAGCCGCAACGACTCGCACTAGATGTTTTCTATACGATCTTTCGCCGTGATCTCGCTATCTACCATGAGGATTACAAGCAGTTCTACTCCGTCATGTACTCCAAAGCCAAGGAAGTGGGCGAACCCTTTGTCCTTTATGATGAAACGTTTACTGCAGGGATCGTCTTTGCCCACGGACTGAAATCGACGCCCAGCGAAATACGTGATATCAGTGAATACCTGCATCAAAGAGGGTATAACGTCTACGGTGTCAGGCTAAAAGGACACGGCACATTGGCGCAGGATCTGCGCGATGTCAAGTATACGGAGTGGCTGGAAAGCTTTAACCGGGGGTACGCTGCCATGCGTCAGGTCTGTAAGAAAATCTATCTTGGCGGGTTCTCGACAGGCGGGCTTGTCGCACTGTTGTCTGCTGCGAAGAAACAGTATCCCGTCGAGGGGATCATCTGCATCAATTCGGCGCTGGAGCTGCGTGATATCCGTGTTAATTATGTCGTGCCGACGCTGCACGCCGTCAATGACTTTTTGTCGCTCTTCAACGCCGATGTGAACTATATTGAACATGAATCCGACTACCCCGAGATCAATTATTCCCGGCTCTATATCAGCACCCTTGCGCAGCTGCGTTCGTTGATGCTGGAGACAAAAAAAGCACTTTCACAGATCGATGCGCCTCTTTTGGTCATACAGGGCGAATACGATCCGATCGTCGATCCGAAGAGTGCGCAGGTTCTTATGAATAGCATTGCGTCAAAACATAAAGAGCTCTATATGCCGCTGCGCAACACGCATGTGATCATTAAAGGGGAGGGAAGCGAAGAGATCTTTAAAAGGGTTGTCGTCTTTATAAATAAGAGGGAGAATCACGCCTCATAAGAGAGACGCAAAAAATTATTTAGATTCTTGAGGTGATAAAGGATTCCATTTCATCAACGATCGCTTCAATAGAACGCTCGCCGTCGATCTTGACAAGCATCGATCTCTCTTCGTAGAATGACTGGATAAGCGAAAGCGGTTCGGTGTAGACTTTCATACGGTTATCGAAGACAGTGTTGTTGTCGTCGGCGCCGCGCGCACGGCCCAGCACGCGCTCCCGTGCCACATCTTCACTGACGACGACTTCGATAACGTTGACAAGCGAAACGTTCTCTTCTGATGCCAGGAAGTTGTCGAGTGCTTCCATCTGCTCTTGAGAACGCGGATAGCCGTCAATGATGACGACATCGTTAGGTGCTCTTTTGATCGCGGCGACAATTGTCTCGATAGCGATCTCGATCGGCACAAGATTGCCCTTGGAGATGAACGAATCGATGATTTTGCCGCGATCGGAGCCGCTTTCGACTTCGGCACGGAACATATCGCCGGTCGAGTAGTGGGTGATCGTATCGGTGTTGTGTTCGGTGATCAGTTCGGCATCGGTCGTCTTGCCTGAACCCGGAGCGCCGATAATCAAAAACAGCTTTTTAAAACTCACGCTGGAACCTATTTTGCCGATTCGCGAAGACGGATATGAAGATCGCGAAGCTGTGCATTGTCTACTGTACTTGGCGCTTTTGTCAGGATACACGACGCTTTCTGTGTTTTAGGGAAAGCGATAACGTCACGGATACTCTCTTTGTTCGCCAGCAACATGATAAAACGGTCAAATCCCAGCGCAAAACCGCCGTGTGGCGGCGCACCGAACTTAAGCGCGTCAAGCAGGAAGCCGAATTTGTCCTGTGCCTCTTCCTCTTCGATACCGAGAAGTTCGAAGATCTTCTCCTGAATATCCTGTTTATGGATACGGATCGAACCGCCGCCGAGCTCAACACCGTTAAGAACGATATCGTATGCGATCGACTCGATGTCTTCGATATGTTCATGCTTAAGGTCTTTTGGCATCGTGAACGGGTGGTGAAGGGCTTTCACACGGCCGTCTTCGATCTCGAACATCGGGAAGTCGACAACCCACAGGAATTCAAACTTGCCTTCAGGAATAAGGTTCATCTTCTCATGCTCGGCAATGAAGGTTCGGAAGCGTCCCATATAATCCCAGACTGTTTTCTTGTCACCGGCACCGAAGAAGACGACATCGCCTACTTCAAGTTCCGTACGCTCGATAATGAGCTGAATATCTTCTTCGGAGAAGAACTTCGTAAGCGGCCCTTTAAGACCATCTTCTTTAAGCTGGAAGTAACCCAGGCCTTTGGCACCGAATTTGCGTACATAATCTTCAAACGACTTCATCTCGCGTTTCGAAAAGACAAGGTCGGCACCCGGAACACGAAGCGCTTTAATACGGTTCATCTTGGGGTTCGAAGCGATAGAGGTGAAGATCTCGTTGTCACAGCGTTCAAAGATGTCGATGACATCGACCATCTTCAGCTCATAACGCATATCCGGTTTGTCGGAACCGTAAAACTCCATTGCATCACTGTGGCTCATGCGTGCAAATGGTGTCTGGATCTTGTGACCGCATGCCTCGAACATCTCACTGATCAAAGTCTCTGCTACGCTGATCACATCTTCCTGGTCACAGAAACTCATCTCGACATCTATCTGCGTGAACTCCGGCTGACGATCGGCACGAAGGTCTTCGTCACGGAAACATTTCGCGATCTGGAAATAACGGTCAAAACCGCCGACCATCAACAGTTGTTTGAAAAGCTGCGGCGATTGCGGGAGGGCATAAAACTCGCCGTCATGGACACGTGACGGTACCAGGTAGTCACGGGCGCCTTCCGGAGTGGATTTTGTAAGGATCGGTGTCTCGACTTCCAGGAACCCAAGTTTATCAAGCGCATTGCGGGCAGCGATAGCTGCTTTTGAACGCAGAAGAAAAGTATCGTAAGAACTTTTTGCACGTAGATCCAAATAACGGTATTTGAGCTTGGTCTCTTCACCGACCTTCTCGTCACCGATGACGAACGGCATAGGAGCAGAACGGTTCTCAATGACCAATTCATCGACAACGACTTCGATAGCACCCGTTTTAAGACGAGGGTTTACCAACCCTTCGCCGCGGGCACGGATCGTCCCTTTGGCAAGGAGTACGAACTCGTCACGTACTTCGCTTGCTATTTTGTGCGCTTCAGCATTGTCAGCAGGGTCACACACCAGCTGGATAAGACCGCTTTTGTCTCGCAGGTCGATAAAGATGATACCGCCATGGTCGCGGTAGCTGTTTGCCCATCCGGCAAGTTCAACTTTATCTCCGATATTTTTTTCGTCTAAATCTGTACAGTAATGACTTCTCACCGAGAAAATCCTCAAAAATAATTTTCGCGATTATAGCTAAAACTCTTTAAAAGCATGATTGAGAAGAGCTTTCAAAGTGCCATTTATTTCAAAGCATTTGGAAGAATTCGCTATAATCAGGGAACAATAATCAAAAGGCCAACTGATTTGGAACCATTAACAATAAACAGCATTGGGGTTATTCTGCGCCCTTCGACACCGGAACTCAAAGATGCGTTTTATCAGCTAAAGTCTATTTTTGAAGCGCATGCGATCGAAGTCATCATCGACAATATCAGCGGCAGCATGATCAATGTGATGGGACAGGAGTTCGACATGATGTGCCAAAACGCCGACATCCTGGTAACACTCGGCGGTGACGGAACGCTTATATCCGCCGTGCGCCGCTCTTTTAAATACAAGATCCCCGTACTTGGTATACATGCCGGCAAGCTCGGTTTTTTGGCGGATTTCGATATGGATGAGCTCAATGCCTTCATCCCAAGACTTAAAAGCGGTGATTTCCGCATCGACAAAAGAGCGATGCTGCAGGTGACTATCAATTCCAAAGGGGAAGAGAAGAACGTGGTCGCGTTTAATGATATTGTCATGACACGCAACGCTATTTCAAAGATGATCCACCTTGAGACCTATGTCGACGGCAGATCATTCAACACCTATTACGGTGACGGTGTCATTGTCTCAACACCGACAGGTTCGACCGCCTACAATCTCTCTTGCGGCGGGCCGGTTCTGTTTCCCTTAACGCAGGTCTTTGTCATCACGCCGATCTCGCCGCACTCCCTGACACAACGTCCGGTCGTTCTTCCCGGCCAATATGCCATTGAAGTCAAAACCCCTGACAAGAGTGCCCTGGCCGTTATTGACGGGCAGGATATGTATGAATTCGGCGAGGACGATAGCATAACGATCCATCTCGCCAAAGAGTCGGCCCGGCTTATCCACCGAAAAGAGTTCAACTACTTTGAAGTGCTTAAAGAGAAACTGAGATGGGGCGAGTAGCGTTTGAATGTATCCATAAGATGCAGCGTATAAAGCGGATCGTTTCAAAACGAAAACAAGACAGCAGGTATATATAAACATATGATTGAACGTTTTTATCTCAAAAACTGCCTCACATTCAATGAGGTGGCATTGGAACTCCAACACGGGCTTATCGTCTTTTCCGGACCGAGCGGCAGCGGTAAGTCGGTATTGATGCGCTCTATCCTGGGCTCAGTCGGTTTTGACGATGCCCTCGCCGAAGTGAGCGAATCATCCGTCAGCTGGCAGGTCGATGAGGAGTCGAGCGGCTTTGAAAATGAAGAGACAAATATCTTCAAACAGGTCAAAAAAGAGAAGGTGCGCTATTTTTTAAACGCAATGGGCATCTCTAAAAAATCGCTGCATGAGATCTCAAAAAAACACCTCAGACTGCTCAGTCTCAAAGACTACAGCGACTTTGAACAGGCCAATATGCTCAGTATCCTTGACAGTCAGGTCAGTAAAAACGAACCGACACATACAGAAACACTTGAGATATACCGCCGTACCTTCACTGCCTACCAAAAAAGCAGACATGAACTCGAACTGCTTTTAGCGCAGGAAAAACGGATCGAAGAGCATAAAGAGTTTGCGGCGTTCGAACTCTCCAAGATCGATGCCGTCAGCCCGCAGGAAGGCGAATACGAGGCCTTGATGGAGATCAAGCGCACTCTTTCGCAAAAAGAGAAAGCGGAAGAGAAGATTACGCTTGCCGAGAAACTCTTTGAGAATGAACATCTGGTTTCCGAAGCACTTTCATCCCTTGACGTCGACAGTGCCTTTTTTGACGATGCGATGAATGAACTGCGTTCTATTTTTGAACAGGCCCGTTCGAACTTTCAGGAACTTGAGAATGAGGATATCGAATCGGTGCTCAACCGTCTGGAAGAGCTCTCTGAGCTCAAACGTCGTTACGGTTCGATAGAGGAGGCAATAGCGTACCGCGAGGAGAAGGCAAAAGAGGTTGAAAAATATGAGAATTTTGATTATGAAAAAGAGCAGCTCACCGAAGAGGTCGATAGATTTTTTGCCGATCTGACGGACCTTGCCCGCACGATTTCGCAAAAACGCTCCAGCGCTCTTTTTGATGTCAACAGTGCCATCAACGGCTATCTGAAGCAGCTCTATCTCAGCGGCGCAGAGCTGAGTCTTAGTCACGGCGATTTTACTGCAAACGGTCAGGACAGACTGGACTTCAATCTTAAAGGCGCCTCACTGGAAAAGGTAAGTGCCGGTGAGTTCAACCGTCTTCGTCTGGCTCTTTTGACCCTGCAGTCCGAATCGATGCAGGGTCAGGGCGGCGTGCTGATGCTTGATGAGATCGATGCCAATCTGAGCGGTGAAGAGTCGATGAGCGTTGCACGGGTCCTCAGACAGCTCTCCAGGCATTTTCAGATCTTTGTCATCTCCCATCAACCGCAACTCACTTCAATGGGTCAACAGCATTTTCTGATTGAAAAAGATGAAGAGAGCAGGGTTCGCGAGCTCTCGCATGACGAGCGTATCGAAGAGATCGCCCGGATGATCAGCGGGGAGACGATCACAAGCGAAGCCAGAAGCTTTGCCAAAGAGCTGCTCGAAAGTGCTTCTAAATGTGCCTGATAATTGCATTCATCGCTATTGTCTATGCCGTTTCGGCCTTCAGTGCCGGAAACACTACGCCGGGCTTTATCGCGCTCGCAGTCGCACTCTTTTTTACAGCTTTGATGATACGAAATATCCTGCAGGTCAAAAAGATGAAAGATAAAAAAGGAGAAGAGAATTGATCATTGACAGCCATATCCATCTGGATGATGAACGTTACAGAGATGACCTTGATGACGTGCTTGAGCGTGCCATGCACAATGGCGTTGAACGTTTTATCATCCCCGGCGCCGACATAACGACACTCGATCGCGCAGTCGAGCTCTCGGAAGAGTACGATTCGATCTTCTTTGCCGTAGGGATCCATCCCTATGACAAAGAGCAGTATGATGAAGCGGCACTGGAACGTTATATCAACCATCCCAAATGTATCGCCGTTGGCGAATGCGGACTGGACTATTTTCGTCTAGAAGGCTCCGACGTAGAAAAGGCAGCGGAAAAAGCGGCCCAAAAGAAGGTCTTTGCAGCACAGATAGAATTGGCAAAACGCTTTAAAAAACCCTTGATCGTCCATATTCGAGACGCCAGCCATGATTCTAAAATGATGCTGCTAGAACATGATGCAGGTGAAGTAGGGGGTGTATTGCACTGCTATAACGCCGACGAAGAGCTCTTGTCGCTTGCAGATCAGAACTTCTATTTCGGCATCGGTGGTGTACTGACATTTAAGAACGCCAGGAAACTGGTCAATGTCCTGCCTAAAATTCCGAAGGAGAAACTCATT
The DNA here is from genome assembly GCF_039645985.1 of Sulfurimonas sp. HSL3-7. Lineage (NCBI taxonomy): Bacteria > Pseudomonadati > Campylobacterota > Epsilonproteobacteria > Campylobacterales > Sulfurimonadaceae > Sulfonitrofixus > Sulfonitrofixus jiaomeiensis. The sequence goes on from NZ_CP147919.1 coordinate 1,430,853, forward strand.
ATCGAAACAGACGGGCCCTACCTTACGCCTCATCCGCACCGCGGTGAACGCAATGAGCCTGCCTACACCGCACTCGTTCGTGACAAGATGGCAGAACTGCTGGAGCTCGATAGCGGTTTTATTGAACAATTGACCACCAAAAATGCCCAACAACTGTTTAATATTTTATAATATTATTCCGTGCATCTGAAAATTCAGCGCAAATCAGCCGATTATTTTCACTTCTTCTCTCTTATTTTGTTTTTAACACGCTTTTTTACTATAATACAACCCTTATAATAGGGGTTGCTGTTTGAACTATATTTTTACTTTTTTTCTACTTTTTTTCGGACCTACTGTTCTTTTTGCCGGATTGGGCTTTGAGAGCAATCATAACAAACAGATCATGCTGTTGCGATCATTTGACATCGATCCCAATTACATCCATGATGAGAAACTCAATGAAATGATACTTTCCAAAAAAAAGCCGAATGCGTATAAACGCTATTACGAAGCGATGCAGCGGGCCAGGCTCTATATCCCCACAATCAAAAAGATCCTGCATGATGAAAATGTTCCGGCAGAGTTCATCTATCTCGCAATGGCGGAGTCAAGTTTTACCACCAAAGCACTCTCCAAAAAACAGGCTGCCGGTATCTGGCAGTTTATGCCGGCTACCGGCAAACAGTATGGTCTGCATATAGACGATTATCTTGATGAGAGACGCGATCCCATCAAATCGACAGAGGCAGCCGTAAAGTATCTCAATTCGCTTCATGACCGTTTCGGAAAGTGGTACCTTGCCGCTATGGCCTACAACTGCGGCGAAGGGTGTGTTTTAAACGCCATTTCGAAAGCGGATGGAAAAGATGACATCTTCACTCTTTTGGATGAAAAGAGAAGGTACCTTCCCGCTGAAACCCGTCGCTATATCCGCAAGATCGTTGCCTACGGTTTCATGGGAATCGATGAGAATGATATGATCTCTACCGACTACAGCTACCTCCTGAACCGCGCCAGTCTGAACTCCATCGCCACGATCAACCTTCCAAAGGGAGAGAAGATCAGCCGCGTTGCGAAAATGCTTGATATCGACGTGGAAGAGATGCGCCGGCTCAACCGCCATCTGACCTATGACTTTGTACCGCCGTTTTCAAAAAAATGCAATGTCTACATTCCCTACAACAAACTCAACCGTTTCAAGCAGGAGTATGAACCCTGTGATCTGCAGAAGATCTATCTTGTCCACATCGTTAAATCCGGTGAAAACCTCTCGCGCATCGGGGCAAAATACCATGTGCCTTACCGTGTCATCAAAGAGTTCAACGAACTCAAATCAAACTATCTTCGTGTCAAACAAAAACTGATCATTCCGACCACACCCGCGCTGCTCAATAAGCATAAGTTCAGCTTTGCAAAAAACAGCTATATCGTGCGTCCCGGCGACACCCTTCTCGCCATCGCAAAACGTTATAAGACCAGTGTAAAGAAGATAAAATCGCTGAACAATAAAAAAAGCAGTGTCATCCGCGTCAGCGAGAAACTTGTTGTTCCGCCTTTGCCGTTGCCTAAAAATGCGTATGTGGTCAAAGCAGGTGATAATCTCAGCGCTATTGCCAAGCGTTACAAGGTCAGCATCAAGACCCTCAAAGCCAGAAACAACAAACAATCTGATGTGATCAGAGTCGGAGAGAAGTTACGTGTATATTAAGATCATCTCTGTTGCACTCTCTGCAGCGATTATTACGGGGTGCAGCACCCGCGGCGTGAAGATCCACAGTACGAGACCGGCAGCAAAACATTACGAAACTGCAAGTACAACAAAAGGCAGCAGCTATGTCCATCCGACGATGCGCCCTTATACGGTCTTCGGCAAACGCTACTACCCGACCAAAGTGCGGGTCGGTGAGAAGTTTACCGGTATTTCAAGCTGGTACGGTCCCGATTTTGACGGCAAGGCGACGTCAAGCGGGGAGATCTATGATATGCACGCGCTTACGGCAGCGCATAAGACGCTGCCGATGAACACGGTGGTCAAGGTGACCAATCTCGATAACGGCAAAAATGTTGTGGTGCGTATTAATGACCGCGGCCCTTTTGTGGGAACACGCATTATCGACCTCTCCAACAGAGCCGCTCATGCAATCGACATGGTCGACAAAGGAACGGCGCGCGTGCGTCTCGAAGTTCTTGGCTTTGAAGGCAAAAAGAGCAAGAATATCGCCTCCAAAAAAGAGCTGCGAAGCGGCCCGCAGGAGATGGTCTCAGGCAGTACTTATGCTTTGCAGATCGGTTCATTCTCCAAGATTGAAGGCGCACTTATAACCCAGGCAAAATACGATAACTTCCGGGGTTACCATACGGTCATCAAAGATACTGAGTATAATAACAAAAGAATTTTCCGTGTCTGGCTCAGCGGCTTCAAGTCCGAAGCGGAGGCACGCGATTTTAAATCGGATTCACCGTTTGACAAAGCATTTATAGTTGGGGAATAAAATATGATATCTAAAAAAAGAGTAACCAAAGAGACAGACATTTCCGTAGAGTTGGAGCTCTACGGTTCAGGCCAAAGCAGCATCAGCACAGGTGTCGGTTTTTTTGACCATATGCTCGAAGCATTCAGCAAACACGCCCTGATCGATCTCAACGTTGTCTGTCAGGGCGACACGCATATCGATGATCACCACAGCGTCGAAGATGTCGGGATCGTTATCGGTCAGGCCCTTGCAGAGGCGATCTACCCGATCGAGAAGGTCGAACGCTTCGGCAATGCGAGCGTTGTGATGGACGAGACCTGTGTCGAGTGCGACATGGACCTGAGCGGCCGTCCCTACCTCCACTATGACGTTGACGTTAACGGCAAAGTAGGCAGCTTTGATACGGAGCTAGCCGAGGAGTTTTTCCATGCTTTGGCACTCAATGCGCGCATCAGCACCCATATCGTGCTCAAACGCGGACGGAACAAGCACCATATTCTTGAAGCCGCATTCAAAGCCTTTGCTGTTGCGTTGCGCCGTGCGATTACAAAAAACGAACGCACCGGTATTCCCAGCACCAAAGGTGTCCTGTGATCGATCTCATCATTATGGACGTAGACGGCTGTCTCACAGACGGCAAGATCATCTACTCCGATTCCGGCGACGAGACAAAAGCGTTTAATGTCAAAGACGGCCTTGCGATCAGTTCCTGGATCAGATTGGGCCATCAGGCGGTTATCATCACTGGGCGACACTCCCATCTGCTCGAAAGACGTGTCATAGAGCTCGGTATTACGGCGTTCCACCAGGGGGTCAAGGACAAGGCTGCGCTACTTAGAAAGCTTAGCGAAGAGTCCGGCATCGCACTGCGCAATATGGCGGCCATTGGTGATGATCTCAATGATTATAAGATGCTCTCCATGGTAGGTCTCTCTTTTACACCCCAGGACGGATCAGGCCATATCAAGGCTATGGTCAGCAAGGTGTGTGAAGCCAAAGGGGGCGAGGGGGCTGTTCGTGAAATGATCGAAGAGCTTTTTGTGATCAACGACGAAGTGGATGAATTTTTAGCATTATGGCAGTAAGCGCAAACTATTTTTTTATCACTGTCGCTTTTGTACTGGCAGCCATCCTCTATTTTTTCAAACCGATGGAGATAGAAGAACGTATCGATAAAGAGGTCGCTCAGTTGGAACTTCTCAATTTCACCCTTTATGAACTCGGCGTCGACGGTCTTAAAGATATCATGATCGGCCGCCACGGCCTCCGTTTTGATGACCGTATCGAGATCAGGGACATCGATTACACAGACAGCACCCGGTCGCTTCAAAACAATATTCAGGCTGACTTTGGACGCTATAACAACAGAGAAATTATCACCCTTGAAGGCAATGTCCGTTACTATCGCGAAGATGGTCTGAATTTCAATTCAGATAGAGCGGTCATCCATCAGAAAGATGAGACAATCGATGCCGCCGGTCCGTTCACATTGCATAAGAATAGCGAGAGCGCTGTCGGAACAGATCTGTTCTATGACAGAAAAAACGGTCTCTCAAAGGCTAAAAATGTCACCGGCATATTTGAATTAAAATAAGGGAACAGTTTGAAACTTTTTTATCTATTATCATTTTTTTTACTCCTTTCACTCCAGGCTGCACAGCTTAAAATCGTAGCCAAGAGTTTTGAGGGTGACGAGAAGAGAGGCATAACTGTCTTTCGAGGTAACGTCAAGATCACAAAAGAGTCGGATCAGCTGAATGCCGACGTCGTGACAGTCTATACCGACGCCAAACGAAAACCGACGAAATACGAAGCCCAGGGCAAAGTCTCTTTTTTCATCGAAGCAGAGAACAACGCCACCTACAGGGGAAGTGCGGAAAGAGCCATTTTTATTCCGTCGAAAAAAGAGTACCATTTTTACACCAATGTCCACATCGAACAGATCAACGAGAAAAAAGAGATCAACGGCGAAGAGGTCGTCGTCAGCACTGTTGAAGGCAGAGCCAGGGCCAAAGGGGGCGATCAGACCCCGGTCATCATGACCTTTGAGATCGATGAAGGCGAGGAGAAAAAATGATAGAGATCATCAACGCCTCTTTTGTGACATCGGCTCCTAACGTAGAATCGGCACCTGAAAACGAATATCTCAACGAAGTGGTCTTCATGGCGCGTTCCAATGTCGGTAAAAGCTCGCTTCTGAATGCCTTGAGCAATCGCAAAAGTCTGGCCAAGGTTTCGGCTACACCGGGAAAGACCCGTCTTATCAACTTCTTTGACGCGACTATTTTGGACCGCGAAAGCGATGAACGCGTATTGGCGATGCTGGTCGATCTTCCCGGTTTCGGCTATGCAAAAGTCTCGAAGTCGATCAAATCGGACTGGGAAAAGAATCTGACGAATTTTGTCGCTGAGCGCAAACAGATCAAACTCTTTTTACATCTTGTTGATTGTCGTCACCCTCATCTTGAGATCGACCGCTCTGTTGATGAGTTCCTGGGTCAGATCTGCCGTGAAGACCAAAAGATCGTACGTGTATTCACTAAGATCGACAAACTCAATCAAAAAGAGCAGAGTAAGCTTTTACGGGAATTTCCCGGAGCGATCATGGTCTCCAGTTCAAAAAAACGGGGCATTGCCAAACTGGTCTCGATTATCTACCATACATTAAAAGAGGGTGAAGATGCCACTGACGTATCGTAAAGCCACGCTTCTTGATATCCCTGCCATGCAGGTTCTGGTGTCGCCCGAAATAGAGAGCGGGGTCATCTTAAAACGCAACAACGACGAAGTGGCGACCAATATCCGTTCTTATCAGCTGGCTTTTGAGGACGGAAAACTTGTCGGATTCTGTGCCTTGCACATCCATACAACAACGCTGGGAGAGGTCCGCTCACTCATTGTCGATGCATCTATGCGAGGCATGGGAATAGGGACCGGGCTTGTTCAACGCGCCCTGGAAGAGGCCAAAGAACTTGGACTAAAAGAGGTGCTGGCCTTGACCTACCAGCAAGCCTTTTTTGAACATCTTGATTTCAAAGAGATCCCAAAGGAGTCCCTGCCTGAACACAAGATCTGGGCAGATTGTATCAACTGTAAACACTTTCCTGTATGCAACGAAGTATCACTTATCCATTCTATATAAAAGCGCTTTCGCTTTTTACGCTCTACCTGCTGTATGAGAGCCTCAGTACCATCTATCTTTTCCTGCCGCCTCTGTTCGGTGTGCTTTTTTTCTATTTTATACGTGCTTTGGACAAGCAGGAGATCTCAAGTTTGCTGCTTGTCGCATCGATGCTGCTGCTTTACGAGGCGGATAAAGGGTATCTTCTTTTCAGCTCCCTGGTCTATTTTACCTTTGTCTACAAATTTATTCTTCCAAAGCTGCAACAGATGATCAAATGCAAACGCTGTATGCTTTTTATCTATGTTCTCTTCGCCTACATCGGTTTTTGGGTTTTCACCCTGCTGCTGCAGCAGGTTCTGTGGATGGAATTGCCGACGCTTGACTGGCATGTGCTTTGGTACATTGCTTTTGAATTTTTTGTGGTGACGCTGTTATGAGAACTCGCCTTCTGATCACCTTATTCTCTATCGTGTGGCTTTCACTGCTCATACGTGTTTTTTACCTTTCTATACAGTCCAACACCTATTATGAGACACTCTCCTCACACAACACCATTAAAACAGAGCTGATCGCCCCGATACGCGGAGAGATACACGATCGAAACAATCTGCCCATCGCTATCAACCGGCTTGGTTTTTCCATCAAACTGCAGCCACACTTAAAACACAACAAGACATCCGATGAACTCAACGAGACCATCGAGGTTCTGGTAAGCTATCTGCCCGATCTGAATGCGACCAAGATCCGTAAGCGCTATCTCAATAACGACTCCTACTATAACCACAATGATATCAGGGTCGTCGACTTTATCTCGTACGAAAAGATCATGCCGGTCTACTCTCTGCTTAACCTTGATGACCATATTACGGTCATTCCTGCCCCTAAACGCTACTATCCCTATAATGATCTGGCGGCGCATGTCATCGGTTATGTCGCCAAAGCCAACAAACAGGACGTCGAACGGGACGAACTCGCTAAACTGATCGGTTCAACGGGTAAGAACGGGGTTGAGAAGTACTACAACAGTTACCTGGAGGGGCTGGCAGGTGAACGCAGGGTAAAAGTCAGTGCCCAGAATGAGGTCATCGAAGAGCTCAGCCACACCAAAGCAATCGAAAACCGGAATCTCACGCTCACCCTTGATATGGAACTGCAAAAATATGTCAGTGAACGGTTCGATGCGAAAGCAGGAGCGGTCATCGTCATGAGCGTTGAAGGCGAGATCCTTGCCGCGGCAAGTTTTCCGGAGTATGATCTCAACACCTTCGTATCAGGCATCTCATCTGCCCTGTGGAAAGAGTTGATCAACGATATCAACACCCCTTTTACCAACAAGCTTATCAACGGGCTCTATCCTCCCGGTTCTACGATCAAGACAGGCCTGGGGCTGATCTACCTGAGTTCGGGTATCAGCCAGTGGTGGACCGTCGACTGCAAAGGGACGATGAAGCTGGGCAAACGTAATTTCCGCTGCTGGAAACATGACGGTCACGGTACAACCGACATCCGAAAAGCGATCAGAGAGAGTTGCGACGACTACTTCTACAAAGGGAGTCTCAAAGTCGGCATTGCCGATATGAGTTTTGGTCTGAAGCAGTTCGGCCTGGGCAGCAAAACCGGCGTCGATCTTCCAAACGAGTTTATCGGTACTGTGCCGAGCCGCGAATGGAAACGCCGGCGTTTCAACCAGCCATGGTACATCGGAGAGACACTCAACACATCGATCGGGCAGGGGGATTTTCTGGTCACACCCCTGCAGATAGCCCAGTTTACCGCGCTTATGGCGACAGGGCACCTTGTAACACCGCACCTGGCCAAAAAAATAGGTGACGAAGAGTATCTGCCCGAGTACAGAGATGTGTTGACACCGGAACAGCACAAAAAACTGCCGATCATCCAGCAGGCCATGCGACAGGTCTGCCAGGCCAAAAAGGGGACGGCGGTCAACTTTATGCATGCCAAAATCCCCGTAGCGGGAAAGACCGGGACCGCACAGGTCATCGGTATCTCGCAAGAGGTCAAACAGCGTATGAATGAGCGCGACATGAAGTACTACACCCGTTCGCATGCCTGGTTCACCACCTATGCTCCTTCCGACAAGCCGCAGTACATCGTCACAGTACTGGTCGAACACGGCGGGCACGGCGGGGTCGCCGCCGGGGGCATGGTCTCCGATATCTATAACAAAATGATCGAATTCGGGTATATCAGGAAGTAGCGATCTTCAAGGAGAGGGCATTCGACAGGCAGGCTGTTATGTTCTTTTCTCTTTTTGCTGATCCAGCAGCCTGCTTATTTCGTCTTCGCCCAGCGGCCTGTTGTGTTTGATCTTGAAACTCAGCTTCCACTCCTCGAAGAACCCTTTTTGGATCATGACATTGATCATCATCGTGATGCTCATCGCGATGAACGCGCCCAGGCTTGCAAAGGCCATGTCTTTATGGGCATCCCATATATCGCCCTGCGTTCCGAGATAGGCCATGCCCAACTCGCCGCCGAATATTTCGGCAGCTCCCCACTCGACCAGTTCATACATCATCGATGAGGCCATGGTGAGTTCCAGGGGGAAGAAATATCCCCAGAAGCCCGAAGTATCGGCAACCCTGTAGTAGTACTCTTTGATCGGATAGGCCAGAAGCAGCCCGTATAAAAAATGGAGCAGGCGGTCAAAGTTGTTTCTTTTCCATCCCAAATAGTCATTCAGACTGAAATCAAACCAGGTCATCAAAAAGCGATCATACGGCACTTCCGCATAGGTGTAGTGCGCCCCTATCTCATGCAGGCTCATAAAGATAAAAATCAGCGTATATGAGATCCTTGAAAGCGGAAACTTCTTATAGGAGATGGCCATGATGATGGTGAAGAGCAGCACCAGAACATTTTCCAGAAGCCAGTCCGCCCGGTCGTAAGGTGATACTGAAAGAATCAGAAACTCGATAATAAAAAGTGTTGAGAGCAGCAGGAAGTATTTTTGATTGGACATCCTCAGGCTCTTTGCGTCTGGTGTTTCATCTCTGTGCGTCCTTCAAGAAAAGATAACGGTTTTATATAATCAATTATATACCCACCCACTTAAAACACGAAAGATGCAATGACGCAAAAGAGAGGGCTGCGATGAGAAGATCGCAGGATCTCTCAAATCGGTTGTTAGAAAGCAGCCAGGGCGTTTTGAAGAAAGAGGGCCAGAATCGTCAGTAAAAAGATCGCTCCGGCTTTGTTGTACAGTTTGTTGGCAAGCAGCAAGAAAAGGGTGATCGAAGCCCCGACCATGATAGCGACGTCATAGCTCGCTGCAGCTGTCACCGATAGAGGGTTAATCAGCGAGGCGCCGCCGAGCACCATCGAAAAGTTGGCAACGTTGGAGCCGATGATATTGCCGATACTCATATCGGCATGCCCTTTTTTAACAGCCACAAGCGAGACGACAAGTTCCGGAAGAGAGGTGCCCAAAGCGATCAGCACCAAACCGATGACCCATTCGCTCACGTCAAACATCCGTGCGATATTGCTGCCGCTCTCGACAACGAAGTTCGCACCGCCGATCGTCAGGACAAAACCGATCATCAGCAAGACGATACTTTTTGGCCAGTTGAACTTTTCACGTTCAAGCTCCTCATCGATCTCGGCCACAAGATCCTCTTTGTCACTGGTAAAAAGGAAAAAGAGGTAGGCGACCATCATCAGGGCAAAGAGCATCCCGTCGATACGGCTGATCGTGCCGTCATAGGCCATCAGCAACAAGATCATCGGCGGCATGATGATCCATGCGCTGTCAAGCGCAAAGAGGTTTCGCTTGGGCATCATCTTCTTGGCGATCAAAAAGACAACACCCAGCACAAGCGTGATGTTGAAGGTGACACTTCCGATGACGTTGGCTATCGCCATGTCGCTTTTGTGGTTATAACTTGCCATCATCGAAGCGGCCATCTCAGGCAATGATGTGCCGAAAGCGACCAGCGTCGCACCGATGACGAAGTGAGAGATATTGAAGTGAAAAGCGATACGCTCCGACTCTTTGATAATAAAATCGGCCCCGTATATCAGCGCGCCCATCGCGACGATAAATATAACAAAATCCATTATGACTCCTCTGTTCTGACGATTAAACTCTCCGGAAGATCGAAAGCCTTGATCAGCTCACTCTCTTTGACGCGCATCTCGCCGTTGTCGACCTCATGGTCATATCCCAAAATATGCAACATGCCGTGGATAAAGAGGAGGGCGCGTTCATCATCTTCACTATGGCCGTACTCTTGAGCACCGCGTTTGACAAAATCTTCAGAGATCACGATGCTGCCCAGGGGCACTCCCGGCATATCCGCATAAGGGAAACTCAAAACATCGGTCGTTTTGGCGATCGCTCTTGTCTCTTCATTGATCTGCGCCATCTCATCGTCATGCACCAGGATCAGTTCGACATCTCTGTCGCTGAGACTTTGCGCGATACGCTCCAGAAGGCTTGTCTCTATCGTTGTGTCTGTTCTGTTATCTATATCAATCATGGGCGGTATTTTAACCAAAGAAGGCTTTGTCTACTCGTTCTCTTTTAGTTTTATATTAAATTCCCGTTCGCCTATTCTCGCTACCGACTGCGCCTCGTTAGGGGTGCGCTCCGAACCGTCGTTCAGAAGGGCGACGATCCGCCAGTAATAAGCGGCTTCAGAGCCTTTTATGTCGGTGATAAATGCCTTGTTCATCAAAAAACGGTCGCCCTCTTTAAGGTCCTCAAAGGCCTCAATGATCTCGTTTTTTATGAAGTCATCCATGCCGTTGCCCGGAGTAAGGTTTTTTACGCGTGTCATCATTGCCGGAACATAGTTCTGTACCGGCATCACCTGGTTGTTCTCGTCGGGCGTCAGGACAAGGTTCATAAAAATATCTTTGGCGCCGCCTTCGAGCGTGATAATCTTGGTATTGGTAAAAACAGTCAGTCGCATTGGTATTCCTGAAGAATTAAATTGACGAAAGGGTACTGAAAATTACTTAAATACGTAGGCTCTCTCATCACCTAGTTTTCTCATCTTATGCTAAAATGACCTCATGATAAACAGACGCGAACTTTTTCAGTACGGCGGGATTGTCGGTGCTGCCGTGCTGGTCGGTATCGGTGCCAGACAGTACGCACTGAGTCACAATGCCGGCAGCGATACCTTTAAGACCTTTGCTGCTGTCATCGACCACCTTTTCAACGACGCCGACGGCTACGTCACCTCCCAACTCAACGTGACAGGCTACTTTAAGGCGGTGCTGGCCGACAAGCGCATCGATATCGAGGAGCGGGAGTACCTCGTCAACGGTGTGCGCTGGCTCAACGAAAGCGCGCAGGAGGAGTTCGACAAGGCGTTCCTCTCTCTTAACAAAGAGCATCGCGAAGCGCTGCTCAAGAAGATCTCTATGCTGCGCTGGGGTGACAACTGGCTCTACAAAGTGATGGGCTACTATTTTGAAACGGTTTTCTCCGACCCGGTCTACGGCGGCAATGTCGAAGGCAAGGGGTGGAAATGGCTCGATTACCACCCCGGATTCCCCCGTCCGAACGAGGTGGCCATATGATACGCCGTACAGACATCTGCATCATCGGCAGCGGAGCAGGGGCGGCGCCGGTCGCTTTCACCCTCTCTCAGGCAGGCTTCAAGGTGACCGTCCTTGAAAAAGGGCCGCTCTACAGCGAAAATGACTTCAAAAAAGACGAGATCGCGGTCTCCAGGCGAAGTCTCTTCACCCCGAAACTAAAAGACGAACAGCATGTCATCGAGACCTACGATGAAGAGGGCAACATTATAAGAGAGGTTGGCAGCGAGGTGGGGTGGAGCTTCTGGAACGGTTCGATGGTGGGCGGCTCGTCGAACCTGATGAGCGGCTATTTTCACCGCATGAAACCCGACGACTTCCGGCTCAAAACCGTTTTCGGCGAGGTCGAAGGGGCCAACGTCGTCGACTGGCCCATCGGTTACGAGACGCTTGAACCCTACTATACGAAAGTCGAAGAGGTGGTCGGCGTCTCCGGAAAGATGGTCGAACACCCCTTCAGGGAACCGCGTTCTACCGAGGAATTTCCCTACCCGCAGACCTGGGAGCATCCCGTCGCCTCGTGGATCGATAACGCCTGCGCCGAGCTCGGGTACCACGCCATGCCGACGCCCCGTGCCATCCTCCCCTACGATGCGCTTGGCCGCAGAGGCTGCTCCTATTCAAACCTTTGCGGCAGCTACGGCTGTGCGACAGGCGCCAAGAGCCACGCCAAGTCGGCGCTGCTGGACAAGGCCGTCGCCTCTGGCAACTGCGAGATATTGGCCGATTCATACGTCTACAAGATAGAGAGCGAAAAGAACAGCGCCGTCGGTGTCTACTACTATGACAAAGCGGGCGAAAGCCGCAAGATCGAGGCGAAGATCTATGTCCTGGCTGCCCAGGCGATAGAGAGTGCCCGCCTGCTGCTCAACTCCAAAAGCGTCGACTTTCCAAACGGTCTGGCCAACAACAGCAATCAGGTGGGGAAAAACCTTATCTTCTCTGCCGGCGGAAGCGGTACGGGGCGTCTGAACTTCGAGAAGATCCCTAAAGAGCATCGGGAGTCGCTGCTGTTGCGAGGCGCCTTCGTCAACCGTTCGCTGCAGGACTGGTATGCGTACGAGAGCGGCGGTCAAAATGTCAAAGGCGGCACCATCGATTTTCTCTTCGAGCACGCCAATGCCATCCCCCGTGCCCTGGACCAGGTCTACGATGAGAACAACGACCTTGTGTGGGGGAAGGCCCTCTCGAAAAAGCTCAGACACACCTTTATGCGCTCACGGGTGATGACTTTCGAGGTCTTCAACGACTGGCTGCCGACCGACAGATGTTTTGTCGGTGTGGACGACAGGGTCAAAGACAAGTGGGGCATGCCGGTCGGCAAGATCCGGCTTTACGGCCATCCGCACGATGTCGAGGTGGGGCGTCACCTCGCGAAGCAGGCGGAGAAGGTCCTGGAAGCCCTGGGGTGCGAAGAGATAAGCTCCAATATCTCCGACGCGCCGCCGCCGAACCTCGTCGCCGGCGGCTGCCGCTTCGGAACCGATCCCGAGAGCTCCGTCCTCGATCCAAACTGCAGAGCGCACGAGGTGGCCAACCTCTACGTAACCGACGCCAGCTTTATGCCGACCGGCGGCAGTGTCCCCTACACCTGGACCATCTACGCCAACGCCTTCAGGGTGGCCGATATAATTTTAAAAGAGATGAGGATCAATGTTTAACTCGATCGTGAAAAAAGCACAGCAGTTGGCCAAAGAGACGAAAGAGGCCTATTATGAAGGGTTATACGGCGACACTGAAGAGGTCGTCGAGGCGTTCAGGCTTCTGGGCCTCTCGAACGAAGCCAACTTCGAAGAGGTCAAACGCCAGTTCAAAGAGCTCAGCAAGCTCTACCACCCCGACAAGACGGTCAAAAGCGATCCGGCGCAGTTTATCGCTATCAAAGAGGCGTATGAGACTTTAAAAGAGAAGTTCAAAGCAGAAGCGTCTTAAATCGTTTGTTTTTTAAGTGGATTTGATAGTAGGATGTCACTTTTTCTTCTTGCTAGCTCAAGAAGAAAACCTAACGAAAAAGAAGAAGAGCTATACCCTAACGGCAACAGCTACTGCTGGACCTTTCACCTGTCAACAGATGGCATTCCGTCACTTCTGCCGGAATCGGTGGTCTAACGCAAAAAATATAAACTCTTCGAACACATTCTAAACTCCTCCGCTCATCTTTTACGAATAATCTAATACGTATTGTGACAATAAGGCTCCTTTCTTTTTTCCGTCAGGATATCTCACAATCAAGCTGACTATATGTCAGGTTGATTATGAGTAAAGTCTTATATGGTTTACTACTTGTGCGCGCAAAGAAAAAAGTGACATACCTACTATCAAATCAAATTCAATTCAAAAGAAGTATATGCAGAATAGATCGTCAAGGCAAAAAACTGCGTCTTACGGCTATATCGTTTTCCTTGAAGCACATTTTGATAAAATGAGACACTTAAAATAAATAGCCTGTAAAGCAAAAACAAAAGAGCAACAATGAGTAAAAAAGCAGTCTGCATAATGAGCGGGGGGATGGACTCCACCCTGAGCGCCTACATGATGAAAGAGAGCGGCTATGAGATCATCGCCGTCCACTTCAACTACGACCAGCGCACCGAGAAAAAAGAGCGCGAGGCCTTTCATGCCATTGCCGACGCCATCGGCGCCCTCAAAAAGTACGATCTCGACATCGGCTTTTTCAAAGAGCTCGGCGCCTCAGCCCTGACGGACAAGAACATCGACGTGCCGACCGGCGGGCTGGAAGAGGGGGTTCCCGTCACCTATGTCCCTTTCCGCAACGGCATCTTTCTGAGCATGGCGGCGGCGGTTGCCGAAAAGGAGGGGGCCGAGGTGATCTGCATCGGCGTGGTCGAAGAGGACAGCAGCGGCTACCCGGACTGCCGGGAGTCCTACATCAAAAGCATGCAGGAGAGCATCAACCTCGGTACCAGAGAGGAGACCAACGTCACCATCGAGATGCCGCTCGTCCACCTCAAGAAGTCGCAGATCGTCCGTGCCGCCGTCAACCACCATGTCCCCCTGGAGCTGACCTGGAGCTGCTATAAAAACGAGGACAAGGCCTGCGGCGTCTGCGACAGCTGCCGCCTGCGTCTGAGGGGCTTTGAGCTTGCCGGCGTGGAAGATCCGATCCCGTATGAAAAACGGTAAACACTATATAGTAAATTATTGAGTAAATATGCCTGAAAAGCGCCTCGAACACCCCTTTGACGCCATTGTCGACGAACACTCCAAAGTGCTGATACTGGGCTCCTTCCCGAGCATCAAGTCGTTCGAGCAGAACTTCTACTATGCCCACCCGAGAAACCTCTTCTGGCCCATCATGGAGGAGCTCTTCGGCGTGACGCTAAAGACCAACGAGGCGAAACGTGCCTTTGCACTGGAGAAGGGGATCGCTCTCTGGGACACCTACGCCTCCCTGAAACGCGGCTCGGGCAACTCCAGCGACGCCAACCTCAAGGAACTCCAGGTCAATGATTTTGACGCGTTTCTAAAAGAGTACCCCAACATCAGGCATCTCTTCTTTACCGGCCAGAAGGCCTATCAGGGCTACATGAAGCACTTCAAACATATCAAGATCGAGACGACCTTGCTCCCCTCGACGTCCCCGGCGCATGCCGCGATGAAAAAAGAGGAGAAGCTCGAGCGCTACAGGGCGATCAAGGACGAGCTTGAATAAGCAGTACAGCTACAGAGGCTTCGAGATAGAGCATGTCGTCAACGCCAGAATGAAGAACATCTACCTGCGCATCGGCGATGACGGCAAAGTGGTCGTCAAATCGTCGCGCCTCAGTAAAAAACGGCTGTTGGCCCTCATCGACGAGAAAGAGCAGTGGATCACCAAGGCCCTCAGCAGCATTGCCGAGAAGCCGAAGGCCAGGCTGGGCGAAGAGATCCTCTACTATGGCGAGATCTACCCGCTCGACTACCACCCCGCATTTGCCAACCTACGCACGAAATGCGAACGAAGCGCGCAGGAGAAGCTGCATCGGCATTATCAGCAGTTCTACAAAAGCGAAGCGGAAACCTTTTTGCAGGAGCGCCTGGAGTACTTCGCCGTCCGGATGGATCTGCAGCCGACAGAGATGCGTCTTCGCCACATGAAACGCCAGTGGGGCAACTGCCGCAGCAACGGCGTCATCACCTTCAACATCAACCTCATACAGGTCCCCAAAGAGTGCATCGACTACGTCGTCGTCCACGAGCTCGCCCACATGATCCACATGAACCACTCCAGAGCCTTCCACGACCTCGTCGAACAGCACCTGCCGCAGAGCAGAGAGAAGAGGGCGCTGCTCAAACGTTTCAACGCGTCGCTGTAAGCCCTTACAAGCTACCTGCTACTTACTATCCAAATGTAAAACAAAGTGTTCAGATATCAGAGATTTCTTTCTACAATGAACATCTCTATCAGATCAATTTTTATGTTTATTTCACAAAAAGGACATTTTCTTGCAATTTGACATATTATGTTAAATAGTAATATAAAATATGTGTTTAACTATCGTACTAATTTAAGGCAATGACTATAAAATGTACACTAATAAATAGTGAGCGATAAAGGAAAATCATGCAGATACAGTTACCAATCCGTGATTTCTCACCCGAACAAAGTCAGCTTTGGAAGAAGGTCCAATCGCTATGGGAAATGTCTAGAGGTCGTGATAAAGATCAAGTCCGCGCCACGCTCCATCCTGAGTACGTAGGTTGGGATATCAGTACACAACTTCCACATGATCGGGAAGCTGCAGTCGGTTCAGTAACAGACGATTCACCAATATTGCAAGATTACATACTCCAACCACTAAGTGTACGGATCTATGATGGGCGTGTCGGTGTAGTGCACTATTCCTATGCGGCGACTGTCCTCCCAAAAGATGGAGAGGCCATGAGAGTTACAGGCAAATGGAGTGAAGTCTATCTAAAAGACCGTAACGAATGGATGATGATCTCCGTCAGTGGTAAACCAGATGAACTCAAATAGCTTCTGGCCTAACAAAGCAAAGGAGACCAATCAAAAACCCGCGGGCGGCTTTTTGATTGCTCATTTTAAACTTTAGACTGTGTCAGAAAGGCAGGGCGTCATGATCGTAAAAATCACCAAAGTTGGATACTGGTCAGGCGTCACCGCATTTACTGCTGTTGTTGCATATGATATTGTTCAGATCTTACAAGTCGCGGGGGTACTACATTTTCCAATTGATG
Organism: Sulfurimonas sp. HSL3-7; assembly: GCF_039645985.1. Taxonomy (NCBI): domain Bacteria; kingdom Pseudomonadati; phylum Campylobacterota; class Epsilonproteobacteria; order Campylobacterales; family Sulfurimonadaceae; genus Sulfonitrofixus; species Sulfonitrofixus jiaomeiensis. Next base: position 1,447,203 of record NZ_CP147919.1, read on the forward strand.
AGATTCTGATCTTTAGTACATCACTCTGCATAGTCATACCATTCATCCTTGAAATGCTCGCATTCCACTATCTGACGGAGAAAGACAAGCAGTACTGGACACATGCAGCTCTTATCTTTACGATAATCTATGCCGTATTTGTTATTGCGAATTATGTCGTTCAACTTTCAACGGTGATTCCCTCGAAGATAAACAATGCGTCTGGTGCGGTTCAAATACTAGAACAAACTCCTCACTCCATGTTTTGGAATTACGATGCAATTGGTTACATTTCAATGGGCTTGGCAACTTTGTTTTCAATTCCTGTGCTGAATAAATTTGGTTTTGAAAGATGGGTGAGAATCTCTTTTATTGCCCATGTTCTTGTAACCCCGCTAATCACTATCGTTTATTTCTATCCGATATATTCACATAAATTGCTTTTTCTCGGTTTTCCATGGGCAATTACTGCACCAGTTTTTATCTTGTTGCTTGCGATAATGCTAAATAGAAAACATGATGAAAGTGTTTAATCATGTCCTAACATGCCAAAGGAAACATATGCACACAACCAAAGAAGTAATCACCGGCACGGAAAACCTAGAAGATGTATCTTCCCCGTATCAGGCACTCGTTCAGTTTTATTGCGCTTTTAATACAGGCGATATACAGATGATGTCACAGAACTGGGCACAGTCCGACGACATTGCTATGGACAACCCACTCGGTGGCATCAAACGCGGCTGGGCTGAAGTCCAGCCGGTTTACGCGCGCATCTTTGATGGTCCCGCCAAAGTGTACGTCGAGTATTTCGATTACTCCATCCACGAAACGGCAGAGATGTTTTATGCCGTAGGAAGGGAGCGGGGGTATTTCCGCCTCGGTGACGAGGAGATAGCGCTTGCTATCCGAACAAGTCGAATTTTCCGAAGAATCGAGGGACGCTGGAAACAGGTCCATCATCATGGCTCGATCGAAGACCCGCAGTTATTGGGCCGGTATCAGGCGACTGTTTTAGGCAAAAGGTCGTAAAATGCCCAACAAACCAAAGGAGACCAATCCAAACCCCGCCGGTGGCTTTTTGATTGCTCATTTTAGACGTTAAACATATAATTAGGATCAAAAATGAACAAATACACAAAACCAAATTTTGAAACTTCTGCACTAATTACCATAGATACACAACGAGATACTTTAGAAGGACAACCTCTTGAAATCAAGGGAACCTCTGATGCATTGCCGCGAATGAAAATACTGCTAGATTTTTACAGGAAGAATCAATTGCCAATCATCCATATCGTTCGTATCTACAAACCCGATGGTTCCAATGTCGATTTATGCAGAAAAGAGTTAGTCGAAAATGGAGCCGCATTGTTGGCAGAAGATAGTATTGGGGCGGAACTAGCTCGTGAACTCTTTGATAATGACAGTGTCAGATACAATACAAAACTCCTGCTTGAAGGTGGCATACAAAAAATATCGGATAATGAAGTCATCATATACAAGCCACGCTGGGGTGCTTTTTACAATACCCCGCTGGATGACTATTTGAAAAGTCTGAATGTTAACACACTTGTCTTTAGCGGATGCAACTTTCCAAACTGTCCGAGAACTTCCATATATGAAGCCAGTGAAAGAGACTATAAAGTGGTATTAGCTGAAGATGCATTATCCGGTCTTTATGAGCAGGGAATAAAAGAGCTTGAGAATATTGATGTTCTAGTTGAGACCACGGTAAACATCATTAAAAAGGCAAATGTTTAACAAAGACCAATCAAAACCCGCCAGCGGCTTTTTGATTGCTAATTTTAAACGTTGTAGTAGAAAGTTGAGTATTCAAACCGTACAGTCAATACAAACGATAATAGGAGGTGTTTTATGTATTACGAAAAATTTAGCAAAACAACAAAAGAAAAAGTTAGTGGCAGACTGATACCGTAAATTTGTATGCCTGTCACCCAATGACGAATGGTTTGGAGATGAAATGTACACAGAATTAAAAGAGATAAACAAGAAGCCTAAAGCGTTTGAGTTTTATACGGCCGATGCCCTTTGGGCAGACGAATACAGGTCGAAACAGATGTTAGAGTATCATCTCGATACGGAGATTGATGTCGCTTCACGAAATAAGAAGTTTATCGATAGATCCGTTGATTGGATCGTTGCAAACTTCTCTGTCAATGACAAAAGCAAACTGTGCGATTTTGGATGCGCGGTAGGTTTTTATACATCGGCATTGGCAAAAACCGGTGCAGATGTAACCGGCATAGATTTTTCGAAAAACTCCATTGAATACGCAGAAGAAATTGCAAGAAAAGAAGCGCTGAACATCCGCTATGTCCATCAAAACTATCTGGACTACCAAACCGATGAGAAATATGATCTGATCACGATGATCATGTGTGATTTTTGTGCGTTGAGTCCTGTACAGCGAAAGAGGTTGCTGGAGAAGTTCCGTACGATGTTAAACGATGGCGGGGCTGTGCTACTGGATGTCTACTCATTAGTGGGATTTGGTATCAGGAAGGAAACTGTAACCTATGAGCATAATCAGCTCAATCATTTCTGGTCGGCCAATGATTACTACGGCTTTCTGAATACTTTTAAGTATGAAGAAGAAAAAGTGGTTCTTGATAAATATACCATCATAGAAGAGCAACAGAAGAATGTCATTTACAATTGGCTGCAATACTATAGTATTGACATGTTGAAAACCGAGTTTGAAGCTTCCGGATTGACAATAAACGCCATATATAACGATGTCGCCGGTTCCACCTATTCGGGTGATCACACAGAGTTTGCTGTCGTTGCGGTGAAAAGGGAAAAATACTAACTATATTTTGCACACCAATACATGCCATACAGGGCATGTACTGGTGAGCTTAGACGTTGGGCAGACCAATTCATTCCGGAAAATTATTGCATAATGAAAACAAAAAAACATAATCTGCATAGAAAAATGAGGTATCGATGATCGTTGACCAAAAGCCAGTAACTAAATTTAAACCATCCCAATGGTTCAGCATAAGCATAACGTACGTTTCCATACCCATAACTCTATTGGTTTGCGGATGGGATTTCAGTTGGTGGCAGGCGTGGGTCTTTTTTGTGCTGATCGTTACGGCCGGAATAGGGGGACGCATAGGGGCAGAACATAGACATCCGGGAATTCTGGCTGAGCGGTTTAAATATTCTAAGGCTCAAGGTGTAAAGTCCTGGGATAAAGTCATTGCCCCATTGATGGCGTTGAGCCTGTCATTTCCGATTGTCATAGTAGCCGGCCTCGATCACCATTTCGCATGGTCTCCCTTTTTCCCGGTCTGGATGAGTTTTCTCGGCTTTATTCTGATTGCATTTGGATACGCCTTTGCCACGTGGGCCTTGATAGAGAATCGTTTCTTTTCCACTTTTGTGCGTATCCAGAAAGACCGGGAACATGAAGTGTGCAGTAGCGGTCCTTACGCAAGAGTACGGCATCCGGGCTACGCCGGGAATATGTTGGCACTTCTGGGTATTGTGCTTGCTTTAGGCTCGGTGTGGACGTTGATTCCAGTGGTCATAGCCATTATCATTGCCGTGATCAGGACGGAATTGGAAGACAGAACACTTCAAGAAGAGTTGAAAGGGTACAAAGCATATGTACAACAGGTACGATACAAATGGATTCCTGGCATATATTAATCTGAAAACCTATTATCAAGCTGCCAACCAACCAATAATGAGCAATCAAATGCCGTGAATGGGTTTTTGATTGCTCATTTTAAACGTTAGGCACAAGGAGAACAACATTGCAACAGCATGCAGTAGTTAAGCAAATTGAAAAAGCAGATAGGGCAATCGTTGCAGAAGATTTTGATACTCTCATGGATATATATACCCGTGATGCGGTATTGGTTGTTGAACCCGGAAGGAACGCCGTAGGGAAAGATGCTATTAGAAAGGCATTTAAGGCCATCGCTGTTTATTTCAAGAATGGTTTGCAGGTCAGGCAAAAAGGTATCGAGGTACTTGAATCCGGAAACACGGCTTTGGTTCTTGCCAATACAGTGATATCAGCTCCCAATATGCCGGAAATTACTCGTAAAGCAACCTACGTTTTTTACAAAGATGCGAACGGAACCTGGTTGTGTTCCATCGACAATTCGTATGGACACGAAATTATCGGCGGAAATGCATAACAAACCATAGGGAAGTAAAACACAGAATGGTTTTTAAAAAAATGGAAGCGTACTTCCTGAATCCGTGCCCGGTGCTCATCGGGCAGACTCTTTCGGTCCATATATTTTGTCTCTTTTTTTGAATTAGAAGTTAAAAAAAATGTTATACTGACTGACATACGAACGGCGCTAGATGCAGAATAGCGCTCAATGGGGCACAGATGCCTATGGTTACAACGCTACTCCAAAAAGGAGAATAAATCAATGAAGCTGTCTTTATACGGCGCGCTGTTGAGCGCGGTGCTGATGTTATACGGATGCAATAGCAGTGACTCGTCTGAACAAGCAGATGCCCAGGCACCCATCAAACCCTGGCAGTCGTGGGCCGAGTCACTCAGCACACGCGAGTACAACGTGACGCAGGGAAGCGTCTACATGGTGGACAATGCTGCATGCGACAAGTTGATCAGCGTATTCGGCACCTGTTTTGGCAACAATCCGGCCGCACCCTACCTGATTCCGCAACTTCCCGTGGGAGAGACGTATGTGGACCCGTACTACGCGTACGATTTTGATGCCACCGGACCGGACGGTGACAGGACCAATATGTTCTTTCGTCTTGGAGAAAACGACGCACTGGTGACCATCGTCAATCTGCCTCCGAAAGCGGCCTATATGGGGTATCAAACCTATCTGTTCAGCCGGGATGTCTCCTATTATGCCGCACTGACCAGCGACCCCAAAACCACGCCCGATCCCTATCGGGCCGAAATATTCGGCAGTCTGGGCAACGATATCAACAACGTTGTCGTACAAAACGGCGCGAATATCGCATGGAGCGGCAATGCCGTGGTCTACATTACGACGCCAAACCAGGCCCTTGCCGATGTGCTGGTCGCCGATGCCGCCTCTGCAGGGCTGCAAAGCCAGGTTATTTTCACCGAACCCGTAGGCGACATTACCATCCTCGGAGAAGATAGCAATGCCGATGAATTCATTACCCTGATACGCTATGCATTGCCCGAAGACGATACGGCGGCAGATCGTTGGAAGGCTTCCAGAGATGACAACATCCTCGTGTACAGGGTTTCAAAAAACAATCTGCAGTTCAGCCCTTTTGCGACCCCGGAATATACGCAAAAAATGACGGTCGACGAGTCGGAATACAATGCTTCTCTGGTGGAGCTGACAACACTGCTGGCAACGCATCTGCAGACGTCAACGGGACTCCCGGTGGTGAGCAAGGAGATGTATACCAGCGAGCTCGATATGTCGACCGGAGAATTGGCAGGCCTTGTTGGTCAGGAGTGCATTGCAAAAGGCACCAAGTGCCTTGGAGACAATCAGGACACCGATGCATACCGATTTGGATATATCGGCCTGCTTGAGCGCGACCACTCCGCGATCGTAACCGGCGTGAACCATACATTGAACGATGCGGCGACCTATGTCAGTCTGGCTGTTTACAATATGGCTGGTTTCCATGGTGTTGCCAGCATCTCGCAAACCAATGTCGGTGTAACCGGATATGACAAGGGGTATTTGACAGGCTCCGCCGAAGCCGTACTCCGGGCATACGGTCTGTATGAAAGCGCCTCGCAAAAGCTCAAAGAGCAGCTTCCAATCCTCTATGCCTCAGTCGTCTCCAGAGATTGCGAAGCGTCTCTGGGCGACTATTGTGTTGACATCAACATGACCGAAGTGCCGCTGCGCTGGCCTCTGGCGATTACGCAGCGCGCCTACGTAAAACCGGGCTCGACGTCGGGAGCCAGCCCGAACGCACTGCTTTCGCCGTATGTCATTAAAATCAACAAATAAGGTCCGATGCAATAGCAGACCTCATGCATTGTTGCCGAAAGCGAACAAGCAGCATATGCAAGACACCTGAAAGCAAAATGATTGCCGATAAGCTGATTGATGACCTTAAAGCCGGAAAATCCTATTTCAAGTCAAAGAAGAGCAATCGAAAACCCGCGGGCGGTTTTTTGATTGCTCATTTTAGACGACAGGTTACAAAGGAAAAAACAGACAATGCATGAAAAGGTTAAAGCATATCTGGAAAAACTGCCTTCGCCGCAAAAGGAAATTTGCAAAAAAATAAGGAAGATAATAGTAGAGACATTTCCTGATCTTGAGGAATCATTTAAGAATGGTGTCCCTTGGTATGAATGTAAATACTATATTGTAGGACTCAAAGATCACGTCAATATTGGTTTCTCGGTTGAAGGGCTCACTGACGAAGAGCTAAAACTATTTGAAGGCAAAGGAAAATATATGCGACATATCAAAATATATTCTGTCGATGATATCAATGAAAAAGAAATCATAACATTGCTGAAAGTTGTAAAGTGAGTAATATTTAGACTAGTAGCAACCTACAGAAGCACCGGAGAGCAATCAAACGTCAGATGCAGGAGGATATACAGGATGAAACCGACACATGCCAGAACGGTACTCGCAGGTATAGCAGGCGGGTTGGCAATGAACATCGTCATGCTGCTGACCTTCCGACTTCTCGGTTTTGGCAGCAACGGGGACGGCATCCTTCTGGATGCATCGACCCAGAGTAAAAAGCTCATTGCCGTCTGGACGGAGATCGAGCCGATCCCGCTTGTTGTAGATTCGCCCGCACCGATCATTGTCGGAATTGTTATATTCGGTATTATCCACGCCTATCTGTTCAGGTGGCTGTCCGAGACGTGGCCGAAAGGGATTGTCAACCGAGGCTTACGGTTTGGCGGTCTGGTCTTTGTGATGACATTTCTTTTCTGGGAGTTCTTTACCCCCTTTAACCTGTTTGGTGAACCGCTGCATCTAATAGCGTTGGAACTTTTGTTCTGGGGGCTGATCGCCTTGTCTGACGGTTTGGCAATATCGGTTCTTATGCACAAAAGAGCATCTGACACGGCCATCGACTCGGACAACTAAAAGCGCTGCTGTTGTCGACGCTGTATTTAAGCCTCCGGTTTTGGCATCCGTGAGGTGATGACAGGCCATCATCATGCTATTGATCTTCTCCAAAAATCCCGTTTCACTTCTGTTTACATTGGGTTTACACCGCGCTTTAAACATTACAGCACCCATTATTACCACAAATTTTTTTCAGACAAAAAAGATATAGTTCCGGGAATAAAAATTGTATAAACAAGTAAAGATCTAGAACGATAGCAAGGCTACACATTTGAAATTTGACAATAAAGAGGTTATTTTATTTGACCTGGACGGTACACTCGTTGACAGTGCACCCGATCTGGCACTGGCCGTAAACCACATGCTGGAGACCCTGGAGCGCAAAACGTTCAGCCATGAAACCATACGGACATGGGTCGGAAACGGGGCGCAGACACTGGTAAAACGCGGACTCTCCGGCAGCAGTGTAATAGATGACGATATCGACCCCGCACTGTTTGCGAAAGCGTTGGATATCTTCCTGGACTATTACGCGCGGAACCTCTGTGTCCGCACGGTGACATACCCCAATGTAGCGGCGACACTCAAAAGCCTGAAGGCAAAGGATTATCGTCTGGTGCTTGTCACCAATAAACCCTATGCATTCATACAGCCTCTGCTCGAAGGGCTGGAGCTGACGGACCTGTTCGAGTTCTGTCTTGGCGGTGACAGCCTGGCCAAGCGCAAACCGGATCCTTTGCCTCTGCTGCATGTCTGCGAACGTCTGGATGTCTGTGCCTCAAAATGCGTGATGGTGGGGGATTCAAAAAACGACATTCTCGCCGCCAACGCAGCCGATATGCAGAGCATAGGGGTCTCTTACGGCTATAACTATGGTGAAGAGATCGGTACCTATGCGCCCGACAGTGTGGTGCATGATTTTAGTGAGATCATAGGACTCTTGGGTGAGGTCCACTAGCACCATGCCTGAAGTCGTGTCGGAAAAACCCAAGATAGCGGTGGTAGGCGGTGGCATTGCCGGTTCGACGATTGCCCTCTATCTCAGCGAGATCGGTCTGAACGTCTCGCTGTTCGAAAAAGGGCCCAGTCTGGTCAATGGGCCGCCTATTTGCCACCTCCATGCGGGCGGCAACCTCTACCGCGACATATCGGATCAGCAGTGTCTGACACTGCTCAAAGAGTCGATCGACCTTGTACGTTTTTACCCCAATGCCGTTGATTACCGCCCGACCGTGATCGCCGTACCGACGGACGACAGCGGTAGGCCGCAGGATCTGCTGCCGCGTTTGAAAAAGCTGCAAGCCGAATATGCCAAGTTGATTAAGTATGATCCGCGAAATAAGGTCCTGGGTGAAAGTGCTGACTATTTCAAACTTTATGACCGCTCTCAGGTCGAAGCCTTGAAAGAGCAGCCGACCGTTGAAAAGCCTCTGCATCTTGATGACTGGATAATACCTGTCGCAAAAAACATCGACCTTGAGAAGGTGCAGTTTCCGCTCATCATGGTGCAGGAGTATGGACTGAACCTGTTTCGTCTCGCCTCAAGTGCAAGACTCTCCCTGGATCAAAAGGAGAACTGTCAGCTCCTGTTGAACCATAAAGTGACCGATATTGCGAAGAGTGCTGAGAAGAGCAGGTGGCTTGTCACGTATCAGCATGAAGGCCGTATACAGCACGAGGCTTTTGATTTTCTGATCAATGCCGCCGGTTTCAAAACGGGCAAACTGGACGATTTGCTCGGGTTCAAACGCGAGAGGCTCGTTGAGTTCAAAGCGGCCTATGTCAGCCGGTGGGACGAGTGTAAGACCACCTGGCCGGAAGTGATCTTTTTCGGCGAGCGCGGTACGCCCAAGGGGATGGCACAGTTCACACCGTATCCCGGCGGTTACTTTCAGCTTCACGGCATGACAAAATCGATCACGCTTTTTGAAGAGGGGCTGGTCAGAAGCTCGGCGCACAGCGCACAGCCGCAACTGGACAGAAAGTTTTTGGACAAAATTGACAACGAGTGGACCCCTTCGGAGGTCAAAACACGCACACGGCTGGCCATCAACCATGTGGCGCACTACATCCCCGCATTTGAGAAGGCAAGCGTCGTCCCCAAACCGCTCTACGGTGCACAGCAGATCCCAGGCCGTGATGCCAGCCTGCGGGCAGCCGACGTCTCCTTTGTCGACGACCATTATGCAAGGTGTGAGATCGTCAAAGCCTCATCGGTGTTGTCCATGGCCGATGCCATCACAAAACAGCTTATCACCCTTGGCTACGTTGATAAAGGGGTGTACGGGAAAAGAGACTTTGCCACCGTCAGCAGACTCGATGACAAGCAGATCAGCCGGTACGCAGAATCACTGTGCCGGGAGAGAAACTATCCGGTCTCATTGACACAAAGAACCGTTGCCAATTAAGCCGAAGACCGTTTTGAACGTCGGGATGAAGCACTTCCCACCCGATGACAAAGAAGCCGCTGTAGGATTCCTGAAAGATGTATAATAAAGATGAGGAACGGTTAAACCGTTTCTCTTGAGCATAGACAGCATAAAGAGAGGGAAGGTAATGGTTGTTCGTTTTCATAACTTGCTCTTTTGCCTCCTGTTGCTGACTTCCGCAAGCTATGCACAGCAGGACCTTAAGATCTCGCACGGCCCGATGCTGGGCACCGTGACCGATAGATCCGCCGCTATCTGGCTCCGGACGACCGTACCGGGCAGGGTGAGCGTCAGGCTCTCCGAGATCAGGCCCTTCGCAAAAGAGCTGATCCAACGAATAAGAACGGACGAAAATTCCGACAATACCGCTGTTTTCCACTGCAACGATCTGAAGCCCGATACCCGGTACCGCTATATTGCCCAGGCTGACGATTCAAGTTACGAAGGCCGGTTCACTACACCTGGCCCCGCCCTGAAGAAGAGGGCACTCCGCGTCGTTTACGGGTACGGCTACAAGCACGCAGAGAACAGGATGAAATCCGGACGTTCCATCTTTATGGAGATGGCATCACGCAAAGCGGATCTGGTCTTTTTCATCGGCGACTTCCCCTATACCGAAACGGGCGCAAAAGAGGAGGTGCGTGAGGGCAACAGAAAGCTCAGAAGCGTCCCCGGGTTCAGGCAGCTTACCGCCTCCACACCGACCTACGGGATCTACGACGACCATGACTTCGGTCCGAACGACTGCGACGGCACACACAAGAACGCCGATGAAGCGCTCGCCGCATTCAAAGAGTACTGGCCCAACCCCTCATACGGGCAGCCTGACAACAAGGGGATCTACACGTCGTTCGTTGTCGGTAACGCAGAGTTTTTCCTGCTAGACGGGCGGTACCAGGCGAGAAAGCGTCAAAAGACGATGCTGGGAAAAAGGCAGTTCGAGTGGCTCTGCAGGGAGCTGAAGAATTCGAAGAGCCGCTACAAGGTGCTTGTCTCCGGCACCCAGTTTTCAAGGGAGAAAAATGACAGCTGGGGCGGCAGGTACTATGTCAATGAACGCGAGAAGCTTTTCTCTTTCATCTTTGAGAACAACATCACCGGCGTGATCGGGATCTCCGGCGACGTCCATCGCAGCGATGTCCATAAGCTGCCGATCGGCAAAGACCGCCTCTTCTACGATTTTACGCCGGGAGCTCTCTCCAGAGTGCATCGTACGCCGCAGATACCGCGGCCTGCCACAACGCTCCACTCCTATGGCAAAAGCGGCGACAACAACATGTTCGGCGAAATAGTGTTCAACCCCTCATCCGACAAGGATGTTGCTGTCGTGTTCAGATCTTTCTCCGCGAAGAACGGGTTGATCTACGAGCACCGTTTGTCGCCTGCTGATCTCGCGATCCAGCCGGCGCCATAAAGGGAGATAGAGAGATGATAGCATTGCGAGGACAACTCTTTTGCAGGCGGAATACGGCATTGAGTATGGATGGCAGGGCATGGTAAGCATAGTCGATTTGCTCAACAGGATCCGGTGGGACAAAGAGTTTGCCAAAGGGGCATTTGTCATCGGCTATGAAGACCATAAGCTAAACCATTATGTCTACGTGCCGTTTAAAGAGCTCCGTTTTGAAGAGGGGGACCACTTCTCCTTCAAGCTCACAAACGAGATGGGCGAACTGGTCACCATTCCGTTTCACCGTGTCCGTGAAGTACTCAAAGACAAAGAGATCATCTGGCAGCGGCACACACGATGACCCAACGCAAACTGCAGTGTAACCCGATATAATATTCGAATAGTTTTAAGGAGTCCACATGATAAAGAAACGACTATTTTGCTCACTGATCGCACTCCTGATTGCCACCTCTGGCCATGCGGAAGAGATCGAAGGATGGGATCTGTTTGACTGGATGGAAGCATCGCTCAAAGGGGAGTGGGTGTTATCGCCTGCACAGAAACAGACAGGGACAGAGTCGTACAAGCATAAGGCGGTACTGCCGCTGGTCGGTACGGATGCCACCGGCGTCGCCTTTAAACTGATCGGTGCCGAAACGACGCTCCAGGAAGACCTGCTGCCCAACACCGCCAAGCAGATGGTCACGATGTACCACTGCAAGGATATCGCCTGTACAACGCTCAAGGCGACGCACTACTGCGTCAAGCAGAACCAGCCGGAGTTCATCGCCAACCTAGATGAAAGCACTCCTGAACGGTTCGTTTTTGACTGCGATATGAGCACCGAACTGTGCCAGTCCGACGAGGACCATGTCCACCGGATCATCCATGAGCTCACCGACAACGGCAACCATCTCAAAAGCTCCTACCTGAGCTGGGAGAACAAGAGACCGAAAAAGATCAGCTCGATCTACCATTTTGACAGAAAGTAGCACCTAAAAACGGGCTAGACGTTTCTGCTTAGATGCAGAGAGGATGGTCCTATCGACTTGAATCAATAGTTGTTCAGCTGGTTCGTAAAGGCGCTGAGATGGTTGTAGCTCCCTTTGAGCAGGTTTTCATAAACGACTTTGAGATCTTCGGGGATGTCAGCGGCAACCAACCCTTCCAGGTCCTCAATATCCACCTCTTCGATCAGCTTGCCGACCTCAAGCGCTTCGACAACTGAAGCCTCACCCCTGATCGTCAATGTATCGTAAAGCGATTGCAGTTCTGCGTTTTCAAAACTTCCGCGTGTCTGCAGGGACGCAGAATAATCCAAATCATATTTTTCAAGCAGTTCGATGACAGAATCCATATGCTGCTGCTCCGATTTGGCAATGTTGCTGAAGATAGTGAGGTCCCATTTGGTATAGAGATACTCGTATACATCTCTGGCCAGCTTCTCCTCTTCCACCATAAAGACCAACCCCTCTTTCTGCGCATCGTTCAACTCTCCAGCGGGGAGGGTGTCGCTCACATTCCCCTCTTTAAGTTCGGCATTGTCCAGATCGGCTTCAGCCTGAGGCAGGTCGTCTTCGGTCAGGGTCTCAATACCGAGTTCGGCGATCAGCTCCTCTTCCAGCTCTGCAACGCTGCTGTCGCTCTCATTATAATCGCGTAACCGTTCTTTGATACGCAGATCGATCTGTTCAAGGTCACTCGTCTGTAACTTAAGCGGTTCGAGCACGTTTTCATTACAGTAGGCGTACAGTTCATCGGAAATCGCGGCGATCTCTCTGTCATTGCCCGGTGTGGCGTTGTTGATCCTGTCGTCATCCAGACCGTATTTTTCCTGCAGCATCGTTCTGACTTCGCTGTTGCTGGCAACGGTATTGACCAGTGTCACCGCGCTCCCCTTGCTGATCGCCAGCTCAAAACCGAGCCTTGCTTCGCCCACGTCAATGCGGTTGTTTCTGTTGGTATCGATATAACCCCCGTTTACGGTTACAGGATACTGCACCCCTTTGGCAAAGCGATAGACCCCGTTTCCGGCCGCTACGCCGCGCTGTCCGCTGTTATCAAGTACCAGTGCACCCAGAACCGGGCCTCGTTCGACGGTAATATCCGTTACAGATGCTGTGCTCTCTTCGCTGCTGTTACAGCCTGTCAATAGTATGGCGGCAACGGCTGCCGAGGTGATCATTGTTTTTTTAAACATCGCTATTCCTTTTGTGTACGATTTGCTCTTTCAGTTATTGTGATGTCGGTTTTAACGTCTTCCCTGCGTGTCCGTATCTTTGGTTCTGGGCATTTGATGCATCTGCTGCATCTGCTGCCTCTGTTGCATTTGATTCATCTGGTTCATCTGATCTTTCCGCGATCTCTCCTGCAGACGTTTTTGTTCTCTGATCTGCGCCTTAAACTGTTCGCCTTCACCTTCCTGCAGTGATGTCCGGGTACGTGTCTGTACCTGTTCCTGCTTCATCGTTCCGGCTTGACCTGCGCTTTGACCCTTTTGGTTGCCGATATCATACGTTGCCTTCTCTTCAGGCGTCATGACCGATATCCTGCTTTGAAGTTCCGTCTTAAAGTCAGCTCTCTCTTCGACCGGCACAGTTCCCCGCATATCCAGGAGTTCTTCCGTGGAATATGAGCTGAAATCTGCCGCAACGGCATTAACGCATAATCCTGCTGCCAAATACGCAGCAATAAGAGATGTTTTCATAGTGTTCTCCTTTATCTGTACGTGTAACAAAAGTATACGGAAGAAGCATTAGTGAAGTGTTATCTGCGAATTATTGTTGCTATACAGAAAAGAGTGTTGCCAATGTATTTTATTAAGGTGGTTAAAAAAAGCGGAGAGAAACATAAAGGTGCAGGCTGATTTGCGAGTAACGTCCGCAATGAGCGTAGTCTCAGCGCTTACTTGCCAAAACGGATGAGATCTGTTTCGTTGTTGATCAGACCGCCGCGGTTATAACGGCTCGAAGGGTTCCAGAGAAGCCATCCGCTGCAGTTGGTGTCGTCGCTGGCGCGGATCTGTTCTTTGATCTCAAAAGCATTGTAGTGCTTACGCGAGAAGGCGTAGTCTTTAAAATATTGCAGCCACGGGCGCAGGCGCACCGGTTCGACGGTCTCTTCCATCTTCAGTAGCGAGGCTTTGATGACACGGTAAGGCTCAAGCGAGGGGTCCTCTATACCCAGGATGCCTCGGTTGAAACCCGAAGGGTAGAGCATCGGAGCCAGATAGTCGGCATGCGTGGCAAGCACCCCGGTCTGATGGCCGATGTTGGTGTCGGTGTCAGTGTTCCAGGCGACATATCCGTAGGTGTCGACCGAGAGAAAGGTGCCGTAGGGGCGCAGGCGGTAGGCGGCTTTTTCGATAAAGTGGTCAATCGCTTTAAGACGGTTCTCCTGAATGTTGACCTGCGAAAACACCAGGTCCGCCTTGGCCGGGAAACGGACATAGTCGAAGTTGATCTCGTCGAAACCTTTTTGTGCCGCATCGACAGCGATGCTGATGATGTAGTCCTGCGCCTCTTTGTTGAAAGGGTCGACCCAGGCCATCTTGGCCGCATTGCGCCAGACCGTGCCGTCAGGACGCTTGACAGCACGCTCGGGATGGTGTTTCGCACTCAGCTCATCTTTAAAACAGACGATACGGGCGATGGTGTAGATATGCTTCTCTTTGAGCTTTTTCATATAGCTGTCGATATCTTTGATAGTGCGGTAGTAGTGTGCATCCATCGCGCTGGCTGCTTTGACCGACGTCTTATAGGACATCTGACCCTGTTCGCTCTTGACATCGATGACCAACGCATTCGCCTCCGTCCTTTCGATGAGCCGCATCGCATTTTTAAAGCTTTTTGTTTTCGGGCTCGCTGCCCAGAACGAAAGGTAGAGCCCTTTGACCTTGAGCGGTTCGATCTCCAGTTCTACGGCAGAGCTGTTGATGTCCCAATGATAGGGACGGTAGCCATAGGCTTTGACGTGTGCAGCTTTGGAGCGGTTCGCATCAAACGATACCGTGCCGTTGGCATCGGAACGCGTCAGCGTATAATTTTGGATGAATTGGGCATTGGGGAGCGGTTCCCGGGTGTGTTTGTCCACCAGAACGACCTCTTGGGCCATAAGAAAAAGGGGAAATAGAATTATCAGAAAGCGCATATGAACTCGATTGATTAGTATTACAAATTATAACACTGGAGCTTTGAATCTAAGAAGTGGTATGGATGAAGATCCTGTTTTGTCAGAAAATCGTAAGATTAGTCAGATCGAAGTTGAGTAGTTTATGCCGCGGCAGGCAGGGTATCGCACTATCTTTTTCCGCAGTCGGTCTGCGAAGAACCGAATTGTCAAAAAACATTCGAAAAGTGCTGCAATCACTACTCGCGTATGTTAAGAAAGTAGTGGAGGCTCGCTTTGGACCACGCCTTGCTCTGCGCAAGGAAACTGTCGATATCATCAGCGACCTCTTTAAAGTCCCCGTTCAGAGCGCTTTGCTCGCGCATAACATCGATCAGGGCTTTTTTACCCGCCTCCACGACATCCTGAGGGTAAGGGTAGATCTCGACTCCTTTCTCCTTTAGCGTTTCCAGGGCCTTCATGTTCTCGAAATGAAATTCACTTGCCATATCGGTGTTCATCTGTGCCGATGCCATCTCGATGATGGCCTGATGTTCACTGGCGAGCTTGTCCCATTTATGCTTGTTAAAGGTCAGTTCCAGAATAGAGCCCGGTTCATGCCAGCCAGAGTAGTAATAAGGTGCCACTTTATAGAAGCCCATTTTGAGGTCAAGCGCCGGCCCCACCCACTCTGTCGCGTCAATGACACCGCGTTCGAGCGAGGTATAGATCTCGCCGGCCGGCAGCAAGACAGGGTTGACCCCGAGCTTGGAAAAGACTTCGCCGCCCAACCCGGGAATACGCATCTTCAGCCCCTGCATGTCAGAGAGCGACGCAATCGGCTTTCTGTACCATCCGCCCATCTGTATGTTGGTATTGCCGCCCATAAAGGGATGCAGGTTGTATTTGGCGTAATGCTTTCGCCAGAGTGTCATCCCGTTGCCGTAGAGCATCCATGAATTGATCTCTTCTGCCGTCAACCCGAAGGGGATACCGCTGAAAAGCGAAAAGGCGGAGTTCTTTCCTTTCCAGTAGTAGGGGCCGGAATGAAAAGCGTCGATCTGACCGCTGCTGGCCGCATCAAAGACGGCGAGGGCAGGGATAAGTGTGTTCTTCGGATAGACCTTGATCTCCAATGAACCGCCGCTGGCCCTGTTGACATTTTCGGCAAACCTGTCGACGCCGGTCCCCATGATAGGAAAGTGCGCCGGCCACGACGTCGCCAGGGTCAGTTTGGTCTTTCTGTTGCGGTTGATGTTGACATGCTTATCGTCATCGCTCTTCTTACCCGGATGTTTGGAGTAGTCGATGGCCTGACGGTTGGAATCGTTGCAGGCGCTTAAAAGCCCTGCGGCGGTTGTAGCAGCGGCCGCTGTTAAAAAATCTCTTCTTCTCATATCTATCCTCTTTTAGTAAAGTCTCCGCCGTTGATGCTTCATATCTTGCCCTGATGGTGCTTTGCGCACCATAAAGCAGCGTCGGTTAAAAACAGAAAGCAATTTCTGTTTTAGTTACGCCTTTGGCGGTTTTGAACCTTTCTCACAAAGTCTCCGTCGCTGGTGCTGCGCACATCTTGCCAATGTGGTGCTGAAGCACATCACATCGTCGCGTCGGCTAAACAATGCAAAGCAGTTTGCATTGTTCTTTACGCCTTTGGCGGTTTCGACCCTAAAAAAGCCAAAACAAGGATACCGCTCGCATAGCGATGTTTCTTTAGGGCAGTTGGCTTTTTCAAAAAGTCTCCGTCGCTGGTGCTGCGCACATCAGCTCTGGTTTCGACCCTAAAAAAGCCAAGCAGTTGGCTTTTTCTTCACGGGTCTCACATAAAAGCCAGGACGATGGCGTAACAGGTGAAAAAGATCAGATGGGAGGTTCCCTCAAAATAATTGGTCTCACCGTCATCAGTTGTTTTCCAGGCAAGAATGATCGTCAATATCAGCGCCCCGATCTGCAGAGTGTTGAAATCCAGCGTCAAGGGGTGCTCTGTCGCATAGGACATCGCCAGCAATATCGGCACCGTCAGCATGATCGATACGGTGGATGCCCCCATTGCGATGTTGACGACACGCTGTATCTGGTCATTTTTGGCCGCCTTGATGGCCGTGATGATCTCGGGAGAAACCGAAATGATCGCAATGACGAGACCGGCCAGACCGACAGGAAAATTGTAGGCAGAAACCAGCTGCATCCCTTCATTGGCGAATATCTCGGCAATATAGCCGATCATCGCGATAAGCATGAAGATCGCAACAAAATTGAAGGGCGTGTTCATCTTTTCAAAAAGGTCTTCGTCCGCCTCTTCATCTTCCTCGTTTTCATTCAGACGATTTTTAAACCTGAAAATACGGCTTCTCGCAGTGGCCTTGAAAAAGTGTGAGTGCGTCTTGGTCTGAAAGATAAAGATAACGATATAGAAAATAAAAAGGACCGCTGCGATCAACAAGCTTGCATTGGCAAGGTCGTCGGAATTGCCGGTCGTATAGTGCAGAATACTCGGCACCAGCAAAGCAGACGAAGCCACCAGCAATATGGTCGTATAGGTGCTTGATGTGTCTTCATTGTGTTCCTGCGCCTTAAATGCCAGACCGCCGATGAAGACTGCCAGTCCGAGCAGAACGTTCATGTCAACGATGACGGCGGAGATGATCCCCCCTTTGACTGTCTCCATCGCATCGGGGTTATGCCCGGCTTCCAAGAGAATCAGAAAAAGCAGGATGATCTCGACAATAACGGCTGAAAAGGTGAGGACAAAACTGCCGTAAGGCTCATCCAGTCGCTCAGCCAGCACCTCCGCGGCTTCGGCAACGGTGAGCGAGAGCAGGGCGATGCTGACGGCGGCAAAAAGTGTCGCCATATAAGGGTTGCCTAAATAGTGAAATACAAAGGTGAGAAGGGCAAAAAATAGACCGATAATAGCGGTAGCATGGTGGTCATAGATAGTCGATAAAATACTCCGCCGACTGGGCACAGGTTTCAATACATGTTCTCCTAGAAAAGTGTTAACTGTTCACTGTTTCGGCTTACTTCGCCGTTTTGCAAAATGCTCTTCTCCTGTTCAGCGATCAGGGCAAAATGGAAGGATGCCGATTTTAGAATTTCTATGACATCCCGCTGTGACTCATAGGTGAATATCCCCTCTATATTTTCAAACGGTTTGGCTTTTGCCTTGGGCAGGATATAGATGATCTTCGCCCAGTTGGCCTGACGTTTCAAAAACGAGATCTGCGAAGGGACAAGCTCAAAATCCGGCTCAAAGATAAGCACACGGTCGCTTGCACCGAACTCTTTGATCTTCAGCTCTTTGTTCGTAAAGACCGCTTCAAAGTTATCGATAGGCGTAAATGCGCGCAGACGGTAGCCGATCCCGTTTATCTTGTAGAAGTTTAGCAGCCGTTCCAGGTAGGAGATGAAAAACGGCGAGAGCAGCTGCCTCTCGTAAAAAACATCGTCAAAAATAAACGAGGTCTCAAAGAGCGTCTGTTCAACGATCGTGATCTCATCTTTATAGGAGGAGGGCAGTGTTTTCGAGCTGACAAAAGTGTCCCTGTCAATCAGTTTCGGGCAAAAGAGCACGTTCGACTTGGCATCGGCGTTCCAAAGCGTCATAAAGTCATTTTTGATCGATTGGCCCAGGACCAAAAGATTACTGTCCGTCATGATCTGACGGGCCAGCTTAATGGTAATAAGATCCGTCTCATAGACGTTAAGCTCTTTTTGGATCAGATGGAAGCGCAGCAGACGCATCAGGGCATCGTCAACGTCGTCGACTTTGATCCAGGCGATCTCGTTATCGGCGATCTGTGTCGGTCGGTCAAAGATGATGCCGTAGGCACCGTTGAGAATCGCTTCATCGATCTCGGCATTATTGAAAGCAATGAAAAGATTGCCGCGCTTCACCTTTTTGGCATTGAAACTGATACCCTCAAACCGGCTTACGAAAGGCTGATTCTGCAGGGTTCCCTGAGTCAGGGCGAGAAGATTTTCAAGTCTCATAGGGTTAGGAAAGGGTTATCCAATCGAGGCACCCGCTTTACGTGGTTTTTCCGGACGAACAAGACAGAGTCCCTCATCGTCTTTAGCCGCCAGCAGCATGCCGGCAGAAAGAATACCCATCAGTTTTGCCGGTTTGAGATTGGCCACGACACAGACCTGCGTGTTAAGCAGCTCTTCTGCGCTGTAGTAATCTTTGATACCCGCAACGATCTGACGCAGTTCACCTTCGCCAAGATCCACTTGAAGTTTGAGAAGCTTCTTGCTTTTTGGAACCTCTTCGGCTTCAACGATAGTGCCGACTTTCAGCGTTGTGTTGAAAAATTCGTCGAATGTGATCAACCCGGCAGCTTCTTCTTTCGGCGCTTCAGCTTTTTTACTCTCTTTTTTGCTCTCTTTCGGTTTTTCTGCTTCCATCATCGCCTTCGGCGCTTCGGGGATCAATGGCTCGTCAACACGAGGGAAGAGCGGTCCGACCGGCTTGATGGTAAAGGTGGCAAGCAGTTTTTTCTCTTTTAGAAGACTGTTATAGCTTTCTGTGTCGATCGTAAAGCCGAGAGTATCGGCAATGGTATTGGTCGTTTTAGGCATGAACGGGTGCAGCAGGACAGACGCTTTTGCTAAAACATTCGCTACCAGGGCCACCGTGGCCAGAGCCTCATCAGTTTTTCCCTCTTTGACTTTTGTCCAAGGTGCATGTGCTTCGATCGCTCTATTTCCGATGGTAAAGACCTTCCAAAGCTCTTCCAGGAAACGGTGTGTCTGGACTTCATCAAGGAACTTCTCGACATTGTCCAATATCTCGTACATCTCCTCAAGCTCGGCAGCATGGTACTTTTCTACATCAACAGAGTCGACAAGAAAATCACTGTATTTGCCGCTCATACCGATAATACGGTTAAGCAGGTTACCCAGATCGTTGCTCAGGTCAGAGTTGATACGGTCGATAAAAGCACGCTGGGAGAAGTCCCCGTCCTGGCCGAACGGTACTTCGCGCATCATAAAGTAACGGAGGTTCTCGGCACCGTATGCATCGGAGACCTCTTTAGGAAAGACCACATTGCCTTTGGATTTTGACATCTTCTCACCGTCGCGCGTCCACCAGCCGTGGGCTGCGATATGGCGCGGAAGCGGCAGATCCAGGCTCATCAAAAATGCCGGCCAGTAGATCGCATGGAAACGCAGGATGTCTTTTCCGACAACATGCATCTGCGCAGGCCACAGGTGCATCTTGGCTTCATCCTGACCGTAACCGAGTGCCGTCACATAATTGAGAAGGGCATCAAGCCAGACATACATCACATGTTTGTCGTCATTGAGCTCTTTGGGCATCGGTACGCCCCAGCTGAATGAAGTACGCGTGACAGAGAGGTCGTGCAGACCGCCTTTAACAAAGTTGATCACCTCGTTGCGGCGCGATTTCGGCAGAATAAAGTCAGGCGTTGCCTCATAAAAGTCCAGGAGCTTCTGCTCGTACGCGGAGAGTTTAAAGAAGTAGCTCTCCTCTTTGACCGTAGTAGTCGTACGGCCGCAATCAGGGCAGAACTCGCCGTCGATCAGCTGAGACTCCGGAAAGAAGGTCTCGCAGCTTACACAGTAGTTGCCCTCATACTCACCCTTGTAGATATCGCCTTTATCAAACATCTTTTTGAAAGCGTACTGCACGCCTTTTTTGTGGGCTTCATCCGTCGTACGGATAAACTGGTCGTACGAGATCTCAAACTCGTCCCAGAGGTTTTTGAACAGTGCCGATATCTCATCTGCAAACTGCTGCGTCGGCTTGCCGGCTTTGAGTGCCGACTCCTCTATCTTCTGGCCGTGTTCATCCGTGCCGGTCAAAAAGTATGTCTCTTCGCCTTTAAGACGAGAGTAGCGTGCCAGCATGTCGGTGATAAATGTAGTGTAGGCATGACCGATGTGGGCTTCGCCGTTAACATAGTAGATCGGGGTCGTGTAATAATTGCTCATAAGTTCTCTCAATAGTAAAATTCAAAAGCGCAAAGCGCCTGGGCTCCACGCCGAATGTAAATCGGCGTCAGCGTAAACAAGGGATGGAACACCCCTTGTGTTTTAAAATTCAAAGCCGCCGGTCTCGCCTTTGGACATCGAGTCATAGACAGCTTGCACGTATGCCTGGCGTATTTCACAGCCTATATAAAACGCACACAAACTACAGCTTTTGACATTCTTTTCTTCCTGGCATGCTTTGACTCTCACGATCTCTTCGTCAAGTCGCTGTTCGAAAATATCAGTTTCCAGCGTAGACATCTTTGACTCTGGCGATCTCATATTTCGAACCGAAGAAACATGGCGTCGTATCATGGATATGTTTGGCTTCCATCGTCAGAAGATCGTTTTTCCCATCCGTCTGATCCCCGCCGGCTGTTTTGAAGATGAACGCAAAAGGAAGCGCTTCATAAAGCATGCGGAGCTTGCCTTCCGGTTTATCGGAAGTAGAAGGGTACGAAAAGAGCCCGCCGCCTTTAAGCAGGATCTGATGCAGGTCAGGCACCATCCCACCCGAATAACGGAGACGGTAACCCTCCTGAAAGAGCCCGTCTACCATCGCTTTGTGGTACGGCGGCCAGTTTTGCTGCGTTCCTCCCGGTGCGTTGAGTTTACCTTTCTCTTTAAGCACGATGTTTTTGACAAAGACAAAGACACCGTCCTGAAGCAGGTAGAACTTCACTTCGCCGTCGTGAGCAAAGACGAGTTCGGTACGCGGGCCGTAAACGACGTAGCAGGCAGCAACAAGGTTTTTCACGGAGAACGAACCGTCATAAATGCCGAAGATCGAACCTACACTCAGGTTCACATCGATCAAAGAGGAGCCGTCAAGCGGGTCAAAGGCGACAAAGTATTTTGCATCTTTATTCATTACGAGGGAGTGTTCCTGCTCCTCGCTGACGATGGTGTTGATGGTCTCTGCTTTGGTAAACTCCTCTTCAACCACCAGGTCACATTTGATGTCGAGCTGCAGCTGGGTATCACCCGTCGAGTTCATCTGCTGTGAATACTCAATATCTTTGGTATCTATCTCATGTTTTATACGTATTGCCGCACGTTCTATTGCACTTAATATCTCTTTCATCTACACTGCCTTTGCATTATCTAATATCCACGCTATCACGTCGTCTTCGCTGTTGAGATCCAGGACAGGTACGCCTTTGGGCAAAGCGTAGCTGTTAAGATCAATGCTCTCATCGATCGCAAGGGCGTTCATATAGGGAAAGTACTCCTCATCGATCTTGTCGCGGAAGATACTGATACGCGGAAGCGGGAGGGTTTTCAGACCCTCGACCAGAAGAATATCAAAATCGCCCAGCATCGCAATGATCTCGTCGAGCTCTTTATGACGCTGGGAGAACATCGTCGTTCTTGTCGGTGAGGTCACCACCACTTCGGCACCGGTCTCCGAAAACTTGTGCGAATCTTTGCCCGGAACATCAAAATGCGCCTTGTCTTTGGGATCATTCTTTATGATCGCCACCTCTTTTGCATGCTCATTGATCAACTTTTTCGCCACTTTAATGATCAACGTAGTCTTACCGCTGTTCGAAGGGCCCGTAAAAGCGACTGCTAAACGTTTTCGCACATCTACATCCATCTACAGGGCACTTCCAAGCACCCATACGGGTTTTCAGAGCTGCCCTTTAATTTTAAGAGATTATAGACGAATGTCATTAAAAAACTGTTGAATTGGCGGCTCGAGGCATTTTCAACACGGCAAAACTGAAACAAGAGAACGGCATCTTTACTCCGGATATGTACCGTTGTGTATTCTAAAACGGGGTATGTTAAGACCGAAAAAGCGAGTTTCATACTGAATAGGTTATACTTTTGTCATCAATACAAGCGCGCCGCCAAGAATCCTCTATAGAGTCCATACTGGAACGTTGGCAGTGTCCATAAATCAGGTTATTTTTTGAGACAGTTCACAACTCTTTTTACTATTTCACTCATCCTCTTCAGCGGGTGCAGCAGCACATCCGAGCGTTACACGCCTTCAACTTCAGAAGAGAAAGTCATGACCAGCTATAAAAATGTGCGGCTGCTTCGCGACAACAGGAGTCAGACCGTTCTCTCAGCGGTCTTTCTCAATCAGGTCTATCCGAAATACGCAGACGGTTCTGCCCATTTTGTGATCGGTTTTTACACCCGTGATAAGAACAGCGCGCTCTGTTTTGACAAGAAAGACGTCTGCGCTGCCGGTGACTACACCCTGGTGCTAAACGGCGAAAATGCACTTTACTTTGAAGAGTTGGAGATGAACGATCCCTTGCGCGAACTGATGCCGGTCAACATCGGCTGGAACCGCTACTATTACGTGCGCTACAAACTGCCTAGCGCTTCGCCTGTTTTGGTGCTCGAAAGCGATCACACTGAGCGGGCTGCAATAACATATCAAAAAGAGCCACAATAGAGACCTTGTCGCCCAGTATCTTTTTATAAATCACATAGTTGCTCAACACTTTTTTACCGTATTCGCGGCTCTCAGAATTGGCCATCATCTCCATGCTCATAAAAGGTTCATATTTTTCATTTGCAAAACAGTTCTCTTTCGTGATGTAACGTTTTGTGAAACCGATGCCGCCGTTGTAGGCGTAAGCCATAAGTACCGGATGGTAAAGGCTTTTTTTAAGCCAGTTGATGTGCTTTTTGGCATAGGCGATGTTTTTCTCTGGATTGAACATCTCATCATAAGAGAGACGTTCGTCTTTGAAACTTTTATCAAGCGCTTTGACCAGAAACGGCATCATCTGCATCAACCCCAGGGCGTATGAACGAGAAAGTGCAGCCGGAATGAAGCGGCTCTCCTGGCGCATCAGGGCATAATAGATCGCCTTGTCGTCATTAGAGAGGTCCTGCATGTATCTGTTGTACGGCATAATAAATCCCATCTCTTTGTAATCGGTCGCTTTTTCATAGATAAAGGAGTAGAGCGGCATCATCTCATCGTTGGCATATTTGGCAGCAAGCTTTTTGAGGTCTTTTTTGGGTGTCTTTTTCACTTCTATAAGCAGCTCATTCCAGACAAAAGGGTCGGTCAGATCGGCTTTGGTCGTATTGTTCTCATGCGTCGGCAGATGGGTATAGAAGTTGGTGACCTCTACGCCCAGTTTCTCTTTGGCATAGAGGGAATACATATTGATGTCCACACTTTTACCCAGCTGCTCAAGGATCTTTCTGTCTTTGGTGACGAGGTACTGCCAAAAGAGCGCTTTGTCTTTGTGCGAACGGTAGTAGGCCAGTTCATGGACCTTTTTAAGATGCGCCAGAGCGTTCTGCTTCTGTTCATGTTCGAGCGCATTCATTGCCAGGTAAAAGTGCGCTTCTGAACTCATCTTCGTATCGGCACCGACCTTCAAGAGCTCTTCTTGCAGTTTTGCGTAACGGCTGTCCGTCACCACTAAAACCACGAAACGCTCAAACCCCCAATGTTTCGGAATCTCCTGCAGGTAGGAAGAGGGGAGCGGCCGATTGAGGTAAGTTTCCCTGAAATTCATGCCGCCGCTTAAAAAGAGATACATAAAGGTGGAAGGTTTATACTTTCTAAGATCCGTTATACGCTTGGTCTGCAGCAGATCGTCCATCATCTCTATCCACGTATAGGTCCGATTCTCATCGAGCAGACGGGCCAGACGATTACGCTCCTCTTCACGCATCGCAAATGCTTTGCTCGGAGAGAACGCCATTTTTACGCACGAGATATCATTACTTTTTGACAGTTCCTGCGTCGACATTGAGAGGCACTCTGCCGTATAGATGACCTCTTCGCGATCTGATTTTTTGGCGTAGGCTTTAAAAAGACGGGTATCAACGTCTCTGAACTGATAAAAAGCCTCGTCTGCCTCTGCAGGGGTGATGTCCTGATGCAAAAATCGCCATATCATAAAGTTTTTGGCCAAAGAAGGCGGCTTGTCATGAATGGCATCGAGCGTCACTTCTGCAAAGAGAGAAAGATTTAAAAGAAGCAGAAGAGAAAAAAAACGCATCAGATCGAGGAGGCCAGGGCATTGAGCAGATTGATCAAAATGATATCGATCACCTGCAGTCCGATAATAATGATCAGCGGCGCAAAATCGATGCCGTTGAAGGTCGTCGGCATCAAACGGCGGACCAGATCATAAGCCGGCTGCGTGATCCGTGTCAAAAACTGCACAATAGGATTGTACGGGTCAGGTCGTACCCACGAAAGCAGTGCCGCGATAATAATGACCCAGATATAGATCGTCAGCAGCGAGTGGATAATACCGCCGATACCCATGATAATACTGGCCAGCGTACTCATTTTACGATCTCCCCAAGGAAGTCTTTGAGATAGACATACAGGTCAGCGACCTCCGGACCGTGTTCGGCACCGCTTAAAAGCAGTCGAAGTGGTTTAAAGAAGTTTTTGCCCTTGAGGCCGCTCTCTTGCATCAAGTGCTTTTTAAAATCGTCAAAGCTCTCGAAGTACGGTGCATCGAGAATGACTTTGCGCAAGATCTCCGCCTGTTCCGTAAACTCTTCAGGAATCGACTTCTCTGCGAAAATCGCCTCGATCTTAGGACGAAGTTCTTTTAGCGTGCGTGCCTCTTCAAGGAAGATCTTTGCCACTTCACCGATGGCTTCATCAGCAAAACCGACATAGCGTGAAAGCTCTTTTGCATCCAGCATGCGCAGATGCTGACCGTTGATGAACTTGAGCTTGTCCATATCAAAACGGGCAGGGGCTTTGGAAATACTTGAGAGGTCGAACCAAGCCAGTGACTCTTTAAGCGTAAAGATCTCCTGCGGTGTCTTATTGCCGAGATGGATCAGGTAGTTGGCAATAGCGGACGGCAGGTAGCCCTCTTTAAGCAGCCACTTCACCGATGAGGCGTCATCGCGTTTGCTCATCTTTTTGCCTTCATCGTTCAAGATAATTGGAAGGTGGGCATATTCCATCTTTTTCTCATAACCCAGCGCGTTGCGCACGGCTATCTGTTTTGGCGTGTTACTCATATGGTCTTCACCGCGAATGACCAGGGAGATGTCACCTAACATATCGTCTACGGCACAGGCAAAGTTATAGGTCGGGTACTTCTCGGCGCGCATGATGATAAACGCATCGATATCCTCGGGCGCAAAACTGATCTCGCCTTTGATCAGGTCGTTGACCACAACCGCTTCTTCAGGACGGCGTAGACGGATAGTAAAAGGGTTTTCATTGTCGATCACCAGTTCATGCGGCAGATGTGTACAGGCATCGTCATAACGGAAAGGTTTATGGGCTTTTTTGGCGACCTCACGTTTATGTTCTAGCTCTGCCGGGGTACAAAAGCAGTTAAAGGCATGTTTATCCTGCAGCAGCTGAATCGCCATCATACGGTGATAACGCAAGTGTTCACTCTGATGGATAACATTCGTGTATTCAATCCCGAAAAGTCCAAGGATATCAAGGATTTCTTTGTCTTTACCCTCAATATTACGCTCTTTGTCGGTATCTTCGATACGTACGAGCAGCTCTTCACCGCGCTGCTTTGCGACAATGTAATTGAAAAGAGCGACGCGCAGGTTTCCGATGTGCATATCACCGGTTGGACTAGGGGCAAAACGTAACATAAATTATCCTATTTTTTTAAGCAATTTTAGCGAAATATTCTTAACACATATGTATGTTGCACGCTTTAGCTTGCCAACCGTCCCTTTGGGGATTGTAAATTCTGGAGACATGTTAATACGATTGTGACGATCCATGATTAAGAGTATAAAAGGTTGGATAGAAGTGCTTAAGATGTCAAGGAATAGATAGCAGGATTATATTGTTTGAACAGCGTGTCGGTTGTAAAAACAAGGATGGTTTTTGATTTTGAAGATGGTGACTCCAAGGGGATTCGAACCCCTATGGCAAGGATGAAAACCTTGAATCCTAACCATTAGATGATGGAGCCATTTAGTAAGAATTGCTTCTTGGCCGGAAGTATACAGATCATATTCTTAAATAATGCTAAAAACGGATGCGCTTTCGCTAAAAAGTACTCGCCAATATTTTCTTACCAATAGATACAGCTGTATATGATCAAAAATAAAATGAATGGACCGGCTTAAAGTTTATATGATACAACAGATCATTATTGTCAATATGAAAGCGGAATGATTAGGGTTTAAAAAGGAAGAGAAGAAATGTTTTTGCAGCAGCTCTGCCGAAAGGGCAGAGCACATAAGTGACTATTCGTTATAAAAATCGCGCAGTGCACGAATAATAACGGCATTTTTCGAGATGCTTTCTGACTTTGCATTGGCATCTACAAGTTCATAAAGATCAAGCGGTAGCGAGATCGAGAAAGTTTTTGTCTCGACCTTTTTCTTTTTGGAGATCAACGCCGTCACATTGGTCAAAAGTTCGATTATCTTTTTCGTATCGATCGGTTTTTGAATAAAGCTGTTAACACCGATCTCGATAGTTTCAGAAATCTTCTGAATATCGTTCGATGCTGAGATCACGATAACGATCTGGTTCGGGTCGATCTCACGAATACGACGTGCAAGCTCGATACCATCCATCTCAGGCATGATGATATCGACAAATACGATATCAGGACGAGATTTTGTATACATTTCCAATGCTTCTTTACCGTTGAAGGCGGAACTAACTTCGGAAAAGAAGTTTTTGAACGTTGAGCTTAAAAGTTCATTTGCAACTTTTTCATCTTCGACAACCATCGCTGTCAGTTTTTTTGTCTGTTCAGTCAACTGAACCAAGTCTACATTTGCCATAAGTAACTCTCTTTAGTATATGTTTACATTCTGTTTTTTAACATTTCAGAACGATGGTATCTTTTAACATTGTTTTTTTACGTTGGAATTATAAAATGTTATTGTTATATTTAACTTTAAAATTTTTATTTAATTCATAATTTTGCTTAATTTAGTACAAAATGAAACTAAAAATACTTCTCTTTGCCTACCGTCATTCGTATCAATCATACTTTTTAAACTGTTCCAGCCACTCCAGATTATCTTTATTGACATTTTCTTTCTGTCGCAGCAGGGAGTCAATAATGTTTCTAAGCGTCTCCTCGTCCATAAACGCGAGAAGCGCGGGGTTGATAACAGTCGGGGGCGTCTCACCGTCATAGCTGTTGAGCAAGGTCTCAATATCTTTTATCAGTTCTTCTTTTGTACTCATCTATATAATTTCCTTTATCGGTCCGATGTAGCGTTGACGCGGACGTGCAATTTTCATCTCTTTATCGTGTTTCAACTCCATCCACTGCGTGATCCATCCTACCGTACGACCGATCACGAAGATGTTGGTAAACATATTTTTTGGAATCTTTAGGGCAGTCAGAATAAGGCCGGAATAAAAATCGATATTAGGATAGAGTTTGCGTTCTATAAAATAGCTGTCGTTAAGCGCCACTTCTTCGATTTTTTTGGCAATAGCCAGCAGTTCGCTGTCCACGCCCAGCTCATCTTTAAGCTCATCGAGCAGTGCCTTCAAGATACGGGCCCTCGGATCAAAGTTCTTGTAGACGCGGTGCCCAAAACCCATCAGCTTGAAGGGATCTTCCGGATCTTTGGCACGCTGTATAAAATCATCCACATTGTCCAGCGAGCCGATGAACTCCAACTGCGCGATGACCGACTCGTTGGCGCCGCCATGGGCACGTCCCCAGAGGGCATTGATACCTGCCGAGATCGCCGCGTAGGGGTGTGCACCGGTCGAAGCAACGCCGCGGACGGTAGAGGTCGAAGCGTTCTGTTCATGGTCGGCATGAAGTGTAAAGATGGCGTCAAGTGCACGTACTTCGACCTCGGATATTTGCAGGTCCTCTCCCGGATAGGCCCGCATCATATAGAGAAAGTTCTCGGTAAAGGAGCGTTCGATATCGGGATAGATGAAGGGAATGCCCAGCGAGCGGCGGTAGGTGAAAGCGGCGAGGGTGGGGATCTTGGCGATCAACCTTCTCGACATCACCTGGTAATCACCGTCGGTTTCGAGTTCTAGATGCTCGTAATGAAAGGTAGAGAGGGCGGATACGGCAGATGCCATCATCGCCATCGGATGCGCTTTGTCGGGGAAAGAGAAGAAGAGGTTTTTAAGTCCTTCATGGATAAAAGAGCGCTTTCTAATCTCATTGTCAAAGGCGATCAGTTCATTTTGATGAGGCAAACGCCCTTCAAGCAGAAGAAAACAGACATCAAGATAGCTTTTCCTGTCTGCAAGTTCTTCTATCGCATAACCGCGGTACCGCAGCTCTCCTTTCTCCCCGTCAATATAAGTGATATCGGAACTGCAGCTTGCGGTAGAGGTAAAACCGGGGTCATAGGTGAACATCCCTGTTTCGGCATATAGTTTACGTATATCGATCACATCCTGACCCTTGGAAGGGTTCAATATCGGAAACTCATAACGTTTGCCGTCACGGTTGTCGATCAAAGTCACCGTTGCCATTTTCTCTCCTTTTAATACTTTAACAAGAAACGTTAAAACCTTTCTTGCTTTAGAGCTGCTCTCTATGGTAAAAAATAGCACAGTTAATGTAATAGTGAGCTAAAACAAAAGCGGTTTACTCAGGAATAAAGCTTGGGCTATCATGCAACATAACATTGCACAAACCCTTGTTCACAATACACTTAATCTGCATCTTATGCTACTATATAAAAGAGTGTATAGTTACACATAATTTTGATCTGTACGGTTATTTTAATTCAATAAAAGATATCAAAGGAGAGAAGATGGCTGAACGTTTTGAATACATGATTATAAACCTTATAAAAGCGGAAGAAGAGGGGTGGGTAATAGCGTATCTTGACGATCTCTACCCAAGAGACACCTATCTGCAGGCTATGATGGACTACCTTGGTCTTGACGGCTGGGAGCTTGTAAGTACGACACATTCGCACAATGTAAAAAAACAGGAAGAGGAGAGGC
The DNA here is from genome assembly GCF_039645985.1 of Sulfurimonas sp. HSL3-7. NCBI lineage: Bacteria > Pseudomonadati > Campylobacterota > Epsilonproteobacteria > Campylobacterales > Sulfurimonadaceae > Sulfonitrofixus > Sulfonitrofixus jiaomeiensis. The sequence continues at coordinate 1,477,068 of NZ_CP147919.1, forward strand.
TCTATTTTAAACGCCCTTTCAACCGTGTATCACAGGAAGAAGAGCTACAAAGACTGATCAACGAGATCGACGTCAACTCCAATACCCATTTTGTGGAGACATCGCTCAGTGGTGATGTCGAAGACGATCAGATTATCTTAAAGCAGAAGGTCCTGACACATCTCTATGATTGGTTAAAACGTCACGATTTCGAATGGGGTGAACCGGGAAGCGGGGTACGGGAGAGTCATTATCTTAACCGTATAGAAGATGTTACGGATGATCCGTTGTTTCCGGAAAATCACGGCAAGAGCAAAGTATCGACTCGTATCGACATCTTTAAAGAGAGCGATCGGCTTCGCATCCATCTGAAACGCCGCATCACCGGCAGTTGGCTTGACTTCAGCAAACATGAGTTTCCATACACGCAAGAGGGGCTCAGTCATATACGGAAAGTTTTGATTATGGAGCATTTCCGTTTAATCGGCAATCAATAACAGCTGGTACGGTAAGGGTTGATAATATAGTCAACCAATCGTACCATTTCCAAAAAGACGGTGCTATGGTTAACATAATGTATATTCTCTTGAATATTATATTTACAACACCGGGCTCCTCCTCCTTTATATACCTCGGTACCGTTTCCAGCCCGCGAGGAACACCTGTAGTTACTTTCGACTTTACGTATGACTGCTACACGTTCTCGAAACTCATACATTATAAAAACATGACAATGTGCCATATTGATAACAAGATAAAATATTTATAGTTAATATATAATATTCAACAACAGGAGTTTATTATGTTCCAGACGATGACTCAGATCGGTAAAGAGTACAACATAGATGCCAAGACCGTCGGCAAGCTGCTTTACAAACTGAAGATCCGCGATGCCAACCATAGCAAGCAAAAAGGTTTCCCCTATGAACAGGCTATTACCCACGGCATCGCCAAGGCATTTGAAGGACGGTCTGGAGAGACATACTACCGCTACAACATCGGACCGATTAAAGAGGAGTTTGAAAAGCTGCTCGCCACCCTGCCCGAACAGCCCATCTCTGAAGCTTCCCTGGATACAGCCCCTAACCGATTATCAATTAGTATCGAAGGAAAACTCCAGCAGATGCTCTCCGTACTCAACAGTGTGCTTGAAAGCGGAGAGGTTGAAAAGCTCTACCGCCTCAAAGCCGATATCGCCGATATCTACGCCCTACTTCAGAAAAGCAGCCTTAAATCTGACAAACAGTCAGTGAAAAAGAGTGTGCAATAGCGCGGGACAAAGGAACAACCCGCAGCACAGGGGTCCTCCTGCATGTTGGAGTATAATAGTGTAAAGAAATTGACACAAAGTGCTATTGTGAAACCCATAATAAAATATCTCTTTATTGCTCTTCTTGTTATTCTGACACTCACATTTTCTCTCATTTTTGTGCCCAGTGTCACCAAACTTCTTACACAGAAGGCCGTAAACAGCTATTTAAATGTCAATGCAGACGTTACCTATGCCAGAGTGGGTTACAGCGGTTTTGATGCCTCCGGCACGCTTGATAATAACGACACTTTCCATCTGCTCATTAAGCCGACCTCCTTCAACTCAGCCTTTGCCAGACTCCACTACGAAGGTAATCTCCACACTTTCTCGGCACTTACAGGAACAGAGCTTCCCTACATTACGACTGAACTCAATGCGACCTTCCACACAGAGCGTCGTCTGGTGAAAATCGAGGCCGCCTTACTCAAGGGAGCGCTTAACGGTTTCATCAATCTCGAGAAAGCCACCTACGGTTATGAACTGCGCGATCTCAACATCTCCTCGTATCGTCTGCAGCAGCGTGAGCCGATACCGCTGTATGTGACAGGCCTGCTTTCGGCCAAAGGAGACGGCCGTATAGAAGCGCCTTATATGTTCCGCTTTAATATAGAGAGCAGAGCGTTGCAGCTTGAAGAGAACCTCACCGCCCTTGTCTCTCCTGAACTTCAGCACCCTCTAGCGCTTGAACTTGCCTTCAAAGGAGATGTCGACGTCCATGCCTTCAGAGGCGATTTACGTGTAAAAAGCGCGCTCCTTGATATTCGGAGCCACTCCCTTGACTATGACTTTGACCGAAACCGGTTTGCCCTCAAGCTTGCATTGCAGAACCACGATCAGAAGACCGTTCCTCTTAAATCCGTTACACTCGATCTAAACGGTACACGCACTGAGGACGATATCAACACTACCCTTGCCTTTCAGGCCGACGGTTATCGCTTTGACAGCAGGGACCTCCACTATGATCTTGCTTCGAACACTCTCAAGATGGACTACACCCTCACCTCGCTTCAACGCGAACCGTTCAATCTCCAGGGCGACCACGCCCTTTTCGGAGATGTGGACTATACCGATAAGGTGCTGAAGCTCTCATTGACTTCAAAGTCCCTAAACGGCCCTGTTATACTTACGTTTCAGGACAAAAAGATTGAAATAATATCAAACAATATCAATTTAGAATCCCTTCAAGAGACAGCTAATCGGCCCGTCATTGTCGAAGGGAGTGTCGCCCTCCGTGCACAGGCTGACCTCGCTGCAGAAACGCCTTTGTGGAAAGCCTCACTGAAGAGCGACAACCTTGCCTTGCCTTTACGGTACCGCAAAGATATCGCCCTCGAAAATAACCTACACCTGACACTGAGCGCCGAAAATGACGCTAAGGGCGACGTCCGCCTGCGCCCGACGCTTAAAAGCAATACCGGGACAATCAATGAAAGCGCCCTGCACTACGTCGCATCGTCACAAAGAGTCTTCTTTAATATCAATGTCAAAAAGCTTAAAACCCCGCATTACAACGCCTCCAGTCTCAACCTTCGGGGTTCATTCGATGCAAAGACGAACAGACTCGGCAAAACAGAACTGACAACACCCCATGAAAAAGTCGTCATCAACGCGCTGCGTTATGCCAAAAACGATATCAGAAGCAATATCGACTTTACCATCGACCGCCTGGACCGTTTCGCAAAACTTAATAAAACATATGCGCTTTCCGCAACAAGCCATCTGCACTACACCCCGCAGAAGAGCACACTGAAGCTTATCAGCGAACAGCTTGGCAGCCTCTCGATGGTACGCAGCAAAGAGCAGCTAACGGTCTCGGGCAAAGAGCTGCCGGTAGAGGAGCTGCTGCGCCTGAGCGATCAGCCCCCTCTCATGAAGGGAGACCTGGCCTATGATCTGCACTACGGGAGATCTGCGATCAAAGCAAAAGTCACCTCTGACAAGCTCACTCTCCTTGGTGAGCACAACAGCACCGTACGTCCGTTTCCCCTTGATGCCCGGACTTCGCTCACATATAAGGATCAGCAATACAGAGGGCAGGCAAGCATCAAAACCGCCAATGAGGCACTCACATTCACCGGTCTCGCCGCCGATCTTGCCACCAAAGAGGTAAAGAGCCGTTACGCACTCGACATCAAGGCCCTCGACAAAAGCACATTCATCCTGCCTGAAGAGTTTAAAGGAACGCTGCACGCCCACGGCGGATTTGAACAGAACAGGGAGCAGCTCTTCACCCTTGATCTGCTGACCTTTCAACTGCCCAAAAAGTGGCACCGAAAACTCGACAAAGATGCCGCCACCTACCTTGATACCAACGTTTCATTTCACGCATACCGTCAGAAGGGGCAGCTTCATCTGGATGGAACACTCAGCAACCGTCTGCTCAGACTGGCGCTCTATGACACGCTGTTCGACACCGAATCCGGCACCTTTGCACTCAACAGCGCACTCAAAACCGCGCTATGGCTGAAAGATACAGATATCAAGGCGTCAGGAAAGTACAAAGAGGGGTATCTCTTTATAGCGAATGCCAACATAGATACCAAGCAGGAGACGATCGATATCGACGATCTCCGCTACGCTCCGGACGAGCAGAATCTCTCCGCAGGTTACAAACTGACCTTAAAAGCGTATCCCAACGCGCCCTACCGCGGCACGGCAGAGGTCGATGGTCATATCAGAACCAGACCCGAGCTTTATGCCACACTCAAAAGCAGTACGCTCGACGGCAATCTGACTGCCTATTTCACCGATAAGAAACTGAAAATCGAAGCCGAAAATGTCGCTATTGCCAAACTGATCGCTTTCAGCGCCCAAGACCTCCCCATTACGCAAGGCAGACTCAATGCCAATGTCTCCATCGTTTCCGGTTCGCCGTTTCTTGATGGCAATCTCTCGACTCTGCACGGCATCAGCGACATCAATATCTCCGACATGATACTCGAAGGCGTTCATCTTGATGCATCGCTGAAAACACTGCGTGAGTCACAGGACCTCTCTCTGTTTCAGGGCAGTTTCTCGGAACTTCCGATCGTCCGTACGCTCAAAGAGATCCCAACAGATCTGACCGGCCCGGATCTCAACAGCACGCACTTCAAAGCAATGCGTTTTCTAACGGATATCGACAAGGGCAGGCTCCGCTGTAAAGATTGCGCGCTCTCGACGGACAAGAACCTCATAGCAATGCGCGGCAATATCAATTTGAACTCCCGCCGTTTTGACAATTTCTATGTCGGTCTGCTCCACCCCAGCAACTGCGCCTATTTCGTTGAAAAGATCGAGGGCGACCTTGACAATCCGCAGGTCCAATTGGCAAGAACCGGGTTCAATATCATCAGCGGTGCAGCGATCTCTCTGATTGGCAACGTCGGCAGCGTTGTTGATCTGGGCGCAGGCATCATCAAAAAAACCGGCACTGTCGTCGGCGATGTAGCGGCCTATGCGCCGGTCGTTGGCGAAACGACTAAAAAAACACTTACCAAAGTGACCGATACGCCGAAAGAGATCTCCAAAAAAGTGACCGAATGCACCCCATTTTACAACGGTGCGATCAAGCATCCAATGGTACATTAGGCAAAACGAATTACAAAGATAAAATGCGAAGACGACAAGAGAGTAAAGCTTAAGCACCCCCTAAAGGGCCATAGACTATTTGCCTATGCGCGGTATGATACCCCCTTCTTTTCCAACCAGGTTATCTATGATCTGAATTTTTGGTTTCCAGATGCTTTTTATACAGTGATCTCTTTTATTCGTACTGTTAGAGAGTTCATAATGCAGAACTGTGTTGTTTTGATCGAGACTTTTTTCCAATACAGCAGACTCCTCGTCATTAAACCCATAGAGCAGCTTCAGCGATTTTTTTGAAGCTGTCAAGGCCAGGAGATTGAGTTTGGTCCTGTTTTCATCCCGCAAGGTCAAGCGATAAAGTGTGAGGTTACCATAGCGCTTACGCTCTTTTACATCATAGGCATTAAAGATCAAATCAATTGATCGTTTATACGCATGATTAAACCGATAACCTGCGGCAGTCGTAATATCTTCATAGACAAGACAACGTGCTTCATCAACCGCTAGAATATTTTGATCGATATAGAGTGCACTTAAATTGATACGTCTCTTCTCCACAATCGGCGTTTTGACGTTGATCATCGTCTGATCATTAGAGATCAGTAATTGACCACTCTTTGGCATACCGATCGAAGAATTCGAACAGGCCACTAAAAATGAAAGCAACCCTGTAAAAAGAACAGCTCTGAAAATCCGCATGATCCCCACCTTCAAAAATAAGAACTTCTGTTATTTTAACGTATCTGGAAATCGCCGCTCTGTTCACCTCTTTTTTCTGCCTTTTGTATGCCCCCTAGTATCGTTCTATATCAGCTTTTAAACCTGTTATAAATCCCTTATTATAGGGATTTTTAAATATGAACAACTGTTCATACCGAGAGTGCAAAAAGAACCTGTATATGAACAACTGTTCATATGCTTTTAAGCGCAGGTTAACAGTTGTTCATATATAGTTATATCCATATTAACAACTGTTCACTTGAGGAAAACATGCAGCAAAGCAGCGGCGGCAAAAGCACAAAAGATCTGATACTAAAAGCGAGTATGGAGCTCTTCTCCGAATATGGCTACAAGGCAGCATCGGTTCGCAAAATCGCAGCCAAAGTAGGTATTAGAGAGAGTGCTCTCTACAACCACTTTACCAACAAAGAAGAGATCTTTAAAGCCGTTGCCGCCACCCTGTTCTCGACGCCGACATCACCTTCTCAAAGCGACAAAAGCATTGCTGAACGTGCCAAAGGTGGTAAAAAGTTCCTCTTCTCCTTTATCGTTGGCTACAAACTGATGACTTTTGATGCCAAGAATGAACGTCTTTTTCGAATACTGATGATTGAACTGCTGCAGAATAAGACCATCAGGGAGAGTTTTAAGAATGAATTCCACAACAACAACATCAAAATGCTTTCTGAGGCCTTCTTTGTGATGATGCAAGAGGATATTATCCGCTCAGGGGATCCAAAATTGATGGCGAACGAGTTTCTGAGCCCTCTTTTCTACCTCAGGCTGCAAGTTACCCTGCTAAAGATAGATAATGAACCTACGACTGCCCTATCTACGCAGTTTGAGAAGCATCTAGACTTTTTTTGGGAAAGCATTACTATTGGTTAATATGAGAGTTTTTTATGCGATTTTTTTACTGATTCCACTCTTTTTTTTTACAGCCTGCGGCACTCAATCCATCCACCATCTCCAGAGTGTTGAAAGTGTTGATCAACAACGCTTTAGCACCACATGGAATGTTCTGGCCTATTATAAAAACATACATAACAGTGGCTGCGTCGGTTCTACCCTGACCTACCGCTATCTTAACAATGCGTTAAAGCTTACACGAAACTGTTACGACGGAAGTGGTCGGCTGAAAAGAGAGCATACTGCAGAGATCAAGCTGGCGACTGCATCCGACACGAGTAAATTCGATGTATATTACAACTGGTTTGAACAGTACGAGCAGTGGATTATCATGCTGGCAAGCGACTACCGCTACAGTGTCATCGCCTCACCTGATCGAAAACGACTCTGGATTCTTTCAAAAGGCACCGTCTTAGACCCTGCAGACAGAGAACACATATTTGCAGGACTTTCACAAAACGGTTTTGATACCGCTAAGCTTTACTGGACCGGTTTTCAGGCAGCGTGTAACGCTAAATCTATTCACTGATTGCTGATTAGATGCATTTTTGATATCTGATTTGGAGAATTGTAAAAGTACCATAACATAGTATTAAATAATATGAATACAAATTTTGATACATCATAGCGGATCACAATTATAAAAACTGAGACTGTTTCTGGATTTCCATGTATAGAAGCTTCAGAAGGCTATTCTCATTGAGGAAGCCGCCTTTGGTCTTGGTGAGCTTAGAAATCTGTCGATGGACCGATTTGATAATATTAGTCGCATAGACGATGCGGTGGATGTCGACGCGATAATTGAAACAGTTTGAGAGTTTTTTCCACTTGTTCCGCCACAACTGGATGACGATTTGGAACCCACTTGTCTTCGAGCCGTTCCAGTTGCTCATCAATAGCCTCTTTGTAGATAGCCTGCAAGACTATTTTGAGCTCCCTGATGAACACCTTCTGGTTTTTTGAGGCGATGCAGCGTATCGAATTGCGCATCTTGTGCACAATACACAGTTGTATCTCCGTCTTGGGGGAATATGGCGTTGATGGTTTCGAGAAAGCACTTGAGCCCATCGACCGAGGCAATCAGGATATCCCCGACGTTACGTTTGTTCAGATCGGTCAGTACCTACAGTCAGAAGTTAGCCCCTTCGCTCTCGGAGAAGTAAAGCCACATCACCTCTTTTCTGCCATTACACCTATCCCCCCCCCAGGATCATATAGACAGCCTTGGTAGTATACCTGTCGTTCTCCTTGACCTTGTAATGGATCGCGTCGAGCATGACAAACGAATAGATAACTTCTAGCAGTCGTTGCCACCACTCTTTGACGCGGGCGATGATCTTGTCGGTAATGGTCATCTGATGTTTCTTGACGATCTGGGGTTCAAAAGTGGATTCTCTGTCTCTTGGCATGGAAAGCTCAAACTCCTCGTCCGAGCTTTTAAGCTGTTTATTATTGTAACCGTTTCTGAGGTTGGGATTACCCTTTAGGAATTCATCGATTGTGTGTAAAACACCTACCTTATAATTATTAGCTTGCGTAAAATTTGTTCTTTGTATCAGAATTTACTATCTCTGCCAATATATGAATGTTTATGGCAAGGAACATTGATCTAACTTGGTATTGATTCGAGAAATATATATTGTATTTTTTTGTTATATTAAATTATTTATAAGCTCGGTTGGACTATACTGTTTTAAAGTCCAAAAATAGAGGAAATGGAGATGAAGGATTTAATCAAAATGACAACCTCTTGCTGGATCGTTGCAATGATATCATTGTTCACAGGATGTAGCGACAGAGAGGCCGGAGATTCAAGCAGTGTCACCCCCGCCGAAAGCAAAGAATGGGACAAAATGGAATGGGATAAAGGCCGGTGGGGATAATTCGCTACTACTTTTTTTAATTTAAAAAAAGGATTAATCATGTTTTCATTAACTTACAATCGCGCACTTTCTTCAGTTGTTTCCCTGTTAGCAGCCTCTTCACTTGCAGGCGGTCAGGTCACCCTGCCATACACCTTTGAATCCGGCACCACAGCCAAAGCGTCGGAAGTCAACGCCAACTTCAGTACACTACAGAACGGTGTTAATGAAAATGATACACGATTGACGGCTGCTGATACTGCGTTACAGCAACAAATCGATAATATTCAATTGATCCCAGGTCCACAAGGACCTCAGGGGATAGCTGGTCCGCAGGGACATCAGGGGGAGCAAGGTCCAGTTGGTCCAGAGGGACCGGCAGGGCCTGACACTGTGGCACGAGGAGACATTTGTTATATATACGCTCTCCTCGGAGCACCCCTTCCCGGGTATTGTGAAGCCGTTTCCATGGATAAAGTTGTCTTCGTAACTTCGCAAACTTTCACAGGAAATCTCGGTGGGGTTCAGGGTGCTGACACCATTTGCCAACAGGCAGCTAACGCTGCAGGCCTCGAGGGAAGCTTCAAGGCTTGGCTCGCCACAGATTATGACACATCAGCGCCTCATGTGCGCTTTGCGAAGCACTATCGCGGTTGGCACTACAAAAACACAGCCGGAAAAGTGGTGGCGTACGGCTGGGATGATCTTACAGACGGTACCCTTCAGAATCCTATCGATCACGATGAGTATGGCACTATTATTGGCTCACCTCATACAGTATGGTCAAATGTTAGAACCAATGGAACAACTAGGAGTACAGGGGACGGGAGTGATGGAACGATGGATTGTTTAGGATGGCAACATGGCACTTCCGTCTATAGTGGTTCTACCGGTAGCGCATATGATAATGAATCGCTTCAACAAAACTCAACATGGACAGAATCAGGTACGGTTTTGTGCAACCAGCCGTTACGCTTGTATTGTTTTCAACAATAAGAGAGAATCAAAAGCGCCTGATTCAGGGTGCAGAGGCGTCCATATACGATTCTCTAAGTGCGGGAGATTACTTACTAATTGTCAGAAAACTCTCAAAGAGACCGTTCAGGATTTTGTATCAGCACACGATAGTATTTGAGATTGTATCATAAGTCAAAAGCTTCATCGAGCCTACCTTCGAATTAGATGATATAATCAGCAAAGTTATTATGAGTGCCAAAAACGTTTTCTTCTTTGTTCTTCCAAGGACACGGTCTGCCAGCTCAGCGTTACAATGCGGACAACGTTTAGAAAAAGATGTTTTACTGCAGTTTTTACATTCTGCCATTAAATCATCACTCCATTTTCTCATTTTTATTAAAACACTATGCAATTTGAAATAGTTTCAAACTATTCTGGATATTTTCTAATAAAATATATGATGCATTATACAAGTATCTGTGCATAAATATTATTTAATATTTGTTTTTTGTACGGAAATCAAGAAATGTATGGTAATAAAATAGAGGAAGGAACAACCAAAATAGGTATTTTATAAGCAGGTACAACAATAAGCCGGGTTCTGTTAATGTGGCAATTAATCTACTCTATATATTACTATATAGCTCCAGCGAAACAATAGCAATGTAAGACGCTAACCATCTGTTTCTTGCTGCCAGGTTGGGTTTACATAGCTTCCAAGATTGCTCAAGGAACTGGTGGGCTCTTACCCCGCCGTTTCACCCTTACCACCTGTTTGAACAGAGTAGGAGCAAAAGCCCCTACTCCTACGCTGAGGCCGCTATGGCCACTAAAGTACAAAAATGCTTTCGGCATTTTCATAGACACTTATTCAGCGTATTCATCGTAAATCGCAAACATTGCTTATTCATTCAAAATTCAACATTCAACATTTACAATTCAACATTTCAGGTGGCGGTCTACTCTCTGTTGCACTATCCCTCGACTTGCGCCGGCCATCCGTTAGATGGAACCCTGTCTTACAGCAGCCCGGACTTTCCTCTTGACCTTGTGATCAAGCTACCACGTGTTGTACCTGTGCAATGATAGTCAAAAATAGATAAAAGATAGTAAACAGAATAAAGGACAGAATCATAGTATTCAAAGGAAGGTATAGATATTGGGATGAGATACAAAAAATTGCTGCTAAAAATGCGTACAATGTGGATTAATTGCTGATCGAACAATTGATATTATATAATATTTTGCGATAGATCAAAAAAAAAGCGGCCGGAACCGCTTCAAAACATGCAAAGCAGAGGTAATTACTTACCCATTGCCTCTAACGCGTATTTCTTACCAAGCGCATATGCTTTTTTATTCGCTTCGTGAACTTTTGGCGGTACTTTTGAAAGCATTACGTCGATTAGAGACTGCTCAGGAAGTACCTCAGTCATTGTATTGGTAATACCCAATGCAACAACCGATTGTGTAATAACATTACCAACCTCTTCTTTTGCGATCGTAATGATAGGAATCTCGTGGATTACCCATTTTTTTCGATCTTCATCAGTCGGGTGAACAAGGTTGGGGTCAACAACGATGATCCCGCCTGGCTTAACACCGTTTTTGAACTGGTTGTAACTTACGTTGGCAACCGAAAGCATGAAATCGATCTCACCCTCATTCGCGTACGGGTAACGGATCTCATTATCGTCAAGTGTAATATCAACAACCGTTGCACCACCACGCACTTGTGATGTGTAGGTAGCGGTCTTAAGACCGAAACCACCATTTTTAATTTTACATGCAGCCATGATCTCGCCTGCTAGTAGAACCCCTTGACCACCTACACCGGTAAAACGTAAAGAATTTCTCATATTATCAAACCTTTATATTTTTTTCGCGAAATCATCTTGAGTGATCTTAGGAGCACCGTCTCTATGCGCAGCAATGATTTTTGCATACATCTCTGTATACTCTTCCTGCTCGACCTGGCGAAGTACACCTGTCGGGAAAATGTTAAGCTGCTCTTCTTCAGAAAGCGCTTCCCATTTTTTCAGTGGCATAGTAATGCTGTCGATCCATTTAAGGTTATCCATTGCCGATAGCATCTTGTTCTTACGGCCAAGGTTGATATGACAGTTTGACATAATGTCAAAAAATGAGAAACCTTTGTGCTGGAAACCTTTGACAAGGATCTTCTCAAGCTTCTTAGGATCAAGCATACTCTCACGTGCAACAAATGACGCACCGGCACCCATTGCCAATTTACATGCATCAAACGTTGGGTCGATGTTACCGGCTTTTTGAGAAACCGTCCACATACCCTGCGGTGTCGTTGGTGACGTTTGAGAGTTGGTAAGACCGTAAATGAAGTTATTGATTAGAATAAAGTTCATATCAATGTTACGGCGACATCCGTGAATCGTGTGGTTACCGCCGATAGCAAGACCATCACCGTCACCGGCGACAACGATCACTTTTGCATTCGGATTAGCAAGCTTTACACCGGTAGCATACGCAACGGTACGACCGTGCGTCGTATGGATCGTATTACAGTCAATATATGACGAGAAACGCCCTGAACAACCGATACCAGAAATGACACAGACTTCATCCATGTCCCATCCCATCTTCTTGATAGCACGGATCGTTGCTTTAAGGATAACACCATCACCACAACCCCAACACCAAAGTGTCGGCATCTTCTCTACACGTAGATATTCATCATAATTAAATGCCATTACATCATTCCTTTAACTGTTTCTACCATTTCAGATGGCGCGATTGGACGACCATTAGCTTTAAGTAGCGTTGTAAAGTCATCTCTTTTAATAACTCTCTCGATCTCTTTTGAGTATTGACCCATGTTCAACTCAGTTACCATGATCTTGTCTTTGAAACGCTCGCCGATCTCTTTCAATCTGTATGCCGGACTTGGCCAGATCATGATCGGACGGAAAAGACCTGCTTTGATCCCTTCTGCACGAAGTTTTTGAACCGCTTCGTAAGCACCAAGTGCGATCGAACCGTAGGCGATGATACATACTTCAGCATCATCCAACAAGACTTCTTCATAGTCAGCGTGATCGTCAAGACCGCCCTTCTCCTGAGAAACCGCGTTGATCTTACCGACAAGACGTTTAATGTTGAAATCACACTGCTGTGCATCTTCTGTCGGGAAACCGGTTGGTCCGTGGTGAAGACCTGTTACGTGGTATCTGTACCCTTTGAACATTGGGTTTAGTACCGCAGGTTTGTTCATCTCTGCCTCGTACGGAAGGTAATCTTTCGGATCGCAGTAGTTTGTAGCACGTGTTACGTTGTTCGCCTGGATCTCTTCGAGGTCAGGAAGCTCTGCTTTACCGTGCATGTGACCGATTGTTTCATCCAGAAGCATGAAGACCGGTGTCATGTATGTTTCAGCAAGGTTGAAAGCACGAACTGTCTGCGTATAACACTCTGTCAGTGAACCTGCACATAGTGTGATCGAAGCAAAGTCACCGTGTGTCGGGTACTGTGCCTGACCGATATCTGCCTGGGATACACGCGTCGGAAGACCTGTTGACGGACCGCCACGCATAACGTTGATAATAACCAACGGGATCTCCGCGATAAAACCAAGACCGATCTGCTCAGCTTTTAGTGAAATACCAGGACCTGAAGTCGCTGTAAAAGATTTGACGCCAGTCATTGATGCACCCAGTGCAGCAGAGATACCGGCGATCTCGTCTTCCATTTGAATTGCTGTACCGCCGACTGCCGGAAGCAAGTCAGATGCTTCGTGCATTACTTCTGATGATGGTGTAATTGGATACCCACCAAAGAACATCGCACCAGCTTCGACTGCTGCTTTTGCAGCCAGTTCGTTACCTGTAGAAATTACTTCTCTCATTTTCATCCTTCCTTAATTATCTAGTGACATATAGTTGTTTGCAACAATTGCCTCTTGACGTGCTTTCGACTCGTCAGTCAATTTAGCAAACTTATAATCTTTTTTATCAGCTACGTAAATAGCAAAGTCTGGACATGTAAGTTCACATTCGTTACAACCGATACAAGCTTCCGGATGATCAATAGAGATCATCGCACCAAGCGTTGATGTTGAATCATAACGCATCCCAAGTACACCTGAAGGACATACTGATACACAAATATCGCACGCTTTACAGTTACTAGTATTTACCCATACTGGTTGATCGCCAGGGTTTTCAGTTTTAAACATCTGTTCTCCTCGTTAAAGTTAAATTATTTAGTGTCATTGTTAACCACAAACTTGCCGACAGCACAAGAGACAATGCTCTTAGCCTTTAATCCAGCCGACTCGATTAAACTAGATTCCTTATTATATAGAGGATAACCAAGTTTTCTTAAGACTGCTTTGAACTGTGCTGATGGCGCTTCATCCGTAACATTAACTGTTACTTTACGAGGCTCACACGAAAGGTCCACAGAGATATCTGTAAAACCCTCCTCTTTCAAAGCTTTGGTTATCGTTGCTGCACAACCGCTGCAACGAACATTGGCTACCTCTATTGTCTCCAGCATTACTTGGAAAGAACCTCGGCTACCGCTTTACCGATATCGGCCGGGGAGACAACAACCTTAACGCCTGCCGCTTCCAATGCCGCCATCTTCTCAGCTGCTGTACCGGCAGAACCGGAGATGATCGCACCCGCGTGACCCATACGTTTACCGGCAGGTGCTGTCTGACCTGCGATAAAAGCTACAACCGGTTTGGTGATGTTCTCTTTGATGTAGGCAGCTGCCTGAATCTCCAGATCGCCACCGATCTCACCGATCATGACGATCGCTTCCGTTTCCGGATCTGCTTCAAACATTGGAAGAAGCTGCTTGTACGAAAGACCGATAATCGGGTCCCCGCCGATACCGACAGCTGTCGTAATACCGTAACCCTCTTTAACAACCTGGTTAGCACCTTCATAAGTCAATGTACCGGACTTAGAGATAAGACCGACATTTCCTTTTTTGAAGATCATACCCGGCATAATCCCGATCTTGCACTCTTCAGCCGTGATGATACCCGGACAGTTCGGCCCGATTGTCATCATGCCGTGTTTGACAGCATAGGCTTTAGCCGCCTGCATATCACGAACCGGCGCACCTTCTGTAATGATAACAGAAAGTTCGATACCTGCATCAGCCGCTTCCATGACCGCATCAGCAACAAAAGCAGGCGGAACAAAGATCATAGAGACAGTAGCGCCTGTTTGTGCCACCGCATCTTTGACCGTGTTGAAAACAGGCTTGCCAAGATGTTCTTGCCCACCTTTGTTCGGTGTCACACCGCCTACGATATTTGTACCGTAAGCGATACACTGCTCAGCGTGAAAAGAACCCTCTTTACCGGTAAAACCTTGAACGATGACTTTTGTATCTTTATTTACTAAAATAGACATTAATTACTCTCCTTTCGCTGCTGCAACTGCTTTTGCTGCGCCATCTGCAAGATCTGTTGCCGCAATGACATTAGGGATATTTGCATTCTTCAAGATCTCAGCTGCTTCAGGTGCATTTGTACCGTCAAGACGGACGATAACAGGTACATGAACATCAACAAGTTTAGTTGCTTCCAAAATACCGTTGGCAATACGGTCACAACGAACAATACCACCGAAGATATTCACGAAGATCGCTTTGACATTTGGGTTTTTAAGAATGATCTCAAAACCTTTTGCAACGGTTTCCGCGTTCGCAGATCCACCGACATCCAGGAAGTTGGCCGGAGTACCGCCCATGTAATTGATCGTATCCATCGTACCCATTGCAAGACCGGCACCGTTTACCATACAACCGATCTCTCCGTCAAGTGAGATGTATGAAAGACCGTATCGGCTTGCTTCACGCTCATCAGCATCTTCTTCAGAGATATCACGCATATCTTCAATATCCGGATGACGGCCAAGAGCCGAATCATCAAAGCCCATTTTACCGTCAAGCGCAAGGAAGTCACCTG
Organism: Sulfurimonas sp. HSL3-7; assembly: GCF_039645985.1. Lineage (NCBI taxonomy): Bacteria > Pseudomonadati > Campylobacterota > Epsilonproteobacteria > Campylobacterales > Sulfurimonadaceae > Sulfonitrofixus > Sulfonitrofixus jiaomeiensis. The sequence goes on from NZ_CP147919.1 coordinate 1,492,333, forward strand.
CACCTGTCTTAATCAACGGGTTGATCTCGATCATCTCAGCGTCATTTTCCATGTAGCAACGGTAAAGTGCCGAAGCAAACTTGATGAACTTGCCCTGCTCTTCTTTAGCAAGACCGAGACCGAATGCGAGTTCGCGTCCGTGGAAGCCCTGGAAACCGATAGCCGGATCAACCGCTACTTTAACAATCTTCTCTGGAGACTCTTCAGCAACCTTCTCAATCTCCATACCACCCTCTGTAGATGCCATAATAACAGGCATCTCTTTAGCACGGTCAAGAACCACACCAAGGTAATACTCGTCTTTAATATCCGCACCCTCTTCGATGTAAACCTTTTGAACCAGTTTACCTTCAGGGCCTGTCTGGTGTGTTACCAGGGTCATACCTAGGATCTCAGAAGCAAGCTCTTTGACTTCATCAATTGATTTGGCAAGCTTGACACCGCCGCCAAGACCACGACCACCTGCGTGAATCTGTGCTTTTACTACCCAGATGTTCCCACCAAGCTCTTGTGCATTAGTTGCAGCCTGAGCCGGGGTATTGGCAACGATTCCTCTAGGTGTCGGAACACCATACTTAGCAAAGATCTGCTTTGCCTGATATTCATGAATATTCATCTACTCTCCTTAATTTAAAATGAACAGACTACGCCTTCGGCGAAATCATCTCTTCTGGTTTAACGTAATTATCGAACTCTTCTGCAGTCAAAAGGCCCAGCTCTATTGCCGTCTCTTTGAGTGTAGAGTTGTTCTTATGCGCTGTTTTCGCAATTTTAGCCGCATTTTCGTATCCGATATACGGGTTAAGCGCTGTTACCAACATCAATGAGTCATGCAGATAATGATCGATTTTCGCATTGACAGGCTGAATACCAACCGCTGCATTATCATTGAAGGATACGATAGAGTCACTAAGCAGTCTGACTGATTGCAAAAAGTTATACGCAATAACCGGCTTAAACACGTTAAGTTCAAAGTTCCCTTGACTCGCAGCAAAACCGATTGTTGCGTCATTACCCATTACCTGGCAGGCTACCATTGTCACTGCTTCAGACTGTGTCGGATTGACTTTACCCGGCATGATCGACGAACCCGGCTCATTTTCCGGAATAGTGATCTCTCCCAATCCACAGCGTGGACCACTCGCCAACCAGCGCACGTCGTTGGCAATTTTCATCATGTCAGCTGCCAATGCCTTAAGCGCACCGTGTGCAAATACAAGCGCATCGTGCGATGTTAATGCATGAAATTTATTTGGTGCGGTCACAAAATCATGCCCTGTAAGCTCTGACAGTTTTGCGGCAACACGTTCTCCAAGTTCGGGGTGAGCATTAAGACCTGTACCTACGGCTGTTCCGCCAAGTGCCAGTTCACGTACGGCATCAAGTGAATCTTTTGCCATCTTTTCAGATTTGTTTAGCATCTCGACCCAGCCGCTGATCTCCTGACCAAGTGTCAACGGTGTCGCATCCTGAAGGTGCGTACGGCCGATCTTCACGATATCAGAGAAGGCATCACTTTTTGCCTGCAGCGTCGCTTTCAGTTTGGCTATCGCCGGCAGAAGTCTCTCTTCAACCGCGATGACAGAAGCGACATGCAGTGCCGTCGGATAGGTGTCATTAGATGACTGTGATTTGTTAACGTCATCATTTGGATGGACCAACTTCTCTGTTCTGAAATCGCCGCCGAGAATCTCAGTTGCACGGTTGGCGAGTACTTCGTTGTTATTCATATTCGACTGTGTTCCTGAACCTGTCTGCCAAACGACCAGAGGATAATTTCCGTCAAGTCTGCCGGCAAGCATGTCATCAGCAGCCTGTGCGATTGCATCGGCTTTCACAGCATCAAGTTTGCCCAGGTCTTTATTGACTAGAGCAACTGCTTTTTTAAGATATGAGAATGCACGTGTAATCTCATACGGCATCGTCTCTTCACCGATCGCAAAGTTTTGAATAGAACGTTGTGTCTGTGCCGCCCAATAAGCGTCTACAGGGACTTTGATCTCACCCATAGTATCTTTTTCAATACGTGTCGCCATCTTATTCTCCTTCAAAAAAGTTGTTAGTATTTAGCGTATCGATCAATGTCTGTACCGATGCACATGAACCCGCAAACATCTCTTTCTCTTTGTCGTCAAGGGTTACTTCGATGATCTTCTCAGCACCGTTTGCACCCAGCATTACCGGTACACCGCAAACCACGTCGGAATAACCGTATTCGCCTTCCAGCAATACGGCACAAGGATGGATCTGCTTCGTATCTTTCAAAATAGCATCAACCATGATCGCTGTCGATTTTGCAGGACCATAATAAGCTGAACCCGTTTTAAGGTGACCGACGATCTCGGCACCGCCATGACGTGTACGAGTAACGATCTCTTCAATCTCTTCATCAGAGAGCACATCCGTAAGCGGTACACCGGCCACGGTAGAGTAACGCGCCAATGGGACCATATCGTCACCGTGACCGCCCATAACGGAAGCACGGATCTGACCGCCGCCGTAACCCAGTTTTTCTTGAATGAACGAAGCCATACGTGATGAGTCCAAAATACCCGCCATACCGATGACACGGCTTCTATCGAAACCTGACTCTTTGAGGGCAACATAAGTCATTGCGTCAAGAGGGTTGGAAACCATAATAATGATTGCGTCAGGAGAGTATTTGGCAACCCCTTCAATCACATCTTTAGTGATATTGGCATTGATCATCAAAAGGTCATCACGACTCATGCCCGGGAGGCGAGGACTACCTGCCGTAATAACAACAACATCGCAGTCTTTAAGATCTGACATCTCTTCTGCGACTTTTACAACCGTATGTGAACGTACCGCTGAAGCTGCCTGGGACATGTCAAGCGCTTTGCCTTTCGCTACATCAATCTTATTGTCACGCAATATAATCTCATGGCACGCACCTTGCATTGCTAGAGAATAAGCTACAGTGGCCCCGACATTGCCGGCGCCGACAATACCAACACGTTTTCCTTGATTCATTAGGACTCCTAAGGTATAAGATAGTTAGCGTCCCTTCAAGCAATACACTTAAACACCAGGTGCGAACACGTAATTATTAAGTATAACTGCTAAGAAAACGCCGATCAACAATAAAGACTTTCGTCTTTTGTATAAAACTCGAAAGCTTCATAAAAAAGAGGAAAGGAGAAACCCTCCTACGGAGAGTTCCAACTTACTTAGATAGCATCGATAATCGCGTTAAGTGTCGCAGATGGACGCATAGCAGCTTCTGCTTTTGCATCATCCGGGTGGAAGTAACCACCGATATCCTGAGGTTTCCCTTCCGCTGCCATAAGTTCAGACATGATCTGATCTTCTTTCTCAGTCAGCTCTTTAGCAACAGGAGCAAATTTCGCTTCAAGTGCTGCATCACCACACGTTGCAAGTGCATTCGCCCAGTACTGTGCAACGAAGAAGTGAGATGCTTTGTTATCTGGCTCACCGGCTTTACGGCCAGGCGCTTTATTGTTATCCAGGTAACCATGGTTTGCTGTATCCAATGCCGCAGTAACCGCTTTTAGTGCAGCACTTGGATGTTTTTGCTCGATATAACGCATAGACTCTGCAAGCGCAAGGAATTCACCCAGTGAATCCCAGCGAAGGTGACCCTCTGCAAGGAACTGGTCAACGTGTTTAGGAGCAGAACCGCCCGCACCCGTTTCGAACAGACCGCCGCCTGCAAGAAGTGGAACGATCGAAAGCATTTTAGCCGATGTACCAAGCTCAAGGATCGGGTACATGTCTGTCAGGTGGTCACGAAGGACGTTACCTGTTACAGCGATCGTGTTTTCACCTTTACGGATGCGCTCGTTAGTGAAACGTGTAGCAGCTGCGACATCCATGATGTGGATTTCAAGACCCTCAGTGTTGAACTCCGGCATATACTTGTTTACTTTTGCGATCATTTGAGCATCGTGCGCACGGTTTTCATCCAACCAGAAGACGACAGGGATCTGCTCGATTTGGCCACGTTCGAATGCAAGACGGATCCAGTCTTTAATCGGGATGTCTTTTGCACGAGACATACGCCAGATATCACCTGCTTCACACTCAAAGCTCATAAGCTCTGTACCGTCTTCAGCTGTTACAGTTACTTTACCAGCTTCAGCAAGTTCGAAAGTCGTCGGGTGAGAACCGTACTCTTCCGCTTTTTGTGCCATAAGACCGACGTTCTGCATTGTACCCATAGTCGTTACATCATACTGACCGTTTTTAACACAGTCAGCAACCATCTCCTGGTGGAACATTCCGTAAGTACTGTCAGGGATAACAGCCACACACTCTAATGCATCACCGTTACGATCCCACTGCTTACCGCCTTCACGTACAACTACCGGCATAGAAGCATCGATGATGATGTCGTTTGGCGCGTTGAAGTTCGTCGTTCCTTTATCGGAATCAACCATTGCGATTTTCGGGCTGTCTGCCTCAACAACTGCTTGGAATGCCGCTTTGATCTCAGCTTCTTGTGCATGACCCGCAATCTTTTTCTCAAGATCAGACATACCAAGATTAGGGTTGACACCAAGTCCTGCAAAAGTATCAGCATACTTCTTGAATACGTCTTCGAAGAAGATTTCAAATCCGTGGCCGAACATGATCGGGTCAGAGATTTTCATCATCGTTGCTTTGAGGTGAACCGACCAGATCACACCTTTTGCTTTTGCATCTTCGATTGTCTGTTTGTAGAATGCACGAAGTGCTTTAACTGACATGAATGTGCCGTCAAGTACTTCACCATCAAGTGCATCGATAGTTGCCAGCTCGTTACCGTTAAGAGCGATAGTAACTTTTTGACCTTTGTCCATAGTCACAGACTTCTCATTGCCGTAGAAATCGCCTTTACCTTCCATGTGAGCAACATACGCTTTTGAGTTTTCAGCAAAAGGCTTAAGTCTGTGCGGGTTTTTCTGTGCAAAGTTCTTAACAGCTTTTGCTGCACGGCGGTCAGAGTTACCTTCACGAAGTACCGGGTTAACCGCTGAACCAAGACATGAACTGTATTTAGCCTGAAGCGCTTTTTCTTCATCGTTTGCCGGGTTTTCAGGATAGTTAGGGATATCGTAACCTTGTCCCTGAAGTTCAGCGATACAATCTTTAAGCTGACCAACTGAAGCAGAGATGTTTGGTAGCTTAATAATGTTACCTTCTGGTTGAAGTACTACTTCACCTAGTTTTGATAGTTCATCTTCTGCTTTACCCATCGCTGCAAGTACACGACCTGCAAGGGAGATATCACTTTGCTCAAGTTCTACGCCACCCGCTGCACAAAATTTTGCTGCGATTGGGAAGAAAGAATACGTAGCTAAAGCCGGGGCTTCGTCAATTTTCGACCAAATGATTTTTGACATGTTAAGTCCTCTGTTTTTTTGAGATAGAACATTCTAACACTACAAAAGGTAAATCATTACCTCTTCGCACCCTTTTCAGACTCAAATCAAACACACTGTTTCATTTGGTAGCACGCTTTATGTTGCCAATATGTGTAGAATAGTAACGTGTGAAATCGTGTTTACCCTTCTTGTTTTTCATAAAATAGAGGTAATCGGTCTTGGCTGGAAAGATGGCAGCACGAACAGCCGGCAAGCTGACATTGCAAACAGGGTCATTTGGAATACCCTTATATTTATACGTATTATAGGTGGTTTTGTCATTTCGAATACGCGCCGGTGTGATCTTAATATGCGAATACTTGCCGTAGTTCAGAGCGCCGTCCATCTGCAGTTTCATCTTTTTATTGAGACGGTTCTGTATAACGGAACTCACGATCGGCATCTCATCTATTGATGCAGCTTCCTTCTGTATCACTGAAGCCAATATGAGATACTTATACCACTTGGCCTCATTATAGGTGCCGAAGATCTTCTTCGACCACTCCCGCATCTTTTTCTGCGAACGGTTCAAAAGAAGTTCGATCACCGCCTCCTCTGTTATGCCAAGCGGTAGTTTATAGGTATCAGGTACAAAAGCGCCCTCTTTAAAGCGGGACTGTTTTCCGAACTCCAGCATGAGCGTTTTATGATCAAGGGACAACTCTTTCGCCATCTCTTGTAAAAAGATATAAGTCGTCTCCCCGGGTATCAATGTAACGTTGATCATCGCTGCTTTGGCTGTTGAGAGCCGATAAAGAAAATCGGCATGCGTCAAGTGCGTCCTGCCCATGTTGATCCAACCTTGCTGCGGCATACCGACAAAGCGCATAAAAAAGGCGTCCAGAGGAGAAACGTCGATATTTTTATGTTGCATATGTGCTATAATTTTGGTAATTGATCCTTGGGGAACATAAAGCACTTTCGAGGTCGTGAGGCCCAGATTTAGGTAGTACATGAACGACAGCGCTATTATCAGAGCCATCTCCAAGATCCACTCCACCATCATTGATCTGCTTATTTTCATCTTCGCTGCTCTTTTTACAATCTATTTTACACTGCACATCGGGCTAAAAATGGACAATTTCATCCTACCCGGCATTAATATTGAGCAATTATACATAAAGTGGGATGAAAAGATAGTTGTCGATATCGAATCGATAAAGATTACAAAAAGTAACACAAGAAGTACATTCAATATTAAAAGCATTGACCCGCAAAGCCTATTAAAACAGTCTAGAATTCTGGACAGTCTCTTCTCAGACATAACCATCAAAAACATCCATTACAATGATATAAATGCTACTTTTCGTTACATAGAGCACGATGCGGGCTATGTCAACATTGACGGCCCGATGTTAAAACTAACGACTGCTGTCACTATGAATGACGATCATCTGCTTATCAACATCAAAGACCTTCAGGAGTTATCGAATAAGAGCAGTATGAACGGCAAAATTTTGATCGACACTAACGAACGTAAACTCTACGGCGATCTCAATATCAATGCCGGCGATGTGATGCCGCTTAAACTCTATCTTCTGGCAGACCAGGAAAAAGTCCGATTGTGGGGGAAAGGGGCGCAACCTTTTACAAAACCCATCAAGCCGGCTATTCGTATCGCACATCTGCATCCAAAAGTCGAACCGTGGGTTGCAGACTACCATAGCGGCAAAACGGTTACTCTGGAGTATTTTAAAGGTACCCTCGTCTATGACGATCCAATTACCCTACTTGATACACTTGATGCCAGACTGCGCTATGATGATATGCAATACACCTTTGCACCAGGATATGCTCCTGTTTACGCCAAATATACCGATGTCACTTTCAAAGACCGTGTCTTGAACATCTATCCCAGGGAAGCGACCTATTATGGTCAGCCTGGTGAAAAGACCTGGTTGAAGATTGACTTTACCGATCCTTCCCATCCTGTTTTGACGGTTGATGTCGATACAAACGCACAATTGACAAAGGAGATGCTCCCGTGGCTCAAAGGCTATGGTATCACCCTCCCTTTTTATCAGACAAAAGGGACAACCACCGTCAAACTTGCCATAGCTGTTGCATTAAATCACATTCATGTCAACGCCGAAGGGTATTTCAAGACAGATGAAGCAACGTTTAACTTCTCTAATACCGATATTGATGTCAAAAATGTCCTTGTCAATCTAAAAGATACAGATGTTGATATTCAAAAGCTCAATGCATCACTGCTTGACAATGCCATCAATGCCGAATTCAAAGGAAAAATCAACCCGGTGAAGCAGACAGGAAAATTCACTATTGCACTGCACAGACTTCATTTTCAAAATGGCGGCAATGTATTTGAGATGGACCCGCAATATGCACCGCTGAATTTTTCGTATCTTATTAAACCAAACAAGGACAGACTGACTATTCCAAAAAGCTATTGGCTTTTCAACCAAAGCCCTATCACGATCAATCCTCTTCATGCCCCTTTCGATTTTTCAAGCCTCAGCGGTCATGTACCGACCGTTTTAGTCAGCAGTGGGAATCTTTTTAAAAGCTATGTTACAGGGCAATTCAATATTAAAAAACTTCAAACCGATCTTACTGTCGATCTTTTAACATTGAAAACGCCTTTACTCTCTTTGCAGCAGACCTATATTCCACTTGAAATAAAGTATAAGGACGGTCTCTATATTAATGTCAAAAAGCAGTCGGAGTGGAAACTTGGCAACAATAGGTTCACTCTCTTTCCGTCCATCTTATCCTACAAAGAGGATCTCCTCTATATCCAGGATGCCCATTTCTCTCTCAACAACATTCTGGATTCCTATCTTAGCGGTGCCTACAACACTCTCGATGATAGAGGAACGTTCACCCTTAAAGGACTGCAGGCAAAAACGGATGATACGGTCTTGCTTGCGACACGAAGAGATCTGAAAGTCTTCCTGAAAAAAAAAGGCAACGAACATTTAGTCACAATCCCGGCCCTTGACCTTAACTATCAAAAAGACAAAGCCGGCTGGAGCGTGGACATCAACAATATCAATAATCTATCAGCACTATCCCCTTTTCTGACAGAGTACAACATGACTAAAGGAGAGATGCATCTTCGTTCACGTACCGATTCCGATACGATCAATCTTCATGGCAATCTCCCTTACCCCTACAGCATCCTCGTCAAAAACAATGTACCCCTCAATACGTTCAGCTTTAGCGGTACCTATGACAACGATCAGCTTGCCTTGACGATCAATGACGATATCCAGGCAAATTTGCGAAATAACCGGTTGGCTATTAAAGCCAAGGATATCGGGTTTGATCTCTTTGCTATCTCTGACCTGATCAAAGACCATCCTGTCGTAGACACCAACACTACGAAGAGCCGTTTCAGGGTCAAAATAGAAGCGGACAACAGTTATCTCTATCTTAACGAAGCACGTCGCATACCGGCGGACAGACTTCTTTTACAGTATGCAAACAAAGATCTGAATACACAATTGCTGCATGGCGAAAAAGGCGGTATAGCACTTGAATACAGCAACAAAAAGCTCTTTATTTACGGGGATGGCCTTAACGACGCCTTTATGAACGAACTTGCAGAGTTTTCTGATTTTAAAGGCGGCGAACTCAGTTTTTATATCTCGGGCAGTACGGATGATCTTGAAGGTGTAATACAGATCAAAAAAACGATTGTAAAAGATTACAAGATCATAAGCAACATCTTTGCTTTCATCAACACCATCCCGGCCCTGGTCACGTTTTCCGTTCCGCACTACACAACAAAAGGGCTCAAGGTCAATGATGCCTATGCGGGATTTTCTCTGAAAGAGAACATGTTGACGATCAAAGGCTTTCATGTCAATGCAGAAGAACTCGCCTTTAATGGTAAAGGCACTGTCGACCTTAATACCAGGACACTCGATGTGGAGACCTCCCTCGTGACGGATGCGACTAAAAATCTCGCCAGAATCCCATTTCTGGGCTATATTCTTGTCGGTAAAGAAGACAACAAAGCGACCACAACGATCACATTGACAGGCGCTATAACAGATCCGAAAATTGAAAATACCCTGGCTAAAGATATCGGCATAGCCCCGTTCAATATTCTTAAACGCGCCCTTACTTTTCCGGCACACTATATCGACAAGGCCCAACAAGCGATCGATGAAAAGAAAAGCGAACAGTGAAGCGTGAAGCGTGAAGCGTGAAGCGTGAAGCGTGAAGCGTGAAGCGTGAAGCGTGAAGCGATTATAAAAAGATGATCAAAACTACCTTAACGCTGACGTACTAATCAAACGAACGAAGTTCGAACTGATCAGCATCAGAAGTGCAGCGAAGGCGAAACACGCCATCAGCTGACTCACGAAAGAAAGATTTAGCGCACTATTCGTTACGAAGCACTGTTAGTACGTCCACTTCACTCGCCTTCTTAGCCGGGTACCATGCTGAAAGCAACACGATGACAAAGGCGCCTCCCAAAATGGAGAAAAAGTCAACCAGGCTGAGATCCAAAGCCAACTTTGATGTCGGATAGACATCTTTCGGTAGTGTGACAATATCGAACGTGCTCAAAACCCATAAGCCGCTCAATCCGAGGATCGAACCGATAAAGATACCGCTGATACCTATGACGATGCCCAGATATAAGAAGACCATTCGTATCTCACCCGCAGAAGTGCCGAGAGAGATCAAAAGTGCGATCTCGCTGCGGCGGTTCATCACCGTCATCAGAAGCGATGAGATGATGTTGATAGCAGCGATCAGGATGATCAGCATCAGCACAATAAAAAGGGAGCGCTTTTCAAGTTCAAGTGCGGCAAAAAAGTTCATATTGTCCTGCCACCACCCTTTGATCGTCGCACCTACCGGCAATGCCTCCCGGATCACCTCGATCAGCTCTTGCGGATGTTCCGTATAGATATGGATGCCGTCATATTGATTTGACGGCAGATGCATGATGCGCTGCATCGACTCCATCGTCGTATAGGCGTAGGCCTTGTCATAGGCGCTGAGACCGGAATCAAAGACCCCTTTGATGGTGAAGCGCTTGAGTTTAGGTGTCACTGCAAGGCCGCCCGGGTCCATCTCCGTAAAGATATAGGTCAGCTTGTCATCGACGTAGAGATCAAACTCATCTTTGAGCGACTTGCCGATAACCACCTGGAACTTTTTAACCTCTCTGTCCTGCAACGCCTCTTTGAGTACAGCATTGACCTTCACCTCATGTTTAAAATCAACGCCGAACAGATAGCCGCCTTCCAGGACGCTTCCGCTGCGTGCGATCACTGAAGAGGTGATATAAGGGCTCATTGCGAGGTCAGGAAATTTCTGTTCAAGATCAAGCAGCAGCCCTTCGTTGACAGAGCCGTAAAAACGCGGATAGACCGTAAGCGGATAGTTCATCACCGTCAGTTTTTTCTTGAACTCGTTGTCAAAGCCGTTCATCAATGCCATCGCAATGATAAGCACCATCACGCCGATAGCAATGCCTGTAAAAGCCAAGAGAGCCGATAGAAAGATAAAGGGTTGATCTATGTCAAAACGCAGAAAACGTTTGACAAGGTAGGGAACAATGGATGTTTTATTCATCAGACTGTTGCGAAAGCACCTTTTTTCGGACCGCTCTGGCCGCAGCAGTTTTTATATTTTTTACCCGAACCGCACGGGCAAGGGTCATTACGTGCAACTTTCTTCTCTACAAGCGGCGCATCATCTTCATGAAGGTTAAGCTCCATGCTCATCTCCAGCTGTTTCTGCTCGATCTCCTGCTGTCTGGCCAGTGCAGCCGCCTCTTCTTCCGGGTCCTGCATTGAGAACTGAATAATCTGAAGTGTCTTGATCGTTTCATACTTGATCACTTCAACCAGTTCGGTAAAGAGGTTGAAACTCTCTTTTTTGAACTCCACAAGCGGATCTTTTTGATTATAGGCACGCAGACGGATACCGGTTTTCATGCTGTCCATCTGGTAGAGGTGGTCACGCCATGATCTGTCCAGCGTTTTAAGATAGATCTCTCGTTCAATAGCACGCTGTACGTCGTCAGGCACCTGTGCCATCTTCTTCTCATAATCCGCTTTAAGCTGCTCTTCGACATTCTCAAGTAGCTCATCGTACTCTCTGTTTTCCAAGGCATTGAGATCAAGATCAAAATTACACTCTTCTTTGATAGCAAGCACTAAACGTTCAAGATCAAAATCCTCACGCGTACCGCCGTCAAAGATCTCAATGCGGTTGAGTGCCACTTCGACATATTCGCTTCTGATCTGTTCGACCTTGGACTTGATATCGAAATTCTGGTCCAGAAGCTCATTTCTGAACCTGTAGACAATCTTGCGCTGTTCATTGGCGACATCATCGTATTCGACGATACTTTTACGCCCTTCATAGTGCAGATTCTCTACTTTTTTCTGCGCTTTTTCAACGGCACGTGTCACCATTTTCGATTCGATGTACTCACCGTCTTCGACACCGAGGCGTTCCATGATCGTTTTGATACGGTCGCTTCCGAAGATGCGCAGCAGGTTGTCTTCGAGTGAAAGGTAGAAGCGTGAGCTTCCCGGATCACCCTGACGCCCGGCCCGGCCGCGCAGCTGGTTGTCAATCCGGCGGTTCTCGTGACGCTCCGTACCGATGATACAGAGTCCGCCGAGCGCTTTGATCTCATCCGAGATCTTGATGTCGACCCCGCGTCCGGCCATGTTGGTCGCAATCGTAACAGCCCCTTTTGCACCGGCATTTTTAATAATCTCACCCTCTTGCTCGTGGTTCTTCGCATTCAGGACCGTGTGCGCGATCTTCTCTTTTTTCAGAAGTTCGTGGAGCACTTCGGACTTCTCTATCGATGCCGTACCCACCAGTACCGGGCGGCCGATTTTTGCCAGGGCTTTGATCTCGGCGATAACAGCGTCGAACTTCTCTTGTTCCGTTTTATAGATAAGGTCGTTTTGGTCAATACGCTGAACAGGTACATTGGTCGGAATGGAGACGACATCCAGCTTATAGATCTGTGAGAACTCCGTCGCTTCGGTCTGAGCCGTACCCGTCATACCGGCAAGCTTCTCATACATCCTGAAATAGTTCTGGAAAGTAATGTCCGCAAGGGTCTGCGTCTCCTCTTTTACGGAGACGCCCTCTTTCGCCTCAAGCGCCTGGTGAAGCCCCTCGGAGAAACGGCGCCCTTCGCTCAGACGGCCCGTAAACTCATCAACAATAACCACTTCACCCTCTTTGACCACGTAGTCAACATCTTTGACGAAGAGATAGTTTGCCTTGAGCGCCTGGTCCATATGGTGCGACAGTGCCGAGTTTTCAATCGCGTAGAGGTTCTCTACACCGAACAGCTCCTCCGCTTTGGCGATCCCCTCTTCGGTTGTCAGGACGACCTTGTCTTTCTCATCAACGGTAAAGTCGACATCTTTTTCCATCTTCAGGGCGACTTCATTGGCACGCGCATAGTTCTCAAGCGTGCGGCTGACAGGGCCGGAGATGATAAGCGGTGTACGTGCCTCATCGATGAGGATCGAATCCACTTCATCGACGATGACAAAATGGTGGCCGCGCTGCGCCATCTGCTCTTTTGAAAAGCTCATATTGTCGCGCAGGTAGTCAAAACCAAATTCATTGTTGGTGCCGTAGGTGATGTCTGCCTCATAACCGGCAATTTTCAAAGCCGGATCATGACTTTTCTCGAGGATCGTACCGACACTCAGCCCCAAAAAGTTGTAGAGCGGCTCAAGATCACGTGCATCTCGCGATGCAAGATAGTCGTTGACTGTGACGACATGGACACCCTTGCCTGTAATCGCGTTCAGGACAACCGGAAGGGTCGCAACAAGCGTTTTCCCCTCACCTGTTTTCATCTCGGCAATACGCCCTTCATGCAGCGTCATACCGCCGATAAGCTGGACATCGTAATGGCGCATGCCAAGCACACGCTTACTCGCTTCGCGTGTTATTGCAAACGAATCGACCAGCACATTGTCGAGACTTTTCTGCTCTGAGAGCACCTCTTGCCTGATCGCCTCAAAAGCCGCTTTAAGTTCCTCATCACCAAGAGCGGCATACTTCTCTTCCAAACTGTTGATCTGCTTGACGCGTTTATTATATTTTTTAAGTTCACGGTCGTTTTTTGTACCGAAAATCTTTCCGAAGGTCGTTTGAATCATGGGCTGTCTATATCCATTTATCTGTAAAGTTAAGGGATTATAGCCCAGCAAATCTATGCTTTAGATGAAACCCTTTGTCTACGTGAAAAAGATATTGAAATATTAATTAATATTAATTACCGATGTTACAGCTTTATTGCTATAATACCGCAATCATTATCCGAAGGAACTCAATGCGTCTTCTCTTTGCTGCCCTGCTCTCTATCACGTCACTTTTTGCTATCAGTGAAAAGACCGACACCATGCAAGCCGATTTTGTTCAGACCATTACAGATGATAAGAACAGCACGATCACCTACAGAGGCGATATGCTTGCAAAACGCCCGAATATGGCACTATGGCACTATAAAGAGCCTGTCCAGAAAAGTGTCTATATCACGGCGCGGAATGTCACCGTCATCGAACCCGAACTCGAACAGGTCATTATAAAAAAACTAAATGGAAGCGTCGACATCCTTGCTATTCTTGGCGCTGCAGAGCATGTGGGCAAGAACAGTTACAGAGCCTACTACAGCGGCAAAGAGTACCTTATCAGTATCAAAGACGACAAGATCGATACCATCAGCTATACCGATGCTTTTGATAACCGGGTCAGCATCGTTTTTGATAAACAACAGATCAATCAAAAAATAGAAGACAGCCGCTTTAAAGCGACCATCCCTCAGGATTTCGACATCATCTCTGAGTAGAGACTGTCCCTGAAATCCTATCATCCTCCTTACAGACTTCATCCTATTGACAGCTTTCGGATGCTTAAACAAGCCTAAATAAAATCCCTTTCTGGCCTGACCTCGCATGAGGTTTTAATCTGCAACATGGACTTATTGCTCTGAAAAATCTATAATAGCTTATGCACTACTTATAGAAAGGCTCCCTATGACTGAAGCTGACACGCAGAAAGACCAAAAGATGCTGGTAACAGAGCGGTTTGCGCTCGAAGAGGCGTTTTGCGACGAGCTCCGTGCAAAAACCGTGCGTTTTGGTTTCGGAGGCTTCGGGGAGGCGACATATTACCGCACGTACAGCCGAATTAAACCCGACGGTACACAGGAGCATTGGCCCGACACGGTGATTCGCGTCATCAACGGCGTCATGTCCGTACGCAAACACCACTACGCGGTCGAGAGCCTGGAGTGGGATGATGCAAAGTGGCAGCGCTATGCACGGCGTCTCGCCCTGGCTATGTTTGATATGAAGTGGCTGCCGCCGGGACGCGGATTGTGGGTCATGGGAACCGACTATGTCTTTGAGCGTGGCAGTGCGGCACTCAACAACTGTGGTGCGGTCGATACGACAGAGCTTGCTTTGGCAGCGGACTGGACGATGGATATGCTGATGTGCGGGGTCGGCGTGGGCTTCAATACGGTATGGAAAGGCGAGAACGTTTTCATGCCCGACAAATCGCACCCCCGCCCCTTTATTATCCCGGACAGCCGTGAAGGTTGGGTCGCCTCGGTGCGTTTGCTCATCGAGAGCTATACAAAAGGCGGCAGCTGGTTCATTTTCGATTATACGCAGATCCGCCCAGAAGGTTCACCGATCAGAGGTTTTGGCGGCACAGCCTCCGGCCCGGATCCTCTAAAAGAGCTGCATAAACGTATTGAAAGCTATCTCGACGCCTACTGTCAGGGCATAACCGACCAAACCCGTACCGTAGCCGATATTATGAATGCCATTGGGGCCTGTGTCGTTGCAGGCAATGTGCGCCGCAGTGCGGAGATCGCACTTGGCTCTGCAGATGACCAAAGCTTCCTTGAACTCAAAGACTATCAAAAGCACCCGGAGCGTACCGAGATCGGTTGGATATCCAATAACACGGTGATACTGAAAAAAAGCGAAGACTTTCAGAAACTTCCCGTCATTGCCGAGCATATCCGAGACAATGGCGAACCCGGCATCATGAACCTTATCAACGTTCAGAAATACGCCCGCTACGGCGACAGATCGGACGACAAGGCTTCACTGGCAAACCCCTGCTCTGAGATCCCTTTGGAAAGTTTTGAGCTATGCAACCTTGCCGAAGTCTTCGATGCACGCTGTCCGAGTGAAACGGCGTTCTATGAAGCACTGGAGTTCGCTACTTTTTACGCGTCTACCGTGGCACTGCTGCCGACCCATCGTCCGGAGACCAATGCGATTACCGTACGTAACCGTCGGATCGGCGTGAGCCTCTCTGGCGTGGCAGAGATGCTCGATGCCTTCGGAGCAACAGAGTTGACACGGCGCCTGCGAAAAGGCTATGAACTGGTGCGATCGACCAACCGGGACCTTGCCGCCAAGGCAGGCGTACCCGCTTCGGTAAGGGTCACCACAATAAAACCTTCGGGCACTATCAGCCAGCTTGTCGGTGTCAGTTCCGGAATGCATTTTCCAACCTTCCAGTATGCTATCCGCCGCATGCGCGTAGGTAACAGCTCCCCTATCTGTGCTGTTCTCAAAGCGGCAGGCATCCCTGATGAGCCGGATCACTACAGTCCCAATACAACCGTTTTTGAGTTTCCCATTGATCAGGGAAAAACTAGAAAAGCAACGACGGTCTCTGCCTGGGAACAGTTCGCCTTTTTGGCCATGCTTCAACGCGAGTGGAGCGACAACATGGTCAGCTGCACCGTCTATTTCGACCCTGAGACCGAAGGCAGCCAAATAGAACATATGCTCGCCCAATTCGCACCCGTCATCAAGTCCGTCTCCATGCTGCCGCACACCAAGAAAGGTGCTTACGCACAGATGCCTTACGAGGGAATAACCGAAGAGATGTACAACAAACGCCGGGCCCGACTTTCAAAGATAGACTGGAGCGGTTTTAGCTGCAGTGACGGCATAGAGAGCCGTTTCTGTACCGGCGACAGTTGTCGTGTTAACGGTTGACACGCTCACCGATCAGGTTCATCGTGCAGACGTTTGACCTGTTTTATCCAAATCTGAAGCTACACTGAACTGCATTTAGTCAAAGCCGCGAATATAAAGTCTTACTGTTAACTGCAGATTGCATAATTTTAAGACATTACGACACTTTCTGCTGTATAATCAATACATATACGACTATTACGTAGGTTATTATGCAAAAAAGTGAATATAGCGAACTCAATCAAGCTGTTGAAGATTTCTCCTTAACACTGGAACAGCGCATTGACTATGACAAATTAACGTTTTTATATATGTCCCTGCCGTTTGTAATGACAGGCCATTTTTTCAGTTCCCTGCTTTTCGGTGCACTGCAGTACCAGGTTGTTGACAGCTCTTCGATTACCGTTTGGCTTTCGCTAAGTACCATTGTAATTTCATGGCGTTTCTACCACTACCTGAAGTTCAAAGGCCTAAAGGAGATCTATAAACTCAAACAGGCCCAAACCTGGCTGCATCATTACTACATCGATGTCATTGCCACCGGTGCAATTTGGGGTTTCAGCGCCCTGCTCTTGTTCCCAAAAGATAATTTTATGGGCCAGATCATCGTTATTATCTTCATCTTTGCCATCAGTTTTGCCACCATCAGTTCTCTGGCATCCAAGTTCAACCTTCTTCTTCTATATATCAGCGTCACATTTGCTCCCCTGCTCTTCCGGTTGATAATTATGGATGAACCGTATGTTTTTAATCTAATCATGATTGTTTTAGCCCTGGTCGTCCTGCTGTTCTTTGTCGCCAAGATCTTTGGATCGATTATCAACAACTCCTTGTCCAACCACCAATATTTTGTTCAGATCCAACATGAGCATAATACGCTTAAAGAGCGGTTTTTTTCGCTTTTTGACCGAGCACCGGTCGGTATCTTCTATTATGATGAAAAACTCCTTTTGCTCGATGCCAACACCCGTTTTATAAAATTGCATGATATCGATAAATCGTCTCTCATTCAAAAAGATCTTCATCAGCTTAAAAATCAGGAGATCATCGATCAGCTCAACACCGTTTTTACAGACGGTACCGGGCACTATCGGGGTCCTTTTACACCCTTGGAGTCCAAAGATAAGCTCTATGTTGAATTCAGTACCGTTCCCTTGATGGACAACTCCGGAAAGGTCAACGGCGGCATATGCATATTGGAAGATATCACCGAAGAGGTGAATGCCAAAGATGAGATGATCCGCCAGGCCTATTATGATATCTTGACCAACATTCCCAACAGAACACTCTTCATGGACCGCCTTGCGCGCGCATTGCTGACATCGCAAGACAAACACACCAGAGGTGCAGTCATTTACATCGATATCGACAATTTCAAATCGTTTAACGATACCCTCGGTCACCAGAACGGCGACATCCTTCTCAAACAAATTGCAAAGAGAATCGGTGACCTCGGTAGAAGAGAAAATACCGTGGCAAGACTCAGCGGTGATGATTTTGTAATATTGGTCGCGGACCTCCCCTATAAAATGGAGAGTGCCATTGAACTTGTTATGCTCATCGCAAGAAGTTATAAAGATCAGTTTTTACAACCTTTTTCGATCGGCAGCAAAGAGTACCATATCAGTGTCAGTCTGGGCATCTCATTTTTTCCAAACGCTAAAGAGTCAGCTTATGATGTACTCAAACGAGCCGAAACAGCCATGTACCATGCAAAAAAACTGGGAAGAAACCGCATCGAGTTGCATAGCGAAAGCATGGACAAAGAGATATCTGCCATTCTCGATATCGAGAACAGATTGCGCGCGGCTATCAAACAGAATGAGTTCGAACTGTTTTTTCAGCCACAGGTCGATATTGCCAATGACACCATCGTGTCAGCAGAAGTCCTTATCCGATGGCGTAATAGCGACGGTAGCTATATTATGCCTAAAACCTTCATACCCGTTGCCGAAACAAGCGGCCTTATTCTTCCTATAAGTGAATGGATTTTTGAGGCCTCGATCATACAGATGCTGGAGTGGAAAGAACGAAATAACCCGCTGAAAATCGACCGCATCGCCATCAACATCAGTGCCATTCATTTTGCACAGATAAACTTCGTCGCACAGATCTCATCCATTATTGCAAAATATGGGATCAATCCGGCGTATCTTGAACTGGAGCTAACCGAAAGTGTCGCTCTCTACAGCATCGAAGAGACCATTCAGAAGATCGAAGACCTTAAAAAGCTGGGAATCACCTTTGCTTTGGATGATTTCGGAACCGGGTATTCATCTCTCGCCTACCTGAAACGCCTTCCTGTCGACTATGTGAAGATCGATCAATCGTTTATAAGTGATATGATGAATGATAAAGATGACAAGATGATCACTGATACCATCGTATCGGTAGCACAGAACTTCAATCTCAAAGTCATTGCCGAAGGGGTAGAAAACAGCAGACAGCTTGAGTACCTCAAATCCATCGGGTGTACTATTTATCAAGGTTTTTTACAGAGCGAACCTGTCTCTGCAAAAGCGTTTGAAGCACTGCTCCTCGAACAGGAGTAACTGATCAACCTCTTCTTTTTATCTCTGGCATAAATCACATCTGCCCCATCCAGATAAAAAAGCGGTTGTGCCCGCACTGGGTGGTGTCCATTGGATACACTCTACAGATCCCTATCGATCCCAGTCAAAATTGAAACAGCTGGGCAAATCCTCTTTTTTTGCCATATATAACGCGGTGATATAGGCCGAAACGGCAATGGAGAGCAGAGCGACAAAAGAGCTTACGGCCAGGGTGGAGATACCGCTGAGGCCTTGGCCTATGGTACATCCCATAGCCAGTATTCCGCCAATGCCCATCATGGCACCGCCTAAAATACTGTTTTTCAATTTATTGCTGTTCTGCGGTGCGGCACAATTAAACCGGAACTTTTTATTAAAAAGCGACATGATAAATCCACCTGCTACAATGCCAAAAATCACGGTGATACTAAACGACAAGGTACTGCCGCTGAAAAACATGAGGTACTCCAGAGTTTTACCGGATGGATAGACAAAACTCAGACTCTCCAAAGGAGTGGCATCGAAGGCATCGAACCCTACCACACCGGTCACAAACCAGGAGAGGCCGATAAGCGTACCGACAACAAGACCGTCGCTGCAGGCTAAAAGATTTTTGACCTTTGGAACGGCTTTCCATAGGGCAAGCAGCAACAGCCCGATGACGATAGGGATCGACATCGGGCTGTTTGGTATAAATGATGATATATCCAATAAAACCGGGTTCGTCTGAAGCAGTGCCGCGCCATACGAAAAAAGACCCTTTGAGGTCATATACGCAAAGATAGCGATACACAGCAGGGTCACCAAAGAGTGCAGATCACCTTGTGAAAACTTGACAAGATGACGACTGCTGCATCCGTCAGCTCTCATCATACCTGCCCCAAAGAGGAGCCCCCCGAAGATGATCGCAAAAAAGTTTATATCGGGTTGCAGATAGATACTTGTGCTAAAGTCTATCGCATAGAGATAAGAGAACAGTTGGGAAGAGAAGATAGCCGCGATCATCGCGGTCAAGATAGAGGCCCCTCTTCGTGTGGACCTGCTGAGCACATAATCTTTGATCGAACCGTTAAAGCAAAATTGTGTTTTTTGGGCAATCATTCCGTAAGCCAAACCGATAATGAGTGCAAAAACATTAACGGTGTGATAAAGTTCAAAATCATCTGTATTGTACAATTTTTTCCTTTCCCTGCTTTTTTGCGCAATGATAATGAAAGAGTGTAAAAAAAATGTAAAATTCAGATGATTGCCCCGACGTCACTCCCAGTCCAGATCATGGCTGCAAACGGCTAAATCGTCTCATAGGCCTTTGTCTTTTTGACGATGGCATTGATCTGGCGCTGCAGGTGATCCGGCAGCGAGGGGATGTGCAGGTCCAGAAATCCCTCTATGATGAGCGACTTCGCTTTCTCCTCCTCGATGCCCGACGCCATCAGATAGGCGAGCTCTTCTCGGGAGATCATGCCGACGCTCGCTTCGTGCGAAAGCTCAAGCAGCGGGTCCTCGCCCTGGAGTTCCGGGATGGCGTGGATCATCCCTTTTTTATCCAACAGGAGCCCGTTGCAGGCCATCGTTCCCCGCCCACCGGCTTTTTTGCCGACGATTTTCCCCCGTGTCACCACCTCGCCGCCGCTCGAAACAACGCGGCTGACGATTTCCGAAGAGGCCCGCTTCCCGCTCAATATCGCCGTCGAACCGACATCAAAAGAGGAGCCTTCGGGAGCATAGACGACCGAATAGAACTCGCCGAGAGCGTCCTCTTCTATAATAGCAAGCGGGTCCATCTGCAATCTTTTGACGCTGCTGAGCGCTACATAGTTGGAGACGAACTTGGCATCTTTTCCGACATGCGCGGCGCTACGCGGATAGACCTCGACCTCTTTGCCCCAGCTGTGGATCATCGTACTGGTCACCGTAGCACCCTCTTTGATGAAATATTCCGTGACGCCGAGGTGGCGGCCTGAGAGCGCATGGGCACTGCTCGTACAACCGCTGATTAGATGCAGTTCGGCACCCTCTTCGGCGATGACGATGTTGTGGGTGCACTGGGTGAAGTCGTTGCTGTTGATCATATAACAGGTATAGACGGGAAGAGAGACCTTCTCTCCCGCCCTTACGCGGATGAAGTAACCAAGCTTCGGGCTGCTTCGGGCCACCTCTTTGACATACTCGTCCTTGTCAGCCGGTACAAGCGTATACATCAGCTTTGCGAGCCATTCATGCTTTTCGAGGGCGACCGCGATCGGAAGCACCTCTATCGCTTCGTTTGCCGAGTGGGCATCGAGTACCTCCATATCGCTGGCAAGAAAACTCGCCGATTTCTCATGAGAAGGGTCAAAGGCAACATTTTTCAGTGTCTGCAAGGTACTCTCATCATAACGGCTCATCTGCTCTCCTTCTGTTCGTTGATACACTGTACGCAGCCGGCAAAACCTTTCTTTCTAATATCTTCCATGATATCCATCGGGTTGCCCGTACAGACGATCTTCCCGTCCATAAAGACGTGTCCGACGTCGGCATGAATATAGTTGAGGATATGGCCGGTATGGGTAATGATAAGCGCCGAACGTTCGCGGCTGCTTATCGGCGACTCTTTTTGCAGCATGACATTGATGGCATTGGAGATGACGGCGATGTTCTCAAAATCGACCCCGGACTCGGGTTCATCGATCAGAAGCAGATCCGGACTCTGGGCATAAAGTTTAAGGATCTCGGCCCGCTTGAGCTCGCCGCCCGAGAAGCCGACGTTGAGCTCCCTGTCAAGGAAAGGCTCCATGTTGAGCGCATCTATCGCCCTCTCAAGGTCGCTGGAACGATTGATGTTGTCAAGGAAACGGCGGAGCGTCACCCCCTTGATTGTGGGCGGGTGCTGAAAGGAGATGCCGACACCCAGATTGGCTATGGCATCCGTCGTCAGACCACCGGTATCGGTATCATGAAGTCGTACGCTGCCTGAAGTAACGGCATAGCCCGGCAGCTGCATCAGAGCGCATAGCAGCGTCGACTTTCCGGACCCGTTGGGACCGAAGAGGACATGGACCTCCCCTTTTTTGATCGTAAGATCGACCCCTTTGATGATCTCTTTGTCGGCGACAGCGACATGCAGCCCTGCCACATCCAGTATGTTTCTGTCCATTCTGAAATCCCGTTGATAATCTAAATCCATTATACCTTAAACGTGCAGGTCAAAAGTCGGACACGTTAGGGTAGACAGCATCTAAAAATGGTGACCAATGCCGATTCATACGCAGATGCCGTCTGCACACCCCTCTTTTTTACGCATCCCGACTCGGATGGCGAATTTTGCGATGCGCACCCGGCAAACTGCAGCAGGCTGACAAGAGAGAATCGAGACAATAGCATCAAACACGCCTTTACTCTTTACAAAAGGGGTAACAGAGTACGGGAACAAGAGTGTTCGGCTTTAGCATCGCCTAATGCCAATCAGCCAATCATCAAGTTTCCAAACCTCTGCCACTCGCTATCAGGAATGGTGAAGTTGGTTTAAAAATGCACCAAAACCCGCTATAAAACCTGTCCAAAAGAGATAGTATGGAAAATGGTCCGGTATGCCCTGTTCTATAACGGCATAGCCCGGGATCAGAAAGGAGAGGATAATGACGGCACCAGCCATGAGTTCGAGCCAGATAAACCTCTTGCTAAAATGGAAAAAACTGTCCTCTCTGTTACGCAGCAGAATAGCTGTGCCCGCATAGACAAGCCCCAGGGAAACAACGACAGGCGCCCAGACAGGGCCGACCCACGGCATGGGAATCAAAAAGAGAAGGTCCCAGCTTCCGACCCCCTCCGGCCAGTTCAGAATCAGTTTGAGAAAAATATAGTAAAAAATATCCCAGATTCCAAAAAGCACCATATAGGCTGCCATCCTGCTTTGCAGCCTTTCATAAGCCAGGCTGACGGTTGCCCACATTATGATCAATGTCGCCAGCTCCCTGATTATTTCAACAATAACCATACCTGTTTCAGCAATAACAACTGGAAAGGCAAATCCTTCCGGATAGTAGATCTTTCGCAGATAGACAACGACCGATGCTTCGATATAGGCGAAGGCAATGCCCCATACCGTCAGCCAAAACAACTGATTAAAAAGACGCATCTTTTTCTCGTTTTCTACGCTCTAATATCCTGTTAAAAATCCTGCTACACGGCATTTTACACGCCGATATCTTCATTCCAGAGTTCCGGATTTTTTTCGATAAATGCCTCCATCAGCTCTTGGCATTCATGATTATCAACAATCTCGACCTCGACGCCCCGCGATCGCAGATGATCCTCCGGCCCGCGGAAGGTGCGGTTCTCTCCGACGACCACCTTCCCTATCCCGTAGAGCAGCACCGCGCCGCTGCACATATCACAGGGGGACAGGGTCGAGTAGAGCGTTGCCCTGCGGTAATCGGAAGCCTGCATGCGTCCCGCATTTTCCAGGCAGTCCATCTCTGCATGCAGTATCGCACTTCCTTTCTGAACCCGCCGGTTGTGACCGCGCCCGACTATCTGGCCGTCAAGGACCAGAACCGATCCGATGGGGATACCGCCCTCGGCCATCCCCTTTTTTGCTTCCTCTATTGCTGCTTCCAGAAACTTATCCATCTTTTATCCCCTACTATGAATCTGAGATCAGGCGCTTTGGCATTACCGGCCAAAGACACAATACCTGTACGATAAAAATATACTCCCAGTCTATCATATTTTTGTCAAGTCAGCAGGAAAAGAATTATATTGGACATCAATAGAAAAAGAGCGTATCGCGCAGGCACTTCCGAATAACTTTGCAATGAATATGTTAATTGTTGTCCGCTTATTTAGGAAAAGCTTGTTCCGTAGAAATACAGGGATTTATATTAATTAGTCTGAGTAGGTAAAGATGGAGGACACACCCTCATAAAGAGGGTGAATAGCAGCTGATTGTAACGCCGTATTTCTCTTCCGCTGCTTTCGGCGTAAAGCTATATAAACGGACCTTAGCTTTAATAACCACGGCAACTCCTTTTTAAACAGAGTGCACTCTACGTTCACAAGCGCCCTTATAATAAAGCGAACAAAATTTGTATATCATCTAAAATGCAATTGAGAATTCAACAAAGGGAGCCTATGCAACAAAGCCAAACACCTGCGAATACAGACACACTCTGTGCACTTGCTGTAGCACGGGCTGAAGCGGAAGAACAACTGGAATTGCGCATCCAACTGGGTCATGCGCTACTCAAAAGCAGCGGTAAACAGGTAGAACTTACAGCATTAAAAAGTGCCTTCAGTGAATGGACGGACTACAATGTAACGCTGTTAGGACAGATATATACATGCGATGACTATCTCAACACCTATAATGCCTGGTACGGCAGAATATCGCGCGTAAGAGTATGGTCGGAATCGGAAGAGATAGAGGTCACCCGCCAGGAGTTAGAATATAAAATAGAGGTACTTGAGGATTGTCTGGAGGAGCTCGAACATATACTGGGAAGTGATGACATAACGCCGCAGGATATAGAAGATTATGACGATTGAAACAGGTAGACATTCAACCGCTGCCGATGTAACCCCATGCGAATCTTGCACAAAACTATTAACTTCTTTCCCTGTCCCTTCTTTGACCAAACTTCTATACAATACACGAAAACTTATAACAGTGATATTCGCTTCTAAAACGAGGAAGATACATGAACACGACAGAAGAGAGTTCTAGCATGGTCGAGACGCTGGGCGATCTTGCCGGCCTGGCGGACTACTCGCTCATGGAGACGCTTAACGCCGACCCCGAAGCAACCAAGGACGGTGTCGACCACGCCCCTCGGCAGGTCTTCAGCGGCCACTATGTCCCCGTCAACCCGACCCCGATCGAGGCGCCCCACTACATCGCCCACAGCAAGACCTTCTTTAAGGAGCTCGGTCTCGCCGACAGCCTGGCAACCGACGAAGCGTTTATGCGGATGTTCTCGGGCGACGCCTCGGCGCTGCCGGAGCCGCTTAAAACGCATGGCTGGGCAACGGGCTACGCCCTCTCCATCTACGGGACCGAATACTACAACCAGTGCCCCTTCCAGACCGGCAACGGCTACGGCGACGGCCGCGCCGTCTCCATCTTCGAAGGTGTCCTGAACGGCAAACGCTGGGAGATGCAGCTCAAGGGCGGCGGCCAGACCCCCTACTGCCGCGGCGCCGACGGACGGGCGGTACTGCGTTCGAGCATAAGAGAGTTTCTGGCACAGGAGCACATGCACGCCCTCGGCATACCGACCTCACGTTCGTTGACGCTCTACACCTCCAAAACGGAGACCGTCCGACGCCCCTGGTTTAACCCGGGCTCCCACTCACGAGACCCCGAAGTGATGATCGAGGAGAACGTCGCCATCACGACACGCGTGGCACCTTCCTTTCTTCGCGTAGGTCAGATCGAACTTTTCGGCCGCCGCGCCCGTAAAAACGAACACCCGCTAGCGTTAGAGGAGCTGGAGAAGATCGTACTGCACATCATCGACCGCGAGTACAGCGACGAGATCGACCGGAGCCTGCCGCTGATGGAAAAGGTGCTGCTGCTGGCTCAGGCTTTCCGCAGCCGTCTCACCGCGCTCGTCGCCGACTGGGTCCGCATGGGTTACTGCCAGGGGAACTTCAACAGCGACAACACCGCCCTCGGCGGTTTTACCCTCGACTACGGGCCGTTCGGGTTTATGGACAGGTTCGACCCCAAATACCAGCCGTGGACGGGCGGCGGCGACCACTTCTCCTTTTTCAACCAGCCCCAGGCGGCCATGCAGAACTTCTACATGTTCACCACAGCGGTTCTACCGCTGATCAAGTCCGACACGATGGCGGTACAAGAGCTGGAGAAGGTTCTAAACGGCTTTCCCAAAGCCATGCAAAAGCAGGTGGAAGCAATGTGGGCATCGAAACTCGGACTGGAGAGCTTTGATAACGAGCTCTACAATGAGCTGATGATGCTGATGATCAAGACGCAGGTCGACTACACGATCTTCTTCCGCGAGCTCTCGCACCTTCCCGAAGAGATCACGCCTCTTCTGAAAAGCTTCTACGGTGACGCCGCCAACGATGAGGAACTGCTAAAACGCTGGTCAGAGTGGCTGGAGAAGTGGCAATCAAACATCGATGTGACGACAGTCGAGTCCCGAGCAAAGCTATCGGAGCAGATGACGAAGGTGAACCCGAAATACACCCTGCGGGAGTGGTTCCTCGTCCCTGCCTACAAAGCGGCCGAAAAAGGCGACTATAGCCTTATCAAAGAGCTGCAGGAAGTGATGACGCACCCCTATGATGAGCAGTCGAAAGAGACAGAAGCAAAATACTACGCGAAAAAGCCGTCGGAGTTCTTCGACATTGCCGGGATCTCCCACGTAAGCTGTTCATCGTAATTTTTACTTTTTAGTGCGACAAGCGGTGTTTTTCGATGATCTCGGTAAACGCCGCCTGGAGCACTGCTTCGTCCGGGAGCGCACCGCGCTCTGCTCTGCTCCGAAGGTCGTAGAGCTCAAAAAGACGTGCAACATCTTCTTGCTTAAGTTCGAAACCTTTTGCTTCGATGGACCGCAGCAGTCCTTCGCTGACAGCGATCTGCTCTTCTTTGTTTGCTACGGTCCACGCTTCACCCATGTACCAGTAGACGACCATGTCAGTCACTGCATAATGGCCTTTTTTTATGTAGGTGTAGTCATTAAAATATCGTTCCAGTCTATCCAGTTGCATCAGCATCCTCCTGCATCACATAAAAGGAGGTATGCAAAAGTTGGTCTATGAGTTAGAAAAAAGCAACTATACCCTCATTAAAGAGCTGCAGGAAGTGATGACGCACCCCTTATGATGAACGTGTCGTCCCTTTTTCTGATACAATTCTCTAACTATATAAAATTATCACAAGGTAATACATGAAAGTCGATAAATATGATGTTTCAGCAGAGTCAGGTGCTTCCATATGGGTTATCGTTGAACACGGTACTGATATAGAGAAATTTGAAATGCCCGATGGCTATGACATCAAAGGTTTTGTTGAAACCTTTGAACTGACCAAGGACGCTGACCTGAATTATGAACAGGCGATGGATCGACTGAAAGTACAAGGCTGTTATTACGGCACCACATTCAAGGGATGTTCTGTCAAATAATTAAATCACAAGAAATAGATGCAAAATATTATGTGAAAAAGCCGTCGCAGTTCTTTGATATTGCCGGGATCTTGCATGTGAGTTGTTCCTCGTAATTTAACTTCTTCATTACGAATAACTTCTAAAATGATTGGTTTCCTTTGGTTTGTTAAATATTTTTAGGAAAATCAGTTTGTATGAAATTTACAGATTCTTCTCGGTACCAGTCAATAACTTTTAGTGTTAATAAGTATCCTTTCTTCGCTGTCTCTTCAGAAAAAGAAATAAATTGTTCTTGAGATTTTGCAAAGGTATTGTCGCGTGATGTCACAAAACCATGTATTGAAGTGTTTCGATTTTTTCGCCATGTATTTAAATCATCAACCAGAGTAGCTATAGATATTTTAGTAGTAAATCTACCTTTTTTATATGTTTCTAGTAATTTAAAAA
This sequence comes from Sulfurimonas sp. HSL3-7, assembly GCF_039645985.1. Classification (NCBI taxonomy): domain Bacteria; kingdom Pseudomonadati; phylum Campylobacterota; class Epsilonproteobacteria; order Campylobacterales; family Sulfurimonadaceae; genus Sulfonitrofixus; species Sulfonitrofixus jiaomeiensis. Next base: position 1,519,818 of record NZ_CP147919.1, read on the forward strand.
ATGACGTATCGACTTTTTTGACTTTTTTTGCTTTCAAAAAATTATAAAAACAATGTGTAATCAAAGACTCCTCCAATGTAATTGCTTCTAAAAAACAGCCATCATTTATTGCATTTGAAATTCTTGATAGTGCTTGATTGTAAATCTCATATCTTGAAATCAAATTGTCGACAGCATCATCATAGTCCATAGAATTGTTTATTGCTAAATGGAGAGCTTCGAAATTCGAATATCCTTTGTTCTTAATATCTTTACTATCAAAATCTTTTAAAAATTTATGGAAAAACTTGTGATTACTGTCAACAAACGTATATACAAATTTCCATTCATCCTTGACCCAGTCAAAATATTTTCCAGTTGTTTCTGATTCAGGAATTTGAATCAAAAAATGTCCAATTTGATATATCCAATCAGGCATTGCATAAAGCAATCCTGCTATGTGGATATATGTTCTATATTTGTCTGGATACATATAAGCCATCTCAGGGGTCCAATCAATCAGATTTTGTGTCTGAACCCATAGGCTCATCTCGTCATTTTTTGCATACGATTTAAGGATATCAATCAATAAGTTGTACATATCTTTTGGGTGCGGAGATATTTCTTGTATCCCATCACAAGAGAAAGATATGGATAAATACGTGCAAAATGCTTCGAGATCTAAGCGGCCTTGTTCATTTATATATTCATAGTTTTGTATGAACTCAAAAAACATTGCTTGTTCCTTGAGTAAATCATTTTCCATATTGAACACCTTATACTTATTGCATGTCTACTTAAAGTCATTTATATTTAACGTTTAAAATGAGCAATCAAAAAGCCGCCCACGGGTTTTTGATTGGATCCTCTGATTTGTTATAAGCTATTCTATCCATATCCGAATTTCTTGTATCCATGCTGGGATTGCATAAGAGTCATCCATATTTTCAACATATTTTTTTGCAAAAAGAAATTTATTATTGTCTGTATCGAAAAACTGTTCTATTTGTGTCCATTGACTCGTTTTTAGATCGAGAGAAAAATGAGTACTGTTCTCTGTGACTTCTTCAGTGATTTCATCTAAAAAAGAAAGTAACTCTGGATAATTTTCCTGAAAAGTCCTTAACGTTGTCAAAAATAGACGTCCATTTAGGGAATGCTCTATTTCAGTAGCAGGAGAGACTGGATTCGACTGAATATTTACTAGTGTAGTTGTGGCTTTATTACTGCAATTTACAATTCGTTTACAGATTAAATTATCATAATTGTTTACTTCATATCTTACAAGTTCTGAATCCGTGTCTGAAATTAAAATAATTTTTCCGTTAATCTCATCTTTAAAATCTTCATATGATGTAGATAGATGCTTGTATAGTCTTTTTATTTCTTTTGCCCCACCAACTGGTACAATTCTAAGCTTTTTGCTTTCTAGAAGATCTTCGTAATACTTACTAAAATAAATTTTTTCAGAAGACCCTTCACAAATGAGCCAGTTGTATGGGCTATCTCCTATTGCACTCGTTATAATTGATTGCACAAAATCATTGATGCTCTTTAGCCTAATATCGTAAGGCAATTTCCCCCGTGATTCAGCACCCATCTGTTTAATTTGTTCTCGATATCTAGCTAAGTCAATCTGATCAAATATATGATTCGTATCCTGTCGGGATATTACAGTGGCACTTCCAGATTCAATTGTCGGCAAAAAACCATACCAATGTGATGAAAAAATAATTTGCATACAATCTCGACTAATATCATATAGTGCGTCAAACTGATCAAAACATGCTGACATATGCAGTGAAGACTCTGGTTCGTCAACAGCAATAATTAGATTTGATCCACTTTCTCTATGTTGACTTAGTAAACTATGTGCAACATCAATAATGGCTTTTTGCTTTTCTCCAGAACTTAGTGCGTTTATTTCGAGCCAGCTATCCCCTTGTTTTTTGTGCAATTTACGAATATTGAAGAAAGCTTGAATGATAAGATTGTAAACATCCGCTTTTTTTAGGTTTTGTTGTCTGTCAGTAGGTGTTCGGTAAGAGTATATATCTAGTTCTTCTGCCAAAGTATCTATAAATGCATTAAGACTAGTATTTATTTCTGAAATTTGACTTTGCGGAACTCGTTGGCTCAAAATTTGAGTTAGTGTTTCCCCCATTAATATTTGAATTTCTTTCGTCTCTAAATTTGTAAACTGCTCCGGATCAATTTCCCTGGGAATATATATATAGTCTATTATTTTCTTTATGTGGTTTAACAAAGGAACAAACTGTTCTAGTTCTTCTTGTGTCAGGGATGATGCAACTTCTCCTGTTCCCTGTGATAGGACTTTTCTGACAAGTTTCTCACAGTTAAATATTGAAATATTTATTTCCATATTGTAATTATTGCCTATTGGTAACACAAAATAATTTTCAAGATCTATATTTTCTTTTACTCTTGATGCTAAAGAATTGAAGGATTTTAAATGAGGTCTATGAGATAAATTTACTTCTGATTCTTGCAGGCTCAATGCCACATCGTTAAGCATACTAGCCTTGTCAAAAAGATCCCCTGTAAATTCACTTCTTTTTATCAAAAAAATAGGAACAATATATGGGTTTGAAGATGTAAGCCCACTTCTCTTAGCGGCAATATTGAAATTCCAACTTTTACTATTAAAAAAGGTATCCAAAGCTTCTAAGACTGAACTTTTACCTATTCCATTTTCACCGACCAAACCACAAAATTGATCATTATCTGTAATTGGTATAAAATTGATTCCTTGATAAGTTTTAAAGAATCTTATGAATGTCCCTATAATCATTGCACGTCCTACTTAGAATTTTTCGACACATACTATTTATTGGTGCTCATTTTATACAACTAAGGCTTAAATGTGGACTTATCCGAACAGGTTAATATTTATTTAAAAATATTATTCTATTGCACCGTGACCAATTTACTGGAAAAACATACACGGGTTTTACCGTATAGCTCGAGCTGTTTAAGTACAGAAATGGGTTTGTCTAAATGAAAATGGGAAACTAAGAAGCTAGTTATATGTAAAAAAGAGTGTGATGTTAGAAAATATTGAAGTGAGAAACAGCGCCCAAAGGCACTGTTAGAAGGTGTGGAATTATACCGGCTTGATTGTTACGCCGTATTTGTCTTCCGCTTCGTCACGAGCTTCAAGGTGGTAGTTCGCGATCTCGTTGAAGTTCAGGTATTTGTAAACATCGTCTGTCTTACCTGCAAGTTTCTCAGGAACGATGCTCATGTACTCTTCTACCGTCGGGATGCGGCCAAGTTTGGCACATACGGCTGCAAGCTCTGCAGAACCAAGGTAGACCTGAGTTCCCTTACCTAGACGGTTGTCGAAGTTACGTGTCGATGTTGAGAAGACTGTTGCGTTCTCACGTGCACTTGCCTGGTTACCCATACAGAGTGAACATCCCGGGACCTCAGTCTGCGCGTGGATACCTTTGTAGACATCGTAGTACCCTTCGTTCATCAGCTGGCGCTCGTCCATACGGGTCGGCGGAACGATCCAGAACTTCTCGACGTTGATGTCAGACTCGCCGCGCATAACTTCACCCGCCGCACGGTAGTGACCGATGTTTGTCATACAAGAACCAAGGAAGACCTCGTCGATCTTCGTACCGGCAACTTCGCTCAGTTTCTTGACATCATCCGGATCATTCGGACATGCAAGGATCGGCTCTGTGATCGCGTTAAGATCGATGTTGATGACCGCTGCATACTCAGCGTCTGCATCCGGTTTCATAAGTGACGGCTTCGCCAACCACTCGTTCATCTTGTCAACACGGCGCTGTAGTGTACGCTTGTCCTCGTAACCGTCTTCGATCATCGCTTCAAGAAGAACGACGTTTGATTTCAGGTACTCAACAACCGGCGCTTCGTTAAGAAGAACAGTACAAGCTGCTGCAGAACGCTCGGCAGAGGCATCAGAAAGCTCGAATGCCTGCTCTGCTTTAAGATCCGGTAGACCTTCGATCTCAAGAACACGGCCGGCGAAGATGTTTTTCTTACCTTTTTTCTCAACCGTAAGAAGACCGTCCTGGATCGCCTGGTAAGGGATCGCATTGACAAGGTCACGCAGTGTGATACCCGGCTGCAACTCACCCGAGAAACGGACAAGAACAGACTCTGGCATTGTTAACGGCATAGAACCTGTAACTGCTGCGAACGCAACGATACCCGAACCGCCAGGGAAAGAGATACCGATAGGGAAACGTGTATGGCTGTCCGCACCCGTACCGACAGTGTCCGGAAGGACCATACGGTTCAACCATGAGTGGATAACCCCGTCACCAGGACGGAGTGCAACACCCGAACGGTTAGAGATGAAGTCCGGCAGTGTGTGGTGCATTGTAACGTCAGAAGGTTTCGGATACGCCGCTGTGTGACAGAAAGACTGCATAACAAGGTCTGCAGAGAAACCGAGTGCCGCAAGTTCTTTGATCTCGTCACGCGTCATTGGACCCGTTGTATCCTGAGAACCGACAGTCGATGTAACCGGCTCAACGTACATGCCCGGACGTACACCCTCCATACCACATGCTTTACCGACCATTTTCTGAGCAAGCGTGTAACCTTTGCCTGTATCGGCAGGTTGCTCTGGTGTCAGGAAAGTATCGGTAGCACCCATGCCAAGAACGGCACGTGCTTTTGTCGTCAGACCGCGACCGATGATCAACGGAATACGGCCGCCGGCACGCACTTCGTCAGTGATCGTGTTCGGGCGAAGGTTGAAAGTCGCGATACACTGACCGTCTTTGTGCGCTTCACCTTTGTAAGGATAGATAGTGACAACGTCACCTGTCTCCATAGCCGTTACGTCCATCTCAAGTGGAAGTGCTCCTGAGTCTTCAGCAGTTGCGAAGAAGATCGGCGCGATGATACCGCCGATGACAACACCGCCCGTACGCTTGTTAGGAACACCCGGGATATCTTCACCCATGTGCCACTGCACAGAGTTCACACCGGACTTACGAGATGAACCGGTACCGACAACGTCACCGACGTATGCGATCGGGTGACCTTTCTCTTTCAGGGCTTTAATCGTGTTGATAGGATCGTCCATCTTCGCGCCCAGCATAGAGTTTGCGTGAAGCGGGATATCAGAACGTGTAAATGCTTCAGAAGCCGGTGAAAGGTCATCCGTGTTTGTCTCACCCGGAACTTTATAGACAGTGATCGTGATCTCTTCAGCAAGCGCCGGCTTGGAAGTGAACCACTCTGCATTTGCCCAAGAAGTCATCACTTCAGTCGCTGCCGCGTTGCCAGCTTTGTGAAGTTCTTCTACGTCATTGAACGCATCGTAAACAAGCAATGTGTGTTTAAGCGCTTCTTTGGCCGCTTCGACAACAGCTGTATTGCCAGAACTTAGTGCGTCGACCATTGGCTTGACGTTGTAGCCGCCAAGCATCATCCCCATGATCTCAACCGCTTTTTCCGGAGCGATAGCGTCAACTTTTACATTTTCAGCTGCTACATCATTTAAAAATGCCGCTTTGACATACGCTGCATCATCAACACCCGGGGAAACACGGTTTGTTAAAAGATCAATATTTTCATCCATGTTACCTTCACCAGCTTTGATCATCTCGATCAAAGCTGCTGTCTGCTCAGCCGATAGTGGTAGTGGTGGAACGCCAAGTGATTCACGCTCAGCGATGTGTGCTTTATACTCTTCCATAAAAGACATAAAAGACCCCTCTTTTCAAAATTTGAATAAGTATATCGAACCTTTACACAATATAAAAGCTTATGTTACAAATCTAAACACACTAATTTCGGTCATTGTGTATTTTTGATACACTCAAGCCGCACACTGTGGTATGGGGCTGTAAAAGATGTAAAGAAGATATTAGAGAAAGGCAATTGTAACTTTTCTACACATACAAAAAGCGGCAAAACAAGATTTTTCAAACGGCTGCAATATTAGCTCTGATCTGTTTTCTCTCTCTTTTCCTGCTCTTTTCGGTAAAGGATAATTGATGTAGCGATATCCGCATTATGACCCTGCATCGCACCTTTGATCCACATCAGGTAATCGGGAGGCAGGTCACCCCACTTCTCCCCTTTGTATTTGCCGAAGTTGATTGTCTCATCAAGTTCTTTCGGCGGCATATTTCCGGCTGACCTGAACACATGTTGCGGTTCCATAATACGGACATCGATGCCTGAACGCTTGAATATCTCTTCAAGATACTCGATTGAAGCGCGCTTGCGTATCGAAAACCGCTTCAGGTCCTCGCGGAAGAACCCTCCGCGTGTCTCGGCGAACTCTATCAGCTCCTGAATGGCGTTTTCGTCAAGGTCGTTGAAGTTCTTAATAAAGAAGTCGGCCATCGTGGCCTTTTGGCGCAGTTCAAGGATGACCATCTCAGCCGCCGACGATCTCGCGGTTGCCTTTTGCGTTGGGTTCGGAGAGGATGCCGCGGGACTCTAGCTGTTCGATCAGACGGGCAGAACGGTTGTATCCGATCTGAAGTTTGCGCTGAAGGTAGGAGATCGAGGTCTTGCGGTCTGTCAGAACGATCTGTTTGGCCTCTTCGAAAAGCTCATCCTTCTCGTCACTTTCTGCACTGATGTCGCCTTTGGCACCGGAGGCGCCCTCTTCGGCCAGGAAGCGGTTATCGTACTGCGGTTCACGCTGCATCTTCAGAAAGTCGACGATCTTCTCGATCTCCTCTTCCGTACTCCACGGGGCATGCAGCCGTACAAGACCGGTCGCACCCGGAGGGGTAAAGAGCATATCGCCGCGTCCAAGGAGCGATTCGGCGCCCTGCTGGTCAAGGATGATCTTCGAGTCGATGCGCTGTCCCACGCGGTAGGAGATACGCGACGGCAGGTTCGCCTTGATAAGACCCGTGACGACATCCACTGAAGGGCGCTGTGTCGCAACGATAAGGTGGATACCCGAAGCCCGTGCCATCTGTGCAAGACGGCCGATGGAAAATTCGACCTCCTTGCCGCTGGTCATCATCAGGTCAGCCAGCTCATCGATGATAACGACGATGTACGGGAAGCTTTCAAACCCCTCTCTCTTCGCCTTTTCATTATAGTTTTCGATATTTTTGGTACGTGTTTCGCTCATCATGCGGTAACGGCGTTCCATCTCCGCGACCATATTGTTCAATGCAGCGATCGCCTGTTTGGCTTTGGTGATGACCGGTGTCAGGAGATGCGGAATATCATTATAGATAGAGAACTCGAGCATCTTGGGGTCTATCATCATCAGACGCAGCTGATCGGGCGAATTGCGATAGAGCAGGCTGAGGATCATCGCATTGATACCAACCGACTTGCCCGAACCCGTTGTCCCGGCGATCAGCAGGTGCGGCAGCTTTTTGAGATCGGTGACAAACGGCTTGCCGACGATATCCTTGCCCAGTACGATCGTCAGCGGTGACGAGGCTTCCTGAAAGATCTTGCTCTCAAGAAGGTCCCGCAGGTAGATCGTCTCCACCGTACGGTTGGGAATCTCTATACCCACGACATCTTTGCCCGGGATCGGTGCCTGGATACGGATCGTCTCGGCCCGCAGGGCCATGGCAAGGTCATCCTGGAGATTCAGGATCTTTGAGACTTTGATATTGGCGGCCGGTTTGAACTCAAATGTCGAGACGACCGGTCCCGCATAGGTGCGGGTCACATCCCCTTCGATCTTGAAGTGCTGGAGCTTGTCGATAAGATCGCTGATCTTGGCATCAAGTTCGGCTTCATCGACCTTATTGCCCTGCTTCGGCGCTTTTTGCAGAAAGTTCAGTGACGGCAGTTTGAAGTTTTTCGGTTTTTCCGTCTTGCCTGTCTCGATCTGCTCAAGCAGTTTTTTGTTCTCTTCAAGCTCACTGACAACGACCGCCTGTTTCTGCTCTTTTACTTTTTTCGCTGCTTCGACTATCGTGTGGGGGTGCCCGTCGTCAACTGCCGCATCTGTTTCCGGCTCTGTTTCTTCCGTTTGAACGTCATTGGCCTCATCACGTTTGATCCGGCGGATAACCGGTTCGACCGCATTCTCCTCTTCGCTTCTGTTTCGCAGATAAGCAGGCATATCAAGGTCATCTTCAAACGCCTCTACTTCAATAGCCTCTTCGGTTGCTTTTACGGCCTTTGTCCTTTTTTTGCGCACAGGTTTGACATCGATCGCCTCTTCCTCTTCCTTCTCTTTATGTGACGGTGCAGGAAGGCTCGGTACAGGAATGCGAAAACGTACACTCGTCAACGGCTGCGCCATTTCACCGACACTTTTATCAAAGATCATGACAAGCGAAAGGATAAACGACATCAAAAAGAAGACCCATACCCCGAAAAAACCGATGTACTCAACCGTAAAATCAACAAAGCTGGCGCCAAGAATGCCACGGAGTTCGCCGAAACTGACCATCGCCTGAAAGATCTGCAGAGAGAAAAAAAGAAGGATGTAAGCAACCGTGATCTCCGCGCGTCTTACGTCAAATCCTGGACGACGATAGAGGAAGTAGAGTCCGATACCGGCAACAAACAGATAGACATAAGAGAGGTAGCCGAAAAGATCCTGATTTAAACTGGCAAAATCAGCGCCAAAACGGCCGATTATGCCGGAATCGCCAAGAATGGTTGCCATCGCCAAATAGAAAACAACCCCAAAAAGTGTAATAAAAAGTGCGTCGCGTAAAATGGGAAGGTCCTTTTAAAGTATAGGGCACCTCTAAAAACCCCAGTTAGCCTCAGCGATAAAGAGAAGTTCACAATCAAGGCGCTCCTTTGAAGCCCTAGCCATAGCTAAGGCGAAAAGGGGCAACGCGGAGTGTGGATTTCTCTCTATCGCCCTACGGGAGGGATAAAGAGAGCGATCTTGCACACAATTTTCTATCCTCATAGCTACGGCTATGACTCAAGAAAAGTTCTGCACCATCTCATCTCTCTTTCTTCCCTCTGAGGCAGACTGGGGTTTTTAGAGGTGCCCTACAATGTCTGTTTTAATATTCGTATGAGTATAGCAAAAAGAGTGCTTAAAGTGGCTTTTATAGGCAAATGTACACTGTAGTTACATCGAACAGAACTGTAGATTAAGATGTTACTAAACTGCACAATAATATAAATTTGCTTGAAAATTATGGGGTGGTACCTGCGGGCGGACTTGAACCGCCACGGCTTGCGCCAACGGATTTTGAATCCGTCATGTCTACCATTCCATCACGCAGGCTTGTTTAAGAGGACGAAAGTATAGAGACACTTTACTTAAAGTTGTGTAAATTTTTCAAAAAAAATATACCGGGTATATAGATTACTATATAGTGCCCTATTGGCACCAGTCTTTACCTTTATGACCGCCGTCATACGGAACAGCAAGGGAACGCTTGATGAGCATATCACCCAAACTCTTCCCATCCACATAGACATCCGCCACAATACGAAAATACTTGCCGCGTTTCATATTGCGCAGTTCGATCTTTTTGGCGCCGCGCAGTTGTGTCACGGTCAGCTCTTTTGCCTGGCGGGCCAGATCTTTCTCTTTTTGACACTGACCGCGCATCTCGGGGGTATCTATGCCGTTGATGCGCACCCCGATTCGATAACCGATAATTTCGGGGTACTCCTTCAGGTTAGCCCGGAAAGTGTCACCGTCATAGATACTGGTCACCTCCGAGACAACAGCCGAGCCGTACACCTTGTTGCTGATCGATTCCGCATGAAGCGTGACATGCAGCATAGACGCAAGCAGCAGGATCGCCACATACTGACTTATGGTTCTATTCATTTGATTTCGTCGCTTTCTCTTGATATGGTATGATTTGGCACTTAAAGCAGGGATGGTGTTGTGGCTAAAACGTTTCACTCTCACGTACAGAAACTTCTGTTCTTTCTTATCCTGCCGCTCCTGCTTGGATGCACGGCTGAGAAGACGCCTGAACCGGCGACGACAACGCCACTGCCTGAGATCACAACAGCCTATCTTTTAGAGCATCGCATTATATCTTATGCACCTAAGTTCCAGGAAAAAACAGTCACCACCCTCCCCTATGAGATCAAACGCTTTGAAGAGAGCTATCTTCTCTATCTGGTTGCTCGTCTGCCGGACAAAAACGGCGCCTCTGTTTTCAAGTCGGCTCAACCGGTTTACTATCTCTGGCTGGAGAGGATGTCGGATAATTGGCGGGATTTTACAGCGGTCCACTCCGCCATAGAGGCATCATTGGACATAGACGCCCACTATTCTGCTATCCGTCACGGAAAGTTCTACGAAGAGTACACTATCGATTTTACTTATGAGCAGCTTACGGGTGTCAAGGACTCCGGTCTTGACCTTTTACTTGTCAATCGACATAATCTGACATCTGACATCAGCATCCCTGCCCACTATATCAAGGCTTTTTTGGAGATACTGCAGGAGCAGGCTGAACAAGCATCACCCTAGCGGCTCTTCCCTTTTCCACCTTGCGCGACCCACATGAACCCGATCAGCATTACGATTACCAGAAATAATGGCAGCCATATTTCAAGAAACATCTCCATATTTTCTCCTTTTTGCAAAGAGTAGAAAAAAATCGTGTTAGCATTGTGAATAAGCCCGGAAATCAAGCTTAAAATGCTATTATTGCAGATAAAATCAATAGACGGATTTCGAGGTGTGATGAAAGTTCTTATAGCTATCAGCGGTGCGAGCGGTGCGAGTCTTGGACTAAAAGCGCTTCGTGCTCTCCCGGCAGATGTTGAAAAACATCTTATTGTTTCAGATCATGCCCAGATCGTGTTGGAAAAAGAAGAACGAGTTATACGCCACCATGACGAAGCCATTTGGGCTTCTGTAGCCTCGGGATCTTTCGGCATTGATGCGATGCTGATCATACCTTGCAGCATGAACACCCTGGCGAAGATCAGCGTCGGTATTGCAGACAACCTCACAACACGGGCGGCAAGCGTCATGATCAAAGAGCAGAAAAAACTGCTTTTAGCCCCAAGGGAGATGCCGTTTTCGCCTATCGCTTTAGAGAACATGCTTAAGCTTTCAAAACTTGGCATCATTATCGCACCGCCTGTACTGGCCTACTACTCCGAACAGGACAGCCTGGATCAGATGGAGGATTTCATGATCGGGAAGTGGTTTGACCTGATCGGGATTGAAAATAATTTATATAAACGTTGGAGTGATCATGACGAATCCTAAAATTGCCCTCTACCCCGGTACATTCGATCCCATTACCAACGGACATCTCGATATCATCAAACGTGCATGCGACCTCTTTGACGAAGTGATCGTCGCGGTAGCCGACTCACGCGATAAAAAGCCGATGTTCACGCTGAACGAGCGCGTCAGGATGGTCAAAGCGTCCGTAGAGGAGCTGGCTAATGTCCGGGTGGTCGGTTTCGATAACCTTACCGTCGATCTTGCGGCATCCCTTGAGGCAAAGATCATTATCCGAGGGCTGCGCGCCGTCAGTGATTTTGAGTATGAACTTCAGCTCGGATACCTGAACAACTCGCTCGACAAAAGCCTTGAAACGGTCTATCTTATGCCGAATCTCAAGCACGCTTTTGTCAGCTCATCTATCGTACGGAACCTGCTGAAGTTCAACGGAAGGACAGACCATCTTCTGCCTGAAGCGGTCCAGGCCATCATCGGAGAGATGCGATCATGTACGTTGCAATAGAGGGGATCGACACCGCCGGCAAAAGTACGCAGATAGCGCGTCTCAAAGAGGCCTGCCGGGATGCCGTCATCACCAAAGAGCCCGGTGCGACCAGGATCGGCGAGCGCATTCGTGATATCGTTTTAAACGGCGGCGTTCAAAGCGCCAAGGCGGAGTTTCTGCTCTTTTTGGCGGACCGCGCCGAACATATGCAAGAGGTCATCAAACCCAATCTCGACAAGCTGATCATCTCCGATCGCAGCGTCGTCTCGGGCGTCGCCTACGCTCTTGTCCAAAAGAGTATCTCAAAAGAAGAGATTCTTGCTCTGAACGCCTTTGCCACGGACGGTATCTACCCGCAAAAACTGTTTTTGCTGCAGTTATCGGAAGAAGCGCTCGCTTTCAGACTCTCCCAAAAAGAGCTTGACGGCATTGAAGCTCGCGGTACAGCCTACCTGCTGGGTATTCAGGAGGCTTTGATCGAGGCGGCAAGACTACTTGAGATAGAACTGATCATTATCAATGCTTCCAAGCCGATAGAAGCCATCACGCAAGAAATTATTAACACTATTAAGGAGACCAAATGATTCAATCCCTTCGCGGTATGAATGATATTTTCGCCCCGGATTCCGAACGATTCGAATATTTTATTGAGACAGCGACGACCATCGCAAAGCGTTACGGTTTCAGCTACTTCGAGTCGCCGCTTCTGGAAGAGACCGCCCTTTTCAAACGCTCGGTCGGCGAATCAAGTGACATTGTCGGCAAAGAGATGTACCAGTTTTTGGATAAAGGCGACAACGATATCTGCCTCCGTCCGGAAGGTACTGCCGGCGTCGTACGCGCTTTTATCCAGAAAAAACTGGACAAACAGGGCGGCATTCACCGTTTCTTTTATCACGGGCCGATGTTCCGTTATGAACGGCCGCAGAAAGGACGTTTGAGAGAGTTTCACCAGTTCGGTATCGAGAGTTTCGGTGTTGCATCGGTTGTTGAGGATGCTACGCTGATCATGATGCTTGCCGATATCCTCGACACCCTGGGGATCAGCTACAAACTAAAACTCAACTCACTCGGGTGCCAGGAGTGCATGCCGCCCTACCGTAGCAAACTCGTCAGCTTCCTCGAAGCAGTAGAAGAGGAGATCTGCGAAGACTGTGTCCGCCGCAAGGGCACAAACCCGATCCGTGTCCTCGACTGCAAGAACGGCAGCTGCCAGGAGCGCTATATCGAAGCACCGAAACTGATAGACAACCTCTGTTCATGCTGTGATGTCGATTTCAGCGTGCTGCAAAAGATGCTAAGCGAAAACGGTATCGACTTCGAGATCGACACCCACCTTGTACGCGGCCTGGACTACTACTCCAAGACCGCTTTCGAGTTTGTCAGTGACGAGATCGGCGCCCAGTCTGCAATCGCAGGCGGCGGCCGCTACGACAGACTGGTCGAGTTCCTGGACGGCAAAGAGACGCCGGCTGTCGGTTTTGCGATCGGCATCGAGCGTCTGCTGGAGTTGATCAAGATGCCGGAAGTAGAGCGCAGCGGCTACTATATGGGGACCATGGATGACGAGGGGCTGCCGATCATTATGAAGGCGGCACAGGCCAAGCGAAAAAGCGACAAGGTCATTGTCGAATACAAGTCCAAAAACCTAAAAAACCACCTCAAGGGTGCGGACAAAGTGAATGCACGCTACTGCGCTGTCATCGGTGAAAACGAACGCAATGAAGGGACCATCTGGATCAAGGATCTCGTTTCAAAAACGGAAGAGACCCTGCCGCTTGATGCCATCTGACATGGAGAGAAGAATGCATTTTGTCTGGAATCTTATGACCGGTTTTACAGCATTGCAGATCAACGCAGAGAGCAGGGTCTTCGCAGTGCCGCAACCCGGCGACAACAATACCAACACGGAGGTTGGACTATGAAAGACTATGGTCTTGGAATCTGGGGCAACGAAAACTTTATCATCAAAGAGGGCGAAGTCTGTATCAACAGAGGTTCTAAGCCCTCTCTCATGGAAATTACGCAAGATATCCGAAACAGCGGTCTGCGAGGGCCGATCATCTTGCGTTTTCCTCACCTTATCGGCAAACAGATCGAGAGTCTCTATGCCAACTTCGAACGTGTCATTGAAGAGAACAACTACACCGGTTCCTTTAATGCCGTCTTTCCGCTCAAGGTCAACCAGTACCCGCAAGCCGTCAAGTCAATCATCAAGTATGGCGCATCCTACAACTACGGTCTTGAAGCCGGTTCCAAAGCGGAACTTGTATTGGCCATAGCCCACACCCCGATCGGTTCGCCGATCACGGTCAACGGTTTTAAAGATACCGAGATGACGACGCTCTGCTTTATGGCGGCACAGATGGGACACAACATTACGATCACCATAGAGGGGCTCGGCGAGCTCGAATCTATCATCGAAGTGGCGAACACCTCGAATCTCAAAGCGCCGAATATCGGTATCCGTGTCCGCCTGCACAGCAGCGGTTCAGGCTCATGGGCGAAAAGCGGCGGTATGGACGCCAAGTTCGGTCTGACAGCGACGGAACTGCTTGAAGCGATCACCATGCTCCAGGAGCAGCAACTGATCGACCACTTTACCATGATCCACTTTCATATCGGCTCGCAGATGGAAGATATCGCCCCTTTGAAGAAAGCGCTTCGTGAAGCCGGGAACATCTATGCAGAGCTCAAAAGAATGGGTTCTGATGCGCTCAATTCTATCAATATAGGCGGGGGACTGGCCGTTGAGTATTCCCAGCATGAGCAGCATCGTCTTCGCAACTACTCGCTTAAAGAGTTTGCCAATGACGTCGTCTATGTACTGCGGGAGATCATGAACGCCAAAGGGGTAGAACACCCAAATATCTACACCGAATCGGGACGTTTTATCATTGCATCGCATGCCATACTTATCACCCCCGTTCTTGAGCTCTTTTCACAGGACTATCAGGAGAAGTCGCTCAAGTTTTCAGATACGAATGCCCCGCTTATAGAAGAGCTTCGCGAACTGAACAACCTTCTGAAACAAGAGAACTGTATTGAGTATATCCACGATGCGCTGGATCACCTCGAATCTCTTTTTACTCTCTTTGATCTGGGTTATATTACCCTTCAGGACCGCTCCAATGCAGAGATACTGGTTCACCAGATCATCAAAAAGTCACTTCGCATGATGAAGGGGTCGCGTACCGCCGAACTGAACCGTCTTCAGGAGCGTCTTCAGGAGCGCTACCTTATTAACAGTTCGATCTTTCAGAGTATGCCGGATTACTGGGGTCTTCGACAGCAGTTCCCGGTCATGCCGTTGAACAAGCTCGACGAGCCGGCGATTCGTGCCGCTTCGCTCTGGGATATCACCTGCGACAGTGACGGCGAAATACTGTTCAATCCGAACGCACCGCTCTACCTGCATGATGTCGATCTGGATGAAGAGGAGTATTTCCTCGCCTTTTTCAATATCGGTGCCTACCAGGAAACCCTCGGCATGAGCCACAACCTCTTTACCCATCCGAGTGAGTGCAGTATCGAAATTACTGAAGAGGGGTATGAACTTCATGATATTGAAGAGTCGGACAATATTCTGGATATTCTCGATGATATCGGGTACGATAAGTCACAAATATTAATCCAACTTAAAAATAATTTGGCAAATAGCCCCTTTACGACAGAAGAAGAAAAAAGTGATACACTTCAACAACTAGAATTGTACCTCTATCAGAACGGATATTTGCGTACGACAAATTAAATTTTTTACTATCTCGCTATGGGCTTTCAGCAAGATAACACTAAAAGGCAGAACTTGGGACTCTTTTCTGAAATAAAAGAAGATTTTGACAACGTATATAGAAACGACCCCGCCATTCGCAGTAAATTTGAATTTATATTCAACTATCCCGGTGTGTGGGCTATTGCATGGTACCGTCTTGCGCATCGGCTGCACCGTGCCAACTGGAAGATAACTGCCCGTCTGATCATGGGTATCAGCCAGTTTTTCTCCAATATTGACATTCATCCGGCTGCCCGTATCGGCCGCCGCGTCTTTATCGATCATGGCATCGGCGTTGTCATCGGTGAAACAACCATTATTGAAGACGATGTCGTTATCTATCAGGGAGTAACGCTTGGCGGGGTCAGTCTAACGGAAGGCAAACGCCACCCAACCGTGAGAAAAGGCGCTGTTATCGGGGCCGGATCCAAAATACTAGGCAATATTGTCATCGGCGAGTATGCCAAGGTCGGTGCCAACTCTGTTGTCGTACGGGAAGTGCCGGACGGTTCGACTGCCATCGGTATACCGGCACATGTTATTGAAAAAGGACGCGATAAAGATCAGTTCAGCCACAATAAACTCCCCGACATCAATAAAGAACTTTTTGAATACCTGATCAAACGTGTTGCCGTCCTGGAACATATCCTGATGAAAGACAATCAGGAACTTCTAGATGAAGATCTAAAACTCGAGCAGATCTACGACTCCTTCCTGAAAGCGATCAAAACATAAAAACAGTGCGCTTGCACTCTGTTTTAGCAGACCAAAATGAAGCCACTTAGCAAAAACATTGTCTTTAAACTGTTTTTTTCTATTGCACTGCCGGCCGGTGCCCTCCTTGCTTTTATACCTGATTACAGTGCCCTGCCCGCCATTGTCTCGTTTAGCTATCTAATTAACCATCTTATCGCTTTTTGTATACTCTTTGTGCTCCTGAAAGGTACCTACCCTTCTCTTGCAGTAAACAGAGCATTCATTCTCCTCTTTGCCTATGCGCTGGGAATTGAAGCAGTTCAGTATTTTCTTCCGACCCGCTCTGCTTCCTGGCGTGATCTGGGAGCCGATGCAGCAGGCTTACTGACGGGCTACCTTCTTATGATTCTTCTCAATAAACTATCAATCACGAAAGATATCTTTACCGAATAGACATTTCTGCAAAAATATAATATTCGTCAGAAATTTTTAAAAATTTAACATGCAATAGATGCTATAATTTCGCCATTATTTTTGTTTCTGTTACCCCGCGGCCTCTCAGCCCGGACCGATAGATATATCAAGGGATCGCTCTATGTTAACCAAACGTATCAATGTACTTTCAGAGTCCATCACCATCGCTGTTACGGCTCTGGCCCAGGAGTTACGCGCACAGGGTAGAGATGTACTTAGTTTTTCCGCAGGCGAACCTGACTTCGGAACGCCGCAGGTCATCAAAGATGCTGCAATAAAAGCGATCAACGACGACTTCACAAAATACACGGCTGTTGACGGTATTCCTGCGCTTAAAAAAGCGGTTTGCGAAAAACTCAAACGCGATAACGGTCTCGATTATACGCCAAACCAGGTCATCGTTAACAACGGCGCCAAGCACTCTCTTTTCAACCTGATGCAAGCGACCATTGAAGAGGGAGACGAAGTGATCATCCCTGCGCCGTTCTGGGTCACCTACCCGGAACTTGTCCTTTACAGCGGCGGCACACCGGTCGAGATCACGACCGATGATGCAAGCGGATTCAAGATCACTGCCGAACAGCTTAAAGCGGCAATCACACCGAAAACAAAGATGCTGATCCTGACAACACCTTCAAACCCGACCGGTGCTGTCTATTCGAAAGAGGAGCTTACTGCACTTGCCGAAGTCCTGAAAGGAACCGATATCCTGGTGGCAAGTGATGAGATGTATGAGAAACTGGTCTATGAAGGCACGTTTACCTCCGCAGCTGCGATCAGTGACGATATGTATAAACGCACGATAACGATCAACGGACTAAGCAAGTCTGTCGCGATGACAGGTTGGCGTTTCGGCTACATGGCGGCAGCCGACACCGAGCTCATCAAAGCGACGAAAAAACTCCAGAGCCAAAGCACATCCAACATCAATTCGATTACACAGATCGCAGCTATTGCTGGTCTGGACGGCAGCGCTGACGCAGACATCGAGATGATGCGCAAAGCCTTTAAAGAGCGCCGTGATGCAGCGGTCAAGATGTTTAATGACATTGACGGTCTCTCGGTGCTTTCACCCGACGGTGCCTTCTACCTTTTTGTCAACATCAAAGCACTTTCAAACGACTCATTGGAGTTCTGTAAACGTCTGCTGGAGGAGAGTGAGGTCGCTGTCGTTCCGGGTGTCGGTTTTGGTGCAGAAGGCTATTTCCGCTTCTCGTTTGCAACCAGTCTTGAAAACATCACAAAGGGAATCAATCGTATTGAGGCCTTTGTCAAAAACTACAAGAAATAGATATTTTTTTGCTAAAAGGTCCCGCCTTTTAGCGCCTTTACTCTTTTAAATACTCTTCAAACTCGTTCGTATCTATCCCCGTTATCCTTTTCATCACACTGCGGGAAAACATATAGTCCGTCTCTTTGGCCATAGCATGACATGCTATGCACTCAGGTATCCGTCCTTCATACCACATCTTCATGCCGCTCTCATCATACACACCGTACCACCAATCACCGTTTTCACTGTCATAACCCGCCTCCATCTTCACCATTATGACAAGACGGGCGAACTCTTTGCCGTCAGGGTCGGCATAAAGAGGTTTAAAGACCTTCGCACCTTCCTTGAAGACCGGATCAACGTTGATATAGGCATCTTTCGCTATATCGTTAAGATAGATCTCGATATAGGCATTATGGGCATCCGAGTCAATGATCTCCGGCGTCAGGTTATAATACTTTTTCCATTTTGGAAATACCATGACGTGTTCGCCTTGCGAACGAGGGAGGACACAATACATCGTCGTCGAGAGGATAATAGCGATTAATATAACCATAGCTAACCAAAGTTTCATAACATTTCCAAATAGTTATTTTATTCAGTATAAGACAGTTAATCTGTAAAATAGCTGTAAGGTAATATCTAATTTCTGTGATGATATTCTGCGTTGTTTAATCTGTATCACGCCTCTTCTATGTCAGAAAAAGGTTGAAATATTTTTGTTGATGCCAAAAATAGCGGTTGAAAGTCAAAAGAAAATACACCTTCACGGTGCATCCTCTTGTTATTGTAGTTTTTGAAGGGCTTCTATAACATCATCTAAATTATCTAAAGGAAGATGTACTTTCCATTCCGGTTCTTCTGCATTGCCCGCAAGAGAGATACCGATACTGGCAACGGTATTGGAGCCTGTCCCATACGGTTCTTCTATTTTGGAGATTGAGATCACACCGTTTTTAGTGCCTGATAAAGGGATACTTGTCTCGAGTGTCGCTTTTGAACTCATTTTATTTCCTTATAGTTAGAATACAAAGTAGTGTATCTCTTTTTTCTTGAAGAAATAGTATTTAACTTGACAGCTTCAAACGAATAAGAAAAATGACAAAGCGGTTACGACTTGAGTAAACGCGCAAGTTTGCCTTGAAGCTTCAGCCACAGCTTGTGCTCCATCAGCGGGAACCCCGCAAAGGTCTTTCCGCTCTCCGTAATGCTTTTGGTCACACCCGAACGCGCCGCCAGGGTTGTAAAAGGGGCGATGGAGATATGCCCTACCGTACCGCCCTGTGCACCGAGAACGACGTTGCGTCCAAATGTCGTCGAACCGGCAATACCGGACTGGGCGACCAAAACCGAATATTCGCCGATGACACAGTTGTGACCGACATGCACAAGATTATCAATGCGCACACCTTCCTTGATATGCGTCGAACCGAAAGCCGCCCTGTCTATCGTTGTAGCGGAACCTATCTCGACGTCATCGTCAATGACGACATTGCCGTTTTGATAGATCTTGACATGCGTCCCCGTCTTCGTCGTGGCAAAACCGAACCCGTCACTGCCGATCACGGCTGAGGCGTGGATGATACAGTCGGAGCCGACCTTGCAGTCATGATAGACAGAGACGTTTGAATGCAAGATGGTATTATCACCGATAACAGCACCTCTGCCCACATAGGCACCCGGCATAACAGTACAGTTTTTACCGATTATCGCCCCTTTTGCCAGATGCGCACCTTCGGCAATATAACTGCCCTCACCTACGACGGCATCGGAGGCAGCCGTATCGATCAACGCCGGTGCAAAAAGTTTGCTGCTGAGGGCCAGACTCAGATAAGGTTCATCAACAACAATCGCAGCAGATGACGCGGGTACATGTTCCGCCATATCTGACGTCACAAAGACGGCACCCGCCTTTGTTGTTTTAAGCTGTGCGACATAGCTTTTGTTTTGAAGAAAGCTTACTTCGGTGGCACTGGCATCACCCAGGGTATTGAGTCCGGAGACAGCGAAAGAGCGCCCTCTATAGTCAACGCCGATTGCCTGTAACAGGTCGTTTAGTTCTATCATCGCCATTGCCTCCCTACTCTGTTTAACGGTCAACGGCAACCGTACCGCCGCGAACGATCTCAAGCGGGTGGTAACGTCTAATCGCCGTCAAAAAGTGCTCAACACGTTTTGGTTCATCCGCTATCATAACAATAATGGTGTCGGTGCCGACATTGACGATCTTGCCGTTATAGGCGTTTGCCAGTACCGAGATGTTGTTCAGATCTTCCGTAATAGGAAACTTGGTAAGAACCATCTCTTTTTCGATCATCTCCTGGGTATCGCTTACACGCAGTACCGGAATAAGTTTGTGCAGCTGCTTCGTGATCTGCTCGATGACGCGTACAGAACCGACAGTAACGATCGTCAAACGCGAATAGTCACTCTCTGGAATCGGTGCCACTGTCAATGAAACAACATTATAACCACGGGCGGAAAAGAGCCCGGAGATACGAGAAAGGGCACTCGCTTCATTTGCAACAATAACGGAGATTACTCTTCTTTCTTCCTGCATTACGACTCCTTGTTCTCTAATAGCATCATATTAAACAGCGATCCGCCCGACGGCACCATAGGCAGAACGTTTTCCAAGCGTTCCACTTTCACATCGATGATGGCGACGACATTTTTTTCAACGGCATCTTTAAGCGCAGCATCAAACTCCTCTTTTGTCGAGACGCGATAACCGACGCCGCCGAAACTCTCAGCCAGCATCACAAAGTCTGGCTGCATGGAGAGGTCTGTCTCAGAGTGGCGTTTGTTGTAAAAGAGTGTCTGCCACTGGCGTACCATCCCCAGATAGTTGTTGTTCAGGATAATGTTAATGACCGGCAGCTTCTTCTCAACCGCTGTCATCAGTTCCTGAATGTTCATCAGGATCGAACCGTCACCGGTAAAGTTGATACTGATCTTGTCCATTGCGCCGCGTTTTACACCCAGCGCTGCAGGAAAACCGAAGCCCATCGTTCCCAGACCGCCGGAGCTGACCCACTGACGTGGGCGCGTGAACGGATAGAATTGTGCTGTCCACATCTGGTGCTGTCCGACATCGGTTGAGATATTGGCATCATCACCGAGAAGCTCGCCGACACGCTCAATGACCCACTGCGGCTTGATACGATCCGTATCCTCTATATAACGCAGAGGGTGGAGTTTATCGAAATGATCGACCGTTTCCAGCCAAGGCAGATAACGCTTCGGATCAACCTGTTCTTTGGCCAACTCGATCATCTCGGCCACAACACCTTTGACATCCCCGACGATCGGATAGTCGGCATTGACCAGTTTTGAGATGCTCGCCGGATCGATGTCGACATGGATAATACCGGCATGTTTAGCGAACTCGGACAGTTTACCTGTTACACGGTCGTCAAAACGGGCACCCAAGGCGATAACAAGGTCCGTCTCGCTCATCGCCATGTTGGCTGCGTATGAACCGTGCATTCCAAGCATCGAAATAAGCAACGGATCGTCATAGCGAAGTGTTCCGCGCGCCATAAAGGTCTCAACGGCAGGAATCCCCGTCTGTTTTACAAATGCACGTACTTCCTCGGCAGCATTGGAGTTGATAACACCCCCGCCGAGATAAAAAAGCGGTCGCTTGGCCTCGGCGATCGCCTCAACCGCTTTTTTGATCTGACGCTTGTTGCCTTTGACTGTAGGCTTGTAGGTTGGGATATCCACATTTTCAGGATAGACGAACTCTTCGATCTGAGCGGTCACATCTTTCGGAATATCCACATGCACCGGACCGGGACGTCCTGATGCAGCGATGTAGAACGCCTCTTTTAAGATACGGGGAAGATCTTTTGCATCGGTTACAAGGTAGTTGTGTTTCGTACATGCCCGACTGATACCGACGGCATCGATCTCTTGAAATGCATCCGTTCCGATCAGGGACATTGGCACCTGTCCGCTGATAACGACCAAAGGGATCGAATCCATATAAGCATCGGCAAGACCGGTTACCGCATTGGTAAAACCGGGGCCTGAAGTGATCATGGCGACACCGACCTTGCCGGTGACCTTTGCATATCCCTCTGCTGCGTGAATAGCAGCCTGTTCATGACGCGTCAAGATATGTTCAAAACCCTCTTGCTTATAGATCTCATCATAAACATTCATGATCGCTCCGCCCGGGTATCCAAAAACGGTTGTAACATTTTCGGCGATCAATGCCTCGATGACCATCTGCGCTCCGCTGATCTGCATAGCGTCTCCTCTAATAAAATCCCAACTCTTTATGGGCTTTCTCTAAGAGCCTTAGAGAAAAAAATTCGCCTATTATAGGCAACTTTAACTATATTTTTTGTTAAAAATTCGCCTGAATCCATCTTTCAAATTACTTTAACTTTAACCAGGCAGATCGCCGTTATGGATTTCTTTAGAGGTACCCTTTACAATACGCGATTGCCACACCTTCTCGAACACCGTCATCAACAACGGTTGCCTCTTCAAAGCCTAAAACATTATAGAGTTTTTGTATGATGACGATCCCGGCAATGATCAAGCTTTCACGCCCGACACCGACAATCTCTGCTCTCTGCTGCGGCGACATGATGATGAGTTCATCGAGTACTTTCTGTGTATTTTCATAGGTCAGACAGTAGCCGTTGATCTTCTCGACATCATAAGTTTTGTAGTTCATCCCCAGCAAAAAAGCTGCCATTGTTGTCGGTGTTCCGGCCGTTGTCACAAAGGAGTCGGGTTTGCCGTTGTTTGTATAGTACTCCTCTACATAGGCGACCAATTCTCTGAACTGCAGATCCAGGTAACGGTTGATATCTCTGTGTTCATCACAGATCTGCGCGGTGGTGACAATACCGATCGGAAAGCTTCTGCTCTCCATCTTCCCGTTTTTATAAAAGATGATCTCTGTCGAACCGCCGCCGACATCGATAAGTACAA
Source organism: Sulfurimonas sp. HSL3-7 (assembly GCF_039645985.1). Lineage (NCBI taxonomy): Bacteria > Pseudomonadati > Campylobacterota > Epsilonproteobacteria > Campylobacterales > Sulfurimonadaceae > Sulfonitrofixus > Sulfonitrofixus jiaomeiensis. The sequence continues at coordinate 1,542,595 of NZ_CP147919.1, forward strand.
AATGTCTGCTTTCGATCTGCAGGGCTTTGAGCCTTGCCTCAACCGCGATCAGTGTGTAATAGGCCTCATCGTCGGATGAGATGATCGTAAACTCGACACCGCTCTGCTCTTTGATACTTTTGAGGATCTGTTCCGAATTCGATGCCATACGCATCGCATGGGTCGTCACCGCCCGAACGGCATCACTTCGCAAGCCGAGTTCAAGATCTGCCGCTCTAAGTGCCTTGACAACACGTTCAAGTGCCTCTTCGGAAATCTTGCCTGTTTCATGCATCTGATCAGCCGTTTTGACAATACGTTCAAAACTGCGGCCGAACTTTTTTGTGTCGCAGTCATATTCGATGCAGCGACAGCTGTTGGAACCCAAGTCAATCGCTATCATGATATACACCTTTTATGGGAGTCGACGGCAAAAGCCGTCACGGAAGCCGACTTAATGGAATTCGTTGCTCAGATAGCCGTTGTCGTGCAGGACCTTGATGATTTCGCTTTGATGCTCTTTGCCTTTGGTCTCCAGGTGGATGGTCACATTGGCATCACCGTAATCAAGATCGGTCGACGTACGGTCATAGGCGATATGGACAATGTTGGCATTGAGATCTCTGAGCAGACCTGTAAGCTGCATCAGTGAGCCCGGCTTGTCCACCAGTGTCACCGTCAGTTTGATCTTGCGGTTGGACTTGATAAGACCTTTTTCGATAATGACCGACAACAGTGTCACATCGACATTACCGCCGCTCAGTACAACGGCCACTTTCTTACCGGTAAGGTGCGGAAGCTTCTTGTGCAGAAGCGCAGCGATGCCGACCGCACCTGCACCTTCAACCACAAGTTTCTGTTTCTCCAGCAGAAAAAGAATACCGCTTGCGATCTCGTTGTCGTCCACCGTTATGAAGGTGTCGACTGTCTCGAGCATATAGTTCAGTGTGACAGGCGAACAGTCGCGTACGGCGATACCATCGGCGATAGTACGTACCGAAAGTGAATCGATCGGTGTCTTGGCGTCAAAGGAGTTTTTCAGTGCCGGTGCACCGGACGCACTGACGCCGATGACTTCGATCTCCGGGTTGATCCCTTTGACCGCGGCTGCGATACCCGAGATCAGACCGCCGCCTCCGACAGGCACGATGACGGCATCCAGGTCCGATGCCGCTTCGAGTATCTCCAGGGCAACGGTCCCCTGCCCGGCGATGACCTCGTCGTCTTCAAACGGGTGGACAAAGACAAGCCCGTTCTCCTCGCCGTATTTTGTCGCATAGGCGTAGGCCTCATCATAGTTGCTTCCGGCGAGGATCACTTCCGCACCGAAATAACGGACCCCGTTGATCTTGGTCAGTGGGGTCGAGTCAGGCATGACGATGACGGCTTTAATGCCGAAATGCTGGGCCGAGTAGGCAACCCCCTGTGCATGGTTTCCTGCGCTTGCCGCTACGACCCCTTTTGAGCGTTCGGCCTCACTGAGCGATGCGATCTTGTTGAAAGCGCCGCGCAGTTTGAAGGCACCCGTCATCTGCAGGTTCTCTTTTTTCAGGTAAACAGTGACACCGCTCTGCTCGCTTAAAAACGGGGCATAAGAGAAAGGTGTGTGTACGACGACTTCACTAATACGCTTTTGCGCTTGTTTGATCTTTTCTAATGGAAACAATATTCAACCTATCAATTTACGATGTTCGACCATCGAACAGCGGTTCTGGACCACTGTCATTCCGGCATCTTCAGCTTTTTGTGCTGCGGCATTGTTGACAATCCCCTGTTGCGACCAAAAGACTTTGACATCACCACGCGCTATCGCGGCATCAGCGATCGCACCGAGGGCACTCGGTTTACGAAAGATATTGATCATATCCACCTTCTGCGGTATATCAGCCAAAGAGGTATAGACCTTCTCTCCCAATATATCCTCGTTATCTTTCGGGTAGACAGGAATGATCTTGTAGCCTTTGTTTTGAAGGTAACGCGCCACCATGTTGCTGTCTTTACTCTCATCCGGAGAAAGACCTAACACGGCAATTGTCTTGACACTCTCAAATATCTCTTTCACCTGGTCGTCATCGGCATTGACCGTCGGGAATTCGCACTCCATAATTGGCTCCTCGGTATTCTATTGTCGCGATTATAGCATTTTTTCCTGTCCGATACGGTAGAGGGCAAAGTCATACTTGACCGGGTCCTCTTTATCAAAACCCCGCAGCGTCTCTGTCAGTTCGAGGGCGGCTTCAAGGTCATAACTCTTTCGCTGCAGAAGACCGAGTCTTCTCGAGATATTGAAGGTGTGGGTGTCCAGCGGCATGATCAAGTCTTTTTTATCGACCGTTGTCCACAGCCCCATATCGATATTGTCTTTTCGGACCATCCAGCGCAGGTACATCATCCAGCGCTTCATCGCCGAGTTCCCCCTGCTCTTGACAATGGGCTTTCCGACCAGGAAGTCATACCCTCTGCTCTTATAGGTGTTGACTTTTGACATGGCACCGATCAGGGTATTGAGCCCCGTCAATACGTTCTGTTCTTTGCGATATCCTTCATAAAAAAAGGATTCCAGGCTCCCCTCTTTTTTAAGGCGATGCAAGGTTCTGAATATCTCAATGACATCCTGGCTGTTTTGAAAACGGTAATAGTAGGCTGAGAGAGCTTTTCCGATCTCGCTCTCCGAGCTTTCGAGCAGAGAGAGGTCCAGGGAATAGAGAAATTTAATGATGCTGTCAGCCCTGCCGTAGCCAAAAAGAGCACAGATCAGTGCACGGTACTCCTCTCTGTGTTCGCGGGCCGGCATGATGGGGTCGGGACGGCTCGAATGCAGTTCATCGAGGGAATTGCGTTTAGCGACTTCCAAATCCAAGCGCATCTTGACTGTTTGAAGACGGTTATTCAAGGGAGCTCTTCATACGTTCTACTTCCTGACGGCAAGTCGGTCAAAGCTTAAACGACTCTCCGAGATAGTGTTTACGGACATCTTCGTTTTGGCCGATCTCGTCGCTTGTTCCCGAGGCCAACAGCGAACCGCTTTTGATGACATAGGCACGGTCGCATACGTCCAGAGTCTCGCGCACGTTGTGGTCGGTGATCAAAACGCCGATATCATATTGGACCAGCTGATGGATGACCTCCTGAATATCGCTGACCGCCAGCGGGTCAACCCCGGCGAACGGCTCGTCCAACAGTAAAAACCGCGGCGAATTGATCAGTGCACGGGCGATCTCCGCGCGGCGGCGTTCACCCCCGGAGAGGGAGATCCCTTTACGGTAGCGGATCGGTTCGATGTTGAACATGTCCAGCAGCTCTTCAATCCGTTCGTACTGCGCTTTTTCATCTTTGATGTTGACCTGGGCCGCAACCATCAGGTTCTCTTCCACCGTCAGGTCTTTGAAGATCGACGCTTCCTGCGGCAGATAGCCGATCCCTTTGACCGCACGCTGGTGCAGCGGCATATGGGAGATGTCTTCGCCGTCAAGAAAGACCTCGCCGCTTGTCATCTCGACAAGCCCGCAGATCATATAGAAGCTGGTCGTCTTCCCCGCACCGTTTGGACCGAGCAGTCCGACGACCTCGCCCGAATTAACCTCAAGCGACATGCCGCGGACGATCTCCGTCCCCTTTATCGTCTTGACAAGATCTTTGGCTATTAACTTATGCATCCTCTATCCTATAGGTTCGTCTGTTCTTATCTGCTTTATCGATTACCACGGTAATCATCGGTATCCCTGCCGTTTTTAAAAGTCGTGCAAGCGACTCATCACCCCATTCGACGAGATGGTATCCTTCGCGTTCCAGCTCCTCAAGCATACCCAAAGAGAGAAAATGGTCCATCCCCTGATTGTAGATATCGTAATGGAACAGCCTGTCGCCGTAACACTGCTGCAAAGAGAACGTCGGCGATGTTACCGCTTCACTCAGCCCCAGATGTTTTGCAAAGGCCTGTGTGAGTGTTGTCTTTCCGGCAGCCAGGTCACCCCTCAGTATGACAACCCCGCCTTCGGGCAGCAGATCGACGATAGCCTGACAGACATCCTGCAGCTGTTCAAGGGAGCATGTTAACTCGGTCACAGTTTCTGGCTCACTTTAATGATCTCTTCGAGTTTTGCCTTTGCTTTTCCGCTGAGCAGCGCTTCGCTAGCCATCTCCAGCCCATCCTGGATATCGCGTGCTTTGCCGTCGACGATAAAGGCGTTTGCCGCATTGATCATGACGATATCGCGCTGCGCTGTCGTCGCACGATTATTGAAAATGTTGTGCAGGATCTGCGCGTTCTCTTTAGCATCACCGCCGACGATCGTCTCAAGCGGCTGGCGTTCTATGCCGTACGCAGTCGGATCGATCTCGTACTCGTTGATCCCCTCTTCCGACAGACGCGCCGCATAGGTGATATCAGAGATACTGATCTCATCCATATGCTCTTTGGAACTGACAACGATCGCCGACTTGACATTGTTGATCTGAAGGGCTTTGGCGATCTTGGGAACGAACGACCTGTCGAACACGCCCAGCATGATCTTCTGGACACCGGCGGGATTCGTCAACGGGCCAAGGACATTGAAGACCGTCTTTTCGCTGATGGTCTTGCGTATCGGCATAATGAACTTCATCGCAGGGTGATGGTTTTGAGCAAACATAAAAGTGAAGCCGCACTCTTCAAGCAGCCGTGCACTCTGTTCTATACTGAGGTCCAGACGCACACCGAGCGATTCAAACATATCGGCACTGCCCGATTTTGACGTAACGGAGCGGCTGCCGTGTTTGGCCACATAAGAGCCCATCGACGCGCAGAGCAGCGCGACAGTCGAAGAGATGTTGAAACTTCCGATCTTGTCGCCGCCCGTACCCACGATATCAAGCAGTTTAGGACGCAGCTCCTCGGCTACCGGCAGCGCAACAGCATGGGAGCGCATCACCGCGGCTGCGGCTGCCAGCGCATCCACCGATGTCTCACTGTCAAGTTTCATCGAGACCAGGAAGTCCCGCATCTGTTCATCACTCATCTCATGGTTAAAGAGTGAGGTAAAAGCGCTGAAAGCCTCTTCATAGTTCATGAAAGCTCCTTGATATATTTCTCTTGTTCCGACTTGGGTGTCGATTTTGTCGTCGGTATCGCCAGGACCTCATAACGCTTGGCCCCTTTAAGATAGGCGATCGTGATAATATTGCCTATCTCTACGTTTTTGCTTGCTTTGACGGCTTTATCATTAATATAAACAACGCCCGAACTGATCATATCCTGAGCCACGCTCCGGCGTTTGGTAATGTTGACAGCATTTAAATATTTGTCTATTCGCATTTTTCTTACTTTTTAAACACTTCTGTTCACTATAAAGCGTATGGATTTTGTACCGGTATTGTAGAAAAAGTGAGCTAAAAAGGATGTGAAAGAGGAACCCAATCACAGACTATTTACTTTTGTCGTCAGGACTTCCATTGTCTTGTAGAGTGTTTTTTTATACGTATCGAGAAATTTTGGCATGCTGGTACTCGATAAACTTGACTCATTGATCTTTTTGGCAGCGCTGGCAAGTGCATATACCCCGATATTGGCACTGACCCCTTTAATATCGAGGCTCAAAGCTTTGAGCTTTGCACTCTCTTTTTGGACATGATACTGCTCAAGCATCTTGTCCGAATCCCCGTAGAGTTTTATGAACTCATTGACGATCTCTTTATAGAGCGCTTTGTCGCCGCCGACGCGCTCTAACCCCTCTTCAAAAAGGTAGAGCCTGTCCGGCAGTGAGGTGTCAACCGGCTCTTCCAGAAGCGGATGGAACTCAAGATACTTGCTGAAAACAGAGTAGATCGAATGCACTTTGATCGGTTTTTCAAGGCGGTCATCCATGCCGCATGCTTTCATCTCTGCGATCTCTTCTGGCATCGTGTTGCCGGAGAGAGCGACTATCGGAATATGTGCCGTATGTGTCGATGCCTTCAGCCGTTCGGTTGCCTCGTATCCGTCCATGACCGGCATATTGACATCCATTAAGATAAGATCATACTCTTTGTCTTTGACCATCTCAAGAGCCGTCTTACCGTGCTCTGCCATATCAATATGGATCCCGCTGTCTTTCAACAGGCTCGACAGAACTTTCTGGTTAATAATATTGTCTTCGGCCAGAAGGATATTTGCCCCGCTGAAAGATTTGAAGTCCTCTTTCGTCACATTCTTCTTTTGCGTACGTTCAATGACGATGCGCGGCATTGAAAGCGTTGTCTTGCCAGGTATCTCTGGTGAAACGATCGTTTCATCCTGACCGTAAAAGTCAACCAGGAGATCAAAAATATTTTGCTGATTGACCGGCTTCATAATACGCTTGTCCGCCAGTTTTCCAACCACATTGCTGTTGACCGATTTATGCAGCATACTGCCGACAACAACAAGTTTGATCTCTTTTTCCGCTTTTAAAGCATCCACCTTCTTGACCAGATCAAACCCCAAAAGCTTTTCAGAAATGAAAAGCATGTCATAACGCCCCAGATCCGGTGCCATAGTATCGAGATCGGCTTGCGGGATCATATCCACATCATTATGAAAATACTCCAACAGTTTTTTCATGGCCGCCGCCGCACTGTCGTGATAATCAATGATCAAGACACGGCGTCTGCTGTAGGCCTTGTCCGGCAAGTGGTAATGGCGCTGCTCATCGGCATCAAGCTCTTGCAGCCCCAACACGAAGGTAAAGGTCGAGCCTCTGTTCAATTCGGTAGAGACCAGAATCTCTCCGCCCATCATCTCTACCAGCGCCTTGGAAATGGAAAGCCCCAGACCGGCATTATTGTTGTTTTTGATCTGATAAAACGGGGTAAAAATGTCATCGAGCTTCGATTCGGGAATGCCGATACCCGTATCGACCACCTCAAACATCAACTGCAACTTCTCAGCTTCTTGGCCCAAACGCTTGACGTGAAGTCTGACTTCACCTGAGTGGGTAAACTTGATCCCGTTCTCAAGCAGGTTGGTCAAGATCTGACCGATTCGGATAGGATCGCCTATGATGCGCGGCGGCACACTTTTGTCAATGTCAAAGATCACTTCAACATCTTTCTTCTCAATGCGTTCTACGACAGAATGGACGATGAGATCAAGCAACTCATTGATATCGAAAGCTTTCTCTTCGATCTCCAGCTTATTCGAACGGATCTTCATAAAGTCGAGAAGATCATCCACGATAGCAAAAAGAACTTGACCCGAATCTTGAATATTGCGCAACTCTATCGATTGTTTGTCATTGAGCTGCGTCGTCAGGACCTTCTTTGTCTTGCCAAGGATATCATTTGTCGGATCTTTTAACTTGTTCGTCATCCCCTCCAGCAGTTCTCTGTGTTCCTCTATCGACTGCCGGTACTCTCTGTTTTCGGAACTGAGCGTTACATTGTCACTGCTTAAAGTGCTGTTTTCTACCTCCACCTCTTTTGCATGGATCGCCTCTTTGCGATGACGTACAAAGAAGTAGATCAAAAGCAGGAGAAGGACACTAAATGCTGTCACGATATACGGTGTAGGCACTGCTTCATCCGCTGCAAACAGAGGGGTCAGGGATAGAGACAAAAAAAGTAATAAAAAATAGTTCATAGTGGAATTGCCTAGTTAAGATTATGTTTGCAGGGGCGTTACACCTCTGCCATGTCCGATAGAATAGATTGCAGTTGTGTTTGATAACGCTTCATCAATTTCGGGTATTGATCACTCTGCCCTGCAATGATCGCCTCTCTAAACTCCTCAGCCGTCTGTGTCAGTGCAGCTGCACCGACACTTTCAGCGATTCCTTTGACATCGAGCAGCAGTGCTTTTGCTTTGTCAAAGTCGCCATGCTTAAGCCATATTTCGATCTTTTCATCGGAGTCATGATAGAGCGACTGGAACTCGGCAAGAACCTCATGGTAAAGTTCGACATCACCGCCCAGCATCTCCAAGCCCAAAGAGTTGTCAAGATGGATCGCTGCCTCTTCTTCAGCAGCAGTTGTTGCATTCGGATCAAAGTAACAATAAAGCGCTTGGTAAAGTGCCGCGATTTTAAGCGGTTTTTCCAACTGCTCTTCCATACCGGCATCACGCATCTTTCTAATATCATCGACACCGGTATCACCGCTGAGCGCCATCACCGTGATGTGATCGTAGGCCGGATTTGCACGGATCTGCCTGGTCGCTTCCAGCCCGTCAACACGCGGCATGTGCGCGTCCATCAGGATGATCTGATAATTCGAATCCTCTTGCAGAATATCCAGACACTCTTGACCGTCATTGGCGATTTTAATATTGATGCCGGACTCTTTGAGCAGACCGACGATCACTTTTTGATTGATCAGGTTGTCTTCCGCGATCAACAGATGCAGCCCTGCAAACTCTTTAAAGTTCTCTTTGCTTATCTCTGTGACAGCACTGTTGGGTTCGCGAAGCTTGTGATTGAGCGCTTTGCCCTCTTTGACTGCCGGAACAACCTCTTTTTCGACCGGCAGGGTTTCAGGTGCTTCTTCGGTAACAGTGAGATCACTCTCTAGCTGAACTTCAGGCTCTTCTGAGACAACCGCCGGTTCTTCCGTGGCGGCCGCCGGTTCAGCTTCGGCACCCATCTCTTTTTCAAGTGCTTCAGCCTGGACATAAAGTTCTTTCAACGCTTCGCCTGAAGGTTTTTTCGGCTTTCGCATTAATAGATAGACTAGTATTAGAAGCGCCAATCCCCCTACCCCGTATAAGAGGTATTCGGTTTTAAACGGCAGGCTGAAAGCTTCTTCTTTTGCCGCCGCAGGCTTCACTACAGGCGCAGGCTTTTCCTCGACAGACTCATTCTCCACACGTACCTTTACCGGTTCGCCCATATGCTCCTGCGCGACCGCGTTTTCTAGAAGTTCGCGTTCTTTAGCCTCTCTCTGCTGCAGACTCCACTGCATAAATTCTTCACGAACGCACCCTTTACACTCCGCCGCATACGCTTTCGGATAGTGTTCTTTGACAATCGCAAGGACTTCGTACAGTACCTTATCCTCCACAAAAGGTTCGATACTTACAAGGTAGGTGCCGTTTTGATCTTTGACAGCATAATCAAACCCGTGAAGCAATTCCAGATTGACTATTTTTGAACTGCTGTCCATGACATCCAACAAGGTGCTCAACTGGACATCAGCATCCTGCCTGTTATCAAAACTCCCTATAACAATATTTTTCCCATCTTTGAGATTTTCGACTTTTTGGGTTTGCGTCTGTACCTGCAGCGGCGTATCCAGCGGCGACGAAGAGAGTGTTGAAAATGTACCCATCAACATTGCCAGTAAAAGAAGTTGACTTTTTTTCAAACGTATATCCTTGCTTTCATAAAGTATAAAGCCTCTCTAGAGACTATGAAAAATTAGAGTAACATAAAATCGTATAAGTAATCTTGACACGCTGTTAATATATTCAACAACTCCGCCGAAATAGTCTATTTTTTTATACATTATTCTAATTATAGAAAACTCTTATGTTACAATAGAGTCACATATATTTAAAGAAAACGTCAATAAGAGCCTGATAAGGAGCTTATTGGATAGATCTTATTTTAAGGTACAGAGATGCAGATAAACTATGTTGGTCCTAAACCGATCATTTCAAAAAGCGGGATCACTTTCGATCCTGAGCATGATGACAGGTATACCTACCTCAATATTATCGTTCAGCTTTTGCAAGCGCTGGGCAGTGACTCTTTCGAAGAGAACACCTACCAATATCCCGCCGATACCAAACGCCTTGACGACAACGAGATCTTAGCCGGTATACGGGACTATTGCGGCGATTTGGACACGAAAGTAAAAGAAAATATTGGAAAAGAAAACAAGCGTATAGACAATGAGATCAAAGAGGCAAAAGAGAATAAAGCACTTTCGCAAAGCGAACAGGATGCATTGATCAATAATATTGAACTGATGCGAAACTATCGCTTACAATATATCACAAATGAAACGCTCTACAACAGTGCTGTCAAGAACCTTACGCTTCAGGTACAAAAAGCGCATATCGATTATATTATTGTGCCGATGTTTCAACGTTTTGCATCTATATTACATTCGATACAAAACGAAATTGCCCAGCATAAGATACCTATTGACACCAAGATGAGTATCTACGAAGAAGATGGGAAGCTGATGGCAAAGCTGGAAGTTAAAAACAGATAGGCGTTTGCATATCTGTTGATAATTGCGCTGAGGCTACTCTTTTACAGTCGCTATCGTCTGTGCGTAAGCGACTTTTGCACCCGGTTCTACTGAAAGTGCCAACATGTCCGGTTCAGCAATGATGACGATTGTCGAGCCCATCTCAAAACAGCCAAGGTCATCGTTCTTGGCCAGTGCAACGCCCTCTTCATACTCGTAGACACTTACCTCGGTACTGCTTGCATTGGTCTGAATAGCCGGTTCAAAAGAGACCTGCATTACACCGACATTCAAGGCTCCGACGAGCACCATGTAAAAAAGTTTACCCTCGCTGTTCTCACACTCCAATACTACACGTTCGTTTTCTACAAACAGGTTAGGCTGTTTGTTCAGATAGCGCATGTTGACGGGGTAGAGTTTGCCCGGAATATGCACCGCTTTTTTAACACTCAGGTCACATGGAACATGGTAACGGTGGTAATCGCTGGGTGAAAGATAGAAGTTGACAAAGTCGCCATCGACCAGCTTCTGCTTCCTGTCGTCTTCGATTTTATCGCCTAGAAGATCGTTGATATTGTAGTACATCCCCTTGATATGCAGGGCAATATCTTCATGCAGACGGCCGCATTCGGTGATCAGGGAGTCGCATGGTGAAATAAAATCTTTCGGGTCTTCGGAAAACGCTCTCGGCGTTTCAAGACGACGCGTAAAGAGAGCGTTAAGTGTCTCGTACGTCGACGGATCACGAAACTCGCTCATGTCCAAACCCATCAGCTTAACGTAACCGTTATTGATAAGGTCCTGAACCGGTTTTGGGAAACGGGTATTGGCAAATTTGCCGAACCCTTGAGAAAACAGACTTGTTAGATGTCGTGCCATTATGACTCCTTGCTAAAATTTTCGACTTGCAACGGACGTTTCGCCAGCTCTTCGACGAGTACCGTAGCGTAACACCCTTTTGGCAGTGTAAAGTGCATCTCAAACCACGCTTCATTCTCTTTATACTCATATTCGACATCTTCCGGATAGACCCAGGCATAACGTCGGTCGCCGTCAACTTGCTTATAATCCATGTCGAACTCTTTTTCGATCTCGCCGGCCAGGCCGCTCGCACGGCGGGAACGCTTGCCCAGCAACAGACCTGTCGGAACGACCTCTTTACTGTTTATACGTTCGATATCCGCTGCTTCGCCTTCATACTCGAAAGGAGCGCCGTGCGGGTAGTGTTTCAGGATATCGCCTTTGAATATTTTGAAAGGGTGCGCCTGTGCCTGTAGTGCCGTGATGACATCTTCTGGCATGTTCAGAACATCACACAGTGCCTTTGCCTCGAAACTGGAGACAAGAGAATTGATCTCCAGACGGCGGCTGAGCCACAGATTGAACATGTGGCTCTGGTAGGCATTGATATAGAGGCGTTTGAGCTTGACATTGCGCTCTTTTCGCTTGCCGAGCAGAATAGCCTCGCCGAGTTTGTAGTTGGCACCGTCGCTGCCGAAACGTTGATAACCGAAAAAGTTGGGCATCCCCTCTTTTTTGATCTGCTTAAGGGCTTCCGAGAGTTTTTTGGCTGCGGTCGGGTTCACTTTTTTCAGGCGGATGAAGAAACGGTTGCCTTTCAGATGCCCCAGACGTATCTTATTGTTATGATAGGTCCGATCAAGGAACTTGATATCTTCATGGTTGAAACTTTCAAGCTTCTCTTCATGTTTTTTTAAAATAGAGATATATTGCTTGGTCAAAGCATTTTTATCTTTGAGCCCGGCATAGCCGATCTCTCTGGCATTGATGCCGAGATGATTGGCGATCCGGCCCAAGGCATCCCAGGTAGAGAGATTTTTCTTGCGCATGTGCAATACAAGGTGCTCACCCTCGCCGCTAAAGTCATAAAGTGGAATCTCGTCAACGACAAAGTCTCGGGGAGTCTGTCTGAAGTGAAAAGCGATGGGCGTGTGGGAAAGGGAGTAAAATCTGTTCATAATGTCCTGAATACGGTTTAAAAATGGTGTGCTTTACAGCAGTTTTTATAACTTCGACGTGCCGCTTTGGCAATAATTTGTAAAGGGGTACGGTTTTTAGCGGCAAGCCGTACGATCTTCTTACGCTGACGCGGATCGAACCCTATCAGCATCTCATACTCTTCACCGCTGCAAAACAGTCTCTTATCTATCGGTTTAGTAAAGAGAAATCCTACCCTATTTAAGCTATGAAGCCGCTCAAGATCACTGCCCAGTCCGTCAGATATGTCCATACCGCATGTCAGCGACGGCGCGGTCTCTTCGATAAACGTGCGGCGAAGACTGAAATGGACAAATTTTGAGCGCGAATGGACCTTGCCGCCGCTAAGCAGGTAGCGCAGGTCCCTCGCACTTTTACCCACTTCACCGGTATAGGCGATCAGGTCCCCTTTTTTAAGCCCCTTGCGGTGCAGAGGACGATCGGCATGTGAAATAATAGTGATAGAGATGTCGAGCCTGCTGTTAGAGACGGTATCACCGCCGATGATCTCTAGGCCGTATTCGCTTGCCGCAGCCTGAAAACCGGCATGCAGCTCGCGCATATCATGCAGGGTATAGTGTGACGGAATAGCGATACTCAAAAGCGCGTATTGGGGCGTTGCGTTCATTGCCACAGCATCAGAGATGTTGATCAACATCGACTTGTAGGCAATCTGTCGCAAGGTCATCCAACTTCGTTTAAAATGAATATTTTCGCAAAAAGCATCGTTCGTATAGACCCGCTTGCCTATCAGTGCACCGTCATCACCAATACGATGGGAATGGTTTGAAAAAAGTTTAATAAAATAACTTTCAGTGTTCACATCTTTATCTTTTTATTCGTATTTTATCCAAAATCGGCACGTTCATAACCAGGGGGTCTTGTTTTTCAAGGATAATATGACTTTTTTTTAAGTCGCTATTAACCCCATTAACAATAAAATGCCCATAAACACAAAGTAACACTATCACTTAATAACAAAGGTTCACAATGCGAATATCGATTATCAAGATTTTTGCCATGCTAAAATCTTTTTTTTTGGTACTGCTCTTTTTAGCGATTCTTCTTACCGCCGCTATCCTGAGTGAATACTCTTCTTTCTATAAATTAGAAAACCTGCAAAAAGAAAAAGAGCTGGCAACGACGATCTATACCCTGGGGCGAGACGACCTTGACCTTTCTATTATTCAGTATCGCGGGCAAAGCAGCATGCTTAAACATGAGCAGGCGTCGCTTCTAGACCTTTATGCGTACGATTTCATCGGTCAGTTTGTGCAAAGCGGGAACTATCACAATGAAGTCGCCAAACTCGACAATGCAGTTAAAAACTTCAACAAAAGCGCAGAACAATGGTACACCCAAGAACTTCTGTCTGACGAGGAGCTTCAGGTACGTCAATCAGATCTGACACGAAAACATGACCTCCTCATAGCGCAGATCAACTCGATCATATCGCAGAATATGTTGTATGAAAAGAAACGATTTTACATACAGCAAGCGCTTATTCTTGCCCTTCTCGGTTTAATCCTCTATATCTTTTTCTCGATGTTTCGTCGTCTGACGCAAGCTCAAGGTGACATTAATGCACTTTTTACGCTCGAGAACGTTGAAGAGAAAAAATTTCAGAGCATCGAAGCCGATGCAATTGCCAAACGTATCAGCCGGAACACCAAACCTTCCACCACCCAGAATCCTGCTTACCTTGATGCCGTGACCGGGATAAACAACCACAAGGGTCTGATACATGAATTTTCAGAGAAAAAATCTCAAAAAATCGGTAATTACACGGCTATCTGTATTTTTGCCATTGACAGGTTAAATGAAATCGAACTGCAATACTCGCAAGATTTTCTGGAAGCTGTTTTGAAAAAAGTGGGTTTTATGCTCTCGCTATATCGCCAGCATAATGACGTAATCGGCCGTTTGGACCACAACCAGTTTGCCATCATACTCTCCCGCCAGAGCAAAGCAGCTGCGTTTGGCGACTGTGAGCTCATACGAAAAAGCGTGGAAGATACACCGTTCAAAACCTCTGACGGTCAAAATCTTGCCATCACGCTAAGCGGCGGATTTGTTCAAAAGCTTTCAACACAGAGCCTTGAAGAAGTAATCACCAAAGCAAACAAAGTACTCGGCATGTCTATTCAGCATGGCGGCAACCGTATCGCGCAGCTGCGTGACAAAAGCACTTCGTTAAAGTAGCGCTCAGCCGTATGAGTACGGCTGTTATTGCTACATTTTTTCCCACTCCGCCTAAACTTCCCGCAAAAAAGTGTAACTTTACGTCACTATTTTTCTCTTTAACCATAGAAAAGAATTTGAAACGCTATAATCGATTTTTATTATGTACACTCTATTGAAGGACGGTTAATGAGTATTACCATTCATACCTATGATGCAGTAATTGTCGGGGCCGGTTTAGCCGGTAACGCGGCTGCCCGCGAACTACAAAAAGCTGGCAAAAAAGTTGCAGTCATTACTAAACTCCACCCGCTTCGCTCGCACTCAGGTGCTGCGCAAGGCGGTGTCAATGCTGCTTTCAGCGATGAAGACAGTGTTGAGCTGCATGAATTTGACACGGTCAAAGGTGCTGACTACCTGGCAGACCAGGATGCAGTTGAGTTCATGTGTAAGAACGCACCGGAGACGATCCGCTGGGCAGAGCGTATGGGTGCCGTGTTCAGCCGCCAGGAAAACGGCATGATCGCACAGCGTCCTTTCGGCGGACAGTCATCGCCGCGCGCCTGTTACGCAAAAGACCGTACCGGTCTGACACTGCTGCAGACGATGTATGAGCAGGCGTACCGCGAGGGCGTTGAGTTCTGGGATGAGTACTACGCAGCCGATATCCTTTATGAAGACGGCAAAGCGTACGGTGTTGTCGCTTTCAATATCCGCAATATGGAAAAAGTGATCTTCAATGCCAAATCGGTCATGTTCGCCACAGGCGGTTACGCCCGTTCATTCAAGATCAATTCAAATGCCCACGCCAATACCGGTGACGGCCTCTCTATCGTTGCACGTCACGGCCTTCCTTTGGAAGATATGGAGTTTGTACAGTTTCACCCGTCGGGCCTTTCGGGCAACGGTGTTCTCATCTCTGAAGCGGCTCGCGGAGAAGGCGGTCGTCTTTTCAACTCAGAGGGCGAACGTTTTATGGAGAAATATGCGCCTAACGCGATGGAGCTTGCTTCACGCGATGTCGTTGCGCGTGCGATCATCCAGGAGATCCGTGAAGGCCGTGGTGTCGGTCCGCGTAAAGATGCGGTCTATATCGATCTTACCCACCTTGGTGCCGATCTTATTATGGAACGTCTGCCGGAACTTCGCGATCTTGCGATCACCTTCCTTGGACTTGACATGATCAAAGAGCCGATCCTTATCTCTGCGACAGCGCACTACTCGATGGGCGGTATTCCTTGCGACATCGACGGTCATGTCCGCAAAAACAATACCGAGTTCGTAGAAGGTTTCTACGCTGCCGGTGAATGTTCGTGTGTAAGTGTACACGGTGCGAACCGTCTCGGTGCCAACTCGGTACTCGAAGCGATGCTTTTCGGCCGTTTCGTCGGTAAGTCTATGGTCAAAGACCTTGACGGTATCGAGCTTAAAGTGGCGACGGAAGCAGATGCCGCGCGTATGAACGCCGAGATCGAATGGGTTCTTAACAACAACGGTACAGAGACTGTTCCGGGTCTTCGTGAAGAGCTTCAACAGAGCATGACGGACAATGCCGGTGTTTTCCGTACGGAAGAGACGTTGACAGAACAGGTCAAGATTCTCAAGGAACTGCGTAAGCGCTACAAAAACATCCGTATTGACGACAAGTCCAAGATCTACAACACGGAGCTTCAGGAAGCGATCGAATTCGGCCACATGCTTGACTACTCTCTCTTTATCGTAGAGAGTGCATTGGCACGTAAAGAGAGCCGCGGTGCCCACTACCGTGAAGACTTCACTACACGTGATGACGAAAATTTCCTTAAACACACCATGGCCTACATGGACGAAGAAGGCAATATCACACTTGACTACATGGATGTCGTACTCGGCAAACATGAACTTAAAGCAAGATCATACTAAGGAGACGACGTGAATAACAACTCTATTACAACCAAAGATGTCACGTTCAAAGTCTTTCGTTTCAATTCCGAGACGGATTATCTTCCGACGTACAAAGAGTACAAGATGGAGGTCACCTCTGAAGAGGTCGTTCTTGACATCCTGAACCGCATCAAGTGGGATTTCGACGGCTCGTTCTCATACCGTCGCAGCTGCCGTCACGGTATCTGCGGGGCATGTGCGATGAAAGTCAACGGTAAAGCAACACTGGCCTGTAAAGTCAACATGCACGAGATGGTCGAGCTTTTCGGCAATGAGATCACGCTTGAGCCTTCAAGCATCAAACGTTCGGTCAAAGACTTCATCATCGACAAGTCCGACTTCTGGGAAAAACATGCGCAGGCAAAACCTTACCTCGAAGCCGAGATCGACGAAACACCGACCATGGAGAACCTCGTATCTATCGAAGACAACGACAAGATCGAAGATGCCGATCTCTGTATTCAGTGTGGTGCCTGCCACTACTCATGCCCAGCGGTAGAGATCAACGAACAGTTTATGGGGCCGGCTGCCTTTGTCGCCGCCTACCGTTTCGGTATCGACACGCGTGACGATGCACAGGGTGAACGCCTCGATACAGTCGACACACCTGCACAGGGTGTCTGGGACTGTGTCAAATGTTACGAATGTGCAGACGCCTGTCCGAAAGAGATCAACCCGATCGACAAGATCACCAAACTGCACAATATGGTCTTTGAAAGCGGCAAAGTACGCAAGAACGTCGCATCGCGCCATGCCGTCGGTTTTGCCCACTCTATCAAGAAACACGGTCTTCTTGACGAAGGTGAACTCGTACGTTACTCAGAAGGCAACATCGGCGTCCTGAAACATGTTCCGGTCGCCCTGCAGATGTTCAAAAAAGGGAAGATCGTCCTTCCTTGGAACATGCCGAAATCGGATAACCTTGATGAGATCCAGAAACTCATCAAATCATCTTCAACAACGAAATTCTAGGAGCTGGTATGTCTAAATTAAAATATGCCCTATTTACCGGTTGTACTGCCAAAGAGTCGACACCTGAACAGATGATGTCGACCCTGGCCGTTGCCGACAAACTCGGTATCGAACTTGTCGAACTTACAGAAGCCTCTTGCTGCGGTGCTTCCCACCTTCAAGACTATGATGATTTCCTTTCATTGGTTTTGAATGCCCGTAACATCGCCTATGCTGAAAAGCACGGTCTTACGATGGTGACCATCTGTAACACCTGTCAGCTTAACACGGCGATGACAAAACACCGTCTTGACAACAACGCCGAGCTTAAAGCGCGTGTCAACGAGAAACTCGGCGAAGTCGGTCTTGAGTACAAAGGGACGTCACAGATCACCCACTTCCTCTACGCGATCATCGATGACTTCGGTCTTGACAAGATCAAAGAGATGGTCGTAAAGCCGCTGAGCCAGTTCAACATCGCACCGTTCTACGGCTGTCACAATATCCGCCCTTCTGAACTTCAGAACGAGACGCACAAGACACCTGAGAGCTCTTACAGACCGACCTCTCTTGATGACCTTATCATCGCTTGCGGCGGCACTAATGTTGATTATGAAGAGAAGAACAAGTGCTGTGGCTTCCATGCAGAGCTTCAGTCACCTAAAACAGCAGCAACCCTGACAGGGAATGCACTTGCCGGTGCAATGGACCAAAATGCAGACTGGATGGTCACGCCTTGTCCGCTTTGTCATCTCAAACTTGACACACAGTACCACCACGCTTCCGTAGCGATCGGCCGCGACGTCAAAATGCCGGTACTGCACATGCAGCAGATGGTTGGTCTTGCTCTCGGCTGTACGCCGGCAGAGCTTGGTCTGCAACACCACGTCTCCAACGTAGATTTCGTATAATCTGCGTTTTGTATCACTTCGGTGATACACCCCTTTCATCCCCTCAGCTTTTTACATTTCCAACTACCCTTTTCTGTCAAAAAAAAGACTAGTATGATTTGCCGCATTGTGCAGCATCACCATCGGTAAAAAGAAGGTCTGAAGAAGGTTCCCAGCGGGGATCAGCTTTTTTGTAGAATAGCTTCAAAGGCATCGGGATGCAGTGTATCGCCGACGTAGACCACCGCTTCTGCCGCCCCGGCATTGAGTACCAGCTCGCGGTAGGCCTCTGCCTCATTCTCGCTGACATAGCTTTTCTCAGGGTGGATGATGACCCGCGGGGCGGCGAGTTTGTGTCCGGAGGGGGCGCTTTTTCGTATAAGCGCACTGAGCACTTTTGACGCCAGTAAAAAGCTGTCGGGGTCATGTTCCAAGGAATCAAACGGTGCCACGACCACCGAGGGGTCTTCGGGTTTCAGCTCTTGGATCTCCCTGCCGACCGCTGTAATAACGTCGGCAGCGCCCTTTTTTTTGATCGCGAGTATAGGCTCGTCCTCATAGCGTATCCCGCCTGGCAGATGGTGGAGGGTGACCTTTCCTCTTCGAAAACGGATATACACGATATGCTCTTCTTTCTGAAAAAGCCCTCTGATCAAACCAAACACCCTTGCCCCTCTTTTCTCAGCAGTGACCGTGCTGTTCGCATGCGTCAACGCTTTCAAAGGGGACCATTCCCCTTTTTACAGCCTGAAGCTGACAGGCCCGAAAAGCCGTTTCCAAATAACGGATCATACTTTGACTCGGTCCTCGAGTGCCCGTGCAAGCGAAAGCATGTCGATGTTCTCCAGACTCACGCCGGTCGGGACGCCCTGGGCGATGCGGGTAAAGAAGACATCGTAATCACTCAGCTTGTCTTCGATGTAGAGGATGACCGCGTCATTGGCGATGGAGGGGGTCAAAGCGAAGACCACCTCGGTGATGCCGCTCTCCACCATCTCCTGAAGGTGCGTTATTGTCAGATCTTCCATGGAGTCCAGGACAAAGTAGCGTCCGTCGAAGAGACCGTTCTCTTCAAGGGTCAATATATCCTTGGCATTTTCGACAACGCAGAGCAGCTCATGGTTCCGGCTCTCGTCCGAGCAGATGTAGCAGAGCTCGTCTTCACTCATACCGCCGCAGGAGCGGCACTTTTTAAGGCTGCCGAGCGCATCTTCGATGGCATGGGCGATCTTGAGCGCCGAGAAGTTGTCATTCATGACCATGTGGTAGGCCAGGCGGGTCGCCGATTTCTGTCCGATGGTCGGCAACTCTTCCAGGGCATCGACCAGTCGGTTAAATTTATCAAGTGTATTATTCATTACTGCTATTTTAGCGCAGTATGGATGAAGAGTCCATCTTTTCGCCATCATATTTCGGCACCAGCAGGTAGAGCCGGAGCGGCGACTTCAACTCGCCCGCCAAGAGCTCCGCCTCCCTGCCGAAACCGCAGAAGAGATCGGCCCGTACCGTCCCCTTAATGGCGCCGCCGGTATCTTGTGCGAAGACGATGCGCTGCATCAGCGGATCGGCCGCAGAGAGAAAGAGCGGATACCCCAGCGGAATCTTCGAACGGTCGACTGCAACGGATCGCATCGGCGTGAGCTCAATGCCCAGCGAACCCGTTGCCCCCTTACGGCGCTTCTCAAAGAAGACAAAGCTCGGGTTGCTCTCCAGCGTGGCCCGGGCCTCCTCCGGATGTGCCTCCAGCCATCGCCGTATGTTCTGCAGCGAGATCTTCTCCTGTGCTATCTCCCCGCTTGCCACCAGCGCCTTGCCGACGGAGCGGTAGGGGTGGCCGTTTGTACCGCCGTAACCGACATAAAGGGTCTCGTTGTTCTCCAGCAGGATCCTCCCCGACCCCTGTACCTGCAGAAAAAAGCGGTCGACGTCGCTCTCAAGATAGAAGAGCGGCCTCTCCCTGATGGCCCCGGCGTTGATCTGGCGGCGCGAATAGTAAGGCACTACCCTATTCCCTTCCAGACGCCCCTGCACCCTTTGGTTCTTCAGATCGGGATAGAGTGCGTCCAGCTTGACGTCAAGCAGGTCGGCAGGCCGGCTGTAGAGCGGGTAGCGGTAACGCCCGCTCCGCTGCAGCGAGCCTTTGAACTGCGGTTCGTAGTAGCCCGTCAGCAGCTGCTCTTCATCCTTGCCTCCATGCAGCAGGAAAGGACGGAAGTGTTCTTCGAAAAAGGCGCGCCCGTCCGCCGCTTCCTCTGCCTCTGAACAGAGCTTTTCAAGCCCCGGCACAGGCTTGACAGTGCGGCACTGCTGCCGGAAAAGTTGCAGCGCCTTACCGTGCGCCTCCTCCTGCCACCCTGCAAGATCGCCGAAGGTGACAAACGTCCCATTGACACGGCTCCACTTCTGCGGCGAGATACTCTGCAACCGTTCCGCACAGCCGCTTATCAGCATCACTGCAGCAGCAAAAAAGAGGCTTTTTATCAAAGAAGCTGACATCTCTCTCCTTCCGGCGATCGCCATTTACTGTTTCGACCTATCAGATGGTATAATTCCGAAAATATTTTACCAAATATCAGAAAGGCAACATATTGGAAGATCTAAGTTATTATGAAATTTTAGAAGTTTCACAAAATGCGGACAAATCAACGATTAAAAAAGCCTATCGAAAACTGGCAAAACAATACCACCCCGACCGCAATCCCGACGATGCGGAAGCCGAGGCAAAGTTCAAGTACTGCAACGAGGCGTACCAGGTTCTAAGCGACGACAACCAGCGCGCCATCTATGACCGTTACGGCAAAGAGGGGCTCCAGGGCGGTGCAGGCGGCGCAAGACATGGCGGCGGCTTCGGCGGCTTCGAAGACCTCGGCAGCATCTTCGAGGAGATGTTCGGCGGCGGTGCCGGCGGCGGACGCCGTTCGCGCGGACCGCAGGAGAAGTACCCGCTCGATATGGCGGTCGAGATCCGTCTGAGCTTCAAAGAGGCGATCTTCGGCTGCGAAAAAGAGGTCAAGTTTACCTATAAAAAAGCGTGCGAAAGCTGTAACGGGACCGGTGCGAAAGACGGCAACGTCAAGACCTGTAGCCAGTGCGGCGGCAAGGGCCAGGTCTATGTCCGCCAGGGCTTCATGACCTTCTCGCAGACCTGTCCGGTCTGTCACGGCGAAGGGACGATGCCGGGCGAGAAGTGCCCCGACTGTAACGGCAAAGGGTACGAAGAGATCAAAGAGACCGTCACCGTCAAGGTCCCGGCCGGCGTCGACACCGAGAACCGTCTTCGAGTCTCGGGCAAAGGGAACATCGGCCGAAGTGGCAGCCGCGGCGACCTCTACGTCACCTTCATCGTCGAAGAGGACAAGACCTTCATCCGTAACGGCAACGACGTCTATGTCGAAGTACCGGTCTTCTTCACCCAGGCGGTGATGGGCGAGACGATCAAGATACCGTCACTGACCGGCGAACTCGAGCTCAAGCTCGACATCGGCACGCGCGACAAGCAGCAGTTCACTTTCCGCGGCGAGGGTATCGAAGATGTCCACGGCCACGGCAAAGGCTCGCTGATCGCACAGGTCAGCCTCACCTACCCTAAAAAGCTGACGGACGACCAGTACGATCTCCTCGACCAGCTCCAGGAGAGCTTCGGCGTGGAGTCAAAACCGCACGAAAGCCTCTTCGAGTCCGCTTTCGACCGTGTCAAGGGCTGGTTCAAGTAACCGCTAAATCTTAGCACTTCCCTCTTCACAATGCTGACTAAGTCCTAAAACCGGACTTAGCAGCACATTTTCGTTCAAATAAGTCCATTTCCATTACTTAGTACACATTGTTCATACCTACAATTCCGCATTGATTCTACTTCAAATACCGCAACCAGCATTAAAATCATATTTTTTTACAATTTTTCATATGTTCTGCTAAGTCCTATTTTAAGCCTTAGTCGTATAAAATGTGCACCAATAAATAGTTGTACGTTTCCGCGCAGCGAAAACGTACAACGGCCGGGCTGAGCACTGAACGTGCCACCAACCAATTGTCGTTCTCCGCTACGCTACGAACAACAATTGGCAGGAGTCACACACCAAGCCACTATCCAGAAATCAGCAAGCTGATTTATGAAAAGTGACTTACTGGTGCTCAGCCCGGCCGTTAAGTTCACAAAATGAAAAAATACAGATTATTAGCAAAACTCTTTCTTGGATTAATTCTACTTGGGCTTCTATGTTTTCAGAGTGCTTTGTATTACGGAAAATCACGAAATACAAATGCAGAAGAATCAATGAAATTTTACGTAAAAGAATTAACAGCTTACAAAAAAAGGGAGGGACACTATCCAAGCAGCATTAAGGACATTGCCAATCCACATAAAATGGATAAGTTATTTTATCTGTTCCCAACAAGCGAAATAATATATAAGCCTTTGGGTGGTAAATACATTATATACTTCATAGAGTTCCCATTTGGACCGGGGCAAGTATATTCCAGTGCAACAGGAGAATGGACTTATGAAGAAATATAAAGCACTTAACAAATCAGTGGAGCCAATAAATTACCCTACGGGAAATTTATTGGCTCATTTTAAACGTTATGCAAAAGGAAATTAATGAAAAACATCATCTTAATAATAGTTTTTGTTTTGTTTTTTGAATCTCAATCTAAGTCAGAACTTTTGGGATTCAACTATGAATGTTTACATGTTGGAACCAATGGAATAACTCAAAAGTACAAAGAAGTTTATGAAGGTGAAACTGTTCATCTCTTTATTGGGAGTGAAGAAGGTAAAAATGTTGGAGAGAAAAAATATTTCTTTAATGGTTCTGAACTGAAATTAATCAATAAAAAGCCAAATGCTTATGAATATGATGCAAAAATGCATACTTCTGATCATAAGATTGCATATGTTACTAATTACTCATATGATAGTTTCCCGCAAGACTTTCGTATAAATATTGTAGAGGAAGGACTTTTATATGATTCTGTTGAATATTATAATTGTTCGAGGAAAAAAGAAATTGATTTAGACAATTTTTTTAAGCAACTAAAATCAAATACTCTTCCTTTTATTGGTAAAGCCACCTTTAACTTTTCGGGTGGGAATGGCACACAAGAATATATTGAAATCAAAGGAAATAGCGATATCGACTTAGGAAATTGTGGTGTATTTGGATGTAGCTCATATTACACTGGTAAATATGAATCGGTTATTGAAAATTACTCATTTATAGCTGATGCAGTGCTATGGGTAGATGAGACGGGTAAAATCAGAAATAAGTGTGATGAATGGGGAGTAGAGAGTGATAAAAATCTCCCATGCAAGCAAAAACTTTCTTTCAATTATAGAGTGGATACAAAAACGGGCGAAGTATATATTAATCAGGATATCTTTGATTCATACGCTTACCAAATTCTTGGGGATGAGTATGAGACTTCTTCCGAAGGAAAGATTTTATGGAAGACATCTGATCTCGTTCAAAAAAGAGACAACCATTCCCAAAAGATCTATTGTATAAAAAATAAAAATATTTGTACAAGCGAAAAAGAAATAGTAGACAGCTTCAAAAAAGAAAAAGGGCTATCAAACAAACTGGACTATAAGATCAAATAGCTCCTATAGAAAATTAAATGAATGGACAACTAACAACTCATCTCACATAAATAGATGCCAACCGGCATGTATTTATGAACTTAAACGTTAGGCCAATGAAGGAGTAATATATCTTGTCAAGATTTATATCACCTCCAATAAATCAATTTGAAAAACTGCGTCAACCACTTACTGATGGTGAACGAATTGTATTTAATCTTTTTAATGATCACTTACCAATTGAATGGGAAATCTATGTACAGCCCCATCTTAATGGGCTACGTCCTGACTTTGTTCTTTTACACCCAAAAGTAGGAATTGCTGTTTTTGAAGTAAAAGACTGGAATCTACAAGCAATGAAATACAGTGTTATTGAACGTATGGGCAAATCACCCGTACTAGTTGGCGAAAAGGATGGAAAGCAATTCTCATTACAGAGTGAAAACCCAATAGAAAAAATATATAGGTACAAACAGGAAATTCACGAATTGTACTGTCCTAGAATTGACGGTAAAGCTGGATTCGCTGCTATCACAGCCGGGGTCATATTTCCTTTTAGTTCAGAAAGTTCGATAAGAAATCTTTTTTCTATGAGTTTAAGTTACCGAGGAATGGATCAATGGCCACAATACAATCCATTAACAGGTGTAGATTCTGTCCAATCTGGAAATATAAAATCTATATTTCCTGAAAGTGTCAGAAAATACTCAAAATTCATGAACGATGATCTAGCAAAGGATTTGAGAAATTGGTTAGTTGAACCTGATTTTGCTACAACACAGAGACAGTCACTTGAGCTTGATCGAACACAACTATCATTTGTTAAATCAAGAACTGAATCAGGTTATCGTCGGATAAAGGGGCCTGCAGGGTCAGGAAAATCTCTCATATTAGCTTCAAGAGCTGCTGAGTTGCTCGGTGAAGGAAAAGAGGTACTTGTTGTAACATTTAATATTACACTACTTCATTATCTGATGGATGTTTCAGTTCGTTGGCCACAATCAGGTGGGAAGACACGTAAAGATATTACATGGCTCAATTTCCATTTCTGGTGCAAAAGAGTATGTCAGGAAAATGATTGTGAAGAAGAGTATAAAGCTCTTTGGTCAGACGATAAGAATGTAAATAAAGTTCTAAGCATTGATTTACCAAATCTTGTCACTTTAATTCTCGATGACCCTTATTGCGTCACAAAAAAATATGATGCAGTATTAGTTGATGAAGGCCAGGACTTCATGCCTGGTTGGTGGAATGTTTTGAGAAAGGTCTGCAAAGAAGATGGCGAAATGCTCCTTGTTGCAGATGCAACTCAGGACGTTTATGGTACTGCAAATTCATGGACAGATGAGGCAATGATCGGAGCGGGGTTTCCAGGTGGTAAATGGGCTGAACTTAAAATTAGTTATCGACTACCGACGCTGGCTCTTGAATATTGTCGAAAATTTGCAGAACAGTTTTTGCCAAAAGAAAGTGTAAATTTACCCATGCCACCACAAGATGAATTAGATCTTTTTCCTTGCACACTCAAATGGGTACATACAAAAATGGAATTTGCAGCTAAAGTATGTCAAGAAGAGTTGTTTTCACTAGCAATCAATGCAGAACCAGACCTCTTATCTATACCTGATTTAACATTTCTAGCTGACACCAATAAACGAGGTATCGCTGTAGTTTCCGAACTAGGAGCCAAGGGAGTTAAATCATGCCATACATTTTCTGAAGAGGCTAGTGAGTCAAGAAGAAAAAAAATGGGCTTTTATATGGGAGATGCGCGTATCAAGGCAACGACACTTCATAGTTTTAAAGGTTGGGAGTCAAGAGCCATTGTGATTTTTATTGGACAATCAGCAGACAAGAAATCATTGGCTCTTATTTATACTGGATTAACACGTTTGAAAAAACACACAGAGGGAAGTTACTTAACTATTGTTTCGTGTGCAGATGAATTAATGCCATATGGCAAAACATGGCCAAAGTATATTGAAAAGATGGCCTAACAAAGCAGAGGAGCCAATAAGTCACCTACGGCGACTTATTGCTCATTTCAAACGTTGTACGTTTCCGCGCAGCGAAAACGTACAACGGCCGGGCTGAGCACTGAACGTGCCACCAACCAATTGTCGTTCTCCGCTACGCTACGAACAACAATTGGCAGGAGTCACACACCAAGCCACTATCCAGAAATCAGCAAGCTGATTTATGAAAAGTGACTTACTGGTGCTCAGCCCGGCCGTTAGTTGACAAAATAAAAAGGAGTTGTTCTTGAAAATCTTATTCGTAGGCTTATTTATTATGATTACATCAGCTATAGGGAATCCATCATATGTTGCAAAGTGCCAATTGTTAAATATAACTGATCATTATACAGATGAAGTAAATACTAAGTATGCTAAAAACTCACAATATGATTTGACGCTTATATTTAATGATGGTAAAGGAACTGGTAATATGGATGATACTATAACTGTTGTTCCTAAAAAAGGTGAAAAACTAGAGGCTCATATTGTTAGCCCAAGGGGTTATGTAGATATATTTTTTCCAATAAAAAAACCTAATACTAAAGATCCCTTTACTTATGGACTTTTGCCAAATGGAGACCTTGTAATGATATCTCCATTAATAAAAATGAAGTATCAGTGCAAAAAACTAGATAAAAACTAATATAAATAAGGCAAATTATCACTCACGACAAACGTTATATTGCCTAGGAGAATGCATGAGTAAAACAACATCGGACGATCCTTTATTAGAGTGGAATCGCTTAAATATAGAAAATACCGAACAAGGCTTCACATCCGCTTTGTTTCATAGCCTTGCTGAAACTTCTCCGTTAGTTGATAAATTTTCAATTTGGCTACTCGCAGGCACCGGTGCAACTGGGGCTCTACTCATTACACAGATCAAATCTATACTGCCTTACTTGTCTGTTCATGGCTACAAAGCATGCTTAATTATACTAGTCATATCAGCGGTCACAGGCTTCATTGCGAAGTATTATTCACTCCGATGCAATATACAGAACAATGTGCAAGCGAAGCTTTCTGAGTTGTCGAAGCCGGTCTTTGACAAGCATAAAGAAGATAAAGATAAAATTCTAGAATATGCCAATCAAAGGGGTATTGAGATTCAAACAGAAATTAATTTTGAAAACGTAATCAATGAAATCTCAAAACCATTTCCATTTTGGGTAAAGTGGCTTATAGCTCGCAAGATCAATAAATCCTCTGGTGAGCGCCAAGCAGGTTTTCATATAGCTATCAAAGCCTATACATCACAGCTGCGTTGGACATTAATACAATCAGTTTTGTTTTTATTATTTATATCCACGGCGGCATGGTTTGCAAATGCAATATAACAAACCAAACGTTATGAATCAAAGGATAAAAAATAGACAAAGAAACTAAATCAATACTAGAATTAATTGAAGCAGCAGAACTTGATTATACAAACTTAACAATTGAATTGATTGATTTAGTAAATTTTGAGTATTTTAATTTTCAAATTACTCCAAAAGAATATTTAAAGTTTGCAAAAGAAGATTTAAAAGATAATAGTAACAGAGCATTAATCAATGCATTATCAAATGCAAAAAGATCTATAGATTGTTTAATTGAAAGTACCTTAAAAGGCTTATCAATTAATATTGAAAATAATATTTCTCCAGAAGCTTTAAATTTTTGTAATAAAGTTCTTAATGGAAAAGATAAAGGTATTATGCCTAATACATTAAAGTTATTCAATGCTCTCGGTTTAGCTCCATCAATTTTAATTACTGAAGTAAGGTTTCTCCGAAACGTTATTGAACATGAATATAAATTACCAAAAAGAGAAGATGTAATAAGAGCTATTGAGGTAGCTGATTTATTAATAAACAGTGTAGAGTCAAAAAAAATAAAAAGTTGTGAGCTACTAATTACTGATAAGAGTTATAATAAAGGAATATTATTTGACTTATCTTATGAGTCAAATAGATTTAATTTAAATTCAGTAGAAATGCCAGATGCCACACATCTTAGTAGAAAGTCTTCTTATAGTTTTCATGGAGATGAATTAATATATTACTATTTTCTTCGGGCAATGATAATTGCAGAACAAGATGAAGATGAGTTGTTTGAAGTTATTAAATTATTAATATCTGAGATAAAACCAACTCTTTCAATAAAACATATAAAGTGTAAAATGCATTGATTATAAAATAGAAAGCTTCATAACAAATACGAGGAACGCAATAATTTACCACGAGCGGAAAATTATCGCTCACGACAAACGTTGTACGTTTCCGCGCAGCGAAAACGTACAACGGCCGGGCTGAGCACTGAACGTGCCACCAACCAATTGTCGTTCTCCGCTACGCTACGAACAACAATTGGCAGGAGTCACACACCAAGCCACTATCCAGAAATCAGCAAGCTGATTTATGAAAAGTGACTTACTGGTGCTCAGCCCGGCCGTTAAGTTCATAAAGGGATTAAATGTCTTTGCAATACGATGGATGGTGTAGAAGAATTGATCTTAGTTTTAGATCTAGATATCCATATATAAATACAAGAATATTCAAATTAAATGATCATGAATTTCAAATTTTTGTAGCTGAGGACATCAAAGATTTTTCCGAATTGCAAAAGATATTCAACCATGAAATAAAGTTTGTAACTGCCCCTGTAAAACTCGTAAATCGTAAACCAAGTAATTATATTACGGAACTAAAATGTATAGAAGTCAAAGATATACCATCAAAGTTTGAAGGTTTACCTTTAACAATGAATCAAATCTATAACCATATTTTTTCTATACACCCAAAAATCAAAATAAGTGGAATCAACGAAGATCATCAAATTACACCCCAGGGGTTGAATCTCCACTTTTGATGACTTTGGAGATGAGCGATTTCGAAAGGTTTAGATAGCGTGCGATGTCTGCCTGGGTATATCCGTCCAGATAGGCATTGACAATCGCTGTGTTCCTTTCCTAATTGCTCTGAACTTCATAAAAATGTTCTTCAAAAGCTATGGAACAGCTTACCCTAAAGCCCTTGTCGGTTTTCTCTATTTTTTCCTTCTGCATTTTTTTGAGAACATTCATCTCTTCTTCTGATATCGGCACATCCAGCAGCTCTGTGAGTGTTTGCATGTCGAATTCTTTTATGAGGATCGATGCTTTGGAACAGGGATGATACGCTTTGGCATTTAGAAGAGATGCCGCCAAGGTAAAAGGGTATTCACCTACTCTTCCACATTTGCCCGCTTCAATAGGGTTATTCTCTATACAGCGTATAAGTGTATAGAGATACGCTTCGGATGTTATATATTTGGATTTATAGCGATCTTGCCAGAGGTGACCGCTTCGCTGATACCTTTTGTTGAAATACTGGGCATAGTTGGCATTGACTATCCGCATGCATGTCGAGAGATTCTCTTTTTGGGTTTCGACAAGCAGATGGTAGTGATTATCCATAAGGCAGTAGTCATGCAGCGTTACGTGATGTATTTGTGCCATTTTATTAAAGATCTTTAAAAACATCTCTTTGTCTGTCGGAGTATTAAAAACGTCGCAACGGTTTACCCCTCTGTTAATGATGTGATGGTAACCCGCTAGATCTATTCGTGGACGTGTAGGCATGCAATCTCCTGTCACAAATAAAATAGATTACAATAATTTTAAACTACTACAGGTAGACTATGCCGTATTGCCATAAAAAGTGGAGATTCAACCCCTGGGGTGTAATTCCAACCCCTGGGGTGTAATTCCGTTCTCACCCTCCGCGATGAAAACAGAAGAAAAAGTGCTTAAAAAATTTCAGATCACCATCTGTATCAGACTCTCTCCCCACATCTTCAATTGATATTCGGGCAGTGCACTTGTAAACCTGTTCAGCTCTTTGGACTGCTTGAAGGCGATCAGGGTGGGCAAGGTATTGACACCGTACTTCAAGGCAAGATCAGGGTACTCCAGCGTGTTGACTTTAATAAAACGTACTTCGAGCGCGAGTGAAGCGGCAGCGCTTTCATAGTCGGGTGCCATCTTCATGCAGGGGGCGCATAACGGCGAGTAAAAGTCCACCAAGACCGGAATATCATTTTCATTCAAATGCGTATAAAACATTTCCGGATCACAATCTACCGGTTTTGTTTCAAGCATTGATCGCGTACAGACCTGACAGGCGATATCGGCTTTTGACTCTTCGATTTTTATGGCATTGGTTGCTTCACAATGGGGACAGACTATCTTTAGAGTATCCATTTATACACCTCATGAACTATATTTAAATATATTCGAGTACGGACTGAAACAGTAATAATGACTCAAAAAAATATATATATTCATCAAATGCAATTTCAATTCTACTTCCGTACGTCAAGCACTATATTGTGCAGGTCAAAAGAGATATTCGGTTATTATTGATGCTTCCTCCTTCCCACTTGTCCATGAACGGTGGAAGCGAGAAGATGAACAGTACGACCTCCTCGGCCAACAGCAGTCGAACCTACGTCAACACTTCCTTTATCCCCTCTTTTAAAGGAGCAGACCTTCTATTTCACACAACATTCATCAAGAAAAACAAATTCTATTTTGCTATAGTAAATATGTAAATATAGCTATATATCTTGTATCACGATGTAAATAAAAGGAACTGTTATGAATGGACAGATAAAAAGATTTACTACATTACTGCCAGTAAGCCTTGTGCTTGTTTTCTTGCAGGCATGTAGTATCAAAATTCCGGTTGACTCACCCAAGCCGTCAGAAACAAGTTACCAGGATGCCAACAGCAGTGAAATGAAGGTGGAGTTTGAAAGTGATCTAAATGAAGACCATGAAGTCGCTGCAGGAGACAGAACAACGGTCTTTATTCTTGAGCATAATCATGAAAAAATAGATGCCGGTGACTTTATAAAATCCGGACTGCAAAATGAGATAGCCGCACGAAAGATTCCCCTCAAGTTTGTAAGCCCTGCCGACGATAAATTGACCTTGGACCATTTCGAGATCATCACACACAGGGCAACAGGATTTTCACCGCTGGTCACCGTATCAACATTGAAAGTAGAAATGAAGGTCGGTGACGAGACCAAAAGCTTTGTTTCCTTAATAAAAAGAGCGAAGACACCGGTCTGGAGTATGAACGAAGTCTTTGAGCCTTGCTATAATGAAGCGACTACCTTGTTGATCAAAGAGGTTGTTGCAAAGATCAACCAAGCGTATTTCGGCCATAAACTGAGTGATCAGTCTGTTGAAAGATTAAAACAGAGTATCGCGACAAAAGCACATGGCCGGTCAACCTATATGGATGTGTATGAACTGGGATTTTCCAACAACAAAAACAGCATAGACTATCTTAAAACACTCACGACCGACCCCGATGAGTACATTAGACTGGCAGCCATTTCCGGCATTGGGACACTGGGGGAGAAAACGCAGTTTTCATTTCTGGTCTCAATCAATAAGAATGCCACACTATGGCAAGATAGAGCGATGGCTTTAAAAAGTATCGGGGACCTGGGAACGAAGGAAGCGTATGATTACCTGGCACAAAGACAAGCATTCTGGACAGGAAAAACAAGTAATGAAGCTATTTGGAATTTAAAGATCATTAATCTGTACAGCCATTGATCGTACGGAGTTTTAGGCTCTAAATGACTCTCAAAGTTGTTTAAAGGCTAAACAGGTCTGCTCTCTGAATTCTACACCGTCTCTATATCGACGATCTCCACCCTGTCACACTCTTTCTTAAACAGCTTGCGGCTTCTGGCGTTCTCTTCGGCCAGGTCTAGGATATCGGCGAAGTCGTTTTTGCTCACTTCGAACTGGTAGAGCTCTTTCTCTGTGGCGAGGGTCAATAGTGCCTCTTTATCGTCGCTGTTGAGCACGAGGTTGCGTACCCCATTGGCGAACTCGCTTTTGATCGCCTTGGCCACTTTCTCGTTGTTTAAGAGCATCTCAACAGTGATCTCCAGGTTCGTGTCTTTTTGACAGAGGACTTTGTAGGTGATTATCATCTTTCCCTTCATTCTTAGCCTTTTTTAGGGGTACCCTTTTGGATTGCAATAGGGGTATTATACAGAAAGAGCCGAAAAGGGCCAAAAAAGCTAGCAGAATGAAAGGTAGTAGGAGGTTCCCTGCTTTCGCAGGGAGAGGTCTAGCAGTTCTTCGGGTCGAAGAGCTTGCGCTTGCGGTAGGCCAACGCGATGATGATGAAGACGATCGCGTAGGTCACCGGCACGAAATCCGGGATCGGCACCGGGTCGCCTTTGGCGTAGGAGTGCATCCCCGCGAGGTAGTAGTTGACGCCGAAATAGGTCATCAGCACCGACGTAAAGGAGAGCAGCGAGATGACTGAGTAGAGGTACGGCGTATAGAGCGTCTTGATAAAGCGCAGGTGGATCACCACCGCATAGACCAGGATCGTCACAAGCGCCCATGTCTCTTTAGGATCCCAGCCCCAGTAACGCCCCCACGACTCGTTCGCCCAGACGCCGCCGAGGAAGTTACCGACCGTCAGCATCGCCAGCCCGATCATCAGGCTCATCTCGTTGATGGCGTTAAGCTCTCTGATGGAGAGGGAGATCTGACGCTCGTTGCTGCTGTTCTTGAGGATGAAGAGCACAAGGGTGATGAAGCCAAGCAGTGCGCCCAGACCGAGGAAGCCGTAGCTCGCCGTGATCATCGAAACGTGGATACTCAGCCAGTAGGACTGAAGGACCGGCACAAGGTTGGTCACCTGCGGGTCCATCCAGTTCAGGTGGGCCACGAAGAGAATAAGCCCTGTCAGGATCGACGTCGCCGCCAGGGTGATCGGCGAGCGTTTCGAGAAGATGAACCCGGCCAGTACCGTTGCCCAGGCGATGTAGACCATCGACTCATACCCGTTCGACCACGGGGCGTGGCCCGAAATGTACCAGCGGATCGCCAGACCGATCGTATGGAAGATCAAAAAGAGCACAAGCAGCGCGAAACTTGCCTTCGTAAAGAAGGTCAATCCGAAACGCGGTTTGATGATCTTGACGAACGAGAGCACCAGCAGTGTGAAACCGACCAGAAAGTAGAGCGGCCAAAGGCGCTCAAAGATATTGGCATGGTTATGCCAGATTTCCAGAGCAACTTTCGAATTGTCGGGATAGACAGCGGCACCGACATCATGTTGATATTCACTGATCGCGACCAGAGCATTGTCCGCTTCGCCCCAGTGCCCTGTTGCCAGGCCCGTGTCGACCGCGGTAAAGTAGTTGACTGCCAGCTCGCGCACCTTATAGGCGTCGCCGCCCTGCATTCCCTGCAGAGCGCCCATGGTGTCGAGCCACTTGTTGTTCTCGTCGTTCGGTACAGGCCACATGCGCAGCAGTGCTCCCGAGAAGACCATATAGGCGACATTGACGCGTTCGTCGACCTGCAGGACCGCCTTGTCAAACTTGTCGCGTTTGCCCGGCGCTTTGCGGATCGCCTCGTTGACCGCTTCGGTCAGCTTGTAACCGGCCATCTCGTCAGGAAATTCGAAAAACTGCGAGAATGCCGCCAGTTTCTCTTTCTCGCCGAGTCCGAGCAGCTTGTTGACATCCTTATGCGAGGTACGGATCAGTTTGATCTCGCGCCACGCCTCCGGACGGGTCATCATACCGAGAATAATCTGATTCGGATTGAGCCCGAGGATCGAACCTTTGCGGTTCATCTTGTGCATGATCTCGGTGCTGAGGGTGTCGACCGGTTTCATACGCCCTGCACTGTCCTGGATAATCAGTCGGCCGAAGTTGGCGGCGTGCGTCTTGTCGAATTTCTTGATCTCGGTGACCAGCGGGTTCTCTTCGGCATGAAGAGTCGGCGTGTACATCAGACCCAGCATCAGGGCAACGGCGGCGGCAGCCTTCTGCGCTTCGCTTGCATCGCGTGCAAGCTTCATCAGTCTCGAAAAACGCCCTTTGGCAAAGAGCGATCCGAACATACCGATGGCAAGCATCAGGTAGCCGATGTAGGTCGGGAGGGTTCCCGGGTCGTTGTTAACGGAGAGTACGGTTCCTTTCTCATCCTGGTCGTACGACGACTGGAAGAAGCGGTAGCCGCGGTGGTCGAGGACATGGTTCATGTAGATGCGGAACGGCTCTTCGATCCCCTGCTCTTTATCGATCAGGACGACGTCACTGGCGTAGGATGCCGGCGAGTTTGAACCCGGGTAACGCTCAAGGTCGAAGTCGACCAGTTTCAGCGCGAACGGCAGCTTGATGTACTCGGCGCCGTAGGTCAGAGCCACCTCGAGCCCGTCAAACGAGAGGTTCAGCGGTTCGCCGACAACACCGTTCTGGCCGAAGACAACGCCTTCATGGCGCGCGTCACCGACACGCACTTCGAAACGGAGGGCGTCGCGGTTGCTGGCGCGCATCATCGGTCCCTTTTTCGATTCGGAGGAGACCAGCGTGCGCGATGCTTTAGGATAGAAATCTCTTATGACGAAGTTGCTTGTCCCTGCCGTAAAGAGGGTTCGTTTCGCCGCTTCGGCCCTGGTCGACGCTTTCAGCTCGCCCCGGCTCTGGTCATCCATCTTCAGATAGGCGAGGTCCATCGGGTTGTCCATAAAGAGTGTGCCGTCTTCGACATAGAAGGAGATGACAGGCTTGCTGAAACTCGCTTTTGAGCCGAAGTTCAAAATGACCGAGTTGCTCTCGAAGTAGTCGCCCTGCTCCAGCTGTACCGGTTGCCCCTGGCTGCCGTTTGTCACCATCATGTTGATAATAGGCTTGCCATTTGGGTCCTCCTTGATCGAGTAGGTCGCGTTGGGGATATACTCCAGAAGTTTGATCGCTACCGCTTTGCCGCTGTCAAGATCAACGGTCTCATCAAAACTGTTCTCCGTCATCTTGGAGAGTAAAAACGGCTGCTTGTATTGGCTTCTGTTCCCCTCTTTATCGGTAAAGACTGCTTTCAGATAGGTATCGGAAGAGGTCAGGAGGTTTGAGGCCTGCCCTTCACGGATATGCATCATCCCTTCAAAACCGAAAAAGCGCGTCACCGCGGCACCGGCCAGGATGACCAGAAACGAGACGTGAAAAAGCAGGATAAGGATCTTTTTCTGCTGTATCATCCTGAAACGGACGATATTGATCATCAGGTTGATCGCCAGAATGATCAGCAGCGCCTCGAACCACTGCGCTTTGTAGACGACAGCCTGGGCCGTTGGTGTACCGTAGTCGTTCTCGATAAAGGTGGCATAACCGACGCTGACCGCAAAGACCAGCATCAGTATAGCCATCGTCTTCATCGACCCGACTATTGCTATGATTTTTTTCATTATATTCCTTAGATGGGCATCTTTAGAGATCTTTCGGATAAGAGCTCTAAAAACACCCTGATAATTGGTTTGCACATTCTATATTTTTTTTGTTAACTCAAAGTAAAGAAACTCCCCAAAAAAGTGGTATTTCAGGGAGATCCTGACTGCGCGCCCTACTTGAGCTCACCCCAATGTCTGCCGAGGTTAAGCGATGTCTTCAAAGGGATATTGAGCGGCACGATCGACTCCATGATCGCTTTGAACTCCTTCGCAACGGCTTCGGCCTCTGCCGCATCGGCTTCAAAGATCAACTCATCGTGTATCTGCAGCAACATTTTTGCAGGAAGTCGTCTCTTTTTTATCACATCGGCGATCTTGTTCATGGAGAGTTTGATCAGGTCGGCAGCCGAGCCCTGGAATACGGTGTTGACCGATTCCCTTTCATAAGCCGCTCTTACCATCGGTACCGCTTTTGCATAGTCGAAATAGCGGCGGCGCCCCAGCAGTGTCTCAACGTACCCCTGCTCTTTAGAGAGTTCGACAATGGAGGCAAAATAGCTTTTGACCGTCGGAAAGCTCTCAAAGTACTTCTCGATAATGCTTTTTGCCTCTTTTGTCGTGATGCCGAGGGTGTCGGAGAGTTTTTTCTGCCCCATGCCGTAGAGCAGCCCGAAGTTAACCGTTTTAGCGATATTGCGCTTGGCCGGGGCATCCTCTTCGCCGAAGAGGACGATAGCGGTCTGCATGTGAATGTCTTTGTCCTCTTTAAAGGCGTTGACCAGAACGCTGTCCTGCGAGAAGTGGGCCAGCAGACGCAGCTCGATCTGCGAATAGTCGATGCCGATCAGCACCTTGCCTTCCGGCGCGACAAAGGCCTCGCGGATGCGTGCGCCGAGTTCCGAACGGGTCGGGATGTTCTGTAGGTTCGGGTTTTTGGAGCTCAAACGCCCCGTCGCGGTTCCCGTCTGAACAAACGAGGTGTGGATGCGCCCGTCTTCGCTCTGACGGTTCAGTTCCAGCAGCGGTTCGATGTAGGTCGAGTAGAGCTTGAACATCTCCCGGTACTGCAGGATAAGGCCGATAATCGGGTGCTCGTCAGCCAGGGCAGTCAGCACCTTCACGTCGGTACTCCGTTTTTTGCCCACCGGCAGCTGCAGTTTGTCGAAGAGAATATCGCCGAGCTGCTTCGGCGAGTTGATGTTGAACTCGCCGCCGGCGGCTTCGTAGATCGCCGCGGTCAGTTCGGAGAGTTTCTCTTTCGCCTCCTCTTTGAACTTTTCAAGACTTTTGGCATCGCTCATGATCCCGGCGCGTTCCATCTCAAGAAGCGTCGTGATAAACGGAAATTCAAGGCTGTGGGCGAGATCGATAAGATGTTCCGCACCCTGCAGCTTGAGTTTTTCGAGCAGAATGTTAAAAAGTCTGCGCGTAATAAGGGCATCTTCCGCCGCATACTTCGCCGCGTCTTCCAGCTCGACAGAAGCGAAGGTCTCCCCTTTCTTGACCGTGTCCTTGAAGGCGATCATCTCATGATCGAGCCACTCCTGGGCCAGATGGTCGAGCGAATGTTTGCTCTCGGGGTTCACCAGCCAGGAGAGCACAATGCTGTCACCGTAAATGTCGAGCGTCTCGACCCCGAGAAAATCCGCGACAAAATGGAGATCGAACTTGATATTGTGACCGACAACGCGTGAAGCGAAGATCTTGCGCAGCGCCTTCTGCGCCGTCTCTTTGCAGACCTGGTCGGGAACACCGAGGTAGAAGTGGGCGACCGGCACATAGTAGGCGACCTCGTCGTTCAGCGCGAAACTGAAGCCGACAAGGTGGTCTCTGGTGTGTTCCAGTCCCGTGGTCTCGGTGTCGAAGGCGACGATATCATCGCTTTTAAGGCCGCCGAGCAGTGCCATCAGCTCCTTTTCATCGGTGACAAGACGGGTGTCGAGATCCAGCTTTTTGGGTTTAGCCGCCGCCATCACCTCGTCGGCTGTTTTGGGCTTCGGCGAGACGGGAGGCGCTTCTGGATCGACCAGTTTTTTGGCATGCAGGGTGCGCAGGATCCCGTTCATCTCGTACTCGACCAGTTCGTCATAGATCGGAATAAAAGGGTTCTCTTCAGGCAGGGCGAACGGGGTAAAGTCGATCCCCTCCAAAATGTCCGTGCGAAGGGTGACGAGCTTTTGCGACATCCAGGCATCGGTCTCAAACTCGCGCAGCTTCTTTTGGATACCAGGCGGTTTAATCTCGTCGATGTGATCGTAGACGTTTTGCAGGGTGCCGTATTGGCTGAGAAGCTTTTGCGCCCCGACTTTTCCTATCCCCTTGACACCCGGCACGTTATCCGCGCTGTCACCGAGTATCGCCTGGTAGTCGGTGAACTGACAGGGATGAATGCCGTACTTCTGAAAACACTCGTCTTCGTTGATATCTTTACGCTTTATCGCATCGACAAGCACCACCTTCTCATCGTCGATAAGCTGATAGAGGTCTTTGTCGTGCGAGACCACCCGTACGGTGTAGCCTCTTTTCTTCGCCTCAATCGTCAGCGATGCAATGATATCGTCTGCCTCAAAGCCATCTTTTGCAATGGCGTGAAAGCCCATCTTCTCTATCCACTCGATCGCAATCGGAAGCTGCATCGAGAGCTCTTCGGGTGGTGCGGAACGGTTCGCTTTGTAGTTGGGATCGATTTCGTTGCGGAAGGTCGGCCCTTTCGAGTCGAGAGCAAAAACAAGATAATCGGTCGTATGCTCTTTTTCGATACGGTCGATGAAGTGGGTAAAACCGGTCAACAGCCCGGTCGGAAACCCTTTTTTGTTGGAGAGCGGCGGAAGCGCATAAAAACTTCTGAAAAAGAAGCCGAAAGTATCAATAATCGTTATGGTCTTAGACATAAAAAGCCTTGTAAAATAGTCGTTGTATTTTAACGAAGAAAGCTTATGGGCACCTCTAGAAACCCTAGTCCGCCTCAGAGGGGAGAAAGAGAGATGAGATGGTGCAGAACTTTTTTGAGTCATAGCCGTAGCTATGAGGATAGAAAATTCTACGATACGGCATTTAGTGCCGCCCTGCATTGCGCTTAATGTACAAGGTCGCTCTCTTTATCTCTCCCGTGGGCACTAGGGAGAAGCAGACACATTCTATATACGACTTAACTTTTAATAAGAGTACGTTTAGTACTCTATTAGGAGATATCCATAGCAATGGCCAGGGCTTGTGCGTTAGCCTGCCTCGGGTGCAAAGAGTTGCCTTGATTGTGTACTTCTCTAGCGCTGAGGATAACTGGGGTTTATAGAGATGCCCTTAACTCTCTCAACCAGGATCATTAATGCTCAATATCAGCAAGCTGCCGGTCGTGAACCCTGCTTAAAAGGAGCAGTCCGGCGACAGCCCCGACCACCGCAAACCACATATCCGACTGCGTGTCCCAAGTGTACCCCTGCAAGGCCAGGAAGGCTTCGGCATTGTCGCCTGTGGCCAGCGCCACCCACCACTCAATGATCTCATAGAAAGCACTGATGGCCAGACAGACACTTACGATGAAGAAAGTCCGCCAGGCAGCACCGTTTATCACCTGTTTTCGTATGAGGATCTCCCGTGCGACCAGCGCCGGAACAAACCCCTGCGCGATGTGGCCGAGTTTATCGTAGTTGTTGCGTGTAAAACCGAACACCTCTTTCAGGTCGTCAAACAGAGGGACTTCCGCATAGGTGTAGTGGCCGCCGACCATCAGGATGATGCAATGAAGCAGTATCAACAGGTAAAGCAGCGGAGTCAGCCTGAACGGTCTGTAGGTAAATGCCAATACAACCACCGCGATAACGGCGGGAAGAACCTCCAAAACCCAGGTAAGACGGTCTTTCGGCTCTATACCCGACCAGACAAAGACGGCAGTGAAAACAGTGATCCAAAGATATTTAATGGGTATTCCTTTCCTGGCTTCTCACATCTGCCACTCTGGCTATTGTAGGCCATCTTCCCTTAAAGCACTTTTTGCAACGTCCTTATCAAAAACCTCTGTCATCTGCTCTGATCAGCCAGCAACTTGTACACTTCCACAGGCATCACACCCAACTCGTCGGCAATGTTCTTTATCTTGCTGTCGGGGGTAACCTCATCAATCCCTTTTGCCTTTAAAAGTTCAATCGAGCGGTTGAGATCGATCTTTTTCATGTCGCTTAATTCCTGCAGGGTTTTTCGGCCCAGCCCGGAGGGGATATTCTCATCTTCGCCATGCGGCTTCTCTGTTCTGATCAGCTTGAAGATATCACTGGGGCTCATATGGTTGTTTTCGGCAATGGTCAGCAGTGATTCGTCTTCCTTAAAGACAATGTTGTTTTTTTGCAGGATCTCTTTTGCCTGGTCAAGGTCTATGTTCAGTTTCTGACATAACACTCGCAGTTTCGTCTCCTCTGCATGGCCGTAAGGCGGCTCACCGTACTGCTTGGCCCAGGACTCTTTGATCTTGTCCCCCATCTGAAGAAAGGCCTTCATCGGGTGGACCGGGTAGAGTGTACCGGCAACGAAAAAGAGGTTGATCAAAAGCGCGATCACAAACTCCCTTTTGGTAAAAGAGATCTTTCTGTTGGCATCTTTGAGGTAACTGATAATCGGCTTCCAGTTATAGTAGATATGCCAGGCACCGAAGAAAAGGAAAGTCAGCATCGAGGTCGTGTGAAGCTCTGCATACTGTGTCTTCGTCAATCCCCACAGATGCCAGTCACTCCAGTAGGCGACACGCCCGTGCGGCGTTAGAAAGAGCATGATGCCGGTGTAGCTCATGATCAGAAAGGAGAGCCCCAGGCTCAACGAGGTTATCTTTTTCATACTATACCGCCTGATCTGTTTTTGGATTTCTTCATCTCATTCTGCCATTCTATCTGTTTTTGGGGTTTAGAATTTTTTCACCGAAGGGTATGCCGGATAAAAGTTTTACTTTGTTCGCAACCGAAACACTTAGCATGTCCTGAAACACATTCTCATAGAGCTCATCAGAGATACTGCTGACATCCATGAAACCGTCAATGATCAGCAGGGACAATCCGTGAAGCGATGACCAGATGGCAATAGCTCTGTTAAAACTGCTCTCCTTCTTTAACACCCCGCTTTGCTGCCCCTCTTCTATGGCAAGTTTCAAGGCGCCGAAACCGCTGCAGTCATCATCTTTTATACTGATGATACTTTCTCTGATTGCAGCGTACTTGTGTCCGAAAAGCAATCTGTAAAGATTCGGATTTTTCTTTGCAAAACCGATATACGCTTTTCCGCTTTCATGGAACCTCTCAATCAGAGGTCTGCTTTTTAGGCCCAATATAGGCGATATCGTGTCATCGAACTCTTCAAAGCCCTTTTCGATGACAGTTTCCATAAGCGCGTCTTTCGAACGGAAATGCCTATAGATTGCTGACCTTGAAGTACCGGTAGCATCAGACAATACTTTCAACGTCAGTTTTTCGACATCCTCTTCTGCAATAAAATCAAAAGCTGTCCGTAAAAACTCTTCTCTCAGATTTCCATGATGGTAGTCGTTTTTTATCATGAAAGTATTTTATCACAATACCCAATGTGAACAGTGTTTACATTTAAATTTTATTATGTTAACATTGTTCACATTTAAATTCTGGAGGTGGAAATATGAAAAACATACTACTAGTGTCGGTACTGAGTGTGGGCTTGTTTGCCCAAAGTTCTGCAGATATTGCCAGAAAGTCGTACGAAGCGATATCGGGATATGGAAGCAGTGTCTCTAAGACCACGATGATTCTCAAAAATGCGCAAGGCGTTGAGAATACCAGGAAACTGGAGATCAAAAAGCTGGAGACAGATGACGGGGATAGATCGCTGATAAGTTTTTTATACCCGCTTGATATTAAAAATACCAAACTGCTGAGTTTCGAACAGATAGGAGGAGACGACAGGCAGTGGCTCTACCTGCCTGCCCTTAAAAGGGTGAAACGGATCAGCGCAAGCAACCGATCCGGCTCTTTTATGGCGAGTGAGTTCAGCTACGAAGACATCGCCTCGCAAAACTATAAAAACTATACCTATGAGGGCGAAGCCCAAAAAATCAACAAAGACGGGCTCGAGTATTTTCAGATCACAAGAGTTCCAAAAGACAAAAACAGCGGGTACTCCAGACAGGTTGTCTACATCGATACCAAAAGTTACCTGGCAAGATTCGGAGAGTATTACGACAAGCAGAACAGACTGCTGAAAGAAGTGACCTTTTCAGAGTATCGAAAGCTTGACAATCTCTATCGCATCCAAAAGATCAACATGCACAATGTTCAGAGCGGCAAAAGCAGTCTGCTGATCTGGGATCAGGATGAGATCAAAGCGGGACTGAAGCCTTACGACTTTTCAAAAAGAGCACTTAAATGACAAGGGTTCTATTGATTTTGATGGTTGTGATATATGCACATGCCGCAGATTATAGATCCGATCTCTCTTTAGAGTATATAAACTACGATGAATTTTCTGATGAAGCCGTGCTTTCAGGCAATACAAAACTGACACTGCAGAATGATCTGTTTACGACGAACGTGTTGCTGGAGTACCTCTATAGCAGCGAGTATAAAGATAGAAGATACATTCTGCTCAATGAGTTCTATGTGAGCAAAGCGTATGAAGAGTACAGTTTTACGCTCGGAAAAGTGATCAGGTACTGGGGCGAATTAGAGGGGTTCAATATAGCTGACGTCTACAATCAAAAGAACTATCTGCTTGACCCCTTTGACAAGAGTGCCAAACTGGGTTCATGGGGCTTCTTCGTATCGAAATACTTTG
This sequence comes from Sulfurimonas sp. HSL3-7, assembly GCF_039645985.1. NCBI lineage: Bacteria > Pseudomonadati > Campylobacterota > Epsilonproteobacteria > Campylobacterales > Sulfurimonadaceae > Sulfonitrofixus > Sulfonitrofixus jiaomeiensis. The sequence continues at coordinate 1,584,260 of NZ_CP147919.1, forward strand.
ATGAAAGCCGTTTGGAATTCGGTGTGAGGTTTTATGAAGAAGATCAAAAATATCCGTCTGTAGATGAACCATATTCCCCGTTTCTTCTGGATTATGACGACACCTTGCTCTTTAGCGATGGGCGCTACACCCCTACTCTGCATCTTATGTACAGTTTTACCGATGATACCGTTGCCGACAGCGAAACAAAGATCATCCTTCTTCATGGATACGACAACAAACGATATTTCAAGATGATCAGCCAAAACAGCCTCTCACAGTATGCCTACAGGGTCAACAAGGTGCTGTTGCTTTCAAACGTCGTCTATAAGAGTGCTATTTTCAAGTGTGAAGCGGGCTACACGGATGTGATCCGCGATGACGATATAAGTGACTATACCCAACTCTCTTTCGGGGCTGAAAACGGTTTTTATGACATTTTTGGTGCCGATATAAGTGTGTATGCCGAGTACTACCGTTATCTCTACAGACAGGAGAAAATAGAGAACGTTGATATATCCGAGATCTATGACAATGATATCTTTATAGCGTTTAGATTGGATCTTAACGATCCAAGCGGCAGTCAGCTCAAGGGCGGTGTTTTGTATGACATCAAGAGTGGTGAGCAAATTATTAAAGCCGAAGGCAGATCAAGGATTGTTGATAACCTCGTTCTGAATTGCGAATATTTACAGCCATTGCCTTCTGAAAACACTCTTCTGTCACAACTAGGTGAGACAAGAAGAGTTGTTCTTGGCTTGACCTATACATTTTAAAGGAGAGCAAGATGGATGGATACCTGCACTTTTTAGATCGGCAAAAATATAAGCTTTTAGTTTTAGCGACTCTCACTGTCGCCTTGTTGTCGATCTCTTTAAAAGATCTGGCATATGAGGGGAGCTACCGAATCTGGTTTGATAAAGAGTCAAAGATCATACACGATTATGAGCATTTCAGGACATCCTTCAGCGGCGATGACACATTCATCGTCGCTTTTAAAGATGAGGAGGGAATATTTTCCGAAAAGGCCGTCAATACTATTTTGACCTTAACGGAACAGTTCAAAAATATTGACGGTGTCAGAAAGGTCGACAGCCTGACAAATTATCAGTATATCCGCTCAGAAGATGATGAGATCATCGTAGAAGATTTCATAAGCACCCCGGAACACCTGCAAGAAAAAAAGCGGCTGGCTTTGCAGGACACGCTGATCCTGAACCAACTGATAAGCGGTGATGCCCTTACCACCATGATAGCTGTCAGGCTTTCCGATACAACGGGCGGAGATGAAGCGGTCAATATCTATGTGATGAAGAAGCTCGAAGAGATAACCGGCAGCGTTTCCAAGAAAAACGGCTATACATTCCATATCACCGGTGCCCCTGCGATCACCGCTTCGCTTGTGACTGTCTCACGCAGTGATGCCATGGTCCTTATGCCGCTTGCCGTTGTTATGGTATTGAGTATCTTATCGATCCTTTTTAGAAGTGTCGTCGGGGTGTTGGTTCCGTCAGTCGTAATCGTTTTTACTTTTTTGACCGTGCTCAGTATGCAGATGATACTGGGATACAAACTCAATAACTTTACAGTAAACATCCCCTCTTTTATTACGGCCATAGCTATTGCCGATTCCATGCACCTCTATCTTGCATGGGTCTATTACAAGATGAAAGAGATGGCCAACAGAGAGGCCGTCTCTATTGCGTTAAAAACGAATATTCTGCCGATAGCCTTGACATCTTTCACGACAGCCGCCGGATTTGCCTCACTGGGGTTAAGCGCCATTGAACCGATCTCGACCTTGGGTATTGCCATAACAACGGGGGCTGTTCTGGCGTTTGTTTTCAGTATCACCCTTGTTCCGGCTATTCTGCTGACCCTGAAAGATGATTATGCGGTCAAGCCGATAACATTTTTAAACCTGTTGAGCACAAAAGGCTACGGTGCTTTTGTCGTCAGACATGACAGAAAGATCATCTATGGTTTTGCCGTTGTACTCCTGACACTGGGTTTCGGCATAAGTTTTGTCAAAGTGGACAGCAACAGTATCAAGTTCTTTTCGTCCGATACCGTCGTGCGGAGCGGCAGCGACTTTATAGAGAAAAACCTGACCGGATCGATAGTCTATGAGATCATTTTGGATTCGAAAGAGAAAGAAGGTGTAAAAAACCCGGAGTTTTTGAACACGGTAGCAAGGTTTGAAAAAGCACTTAAGTCCAAATTTTCGAATGTACGGTTCAGCACCTCACTGAAAGATATTGTTGTCCGCATGCAAAAGGTACTAAACGAAGACTCCCCGAGCATTCTGCCACAAGAGCAGGAGTTGGTCGCGCAGTACCTGCTGCTGTACTCAATGAGCCTGCCTCAGGGGATGGAACTCAACGATAAGATCGACACGACAGAACGGTTTCTAAGACTCTCTATCCATACCGATATTGTGGATACGTCAAAAGATCTGCAAATGATAGCGTGGATAAAAAAGTGGTGGCTGAAAAACGGTCGGTACAGCGCTGATGTACAGGGGCAGACAGCTATTTTCGCCTACATGCAGTCGAGTGTAACCGATACGCTCTTGATCTCTATCTCCGTTACGCTTTTGATCGTGCTGTTGTGTATGCTGATCATTTTTAAAAACATCAAGATGCTCTGGCTTTTCATCCTGCCGAACATAGCACCCGTACTATTGGTAGCCGGCGTCATGGGGTATTTGGGGATAAATATAGATTTGGGCATAGCCATCTCGGCCGCTGTTATTCTGGGCATAGCTGTCGACGACACTATTCACTTTTTCAGCAAGTACCTGGATGCGATCAAAACTAAAAGTTTTGAAGAGAGCATCGATTACGTCATCAGTCACAGCGGCAACGCAATGATTTTGACCACCTTTATCTTATCGTTGACATTTGCCCTCTTCGGTGTCAGCAGCTTTATTCCGAACGTCAATTTTTCAATCGTGACGGTCAGCGCTTTAAATATTGCGCTGTTGTTGGACCTGTTGTTGTTGCCTGCGTTGTTGAGTCTGTTTTACAGAAAGGGTGTTTAAGGTTGTTAACTTCAATCAAAGATCTTTTTATATCTGTCAATTTTTTTGCAGTCTGTATACAGTGCGCGGATTATTCGACCTCGGTGACAGCAACCATATAGTTTTTGCCGTAGAATTTCGCACACTTCGGGCATGTCGTGTAGAAGAAGTACGTTTTCTTGGCCTCTTTCCCCCGGCTTTTGACAAAGATCTCCATCTCTTTTTCGAACTTCGGAGCATCTTTGTAGGGCCCTTCAAAGACCTTTGTCAGAAAATCGCCGTTCATCTTTACCATCTCCTGCCCCGGCACTGCTTTGGTGACGGCGAAATAGTGTTCGCCCCGCCAGGCAGAGGGGTCATAGGAGAGGACAATAAACTGTTCCATCTCCTGCGCCTCTGCTTTTTCTATGGCTTCAAAGGTTTTTGGGAAAACAGAGCCCATGTTCAGCGGGATGTGGAAGAGACTTCGGGTTGTCGCCTTGAGAAAAAGTTTGTCTTTAAAGTGCAGCTCCTGTTCATCCCACCCTTCAGGCTTGAACCTTGGGCAGCAGTTTGTAGGGTTGTCGCTCATATCGTATCTGGGTAAAGCATTGGTCTCCATCTTTTCTCTCCTTCTCTTTATAAAGCCTATTCAGCCACTCTATATTATAGGCCAAAAGCCCATTGCATTCAATCAAATATTTTTTTGTACCCGTGGCAGTAAGGCAGTTTCCCGTGACGTTCGTAATAATCCTGGTGATACCCCTCTGCCTTGTAGAAGGTCTCGGCCTTGCGGATCGCTGTCGCCACCTTGTAGCCCTTCTTCGTCAAAATAGAGACCAGTTTCTCGGCAACCGCCTTCTCATCCGCATCGCTGTAAAAAATGACAGATAGGTACTGCTCGCCGATATCGGGGCCCTGCCCGTCGGTCTGCGTAAAGTCGTGGATCTCGAAGAAATTTTTGGCAAGGGTCTCGTAGCTGATCTTTTTCGGATCATAGATCACCTCTACCGTCTCTAGATGGCCGGTCTTTTTGAAGACGACATCCCGGTAGGAGGGGTTCGCAAGATGCCCGCCCATAAACCCGGAGACCACATCGTTAACACCGGGCAGTTTCTCCATGTAGTACTCAACGCCCCAAAAGCAGCCGCCCGCAAAATAGGCCTTCTGGAGTCCTTCTTTATCCTCTGCATGCAGCAGCAGTGACGTTGCCAATGTCAATAATATCAAGAGTATCTTTCCCATTCTTCATCCTTTTGTCATATCACTATATCTTACCCTATTGTAGGATGAAGAGACGAATGGAAAATTAACCGTATTTTTATGCCTCAAACATATCTCTATTAGGCTAAAATTCGTTTATGAAAAAATCCATTTTAATTACAGGCTGTTCCAGCGGCATCGGCTATGCGGCAGCACACTTTCTGCATAACAACGGCTACGAGGTTTTTGCCACGGCACGTAAAGCGGATGATGTCAAAACACTCCGTGAGGAGGGGTTCAACGCCTTTCAACTCGATGTGACCGACACCGCTTCCATCGACAGCGCCCTGGCCGCCGTCTTGGAGCAGACGGGCGGCACGCTCTATGCCCTTTTCAACAATGCCGGCTACGGGCAGCCCGGCGCCCTGGAGGATGTACCGGCAGAGGCCCTTCGCGAACAGTTTGAGACCAATGTCATCGGTCTGCATGAGATGACAAGACGCATCATCCCTGTGATGCGGCAACAGGGCTACGGGCGCATTATTCAGCACTCCTCCGTACTCGGCCTCATCTCACTGCGTTTTCGCGGTGCCTATAATGCCAGCAAATATGCCATTGAAGGGCTTTGCGATACCCTCCGGCTGGAACTTGACGATACCGACATCCATGTCGTCACGCTTAACACGGGTCCTATCCACTCCAGGTTCCGCGACAATGCGACCGAGAAGTTTCTGCACTATGTCGACATCGACAAGAGCTGTTTTGCTAAAGAGTACCATGAAGAGGTCCTGGCACGCAAAGCGAAAAAAAGCGAGAACGACCCCTTTACCAAAGAGCCTATCGAGGTCATCAGAAAAGTGGTTCTGGCGCTTGAAAAGCCTCAACCGAAGCCGCGCTACTATATTACCGCGGCAACACACCTTTTAGGCACGTTCAAACGTTTACTGCCGACATCGTGGCTCGACAAAATCCTGTTGAAGGTCTAAATGATGAACGCCCTGTTAAACCATGAAGTATCTGCCCCTAAAGTACGTCAGATCAGTGACAAGATATTCGCCGAAGCGTTTCTCTTTGACCTTGATATCGCAGCGCCCCTGCTCCCTTCACCCTATGCGGAATTCCCGTTTCTGGTCATCGAGGGGTTTATGGATGAGTTAAGCTGTAAAGCGATACTCGATGCAGCGCAAAAAGCTAAAAATGCCAAACATGCCGCGCTGCTGAGCAGAAGGAAAAAGTTAAATCAGAAGATTCGAAAGACGAAGATCCTCACCCTCTCTCCCGCACATAAAAAGCTCTATACCCAGTCTTTCAACCGGGCCCGTCCGCAGATAGAACACTTCTTTTCACTCTCACTGACAACATCAACAGATGTGCAGGTACTCGAATACACCCCCGGCTCTTTCTACAAAGCGCATGCAGACGACTCAAACATGCTGGTCGATCCTGACGGAAAGGTTGTGGGTTTTAAACAGGTCGCGCCGCAGAGAAAGATCAGCAGCGTACTGTTTACAAGCGAACACAGTGACGATGTTCATACTCCCTACCAGTTCAGCGGCGGCGAGCTGACATTCAACTATTTTAAAGACAAAGAAAACAATACGGTTATGTTTAGACCGAAGATGGGGACGCTGATCGTCTTTGCTAGCAACCCTATCTATACCCATGAAGTCAAAACAGTCACCGAGGGCTATCGGCTTACGCTGGTACAGTGGCATGATGCACTGCTCTAAAGGCGGGGTCAGTCTTTTTTGACCTGGTGGTGAAAGTCGTGTTTTATCAGATTTTTGATGATCGTATTTTCCTGAGGTGTGATCCTCTCGCTCTCTTTCATCGCACGCAGGATATGGTGCACCTCATTGACAGTGATGCCGTAGGGGTCTTTCTTCTCGATCTTCACCCGTTCATCATCCAATATATGGACCATATCGATATTACGTCTGCTGTGCTGTAAAAAGTAGATCAGCCCCAATTCGCCCGTATGCTCTTTCTCCAACGCAACGACCACGCGTTTGGGAATCTCCCGTGTTACAGCAGGTGCTATCTTCTTGAAATCCCCCGCACTCATATAACCGATATAAAACTTTGTAAAGAGATCGATCTTGCGCACGACATCGCTTTTGTTCAAAAAGTTCATGTCCAGACAGACATTTTTAGCACTGCGGGAACGTTTCAGCAGCCATGTCAGGGTATTGTAGTATTTAAAAGGACGGATCTCAAGCTTGTCGGTCCCTATAACACGCTTGTCATTGACCTTACGGTAGGGTTTGCGCTTGGTGTTTTTCATGTCACTGAGCCAACTGAGAATATCTTTGGCGGTAAAAGGCTTTGTGATCCAGACGGTACAAAAGTCCTGCAGCTGCTTGGTCCCCGTCACCCCCTCGTTAAGGATCAGGAGTGCTTTGACCTTGTAATGCGGGAATATCGTCTCCAGTAGCGCTTTCTTCTTGCGCAGACGGCGTTTCAGGTTGGTCACCGATTTGGTCAGGGTCATCTCGACCATATAGAGCGTATTGTCTTTGGTGATGAAAAGCGCATCGAACTCGCCGATCTCATTGCGGTTTGTGCGGTAGACGATCTGACCTTTTGCATTGACCGAGAGCGTGTTTGAGAGCGAGTGTGTCTTGGGGGCGTTGGGTCCCTTTGAGATAAACTTGGCGATATCATCCTGGGTAACAGCCCAGCGCAGAAGTCGCTCATAAATAAAGTTTTCAAACGCTTCGCCCTCAAAAGAGCGGTATGAGCTTATGTATTGCGGTTCGTCTTCAGCCATTCCCTTTTTTTGAAGGGAGAGAAGATGTTTGATACCGTACTGATAATAGAGAAGATTATCGTGAATATCGTCTTTTTCGAGATTGTATATCTCGTCTGGCATGCTAAAAATAGGGAACTCCTGAGGGACACTCTACATGCCCTGTTTTAACTCACCTCTTGAGTAAGCCAACTAATAATACAGATTTGTTACTGAAATCTTGATATTAATGTGAAATATCAACCCGTTTTTCTCTGTAAAATGCCATAATCACAGAATGAAAAAAACGGAACAAAAACCATTCGACCATCAAAAAGCCCGGCAAGAGGCAACAAGCTGGTTTGACGACCACTATAAAGAGGCCAACAAAGAGCTGAGTGCTGTTGCCTGGGCAAAGGGCAGAACCAACCCTCTGCTTCAGGAGTATCTGGAGACCTCTTATCCCGTCCCTTCGAAAGCGATCGTGATAGGATGCGGACTTGGCGATGATGCCAACGCCCTCTATGAGGCCGGCTTTGACGTCACGGCCATCGACATCTCGCCTGAAGCGATCAAATGGGCCAAAGAGCGTTTCGGTGAGACCACAATCGATTTCAGAGTAGCCGATCTTTTCGACCTTCCGCAGGAACTGCTCGGCAAGTTCGACTTTGTATTCGAAGCCTTTACCATTCAGGCCCTGCCCCTCTCGCTTCGCGACAGTGTCATCACGGCTATCGCTTCGCTTATGGCACCCTATGCGAAAGTCCTCGCCGTCTGTAATGCCAAACGCGACGACGAGTACTTTGACGGACCGCCGTGGCCGCTGACGACCAACGAACTGCGCCTCTTTACCATGAAAGAGTGCAAAGAACTCGAATTCAGCATCTACGAAGAACAGTCGCACCTCTCCTCACTCAAGGTACGTGCTGTTTTTCAAAAAGAAAACTAGGAAAAGTATGATCTATTATCCCTACGAACAATTTGTAAACGATGTCAAAGCCCTTGTCAAACTGACAGAGAGCTATCAACCCGACACCCTGATCGCTATTGCCCGAGGCGGTCTCACGCTCGGCCATGCCTATGCCAGTGCCACCGGGAACCGTCAGCTCTTGACAGTCAACTCGATACTTTACGAAGGCGACCAACGCGGTACAAGCTGCGAGATCTTCAATGTCCCCGAACTGCAGCATGCAAACAAAGTACTGCTGCTCGACGACATCGTTGACAGCGGACAGACCATCAAAGAGGTACTCGAACATCTTCAGGCCAGCTTTCCCAATGTCATATTCAAGATCGCGTCGATCTACTATAAAAAAAGCGCGACCATCCAGCCCGATTTTGCACTCCATGAAGCCGATGACTGGATCGAATTTTTTTGGGAAAAAGATTTTTTAGCTGATTGAGCTAACTCTTTTTACCTTATGTGCTTCACACAATCCCACCAGACCTACACCATGAAAAAAGTTGTGATTATCGGTGCGGGGCTCAGCGGCATCTACGCGGCCTCCCTCCTTCAAAAAAACTACGACGTCACGGTCCTGGAAGCACGGGAGCGGATCGGCGGCCGTGTCTTGACCGTTGACGGTTTTGACATGGGCCCTTCCTGGGTCTGGCAGCATCAAAAACAGATTCTGTCATGCGTTCTGGAAAACGGTCTTGAACTTTTTGGCCAATACGGCGAAGGGGATGCCCTCTATGACGCACCGCAAGGTGTTGAACGGTTCACACCGCCGCCATCGCCTCCATCAGGCCGCATTAAAGGCGGTGTCATCGCACTTCTCGAGGCCTTGAAGAGAAAGTTGATATCTGACACTATCAAACTGAATTCTGCGGTTATCGGCATCGAAAGCGGTGCAGATCACCTGCTTGTGAAGACGGAGAATCAGACGTATCAGGCAGACCTCGTCATAAACACCCTGCCGCCGCGTCTTGCGATGGAAAGCATAAGCTATTCACCCGAATTGCCGACCAAACTAACACAGAAACTCTCTGCTATTCCGACCTGGATGGGCTACGCCGCAAAGTGTACCGTCGTGTTTGAAGAGGCCTTTTGGCGCAAAAAGGGGCTGAGCGGTTTTGCCTTCAGTCCGGTCGGACCCTTGGGCGAGATCCATGATGCCTGTACGCAAACAGGTGCCGCGCTCTTCGGTTTTTTTAACACCAATGCAGCCGACAAGAGCGAGCAGGCCGTCAGGAGACAGATGCGAAGACTCTTCGGGGATGATGCGCAGAAGATAACGAAGATCTACATTACGGACTGGAGCCAAGAGCGCTATACCTCCGTCATCTCTGACCGTCGACCGCTTTCGGCCCACCCCGACTACGGGCATGACACCCGTTGCTATGACGACAGACTCATCTTTTTGGGGACGGAGTCCTCTTTTGAGGAAGGCGGGTATCTTGAAGGCGCACTGCGCTGCGTCGAACGCGAAGTCGGACGGTTGGCAAAGAGAGTGTAGCTAAACGTTTTTGGCAGCAATAGACTATTGAGTATTTTATATAGTCTGTTTCCACATAGCGTCTGCTTTTCTTTGTATCTGTTTAATGATTTGCTTTTATCTGCGGTGCTAATGAAGCTTTGCTATAATTTCGAACACAAGGAAACGCATGCAGATCGACAACAGCACAAACATTATTAACGGACTTTTCCAGATCCCTGATGAGGGGAGTTTTATAAAAAAACTGATCCTCTCGCGCCCGACGGTCTTTAACCCGGACGTCGTCCTCGCTTTCAAGGTTTTGCAGGAGAACTACCCTTCGCTTGAGCTGATCCAGAAAGCGCACTATTTTGCCCTCCTGCTGCCGACAGTCTCACCCGGCGTCACGCTTGAAGCGATGCTGATCACCACCGAAGAAGAGGGTGAGCGCTATTTCAGTCTCTATCACCGCCTCCATTTTGACCAAACGATGTACCCGGGTATGAATATCATCGAATCGGACGCCTTTTTACGCATGGCCGCCGTGGTCACCAACGTCCCGATCAATGACCGGATCGAAGGGCTGGCCAGTCTGCTTAACTACCAGATCAAAGAGGCGCTCAATATCGAGATCACCATGCTCAGCCTCGCCGATGCCAACCCGCAGGTCGTCGAGGAGAACGTGCTTCCCTATGTGATGAACACTATCGCACGCTATATGCTGGCCGCAAAACTCGATGACACGGACTACATACGCCCGATGAGCAGAGACGAACTGAGCAGTCTTATCGCACGGTGGTGTGACCTGCCGCTGCTTGTCACGGCAACAGGCGTTGAAAAGCTTGAGGCGTGGGAGGAGGATGTCATCAAATCGGAAAATGCCTTTATACCCGAATTCGCCTCATCCACGACCTGTCTGATGTTTCTCTACCTTGAACAGAAGACCTCTTCCGCCCTCCTCGACAAAGGCGGCTTCAAGCTAGTAAAAGAGTTCCTGCTGGACAAGGCAAACCTCTACCATCTCAAAACGATCACAGGAGCGGGCGAAACACTGGGGAACTTCAGACAGCTGGATGATTCGATAGAAGAAGAGGACGTCGACTTTTCGATCTTCGATCCGAATTCGTAAAAAGAAAAAAGAAAAAAGAAAAAAGAAAAAAGAAAAAAGAAAAAAGAAAAAAGAAAAAAGAAGGTGGCGATAGCTCACCTTCCAACAAACTGAACTTACAAAAGTTTCAGATTAGGTGTAGATTGTGTTTAACTCAGACCGATAGCGCACTGCTGTGCGTAGAGAGTCTGAGTTGGACGCAAGATGCGCCGAAGCTGGAACTTTTATTTATTTGTGGTTGTCGACTGTGGGAGGAACGATGTCGCCGCTGGCCTGCATGCTCAAGGCCTCGGGATGTGCCTTGTAGTGCGCGCGCACCACCTTTGCAAGACGCTGCTTCGCAGCATCGTCGACCAAAACCCTGCCCTCGCCTTCGAGCGCATCAACAAGCCCCTGCACCAGTTTCTCCTGCGGCGGCGGGACCAGCGCTTTCCACGACGCGAGCAGCGACTTATCCACATAGCGGGGGATCGAGCCCATAATGCCCACATCGTTTTGGTCATGAACCAGAAGCCCCGACGTTGTCCCTCTGTCAAGTGTCAGGACCTGAAAAAGATAGAGGGTATGGTAGGCAAGCTGCTTTTCAAAATCCTCTTTAGCCGGTTTCGGGTTTTCTGCAAGCGCTTTGCGTACAATGTCGATATAGCAATCCACCATCTTCTCACCGAAATGTCTGGCCAGCGCTTTGTCCGCCGCCGCATCGCCGCTGGAAAAACTTTCCAGATAGAAGTGCGACACGCCGCGGTGACGTCCAAGCGCCGGTATGTTGAAATAGCGGTCCCCCTGGGCAGCACCCGCTTCGAACTGTTCCGGCGCCGCCGTTTTCAGACACGCCGTAAACTGCTGCGTCGCGCTTTTGATCTCAATAGCGGGGTTAAGGTCGGCCATGACACGCCAGTAACCTTTGCCGCTCTTCATCTCCGTCCAGCTGATGTGCATGTGGATAGAGGGCACCAGGGGGTTGAAGGGGTGAATGATCGTCGAAAGGGCCGTAGCTGAACCCAGCTTTTTCTCGGCGTCGTCATCGTAATGGACCTGTGAGACGTTGACTGAGCCGCGGTTAAACAGGCTGTCGTCCGTTGCCATATATCGCAGACCGCCGCCGTGGCGTCCCCCGTCTCTGAACCACTCAACGGCGTCAAATGCCTTGTCATCACCGAACTCCCTGCTCAGCGCGTTCAGACGCTCCACAAAGTAAAGCTGCAGATGTTCAACTATGGCATTGGCCTCTTTGGCCGTTGCCGAAGCGGCTGATGTACGATTCATATCTCTCCTTTATGATCCAAAACGGTTGCGTTTGGTCTGCTTGACCTTTTTAGGCGCAGCAGCCGCACTTTTGGGTTTCTCTTTCTTGGGGGTATGCTTGCGGATCGAAGCGCTTTTGCGTCGGTCACGCTGGTTGTGCTGCTCTGAACGGTCGGGGATACGTTCGGTAAATTCATACCCTTTCGTCTTGATCTCGGTCATCTTAAGCCCGATAAGCTTCTCTATCTCAAGAAGGTAGGCAACATCATAGGCAGAGACAAGCGATATCGCCAGCCCTTTTTTTCCGGCCCTCCCCGTCCGGCCGATACGGTGGACATAGTCTTCGGCCACGCTCGGAAGCTCGTAGTTGATGACATAGTCCATATCTTTGATATCGAGCCCGCGTCCCGCCACATCGGTTGCGACCAGGACCCTGAACTTGCCCTCTTTGAACTGCTTGAGCGCCTTGGTGCGCTTTGCCTGTGTGATGTCACCGTGTATCGCCGTTGCCGGTAGTCCCGCTGCCGTCAACTCCTCTGCGAGCTTGTCCGTCACATCTTTGGTACGGGTGAAGACAATGACCTGATTGTAGTTGTTGGCCCCGATCATGTAAGCCAGGAGGTCGCTCTTGTCGGCACTGTTGACAAAATGGACCTTCTGCTCGACCGTGTCGGCCGTTTTGTTCTGGCGCGCGACCTCTATGATCTTGGGTTTTCTCAGCAGCGATTTCCCGAGATTGACCACTTTGGGTGTGAACGTTGCCGAAAACATAAAGGTCTGCCGCCCTTTGGGCGTCAGTTCGGCGATCGCTCTGATCTCGTTGATAAAGCCCATATCGAGCATCCGGTCCGCTTCATCCAGCACCATATAGTTGATGTTGGCGAGTCTGACGCTCTCTTTTTGTATGTGCTCTGCCAAACGCCCCGGTGTTGCGATGATGATATCCACACCGCGTTCAAGCTGCTCGGTCTCGGTCGAGATCTTCTTACCGCCGTAAAGCTTGACGGACTTGAAAGGTAGCCCTTTGCCGTACGCGTCTACGCTCTCACCCACCTGCATCGCCAGTTCACGCGTCGGTACCAGGATCAGCGCACGCAGCAGATGCGTACCTGCATTTTTCTTGTCCTGGGAGAGACGCTGCAGCATCGGTAGGACGAAAGCAGCCGTCTTGCCCGTGCCCGTCTGTGCGCTCACCAGAATATCTTTTTTGTCCAATGCTACCGGAATGGCCTGGGACTGTACGGCGGTCGGCTTTTCGTAACCCTGTGCTTTCACCGCGTCTAAAATGTTACTGTTCAAGCCAAGTGTATCAAAGCTCATCATATCTCCTCAAATCACTGCCTCGGTAGCGTTTAATAGCGCAATTATAGCTAAACAGAGGACTAATCATTAAATCGTTATAATCATACACTTTATATCCAAGGCGCTGTCACTTATGATCAGTTTTTATCTTTTTCTCGGCTTTGAAAAATTATTGATGCTGCTGCCCCACTCCTGGCGCAAAGCACTCTTTCTCGGACTTGCAAGAGTCGCTTTTCACATCGACAGAAAGCATCGCCGCATCATCAGACAGAACATGCGGTTTGTCTACGGTGATGATGTTGATAAGACATTCGTCAACGAGGTGGGATTGTATGGCTTTCAAAGCCTGGCCCTCAATTTTCTCTATACCATCGAGGGGCGCTATATCACCCTTGAGGAGCTGAGAAAAAAAGTCACATTTGAAAATATCGAGTACGTTGAGAAAGCCCAGGCCGAAGGACGGCCAATTGTCTTTGTGACGGCCCATTACGGGGAGTGGGAACTGATCGGCAGTGCCACAAGCGCCTTTCTCGAACCCATCATGATCATCTACAAGGAGATGGCCAATCCCGATTTCCAGGAGTACCTTTTAGGCTCACGCGCGAAATTCCGAATGAGTTATGCCGAGCGCCACGGTGCGCTTAAAGCGCTTGTCAAACAGATGCGTGCGAAAAAATCGACCGCCCTGCTTATCGACACCAATATTCGCAAGCGTGACGGCACCATCGTCGACTTTTTGGGCAAGCCGACCCGCCAGATCACGACACCGGCCTTTTTGGGACGGAAGTTCAATGCTGCTTTGATCCCGGGGATAGCCTACACGGACGATCATGAGCACTACACCATCAAGTTCTTTCCGGAGATAGAGATGCAGAAGACGGAAGATGAAAAAGCGGACATCAATGACGCGACCCAGAAGATGACGGATTGGCTGACAGAGGTCATCTACGATGATCCCAAATACTGGTTTTGGATGCACCGGCGCTGGAAGACGGATTATCCGGAGATCTACCGAAGTAAAGATTGATACGGGAGAGCAACGTATCGCGCCGTTTGTTTATGAAAACCTTCTATAATGCGAACAGACAGATAAGCAAAAGGATCTATTATGAAACGCATTGTATTATCTTTTCTACTATTGCTGGGGGCCCTGATATCCCATGCAGATGAAGGAAAAACATTGAAAGAACTCCCTATCGAATACAACACCCTCACCCCTGAAGAAGAGTATATCATCCTGCGCAAAGGGACCGAACGTCCTTTCGGCGAGAACTACGAGAAGTTTAAAAACGAAGGGGCCGGCACCTACGTCTGCCGCCGATGCAATACCCCGCTCTACACCTCCAAGGAAAAGTTCGATTCCCACTGCGGCTGGCCGAGTTTTGACGACGAGATCCCGGGAGCGGTCAAGCGCGTTCCCGATGCCGACGGACGCCGTGTCGAGATCGTCTGCAGCAACTGCGGCGGCCACCTGGGGCATGTCTTTGTCGGCGAGCATATGACACCCAAGAACACGCGCCACTGCGTCAACTACACCTCGATCAAGTTTATTCCGGCAACATAGGCGCCGCGCCTAAACCCGGGTTGTCTATAATTTTCAAAAGGATTATAGAGGGCCTGTTCCACCTCTCCGCTTTAGCCTTCAGCAACGGCAAAACAATCGTCATGCTTCTCTTTACATTTCGATCCAGGCATAGATGTTTATGCCCGACAGTGGCCCGTAAATCAAATGCTTAACTTTGAAAAAGAGATGGCGGCTATACTCAGATATAAGCGTCAGATGAGAAGAAGCGAGTATAATTGCGTATGACAAAACAAGAACTTCTCCAACACGCCAACACAGATGAGATTACCCGTATTATCACCAAACAGTGGTCCGGACTCAATGATGAGGAAAACCGAGAGTACTGCCTGGAAGAGATCTATGCCTCTCTGGCCGAAACCGCACCCCTGCCGGAGAGCTTCCATCTCTCAAGCAATGATGAAAAAGCACAGTATGAGATCGATATCGACATGCTGTTAATAACAATAGAGTGGGACGATATCGGCAATCTCATTTTTGACGACGGCGACAACGAAGCGCACTTCTGGTCGCAGGTCGGCGATAAGAACGAAAAGAGGAACAGAAAGATCTACCGATCCCTTTTTCCATAACAGATTACGGTAGTAAAATCAAATCAGGGTATCGGTAGTCAGAAAGAGAGCTGCACTTCGGTGCGGCTCTTATAAGGGTTACTGGTCGTTGTTGGCAGCGTATTCCGGTGTACAGAAGATACCGCAGTGGCATTTACCCTCTTCAGGGATCTCTTTTTCGATTGCCGGCGGACACGGACAGATACGGTTGTCGGCACTGACATGCTTGCCGTCCTCTTCTATGACCATAAAACATGGGCAGAAACGTTTGCCGTAAAGCATCTTGTGACGTGCAAGCCCCATGAGGACACCTTCGTTTACATCTTCATTCGGATTGTAGACCCAGCCGAACTGTTTGTTGACCTTGTCTGTGAATTTTTTTGTTTTCTCCATCTCATTAAGAAACTCAGGTGAACTCATATCTATTTTTTGCATGATTATCCTTTACATAGTGCTGTAAGTATAGGGTGCTGAGACTTAAAAAAGATGGAATTAAATCTGACTTCTATACTTCTTAATTTTAATTTTTAACAACTGTTACTTCTTTATCACTCCGCGTTTTGTTAAAATAACGCCAGTAAGGATAATTATGCACGAAGAACAACTATTTGAGATGGTCAATGAAGCCGTAGAATTTGCCAAAGCGGAGCTCGAGTCGGAGCAGACGCTGCGACCTTTTGCCATGATACTTTTTGAAGACGGGAACGTAGAGAGCCTTAAGGCAGACCCATCTGCACATGAAGAGCAGTACGAAACGCTGATGGCAAGGCTGAAACAAAAAGTCGCCGATGATCCCAGGATCACGGCACTTGCGATCATCGCCCGGGTCACTATTCCGGCCCACTTCAAACCGCCGGTCAGCGACGGTATCCGCGTCCATCTTGAAGAACGCCACAAAACAGACAGCAAGGTCGGTGCACGCTTTTTGTATGTACCCTATGCGCTCTACAAAAATGCGGGATCTGACGACGTCACAATGCAGCTGCACAATCCGATCCCTGTCGCTTTTCCTGCAGAGATCTTTATCTAGAACAGTTATTTAGAGAACGGTTTTCTTATGACAAACGCATCTTGTAGTCGGCATAGCCAAACTCTTTGACCACTTTTATCTCGCCCTCTTGCGTCACCAGTACAAGCGAAGGGAGCTTGATACCGTTAAAGGTGGTGTTTTTGACAAAAGTGTAATGGATCTGATCTTCGAAGATAATCCTGTCGCCGGTTTTCAATGGCTGATCAAACGAGTAGTCCCCCATGATGTCGCCCGCCAGACAGGTATTGCCGCCTAAACGGTAGGTATAGGCCTTTTCGCCGGCTTCACCTGCCCCTCTCACTTCTGCACGGTAGGGCATCGCCAGCGTGTCGGGCATATGCGCCTCGGCAGAGGTGTCCAGGATCGCAAGGTCCATACCGTTATGGAAGGTGTCCAGCACGGTTGCCACCAGCTCGCCTGTCTGCCAGCCGACCGCCTCGCCCGGCTCCAGGTAGACGGCAATATTGTTATGTCGCGCCCTGAATGCCCTGATCACCTCAATCAGTCTGTCGACGTCGTAGTCTTTACGGGTAATGTGGTGACCGCCGCCGAAGTTGATGTAGTTCATCTGGTCGATATAGTCGCCGAACTTCTCCTCGAATGCCGCCAGCACTCCCTCCAGCGCATCGACATTCTGCTCGCAAAGCGCATGGAAGTTCAGACCGTCGAGCTCCTCGAGGATGCTCTCGTCAAAATTGGCAAGCGTGGTCCCCAGACGGCTGTAGAGCCCGCAGGGATTGTAGAGGTCGACAGGAGAGGAGGAGAACTCCGGGTTGACGCGCAGGGAGATAGAAAGTCTCGGATTGACCTTTTTGGCCATCGCGCTGAACCGTTTTAGCTGCGAAGGCGAGTTAAAGACCAGGTGGTCGGAGATAGAGGCGATCTGCTCTATCTCCTCCTCTTTGAAGGCGGGCGAATAGGTGTGCACTTCGCCCCGCATCTCCTCAAAGGCAAGCAGTGCTTCATGCAGACCGCTCGCAGTCGCTCCGTCAAGATATTGACGCACAAGGTCGAACGTCGACCACATTGCAAAGCCTTTAAGCGCGAGTATGATCTTGGCGCCGGTCTCTTTTTTGACACGTGCCAAAAGTTTCAAATTGTTCTCCAAGCGGGTCAGATCACAGACATAGGAAGGGCTGGGAAGAGTATCGTAATTTATCATTATCAGACTTTTTTGTTATTATAACGCTTTATTATTACCCCGATAAGTGCTCTTACGGCGTAACATTAATATCAAATTTTACCCTAAATTCAGGGGGTTTGATCTAAAAAGCGAGTTAAATGAAACAGATAGTATTGGCCGTAATCGCACTCCTTTTGCTAGCAAGCATGTATGCCGTCTATAACGAATTAAACAAAATAATACCGTTTTTCGATCAGAACAGCTCAAAAACAGTTGAAGATAGTGATACAGACGTGGCCCATAACAGTTCCGGGAAAAAAACCGCCACAAGCAATACAGAAAGAAAACGCTATAAGACCCCTGCTTCCACTCCGGAGTCCAAGCGTCTCTTTTTAAAGAAGACGATCGCGGCCATCAGAAAGGTAAAAGCGCGCCTCGATGCCGAATACCAGGCTGTTTATGAACTCAGCCTCAAAGAGAAGCTTACCCCAAAAGAGCAGGCAAAGATTGAACGGCTTAAAAAACGCTATAAAGTCAGCGGTTTTCCCTGTCTGCTGAAACGTATGCATACCCACCCTATCAGTATCGTCATCGCCCAGGCGGCACTGGAATCAGGCTGGGGAAGTTCACGCTTCTACCGCGAAGCCAACAACATCTTCGGCGTCTGGTCTTTTAATCCCAACGAACCGCGTATCGCGGCAGGCATACCGCGAGAGGGGCAAAAGACCATCTATGTCAAAAAATACAAAAACCTGGAAGCTTCCATCGAAAGCTATTACCGCATGATGGCCAGAGGACGTGCTTTTGAACAGTTCAGAACAGCGCGCCTACACACCAACAACCCTTTTGAGATCATCGCTTATCTCGACCACTACTCCGAACTGCGCCATGAGTATGTCAAACGTCTCTATTATGTCATCAAGTCCAACAGGTTCAATGAGCTCGATACGCCGGTTTATCAGCCGCCGGGCTGGAAAAACATCGAACCGGCCAGAGCCGAATACCTGATTCCTGAAAAAGAGGAACCTGCAGCCAAAGTCGCCGACAAATGTAAAAAAGACATCACCCCCGCTCTTGAGAACAGCGAGCGGAACAGCTCGCGAGTGCCGGATATAACAGTGTTGCCTAAAAAAGCTAAAGAGAGCGCAACCGTCACCCATATCACGAATGTTCCTCATTCCCATGACAAGGTTCAAGATCGCAATAATACCAAAGAGCAAAACCGTTCAAAAGATGTCCCGATAAAGGTACAAGAGGTCAATACGGCGGAAGTGTAAAAAACAGATAAAACATCGCTTAGATACGTGTCATAAGTGAGAGAGTAGAAAACGTTTGAAAATTGAAAAGCAAAGTCTGATTACTCAGACTTTGCACCCCTTTAGTTAAGTTCGATGACCTTCCAAGGAAGACCCTGCTTGTTCAGCTCTTCCATGAACGGGTCCGGATCAAACTGCTCCATGTTGTAGACCCCTTTGGCCTGCCATTTGCCCTCAAGCATCAGTTTCGCCCCGATCATTGCCGGAACGCCGGTCGTGTATGAGACCGCCTGCGACTGGACCTCGGCGTAGCACTTCTCGTGGTCGCTCACCTGGTAGATGTAGATCTTCTTCTTCTGACCGTCCTTGATCCCTTCGGCGACAATACCGATGTTGGTCTTGCCTTTGGTGCGAGGGCCCAATGAAGCCGGGTCAGGCAGCAGTGTCTTCAGAAACTCGATAGGGACGATCTCCTGACCTTTGTGCATCACCGGCTCGATGCCGAGCATCCCGACGTTTTCGAGGCAACGCATATGGGTCAGGTAGCTCTCGCCGAAGGTCATGAAAAAACGGATACGTTTGAGCCCCTTTATATGTTTGACCAGCGACTCCATCTCCTCGTGGTAGAGAAGATAGCTGTCTTTCGGACCGACTTCAGGGTAGTCCCAGACCATCTTGATCTCCATCGGCTCGGTCTCGATCCACTCGCCGTTCTCCCAATAGCGCCCTTTTGCACTCACCTCGCGGAGGTTGATCTCCGGGTTGAAGTTGGTTGCGAACGGGTAGCCGTGGTCGCCGGCGTTACAGTCGAGGATGTCGATCGTATGGATCTCGTCGAAGTAGTGTTTCTGCGCATAAGCGCAGAAGACATTGGTCGCACCCGGATCGAAGCCGCTTCCAAGAAGGCCCATGATGTCGGCTTCTTTAAACGCATCGTCTTTGGCCCACTGCAGCTTGTACTCGAACTTCGCCTCGTCCGGGTGTTCATAGTTGGCCGTGTCCAGATAGTCGACCTTGGTCAGCAGACAGGCGTCCATGATGCTGAGATCCTGGTACGGCAGCGCCACGTTGATGACGATGTCTGCGCCGACCTTCTCGATAAGGGCTGCGGTCTCCTCTACATTGTCCGCATCCACCTGGGCGATATCGATCGCACCTTCAGGCAGCTGTTTTTGGATCTTTTCACAACTCTCCAGACGTCTACTCGCCAATACGATCTTTGTAAACGTCTCTTTGTTCAAAACACATTTGTGGGTAACGACCCCGCCGACACCGCCGGCTCCGATAATTAAAACAGTTGCCATGCTGCTTCCTTTTAAAAAAGTTTTTGTCAGATATTATACCAGTTTAAAGGCTAAAAGAAGGGTGCATATCCACACGGCGCCGGTCGTAACCAAAGAGACAAAGACCAGTGCCGCCCCGGCATCTTTGGCCTGTTTCGCCAGGAGATGATACTCCTTGGTCACCAGATCGACGACACGTTCGACCGCACTGTTGGCAAGTTCCGCCATAATAGGAAGGAAAAGCGAAATATTCAGAATAAACTTATAGACGATATCGATCGGCAAGAGCCATGCGGCCACACTCGCCACGAGAAAAAGCAGCAGCTGAAGCTTGAATGAGCTCTCATGCTTCGTAACGTCGACAAGACCGGCCAGTGCATAGGTAGTGTTTTTAAACAGCGTGTATTTGGGTTTATTGTGCATAGTAATCATCCTTGAGTTTTTGTACGGCCGTTTTGACCTCGTCTGCCGACGAATGCATAGGCATCGGTTCGCCATACAGTACCGTCACTTTGCGGCGCAAGGAGCGGGACCGTCTTTCGACATATTTTTTGGGTGAACGCGAATATCGGCTGCCCCACATGCCGCCGATATAAAACGGGACGATCACACCATGGGCATCCCTCGCGACCAGTTCAAAACCGCGTAGAAACGGTTGGAGCTCTTCGCCGCGGTTGATAGAACCCTCCGGAAACAGCGTCACCAGTTCGCTGTGATCGAGGTGCTCTTTGGCCTGTCTGAAAGCATCTTTGGACGCTCTTGCCGAGACAGGAATGGCACTGCCCCATTTGAAAAAATGGTGCAGCAGCGGCCAATTATAGATATCGCGGTCCATCATAAAGACCGTACGGCGTTCTACTGCCAACTGGACGATGACCCAGTCTATCCAGCTCACATGGTTGCCCAGCAGCAGTACCGCACGGCTCGGCGGAACGTTCTCGCTCCCCTCATAGACAAATTTATAGCGCAGCGAAAGCACCAGTTCGACGATGAACCAGGTCAGTATGAGATCGTGTTTTTTGATCATATACACTGCCATCGCGGATGTCAGCGCGGCGATGGCATAAAAAAGCCCCTCCGCATTCAACCCTTTGTAGGCGAAGAGTGTCGTAAGCCCCAGGAAGAAGACCATGAAGATGTTCTGGATAAAATTGTTTCCCGCCAGTATCGTTCCCAGGTGAACACCGGGGGCATGTTTCTGGATAAAGGCGTTAAGCGGCACAATGAACATCCCCGAAGAGAGACCGAAAAGAAAAAAGAGAGCGGCAATCAGCTCGATCTGCAACAGGGTCGGAATAAGAAAGAGACTGAGTGCCATACCGGCAGCACTGAACGGCACCAGCCCCATATGGATATAGAACTTCGAAAAACGCGCCGCTATGACCGAACCGATGATGATGCCGATTGCGGTAAGTCCCAAAATACCCTGCACATAGATCGTATTGGTAATGCCAAGCTGCTCTTTGGCATACGCCCCGAAGATCGCCAGCGCCACCTGCGAAACGCCCCAGAAAATCGAAAGCGCGATGATGGCATCGAGTATCGGGCGTTTACGGGTGATGGTCTTCATATTTTTACGCAGATAATAGCCCGAAAAGTATTTTCCTGCATGAAACCTGCGTTCGGAGGGCACGCGCTGTCTGTTTGGCAGTCGCAACATCAACAGCAGCTCGACGACCGAACCGGCGACCAGCATCCACCCGAGCGGTGCTATCTCGCGTACGATGTCGTCCGCCGTTTCAAAGGTGCCGAGCATACTCTCAAAAAACAGGGTATAGACGACGATCCCCGAAAGAATCGCGACCGTCGTTGCCGCCTGTACCGCCGCATTACCCGCCGAAATGAACCTGTTACCCACCAGCTCTTTGATATAGCCGTACTTTGCCGGCGAATAAAATGCACTCTGCATCGCCAGCAGAAAAGTAAAGCCGAAGGCCACTTCAAACCATCCCATATAGTAGGAGAAGGTGATCGCAAGTGTCAGAACAACAGCGACCGCCGCCGCATAGGCCATGACACGGTTCTTGGGAAATTTGTCGGAAATAAACCCTGCCGGGGTAAAGACCATGATGAACGGCAGCAGGATCAGGGCGTTGACGATCGCCGTGAGGATGATCTGCTCCTGGTTGTCGTAGATCTTGAAGACCGTGTTCTGGATGATGATTTTGTGGCCGAGATCGGTAAAGGCATTTAAAAAAAGGGCGATGATATAGGCGTAGGTACCCCTGATTTTGAACATCTCTTTCATGAAGCCAGCGCCGTGCTCCAACCGGCATAAAGGCCGTGCTCTTTGGATGCCGCCTCGATAAGCATTCTGGCAAGCTTTTCCAAAAGCGCCTCATCGATGAGATGTTCTTTGGTCAGCGTCAGCACATGGGCATATTCTTCGCTGCTGTCATAGCTTATCTCTTTGACGGCAAAGCCCTCAAGGGCCAGCTTTTCACCGGCCCGTTTTGCATTTGCCTCGGTTTGGAACTGCAGGTAATGCTCGACTTCACGGCTCTTGGTAAGATCGTCACCGGCCTCTTTGAGCTCGGCGATTATATCGCGGCTCTGTATCTGCTGTAGCATCAAGGCGTCGGGATAGAGCATGTAGCGGTAGTGTTCCCACTTGGCGTCTCTGGAAGAGCCTGAATCAAAGACATACCGCGCAGAAGCGTGTTCGGTCACAATGGTTTGAAACCTTTTGGCCGTCGGCGCATAGAAGTAGAGTTCCATCCACCCTTCCGCATACCTTTGCCCGACATAGACGGCGTCGAGCTCCTTGGTCAACGCCTCTTCGAGAGACATTGCAGCCTCCTGAAGCCCGCTCAGTTCCGAAGCGGTCGGAAACCCCTTCTCATCGACCTCGTTCATCTTGAAAAAAGCCCACAGCAGCCAGGGACGTTCCTCCTGAGGCGCCGTCTCAATATAGTCCATCTCGACTTCCGTCATAACGGAAGACGCTTCATCGTTTGCAATATAGTATTCGATCATAATATTTTTCTTTGTTTATAGGTGCGGTATTTTATCTTTTTGAGAGTATATTCCCGCTAAATAATGGGACAAAGCGGCTATAATAGTGTCATGGAAACGATCTATCTGCTTATTATCTTTTATATTGCGCTGGAACTCTTTGAGGTGCAGTGGCAAAAAGGTGCGAACCTGCTTGCCATGTTAAGCAGGATGTACCGCTACTACAGCAAAAACATCATCCTCTTTCTGTTGATGCACCCGACCTTCTATTTTGGCATCGGCCTGGTGATGCTCACCGACTTTGCGTTCAGTGCCATTGCCCTGCTCTTTATCAAGACGGTCGACATCGCCACCAAGATACTTTTGATCCAGCAGGTCTTTGAAAAGAGAGAACTTACCGCGGAGATGTCGGCCATGCTGATCACACCGTTGCACCCTCTAATGCCCTATTTATCGGTGCTGGTCTATACCCCACTGGTCTATTTCGCACTCTCTCCGATTCAGCTATTTTGATTTGTAGCTTAATTAAATATAATAACCTTCATAACTCCATTGTATGTAATTGGAGGTTTTGCTATAATTCCGGAACTTTACATCCTTATGGAGCATCCAAATGAATATTATGAAAATAAGAGCAGTCTGCCGTCCTATCCGTATCGTCGTCGGTCTGGCATTGATCACGACAGCCGTCGTAACAGGAAACCCGTGGTTCTATCTTGGTATCGCCCCTTTGATCGCGGGAATGGTCAACTTCTGTCCGCTTTGCATCATCACTAAAAAGTGTGACATCTAAACAGCTTCCAGCACTTCTTACCGATGATCTGCCCTTTGCAGGTCATCATACCCCCCCCCTTTTTTTTTCCTGTTCAATGACAGTTCAAAAACCTTCTGGTCAATTTTCTATCTTAAATACTTTTTTCAAAGAGTCATGCAAAGAAAGAAAGAATGTATTATGCATAACTCCAAGTAAACGGCACCTGATCAATTATGAAAGTAATTATCAATATTGTAACATAAGGTAACATCAACCGGACGTTTTTTATTTAAATAATGATAATAAGTTTCAAAACTATTGACAGCCTGTTTCCAATTTGCTACCATACCGCCATATAAATGATTGTGAAAACGATTATTAGAATAATTAAGGATCTGAAAATGAATAAAAAAATTGTATTGGCACTTAGCGCGGCTGCTCTGTGTTCGACCATTGTTCAGGCGGACGACGCCTCTGATATTGCCGAATTGAAAAAACTGGTCGCTGAACTCCAAGCCAACCAGGAAGCCCTCGTCGATGAGACATCCAATGCCCAGGTCGGTTTTACGACGGTCGACACAAGTTTCTCGCATAACGGCATGGGGGCTGCGGCATCCAAGGTCTACAAATCCTCATCACCACTCTCCATCGGCGGATACGGCGACATGTATTTCGAAAGCAGCGACAAAAAAGGCGCCGACAACATCGCCGACGTTTACCACTTCGTCCCGTACATCGGCTACAAGTTTACCGACAGCATCATCCTCAACACCGAGCTCGAGTTCGAACACGGCGGGGCCAATCCCGAGATGGATGAGCCCGAGGGGTATGCGATCGTCGAGTTCATGTACCTTGACTTTTTGATGCAGCAGGCCTTCAATGTACAGCTGGGTCACCTCCTTGTACCGATGGGACTCATTAACATGCGCCACGAACCGACACTCTACAACACGGTCCAAAAACCGAAGACAGAGAAGTACATCATCCCGTCAACATGGCACTCGACCGGTGCACTGGCCTACGGTACGCTGGGCGAGAGCGGCATCAGCTATAACGCCGGCGTCATCCAGGCCATCAACCTCGATAACGAATTTGCAGGGACCGCCTACCAGATCTACGAAGCGCCTGCCGGCTCTACGGGTAAGACAGCCTATAACAAAGCCGCCCTTGTCGGCCGCCTGGACTACCGGGGCATCAACGGCCTTCTGTTGGGCGCTTCGGTCTACTACGGCGACGCAACGCAGGGGAGCATCTCCGGTGCCGATGCCCTGATCTACGACCTTCATGCTACCTATGAGATTGCCGGTTTCAAAGCGAAGGCGCTCTACAGTGCCGCCCATATCGAAAACGCCGACAAGATCGCCGCAGGACAGAGCAACCCGCTCAGTGCGAACTACGACCCGCTCAACCAGAACGGCCTCTCCATGCAGGATGCCAACGGCTACTACATCAACCTAGAGTATGATGTGCTGGCACAGGCAGGGACAAGCTACAGACTCCCTCTCTTCGTCCAGTACGACGCCATCGACCCGACACAGAACGTGGTCGATAAAAACGGCGATGCCGTCGCCGGCTATGACTACATCGACGACACTACAGGCCTGGTGAAGACAGCAAGTACCAACACCAAAGAGGCGACCACGACCGTCGGTCTCAACTTCTTCCCGCATGAGCAGGTGGTGCTGAAGATGGATTACGCGATGACAGACATCGATGCCGGCAAAGATTACAACACCTTCAGCATGGGGCTTGGATTTATCTTCTAATGCGCTTTTTGAGACAGACAACAGATACGGAAAACAGGAGCAAAACGATGAATCCACGTCATAGCATATCGGGACTCTTGGCCCTCACGGCGGTCCTTTTCGGCCTCTCGGGCTGTGAAACGCCGGCCGATCCCGAGGTTGACAACGCTACACAAAACCAGAAGAAGGTCGCTCTGGGCGAGGCACTTTTTCATGACACGAATCTCTCGCTTAACAGAACGATGGCCTGCGCCACCTGCCACCAGACAGGCAGTGCGATGATCGACACACGCGAATCTGCCGCAGTAGGCGCTTCGCTTGGCGATGACGACTTCTCCCGCAGCGACAGGAATGCACCGACGGCGGCCTACGCCGCTTTTACGCCGAGCTTCCACTTCGACAGCGGCGAGGGGCTCTACATCGGCGGACAGTTCCATGACGGGCGCGCGAAAGATCTCAAGGCGCAAGCGAAGGGACCTTTTTTGAACCCGGTCGAGATGATGATGCCGGACGAGAGTTCCGTGATCGAGCGCGTCAAAGAGAACAGCGAAAGAGTCGAACAGTTCAAGACGATCTACGGCGAAAACATCTTCGATGACGACCTGAAAGCCTATGATGCGCTTGCCGACAGCATTGCCATCTTCGAGATGAGCGACGTTTTCGCGCCGTTCGACTCCAAATATGACCGTTTTCTCTCAGGAGAGGAGAGCCTGACCCCTCTCGAGGCGGAGGGGCTCAGACTCTTTGAGGGCAAGGCGATGTGTTCGGCCTGCCACCCGGCAACGACAGCGGACGGCAGCCGTCCGCTCTTTACCGACCACACCTACGATAATCTGGGCGTACCGGTCAACCACCAGCTGCGCGCGGTCAACGGCCTGGGCGAAGGGGTCATCGACAACGGTCTGGGCGGACGCGAAGAGATCAACGACCCTGCCCTCAACGGTGCCTTCAAAGTGGCGACGCTGCGAAACATCGCCGTCACCGGGCCTTACATGCACAACGGTCTTTTCAAAGACCTCAAGACCGTCGTCCACTTCTACAACACCCGCGACGTTGAGGGTGCCATCAACCCCGAGACCGGGGAGGCTTGGGAAGAAGGGGAAGTCGACGCGACCAAGAACGTCAACGAACTCGGTGACCTCGGCTTGACTGACGAAGAGGAAGATGCCCTCGTCGCTTTTATGAAGACGTTGACCGACAAGCAGTACGAACACCTCATACCTGCTGACTAGGGAGCGGGCAAAACCCTTCTCCTCCCAGAGAGCCGGATGCGCTCTCTGGAAATGTTATACTTCCAAGAAAAAAGAGAGACGACATCCATGCGCTATATTCTGTTCCCCCTGCTTCTTATCGCTTCACTGCAGGCCAAACTCCTTGTCTCGCCTTTTGACGCCCTTCACGCCGTCTACGGCAAAGAGGTCAAGATCGAGAAGAAAAATGTCCTTTTGACAGTCGAGAAAGCAGAACGTATCTACAAACAGGCCCAGATGAAGAAGGGTTCCAAGATCTTTCGTACCTATACGGTCACCAGAGAGGGCAAGCCCCTTGCCTATGCGATCCTGATCTCGCGTGTCGTGCGAACCAAAGATGCTGCGGTCCTCTATATGATCTCGCCCGAAGGTGTTATCGACGCCGTCGAAGTGATCGCCTTTAACGAGCCGCCGGAGTACACCCCGACCAAGGCCTATGTCGACCAGTTCAAAGGCAAATCGTCCAAAGACACCCTCCGTGTCGGCAAGGATATCCCGACCGTGACCGGCGCGACCATGGGGGCACGCAACGTCACCGACGGTGCCCGCCTTGCCCTCGCGGTCTTCGAGCTTCTCTTTAAAGAGCAGTAGATGAAATTCACCCTGGTCAAAGATGTCAAACACGACAGCCTGATGCGCCCGCTTCTGGGCGGACTGCTGCTCTTTATCTTCCTCTTTCTGACAGCCGATATTTTTCTCAAAAACGACCATATCGGCCTGACGCCGACCACCCTTTCGCAGACACTTTTCGGCAACGAAGAGGAGTTCATCGAACCTGCCAGCGAACACTTCCTGCTTGAACTGATGCACAGCGACATTTTTTTTATGATGATGACGCTGCTGACCCTCAGTGCCGTCTATGCCAGACTCTGTCAGAACAACACGCTGCGCCTGGTCAACATCAATGTGACGATGATCGCGGCACTGCTGGCGATTCTCTTTCTGCCTTTGGCCTACTACCTTTCGGCACACTTCATCCTGCCCTACATCGCCGCTTTTTATCTCTGGCACCTCATGGCACTGATGATGACGCTGGCCTCCCTCTTCTACCTCTTCGTGCCCCAGAAAAGCGATCTGAACTGATGCACCAGAGCTACCGCATCTCCATTGCTTACTTTACCCTCTTCGGCGCACTGCTGCTCTCAAGCGGTATGGTGCTTTTCTTCAGCAAGATCGGCTTCTCCTACGAGGCAGTGAAGAGCTACTACCTCGGCAGCGAAGCCCTCTTCAGCTCACCGAAAAGCAGTTACGGCCTGCTCGAAACCGCCCTTCCCCACCTCGGTTCGATGGGGCTCTTCATCATGGTCACCGGCCACTTCCTCCTCTTTTCGACCAAAGAGAAAAAGCGGCTTGCCAAAAAAACGGTCGTCCTCCTCTTCCTCGCCGCACTGCTTGACATCTTCAGCGGCTTTCTGATCGTCGGAGGGTGGATCTTTTTTGTCTGGGTCAAACTGCTGGCTTTTGGCATACTTCAGCTATTGGGGCTCTACCTGCTTTGGCTGCTTTTCAGCGCGGTCTGGCAGGGGATCACTACGAAATAAAACATCGCTCATCTCTTCTCTTATACGGTCTCTTGACATCCCGAACTCTTCAACAACACCTAAAAAGCCTTTGATTAAATGCTACTATATTCGTTAAATAACAAGAAGGGAACACATTCGATGATGAAAAAGATGCAGATCGCCAAAGCATTTACGCTGATGGAATCAGGGCCTGTTGTCTTCATTACGACAGCCGACGGAGAGAAGAGCAATATCATGACCATCTCCTGGACCATGGTCATGGACTTTACGCCGATATTTGCCATAACCACGGGTCCCTGGAACTACTCCTATACCGCACTTCAGGAAACCGGGGAATGCGTCATTGCCATTCCCACTGTCGAAATGATCGACCAGGTCGTCGGCGTGGGAACATGTTCCGGCGCCGACACGGACAAATTTGAAAAGTTCGGGCTGACTCCCGTAAAGGGGGAACGGGTCGGAGCTCCTTTAATCAAGGAGTGCCTGGCAAATATTGAGTGCAAGGTTGTCGATATCATCGAAAAGCACAATATTGTTGTACTCGAAGGCATCGCTGCCTACTTCGACAATTCAAAAAAAGAGAAGCGGACGCTTCATGCAGTCGGTGACGGTACTTTCATAATAGACGGTGACAAGCTGGATCGAAAGAAGATGATGCGCTCGAAACTGCCGGAGGGTGTCTGATGCGTCGGTAAGTTGTGTGAATGCATACATTGTAGATCGGGTGGGAAGAACAAAAGAATCTGTAATATGTTTTGGAAAATTTTTGAAAGAAAGATGGTGCGTCCGAGAGGACTTGAACCTCCACAGCCGTTAAGCCACTAGAACCTGAATCTAGCGTGTCTACCAGTTTCACCACGAACGCATGTCGACAGTATAGCGCATTTTAGTCCGCATAGGGGAGCAATGATAACTTTACACTTTAGGATCATGTGACAACGCATCAATATCCGGACCAGAAGAGAAAGCGGCTTGCCAGGTTGAGACGCCTCCAAAACCATATCTTGTCATTGCTAAGAAAGCAAAAACCTGATTTTTGATATTCTTAAAACAGTCAAGAAGAGTCTCCGGTCTCTATTACTGAAGTCGGAGCCAATCTTTTTTCTTTACCCGTTCAAACAGAGGAGTATCATATGAAAAAGGTCAGTAAAAAATTCGAAACCAACACTTTTCAGTCTCTTTTTGTCCTCTTAGCCATTGTTTTTTCGGTCTCTTACGTCAGCTGCAGCGGCGGAGGCGGCGGTAATGATGTGGATGATGATAACGGCGACTTTACAGGCGGCTCCGGCGTCGGGGCCAACGGAGTCGTCACCTTCTGGCGCTACTATCCATCTGCAGAGGGTGCGGTGGGTACAGCCAAGGCTGTTTTGGAGACCTCCGGCAACGACTTTCTCATCGCCGGCAGTCAGGGGGATGATTTTGATTTTGCACATCAGGACATCCACCTTATCCGGACCGACAGCAGCGGCATCAGCACACATGAAAAAACGGTCGACCTGCCCGGCGGGTCCGTCGCTAACGATATCGTCGAAACAGCTAACGGGGATGTGACTGCCGTAGGCTACGCCGGCAGCGATGCGCTGATTGACCTGGTGCTCCTGTCAACCGATGCCGATTTCGTGCAAAAGTGGCTGAAACACTTCGGCGGAGGTTTGGGAAACGATGCGGGGTATGCACTGCTGAAAGCGCAGGACGGGTACCTGATGGTCGGTTCATCCCTTCGCAACGACCCGCCCCGGCAGTATATCTGGCGCTTTAAAACGGATGATAACGGAACCTTTCTGCCCGGTTCCGAACGCCTCTACGGGGGCCTGGAGGAGAGCGTCGGGCATGATGTCGTTGCGACATCGGACGGCGGTTACGCCATCGCCGGCGGCAATGTAGAGGATACTGGCGAAGGGGTCACCTTGGCCGCCTATCTGGTAAAGACAGACGCTTCGGGCAATGAAGAGTGGCATAAAAGCTACGGCATCGGCCGCATCCACTCCCTTCAGCAGACGGAAGACGACGGCTACGTTCTGACCGGGATCAACGCCCCCTGGGAGGGAGAGCCGCACTCTACCAACGATCTGCTCGTCATCAAGACAGACGCCGCCGGCAACGAAGAGTGGCGCAGGACCTTCGGCGGTGCAGATATCGATGTCGGCAAAAAAGTGCTGCTGAGCGATGACGGCAACTATCTCATCGTGGGGACCACCCTCTCTTTTAGCAGCGGGGATCTGCCGCATCTGCGACAGGACATCTACCTCATCAAGCTCGACCCGGAAGGCAACACCGTCTGGCAGAAGGTGAAAGGGATGTTTCAGAGCGATGAAAACGCCCAAACGGCGACACTCACCTCCGACGGCGGCTTTGTCGTCACCGGCAGCGGCTACGGACGGATAATGGCGGCAAAATTCGATGCCAACGGCGACACGATCACCCTGGGGGACAAGGACTTTACGCTGACCGTCCCCGAAACGCTGACTGCCATCAGCTATGCCAACGCGGCCGATGTTGCCGGAAGCGCGAAAACAGTCCTGACGCTGCCGCAGGAGGTCGGGAGCTTCGCCCTGCAGCGCTACATCGACGCACTTAACGGCGACTCGCCGGCCGAGTTCTGTGATGGCGGCGGCAGCTACAGCTGGAATCCGGCTGTAACGGAGGCAGTCCCGGCTAATGGCGCGACATACACCCTGACGATGGCAGCCTGTGTCAGCGGCAGCGGTATCGATCAGTTGATTTTTAACGGCAACACGACGTTGACCTTTGCTCAAGACACTACGGGAACTCTCGGTACCGCTGACTACGGTGTCGGCTTTACACTGCACGACATCGCCATCACCTTCAGCGACTCGGCAGGTTCACTATCAATTGCCGGAGCAACGCAGTTCGCACGGACTGCTGCCGGCGGAACCTTCAGCGAGTTTTCGCAGCAGGCCGCTTCGCCGTTGTCGCAGACAGAAGGCAACAGCACCGTCTCGCTCAACGCCTATGTGATCAACGACACAGTAACGGCTGCGACCTACAGCATCGGGCAGAACGGCAACAGTGCCGACTTTACGGTAACCGGTATCGACGGGACATTGACACTGGCTGTTGAAACTGCCATCGCAGGCAGTGCCATTGACTCCCCTCTTTCGGGCGCCTTCACTACGACCGCCGATGACAACAGTACGCTCCATCTCACGGTCACAGACGGCACCGCAGCCATCACGGTGGACACCGATGCCGACGGTGTCACTGACTTCAGTACAAGCAAACCATGGGAAGATCTACAATAAGCAGACAAAAGCACCGTAGAATCACCTCTGCGTGTACCGGCGTCCCTGCCCACGCAAGACATGACAGCGGAAAACAATACAAACACCTTTTGTGTTGTAACGAGTTCATCAACAGATCAACAAAAAAAGTCTTCGATTAGCGCCAAAAATGCATTATATCAACATGTGTAGATTGTCTAAAAAACAGTAGTGAGGTGTACCTATGCCAATGAAATTCCGGGTACAGTGTACCAATTAAATTGAAGATCTTGGTGCCACATAATTTGTTTCAAATATAAATCGTCCCATTCGTTGCGGAGCTCTCATTTTATCTATGGCTCTTCGTAAAAGGGGTCAAGGTCATCGTGCCCAGCGGACCGACTGTCACCTAGCCTGCAGCATCAAAGTGCGTCGCACCCGACAACGCACTGCAAACAAGGCTTATGTGCACACCGGTTTCAGATCGGCTTTATAATATTTCCCTTTCTTATCATCGCAACCTCTATTTTTTAATCGCTTCAGTACAGACAGGTCTGATACAATAAAGTTAAACATGGATGTGCGGATTGTGTCGGTTTTGAATGGGTATAAACGTGCATCTTGTATGAAACGAACTCAACCAACGGCAGGAGAATCTTCCCTGCCGCTTATCACAGGTAGCGACCAGAGAGTCGGCAACCAGGTCCCATTCCTCTCTATGATCTACCTTAGAAAAGGAGTTGACCATGGTTTATCTGCTTATACGCCATAAAGTAGAAGATTATGATACATGGAAATCCATGTATGACGAGCATGCGGCTGCCCGTAAAGCCGCCGGGTCTCAGGGAGCACGGCTGCTGCGTAATACGAATGACGGCAACGAGGTCGTTGCCATTATAAGTTGGCCGGACTTCCAACATGCACAGGCTTTTAGCAATTCCCCGGACCTGCATGCCGTAATGCAGAAAGCAGGTGTAATAGGGGTGCCCGATCTTCTCTATCTAGAGGAAGTCGAAGAGACCCCAGCCTAAGACATTGAATCTATCTCTGTCTATGCCAGGCTTTTCAGTTACAGCATCCGTGTCCGATACACGCCTTCATACATAGAAAAGCGATATCTATAGCAAATAAGGCTGTCGTCTAACTAAGCGGCAGTCTGACAATTTTTCTTTCCCCTTCTCCATTTGTCACCATATACCTTTTTACTCGTTGCCTGCTAGTCTCTGCACTTTTTTCATATTGGGATGGTAATAGTTGACAATACGCTCTTAAGTGAAAATCAGCAACCATAGCAAATGAGATACAAACATTTTCGTATCAAACAGAAATTGCATATCAAAATCCAACATCAGTAAAGGTGCTTGCATGTTCAGCAAAACCGCGTTATTACTGTTGGTTTCGCTTACTGCAAGGACGAAGCGCTCAGAGAAATTTGTCGTGACTTGTTGGGATTGATATAGGCATTCCCACTGAAACCGTGGGAACGAGGAAAAGAACACAACTATTCAGTCGTATTTTACCTGCGCTATCGTTGCTCTCCAGTAGGGGTAGGTCTGCTCTTTAAGCTGCCATTCGACCTCGGCTTCCGAGGGGATGCGGTAGCCTTCTACATCGATATATTTTCCGTAGCGTCCCTGCCACGGCGTCGGTATGTAGTCTCCCGAGACCTCGCGGTAGCGGTCCGGTGCGTACACCGAGACGATCTCGCCTTCATCGTTGAAACCGAACTCCAGTGAGACACTGTTATTACCGTCCGACAGGGTGGCTTTTGCCTTATGGTCGTCGATGGCCTGCCACGAAACCCCCTGACTCGGCAGAAGCGCCGTCGGGAACCAGACGGCCTCGGCAAGGTAGCGTTGAAGCCCCCCGCTGTCAAGCTCTTTTGGACCGTGGGCGTCAACAATGCGAAAGAGTGACATGAACCGCCCTTTGACATGCCCCTTCCCTTCGATGTAGCTGTCGCAGACATTGACCGAAAGAAGCGGCAGCATCGCTATGGAAGCGCTCCAGACAAAACCGATGGGCCGGACGGAGTAGTACTGCTCCGCTTCCATGTCGGACCACCCCTCCATCTCGGGATCGGCACGGAACCCGCCCTTTTGTGAGACAAAGGCGTGGGAGATCATCGGGGCACCCTCTCGGAGTACCAAACGAAAATACCGCTGTACCGGGTCAGGAAGATTATCTATCTCCTCTGTTTCGAAGTAGTGACGCTGCCCGGACGTTTCGGCGTAGACCTTTTCAAAGAGGGCCGAGGTGTACTGGTACCAGCTCACCTTCGCCCATAACAGTACGAGCGCCAAAAGTGTTATGACGATCAATACGATGCGTCCTGTATTCGTCATCTTTTCTCCCTTCGTTTACCTCACTGTCATAAAATAGCCTGACCTTCGGTTCTTTTGACTCAGTCTCTTTGATAATACGAGACGACCGTCGCCTTCTGGATGGTGTGGGCGTTGATGTTGTATCCGACCACTGCGCTGTCGCTCTTGTCATTGAGATCCAGCTTGTCCGTGTCGAGAGCATAGACCGTAAAGATATACATATGCGGACCGTGCCCTTTAGGCGGGCAGGCGCCGCCGAAGCCGCTGAAACCGTAGTCGGTCATCGTCTCGACCGCCCCCTTGGGCAGTTTATGCTCCGCCGACGCGTTGGCGGCGATGCCTTTCGCATCGGCAGGGATGTTCACGACCTGCCAGTGCCACCAGCCGCTGCCGGTCGGCGCATCGGGGTCATAGACGGTGATCGCGAAACTTTTCGTCCCCTTGGGCGCGTTTGTCCAGTGCAGTTCAGGGGAGATGTTCTTCCCGCTGCAGCCGAACCCGCCGAACTCTTCGGCTTTTGTCAGCTGCCCCTTCAGGGTGTCGCTCTCGAGGGTAAAGTTGCCGCCGAAGGCAAGCGAACCAAAGGCGATCAGTGTGATGAAAAACTTCATGGCATACTCCTTTTTTTGTCTATTATACATTGTGAAACGTCGAAATGCCAAGTCCCTATGCGGCGGGGCTATTGTCTGGTACGGCCTTTACCCTCATCGCGCTCAAGACGTTTGTCCATAAAGAGCGACAGTTTTTTGTTGAAGCGGACATAGACAAAGGTAAAGAGCGCCGTCGCCAATATGAGGATGAAGCTGCTGATCAATGCTGTCGGATCGTGCAGGACGTTGTAGCCGATGAGAACGACTGCCGCACCGAGGCACAACAGGGTCCCCGAGCCCGAGATCAATCGGTTGCCACCCGTCTCTTTATGGAGCAGGAAGTTGGCCAGGTTGACCAGCATGAAAACGATCAGGAAGCCTAGGCTTCCGGCTACCGAGATGTTGTCCAGGTCGAACACAACGGTAAAAAGTATGCCGAAGAGTCCGAGGAAGATCATCCCCTCGTACCCGTGGCGGACCTTCATCTCGAAGGCTTCCGGCAATTCCCCCAGTTTGGCGATCAGGTAGCCGGTACGGCCGCCGCCGTAGAGGGTCGCATTGATCGCCGATGCTGTCGAAAGCAGCGCGGCGACGCCGATCAGCACGAACCCGGCCTGGCCGAAGAACGGTCTAGCCGCTTCGGCCAGCGCGTAATCCTTGGCATTTTTGGCCTCTTCAAACCCAAGGTTGCCAACGGCAACTGCGGCAATCAGGACATACAAGACGATCACAAAGAGCACGGCGGCATAGTAGGCACGCGGCAGGTTCTTCTCCCGCTCTTCGATATCCTGTGCCGTATTGGCGATCAGCTCAAACCCCTCATAGGCGAGAAAGATGATCAGCCCGCCGGCCGCAACAGAGGGGAGCGGCATCCAGTCTACCGGCGCCATATGCCCCCAGTCTATGCTCAGATAGCCCGCCGCAGCGAAGAGAAGCAGGATTGCCAGTTTGACGAAGACCATCAGGTCTTCCGTCTTGCCCGTCATCACGGCGCCGAGCAGGTTGATCACCGTAAAGAGAACGATCACCCCGGCGGCAAGCGCATCGTGAAGCCAGGCAACGTCTTTGCCCAGTATCAGCGCCGAACCGTAGCTGCCGAAAGCGTAAGCGTAAAGCGCCAGCATAACGACATAACTCATCAGCATCAGGGTGTTGACCATCGAAGAGAAGAGCCCGTTGCCGAAGGCTTGTACGATAAACTCGATGGTCCCGCCCTCGCTGGGGTAGCGCAAAGAGAGTTTGACGTACGAGTAGACCGTGACCAGGGCGATAAGCCCGGCCAGAACGAAAGCGAGGGGTGCGGCGCCTTTTGCGAGTACGATCGTCAGCCCCAGCACCGCAAAGATGCCGCCGCCGACCATGCCGCCGACCCCGATGCTGAACGCTTCGATAAAACCGATCTTTTTCGCCATGCCGACCCCTTTTGCCGTTTTAGATCTCAATACCGAAATAACGGTGCACGCCGTACCCGATGGCAAACGAGATGAGCGCCACCCCCAGCGTGATCAGCAGCATCTGTGATGTACGCCGTGCAAACGACTGCCCTTTGGCCACCGCAATATAAAAGTTATAGGCCATGATGGCAACAACGGCACCGGCGAACATCACGGCCAGCGCCGTCGCAATGCGGGAGAAGAGGAAAAAAGGCAGGACCAGCACCGCCGTCGTCAGGATGTAAGAGATGCCTGTATAGGCCGCGTAGACCGTTGCACGGATGGTCTTGTCGGGATTCTCCCGCGCTTCCAGATAGGAGGAGCCCGCCATGGAGAGCGAAGCGGCGACCCCCATGATCGCGCCCGTGATCCCGACGGTCTGCGTATGCTCGAACGCCAGTGCGATCCCGCTGAGCGTCCCGGTCAGTTCGACAAGCGCGTCATTCATCCCCAGTACGATCGCCCCGGCATAGAGCAACTTTTTGTCCTGCAGCATGCCGACGAGTTTCTGCTCGTGCAGCTGCTCCTGCGTGTAGATCTTACGTGCCTCGGGATACGCGTCGAAGAGCGAACAGTAAAACGCCTCCGCCCATTTTTCGCGCCGCTCCACCCACTTGAGTGCGAACGACGTGCCGAAGATCGTCACCAGCAGCAGATAAAAGCGTATCAGAAGCGGTGACGCTTTGCGTTTCTGACCCGTGATCTTCTCCCAGAAACGGTAATGTTCAAGTTCCTCTTCGGCGATCTTAACAAACACTTCACGGTTCTGCGGCTCTTTTTCCCGCTGCGCAAGCGCCAGGTAAAGCGCGTGGTCATTGATCTCGTTCTGCTGCTGGATCAGCGCCTTTTTCAACTCTGTCGATGATACCATCTGCCGCCTCTCAAACTATGCTGTTACTATTGTAGCAGTTTACCCGCTGTCCGACTGTTTGCCGACACATGAATGAAGTAGAGTGCGGGCATCGGCCGGCGCCTTGTCCGCCCCGCTACGCTTTTCGGTACCAGGCCCAAAAGTGCGGCACCGGCGGCTCCTGGTCATCGTCGTAGGCAAGGAAGTTCTTCTCGCTCAGGCCGCTGCGGACAAAGCCGTCGATCTCGTAGCGGTCCAGCGGCAGCGGGATGTCGTTCTCCTGCTCCCCCGCCAGACGTGAACGGCAGGAGACGAGCAGGTCGCCCTGCTTTGCCAACAGACTAATCATCGCGTCGCGCGCCTGTATTCGGTATTTTCCCGGAAGAACCTGTATGGTGTTGCACTCGTAGACAAGGTCAAAGGCTTCAGACCACGCAGACGGGTAATCAAAAAGATCAGCGACAAGGTAATCGACTTTACTCTCCGGATAACGGTTTTTGCACAGTTCGATCGCGCTCGGCGCAATATCAAAAGCGGTCACTTTATAGCCGTACTTCGTCATGATCTCCGCATCATCACCGACGCCGCAGCCGACAGCGATCGCCTTTTTACCCAGACCAATGTCTGGGTTGACTTTCAGCCACTCGACCAAGCACGGGTTTGGAGCAAGATCCGCCCAGAAGACGGCACTGTGGTCGCCTTCTGCACTGCGGTAGATGTGGTCAAACCACCCGGTCGGATCATTGCTCTCCTGGTGGGAACGGACCATTTCCCTGTATTTCTCGGCATCAAAGGCTTTTTTGTTTAACCACTGCAATTCATTCCCCTTCGGCTGTTACCGGATCGACGACATGCGTGACCTTGCGCACAATGTTTGCCGGGAACCCGCTGCGTTCGCTGTGTTCATAGATCAGTGCCTCATCATCAACGATATAGATACAGAACATGACGTCTGCCGTAGCATACGAATGGACCCACTGAATCGCTTTATGCTCTGCCTGCATCGCCGCTATCACCTCGTTGGATTTTTGCGCTGCCGCACGATACTCGTCGGGACTGAACGACCCGACACCCGGAATATCCCGATGAATTATATACTTGTTCATCGTACACCTCCTGTTACCGGTCATATGAAAATCTTATACCAATACAGTTGGAGACGCTCTTTGCCATCGCAGGCAATATTGATACTTAAGGGTACTTTATGTTCGATTTACTGCTGTTTCAAATAGGTGAAGTGACTGACATACCGTTCGAGGTTATCGCTTCTGTGCCGTTCGCCGCTGGCGGTGACGAGGAGATAGGCGACATCAAGCGTCTTTAAAAACCGGATGGCCTCTTCGACAGGCATCACCGAGGCGGCTGTCGCATAGGCGTCAATGTCGCTGTTCTTGCCCAGAGAGATCAAGGTGATCGAGGCAAATTCCTGCTGTGACCGCTTCTTTTTGGGATCGATCAGATGGTTGTGCGCTCTGCTTTCCACATACCGACGGTAGTTGCCGCTGGTGGAGACAGCCGTGCCGGGATGTTTCGTCGTGAATTCGGCAAGCGTCCCCTCGCCGAAAGGGTCTTGGATGCCCATTTTGCAGATGTCCAGACAGCGAATATCGCCGCTCAATGCGATCGTACCGCGGGTAACGTTCTGCTCTCTCAGATAGGCCGCCGCCTTATCAACCCCAAAACCCTTCCCCATACCGCCGAGGTCGATGACCGTGCCTTCGTCGAGCCGCGCCTGCTCGGTATCGAAATGCAGCCCCTGAAAACCGATCCTGGCATTTTTCAATGCACCGCTATCGGCAAGGCGTTCATCCTCCCCGAAACGGTAGAGCCCCTTGGTGACGGAGCCGACCGTAATGTCGAAATAGCCGTTGCTTTTTTCATAGTACCGTTGCGAGAAAAGAAGCGCTTCATAACTGTAAGAGGAGAGAGTGGCGACACGGTCATGGTTGAGCTTGTAAATGTCGGCGTTGGCATCGTAACTCGAAAGCGACGCTTCAACAGCGCGCAAGATCTCAAAACTTTTTTGCAGCTCTTTTGTCTTCTCTTGCGGCAACGATATTGTCGCGAAGGTGCCCATCATCACCTGCGTGCGCTCGAGCAGCTCGGAAGCGTTCAGTAACAATACAAAGATAAGGGAGAGGAAAAGAGGCGCGTGTCTCATACGATGATGTCGAGCAGCTCTTGGGGCGTGCTGAGAATATGGTCGCCGTGGCCCTGCGGGCTGAAACCCCAGGTCGCGAAGACAGAGGTCACCCCCGCACGGAAAGCCGCTTCCATGTCTTTGGAGTTGTCCCCGACCATAAAGGCCCTGTCCGCACTGCTCTTATATTGACAGTGTTCCAGGGTGATATGCAGCATCTCCGGATCAGGCTTCGGCAGCGCCACCATGTCGGCCCCGACGATACGTTCAAAATAACCCGCCACGCCGACATGCTCCAGCATACGGTTGGCGAAGCGGCTGGGCGCATTGGTCGCAACACCCATCTTCACACCGCGTTCGTTCAGCTCGACGATCAGCTCATGAACCCCGTCATAGAGGCGTGCGGACTCCGTACACTGCTTGTGGTAGTGGGCCTCGAACAAGATGCGGTCGCGGTCTTCGTAGAGTTCGGTCCCGTAGAAGAGCTGGGCCAGGTTACGCTTATCGCGGTTGATCGCCTCAACGACAAAGTCGCAGGTCAAGGGTGCCAGTCCATGGTTTGTCTCGCGGACATGGTTGATTGAGACAGTGATGTCGTACTGGGAGTCGATGAGGGTGCCGTCCATATCAAAAATTACTACGGTCATAGTGTCACTTTGCTTCATGATGTAAGATAGAGCGTATTCTAACCAACTAAAGCAACAGAACGGATACACATTCGCATGTCGGCGATGTTTTTAAGAGACAGAAAAGAAAAAAAAGAGGGGAAGCGGTGTGTTGACCGAAAGCGAAAGGAAACGGCATCGTTTCGGCATCAGAGAGCCCATCAAAGGGGGCTACTTCTCCAGCTGCTTCAGGTCGGCGTCATCCAACAGTTCCAGTTTCGGAATAAGGATACTGACAATCACCAGGGCAATCCCGAAGATGAGCACGGCGACGGTCGCGTCGCCTTCCACCAGGCTGGCAAGGTTCATCTTGCCAAGGCTCTCGCCCATAACGACTGTGAACTGCTCGTAATAGAGGGTGAAGACCAGTCCGCCGATCGCGCCCACAAACACGTCGATACGCCCTTCCGCGATAGAGATCGGACCGGTACCCGGGCATTTTCCCATGATCGCCATGGCCACACCGAAGAGAAGCCCGCCCACGACAAGCCCGTCGAGCATCAATGGTGTCTTTGAGCATCGCAAAACCGGCGATCTTCTCAAACTTGTCCACACGGGTGTACTGGATGATACCGCCGAAGAAGATCCCGATGATGAAGACCATCAACACCGAGCCCTGCCCGAGATTGGCAACGGTCTCGAACATCCCTGCAAAACGATCGATCATTTTATCTCCCCACGGCGGTAGAAGAGACGTCCGGTGATAACAACCGTCGGCAAGACGGGCACCGATGATCATGAAAAAACCGGAGACGAAGCTCCAGATCAGACGCGATTTCACCGAGTTGTTTTTAACTTTTTCCAGGCGGTCGGCAGCACGCTCAGACGGAAGCTTTTCGTGATAAAGACCGACGTGAAAAAACCGCCCATCAGCGCACCCAGAAGCATCACCCCTTCCCAGGCACCGGCGTTATTGATCTCCTGCAGATAAGTGTATTTCTTTGGATCCAGTCCGAAAAGAATGCCGGAGAAGTACGGAACATAGGTCGAAGCGCCGATAAAACGGTTTACACCGAAAACAGAAAAAGTAAAAAGCAGCAGCAGTGACATCAAAATTTTGATATCAAATAGTCTAATAAATAGAAGGTCTTTGTCTTGTGCAGTGCGGCTTAATAGCCTGTTTTCCGCTGCAACAGCGGAGAGAGGAATTAACTTTTCATCTTCGAATAGATCTCGATCAGGGCTTCGACAAACTTCGGGCTGTCATTGACGCAGCGGCAGACGCGGTACGCCTTGAAACCCATCTCTTCGGCGATCTCTCTGTACTCGATCTCAAGTTCAAAATCCGTCTCCGAGTTGTCGATCGTAAAGGCGATAGGATAGATGATGACCCCGCGGTTTCGCACACGCTGCAGAGCGTCTTCGAGCGAGGGTTCAAGCCACTTCATCGGCCCGACTTTGGACTGGTAGGCCAGATGGACCTGGTGAAAGTCCATCTTGTGCTCCTGAAGTTTTTTCTTGAGCAGTTCGACATGACGTTCGACATGACGCTGGTACGGGTCTCCGGCATCGACGATCTTCTGCGGCAGACCGTGGGCGGAGAAGATAATATCAAAATCGGTATAGACCCCGTCACCCATCTTCTCTTTGATCCGTTCGATCACCGCTTCGTTATAGAGGTCGTTCTCATAATAGTGTTTGACTTCGACCAGAACAGCATCCATCCCGCTGTTATGGAACGCCTCTTCAAAATCCTCCAGTGAAGACTTTGTCGTCGTTGTCGAGTATTGCGGATAGAGGGGGATCAGATAGATCTTTTCGACCTGCTGCTCCTTGAGACGTTCTATGACCTCGGGTGCGAACGGCGGCGTATAGCGCATCACAAAATCGACGGTCACGTTCTCGTCGGCGAGCTTCTCCTGCAGGGATGCGACAAGGTTTTTAGTATGCCCGACGATCGGTGACTTGCCGCCAAGCTGGCGGTAGATCTCCTGCGAAGACTCTGTTCTCGTCAGCGTGATCATACCGCCGATGAACTTGCGAAGCAGGCTGCTTTTCATCGTCAGAATGTTGGGGTCGTTAAACATGTTCTTCAAAAACATCTCGACCTCATGGAGGTTATTCGGCCCGCCCATGTTCAGTAGGATAATCGCTTCTTTCACTTCGCCAATACCTTTTCTATCTCTTTTGTCACCTCTTCGCTGAAGAGTAATTGGGCGTGATTATAACCTTGATACTCTTTATAGTCAACCACCATTCCCTCTTTCGCCCTCGCCTTAAGCTTACGCGGCTGGGCGATAGGGACAAAGCCGTCATCCCTTGTCACATACATATAGAAAGGCACCTTCACCCCGGGGATCTCGCTAATCGTCTCAAAACGGTGTTTGATAAACATACGGGGCACCGGTTTGAATCTCGCCCAGGAGAGTGCCTTCACCGACTCGAATACCGCTACCAGAATCAGCTCTTTCGGGAAACGTCGTGCCGCAGTGTGGACGGCGATATTGGATCCCAGGCTGTATCCCAGAAGTACGGGGTCTCCGTAATGCCCGGCAACATAGTCGTAGATCTTCAGCGCATCCCCGTGATAAGCGGCTTCGCTCGGCTCTCCGCCGCTCTTACCGTAGGCGCGGTAGTTAAAGGCGATAATCCGAACGCTGGGATAATGCAGCGACAGCTTGCCGATCAGCGTCACGCTGTCCTGCTCCCGTCCGCCGAAATAGAGCATCGTCGTCGCTGATCTCTCTTCGGGCTCATAGACGACGCCTTCAAGAACAATACCCTTTTCAACCTGCAGTTCAAGCGGGCGGTAAAGGTCGGGGAACTCGGCAAAAAGACGGCGTCTGTTATAGTATTGGGGTGCAAAGATGATCTTGTGCTGCAGCCGGTAGACAAGCACGGAGGGTATCACAAAGAGAAGAAGGAGTCCCAGCACAACCAGTTCGGTTATCACGCCTGCGCCCTCTTCTTCGCCCAGCGCTTGAAAAAACGGCTCGGGGAGAGTTCGGGATCCAGGGCTTGGCCTTTGCAGATATGGTCGCTGAGCTGCTTGGCCAGATAAGGAGCGAAGACAAAGCCGTAACCGCCGGAGCCGTTGATCATGTAGAGCTCCGGATAGTAGACGAACTGCTCGTCACCTATCTTCTTGATGTTAATAAGGTCAAGGCCCCGTGCGAGGCTGCCGGAGGCGTCCACCACCCTGCCCGCGATGGGGAGGTAGTCGTTGCTGCCTGAACGCAGTCCGGTGTAGTCTCTGAGCACCTCGACATCTTCCAGCCTCACGCTTTTGAGCGCCTTCTGCAGCAGCTCTTCTCGCCCCGCTTCATAATCATACGATTCGTCGCCGAAAGGGTCGAAACGGAGGTCGTGCGTTGCACCGATGGCGACCGTCCCGTCGTCGGACGAAGGCGAGACGGAAAGATGGTGATGGATGCTGAACGGCACCTTCGTGCTTGTCTTCACATCGATCCGGTGTCCCCAGACCCGGCGCAGTTTCAGGTAGGGCATCTCGACGACAAAGTCGTAAGAGCCTGTCGCCAGGATAACCCGTTTCGCTTTGACGGAGCCCGCCTGCCAGATGCCGTCGCTGTAAGCGAGGGTTCCAACCTGCTCGTTTTTAAGGTCTATCCCCGCTGCCAGCGCTTTGCACATTGCCTGCGCATCGACGACGCCCCCCTCTTCCAACACGATCGAAGCGCAGGCTTTGGCGTAGGGTGTCAGCAACGGTTCGACGTCGGAAATATCTTCGGAAAACGGGAGGGTCGTTGTCTCTTTGAAAGCATTGAGGCGGAGGGCGTTTTCGTCTGAGTTGGCGATCTGTAAAAGCCTTGCCCGTTGGATCTGTCCGGGAAAATTCTGCGTATAAAAGTCCAGAGAGAAACGATACGCCTCTTCGAGGAGCTCTTTAAGGGGTCCGCCCTTGGTGAACTTGGGGGAGATGAAGGCACCGGCTGCTCCGGAACCGCCTGAAGCGATCCCTTCGCGGTCGATCAAAACAACCTTTTGTCCGGCTTCTTTGAGAAAGTAGGCGCAGCTGCAGCCGTTGATACCGGCGCCGATGACCGCTGTGTCGTAGATCTGCATGGCCTTACAACCGGGCCTTAAAGGGTGATCTCTTTAATGTCCGCAATATCAAAGATCGCTTTGTAGATTGTACCGACAAGCGCTTTACGGTTGTTTCTGACGGCTTCGTCCTCCGCGTTGACCATCACCTTGTCAAAGAAGGTGTCGAGCTGCGGTTTCAGACTGAAAAGCTGGTCAAGACGTTCGGTCAGGTTTTCAAAGGCTTTGACACTGACCTCGTTATAGGCAGCAAAAAGTGCTGTTTCAGCCTCTTCTTCGAACAGTGACGTATCAACATCGGCAAGAGCATCAAGATCGACATCTTTAGTGATGTTGGCGACACGCTTAAAGGTTGAGAAAATCGTCGGAAAGTCATCACTCTCTGCGATCGTCGTAACGGCTTCGATCTTTTTATCGATGGCACGCAGTTCGCGTTCGCCCGTTGAGAGGACCGCTTTGACGATGGATGGGTTGACTTTATAGTACTGGTTGAGACGTTCCAAAAAGAAGGCCTCAAGTTTCTCAAAATCGATCGCTTTATATTTTTGACCAAGGCTTTGAAGCACCGCATTGATATCAAAGGCCAGGTCATGCTCTTTCGTAATACGGATCAGCCCGACGACCGCACGGCGAAGCGCAAAAGGGTCGCGCGAACCGGTCGGGATCTGGTTGATGCTGAAGAGTCCAAGCAGGGTGTCAAGCTTGATCGCCATCGCGACAATGGCACTCATCTTCGTCGACGGCACCGCAGAGTCTTCACCATCCGGAAGGTAC
Source organism: Sulfurimonas sp. HSL3-7 (assembly GCF_039645985.1). Lineage (NCBI taxonomy): Bacteria > Pseudomonadati > Campylobacterota > Epsilonproteobacteria > Campylobacterales > Sulfurimonadaceae > Sulfonitrofixus > Sulfonitrofixus jiaomeiensis. Next base: position 1,628,294 of record NZ_CP147919.1, read on the forward strand.
TGCTCCCTGATCGCGATGGCGACTTCAGGCTCTTCTCCGAGGGCTTCGGCGTAGTAGTACCCCATCAAACCCTGGAGTTCGGTAAACTCGTAGACCATCTCGCTGCTTAAATCCGCTTTTGCCAGTTCGACAGCACGCTGCAGAAGCTCCTGGTTCATCTCGTAGTGCTTGCCGTTCTCTTCGCAGACGGCGTCGCCGTAAAGCTCATAAAGGTAATCGGCGATGTCGTGTTCGCGGTCGATCTTGTCGCGCAGACTGCCGAGTCCGTTCATAAAGACGACTTTTTCCAGGCCGTCAGTACTCAGGCCGTTACGAAGGTCGTTGTCGTAAAAGAACAGTCCGTCGGCAAGTCGTGGACGGAGCACGCGTTCATTACCTTCGATCACTTTTGAAAAGTCGTCCGTCAGGGCATTGCTGACAACAACAAACTTGTTGATCAGTCTCCCCTCTTTAAAGACAGGGAAATAACGCTGATGCTCTTTCATCGAGGTGACAATCACTTCCGGAGGAAGACGCAGGAAAGCCTCGTCGAAGCTGCCGAGAAGCGGTGTCGGGTGTTCCGTGATCGCCACGACCTCCTCGAGCAGTTCATCATCCAGCTGTACAAAGACGCCGTGCTCTTTTTCAATGTTCTGAAATGCCGCCAGAATAGCCTCGCGGCGCTCATCTTGAAACAGTGTCACCGCACCCGCTTTGAGCTTGTCGAAATAGTCTTTTGTGCCCGCGAAATCCTGAGGTTCAAAACTCTCCATGCGGTGCACATAGGTCTTCTTCGCAGACGCAACGCCGAAGAGGCTCATCTCGACCTCTTTCTCGGCCAGCAGCACATTTACCCAGCGGATCGGACGGATAAAGCTCTCCGTGTTGGAGCCCCATCGCATCGACTTGCCGAAACTGAGCGACTTGATCCACTTCTCGATCATCGCCGGAAGCAGTTCGGCACTCTCTTGACCTTCAACACTCTTTTTGAAGTAGAGGACATCTTTGCCGCCCTTCTCCGCTTTTGAGATCGCATCGACGCTTACGCCGCACTTACGGGCAAATCCTTCTGCCGCCTTCGTCGGTTCACCGTCTTTATAGGCGATAGCGATCGGTGCACCGAAGAACTCCTCTTCGCTGTCGTCCTGGCGCATCTTGAACTCCGGATGCCACAACACCAGACGGCGCGGCGTATAGTAGAACTCGAACTCGGCCAAAAGTGCGTTCTCTTCCAGAACAGCCGCCCATTTTGTCTCGATATTTTTCAGTTCGTTTAAAAGCGGAACAGCCGGAAGCTCTTCGACACCGATTTCAATTAAAAGAGGTTGGATCATACGTAACACCTGATTTGATAAATTATAGTACGCGATTTTAGCGCTTTGCGGGTTAAATGCCGCTTTTGTAAAAGCGTAACCATCACCTTGACATGTTAAAACGTAGCCGGGTAGTTGGCGTCAGCAGTAGGGCGAGATATCCATGTTGAGGAACTCGTCCATCAGGATCAGCAGCTCTTCTCTTGACGAACCGGCAAAATGGTTGCCGATAAAGTGATTGATCCCCTTGCCCGCATGTTCCACAAGCGGAACGATCTTGATACCCGTGATCTCCGACATAAAGTGCGATTCATCTCCTTCTTCATAGGCATGCAGCAGGATCGAGCGGGAGAAGTTGTTGAGAATGTGGTAGTAAATATGCAGGAACTCGATTTCCATGACCTTGAGACCGTATAGATGGGTAACGATCTTCGCTTCGTGCGAAGCGATGGGATGGACTTTGTCGGGTTTGACGGTGATGCCGATCTCTTCTTTGATCTCGCGCACCAGCGTCTCCATAATGGACTCGCCTTCATTGCGTGTTCCGCCCGGAAACCCCATGCGCCCGTCCCAACGGTCGATCATGATCACCGCAGGACACTGGATCTTCAGAATTTCGTCTTTGAAATATTTCCACGGTGAGATCGCTTCGACATAGATGGCAAGAAAAACAGCCTCTTTTTTGCCGGCTGTCTGGTTGGCGAATGGGACGCGTTTCGTCATGGGCGCAAACTCCGGATATTAATGTGTAGGATTATACAATAGTTTTCTGACGGTTTTTACTTATCACAGGAGAGTTCCGGCCATCGGCAACGGCCGGGTACCGGGTGGTGATCTTCTCTCGCTCTTGCAAAACAGCTCTTATTTAAGAATCATTCTCACTTGTAACTGAGAAAAATTTTAATTAAGACACTATTACTCTCAATTATGTTTCATTAAAACATATTCGGTGTAGAATGCCCGATATAAATCAAAAAAACAAAAGGAATACCATGCCTAAGATTAACAAATACGTTGATATCGACACAGTAGAACGCGAAGCAAAGAAAGATCTTATCGATCGTCACTCTCCATTTATCACTGTCGAAGGTGAAGCTAAAAAAGGCGAGATGCTTGCTGTAAACGTTAAAATGGGTCAAGAGTATACACACCCGGATGATTTCGACCACTATATCGAAAGCATCACTCTTTTCAACGGTGAGACTAAGCTTGCATCAGCATCATTCGTACCCGGTACACTTGGGAATGAAAAATCACACGCTGAAGTAACGTTTAACATCCGCCCAATGGGTAAAAAACTCAACCTTGTAGCGCATGGTTACTGTACAAAACACGGCATCTGGGAATCAACTCCTGTTGTCGTAGAAGTTGCTGAGTAATTCAACACCTTCTATAATCAAGGGGCTTCTGCCCCTTCTTTCATTTTAGCATTTTCAAAACCTTTTCAATCGTTCGGCAATCTCAATATACCCGCCTCATATGCGACCACTTTCACGCAGATTTATCAGAAATTAACACATCATTAATTACACTTACCAAAACATATGGGCACCTCTAAAAGCCCTAGTCTGCCTCAGAGGGAAAAAGAGGGGTGAGATTGTGCAAAACTTTTCTTGAGTCATAGCCGAAGCTACGGCGATAGAAAATTTTGTGCAAGATTGCTCCTCTTTTTCCCTCCCTGCGGGCAGCACAGAGAAACACATACTCTTCGTTGGTACTTCTCACCTTAGCTATGGCTAGGCTGTCAAAGTACCGCCTTGATTATGAATTTCTCTGTGTTGCTGAAGCTAACTAGGGTTTTTAGAGGTGCCCATAATAAGGAGCTATGCTGAAATCCTATCAAAACCTTGTCATGCTTCAGAACCTCTACCGGTTAAAAGCAGTCGGATTTACCTATAGCGACCCTTTTGTGACAAACAGGGCGACAGCTTCGCAGCAGCTGCCCGACGACCTGGCCCAGCTGCATGCTGTGATCAGCGAATGCCATCTCTGCGACCTGAGCAAATCGCGCAGGCAGAGCATGAGCGGTCAGGGTAATCCCAATGCCGAGCTGATGATTGTCGACGCCTATGTCTCCGTTAATGAAGATGCCTCCAACAGTCACTATGTCGGCCGTTCCGGCGAATCGCTTGTCAAGATGATAGAGAACGTCCTTGGATTGAAGATAGAAGATGTTTACATCACCCATGCCGTCAAGTGCAAACCGCTGGGCACCAACACCCCTTCTTCATCCGAATTTACGAGCTGTAAGCCCTACCTCTATAAACAGCTGGAGGCCGTCAGGCCCAAGGTCGTTATGACACTCGGTCCGGATGCCTATCGTCTACTAAGCGGCGACGACACCCCTTTTGAGCAGGTCCGCGGGCATCAGATAAACTTTGGCGACTACACCATCGTACCTATCTTCCATCCGCAATTTTTATTGCGAAACCCTTCACTCAAAAGTGAAACACTCAATGATCTTAAAACCATAAAGAGTTGTCTATGATAAAACATTTCTTATTGCTTCTTATTCCCTTTTTCCTCACTGCCGGGGGCATTCAGGTCTCGACGATCCCGCTTCCGACGACCTATATTCAGCTTATCGACTATGATGAGGATTGTGATGATGATTGTCTGCAGGCCTATCTCGACGATGGCCAGATCTTTACCTTTCTGGCAATTGCCCATGACAAACTGGACAATGAAGCACTGGATGACGCACGGATGGTCTACGTCGGTCTCTTTAACATCGGCTCTTCCTACATGGTCGACAGAGAGCTCAAGATCGCCATGATCCTTCCCTATAAACTGATAGGCCGCTATGCCTACTCGACATCCAATGCCGTCTTTGCCTACCTCTTGACACGCAACCACCCCTTTGTGCTCAAAAACTTTCAGATCAATGATGAGGGTCCAGACGAAATGGCACGTGTCTTAAACGAGATCAGAGATGAAAATTTTCATTATGTCATCGCACCGCTGACGCCGGAAGGGGCGCGGTTCATCGTAGAAAATGAAGAGGAGCTCAAGGTCTTTTTCCCGACCATCAACAAGAACGATCTCAACACCTCGGCAGAAAACATCTCTTTCGGTGCGATCGATTACCAGACACAGATAGACAGACTGACACCCCGCGCCAGCTCCCCTCTGGTCATCATGTACGACAAATCGCCTAAAGGCAAAAAACTGTTGCAGATGACAAAAGAGAGCTATCTTGGAAGTGACGAACCTTTCCAGCCGACAACACGCCGCGAAGCCTCACTAACAGTGGATCTCCCTTACGACCCGGAACTGGAGCCGACAAAGAAGCAGGTCATCGCCTATGGCATCGACAGAAAAACCAGCAACCTGCAGTACCATTTTGAAAATAACAAAAAGATCCAGTTCGGCAGCTTTTTTCTTAATACGCCGGTCATCAAAAGTACGATGATCCTCTCCCAGCTCTCACTCTATGATACGAATGCGACCAATGTCCTCTCGACGCAGATAAGCTATGACCCGCTGATCCTCTCTATGACCCAGACAAAAGATCGTAACAATTTCTATATCGCCAACTCTATCAGCGTCAATAACAACACCCTCGTTGAGACCAATTCGCTGCTGAGCAATGATATCGCCTATGACTGGATCAACTACGCCTCCACTATCGGTGCAGACTACTTCTACCACAGAATCACCAATGCAGAGCGTACCTACCCGCTCCCGATGATCAACAACCAGGTCATCTACCCGGTCTCGATCGTTAAACCTTCCGGCGCACGTTTTGAGGTCGTAGAAAAAGGGGAACTGCCGCAGCTAGACAGCAATGCTACTGCTGAAGAGCCCTTAGAAAAGCTTTCACCTGCCTCTTTTCCGGGGTAAAAAGCAGCTCTGAGACACGAAAAAACGCCCTCTTCTAAACTGTGCGATACCTTTGACGAGATCTCTCTACCTATACAGATTCCCCTTGACATTATTCGCCTTATGTTACAATGTCACTGTTTTTTCTAAAATTTTATACTATATAGTTGCTGCACATCTGTTTTTTTTAGTTCCTTTCGACTAAAAAAGTACGCCGATATAAACCAAGGTCTCTGTTAATGAAACGACTCCACCTCTTCCTAATTCTTTCAGTTGCCTTGTTCATCAGCAGTTGTGCGCCAAGGCCCCATGCCATCTTGCCCGAGCTGACCGATAAAGAGATAAAGATCGCCATGATCCTGCCCTACAAGCAGATCGGCCGCTATGCCCATACTACTTCAAATGCAGTCTTTGCCTATTTTCTGGCGAAAGAATGCCCCTTTGCGCTTAAAAACTTTCAGATCGATGATGAAAGCCCCGAAGAGATAGAACGCGTTCTAAGTGCGATCAGAGCAGAAGGGTTCCGTTATGTCATTGCGCCTTTGACGCAAAAAGGTGCACGGGTCATCACACAAAGTGAAGGTGAACTCAATATCTTTTTCCCGACCATCAACAAAAATGATCTTACCACCACTGCTCAGAACATCTATTTCGGGGCCATTGACCACAAAGCACAGATCGAAAGACTTATCCCCTTCGCCGATTCACCGCTTGTCATCATGTATGACAAATCGCCCAGAGGCGAACAGCTGCTAAAAGAGACACAAGAGAGTTATCTGGGCGCTGGAAATGAAAAGGTCATCGCCTATGCTATTGACAGGGAGACGACCAATCTTAAACACCTTCTCGAAAAGAACGAGGAGATCCAGTCGGGAACATTTTTTCTTAACACGCCGGTCATTAAAAGCACCATGATCGTCTCGCAACTTTCATTCTATCAAGTCAATGCAGCCAATATCCTCTCGACTCAGACCAATTATGACCCGCTGATGCTCACCATGACCCAGGAAGAGGACCGCGAAAAACTTTACATTGCAAACTCCATCAGCAGCAACAGCGACCTCCTTGTCGAGACCAATTCGCTGCTGAGCAATGATATCGCCTATGACTGGATCAACTATGCCTCTGCTGTGGGCGCCGACTATTTTTTCCATGAGCTTACCGGTGAAGAACGCACCTTCCAGCTTCCGATGGTAAACAACCAGATCATCTACCCGGTCTCTATCGTCAAACCTTCCGGCTCCCGCTTTAAAGTCGTTGAAGAAGGGGTCCTGCCTTAGAGTAACGCTGATGGCGGCAGGTTCCTACGAAAGAAGCGTACTCAACATCCCGCGCGTCTCGTCACTGAAGCGCCCCACCTGACCGTCATGGGTCAGATAAGCCAGCTTGATTTTCATAACAAAAAGCTTCTCTTGACCGCGATAGATCGTCTGCTGCAGCGTGAACGAAGCATACTTCAGCGAGAGCAGCTCCGTCTTCACCTCCAGGAGATCGGCAAAAAGCGCCGGCTTGACATAGTCGGCCTCCAGCGACTTCGCGACAAAGTGCCCCTCCTCCAGGACCGGCGAAAGCCCCTTGGAAAAAAAGAGCTCGCTGCGCGCCCTCTCGCAGAAGTTCAGATAGTTAGAGTGGTAAACCACCCCGCCGAGATCGGTATCTTCGTAGTAAACGCGTATTTTCAATTCATTTTCCTGTTTCTTAAATGTACGGTGATTATAGTAGAGTGTCTCTTCTGTTCTCATTGCTATATAAGAGAGAGAAGAGGCTCAAAAGAGCCTCTAAGAGAAACTCTTAAAGAGCAGTATTGTTCACATTATCGTCAATAGTCAAGGTGATACTGTCTGATGTTGTGTCATTTGAGTAGACGTACGTCGCTGTACCGTCGCCGTTATCTTCATTCCCAACATTAATTGCATCTTGCGTCCATCCACTCTTATCTACTGCTGCGACACTGTCAGAAGCATCGCCGGTAATAGTCAACGTATTGTTACTGTCTGTCATGGTCAAGATATCATCGAGTGACAGGTTCACAATCGCATGATCACCACTGGTTAGATCGATCTGCTCAATATTTGACAAATGATTGGCTATATTGGCATCGGAGAAGTCGAGATTTATATCGGCTTCAATGGTGATGGTGTCACTGCCCAGACCGCCATCTACAATATCGCCTGTACCGTATACTACGCTATCGTCTAATGAACCACCTATCGTTGTAGTGACTTCATTCCCAAGACTGTCTGTCGATGTAACCGAAGATGTTATCGCATCTTTCTCTGCCGTAGTCAACATATCCGTAGAGGTTATCGAAACAACGGCCGCACCGTTTTCATCAAGTGTCGCAGAATAGCTTCCATCGCCATTCTGCACGATTTCGATTCCGTTACTGTCTTGAAGTGTCACACCTGTTGGAATATTTGTAAGCGTGACATCTGACAGTGTTCCGCTGTTGCCCAGCAACTCTGCATTTAAAGCCAAGTCGTATTTATAGAGATCTGCATTTACTTTAAAATCTAAAATGTCAAAACTTCTATCTGCGTCAGAAATAATTTCAACACTGTCAAATGCAACACCGGGATCAACAGTAAATGAATGTTGTTGATTATTTCCACCAGTAGTGGCAGCATCTAGTTCTATTGTATAGACAACTGTCGTCCCCTGTCTAAAAATGATTCTACCTTCATCTCTGTTATCTCTATAATTATCAATTTCAATTGTTACTGTTTTTCCATCTGCCCCAAAAGAGCTATAAGTATGCGTATCGCCATTATTACTGTATGCATAGTCAGTTGTGTCCTGATAAATAACCGTATCCGTAAGAACTGTTCCATTATCGATACTCATCGTCAAAGCATTATCAGCAATCGTAAGAACTGAGACAGCGATATCTTTAGTTGTGGTATTGCCATCATTATCCGTAACCGATACGCTGATCGTATCACTGCCCAGATAGCCGCTGTCCGGCGTATAGATAATATCGCCGTTTGTTTCGAGTATAACGGTACCGTGTGTTGCTGTCAAGGTTGAGCTGTCGATCGTACCGTCGACATCTTTAGCAGTACCGATGACTTGGGTCGTGTTTTCAACCACAGTTGTATCTGTTTCTAAGATGTATGGCATTCCTCCCGGAGGGTTAATACCGATGGTCAATGTCGAACTGCTGGTGTCACCGTCGGCATCGATGACACTGTATTCAATACTTTCAGTCTCTCTGACCGTCTGTTCGCCTGATGCCGTATACGTGTAGTCACCCGTATCGACATTGATGACAAATTTTCCGTTCAAAGCAGTTTCAATAGTCAATTCGTATGTAACACTGTCATAGGTACTGTTATCAACACCTGTAACTGATATAGTGTTGGCAACACTGTCGTAAGTATACGTACTTCCATCTATTGTAATGGACTCAATATAACCGCCGTCGGCACCAAAACCGACATTCGTTCCAATGCCACCGCCTGAAACGATTCCACCGCTCGAAGCATCAATGACCGAATCACGTAACACAGGTGGAAGGTCATTTGCATTTGCCACAACGACCCCGTCTGTATCAACAGGTGTAACGCCGTCGTATGCTATTGGATCAATATTGGCCTGCGAAGCACCTGTTCCCATTCCATAAACAAAGGCGTTCACATCATTTAGATCCAAGAAAGTCGTCCAGATAGACTCCTCTGCTGTTCCAATTTCATGCCCCCATGTAGGAGCGCCATCTGTTAAGAAATAGGTAACATTTTGTCCGTCGACTATTTTTCCTGCCGTATCATAAGTACTCATGGTTTGGGTCAAGGCAGTGTCATAATATGTACCACCACCCATATCAGCATCTGTCAAACCGTTGACGTAGGCAGTAGCTTCAGCAACCGTCATCCATACTTCACCGTTGCTCTGATAAGTCGTTGCACTGTCCGAGAAGGTCACTATACTGACTTTTACATCTCCAAGGTTCGCATACTTGTTTAGCATGTCAGTAACTGCTGTTTGCATAATGGCCAATGCCGTTGTCGTTCCGCCATTTCCGTCATCAATAGCAAAGGCCATTGAACCTGAAAAATCAAGAATCAGCTGGATATTGGTATCGACTGATGGAAGGACGATCTCATTAGTGGCATCAGATGTCACAGGAGCATCGTCAGCTATAGCAACACCTATATATCCAGTTGTCGTACCATCACTGTACTCAAAGATATCGCTGTCATCTACCCCTTCAGTCGTTGCACCCGTCAATGTATACGTATATGAGTTATCTGCCGTATCGACCACAAGTTCACCATGTGCCGATGTTACGGTAATCAGACCACCTGCATCAGCAACGACACCATTAACAGAGACGACACTTGATTCTAAAATACCGCTAGAGACCAATGCCGTTGCATCCGGAGCTGTTCCATTAGCTAAATTCCCTTCATCCATACTGATGAACACATCAACAGGGGTAGAGTTTACAACATGAGCCGTTGCACTGGCCGTATCGCCATTACTGCTTTCTGTGGCTGTGGCAGTTACACTGTAGTTAAAGTCACCGGTATAGCCTTCAGGAAGAACAGCTTGAAGATCAGTTAAGTTATCGCCCGCAGCTAAAGCAATGATCCAGTTTCCGCTAGCGGTATCCAATGCACCTCTTGAGAACGTAGTTCCTTCTGGGAAAGCAGAAAGAACGATAGTCAAGGATTCTGAACCATCTGTGTCTGCCAAATCAACATTGAGTGCCATATCGATAGTAGTCACGACAGGGTACACACCGCCATCACTGCCTGCGGTCATCTCAAATGCTTCATAATCTGAAATATCGGCTGTACTTGAATAAATGTTGAAATTCGTAGTATCCAATGGTACCGTAGCACCGCCGTTCACGCTGACATTGATAGACATGTCACCCTGTCCACTGTCATTATAAACATATGTTTCCAGAGTGTAATATCCAGATTGTGTCGCAGTAAATGTACCTGTTGTTGTAATCGTGCCGCTACCTTGAGCTGCACCAGTTACAACAGCACTTGTATCGTACGTTCCCCAGGAATCGCCTGTCGTCTCAACCAACACCTGGCCACCGAGTTCAATATATAACGAATCATCATAGTACCCCTCTAAAGATATCGTTGTTCCAGCTTCCAGGTAGATCAGCCCGGTAGTGACTTCTATACTGTCAGTTGCAAGATCATCAGCTGCTGCAGCATCCATACCTGTGCTATACGGCTGAGTCACTGTGACAGTAGAATCAGCTGTCAAGCCATCCGTGATAGTCTCTAATTGGTTACTGTCGACTGTACCGAAAGTTTGATTTAGATATATCTCTTTGGTGAGACCCACACTTACAGGTGGAACATACGTACTTTCAATCGCAGTACCAATCGTAATCACTGGTGTATCTGCAACAGCTGTTACAGTGATGTCCAACGTATCCGAACTTCCTGAATTTAAGGTGTACGTTACTTCAGGTACTGAACCGCTATAGTCGGCTGCTGGAATAAACTCATACGAGCCATCTGTACCCATTGTCAATGTACCTACACCAGCGATTGTCGCCGTATCTGTACCGGCGGTATAAACTGTTGTATCCCCTGCCACTGTAAAGGTCGCTACCGATAGTGCAGTATCGACATCACTATCATTACTCAACACACCGTTTGCAGCTGTAATTGTCAATGTCGTATCTTCGTTTGTGCTACCAGTATCTGAAACTGTCGTGGTAGCATCATCGACCGGAGTAACTGTTATCGTTAATGTACCAATATCTGTCAGTGTGCCATCAGTTACCGTGTAATCCACTGTATCTGTACCGCTAAAATTGAGCGCCGGTGTATAAGTGTAAGAGCCATCAGTGGCAATAACGATCTCTCCGCCTTGAGCTGTTGTGAAGGTACCGGCTACAACAGTTAACGCATCGCCGTCTAAGTCTGTATCGTTAGCATCTAAATCAATGGTTGAAGTAAATGATGTATCTTCAGTGGCTGTAATGGCATCATCGACGGCGACCGGTGCATTATCATTACTATTACTCTCATTGAGTGTAATAGCAGCGGTTGTCTCATTACCTGCTGCATCAGTAGCAACGACATCATATGTACTGCTGTTTGGCGCTGTTTCGTAATCATTGATTCCTGAAGCCGCGCCAGCTGCTGTGATTGAGATCTCACCGGTATTATTAATGGCATAGAAGCCATCTGCTGAAAGTTGTGTACCCGTTGCAGCGAAGGTGTACCCTGTTACAGCGACATTATCTGTTCCCACTACAGTGGCTACTATTGCATTCGTTACTTGGTTCTCAACATAAGTAAATGTTTGATCTGTCACTACTGGAAGAGTGGTATCGACTGTGTACGTCTCTGTATCAGTGGCACTACCAGGGTTACCAGCGGCATCTGTCGTTGCCACACTGGCACTGACAGTTGTATCAGCTGCTAGGTCTGACCCCGCGACATTGATTGAGAAGTGACCAGCTGCATCGACAGTGCCAGTTGAGTCGACACCATTGACAGTGACTGTCACTGTATCGCCTGTGTTGAACTCGCCGCCCACTACACCAGTGATCGCAATGTTTTGACCCGACTCAGCTGCATTGATCACATCATCAGCCGTGATATTAGCATCTAGAGTGATGGTTGGGACTGGAAGAGTGGTATCGACTGTGTACGTCTCTGTATCAGTGGCACTACCAGGGTTACCAGCGGCATCTGTCGTTGCCACACTGGCACTGACAGTTGTATCAGCTGCTAGGTCTGACCCCGCGACATTGATTGAGAAGTGACCAGCTGCATCGACAGTGCCAGTTGAGTCGACACCATTGACAGTGACTGTCACTGTATCGCCTGTGTTGAACTCGCCGCCCACTACACCAGTGATCGCAATGTTTTGACCCGACTCAGCTGCATTGATCACATCATCAGCCGTGATATTAGCATCTAGAGTGATGGTTGGGACTGGAAGAGTGGTATCGACTGTGTACGTCTCTGTATCAGTGGCACTACCAGGGTTACCAGCGGCATCTGTCGTTGCCACACTGGCACTGACAGTTGTATCAGCTGCTAGGTCTGACCCCGCGACATTGATTGAGAAGTGACCAGCTGCATCGACAGTGCCAGTTGAGTCGACACCATTGACAGTGACTGTCACTGTATCGCCTGTGTTGAACTCGCCGCCCACTACACCAGTGATCGCAATGTTTTGACCCGACTCAGCTGCATTGATCACATCATCAGCCGTGATATTAGCATCTAGAGTGATGGTTGGGACTGGAAGAGTGGTATCGACTGTGTACGTCTCTGTATCAGTGGCACTACCAGGGTTACCAGCGGCATCTGTCGTTGCCACACTGGCACTGACAGTTGTATCAGCTGCTAGGTCTGACCCCGCGACATTGATTGAGAAGTGACCAGCTGCATCGACAGTGCCAGTTGAGTCGACACCATTGACAGTGACTGTCACTGTATCGCCTGTGTTGAACTCGCCGCCCACTACACCAGTGATCGCAATGTTTTGACCCGACTCAGCTGCATTGATCACATCATCAGCCGTGATATTAGCATCTAGAGTGATGGTTGGGACTGGAAGAGTGGTATCGACTGTGTACGTCTCTGTATCAGTGGCACTACCAGGGTTACCAGCGGCATCTGTCGTTGCCACACTGGCACTGACAGTTGTATCAGCTGCTAGGTCTGACCCCGCGACATTGATTGAGAAGTGACCAGCTGCATCGACAGTGCCAGTTGAGTCGACACCATTGACAGTGACTGTCACTGTATCGCCTGTGTTGAACTCGCCGCCCACTACACCAGTGATCGCAATGTTTTGACCCGACTCAGCTGCATTGATCACATCATCAGCCGTGATATTAGCATCTAGAGTGATGGTTGGGACTGGAAGAGTGGTATCGACTGTGTACGTCTCTGTATCAGTGGCACTACCAGGGTTACCAGCGGCATCTGTCGTTGCCACACTGGCACTGACAGTTGTATCAGCTGCTAGGTCTGACCCCGCGACATTGATTGAGAAGTGACCAGCTGCATCGACAGTGCCAGTTGAGTCGACACCATTGACAGTGACTGTCACTGTATCGCCTGTGTTGAACTCGCCGCCCACTACACCAGTGATCGCAATGTTTTGACCCGACTCAGCTGCATTGATCACATCATCAGCCGTGATATTAGCATCTAGAGTGATGGTTGGGACTGGAAGAGTGGTATCGACTGTGTACGTCTCTGTATCAGTGGCACTACCAGGGTTACCAGCGGCATCTGTCGTTGCCACACTGGCACTGACAGTTGTATCAGCTGCTAGGTCTGACCCCGCGACATTGATTGAGAAGTGACCAGCTGCATCGACAGTGCCAGTTGAGTCGACACCATTGACAGTGACTGTCACTGTATCGCCTGTGTTGAACTCGCCGCCCACTACACCAGTGATCGCAATGTTTTGACCCGACTCAGCTGCATTGATCACATCATCAGCCGTGATATTAGCATCTAGAGTGATGGTTGGGACTGGAAGAGTGGTATCGACTGTGTACGTCTCTGTATCAGTGGCACTACCAGGGTTACCAGCGGCATCTGTCGTTGCCACACTGGCACTGACAGTTGTATCAGCTGCTAGGTCTGACCCCGCGACATTGATTGAGAAGTGACCAGCTGCATCGACAGTGCCAGTTGAGTCGACACCATTGACAGTGACTGTCACTGTATCGCCTGTGTTGAACTCGCCGCCCACTACACCAGTGATCGCAATGTTTTGACCCGACTCAGCTGCATTGATCACATCATCAGCCGTGATATTAGCATCTAGAGTGATGGTTGGGACTGGAAGAGTGGTATCGACTGTGTACGTCTCTGTATCAGTGGCACTACCAGGGTTACCAGCGGCATCTGTCGTTGCCACACTGGCACTGACAGTTGTATCAGCTGCTAGGTCTGACCCCGCGACATTGATTGAGAAGTGACCAGCTGCATCGACAGTGCCAGTTGAGTCGACACCATTGACAGTGACTGTCACTGTATCGCCTGTGTTGAACTCGCCGCCCACTACACCAGTGATCGCAATGTTTTGACCCGACTCAGCTGCATTGATCACATCATCAGCCGTGATATTAGCATCTAGAGTGATGGTTGGGACTGGAAGAGTGGTATCGACTGTGTACGTCTCTGTATCAGTGGCACTACCAGGGTTACCAGCGGCATCTGTCGTTGCCACACTGGCACTGACAGTTGTATCAGCTGCTAGGTCTGACCCCGCGACATTGATTGAGAAGTGACCAGCTGCATCGACAGTGCCAGTTGAGTCGACACCATTGACAGTGACTGTCACTGTATCGCCTGTGTTGAACTCGCCGCCCACTACACCAGTGATCGCAATGTTTTGACCCGACTCAGCTGCATTGATCACATCATCAGCCGTGATATTAGCATCTAGAGTGATGGTTGGGACTGGAAGAGTGGTATCGACTGTGTACGTCTCTGTATCAGTGGCACTACCAGGGTTACCAGCGGCATCTGTCGTTGCCACACTGGCACTGACAGTTGTATCAGCTGCTAGGTCTGACCCCGCGACATTGATTGAGAAGTGACCAGCTGCATCGACAGTGCCAGTTGAGTCGACACCATTGACAGTGACTGTCACTGTATCGCCTGTGTTGAACTCGCCGCCCACTACACCAGTGATCGCAATGTTTTGACCCGACTCAGCTGCATTGATCACATCATCAGCCGTGATATTAGCATCTAGAGTGATGGTTGGGACTGGAAGAGTGGTATCGACTGTGTACGTCTCTGTATCAGTGGCACTACCAGGGTTACCAGCGGCATCTGTCGTTGCCACACTGGCACTGACAGTTGTATCAGCTGCTAGGTCTGACCCCGCGACATTGATTGAGAAGTGACCAGCTGCATCGACAGTGCCAGTTGAGTCGACACCATTGACAGTGACTGTCACTGTATCGCCTGTGTTGAACTCGCCGCCCACTACACCAGTGATCGCAATGTTTTGACCCGACTCAGCTGCATTGATCACATCATCAGCCGTGATATTAGCATCTAGAGTGATGGTTGGGACTGGAAGAGTGGTATCGACTGTGTACGTCTCTGTATCAGTGGCACTACCAGGGTTACCAGCGGCATCTGTCGTTGCCACACTGGCACTGACAGTTGTATCAGCTGCTAGGTCTGACCCCGCGACATTGATTGAGAAGTGACCAGCTGCATCGACAGTGCCAGTTGAGTCGACACCATTGACAGTGACTGTCACTGTATCGCCTGTGTTGAACTCGCCGCCCACTACACCAGTGATCGCAATGTTTTGACCCGACTCAGCTGCATTGATCACATCATCAGCCGTGATATTAGCATCTAGAGTGATGGTTGGGACTGGAAGAGTGGTATCGACTGTGTACGTCTCTGTATCAGTGGCACTACCAGGGTTACCAGCGGCATCTGTCGTTGCCACACTGGCACTGACAGTTGTATCAGCTGCTAGGTCTGACCCCGCGACATTGATTGAGAAGTGACCAGCTGCATCGACAGTGCCAGTTGAGTCGACACCATTGACAGTGACTGTCACTGTATCGCCTGTGTTGAACTCGCCGCCCACTACACCAGTGATCGCAATGTTTTGACCCGACTCAGCTGCATTGATCACATCATCAGCCGTGATATTAGCATCTAGAGTGATGGTTGGGACTGGAAGAGTGGTATCGACTGTGTACGTCTCTGTATCAGTGGCACTACCAGGGTTACCAGCGGCATCTGTCGTTGCCACACTGGCACTGACAGTTGTATCAGCTGCTAGGTCTGACCCCGCGACATTGATTGAGAAGTGACCAGCTGCATCGACAGTGCCAGTTGAGTCGACACCATTGACAGTGACTGTCACTGTATCGCCTGTGTTGAACTCGCCGCCCACTACACCAGTGATCGCAATGTTTTGACCCGACTCAGCTGCATTGATCACATCATCAGCCGTGATATTAGCATCTAGAGTGATGGTTGGGACTGGAAGAGTGGTATCGACTGTGTACGTCTCTGTATCAGTGGCACTACCAGGGTTACCAGCGGCATCTGTCGTTGCCACACTGGCACTGACAGTTGTATCAGCTGCTAGGTCTGACCCCGCGACATTGATTGAGAAGTGACCAGCTGCATCGACAGTGCCAGTTGAGTCGACACCATTGACAGTGACTGTCACTGTATCGCCTGTGTTGAACTCGCCGCCCACTACACCAGTGATCGCAATGTTTTGACCCGACTCAGCTGCATTGATCACATCATCAGCCGTGATATTAGCATCTAGAGTGATGGTTGGGACTGGAAGAGTGGTATCGACTGTGTACGTCTCTGTATCAGTGGCACTACCAGGGTTACCAGCGGCATCTGTCGTTGCCACACTGGCACTGACAGTTGTATCAGCTGCTAGGTCTGACCCCGCGACATTGATTGAGAAGTGACCAGCTGCATCGACAGTGCCAGTTGAGTCGACACCATTGACAGTGACTGTCACTGTATCGCCTGTGTTGAACTCGCCGCCCACTACACCAGTGATCGCAATGTTTTGACCGACTCAGCTGCATTGATCACATCATCAGCCGTGATATTAGCATCTAGAGTGATGGTTGGGACTGGAAGAGTGGTATCGACTGTGTACGTCTCTGTATCAGTGGCACTACCAGGGTTACCAGCGGCATCTGTCGTTGCCACACTGGCACTGACAGTTGTATCAGCTGCTAGGTCTGACCCCGCGACATTGATTGAGAAGTGACCAGCTGCATCGACAGTGCCAGTTGAGTCGACACCATTGACAGTGACTGTCACTGTATCGCCTGTGTTGAACTCGCCGCCCACTACACCAGTGATCGCAATGTTTTGACCCGACTCAGCTGCATTGATCACATCATCAGCCGTGATATTAGCATCTAGAGTGATGGTTGGGACTGGAAGAGTGGTATCGACTGTGTACGTCTCTGTATCAGTGGCACTACCAGGTTACCAGCGGCATCTGTCGTTGCCACACTGGCACTGACAGTTGTATCCTGCTAGGTCTGACCCCGCGACATTGATTGAGAAGTGACCAGCTGCATCGACAGTGCCAGTTGAGTCGACACCATTGACAGTGACTGTCACTGTATCGCCTGTGTTGAACTCGCCGCCACTACACCAGTGATCGCAATGTTTTGACCCGACTCAGCTGCATTGATCACATCATCAGCCGTGATATTAGCATCTAGAGTGATGGTTGGGACTGGAAGAGTGGTATCGACTGTGTACGTCTCTGTATCAGTGGCACTACCAGGGTTACCAGCGGCATCTGTCGTTGCCACACTGGCACTGACAGTTGTATCAGCTGCTAGGTCTGACCCCGCGACATTGATTGAGAAGTGACCAGCTGCATCGACAGTGCCAGTTGAGTCGACACCATTGACAGTGACTGTCACTGTATCGCCTGTGTTGAACTCGCCGCCCACTACACCAGTGATCGCAATGTTTTGACCCGACTCAGCTGCATTGATCACATCATCAGCCGTGATATTAGCATCTAGAGTGATGGTTGGGACTGGAAGAGTGGTATCGACTGTGTACGTCTCTGTATCAGTGGCACTACCAGGGTTACCAGCGGCATCTGTCGTTGCCACACTGGCACTGACAGTTGTATCAGCTGCTAGGTCTGACCCCGCGACATTGATTGAGAAGTGACCAGCTGCATCGACAGTGCCAGTTGAGTCGACACCATTGACAGTGACTGTCACTGTATCGCCTGTGTTGAACTCGCCGCCCACTACACCAGTGATCGCAATGTTTTGACCCGACTCAGCTGCATTGATCACATCATCAGCCGTGATATTAGCATCTAGAGTGATGGTTGGGACTGGAAGAGTGGTATCGACTGTGTACGTCTCTGTATCAGTGGCACTACCAGGGTTACCAGCGGCATCTGTCGTTGCCACACTGGCACTGACAGTTGTATCAGCTGCTAGGTCTGACCCCGGACATTGATTGAGAAGTGACCAGCTGCATCGACAGTGCCAGTTGAGTCGACACCATTGACAGTGACTGTCACTGTATCGCCTGTGTTGAACTCGCCGCCCACTACACCAGTGATCGCAATGTTTTGACCCGACTCAGCTGCATTGATCACATCATCAGCCGTGATATTAGCATCTAGAGTGATGGTTGGGACTGGAAGAGTGGTATCGACTGTGTACGTCTCTGTATCAGTGGCACTACCAGGGTTACCAGCGGCATCTGTCGTTGCCACACTGGCACTGACAGTTGTATCAGCTGCTAGGTCTGACCCCGCGACATTGATTGAGAAGTGACCAGCTGCATCGACAGTGCCAGTTGAGTCGACACCATTGACAGTGACTGTCACTGTATCGCCTGTGTTGAACTCGCCGCCCACTACACCAGTGATCGCAATGTTTTGACCCGACTCAGCTGCATTGATCACATCATCAGCCGTGATATTAGCATCTAGAGTGATGGTTGGGACTGGAAGAGTGGTATCGACTGTGTACGTCTCATGCATACAGGGCTACCAGGGTTACCAGCGGCATCTGTCGTTGCCACACTGGCACTGACAGTTGTATC
This sequence comes from Sulfurimonas sp. HSL3-7, assembly GCF_039645985.1. Taxonomy (NCBI): domain Bacteria; kingdom Pseudomonadati; phylum Campylobacterota; class Epsilonproteobacteria; order Campylobacterales; family Sulfurimonadaceae; genus Sulfonitrofixus; species Sulfonitrofixus jiaomeiensis. Next base: position 1,646,973 of record NZ_CP147919.1, read on the forward strand.
AGCTGCTAGGTCTGACCCCGCGACATTGATTGAGAAGTGACCAGCTGCATCGACAGTGCCAGTTGAGTCGACACCATTGACAGTGACTGTCACTGTATCGCCTGTGTTGAACTCGCCGCCCACTACACCAGTGATCGCAATGTTTTGACCCGACTCAGCTGCATTGATCACATCATCAGCCGTGATATTAGCATCTAGAGTGATGGTTGGGACTGGAAGAGTGGTATCGACTGTGTACGTCTCTGTATCAGTGGCACTACCAGGGTTACCAGCGGCATCTGTCGTTGCCACACTGGCACTGACAGTTGTATCAGCTGCTAGGTCTGACCCCCCGCGACATTGATTGAGAAGTGACCAGCTGCATCGACAGTGCCAGTTGAGTCGACACCATTGACAGTGACTGTCACTGTATCGCCTGTGTTGAACTCGCCGCCCACTACACCAGTGATCGCAATGTTTTGACCCGACTCAGCTGCATTGATCACATCATCAGCCGTGATATTAGCATCTAGAGTGATGGTTGGGACTGGAAGAGTGGTATCGACTGTGTACGTCTCTGTATCAGTGGCACTACCAGGGTTACCAGCGGCATCTGTCGTTGCCACACTGGCACTGACAGTTGTATCAGCTGCTAGGTCTGACCCCGCGACATTGATTGAGAAGTGACCAGCTGCATCGACAGTGCCAGTTGAGTCGACACCATTGACAGTGACTGTCACTGTATCGCCTGTGTTGAACTCGCCGCCCACTACACCAGTGATCGCAATGTTTTGACCCGACTCAGCTGCATTGATCACATCATCAGCCGTGATATTAGCATCTAGAGTGATGGTTGGGACTGGAAGAGTGGTATCGACTGTGTAGTCGTCTCTGTATCAGTGGCACTACCAGGGTTACCAGCGGCATCTGTCGTTGCCACACTGGCACTGACAGTTGTATCAGCTGCTAGGTCTGACCCCGCGACATTGATTGAGAAGTGACCAGCTGCATCGACAGTGCCAGTTGAGTCGACACCATTGACAGTGACTGTCACTGTATCGCCTGTGTTGAACTCGCCGCCCACTACACCAGTGATCGCAATGTTTTGACCCGACTCAGCTGCATTGATCACATCATCAGCCGTGATATTAGCATCTAGAGTGATGGTTGGGACTGGAAGAGTGGTATCGACTGTGTACGTCTCTGTATCAGTGGCACTACCAGGGTTACCAGCGGCATCTGTCGTTGCCACACTGGCACTGACAGTTGTATCAGCTGCTAGGTCTGACCCCGCGACATTGATTGAGAAGTGACCAGCTGCATCGACAGTGCCAGTTGAGTCGACACCATTGACAGTGACTGTCACTGTATCGCCTGTGTTGAACTCGCCGCCCACTACACCAGTGATCGCAATGTTTTGACCCGACTCAGCTGCATTGATCACATCATCAGCCGTGATATTAGCATCTAGAGTGATGGTTGGGACTGGAAGAGTGGTATCGACTGTGTACGTCTCTGTATCAGTGGCACTACCAGGGTTACCAGCGGCATCTGTCGTTGCCACACTGGCACTGACAGTTGTATCAGCTGCTAGGTCTGACCCCGCGACATTGATTGAGAAGTGACCAGCTGCATCGACAGTGCCAGTTGAGTCGACACCATTGACAGTGACTGTCACTGTATCGCCTGTGTTGAACTCGCCGCCCACTACACCAGTGATCGCAATGTTTTGACCCGACTCAGCTGCATTGATCACATCATCAGCCGTGATATTAGCATCTAGAGTGATGGTTGGGACTGGAAGAGTGGTATCGACTGTGTACGTCTCTGTATCAGTGGCACTACCAGGGTTACCAGCGGCATCTGTCGTTGCCACACTGGCACTGACAGTTGTATCAGCTGCTAGGTCTGACCCCGCGACATTGATTGAGAAGTGACCAGCTGCATCGACAGTGCCAGTTGAGTCGACACCATTGACAGTGACTGTCACTGTATCGCCTGTGTTGAACTCGCCGCCCACTACACCAGTGATCGCAATGTTTTGACCCGACTCAGCTGCATTGATCACATCATCAGCCGTGATATTAGCATCTAGAGTGATGGTTGGGACTGGAAGAGTGGTATCGACTGTGTACGTCTCTGTATCAGTGGCACTACCAGGGTTACCAGCGGCATCTGTCGTTGCCACACTGGCACTGACAGTTGTATCAGCTGCTAGGTCTGACCCCGCGACATTGATTGAGAAGTGACCAGCTGCATCGACAGTGCCAGTTGAGTCGACACCATTGACAGTGACTGTCACTGTATCGCCTGTGTTGAACTCGCCGCCCACTACACCAGTGATCGCAATGTTTTGACCCGACTCAGCTGCATTGATCACATCATCAGCCGTGATATTAGCATCTAGAGTGATGGTTGGGACTGGAAGAGTGGTATCGACTGTGTACGTCTCTGTATCAGTGGCACTACCAGGGTTACCAGCGGCATCTGTCGTTGCCACACTGGCACTGACAGTTGTATCAGCTGCTAGGTCTGACCCCGCGACATTGATTGAGAAGTGACCAGCTGCATCGACAGTGCCAGTTGAGTCGACACCATTGACAGTGACTGTCACTGTATCGCCTGTGTTGAACTCGCCGCCCACTACACCAGTGATCGCAATGTTTTGACCCGACTCAGCTGCATTGATCACATCATCAGCCGTGATATTAGCATCTAGAGTGATGGTTGGGACTGGAAGAGTGGTATCGACTGTGTACGTCTCTGTATCAGTGGCACTACCAGGGTTACCAGCGGCATCTGTCGTTGCCACACTGGCACTGACAGTTGTATCAGCTGCTAGGTCTGACCCCGCGACATTGATTGAGAAGTGACCAGCTGCATCGACAGTGCCAGTTGAGTCGACACCATTGACAGTGACTGTCACTGTATCGCCTGTGTTGAACTCGCCGCCCACTACACCAGTGATCGCAATGTTTTGACCCGACTCAGCTGCATTGATCACATCATCAGCCGTGATATTAGCATCTAGAGTGATGGTTGGGACTGGAAGAGTGGTATCGACTGTGTACGTCTCTGTATCAGTGGCACTACCAGGGTTACCAGCGGCATCTGTCGTTGCCACACTGGCACTGACAGTTGTATCAGCTGCTAGGTCTGACCCCGCGACATTGATTGAGAAGTGACCAGCTGCATCGACAGTGCCAGTTGAGTCGACACCATTGACAGTGACTGTCACTGTATCGCCTGTGTTGAACTCGCCGCCCACTACACCAGTGATCGCAATGTTTTGACCCGACTCAGCTGCATTGATCACATCATCAGCCGTGATATTAGCATCTAGAGTGATGGTTGGGACTGGAAGAGTGGTATCGACTGTGTACGTCTCTGTATCAGTGGCACTACCAGGGTTACCAGCGGCATCTGTCGTTGCCACACTGGCACTGACAGTTGTATCAGCTGCTAGGTCTGACCCCGCGACATTGATTGAGAAGTGACCAGCTGCATCGACAGTGCCAGTTGAGTCGACACCATTGACAGTGACTGTCACTGTATCGCCTGTGTTGAACTCGCCGCCCACTACACCAGTGATCGCAATGTTTTGACCCGACTCAGCTGCATTGATCACATCATCAGCCGTGATATTAGCATCTAGAGTGATGGTTGGGACTGGAAGAGTGGTATCGACTGTGTACGTCTCTGTATCAGTGGCACTACCAGGGTTACCAGCGGCATCTGTCGTTGCCACACTGGCACTGACAGTTGTATCAGCTGCTAGGTCTGACCCCGCGACATTGATTGAGAAGTGACCAGCTGCATCGACAGTGCCAGTTGAGTCGACACCATTGACAGTGACTGTCACTGTATCGCCTGTGTTGAACTCGCCGCCCACTACACCAGTGATCGCAATGTTTTGACCCGACTCAGCTGCATTGATCACATCATCAGCCGTGATATTAGCATCTAGAGTGATGGTTGGGACTGGAAGAGTGGTATCGACTGTGTACGTCTCTGTATCAGTGGCACTACCAGGGTTACCAGCGGCATCTGTCGTTGCCACACTGGCACTGACAGTTGTATCAGCTGCTAGGTCTGACCCCGCGACATTGATTGAGAAGTGACCAGCTGCATCGACAGTGCCAGTTGAGTCGACACCATTGACAGTGACTGTCACTGTATCGCCTGTGTTGAACTCGCCGCCCACTACACCAGTGATCGCAATGTTTTGACCCGACTCAGCTGCATTGATCACATCATCAGCCGTGATATTAGCATCTAGAGTGATGGTTGGGACTGGAAGAGTGGTATCGACTGTGTACGTCTCTGTATCAGTGGCACTACCAGGGTTACCAGCGGCATCTGTCGTTGCCACACTGGCACTGACAGTTGTATCAGCTGCTAGGTCTGACCCGCGACATTGATTGAGAAGTGACCAGCTGCATCGACAGTGCCAGTTGAGTCGACACCATTGACAGTGACTGTCACTGTATTCGCCTGTGTTGAACTCGCCGCCCACTACACCAGTGATCGCAATGTTTTGACCCGACTCAGCTGCATTGATCACTCATCAGCCGTGATTTACATCTAGAGTGATGGTTGGGACTGGAAGAGTGGTATCGACTGTGTACGTCTCTGTATCAGTGGCACTACCAGGGTTACCAGCGGCATCTGTCGTTGCCACACTGGCACTGACAGTTGTATCAGCTGCTAGGTCTGACCCCGCGACATTGATTGAGAAGTGACCAGCTGCATCGACAGTGCCAGTTGAGTCGACACCATTGACAGTGACTGTCACTGTATCGCCTGTGTTGAACTCGCCGCCCACTACACCAGTGATCGCAATGTTTTGACCCGACTCAGCTGCATTGATCACATCATCAGCCGTGATTATTAGCATCTAGAGTGATGGTTGGGACTGGAAAGTGGTATCGACTGTGTACGTCTCTTATCAGTGGCACTACCAGGGTTACCAGCGGCATCTGTCGTTGCCACACTGGCACTGACAGTTGTATCAGCTGCTAGGTCTGACCCCGCGACATTGATTGAGAAGTGACCAGCTGCATCGACAGTGCCAGTTGAGTCGACACTTGACAGTGACTGTCACTGTATCGCCTGTGTGAACGCCGCCCACTACACCAGTGATCGCAATGTTTGACCCGACTCAGCTGCATTGATCACATCATCAGCCGTGATATTAGCATCTAGAGTGATGGTTGGGACTGGAAGAGTGGTATCGACTGTGTACGTCTCTGTATCAGTGGCACTACCAGGGTTACCAGCGGCATCTGTCGTTGCCACACTGGCACTGACAGTTGTATCAGCTGCTAGGTCTGACCCACATTGATTGAGAAGTGACCAGCTGCATCGACAGTGCAGTTGAGTCGACACCATTGACAGTGACTGTCACTGTATCGCCTTGTTGAACTCGCCGCCCACTACACCAGTGATCGCAATGTTTTGACCCGACTCAGCTGCATTGATCACATCATCAGCCGTGATATTAGCATCTAGAGTGATGGTTGGGACTGGAAGAGTGGAATCGACTGTGTACGTCTCTGTATCAGTGGCACTACCAGGTTACCAGCGGCATCTGTCGTTGCCACACTGGCACTGACAGTTGTATCAGCTGCTAGGTCTGACCCCGCGACATTGATTGAGAAGTGACCAGCTGCATCGACAGTGCCAGTTGAGTCGACACCATTGACAGTGACTGTCACTGTATCGCCCTGTGTTGAACTCGCCGCCACTACACCAGTGATCGCAATGTTTGACTCCACTCAGCATGCATTGATCACATCATCAGCCGTGATATTAGCATCTAGAGTGATGGTTGGGACTGGATGAGTGGTATCGACTGTGTACGTCTCTGTATCAGTGGCACTACCAGGGTTACCAGCGGCATCTGTCGTTGCCACTCTGGCACTGACAGTTGTATCAGCTGCTAGGTCTGACCCCGCGACATTGATTGAGAAGTGACCAGCTGCATCGACAGTGCCAGTTGAGTCGACACCATTGACAGTGACTTCACTGTATCGCCTGTGTTGAACTCGCCGCCCACTACACATGATCGCAATGTTTTGACCCGACTCAGCTGCATTGATCACATCATCAGCCGTGATATTAGCATCTAGAGTGATGGTTGGGACTGGAAGAGTGGTATCGACTGTGTACGTCTCTGTATCAGTGGCACTACCAGGGTTACCAGCGGCATCTGTCGTTGCCACACTGGCACTGACAGTTGTATCACTGCTAGGTCTGACCCCGCGACATTGATTGAAAGTGACCCTGCATCGACAGTGCCAGTTGAGTCGACACCATTGACAGTGACTGTCACTGTATCGCCTGTGTTGAACTCGTCCGCCCACTACCCAGTGATCGCAATGTTTTGACCCGACTCAGCTGCATTGATCACATCATCAGCCGTGATATTAGCATCTAGAGTGATGGTGTGGGACTGGAAGAGTGGTATCGACTGTGTACGTCTCTCGTATCAGTGGCACTACCAGGTTACCAGCGGCATCTGTCGTTGCCACACTGGCACTGACAGTTTTGATCAGCTGCTAGGTCTGGACCCCGCGACATTGATTGAGAAGTGACCAGCTGCATCGACAGTGCCAGTTGAGTCGACACCCATTGACAGTGACTGTCACTGTATCGCCTGTGTTGAACTCGCCCGCCCACTACACCAGTGATCGCAATGTTTTGACCCGACTCAGCTGCATTGATCACATCATCAGCCGTGATATTAACATCTAGAGTGATGGTTGGGACTGGAAGAGTGGTATCGACTGTGTACGTCTCTGTATCAGTGGCACTACCAGGGTTACCAGCGGCATCTGTCGTTGCCACACTGGCACTGACAGTTGTATCATGCTAGGTCTGACCCCGCGACATTGATTGAGAAGTGACCAGCTGATCGACAGTGCATTGAGTCGACACCATTGACAGTGACTGTCACTGTATCGCCTGTGTTGAACTCGCCGCCCACTACACCAGTGATCGCAATGTTTTGACCCACTCAGCTGCATTGATCACATCATCAGCCGTGATATTAGCATCTAGAGATGGTTGGGACTGGAAGAGTGGTATCGACTGTGTACGTCTCTGTATCAGTGGCACTACCAGGGTTACCAGCGGCATCTGTCGTTGCCACACTGGCACTGACAGTTGTATCAGCTGCTAGGTCTGACCCCGCGACATTGATTGAGAAGTGACCAGCTGCATCGACATGCCATTGAGTCGACACCATTGACAGTGACTGTCACTGTATCGCCTGTGTTGAACTCGCCGCCCACTACACCAGTGATCGCAATGTTTTGACCCGACACAGCTGCATTGATCACATCATCAGCCGTGATATTAGCATCTAGAGTGATGGTTGGGACTGGAAGAGTGGTATCGACTGTGTACGTCTCTGTATCAGTGCACTACCAGGGTTACCAGCGGCATCTGTCGTTGCCACACTGGCACTGACAGTTGTATCAGCTGCTATCTGACCCCGCGACATTGATTGAGAAGTGACCAGCTGCATCGACAGTGCCAGTTGAGTCGACACCATTGACAGTGACTGTCACTGTATCGCCTGTGTTGAACTCGCCGCCCACTACACCAGTGATCGCAATGTTTTGACCCGACTCAGCTGCATTGATCACATCATCAGCCGTGATATTAGCATCTAGAGTGATGGTTGGGACTGGAAGAGTGGTATCGACTGTGTACGTCTCTGTATCAGTGGCACTACCAGGGTTACCAGCGGCATCTGTCGTTGCCACACTGGCACTGACAGTTGTATCAGCTGCTAGGTCTGACCCGCGACATTGATTGAGAAGTGACCAGCTGCATCGACAGTGCCAGTTGAGTCGACACCATTGACAGTGACTGTCACTGTATCGCCTGTGTTGAACTCGCCGCCCACTACACCAGTGATCGCAATGTTTTGACCCGACTCAGCTGCATTGATCACATCATCAGCCGTGATATTAGCATCTAGAGTGATGGTTGGGACTGGAAGAGTGGTATCGACTGTGTACGTCTCTGTATCAGTGGCACTACCAGGGTTACCAGCGGCATCTGTCGTTGCCACACTGGCACTGACAGTTGTATCAGCTGCTAGGTCTGACCCCGCGACATTGATTGAGAAGTGACCAGCTGCATCGACAGTGCCAGTTGAGTCGACACCATTGACAGTGACTGTCACTGTATCGCCTGTGTTGAACTCGCCGCCCACTACACCAGTGATCGCAATGTTTTGACCCGACTCAGCTGCATTGATCACATCATCAGCCGTGATATTAGCATCTAGAGTGATGGTTGGGACTGGAAGAGTGGTATCGACTGTGTACGTCTCTGTATCAGTGGCACTACCAGGGTTACCAGCGGCATCTGTCGTTGCCACACTGGCACTGACAGTTGTATCAGCTGCTAGGTCTGACCCCGCGACATTGATTGAGAAGTGACCAGCTGCATCGACAGTGCCAGTTGAGTCGACACCATTGACAGTGACTGTCACTGTATCGCCTGTGTTGAACTCGCCGCCCACTACACCAGTGATCGCAATGTTTTGACCCGACTCAGCTGCATTGATCACATCATCAGCCGTGATATTAGCATCTAGAGTGATGGTTGGGACTGGAAGAGTGGTATCGACCACGACAGTGCCTGACCCTGTCCCTTCATTGCCAGCGACATCGGTGGCGCTGACTGCGACTGTTGTTGTGCCATCTGCCAGTGCGGCGACGGCATTATCAGCTAAGGTCCAGGTCCCATCCTCATTATTGACAGCTGTGTACTCCACGCCGCCAATCGTTACAACGACTGTGGCATTAGCATCATCGACTGTACCTGTCAGTTCTGGTGTTGTGTCATTAGTCAGTGGAATATCATTAACATCGACGACTGGTGCTGTTGTATCAAGTGTAAAGGTAATATCGGTGGCAGCTGAGGCGTTACCTGCTGGATCGACTTCTCTTACAGAGACGGTGTTGGCCCCTTCAGTGGCTGTTGGCGCTGTTGTGCTCCACGTTGTGCCACCATCTGTACTGTACTCAATTGTACTGGTCGCTTCATTTGGTGTGACAGTTAAGGCCCCATCATTGGTAATCAGATCAGCCGCTGTGCCGCTATCTGTCGTCAGTGCTACGACTGGTGCATTCGGTGCTGTGGTATCCGATGCTGTTGCATCGACAACAACAGGATTAACAACATCCGGGATAGGCTGCACTGTTTCAGTGGCTATGCTGACCGGTGGTACATAACTGTCTTCACGCAGATCACTGACAACGTCAACTGTCGGGTTATTTCGATCAAGAAGTACGCTTTCTTTATCGGTATTTTTTTGTGTCTCATCTTCACCGGCTTGCGTCTCTTCAGAGAAGCTGCTATCGCGGGTCTGAGTCTCAACATCGACAAGTTCGCCGCTTCGAGAAGCGATTACGACCTCGCCTTCATATTCGTTATCAGCGTTATCGTCGTCTTCCGCAGCACTGTCTTCATCAACAGTTTCTTCTTTCTCTTTTGAGACATTTTCAGTCAAAGCCAGTGCCGCTTCTATATTTTCCGGAGCGACCGCACCATCTATCGCATCGGCAGCATCAATAGTCGACGCATCAAAAAGCTGTTCGTATGATCCGTTCAGGACAATAGTGACACCTGATGACATTTTGATGACCATCGAATCTGATGCAGCATTGTCTTTATCACCGAATACGGTCATCCATTTGCTGATAATATCACCCTGCTGAAGCTCTATCACTTTGCCAGAAAGATCTTTGATATAAAATTTGCCGCTTGAAATATTGATCGTGCCGATAGTTTCTGCCATAAAAACAGCCTTAATTTATAGTGTTAGATATTTTAGTAAAAAAGAGACTAAAATACTATTGTCCCTAGGGACAGTGGCGGTATAAAGGCAGTTTATTTTAGAAGCAGCGCAAGCCCTAATCGGTCTTTAACGTTGAGTTTTGCATATATATTTTGCGCGTGTGCTTTCACGGTTCTGGGCGTGATGTTCAGTTTGTCGGCTACCGTTTTATAGATGTCACCCTCTTTAAGCAAAAGAGCGACCTCGCGTTCACGATCGCTCAACTTCTCCAGGTACAGTTCAGGATCATTCTTCGAACCGCCATCCATCTGTGTAATAAGCTGCGTCGTAAATTCCGGATAGAGCCAGACCATATCGTCTTGCAGTGTCTCAACGGCTGCAACCAGGAAGTGACCCCGCATCAATGTATTGCCATAGCCTTTTGCACCCCAGCGTAAAAGCTGCTTCGCCGTTGCAAAATCAGGGACGCGATGCAGGATCAAAACACGGTTGCTGTTCTGTGTAAGTTGTTGTAAAAGCGTCTGTGGCTCCCCTTGGCATGCCGAATAGTTTATAATGACAATACAATTTGAAACTATCCTGAGGATCTCTAGTGAGTCAACGATCCGGCATGGTTTACCTAAAGCTTTCTGCCAATAATCGGTTAACGCCATATCATCGCTGTGGAGTACTATCTCTCTCATCAACGTTCCGTAAAGGTGTATTGTTTGGTTTTCAAAATTGGTTTTAAAATGTAATCCATCACACTTTTCTTACCGGTAATAATATCAACATTCACGGTCATCCCCGGAATGATCTTGAGTGGTTTTGATTCATCTCCAATATAGTTTTTGTCGGTTTTTATACGAATAGTATAAAAGGTATTATCATTCTGGTCGGTGATGGTATCGGCACTGATATGGACGACTTTTCCCTCAAGCCCGCCATAGATAGAAAAATCATAAGCTGAAAACTTTGCTATGGCCTTTTGACCGTAATAGATAAAGGCGATGTCTGAGGGCTTGATCTTCACTTCGACCAGCAGTGTCTGGTCACTTGGGACGATCTCGACAATATCGGCACCCGGTTTAATGACACCACCGACTGTATGCACGTAGAGAGTCTGGACGATCCCCTTCATCGGCGAACGGACGAGTGTCCGTTTTACCTGATCTTCAAGTGCAGTACTGGTGGCACGAATTCCGCGAAGCTCGGCAACGGCCTCATTCAAAGCACTCTTTGCTTCACTCTGAAAAAGAAACTTTGATTCTTCGATCTTGCTTTGCACCTCTTTGATGGCGGATTCCAGACGCGGGATGGAGAGATCGACCGCATTGTACCGCTCTTCGATCTCATTGCCCTCACGCTGAAGTTTTAAGAAGTCGACTTTCGATCGAACCCCTTTCGCCACCATAGGTTTCGTCATTCGGATCTCTTTGGTGATCATCGCCAACGATGATTTTAGATGCACCTTATGTGTTTTAGCTTCCGAAAGTTCTTGCTGACGCTGCACCAGTTGCTCTTTTAGCGTGGTGATCTTTGAGTTCAACTGCTGCATATTGGTCCGGTAAAGACTCTCTTCATTGGCTATCAACTCCTTCATGCACTCACGCACGGAAGCATTGACCTCAAAATTCCTGCCGCTGGCTTCAGCCTGGAGACGGATAATTCTTGCTTCAAGCGCATTTGCCTTTATCTCGTTGGAGCTGAAGCTTGATTCCGACTTTTGGTTATCGATCTTGACCAACAGCTGCCCGACCTCGACGTGTTCGCCCTCATTGACCAGGATCTCTTCTACGATACCGCCTTCAAGGTTTTGGATCATCTGGTTTTCACTGCTGGGAATAATCTCGCCTTCTCCTCTGACGATCTCGTCTATTTGGGCGAAAGAGGCCCATACTATAGCCGTCATAACAGTGAAGACCCAGAAAAAAAGTATTATTCGCGACCGACGCGGTGTCACCTGTAAAACTGCCGCACTAAGGCTGTGCATAAACTCATAATCGCGTTTGGAGAGGTTTTTCTTAGGAGGCATCGCCATCATGACCTCCCTGAAGTTTGGCGATGACCTTTTGCTTCGGTCCATCCATAATGAGTTTGCCATGATGCATCACCATAATACGCTCCGTGATCTCAAGTACTGAGAACTTTTGTGTCACCAAGATCAACGTCTTCTCTTCCAGCTCCGATTTCAAACGGTTGATCAGTTCCGTTTCCGTCGTCTGGTCCATGGCATTTGTCGGCTCGTCCATCAAGACGATGGAACTGTTCTGCATCAAGGCTCTGGCAATACCGACACTCTGGCGCTGACCGCCGGAAAGCCCTGCACCGCGTTCGCCGATAGGCATCTCATAGCCTTTGGGATGGGTGTGGACAAAGGCATCCGTACCGCTCACCTGGGCAGCATGAATGACATCTTCATCATGAGGATGCCGCTCTGAAGAGATAATGTTCTCTTTTATGGTCCCTTTGAAAAGATTGACATCTTGAGGGACATAACTGATATTGCGGCGAAGATCAGCCGGATCGATCTGATTAATATCGATCCCGTCAATCAGAATACTGCCGCTGTCGGGCTCATATAAGCGCAGTATCAACTTGGCGATCGTACTTTTTCCGGAACCGATGCGCCCGATAAGAGCGATTTTTTCTCCTGGATTTATCGTAAAACTGACCTTGTCCAAGGCCAGGATATCGGCATCCGGATAGGTAAAACTCACCTCTTTGAACTCGATCTTTCCGGTAAATACGCTACGCTTCAAAAATGCCTTGCCCGCCGGGCGTTCAGCCGGCTGCGAGATGATATTGTTGATGGTGTCATAGGAGGCCCTCGCATCGGCATAGTTGGAGATGAGTCCGGCAGCCTGCCCCATCGGTGCGACCGTACGCGACGTCAGAATCACGACAGCGATCAACCCGCCCATCGTCAGTTCAAACTCTTTGATCAGGTAGACGCCGAAGACAACGACAAAGATCGTATTTAACTGAATAAACAGGTTGGTTATCGTCGGTATTGACGAGGAGAGCAGACGCGACTTCAGGTTTTTCTCGGCGATCTCCCCGGTCGACTCTTCCCACTCCCATTGGCGTTTCCCCGCCATGTTCATCGTTTTGACCGTCTCAATGTTCTGCAGTGTTTCGATCAGAACACCGTTTTTCTTCGCACTCGCTTCATGCGAGCTTTCTATGCTCTCCTGCAGAGGTTTACGGATCATCATGGCGTAAAAGAGAATTAAAAAAATCGTTATGATCGGTACAAGGACAAGCGGACCGCCGATATAGTAGATCACCAGTAAGAAGATAATGGCAAACGGCAGATCGATCATGGCCGTCATCGTTGCCGTCGTAAAGAAGGAGCGGATCGACTCGAAATCTTTTAGGTTATTGGCAAAGGAACCGACAGAACGCGGATGAACCGCCATCTTCAAATCCATCACCTTCTCAAAAATGATCGAGGACATGATGATGTCACTTTTTTTGCCGGCCAGCTCAAGCATATAGGCACGGGTGAACTTTAAAAACGAGTCCAGCAGATAGACAACGACGATGCCGATCGTAAAAACCAGCAGTGTCTCTTCGGCATTGTTTGGTATGACACGGTCATAGACATTCATCGTAAAGAGCGGCGTCGCCAGGACAAAGAGGTTGATCAGAAACGACGCCCATAGAACATCTCTATAGATGGGAAGTGAAAGCTTAAGCGTGCTCCAGAACCAGTGACGTCGTTCAGGTTGCAAAACACACGTGGCTTGATCGCTATATTCATACTCTTTTTTAAGCATGAAACCAAAGCCGAGGTACTCTTTTTCAAGCTCTTCAACGCTAACCCACTGCTCCAAACCGTCCCCTTCGGGATAAATGATCTTTACCTGGGAACGGTCATCGGAAAAACGGTCTAAAATACAGGCATTTTCATGGCTGAGCAGCAGGATCATCGGCAGCTGAAGCTGCAGCATATCGGCAATAGAACGTTCGATCAATGTGCTTTTCAGTCCGGCACGCCCTGCCGCACGGGAAAAAAGTGATTTTGACCGTTTCAGAGAGAAGAGTTCCTGTGTACCCTGTATATTATGGACCGGAAGCCCCGACATCAATGCTTCGGCGCTGAAAGGTTTATGAAACAGCTTGGTATAAAGCACCAGGGCATCCAACAGAGCGTCTTGTTTTATCGATAAAGTATTTTCGCTCAAATTTCCGGCCTTGATACTTGGTTTAACATCACTACTATACTACCCACTTGCTAAAATCAATAATAAAGTTTTACCTCAATACGGCGGTTGGCCTGACGCCCCTCTTGCGTCCGGTTGTCGGCGATTGGATCAAATTCGCCTCGACCGCGTGATTTGAGACGCGATGCGGCAACGCCCTCTTTGATCAAGGCCTCTTTGACAGCGTTCGCACGCGCTTGAGAGAGTGCCATATTATATGCCTTTTTTCCGGTACTGTCCGTATGTCCGACGATCTCCGCCTTATACTGCGTGTTCTCTTTCAAGAACTCGGCAAACGCCTTGACTTCCGGGTAGGATTCATCTCGGATATCGGATGAGCGTAACGTAAAGGTCAACATCAATTTTTTACTCAGCGGGCACCCGTGCGGATCCACTTTAAATGATGGCGGGGTATCCGGACATTGGTCTGCATAGTCAGATACGCCGTCTGTGTCGCTGTCAAACGGGCACCCGCCACTGTTGACTTCGACACCTGTTGGCGTACCGGGGCATTGGTCTTTATAGTCATAAACTCCATCACCGTCAGAATCTAACGGGCACCCTTTTGAATTGACAGTCACCCCCTGAGGTGTTTTCGGGCATACATCTTGACTGTCGAAGACGCCGTCGCCGTCACTGTCAACCTCTTCCTGCGTGAAGAGGTAGAGTGTCACCATGACACGGTTAGAGAGGTTGCGTCCTTCGGAAGTAGCATCACTAAAGGCCTGGTCCCGGCCGTTACGGTTTTCCAAAGTTGTCATGTTTTTGTCAACACCCCTGTCGGCTAAGAGCTTTTGCACCTCCTCGGCAAAACCTTCGCTGATACGCACACTTGCATTACGGTCCAGATCCTTGCTAAACCAGCGTATGATCTTTCCGGCATAGGTATCAGACTCGATCGTGTTTTCATTCTGATCGTCTGTCGTTGCGGCAGTATGCGCAATGATAGTGATACCCATCTTTTTCCCATCTTCTTGATACGATTCAATCGTTTTAACAATCGTGTCAAGGGACTTTTGTGAGTCAGCCGTAAGTGCCTCACCGTCAAACTGGAGAGCCGTAAAACGTATAATCTTCTCAAAATCGCCGTACAGAAAAGGATCTTTCATCGTACTGCCGCTCTCCTGCGCTGAGGAGAGAGGAGAATAGCTGTAGTCGTACGTCCCGGCGTAACCGAAAACGCTAAAAAGCAGCGGTAATAAAAGCAGTTTCATTAACAATCCGTTCATAATCAATCCCTACTCAATTCAATTTCGATACGTTGATTGATGGTATATCCCGCAGGTGTCTCTCCGTGGGCAACAGGTCTCTCCGCGCCCCTCCCCTCTGTCGTTATACGCATTTTGGCGATACCGTTTTTGGTCAGTACCGAGGCCACGGCATCGGCACGCTGCTTCGAAACTTTTCCGTTGACTTCAGCGTTGTCACTGCTGTTGCTGTAACCGATTACCGTCACCTTGTACTCGGACCGCTTGCTTAAAAATGCACTCAGTTGTTCGATCTCAGCCAAGCTGTGAAACGGCAATATTGCGCTGTTTTTACTAAAACCGACACGCATTTCCATACCGATACTGCACCCTTCGCTGTTTATTTTATGGCCGGCAGGCGTATTTGGACAGATATCTTCGCTGTCCTTGACTCCATCGCCATCCGTATCGAGTGCACATCCGTTTGCGAGTACTTTGACTCCGGCAGGTGTAAACGGGCAGTGATCTTTTGAATCGATGACACCGTCACCGTCGCTGTCGATGTTAAGCTTTTGACAGCCGTCCGGCATGATGTCGGTCCCTTCCGGCGAGTTGTCGCACAGATCGAGATTATCGGTGATTTTGTCATGATCCGCATCATACTCTATCGGCAATGTATCGAGAATCTCGTGTGCATCCTGGTTACTGTAAAGATTAACGCGTGATGTGTACTCTTCACTGTCTCCTGTAAGGGCAAGAGGAAGCAGCCCCATCGCGTCCAGGATCCTGTACTTTGCAAACTTTAGGTCATATTCGGCATTGATCAGTTGCATACGCGCATTGATGACGTCGGTTTGCGACTGCAAAAGGTCAAGCAGCGAACGCTGTCCCAGGTCATACTCGTCTTTGTAAAGCGCCAATGTCTTTTCACTGTACATCTTGTAATCACGGAGATCATGCAGCTGCGCCGTAATCATCTCATACGCATTCCATGAGAGGCTGAGTCCTTCGATGACCTGGCGTTTGATATCACGTTTGATCTCGACCTCCTGGTGGATTTTGCTGATCTGTTTACGTGTCTCAGCACGGTCCGCACCACCTCTAAACAGGTTATAGTTCAGAACCAGACGGGCTCGGAAACGGTCATCCGGCTGGTCAAACCCGTTGGGATACCTGCTGACATCGTTGTAGTTTTGACTCACTTCAAGATCGATAGTCGGGAAATACTCTTTCTTGCGCTGCTTCCAAAGTTCCTGCGCCCCCTTGACATTGTAACTGCTCACAAGAATGGATGGGTTGTGTTCGACCGCATACATCGCCGCACGCTGAATACTTTCGGGCATAGGCAGTTCTTCTTCAGGCAGCCCCATCTGGCTTGGATCCGGCATACGTCCGAGGACACGCTTGAAGATGTACTCGGTATCTCGCGCATTGTTTTTCTGGACGGTGAGGTTTGAACGTGCGAGAGAAAGGAACGACTGAATTTTTTTGACCTCTGAGTCTGTCGTCAGTCCGGCGTCGTAGAGATCTTTGATCTTATTGTAGATACCGATATTGATCTGGACGTTTTCGTTGGCGATCTGCAGTAGTTCCCTGCCCCGCATGACATTCAGGTAGGCCTGTGTCATCTCAAACACCGTGTCATTGGCCACTTCAACATAGTTATACGCTGCCGCCAGAACCCGTGTCTCCTGGTAGTTGACTTTATGCATTGAGGAAAAACCGTCAAAAAGGTTCTGTGTCAGGACCAGAGAGCTCTCATAGTTGTTGTAGTTTTTATCATAATCGACATCCGAGTTCAGATTGCCCGGACTGTTAAACCCGGCCGATGCCCTCAAATCTACTCTCGGATAATACTCCGACTCGGAGACCGTCAAGTCCTGTTGTGTCGCCCGGTAGTTTTTCAACCGCTCCTGTACCACCGGGTTGGTGTTCAAGACCTCAATCACACTCTCTTTAAGTGTCAATGCATTGCTGTTCATACCTATTAACAGACTAAGAGAAACCAATAGAACTTTTTTCGATCGCATACAGACTTTCCTGACTTAAAAAATCACCAATAATAATAGATTGAATTTTAGTTTTTATTCTACCTTTATGAGCTGAAAATATGAATGTTTTTTCATCAATTCAAAAACAGGTGGGCTGAATGGTACATTATGTGATAACATTGTGATAAAAAGCAACAGCACCATTTTTTTTATTGGGCGTCTTCTGACAAGTTGTATTGCCAAAGCGGTCTGTTTGCGTTCATGATAGAACCTGCTTGAGTTAAGTGCAGATTGTTTCTTCTTTTTTTGTCTAATGTCAACTCTTTACAAATCCAACGACTATCACTTGCATGACCTATCATTTTTTTTTAGCTCTATTATGATAAGTTACACCCATAAAAACTTCCACGCATATCAAGGTCCTTATATAATGAAAATATCCCCTCTTCTTCTGCCTGTTTCAATAGCTTTTCTCCTCAGCGGCTGCGCCCAAAAAGTTACGGTCAAGGCCTTGGAGCCGGCAGAGGTCAGCGGTGCTGCAGATACCAAGCAGATCGCGGTCACCCCTTTTCACCATGATTATGTCAACCTTGCCGACAAAATCGAAGTCTCGATCTCCAAGCAGCGTATCGACAACAAACCCTACTTTACCGTGATCAATCGGACGGACCTTGCCAAAATCATTGATGAACAGAAGATCCAGAACAGCGGTCTTATGGATGAGTCGACTGCTGTCGAAGTCGGCAATCTTTTAGGTGCGCAGGCGATCATTTCGGGTTCAGTCAATCCTCCTTCTCTGCATGATGACCTCTACTATGTCACCCGTACCAAATGCAAAAAAGAGAACTGCTGGGAGGTCAAAGTCGCCTGTAAGAAACGCACTATCGCCCTCTCTGCACAGATCCGCATGATCAATATCGCAACCGGCGAGATCATCTATGCCGACAATCTCAGCCGCCAGCAGCAGTGGAACCACTGTGCAGATGACACCAGGACGCTTCCGTCCAAACAGTCAGGGGCACAGCAGTTGGCCAATGCAATTGCCGGGAGTTTTGCCTACAAACTGACCCCGCACTACCGTCACATCTCCGTGACCCTGCTGGAAGAGCCCGACATGGAGTACAGCGATTACCAGGAAAAGCTTTTGGACAGTGCCCTGCTCTACATCGAACAGAGCCGTTATGATAAGGCGGAACAACTGCTTCGCAAACTTATAGAGTCAACGGCTTCACAAAGCTATGTACCCTTTTATAACATCGGCGTCATCTATGAGGCACGCGGTGATTTTCTGGAGGCACAACACTATTATGAAGCGGCAGATGCACTGACGGTCGAGCCGGTCAAAGAGATCAACAAAGCTATTATCCGCATTCAAGGTCTGATTGAAAAAGAGACCCTTGCCCTGCAGCAGATAGCCAGATAGATATGATGATGCGCTACAAAACCTCTTCCCACAAAATTCTGACAAGCCTTTTTTTCACCCTGCTTTTCTTTAACGGTTGTTCTGCAGGGAAGAAGGTGGTTGTTCACGAACCAAAACCACTGCCGTCATGGTATACCAACCCGCCCAATAGCAGTGAGCGCTTTCTCTATGAAGTAGCTGAGGGGGTCGATAAGCAAGATGCCATCACCAAGGCTCTCAACCTGATGGCATCGACACTGAGTGTAACAATAGCGTCGGAGTACAAAAGCCATACGACTGCACGAAGCGGTTCGATCAACAGTTATCAGCAGGATGTCGAGAGCGCAATTCAGGCAGATGTAAAGCCGATACGCATCAGCAGCTATCAGCTCCTGGAATCGACCGAACAGGGCTTCAGACGCCACCTTGTTTTAATCAAGAGTGACAAGCAGCAGCTCTTTGAAAGCCTCAAAAAAGAGCTGGATGAGAACATTGCCCTTTTGGAGGGTCAAAAGAACAGTATAAAAAACGGAAATGTGATCGAACAGCTCCGTTTCTATAAACAGGCTGACAACGACTTCGCGTCCGTTAGACATACCCTCAATGTCATGCATGTCCTCAACAACCGTTTTGATTCAGCACCCTACATACAGGCTGCAGAACGTTACAAGGGCGGCTATAATGACCTCCGTTCAAAGGTGACCTTCGGCTTTAAAGCCAACCGTGACGCCTTGAACCTTGTTGAACCGATCAAAGCGGGGTTGAGCGCCGAAAAGCTTCTGGTTCAGGATAAATACGACAGGTACCATCTGACTGTCTTCATCGCCGCGAAGATCGACCGGGTGCAGAGCATGGGGTTTGACCTGGCACGCACGGCCATCAGTGTGACGACGCAAGACCATCTTGGAACGACCATAGGCAGCAACAAGCTTAATATCACCGGCCAATCGACTCAGGGCTATGCCGTAGCAGAAGAGAATGTGGCCATTAAACTGAAACGGTTGATAGACAAAGAGGGGATCGAAAACATCCTGGGACTTGCGTTTTGATAAGCGTATTTTTGTCAATAAATTTAGTGCAAGGAAAGGTCTGAAACAATCCTTTCCGCAAGATTCAATCGACTTTGCAGATCTGTACAATTGGTTGCAAACAAGCCCTTACAGCCGCTCTTTTAATTTTTTAACGCGCCCATAGGCTTCCTCTATGCGCTCTTCACTGATCTTCCCTGTTCGGACCTGTGCTTTTACCACCTTCACGATCGCATCAAGCCCAAGCGGTTCGGCAAGCTGGTTGGCAAACAGAAGGATGTCAACACCGGAATTGAGCGCCAGGGTGACTGTATCTTCCAGGGTGTAGTGTTTGTGGATCGCCGCCATCTGCAGGTCATCGGTGATGATGACACCTTCATAATGCATTTTGCTGCGAAGTAGTCCGGTGTTGACCTCATTAGAGAGGGTCGCCGGGTACTTTTCATCAAGGTTTCTGTTGAAAATGTGCGCGGTCATGATCATATCGACCTTCTGCGCTTCGATCATCTGCATAAAGGGTTCCAGCTCTTTATCACTCCACGTATTCGTCACATCGGTAAAGCCTTTATGCGAATCGGCTTTTGACGAGCCGTGACCGGGGAAATGCTTGATCACCGTTAAAACACGGTTTTTGCGATGCTCTTCCACGAAGATAGAGGCGTACCTGCTCACGACCTTAGGGTCACTTGAAAAAGCACGTTTTTTACCGGCAATAATAGGGTTGTAGTCAAACAGCAGGTCCACGCTCGGCGCAAAATTGGTATTGATGCCGTTGTCTGAAAGCATTCTTGCCATCGCGCCATAATATCCCTGTGCTTTTTTAACATTGCCTTTAGCCACGTCTTCCGCCGCTGGAAAAGTCTCAAAACCGTCCTTTGCTTTCAGACGGGCGACTTTGCCCCCCTCTTCGTCCACACAGATCAGCAGTTTCTCTTCTGAGATGCTTTGAAGATCGGCATTGAGTGTTCTAAGCTGTTTTGCGTTAATGATATTTTTGCGTTGCATCTTGTTCAGCGGGTCCTGGTCGAACAAGATCACCCCGCCGAGACCCTTTTCAATATCCCTGGCGATCGTACCCTTGGGTGTGATCGCCGTACCGTGAAAACCGAGAACGATCAGCGAGGCGATCTTTCGATCAAGTGTGACGTTTTTTTCCTCGCCAGGCTGAGCAAAAAGTACAGAGACGGATAAAACAGAAAGCATAAAAAGTTGATGAAAATTCATGGGGAGCCTTACTTAAAGTGTATTGTTCAAGATGGTGTTGTGCTCAAAGATCCTGCTGTAAACCGTCTGCGTCTTCACATGTTCAAGAGCCTTAAGATGAGGGGTCTTATGGGCATCAGAACCTAGGAAATCGATCATTCCCGCTTCTGAAAGCTTTTTGGCCATCTGCTGAATAGATTTGGAGTAGTGACTGCCGAAAGAAGGAATATTGACCTGCATCAGCACCCCTTTCTCTTTAAGTCGTTCGTATTTTCCGAACTCTTCATACATATAGATATAACGTTCCGGATGGGCCAGTACCGGCTTGTAACCGGCGACTTTGATCTCAAAGAGCATCTCTTCGAGCATAAGAAGCGGCTGTACGTAGGACATCTCGAAAAGCATGTAGTTATCGCCGAAGGTTAGGATATCGCGTTTGTCGACCAATGCCATTACCGTCTCATCAAGATAGTACTCTGAAGCTGCCTCTATCTCGATAGCAATATTGCGCACACGAAGTTCCGCTTGGAGCGCTTGCAGTCCCTCTTTTATGGCAGTGCTTGTATTGGGGTAGCGGTGGCTCATGATGTGCGGTGTCGTGATCAGTTTTGTATAACCCTGCGCCGCAAACATTTCGATCATCTCTATGGACTCATCCATACTCTTTGAACCGTCATCTATGCCGGGGATCAGGTGTGAATGCAGATCCGTTTTAATGAGAGGGGGCTCTTGTGGTGCTGAAGAAAAGATATTTTTAAATATGTTGATCATAAATTATTCTCCTTCGCACAGTTGACACAATAGCTTGATTCTGGAATCAACAACACTCTTTGAAAAGCGATGGGCTCTTCGCACTCTATGCATATCCCATATTTCTCATCTTCCAAATGCTCTTTGGCATAAAGCAGACGGCTATAACGTTTTTTTGCTTCCATGTAAGCCCTGTTCAGAACTTCCTGATCGTGCATCATCTCGCAACGCAGCAGATCACCCAGGGAGCAGTCAGGAGCTATCGGCCTGAGCTGAAGTTCCAGCGCCTTGAGCTCTTTATCGAGCGATTCAAGATCGCTTGTGATCCTCTCACGCAGTAGATGACGCTCCGAACGTGTCAAGCACTAGCCTTCCGAAGGGTTGATCGTCTCTAAAACTTCCAGGCCGAAACCGCTCAACCCAACAAATTCAGGAAGTGCAGAACAGCTTAGAAGACGCATATGTTCAATGCCGTACAGTTTTAAGATCTGCGCGCCCACACCGAACTCTTTCATGTTGCTGTGATGCTGGTCCGGGTTGTTGATAAAGACAAGAACCCCGCCGTTTTGTTTGAGGTAATCGATGGAGTCGATCAGCTGTTTATAACGCTTTTTATCAAGAAGAAGCTCCATATCGGAGACGACATTATGGACTTTGACATTGGCCGTCTCGCCGATATGATGAAAAGAGATCGCCGTATGTTCCAGCTTTTCATGATCGACAAACGTCCGCTTTTTGGCGTGCATCCCGAAAAACTCGATCTCCTCTTCGCTCGTTGCCTTGACCAGGATCTCATTGGCGAGACGATACTCGACGATATCAGAGATATAAACCGTTTTAAGGCCGTGCTTCTGGGCAAACAGGTCCAGATCATCGCGGCGCGCCATTGTCCCGTCATCTTTGATGATCTCACAGATCACACCCGAAGCATTCAATCCGGCTAAACGGCAAAGATCGACTGAGCCTTCCGTATGCCCCGTTCGAACAAGCGTGCCCCCGTCTTTTGCGATAAGAGGAAAGATATGGCCGGGACGGGCCAGTTCCTGCGGCTTGCTCAAAGGATTGGCCAGGATCTGAATGGTCATATCTCTCTCAGCGGCAGAGATACCCGTCAACGCGGATGCCGCATCGACAGAAACCGTAAACGCCGTCTCATACTGAGAGCTGTTCGAACTGACCATCGGGTTGAGTTCAAGACGCTCAGCAATCTCATTACTGACAGCCACACAGATAAGCCCCCGTGCTTCCTTCGCCATAAAATTAACATGTTCCGGTGTTGAAAAGACAGAAGCATAAACAAGATCACCCTCGTTCTCTCTGTCTTCGTCATCGACCATAATAACCATCTTTCCTTTTTTAATCTCATCTATAGCATCTAGTACGCGTTGTATCGGTGTCATTCAAATCACTTTTTCTAAGAATATTTTTAATATATTTGTGGATTATAGTCAATTTCATCATAAAGTCATCTCAAGTCGGAGAGTTAGTTGAAATTCCTCTTTTTTTCGATGGCGTCTTGACAAACACCTCGTTTTTGTCTATAATTTCGGCCTTTGAAAGCAACTGGTTTTCAAAATCGTGTCGCGGAATAGAGCAGTTCGGTAGCTCGTCGGGCTCATAACCCGAAGGTCACAGGTTCAAATCCTGTTTCCGCAACCAATCTACTACATATTGGGGTATCGCCAAGCGGTAAGGCCTCGGTTTTTGGTACCGATATTCGGGGGTTCGAATCCCTCTACCCCATCCACTTTTATCTATCTTTCTCAAGATTTTTAAATTTTATTGATTTTCGTCTTAAGCAAGGCAGTTGAAACTGAGGAATACATCAGCTATCCGAAAGAACAGCTAACGCAGACAAGTGTTAAAACAAAGTCACAGTGAAGCACTAAATGCCGAATCGTGATAAGGCAAAAAGCAAAAAAATCAAATGGCGCGGAATAGAGCAGTTCGGTAGCTCGTCGGGCTCATAACCCGAAGGTCACAGGTTCAAATCCTGTTTCCGCAACCAATCCTTCAATACAATTCTCATACAAATACTTTATAAACTCAAAAACTCCACCTGCGACTAAAGTCACCAGCCATGATGATGCTTCGCATATCATCATGTCGCGTCGCCTAAAAAAGCCAAGCAGTTGACTTTTTATTAACGGCTTTTGCGGTTCAAATCCTGTTTCCGCAACCAATCCTTCAATACAATTCTCATACAAATACTTTATAAACTCAAAAACTCCACCTGCGACTAAAGTCACCAGCCATGATGATGCTTCGCATATCATCATGTCGCGTCGCCTAAAAAAGCCAAGCAGTTGACTTTTTATTAACGGCTTTTGCGGTTCAAATCCTGTTTCCGCAACCAATCCTTCAATACAATTCTCATACAAATACTTTATAAACTCAAAAACTCCACCTGCGACTAAAGTCACCAGCCATGATGATGCTTCGCATATCATCATGTCGCGTCGCCTAAAAAAGCAAAGCAGCTGACTTTTTATTAACAGCTTTGAAAATTCACATCCTTTTTCGCACCCATTTCCACACAGATATCTTCCGTAGGGATCTTTTTCAGAAAATGGTGCGTCGTACCAAAGCTCTTCTCATTTTTTTGTTGACAAAAACGCTACAATATCACTTTTTAAAGGATAGACAATGCTACCTAATTTAGATGTCACTTCAACCACGATGAATATCGTTTTAATGGTTGTAATTCTGGGCGCAGCTTTTTTTATATTAAAAGGGAAAAAAGAGAAGAAGTAACGCTACTTCCTGACTTCACGCCCGATCTCCCGCTCAACCGAGGCGATCTTCGTTTTAAGGCGGTTCGATTTTCCCTTACGGATATCGAACTTCAATGAAGAATAGACCCGTTCACAATCACCCAGTGCTTCATACGACTTCTCGACAATCTCCAACGCCTCGCGCATTGTCTCGGTCTCTACTATCGTGCCCATCGGTGTCAGCTGATAGGCTGCCCCGCTCTGGTCGATCATGTCGATAATACGACTCACATATTCGGAGACAGACGCGCCGTCGCGGCAGTCGTCACTTGTCGGGAACATCGCAAATTCCAGTAAAACACTCATTAACATTCCTTAAAATAGTTTGGTATCTCGGAGAGGATCTTTTGGTAGATCTTCTCAAAATCGCTTGAATAGACCCTTGTTCCACCGATAGAGGTGATGAAGTTGGTATCGCCTCTCCAGCGCGGCACCAGATGCAGGTGGATATGCTCTGCGATCCCCGCACCGGCAGCACCGCCCAAATTCATACCAATATTGACCCCCTGGGCATTGAAGGACTCTTTTAAAAGCCGCACCCCTTTTTGGGCAAGATCGGCAAGGTGCAGCCATGTCTCACTGTCAAGCTCTTCAAGACTGTCAGTATGGTGATGCGGTATGATCATAAAGTGTCCCGGTGTATAGGGATAACGGTTCATTACTACAAAACAGCGGTCGTCACGATAGAGCACGTGCAGACTCTCATCATCGTCCGCATGCGAACTGATGTGGCAGAAGACACACCCCTCTATCTTCTCCCCGCTCACATAGTCACTTCGCCACGGCGCGTACAAAATATCTTTTTGATCGAGCATAACCTGCCTTTTTATTAATGGCAAAGTATAACAAAGTTCTCTTTTTGATTGATATTAACATGAGCGATCGAAAGAAAAAAGTTCTCTTTGCAAAGAGCCTAAGTGCTCCATGCGGTACTCTCTATAAAAAGGCGAAGACAAGATCCGGAAAGAGGATCACACACCCAAGGGCCAGCAGCTGCAGTGCAATAAAAGGGATGATCCCTCTGTATATCTGCATCGTCGTGATGCTCTTTTGCGCCGCGCCTTTCAGGAAGAAGAGCGCCAGACCGAAAGGCGGTGTCAGAAACGAGGCCTGCAGGTTCAAAGCGATCAAGACGGCAAACCAGACCGGGTCAATTCCGAAAGCGTTCATGACAGGGACCAGAATCGGGACGATGATGAACGAAATCTCGATAAAATCGATAAAAAAGCCGAGAATAAAGATGGCTACCATCGAAACGGCAATGAAGACCCAGACATCGCCGATATCTTCGCTGAAAAATGCCAGCACCAGATCGGTACCGCCAAGCTCGTTGAAGACAAGACTGAAAGCGGTCGCACCGATGAGGATCATGAAGATCATCCCGCTGAGCTTGACGGTCTCCAGCATCGCATAGCGCACCATCTTCACGTTCAGGCTCTTATTCATAGCACTTAAAAGCACTGCACCCAGCACGCCGAAGGCCGCCGACTCGGTCGGTGAAGCGATGCCCGCGAAGATGGAACCGAGCACGGCTACCATCAAAAGAAGCGGCGGAAAAATCGAACGCATAAGTTCAAGTAAACCGATCGGCTCGATCTCCTCACTCGAAGGGGCCATCGACGGGTTGATCAAAGAGATGACAATGATGTAGGCGATATAGAGGCCGACCAGCAGCAGCCCGGGAAGGACCGCCCCCATAAAGAGCTCACCAACACTTACGCTCATCACGTCTCCAAGGATGATCAGGATGATGGACGGCGGAATGATCTGCCCCAGCGTACCGCTGGCCGCCACCGTGCCTGATGCCAGCCCTTTGTTGTACCCTGCTTTCAACATCAGCGGCAGCGCGATGACGCTCAGCATCACCACCGAAGCGCTGACGATGCCTGTTGAGGCGGCCAGCAGCGCACCGACAAGTACCACACTGATTGCCAGACCGCCTCTGACACTCCGGAATGCCCGGCTCATCGAGAGCAGCAGCCGCTCGGCCATCTGCGACTTCTCCATTACCAGCCCCATCGCGATAAAGAGCGGCACCGCCATCAATGTCGAATTGCTCATGATCCCGAAGATCCTGAACGGCAGGAGGTTGAAGATCTCAAGACCCAGTTCGGGGATCAAGAGAGCGAAAAGAAGTGCAACCCCGCCGAAGACAAAGGCGACCGGTATGCCCAAAAGCAACAGAGCGAGAGCGAGCAGGAACATGCCGATGGCGATCATTTCAGACCCCTTAGCAGCTGCAGCTCTTTGTAGAGTTCGCTGAGTGCCTGAACGATCAGCAGTATAAAGGCGAGCGGCATCAGCGACTTGACGATAAAACGGTACGGCAGACCGCCCGGATCGGAGGATGCTTCCATCTGTTCAAAGCTTATCAGGACAAAATCAAACCCTACATAGACAATAAGCAGTGAAAAAGGGAGGATGAAAAAGAGCGCGCCGACAATGTTGACGATATGGCGCATCCTGTCGGAGAAGCCGTCATAAAAGATATCCACCCGCACATGCGATGCACGCTGCAATGTATAGGCGATGCCCAGCATGATCACCACATCGAAAAGGTGCCACTCCAGCTCCTGCAGGGCGATGGAACCCGACTGAAAAAGGTAGCGCATCAGGGCGTCATAGACGACCAGCGCTATCAATGCGGCCAGTGCCGTCGCGGCGATATAGCCTATCCACCGTATCAGCGACTCCAGAAAATGAAACGATTTTACGATCACTGTTTTACCCACTCCCAGGCCAGACCCAGATACTCATGAAAAGCGAGGTCACTGCCCCGTAGACTCCTGCCGTTTGGCATCTGAAGCCATTCGCTCTCGCCCCGTACCTGATAACCCGTCGGCGCGGCAATCGGATTTAACCCCTGTGCTTTAAAGATCTTGAATGCGCGCGGCATATGGGATGCCGATGTCACCAGAATAAACGGCTTCTCACCTGCCATTTTTTTCATTGCCACCGCCTCTTCGTAGGTATCTTTTGGTGTCTCAAGCATGATGATATCATCACTTTCCACACCAAGCGCGCGTGCTGCTTTTTTCTGCATCGAAGCGTGGTTATAAGGGTCTTGGCCGCCGTAGCCCGAGACTACCAGTTTTACGTCTGCCAGCCTGTTATAATGGCGTATTCCCTCACTCAGACGGGTCAGTGCCGTTGTAGTGACTTGCGAGGTGATCGGAAGCGCTTTGTCGCTGTTATGGCCGCTGCCGAGCACCAGGATATAGTCAACATTCACCGGTGTCTCGATCAATGCCGGGTATTGTCGTTCCAGGGGTTTTAAAAGCAGGTCACTGACAGGCGCATAACTCAGCAGCGCAATCCAGACAAAGGCAAGCGGCAAGAGTGTTTTCGCCGCTTTTATTCGTCCGATATAGAGTGCGACAAACCCGGCTGCGGCAATAAACAAGCCGATAGAGAGCGGTCCTAAAAGTTCACCCGCAATTTTTTTGACGATGAAAAGCGTATCGACCATCAGATAAAATTCGGCGCATCGTTGGCAAAGAGGATGATATCCCCTGCCCTGGTACGCTCACCCAACACTTTGGTAAGCTGACTCTTGTCACCGAGCATGATCTTTTCGGCAACAGTGAGATGTTTGTCAAAGAGGTCGGCGTTGAGCTGACCCGTGACAATGGCCACATCGCACACCTTGTTGATCGCTTCGATCAGCTCTAGGTTAAGCTCCCTGGTGCTTTCAACCAGCCCCGGCGTAACGATTACCTTGCGGCCGGGGTGCAGAGAGAGAAGACGGACGTCTTCGAGCATCCCGTCGATGTTGCCGTTATAGCCGTCATCGAGAATGATCTTTCCGCCGGCATCGATGCGCTGAAGACGGTGTTCGACGCTTTTAAGTCCGCTCACCCCTTTTTGGATCTCCCCGGCTTCCATACCGAGAGCATCGGCAACCAGAACCGTGGCCTCCAGGTTGATCGTATTAAAAGCGCCCAGAACATCGGTCTGAAGGTGCAGCGTCTCATCATGCAGCTGCATATCAAAAGAGAGCCCCTCCAGTGTCGCCTCGACATTGCTGACGCCGTCACCGAAAAAGGTCACCTTCTCATGCGGCTCCGATGTCACGGAGTTGTGCACGAAGGCTCTTTGCAAACGGTCCGACTGGATGATCTCAAGCTTGGTACGCTGAATGTTCTCGAGTGTCTTGAAATACTCAAGGTGTTGCGGACCGACCTTGCCGACCACAACAATATGCGGATGCAGGAACTGCGCGATCGTGTAGATGTCGCCGCGCAGGCGCGCACCCGCTTCACAGACATAGACCTCGCAGTCGTCAGGCAGCTCCATGTTGACGTCGCGTACAAGACCGGCAATGGTGTTGACGCTGCGCGGGGTGGCGTAGACTTTGTACTTTTTGGAGAGCACCTGCGAAATGAAGTTCTTCATGCTCGTCTTGCCGTAACTGCCCGTCACACAGACGATCTTGAGCTCTTTACGGGCCATAAGTTTTTTCTGCGCCTCTCTCTTATACGCCATAAAGAGAAAGCTCTCAATTCCTTTGGAGCCTACATAAGCCAGAAAAAGCGGTAAAAAGACAAATGATGGTCCCGCCATCCCCTTGATAGCAGTGACCATATCGAGAAAGAAGGTCAGCACGAACAGCAGGATCAAAAAGCGTTTTACACGCCAGGTGAAGACCAGCTTTTTGTCCAGTCTATAGTACCAGAACCCAAGCGCCAGAAGGTAGACAGCCAGCACAGCCGTAAAATAGTCTGCCGCAACATAATAGAGTACGAAAGGGAAGATAAAAAGCGTAAAGTGCCAAAGCGGTTTGTGGTGTTTTAGAACGACACGCGATATCTTGTAATCGTACCACTGCAGATTGGTTATAAGGTAAAAGCCCAGGGCCATTACGAAAATGACATTGGTTATTAAATCCAGGATATCCATCACCCTATCCTACTGGTGCAGCGATGCGAGCACCGTCGTCTCTATCTGTTTGGCCACGGCGTCAGCCTGCTGCATAAAGAAGTAATGGTCCCCCTCAAACACGACAAGACGTGAA
The DNA here is from genome assembly GCF_039645985.1 of Sulfurimonas sp. HSL3-7. Lineage (NCBI taxonomy): Bacteria > Pseudomonadati > Campylobacterota > Epsilonproteobacteria > Campylobacterales > Sulfurimonadaceae > Sulfonitrofixus > Sulfonitrofixus jiaomeiensis. The sequence continues at coordinate 1,676,308 of NZ_CP147919.1, forward strand.
TCACGGATCAGTTTATTGATCTTCTCTGCCGTAAAAAGCGGCGTCGCCGTATCATCTTTTCCCCAGCACAGCAGTGCTTTGCCGCTGTAATCTTTGAATTCGGATCTGAAGTCTTCATTGACCACGTTTTTAAAGGTCTGATACATGATCTCGGAAAGTTTTTTGGCATCTTCGGCGACAAAGAGCGAACGCAGTTTAGAGAGACCGACAAACTTGACCATCTTGAAGAGTGCGATCTTCGCCTTGATCTTAAACGGTTTTGGTACAGGTATACCGGCACTGCCTACCAAAATAAGAATCTGCGGATTTAGCAGCAGGGCCACCTTGCCGCCAAAAGAGTGGCCCAGGATGATATGGTCCTGGTTGGCATTGATCTGTGCGAGAAAAAGTTCCAGGATATTGGCATAATCCTCGGTTACCAGAGGACGGTTGCAGGTGCTGTTTCCAAAGCCGGGAAGATCGATATAGACGTGACGGAACGCATCCAGCTGCTTTTCAAACGCCTTTTTCATCAGCTCCTTGTTGGAACCCCAGCCATGCAGAAATATAAGTGTCTTGCTTTTTTCGGGATTGACAAGCTCATAGGAGATCTGAAAGGTCTGCTGTTTGTATTGAATCGACTTTATGGCCACGGCTATTTCCCTTTTGCTTGATTGATGGAGTGGATGTATTGGTAATTCACCTGGGGACGGCGTTTTTGCGGCAGGTTAGCCAGCAACGTATGGATAACGCTTTGAAAATCGGCAAAAAGGTAGTTGGCCATCGAACCCGGGATCGGGTTGATCTCATTGAGCAGCACCTCGCCGTCAACGACAAAAAAGTCACAACGGATCAGTGCGCCTTCGAACATATTTCTGTATATCTTGGTAAAAGTCTGTTCCAGGTTGTGCACCAGGATACCGTCTATCTGCGCTTCGCTCACAGCCGAAGAGCGGGAGAAGTCCAGGTATTTTTTGTCAAAATCGAGAAACTCGTTCTTCTGCGGCTCTTCCACGATAGAGAAGTGGATACCGCCGTTGGCACCGTAACCCGCCAAGTTGTACTCTTTGACACCCTCGATGAACGGTTCGATGATGAGATTGTCGTCAAATTCAAACGCGACATCGAGCGCGTATTCGATCTCTATCTCCTTTTTGATGACGCTTACCCCGATAGAGCTTCCCAGACGCGCCGGCTTGATGATGAACGGCAGCGGCGTCTTGATCTCGCGTTTGTCGTTGACGTTAAGGCTCTCGTAGGCAACGGTCTTCACCCCGATCGCTTCGGCGAACCATTTGGTGTGCATCTTGTCGAAACTGAACACCGATGCGGCCGGGCGCGGCCCGATATAATCGATATTGTAAAATTCCAGCAGTGCCGCAATAGTACCGTCTTCGCCGTCCGCACCGTGGATAAGGTTCAACACCGGCATTTCCAGCCGCTCGCTGCCGAAGAGCTTTTTGTGGCTGAACGCGCCGATCTCCAGGAAAAGCTGCGGCATCTTCTTGTGGGCACCCGAGGCGAAAGTTTTGGCGATCATATCTTTGGCTTCGATCTTGTAGAAGCGGTGGTCCTGGTCGCAGAAGATAAAAGAGAGTTCAAAATTCGTCAGCTTCTCTTGTACCGTGATCGCACTGACAATGCTGATCTCGTGTTCGTAACTGGCACCGCCAAAAAGTATTGCTAATTTCACCATAATCCTTTAGAGTTTTTGTAGTTGTTTCAGGGCTTCTTTGACCAGGCCGGCGGTATCGGTCGCACTGCAGCGGCTTAAGACCTTGGAGATCTGCTCTTTTTTGAAGCCCAGGCTCTCAAGCGCCATTGCCGCCTCACTTACGGCCGGGTTGGCTGAAACGCCGCCCTGTTCCATCAGCACCGCATCGAAACCGTTGAGCTCGACCAGAATGCGTCCGGCACTTTTGGGACCGATACCCGGCACTTTTTTGAGAGAGTTGATGTTGCCGCTTGCGATCACCTCGCCGAACTGCGACGGCGAGAAGGTCGAACAGATCGCCATCGCCACCTTCGGCCCCACGCCCGAGATCTTGACAAGGCGTTCGAAGAGAAGCTTTTCACTCTTCTCGACAAAACCGTAGAGCAGCTGCGCATCTTCCCTTATGACATGCGATGTCTGCAGTTTCACACGCTCTTTTGTAATCGCAGCGTAGCTCTGCAACGAGATAAAGACCTCGTAGATGAGGCCGTTCACATTAATATGCACAAAGGTCGGCTCTTTATGCTCTATTGTTCCTTCTACGCCTACGATCATAGAAGCTCCATCTTATCAACTTTACTCAAGCCAGAGTGAGGTTCACCCACTTCTGTACAGAGGTATCCTTCGATTCCTACGATCATTCCCGCCCTTTACGACAGTTCTACACATAGCGCCCTGTGCTCTCTGCAAAACCGTCTTAGATATAGCTTTAAAAAATAGAAGATACATTTTAATCTAAGATGGGTTAAAATAACGTAAACTCGCGCAAGGGCAGACAATCAAACACTTTATATCATCACTTATTTTTAATTTCCCGGCGACGCGACGCTCTATTAGCAGGTAATAATGTTCAAAAATATATTCACCAACAGTTTCGGTATCCTCTTTTCACGCATCCTCGGCTTTGCCCGCGATCTTCTGACCGCTTCTGTCCTGGGGGCCAATGTTTACAGCGATATCTTTTTCATTGCCTTCAAACTCCCCAACCTTTTTCGACGCATCTTTGCCGAAGGCGCCTTTACCCAGGCTTTCATCCCCGCCTTCACCCGCTCCAAGAACAAGGCGGTCTTCTCCATCCACATCTTCAGCACCTTTTTTCTGGTGATCGCCCTTCTGACACTGGCGGTCAACCTCTTCCCCGAAGCGGCCACCGTTGCTATCGCTGTCGGCTTTGAAAAGGAGACCATTACCCTGGCCGCCCCCTATGTCGCGATCAACTTTTTCTACCTGCCGCTCATCTTTGCCGTCACCTTTTTGAGCACCTTTTTGCAATACCGCCACCACTTCGCTACCACCGCATTCGCCACGGGACTTCTCAACATCGCGCTGATCGCCGCCCTGCTGCTCTCAAAAGAGGAGAGCGACGCGACCATTGTCACCTACCTGAGCTACGGTGTCGTTGCCGGCGGGCTTCTGCAGCTCTTTGTCCACCTTGCCGCGGTGAAACGGCTGGGCCTCAACAGGCTGCTCTTCGGCGGGGTCAAATACTTCAAGGTCAAAGCGCTCCGGATCAAAGAGGAGACGAGAAACTTCAACCGCCAATTCTTCCCCGCTATCTGGGGAAATTCGACGGCGCAGTTCTCCGCTTTCCTGGACACCTGGCTCGCCAGTTTCCTCGCTACCGGGGTGATCTCGTACATGTATTACTCCAACCGTATCTTCCAGCTGCCGCTCGCGCTCTTTGCCATCGCCACCTCCATCGCCCTCTTCCCGCGGGTATCGCGTTATCTGAAAAACGGCAAACATACCGAAGCGCTTGCCTACATGCACAAGGCCTTCTGGTTCCTGGCCTTCATCCTGACGTTCAGCACCCTCGGCGGTTTTGTGCTCGGCGAAGAGATCACCTGGCTGCTCTTCGAGCGCGGTGCCTTCAGCCGTGAAGATACGCTCAACACTTCCGCCATCCTCCAGATGTACATGCTCGGTCTGCTCCCCTTCGGACTCAACAAGCTGCTGTTGCTGTGGCTCTTCGCCCGGCAGCAGCAGATGAAAGCGGCCAAGATCGCCACCCTGACACTGGGGACCAACATTCTCTTCTCCCTGCTGCTCATCACCCCGCTCGGCGGCGTAGGATTGGCACTTGCGAGCACAATCAGCGGTTTCATCGGCTTCTTCGCCACGGCGCGCACCTTCAGCAGGCAGGAGTTTTTGGCTATAATCTCGCTCAAAAAAACAGTGATCCTGCTGCTGAGCAGTGCTGTTTTCACACTCTTTTTACTCTTTGCCAAGGAACTCATACATGCATATATTTGATTCGGTCGCCAAGACAAAACGGGAGTTCATCCCCCTGAACCCCGAACGTGTCACCCTCTATGTCTGCGGCCCGACCGTCTATGACGATGCCCACCTCGGCCATGCCAAAAGTGCCCTTGTCTTCGACCTGCTGCGCCGCGTGCTCGAGGCCAACGGCTACAACGTCGTTTACGCCCGCAACATCACCGACATCGACGACAAGATCATCAAGAAGGCGGCCGAACAGAGGCTGACCATCAGCGAGATCACCGATACCTATACCGAAGCCTACCATCGCGACATGGCAGCGCTCGGTGTCGAGCGGCCGACGATCGAACCCAAGGCAACCGAGTCACTGGAGGCGATGTTCGAGCTGATCCGGAAACTGATAGACAACGGCCACGCCTACCAGACCGCCAACGGCGACGTCTACTTCGACACGGCAAGCGACCAGGCGTATCTCAGTATCTCTCACCAGCAGCAAAACGAAGAGGACCGTCAGCACCGCGTTGAGAGTTCCAGCGAAAAACGCAACCCGGCCGACTTCGCCCTCTGGAAATCGGTCAGCGACGGCTCCGTCACCTTCGATTCGCCTTTTGGAAAAGGGCGTCCGGGCTGGCACACCGAGTGTTCGGCGATGATCGAAAAGCACCTTGCCGGTGAAGGGCAATACGCCATCGACATCCACGGCGGGGGCGCCGATCTCCTCTTTCCGCACCATGAAAACGAAGCCGCCCAGACCCGCTGTTCATCCGACCACGAGCTGGCCAACTACTGGATGCACAACGGGTTCGTCAATATCGACGGCGAGAAGATGAGCAAGAGCCTCGGCAACAGCTTTTTCATCAAGGACGCCCTCAAAGTCTACGACGGCGAAGTGCTGCGTTTCTACCTGCTGAGCACCCACTACCGCGCCAACTTCAACTTCAACGAAAAGGACCTGCTCGCCGCCAAAAAACGCCTCGACAAGCTCTACCGCCTCAAAAAACGTCTCTTCGGCATGAAGGTGACCGATGAGAAGACCCAAACGCAGGCGAAACTGCTCGAAGCCCTCAGCGACGACCTCAACGTCTCCCAGGCCCTTGCCGTCATCGACGAGATGGTCGCCCATGCCAACGAGACCCTCGACGCCAACCCCAAAGACAAACTGATCAAACGCCAGACCCTTGCCGATCTCGCCTTCATCGAAAGAGTACTCGGTTTCGGAACAAAGAACCCTTTCGAGTACTTTCAATTCGGCCTCGACGAAGCGACCAAAGCGAAGATCGACGCCCTTGTCGAAGAGCGCAGCGAAGCGAAAAAAGCAAAAAATTTCGAAAAATCCGATGCGCTCCGCGACGAGATCATGGCCTACGGCGTCAGCATCATGGACACCGCCCAGGGGACTTTCTGGGAGCGTGTTGAATGACAGGCTTCGAGATCGTTGCGATTATCAGTGTTATCAGCATCTTCGCCTGGTTCATCATGGCCGCCAAAAACACCAACAGCCAAAACCAATTCATAGAAGAAGATGACTCAGAAGAGAAAGAGTAGTATCCGACAAGAGAACTGTAAAACTGCACACAACCCTGTAAAGAGAAAACACCCCACTCTAACGTAAAAACAGGATTCTCCCATCAAAATACCGGCTCTTATCACACGACGAATCTTCACATATATGCTATACTCAGGTCTTATATATTAATTCCCAAAACAGAGCGCCCTTATGAAACAAGTGATCAATCTCTACAAAAAGCACAAAATCACCGTCGACAGTTATATCGAGACACTGATAAAGAGTTTCCCGAAAGACTATCTGGCAAACGCAGACTCTATCCTTAAAACCCACCATTTCATCCAGCTGATCTACGGTGTGGATGAGAATTTTAGACAACAGACCCCCATCGTGTGCCGCCGAGAAAAAGATGAGAAACAGATAGGCAGCGACAAAAGCCACTACTTCATGAAGATGCAGCTCGACGAGGACGGCTTCTATATCTCAAACCCCTACATCCACTACCGAACCGGTAAAGCGAGTGTATCGGTCGTCCATCACTCGAACGGCACCTATTATGTCTTCGATATCGATCTTATCGCGCTGCTGCAGGATCTGAAGCTGATCGAATACAACAAAAAACATGACAAGTTCAAGCGGGGTGTCTACTTTCTGGGTTCATCTCTATTGACACTGGTCTCGATAGCGCTCATCGTCTACGGCGGCTACAACTTCTTCTTCAAACTTCTTGTTGAGTTTACAGAGACCAACTTTCTCAACGATATCTTCAAGTCCATCATCGCCATAACACTGGGGTTGGCGATCTTTGATATGGCAAAACAGATCTTTGAACACGAAGTGATCTATGAGTCCTTCCACCATCCCGAAGACAAACAGTATAAAGTGCTGGGGAAATTCATCATCTCCATCATCATCGCCCTCTCAATCGAGACCCTGATGGTGGTCTTCAAGATCGCGCTGGACGACTATTCCAAGATGTCCTCAGCCTTTTACCTACTGCTTGGAACGACCATCATGTTCGTTGCCTTGGGCTATTTTTACAAAACGATCAACCAGGCGACGGAAAAAGAGAAATAAAGCGGGTTATCGCCTCCGTTTGACGATTTTGTCAACCTGCCGCTTTTCTGCCTACGGCCTCTGGGCCCTAACGCAAGTATCTTTCAACTGATACAACCGCCGCATTCCTTTCTCGATATAGCGTGCAACCTCTTTTCAAACGCTTTTATTTTCTTTTTAAATATATCTGTTTTTTACCATCAAGTATATTTCTTTATATTGTGTTAAAAATAAGACTTCAAAGTGCTATAATAGTGTCAATCTAGCCCATGACACGCTTATAATCAGTATTGAAAGGAATGTTGATGCAATGAAACACATTGAGGACCTACTGGAACCGTTGGATCTGATCTATTATGAGTATGATAAAAAAGCAGGTCTGCTCAGACTTGACAGGAACTGGTCGAAAGAGCATATTTTTACAGAACTTATAAGCATCACCTATGCACTCAGTAAACACAATATAGCGTTTTTTGTTGACGAGAACAAATCCATTATCCTCGGGGCTTCGGACACATTGGCTGCGAAGATCAGAAGATATCTCGGATCCTTTTTCACCCATATGCGAAACAGCAGAATGCCCCTCTATCTTTTAAGCGACAAAAAGGTCAAATGGGCAAAAAACATTCCGGTATTTGAGATCAAGCCTCTCATGCCCGAGATTGATCTCTCCGGCTATGACGCTCTGATCTTTACTTCCAAAAATGCAGTCACTTCCCTACATGCTCTCGACAGAAGCTGGACGGGCATACCCGCCTATGTTATCGCCCCCCAAACGGCAAAAACAGCAAAGGATCTCGGCGGCAGACTGGCCTTTGTCGGGAAAGCAAACGACGGGGATGCCTTCGCTATGGAACTGTTGGCAAAACTGAAAGATAAAAAAGTGCTTTATGTCCGGGGGTCAAAAGTCCTCTCTGACCTGGTCAACACGTTGAATGCCAACAGTATCGTCTGCGAAGAGGCGGTTGTCTATGAGACCGTATGCAGAACGTTCGATCGCAAGACAAGACTCCCGAAAGGGGCAACGATCATATTTTCTTCCCCCTCGACCATAGAATGTTTTCTCAAAAACTTTGCCTGGGATGATACTTTCAAAGCTGTTGCGATCGGAAAGACAACGGCAAAACATTTCCCCGGATACATCTCGCCGGTTTTAGCCGACACCCCCTCCCTCGAGTCATGTGTCAAAAAAGCCATAGAGCTGAACAGTCGGTAGCATAGTAAGAAGCCTCACGGCAGGGCCATCCTTCAGGCCGCGTTGCGTTTCTGTTTGCAGCGCTCTCGGGCTGACGGCGGCAAAAACGGCAAACTCTCTTTGCTCTGAATTCTCACTCTCCATAGTATATATCGGTTTTTTTTGTTACAATAGCGCAGAATACGGAAGGTTTCTCTGCACTCTATGCAGGGTTCTCAGAGCTGCCATCAAGGATACATCAAATGAAGAAACTCCTGCTTATTACGGTTGCCGCTGTTGCAATACTTTTTGCGGTGGTCGTCATGACCCATATCAACAACGTTCCAAAACTCGATGAAGAGGTCAACGCTACATGGGCCCAGGTGCAGAACCAGTACAAGCGCCGCGCCGACCTGGTCCCCAACCTGGTCGCGACCGTCAAAGGGTATGCTTCCCATGAGAAAGAGGTTCTCACAGACGTCGTCGAAGCAAGGGCCAAAGTGGGGCAGACGCAGATCTCGCCGGAGATGCTGAGCAGTCCCGACGCGATGAAGCAGTTCGAGGCGAACCAGAATGCCCTCGGTTCGGCCCTGTCACGCCTTCTGCTCGTTGTCGAACGCTACCCCGACCTCAAGGCCGACAAGAACTTCCAGGCCCTTCAATCACAACTTGAAGGGACCGAAAACCGCATTGCTGTGGCCCGCAGGGATTACATCGCGGCGGTACAGAAATACAACGTCGAGCTCCGTACCGTCCCGGGCCGATGGGTGGCAGCGCTCTTCTACCCCGACGCCAAACAAAAAGAGAGTTTCAGCGCCTCGCCTGCCGAGCAGGAAGCCCCAAAGGTATTCTTTTAAACCATGCGATCAGCACTCCGAACGTTCACATTTCTCTTCCTTCTATTTTTTACCTCACAAGCCGCAGCGGCACCCTCTTTTCCGCCGCTCACCGGCAGGGTCGTCGACAATGCCGGCCTCTTAAACCCCGCATCGGAAGGGATGCTGGTCCACTTCCTGTCACAGCATGAAGCCAACACGACCAACCAGGTCGTCATCGTCACGCTTGAGAACCTGCAGGGCTACGATATCGCCGACTACGGCTACCAGCTCGGAAGGCACTGGGGAATCGGACAGGAGGGAAAGGACAACGGCGTGCTTCTCATCGTCGCCCCCAATGATCGCAAAGTGCGCATCGAAGTCGGCTACGGCCTGGAGGGGACACTGACCGACAAGCTCTCCCACGACATCATCCAGGAGGTGATCCTCCCACGCTTTAAAGAGGGGGATTACACCGCGGGGATACTGCAGGGGACCCAGGCGATCCTCTCCGTACTGGAGGGGAGCTACACAGGCCCGAAACCTGTGCAGAAGAAAGGTTCCTCCTCATCTAACTTCGCCGGATTCTTTATGTTCGCTCTTTTTATCGTCGGCTTATTATCTAATATTTTCGAAGGGGTCTCATCGAGACTCAGAGTCGTTTTCGGCTCGGTCACGGCTGTCATTGCGGGCATCATTGCCTGGGTCTTCACCCATGAGGTCATCCTCGCCTTGTTTACCGCCGTTTTCGTCTTTTTGATGACATTTTTCAGAACACCCAGCGGCGGCTACAGCGGCGGAAGCTCCGGCGGTTCGTGGGGAAGCGGTAGCGGCAGTTTCGGCGGCGGCAGTTTTGGCGGGGGCGGCGGCAGTTTCGGCGGCGGCGGCGCATCAGGGAGTTGGTAATGGAACACACGATAAATGAACAGGAGAGAGAGCAGATCAGCGAAGCGATCAAAGCTTTCGAGCGTAAAAGCAGCGCGGAGATCGTCACTGTCATCGCCAAAAGGAGTGACGACTACCTCTTTATCCCGATACTGTGGGCCGCGCTCGGCGCGCTCGCCGTTCCGGCCGTTACGATGGCCCTGGGAGTTGCACTGCCCCTGATCCAGCTTTACGGCCTGCAGCTTCTTATTTTCCTGCTGCTGGTATTGATCGGGCGTTTCGAGCGTCTCACGATGGCGCTGATCCCCCGTTCCGTCAAACGCAGGCGCGCCGCCGGAGCTGCCAGGAGCCACTTCATGGCCCTGCAGCTGCATACCACCAAAAAACGTGCGGGTGTCATGCTCTTTGTCAGCGAAGCCGAGCACTATGTCGAGATCATCACCGATATCGAAGTCGCCAACAAGATCCCCGACAGCGAGTGGGAGGCCATTGTGCAGCGTTTTATAGCCAATGTCAAAGCAGGCGATACCACGGAGGGCTACCTTGAGGCGATCGGGCGCAGCGGCGAGCTGCTGACCCCGCACTTCCCTTACGATCCGAAAGAGACGGATGAGCTTCCCAACCATCTGATAGTGCTCTAGTCGCCCGGGGCGGAAGCCCTCATACCGGTCAAGGCTTCGCAATCCAACAGTAATAACAAGCCCCAGAAAAAAACACTTTAAGTACGACATTTTTATGGAATAACTTATTGAACCTGATGTATTATTCGGTTGACTATCTTTTGACATATTAAAATACCCCCTGCAAAGGGTATTAGACCCATTTATCCCGAGCTGTGCGAGTGATCGCTTTACAGTGTTTATTCTTGATCAAGCACAAGTACACCTAGTTGCGATCCTTATCTAAGCAATTCGGTTTATGCCCAGACTTTCACTTATCGGGACACTGTGTCTTGACACCGGTTCTCCCGCCAAAAAGGCACCTTGTACCTGATTCTCGGCGGACAGCACTTCAGGGCACTTCAAAAAGATAGAACAGACAACAAAGGAACCTATAGGTGGAGCATCTATATAAACCTAAACTTTTCAGTGTGCTCAAGGAAGGGGTGACCCGTGAACAGCTTCTTGCCGATCTCTTTGCCGGTGTTGTCGTCGGTATTGTCGCCCTCCCTCTCGCCATCGCTTTTGCCGTCGCATCCGGGGTCTCACCCGACAAAGGTCTGATCACCGCTATTATTGCCGGTTTTCTCATCTCCGTATTCGGCGGCAGCCGGGTGCAGATCGGCGGTCCAACCGGCGCCTTTATCATCATTGTCTACGGTATTGTCGAACAGTACGGCATTGACGGGCTCATCATCTCGACCGTCATGTCGGGCGTCATCCTTGTTATTTTCGGCTTGCTGAAGCTGGGGGCGCTGTTAAAATATTTTCCCTATCCTCTGGTCGTCGGTTTCACCAGCGGTATCGCGATGGTCATCTTCTCGACCCAGGTTAAAGACGCGCTTGGTCTGCCGATCGACAAACTCCCTTCCGGGTTTATCGACAAATGGGCACTCTATTTTACGCACCTGCATGAGATTAATGTTTATGCCCTTGCCATCACCGCCGCCACCGTCCTGATCACGCTCTTTTCCGTCAAGTTTCTAAAAAAGGTTCCGGGCTCTCTTGTCGCCATTATTCTTATCACCACCCTTGTGCAGATCGCCGGCGTACCGGTCACGACCATCGAGTCGTTTTTCGGTGATATCCCCAACACCGTCGAATTTGTCCTGCCCGATTTTGATCCAGGCAATCTTGCGGTCTATATCGCGCCCGCTTTGACGATTGCGCTGTTGGGGAGCATCGAGTCCCTTCTTTCAGCCGTTGTCTCAGACGGTATGATCAGCGGTAACCACCGTTCTAACACCGAGCTGATCGGCCAGGGGATTGCCAATATCGTCACGCCTTTTTTCGGCGGCATCCCCGCGACCGGGGCGATCGCGCGAACGGCGACGAACGTCAAAAACGGCGGGCGGACCCCTATCGCCGGGATCGTCCACTCGCTGACCTTGCTGATGATCATGCTTTTTTTCGGCAGCCTTGCCAAACTCATACCGATGTCGGCCCTGGCGGGAATCCTGATCGTCGTCGCCTACAACATGAGCGAATGGCGCTCTTTCCGCGCCATTCTCAAAGACTCCCCTTTTGACGTCATTGTCCTCCTGTCGACATTTTTTCTGACCGTACTGGTCGACCTGACCATCGCTATCGAGGTAGGCGTTGTGCTCTCCGCCCTGCTCTTCATGAAAAGGATGGCCGACATAGGCGCGAAAACAGAATCCCGCATCGACAGCGACCTCCTCGAAGACTACACCCACCTTCCAGAAGGCATTGCCATCTACGAGATCAGCGGACCCCTCTTCTTCGGTTCCGCAAAACAGTATGCCCAGACTATCAAGGAGATCGGCTTTAAAAGCAGAATCCTGATCATCCGCATGCGCCATGTCCCTTTTGTCGACTCTACCGGCCTGCACAATCTCCAGAACATGATCAAAACACTGCAGGCGTACGGCGTCAAGATCGTGTTGTCCGGCGTCAACCCTACCGTCATGAAAGATCTCAAAGAGCATCACCTCTCCGCCATGATCGGCGAGGCCAACATCCTCCACTCTTTCGACGATGCGCTCAACCACTCGATCAAAACACTCTCTTATGAGCAGGGCAAAGATCTAAACGCCGCACCAAACAAAAAGGAGTCCTGACCATGTCTCTAGGTAATCTGCTGATCGCGGCCGGTCTTCTGCTTCTGCTTGCCGGTATCGCCTACAAATTCGGTCTTCTCGGATGGTTCGGGAACCTTCCCGGCGATATTAAGATCGAAAGTGGCAGCACAAGGTTCTACTTCCCCGTGACGACGATGCTACTGGTCTCGATCCTGCTCTCCCTGCTGCTCTTTATCTTCAAGAAATAAGGGCCGATCGAAAGCTTCCTAAAAAAACTGTTGTTCCGCATTTACTGGATTTTTATGTATAATCGTCCTATAGCCCTGTTACTTTGTGACGTTAGAAGGAGCCAACATGTTGCGATACCTGCTTCCCCTTGTTCTACTTATGATGGTCGGCTGTTCCAGCAAAGTTGATACCGACTACGATCCGTCATTTTCAACCGAGCCGCTGAAGACGTTTTTCGTCATCCATAAAAGCCAAGACGGCGTAGAGACCCTCGATGAAAAACGGCTCAATCAAGCGATAAATCGTCAGATGCAGGCCAAAGGGTATGAAAGCACGGCTATGAATACGGCAGATTTTCATATTACCTTTCAGCGCGCCGTCGAAGAGGATGTCCCTTCCAATTTCAGCTTCGGATTCGGATTCGGCACCTACTCCCGCGGTGTTGGCACTTCTGTCAGTACAACGCAAAATGTCACAGACGATGAGGAGAAGTTCGTCATCAACATGATCGACCCCGCGACCAAAAAGACCTTTTGGCGCGCCGAAGTCACTAAAAAACGCCGTGACTTCAAATCACCGCAGGCCCGCAGCGACTACATCGACAAGACCGTCGCCGCCATGCTCAAAGAGTTTCCGGTCCGACCGGTTACCAAACATTAGGCATACCGTGCCGAAGCGCAGCTACCGATGGCCGATTCATTAAGCAACCTCTCTGAAAAATCGGGAATGCCGCCCGGCACGCTGGTCCATGTCGGCGATGTACTCGAAACCGAATCCACGATCTCGCTGGTCGACTACAACACAGAGCATCTTGTCGAAAAGCGTATCGACAGCATCGACGAGCTCATTGAGTACAAAGAAAAAGAGACCCTCACCTGGGTCAACATAGAGGGGCTCAGCAATGTTGCTCTCATCGAATCGGTCGGGCAGCTTTTCAACATCCATCCCCTTGTCCTCGAAGATATACTGAATGCCCACCACAGACCCAAGTTTGAAGAGGCCGACGACTACCTCTATATCGTTTTAAAAAGCCTCTCCATGGAGGACGGCACCTTTTCCGTCAATTACGAACAGATCAGTATTCTGGTCTTCAAGAACTTTCTCTTCACCTTCAAGGAGAAAAGAAACTCGCTTTTTCTGCCGCTTTACAAACGACTCCAGAACAACAAAGCGCGGCTGAGGAGCCAGGGCTCCGACTACCTCGCGTACGCTGTTCTCGACATCATCGTCGACAAGAACTTCGCCCTGCTCGACGCGCTTGACATCACAACCGATGCGCTCGAAGACGAGTTGCTAAGCAACCCGACCTCACAGACCCTTGTGCGCATTCAGCAACTCAAGCGGGAGTTGATCGGTGTACGAAAATCCATCTCCCCTCTCAGGGAGCTGCTGACGGAGATCATGCGCAGCGACACCCCTTTGATCGGGAAAAAGACCCAGATCTATTTCCGGGACGTCCACGACCATATCCTCCACATCACGGACGAGATCGAATCCTACAGGGATATGCTCACCGGACTGCTGGACATCTATATATCAAGCGTCAGCAACAGGATGAACGAGATCATGAAGGTCCTGACCGTATTTGCCTCCATCTTCATACCGCTCACCTTTGTCACCGGTGTCTACGGCATGAACTTCCAGTATATGCCGGAACTGGCATGGAAATGGGGCTATCCAGCCGTCTGGCTCTTTTTTATCCTCTTTACAATACTCTCGCTGGTCTATTTTAAAAAGAAGCGATGGGTATGATCTACCCGGCGGGACGACATGCTTTCGTATTCCGCCGAACTCTTTTTGCTGATACGGCCGCCCAAGAAAGCTGCCTCTGCGCAAAATAAATGTACCATACGACATGCAAAACTATGATGTGATCGTAATCGGAAGCGGCGCGGCGGGGATGATCGCCGCCATCACGGCGGCACGCCGCGGCAAAAAGGTTCTCCTTCTGGAAAAGCTCTCTAAGATCGGCGCCAAGCTCAAGGCGACCGGCGGCGGGCGCTGCAACCTGACCAACACCCTTTCCAATGAGGCGTTCATGGCCCGTTTCGGGCGCGAGGGGCGTTTTATGACCCCCGCGCTCAGGGCCCTCGACTACAAGGCGCTGATCGCTTTTTTCGAAGAGATTGGCGTTGAATCGCACTTTCCCGACGGCTTCCGCGTCTTCCCCAAGACCCACTCATCGCAGACTATCATCAATGCCCTGGAGGCAGAGCTTCTGCGTCTCAGCGTGACAATCATCTGTTCGCAGAAGGCCGAAGCCCTGCTCTATGACGAGGCGCATGTCAGAGGCGTCGAGACAGCAAGCAACAGTTATAGAAGCGACAACGTCATCATCGCCACCGGCGGTCTGGGTTACCCCATGCTCGGTGCCGAAGGTGACGGCTTCGAACTGGCCAAGAGTGTCGGCCACAAGGTCACCTCCCTCCACCCGGCCATGATGCCCCTCAAGACAAAAGAGAGCTGGGTCGGGAACTGCCGCGCCGACACCATCCCCAAAGTCGAGATGTTCGTCAACCTGCCCAAGTACAAAAAGCTCAAGGCCAAAGGGGACCTTATCTTCACCAAGAACGGCATACGCGGTCCCGTCGTGCTCGACTTCTCCCGCGAGATCACTCCGCTGCTGAGCAAGTACGACGAGGTGCCGCTGCTGATGAATCTGACCAAGGGGATGAACGAAGAGCAGATCCGAGCCCATATCAAAGATGAGATCTTTAAAAACCAGGATCACACCACCCTCACCCTGCTTCAGACCCTGCTGCCCGAGGCCCTCTCGCTGGAGTTCTGCAAGCTCGCCGACGCCGACCCGGAGCTGGGCTTCAACAAACAGAGCGGTCCGAGCCGCGACAAACTCGTCAAACTCCTGGCGTGGACGCCGCTGACCGTCAACGGCCACGAAGGGTTCAAGATGGCGATGATCACCCGCGGCGGGGTTACCCTCAAGGAGATCGTTCCCGAGACGATGGAGTCCAAGAAGATGAAGGGGCTCTACTTCTGCGGGGAGGTGATGAACCTCGACGGCCCCTGCGGGGGCTACAACCTCCAGTGGTCCTTTGCCAGCGGGTATGTCGCCGGGCACCTCTCTGAACTGTAATTCCGATTTTTTACAGTTTCGAAACTCTCTTTTTTTGAATGTTTTTTGATAGTAGGGATGTCACTTTTTTCTTTGCTCGCACAAAGAAAAAGTAACCAAAAAAGAAAGTGCGATACCCTCCGGCCAAAAGTAACTACCCGAACTTTCACCTGTCAACCAATGGCATTCCGGCACTTCTGCCGGAATTGATGCCAATACGCAAAAGAAATACAAACTTCACTGAAAATATAGAATTGTATGACAGTCTATTATTCTTTACAAAGAGGCACAGCCGAGTTGTAAAAGCTTCAGCTTTTACATTTAATAGATGCGTCACCGCTTGGCTCTTTTCACAACATCTGCAGAGTGAGCTGGAACTCTATTTTACTCGTTAAAAAAATCACTTTGTCTGAGCGTAGCGAGTTAGGGATTTTTAGAGGAAAATAGAGTGGAAGCGAAGCAGTCGGTAGCCACCGACCTCGAAGCCGTTGTGAGAGCTTTTTTGCTTACTTTTTTTGCGGTGTATAAGTGCTAAAGCACTATGCAGGGAGTAACTAAATTGCAAGTCGTAAAAAAGTAAGGGAGAAGTCGATAAAGCTACATTTTTCCATAAGGCTTATGGGCTATACACTATGAAATGATCAATTAAAAGTAATGACACAAGTCATTAGAGCCTCCCTTTTACAAAACCCGTGCTATCATAATCGTTATGCAGATAAATAAACAGATCTACTCCTGGGCCATGTACGACTGGGCGAACTCCGCCTACGCCACTACCGTCATGGCCGGTTTTTTTCCCCTCTTCTTCAAAAGCTATTTCAGCAGCGAGACCGATGTCATCACCAGTACGGCGCAACTGGGAGTAGCCAATTCACTGTCGAGCATGATCATCGTGCTTCTGGCGCCGTTTCTCGGGGCCATCGCCGATGTCGGCGGCTATAAAAAACGTTTTCTCTTTCTCTTTACCTATCTGGGCATCCTGATGAGCGGGTCGCTCGCTCTGGTGCAGCAGGGCGAGTGGCAGCTGGCCGCGTTTGTCTATGTCCTCGGCAACATCGGTTTTATGGGGTCGAATATCTTCAACGACTCCCTTTTGACCACGGTCGCCAAAGAGAGAAGCTTTGACTTCGTCTCGGGTCTCGGTTTCTCGCTGGGGTATCTCGGCGGCGGGCTGCTCTTTGCCCTCAATGTCTTCATGGTACACAGGCCCGAATTTTTCGGACTGGACGACATGAACGAAGCGGTAAAGCTCTCGTTTGTAAGTGTCGCCCTCTGGTGGGCCCTTTTTTCGCTTCCGCTGCTGCTCTTTGTCAAAGAGGAACGCCCTCAACAAAAACGCAACCTTAGCGCCACCGTTTTGGCAGGCTATCGACAGCTGCTCAACACCTTTAAGAAGATCCGCCATCTCAGAGGGCTGCTGCTTTTTCTGGCCGCCTACTGGCTCTACATCGACGGGGTCGACACCATCATCCGCATGGCTGTCGACTACGCCATGGCGATCGGATTCGAGCCAAACGCGCTTGTCCTTGCTCTGCTGCTCGTGCAGTTCATCGGCTTTCCGGCCACCCTTCTCTTTTCCAAACTGGCACAGCTGTACGACACCAAAAAGGCACTCTTTGTCGCCATCGGCACCTACCTCTTTATCACGCTCTGGGCCTCGATGATGCGGGAGGCTTACGAGTTCTTTCTGCTGGCCGCGATGGTCGGAATGGTACAGGGGGGCATCCAGGCACTCAGCCGCTCCTACTACGCGAGAATGATCCCGCAGAACCAGGCCGCCGAGTTCTTCGGCTTCTTCAACTTTCTGGGGCGGTTTGCGACCATCTTCGGACCGTTGTTGATCGGCTTTGTCGCGGTGACGACGGAGAGCTCGCGTTTGGGGATCGCTTCGGTTTCTCTCTTTTTTGTGGCCGGAGGTATTCTGCTCTACTTCGTTAACGAAGAGAAAATCGCCAAAGAGGTCAGAAGCACGCTTGAATAATATGTGTTGTTTTCGTCCGAAGATTAATTCCGGCAGAAGTGACGGAATGCCATCGGTTGATAGGTGAAAGTTACAGCACTGACTTTTGGCCGGAGGGTCTGGCTCTTCTTCTTTTTCGTTAGGTTTTCTTCTTGAGCCAGCAAGAAGAAAAAGTAACATCCTATCTATCTAAAAACATTTAAAAGAAGTTCAGATCACGACACTATTCAACGCGAGACAAAGCCTTAAAGAACTGCTATAATTCCAGCAAAATTACCAAAGATATTTTATGACCTTAGAAGATCTGCACCAGCTTTTGATTACCAATGCCAAGAACAAAACAGAGGAGTACACCCGCCTCTTCCACGGGCGCGGCCACTATTACGGCGACTACAAGTTCCTCACCGTCGACAGCGCCGACAAGGTGCTATACGCCGCCTTCTTCGCCCCCGATGACGAGGAGCGGGCGATCGTTTCCATGCTTCAGGATTTTTACGGGACAGATAAGAAATGGCAGGCCATGGTCATCCAGCGCCGCTACCTCAAAGGGGCACCTTCCGAAGTGGTTGCCGGCGAACTGCCGGAGGAGACCTTTGCCTTCGAGAACGGGCTCAAGTACAGGCTCAATTTTCACAGCAACCAGAACATCGGCTTTTTCCCCGATATGAAGGTAGGCCGGGCATTCGTCCGCGACAACGCCGAAGGCAAGAACGTCCTGAACCTCTTTTCCTACACCTGCCCCTTCTCCGTCGCGGCGATGGCGGGCGGCGCGCGTGCCGTGGTCAATGTCGACATGGCCAAGGGGGCACTGGCAACGGGACGCGACAACCACCGCTACAACGGGCTCGACATCCGCGGCTGCCGTTTCATGCCCTACAACATCCTCAAGTCATGGAGCCGCATTCGAAAAGCTGGCCCTTATGACCTTATCATCATCGATCCGCCCTCATTCCAGAAAGGCTCCTTTGCCGCGACCAGCGACTATGTAAAAATCATCCGCAGGCTAAATGAGCTGGCTGCAGAGAACTGCACCGTTCTTTCGGCTCTCAACGCCCCTGAGCTGGACACGGCCTTCATCAAAGACCTTTTCAGAGAGAACGCGCCCGAATTCACCTTTGTAGAGAGGCTGGAAAACATGGAGAGCTTCCCGTCAAGCGATGACGAACGCAGCCTCAAGAACCTTATCTTCCAAAAAGGGAAAGCATGAAAGAACTCACACTGAAAGAGTACGCTGTCAAAAACAAGATCAGCCTTTTCAATGTTATGAAGATGGCGAAAAGCGGCCAGATCCCCTCCGAAACACGTACAATAAACGGCAAAGAGGAGATCTTCATCCTGAGCGACGAGGCACCCAAGGCCGAAACAGTAAAAGAAGATGAGATCATCGACTACAAACAAGCCTACTTTGAGCTCAAAGCAAAATACGACAAGCTCCTGAAGCAGAAAGGCTAGACCATCATCCGCTTTACCGATGAGAGCATGCTTGCCGTCACCAATGTTTTGAGAGAGCGGTTGAAAGAGCAGACAGAAGTTCAGTTCGAAGTGCTTAACCCCGACCTCTGCAGCGGGTGCTACGCCGGCAGCGAGGTGAGCTTAAGCGGCAGGAACTACCTTTACCGATCGCTGCGTTCTTGGCTCGATCTGGCCGCAAACCTCAACTGCCGAATGATGACACCAAGAATCGCCTCCGATGAGACCGTTATCCTCCGTTTCCAGAAGCTGGAGACGTACTCTTTTCATCAGGAGAACCCCGAAGAGAGGTCCGAGAAGTACGGCACCGACTCCAGCTTCTCCGCCATCAACAAAAACGAAGAGCCCGCCTTTCTCTCGGCCTACCTCCACGCCCTGGACCTTGCCGAAACAGCAACTAAAAAGAGAGTCTTGAACCTCGGCATCAACCGAGGCGACGAATTTGCCCTCATCCGTGAGCTGCTGCCGAAAGAGTCCTTCGAGAGCATCGAGTTCGTCGGCATCGACCACTCAAAAAGCGCCATCCAAGAGGCCGAAAGCCGTTTTGAGACGCCTAACATGCACTTCTACAGCCACGACATCAACGCGCTCGGCGAGCTGGAGCTCGGCCGTTTCGACCTCATCATCTCCATCGGCACCCTCCAGAGCCCGGGCATCAACTACAAGCCCTTTCTGATGGAACTGGTACAGAACCACCTCAGCGACGACGGCGCCCTCATACTGGGCTTTCCGAACTCCCGCTGGATCGACGGGGAGATGGTCTACGGGGCAAAGATGCGCAACTACCGCGAGTCCGACCTCTCGCTCCTGCTTGGCGACATCGACTACGCAAAACGCTACCTCCAGCAGAAGAAGTTTTCCGTCCGCATCAGCGGCAAAGAGTATATCTTTCTGACGGCGGTCTCACGGTGAGACACTACCTCAAACGCATCAAACGCCCGACGCTCAACAAAGAGGAGATCAGAGAGAAGGTGCTCCTACTTAAAGCCCAGTCGCACAACGAATACAAAGAGACGCTCATCATGCTGCGGCTGCTCTATAAGCAGGTGAAGAGCGAGAAGGAGAAAGCCTTCATTCGCCAGCAGGCCGCAGACATCGTCAAGATCAGTATCGTGCTTGTCATTGCCGCCTTGCCGACAGGTACGATCGCTGTTGCATTTCTTGAGATCGGTTTCAGAAAGATCAACCGGACCATCCTGCCGACCTCTTTTTCCGAAACGTTTCGGCAGGAGTTCAAACAAAAAAACGACGTGTAACAGACGCTGGCAGCTACGTCAATGCCGGATAATCCAGATAACCTTTTTCATCCTGCGTATAGAACGTGGCAGGATCAGGCACATTAAGTTCACCACGTTTTCTGAAACGTTCCGGAAGGTCCGGGTTTGCCAAAAACAGTGCACCGAAGGAAACTGCATCTGCCCCGCCGTTTTGGATCACGTCATTTGCACGTTCCAAATCGTACCCGCCGTTCGTGACGAGCACCCCTTTATAGGCTTCTCGCAATACGCTCAGTTCAACGACCTTGGCACCGTGCTGGATATCCCCTTCCAAAGCATCGATGATGTGCAGGTAAGCCAGGTCGAAGTCGTTGAGCTGTTTGCATATGTAGGCAAAATGTTTCTGCGGGTCCGAATCGGACATGTCGTTAAAAGTTCCGCTCGGAGAGAGCCGGACAGCGGTCCTGCCGGCGCCGATAGCATCACAAACGCCCTGAACGATCTCAAGCAGAAACCGTGCCCTGTTCGCTACCGAACCGCCGTAGACATCATCACGACGGTTGGTGCCGTCACGCAGGAACTGATCAATAAGGTAGCCGTTGGCCCCGTGTATTTCAACACCGTCAAAACCGGCTCCGACAGCATTTTTAGCTCCTGCGACATAGTCCTGAACAACCTGTGCGATCTCATCGACCGTCAATGCCCGCGGCGTTTCAAATGCTTTCATCCCTTCCGGAGTGTACGTCTCACCTGCCGGCTTGACAGCCGAGGCAGAGACAGGGAGCTCGCCGTTGTGATACGCCGAGTGTGAAATACGTCCCACGTGCCAGAGCTGCAGAAAGATCCGACCGCCTTTGTCATGGACTGCCCGGGTCACCTGCTTCCACCCTTCCACTTGTTCCGGCGTATGTATTCCCGGTGTGCACGGATAACCGATCCCAAGCGTCGAGATCTGGCTGCCCTCGGTGATGATAAGTCCGGCGGATGCCCGCTGCGCATAATATTCGGCCATCATCGCATTGGGTACATTCTCCTGCACGCTCCGGCAACGCGTCATCGGCGCCATGAAGATACGGTTTTTGAGATCATACCCACCAATTTTTATAGGTGAAAAAAGGTCCATAACACACTCCTGTAAATTGATTTAGATCTATTGTTTCATAAGAGGTGTTACATCATAATTAATAATAATATCTAATTTTAGGGTGCAAAAAAAATGCTATACTAAAACAGATCCGACCAGCTTACCGGCGCACGGGAATAGGCATCTCAAGTACATTTGGAGCAACACGACATGAAAGCTGTCATATGGACAAGATACGGACCTCCGGACCTTCTTCGTCTCGCGGAAGTGAAAAAGCCGACGCCCAGGGACGATGAACTCCTCATACAGGTCCAAGCAGCGACAGTCAACAGAACAGACTGCGCAAGCATCAGAGCAAAACCGTTTTTTATGCGCCTAGTAACGGGTGTTTTCAAACCCAAAAAACAGATTCCCGGGACCGAATTTGCCGGTGTGGTCGAAGCGGTTGGCAAAGAGGTCACCTCTCTGAAAGCCGGCGACAAGGTTTTCGGGTTTGATGACAAAGGCACTGAGTCGCAGGCCCAATACATGACGATCCATGAAGAGAGTGCCATATCAATGCCCGAAGACCTCTCGTACAGAGAGGCGGCAGGGTGTTTTGAAGGGGCCCATTATGCCTATAACTTTATCAACAAAGTAGCTCTGAAAAAAGGACAAAGCGTTCTTGTCAACGGCGCGACCGGAGCGATCGGTTCGGCTGCCGTACAGCTTCTGAATTCTTTTGGTATTCGTGTCACAGCGGTCTGCGCCACGGAAAGCATAGCATTAGTTAAATCACTGGGAGCCGAAAAAGTGATCGATTATAAAAAAGAAGACTTCACCAGGGATGAAAATAAATATGCCTTTGTTTTCGATACTGTCGGCAAAAGCTCCTTTTTCAAATGCAGACATCTGCTCCAACCGGGCGGAGCCTATATCTCCTCAGACCTGGGTTATATGGCGCAGAATATTTTTCTGCCGCTCATAACACCGCTCATAAGACCGTTGACCGGCAACAAAATAACAATATTCCCAAATCCCGTCAATATTAGAGGGAGCATGCTCTTGGTCAGAGAACTCATTGAGCAGGGAAAATTCAAGGCAGTGATAGACAGAGAGTTTCCGCTGGAGCAGATCATAGAAGCCTATAAGTACGTTGAAAAAGGGCACAAAAAGGGAAACGTCGTCATCACGATAGGACATAACGCACCTGAAAAATAAGGAGGATTTGAAATGACTAAGCAGATCGCAGACATCACACTGCCGAATGTGGCAAGAATAGCGGGAGTCGGATATCTCATCATATTTTTTTCCGGTATCTACGCAAACTTTTTTGTGCTTGAAAGTCTTATTGTACCGGGAGATGCTGTAGCAACCGCCAGCAATCTTATGGCCAACGAGATGCTCTTTCGTTTCGGTATGCTCGCCTTTGTAATCATGGTCATTTTCGACCTGGTGCTGGCCTGGGCGCTCTACGTCCTGTTTAGGCCGGTAAACCAGACTCTTTCACTGTTTGCAGCATGGCTCAGGCTGGTCAACGGTGCTATTTTTGCCGTCGCCCTGTATCAGCTGTTCAGTGTTTTGCCGCTCTTAAGCGGTGCGGCCTACTTGCAGGTCTATACAGCAGGCCAGTTGGCAGACCAGGAGATGTTGCTGCTCAAAGCCTTTAACAACACATGGCTTATCGGCTTGATCTTTTTCGGCCTGCATCTCTTTGTCCTCGGTTATCTGATCGTCAAGTCAGGTATCGTCCCCCGCATCCTCGGCCTCTTGCTGATCGTCGCATCGTTGGGATACCTGACAGACAGTTTTGCCAACATTCTTTTGCCGAACTATGCCGACTACAAAGAGATGTTTTTACTTATCGTTGCTGTACCCGGGGTCATCGGGGAGTTGTCATTCAGCTTGTGGCTCCTGTTTAAAGGTGTCAACGTCGAGTAGTGGCACATACCTGCTTTTGAATCAGCCAATTATGGAGGTGTCTATGAAAGCAATTGTCTATGACAAATACGGTTTGACCGACGTTCTCCAACTTAAAGAGGTCGATAAACCGATGCCGAATGACGACGAGGTACTGGTAAAAGTCCATGCGGTTTCCGTCAATGATTGGGACTGGCAGCTTCTACAGGGAATACCCTTTGTAAACCGTATGATGGCCGGTCTGCTAAAACCGACAAAGATCCGGATACTCGGATGTGACATCGCGGGACGTGTCGAAGCGGTCGGCAAAAATGTCCAAGCGTTCCGCGAGGGGGATGATGTGTTTGGCGACCTCTCGGGTTGCGGTTTCGGCGGTTTTGCCGAGTATGTCTGTGCCGATGAAAAGGCACTGTCCTTTAAACCCGAAGAGATGACATTCGAACAGGCGGCAACCCTTCCACAGGCAGGACTCCTCGCCCTTCAGGGTCTTCGCGAGAAAGGAGAGCTGCAGCCCGGACAAAAAGTCCTGATTAACGGTGCATCCGGAGGTGCAGGCACCTTTGCGGTGCAGATCGCCAAATCCTTCGGGGCTGAAGTGACCGGTGTCTGCAGTACGAAGAAGATGGCGTTCGTACGTTCCGTCGGGGCCGATCATGTCATTGATTACACGCAGGAAGACTTCACCAGAAACGGACACCATTATGACCTTATTCTGGATATGCAGGCACACCATTCCATCATCGATTGCAGACGATCGTTAACACCAAACGGTGTTTATCTCTTGGTCGGAGGTACTAATGCCCGGGTTTTTCAGACCATCTTACTGGGGCCATTGATCTCCCTGACCGGGAGCAAGAGGATGCGTCTGTTGCTGCACAAACCCAACAAGAATATGTCTCTACTGCTGGCACTTTTCAAAGCCGGCAAAGTCGTCCCTGTCATAGACAGGGTCTACCCTTTGAGCGAGACTGCTGATGCGATGCGGTATTTTGGAGAAGGACACAAAAAAGGAAAAGTGCTCATTACCTTGGATGAGACCAGCGCAAAGCAGAACGCATGACAACATGTTGTTACATCTTTACACTATAATATCCCATGACTAAAAACCTCAAAGCAAACGACTTCACCCTTGTCCTCTCCGGCGGCGGTGCCCTGGGCATCGCTCACCTGGGTGTTCTGCATGACCTTGAACAGCAACATATCGTGCCAGGCGAGATCATCGGGACCAGCATGGGCGGCATCATCGGTGCCTGTATGGCCGTCGGCATGAAAGAGAAAGAGATACATGAACAGATAAGACGTTTTTCCGGAGTATTCAACTGGGTGAAGTTCTCCTTTTCCGGCAATGCGGTAGTGGACAATAAAAAGATTGCCAGGATTTTTGACAACATCTTCAAAGAGAAGAAGATGCGAGATACCGACATCCCCCTAAAACTTATCGCGACGAACCTTCTCAACGGCGACAAGAAAGTCTTTGACGCCTCGGACGATGTCTGCATCAAAGATGCCGTACTTGCGACGATGGCGATTCCCGGGATATTCGAAGAGCATCTCATCGACGGCACGGTCTACGGCGACGGCTTCCTGTGCGAAAACCTTGGCATCAACGAAGCGACGTTTGACAACGTCCTTGCCGTGGACGTTCTCGGAAAAAATGCCTTCGACAAGGAGATGCCCGACAACTTCTTCAAGACGATGAACGTCCTGGAGATGTTCGAAAAGTCCATAAGGCTGCTCATCTACAACCAGACCCGCTCACACACCGGACACAGCAGCAAAAACATCACCCTTCTTGAACCCGAAACGAAAGCATACAAGACCTTTTATTTTCACAAAACAGAGGAGATAAGAGCACTGGGGCTGGGGCTGTTAAGCGCTAAGAGGTCAAAATGAGTCTAAAAGCATATAACCGCCCTCTTCCGCATTCTATTTCAATGATGAAGAAGTGGATTTTTATTTTTTAGAAACTGGAGGTGTCACATTACTTTTAAAGCGTTCGCTCCATAAGTGACATACTCCTCTTGCGGAAAACTCTGTGCGTCAATACGCGCCGTGTCGCCGACAAGGGCTTTGGCACCGAGATAATCGCCCTCTTCTTCAAGCTGTTTTGCCTTGGCGTAGAGCTCCTTGATACGTCCGATCGCCGGCAGTTCTGGCTTTTTTCGGACAGCGATATAACCAACCATTTGGTCTGAAAGGAGTTTCGGGGTGACATGGACGATGACCCAGTAGAAATTGCCATCTTTGCGGCAGTTCTTAACATACCCCTGCCAGCTTCTCCCGTCGTGCAGCGTCTGCCACATCAGCGAAAAACAGGCGGCAGGCATGTCCGGATGTCGGATGATGCTGTGGGGACGCCCTAGCAGTTCCTCTCTGGCATAGCCGGACATCTCTGTGAACTTCCGGTTTACAAAGGTAATTCGACCGCCCAGGTCAGTTTCAGTGATCATCGGAAGGCCGTCGTAAAAAAACTCTTTTTGATCGGTAATGGTGGTTTGGGACAATGCTTCGGACATGACAACTCCTTGTTGCATCGAATGAGCGGGAAGTATACGCCGAGCATCTCACGGTTCCGACACAATCTGCTCAATCGTTATATATTAAAAAACATAATGAAATAATACAGGATATGATTTCATTAGAGACGAAAAAAAATGCCTATTATTTAGGCAGTGAAGATTTTCTCATATAAAACGCTTACAACCGGCGGATGCTCGGTAAGCAGTTCGGGGAGTGTTTCGAAATAATAAATTACTTCCCACTGTACCGGCTGCAATTTATAATACAACAAAGTATATAGCAATAAATATATGAGGGGGATGGAAAGATAAAAAATATCCGGAGTTATTATCCTTGGAAGCATCATCGTAAAAACGCACTAAAAAACCTATCCGACCGGTATCAGTGTCGGCAAGATCCATATCACTACCGGCCGCCCTGCTACTCCCTGTCAAAATCCTTATGCGCTTTGGCAGCTGCCGCATTTTGTCTCTCATACGAATTATCCGGTTTGGTGCCTGCCGCTGTACAGCCGCTTAACATTACTAACATTGTCAACATCAACATTGGCGTTTTCATTTTTTTCCTTTAGTCCAATATGTAACAGCATTTTACTGTGTATTTGTTCAAAGCTTCTATTATCGTTATGACCCTATCAGCCGAAGCATCGCTCAGAATGAAGAGGCAATGCCTTGAATTATGAAGGAAGAGAAACTATAATTGGAATTTAACAACATAAATCTACAGTTCCAAGTTGTACTTGGGACTGCCTACATCGACTTCAAAACCCAAATACGATTTGTGAACTTATAAAACATCAATATGTATTCCCAACCTAATTCCAAACTTAGAAAATGCCCCATCCTCACCACTAACAAAACATTTACGCAAATTTCAGTATAATCGCAAAAACTATAGGCAGAACAAGGCAGATAAATGATCGCATACGACAGCATTAAACCGTGGTTATTCAAGTTAGAACCGGAGACGGCGCACCACCTTGCCGCGTCGTTTCTGCGTTTTGCCAATGTCTGCCCTTCTGCTTTCAACTACTGGACGCAAAAGCACTTCATCACCGATCCGGTCCTGGAGCAGGAGCTTTTCGGCCGCACCTTTTTGAACCCTGTCGGTCTCGGCGCGGGGTTTGACAAAAATGCGACGATGATCCGCGGTATTCAGGCGATGGGCTTCGGGTATACCGAGATCGGTACCGTCACACCGAAGCCGCAGCCGGGCAACCCGAAGCCCCGTATGTTCCGCCATATCGAAGAGAAGACCATCCAGAACGCCATGGGCTTTAACAACGAAGGGATGCTGGCAGTGCAGCGCCGTCTTCAGGAGCGCTACCCGTTCACGACCCCTATCGGCGTCAACATCGGCAAGAACAAGACCACCAGCGAGCAGGACGCGATCAGCGACTACACGACGCTGATCAAAGCCCTGCATAAGCTGGGTGACTACCTCGTCATCAACATCTCTTCGCCGAACACCCCGGGCCTTCGCGACCTCCAGAACGAAGCGTTCATCACCCGCCTCTTTGAAGAGTCAAAGGCGCTGACCGAGAAGCCTATCCTGCTCAAGATCGCACCCGATATGGAAGCGCAGCAGGCGGTCGATCTGACGGCAATGGCCGTTGAGAAAGGTGCCGACGGCATCATCGCGACCAACACGACCATCGACTACTCGCTGGTCAAAGAACCGAAAGAGATCGGCGGCCTGAGCGGTGCCGTGCTCACCGAGAAGAGCTTCGCCATCTTCGATGCGGTTGCCAAAGAGCTCTACGGCAAGACCATCCTCATCTCGGTCGGCGGCATCTCCTCGGCCGAAGAGGCCTACCGCCGCATCAAAGCAGGCGCTTCACTGGTGCAGGTCTACTCAGCGCTGATCTTCGAGGGACCGGAGCTGATCAAAGATATCAACACCGGACTGATCGAGCTGATCAAAGCCGACGGCTACAGCTCTATAACCCAAGCGATCGGTGCTGCGCGTTGATACGACTCTTTGCGCTACTATTTTTACTGTCAGGAGCCTTAATGGCAACAAGCTTACCAAAGTACGAGACCAAGACCCTCAAGAACGGACTTGAGGTCGTCGTCATACCGATGCACAACAACACCCAGGTCATCTCGAGTGACATCTTCTACAAGGTCGGAAGCCGCAACGAGATCATGGGCAAGACCGGCATCGCGCATATGCTCGAGCATATGAACTTCAAATCTTCCGAGAACCTCAAAGCGGGTCAGTTCGACGAAGAGGTCAAGAGCATCGGCGGTCTGAGCAACGCCTCGACCGGTTTTGACTACACCCACTACTTCATCAAGTCAAGCACGGAAAACCTTACGAAGTCGCTTTCTCTTTTTGCAGAACTTATGCAGAACCTGAAGCTCAAAGACGAAGAGTTCCAGCCCGAACGCGACGTCGTCACTGAAGAGCGCCGCTGGCGTACGGACAACAACCCGCTGGGTTACCTCTACTTCCGTATGTTCAACAACGCCTATCTCTACCATTCCTACCACTGGACGCCGATCGGGTTTATGAACGACATCCGTACCTGGACGCTCGAAGATATCCGTTCATTCCACAAGACCTATTATCAACCTCAGAACGCCATCCTGGTCATCACGGGCGATATCGAGCCGAAAGAGGCCTTTGCCAAAGCGGAGAAAGAGTTCGGCAAGATCAAGAACAGCACCGATATTCCTGAGGTCAAATTCGTCGAGCCGAAACAGGACGGTCCTAAGCGTGTGATGATCTACAAAGAGAGCGAAGTGGAGATGGTCGCCATTACTTTCCGTATTCCTGACTATTTGCATCCGGACCAGCCGAAGCTCTCTGCCATCTCGGAAATGCTCAGTGCCGGCAAAAGCTCTCGCCTCTACGAAGAGCTTGTGGACAAAAAACAGCTGGTCAACCAGATCTATGCCTACAACATGGAGAACATTGATCCGGGCCTCTTCATCTTCCTTGCCTCGTGTAACCCGGGGGTTACAGCCGAGACCGTCGAAAAAGAGCTGATCGCGCAGATCGAGCGCATCAAGAAAGAAAAGGTGAGCAAAGAGGAGCTTGAAAAGATCAAGATCAGCACCAAAGCCGACTTTATCTTCTCACTGGACAGTTCATCGTCTGTCGCTGATCTTTTCGGCGGCTACCTTGCCCGCGGTTCCATCGAACCTCTGTTGAACTATGAAGACGCTATCAACGCGTTGAGTGCAAAAGATATTCAGGAAACAGCAAACAAATATTTTGATTTTACACAGTCAACGACAGTTATATTAAGAAAAGGTGAATAATATGAATATTGTTACAGGTGCGACAACAGCACTCATCACACCGTTCAAAAACGGACAACTTGACGAAGCGACCTATGCAAAACTGATCGAACGGCAGATCGCCAACGGTATCGACGCGGTCTGCCCGGTCGGGACGACGGGCGAGAGCGCAACACTGACCCATGACGAGCATAAACGCTGTATCGAGATTGCCGTTGAAGTGTGCAAGGGGACAACAGCCAAGGTCCTTGCCGGTTCAGGTTCAAACGCCACAGCCGAAGCGATCGAGATCGCCAAGCATGCGCAAAAAAGCGGTGTAGACGCCATCTTCTCCGTCAGTCCCTACTACAACAAACCCTCTCAGGAGGGGCTCTATCAGCACTACAAGGCGATCGCCGACGCGGTAGCAGACCTGCCGTTCATGCTCTACAACGTACCGGGCCGTACCGGTGTCGATATCAGTGCCGATACGACAATCCGTCTTTTTGATGACTGCGCCAACATCTATGGCGTCAAAGAGGCGACGGGGAGTCTTGAAAGAACAGTCGAGCTGCTTTCCCGCCGTCCCGGTCTAGCCGTATTCAGCGGTGACGATGCCATCGACTACCCTATCCTCGCCAACGGCGGTATGGGGATTACCTCGGTCACGGCGAACCTGTTGCCGGATCTTAAAAGCGAGCTTGTACACAATGCTTTGGAGGGTGATTACAAAGGGGCAA
This sequence comes from Sulfurimonas sp. HSL3-7, assembly GCF_039645985.1. Classification (NCBI taxonomy): domain Bacteria; kingdom Pseudomonadati; phylum Campylobacterota; class Epsilonproteobacteria; order Campylobacterales; family Sulfurimonadaceae; genus Sulfonitrofixus; species Sulfonitrofixus jiaomeiensis. Next base: position 1,705,777 of record NZ_CP147919.1, read on the forward strand.
AAGAGATCAATGATCTGCTCTTCCCGATCAACAAAGTGCTTTTCTGCGAATCGAATCCTATTCCGATCAAAGCTGCGATGTACATCGCCGGCCTGACTGAGACGCTTGAGTACCGTCTTCCATTGGTACCGCCAAGCAGCAGGCATATGAAAATGATCGAAGAGATTATGAAAAACTACACTATCAAAGGAATGAATTAATGCAGGGAAAAACTTTATTTGTCAGCGGTGGAACACGCGGGATCGGTAAAGCGATCGTCTACGCTTTTGCGGAAAAAGGGTGCAACGTCGCCTTTACCTATGCAACTAATGCCGATACGGCGAACGAGATCATTGCCGACGTTGAAGCAAAGTTCGGTATCAAAGCGCGTGCCTACAAACTGGACATCCTTCAGCCGGATACCTACAAAGATGTCTACAAGCTTTTTGACGAGGATTTTGACCGTCTGGACTACTTCATCTCCAACGCAATCATCTCGGGCCGTGCCGTCGTCGGCGGGTTCGGCCCGTTCATGCGTCTCAAGCCCAAAGGGCTTAACAACATCTGGACAGCCACGGTAGACGCCTTTGTCGTCGGCTCCCAGGAAGCGGCGAGACGCATGGAGAAGACAGGCGGCGGCTCGATCATCTCGATGAGCTCGACGGGCAACCTCGTCTACACGCCGAACTATGCCGGTCACGGTACAAACAAAGCCGCAGTAGAGACCATGGTCAAATATGCTGCCGCGGAGCTGGGTTCAATGGGTATTCGCGTCAATGCCGTAAGCGGCGGTCCGATCGATACCGACGCCTTGAAAGCTTTCCCGAACTACGAAGAGGTCAAAGCAGAGGTCGCAAAACGTTCGCCTCTGAACCGTATGGGCGAGAGCGAAGACCTTACTGGCGCCTGCCTTTTCCTCTGTGACAAAGGTGCTTCATGGCTGACAGGTCAAACCATCATTGTTGACGGCGGTACAACCTTTACCTCGTAAGGTGCTAGCAGCCTTGCGGCTGCCAAGTCGAAGATGTACGCCCTGATGCAGGTTGGAGCATCTTCATGATATAACTATTGTTCAGTGTAGATACCATTGTAACGATCTACTTTGAACTGTATTTATAGATTTTCTGACAATTATAAAAGGACTATTTTGAACCTTCCAAATATTTTGGCACTTATTCGTCTCGCTATCGCTCCGGTCATGTTTTGGATCATCCTGAATCCCCAACTCTTCACAGACAACGGCTACGACATCAGCTGGAGCTACTACTTCGCTTCCCTGCTCTTTGTATTGGCGAGCATTACCGACTATTTTGACGGCTTTATCGCACGCGAACTCGACCAGAAGACGGTACTCGGTGCCATTATTGATCCCCTTGCCGACAAGATGTTGGTTATGGCGGCCTTTCTAGGTCTGATGGTCGCCGGCGATGCCTCGGTCTGGGCGATCTACATCATCATCGTGCGCGAGCTCTTTATTACCGGCCTGCGTACCGTTGCGGTCTCGGAAGGTATTGATGTCTCCGCTTCATGGGCCGGTAAAGTCAAGACCGTCTCACAGATGTTCGCGATCGGTTTTCTGCTGATGCACTGGCCGTTTGCAAACCTGCTGCTCTGGATCGCCGTCATCCTGACTATCTATTCCGGCCTGGAGTACCTTATTGGGTTCTGGGGCTCATTCAAACAAAAGGCGGTATAGATGGGCTGGCTTGTCTCCTTAGTCGTACTCTCGGCACTGATCTTTTTTCACGAACTTGGCCACTATTTAGCAGCCCGTTTTTTCGGTGTCTATGTCGAGGTCTTCAGTGTCGGTTTTGGCAAAAAGGTCGCCTCGTTCCGCCTTTTCAACACCGAGTGGCGCATCGCGATGATCCCGCTTGGCGGCTATGTCAGGATGAAGGGTCAGGATGACCTTGACCCGACCGCGATCAGCAGCGATTCAGACTCTTACAACGCCAAGGCCCCATGGCAGCGTATCATGATCCTGGCGGCCGGTCCGGCGGCAAACTTTGTGATCGCCTTTTTTCTCTACCTCTTTATCGGTCTGGGATCACCGCAGGTACTGGCGCCGGTTGTCGGTGATGTTGTCAAAGACTCCCCTGCCTTTGTCGGCGGTGTGGAGAGCAATGACACCATCAAAGCTATCAACGGCCGGGAGATAGCGACTTGGGAAGAGATGTCCACTATCATCAAAGAGTCCAGCGGCACACTCGACCTGACCATTGAACGGGGAAATTACATTCAACATCTTCAGGTCACGCCGACAATACAGGAGACGACCAACCTCTTTAACGAAAGAGTACATCGGCGCATGGTGGGAATCGGCTCGGCCGGCGTTGCGACGACGCTTGACCTGAATCTGTTCGAGTCCATAGGCTATGCGGCACATGAGACCTATAAAGCATCAACACTCATCTTTAAAGGGGTGCAGAAGCTTATTACCGGCGATGTCCCGGCCAAAGAGCTCGGCGGCGCCATCAGTATCGTCAAGATCACGGCCGATGCCAGCGAAAACGGCTGGATGGCCGTTTTCTTTTTTGCCGCCCTGATATCCGTGAACCTTGGTGTGCTGAATCTCCTACCTATCCCGGCACTCGATGGCGGTCACATCATGTTCAACCTCTATGAGATGATCACTAAACGTATGCCGAGCGAAGCTGTTTTATACAAACTCACCATTTTGGGTTGGGCCCTGCTGCTTGGGCTGATGACCTTGGGTATCTATAATGATATCAACAGGTTAATGCAGTAATAATCTACCTATGTGTGTAAAAGGATGACCATGAACCAACTGGAATACAAACGTCACATCGACGCCATCATCGAAAAGATCGAGGCTGCGCGCATCAAAGTAAGCGAGCACCATATCGTCAAGATCGTTGCGGTAAGCAAATACTCCGATACCGAAGCGATCAAGCGGCTCTATGAGATTGGCCAGCGCGCCTTCGGCGAAAACCGGGTACAGGACCTTATCGCCAAGCAGGAAGTGCTCGATGAGCTTCCACTGGAGTGGCACTACATTGGAAATCTGCAGCGCAACAAGCTCAACGCCCTTATCAAAGCCGACCCTTTCCTTTTCCAATCCCTTGATACTGTCGAACTTGCCAATGCCCTTCAGCGCCGTCTTCTTGACCGGGATACCACGATGGACTGCCTCCTGCAGATCAACTCTGCCAACGAAGCGACAAAGGCCGGTGTCGCACCTGAAAAAGCAAAAGATACCTATGCATACATCAGAGAGAACTGCCCCAACATCAACCTTAAAGGGGTGATGAGTATCGGTGCGCATACCGATGATCAGGATGTTATCAAAAAAAGTTTCGAGACCACCTACAAGATTTATGAAGAGCTCGACAATGCCACGATCTGTTCCATGGGGATGAGCTCCGATTTTGAGCTTGCAATCAGCTGTGGCTCCAACATGCTTCGTCTTGGATCGATCATGTTCCCGGGTGATCGCCAGGCTGTATAGTCTACGGCCAGAAGCCGTAAATTTCCGCATAAACCCCTCTAGCATCCAAATCATTTTCTTCTGCAACAATGTAATATATGCATATCTTATATTATGAATAAGTAATATTATAAGTAATTAAAATACCATATATAAGTAGTGTATAATTTTTACTTATTTATATCAACTTTTTATCACAACGGTATCAAACATATTTCACTTAAAGCTGTATTTAAACTCAACATGTAAAGATATAAAGATTTTTAATGCAAGGAGTGCATAAGATGAAACGAAACACATGGGGGATTTCTGCTTTTTTAGCGGGTGCCCTGACAATCTCAACTGCGTCTATGGCGTCGGCTTCTACAGGTTATGACCAGAATCCGCCATTCAAACTTAGCAAACTCAAAAGTGAAACGATTAACGTTGCCGGGAAAAAGGTAAAATCCTATAACCCTGTCAATGATGTCAACCTTTTTATCAACTATGAACTTGGTATGCACTGTGTCGGCTTTGAAATGAGCTACTGCTGTGTTATCCCTCCATACAACTCGATCCAATCACAAGCGGTTAGATCGGGAACCAAAGGAGACCTTCCAAAGCTTCTCACACCAAACGATAATGTCAAGATGTATTACTACACCAAAGACAACTCGTACAGTGAAGGGAACAAGATGCGCTACTGGGGCGTCCTGAAAGATGTCGACGGCAACGGCCGCATGGACGATCCGGGCGACAACGTTGCCAACTATGTCTGGAAACACCTCTTTATCTATAAAGACCTTGAAGGGACTAAACCGGCAGGTGCGACGAAAGAGAACCGTCTCTATGTCGGTAAAGACATCAAAGTACCTATCGATTCAGGCCCGACCGGAAAACACATCGCCGGCGGCTATCTTGAATACTCTGGAAAAGACGGCAGCAACGTTGTTTTCACCGATACCTTGGTACCGGCTGTTACAGACATTCCGCTTGTTCTGACAGCGTCACACCTTTGGGATGCACTGGGTCTTCCTCTCACTGCGTTTAATGACTCTACCCGTAGAGGTAGTATCCGTTCAGTGACCGAGAGAGACTTCCAACCTTTTCAAAAATCAACTGTTCAACTTCATAATAACGAAGGCAAACCGCTGACAGACAAAAATGGCCAACTGATTGAGTATTTCGGTACCAACCCGGTTGATATCCCGAACTGTTATGCTTGTCACTCCCGCCAGGGTAAAGCAGCAGAGATGGCGCGTGCCGAAGGTCTGACACAGTCGGACAAAGAGTACGCATACTGGAAAACCTACCCGGATGAGAGTGAGTATATGGCACGCCTGAGTGAAGCTTCGATCAATATCCTTTCGCTTCATGATGCGCACCATGGTACGACCTTCCTCTCGGACTATAATGACAAAGCCTCATCATCACGCCTTGGTAAGACAGGTGAGATCAACTGTGCCGACTGTCACGGTGACAATGTCTCGGGTAACCTCCAGGAGCCGCGTCCAGGTGCGACAGGGTACAAAACAGTCAAGGCAAAAACACTGACCGAAGCGATCCACAGTTTCCACCTTGCAATGGTACCGATGCCGGATGGCGGAAAACGTTCACAGGCTTGTCAATCGTGTCACCCGACACACTTCCAGGATCCTGCGATGAACGACGACTCCAACCCGTTCCGTGTGACTGACCGTTACGGCGAAGGCCGTTTCTCCAAAGGGGATATCCGTCAAAGCGGCGGTGGCTGTTACGTACGTCGTGACGCCCACTCCAACCCGGATGCCAAACCGCCTTTCTTCCTCAATGAGTACGGTAAATACCAGCTTAACGAGGTCTCTATGAAAGACGAACATGGCAAACCGGTTAAAGAGATGCGCGGTCTTTACTGTACAAACTGTCACACTAAAGTAGCGCAGAAGATGTACGAACTCGACGATCTTAAAGCGACACAAAAACTAGAGGGGAAATCTATCCGCGGCAACACGCTTAAAGAGATGATCAAAGCCGTTACAGATGGCGATGCGAAACGTTTCAACGCACTTGCCGACCCTAAAACCGACGGTAACAACGAAGTACTGAAATACTACTCTGAGCATAAGTCGGCGACACTGGTTAAAAACGTGGCAAAAGAGGGTCTTGACCTTAAACCGTGGAATCACCCTAAAGGCGGTGAAGTACCATACGCGGCAGCTTCCGGCGGTAACGACTGGTGGTTGAGTGCATCTGAGCCTCACTGTGCGGATTGTCACATCGCGCCGTTTGTCGAGAGCGAAGGTGGCCAATACTTCCCGATCGATCAGCCGAACAAACTGTCGCTGTATCGTTACTCTAAAGCACACGGCGACCTGGCATGTCAGACATGTCACGAATCGACGCACGGGCTTTACAGTACACGCTTCGACGGGCCTGAACGTTCAGTTGATGTAACAACGCACGAGCAGGCACTGCAGTACAGCCCGGATGGCGAATATGCCGGACCGGTAACATGTGCTGCATGTCACAGTGTCAATGACAAAGGTGTTCCGGTACAACTCACCGGTACCGCGTACGAGAAAGATTACTGGGCTTCTGTAACACTTGCACACTTCATGCGTTCAGGTGACCAGAAACTATCGATCAAAGACCTTGTAAAGAAATATCCTTACAAAGAGTCTAACACTATCGTTAAAAAAGGATGGAAGTAATTCCTTCTTTCTCTGTTCAGGCCTTTCGGCCTGAACACCCTCTTCCCTAATCCCTGTTTCCGTAGCGGTCTCTGACACTCACCATTATTACGGAAAAGATGTAAACACTATTTTTTGTATTGTAAACCAGCTGTTTTATGATTTACGATTTTTTTGCGATGATTACAACATAAAATCTTCTGAATGAATTTTTATCGGAGATAGATATGTTACGCATAGAAATTTTTACGGACTATGTCAAACACCAAAAAAGTCTCAAGGAGTATATTGAGATACGAACAACGATCCATGAACGGGGCGAGTTTGACGATGCGTCATTAAACAGGGCCGAAGAGAAGAACCCGATATTTACAAAGGAATGAATCGAACACTGGAAAAACTATACGAACGTAACATCGGTTTGACCATCGAATATCCCATCGATTTTATCCGTCAGGTACTGAAGATGTAATGCAATACCTTGCCCCCTGTTCAGGTCTATGAAGAGTATAAACGCGTTCTTGATCACTACTATCATGATGTCTGACACAATTATCTTTTATTTCTTTACACTTTTGCGATTTTTTTACGAGTTATTTTCTTTAAGATAGATGCCGCACATTAATTATACAGGAGTATCAACTGATGAAAGAGTATATGCCGTTTATCAATGGAAAGAACAAGCCCTCACACCCGGGAAAGGTAATCGACGATGTCAACCCTTCGACCGGAGAGGTCTTTGCCAAAGTGCATTTGGCAAGTAAAGAGGAGATCGAAGAGGCCATCAGTACGGCTTACGCGGCATCTAAGCTCTGGGCAAAAACAACGCCGAGAGAAAAAGAGGCGGTACTTTTAAGAGCCGCCGATATTTTCGAGAGCCGCGAAGATGAGATCAGGACTATTCTGATGCGAGAAAGCGGTTCGGTCTATGCAAAAGCGATGTTTGAAATCGCGCTCGTTGCTGACATTTTGCGTGTCGCTGCCGGGGAAGCCAGACGTGTTTTCGGCCAGACATTCACCTCCAACGATCCTGGTGTGTTCTCCTACAGCACACGCCGTCCATTAGGCGTTATCGCCGGGATATCGCCCTTTAATGCACCGATGATTCTAAGCACAAAGAAATTTGCCATGGCCATCGCTGCAGGCAATGCATTTGTATTGAAGCCGTCAAGCCATACACCGGTCTGCGGTCTTGTTTTCGGTGAGATCTTTAAAGAAGCGGGTCTGCCGGACGGCGTTTTGAACATCATCCCATGTTCAAGCGGCGACCTGGGAGAGACCTTTCAAACCGATCCGCGTATTGCCATGATCACCCTGACCGGTTCAACGCATGTCGGAAAATTGGTCGCGGCGTCGGCGGCGATGCACCTGAAGAGATGTACCGTTGAACTCGGCGGTAAGTCGCCGACCATCGTACTCGGGGACGCCGATGTTGATTATGCCGTCAATACCGCGATCTTCAGCACTTTTCTCCATCAGGGACAGATTTGCATGGCAGGTTCACGCATTATCGTCGAAGAGAATATCTATGATGCGTTTTGCGAAAAGTTTACTGCCAAGGTTAAAACGCTGAAAGTGGGCAATCCGGAAGACCCCACCACGATTATCGGGCCTCTTATCGAAGAGGCGCAATGCCACTTTATAGACGGATTGATCGATGATGCAGTTGAGAAAGGGGCGACGCTGCTCTCCGGGCGCGAGCATGAAGCATGTTTTTATCAACCGACTGTTGTCGCCAATGTGACCGGAGAGATGCTGATCTTTCATGAAGAGGCCTTTGGCCCCGCTGCCGCGATCATCAAAGCACACGATATCGATCACATTATCGAACTTGCCAACAACAGCTTCTACGGGCTCAGCTCATCACTTATTACCGATAATTTGAGTGCCGCATTGCAACTTTCCGAAGAGATCGAATCGGGTATGGTGCACATCAACGGGCCGACCATCCAGGATGAAGCCCATATTCCGTTCGGAGGCGTCAAAGAGAGCGGCATGGGGCGCGAGGGAGGTCATTTTGCTATCGAAGAGATGACCGAACTAAAATGGGTAACCGTCGAAGCCGCAGGTAACAGGGACTACCCTTTTTAAAATCCTGCCCCCTTTTGGGATCGAGCCTCTCTGGATCCTATTTAACTCTTTAACTGTATAGGTTTCAAAATGATCAATAAATTATCGGGTATCCCGATCAACAAAGCGTTGAAAAAATATATTTTTATTTTTATCGGGGCCTCTTCATTGGCCCTGGGCATTGTACTGTTTTTACTCCCAAATCACATCGTAGCCGGAGGAACACCCGGCATATCGATATTGTTAAACTACTTGACCGGTATTCCGGCGGGTATGCTGATGTTTCTGATCAACATACCTCTCGTCTTGATGAGTATAAAATATATCAGCAAAGGGTTTGCGGTCCGAACCGTCTTTTCGATTGTCGTTTCATCTTCGATGGTCGATTTTTTACGCGAATACATTCAGGTCGCCCCCTGGACGAACGATCCCATTTTGGGCAGTCTGTTCGGCGGCATCGCCATCGGCATAGGGCTCGGATTTATCATCGCCGGCAATGCTTCGGCCGGAGGCCCATCTATTGTTGCAAGGTATATAGCGGATAAGATGGAATGGAGACAGAACAACGTCATTATCATAATGGATGTGATGATCGTCCTGGCTGCCGGTATCGCTTTTGCAAGTATCGAGTACGCCCTGTTAAGCTTGATGAGCGTCTATGCAACAGGACGAAGTCTGGACATGCTGATCTCGGGAAGGCCCTCGAAAAAAGTGGTCCATATCTTTTCAAAAAATGTCAGCCTCCTGCGTCACAATATCATTGAAAAGCTCGGAAGTGAAGACGTTGTGATGGAAGGGGTTGGATTCAATACGGGAGAGACCCGTAAAATTTTGATGCTTGTAGCCGAGAACAATACGATCCGTGTTTTGCGTAAAATCGTAAAAGAACATGATCAAGAAGGTTTTTTGGTGGTGATTGAAGCCTCGGAGCTTCATTAGAAAACCTGTCAATCATACAGCACGACCGTCGTATGATCTTTTGCTTTGTCGTGTATCGAGAAGCGGGTTTCGGCTCGCCCTACAGGGTGATCTTATACCCGATTTTAGAGTGACAGGTAATAAAATCTTTCGGCAGCTTTTGTCGAAGCCTGAACATCAATGAACGCAAAGCCCCCTCCCCCACAAGTTCACCGTCCCAGACAAAATCCTCGATCCGTTCCACCGTAACAATTTTGCCGAGATTTTTCATCAGAAGCTTGAGGAGTTTATTTTCTTTATCTTTTAATTTGAACGTTGCGCCGTTGAAAAGCAAAACAGAATTTTCATTATCATAAATATATCCGTGACGCAGTGTAATAAAACGTTCACTGGCCTGTTGCTCAACGGCGAGCTTATTCTGCAGGGAGATATTTTCTGACTTGACATCGGTAATTTCAGAAGAGAGTTTTTGATTTTCGGAAAATGTTTTCAGGGCAATTTCAACAGCTGTTTTCAATTCGATCTCTTTAAACGGCTTGAGAATATAACCGTAGGGCTTGATATTGATCGCCCTTTCAATCGTCTTGTTTTTGTCGTTAGCCGTTAAAAAGACGATGGGGGCGGAGAGGGTGCCTGAGATTGCTTCTGCAACGGCAATGCCGTCTTCTCTATCCTGGAGGGTGATATCCATCAGGATTAGATCGGGGTTTTTCGTCTTGGCTAGATGAAGCGCCCTCTCCCCGTTGGCAGCGATCCCCACCACATCGTAATCAAAATGGATAAGTGTCTCTTTAATGTTCAAAGCAATGATACTTTCATCTTCGACAATTAAAATTTTTCTTTTCAAGCCTTTCCTTTTTGTTTCGGAATGAATGTAATAGCGCATTTGAAACCGTTTTCTGAGTCGGTCTCGATCTCGCCGTTTAACTGACATTCGGTAATCGTATTAATCAGCTGGCATCCGAGTGATGTGGAGGTGCTGACTTTGTCACGGTTGATCCCGATGCCGTTGTCGTTGACACCGAACACAATCGATCCTTCTGCCCCGTTTTTAATAAAAATATCAATTACACCGGTATCAGTATTTATAAAGGCGTGTTTGATAGCGTTTAAAAACAGCTCATGCACGATTAGGGCGACGAGAACTGCATAATCCATTGACAAAAAGAGATCATCCGCCTCCAGACATACCGATATCTTTTTATTTTGAGCATACAGATCGATCATCGCCGATGAGAGCTGTTCGAGATGCGATCGCATGTTGATAGTTGCCAGGTCGCTGTTTTGGTAGAGCATTTCATGGACAAGAGCGATAGCGTAGATACGGCTTTGGCTTTTAGAGAGGGCATCTTTTACTTCCGAATTCGTCTCTCTTCGGCTCTGCATCTGAAGGAGTGAAGAGATCACTTCCAGATTGTTTTTGACGCGATGGTGTATCTCTTTGATAAGAACTTCTTTATCCTGAAGCGAGTTTTTCAACGCCATATTCTGCGCGGTAATAATTCTTCGTCTCTCTTTCTGCTCGGTTATATCCCGACCGAAGGCACAGATGAACTCTTTTTCACCGTTACGAAAGTAGTTCGTTGAGACGGAAACCGGCAAGGTACTGCCGTCTTTTCTCGTCTGCCTGCTCTCAAAACAGATAAACTGTTTCTGCTTGATCTGCTCTAAAAATTTTTCCGTATTTTTATTGTAATCGGAATCGATATCGCTTAGTTTCATCTGTAACAGCTCTTCTTTGCTGTACCCCAACATTTTACAAGCCGCATCGTTGACGTAAAAGAAACGGGTGTCAAAGGTAAACCAATAAATCGCATCGGCACTGTTATCGAGGGCAAAGTTAAAAAGTTGAAGATTCTCTTTCTCTTTTTGCTGATATTTGGAAAGTTTGACCAGGGCATCTTCCGCGACCAGGGCCGTCCGTCTGAGAAGTACATAGAGAAAAAGTGCACTGAGAACAAAAAAGACAACCCCGAGTAAAAACGGCAGTCCGAAATTGTCATTTCCAGAATGAACCAGATTCATCGAGAGCCTGTCTACGATAGCAACGCCGAGCACCCCGGCAACAGCGAATCCCAATGCCTGAAGTTTGACCCGATTTTCATTTGATATTTTTAGGAGTGCGCTCTCTCGTCTGGGTATCAACAATCTTCCTCTCATTTTTAATCAATTTGTACACTTACATTGCATTATTTTACCTTATACGAAGCGTCAATCGTCAATTTTACGCTATTTAACGCCGAATTGTCCCATTACGCTTTAGATGCGATTTTTATGCGATTTTTTTATTTTATATTTGTTTTGTTCAAAATTTACCAGGAGGTTACATGAAGAAGTTGGCTTTAGGTCTATTATTGGTGACACCTTCCATCTTTGCGGTGGAATTAGGGAAAAACTTTGCATTTAAGAATGGAGAGCATGCCTACCAGAAGGTATGTGCCCACTGTCATACACTAAAAACCGCCCCCCATACGATATTTACAAAAATGGATGATCAAGCAGGGATCGAAGCACGGGCGAAGGGGATTATGTACACCGTCAGACATGGAAGTAACGCAATGCCTGCTTTTAGAAAATCAGAGATCGATGATGCGGTATTGAAGGATTTGGCAACAAAACTGGCCGACGGCACAATCACTTTAACAGAAAAATAGGGAGAGAACAGATGATTCGAAGAACATTTCTTCAAGGGTCTGCAGCAGCTGTAGCCGCGATGTGCATCCCTTTATCGGCGGCCGGATTCGGTATCGGTTCGACTAAAAAAAAGATAGCGGTTGTCTCTGAAGCGGCATATGAGACAGGGTACGTCAACGCCGTCTCCACCAAAGTGGATGACGTCGTCGTTCTTGGCTCAGACAGATTGAAAAATCTCCATATCCTGTCGGCTGCAATGAAAGAAAACCGGGGTACCCTGTTCTGTGGTTTGCTAGTGCATAGCGATTTTACACTTTTACACCATGTCGCAGCAGCACATAAGGCAAAGATTGTTTCAGAAGCGGCACACACCCCGTCGCATAACGGAACCAGTCACACAGAAAACTCATTTGCAAGTATCTCCGTAAAAAAAGCATTTGATACATTTTCCTCGATCGCGAACGGCCAATACGGAACGGCGCTTTCATCGTACCACACTCTCGGCCCGCACAACACGCTGTCCGTTGCAAAGCAGATTGACTTTGTTTCCAATCACACAACGAAAAACGCTTTCGTATCGTTTGTAATTAAAGCCTAAAGGAGCATTAAATGAGTAAGAAACTTACGGCATTACCTGAAACCGTTTCTCTTGAAACAATGAATAAAGCAATTGAAGAATTTGTAAAAATCCTGGGTGCCGATAACGTACTGATCGGCGATGAGGAGATAGCCCCTTACAAAAAAATCATGATGGCAGTCAAGATCGAAGATCATATGCCTTCACTGGCGTTGCAGGCCTCGACAAAAGAAGAAGTTATCGCCATTGTCAGGGTATGTAACAAGTACGTCATCCCCGTCTGGACGTTTTCAACCGGTAAAAATATGGGATACGGTACCGCTGCACCGGCAAAGCCCGGAACTGTCATCCTTGATCTTCACAAAATGAATAAGATCATCGAGGTGAATCCCGACCTCTGTTATGCCGTACTTGAACCGGGTGTTACCTACCAGCAACTCTTTGACTACATTCAGGAAAAAGGGTACAAACTATGGCTCTCCTGCCCGGCCCCGAGTGCCATTGCAAGTCCGGTCGGCAATACAATGGACCGGGGTGTCGGTTATACGCCATACGGCGAACACTTCATGATGCAGTGCGGAATGGAGATCGTATTGGCGGACGGTTCATCCTTTAAAACCGGTATGGGCGGCATCAAGAACTCTACCAGTTCATCCGTTTTCAAATGGGGCTACGGACCGTCGCTGGACGGTATCTTTACACAGAGCAACTATGGTATCTGCGTTGAAATGGGAATGTGGCTTATGCCTGAACCGCCGGCATTCAAACCGTTCTGTATTACATTGGACACAGTTGAAGATGTTGAAAAAGTCGTCGAAGTTCTTCGACCGCTTCGTATCGCAAACATTATTCCAAATGCTTTCACGATCGCCAGTACGCTTTATGAAGCAGCAGGTGTTGTCAGCCGTTCCGACTATGTTGACGGAAACCGTTCCATCACGGAAGAGGAGATCGAAAAGATCAAAAAAGACACAGGAATGGGTACGTGGAACGTTTATGCGGCCTTGTACGGCACCGAAGAAGCGAATGAGTTGAACTGGAAAATCATCCAGTCGGTCATCAATGCCAACTTTAAAAACCATAAATTCCTGACATCCAAAGAGATGGGTGATGACCCGATATTCAAATATCGTGCCGACTTGATGCGCGGCTATATGACACTCCAGGAGTTTGGCCTCTATAACTGGAGAGGCGGCGGCGGAAGTATGTGGTTTGCCCCGGTATCGCCGGCGGAAGGAAAACACACCCTTAACCAATCGGCACTGGCTAAAAAGATTATGAATAAATACGGCTTCGATTATGTCGCCGAGTTTATCGTCGGTTGGCGGGACATGCACCATATTATCGACCTGCTCTATAACCGAAATGATCCAGAAGAGATGCAGCGCGCACATGACTGTTACGCTGAATTGGTAGATGCATTTGCGCAACAGGGTTACGGTGTATATCGGACAAGCAGTGGATTTATGGATCTGGTTGCTGAAACGTATGGTCCTGAAATTCACAATGTATTTCAAAAGATAAAGCGGGCACTCGATCCTAAAGGGATTTTGGCGCCGGGTAAATCGGGCATCTATTGATGGCTGCGCGTTATCGCGTAATAGCAGCGGCGCTGGTAAGGAGCACCGCTCAATAAGTAACGGATTACCCGAAAAAAGATACTATACCCAAAAATTACAACAACGTTGTCAGAAAGAGAACAATGCCAACACGCAGTGACCGCTGGGAAGTTATCTACCGGACAACAGATACGAGAAAGGTCGGTTGGTATCAAGCGGTTCTGGAAATATTGTGTACACTTCTTCAGTACATTATGGCCGCACCGAAACATTCATTCATCACATCGGATGCGGCGCCGACCACCTACTTGAAAAAGGGTTCGGTGACATCACCCTGATCGATATATCTGTCGCAGCACTCCACATTATCAAAGAGCGCCTGAAGGAGAGAGGCCCTCTGCATTGATCATGACCAGAAGCTTCTTCATTCCCCGGATCAGCATAAATCCCTATATCGTATTGACCTAAACTCAGGTTGTATTTATTGACAGAGCATAAGATTGAAAAATGAAAGGAAGTTATAACAGAGGGGCTAAAGCTGTGAATAATGACTATTCTGAGAAATTAGATCGTTTGAGACATGTGAACATGAAACATTGCTCTGCAGAAATAAAGTTTATTGATGTCAAAAAGTTTTGGCAAAGTGGCAAATATTCATTCCCAGGTTAAACCTGGGAATGGCTAGCAGATGCGATCAGAATGATCAGCGGTTTTTACCGCCTCCCATACCTTGTCCCTGACCCATGCCTTGACCTTGACCCATACCTGGGCCTTGTCCCTTGTTTTGATACTTGCGTACACGGTTCTCCGGCGGATAGGTCTGAAACTTTTTCAGCTGATCCTGTGTCATTGTCTTTTCACGGATCTTTAGCTCATTATGCAACTGGGTACGCTCCTGCTCAGTGGTCAACGTACCGCGCATATTCAACAGTTCATCCGTACTTTTTGACGAAAAATCAGCCGCGTAGACCGCAGCGCCCAGTAACAATGTACTTAAAACGATAGAGAACTTTTTCATGGTCAACTCCTTGAATGGTGTACAATAATCATACTACAAAAATGTATAAATAGTATTACGTCCGAGAATATCGGGCCGAAATCAGATGGAAATATACCTTACTGTTTTGAATTTTTACCCTTTTTAACCTCGGCAGAACCGAATTACAGATAATACTTAAGAAATATTCTCCCCTATCAATACCATAGCTTATTAAGACATAGCGTTCTATAGTGATTATATAACTTTGCTTTATAGGAGGATATCATGGACAGAAGCTATGTATTGTCAGCCTTCGGCTATGCTATCATCGGTTTGCTGCTGGGTATCTATATGGCGGCGTCGCAGGATCACGGGCAGCTGGTCACGCATGCCCACATAATGCTGGTAGGTTTTGTCGTCTCTTTTATCTACGGATTGTGTCACAAGCTCTGGATCTCCGACAGCGGTTCAACACTGGCCAGGGTACAGTTTTATGTCCATCATGCCTCATCAATTTTCCTTGGTATCGGCCTGTTTCTGCTTTATGGCAATTATGTGCTGTTGGAAACAATCGACCCCTATCTGGCGATCGCTTCCATTGCCGTACTGATCGCCTTGATCATGATGACGGTTATCCTGGTACAGTCAAAGGAAAAAACCGTCACTTAAAAGTGCATTTTATTGCTGCAAGGCCAACAGTATTCGATAAAGCTGATGAGCATCCTTGTTTCCCGCAAGCTCTCGTATAGAGTGCATTGCAAAGGTCGGTAGCCCGACATCGATGGTGTCGATGCCGAGTCGTGTCGCCGTGATCGGACCGATTGTAGAGCCGCACCCCATGTCCGAACGGGTCACAAACTCCTGGAGTTTAATATCTTGACTTTCTGCGGCCAGCGAAACCCTTGAGATGGTTCGCGAGTTTGAGGCGTAACGCTGGTTGGCATTGACCTTGACGACAACCCCGTTGTTGATACGCGGCGCATGGTTGTCATCATGTTTGCCTGCATAGTTGGGATGGACCGCATGTGCATTGTCACACGAGATCATGACCGATTTGCGCGTAAGCCGGGTATAACTTTCAAAATCAGCCGTCATACGGCGGAGCACGCTTTCCAGAAAGCTGCCGGCTGCCCCGGAAGTGCTCTCGCTGCCCACCTCTTCATGATCGCTGCAGACCATCAGGTATGGCCGTGAGGGGTGAACGCTGCAGATCGTCAATAAGCTGACATAGCAGCTTAAGAGATTGTCCAGACGTGCAGAGGCGATAAAGTCATCCTGCAGTCCGACAAAGGCGGCTTTTTGCGTATCGTAGAGGCTAAGTTCATGCGAAAGCAGACTTGCAAAGTCATCATATCCTTCATGTTTCAACGCTGCTTTGATCCACTCGCTAAAATCAAACGCACCGCTTGTAATGATAGGGACGATGTCCGTCTGTGCATTGACGGTGCGCTCTTTGTTGGCTTTATCGTCAAGATGAATCGCAAGTGACGGGATAATAGCGATCGCCTTCTGCATATTCACAAGCGCCTCTTTGATTCGACCTGTGGTGTCTTTATAGGCAACACGGCCTGCAATACTGAGGTCACGGTCAAACCACGGGTTCATCAGAAGTCCGCCATAAGGTTCGACGCCCAGCTGAACTAAACCGTTTTTCTCAATGACCGGTGAAGGTTTCAACTTCAGGTTCGGCGAGTCGGTATGCGCCCCCATCATCACATAATCGTCATCTCCCGGGTAGGTAAAGGCGATGATAGAGGAGTCATTACGTGTCACATAATATTTCTGGCCTTTTACAAGTGCCCACTTCTCTGTCTCTTCCAGTTTGATAAAACCGGCATTCTCACACATCATCGCCATATTGCGCGTCGTATGGAACGGGGTCGGTGAAGCGTCTAAAAAGCCTAAAAGTCCTTCATTGAATTCATCTGTTGTCATCATCTCTGTTTCCCTTAAATCCGATCAATCTACATAATATATTATATATTTTTTTATATCTACGCTTTGTAGACGTATGATCAAATTTTAACGTATTACAGAGCAATCCACTGTAAGAGTCCATGAAATCCTGTTTTTATTTCGGCACTGTTTCAAAATGAGGTAGAGAGCATAAGTGAAAACTGCAATGTTCTGCAGCTTCACAAAGGACGAGATCAGTATACGCAGACACCATAAACTTTTATCGTCTCAATGACATCAGCAAGACCGGATATACTTAACTCCACACTGTCAAAATCTTTGCTTGAATTGAAGCTGTAGTAAGCTTTCCCTGTCCCGTTCAAACCAAGCAGGTCTAAAGTCAGCAGTGAACTGCCGCTCACATCTTCTTGCAGCACCCCGTTTAAATAGGTCTTGATGGTAAGGTTGTCGACTAGATTGACCGTAAGCAAATCCCCCGTGTCTTGCACCACAAATCCGACCGTGCTTCCTCCCGTGTGGACTTCATCTTCATCTTTGACAAGTATAACAGCAGAACCGGCCAATTCAAGCAGTGTCGTAACTTCTGCTGCTGTTTCGGCATCCGCATCAACAAGATCGGCATCACCCTCAATGCTAGGGCACAAAATCCCCAACAGCGTACAAAGCAAACCGCCAGCGCTGCTTTCTACAGATGCCCGATCATTTCCTAAGTTAATAATAGCCTCGGCATTACTACCACAGAGTCCCACCAAATTGGCTGTGTTATCACACACATCTCCCGTGCCGTCACCGTCACTGTCAATCTGGTCGGCATTTGGTACGAGCGGACAGTTGTCCTCACTGTCAACTACCCCGTCATTGTCATTGTCATTATCACAGGCGTCACCGATACCATCCAGGTCACTGTCCTCTTGCAGCGGGTTTGGAATCAGAAGACAGTTGTCGTTACCGTCATCGATCCCGTCGCCATCACTGTCGGTGTTGCTGTCACAGGCGTCCCCTACACCATCACCATCTCCATCTTCCTGACCTGGATTTGCTGTGATTATACAGTTATCATTTACATCGAGAATACCATCGTTATCATCATCAGTATCGCAGCTGTTACCTATGCCGTCTCCGTCACTGTCAGTCTGATCGGGATTGGGAATCAAGACACAGTTATCACTTCCGTCCAGAATACCGTCATTGTCATCATCTGTATCACAGGCATCTCCAGCACCGTCACCGTCGGTATCGGCCTGGTCCGGATTGGACACTAATATACAGTTGTCGGCACTGTCTTCGATACTGTCTCCATCATCATCATTGTCACAGGCATTCCCCGCACCATCACCGTCGGTGTCAGCTTGATCTGGATTGATAGTCACAATACAGTTATCGCTGTTGTCCAGAATTCCATCATTGTCATCATCAGTGTCACAGGCGTCCCCTGCACCGTCACCATCGGTGTCCGCCTGATCCGGGTTTAGTATAAGAAGACAGTTGTCAATTCCATCTTCTATACCGTCATTATCAGTGTCCGTGTTACTGTCACAAGCATCGCCGATGCCGTCATTATCGGTATCAGTCTGATCAGGATTGCTTACGTTCGGGCAGTTGTCGTTCGGGTCCTTAAGTCCGTCACCATCACTGTCTCCGTTGCTGCCAGAGACAAATAATAATGTGTAGGTACTGATTGGGTGCAGACCATTCAAATCTGTTACTTGACGCGTAACGACAGCTCTGTATTCCGTATACGGAAGCATCTCGGCATCAAACGTGAAGTAAATGGTATTTTTGTCATGCATGATCGTACCCCCAACATGCACAGTATTATTGCCTTCCGTTACATAAAATGTTGTATCATTGATCGATGCGGGGTCCAACTCTTTACTGAAAACAATCATAATAGACGCATTAACATCTACGTTTGACATTCCCTGTGTCGGGCTTGTTGAGACGACATATGGCTCGTTACCAAGTCCAGTTCCTCCCAGTAGTCTGTCTTCTGAGTCACATCCTGACAGCACAAATACGGTGCTAAGGATCAGACCCAAAACAATCTCTTTTATATTTTGTACCGAAAAATTCATCGAAATCTCCTTTTACTTTGTCGCTGTGATAATGCTAATATCTACGCGTCTGTTTGCCGCACGACCTTCTTCCGTACTGTTATCTGCGATCGGCTCACTTTCACCTTTGGCGATGATCTCCATCTGCAGCGGGGAGATCCCCTTGATAATCAGAAAATTTCTAACGGAATTTGCACGTTGGTAAGAAAGTTCTAGATTATAGTCTTCCTCCCCAACATCGTCTGTGTGTCCTGTGATGATCAGCCGATCGTTTTCATTAATATTCTTAACGAGTTCCGCAAGCATCGCTTTACCTTGTGGAACCAGTTTTGCCTGATCAAAATCGAAAAGTGCATCCGATGCGAACACAATACGCTCGGCGGGCGGTGGCGGTGTGGTAATGACAATCGGCTCAGCGGCAACTTTCACCTCTTTGATGACCACAACAGGTTCCGGTTCGGGCACTGCTTTTTCTTCGATTCCAAAACGGTATACCAAACCGACAGAAAAGAGGTGGATATCTGCACCGCCGGCAAGCGACTCTTTCATATGATAGTCTTCCCACTCTCCGCGAAGGCCCCATGCCGGAGCAAGGTCATATTGAAAGCCGAGACCGTATTTGAAGCCCAGCTCGTTTTTCGTAAAATCTCCTGCATTCGAATAATCCTCTTTTAACCAAGAGTAAAGCAGCCCGCCCCGCGCTGTCAAAGAGAACGACTCATCATACAGCGGTAGAAGGAAAAGAAGGTCTATATTGACTCCTTGTGGCTTATATGAGCCCTTCGTGGAATTGGTTGTCGATACCGCCTTATAGGTAAATTCACCCAGATTGGCATAACCTCCTTCCACTGCAAAATACTCGTTAAACAGATACCCGCCGAACACCTTGAAACCAAAACTGTTTTCATCGTCGGTGTAAGAGACACAATCCCCGCCGCAAAACCCTTCTTTAATAGTTTCACTGTCAATATCCGCCATTGAGTATCCCAGTCCCAAACCGATATATGGTCCTTCTGTGATACTCTTACAATGCCCGGCGGTCGTCAGGAACCCCAGTAAAACAGTCGTTAGAATAGATGTACTGACTCTTATCACAATTTATTCCTTCTTGTTATAATTAATCTACATTTATAATAATTTATCATAAATCAATCATTTACATTATCAATCGGTATTCCTGATATATAGCTTTATTTGGAACATAAACATAACAAATTGATAACATTTTGATAAACAAACCTAATAATACCACTAGTTCGTAGGATTTTCAGATAACCAATCAATGCGAGGCAATACACTATGCCAGCGGTCAGGGCAAGCTTTAACGCCTGCTACTATATTTAATTGCATATTTTAAAATCAGTGTTCGGGATCACATACTGAACCAAAATGGATCACCAGTCTATTTACATTATGCGCTAATGGAACCTGAAGGTGCAATTAGCGTCTTGTTACGGTAAAATCGTAAACGAATAGGCCGAACCAGCATCCGGTGATGAAGTCGGATAAGCAGTGTTGGCGCCTACGACAATATCCATTCCGCTAATATCTACTGATTTTCCAAAATAACCTCCGGATACGTCGATCTTGGCCATCTGAAGGTAATTATCCGTCCCGTCATTTTGAAAAAGGTAAGCCGAATTTGCATGATGGGCACCGACAATGACATATCCCCCGTCTATGGCCACCGAGATTCCGAACTGGTCATTCCCTCCGGCATCATCGGCGCTGAGCTTGGCTACTTGATTGAAACTGTCGCCGCCGTCGTTTTTAAAGACGTAAGCTGAACCGGCATTTGTTACCCCGTTGGGATCTTCGTACCAGGCACCGACGACCACATAATCCCCGTCAATGTCGATCGAGCGTCCGAACAGGTCCCCCGCTTCCGCGTCGTCGGCATGGATTTTCGCCACTTCGTTGAACGTATCTGCTGCGGAATCCTTTTTGAAGATATAGGCTGATCCGGCATTGTTGATACCTAGGGCATGTTCGTAAAAGGCACCGACGGTAATATACTCCCCGCTGACAGATACGGAATAACCGAAGTAGTCACCAGCTGTGGCATCCGAAGCGGTAAGCTTATCTACCTGCGTATAGTGATCCAGGCCGTCATTTTTAAAGACATAGGCAGCACCCGCACAACATGAACTTCCTACGTATGCATTGTCCGCACCTGCAACAATATAATTGCCGCTTATGTCAACCACCCAACCCAAATGATCATAGACGGCGCCATCATTCGCAACAAGCTTGGCTATCTGCGTGTAGTTGTCCGAAGCGTCTTTTTTGAATACATATAAAGCCCCGCTGTCAAAAGATGCACTGCTATTATTATTGTCTTCGCCCATTGCGCCGACTACCACATAATCCCCCTCAATAGCTACCGAATTACCAAAATAGTCGCCTTCTGCACCATCGTCGGATGTCAATTCGGCAATCCGAATATAATGCCCGTTAATATTTTTTTTATAAACATATGCCGCACCGACATTACCAACACCGCCTACATCCGCAAGCCGAGCACCAACAACAGCATACTCCCCATTAATGGCCACGTCGTATCCAAAATCATCCTCTGTTCTAGGAGTGTCAGCTTCGAGTTCATTAAGTTCAATGACCTGAAAATCGCCATCACTGACCACAACGGTACGGACAGCAGTTGCAATATTGCCTGCTGTATCACCAACCGTGTAGGTAACACTATAGGTTCCGACGATAGAGGTGTCGACATCGTCGCTTGTCTGTATGGATGCCGTAACATCACCGTCGATATTATCATGCGCCGTGGCCCCCGGATCGCTAAAGGTGTCGCCCAGCTGCAGATTTAAAGGATTATCCCCTATAATCGTAACGACGGGAGGTGTTGTATCTGCTGTCGGATCACTGACCACAACGGTACGGACAGCAGTTGTAATATTGCCTGCTGTATCACCAACCGTGTAGTTAACACTATAGGTTCCGACAACAGAGATGTTGACATCGTCGCTTGTCTGTATGGATGCCGTAACATCACCGTCGATATTATCATGCGCCGTGGCCCCCGGATCGCTAAAGGTGTCGCCCAGCTGCAGATTTAAAGGGTTATCCCCTATAATCGTGATGATAGGAAACGTAGTATCAGGTACACCGCCCAGCGATACAAACCTGACAGCATCGGCGCTGGTGCCTCCCGTTTCCACATCACGCACAAGGGTAACATTGCCACTGGTGCCCGCATTGAATGAGAAGGTGCCCAGTAAAACCCAGTCTCCCGAACCCTGATTCTGATCAATCCCTATCGGCGTAGAACCCCCGGCATGATTGACCGTATAGCTGGCGTCTGTATCACGATCATAGACGGTAGAACCGGTATACCATACATAAACCTCATAGTAGTCTGCCTCCGGCAGAACGGGTGTCCAGGTCGCGCTGCTGCCGATGGTTCTGCTGAAAACAGAACTGTCGGCATACTCATCCGGCGCCCCGGACTCGGACCAGGAACCGGTCGTGCTGAAGCCCGAATCATGATTGTCAACGATGATCGCGCCACTGCCTGCAGCCGGATTGACTGTAATTTCTATATCATCATATCCCTGCAGTTCTGTATCATCTGCACTCAGCCTGAGCACATAAGTTCCATCCTGGCTGAAGCTGACTGTCGTATCTTCCGCAGCGGCATTGCTGAATGTTACGGTCCCGGGACCACTGACCTGTGTCCACACGACCGTATAAGGAGCAGGAAGACCGTCATCGGTCACCGTACCGTTCAGGCTGGCACCTGCAGGCAGCGTGATCGTCTGATCGGAACCCGCATTTACTACCGGAGCATGGTTTGTAGGCACACCGCCCTGAGACACAAACCTGACAGCATCGGCGCTGGTGCCTCCCGTTTCCACATCACGCACAAGGGTAACATTGCCACTGGTGCCCGCATTGAATGAGAAGGTGCCCAGTAAAACCCAGTCTCCCGAACCCTGATTCTGATCAATCCCTATCGGCGTAGAACCCCCGGCATGATTGACCGTATAGCTGGCGTCTGTATCACGATCATAGACGGTAGAACCGGTATACCATACATAAACCTCATAGTAGTCTGCCTCCGGCAGAACGGGTGTCCAGGTCGCGCTGCTGCCGATGGTTCTGCTGAAAACAGAACTGTCGGCATACTCATCCGGCGCCCCGGACTCGGACCAGGAACCGGTCGTGCTGAAGCCCGAATCATGATTGTCAACGATGATCGCGCCACTGCCTGCAGCCGGATTGACTGTAATTTCTATATCATCATATCCCTGCAGTTCTGTATCATCTGCACTCAGCCTGAGCACATAAGTTCCATCCTGGCTGAAGCTGACTGTCGTATCTTCCGCAGCGGCATTGCTGAATGTTACGGTCCCGGGACCACTGACCTGTGTCCACACGACCGTATAAGGAGCAGGAAGACCGTCATCGGTCACCGTACCGTTCAGGCTGGCACCTGCAGGCAGCGTGATCGTCTGATCGGAACCCGCATTTACTACCGGAGCATGGTTTGTAGGCACACCGCCCTGAGACACAAACCTGACAGCATCGGCGCTGGTGCCTCCCGTTTCCACATCACGCACAAGGGTAACATTGCCACTGGTGCCCGCATTGAATGAGAAGGTGCCCAGTAAAACCCAGTCTCCCGAACCCTGATTCTGATCAATCCCTATCGGCGTAGAACCCCCGGCATGATTGACCGTATAGCTGGCGTCTGTATCACGATCATAGACGGTAGAACCGGTATACCATACATAAACCTCATAGTAGTCTGCCTCCGGCAGAACGGGTGTCCAGGTCGCGCTGCTGCCGATGGTTCTGCTGAAAACAGAACTGTCGGCATACTCATCCGGCGCCCCGGACTCGGACCAGGAACCGGTCGTGCTGAAGCCCGAATCATGATTGTCAACGATGATCTCAGCAGCATACAGGAACTTAACCATAAAAAGCGCAATAAAAAATACACGTTTCATTGTCTCATCCTTCCAATATTTTAGAATAGATGAATTTTGAACAGATGACTTCTAGCCAGCATTTCAAAACGACATTTAATGTATGATAGTTGCTGAGTAGCCAGGCGTTCTTCTGGAGGTCCTTAGCTTTCCGTCCTGCCCTCACAGACAGTTTGGCTTTATTGCAGTTAAGAACATGATATCACATATAAAAATCAAAGTAAAGTAATCTAATACAAATCTCGATATAAAAGACAAGTCAATTGACCCGATCTAATAAAATAAAAAGTGAACATATTCTATCAACAGAGCCGTTTTGAATAAATGTTTGAATAATGCTTATCCGGAGTCAGAGCTGGAATTGTATTTGCCGAAATTAACATTTTTTCCTAAAATTCAAGCACACTTTTCTCTTCGGTGAGAATAACACGGCCATCTTTAAAGTATTTAAACTCCTACTGAAGGCTTATCTCATAATTATGTGCCATATAGTACTGACTAATCATAACCTCAACAATATCGTGTCGGTTCAGATTGAGTTCAATTCAAAATTCTCTCAGTGTCGTTTGCCCTCCGAACATGCATAAGTATCCCGCACCGCATTCTTTTTCTTATACAATACCCTTGCAACGATAAACGACGCACTGAAAGAACTGCTTGTACAGGTAATTTTCCGGTCATATACAGGCTTAAAGCATGCATTGCTGACATACGTCAGCTACATCGCCTACTACCAACCGAAAAATGAGGAAGAATTCCTGTCCGTCAAAAAAATCGTGCTGAAAAAAATGAATTCTCCAGGAAATCTCTGCCCAGACTGATCCGGGACGATTGAGGAAAGGGAATAGAAACGGTATTTTCTAACTTTTCGGTATACCCAACACACGTTCCTAGTGAATCATCTAAGTTGATGGAAATCATGCAAATAGACTACACGATGAAGCATACTCAAGTTTTTTGCACATCGAGCGATACAAAGACTGCCAAAGCTTATGTAAATGTTACCTTTTTGTAAACAAGGTTTAAAAAGCGAAAATTTTATCCTGTCAACGATACATTGATTTATACTTTACGCCACATCCACTGCTTCGAAATGTGCCAGTTCGTCGAGTACTTTGCTGTCCACCCTTATCGCAGAATCGATCACAACATTCTGCAATTTTGAGACAATGTTGAGCTGAAGCGGGCGGTTGCCCGGATAACGCCGGACCAGACGGTAAAGCTCTTCGAGCAATTCCGTGCTCTTGTCCATACGCAGGCGAAGTTTCAACATTTCAGGCGGCTTCTCAACGATCTTTGTCACCACCTTTTTTGCCTCTTTTTTGACTTCGTCCAGGGTAAAAATCTTCAAAACACTCATGCGGGTAAACTGCTCAGTATGGGTCACTTTGACTTTAAATGCAACCGGGTCATTCAGATTCATCCCTTCGAGCTGATCGAGTTTATCACTGAAGAGCATCATCTCGATATTGCCGTGAAAGTCCATCAGGTTGACGATACCGAACTGGTTGCCCTTCTTGGAGATCTTCTTGGTGATCTCTTCGACTTTCCCGATAAAGATCGCCGTCGAACCGTCGGTGATGTTGTCGATATCGGAAGAGAGCGTGTATGTAAGTGCATCGATGCGCTCGCGGAAATCATCGAGCGGGTGGCCCGAAACGTAAAAGCCCAGCGTATCTTTCTCAAAATCCAGTATCTCTTTGAGCCCGAACTCCGCCTCGTCTTTCAGGGTAAGCTCAACGGTAGAGATCTCCTCATCATCACCGAAGAGACTGCCGATTGCATTTTTCTTCGCCTGTGAAGCATCTTTCGCTGTCTGGATAATCAGGTCCATCTGCCCAAGGATCGCACGGCGGGAGAGTCCGAAAGCATCAAAACCGCCCGATTTCGTAATCGACTCGAGCACCCTCTTGTTGACCTTCTGCGGCTCGATGCGGTTGACAAAGTCCTGCATTGAACTGAACTCGCCGTTCTCACGAACCTCCAGAATGGACTGGACGGCCGCTTCTCCGACGCCTTTGATCGCGCCGAGCCCGAAAAGGATGACATCCTGACCGTCTTTCTCGATCGCCGAGAACTCCAGCTGCGAATGGTTGATATCGGGAGGCGAGAGTTCGATACCCATGCGCTTGACCTCATCGATATACTTGACAATCTTGTCCGTATTGTCCTTCTCCGAGGTGAGCAGTGCCGCCATGAACTCCTGCGGATAGTAGGTCTTCAGCCACGCCGTCTGAAAGGTGACCATCGCATAGGCCGCCGAGTGCGATTTGTTGAAACCGTAACCGGCGAACTTTTCGATCAGGTCAAAAAGCTCCGAAGCGGTCTTATAGTCGAGCCCTTGTTTTTGCGCCCCTTCGGAGAACAATTTGTTGTACTTGAGCATCTCCTCGACCTTCTTCTTACCCATCGCGCGGCGGACGATGTCCGCACCGCCGAGGCTGAAGCCCCCGATGGTCTGAACGATCTGCATGACCTGTTCCTGGTAGACGATGACCCCGTAGGTCGGCTTCAGTATCTCTTCGAGGGCATCAAAGACATAGACGATCTCCTGGCGCCCGTGCTTACGCTCGATGAAATCATCGAGCATCCCCGACTCCATCGGACCCGGACGGTAGAGTGCCAGGACCGCGATCAGGTCTTCGAAGGTTGAAGGTTTGAGCCGTTTGTTCAGATCCTGCATTCCCGAACTCTCTATCTGGAACATCCCGACCGTCTCACCCGTCTGGATCACCCTGTATACCTCGGCATCGTTTTCATCGATCTCATGCCAGTTGATATCCCGGTCATAACGGGTTTTGACCAGCTTGATCGCCGCATCGATAACATCAAGGGTCTTCAGACCCAGGAAGTCGAACTTGATGAGATCGACATCTTCAAGATAGTTGAGCGAATACTGCGTGACAAAGGTCGTTTCGCCCGAAGGCTTGTAGATCGGGGTCTTGTACCAGAGCTCCCGGTTGGAGATAACGACACCGGCAGCGTGCATCCCCGCATTGCGCTTTAGCCCTTCGAGTTTTTTGGAGAATTCCCAGACGCGTGCAGCCTGCGGGTCGGTCTCGATCAGTTCCCGGATCTTCGGCTCCTTCTGGAAAGCCCCGTCTTTGAAGCCCTCGCTGCCGGGTTTGCCCTTGCCGTTGAGGGTGATGCCCAGTTCGTCCGGGATCAGTTTCGCCATCTTGTCGGCCTGCGAAAGCGGCACGTCGAGGACGCGCGATACGTCGCGGATGACCCCTTTGGCCAGCAGGGAACCGAAGGTGATGATCTGCGCGACCTGGTTACGTCCGTACTTCTCGACGACATAGTCGATCACCTCGCCGCGGCGGGCCTGCATAAAGTCCATATCAATATCGGGCATCGATACCCGCTCCGGGTTGAGAAAACGCTCAAAAAGCAGGTCGTATTTCATCGGGTCGATATCGGTGATATCAAGGGCAAACGCAACCAGCGAACCGGCGGCGGAACCCCGTCCCGGTCCGACGGCCACGCCCATATTCTTCGCCTCTTTGACGAAATCCCAGACGATCAGCATATAACCCGGGAACTTCATGGAGTTGATAACATCCATCTCAAATTCAAGACGTTCCCGGTACTCGTCATGGCGTTCCTGCGGGACATGTTGAAGACGGTTTTCAAGCCCGACCTTGCAGCGGTGGATAAAGTACTCGGCGTCGTTCTTGTCGGCAGCACTCAGCCATTTCTTTTTCGCCTCCTTGTCGGCGTCTTCACTCAGCGGTGCATCGTCCTCATAGTTGATATCAAGGTTCTCGCGCGCAGCATATTCAGGGGTGAACTTGAAGTTCGGCGGTGTCGGGTCACCGAGTTTCAGCTCAAGCTGGCACTTCTCGACGATCTCCTGGGTATTCTCCAGCGCTTCGGGGATATCGGCGAAGAGGCGGGCCATCTGTTCGGGCGATTTGAGATAGAACTCGTGCACCGAGTGGCGCATACGGTTGGGATCGTCATAGAGTTTATTCATCCCGATACACATAAAGGCCTCATGGTACTGTGCATCGTCGGGAAAGGTGTAGTGGGTGTCGTTGGTGGCGACAATCTTGATCCCCGTCTCCCGGCTGAGTCTTAGCACCTGCTCGTCGATATAGAGCTGGTCGCCGATGCCGTGGCGCATCAGTTCAAGGTAGAAGTCGTCGCCGAAGATCTCTTTATACTCCAGCGCGACACGTTTTGCCCCCTCGTACCCCTCTGCCCCGTTACGGACATTACGCTGGTTCTGGAGGTTGAGATGCCAGTTGACCTCGCCCTGCAGACAGGCAGAAGAGCAGATGAGCCCCTCGCTATGCTCGCGGAGCTCTTTCTTGTTGATACGCGGGAAGTAGTAGAAGCCGTCGATGTAGGCTTTGGAGCTGAGATACATCAGGTTTTCGTACCCTTTCTGGTTCTTGGCGTAGAGGCAGATATGGAAACGCTGTTTTGTACTTCTGTCGTCGATCATCTCGCCGTTGTGGATGTAGCCTTCCATCCCGATGATCGGTTTGATGCCCGCCGCTTTCATCTGCTTGTAAAAATCGATGGCACCGAACATGTTGCCGTGGTCGGTCATGGCCACCGAAGTCATTCCCAATGCTTTAACACGCTCAACAAGGTTGGATATCTTGTTGGCGCCGTCAAGAAGGGAGTATTCGGTATGCAGGTGAAGGTGGGTAAAAGGCTGTACGCTCATAGTATTCCTGTCAAAAATAGTAGTAGTTTAGTGAAAGATATTATAGTCTTTAGAGGTTAAAACTGGCTGTGTTTTGATGCGTCAATTTGTCTGCAAGCACGGCACAAGACACCGGATTTTTACTTTGATAAGGTATAATCGCGGTTAAATTCCACACAGCCAGGACATCATTTGTACTTAACAAAATCAAATCGTTTTAACCTTGTCTTTCTCTTTATTGCAACCTTTATCTTCATTTCTTTTATCTCGCGTACGGTACTGCTGAGCTACTCATTTGACCATGTCAGCCTCTCTGTTATCGAAATGCTCAAAGTCTACGGCATCGGCCTCTTTTACGACTTTGTCGCCGCATCGTATTACGTCATCCCTTTTGTCGTCTACCTCATCCTGGTACCGAACAAGATCTTCAACTCCAGAGCCCACCATATCATCTCACTCATCATCTTTTTCGGCTTTGTCTACTCGGTCGTCTTTAACGCCTTCAGCGAGTGGTTCTTTTGGGACGAGTTCGGAAAGCGCTTCAACTTTATCGCGGTCGACTATCTGGTCTATACCAACGAGGTGATCAACAATATTCTGGAGTCCTACCCCGTACCGCTCCTTTTAGCGGTCGTTCTCTTTCTTACGATCTCACTCTTTGTCTTTTACATCAAAAAGACCCATGCGCTGCACAGTACGTTCAAGGATGAAAAAGGGTTTATGTCACGTCTGAAAGTGGGCGTTGTTCTGCTCCTGCTGCCTTTGATATTTTTCAATCTTTTGACAAAGCAGAGCCTTACGGCGGCCTTCAGCAACAAGTTCAATGCGGAACTTTCCAAAAACGGGCTCTACTCCCTCTTTTCCGCTTTTCGCAACAATACGCTTGATTATGACGAATTCTACCGCACAAACGATATCAACAAGGTCTTAAGCAGCCTTCACCGTATGCAGACCCGCCGGGATGCGCAATTTCTCAATGATAATCTTAACGATATCACCCGCCACTATACAACGCAGGGCGGGGAGAAACGCTACAACGTCATGCTGATCATGATCGAGAGCATGAGCGCCGCCTATATGGGGACCTACGGCAACACGAAAAACCTCACCCCGGAAATGGACAGAACCATCAAAGAGTCCCTCTTTTTCAACAATCTCTATGCGACAGGAACCCGTACGGTCCGGGGTATGGAGGCTGTCACCCTCTCTATCCCGCCTACCCCGGGCCGCAGCATCGTTAAACGTCCTGACAACCACGACCTCTCTTCTGTCGGTTTTGTCTTCAAAGAGAAGGGGTATGACAACAAGTTCATCTACGGCGGCCACGGCTATTTTGACAACATGAACGACTTCTTTTCGCATAACGGTTTCAACATCGTTGACCGCAATGACTTTACGAAAGAGGAGATTACCTTTGCAAATGTTTGGGGCGTCTGTGATGAGAACCTCTTCGACAAAGCGATTAAAGAGGCCGACAAATCATTCGCGCAGAACAAACCCTTCTTCAGTTTTGTCATGACCACGTCCAACCACCGTCCCTATACTTTTCCGCAGACCTATATGACACAGACCGAATTCAAAGGTCGCGACGCCGGTGTCAACTACAGCGATCACGCGATCAAGAAACTGCTCGAAGAGGCGGCAGAGAAGCCGTGGTTCGACAACACCCTCTTTGTCATCGTTGCCGACCATAACGGCGGAAGCTCCGGCGAGGTGGATGTGCCGCTTCACCGCTACCTCATCCCGGCCTTTGTCTATGCACCGAAGATCATCGTAGCGCAGACCGTCTCGAAGCTCTCATCCCAGATCGACCTGATGCCGACCGTGATGTCGCTGATGAACTGGGATTACGAGGGCAAGTTCTACGGTAACAACATCCTCGCCGATGACTTCATAGAGCAGGCCTTTGTGGGCAACTACCAGAAACTCGGTTTCTACCGTGACAACCGTCTCACCGTCCTCTCGCCCGATGAGAGTGTCAAATCGCTTGAAGTCGAAGAGCTCAAACTCAAGGGGGTCAAATACAAAGAGCTCGAAGAGAATGAAGCCGATATCAACGACACCATCACCTACTACCAGAGTGCCAGCTACCTCTACAAAAAGAAGCTGACCCGCTACAAAGAAGCGCAGTAGTGCCCTTCTCCACCACGGGAGACCCCAGATGAAAAAGATCCTTCTCACCACACTTAACTCCCGCTATAGCCATACCGCGATAGCCCTGCGCTATCTCTATGCCAATATGCAGGAGCTCCAAAGTGACACCCTAATCGAAGAGTTCACCATCAACGAGAACGTCCAGAGCATCGCCGAGCGCATCCTGGCCCATCAGCCCGAGATCATCGGCATCTCCGTCTATATCTGGAACGCCACCGAAGTGCACCAGCTCATCGAGATACTCAAAAAGATCGCACCGCAGAGCCGCATCGTCCTGGGCGGACCGGAGGCGGCCCACATCCCCCACCGTGTCGACTTCTCCAAAGCCGACTACATCGTCCAAGGCGAAGGGGATGTCGCCTTCTACCGACTCTGCCGTCAGATCTTTGACGGCACCGCCCCGCAAGAGCGGATCATTTCTCCTGTCATGGCCAACCTCAAAGAGATTGCCCTCCCCTACGACTACTACACCGACAGCGACGTCGCCAACCGCTACATCTATGTCGAGGCCTCGAGGGGCTGCCCTTTTCTCTGCGAGTTCTGCCTCTCGGCTATCGACGAAAAGGTGCGTAACTTCGATATCGATGTGCTCTTGACAGAGTTCGAGAAGCTCTGGCAGCGCGGGGCACGCAACTTCAAATTCATCGACCGCACCTTCAACCTCAATATGAAGTTCGCCAACGCCATTCTGGACTTTTTCCTGGCCAAGGAGCCACCCTACTTCGTCCACTTCGAGGTGATACCCGACCATTTCCCCGACTCGCTCAAAGCGCGCATCGCACAGTTCCCTGCCGGGGCACTGCAGCTTGAGGTGGGAATCCAGACCCTCGATCCAAAAATCGCCGAGAACATCAACCGCCCGCTCCGGCTCGAGAAGATCAAAGAGAACCTCTCTTTTCTCGAGAACGAGACCAAGGCCCATATGCATGTCGACCTGATCGTCGGCCTTCCGGGAGAGACGCTCGAGGGATTCGGACGCAACCTCAACGAGCTCTCTTCAATCACCTCCTGCGAGATTCAGATCGGCATACTGAAACACCTCTCTGGTACCACCATGTCTCGCCATGACAGGGAGTTCGGTATGATCTACTCCGACGTACCGCCCTACGACATTTTGCAAAACGACCTGATCAGCTTTGCCGAGATCCAGCAGATGAAGCGGTTTGCCCGTTTTTGGGACCTGGTCTACAACAGCGGCAATTTCACCAATACCGTCGACCTTCTTTTTAAAGGAACAGGTGTTTATGAAGGTTTTCGTGACTTTTCCACCTGGCTTTTCGGTGAAACCCAATCTACCTGGAAAATCTCGCTTGATCGCCTGACCCAACACATCTTCGACTTCCTGACAAAAATAAAAGGGCTCGATAAGACCGACGTCATCACGACCATGTTGCTCGACATCACCAAAAACAAGGGGCGAAAAGTGCCGCTCTTTATGCGCAATGTACAAAACAGCACCATGCCGAAAAAGCAGCCCAAAGCGAATAAACGGCAGATTCGACTTTTGGATTAAAGTCCGATCCTTCAACATGATCACCTCTTTTTCTAAACCTTAAACTTTTTAAGCAGGTTGCTGAATTTTTAATATGTGTACAGCCGCTGTGCTAGAATATAGATTATGAAAAAAATTCTAGAGTGGATAGAGCAGAAAAAGCTGCAGCACGGCAACATCGTCGTCCTTCTAAGTGCACTTGTACTTTTTACATTTCTTGCATTGCTGTTGGGATTGGTCTATGCCCTGTTTATAGGACTTATCTATATCGACCCCTATCTCGTCCTAGTCCTGACCTTTTTCCTGCTTATCCTGATCGTCTATAAAAACCGGACCCCCTGAACGTATTGTTTGCTATATCAGTCGGAAAATGCTGCTACTGAAGGGGTTCTTGTGTTATAATCACGCCAAAATATGAAAGGTGTCGGCATGCGTCCAAAAGGCTTTGGGAAACGTTACTTTACGCTCAGTTCCATCCTCGCACACGCCGTGGCCCCGACACTGCACTCGCAGATCACCCGAGCAAGCGCCCACCAGGCGATGCTGTTTGACGATAACGTCTCTATCGAAGAAGATCCGCCTGATGAGGAGCTCTCCGCCCTCTCTTGTCTTTTCAACGACAAACCCTGCCATTGCAACTGTTACTTTAACCGTCTCACACGCCGTATACTCCTTTTTGTAAAACTTCTATCTACCCAAGCCTGTCACTGCCTTTTTTACAGCCACCGTCGAACCGGAACCCATCCTCCCCTGTCCTTCTCTTTCTAGTAATACCCCATTTTTATTTGTCTTCGGACCGACAATAGCATTGAATGTTCAATGTTTTCATAATGTATAAAGGATATACCCATGCCAAAAAACAGCGTACTAGGATTTCCGAGAATCGGAGAAAAACGTGAACTCAAGTTTGCACTTGAGAACTATTGGAGTCAAAAATGTGACTTCTCGGACGTCGAAAAAATTGCCAAAGAGCTGAAACAGCGTCACTGGAACTATCAAAAAGAGGCGGGAATAGAGCTGATCAGCTGTAACGACTTCTCCTACTATGACCTGATGTTGGATACGACCGTTATGCTCGGAGCGATCCCCTCCCGTTTTCGTGATATCAGTGATCCGACCGATCTCTATTTTGCCATGGCACGCGGCGACAAAGAGCACACGGCAATGCAGATGACCAAATGGTTCAACACCAACTACCACTATATCGTTCCCGAGCTCAACAGTCAGATGCCCTTTACCCTCAATACCGAAAAAGTAGTGGGCGAATTACACGAAGCCCGTGAAGCATGTATTTCGCCGAAGGTCAACCTTATCGGACCGCTTACCTACCTCGCGCTGGCCAAAGACGACAACGGTACCGATACGCTGGAGCATTTTGACAACCTGCTGGTGCTCTATGCAGAGCTGCTGAGCACTCTTGCCCAGAACGGTGCCGAGTATGTTCAGATCGACGAACCGATCTTTGCTACCGATGTCGACGCTGAAATGCTTTCACTGCTGAAGATCGCCTATGAAAAACTGGCCAAGGTATCAGACAAAATAAAACTGATCGTAACCACCTATTTTAACCACTCCGTCGAAGCGACCAATGTCCTTGTACACACCCCTGTTTACGGGATCGGACTTGACCTTCTTTACGGTAAGAAAAGCCTTGAGTCGCTTGACACTATTGCACTTAGCGGCAAGCAGCTGTTCGCCGGCGTTATCGACGGCCGCAACGTCTGGCGCAACGACATCGAAAAGACGAAACAGCTGTTGGAAACGATAGCAACGCATATCGACAGGGAGAAGATTACTATCGCAACTTCCTGTTCCCTTCTTCACACTCCGTACACGCTCAGGTATGAAGAGAAGCTGGAGAATGAAGTCAAATCCTGGCTCGCTTTCGCGCTCGAAAAACTGGACGAGATCAACCTTCTGACCAAGCTCTTCTTTAACGGCAGGCTCACAGCGGAAGAAGAGGCGGCGTTGGAAGAGAACAGACGTGCCAATATCAGCCGACAGCACTCCAAAACCATTCATGACGAGAAAGTTCAAAAGCGCATTGCGGGCGCTGTTGCCGTTGAACGCGCCACCCCTTATGAACAGCGTATCAAGATTCAGCGCGAAGAGCTCGGCTACGCCGATCTTGCAACGACCACCATCGGTTCTTTCCCGCAGACGACAGAACTCCGTCAAGCACGTCGGGAGTTCAAAAACGGGGCCATTGACCGGTCTTCCTACGAGTCCGTGATGAAACAGTACATTGATGAATGTGTCGCATTCCAGGAGTCCGTCGGACTGGACGTCCTGGTCCACGGCGAGCCGGAACGCAATGATATGGTCGAGTATTTCGGCGAAATGCTCGAAGGTTTTGCCTTCTCCCAAAACGGCTGGGTGCAGAGCTACGGCAGCCGCTGTGTCAAACCGCCCCTGATCTTCGGTGATGTCAGCCGTCCGAAAGCGATGACGCTCTATTGGTCGCAATATGCGCAATCCAAGACACACAAACATATGAAAGGGATGTTGACGGGTCCGGTGACGATCCTTAACTGGTCCTTTGTACGCGATGACAAACCGCGCTCCGAAGTGGCAAAACAGATCGCGGTTGCTATCAGTGACGAGGTCGACGATCTACAAAACGGCGGTATCAAGATCATCCAGATCGATGAAGCCGCCTTCAAAGAGGGGTATCCGCTGCGCAAAGAGCAGATAAGTGCCTACGAAAAGTGGGCACTTGAGAGCTTTAAGATTTCCGTCGCATCGGCCGATGCCGCCACGCAGATCCATACCCACATGTGTTACAGCAATTTTAACGACATTATGCCGACGATCGAAGCGATGGGGGCCGATGTCATCACCATCGAAACAGCGCGCAGCGGCAACCGTCTGCTACGCATCTTCAAAGAGACCGGCTACAGGCAGGAGGTGGGTCCCGGTATCTACGACATCCACTCGCCGCGTATCCCGACAGTCGACGAGATGGTCGGACAGATCAAAGCCCTGCAGGAGGTGTTACCGCAGCAACAGCTCTGGATCAATCCGGACTGCGGCCTTAAGACACGGAAATGGGAGGAGGTCAGACCGAGCCTTAAAAACATGGTCGAAGCCGTCCACATTGTTCGTAAAGAGACCGCTTCGTAAAGCAGCCCGCAAAGCAACAGCTTGAAAGAGCTGTTCTTTCTCTTTGGATATACTTCACCTAAAAAGGGACCATGATGGGCATCAAACATTTTGCCGTACTCTTGCTCTTTGGCTATCTCCTCTCCGGCTGCAGTCTGTTCAAACCGCATTTCAGTGACGAACAGATGCACAGCTATCTCTTTAACAAATTTGACAGCAACGAAGACGGCATTATTACGCGTAATGAATACAGGGCCTTTATCGACGAACGGTTTGACAAGATGAACCCCGACGGTGGGGAGACGATTACGAAAGAGGAGCTCTACAAGACGCGCTTTTACATGTTTTTGCCGGATCTGGCGCAAGCCGTCTTCAGAGACAGCGACAGTGATGCCGACGGGCTGATCACCCGTGAAGAGATGGTCACTGCCGAGAAGGTGCGTTTCAGACAAATGGATTCAAACCAAGACGGCAGCCTTGCCTTTTCAGAGTTCGTCGTAAACGACCGCTCCGCGTTTAAGGAATAGATTGGCCGTTATCTCTGCAACAAGTTGGCACGCTTTCCGGCAGACGGATCAAATAGGTTCTATTTAAGGCCGCTTGCGGTTGTGTATGTCACTTGATCGGAGATGAACTTTGCCTTGACTTCCGCCTTGCCGCTTTTCCATTCGCAGCTGGTGACGCCGAAGATCTCATCGCAGCCTTCGGGTTTTCCTATCAGTGCAACAACTTCATCGTATGACATGCCGACTTTGATTTTATCGTAATTTTCTTTGGTCACTTTACTGCAGCCGCTCAGTAAAAATAGCGCAGCAGCCATAACAAGATAACTTTTTTTCATACTTAATCCTTGATTGTTTATATATTAGACAGCAAAGCAGCTTCGCTAAAACGGAAGTTTGCAATACACGCTTTATGCAGGCAACCTGGCGATTTTTTTGCAAAAGAGCCATAGCTTTTTGCCCCGGATTCGTAACGGTTTTGGTTTATCGACAAAATAATACTCTATATAATTTTTTTTGATTGGCCCTTACAGACGTATCATCAGCTGAAATGTCCGGTTCATGGAGATGCAGGCCGTTCGCAAAAAGACCTATGCGATTGTATCGCAATAGGTCGAGAGGGTCCCTTCCCTGACAGCATTGTATTTCTCTTCACCCATCAGTTTTTTTACGATGGCCAGGCCGAAACATATCGCTGTTCCCGGCCCGCGCGAGGTCATCACGTTGGCATCTTCGACCACCTGATATCTGTCTCCTTGATATCCCTCTTTTCGGATCTCATTCTCGACCGACGGATAACAGGTGTAGTTCCCTTTCAGAACCCCCGCCGCATTCAAAGCAAAAGGTGCAGCACACATCGCACCGATCTGTTTGCCTTTTGCATCCATTGCTTTTAGAAGGTTCTGCACATTCGCATCTTCTGCCAAACGGTTCGTGCCACCCCAACCGCCGGGCAGTACGACCATATCGATATCATCAGCGCCTATACCCGCTACCGATCCTTCCGCTTTGAGCGTAATCCCGTTGGCCCCGGTAACATCCATGTTCTCATCCAAAGCGCACACCAACACCTTGATACCGCCGCGGCGCATAATGTCGATCAGCGAGACCGCTTCGATCTCCTCAAATCCCTCCGCTAACGGGACTAATACTTTCGGCATAGTTTTTCCTTCAAATCATTTTTTATTATTGTAACACAGAGGATTTTGCTGAATGGTGAATGGTGAATGGTGAATGGTGAATGGTGGCGAAGCTCATCTTCACACAACCTGAACTTTGAAAAAGTTTCAGATTTGGTGCAGATTGTGCCGAAGTGAATCCGAAGGCGTACATCGGTACGTCGAGAGGTGAACTTCGGTGCAAGGTGCGCCGATACCCGAGGGGGCAGACCCAGCTGGAACTTTTTACTTTACTTTTTCGAGGTACTCGCCATCAACCGTGTTGACGCGGATAAGATCGCCCTCAAGAACATGGTAAGGAACCTGAACGACTGCACCTGTCTCCAGTGTCGCAGGTTTTTTGGAACCGCTTGAAGTATCGCCTTTGAAGTTCGGCGGCGTATCGGTGATAACCAGCTCCATCACGGCCGGTGCTTCGACAGAGATCGCTTTGCCGTTGTAGTTGATAATATCGACATTGGTACCGTCTTTGAGCCACTTCATCGCATCTTCGCACTGCTCATAGGTAAGACCGAGCTGATCGTAAGTTTCATTGTCCATGAACTGCAGCATCTCACCATCATCATAAAGATATTGCATCGTTTTGTATTCAAGATTCGGAACTTCGAACTTGTCACCTGCGTGAATCGTCTTTTCAACCACTTTACCGTTTATGAAACTTTTGACTTTACAACGTACAAAAGCAGCACCTTTACCCGGTTTGACATGTTGAAATTCAACGACCTTGTACGGTACGCCTGAAATTTCTAAACGGACACCTTTTTTGATATCTCCCATACCGATTGTTGCCATAGTAAGAGCCTTTACTAAATAAATTTTTTGAAATTTTACCTTATTTACACCCTATTTACAACCACCCTGTATTTCAAGCGGAGGAAAAGCACTTTTTGACGATACTGTTTTTCATTTTAACATATTTCAATCGCCACTGTGATATTATTTTTATGCTTAGCATATATAATTTCGTGATATAATATATATAATTTTATACGATCAATTTTATTAAGGAGAAAATATGAGGATGATAAGCAGCTTGCTTGCAATAACTCTGTCCCTCTACGGGGCTGCCTTGCCTGGTGAGCATGATCTCACTTTAGATGAGGCGATAGAGATCTTAAAAGAGGACAATCTTGATATCAAGGCAGCGCAGTATGAGCTGCAGAGCACTCAGGCAAAAACGGCGCAGGCCAGTGCTATGAACTGGGGTACGCTTGACCTTATCCTCAACGCCTCCAACTCCGATGATGCCGGCAATGTCTTCGGTTTCAAACTGACATCGCGTCAGGCAACCTTCGGAGATTTCGGGTTTGCTGACTTTGACATGACTAATCCGGACATTTTAACCGTCAAACCTGAAGACCTCAATAACCCCGGCAGTACCAACTTCTATCAGACAAAACTCGAGTACACCCTGCCGATCTATGCCGGCGGCAAGATCAGCGGCTACACCGACATCAGCCGTTTTATGGAGAAGATGCAGGGACTCGAAAAAGACAAAACCGTCAATGACAAGATCTACGAAACACGAAAAGCCTTCTATGATATGGGGCTTCTTGAACAGGCGATCAAAAATCTCACCACCATCAATGAAAACATTGCAAGGCTTGAGAATACCACCCACTATATGATCAAAGAGGGATATGCAAAACGCATCGATCTGCTTGAAGTCCAGGCAAAACGTTCTAACGTCGAACGCAAACTCCATGAGATGAAAGCGAACGAAGATCTGCTCTATCACTATCTGAGCTTTCTGCTCAACCGTGAGGTCAAGCAGATCAAGGTGCCTGAATCCGAGGTCAAAGCAAGTGCTTTTTCCACAGAAGAGATTCTTAATCGTAATGTCGACATCAAGAAAGCGGAGACCGGTCTTCAGATCCGCCGCAGAATGGTCGATGTCTCCCACTCAGGTTATCTTCCTATGGTCGGTCTGAAAGCGGATGTCCAGTCTTCGGCTATCGACCTGGATAATTATGATATGATCGATAACGGTTCATACACGGCAGGCGTTCAGCTCAAATGGAACCTCTTCAGCGGCGGATCGGACGCCAACAAAGTCCAGGAAGCCAAGGTCAACGCACTGAAAACGAAAACGCAGGTCGAACTGGCTAAAAAAGGGATCGCCCTGCAGGTGGACAAGATCCGGACCGAGATAGAATCGCTTGATTATGAGATCGAAAGCCTGAGTAAAGAGCTCGAGCTTTCGACCGAGATCTATAAAAGCTATGAAGAGCGTTACCGTGAACAGCTCGCTTCGATGAACGATCTGATCATCAAGCAGTCAGAACAGATCGAGAAGGTCCTGACCCTGCTTGAAGTCAAGAACAAACGTAATGAGCGTGTATTCGCCCTGGAAAAATTAGCAAACGGAGAGCAATAATGAAAAAACTAGCACTACTACTCGCACTGGCCGGTTCACTTCTGGCAGAGGGGTTGACCCTTTCAGGTACGGTTATCTCGGATAACGAAAAAATGATCACAAGCCGTTTTATGGGATTTGTCACTACTGTCAAGGCGAACGAAGGTGATTACGTCAAAAAGGGGACCCTTCTCTACTCCATCGACTCCAAAGAGATCGATGCCTCCATCGCCCGTGTTCAACTCGGCATCTCGCAAGCACAGCTGGCGCTGCAGATGAACCAGAACCAGCTTAACAACGTACGTCTTAACCTTGCACGCCACAAACGTCTTTTGGAAAAGAACATGGTCTCCAAATATGAGGTCGAAAACCTTGAACTTGCCGCAAAAAACATGGAAGACATGGTCGCCATCAGCAAAAAACAGGTCGAACAGGCCAACGCACAGCTCAAAGAGGTTAAAAACCAGTACAAATATCTTCATATTAAAGCACCGAACAACGGCGTAATCATTGCCAAGAACATCAAGGTCGGCGAAATGGCGATGCCGGGGATGCCTGCCTATGTCCTCTCCGATCTCGATTCGCTTAAGATCACAGCCGATATTGCAGAAAGCGATCTAAAACGTATAAAAGTCGGGACAGCCGTCGATGTCACAATCCCTTCCGTCGGCGTTACGTCTACCGGTAAGATCTCTGCGATCATCCCAAGCTCAAATCCGATGACCCACTCTTTCCGTATCAAGATCGCTTTTGAGAACAAAACAAAAGAGACGGTCTACCCGGGTATGTATGCCACTATCGTTGTCAAATAAGGAGAGTAGATGAAACATAAAGCCTATGTGCCAAAGGACAGTGCCGGGAAACTGGCCCGTGCCTTTATCCGTAATCCCTTAACCTCGGTTCTTGGTGTTTTTCTATTGATAATGGGCTACCTCTCCTTGGAGATCATGCCGCGAGAAGAGAACCCGCAGATGGTCGTGAGCGGTTCGACCGTTATTGTCGCTATGCCGGGTGCCACCGCCAAAGAGGTCGAAGAGGTCATTGTCAAACCGCTTGAGCGTAAGCTCAAAGAGGTCAAAGGGGTCGAGCACATCTACGGTTCGGCCATGGACAATGTCGGCGTCGTCAATGTCGCCTTCTTTATCGGGGAAGAGAAAGAGAACTCCAACCTCAAGGTCTACGACAAGATCATGCAGAACAAGGACCTCTTTCCGAAAACGGCCCTTGAACCGACCATCAAACCGCTTGACATCGATGTCGATATTCCCATCGTAAGTGTCGCTTTCTTTGCCAAAGACAAGACGATAGCCGCCACAAACCTCTTCGATTATGCCAAAGAGATGCAGCATCATATCAACGGCCTTGACAATGTTGCCGTTACGGCACTCAAAGGGGGCCACCAGCACCAATACAACATCCTGGTCGACCTTCATAAGCTTTCAGGCTACAACCTCTCTATGGGGCAGATCACACAGGCAGTGCAGTCCGTCGCCTACAATGTGCCCGATGTAAAGAACCGTACCAAGGAGAACGAGATCATCATGGTCGGTGTCAAAAATGCTATTGAGGACAAAGAGGATATCGCAAATATCATCGTTGCCCAGTACATGGGGGCTGCGATCTACCTGAAAGATATCGCAACGGTGGAAGACTCGTTTGACAAGCAGAACTTTAAATCTGCACTGGTAAGTGTCAAAGACGACAAGGGCAAATTCTCGCCGCTCCAGGAGCAGGTAACACTGACCATCTCAAAACTTCAAGGGACCAATGCCGTAATCATCGCTGACGAAGTGAAAAAAGAGCTTAGCCGCTACAAAGAAGAGATGGCGAAACACGGCATCAGTTACGTCATCACCCGTAATGACGGCGAACGTGCGAATGAAGCCGTTAATGAACTTGTATTTCACCTGATACTCTCTATAGTGATCATAGCGCTTCTTTTGATCTTTGTCCTGGGTTGGAGAGAGTCATTGATCGTCACCTTTACCGTTCCGGCCATTTTGGCGATCACCCTCTTCGTCGCCTATCTGACCGGACAGACTATTAACCGTATCACCCTTTTTGCCTTCCTGCTGAGTCTGGGTCTTCTGGTCGATGCAGCCATTATCGTTATCGAAAACATCCACCGCCATTACCATGACACCGATGCCGCCAAGCGCGATGCCGATGAACTGATGGTCGAGGCGACCGATGAAATCGGACCACCGACCAATATTGCGACGCTTGCCATTATCCTGACCATGGTACCGATGGCCTTTGTCGGCGGGATGATGGGACAATTTATGAAACCGATCCCGGCAAATGTACCGGTTGCCCTGATCGCATCACTCTTTGTCGCCTACATCTTCACACCCTATCTGGCAGTCCGTCTGCTTAAAAAACCGGAACATCATGATGGAGGAGAAAAATAATGTTTAAAAAATTTGAAGAACTCATCCATGCTGGGCTTCAGAGCAAACGCAAGAAAATGATGATCCTGCTTGGGACACTGTTCGCTTTTATTCTATCGGTTGCCATGCTGCCGACCGAGATCGTTCTGGCAAAAATGCTGCCGGGCAAGAACAATGACACCTTTACCGTCTATATCGACCTCCCTGAAGGCAGTTCTATCCAGCAGACACAGAAAGTGAGCGAATGCGTGGTCGGGTTCATCCATAAAGAGCGCGAAGTCCTCGATACCGAAGTCTTTTTAGGCATGGGGGCACCGCTTGATTTTGCAGGTCTGATCAAAGGATCGCACTTCAAATCCTCTGAGAACCTTGCCGAAGTAGTTGTTAACCTTACTAAAAAACACCACAGAGACGAACCCTCCTACATGATGGTGCAGCGTATGCGACCAGCCATCCAGAAAAGTTGTGAGACAATCGTGCCCAAGACAAACATCAAATTCGTAGAACCGCCCGCAGGACCGCCGACAATGGCTGCCGTCGTTGCCGAGATCTACGGGCAGGACAGTGACGGTATCCGCCATCTGGCAAAACGTGTAGAGAAGGTCTTTAAAAATACCGAAGGGCTGGTCGACATCGACATCATGCAAGATGCCATCTACGACAAGTTCGAGATCAAGGTCGACAGCATCAAGATCGCCAAATCGGGGCTTACCATCAAACAGGTCAATGACATTATCTATCTTGCCTTTGAGGGAATGGATATTGCCGTTAAAAACAGTGCCGAGTACAATGACCAGGTACCTATCTTTCTGACACTGAGCGATGAGACCAAAAAGTTTACGAACAAGGACAGATATTCGGTAGAAAGCAAACTATCAAGCCTTCGTCTGATGAACCAAAACGGTATGATGGTACCGATCACCGAAGTCGTCAATATCGAATCGGTGAAGTCCAATCCGATGATCATGAGCAAGAACCTGCACCAGATGACCAATGTTCTGGCAGAGACCGATATGGTCTCCCAGGTCTACCCGCTTATCGATGCAAGAGCGCAGATCATGGAGACGTTCGAAGACGAGTACGATGTCACAACGACCGGGCTTTTCAACCTCCAGCTGCAGGAGAAAAAGACAAGCAATATCTACACGCTTCTCTGGGACGGCGAGATGGAGGTCACACTCGACACCTTTGTCGACCTCGGCGGCGCCTTTATCGCGGCACTGGTCCTGATCTTTTTGCTGATGGTGATCTACTACAAGAGCTTTGTCCTCAGCGGGATCGTTC
Organism: Sulfurimonas sp. HSL3-7; assembly: GCF_039645985.1. Taxonomy (NCBI): domain Bacteria; kingdom Pseudomonadati; phylum Campylobacterota; class Epsilonproteobacteria; order Campylobacterales; family Sulfurimonadaceae; genus Sulfonitrofixus; species Sulfonitrofixus jiaomeiensis. The sequence goes on from NZ_CP147919.1 coordinate 1,748,628, forward strand.
TGCTTGGAAGTTTTCTCTCGATCATCGGTGTCATTGCCGGACACTGGATCATGGATCTCTTTACGACAGACACCTTCTTCCTGACAGCCACCTCGCTGATCGGCTTTATCGCCCTTATCGGGATCAGTTCGCGGAACTCACTGCTGCTCATCGACTTTACCAAGTCGTTGATGCATGAGAAGGGAATGCCTAAAACCGATGCGATCGCCTATGCTTCGGCAACACGTGCCAAACCGATCTTTCTGACGGCGGCGGCTATCATCCTTGCTTCGACGCTATTGGCTTCGGATGCGGTCTTTGGCGGCCTGGGTGTCGCCCTTATCTTCGGTACCGTTGCCGCCGTCATCGCATCACTGATGATCGTGCCTGTCTTGCTCCACAATGCCGATCTGGATAAACATTTTGGCTTTAAAGCACGGAAAGCGGTCTCGATCGAAAATCCGGATCATTTTGTCTAAAAAGGCACATAGATGATGTTAAGGCATCATCTATAACTTTTACACCTTCAACCAACCTCTAATTCAAATACAACTCTATGTCAACTTCATCGATCTGTTCTTTTTTTAAGTGCTCGTTGGCATAACGTCTATAAACACCAGAACGTAAAAAGAGTTCGAACAGTTCGGCATCGATATGTTGATCATCGCGCATAGAGCGCATGATCTTAAGTGCCTGAGAGAGGGTTTTTCCTTTTTTATAGGGACGGTCTGAAGCCGTCAAGGCTTCAAAGATGTCGGCAATCGCCATGATTCTTGCCGGTATGGAGAGGTCATCGGCATTCAAAGCACGAGGGTAACCTGTGCCTATCAAGGTCTCATGATGCGTTCCCGCATACTCCGGTATGCGTTTCATATCATCCGTGTAAGGCAACTGTTCGAGCATCCTGATCGACATGATCACATGCTCCTGTATCTTGAAACGTTCCTCTTCACTCAAGGTCCCTTTTTCGATACAGAGATTATAGATCTCACCGTAATTGTAGAGATGGGTCGGAACATCAAGTTTAAAGCCGGCTTTTTCATATCCCTCTTCATCAAAATCGACACGTTTTACAATATGCTCAGAACGGTCACCAAGCAGGTTTTCACGAACAGGAAGAGTGGCCGTATCCTCTTCACTGTAACGCATCAGTTCCGTGTCAGATAGGCCAAGCCTGTCATCAAACCGGCGCAGCCACGTTCGCTTTCCTATCGTCTGTATGCGATCTTTTCGCGCCTCGCTCATAAACTCGCCGCCGATGTTCGTCTCTGCCACAAAACGGAAATCGTCCGTCAGGGCCTGATGCTCTTCATCTCTCCATCTCTCCAGCTCTTCTTGATTGTCACCTTTTATGATGCCTTCAAGGTAGGCAATCTCTATATCGCGCCATATCACTTCAAAACGGGTGCGTATTTCATGTATCCGGTTATAGATGGTCTCAAGCTTTGTCGCCTTGTCAACAACATACTCCGGTGTTGTTATCTTGCCGCAGTCATGCAGCCAGGCACCTCTTTCAAACTCTTCCATCTCATCTTTCGTCGTAAAACTAAATGCTTTTAGCGTTCCGGTGTCAGCTTTGCCGGCCTCTTTAACCAGCATCGTTGCCAGAATCGGCACCCGTTTACAGTGTCCTCCGGTATAAGGCGACTTGGCATCGATCGCATCGGCGATCAGCCTGATAAATGAGTCCATCAGCTCTTTCTGCGCTTCCTGATAGGCATTGATACTTTTCGACATCGTTACTAAAGAGTCAGAAAGCTGACTCAGCTCTATGATGTTGGTCTTCACCGTGATGACTTCGTCAAAATGACGATGCATGATCTTTTCATTTTCAACCATTAACGCCTTGATAGGCCGAACGATTTGTGACGTCACCAAGATGACAAAGGGTATACTAAGTACGAACAAGAGCAACGCAGCCAGTAAAGAGTACGCTATATTGTCCAGATATGGTTTTAACATCTCATCTGTGTCGACACTGATACCAAGGTAGGTATTAGAGCCATTTTCACGGCTCATCGTCGTCACCATCGCAAAACGTTTCTCATCACCCTCTTCCATGGCAAAAACCTTATCCTTTTCACTTTGAAGGAAAATCTCACTGACACGTTTTCCTTGTCCACTCACCAGCTCTTTAGATGTAGCGATTTCAATACCTTCTTGGTCAAACATCACGATCTCGCTTGACTCTGCAAACTTGAGATTTTTAAGAAGCATATGGAGTTTAGGCAGCGTAAAATCCAATGCAAGGACAATACCTGTATCTTCAACCCTCATTGAATAGGTAATACCTTTTTGCTGGAGGTTGCTAAAGGTGTAGGGATCACTTCTAACTGCTTTATCTGTTACGATCGCCTGCTGGAACCAGGGTCTGCTCGTCGCCATGAAATTTGAAGGCTCTGAACGTCGCAATATAAGCGAAAGCGATGTATCCAGATAGCTGAAGGTCCTGGTTCTCTTCTCTCCGATTCCCTTGATACCAATAACCATCCACCGAGTTTCCTTAGGTGCTTCATAGTGTGTGAACAGCTGTGATGAGCTCTGCATATTGATCACTTCAAAAAAGTCACCGTTACTGTCGCCCTTATAGATGGCGTATATGTTGTTGTTACGTTTCAAGGTGTAGATAAAGCGTGTAATGATCTCCATAGGGAGCATTTCAGTCACCGGCTTCCTGAGCGCAGGATAGTTCTGCATTTGATAGAGCATTTCTTTGGCCAGTAGGTCACTGCCAAACATATCGGCAGTAATCTTTTCCGCTGTCTGATAAAATGCGTTCTCGGTAGCTGAAAAAGCCATCTGCTTACTGAAATAATATTGCATTCCCGAGAACAAAAGTGAAACCGAGGTAACGATAAGAAGTATATAGGTGAGAATGTTAGTACGTATAGTAACCTTAGGCAGTTTCATGAACTATCCTTGAGTAAGTGTAATCCATTGTAACACAATATAATTTAGCTGTTTACAAAATCATGATTGAGAAAAAAGCGTTACAGACGTACCGTTTTGACGCTGGGGCAAGCCTTTGAGAGCTTATCCTTAGCGACATCTGTGACATCAGAATCGAACAAAATAATCATCATTGTTTATATGCAAAGATTAATCGTATATAATCTGCAATGGATGATATAATGCAATGCTCTTCTCGTCAGTGGAAGACGGTTACTGCTTTAGTGTAATAGTTTGAAATTATTTCAATTGTTTAAAAATAGAGTCAAAGTTTTGTCTTATGATACAACGATTTTTTTTGCTTTTATTCTCTCTCTTTTTGTATCCTCTTATAGCGGAAGAGCGGCAGGTGTTAGAGCTTGAACGTTTCAATTTTGTGTTCGAAAATGACACCTTTGTCAGAACAGATCGCTGGTATACGGCAGGTATTGATCTCTCGACTTTGTTTAAACTCAACAATGACCCTTTTTACCTGCCCTTTGCCGACCGCGGCACAAGTGTCTCTTATTTTGCTCTGGCGATCACCCTGGAGATGTACTCTCCGGAGGAGTTTAACAATCCTGAACCGCAATACGACGACCGTCCTTATGCCGGCTGGGCATATGCCTCTTTTGCCTTACATCAAAGCAGTGCCGAACGTCTGGATTCGCTCGAACTTCAACTCGGCCTGGTGGGGCCTTCTGCCAAGGCAGAAGAGATTCAACGTTTTACTCACGATTACATATTGGGGGATGCTGTCGATGGGTGGCAGAATCAGCTTCATGACGAATTCGGGATTAACCTTGCCTATCACCATCATGAACGGTACCTTGTCGATACAAAACAGTATGAAGCCGTCTTGATTCCGCGGATAGGCGGTGTTCTCGGTACTGTTCGGACAGAATTCGATCTTGGTCTGCTTTATAGAATAGGGATCCATGTCCCCCGGGACTTTGGACAAAACTTCGTCATGATGCCGGGTCTTGATTCTGGCATACCGGCCTTAGATAAAAATAAGGAAAAATACAGAGCCGCTTTCAGCTATTACCTACAACTCCAGAGTGATTTACGTTTTATAGGAAAAGACCTCTTTTTGGAGGGCAACACCAATAAGAGTTCTCTTTCCGTAGAACCTTATCCTCTGGTTGGAAGGGTTGGCGGGGGTGTTGGCGGCTCTTATGAGAACTATACTCTTTCACTTGTATATACAGCTGAAAGTCGAAGTTTTACACAACAGCCACACCTGCACGGCTATGCTTCACTGCTTTTTAGCTACCTCTATTAAAAATAGTCTTGAACGTTCTTAAATTTCCCTCGCTGTTATACATAATGCCGGTATATCAAAGTGGTGTTGAACAAGTTGGTGTTGTTATCAAAAGATGAATTGGAATTGAATGGAGAATAAAGAGATAAAAAGGGTACCCTGTATGATCACAGGGTACGCAGAGATTATAAACGAGCGGCTTTGACGCTGATACACGCCTCAAGCGCAGCCAGTTCATTAAGCGTTGCGTCGCTGACGTCAGAATCAACCAAAATAACGGCAAGTGCTTCAGACTTGTTGTTACGGCCCAGACGGAAATCGGAGATGTTGACATTATTATTGGCAAGGATCGTACCGACCTTACCGATTACACCAGGAACATCCGTGTTTTTAAAGATGATCATGTTGCCTTTTGGCGCGACATCAACCTCAAAACCGTCAAAATCAACAATGCGCTGAACACCACCTTCGAAGATCGTTGCAGAGATGCTGACCGCACGTTTTTCTGTTGTCAGTTTGACTGTAATAAGGTTTTTATATGGTGTTTTGACATCTGTCTTTTCGACTTCAATTTTAATACCGCGCTGCTCAGCGATAAACTCGGCATTAACGTAATTGACCGTATCACCTGTCGTTTCAGCCATCGCACCGACTGTTGCAAATGTAGCCAATGAATCAAGGTACTCTGTGATCTCACCGTCACCGCTCACTTTTACAGAGACGATCGGTGCTTTGTTGATCTGTGAAGCCAGGAAACCGATCTTCTGTCCCATTTCAAGGAATGGCTTGACAAACGATGGGATCTTGCTTTCATCAATCGGAAGGTTCATGGCGTGCGGGTAAGCAATCCCTTTTGCCGCTTCGATCGCCTGTTGTGCTGCCTGAGTACCGATGTTGTACTGTGATTCAAACGTATTGGCGCCAAGGTGAGGTGAAACAACGATATTATCTAGATCCAGAAGCGGGTGGTCTGTTGCAGGCTCTTTGATAAACACGTCGATACCGGCAAAACGGACCTTTCCTGATTTAAGACCGTCGTAAAGTGCCTCTTCGTTATAAAGGCCACCGCGGGCACAGTTGACCAATACAACACCGTCTTTCATCTTAGCGATCTCTTCTTTGTCGATCATATTCAGTGTTTCTTGGTTCTTAGGCGTATGGATAGTAATGATATCGCAGGCCAGAATATCATCAAAATTTTCAGTGTATTCCATCCCAAGGTCAGTGACTTTGGACGCATTGATATACGGGTCGTATGCGATAATATCCATTTCAAAAGCTTTTGCACGTATAGCAACACGACTACCAATATTACCAAAACCGATTACACCCAGTTTTTTACCCTTCAACTCATGTCCATACCACTTCTCACGTTTCCAGATGCGCTGGTTTTTAAGATGGTCATGTGAGTAAGGGAACATACGCATACATGAAAGCATATGTGTCATTGTGAGTTCGACAGCCGCAATGGTGTTGGCTGTCGGTACATTCATAACAATGATCCCCTCTTTAGAGCACCCTTCAATATCTACATTGTCGACACCGACACCTGCACGGACGATCGCTTTAAGGTTTTTCGCTGCCGCAATGAATTTTTCATCTACATCAGTTGAGCTGCGGGTAATAGCCACATCGGCAGTTTTAATGACATCTAAAAGTTCAGTTTTATCAATATCTGCTGCAAAAACATAATCAACTTGATCATCATTTTTAAGCATTTCAAGACCGGCTTCGTGAATGTGATCACATACAACAATCTGATATTTTTCCATAACTTTACATCCTATACTAAAAAAATTGAGTGAATTTTGACATCAATCTATTAGAAATATACTCAAGTCAAAATTGGAGATTAAAAATGCAAGAGTAGCTAAAAAGCCGACTCTTTGCATTAGGTTTACAAGGGAATTACTTATTTAAGTTGATCTTTAAGAAGATCACCAAGCGTGTTGCCGCTGTCTTCTTTGTTTAGATCTTCAATGATCTTCTGATCTTTCAAACGAGAAAGTTGTTTTACTGAAAGACGGATACGGTCACGTTGTGTATCTATTACAGCGATAACAGCTTCGATCTCCTGTCCGATTTCCAGTTCTTCTTTGACCAATGGATCAAGATCTTCGTCACGGATAAGTGCATCGACACCGTCTTCAAGTGAAACAAAGACACCAAAGTCTTTAATATCACGGATCTTACCTTTGACGATCTCATTACGGCTGTGTTTAGCAGCGAATGCATCGATAGGGCTCTCTTGAAGACATTTGTGGTTAAGCGAGATCTTCTGATCATCACGGTTGATACGAGCGATCTTGACTTCAACTTCGTCACCTTTTTTGAACAGATCTTTAGCTTTAACACCTTTTTCCCAAGAGACATCCTGGTTGTGAAGAAGGCCTTCAACACCGTCGATCTTCACAAAAGCACCGAAGTCAGTCAATGATGTGACGACACCTGTGACCACGTCACCCTCTTTACGTTTCTTAACAAACTCATCAAACGGTTTCGGAAGAAGACGTTTGAGTGATACACGTAGTTTATGCGTATCTGAATTGATCTCGATAACTTCTACATCGATCTCCTGACCGACAGTCAGGTAGTCGGCAGGGTTTTTGATGTTTTTATCCCATGTGATCTCTGAAATATGCAAGAAACCTTCGATGTCGTTACCAAGGTCAACAAATACCCCGTACGACTCGATGTTGCTTACCGTTACAGTAATTGTATCGCCTTCGTCCAGCTCAGACTCTACCTCTTGCCATGGATCTTCCTGAACAGCTTTGATAGAAAGAGAAAGGTGACGTTTATCTTTATCGTAAGAGATCGCTTTAACGTTTACAACATCACCCTCTTTATAAAGTTTCGACGGATTAACCGGCCCTTTATAAGAGATCTCATTATAGTGAACAAGACCATCTACACCGCCGACATCTACGAACATACCGTAAGAAGTGATCTTCTTGATCACACCTTCAACGACAGTGCCCTCAGCCATCAGTTTGTCAATGATCTCTTTTTTCTTTTTACGCTCTTCATTAAAGAGTTTACGGCGAGAAACTACAATTGATGTGTCTTCCGGATCGAGCTTGACGATCTGCGCTTTGACCTTGCGGCCCATGACATCATCAGTGTCTCTGAACGCGGCAAGTGAACGCGGCATGAAAAACTTGATATCATCCGCTTCAATGACATAACCACCGCGATTTTTGTTTGTTATCACACCTTCGATTACGATATTTTCATAATCGTCTTTATGTGCATTGATAAACTCAAGTGTTTTCGCCTGTTCAAGCACTTTTTTGTGAGAGATCTTTGGGCGTTCATTGTAGTAACCAGTCACCATTACAGTGATCTTGTCACCTACTTTATATGCCAATGCACCGTTTTCGTCACGGATCTCATCTAGAGAAAGGATACCCTCTAGTTTTTCACCAACACCGACAAGCACACGCTCATCTTCTTCTTGCAATTCAACAATTTCGCCTTCAACAATGCGGTTTGTGGACTCTTGCGCCTTTTCAGACGCTTCGAACATTGCCGCGAAATTTTCTTCTTCTAAAAGCTCTTCAGCCATACAACTTCCCTTGTAACGTAATAAAATCGCGTAATTATAGCAAAGTTTTACTTAATCTATAAACAGTAATTATAAGGAAAAAAAGAGTGCGGCGCGGTTGCAGAAAAGAGAGAAAATTGTTCGAGATTCCGATGCAAAAGAGAAAAACGGTACACCCGGGAAAGAGTCTCCGGTCCTCTACTTCGTCATTGTCTCAATTGCCTCGATTACCTGTTGAATGATCCAGTCCGGAGTTGAAGCTCCGGCGCTGATACCGCAGAGTTTTTTTCCCTCAAACCATGAAGCCACCAGATCATCAGCCCCTTCAATATGGTAGGAATCTATACCTGCGTTGAGCGCAATACTTTGAAGCTGCTTCGTATTTGAGGAGTTTTTACCGCCAATGACGATCATTATATCGGCTTCTTTGGCAAGTTTTCTAACCGCGTCCTGGTTTTCAAAAGTCGCGTTGCAGATGGTGTTGAAGACACGTACCTCTTTATGGCGGGGTATCAAATAGTTACAGATCTCGAGATAATCTTCCGCCTTACGTGTCGTTTGGGCCACGACAGCGATCTTCTCTTTCAGATGCAGCTTTTTCAGCTCCTCTACAGAGGTGACGACATGCGCACCATATGTAGCGTAGCTTTTAACCCCTTTGATCTCAGGGTGTTCCTCGTCACCGAAGATAACAATGTCATACCCTGCTCCGCTCATCTCTTCACAGATCTGCTGCGGCTTGGTTACATAGGGGCAGGTTGCATCAATGACTTCGACATTGCGCGTATAAAGCTGAGCGAGTTCGTCTTTTGGAATGCCGTGGGTCCGGATAACAGCCTTGTCACCCGATTTGAAATCTGCCAGATCTTCACTCAAAGCAACATTGAAATCACGCTTGAGACGCGCGATCTCTTTAGAATTATGGATAAGAGGTCCATAGGTTGCTGAATTGGTATTCTCCTCAGCGATCTTGATCGCACGTTTAACACCGAAGCAGAAACCGTAATTTTCGGCAAGTTTTATCTTCATAGTTCAATATCCGTTATTTGAGAGAGCAAGGTGAAGAAGTTTGGGAAAGAGGTGTTTATACACTCAATGTCAGTTACTTCCATGCCGCAGCGAAGACCCGCAATGATAAAACTCATCGCAATACGGTGATCACCAAAACTGTCGATCTCAGCCGTTTTAAGCTCGCCGCCTGTGACAGCATAACCGTCTTCGTACTCCTCAACTTCAATACCGCAGGCTCTGAGGTTATTCACCACCGTCGATATACGGTCGCTCTCTTTGACACGCAACTCTTCAGCATTGGCGACTTCACTTCTGCCCTGCGCACATGCCATTGCGATAGCGAGTGCCGGAAGCTCATCGATAAGCCAAGAGATATTATCATCGATCCTGACCGCTTTAAGCGGTGCATGTTTGACCGTAATATTGCCTATAGGTTCATAAACATCTTCTGTCAGATCATAACTAATTTCCGCACCCATGCGTTCTAAAGCTTTAAAGGCTTCAATGCGGGTCGGATTGAAGGTCACCCCTTCCAAAACAGCTTCTGCGCCTGGTGTTATCGCCGTCGCTACGGCAAAGAAAAAAGCCGAAGACGGGTCAGCCGGTACTCGAATCTTCAACGGTGAGAGCAGCGCTTTCATCGGTTCTATCGTTGTGGTCAGACCATCCACACTGATCGCTGCCCCCATTCCTTTTAACATACGTTCGGTATGGTCACGACTGAGTTCAGGCTCTTTATAGCTACAGGTTCCGTCCGCACTGAGTGCGGCCAGGATCATTGCCGATTTAACCTGCGCCGAGGCGATCTTGCTCTCATAATCAAACGCTTTCAGCGAAGCACCGCGAATACTGAGCGGTGCAAGATCGCCGTTCCGGCGTCCGTCAAGTTTGGCCCCGATGCTTTTCAACGGTTCTGTCACACGCTTCATCGGACGACGCCTGAGATATTCATCACCTGTCAGGACAAAATGGCCCTCGGCCGAAGCCAACAGACCGCAGAACAGGCGCATACCTGTGCCTGAGTTGCCACAGTCAAGGATATCTTCACTCTCCTGAATGCCCTCCGAAGAGATACGGATGATCGTACCGTCATCAAGCACTTTTGCACCGAGTTTTTCAACGATACGAAGCGAATTCATGGTGTCTTCAGCGCGCAGGAAGTTCTCGATCACACTTTCACCCTTCGCAAGCATGGAGAACATGGCACAACGGTGAGAGATAGACTTATCGGCAGCTATAGCGTCGGTTTGAAACGTAAAAGCCGTTTTTCGGGGAGAGACCTTTATCGAGCTCATCTCAGTGTCAACCCCAGTTCGGATTCAAGTGCGCTGAGGACGCTGCTCATTGATGATGTGATATCTTCTTCCTCAAGCGTCTTCTCTTCTGACTGAAGCACAAAACGCAGGCTCAAGCTGACATTATCACCCAGTTGTTCATCACTGTAACGATCGACCGGGTAGAAACGGATGATCTCCGCACTTTTGTTCGCGTCGATCACTTTTTCGATCTCTTCGTAGCGCATCGATGCCGGCATAACCACACTCAAGTCTCTAAACGAAGCCTGGTATTTTGAATAGCTTTTCGCCTCTTGAATACCGTAATATAAAGAATCAAAATCGACTTCACAAAGATAGGTATCATCAAGGTCATACTCTTCGGCAACCGAAGGGTGCAGTTTAAAAAGCTCACCGATCACCCGGTCATTCTGAATAATTGCTGCCGACTGGTACGGGTGGGCAAAGGTGTGATCCGGTCTGTTCTCACGAAGCGTGAAATCACCGACGACATCGGCGATCTTCTGAACGAATGAGGCGAAGTCTACCGTCGCAGCTTTTCCGCTGTTGGAAAGCTTGTCACGCTCTGAACTGCCTGAGACCAGAAAAGCCATTTTAACACTCTCTTGACGTTCGGCACTGAAGACCGAACCGGATTCAAAGAGTTTAACCGACTTCTGTCCTACCTTCACGTTATGCGACGCTGCCTGAACAAGGCCCGGCATCATCGTTGAACGCAGCGTGTCCAGTGTTCCGGCGATCGGATTAAGCAGTTCTTTGGCTTTGTCAACCGTAGCAAAACCATATTTCTCCAGTATGGCACGTTCCGTAAAGACAAAATGCACAGTCTCGTAAAAACCGCTTTGGGCCGCACGGTGACGGTATACCTTGCGCTTGATGTAAGCGGCATAGTCATCGCCGAAACGGTTATCTTCTGCAAAGGAGAACGGCTTGGATTCAATATTGTCAATACCGACCAGACGGACGATCTCTTCGACAACATCCTGTTTATTGACGATATCGTGACGGTAACGCGGTACCTCTACAACAAAGTTGTCACCCTTTGATTTATCCAGTTCAAACCCCAGTCCCTTAAGCATTTTGGTAATGGTCACTTTGTTAATATCCATACCGATGATGGCATTGATCTCATCGACACTGATACCGATAACCTTTTCAGTGAACTTGCTGCTGACATCGATACTGCCGCCATAGATCGACGACTCTGAATACGATTCAAAAAGGTTCAGTACAAACCCCAGACCGATATCGAGTTCCGGCTCAGATCCGCGTGAAGTACGATAAAAATGCGGTCCATTCTCAATTTTATGTTCCGCCATTTGGCGCGAGACGATATCAGGCGGAATATAACTTGCTTCAATGAACACAATCCCCTCATCATAGCTGACGCGGGATGCATCTTCCTGATAGACACCGACGACAGATGCTTTTTCTCTATTGTATATAGATACAAAGCCTTTCTCGTCGCGTTTAAGCGTGCAGATCGCCTTACCCTTCTCTTCATCATTGAAAAAACCGTAATGGTAAGCACGAAGGACGACGCCGGTACTGTAGGTTGCGTACCACAACAGTCCTTCGATAGCGCTCTCTTTTGTCTCTTCGATCTGCGCCAAACGCAGGCGCATTGTCAGCGGCAGTTCCAGACCTTTCAAGTCAAGCGCCCGGTAAGTGAGATCGACATCCAGTGTATCTTCCTGCATTAACTGAAGCAGACGGCCTATACCCAGACGTGCCTGGTCGTTGTCTTCACTCTTGATCTTTTTTAACGGACGATCGTAAGCCGCACATAGGTCACGTGCAACACCGCGGATACTCAGACAATCGCCGCGGTTGGCTGTCAGTTCGATCTCGATCAGGTCATCATTAAAATAAGGATTCGTTCGCACCTCATCGCCAAGCTTAACATCGCCGACACTCTCATCGATCACCATGATCCCCTCTTCGAGTTTCGGCAGGCCAAGTTCTGTTGATGAACAGATCATCCCTTCCGAATCGACGCCCCGAAGCTGTACCGGTTTGATCTTAAGACCGCCCGGCATTTCAGCACCGAGTGTCGCTACCGCGACGGTTATCCCCTCACGTACATTGGCAGCACCGCAGACGATCTGGCGAACGCTGCCGCCGATATCCACTTTACAGACATTGAGTTTATCAGCATCGGGATGCTTTTCGCATTCCAAAACCTTACCGAAAACGATCTTTTCCGGGATATCGAACGATTCGACCCTGTCGACTTCAAGGCCGATACTGTTGAAGGTCTTAGCCAACTCTTCTGTTGAAATATCATCGAGTTTGATCCACTCGTTTAACCAGCTGCGTGTAACGATCATTGAAACTGCTCCAAAAGTCTGACATCGCCTTCGAACAGTGAACGAAGGTCTCCGATGTGTTGAATTAACATGGCGAAACGCTCGACGCCCAGGCCGAATGCGTACCCGCTGACATCTTTGTACCCGACGGCCTCAAACACGTTGGGATCAACGATTCCACATCCGAGAACTTCCAGCCACCCTGTCTTGGAGCAGACCCGGCATCCTTCGCCTTTACAGAAGATACAACTGATATCCACTTCGGCGGACGGCTCCGTAAACGGGAAGAAACTCGGACGGAAACGGACGTCAACATCACCGAACATATATTTCAGGAAGTCTTCCAGGATGAACTTGAGGTTGGCAAAAGAGACCTTGCCTTCTTCATCGACGACAAGCCCTTCTACCTGATGGAACATCGGTGTGTGTGTCAAGTCATAATCACGTCGGAAGACAGCACCCGGTGCGATCATACGGATCGGAGGCTTTGAGTGTAGCATCGTACGGATCTGTACTGGAGAGGTATGGGTACGCAGTAACATCTCGTCTTTAAAATAAAAAGTGTCCTGCATGTCACGGGCCGGATGATACTTTGGCAGATTCAATGCTTCAAAGTTGTGAAAATCATCTTCGACTATAGGGCCCGTATTGACCGTGAAGTTCATCGAGACAAAGTAATCGACGATGCGGTCCATCGTCTGCATGACCGGATGCAATGCACCGCGTTCAGCTGTCGGCGAAAAAAGAGAGACATCGATCTTTTCTGCTTTCATTGCCGCTTCAAGAGCCTCCGTCGCCAAAACAATCTTGCGTTGATTGAAAAGCTCTGTCATCTTGCCTTTATGAATATTCAATTCTTTGGCGATCTGCGCTTTCTCTTCGTTTGGTGCACTTTTCATCTTGGCGAACTCTGCCGCCAGAACACCTTTTTTACCAAAAACAGCGATACGTATCTCTTCAAGTTTTTCAACCGAATCCGCTGCTTCTATTTTGTCATACCACTGCTTCAAATGGAGTCTCCATTGGGGCTGCTGCCCATTTTATATTAACGCGTATTTTATCCAAAGAGTTTTAACTTTATCTTCAATTTCAGCTATCGCCCGGCATTAGGAGCTTTCAAGAGCATTTACAAACTCTGTGATACAATGACAAAAATCATCATCCAGAGGTAAAAAAATGTGTCTGTTTTGTAAAATCGTCAATAAAGAGATCCCTGCAAATATTGAGAAAGAGAGCGAAGATTTTCTTGCATTTCATGATATCAACCCAAAAGCGCCTGTCCATCTTTTAGTGATTCCAAAGCAGCATTTCGACAGCTTCAATGACGTGCCGCCGGAAGTGATGGCAGCGATGACGACTTTTATTCAAGAACTTGTAGATCACGTCGATATTAAAGCGTCAGGCTACCGTTTGATAAGTAATATCGGTGAAAACGGCGGCCAGGAGGTCAAGCATCTTCATTGGCATGTTCTAGGTGGAACAAAACTCAGATTCGGCCATTTTACAGACGCAGATCCGAAAGATTTCCTCTAAAAAATTCAGCCGTCAACAAGACGGCTAGAACCAGCTATCCTCTCCTCGGCACTCTTTATCAAACCCGTCCAACACCTCGATAAAATCTCTATCATTTTCTTTATCCAGCTCATTATATGTCTCAACATCGTATTCTTTAAATATCTTATCGTCCAGACAGCGGCAGTAAGTCTGGTTGTACTCGTGAACGCATTTTGTCAACAACGACTGCTTATCACGCTCTTGCCAACTGTAATATTTGTTGTAAAAAGGCACCAAAGCCCAAAAGAAAAAGAGAACAGCAAAAACAATATTAAAGAGGTATTCACGTTTTCGTGTTTGAAAATAGCGCTTCGTATCATAAACAATAAAAAGCAAAAAGAGTATCTCCAAAGTGATGGTAAACCAATCACTCTCATAAAACGCAAACATTAACGTCCTTAATCTGTTCCACGCGTTCTATCAATGGAAAAAATATGATTTATAGCTATCTATGCAAGATGATTTAAAAACAATAAAAATAACGGAATTATTAGAAGAGTGTTCAATAATCTTTGATCATCACCGAGTTATCCACAATCATGTTCTGCATATTGTGGGAATATGCGTATTCCAAGATATCGAAAAGCCGATGGACCATTTGCGTACTTGTGTCATAGTCATTGGAAAACACGATGCTTGTATAGACCCGTTTGCCATAAAAGTTGTTTTCAAAAATGGTAAGCAAGTTAGATGCGGCTTTTATGCCACTCCCTGCCGTCGTACCGTCAAATACTTCACAATAAAGATTTTCTTCTAATTTAATAAAAATATCTGTTTGACGGCTATGTTCGTCTAAAGCACTTAAATCCACATCAGGATCAAACAGACCAATTGCCAACGAAAAATGTTGATGGTAACGTTTACGTTTGTAAAAATAATCATCAATTCTCTTAACAATAATCGTCTGATATTTATTTCGATTCTCTTTAAGCATATTTATCATGCATCTATTATATCACATTATTTTTTGTAATTAATCTGAAATAAATAGATAAAAAGAGAAAGGTCCATACTCTAAGATGTCAACTGTTTTTAATGCGCGAGCAACCCGGCCGGGTCGAGATACAACCTAAGACGGGCAGCAGGCATCCAGTTCGCCAAGGTCGACGTTTGTGCCTTGACCGCTGATCATCTCAACGTTCTCACGGATGGTCTTACCGTTATGGATGATCGTATACGAGATCTTCGTTGTGTCACGAATGGTGTTGATCGTCGAACAGTAGGTCTCAACACTGGCCATCACCCAGCGGGCCGCCTGCTCATCATCATCTGCATCCGAGTTAAAAGTATATGTCAGGTGCAGCGAGTTGAACTTCTTGGGGTGATCGTCATTACGGACCACTTCACCGTCAACAACAAGATCCGTCACTGTTTTCCCCTGGTTCTGCGGCAGCATATAGACGTCGGTCGCACTGCAGGTGATGATACCGCTTAGAAAATACTCTACCGGGCTGATCGTCGGACAGTCGATGATAAAACTGCTTTTTGCTGTCGTCGCTTCAAACTTCATTGCCTCTTTATGGGCTACGGTCACTTTCATATGTTCAATCCTTTGATATATTCTTTGAAAAATTCAACCTGTTCTTTTGTACGGACTGTTGCCGTAGCACCCTGCGACTGGCGCGCGTTCATCGAGTTTCTCAACACCAGGTACGGCATGACGTCCTCGTTGATGCGCCCGTCGATCTTTTTAAGTTCTTCGAAACTCATCTCGCTGATGTCGATGCCCAGCGCTTCTGAACGGGCGACGGCCTTTCCGGAGATAAAGTGCGTCTCTCTGAACGGAACACCGCACTTCTCGACAAGGTAATCAGCCAGATCCGTTGCGGTCAAATGACCTTTTTGACAGGCTTTTTCCATATTCTCTGTTTTAACGGTCATTGTCTTCAGTGCTTCACGAAGAATCTCCAGTGAGATCTCTGCGGTATCGATGCTGTCAAAGACACCCTCCTTATCCTCCTGGGTATCTTTATTGTAGGCGAGAGGAAGCCCTTTCATCACCGTCAGCAGTGCGATCAGATTGCCGTTGACACGTCCCGTTTTTCCGCGAAGCAGTTCAGGGACATCCGGGTTTTTCTTTTGCGGCATGATGGAAGATCCTGTTGAGTAGGCATCTGAAAGTTCGACAAAACCGAACTCATAGCTCGACCACATAATGATCTCTTCGCTCAAACGCGAGATATGCATCATCATCGTAGAGATATTGAAAAGGATCTCCAAAGCAAAATCGCGGTCACTTACCGTATCCAGGCAGTTCACACTGACACTGTCAAAGCCCAATGTTTCAGCCGTCATTTCACGGTTGATGTTGTGCGGCGTACCGGCGAGTGCGGCACACCCAAGAGGCGAGATGTTATTACGGCGGCGGCTATCTTCAAAACGCTCAATGTCACGCTTAAACATCGAAGCATACGCCAGCATGTGAAAACCGAAGTTGATCGGCTGTGCATGCTGCAGGTGCGTCATACCCGGAAGCAGTGTCGAGGTATGTTCTTCGGCAATCGCAACGATCACTTCCAACAGTGACTTTAGAAGCTGTGCGATTTCACGGTCTTTGCGCAGAACATAACGGCGGAAGTCAACAGCGACCTGATCATTACGTGAGCGCGCGGTATGCAGTTTACCGCCTACGTCACCGATGATAGACGTTAGACGTTTTTCAATCGCCATGTGCAGATCTTCATCTGAGATTTTCCATTCAAACTCTCCTGATTCGATCTCTTGCAGGACCTGTGCCATACCCTCTTGAATCGCTTTTAGTTCATCACTGTTCAAGATCCCTTGCGCCTGTAACATCGCTGCATGCGCAAGAGAACCCTCTATATCCTCTTTATACAGTCTTCGATCGTACATGATCGATGCATTAAAATCATCTAAAAGTGAAGACGAGGCTTCACTAAAACGGCCTGACCACATTTTATCCATAACGGCTCCATTCGCACCACATGCCATTTTATCAATGCTGTGGAAATTAATTTTGACATTTTACCTTAATTTTACAGAGGATAGAACCGTTGCCCTGCAGAGCGTTGAAGTTTGCAGAAGAAACAGTTCCTATGCCGGGAAAAATGGATTTGAGATGTAAATCGTTTGTTAGGGAGAAGTCGGCACACGAATGCGCCTTTGTGCAAATAGATCAGTTACAAGCAGGAACGTTTCCGCTGTCCTTAGCGTACTCGACCATAAAGTCCTTGAGATGCCGGGCGCTTTTTGTATACTTTTTGCTTTCAAAATATTTCCAAGATGCTTTTGCTTTGTTGTTCTCAAGATGAAGTTTTGCCAACCCTTCACCTTTATTCTTTAATAGTTTATTCCAGGTCGTTTTCTTTTTTGCTCCGGCAACTTCCAGTCCGCCTCCGTGACATTTACGACATTTTTTGACGTAAACTTTTTGTCCTTTATAAACAGCGGCATCAGCAGAACCCAGCCCCAATACAGTTAACGCAAGTACAGACATTACAATCTTTTTCATATACGAGCAACCTCATTTTAAATATTGATTCTATATTACATTATAAAAAATAATATTAGCCTTAACAGCGTTCTTAAATACCAAGAGTTGGCGAAGGAGATTGGATAAGTTACGGATTATATATAAGAAAAAATAAACATTAAACAACATGAACATTGTTTAATGTTTGAATGCATTTAGAGTTGATAATAGGTTTCCAGTTTTGGATCTAGATCCCACAACCCTTTTGATTTAAGAGAGGCGACGACATCAGAGGTGCAGGTAACGTCATCAGGCCAGCGGCGTTTAAAACCGTCTATTTTATTTTTATTGGTGCCGTCAATATACACGGACTGCCCTGCGATCCGGATATCGCGCTGTGCGTCCAGGTTGTTGACGATACGCCAGGTCAACATATAAGGATTGTCTATATTGTTATTTTCAACATCCACAAAAACGATGATACGAAGATGTTCATTAAGGTCGTCAAGAAGTTCAAAACACTCATTCACCCGTCTGCTTTTATTGATCGTAATCACGGTGATCGGGTTGGGTGTCATCAACATATATTGGCGAAGATCTTCGGCTTCAGGAATACGCTCTTTGACTAATACCAACAGTTTTTCATCGTCGAGCAGTGCCGGCGTTGTCGGTTCAAACTTTTGTGTTGCATCAATACCGAGTTTCCCACCCACCAGGGCTTCCGGGCTTGAATGGTCTAGTGCATCCGTAATACCTTCGGTAATAAAGAGCATTTTAGGCGAAAAACGGTCAAGTACATATTTAGCCATTGCAAAATAATTACTAAGCTCAGGACCTCTTTCATCTACAAAAAGAGCATGTTTGACAAAACTCATCTGACCCGCGCCCCAGAAGACATGCATGAACTGCTTTGCATGCCCTTTATACAGCGGCTGCATCTTTGCCAGAATAAGATTGTGGAAGACTCCGTTTTCCGGCATATGATAATCGATCAGATCCGGGGCATTGGTTTTTATCAGCGGTAAGAAGATACGCTCTGTCGCCCACCCCATATATTTGTCTTCAAGCGGCGGTTTCCCGACGACTGTCGCTAAATAAGTAGGCTCTTTTTTGCGGGTAATAGCACTGACTTCCATAACAGGATAAGGCTCTTCAAGCGTGTAATACCCTGTATGATCGCCAAAAGGGCCTTCGATCTTCAGATTTTGCGGATCGACCCACCCCTCTATCACATAATCGACATCGTGCGGAATGTAAAGCGGCGTCGTGACCGACTTGACCACCTCAGCCTTCTCTTTTTTGACAAAGCCGTAAAGCAGCAGTTCGTTCACGCCGTATGGCAGCGGAGCCGTTGCGCACCAGGTATATAGCGGGTCACCGCCGATACCGATACTCACCGGCATCTTTTTGCCCGCACGCTGGTACTGATCAAAGAAATGGGAGGCATCTTTATGGATCTGCCAATGCATACCAAGATGATTTTTATCATAGACCTGAAGGCGGTACATCCCCAGGTTCACCATCTCGCCGTCAAGACTTTGCGTATAGACCTGCCCCATCGTGATGAAAGGCCCCCCGTCCTGTTCCCATGTTGTCAGTACCGGTAGATCATAAAGGTTCACATCTTCGCCGAGCATCTTGATTGCCTGACACTCCCCCTCTTTTTTCAACCGTTTCGGAAAAACATTCTTCAGCTGCAGCAGATCACCCAGCATCGCGATCTTGTTGCCGAGACTTTCGGGCGGTTTCATATGGAGCAGTTTGGTGATCTCATCCGCTACCGACTCTATACTGCGTCCAAACAGCAGTTCGGTCCGTTTGTATGAACCGAAAAGGTTCATCAGAACCGGTACATCAAACGTTCTGCTGTTTTTCCTGTCAACGGGGCTGGTAAAAAGAAGCGCCTTGCCGCCATCCTTTTTTTTCACCTCCATATAGGCCAGATGCGGGATCTCCAGGTAGATATCGAGTTCTTCTTCAATGATAGTCAGCTCATTGTGTTTTGTAAGCAGATCAATAGTTTTTTTCATGTGAGTTCTTTATATGGAGTCGATCTATCGCCAACCGTTTTTAAAGTGGGGCTGACACCACTATACGGATCAAGCGGCCTTAAAGGGTACTTTTGATGCTATTGGCCTGCTCTTCAGCACGCGCAAGAAGCTCTTTGGCGCCTTTGTCGATCAAACGCTGTGCCATCTCGCGTCCGGCATTGGCATGTTCCTCTTTTCGCACGATCTTGGTCTCGCCCAAAACTTCGTGACCGTTAGGCAGGCCCAACAGCGAACGGACGATCACATCGCCGTTGTCCTGAACAAAAGCATTAACGCCGATAGGCACCTGACATCCGCCTTCAAGCATATCGACAAAATCACGCTCTATCGTCGTTTCGATTCGGCTGTACTCATCTTCGAGCTGCTCGGCGATCTTGATCACTTCAGGATCATCCACGCACTGAATACCCAGAGCACCCTGCCCCATCGCCGGGATCATCTCCATCAGCGAGATCGGGTAAATATGCTCGACCGCATCCAGCAGTCCCAAACGGCTTATGCCGGCTGCTGCCAGGATGATGGCATCAAACTGCCCCTCTTTAAGCTTACGGATACGGGTATCAACATTACCGCGAAGGTCCTTGATGATAAGATCGGGGCGAATACGTGCCAAATGCATACGACGGCGCAGTGACGAGGTCCCTACTGTTGCCCCCTTTGGAAGCTCATCGATCTCCGTATATTTTTCGGAAAGCATCGCATCGCGTACATCTTCACGTTCGGTGATCGCCGCAAGCACCAATCCCGCCGGCATTACCGTCGGTACATCTTTGAGTGAATGCACTGCGATCTGCGCTTCACCGCGAAGCATCGCCTCTTCGATCTCTTTTAGAAAAAGTCCTTTACCGCCGATCTTGGCCAATGGGGTATCGATGATCTTGTCACCTGAGGTGATGACAATTTTAAGTTCAACCGCCAACCCCGGGTTCTTCTCTTCTAAAACAGCTTTGATATGCTCGGATTGCCAAAGAGCGAGTTTTGAACCGCGTGTTGCTATCGTTATTTTTTTCATTTGACCTTCACTTCTTTATATCTGGTTTTGCTTGCATCTTTTTCACCGTCAAAGAAAAGTGTCGGTGTTCCCTGAACCATGACTTTCATAGCGATCTCTTTATCATGGTTGAACTGTTTTTCTACCGACGCTGCGTGGATCTCTGCCGGCGTGATCGAGGTGCCCAGGCTTTTGTTAAAAGCGGCCAGAATCTTTTTCTCATCGGTTTCGCGCGCATTGACCTCGACTTTGTAAAGGTCCAGAAGTCTGCTTTTCATCCCCTTGTGTTCAATCGCTATCGCCGCTTTTGTCAAGGTGATCGCTGCAGGATGAAGCGAAGGAAGCGGAAAGTGGTAATAATAGACGGCAAAATCATCCGGGAATTTTTTCATGTATTCGATAGCCTCAGGCACAAACTTTCTGCAAAACGGGCAAAGCGGATCGGAAAATATCGCCACTTTATGTTTAGCACCAGCATTACCGAAAACAAGGTTTTCTTTCGTGTAATATTCCGTCTTGAACTTCGGTGCCACCGAACTGCTCAAACTGCGACCGCTCTTGATATTGTTAAAATCTTTGGTTATGAAATCACCATGAACAAAATAGATCATCTGCTGTTCGATATCACGTTCTTGATCGCCCTGTTTGACACGTGCTTTCAAGTTTACGATAAGGCTGTCCCAGCCTTTGAGCCCTTTCGATGGCGTTCTTTCCACAACCTTTATCTCAAGATTTGAAATGTTTTTATTGCCGCCGATCTGCTTTTTTAAAAAACCGGTCACTTCGGCATTTGTCGCGCCAAAAAGTGAAAGGCTACTTAGTAGTATCGTTGCTGATAATTTCGACATCAATGACATTGTCATCCTTTTCTTCATGTATTTGTGTGTGTGTATATGTTCTGTTTCCAGAATCTTGATTCTCAAAAGGTGATTTTGCCGTAAAACGGTTAACCAACATCTTGGTAAAAACGGAAAATTGTAGCAAGATACCGATGATATCGGTTAAGAACCCGGGTAAGATCAATAAGATCGCACCGAGAACGGCAAAGATATTCAAACGTTGAAACTCTTGTACATCGATCTTTTGCATCGAGACGGCATGCATGTTCTCAACCAGTGTGGCTCTGAAGTTGACCAATAGGACCATACCGATCAAAGCGCTCAGAAGTATCTCCAGAAAAGTATAGAACCCGCCGATCTCAGAAGCCAGGTTGACCGAGATCATCACCTCCAAAAAGAGATAGACGAAAAAGTAGATCATTTCAGACGATCCATGATCGCGTCAAAAACAGACGCTGCAGTGACTTCGCTCTTTTCCAGCGTTGCCCGCTCGACAATCTGGACATTACCGTTTTCGAGTTCTTTACCGACGATGACCGTGTAGGGGAAACCGATCAGTTCCGCGTCTTTCATCTTAAACCCGAAACGCTCTTTACGATCATCCAGAATCACCTCCACACCGGCAGTCTTGAGCTTTACGTAAAGCTCTTCACCGAAGTCAAGCTGCGCTTCGTCTTTGATGTTGGAGACCATTACATTGACAAGGTATGGGGCTGTCTCCCTCGTCCAGATACACCCCTTTTCATCATGATGCTGTTCGACCGTTGCGGCGATAAGGCGGCTCACACCCATACCGTATGTTCCCATGACGAAAGGTTCAGACTGACCTTTTTCGTTAAGGAACTCTGCCTTGAGCGGCTTGGAGTAGGTCGTACCCAGTTTAAAGATATGGCCGACCTCGATCCCTTTTCTGTAGTGGAGCTTGCCGTTGCAGTTTGGACAACCGTCGCCTTCTCTCGCTGAATAGAGATCCTTGAACAGCGCGTCTTTAAGCACACTCATATCGACGCCGACATAGTGGTAATCTTTCTCGTTGGCGCCGCAGATAAGCTGCTTGGCGTCTTTAAGGCCTGTGTCAAATACACACGGAACTTTGTCCATATCCAGCGGTCCCATGAAACCCGGAACCAGCCCAAGGGCGGTAAGCTCCTCTTCGCTTACGTCGGCGATATCGAGTGCTTCGGCAGCGTTCACCGCCTTGACCTCCTGGAGTTCGTCGTCGCCGCGCAGGAAAAAGAGCACCACCTGATCGCCGTCTTCATAGATCAGCCGTTTCGCCACGCACTTCATCGTGTAGTAAGGGTCAACCTTGAAAAATGCTGCCAGCGCTTCGATGCTTGTGACACCGGGCGTCTGGAATTTGTTGAAATCCGCTTCCGGCGCTGCAGGAATATCCTGACGATCCGAACGTTTCGCCGCTTCGACATTGGCACCGTATTCGCAGCTGTCGCATATAGCGATCGTGTCTTCACCGCTGTCGGCGATCACCATCAGCTCTTTGGAACCCGAACCGCCGATCGCACCGCTGTCGGCTTCGACGACGCGGAACTCGAGCCCCAGACGTTCCAATATACGTTTGTATGCTGCTTCCATCGCATCGAATTCGCGATCAAGGTCCTCTTCATTTGCATGAAAACTGTAACCGTCTTTCATCACGAACTCGCGGCCGCGCATCAACCCGAAACGCGGACGCGCCTCATCACGGAACTTGGTCTTGATCTGGTAGAGGTTCAGCGGAAGCTGCTTGTAGCTCGTAACACGGTTGCGCACAAGATTGACCATCATCTCTTCGTGTGTCGGCCCCAGAACAAATAAGTTCTCTTTACGGTCGCGGAAACGGAGAAGTTCTTTCCCGAACTTCTCAATACGGCCGCTCTCGGCCCAAAGATCGGCCGGTGTAACGAAACTGAGATCGACCTCTTGCGCACCTGAAGCTGTCATCTCCTCATTGATCACATTCTCGATGTTTTTAAGAACACGTTTGCCCAGCGGCAGATAGTTATACAGACCTGCGGCGACCTGTGAGGTAAAACCGGCGCGTGCCAAAAAGATATGGCTGGCAAGTTGCGCATCGGACGGTGCTTCTTTTGTTGTTGGAATAAAAGCTTGAGAAAAACGCATGGAGTTCCTTGTAAAAATAGTTAATTTTTTTCTTGTTTGTCTAGACCGAGAATATGCGAAAGAGCATCCATCAACGACTCGGATTGCGCCTCTTCCGTCACCTCGCGAAGCCGCTGGATCTTGCCGTGAAGAAAACGTTTCAGCGCCTGTTCGGCCATCTTCTGAGCCTGAGTGGCATACTCTTGCGGCAGATACCCGTTCGCAATGGCACGTTCGCTCTCTACCTGTGCCGCTTTCATTGCCCGGACATAGAGCTCTTTGATCATCGGCTCAATGCTCTGGCGCTGCTGCCACTCATAATAACTTTTTGTATACCGGCGGATAATGCCGAATGAGGCTTTTGCCTCATCTTCTCGCAGAACGAGGTTCTCATCCACGATGCTTTTGAGGTCATCCACGGCATAAAGCGTGATGGATTCGGATTCGAACTCTTCGATATCACGCGGGACCGCCATATCGATCCAGAAACGGTCACGGATCGAAAAGTTGATGTCTCTCTTTTTTATGATCGGTTCAGTCGCACCGGTTGCCGAGATAAGCAGGTCGAACTCATCTATCACCGCGTGCAACTCGTCAAAGTCGATCACCTGCGCATCAAACTCCTCGGCGATCTCTTCCGCCTTGGCTCTTGTACGGTTCATGATCGTGATGGAGACATTCTCTTTGCTCAGATAGCGCGCACTCAAAACCGACATCTCCCCGGCACCGATGATGAGCGCGCGCTTGCCGCTCAGATCGCCGGCATCACGCTTTAACTGCTGCATCGCGACACTGGCGATAGAGACGGGTTTGGAGGAGATGTCCGTGACGTTGCGTACTTCCGCCGCACATTTGAAGGCGTGCTGAATAACACCCGCGATCCTGGAGTTGCAGTAGTGATGTGCACGTGCAAAATTGTAGGCATCTTTGATCTGCCCCGCGATCTGTGTCTCACCGACCACCATCGAATCAAGCGAACTCACCACTGACAGGACATGGTGGATCGCAGAGCGGTCCTCATGAATATCTGCCCGCACTTCCAGCTCATCGGCATCAATGCCCGAACGTTTATGCATGTGGAGCAAAATGGTCATCGTAGCCGCTTCAATGTCGTTACAGCTGCAGAACACTTCAATACGGTTACACGTCGACGTTACCATCGCCTCACTGATACTCGCATCGGAACAGAGCCTGCTAAGGCAGAGGTCTTTCTGCTCGTCATTTGCGAATGCCAGCTTCTCACGAATCGCCAAAGTGGTATTTTTGTGGGTAAAACTGACCACCAGGAAGTGCATTAAAAACTTCTTTTCATCATGGATTCGATAATGCCGACAAGGCGTTCATCGCCGGAAACGGCCTCAATGGCTTTGTTCGAGAGTTCCTGCGCCAAAGCATAAGAGCGTTCAATACATTTGTGCTCCTGCATCTTCGCTTTGATCCAGGCCGATTCTTCAGGCGAAAGTTTCTGTTTATGCGAAGCAACCAGGCGTTCTCTCTCTGCACCCTCAAGCGCGTCATAAAGGTAGATATACGGCAAGGTACATTTGCCCTCTTCGTAGTCGTGCAGTGCAGGCTTGCCCAGTGTAGCCTCATCCGAAACAATATCCAGGATGTCGTCAATAATCTGAAACGAGATACCGAGGTTTTTGCCATAGAGCGCGTAGGCTTCTGCATCTTTACCCGTCAACTGAGCCGCCGCTTTAGCCGAAGCCTCGATCAGTGCAGCTGTCTTAAGATAGAGCATCTGCATATAACGTTCGGCATCCGCATTGAACGCCTCCGACATACGCACGTCCATCAGCTCACCGACGGAAAGTGCCGTAACCGCGGCAGAAACCGTCCTGGCAACGGCTTCGTCAAAAGAGACCAGGCTACTGTAGGCCTTGGAGTAGAGAGCATCCCCGAGCATAATCGCCGTTTTCGAATCTTCCGTCGCATTGACAGAAGCGACGCCGCGGCGAAGGGTTGCATCATCGATCACATCATCATGCAGAAGGCTGGCAGCATGGATCAGCTCAACGATCGCACCCAGCTTCGGTGCTTCTTTATCTTCGGCGGCAATTTCCAGGATCAACTTTGCACGAAGACGCTTCCCCCCTTTGAGTGTCCCAAAAAGGCGTGTAATCTCATCATAGCCAATCTCGTCAACAAGGGTCAAGATCTCTTTTTCTACTGTCTCAATCACGTTTGTATTTATCCTAACTTAGATTATGGGCTCTTCTCTCTAGCGCTGAAGCTAACTAGGGGTTTTAGAGGTGCCCTTATGTAGGTGTCTTGTAAAAGCACGTTTGCTGCTCTTAAAAGAAAACTGCACCGCTGAGGGGGTATTTGCCCCTCTGAACTATTCGTTTTTGGAAAGTACGTTGCCTGTGTACTCGATAAAAAGACTCTTCGCTTTTTCTTCCACTTCAGAAGTGCGGGTATAGTCATTTGTCGCCAGTTCACGTTCCCAGTCTCCGCCAACTTTTTCATCCAGCATCATCTCAAGAGCCGCAACTCTTTCAACAATATTGCAGAGTTCGTCTTTAACAAGATTTTGGTTGGCATTGAAGACAATATCCAGAAATTTCGATTTAGGTGAACCTAAAAAGATATCATCATCATCTTCAAACAGTGCTGCATATTTATCATTATCGTTCATACTGTCATCTGTCCCGTATATAAAAATTTGGTGATTATACCACTGAGATGCTTATGGCACCTCTAAAACCTGCATATTCACCCACGACACTTTATCTCCCGGGGCTTTTGATCCGATAAACCACGGCGTACAGTATGGGGACGTAAATAAGATTTAAGACTGTCGCCCAGGTAATACCGAAACCAAGTGCCACAGCCATCGGCTGCAGGATCTGCGCCTGACCCGAAGCAAAAAAGATCAGTGTTACCAGTCCCAGTACCGTCGTGATCGAGGTCAAGAGGATCGGACGCAGACGTGTTTTCGCCATAACGACCAGTTCCTCAAGGTCTCTGGCTTTTTGGATAAAACTGACCATGATCAGCCCGTCATTGACCACGACCCCGGCGAGACCGACAATACCGATCAAGGAGGTCATCGAGATATTGAGGCCCATAATGAGGTGTCCCACGTAAACCCCCAGCACGACCAGGGGGATCGTACTCAAAACAATCAGAGAACGTTTTAGAGAGTCGAAAAGCCACACCAGTGTGATAAAGATCAAAAAGGTCGCCACAACCGCGGCTTGGCCCATCTCTCGCTGCGTCTTCGCATTCTCCTGTTCTTCCCCCTTGACCTCAACATGAAAGCCCTCCCGGCGGAGTTCTTCGAGTGCCGGTTGCAGCTCTTTCATCGCTTCGGAGGAGGTGATCTCTCCCTTCTTAAGCGAAGCAAAAACGGAACGGATACGCTTGCCGTCCTCTTTAATGATGCTGACATACCCCTGCGTAATGATAAAGTCGCACACTTCCCGCAGGGCCACATAGTTCTGTGTGCCCGGAACCTGGACCTGCATGTCGTCAAGCGATGCCAGGTTCTCATTTGCACCGCTCTCGATACGCACCCGTACGAGACCGTTTTCATTAAACATCTTGCCGTATTCGCCTTTGAGATAATAGGCCCGAAGCTCCTGCGTAATAAGCTGCTCGTTAAAACCTAACTCCTGCCCGTAACTGTTAACACGCAACTTGAGTTCCTTTTCACCCAAATCCGCATCGTCGGCAATATTGAGCAGCCCTTTGATCTGCTGCATCGCCCCTTCAAGCTTTTTAACGCCCTCAAGAAGGTCATCATCACTCTTGCCGCTCAATGCAATCTCGACATCGTGTGCGACGACGCCCGTACCCTGGATATCGACATTGAGTTCCTCATAGACCGGATCATCACCGATTTTTGCTTCTTTATAGGGCACCAACCACTCAGAAATCTCATTTTTGATCTCAACCGCCGGTTTTTCACGGACAAGCAGATCGGCATCATACTCGATAGAGAGGTAGGGGTTGATGTATTTGTTAAAAATATTATCGGGAGCACGTTCATGCAGTTCAATAAAGATATGAAAGAGGTTTTCTCCCAGCTCCGCCTTGTTTTTGGCATCTATCCGCAGTCCGATCACGGATGTTACGGAGATATAGTCATTGTCGTCGAGCCGCTTGAGAAGTTCTTTTTCAAGTCGTGCGACCAACGCTTCGGTATCTTCCAGATCGTTATTGATATTGACCTTACCGGAGACATAGACCTGCGTAACGTCAAATTCCGGAAAGAGCTGAAATTTGGAGCTTTTGACCATATAGACTGTTGCAACCAGGATACTTGTGACGATCACAATAAGCGACAACAGCTTTTTGCTGAGGAGTCGGGTCAGCACTCTGTTGTAAAGGGTGTAAAGCGCTTCCCAGATGCCGTGGGTCATATGCCCCTCTTTACGCAGACGCAAAAAGTCATACGAATGCAGCGGCAAAAAGAAAAAAGCTTCGAAAAGCGAACTGATCAGCAGGACCGATATCATGATCGGCAAGATCTTGATAAATGCCCCCATCTCGCCGCTGATCAAGAGCATCGGCAAAAAGGCAAAGATCGTTGTCAAAGTGGCCGTCAATACGGCCGGGAACATCTCAACCGCACCCACGATGGCGGCTTCACGGCGTTCCATCCCCTCTTCCAGGTGACGGTAGATGTTCTCGGCAACGACGATGGCCTCGTCTACCAGCATCCCCAGCGCTATCAGAGCCCCCAGCAGGGAGAGCATATTCAGACTGTAGCCAAAGGCCTCCGTCGCGATAAGGCCGATCATAAACGAGAGCGGTATCCCCATTGCCACGACCAGGGCGATACCACGATTGACAAAAATCAACATGGCCAAAAAAACCAGCATCAGCCCGAACAGGATATTCGAGAAGACCGTGTTCAGACGGTTCTTGATCCAGACGGAGGTGTCGGTATAGATATTAAAGCTGAGATGCGGGTACTTTTTCTCGTATTGATCCAATACGACACCTATCTCTTTGGCCAGCGAAATCGCATTGCCCAGTTTGGACTTGGTGATGTTGACCGAGATGTTTCGCACGCCGTTGTAATGGGAGAGCTCACTCTCATCACTCAGCTCAAAAGAGATATCGGCTATATCGCCCAATCGAACATGTTGCCTGCCGATATTGATGATAGCGTCTTCCAGTACAGCACGCTCTTTTTCACCGTTGTAGGTCGAGATGTAGAGATGCTTTCCCCGCTCTTTGATAGTACCGATAGGAAAGATGGAGCTGAGATTCTGCAATGCCGAAACAACACTGTTGAGCTCCAATCCGAAAGCTCGGATCTTATCTTCATTGAGGCGCAAGAGCAGCTCCTCATCGGCATCACCGCGGATGGAGATCTCGCTAAGCTCCTTGAACTGCGAGAGCGAACTTTTTAGTTCTTCCGCACGCGCCAGGAGCTCTTTCGTCGGTACTTCTCCCGCAATAGCCACTAAAACAAGCGGTATCGTCTCGATATGGATCTTGGCAATAGGTTCGTTCATATCTGCCGGCAGATCGCGCTTGGTCTGGGCAATAATATCTTTGACATCCTGAAGCACTTGGATGTTGTCCGAACCGGGTTTGATGTCCGCCATAATAGAGAACGAACCGTTTTTGATCGCCGTCTTGACCACATCGAGTTCATTGATGTTTTTAAGATCATCTTCGATGGTGTTGACCACCATCTTGTCGAGCACATTGGCGCTCGTGCCGACATAGCCGCCGTTGATAGAGATCTTGTCCATCTGTATCGGCGGAAAGATCTCTTTGGGAATGTTGATATAGGCAAAAATGGAGAGCAGCACGATAAAGAGCAGCATAATATGGTTCAACAGTGCCTTGTCGATAGCAAACTCGATGATACGGCGGATCATCCTCTTTCCTTATTCATCAAACATGGTGTCAAGAACCTGATTTTTAAAACGGATCGATTCGACCTTCGTCTTGAGAATGCGGTTCTCCTCTTTTAAGACATTGTATTCCCCTGTCAATACCGCGATATCGCGACTTTTGTAGTAGATCTGCGACTGCAGGTATATTTTCGGAAAAAGCAGCAGCCAGGCAATGGCGAAGATAAGCAGGGTCATAAGCAGAAAACGCCACCCCATCTTGTTTTCCTGGCATTGATGTTCTTTGACCTCATTGAGTATAAGATCTTTTTCGTTCATCACGCCCCCGTCTCAAAAATACGCAGTTTGGCACTGCGGCTTCTTGCATTTTCTTTGAGTTCATCCGCCTGTGCGGTGAGCGGTTTTCTGGTAACGATCCGGCCTTTTGCATGGTTATTGCCGCAGGTGCAGCGCATCGCTTCGGGCGGGCAGATGCACGATTTGCTCCATTTCGAAAAACGCTGTTTGACCATGCGGTCTTCCAGAGAGTGGAAGGAGATGATGCCAATCCGGGCATGCGGAAGATCCGCCTCTTCTATCGCATCCAAAAGGCGCGACAGCTCACCCAGTTCATCGTTGACCTCTATACGTATCGCCTGCATCACAAGGGTGGCAGGATGGATCTTCTTCCCGCGCGGTCCGTAGGGCTTCACCACATCGCTGAGTTCTTTCGCCGAGTAAAACGGCCGGTGTTTGATAATCGCCGAGGCGATCTGAGCCGCATTGCGGATCTCGCCGTAATCGCGCAAAATACGTTCAAGCTCCTTTTGCGAATAGCCGTTGACCACTTCAGCGGCACTCAAAGCCGCCCCGCTGTCCATCCGCATATCGAGCGTCTCGCTCTCATACGAGAAACCGCGCTCTTTCTGGTCAAGCTGAAGGGAAGAGACACCGATGTCCGCCAGTATCCCTCTGATGTTTTCGCTCCCCTCTTCGGCTATGATCGTTTTGATCACATCGGAGAAGCGCCCTTTTTTTATCTTGGCCCGATCGCCGAACGGGGCAAGCCGTTTGCTTGAGAAATCGATTGCTGTCTGATCCTGGTCGATCCCGATCAGCGTAATCTTCTCATTGGCTTCCAAAAGCATTGAACTGTGTCCGCCGTACCCCATCGTACAGTCGACAATGACACCCTCTTCTATACCGGCAAAGGCATCGACTACTTCACGATAAAGTACGGGGATATGAGGGATTTCAGACAAAGTGCAACCTTCTTTATTATTGGGGTTATTTTACTCTACGGGGGCTTAATTTCTTGGCAAACAGGCTAATGTCATAGCCAGCGTTATTTACGAAAACCGTTCCATAACAAAATCTTTAAAATGCTTCATCAACGCCGATTCGATCCTGTCGTGACGTTTGATCAGGATAAAATCACGCTGGAATGTCATGTTTTTGACCCTGACCTCAAAAAGTTTTTCCTCTTCCAATTCATGGAGCACGCAGATCCTCGGCAATACGGAAAGGTAAGCATCGTCACTCAAAAGAAAATTCTTGATCGCCTCGATACTGCCGAACTCCATAAAGACATTCAGTTCCTGGTCCAGGGGGGCGATGGTGTTCAGAAAGACGGAGCGCGTGCCCGAACCCTCTTCGCGCAAGATCCATTTCTTATTGACAAGCTGGTCCATAAACAGAACGCCCTTTTTCTGAAAACCGCTGTCGCGGCTTACCACCACCAGCTCGTCTTGCATCAGGACATTACACTCGATAGTACTGTCAAGACACGCCCCTTCAATAAACCCGAAATCGCACTCACCGCTTTTTACCTGCCTGATAACATCGGAGGTATTGGCGCTTTTCAATTTGAGATGCAGCCCCTCATACGCGCTCAGATAATCATTTAAAAGATGCGGCATCAGGTAGTCGGCAATGGTCACACTCGCGGTAATCCGCAGTTCGCCCATGAGCTGGGAGGCGTTAAAATTGGCATAGATCTCTTTAAGCCCTTCAATGTGGGGCGTACATGTTTTTAGAAGAAGATGCCCTCTGTCATTTAAGATCAGTTTTTTGCCGATGCGGTCAAAAAGCAGTTCGCCCAGCTCTTTTTCCAGTTCGCGTATCGACATCGAAACGGCGGACTGGCTCATCTCATACTCTTTGGCCGTCTCGACAACCCGCTGTGTCCTGGCCAGGGAGATAAAAAGTTCAAGCTGTTTGAATGAGTACATCGTAGACCTTTATTCATTATTTTTGCTAATAAAATAAATCAATGTTAAATTATTTTGTTTATTATATCACTAATTTTTTATTTCAGAATCCCCATTCAACTATGATAAAATACACCTATATATAGGGTACAGCGTATTCGCATATACATTTGAAAGGTTCCTCATGAAACGAAGAGATTTTTTTAAAACCTCTCTAGCCGGCGCTGCAGCAGCGATGGCCACCACACTCGAAGCGGGCGTCACCCGTCAACCGATTGACAACCGCAAAGTCTCGGAGATCGCTTTTCCCGAAAAGCGTCCGATGATCACCTACTCGGACCGTCCGCCGCTTCTGGAGTCGCCGCGCAGCACCTTTGCGCAGGCGATCACACCCAACGATGAGTTCTTTGTTCGATGGCACATGCCGGAGATCCCGACCCATATCGATCCGAGTACCTTCACTATCAAAGTCGACGGTCTGGTGGAACGCGAGCTCAACATCACGCTTGACTTCCTGAAAGACCCGGCAAACTTCGAGCAGGTGACCGTCACCTCTGTACTTCAGTGCGGCGGCAACAGCCGTTCGGCCTTCCAACCGACGGCAGGCGGTATCCAGTGGGGCCACGGTGCGATGGGCTGTGCCAAATGGAAAGGGGTCCGTCTTCGCGACCTGCTTGACCAGGCCGGTCTTAAAAAAGATGCCGAGTGGATCGGTTTCAACGGCCGTGACAATGCCGCCTACTACGAAACGCCGAACTTTGTCCGCGAGCTTCACCTTGACGAACTTGACGACCATGTCATCCTCGCCTATGAGATGAACGACGAGGACCTTCCCTACCTCAACGGTTTCCCGCTGCGCCTGGTGATCCCGGGCTACTATTCGGACAGCTGGGTCAAGATGCTCAGCAACATCACCGTGACCAACAAGTACAAAAAACTCTTCTTCATGGATGTCGCCTACCGCGTGCCGGACAACGACTGCGAATGCGAGACGCCTGAAAAAAGAGCCAAAAACACCAAGCCGATCACCAAGATGAACGTCAAATCGATCATCGGCTACCCGGTAAACAACGAGGTGATCCAGATGAAATCACATGTCGTCGTCCGCGGTGTCGCCTTCGACGACGGCCACGGCATCCGAGACGTACTGATCTCAGTTGACGGCGGCAAGAGCTGGAAACCGGCCATACTGGACAAAGGTGCGGCAGGACGCTACGCCTTCAGAGCCTTCAGCTTTGCATTTAAACCGATGAAATACGGCAAGATGACGATCATGGCCAAGGCGATCAACAAGATCGGGCAATCTCAGCCGTTAGCGCAGGAGATCAAATGGAATCACGGCGGCTACAAGTTCAACGGTATTGACGTCGTAACGGTTCAAGTGGTATAAGGAGAGAAGCATGAAAAAGATTTTATTACTGGCTACATTGACACTTGCACCGCTGTTTGCCCAGGTCGAAGGCGATATCGAGGTCCCCTACATCCCGTTCGAAGTAAAGATGGGTAAAGGTTTTGACGCGGTCAACGCCAACTGTCTGACCTGCCACTCTTTCGGATACGTCACCAACCAGGGGCCGCAATCCAAAAGTTTCTGGCGCAAAAAAGTGCAAAAGATGATCGTTCACTTTAAGGCCCCGATCACAAAAGAAGATGCCGATACGGTCACCGAATACCTTTTTGAAGAGTACGGTAACGGCGAACAATAAGCTTGACACACTGTTCCCGTAACTATGGGAACAGACTTTCTGCCTGATCAAAATCCTATAATTTTTATAGCAAACCTGCTACAATCACCTTATGAACAAGCTACGATTAAAACAACAACTTGCCTCTTTTGCCCTCTCGATGTTCCGAAAAGATTTTTACGGGATCTATCATGGTGCTATTTCTGCCAAAACAGAGAACAACCGTTTTGTTATCAACACCCGAGAAAGTATCTTCGATGCCATTACGAATGAGCAGCTTATCGAGCTCTATTTTGCAAAAGACTATCGTTGGAACAACGCCAGTGTCGATGCAGGCATTCATAAAGGGATCTATGATCATATCACGGATGCCAAATTCATCACATTTACCATGCCGCCTTTTACAACCGCCTTTTCTCTTGAACGCAACCTGATCATCCCAAAAGACTATTTCGGCTACAAAGAGCTAGGGCAGATCGCCATCTATGATCCCAAAAACTTTGATGACTGGTACGAGCGCGCTATTACGGAGATACCCAAATATTTTCTGACAGAACGCACCAATATCATGATCATACGCGGCTACGGTGTCTATGCATACAACCGCGATCTTCATGCAATGGCAAAACAGCTGGCTATTTTAGAAAAGAGTTGCCGCTTATTGATGTTGGACAAAGAAGATAGTGCAATGGGGCTTGATTATTAAAAGAGACGCGTTGAGTTTTTAAGCCAGAAGTGCCGTAAATATTCAGCTGCGTCTAATAGCAGGCTTCTACCTGGTAGGACCACTTCATCTCTTTCGCATTTTCGAGAAGACGGCTCTTTGCAAGCGTCTTGGCCGCTACACCGTCGATACTGTAAAACCATCCCATCTTACCGCGTTCGCTTTTGATCTTGTCAATCGATCGGACAAATACGAAAGCACCGACCTTATGTGTTTTCACCTCGGCAACCTGCTGCAAAAGCTGTAGGGCGCTCATCCCCTCAACATATGAGGTTTTGACGCTTCTTGCGGGACGAAGCCCGCCGTAATCGATCTCGACCGTGATACTTTTTTGGGTTTCAAGGTGCGACGGTTTCGCTGTTTTATCAGGCGATGCGCAGAGCGCCGAAGGCAGAAGAACGAACAGTACCGAGGTGATCAATGCCCGGAGTAACGCGGTTGAAATACCCATGATCCACTCCTTCTCATCGACGGTGTCTATAATAAAGTGTTTTGATGGTTGCCGCTGTCTGTCAAGAGAGCGGCACGCTCTGGAGTAAAATGCTACTCTATGTTGGTATAGACAGCCTGAACGTCTTCGTCGTCTTCAAGCTTGTCGATGATCTTCTGTACCTCTTCCATCTGCTCTTCGTTCAGGGAGATAGGCGTGTTGGCAATACGCTCGAGGGTCGCTTTTTTAAGCTCGATCCCCAGTTCGTCGAATTTCTGGCTCATGTTCCCGAAGTCCGTATAGTCGGCATGAACAATACACTCGCCCTCTTCCTCTTCGATCTCTTCAAGGCCGGCGTCGATGAGCTCAAGTTCCAGCTCTTCAACATCCATTCCTTCCGGAAGATCAAACTCGAAGATCGATTTGCGCGAGAACATAAAGTCGAGTGAACCGTTGTTCAGCATCTCGCCGCCGTTTTTGTTGATGTGGTTCTTGACGTTGGCAACCGTACGGGTGTTGTTGTCCGTCAGACACTCGACGAAGATCAGTGAACCGTGCGGTCCTTTGCCCTCAAAGGTCACCTCAAGCATATCCTTGGCATCTTTGCCGATGGCACGTTTGATCGCCGCTTCGATGTTGTCCTTGGGCATGTTCTCCGCTTTGGCGTTCAAGATCGCCGTACGGAGTTTCGGGTTCATGTCGGGATCGCCGCCGCCCTCTTTTGCCGCTTTTTCAATCGATTTTGCCAATTTTGGGAAAACACGGGACATGTTCCCCCAACGCTTCATCTTGGCTGCTTTACGGTATTCAAAGGCTCTACCCATGACAAACTCCTGCTAATAAATAATAATTGGCGCGATTATATTCAATCTTCTCTTTATTTTCTGTTTAGCCGGGTCTAATAGATCTCTTTGACCCGTCCGACTTCGCCGCTCATCAGACGGACTTTGATGCCGTGGGGGTGGCTGGCGGACTTGGTCAGGATATCACGGACGATGCCGTCGGTCAGGCGCCCAGTCTCCTGGTCCTGCTTGAGGACGATGGCAACGCTCATGCCGCTTCGGATGTTCCTGCGCTCTTTTCCGTCCATCATGACGCTTTCGGGGTGTAGCTGAGCACTTTTTTGACCGTATCGACCGAACAGAAAAAGAGCGCATCAAAAACAGGGTTGATGCGTGTCGTCTTTTTATCAACGATATCGAACGGATGCACTTTGAAGCCGTCACCGTCTTTGAGGTTTTTAGGCAGGACCTCGAACGTTATAGGCTGAAGCGTACGCAGAAGGTTCATCACCTTTTTATAGTTCTTATCATCTTCACCGGGAAGCAGGTTCCCGTTCTCGTTCTCAGTCACACGCACACTTGTAAGCAGCGTGAACTTGTCTTTGAAGATCACTTTGTTCCACTTTACAATACCGCGCGAGAAACGGAACTCCATATGTTTCGCCAGCAGCGGATGCGGTTTGGTCTTGCGGATAGCTTCGAGAAGCTGAAGAAAAAAGTTGGTGCCGCCGAAAGCGTCGGCACATTTGGTCAGTTGTCTGTGATAGGCGGCTTTTGCCGCATCGTCCATGTTGTTGAAGTCGCACATAGGCACTTCCTTTTTGTAAATATAGACGTAATTATAGTAGAAAAGAAAAATATCTGCATTTTTGCCCCGACCTCAGGCGGTTCACCCTTTCTGTCCCTGATAGCGCATGATAAAGATAAAGAGGCTCAGAGCGACGATCATAAGCGCCACCCCGGAAATAAGGTAAAAAGCGTAGATCATCTTGGAGTAGTCGCTCAGTGCGATCTTGAAGACCACCATCAAAGATTCTATGGAGAGCGCGATGATGATAGATGTCAAAAAGCGTGCCAGCAGGCGGTTTTCAAGATTGTTGCTGCGGCTGAGGCTCTTGTAGAAGACCTCATGTTCCAGGATTGTCTTGGAGAGGTCGAAGATCGCCAGCCCCAGCGTCAGCGCGATGATGGAGCGGAAAAGACCGGCGAGCGTCTCTTTGTCCTGTTCGACGACCAGGGCCCACGCGATATAGATCGCATAGACGACCAGGGCGACCGAAAACCCTGCCAGTAAAAACCCGAAAAGGGCGTAAAAATAGCGCGTGTATTGGCCAAAGAGTTCATGCCCTTCAATAAGGGAAAGCTCTTTGAGCAGCTCGTAAAGCTCGAAGTCGTAGACAAGATACTCCGACTTCAGACGCACGACGATCGTAATATAGAGCGTTCCGCTCATTGAGTTGACATAGGCGTTGGAGATATAGATATTGTCTTCTCTGAACTGGACACGTCCGAGCAGATAGGATTTGTCCAAGCCCAAAGCGCTGCTGTCGGAGCCGTCTTCCGTATACATCGG
The DNA here is from genome assembly GCF_039645985.1 of Sulfurimonas sp. HSL3-7. Lineage (NCBI taxonomy): Bacteria > Pseudomonadati > Campylobacterota > Epsilonproteobacteria > Campylobacterales > Sulfurimonadaceae > Sulfonitrofixus > Sulfonitrofixus jiaomeiensis. The sequence continues at coordinate 1,785,134 of NZ_CP147919.1, forward strand.
CGTCGACTGTTTGTTGTTCGCATTGATTTTGTAGGTGGCTTTCAGTGCAGGAAACATGGCAAAGATGGACTTCTCTTTCATCATGTCGTACTGGTCAAGATCAATATTGGCTATCATCGACGTCAACGAATTCTCGATAAAAACACGTTGTTTTTTATAGATGGCGACCGTCTCTTTCATCACTACCTCGATTCAAACATCAGCACATGTTTCAAACAAGGAAGTTTTCTACTATAGCACCGGAGAACCCAAACAAAGTTGCAAAAAAAAGATTAGTTCCAAATCATAATCTGTAGAAGAAAAGGCGAGAACCACCGGTATTCGACTTTGAGCTTAAAAACACTCTTGTTAAGATCCATGATTATCGCTACAGTCAAAGCATTGTAATGTATTAAAATCGGTTCTTTGCCTGTTTTTTTAACAGATTAAGTCCGCCTACTTCTCTCGACAGAGACCTAAACGCTATCGAGTCATAGTATAATTACACGATGAAAAGTGAAACATATACCGACCCTGACCTTATCTCTACTGATTTTTGCAAAGCACGGGAAGTCCTGGTTCAAGTTTTTACCTCTCTTAACACTGCCAAAGAGATCAACGATCTTATAGATCGGATCAAAGCACGTGTTCCCCATGCCAAGATACTCGGGGCGACCGCCGGAGCCAAGATCCAGGCAGGACGGCTTAGCTACCAGCAGACCCTGCTGACGGTCAGCACCTTCTGCTGTTCCGAGGTACATACCGGGATCGTCTTCTCCAACAAAAATCTTTTTGAAGACGCCTTCGATCTGACACGCAGACTCCGAAACAGCTCCGTAATGCCGCCCAAAGCGGCCATCGTCTTTTCCGAAGGGCTCCGTATTGACGGGGAGGTCCTGCTTCGGGGGATCTCGGAGGTAGAACCGAATCTGCTCATAGCCGGCGGAATGGCATCGGACGACCACCGTTTCAAAGAGACCTTTGTCTTCACCGAAGAGGGGTGCACCAACAGCGGCTTTGCAATCGCACTGCTGTTCGGGGAGGCCCTGAAAGTCTATAACAGTTTCAACTTCAACTGGGTCGGTCTGGGTCGAACGTTCAAGGTCACGAAGTCCAGGGGCAACCGTGTCTGGGAACTCGACCATACGCCGATCATCGAGATCTACAAACGCTACCTCGGCGACCAGATCGCCCAGATGCTCCCCGATATCGGCCTGGAATTTCCGATGATCATCACCGATAAGGCGATGCCGGTCGCCCGCGCCGTTATGGTGAAACATGATGACGGCTCGCTCAGCTTCGCAGGCTCCATCGAAGAAGGAACAATGCTCCAATTCGGTTTCGGCGACAGTGAGGGGATTATGGCCGGTGCCAATGTGGATGAAGAGTATTTTATCGACAAACCGGTCGAATCCCTCTTTGCCTACAGCTGCATCGCCCGCCTTTCACTGGTGGGAGATGACATCGAGCAGGAGACGCTCCAGCTTCAGCGCTTCGCCATGACAAACGGTTTTTACACCTACGGGGAGTTCTACCATGCACCGTGCGAAAAGTGCAACCTCTTTTTAAACCAGACGATGACCGTCCTGGGGCTGAGCGAAGGAGAAATACCCCCTCTTCGGATCAATCCGTTAGAGCACAAACATCATGCCCGCACCTCCCTGCACTCGAGTGCGATGAGCCATTTCGTTCAGCAGATCACCGCGGACATGGAGAAAGCGATCGAGGCCGAAAAGCAGAGCAAAGAGATCATGCTGCACCAGTCGCGCCAGGCGACTATCGGCGAGACGATCGAGATCATCGCCCACCAGTGGCGCCAGCCGCTCAATATCATCGCCCTTGCGCTTCAGGACATCTACATCAAAGGGGAGCTCTCACTGCTCACACCGGAGCTTCTGGAAGCACAGTATGAGAAAGCGAATTCGGCACTGCAGTATCTCTCCCAGACGATCGATGATTTCCGCGATTTCATGCGTCCAGAAAATGGGCTCAATACATTTGCTCTTGAAAGCGTGCTCAATGAGACCTCCGTTCTTGTTACAGGCCTGCTGAAAAAGCATCATATAACCCTTGACAATCAAGCCCGACCGAACCTGATAATACACAACCGGAAAAATGCGCTCCTGCAGATTCTGCTGATTCTGGTTTACAATGCGATCGACGCGATCTCTGAACATCGCAGCAGTGACGGGCGCATCAGCATCTCGGCCATACACCAGAATGACGAGATCGTGCTGGAGATCAGTGATAACGGCGGAGGTATTCCCCAGAAGAACCTGACCAATGTCTTTGAGCCCTACTTCACAACAAAAGGGAAAAAACACGGTACGGGAATGGGGCTCTATATCGCTTCGAGCCTCGCCAAACATTATCTTCAGGGAGACCTTTCTGTCCTCAACAGAGAAGAAGGCGCCTGCTTTACCCTTCGCATCGCCACATCCCTGGACCTTGACCGATAGCCCATTCTCTTAGGTGTTACGGCAGAATATTCAGCCGGTCCCTTCCGGTCTTGTGCATATAGTACTCGATCATATCGACAATCGTAATGTCGCCGAGTATCTCGCCCTCTTCCGACAGAACCGGAATCTCGTCCGCCTTGTATTTGATCATACGCTGCAGGACGATTTCATAATCTTCATCTAACAAAGCGGCACACTTCTCCTTTTTGATGAAATCTTTTGCGTATTCGGAGGTGACGATCCTGATGAGCGCCCGTGAATCAAATCTCGGTTCATGGTAGTGGAACAGGACATGCTGCGAGATGTCGTTGACATCGATGACGCCCAAAAATCTATTGTCGGCGTCAACAGCATAGAGGACCCGGGAGTGTCTTGAACACTCGAACGCATCGATCAGTTCATCAAGCCTGGCCGTTTCCATGACAGTCGGCAGGGTGCGCTCTTTGATCCTCGCCAGCACATCCCTGATGCAGTTCGTTTTACTGTGCTCTCCATTCATCTGCTATCCTTTCTTTTGACTTGTTTCTATCTCGCCGGCTTTCTTCAGTGCAAATTTCGTCGCGACAGGCCCTACAAGTTCAAAAAGTACGGAGGTCGCCGTTATCGTGATCAAGATAGCCGTTCCGATAGCCGCTGCATCGGCGATCTGATACTCTTCGGCCAGTTTGGCAAGTTCGTTTTTGGCCATAAAGCCCAGACCGATCGCCAGCCCCGCCTGCGACAGGATTCCGAAACCGAGATAATTCCTGATCTTTTTCTCCATGCCTCCAATCGCACTGCCGAGGTAGGCCCCTCCGACCAGACCGAAAGAGCGTCCAGCGATGTAGACTGTTCCCAAAAGGCCGATCGACGGGAGCAGCCAGATCTCCACATGCAGGCCTGCCACCAGGAAAAAAAGGACGAAGATCAGCGGCAGAACCGTGTCGATCGCAAGCCGGACCTTCTGTATCATGTAGGGGTGGCTGAGATTGGTCAGGATGATGCCGGCCATCATGTTGGTCAGTATCAGAGAGCCGTGAAACTGCAGGGAGAGGCCGCTCAAAAGCAGAACCGTTGCGAAGACCAGAATGAACATCTTTCCGTTTTCACCGAGTTTCTCCGCCAGACGGATAAAGAACCATCCCGCCACGGCGCCGGCTGCGATGCTCAGGGCTATTTCGGCCAACGGTTCCCATACCTCAAATGTGATGAGGGCACCCTCTCCCGCGACACGCGAGACCAGCACCGCTTTCGCAAAAGTGAGGGCAAAGCCGAAAATGATGACCCCCAGGGCATCATCGAAACCGACCACGGCGTAGAGGGCTTTGGTCATCGGCCCCTTGGCTTTGTACTCCTTGATCACGGCAACAGTGCCTGCCGGGGCGCTTGCCGGGGCGATGGAAGCAAACAGAATGGAAAGGACCAGATCCTGCGAAAAGAGGTATACCGAGAGGAATACCAGCAGAAATGCACCGAACGATTCGGCCAGGATGACGGAAACGATGCCGAAACCGAGCCGCTTCAACGAAGCGAAATCCAGTTCCGTTCCGATGGAAAACGCGACGATCCCCAGGCCGATGTCGATGATGAACGAAAGGCCCTCGAGCGTTTTGTGGTCAAGCAGGTTCAGCATCGAGGGTCCCAGAACGATGCCGGTGACCAGATAGCCGATGATCATCGGCAGTCGGAAGAAGCGTGCCCCCTGGCCGATATAGAATGCGAGAAGGACCGAACAGCCCAGAAAGAGTATCGGATTGATATCGGAAAGAAAACTCATCTCCCCTCCATCCGGGCCGTGTTGTCACGGTATGATACTACTGACCGCATTACAGCTGCGCCTCTTTTTTCATCATCGAGCGGTAGGTGTTGACGATCTCCAGCAGCTCCTGCGTGATCTCTTGCTGGCGAAGGGCATTGAGTTCAAGCCGCATCAGCTGGTCACTCTCTTTGATCGCGTTGGCGGCATGGATCATGCTGTTGAGCCGTTCCTGGTTTTCACTGGCAACTGATTCGAGAAATGCCCTGTAACAGGAGGTGTAAAGGTACTCTTTGATCATGACATTGAGTATCTCATGCCCCTCAAGATACAAGAGGGGCTCTTTTTTTATCGACTTTTTGTGGAACTTTGAAAAATCGGGCGGCAGGACCTTTTTGTTGACGACATCATAACCCCCCTCATCGTTATGTTTCGCATAGACCAGGTGCAAAATACCCAGATGCTCTTTCGTCACCAGTTCATTGAGGTAGGCGGAGAGTTCTATTGTATAGGTGTCGATGGCTTCGACATTAGAGGCCCCTTTGAGGTACCGGCTGCAGACGGTCTTGCGTGCTTTGGCCTCCTCGGCGCCCTTTTCGCCTATGATGACGGTCCTCTGCCCTTCTTTGGGAAGCGTGCTGAAAAAATCAAGGATCCTCTCATTGAAAAAACCGCAAAGCCCCTCTTCGGAGAGGAAGAGAACATAGATCGTCCTGCCGGGGAGGGTCTCGCCGATCTCCGACAGATTCGGAAAAAGCGTGACAATGTCCCCTACCGAGTCCTCAATGCTCCTTTGATAGGTACGCAGGTAGGGAAGCTTGTGTATTGCGCTCTGTACATTGAAGTTGGCAAATGCTTTCATCGATGAGACGATCTCTTCGATCTCTTTGATGCTTTTGAGTTTCTTTGTCAGAGACAGAGAGCTGCTCATCGGTGCCACACTTTTAAAAAGTCGTCCGCAGTGGCCCGCAGGCGTTCGATCAACGCCTCATCGATCTCTTTTGTCACTTCGATCGCGTTCAGGATCTCCGGCGCCTCTTTTTTAATGTGACGTATGAATTTGTCTATAAAAATATCTATCTCCGTCAGAGGCAGCTGCTGAAGGTATCCCTCATTGCTCAAAAAGAAGATGACAACCTCTTCAGGCATCGCGATATGTTCGAAACGCTTCTGTTTCAGTGCGACCCGCAGTGCCCGTCCTCTGTCGATCAGTTTCTGCGTCTGCGGCTCCACCTTGGCACCGAACTTGGTAAAGACCTCCACTTCGAGAAACTGGGAGTAGTCGAGTTTGAGTTTTGCGGCCATCTTTTTCAGCGCCGGAGGCTGCGCCTTGCTCCCGATACGCGACACCGAGCGGCCGATGTCGATGGCGGGAAGAAACCCTTTGTTGAACAGCTCTCTCTCCAGGTAGATCTGGCCGTCCGTTATCGATATGAGATTGGTGGGGATATAGTCCGATAGCCTTCCCGCCTGCGTTTCGATGATCGGAAGCGCGGTGATGGAGCCCCCTTTGAACTTGTCGTCCCTTTTCCCTGCCCGCTCCAGAAGGCGCGAATGGATAAAAAAGATGTCCCCGGGATAGGCTTCGCGTCCGGGCGGTATTTCGAGAAGCAGCGAGATGCTTCTGTAGGCATCGGCATGTTTGGTGAGATCATCATAGACGATCAGCACATCTTTGCCCTGGTCCCTGAAGTATTCGGCGATGGCACATCCGGAATACGGGGCGATGAACTTCATGCCGGCAGATGCATCTGCCGATGCTGCGACCACCACCGTATGCGAAAGGGCACCGCCCTGTTTCAGATCGTTGATCACCCGGGCGATCTGCGTTTTCCGCTGTCCGACAGAGACATAGACACAGAGAACATCTTTCCCCTTCTGATTGATGATCGTATCGACTGCCAGTGCGGTCTTTCCCAGTGAAGAGTCCGAAATAATTAGCTCCCGCTGCCCCTTTCCGATGGGGATCATTGCGTCTATGATCTTGATACCGGTATAGAGCGGTTCTTTGACAAAGTCTCTTTCCATCAGCGCTACGGCCTGCTGTTCGATCGGATAGTGCTCTTTTGTCGCTATCGGCTGTTGTTCGTCCAGCATACAGACAAGCGGATCGACCACTTTTCCCAGCAGTTCATACCCGACAGGTATCGAGACGCTCCGGTTGGTGTAGCGGACACGGTCTTTGACGTTGAGCCGCGTATACTCGCCCAGTACGATGGCCTGAACCGACTCCTGTTTGATGTTGAGTGCCAATGCGAAGAGGTTGTAGGGGAGTTCCAGTAGCTCGAAATAGCCGACATGGGGAAGCTCTTTAACCTCGATGATGCCGTCACTGATATTGGCGATATACCCCTCTTCCTGCGCACTGAAGAGCTGTCTCTCTTTCTCCGCCGCATGATAGAGGGTTTTAAACGTCTCCTCGACAAATTTTTTTCTGTCCATCTACAACTCGTTCTCCATCTTCTCTTTGAAACGCTCCAGCTCCCCTTTGACGGAGGCGTCGAAGACCTTGTTCTCAATGACAAGACGAATACCGCATATCAGTGAACTGTCCTGAATACTATACAGTACGACCGTACCGCACTGAAGAAGTTCTTCGATCGTCTCTTTGATCTTCTGCTTCATATTTTCCTGCGGGAGGAACGGCGTGTAGAGGGTCATCTCGCATGCATTGCCGGCGAGCTCTTCTTTGAGCAGCAAAATCTCGTCCGCATCGCTTTCAGAGAGGACCTGTAAAAACTGATCGGTACGTTTTTCATGCAGCAGCTCATCGCTGAGCTCCGACAGCAGTTTTTCACTGTAGTAGAGACTGAACTCCAGGCTTTTCTGCCTGATCTCTTTTTCGGATTTTTTCTCTGCCTCTTCTATGATCCGTTTCTCTTTTTCAAACGCCTTTTCAATTTCCCTGTTGGTCTCTTTCATCAGTAGATCGGTTTCGATCAGCGCTTTTTTACGCGCTTCGTCGAGCGCTTTTTCCTGCAGGCTCTGGATCTCTTTCATCTTTTCGCGATAGAGCGCTTCATCCTCCTCCACACGCTGTTCACCCTCTTCGAGTTTCCTGATGCGCTCTGCGATCATCTCTTCTCTTTTTTGGATAATACGCTTCAGCGGGTTGAAAAAGAGTCGGTAGAGAATATAGAGGACAATGAAAAAGTTCACGACCTGGAAAAAGAAGGTCCACCAGTCAAACATGGGATCTCTACTTGACTACGTAGCTGAGCAGCGGGTTGGCAAAGAGGATGATCAGCGCGATCACCAACGAATAGATCGCCACCGACTCGACCATGGCCATGCCGACAAAGAGCAGCCGCGTGATTTCGTTGGCCGACTCGGGCTGTCTTCCGATGGTCTCTATTGCTTTGGTCAGCGCATCTGCCTCACCTCTTGATGGTCCATACCCGCCGATCGAGATGGTCAGACCGGCTGTGATGATTGAAACGGCGATAATGATCGTCATGCTATCCATGTTTATTCTCCTGTGATGATTCGATGTGTTCCGCCTGTAAGCCGCCTATGATGAAAATATAGGTCAGCAGACCGAAGAGATAGGCGTGCAGCAGATCGCCTACAATGCTCAGCAGTATCAAAGGAACCGGTACCAGCAAGCCGGCAAGAGCGATCAAAATGGCGATGATCAGTTCCCAGCTCAGCATGTTGCCGAAAAGGCGTATAGCCATTGCAAAGATCCTTGAAAATTCTCCGAAAAGATTAAAGGGGAGCAGAAAGACCGAAGGTTCGATATAGCGTTTCAGATAGTTCCGAAGGCCGCCAAAACGGATGCCGTAGTAGTGTATGGAAAAGAAGGTGATGACCGCGAGCGCCGCCGTCGTGCTCAGGTCCCGTGTCGGGTTGTGAAAATAGGGGATGAGCGATACAAGGTTCATAACACCGACAAAGATCCATATCGTGCCGATAAAAGGGACCAATGCCCACGGCATGATCCGGACAGAGGTTTGCAGCGTATCCCTGATCGCAATAACGACTCGTTCGGCCAACAGTTGCCTCTTCGACGGATTTGAAACGGAAAGGTTTTTAGTGATAAAAAAAGAGAGCAGTGCCAAAACCATCATAATACCCCATGTTGTCACCACGGTATCGGTTACTATAACCTCCATACCCATGATCTCAAATGTCAATACAACTTCGGGGAAAACCTGATTTATCATCTTTATTTTACACCTGTTGTGTTTTTCGGTTGTTTAGTTATAATAGACTATCTAAGTTTCAAGAAAGATTAAAGATTGACATGACCGGAATGATCGTCGCACTCAACTCGACCGTATGTGATATTTATTTTGAAGAAGAGCTCCCTTCTGTATTTGAGATTCTTATTCTTGAAACAGAAGAGAAGGAGCTCTATTTTGAAACACGTAAACAGCTCGATGAGCATCTTGTCAGGGCTGTCGCTCTGGGGTACATGCAGGGGGTAAAAAAAGGGATGCAAGTGCGAAGAACCTTTGAACCGATCAACGTGCCTGTAGGGGAAGAGACACTGGGCAGGATCTTTAATGCCCTGGGCGGCACCATCGATGCTAAAGGCGATGCGTTCTCACACTATGAGTCAGTTTTCGAGCCCTCTCTGGGGGTATCGGCACAAAGCGGAACCGTAAATATCTATGAGACCGGCATCAAGATCATCGACCTGCTGGCCCCTTTTATCCAGGGGGGAAAAGTGGGGCTTTTCGGAGGGGCCGGCGTCGGTAAAACTGTTTTGCTGATGGAGTTCATCTTCAAATCCATCACCCTGCATCACGGGGTCTCCGTGTTCGCCGGCATCGGAGAACGGATCCGAGAGGGGCATGAGCTCTATGCACAGATGCTTGAATCCGGCGTGATGGAGAAGACGATCATGGTCTTCGGGCAGATGAATGAAGCCCCCGGAATCCGCTACAGGGCGCCGTTGACCGCGCTGACGATGAGCGAATATTTCAGAGACAAGGAGCATAAGGATGTGCTTCTGCTTGTCGACAACATCTACCGCTTTATCCAGGCAGGACAGGAGATCTCCACCCTGCTCGGCAGAATCCCCTCACGGGTGGGGTACCAGCCGACGCTTTCCAACGAGATCGCCGAGCTCGAAGAGCGGATCGCCTCGACACCGGAGGGGTCGATCACATCCGTGCAGGCGGTCTATGTGCCGGCCGACGACATCACCGATCCCGGCGTCGCCTCTGTCTTCGCCCATCTTGACACCTCGATCATTTTGTCGCGGAGCTATGCTGCCAAGGGGCTATACCCTTCGATCGATCCGCTTGAGTCCCATTCGAAACTTCTCGATCCCCTGATCGTCGGAGACGAGCATTACCGCGTTGCAAAAGAGGTGAAAGAGATGCTGGCTAAATACAAAGAGCTGCAGGACATCATTACGATGCTCGGTATGCAGCAGCTGAGCCATGAGGACCGTCTGATCGTCACCCGTGCAAGGAAACTGGAAAAATTCCTGACCCAGCCCTTTTTTGTGACCGAATCCTTTACGGGAAGAAAAGGCAAAAGCGTTCCGCTCTCTGACACCATAGCAGGGTGTGAAAAGATCATCTCCGGCGAGATGGACGCGATTGATGAAAGCCGCTTTTATATGATAGGGACGATCGATGAAGCCGACCTTTAGTGCCCACATCATCACCCCCTCGCATATAGAGAGAGTGGACAACATCTCTTTTTTCAGAGCCGAGGACAGAAGCGGCTCTTTCGGCATATTGCCGAGGCATATCGAGTTTCTAACGATTTTGGAACCCTCCATCGCCATTGCCCTCATCAATGACGATGAGGAGTATTTTGCCTTCAACGGCGGCATCCTCTCTTTTAAAAAAGAGATGCTGACGATCACGACAAAAGAGTTTGCACAGAGCAGACGGATCGACGAACTCAAAGAGATCATAGAGCAGTATTTCAAAGAACAGACGCAGAAGGAGTCTCTCTTTCACCTGAACATGGAAAACCTTCAAAAAGCTTTTTTCAAAAAGATGATCGAACTGGAGCGTGAAATTGAATAACAACGGAGAGAAGAAGAGCTTTGAGGAGCATATCGGCAAAAAAGCGTCGTGGATGCAGAAATGGCGCAAAAAAGGAATATTCTGGGAGACGGTCATCGTCGTCGGTGCGATAGGATGGATGGTGGCGCTGCCTATGGTCATCGGCGGTTATCTCGGCAACTATCTGGATAAACATACACAGGTGGGTGCCGGCGGTCTCTCCTGGACCGTTACCTTCATCATATTGGGTCTTTTTGTCGCCATCTACTCTGTCTGGAGAGTTTTTATCTATAAAAAATGAGAGAGCTACTTTTTTTTATACTCGGAAATATCATTGCAATCTTCTATTTTTCGCACCTCTATTGGCAGTTGGGCAATCTTGCAGTGAAACGTACAATCTCATTTTATTTTACCTTTGCTATACGCTTTTCTGTTTTATCTCTTCTGCTGGGTGCTCTCTTTTTTGTCTATGGCGCTGTGGCTGTCTACTGCATATTAGGCATATTCACAGGCAGAGCGTTAACACTCTATTGGGTCTCGAAGAGAGAGTGATTTGTCGAAAAAAAGCTTCCTTTTGCTCAAACGGCAATAGAGCTGTGCTATAGTAAAGGCATGAACAGAACTGCATTGCTGAGCGAATTTCTCCTGCTCTTTGTCACTCCGCCGTTGCTTGTTGTCTCGGGGCTGCTGCCTAAAGCGGCCGTCATGCCTCTGCTGTGGATCGTCTCTCTCTACGCCTACCTCATCCTGCGCAGCAGCAAAATCAAAATACTGCCGCTCGACGTTGAGCGCATGGCGCTCTATGATGTTTTGAAACGGTTCCTTGTGATCGGCAGCGCCATAACGCTTTTCACCCTGCTCTACCAACCGGGTATCTTTCTCTCCCTGCTCAAAGCCGATCCGTGGCAGTGGCTGGCCGTCATGCTGTTCTACCCTGTTTTCTCGGCCTTCGTCCAGGAGCTCCTGTTTCGTAGTTTCTTCTTCTACCGCTACAAAAAACGCTTCAAAAACCGTCCGCTGCTTCTCATTACATTTAACGCCCTGCTCTTTGCCTATGTCCACATCGTCTTTGAGAACTGGATCGCGGTTATCTTTACCTTCTTCGGAGGCCTTTTGTTCGCCCACACCTACCTCAAAAGCCGCTCGCTCCTGCTGACCGCCATCGAGCACTCGCTCTACGGCAATCTGCTCTACACGCTTGGAATGGGAGAGTATTTCTACCACGGTGCGAATATCTAGGAAAATCGGCCATCAACGCTGAGCGTTTGGGAGTTCAGCACATATCATTATGAATACGCAAGAACAAGTTATACTCTATGGCTGCAGAATAGTTGAAACGCTTTGCAAAGCCAGAGGCAGATATCAATGACTCCGCACAAGTTCCGCAAAATCTATCTCTTCTCTTTTCTGTTCCTCTTTTTCAGGCATCTGACGGTGTTCCCCGCTGAAGATGTAATCGCTGCTTTTGAGGATACACCCTTTCATTCCCGGGACACACGGCTTTTCAACACGTTTGCAATACCCTTTATAGTCATATTGGCAGGTCCAGCCCATAGGAAACCTTTTTACATTTTTCAATAATTATAACACTAAAAATATAAGGCAGTTGTTGCGGATGAGCAGGCCTTTCATTCCGAAAACTGGCGAGGTGTCCACAAATCGATCAGCTCGCCGTCAACGGAGTCGCCCAGTTTTCGCCACCCTTTTATAGGCAGTTCAACCCGGGCCAGAGCTGCCGTCGGCAGTATTTGCTCTTCTCCGGTAAGACGTTCGAGCAGCGCTTCAAGGCCGGGGTTGTGGCCCACGACCATGACGCGGTCATACGCTTCATCAAGTTCCTTTAGAAGTTTGATATAGGCTTCCGGACCGGCGCCGTACAGCGCTTCACTGAAACGGATCTCCTGACTGTAACCGAACGCTTCTGTTACGCGCTCGAGCGTCTCGCGTGCACGTTTTGCACTGGAACAGATAATCAGCTGCGGCTTCAGCTTTTTTTTACGGATCAGCCGCCCCATCTTCGGGGCATCGTGTTGTCCGCGCTTGTTAAGCGGTCGCTCATGATCAGGGAGGCCAAGCTCTTTCCAGCTCGATTTTGCATGGCGCATTATCAGTAAGTTCTTCACCGTAAACTCCTCAAATATACTCTCTTCACAGCATTGCGATAAGTCGCTGAAACAGGGTGTTTTCTCTCCAAAGCAGTACTCAAAAGTATACCTTATTAAAACCGGTCTTCATCGAGCTTCAGCAAACGTTACTCAGTCATGAAATAACCATCAGCTGCATTTGACTTGCAAAGGTAGATCGCTATGGTGTGTATTTATTGATTATAAATTAATCAATAAACTATATTTTTTATCTCAAAAACAGGTCAAAATCAGATAACAAAAGCATGAAGTATCCGTTATGAAGATGAAAATTGCAGTTCCTTTAAACGCAGATAACAGCGTCTATCATTCCAATCCATGGACAGCACCCGCCTTTGCTGTCTACCAGGTCACAGATGAGAAAGAGAAGATCATCTTTGATTGCGTGGAACATAAAAAGAATCCATGGGCAGAAGAAGATGAAAGTGTTGTCTTTGATCCGATGATGCGTTCGGACAGATGCAACGATAGAGTGAAAAACGATCTCGATCATCTGGCCGATCATTACATCATTCTCGAAGCAATAAACGGATGCGACTATATCATCGCTGAGACCTGCTGTAGTAATGTAGAGAAGGTATTGGAAAAGGGCGGTATCAAGATCTACAAACTTCCACCGATCATCAAAGACCCCGACCTAGCGGTAAAAAATCTGCTTGTCAACTTGGGATTTGCGATCCATCTTCACACTATCAAAAAAGCGGCCCGTTAAATTTTTGATATAGCATCGTATTTATGCTGCCTTGCTGTCAAGGCAGTCAAAAACGTCTCTTTACACTATCGAAATATACTCTTTGATAGATTCCAGTTCCTTTTTACTCACGCTAGAACCTTTGATCTGATGCATCATGGCAACCACATCGGCATAGCTTCGCAGGTCGACACCTTTTTGAAACAGTGCCTGAGAGGCAATGTAGTCATAGATCGTTTTCTTCGGCAGACCCATCTTCGTTGCTATCATATGGCTCAGCAATGTCGCATCATACGCATCCGACACGCTCTCAGCGGCAATGGCTTCGGCGGCTTGGTGTTCTATCCCCCGCGAGACCAGAGAACGTACAATCTCATGTTTGAAAGAAGACGGCTGCTGTGAGCGTGTCTGTGATGGTTGCGGCAATGTCACCAACATATCGCCTAACGCCACATGAGAGGCGAAGACAAGAGTTCCTATCACTAGTATACGAATACGCATTGTTGCCCTTTTTGATCTTTAGTTGCACTATTGTCTAACAAGATAGTAAACAAAGATTAAAGGAGAAGAGAACATATAAGATTTAACAATACATTATTTTCCCGACAACTATTTTTTCATGATGAAGAGGTTGTTGCTTTTGTGGCAGTGGGCGAGAAAACGCTCTTTCAGCTCCCGGTCGAATGTCATTATGTAGACATCACTGTTTTGAAGGCGAAGACGTTTAAAATTCTGTAAGAGGAGATCATCAGCAACATTTTTTCCATGGTCGCATTTTGTAAAATTGAACGAGTCCAGTGTCTTTCCGTAATCATACAGGTTGGCCTCCCACTCCTTTTTTTTCAAATAGAGCGAATCGGGGTTGGCCGCAAGGTAGATATGTTCGTCGGGTATCTCGTTTGGCTCGATCAGATCATTGAAGATAGCTGTGATATTGGAGAAGTTCTCAATATCCCAGAAGAGATAGCTCTGGTCAGTCCTGCTTTTGGCCTGTTTGTTGATAAGCGAGACACGTTTGGCGATATTGAAATGCGTATGCGCCGTGTCATTGATCAGTTCGATGGCGTTTTTCAGCTGCCTGGCATCCGTCGTATCGAAACCGAGGATCTGCCCCAGTTCGATATAGAGTTCCAGGTTCAGCAGCTCCTCTCTGGCACCCCCTTTTTGATACGTTTTCAACCTTGCGAGCCTCTTCGCACCGAACAAAAGTGAGATATTGAGCGTTTCTCTCTTCTCGTAAGCCCGCTTGACCCTGAAAAAGAGCTGTTTCGCCTCTTTGGTGTCAGGCAGGGTGATGGAGCCTCTGAACGTACGCCCGATAAAGATCTTTTGCATGGATCGCCTTAAAAACAAAAAATTATAAATCTGACGAGATATTATCGAAGAGAGATTATAGAAAAATATAGCAGTCGAGGTGCGGCTGTTTCACGGCTTATTTTTAAGAAGCGTGCCGGCGTTAATGGTGCTTTGTCAAAAAACGGTGCAGTTGGTTGGCAAATTCGTGGGCGTCTTTCTGACTGAAAGGTTTGGGCCCTTTGGTCACCTCGCCGCTCTCTCTGATCTTTTCCATCAGGTTGCGCATGGCGAGGTACTGCTTGATATTGTCGACGCTGTAGAGCTCCCCCCTGTGGTCGATGGCGTGGGCCTTTTTGGCGATGACGCGGTCGGCCAGCGGAATGTCGGCCGTAATGACCAGATCCCCTTCTCTGACCATCTCGACAATTCGGTGGTCCGCCTCATCCGCACCCTCCTCTACTATGATGTAGGTAATATGGTGGGAGTTACCCAAAGTTATGCGCTTGTTGGAGACGACATAGGTCGGCAAAGAGAGGCGTTCTATGCTGCGAAGCACGATCGGTTTGAGTAGGTTGGGAAAAGCATCGCCGTCGATGTACAAGGTCACTGTTTTGTTCCCCACTTATAGAATCCTCTCCGTCGTCTACTCTCGTTTTTTAAAAATGCAATATAAAGCAGGTAACCATAGGAAACCAGCAACAAAACAACGGCAATGACCCGGACAGCCCCTGATATCAGCCAGTCATACTCATAGACGCCCACTTCTCTGAAGATAAACCAGAAATCATGCTTGTCCGCACCCGGGATAAAGAAGGGATAGCGCTGCGGCGTATGCGAAGTGGACATATACCATGCCACGTAAACCAGATTTTGGGCAAGCCAGATAGCGCCTAGCCCCATTACAATGCTGTTCTCTCTTTTGTAATAGTAATAGATGAATATCATCGGAAGAAGCAGCTGGAAAACAGTGCCGTTGAGTGCCGTTATCAACTCCGGACAAGCGAAAAGATAGCATACTCCGTGCCCCGCTTCATGGACGATCATATTGGCACTGTTCAACACATTGTGAAATGACTGCATCACCCCGTCAAAATTCAGATGGATCATCTTGCCGTGAATAGAGGCGACATAAGCATCATTGTATTTGCTCAGCCAAAGCACGTATGGAAGCAGAAGCAGTATCCCGATGCGCACTGCCGTATCTGAAGGTTTACTTTTTTGATGGCTTCTACTGCGTTCCAGCATCTTCTCTACGCTGAGTTCCTTAAGATTATCCTCTTTTTTCAATACGGTCTCTATCCTAAATCATAGTTGTAAGTCGGTGCATATTCCCGCATCCGGACATGGAAGTGATCGCTTCAGTCCATCGCCGTACAGCCGGAGTAATCATTTTACTACTGCAGATGGGAGATGAGAGATGGCCTGGTATGCCGTGTCCATCATAATATCTATCTCTTCCTTGCTGATGATATAAGGCGGCATGAAGTAGACGATATGGCCAAGCGGTCGCAAAAGTACACCATGCTTCAGGCCGTATTCATACACTTTCAGCCCGATCCGTTCCTGTGGTGCGTACCCCTCAAGTTCAACCGCAGCGACCATGCCGCACTGCCTTACCTCTTTGACATTGGCCAACGTCTCAAAAGCCTGCAGTTTTGACGCGATGTAGTTGGAGTTGTCTCTGTTCTTTTCTATAACATTTTCTGATTCAAAAAGGTCCAGTGTTGCGTTGGCTGCCGCACAGGCCAAGGCATTTCCTGTGTAAGAATGTGAATGCAAAAAGGCCTTGTAAAGTCCGTAATCACAATAAAAAGCAGCGTAGACCTCCTCCGTTGTTAGTACGACGGAAAGCGGCAGATAGCCGCCTGTAAGCCCCTTGGATAACACCATGTAATCGGGTGTTATACCGGCTTGTTCACACGCAAACATCGTACCCGTTCGGCCAAAACCTGCCATCACTTCATCTGCAATAAGATGAATGCCGTAAACATCGCAGAGTTCTCTTGCCTTCGTCAAATAGAGCGGGTGGTACATATGCATCGAACCCGCACCCTGGATCAACGGTTCTACGATCAAAGCAGCGATCTCTTCATGTCTTGTTTTGAAACATTCTGCCAACGCAGCTGCCGCCTCAAGTGCTGCTTCTTCACTCTGATCTTTTGGCACCGGTGTCTGGATAGAGCGAATTAACAGCGGCTCATAGGTCTCTTTGTAGAGTTCCACGTCACCGACGGAGAGTGCCCCTATCGTCTCCCCGTGATAGGAGTTACTCAAGGAGACAAACAAAGAGCGCTCCCGGCCCTGGTTTTTATGGAAATGATAGCTCATCTTCAATGCTACTTCTATAGCAGATGAACCGTTGTCGGCATAAAAACAGCGTGTTAGCCCCTCCGGGGTCAGTTTGACGAGTCTTTCACTCAGACGGATGACCTGTTCATGGGTAAATCCGGCCAGAATAACATGTTCGAGTGTGTCAAGCTGTTTTTTGACCGCTGCGTTGATGTAGCCATTGGCATGACCGAACATATTGACCCACCACGAGCTGACCGCATCGATATACCGATTGCCTTCAAAATCTTCGAGATAGACACCTTCGCCTTTTTTTATAGGTATCATCGGCAAAAATTCATGATCCTTCATCTGTGTGCAGGGATGCCAGATTACATCAAGGTCCCGATCGGCCATCATCTTGTTATTCATCAATTACCCTTTATTCGAATTCGTCATCTAATCATAGCGAAATCCGTGTTTGCAAAAAATGCGACAATCTGCCTAAATTAGGGAACTTTTAGGCTAGTTTAATATTTAAAAACATAAAATATAACCAATTGATATATTAAGGGCACAATCACTATGATCACTTGGATGCAAAGACACCGAAAATACCTCGTAATCACGATATGGATTTCGACATTCGCTTTTATTGGCGCAGGTTTTGTCGGTTGGGGGCAGTACAGCTACGGCGAAAAAGCAGGAGCCGTTGCCAAAGTGGGTGACATCTCGATCACCCAACGTGAATGGCAGCAGGCCTATAGCCGTCTTTATGGTCAGTACAACCAGATTTTCCAAGGGAATTTTGATGAAAAACAGGCAGAAAGTTTTGGTTTAAAACAGCAGGCGATGCGTCAGGTCGTTGAGCAGGCCTTGATTCTTAATCTGGCTAACAGTTATAACCTTGAGGTCACCAAAGAAGAACTTTCAAAAGTGATCACCTCGCAGGATATGTTTTTTGAAAACGGTACATTCTCAAAAGATCTTTATGCAAAGATTTTGAAACAGAACAGACTCAGCATCGTTGATTACGAGAGTGATCTTCGCAACTCCATTTTGATCCAGAAGGTACTCTCTCTTTTTCAAAGCGACCCTCTTCCACTTGAAGAGAAGGTCTTTGCAACAGCAAAAAATATTGCAGATAAAATTGAGTATAAGATTCTTGATACTCAAGACGTTAGCATAGAGACAAGTGAAGAAGCTGTCAAAAGCTACTGGGAGACTCGTCAGCAAAACTACATGACCAGACCATCATTCACGCTTCAAGTACTCACACAGGAAAAAATTTCTGCAGACGCAGATGAAAATGCCATTCTAGAGTACTACAATGCCAACCGTCACGATTTCACAGATGCCCAAGGCAAGATTCTGGAACTTGCAGACGCTAAAGAACAGGTGATCGCTGCGTTAGACGATAAAGCGACTAATAAACAGGCGCTTCGCAACTATATCGCCTTCAAAAAAGGGAAACTGGACGAGAACGTTGCAACAGAAACCATTACTGTCGATGAAGCCAATAACCCGTACTCAAAAGAGCTCTTTGCCGAGATCGCTGCGCTTAACATCACAAGCCCTTTTCTTAAACCGCGCAAAGCAGGTGACACGTACATCACATTAAAACTTGAGCAGATCAATCCGGCAACGCCAAAATCGTTTGAAGATGCTAAAGCGGCTGTTCTGGCCGACTACACCAAAGAAGAAAGTGCGCGAAAACTTCAGCAACTTGCCGAGAACTCTCTCGCCAGCTTTAAAGGCAGATTGAGCGGTTTCATTACACCGGCACAGGCAAGTACGCTGGCAGGGCTCAATAAAGAGGAAACAAAACTTTTTGTCTCAAAGCTTTTTGTCGCTTCGCAAAAACGCGGGTATGTGCCTCTAAACGAAAACAAGATCGTCCTTTTCAACATCAGGGAGCAGAAGCTACTTTCCAATGAAGAGCCCACTGAAGCGATGCAGGTCGCACGTCTAAAAGATTCTATATTTGATCGTTCATTGATCAAGATGCTTGAGAGTAAATACACGGTTGAATCATTTGTAGGAGGCAATTAAAGTGAGTAGATCAGTTTTAGCGATTGACATCGGTTCCACTAAAATCTGTGCAATTATTGCCAATATTGATTCAGAGAACAATATACAGATTATCGGTGCCGGCATTGCTAAAGCACAAGGTCTTAAAAAAGGCAGTATTACCAACATAGAGCTTGCTTCCAAATCGATCAAAAGTGCTTTGGCAGATGCTAAACGCGTTGCAGGGACAGATATTAAAAAAGCCACTGTCAGCATCTCCGGCGCCTACACAAAAAGCCTTGTCTCCAGCGGTATTGTCAACATCCCGAATAAGGAGATCACGCTTAAAGAGATCGAACGCGTCATGCGTACGTCACTTTACAATGCCAATATCCCCAATGAGTATGAAGTGCTGCATACGCTTCCTTTTAATTTCAAAGTGGACGATCAGGACTATATCGAAGATCCTCTGGGGATGAACGCTTCCCGCCTGGAAGTCGAGACGCACATCATCACCACACAGAAATCAAACTTCCACAATCTCCGCAAAGCGGTGCGTGCCGCAGGTGTTGAAGTGGAAAACGTAGTCTTAAGCGGTTACGCTTCTGCCATCGCTGTCTTGAATGAAGATGAAAAAGAGCTCGGTGTCGGTGTTGTCGATATGGGCGGAAGCACTAGCAATATCGTCATTCATTCGGGTAATTCTATCCGCTATAACGACTTCCTGGGTGTCGGTTCAAACCATATCACCAATGACCTCTCTATGGCGCTGCATACACCGTTGAATGTGGCCGACAGTGTCAAGATGGAGTACGGTTCGCTTCACGCTCCGAACAACGATCTTATCGAGCTGCCGATCATCGGCGATGAGAACTCAACCCATGAGGTCTCTCTGGAAGTCGTGCACAATGTCATTTACGCACGTGTCGAAGAGACATTGATGATCATTGCCCAATCTCTGGAGAAAAGTGCTCTTAAAGAACAGATGGGGGCAGGTATCGTCTTAACGGGCGGATTTACAAACATGGTAGGTCTGAGAGAATTGGCCAGTGCCATCTTTGACAACCTGCCTGTGCGTATTGCCAGACCGATAGAGGTCGAAGGGCTCTTTGACCAGCTTCGCAATCCGGCCTATTCCGGTGCACTTGGTCTACTGCGTTATGAAGCGAACGGATATTCACTGTACGAAGTGGATGTCAATAAAAAGATGCGTCATACAAAAAATGACTTTGATGGTATGGACATTCCGCCAAGCGAAGAACCTGAAGAGATCGGCATTCCGACGATCGGCGAACCTGAAGACTCTGCGAAATCCACGACTGTAAACATTGGAAAACCTATCACCCCTCTCAAGTCTAAGGGTGAACAGGAAGCAGGCCCGTTTTCAAAATTCTGGAACTGGATGACCCAGTTATTTTAACAAGGAGTGTGTTATGAGTAGTGATATGTTTATTATCGAAGAGTCAACGCGACAGACAGGTGCTAGAATCGTTGCTGTCGGTGTCGGCGGCGGCGGCGGCAACATGATCGGACATATGATCAAAGAGGGTGTCAGCGGAATCGAGCTTGTGGTTGCCAATACCGATGCGCAAGTGCTTGACAGTTCTCTGGCCAACACGAAGATCCAGCTCGGCGGAAAACTGACAAAAGGTCTCGGTGCGGGGATGAAGCCGTCGATCGGCAAAGATTCGGCACTGGAAAGCTATGATGAACTTCGCATGTCCCTTGACGGTGCGGACATCGTCTTCATCGCTGCCGGTCTCGGCGGCGGGACAGGTACAGGGGCCGCACCTATCGTGGCGCAGATCGCAAAAGAGATCGGAGCCCTGACGATCGCCGTGGTGACAAAACCGTTCAAGTTTGAAGGCAGTAAACGCCGTAAACTGGCGGAGAAAGGGTTGGAAGACCTTAAAAACGAATGTGACTCTATCGTTGTTATTCCGAACGATAAACTTCTTTCCATCATCGATAAGCGTCTTGGGCTTCGTGAAAGTTTCAAGATCGTTGATTCGGTACTGGCCCAAGCCGTCAGCGGAACATCCGGTGTCATCCTTTCACACGGTGAAAACGACATCAACCTGGACTTTGCCGACCTGCAGACCGTCATGTGTCATCGCGGTATGGCGCTGATGGGTGTCGGTGAGCACCAAGGCGAAAACGCGGCTTATGAAGCGATCAAGTCGGCGATCGAATCACCGCTTCTTGACAACATGTCGATCAACGGAGCAATGGGTGTTCTTGTCCATTTCCATATCCACCCGGACTTTCCAATGATGGAACTGACCGAGGCTATGGAGGTCGTTCACGAAAGTGCGGATGAAGAAGCTGATGTTATCTTTGGTACAACAACCGACGAATCTATGCCGGTTGATTCTATCCGGATTACGCTTGTCGCAACCGGTTTTGAAAAGGAGCTCAACCAAGGTGTGAACAACGATGATTTCATCTCTGAAACGCCTACACACACTCAACCGGCAATGACGCAACAGCAAGCAACATTGCGTCCGAAAATGGTTGTAGGCGGCGATATTAGCGATGACTACTTGGACGTTCCGACCTATATGCGCCAGCAAAAAGATTAATCACCTCTATAATGCACTCCTTTGAAGAGGTCATGAAGGCCAAAACACTCCTTGGTCTTCGCGACAGTGCCTCTCTCCCTGAAATAAAAGCCCGTTACAAAAACCTTATGCACCAGTGGCATCCCGATAAACATCTTGACGAGATCGAGACCGCGACCAAAATGAGCAGCGATATCATCGAAGCCTACAAGATCATCATGGAGTACGTCAAGCACTACGAATACCGTTTTGACGAAGAGTTTATCAAACAGAAGACGATCTCGCCTGAAGAGTGGTGGAACAACCAGTTCGGCGGACGATAAAAATGTTGAATGTTGAATGTTGAATGTTGAATTATAATAAGGTATCAGGCCAAGCCTGAAAAAGGCGCTTTCACTTTAACAAAAGCGCCCAGTTGCTCTATTCTACAAATGTTACGGTATCGTTCATCGGTACACGTGCCGGCTGATAGGTATTGATCTTCGCCTCTTTGTCTTCGTAGCCGATGACAACACTGTACAGCAGGGCCAGATTCTCAGGTACGTCCAGAACTCTGGCAATGATCTTGCCATACTCGGTCGTTGAGCCTTGCGGGCATGAACCAAGACCGTAACCTTCTGCCGCAAGCATCAGGTTCTGCATGTATGCCCCCGAATCGATCAGCGGGCCTTGCGCCCCGTTGATGAGTTCTTTCTCCATAAAAACGAAGAAGACCGTTTGTGAACCGAACCATCGGTAGTTGTCGAACCACATCTGTTGGCGTGTCTCGTCATCATGACGATCGACACCCATCAGTTTATAGAGGCCTGCACCTGTCACAATACGGCGCTTTTTATAGGGGTTGATCCAGTTGACTGGATAGTACTGAATGAACTGATCGACGTCCCCGCCCGCTTCGATATGTGCAATGATCGCATCGCCTATCTTTGTAAGCATCTCTTTATTACTTACGGCGTAGACGATCCAAGGCTGCATATTTGCGCCGCTGGGTGTCATTGCTGCCGCTTCCAGAATCTTTTCCTGGATCTCTTTCGGTACCGGTTTATCTAAAAACTTGCGCGTTGAAGAACGCCCTTTGATGGCATCGATAACATTGATACTTTCCATTCGCTTTCGCTCCGTCGTCTCAAATTTATGCGGTATTTTACAATAAAAATAATTTGAGACACGAGGGCTGGCGTTTTTTGGGGTAATTTAGACGCTTTGCCGGCGGTAAATACTATTTTTTTATTGCATTTACGATCTTTTTGAGCTGCGCGATATCTTCTGTCTCATATTTTTTCGCATATTTTATCTTGTGATAGAGCAGATCTATCTCGTCTATCATGTCCGCGTTCACTTTCTCTTTGAGTCTACAAAGAAAGTCATGCATGCTCTCATTGGGCTGCTTTTCCAATCCCGATTTTTCGGCGTGTTTCATCAGCGGGCGCAGGATACACAGTACCCTGTCGTGACAACGTCGCGCACTGACAAAGATCGCTACACCTATCGAAAGTGCGGTAAATAGAATACCGTTGACGATAAACGCGACAAGATAAGTAGAACTGTTAATAAGCGCATGCAGAATTTCCATCTGTTTGACACGGCTGTACTCCAATATCCACGTCTCAATGACATATTTCAGGTACATCAGATGCAGGTTAAGCCGTTTTAACCACTTCTGCCCCGTATTGCTGCCTTCAACACCGAGACGCTGCAAGACATCCCCCTCTATCCTTTCGGCAAAGGCTGTCGTCTCCACCCTCGTCCACCCCTTCTCCTGCAGGTAGACTTCTACCCACGCATGGGCGTCTGATTCTCTCACCACAAGATAATTCTCCAAAGCCTCGTTCGGATTGACCAAAAATCCCGTGACCACCCGTGCCGGAAGCCCGGAAGCCCGGGCCATATATGCGAATGCAGCCGCAAAATGGACGCAATACCCCTTTTTGCTCTCATACAAAAACGAATCGACGGGTCTTTTTTTATCCAGGTGATCGGGTTTGAGGGTGTAGACAAGATTGAGTGAGCGAAAATAGGCGGCGATGTTTTCCAAGGTCTGCTTATCGCGTGGTGCAACCAGCTGCCTGGCACGTTCCGAACTGATAGCGTCACGTTTCCCGTAAAACCGGAGCGATGCTTCACGTATCTCTTTGCGTAAAGGGGCATTCATCAAATATGACAGGTCGGAATGCATCTCGTAACGATATCTCTTGTCGATCTTTTTGTCGCTCACGATGGTGTAATCGTCCAGCAAGGTGCTTTTTGGAGGCGATGATGCCGGAATGTCAAGG
This sequence comes from Sulfurimonas sp. HSL3-7, assembly GCF_039645985.1. Classification (NCBI taxonomy): domain Bacteria; kingdom Pseudomonadati; phylum Campylobacterota; class Epsilonproteobacteria; order Campylobacterales; family Sulfurimonadaceae; genus Sulfonitrofixus; species Sulfonitrofixus jiaomeiensis. Next base: position 1,808,522 of record NZ_CP147919.1, read on the forward strand.
GCATAGAGCCACTTTTCATTATGCGGATAGAGCGTGATACTGTAGGCAACCCGTCCGCCTGTAGCTATCGCCTTCCGGCCTGCAGCCAAAGGCTTTTTCAGACGATCCGGCAGCTGCCGGAACGAATCGTTGCGATCGACATAAAGGGTGGTCCCCCGAAAGTAGAGCCCCTTCTCTTTCGGAAGCCCGTTTTCAAAATAGACTTCCATCAGCACCTGCGAAGAGAGGTTCATCGCCGCATCGCTGCCCAGCGACATCACACCGTTGTGGCCACTTTTTTTGACGAAGTCATCATGAAACCCGTAAACAGCCTTTTCAAAACTAATACGCGGAAAGACAAGGAACAGTAGTGCGACAACAGGCAACGCGTAGGCAAAGAGCGTGAGAGCCATTTTCAGTGCATCATAGAGCGGAGTATGCATTTTCGACCAGACAAGCAGCAGCATAAAGACGAAGAGCGTAAAAACCGTATAGAAAAGCATCGGTACCGAGTTGTGCAGAAAAAACGAAAGCATCAGCAGCATCGCCGGTGAGAAGGCAAGGTAGAAGTTCAGCTCCCCTTTGAGACGCTGTAGGGAGACTGCATAGATCAGCAGTGCGTTCAGCAGCGAGACAAAGAGGGTGAAGCGGTTCAGCGACGAGAAGTTGAAATCGGTGTAGAAGGAGCTTATGACCGACAGAACACCGAAGAGTGCCAAAGCGTACTGCAGCGCTTTTGGGACCTTTCTGCTCGCGATCAGCACGATAAGCACGGCCAGCAGGTAGACGAGCATGGGAAACTTGAGCTTGTCCAGGTGGGGAACAATCGATAGGACCAGCGCTATATCGACGAGATAAAGGCTTTTCGGCGGTGATTTAATATCGGCCAAGGTACGTAAGAATCTCATCTGTGCTCATCTTTTTGCTCTCCAGCAGTCTCTTTCCGATCGCAATAGTGAAGGCATATCCTCGCTGTTCACATTCGAGTACCCACAGGCTCAGCTGCGAGAGCCGCTGCTCATCGTCGGTACCGCAGGACAGAAAATCGAAATGGAGCAGCTGCGCATCATTTATATAGGTGAAGACCTTGCTCATCAGGCTGCCGCCTTTGGCAATGGAGGGCCAATAGATCTGTGAGATCCGGTCGCTGCGCTCATACCCCTTTACCCCTTCAAAGTCATCCTTCTCGCCATAGATCGCCCTGTTCCTGGCGATATAGGCATCCAGGCTCTCCCCTTTCGGTTCGGGGTAGACCACAAAGCTCTTCTGCAGGTCAAAGACCTTGTAGAAGAGCTGATGCGGCAGCGGGAAGCCGCTGTCGCACTGAACGCTCTCGAATGCCCTCTCCCCTCTCTTTGCACAGGTATGGGAAAAGGTCAGCACCTCGGGTGAATCGGCGCTGATACGCTTGCAGTGCTGCCGCTCTTCGCTGCAGATGCAGGTAATGTCGTAGAGTTCTCTCTCTGATGATGAAGAGAGCAAAAGCGTATAGCTGCTTTTCTGGTTGGCAAACACGCGTTGGGATGAAAGCAGCGCTACCTCCAGTGAGCGTATGTTGTTCCTGCCGAAAAAGTAGCTGCTGAAGGCAAAAGCGAAGGTAAAGAAGAGTGCCAGGTAGACGATGTTGTAGTTATGTATGTAGGCCTGCATAAAGAGCGCAATCAATATCAGAATGAGAAGATAGATATATTTAGTCGGCCGCTCGCTGCCTTTTCTAGCAATCCTGGCAAACGAGGGCGAGAATCTTTTTTGAAGCTGGTTCAGAATGATCATGGTTGCTTAACTCCAATCGGTGTATGACGACAGGTTCCAGAACATCGGTGACATCGTTAGGTATCACGAAATTCCTGCCGCTGACGACGGCGTGCGCTTTTGCAAGCTGCAGAAGCGCCAAAGCCCCTCTGGTCGAAAGTCCGTACTCAAAGAGCCCGTGTTCCCTGGTGATCTTGATGATCTTCTGGACAAGGTCGAGTATCTCGTCGCTGACATGGACGTTTCTGCTGAGGCTCAGGAGCTTCATGACCGCCTCTTTTTCAAAGGTCTTAAGGGCATGCAAATCTTTCTCCTCACCCTGCCTGAGTATCTCCCGCTCGGATTCCCCGTCGGCGTACCCAAGGGAGATCGTACAGATAAATCGGTCAAGCTGCGAGCTCGGCATCCTGAAGACGCCCGACTCCTCGAAGGGGTTTTTTGTCGCTATGACGAAAAAAGGATCCGGCAGAGGGTATGTCTTGTTCTCGACACTGACCTGGCGTTCCGCCATCGCCTCCAAAAGGGCACTCTGGGTCTTGGGTGTCGCACGGTTGATCTCGTCCGCCAGCAGGACAGAGCTGAAAATCGGCCCTTTTTTGAAGAGGAACTCGCCGCTCTTGACATCATAATAGTTGACGCCGATGATATCGGCCGGCAACAGGTCGGAGGTGAACTGGATACGTCCGAAGTCCAGACCGAGCACCTGCGAAATCGCCTTGGCCAGCGTCGTCTTGCCGACCCCCGGCATATCTTCGATCAGCAGGTGCCCGCCGGAGAGAAATGCCGCCATCGCCAGCTCGATCTTTTCGCGCTTGCCGATGACGACCTTCTCGATCTCGTCAATAATGGTATGAATAAGTGTATGGCTCTCTTTCACGTGCTATTCCTACTCTTTAACTAATAGAAACAAGCATAACACAAAAGGATTTAGAGGATTACCCATAAGACAAGCTATTGAAGGGATCAACAGAAATATTAAGGTTCAATCTTTTGTCTACGCTGCCGATAGCACGGCAGGTACCTGGAAAATCATCAAAAAAACGTTCTGCGCTCGAGAGCTGCCATGAAGATCCATAACAGACAATGCGTGCAATCCTCAAAGCTCTCTGGAGACAATGATGGCGATGGCCATCTGCTGTGCCGCAAGGACGGAGTTTTGCGTTGCGAAAAGGTTCGCGCTCTGAAACTGCTGTGTTGTGATAAAGGTATCGGCCACCATTCCTATATTGTCGGCCATAAGCAGAATAGTATCGCCCATCTCCCCGATCCGGTCGGCCATGACGCCGATATCGGCTGAGAGCTGCAGCATACTGCCGAGCGAATCTTTGAGCGTCAATGTCGATGTTGACGGCTCAAGCCCCTCAATCGCGATGACATAGCCGTCAACCGCCGTTGCTATGAAGGTCAGCATAACCGACATGTCGTAGAGCTGCATCATCGACGTGCCGTCGATATAGAGTGTGCCGTTCGCCGCATCGCTCTCGACACCGTTGCTGAGCGCCGTGACCTGCTCAAGAAAGCTCTCGACGTCATCCGCGACACTTTGAAGCTGGTACTTCATCGTCCACGGGCTGAGCATCACCGAGTGCATACGCGAGGAGAGCTCCATGCCGTCGGAAATGAGCGCATCGTAGTCGAGTTCGCGCGTGCTCGTCTCGATCACCGAGACCAGCGTCAGCGCATTAGTCTGTGTCTGCAGCAGTGTATCGACGCTGGAGGTCATGTTCGCGCTCTGAATCTCCTGAGTCGCGATAATGCGGTCAGCCATGATGTCTATATTGTCGGCCATGACAAGAATCTTGTCCGCCATCTCCCCTATCCTGTCCGCCATCGTACCGATATCATCGGAGAGCTGCAGCATGGCGGTAATGCCGTCTTTGACGGTCAGTACCGAGGCCGCATTGTCAAGCTGCTGCAGGTCAAGTGAGAGGCGCAGCGCTTCATTGGCCAGGCTCAGATTGGTCACCGAGAGCTGTTCAAGGGCATCGAGCGTATCAGCATCGATCTGCAGCGGGGCGGAGAGGCTTTCATCGACGGCGGCGATGGCGTTGACCATGTCGCGTGCCATCTGGTTCACCTGCAACAGCGGCGAACAGACCGAAGAGGCATTGAGTTCAAGCGTGCTCAATTCACCCTCAAGTGCCTCGGACTGAAAAACAAGATCTTGCAGGTCATCATTCAGGGCAGCGGCTGCCGGCATACCCGTAAAAAGCATAAAAACGGCGGCAGCGCCGATACAGTTGTTCCATAGTTGTTTCATTCGGTTCTCCTCTTTCTTAGAGTCCATAGGACTCGATTATGCCGACAGTGATCTTCTGCGAAGTGGTCAGGGAATCGACGGTGTAGGCCATATTCGATGTCTGTATCCCTTCGACCTCGACGATCCGCTCACTCATCGCACCGATGTTGTCGGCCATGACGATGATCTTGTCACTCATCTCCATGATGCGGTCGCTCATCAGTCTGATATCCTGCACCAGCTTCAGCATGGAGTTCGTGGCATCGGAAAGGACGGGTGTCTCCGTCAGCGGGGCGATCAGCTGCACGGTTCTGGCGAAATTTTCGGTACTCTGCGCCAGAGCCCTGTTGATCTCCGAGAGGTCGCTGAAATAGGTCAGTGTATCACCGTCGACATAGTGCGAAGCCATCGCACTGTTCAGGCTGGCGAAGGTGTAGAGGCTGAGTACTTTCCCCATCAGCAGTGCCGACTGTTCCTGCAGCTGGCCCAGTTCATCCGCCATGTTAAAGTTGGTCAGGATGGTCATATTCATATCGGAACTCAACGCATCACCGTCGGATTGGACCTGCTCGAGGGTAAGGTTGTAGACAATCGACGAAAGAGAGCTGTTGAGCGCGGCCATATTCTGCTGTGTCGTCAAGAGGGAGGCCTGAATGAACTGCATATTGCTGCTTTGCAGCGTCATGGTGACGACGATCTTGTCCGCCATCGAACCGATATTGTCCGCCATGACCAGAATGCGGTTGGCCATCTCGAGAATGCGGTCGGCCATCGTACCGATATCGTCGGAAAGGCGCAGCATCGCACTGAGCCCGGCCCGGTACTCGAAAAGGTCGGCAACCGATTCGATGCTGTTGAGCTCCAGTGCCATCCGGACACTCTCTTCGGCCATCGATCTGCTGATGGTGCTAAGATCATCAAGCGATGTCATGTCCTCCTGTGTCAGGCTCAGCGGCGAAGAGAGCTGGGCATAGATCGCCTCGATGCTTTCGATATACGCTTCAATAGAGGTGTTGAGGGTACCCAGTTGGGAACAGTCATCCCCCTCATCAAAACTGAACGCAGAGAGATTGGCGTCGAGCGCACTGCCCTGGCTGACAAGTCCCTGCAGTTCGGTCGTCAGCGACGCCTGGGCCTTGGCCAGAAACAGGACAAACAGCAACAACGCCGATGCAAAATGTTTTTTGAACATGATGGTTTCCTTTAGGGCACCTCTAAAAACCCTGGTTAGCCTCAGCAGCACAGTAAAATTCATAATCAAGGCGGTACTTTGCAAGCCTAGACATAGCTTAAGTGAGAAGTACCAACCCAAAGTATGTATTTCTCAGTGTTGCCCGCAGGGAGGCGGACTAAGGTTTTTAGAGGTGCCATTTAGTTTGAATATGTTGTTTTTATAATAAATTGTTATTATAAAAGAAGCCCGGCATTATACTTGCCACAGATTAGAGTGTCATAAAATATAGCATTCTCTTATTCTTGGAAGGATCGCTGAAGCTCGATATGCCAACACACTACCAAAGTGCTGTTATCTGACAACCCGGCATTAGGCTGACGCGCCTTTTCACCCGGTTATCTGTCTGAACAGAAACCATGCAAAAAACCGAAACTATTCTAAAATATTATATACCACAATAATAACACAAAGTAATTTTTATTATTAGATTTAAGTTATGAATTACTTTATTCGGACTATTATTACAAAATACTAAACAACAAGGATTAACCATGAAAACAAGTGCACGCAACCAATTAAAAGGCACGGTAAGCAGTATCAAGGCCGGTCAGGTCAACAGCGAAGTCGTCATTGATCTGAAATCAAATGTGATCAAAGCTGTTTTGACCAATGAAGCCGTTGAGGAGATGGCGCTGGCTGTCGGTGAGGAAGTCTATGCCATCATCAAAGCATCTTTTGTCATTGTAAGCAAAGAGAAACCGGGCCAGATAAGCACCCGCAATGTTTTTGAAACAACCGTTACCGATGTCAAAAAAGGGATGGTCAACAGTACGCTAAAACTGGCGATGGGTGATGACACGCTCTCTGCCAACATTACCAATGAAGCGACTGAAGAGCTTGAGATAGCTAAAGGTGACACCCTTTACGCGCTTGTGAAAGCAAGCTCAATCATCCTGGCCAAATAACAACGGTAGCGTGAACGCCGCCCTCTTTTCAGGCGGATAATCAATTAAAGTATATAGAGGCGGAAGACATTTGCATTTTTCTGCCCCCTTTTGACCTAACCTTTTTCACTTCCAAAATAATTTTCATCATTCACTCAGTCGAGTGGATAGTGATTACTTTTTTCATATGACACAAAACGGCGCCTATTTGGCTTCCTGTTTTTCAATAAGGCCTTGAGATGCCTATCCAGCTTATGATTGTGGCGTTTTAACCGCTGGAGTACCTATTATAACAGTGTTCGCATGAGTGATCATCGTTGACTATCGTTTAATTCGTTTCCACTGCGCAATATGTCCATTCCGTACTTTTCCCGTGCCTTGTTTACAGCCGAATCGAGCCGGTGCATCTTCTTGTCATTTTCAAACGCAAAGATATCCACCGCCTTGGGATCATGGTGCAGAAATTTTGTCGCGCTCATCGTGATATAGAGTATCGCGACATTGGGGTAGATATCGAGCTCCTGAAACTTCTCCCTTGCAAAGTGCTGGATGAACTGCTCGTTGAATATTCGGTAGGTGGTGTACTGTTTCTTGCTTCTGAGATGATGTTCATACCCGATCCCAAAAAAGAAGGTGGTCGGATTCACGTTCAGACGTTTGATAGTATGGCTCCAGTGGCGTACCATGGTACTGACACGCCGATAAAACTCGGCACGGTCTTTGATCGGGTGGTCCATACTGCGTGACATCCCGACACCTTTACGGCTCTGTTTTCTGCTCACGCCTTCATGGTCCGTACCGCTCAACCGTTTATAAAGATCTCTTCCTTGTCGCCCCCAGCTTTCAAAGAGCCTTCGGGCATGTAAAGCGTCACCGATGGTCTTGATGCCGTATTGCCGCATCTTCTTTCCGAAGGCTCTGCCCACGCCCGGGAACGCATGGATATCGATATCTTTGACAAAGTCATGGATCTCTTCATCATAGACCACTTTCAATCCAAAAGGCTTGACGGTAGATGTCGCCAGCTTGGCAATCCACTTTGCATTACAGGCACCGATGGAGACGGGAAGCAGCATCTCCTTGGCAACTTTCTCCTGTAGATAGGCGATGAAGTCGTACATATCTTTTTCGTCTATCCAGCCGGTGACATCCCCGAAGAGTTCGTCGATGCTGTACTGTTCTACCAGCGGTATCTCATTGCCGAGCAGCTCCATCATCTCATGCGACAGAGTGTGATAGAGCAGATGATCTGGCGGCAGCAAGATCGCATCGGGACAGAGGTTCAAAGCCTCTCTGATCGTCATGGCGGTCTTCACCCCGCAGTGTCTCGCCTCGTAGCTGGCAGTCGTAACGATCCCCCGTATGCGATCGCCCTCGAAAAAGTAACTTGAAGCGTCATGCTCGGCATGAAAAAGAGAGGGGACAAACGCCCCCTGGTTGAGCTGGATAAGCCGCTTCGCTTTGGCCGGTTTTGTGTCAAAGATAAAAGGATCGCCCCGTCCGCCTACGATGAGTGGTTTACCGATGAGTTCCACGTTTCGAGTACGTTCGGCAGAAGCAAAAAAACTGTCCAGGTCAAGGTGCAATATCATGTTGACATAATATGACGAGTTGACAAATTTCAGTGAATATATTACATGCTGACATACACTTTCAGTATGAGACGATACATAGAATTTGAGGCGTTAATGGCAAGTTATTTTGTGGCCTATTTCCTCTATGGCAAAGTGAAATACGGGTCTAAAGGCTACAGTGAAGAGAGGCTGGGGAGGATGAGTGCCTATAAGAGTCTGATGCAGGTATACCAGCCTTATCTCTGGCAGAAAGAGCGGATTAAAAGCGAAGTAATTTTGGAGCGTTTTCGGTATCTGGAGCAAAAAGCGGAGGCACTGCCTGATGATCGCTTTAAAAGAGCGTTTCTGGAGACATTGGCGCAAGCAGCTCCGCATCATCATTTACAGGAGAATTGACTCTCGTAGAGACTTTGTATGCGACCATTCGATCGCTTCCGCATGGCTGCAGCAGTTCATAGAGTGCTTCGGGTTCCTGAACTTCGCTATCAAGCCAGAGCCCCCAGGACTCTTTCGGAATGATCACCGGCATGCGGTCATGGATCGGTTCCATCAGTTCATTAGAAGCCGTTGTGATGATCGCCGACGTCGTGATACTTTTTTCCTGTTCATTGTCATACCACTTATCCCATATGGCACCCAACGCAAAATAGTCACTTTCTGTCGGATGTATCCAGTAGGGTTGCTTATGACCACCTTCCTGATGCCATTCGTAAAAACCGTTGACCGGGATCAGAGCACGCTTGTGTCTAAAAGAGCCGCGAAACATCGGTTTGTCATTGATCGTCTCTGCTCTGGCATTGATGAGTTGCCGTTTCCTGTCTTTTGCCCAATGCGGTATGAGCCCGAATGAGGTCTCAGTGTAGTGATGGTTGTTCAGAAGTGCCGCTAAAGCTTGGGAAGGGGCGATGTTGTAGTGCGGCGTCAGATAACCGATGTCGTTAACAAAATCGCCGAGAACGGCCTGTACATCATTGATAAAAAGACCGTCTGAAAAGAAACCGACCCGTCCGCACATACCTCTGCCTCATTGTATCTTATCTCACAGACACTATTATACATAAGAATGAAACGGTATAAAAAACAGCACTCCGGTTGATATGGATAGATCAAAATCGGCAGAACATCTTACGTATGTGTTCAATACCTATAGAAAACTATTGACTTTTAACAGTAGTAAGAATGATATGTGCGGATGATTATTCTTGGAAAGCTAATGGTACGCCCGACAGGATTCAAACCTGTGACCGCTGGTACCGGAAACCAGTGCTCTATTCAGCTGAGCTACGGACGCGTCTTTTTTACAGGCAGCATTATAATAGATCTCTCTTGTAAAAAGATTTATAATGCAAAAAATCGGAAGTATTCTGCAGCGGCGGCACAGGCCGCCGCTACTGTTGGGCTACTTCTGCACGAACATCAGCCGCATGCGGCGGATAAAGAGCACACCGAGGGCCACAGCGAGGATCTTGAAGTCGATCTCGCTGCCCATATGGAGCGCCTCGAAGGCCTCGCTCTGTGTCGCCTCGGCACCGAGCGCCTGCATCTCGAGTATCTTCGGGGTATAGACGCCGCTGAACATCAAAGCCGTTATGATGACGACAAAACCGCTCACCATCGCGTAGTTGTCACGGCGGCCGTGTTTGTACTCATTGCCTTCGAAGGCGAAGACAACCGCCGCGATGAAGTAGATGAAGTAGCTGAAACGGCGGAATATCTCCGCCATCAGAATACCCTCGTTGTAATGATCCAGCATCACACCCGAGAGGTAGCTGTCCGAGTGAAAGAGCGTCGCCGTCACAAAGATGCCCAGGGTCAAAACCGCACCGAGGGTCATCGCTATCAAAAGCAGGTAGAGTGTTACCGTCCACTGTTTAGCCGTCATACGTTTTCCTTTTTATGTTTTAAGAACAAACCCGCGGTCCAGGCCCGCCAGATCTTCATAGAACTTCAGCTCATTATACCTTTTTCCCTCAAGGTAGTGCTGGACCTTCGGCTTCTGGTCATAGCCCATCTCGCAGGCAAAGATCCTGATACCGCGTTCAAACACCGCGTCGAGAAGCCGCTTGATGATCTCATCACCGATCTCGCCGCCGAAAAGGGCCAGGTCGGGTTCGTAGTCAAGGTTGGACTCAAGAGGCTCGTCATTGGCGATATAGGGCGGGTTTGAGACGAGGATGTCGATACTCTCGCTTACCGGCTCCAGCAGATCGCCCTGACGCAGTTCGATACGTCCGCCAAGACCGAAGCATTCGATGTTTTTTTTGGCAACCTTCAGGGCCTCCGGACTGATGTCAACCGCAATGATCTTTGCCTTCGGCAACTCCTGCGCAAGGACAGTCGAGATGATACCGCTGCCCACACCGATCTCGACGATGGTCAGCTCCGCATCCCTGTCGGCCAGCGCAAGTACCTCATCGATGAGCAGCTCCGTCTCGGGACGGGGGATCAGTGCCCCCGGTTCGATGTGGAACTCCTGCGAATAGAAACTGACCCTATTGGTAATGTACTCGATAGGCTCGTTCTTTTTGCGGCGTTCTACCCAGGAGGCGAGTTTCTCCCCCTCCTCCACAATGTCGGCCTCATGCGTCATCAGCCAGAGCTCGTCTTTTTCCAGCAGGGCCATGATGAGCAGCTGGGCTTCACGCCTCGGCCGCTCGACAGCCCCCTGCAGTTCTGCCGTGATCAGCCGCAGCCACTCTCCGACCGATTGCATCTTCAATCGATTGTCGGACATGTTCCCTCAAGCGCTTCACGGGTGTTTACATTCGTGTCAACACCGAGTTCCTTGAGCCGTTCCAGCACCGGCGGATGGGTGTAGTAGAAGAAGATATAGACCGGGTGTGAAAGCGGAAAACTCTTGTTCTCACTTACCAGTTTTTTAAGTGCTTCGCTTAAAAAAAGTTTTCCGCCCAGATCCGCACCAGTCCGGTCCGCTTCGTATTCGTTGTGACGGCTGACGATCCCCATAATCGGCATCATAATAAAGCCAAGCAGCGGCATTACGAGCATAAAAAGGATCATCATATTGGCCGCGCTCTTCTGAATGCCGAGCTCCATATAGAGCGTATCGGGGAGGTTACCGAAAAGGGCAAACATCGCAAAGAGCATCCCGCCCATCAGGGCGATGTTTTTATAGATGTCGCCGTGCTGAAAATGGCCGAGTTCATGTCCCAGAACCGCCAAAAGTTCATTCGGCGTCAGTTTCTGCAGCAGCGTATCGAAAAGCACGACCCGTTTTGTCTTTCCCAGACCGCCGAAATAGGCATTGAGGCGGGCATCGCGTTTGGATGCATCGGAGATAAAGACGCCGGAGCTTTGAAAGCCTGTCTTCTCCATCAGCTGATTGATCTGTCGGTTGAGCTCCTCGTCTTCGAGCGGGGTCAGCTTGTCAAAAAAGAGCGCACGCATGGTCGGATAGAACATATTGAGCAGAACAACCACACCGAAGATAAAACCGAAACTCCAGAGCCACCACAGGGCTGTCGAAGAGATGATAAGATAGATCCCCCAGATAATCAGGCCGCCAAACACAATGGTCAACATCGTCGAAATCAGAGTATCTTTGATATAGAGAGCCTTGGTTGAGCGGTTGAAGCCGAACTTGGCATCCAGAACGAACTTCTCATAATACTCCATCGGCAGAGAGATCAGGCCGTTGATCAAAATAAATCCAAGCACACCCAGTATCGTCGAGAAAGCCGGATCAAAGACCATGACATTCTGCTCGAGAAAAGCGATACCGAAACGCATCCACGCCAGAAAGACAATAAAATCGATCAGTGTCGACAGCATCGAAAGCTTCTCTTTGGCGACGGCATAATTACCGGCTTTCAGATAGTCTGCGCTGCCCATCAAGACGGCACCCTGGCGCTTGGCCTGGTTGACAAAACCGATCTGCATGACACTGACATACATTTTCAGGAGAACATAGACGGAATAGATTGCTATTATAGCGGTTAACATGAAAGCCCTTAGGAAAGAAGGTTTAACAGGGTTTTGAACATCCCTGTTAGAATTGCGCTATTTTAGCATGATTGCATTAAGCGCCAATATATGCAATAGCGTTTAAGCTTTATTTGACCCTCGGCACTTTGACGATCTCGTCTTGCGTCTCGATCATGTCGTTAGGCACGAAATAGCTTCTGGCTGCCAGGTAGACCGTTCCGATGATCAGACCCGCGATAATAACGGCCCAAAAAATACGACGCTTTTCACCTTTAAGTGTGTTGTAATCACCTAACTCTTCTAATCTTGGTTCACCCATTGCTAACTCCTTGTGGGAAATTTTATTATTTTGTGTCTTTGTACTGTAGAAGAATACAAAAAAATGATACTAACAATCGTAAACACTATAAGTTAATATGACGCCTTAAGTTTGCTTTTTATATATTTTATTCGTCATATCCGTACTACGCAGACCCGTAGGACAGATGGCAAAAGTCCAACAAATACTGCCGGGAAGCAAACTGATAATTCGATATAATGCCGTCATGCAAAATGACTTTATTCCCGAGATCGAACCGACCCCTGTTTTCACATCAAAAGAGTGCGTTTTTCTGGTCAATGTTATCGCTTTTAAACTCACCTATATACCCCTGATATTGACCCTGATGGTCGCCTTTATTGTGGACTATTTTTACGCGGCGGCCACGCTGCTTATCAGTTATCTGGTCACCGGCATTATCCGTTCATACATGCGAAACAACTCTATTCCTAAAAAACAGCAGGAGTACAGCTATAGCGACAAAGCGATCGCTTCATGGTTTTTATATCGGACCTATTGCTTCGGCAAAAAATAACGATTATATAAACAGTAAACTACTTTTGGAGAACCTATGGCCCTGATCGACCTACTTGGTGTACACAAACATTATGATCTGCAGAAGATCCTAGTCAATGTCAATTTTCATGTTGACGAGGGTGAACGTATTGTCATTGTCGGTAAAAACGGCAGCGGCAAATCGACCCTGATGAAGATCATCAACGGCAAACTCGATATAGACGAAGGTGAACGCATCACCAAGCAGGACCTTGAGATCAAGATGCTCGACCAGGTCCCGCGCTTTGAAGCCGATGACTCTGTCAGGCAAGCCGTCGAGCGGGGTCTGAAGGAGCTTTATGCTGCCAGAGAACGCTACGATGCCCTCTCGCTGCAGCTCGCAGACGATTTTGAGAACCCGCAGCTTTTGAAAGAGCATGCCGAGCTCAACCACTATCTCGACCATCACAACGCCTGGACGCTCGACGACAAGATCGAACGCGTTCTTCTGAACTTCAACCTCAAACATATGGAAGATAAGCCGGTCGTCATGCTCAGCGGGGGTGAACAGCGCCGCGTCGCCCTTGCCGGGCTGCTCCTGCAGAAACCCGATATCCTGCTGCTCGATGAGCCGACCAACCACCTTGACGTCTATATGGTGGAGTTTTTGGAAGAGCTGATCCTCAAAGAGCAGTTCACCCTTGTCTTCATCTCCCACGACCGTTACTTCATCGACCAGATCGCGACCAAGACCATCGAGGTCGAAGACGGCAAACTCAGAGAGTACCGCGGCGGCTACTCCAACTACCTTGAGCAGAAGGCGGAGTACCTCCGCACCCTGCAGAAACAGCACGACAACCTGCTTGGGCTGCTCAAGACCGAGAACGAGTGGTTTGCCCGCGGTGTCCGCGCCCGTCTCAAACGCAACGAGGGACGAAAAGAACGGCTGATGCAGCTGCGCGAAGCGGCCAAGACCAACCCCGCCAAGATCCGAAAGATGAGCGTCGAAATCCAGCGCGAAGAGAAGCACTTCAACCGTGACAAAAGCGTCAACAAGCAGAAGATGCTCTTCGAGGTCGAAAACCTCGGCGTCACCCTCGGCGACAAAGTGCTGATCAAAAACTTCACCACCCGTATTCTCCAGAAAGATGTGATCGCCATCGTCGGGCCCAACGGCACCGGAAAATCGACCCTGCTCAAGACCCTGCTCGGGCGTATCAAGCCGACCGAAGGGAAGATCAAACAGGGCGAGTTCTCCATCGGCTACTTCGACCAGCACCGAGAGCTGCTCGACGATTCAAAAAACCTCATCGAGACCTTCTGTCCCAACGGCGGGGACCGGGTCCAGGTGCGCGGTTCGAACATGCATGTCTACGGCTACCTTAAGAACTTCCTCTTCCCGAGAGAGTTCCTGGACAAGAAAATCGGCGTATTGAGCGGCGGGGAGAAAAACCGTGTCGCCCTCGCCCTCCTCTTTACCAAAAATGTGGACTGTCTGATCCTGGATGAACCGACCAACGACCTCGACATCCCGACCATCAACATCCTTGAAGAGCAGCTGCAAAACTTTCCCGGCGCGGTCATCCTGGTCAGCCACGACCGATACTTCGTCGACAAGATCGCCAAAAAGCTCTTTATCTTCAAAGGCCATGACGGCGAGATCGAAGAATCCCACCAGCTCTACTCAGAGTACCTCGAACATGAGAAAGAGATGCTGGAGATCGAGAACATTGTCAAAGAGGCAGAGCAGAGCACGCCTAAAAAAGTACACAAAGAGAAGCCCAAGGCGCTGAAACTCACCTACAAAGAGAATGAGGCCCTCAAATCCCTGCCTCAGGAGATCGAAGAGATCGAGGCCAGGATCGATCAGATCAATGCCTGCCTGGCCGATCCGGAATGCTACAGCGAAAAAGGGATCTCTGTTGTCGCGCAGGAGCTCTCACAAAGCGAAGCCCTCTACGAAGCGAAAGTCGAAGAGCTGCTCGCTATCGAAGAGAAACTCGAAGAGATCGAAGCGCAGAAGGGGTAATCGGATGCAGTGCAAAATCTGTGAAGGCCAGACACATGCTTTTTTCGATGACTATATGCAGTGCATGACCTACCACTGCCCGGAGTGCGAATTCCTTTTTAAAGATCCGCAGGCGATCGTCTCTGACGAAAAAGAGCTGAAGGTCTATCAGCAGCACAACAATACCGAAGAGAATCTCGGCTATGTAGCGATGTTCCAGGACTTTATCGACAAGACAATAGCACCCCATAAAGAGAAGATCGAAACGGCCCTCGACTTCGGATCGGGGCCGAATCCCGTCCTAGCCAGGATGCTCGAGAGAGAGGGGTTTGCAACCGACCACTACGACAAGTTCTTCGCCCCCGAAAAGGTCTATCAAGGCAAGCGTTACGACCTTATCACCTCGACTGAAGTGATCGAACACATTGCCGATGTCCGGGGTATCATACAGCTCTTGACAGAACATCTCAATCCGGGCGGCTACCTGGCGCTGATGACGCAGTTCCACAGCAACACGCAAGAGCACTATCTGCAGTGGTGGTACCGGCGCGATCCGACACATATCGTCTTCTGCAAACCAAAAAGTTTTGAGATATTGGCAAAACAGTTCGGTCTGACTCTTTTCTATCATGATGACAAAAAGGTCGTTTTACTACAAAAGAATAGCAATTTGTAAAAGAAAATCCGCTATGCTACAATAGTATCAGGAATCCACCCTTTTCTATAAGGAAATGTTATGTCAGAAGAGAGTTCAATCGGCCTTGTTTTCAAAGAGGCCCTTCAGGAATTTGGTGCGAAGCATCAGAACGACGCAAATATCTGCGGGGTCAAGATCGACCTTCGGTCACAGGGGATCGACCTGATCGTCGGTCTTCGTTTTGTCGAAGGCGAGTCGCAGTTCAGTATCTGTACCGGCAATACCAACTGTGAAGGCATCAATGATGATGCAACCTTCAACCTGCTCTCCGACACCCTCAAAAACATCGGGGTAGAGAGCAAAAGCGGCGCCTCAGTTATGATCAAACGCAATGCCTCGATCGTCTCGACCGAAGAGGGGTGTAAAGCCATCGAAGCAGCCGAAGAGAAACCGACGGAAGAGAACCCGAAAAAACGTACCGGCATTTTCGCCCTCTTCGGCAAAAGGTAAACGCTGACGCCCCGGTATCGATCTTCGTTAAAGTCGATCTTTACCCGGCGAACCTTACTTTTCGTAATCCACCACTTTGCTTGATGTCGTCACCTCTTTAATGAAAGCAACAACTTCCAGATGCGCCGGATGCGTGGCATACTCCGCCAGCCCCTCTTTTGTTTCAAATGTCGAGATCAAGGAGAGGTCCATCGCCCGTTCACTGCCGTTGAAATCAATGCCCACTTCCATGGAAAGCAGCGGATCGATCTTTTCGACAAGTGCTTCAAGCATCTCTTTAGCCTTGGCAATATTTTCTGCCTTGTTTTCCTCTTTGAATGTAAACATCACAATATGAACGATCATTTTTTCTCCATTTCTTTTTCGCAATTTTACCCAAACTAGGCTACTATCTGTTTATGAGAGAACTTTATGGCAGTGCAATTCTTTTTTTCTACTTTTTGACATGGCCTTTTCTTGCCTGTCTGCCTCTTCTCTACTATTTCTCTGATCTGAACAACCGTCCCGTTTTAAATACGTTTTGGCCGCTTTGTCTTGTTCTGATCATTCAGAATCGACGGAAGCTTTTCAATGCAAAGTAACCTGTTCGAATTTTTGGGCCTGCACGGCGTTTTTATCATAACCGAGATCATCATCGTGTTTGCCATGCTGCATATGCTCTATCAAAGACGTTCTCCGACAAGTATCATATCCTGGCTCCTGCTGATGGTGATCGTACCCTACGTCTCCATTCTGCTCTACGTTATCTTCGGTATTCGCAAACGTCCGGTTAAAAAGAGCAAGTCTTCGCTGCACGTCAAAGGGGTCGGTGAAACGGCAGGAAAGGTCAACAGCATCGACGGTATCCTGCGTTCCAACGGCATTGCCGGGGTAAGCGCACATAACAGTTTCGAGTTTATCAGTGACAATGTCAAAGCCTACGAAACCCTAATGGATGAGATCAAAAATGCGAAGAAGAGCATCAGTCTCAGCACCTATCTCCTGAAAAAAGACAAGGTCACAAAAACAATCATCAATGCCCTGATAGAGAAAGCCTCAGAAGGTATTCATGTACGGCTGCTGCTTGACTCGCTCGGCTCCTACAAACTCTATTTTTTTCAAGGTCCGCTCAAAAAACTGAGAAAAGCGGGATGTGAGGTCCACTTTTTCATGCCTCTTCTTCGTCTGCCCTATCAGAACTCCATCAATCTTCGCAACCACCGCAAGATCTACCTTTTTGACGAAACCACCCTGATCACCGGAGGGATGAACCTCTCAAAGAAGTATATGGGACCGGCAAAGGACCCGCGTCAATGGGGGGATATACTGTTCAAATCACAGGGGGATGCGGCCTACCAGTATGCCCAGATCTTTGAAGCCGACTGGGCCTATGCCACCGGTTCTGCACTTCGCCAGGCAGCCCTGCCTGTTAAGAAAGTCTACGGTGACGCCTATATCCAGGTCGTACCCTCCGGACCCGACATCGAAGGGGATGCCCTTTTTGAAGCGCTCATCAGTGCGATCCACTCCGCGACAGAGCGCATCTGGATCGTCACCCCCTATTTTTTACCCGATGAGACCCTGATGCTGGCACTTCGAATCGCCAAACACAAAGGGCTTGATATCAAACTGATCACACCGAAACAATCCGATCACATCGTCGCCGACTTGAGCCGAAGTTCCTACATGCGCGAACTCCAGGAAGAAGGCATTGATCTGGTCTTGTATACAGGTAATATTCTGCATGCCAAAGCCATTCTCTTTGACAGGAAGGCGGTCATGATCGGCTCAGTCAATATTGACAACCGCTCTTTGCTGCTCAATTACGAAGCCGTCAGTTTTGCCTATTCTGAAACCATCATCGGCGAGATAGAGGCGTGGATGAAAGGTTTTATCGACAATGCAGAGACGCGAATGCCGGAGGCTTCAAAATTGCGTCGTATCATAGAAAATTTCATGCGTATCTTAGCTCCGCAGCTCTAAAGGATCACCTATTTTAAAACCCAAGCTCTTCCCGCAACAACTTCAGCACCAGCATCACCTCCTCCCAAAAGAGTTTTCCCTGCTTGTATGGAACATTCATAAAGAGAACCTTCAACCGCAATTTCAGCACGCCTTCAAAGCCATTCTTCACGACTACCCGTCAGATTTTCTCCTCTTTCAAGAGGCCAAGTTTCCCAAAAAAATGGCCTCTATCCTGGACGATTTCTCCTATGCAATGGCAAGCAACATCGAGACGTTTCAGCACCTCTACGGTGTCTTGACAGCGACCCAGGTCGCTTTTAAAAAGATCCGCCAGAACCTCTCGCACCGCCGCGAGGTCGGTATGATCACCCATAAAAGTATGCTCATCACACACCACCAGCTTCCTAATGGCCAGAATCTCCACGTTGTCAATATTCATGCCATCAATTTTGTCTCTATAAAGATATTTACGAAAGAGCTGGAGAAGATCAAAACGGAGCTGCACAGCTGCAGCGGACCGATGATCGTCGGAGGAGATTTCAACAACTGGACGAAAAAACGGATGAAGGCACTGGAAGCTTTTCAACAAGCACTCGGATTGGAAAAAGCAGAAGTCCATCAGGAACATCACATCAAACAGATCTTTGCAAAACCCCTTGACCATATCTTCTACAAAGATCTTAAACTGCTCAAAGCAGAAGCGATCGATACCAAAAACGTCTCAGACCACAATCCCATCTATGCCACGTTCAGCGTTAAGAGTTAAGAGTTAAGAGTTAAGAGTTAAGAGTTAAGAGTTAAGAGTTAAGAGTTAAGAGTTAAGAGTTAAGAGTTAAGAGTTAAGAGTTAAGAGTTAAGAGTTAAGAGTTAAGAGTTAAGAGTTAAGAGTTAAGAGTTAAGAGTTAAGAGTTAAGAAAGGTGGCGCAGCTCATCTTAACCAGAACTGAACTTTGAAGCGTTAGATTTGGTGCAGGTTGTGCAGAAGTGAACCCGAAGATGTACATCGGTACATCGAGAGGTGAACTTCTGTGCAAAGTGCGCCGATACCCGAAGGGGCAGACCCAGCTAACGCTTCAAATAAGGTGGCTCCAGAAGAGTTTGGCGATCAGGACGATCAGCGCAATACCGACCAGGTTAAAGACCAGCCCATACTTCGCCATGACCTTCACATCCACTACCCCCGATGACATGGCGATCGCATTCGGTGGTGTCGCAATGGGCAGCATAAAGGCGTAACTGGCACAGAGTGTCGCCACCATCATGAAGAGACGGGTATCGATACCACTCTGCTCTGCCACCGAGTAAATCACCGGCAGCATAATCGAGATCAGTGCCGTATTGGAGGTCACCTCCGTCGTAAAAGTGACGATCGCCGCAATGGCCAGCAGAAGCAGAACCGGGGCCAGGGTGGTCATCCCCACGATATACGAAGCGACCTGATCGGCCAAACCGGTCACTGAGAAAGCCTCCGCAATCGAAAAACCGGCACCAAATAGCAGCATAATACGGTACGGGATCTTATCTTTGTCGCCCATCCACTCAAGCAGACGAAACGGCGGTGCGAAAAGAAGCAGCCCGGCAGAGAGCAGGATGACCGGTTCGCTCATCCCCAGACCGTTCCAGTAAGGTTTTATCGGCGCATTAACCAACAACAGCAGCATCAGCGAGGCCAATAAGAACATCACTTTCTTCTGCGACAGTGTCATCGCTTTATGCTCGATATTTCTCGTTATTTTCACCTTGCCGACACCGATACTCAACACAGAGGCGACCGCAATAAACATCGTGACTGAGAGCGGCGCGACCATCCAGATCCATTGAAAAAAGGGGATCGCTTCCATCCCTTTCTCCTCCATCACCCCAAGAAGGATCAGGTTCGGCGGCGTCCCGATCGGCGTCAATATCCCCCCTACACTCGCCCCATAGGCAATAGAAAGTGCGAAACGGAGTTTGAGCTTAGGCTCAGCAGAGAGATAGAGCGCTATAGGGATCAGCAGCAGGGCCGTTGTCGTATTGGAGAGTATGGAGCTGAGCAGGCCCGAAGTGATCGTCAGAGAGAAGACGATCCCCTTTGCCGTATTGGGAAACAGCAGCAATACCTTGTCTGCGATCCAGGTATGCAGCCCTGTCTTTTCCACCGCTATTGCCAGTAAAAATCCCCCGAAAAAAAGATAGATGATGGGATTGGCATAGTTGACCGTTGTCGCTTTGGTACTTAAAATACCCAGCGTCGGAAAAAGGACGATCGGTAAAAGAGAGGCCACACCAAGGGCGAGTCCCTCATTGGTCCAAAGCGTCACTAAAAGGACCAGCGCCCCGATTAACGCCGACTGCTGATAGTTCAGAAAAAGGAAGGCAAGAGCGAACGAAAGAACACCCAGAATCAGCGCAGTTGCTATCTTCTTTATCTGTAGACGCTCTTCATTCATCGTTATCCCTAGCGCGTCAAAAGATCGTTCAGGCTTTTCAGCGGCTCTTTGCCTTCTAAAATAGCATAAACCTCTGCTGCGATAGGCAGGTAGATACCGCGTTCTGCGGCAATAATATTGAGCGCATAGGCCGTACCGATTCCCTCGGCCACCTCACCCAATTCTTCAAGAATCTCCGTTTGCGATTTCCCAGCGGCAAGTCCCAGACCCACGCGAAAATTACGTGACATGGTCGAAGACGCTGTCAGGAAAAGATCCCCCGCACCGCTGAGACCCAAAAAGGTGTCATCTTCGGCACCGTAATGCTTGCCAAAACGGTGCATCTCGACCAGACCGCGGGAGATAAGTGACGCACTTGCATTATTGCCGAGCTTCAGCCCCTGCGTGATCCCCGCTGCGATAGCGATCACGTTTTTATAGGAGCCTGACACCTCGGCCCCCACCACATCGGCACTCACATAGGTACGGATAAAGGCGGGAAAAAATTCGGCAAAAGCCATCGCGAGCTGCTCGTCAGTGGAGTTGATCACCAGGGCGGTAGGCAGTGACTGCATGACCTCGGCTGCGAATGAAGGGCCGGAAAGATAGGCCAGGCAGGCTTCGGGCACATGTTTTACGAAAATCTCGTTAAGAAAACGACCGCTGGAAGCTTCGATACCTTTGGCGGCGACCAGGACTTTCTGGTCATGATAGGTAAAGTGGTCATCCAGCCAACAGGCCACCTGCTGTGCCGGTATCGCCATGACCAGATACTCCAGCTTCAGTACCTCTTCGAGTGAAACAAAGTTTTCGATATCACGCTTTGTCCGCGAGGTGATATAGACCTCGTTCTCGGGATTTTGACGAAAAGCAAACGCAAGCGCCTGTCCCCATTTCCCCGCTCCAATAACGCCTATCTTCTTCACTACACTCTCCTTTTAAGTTTCTCAATATTCTCATCATATCCGATCACAACTAAAATATCCCCCACTTCAATTCGGTGTTTATACCCTTTTGATGTAAACACGAAATGGGTCTGCATCGTCTCGTCAACAACGGCCAGAACGATCAACTCGCTCTGCAGCTGCAGCGAAACGTCATACAGTAGCTCGCCGATGAGCGGCGAACCGGCTTCGAGTACGATCTGTACCGTTTTCAAGGCCGCCTCTTCCTGCATGATCTCCCCCATGACATAGGTGACGATCGGCCGTTCAAGCACCTCGATGATGATATCTGCCGTCGTCTGAAGTTTGGAGATCACCTTGTTCGCTCCGGCCAGACGAAGTTTTGAGGCATGTTCCTGGGTCGAGGCGAGCGCGATCAGCCTGGCATCATCCAGGCCGTCACGCAGACCGATCGTCAAAAAGACATTCGAAACGTCATCGTCCAGTGCACAGATGAAGAGGGTCTCCTGCATATTAAAACGCTTGAACTCATCCCAGTTGTCATCAAGATCAAATATTTTGGCGGCAATCCCCTCTTTTTTAGCCTCCTCGACAGAGGCCTCGGTCAGTGCATAGACCTCTACGCCGAGATAAGCCTCTCTGACCTGCCGTACGACCTCTTTGGCAAACTCTTCATAACCGAAAACGACCACATGATATGTCTTCATCGCAACCTCATATGGGTAAATAGTCTGAACTCGTTGATCATCGAATGTTCACCCGCGACGATCATAATATCCCCCTTCTCCAGAGGCGTCTCCGGCGGCGGATTGAAAAGGAAGCCTTCTGCACTCACTTTTGACAGTCCGATCAGCAGGAGCCGGTGCCGGCGGATATGCATATCATCGACCTTCTTGAAGTTGTCTGCGATCCGTTCATTTACAACGATCTCTTCCATCGCCGTACCCGACTCTTCCGCACGCAGCATGCTCATCGTCTCGAAAGCGATCGGCCGGCCGCTGTACTCTTTGGAAAGCAGTCCGATCAGCTCCTGAGAATAGACGATATGGTTGACCCCGGCAAGCTGCAGCTTGCGGCGGTTTCTTTTGTCATGCAACAGGGAAAGAATCCGCATATTGTGATCGATGGAACGCAGTGTCAGCGCGGTGTAGACATTGGCGATATCACTCTCACCCAGCAGAATAACGGCGTTCACCTGTTTCTCAAAATCGAGTCCCATCTTTTGATAGGAGGAGAGCGATGCCGCATCTAACTGCAGAGCATAAAGCTGATTTTCTTTTGCCTCTTTGACCCGCTGATGGTCCGTATCCAGAACCACGACGTTGCGGCCGCTTCGGCGCAGTTTCGAAGCGGTCTGACGGGCGACGATGCCGTAGCCGCAGATCAGATAGAAGTGTTTGAGCCCTTTGACGTCTGCCAGTATTTTGTTCTCGCGGATATCATCCAGCTTTTCGGTAAAGGCGGTGACGACGATCGAGGTGGCGAAAGAGATCACCGCGATACCCGAGATGATCACGACGATAGCCACCGTCCGTCCCTCGCTTGTCACCGGGGTCACATCGCCGTATCCGACAGTCGAGATCGTCACGATCGACCAGTAAAACGCATCGAAAAGAGTGTTGATCGGCGAATTCGGGTTGTTGGACTCCATCACATAGATTAGAACCGAAGCGACGAAGACCACGACGCTCGCGAAAGTCAAAAGGGTCAGCAGTTCGAACTTTTTGTGCGAAAGAATGTAACCGAAATACTGCATATTCTGGGTGTAGCGGAAGATTTTGAAGACCCGAAACAGTATGAAAAGCCGCAGCAGCCTCAGTTCATGGAAGAACGGCATAATCGCCAGAAGGTCGATGATCGCCGCCGGCGAACGGACATAGTTCCATTTGGCAAGAAATATCTTGAAGAGCGCGTGCCCGGTACGAAAACGCCGCTGCAGATGTTCGTCTCTCTCATACTGGTCGATGACGATATCGGACGAGTCGCTGATCACCCAGAAACGCAGCAGATATTCGATCAGAAAGATCACCGAGATGATGTAGTTGTTGAAAACGGCCCAAAAATCATTGATCTCATGACGCACTTCTCGAATCAGGATAATGACGCTTGAAAAGATCAGCACCATCATAAAGAGGTCAAAATAGCGTTTATAGACAAAGGCATTGTTTTCAAGAAGATTGTAGAAGAAGTTTTTCGCACTCTTGTAGCGCGGTGATGTCTTTAGGAAATAGGCCGTATCGACCAGAAACCGCGAAAGCAGCCCGACATATTTCTGTTTATACGATGAAGAAGAGACCCGCTCTGACTCTGTAAGCTCTTCTTGCATCATCGGATCTCTAGCCGAGTTTTGCTTTCAGCATCTCGTTGACCGTTTGCGGATTGGCCGTTCCCTTGCTCGCTTTCATCGTCTGACCGACAAAGAAGCCGAAGAGTTTGTCCTTGCCGCCGCGGTACTCTTCCACCTTGTCAGCATTGGCTGCGATGATCTCATCAATGATCTTTTCCAGAGCACCGGTGTCGTTCATCTGTTTAAGACCGAGCTTATCGATCGCACCGTCGACATCGCTCTCGTTCTCCATCAGATAGTCAAGGACCTCTTTTGCCGCCTTTCCGCTGATCGTTTTGTCTTCGATCCGCTTGACAAGGGTTCCGAGTGTCTTGGCATCCACTGGAGAACTTGTGATCGTCATGCCGCCTTTAAGGCGTCCCTGCAGCTCCACTGTCAGCCAGGTAACCGCATTTTTGGCATTGATGCCCTCTGCAAGCATCGCTTCAAAGAAGTGTGCCGTCTCAAGCTCGGCGGTAATAACGGCGGCGTCATATTCACGCATACCGTATTCGGAGACCAGACGCTCTTTTTTCTCATCCGGCAGTTCCGGGATCTGCGAGTACGTTTCAAACATCTCGTCATCGATCACCGCTTTGAGCAGGTCAGGTTCCGGGAAATAGCGGTAATCCGCCGCTTCTTCCTTGCCGCGCATTGAACGGGTCTCCTGCTTGTTCTGGTCAAACAGACGGGTCTCCTGGTAGATCTCTTCGTCATAGACCCCGTCTTCCCACGCTTCAATCTGGCGCTCTACCTCGATCTCGATCGCTTTCTGGATAAAGCGGAAGCTGTTGATGTTCTTGATCTCGACACGGGTATAGAGCTTTTCATCGCCTTTCGGGCGGATTGAGACGTTGACGTCGACACGGAACGACCCCTCCTGCATATTCGCATTGGAGATGTCAAGGTAACGGACGATCGAGTGCAGCTTTTTGACGTACAGGACTGCCTCTTCGGCTGAACGCATATCCGGCTCAGAGACGATCTCCAGAAGCGGTGTTCCCGCACGGTTCAGGTCCACTTTGGAGACAGCCCCTTCGTGGATGTTTTTACCGGCATCCGCTTCGATATGCGCACGGTTGATGCGGATGGTCTTTTTGGAGCCGTCCTCAAAATCGATCTCCAGCTTGCCGTGCTCGACCACAGGCGTGTAGAGCTGTGTAATCTGGTATGCGGACGGACTGTCCGGGTAGAAGTAGGACTTGCGGTCGAAGAACGAGGTACGGTTGACCGTCGCACCGATCGCCGTTCCGAGCATTACCGATTTTTCCAGGACGCTTTTGTTAAGGACCGGCAAAGCACCCGGAAGTGCTAAACAGGTCGGACAAGTGTTGACATTGGGACGGTCATTGAAACTGGTCGGGCATGAACAAAAGAGTTTGGTATCTGTGTTGAGTTGGACGTGGACTTCAAGGCCGATAACGACTTCAAACATTGGTTTCCTTGTGGAGAGGTCAGTCCCGGGACTGACTTTTTTAAAATATTTTTTAATTGTCTATAAAGTAGCGGATCGAAGCAAAGCCGTAACAGCCGCTCTGCTCAACCGCTTTAACCTGCGCTTTCGTGGTGATCCCGCCCAGCGCGATAATAGGTAGGCTTATTTTAGCCACTCTTTCATTTAAATCCTCTAAACCCTTCGGCTCACCCTTGTCCGGTGTGTTGAAAATGGGGCTGTAAGTGACGGCATCGGCCCCTCTTCGCTGCGCTTCGAGGATTTCCGCTTCACTGTGGCAGGAGATGACAACAAAGAGTCCCGACGCTTTTGCTGCTTCGATCTCGTCGAACTGCTGTGACGTCAGGTGCACCCCGTATGCATGAAGTTCGGCGGCAAGTCCGACATTGCCGTGCAGTATGGCTTTTGTTTTGCCGGAGCCTGAACAGAGCTCCAGGAACAGTTTCGCCATTTCGGCGTAATCCGGGTTGTTCTTGTCCCGGTAGAGTGCAAAATCGGGTTGATGTTTTTGCAAAGTCTTTTGCATGGTCATACGAAACGTTGTCGGCGTTGTTGAGTAGAACCGGGGATCGGTTATCAGATAGGACTTCATCTCTCGGCCTCTAATCTTTCATATTTCATATCAGACAACCTCGTCTTGGAACAGTTGGAGCCGGACCTTATGTCCGAAGTGCGTCGCGGATGTCTTCGAGAAGCTCTGTCTGTTTTTTTGACTCGTTTAAACGCTCTTTATAGGTTAGCATCGTTTCAAGCAGAAGAATGAAAAACAGGCCGAGGATGATATAGAGTATGGCGAAAAAGAGTGCCGAACCGACACCCATAAAAAGAAAGATTTTAAAGACGATGTAGGCACCGAGGACAATAAATGCCCAGGAGATGCCTAGAAGGAAGCTGATGATGTTATCAAAAACACTTCGCTTCATACGGCAGAGTGTTTAGTGCTCGTCGTGGATCTGGATCGCGCCGCCAAGGTAGACGTATGTCAGCATCATGAAGATGAATGCTTGAAGCAACGCCATGAAGGTAAGCAGTGCGAACGGGATCATCGGCAGCAACCACGGAGCCAGCATCAAAAGTACCATCAGGAACATATCATCACCCTTGACATTACCGAAAAGACGGAAAGAGAGAGAGATGATACGTGAAATGTGCGAAACGATCTCGATCGGGAACATCAACCATGCCAACCACCAGACCGGGCCGAAGAAGTGTTTGAAATAGGCGATAACACCGTTACGGCGGATACCTTCGAAGTTGTAGTAGACAAAAACGACAAGCGCAAGAGCCAGTGTGAAGTCAAGGAACGCTGACGGTGCTTCGAAGCCCGGAACGATACCGATAAGGTTGGCAATACCGACGAAAAGACCGATCGTCGCAACAAGCGGAAGATAGCGGCGCGCCTCTTCCTTACCCATTACGTCCGCACCCATGGCAAGTACGCCGCCAAGGTAAGCTTCTAAAAGGTTTTGTGTTCCGGTTGGAACCACTTTCATGTTGCTTGTTGCCAGCTTGGCGATAACAACTACAATCAGTGCTGTAAGCAGCATGTGCGTCATATAGATAAAAGTGTGATCATGACTGATCAGACCAAAGAATGTAAATAATTCACCCATTCATCGTTCCTTAAATGCAAAATAGTTCCGCGATTTTACTCTCTCTTGGATTAAAAGTTTCTAAGAAGAGCCCCTCTTTATCAGCGAATTGCGCAAATTCACTGATTCTGTATCAAATAAGCAAAGAGTAGAATCCAAACAGGCGCTTAAAGACTCAGCCGCTGTGTATCACGCTTTGCAATCGCTATATCATCGGCGATCGCTGCTTTCAAGCTCTCCAGGTTCTCAAACTTTTTGTTCGGTCGGATAAAGTCGACGAAAGAGATGCGTACTCTTTTAATATCGCCGACATTCATGTCTAAAATGTGCGTTTCGACGGCAAAAGAGCCGTCCGTCGTTACACGGTGACCGATAAAAGTAACCGCAGGGTGGTAATGTTCTTCGTCGTCCAAACGGGCAAAAGTGACATAGACCCCCTCTTTGGGCAGGAGAAACCCTTTTACATCGATGTTGATCGTTGCGAAAAGCTCTTTTTCTCCAAGTCCCTGCCCCGGTACCTTTTCGCCGTGGACCGTATAGTTATACCCTAAAAACCGGTTCGCCCCTTTGACATCACCGATCTGCAGTTTGGCCCGGATCTTGTGCGAATGGACCGAATCGTTGTCGATCGCGACCTCGTCGATCACCTCGACCTCCCCGCTGAAATACGCACGCAGATCGTCAATGGCATAACGGCGGTCCTTGCCAAAATGAAAATCATACCCAACAACGATCTTCTCCAGTTTTGGAAATTCTTCGGAGAGTTTTGCAATAAAACCTTCTGCATCAAGATGACGGATAGTCTCAAGTTCATAATAAAAAACCGGCAGATCTGTGTAATGCTCTCTTGCCCGCCCGGGGGTCAGGTTGGCATAGCCCGTCTCGATCACTAAAACAGCCCCCGTCTCTCCCACGGCCTCAAAAAGTTTTTGATGCCCGATATGCATGCCGTCAAACCCGCCTATCGCTATCGCTTTAACATTTTTCAAAACAGTAACACTCCTCTATATTGCCCTCTTTACCGCTGAGTTTTGAGGGTTCATGATGGACCAGTCTCCAGCCCAACGCCTTGGTCGCCTCTTCAAAACGCGTTTTAGCGGCGGCAATAGCCTTGTCATCCGTCACGACACCGTTGCTGTCACGTTTGACATCTTTGCCCACCTCAAACTGCGGTTTAAAAAGCAGGATGATCCACTTTTTACTCAGCGCATCAACCGACTCCAGGATATGATGCAGGGAGATAAAAGAGACATCGCTGGTAACAAGATCATACTGTTTTTGTCGTGGATAATCACGGATATCCATATTTTCAAAACTGGTGACACGATTATCATCAAGCAGTTTCTGGTGCAGCTGTCCGCGTCCGACATCGACACAGGTCACACTTTTGACACCCTCTTCAAGAAGGACCTGGGTAAAGCCGCCTGTACTTGCGCCAATGTCAAGCGCTTCGAGCCCTTTCGGGGTAAAAGGCAGCGTTGGCAAAAACCCCTTGAGCTTGTGCGCCGCTCTTGAGACATAGATCATCTCGTCGGCAACCTCGACCTTCTCATCAGTGACATTGAAAGCAGGTTTCGTGACCGCTTTGGCGTTGACACTCACTTTTCGCCCTTTTATCAGTATCTGGGCTTTGGTTCTTGAATCGACAAAGCCCTCTTGTACCAGGTATTGATCTAAACGCATTAAAATTGTACCTCAATGTTTGCATAAGCCGAACTGACTTCCATATTGTAGCGCTCGTATATGATGTTGTTATCGCTGTCGAGCGTACCGGTGTTGTGTTCAAGTGAGAAAAAGTACCTGCGGTAGCCTATGTTGACGGTCAACCACTCCAAAGCACGGACCCCTACCCCGATATCACCCCTTAGGACATTTGACTTGTCGTCGTTCGATACACCCTGCAGACTTTCACGCCACAGTATCTGTCCTGCTCCAAAAGCGGCGTACAGATCGATGCGCTCTTGCGACAACGGGTAATGGGCCTTGGCATCCACGTCCACGACCGTAATTTTGGTCGTATTGGCATTCTCAACGTTTTCAAATCGCTTGTAATAGTCGTAAGCGAGTTCTACCGAAAGATACTTGTTGATAAAAACACCGCCGATGATATTGAGGTTATACGAGTTGTCGATCGTATCGGCCTGCATCCTTGTATCGTCGTTAAAAAGCGCATAACCGCCGCCCAGCGCGATATAAGGGCCGACCCTGTCTACCGGCTCGGCCAAGGAGAGCGTAACAAAGGTCATCAGAAGAAGCACTATCTTTTTCATGCCAACATCTCCCGCATCTGCTCTTCGGTGATCGTCGCAACGCCCAATGCCACCGCTTTGTCATATTTGCTTCCGGCATCGTCACCGTAAATGACGTAGTCCGTCTTTTTTGAGACGGAACCCGCCACCTTTGCGCCCAGCTCTTCGAGCATGATCTTGATCTTGCCGCGCGATTCGCTCATCGAACCGGTCAAAACAACGGTCTTCTCTTTGAAGGGGTTCTCGGCCACATCCGCTTTTTGCGCCGGTTCCACCGGTGTCAGTATCTCTTCGAGTATCCTGATGTTCTCGCCGTTGACGCGGACAAACTCAAGCACCGAGTTGGCCATCTCTTCGCCGAAGCCGTCGATAGCGACAAGTTCCTCTTTGGTCGCCTCGCTGAACCCCAGTCCGAAATGCCCGCACAGACTCTTCGACGCCACTTCCCCGATATGTTCCATGCCGAGCGCATTGATGAAACGCCAGCATTCACACCCTTTGGCCCCTTCAATCGCATCAAGAAGTTTCTGGCTCTTTTTCTCTTTGAATCCCTCAAGCGCCAAAAGCGCGTCGAGCTCCAGAGAAAAAAGATCGATCACGCTCTTGATGAGCCCCTCGTTATAAAGCGTCTCGACGATCTTTTCACCCAGCCCGTCAATGTTCAGACACGGTTTGGAGGCAAAATAGATGATGGCGTTGACCACCCTCGCACTGCAGGTGAGGTTCTGACACTTGGTCAAGGCGCCTTCGTCAAGCAGCTCACTGTGGCAGACGGGGCACTCGGTCGGACGCTTGTACGGCAGTTGGGAACCGTCACGCTCATGCGTCAGCACTTTGACAATTTTGGGGATGACATCGCCCGAACGCAGAATGATCACCTTGTCGCCGATGCGGATATCTTTGCGGTCGATCTCGTCAAAATTGTGCAGCGTGGCCCGCTCGACCACGACCCCTTCGATCGGCGTCGGCTCGACAACGGCAACCGGCGTGACCGCCCCGCTTCGTCCGACCTGCAGGACAATATCTTTCAACGTGGTGATCTTTTCAACGGCCGGAAATTTGTAGGCACACGACCAGCGGGGATTTTTCACCGTGTACCCCATCTCCTCCTGCGCCTCGATCTGGTCGACCTTTATCACCATCCCGTCAATCATCATCACATAATCGTCGCGTTCAGTGTTCATCTTTTGGTAAAAGGCTTCGATCTCGTCGAACCCTTTGCAGAGAGCTCTTTCCGGCGGCGCACGGAAACCGAGCTCGTAGATGTACTCCATCCGCTTACTCAAACGCCCAATCTCCAGATCGTTCTCGCCGATGCCGTACGGCAAAAAGACCAGGTTGCGCGAGGCGGTGATGCGCGGATCCAGCTGACGGAGCGAACCGGCAGCCGCGTTTCTCGGGTTTGCAAAGATACTCTCGCCCGATTGCATACGCTCTTCGTTGATGCGTTCGAACTCCTTTTTAAAGATCACCACTTCCCCACGGACCTCAAGACGGCCCGGATGGTTGATCGTCAGGGGAATCGAGTTGATCGTTTTCGCATTTTGAGTGATCTCTTCGCCTTCGACACCGTCGCCGCGTGTGATCGCTCTTGTCAGCACACCGTTCTCATAGATCAGGTTCAGGCTCGCACCATCGTATTTGGGCTCACAGTAAAAGGAGATGCCGTCTGAAAGTCTGTGCACCTTCTCCAGCCACTTCTGGAGATCTTCACTGTTGAAGATATCTTCGAGACTCCACATACGTGAAAGGTGCACTGCTTTTGTAAAAGAGAGTGAGGCCACATCCCCCACCCGCTGCGTCGGCGATGAGGGATCGATATTTTCCGGATATTTCTCTTCGTAGGCGAGCACTTCATGATAGAGCTTGTCATACACCTCATCCGTCGTGATAGGATCGTCAAGCACATAGTAGTGGTACGCGTATTTGTTTAACAGCTCTACGTTTTTTTTATACTCTTTTTGCGTCATTCAGCCTCTTTACTTCGACCGGAAACCGGTCTTATCGATGGTACCTCTCTCAAAGCTGAGAAGATCGTCTCGTGTAAACTCTTCATTCCCTGCCTTTCTACAGCCGTACCACTTTGGCACCGAAACCGCCCATGTTCTGCGGCGCGTCTTCAAAGGACTTGACCTTCGGGTGTGCTTTCAGAAAGCGCTTGACTGCATAGGAGAGTTTGCCGGTACCGATACCGTGATAGATCACCACCTCGTTCCAGCCGTCGATCAGTGCGTCGGAGAGGAACTTGTCCATCTTCTCTTCCGCCTCTTCGGCTCGAAGACCGTGGATATCAAGCCTCAGGCTGCCGCGGCGTTCGATCTTGTGATGGACCTCCGTCTTCGGCCTCTTTTTGGGCGGCTTGCCTGAGGGACGCAGCTCGTCGCGCCGGACACGCAGGCGCATTCCCTCCACTTCGATCATCGCCTCTTTCTCTTTCAGGCTGATAATGGTTCCTTTGGCGCTGCGGTATTTGACATTGTCGCCGACCTTGAAATCGTAGCGCTCATTTTTCCTGATGGGTTCCTGCTTCGGCAGTGCGATGTTGGCTTCGTTCATCTTTTTATGGATCGCTTTGGCATCAGTGAGACGGGCCGCCTCTTTGGCTATCGCGATCGACGCGGCATAGCTCGCTTTGAGCTTGGCGCGCTCGGCTTCAAGGTTCAGAGCAAGCTGCTCTCTCTGCTCTTTGAGCCTGCGCTCTTCGGCCTCGACTTCGGCGAGCTTTTCATCCAGCAGCGCATTTTTCGCTTTTAAGGCGCGCTCCAGCTCGGAACCTCTCTCGATAAGCAGGTTGAGTTTTTCATGGTTCTCGCCGTATACTTTTTTGGCGCGTTCGACCACGGCGTTGGAGATGCCGTAGCGCAGTGCC
The DNA here is from genome assembly GCF_039645985.1 of Sulfurimonas sp. HSL3-7. Taxonomy (NCBI): domain Bacteria; kingdom Pseudomonadati; phylum Campylobacterota; class Epsilonproteobacteria; order Campylobacterales; family Sulfurimonadaceae; genus Sulfonitrofixus; species Sulfonitrofixus jiaomeiensis. The sequence continues at coordinate 1,839,844 of NZ_CP147919.1, forward strand.
GTCTCAAAGGCGTAGGATTTGCCGATGATACCCTGCAGAAACTCGTAGGTCGGCTGGCGGTGTTCCTCGTCGTAGATCGCCGCCATCAGCTCCACGTCATCGCGGTCCGCCATCAGGGCGGCAAGCCGTTTGTGGTGGGTCGTCACGACGATCTTCTGCCCCTTGGCGATCAGGTCGTCAAGTATGACGTTGAAAAGTGCCGCCGCCTCGTCGCTGTCGGTACCGAGTTCGATCTCATCCACGCCGACAAGTGCCTCGTTCTGCGAAAAAAGCTGTGCAAACTGCTGCATCCGCCCGGCGAAGGTGGAGATGTCGTTTTTGACATTCTGCGGATCGTCGATGACCGCTTCAAAGCGCTTGAAGTTTCCGATCACCGATTTATGCTTGTTCACCTTCATCGGGATCAGGTATTTGGCCATCACCGCCGCGGAGAGTATCGCTTTCAAAAGCATTGTCTTACCGCCGGCGTTCACCCCGGTCACCATCAGCACCGATTTCGAAAAATCGACATTGACCGGTTTCGGTTTGTGCAGTGCGGGATGTTCGAAACCGACAAGCCTGATCTCTCTGCTTCGCTCGGCTTTGATGATACTGAGACTTTTCGCCCTGGCAAACGTGACGCGGGCCTGGTAGTGGTCGAAACGGTCAAACTCTTTGTCGATAAAGCTGATAAAAGGCAGAAGCTCGGAGAGGACTTTCGAAAAGCGCTTGGCGTACTCATAGAACTTCACCTCGCGCATCGTCTCGACAACCCTGATCTGCTCGCGGTTTTTGCTCAGCGCGTCGGGAACAACGTAGAAAAAGCCCGCGCCGGTACGGCCGACCACCTGGCCTTTGAGCACATGGTTGAAACCGCCGCGCACCAGGAGACACTCTTCATTGTTGACGTAGTGGATCTGCGTATCGACCAGATAGGAAGAGAGCTTTGAGTGGTAGAGCAGACGGCGCATCGAGGCGTTGATATCATCCTTGATGGCTTTGATGCGCTGTCCGAGTCCGTACAGCTCTTCGTCAAGCTCTTCATTGAAGTTTCCCTCAAGGTCAAAATAGCTCTCCACCTCTTCGCCGAAACGTTCGGGGATCTCGATCTTCTTCAGCCATTCACCGATAATACCCTCGTAGCCGTTGTTTTTGAGCGAACGGAAATAGCGCACCACCTTGATGATCTCAAAGATCTGTTCAAAACGCATAATGCCCTGTTTTTTGAGATGGGCTTTGATGATATGAAAGGAGTCGACTTTCGGCGGGGCATTGAAAGAGAGTTTGTCCAGCGCTTCGATATAGTTAAAATGGCGTTCTTGATCGCCCTCGATAAAGAGCGGCTTATGACGGCTGAGAAAGCCGTTAAAAGAGTCGATATGGCCGTGTAGGTCCAGACGGTCGATCAGCGCGTTAAGACTCATTCACAGTCACTTGCTACGACCATTTTGCCGGAGTACGGCGTCTGCTCTTTGGCGATAAAGGTCTGCGTCCCCACGCTCAGGGTAAAGTTCTGCTTGTCGACCTCCAGGTCGCCGCACTGCAGGCTCTTTCCCTGGTTGAAACGGAGCATCACATCACGAAGATGTTCCGCCTTCGCGTTTTGCAGCGTGTTGTAATAGAGCGCAGCCATCACGAAAGAGAGGGTCAAGACGGTAGCCCCCATTTTTTGTTTCAGGTCAAGCTCCGTAAAAAAGTGCATCACGGCAAAGAAAAGCGCAACTATGATCAAGCCGTAGATATAGGCCATTACTTTGTTCCTCTCAGCTGATAGGTGATGTCGCCGGCACCGAAACCGATGATGATCCCCTCATCCAGGCTTTCGATGACCTCATTGTGTTTACAGAGGTTGACACTGTCGCCGTCGCGGGTAAGGTAGTCCATCATGGTGAGGTCATACCCGCCGAACTCTTTTTCAAAGTCGATAAACTGTTCGGCTTCGCTCGCGGCCCAGACCGGCAGGATGATGAGCCGGTCCACCCCCTCAAAACATTTTGTGAAGGCGTCAAGGTTGTCAATGGTACGCGAATATTTGTGCGGTTGCCAGATGGCCGTGATCCGTTTGATCCCTTTGAGTCTCTTGTACTCCTGCACGGAACCCATCGTTGCCGCGATCTCCGTAGGGTGGTGGCCGTAATCATCGATGATGACAGCCTCATCCCCTTTCGCAACGATATCAAAGCGCTTTTTGATCCCCTTGAAGTGCAGCAGGCGGATGCGGATCGTCTCGATATCCATGCTCTCATGGGCCGCCAGAATAGCCAGTGCGGCGTCGATGGCGATATGCTCGCCAAAGCCCCAGACATTAAAGCTTCCAAGATCTTTCAGCGTAAAAGAGGTGTAGGGTTCGTCATCGATAAGCAGGTACCTGATATCTTTGATATCTTTGCTCGGGTAGAGACGGATCGCTTCGCCTTCGATCGTACTCAAAAACGCATCTTCGGCATTGATGACACGCAGTTTTGCCGAAGCGATGAACTTGCGGTAGGAGTCGTAGAAGAGCTCATAGTCGTAGTTGTAGTACTCCATATGTTCCGGTTCGGCGTTGATCACGATCGCACAGTAGGGGTTGGCGTTCAGGAAACTGCCGTCACTCTCATCGGCTTCAAAAATGAGCTGATCGGAGGTATCGTCATAGCGGACGTTGGAACCGAACGCTTTTGACTCCGCCCCGATAATGGCGGAACCGTCCATGATCGCAGCCAGGATCGCCGACGTCGTGCTCTTGCCGTGTGCTCCGGCGACCGCATAGACCTTCTGTTCGTGCAGCAGGTCCAGAAGCGCCTCACGACGTGCCAGGACTTTGATCCCCTTCTCTTTTGCCGCAACGACTTCGGGGTTGTTCCCGCGGATAATGGCGGAGTGGATCACCAGCTCCTGCTCCTCGATCGCCTTTTTGTTGTGGGGGATGGTGACTTCGATCCCTTTGTCGCGCAGGATCTTTACAATACGCGAATCGGCGACATCCGAGCCGGTAATATCATGCCCTTTGAAGTGCATGTACTGCGCCAGTCCCGAGATGCCGATGCCGCCTATGCCGATAAAATGGATCTTCACTGTTTCCCCCCTTCGGCATCCAGTATCTTCCGGGCATCTTTCTTAAACTCGGAGATATAGAAGTTGCCGGCGCGGTGCGTTGCGTCCACGTCGCCGATCTTTTCAACAAAGGCATCGATGCTCATACCCGAATCGGCACCGGCCTGATGCATCTTCATCGCGTCAGAGAAGGTCTTGTCGCTGCAGAGACCCGACAGGATCTCAAACAGTGCCGAAGCATCTGTCTTTTTACCCGCACTGTAATGTTCCATCGCATACTCGTAGAGCGCACGGAGCGTCGCGAAGTCCTGAACTTCGGTGATATCCATTTGACGGGCCGACTCCAGTGCGTCCGTCAGGTTCTCCAGGGCGAGGTCTAAAATGTTGGCATAATAGGCGATCAGCTCCTGCTCGTCAAATGCCTCTTGCGCCTGGGCCTCCAGAACATACAACCCGGCGATACTGCCCTCTTGCTGTGCTTTTAATATCTTCTCTTTCAGTTCTTCGTTCATGCCAATGCCTCCTTAATACGCAGTAGTGCCTCTTTTGTCTTCGCTTCGTTCTCGACCAGGGCGATACGCAGGTATCCGCGGCCCGGGTTCTCGCCTTTCTCATCCGTTCGCGCCAGGTACTCGCCCGGAAGGACCTTGAGGTTGTAGTCGCGGTAGAGCTTTTTCGTCATCTCTATCGCATCGTCGACTTTGAGCCAGATATAGAAGGTCGCTTCGGGCATGGCGACACCGAGGATCTCTTGTGCCAGTTCAAAATTGCGTCTGTAGACAGCGCGGGAACGTTCGACATGTTCTTCCTCATCCCAGGCAGCTGCCGCAGCCATTTGCAGCGGCAGCGGCGAGGCGGCACCGACATAGGTACGGTATTCCATATACCCCTTCAATATCTCGGCATCCCCCGCGATGAATCCGCTTCTCAGTCCCGGCGCCGATGAGCGTTTGGAGATCGAGTTGATGACCAGGACATTGGTGTAGTCGCTGTTGCCCACATGCACGGAGGCTTCCAGCAGCGACGGCACGGCCTTGTCGGTATAGATCTCCGAGTAACACTCGTCGTTGACCAGGACGAAGTCATGTTTGAGCGCCAGCTTGACCCATTCGCCCAGCTCTTCGAGGCTCAGGCATGATGCCGTCGGGTTGTTCGGAAAGTTCAGGATCACAAGATCACACTCTTTCAGGCGCGCTTCGTCCATTTCGGGTCTGTAGCCGTTGGATTCATCCAGATTTAAAAAATGCATCTTTGCACGGCTGGCGATCGCGGCACCCTCGTAGATCTGGTAGAAGGGGTTGGTGAAAGCGATGACCGGCTCTTTCTTGTCGAAAAGAAAGTATTGCGGAAAATTGAAAAGCACCTCTCTTGTCCCGAACGATGGGACAAGCTGCGCGTTGCTTACCGTCACGCCGAAACGGCGTGAAAGAAAGTTGCGCATGGAGTCACGCAGGTACTCTTCGCCCGCCGTTTTAGGGTATTTTTTAAGCAGCGGGGTACTCTCTTTCAGGGCATTTTGAATAAACGCGGGGGTCTCAAACTGCGGCTCGCCGATCGTCAAAAGAATGGGATCAAGCTCAGGGTTGGGCGCAATATCCGCCAAAAGTGTGTTCAGTTTTTCAAATGGATAGGGTTCAAATCTCATGTCTGCTCTAATGTTTTAGTCTCTCTATGTAATCGCGATTATACCCTTTTTTTTCTTTTGGGCATCTCTAACAATACTGAGGCACATTTCCGAGGAAGAAGACGATGATACTTTTTCGAGCGTAAAACCAGGGGCACTTCCAGAAACCCTCGCCGCGTCTCTTCTCTATCGCTGAAGCTGTCCTGGGTTTTAAAGGTGCCCTTAAACCTGCATTAACATTTCAACATTGCCCCAACTCTCTAAGAAGTGCGATGTTATAATCTTCCGCATACTAAAACGTATTGGAAAAAACTATGAAACCGACCCTCTTAATAACGCTTATGCTTCTCTTGGGTGCCTGCAGCGACAACCGCTCAAATGCGACAACAAAAGAAGCGGCATCACCGTCTGACGTTCCTGTGAAGCAAGAGCCGTCTTCCGCTGAAAAGGAACCGCTGCAAACAGCGCCTCAAAGTACGGAACCGGCACCATCGGCCAAGGCGGAGACACCGCAGAACGGCCGCCTTCTTTTCGTCCAGAAGTGTGCTTCATGTCATGGCCAGCATGGTGAGAAAGCCGCCCTCAACAAGTCGCAGATCATTGCGGGGTGGGAGAAAGAGAAGAGTATCAACGCGCTCAAAGGCTACCAAAACGGCACCTACGGCGGCAATATGAAAGCCATTATGAAAGGCCAGGCAAGCAGCCTGAGCGAAGCGCAGATCCGGGCGATCTCCGAATATATCGCTACGCTTTAGTCTTTCGGCGCAGCCTGGTGGATTGTCATGGCCGGGTAGGCAAAATCCAGATCATTCGCCTTTAAGATCTCGGCGATCTTAAAGAGCACATCCTCCTTGACCTCCTGCCACTCGCTCCAGATTACCGAACGGCTGAAACAGTAGACCAGAATATCGATACTTGAACTTCCGAACGCATCGAGATAGACCATAATAAGGCGTTTGATCCCCTTGAGGTCCTCTTTGGAGACCAGTTTCTTCTGACGTTCACTGCTCAAATACTCGGTCCGTTCCGTCACGATACCCGGATGGTTCTGCAGCATCTCCCTGATCTCCGCTATCGCTTTTTTGATCTTCTCCATATCAGACTCATAGGTCACGCCGATCTTCATCTTGATGCGGCGGCCCATGGTCCGCCGGCTCCAGTTCTTGATACCGTTATCGGCGAGTTTATAGTTGGGAATAGCGATCAGGGCGTTGTCAAAGGTCCGGATCGTCGTCGCCCTCAGACCGATCTCGACGACGGTACCTTCCATATCGTTGACAGCGATCCAGTCCCCCTGTTCAAAAAGGTCTGTCAAAAGGATGGAGACCGACCCGAAAAAGTTTGCAATCGTATCTTTCGCGGCAAAAGCGACCGCAATACCGCCGATACCAAGACCGGAGAGGATCGCCGTCAGGTTCACATTGAGTATTTTCAGGATGATGATCAGCGCTGTCAGCCCCACCAGACCGTTCAGCACTTTCAACCCGAGGTTAACGACCTCGTTTCTAAAAAACTTGTTGCTGTGCAGCTGCTCCATCTTGACGACAGCGATCGCATTGCCCAGGCGATAGACCAGGAACGAAACCAGGAAGACATAGGCGATGTTATAGAGGGTGATGACCCACGAGACATCGCTGAAGCCGGAGTAGACCGTAAAGACCAGTTCGGATGCCAGTATGATGACAAGCACCGTAAAAGGGCGGGTGGTCTGTTCAAATACGTACCAGATATCCTCCTCGTCGCTGCTCACAAAATAGAGCAGGCGCTGCAGGACAAAGACGATGGTCTTGCCCACAACGTATATCACAAAGAGAATCGCCGTGATGTAGACAAGCTTGGCACTGCTGAGATAGACATAATCCAGATAGGGGTCTACGGCTCTGGCCACATCGGAATCGTTGATGATGACCGCCAGGGAGAGGATCCCGTAGCGATAGACCGCACCGGCCTTATAGACCTGTTTCGCGTTTTCTATCAATTCGGCACTTAGGGTGTTGTGTATGTTTTGGATATAACGGTACTCGTCAAGATTCGCCCTGACACTCAGCATTAACGGATCGGGATCGGCTATCTTCGGGATATAAGCATATTTCTGCAGATCGATGGAAGGCTCTTTTTCATGGCGTTTTTCAATGATCTCCTGCAGCCGCGCCGCAAACGCTTTGTAGGAGTCCAGTTTCACAGCCTGAACGACCTGCTCCATCGTACTCCATATGTTCTGCTTGAGAGCGAATGTGGCAAGTTTCAGCTCGTCACGCATGATGGCCAGGGTGTTGCCGCGCTGACTGTTCGCCTGGATGCGGCGCTTGAGCCTGAATATCTCGCTGCTGTAGAGGTCCTGCTCTAACCCGCCCTCTTTTTTATCTTTGGTAATGTAATCGACGAAGAACTGGTTGAAGAGCCTGTCCTCTTCTACGAGGATCTCTTCCAAGGTGTCACTGCTGAGATTCTGATCTTCGAGCTGTCTTTCAAGTTCGATCTGTTGGGTAAAAAAATCGTCAAAAAAGTCGTTGCCAAGCAGAGAGAGTGTCAAAAGAAGGAGCAAAAGCGTCTGTTTCATAAGAGTACTTCCGATTGTGAGTATCACACATTGTAATCAAGATAACATAAAACTTTGAAAATGTTCTGCTCTCCTCAACAGAGGTCAGCTTTTGGGAAGCCCGAACTTCTGCGTGATCAATTCGCCCTCGTCGTTGAAAAAGAGGTAGTAGAGGTAATCTTTTTTGACACTCAGACCGGCCAGGTAGCGCAGTGCCAGGTTGGCCTGCAGCGAAGCGATATGCATGACGATCGGTGCCGCGATGCCGGCCGGGGTCTTCTGCGTGATCTTGAAGACCTCTTCGAATGAGGCCTCTTCAAAGAAACAGACCTGCCCGTTAAAGGCTTCGACCGAACCGTAGAGCCACGGGGTGTCGACCGATTTGGCATAGGCGTTGATCGCACCGCGTGTCGGCAGGTTGTCGGTCGCATCGATGATCAGGTCGACCTCGATCCCCATCTTGGCAAAGGTCTCGAAATCGCATTCGTGGGCGACCGCTTTGACATAAGGGCAGCGCTCTTCGATGATCCGCGCGTTGATACGGGCTTTGTTCTTCCCCTCGTCGCCGGTTTTGAATGCGATCTGGCGGTGGATGTTGTGCAGACTCACTTCGTCAAAATCGACCATATGGATCTCGCCGATGCCGGATGCGCCCAGAGCAAAGGCCAGAGAGCTGCCGAGGCCGCCGCTGCCGATAATGGCGATCTTTTTCTCCTGAAGAGAACGTTGGGTATCTTCGCCCCACAACTGCACCTGTCTATGGAAATATTTCAACATCGCTTTACACCTTTTTTGCAAGTGGATTAGTGTAGCATGTCTGCTCTAAAATTAGCAGCAATCCTACTCTTTTACTAAAGATTGGGACGCTTTTAAAAAGATTTTCCTTTTCATCGGTATAATACGGCTACCAACCAATAAAAGAGTCCCGACGTGAATAAAATATTAGAACTTGTTGATAAGTATATTGTGCCCTTTGTGTTCGCCAGGAACAACGAGCCCCTGCTTTTTCGCGAACTGCTCAAAGCCAACAAGATGTACGATGACGGTCTGAACCTCGAGGGGAAGATACCCGGCACCCGCGTCAGGATAGGTCGGAACATCCTTGTCTTTCTGGTCATCTGGCACGTCATCCTGCTGCCGCTGAGCGCCCTCTTTCACAGAGAGCTGGCCAAGATCGACTGCCATCTGCTCATCATCGCGGCGGTGATCTTCACCGGCTTCTTCTTCGGCACCTACTCCATCTTCAAGGCGTGGCTTGTTGACCGTGTCTCACTGAAGATCATCAAAGAGGCGTGGCATAACCACTATCCGCATTTTGCCTATGAGAAGCACCATCAACAGGTCTCCCGTCTCTACGGCAAAGCGCTTGACAAAGAGCTGCCTGCCAAAGAGATTCAGCTCTATATTCTCGACCATATGATCGAAGAGGAGTAATCTTCGATCTCAACTTTATATACGCATACTCACTTCCGCCAATAGATATTCTTTCTCTTTTTAGACTTTTTTAATTACTTCATATCGCTAGAGATGCTACTTTTTTCTTTGCGTGCACAAAGAAAAACCTAGCGGAAAAAAGAAAGTGCAATACCCTCCGGCCAGAAGTTACTGCTCAAACTTTGACTTTCATCTCTGACGCACAAAAAATACAGACTTCATTGATAATACAAAATCAAATGAGAGTCTGTTACTGCCCACAATGAGCCAAAGCCGAATTGAAAAGCGTCAGCTTTTAAATTAAAAATAGATGCGTCACCGCTTGGCTCTTTTTCGAAAAATCTGCAGAGCGAGCCGGAGGTATATTACTTCCGTTAAGAAAACGCATTGAACGTAGTGACCCATGCGTTTTTAGGATGGAATATATCGTAGGCTTGGTACCCGACAGCCTGTCGGGCTCGAAGCCGTTTCGAGAGCTTTTTTGCTTACTTTTTTTGCGGCGTAAAAAAGTAAGAGAGAAGTCAGGAATATTTGTTATTTCTAACAATTTCACAACATTGTTGCAAGTCTACCTTCTTCTTTTAATGCTTTTTAATAGTAGTAATGTCACTTTTTTCTTTTGCGTGCCCAAAAGAAGAAGTAACCAAAAAAGAAAAGGGCAAGAACCTGACGGATACCGTTACTGCTAGAACTTTTACTTGTCAACAAATGGCATTCCGTCACTTCTGCCGGAATTAATGCCATGACGCATATTGAAATACAACCATTACTGAAAATACAAAATTGGATAAAGGAAAGAGTGTAGGAGACAAAAGTCATTCGTTCCTACATCTTCGCCACAATACATCTAAGCTAAACAACTTCTTTTGAATGAGTTTTGATAGCTAGTATGTCACTTTTTTCTCTGCTCATCCAGAGAAAAACCTGACGGAAAAAAGAGAAGATGATACCCTCCGGCCAAAAGTCACTGCTAGAACTTTCACCTCTCTCCCGATGGCATTCCGTCACTTCTGCCGGAATTAATGTTCTGACGTGTAAAAAGCACAAACTTCAATGAAAAATTAAAATTGCGAGAAAGTCCATCACTCTGCACAAGAAGGCGAAGCCGCATTGTGAAAAGCGTCGGCTTTTAAAGTCAAATCAATGCGTCACCGTTTGGCTCTTTTCACAACATCTGCAGAGTGAGCTGGAACTCTATTTTACTCGTTAAGAAAATCACGCTGTCTGAGCTAGGGAGTGCCAAAGGCGTTAAAAAAAGGCAAATTTCTTTGCGTTTTTTAGCCGACGCGCCAAACCGTTATGCGAAGCATCGGTGCGGCAGTTTTTAGGAAGGAGCGAGTGTAAAGAAGGTACCCGACAGCGTGTCGGGCTGTGACCAAAGGAAATGCCCTCGGGTAAAGCCGATTCGAGAGCTTTTTTGCTTACTTTTTTTGCGGCGACACAGCGCTAAAGCGCCGCACAGGGCGGAACTTAAAGAGCTAAAGCTCTATGCAGGGTGACACTAAATGTCACATCGTAAAATTCCGCATCGTGAAAAAAGAAAGAGTATGATCGATAAAGCTCATGATCTTTGGCATCTCCGCCTCAATAAATCTGAGCAGCACAACTTCTTTTGAATATTTTTTGATAGCAGGGATGTCACTTTTCTTTCTTGCTAGCTCAAGAAAGAAACCTGACGGAAAAGAAAGAAGAGCTATACCCTTCGGCCAAAATTCACTGCCAAAACTTTCACCTTTCAACAGATGGCATTCCGTCACTTCTGCCGGAATTAATCTCCGGACGCATCACAACATCAACTTCTTTGACATTTTAAATTGTGTAAAAATTTTGATGTTCCGTACAATGAGGCGTAGCCGAATTGAAAAGCATCAGCTTTTAATTTCAAATCAATGCGTCACCGCTTAGCTCTTTTCGTGGCATCTGCAGCGTTGACTGTAAGGAGAGAAGGAGCGTTAAAAAAACGGCAATGTTTGACCGTAGGGAGTTTTGTCGTTTTTAGCGAGTGAAGGACTGAAAGGAAAGCAGTCGGCAGCTAGCCGACCGCGAAGCCGTCACGAGAGCTTTTTCGTTTCCTTTTTTGCGACGTAAAAAGGAAAGAGTATGGTTAATAAAAGTTAATTGTTCAACAAACTTCAAAGACACAATATAAGTCTTTACCCCTTAAATCCTAATACTCATCATCGTAATCATCCGGATCATCGAACCGGAAAGAAGCAGACTTCTTCGTTTTCTTAGGCTCGTGCACGCCCTCTATATCCCGGTTGGCGAGGTTCTCCAGAAGCACGGTGGCGTAGGAGCCTTTCGGCAGTGCGAAAGAGAGCTCATAGACGCTCTCTTTTTTGAGGTACTTCGACTTTATCTCCTTGGGGTAGACCCAGGCGACGCGGCGTTCGCCGGCCATCGTCACCTCGTCATCGTCATGACGTGCTTCGATCGCACCGGCCGCGCCGCGCGAGCGCCACACCTTGTTACCTACCAGCAGTCCCGTCGGTTGAAGCTTGCGCTCTTTGTAGGGCTTTTTAACCGACTGGAGGTCGGTGACATTGACCCATTTGCCACTTTGAACGTCGAGCATGATCTCGCCCGGAAGCACCTTGAAGATGGAGGACTGCCCCTGAAGCTGTTTGACCTCTTCGGTCGAAAGCCCCCACTTCTTCTCAAAGAGATCCAGGTCCATGTAGTCCAGATCGCGGCAGAGACGGACCCGTTCGTCCAGCCAGTCGTTGAAAAGGTAGGACTGGTAGGCATTGGTCATCAGCTTGTTCAGACGGCGGTCGCGGAAGACCTTGGAGCCGTGCGCCGCCTCTTTGGACTTCTCGAAGTGGTCTTCGTCCTGCCCGAAACGCTGGTACCCGAAGTAGTTCGGCATCCCCTGACGGACGATCTCCTGAAGCACCTCATCGAGCTTCTCGGCACTTTTCGGCGTCACGTCGTGAAGGCGGATCTTGAAGCGGTTCCCTTTGAGGTCACCGATGTTGAGCTTCTCTTTATGGAGGAACGAGTCGAGTATCTCTATCTGCGGGTGCTTGAACTTCGCAAAATACTTCTCATACGAGGCCGGCATCGAGATGTACTGCGTGGTCGTCGCGTACTTGTCCTTCAATCCCGCGTAGGAGATGTTGTGGAACTTAGTCTGCTCCTCCAGAACGGCGATCATCTCCATAGTGGACATGTCGGTCTTTTTGATGTGCAGATGCAGGTAATTGCCTCTTTTGCCCTCTTCGTAAAGGGGGATCTCATCGACGATGAAATCCTCGCGGGTCGGTTTAAAGCTGAATGTCACGGGATTATGGTTCTGTATGTATTTGCGTTTCATGGGCGTATTATATCTTTTATTTCCACTGTACTGTCTGCGATGAAAACATGAGGTTGTCAACCCTTTTTTCTTCCAATGATCATCTTTCAAATACCGGACAAAATGTACGGATATTGTCTAAATCGGCAAATATCCCTACACTTTGTCAAGATATTGGCCTTAAAACCAATATTTAGACATTAAAAATGATTATCTTATCAGTGAAAATATCAATTACAATATAGAAATATTGCATCTTGACAAATATTTTAAAATACAAGAACATATTTTTTGTTAGATATTGAGGAGATATCAGGTTAAAAGCTATACCATGTCAGATATTAAATAGTTATATAAAAAGGAGAAATCGTGAAATATACAGCTATGATTGCCCTATTAGCCATGATGCTATTTTCGGGATGTGCACGTTTGAACTCAATAGCACGTGATTTTAATGTTAATGATGGGAATGGCCAGCTCATTGATGCCAAGCAACGAGCTATTATTGTTGTTCAAAATGAGAGCAACAGAACAGTGGTATGTTCAGAGCCCAGTCCAGACGCATTATCTGCCTATGCCATGCAGTTGGCATTGGAAGGGAAAATTCCTGAACAAGCTGCATTAAAATTGGCTACATCGTCACAAGAAGGAACTTCCTTCATTGGGCTTCGTACACAAAGTATTCAGCTGCTTCGTGATGCAATGTATCGGAACTGTGAAGCATATGCGAACGGTGCACTTGATAAGGCACAATATGGTATTGCAGCTAGAAGATATCAGCGAAGTATGATCGCTTTATTAGCTATTGAACAATTAACTGGAACTGTACGAGTGCCACCAGTAACAATTACAACTGTAGGTACTACAGAAGTCGCAAAATCTATTAGCGAAATGCAAGCAGAAGTTGACACCATTCAAAAAGAAATTGATAAACTCACGGAAGAAATCAAACAGGTAGAAGATACAAATACTACTGGGAAGACTGACGATGAGATTAATATTCTAAAAACCAAACAAGCTGAGCTTGAAAACCAAAAATTTAGTAGAGAACTAAATAAGAAAGCCATAAATGAAGGTATGGCAAATGCGCGAGGTTTAATTACAACAGGTCAAACCAGTGCTATGGTTGTTGGGGATAGTATTATTCATAGAAGTGACGATCATATCAACGAAGTTGCCAGTACAGTTTATAAAATTTTTGAAAATATAAATGAGGCTGATGATTTCACACAAATATGTTTATCGTACTTGGCACATAACAAAAATATCAACAATTCTTTTGTACAAATTTGTACAAATCGTCTTCAAGAAGTCACTAATGCAGTTAAGATAAAAATACAAGCATCAGATGCTTTACTTAACGAAAATATTAGAATGCTTTCCGACCAGAATTGTACAAAACAAGAAAAGGCTAGGGAAAGTTTAGAACAGCTTTTAAATAACGATTTCCTAAACGATGTAGTAAGAATCAAAAAATAATATTACAAAACTGTGGAGCCTATCAAAAATCAGCGGGCGGCTTTTTGACTGCTCATTTTAAACGTTATCATGAAAGCAATATAATGAATAAACAACTAGCATCTTTATATGAAAAAACTTTGTTAAAAGTAAATTTTCATGGGATTGATGAAACTCATATTTCACCGCCTCTTCTTCTCAGTACTACAGCAAAATGGGTTAATTCCAATAAAAGGATTTTAGTCATTGGACAAGAAACTCTTGGTTGGGAATGGGGAAAAATTCGTAATCTTTCAGATTTTAAAGAGCTAAAAGCAATAAGTTCAATGATTGAAAATTACGAAAGATTTTCTTTTGGAGAGAATTATAGACATAAGTCAAGTCCATTTTGGAAAGCATTTAGGCTTGTTCGAACCTCTTTATCGGGATCAGAAAATACTGGCTTTGAGTCCAACGTTCTTTGGACAAACTTGTTCAGGTCTAGTTACGATGGAGGATCATTTTTAAAAAAAGCAAATTTAGCCATAGCTAATGAATTTATTACTAACACTAGTTCTGTATTAATACAAGAAATTGCGTTATTACAACCTACAGAAGTTATTTTTTTTACTGGTCCGAACTATGACAAGTATATAAAAAAAACATTTCAACAAGTTACATTTAAGCCACTAAACGAAAATACCCCCTTACGAGAACTTGCTAAAATTGAAATTCCATCATTCAATGCGTCATGCTATAGAACATATCATCCCAACTATTTGCAAAGAAGTAAAAAATTTGGGTATATTAATACAATTATCAATGATATCAAATGAGATAACAAATTAGAGGAGTCAATCAAGAATCCGCGAGCGATTTTTTGATTGCTCATTTTAAACGTTTTATATGCCTACACTCTTTTTATACGCTTTGAAACAGCGCTGTCAAATAAAACTGATATTATCAGCTTTAATACGTTCTAAATCCTCTTCATCCAATGTCTCATTGCTGTAGACAAAGCAGCAGGGTTTCTCTTTGATCTCTTTGTGGACTTCCCAAAACCTGGTCATATCACTTACTACATAGACCCTCTCGGCACGCAAAGATTTGAGGGGCAGGCCGATCAGGCCGTGCGACAATGTGATCGTAATCAGTTCCATCATTTCACTGTTAACCGTAATGGGACCGTTTCCTTTTAACAAGACGACTTTCGGGTAGTTTTTTATCTGCATAGAATTCCTTTTCTTTGGGTATACAAAAAACGTTCCTGTATAAAAACCGGGTGAAAGTCATAACGCATAAGGGGAACAAAACAAGCTCACTTTTTGACGGTCTGCGAAAACGGAGGAATCTCCGTTACGTGAAGGACAACGGACCGCCTGCTCGACTTTTTGTCTTCAATTTTGCTTCCCCCGTGAGGGAAAAGAGGATGCCATATAAGCAGATCGCCTTTGGACAACTCTATCTTCTCCTCTCTGAGACCCGCTGCTTCATATTTTTGCTTTAACGCATCCTGATATTTTCGCCACAGGACAGGGTCCTGTTCGGGGATCTCCTCAAAACGGCTGTAGAACCTGTGCGGCATCCTGTACTTGTCAGCAGCCACCCTGTGGCCACCTCTCACCCCTGTCAATGTCCCGTTCTCAAATGTCGCGTCTTCCAGTGCAAACCAGATCCTGAAATAGAAGTTGTCGGGCGAAACATTAAAAACAGGGATATCCCGGTGCAGTGCCTGCTGACTTCCCTGCAAAAAAGTGATACTGGTATAGAGTGACTTTCCGCGCCCGAACAGCAGCTCCCGGAGCCTGAGCGTCACCTCGTTTGAGAACAGCGCCTGTATGGCAGGCACCTCTTCATGCAGACCGATGAGTCTCGGGTAGGTTCCGTCCGGTTTTTTATTGGCCACCAATCCGGATATATTGTCGATCATCCATTCGTCTACCGCATTATCGATCTTGTCAATGACATCATCGCTGATGGCATTTTTGTAAAGGTAGCACCCCTCTTTTTTGAACTGTTCGACGATCTCTTTCTCTTTTTTTGAAAGATTCAGAAAACGGGCATGCTGTTTATAATTTTCATATTCGAACCAGAGTCTTCCTTTTGCTAAAGGGGCTATTCGCATCTTTTCCCTCTCCGCCGGTCGGCTTCCGTACTCACTCAACTCTTTGGCTTTCACATCTTCGCATACCAGCGGTGGTGTGCGGGTGCGATACTCTCAAATGAATACCACATATCCGAAGCTGATTCAAACTGCGAAGCGATTCCCGAATAGACCTCCCGGCAGAGGGCTTTGTCATCACTGTCTGCCTGTTGAACCGTCTCTTCCAAAACGACAATCGGGTTAAACGTACCCACGAAGTTTGCCTTGAACTCCATGGCACGGTGCAGCTCTTCGGTGACGAGCATGACGCCGTACTCCTGCATTCTCAACAGTGCCCGGGCAACCGCATGCTCTCTGTCTTGCATCAGGTCAAGGTTTAGACTGCAGACGAGGCTGTCTCTGCCGTTAAGACGGAACTGCACGACACATAGTGCGAAAGTCTGCCCGTGATAGGTGACATTCAACATGGCCGGCTTGAATTCGCAGCTCAGAGGTTCGTCCAGATCGGGTGCGAAATTTTGCGGCAGTTTCAGTGCAAAGAAGGGTGTATCCCGGTTGATACCAAGCGCATACGCCTGGTAATCTGCCATGAGATCGATACTTTTTTGTAAAGATTCCGACAATTCGGTATTTTTAGTGGCCATAACTGCTTCTTTTGGTCTGTTTGGGTCTTAGATACATATTGTGTTCCCGACGTTAAGGGCACAACCTCCGGCGTCTCTTCCACTGGTGCGCTTTAGGGCATTGGTACGTATATTGCATATCATTAAAAACGCGTTCAACCCCTCAAACAGGAGATGACCCATGCATGACAACGACCTGTGCTCCGAGGAAGAAGAACAGTGGGTCATCTGGAATGACGCCTACGGCATATGCGATACGGTGACGATCGCCCGGGTCGAAATCGGCTCCGACAGCAGAAAGGCCTGGCTGGATGAGCCCTACGACATGGTGGGGCCGTTCAGCCTCGACGAGCTCGAGAGAGGCGGCCGGATCAGCTTCGCTGCGTGTGTCGTCATGTCCCACCAACGATGGCAGGAGGATCAGGTGGCGTTGCGCCGGGCATCTCTCGAAAAACGCCGTGAAGCCCAGGGGCGGCTTTTCGAAGAGCTTGAGCGTGCCAACGGACGCCGCAGACGGCGCCCGAACCGTTTTCAGCAATGCAATGAGAAGCAGCATCGAGAGCTGCTGGAGCTGCCGGCCGACGGGACGCTTGAGCCGTCCAAGATCAAAGCCGCTTTTCGCCGGCTTGCCAAGAAGGTGCATCCCGACGTCGGCGGCAGCCATGACCATTTTGTTCAGATCACCGAAGCGCGTGACGCGCTGCTCGAGCTCGTTTCATAACCGTTCCCGCGTTCTACGTGCGAATGCAGGCAGCGCTTATGTCGATCAATAAAAGACAACAGAGCCGGGCCATTGTCTTAATCTACCAACGTCCGGTCACACCTTGACAAGATCCCTCCGCTGCTGCCGGTTGTTTCTCCGAATGACTGCCATTTACCGGATGCTTAACATAAACCAAAATATTTCAACTGTTTCCATCGTAAGGGGATATATGCGATATAGCCTGTCTTATAATGGTTATATACGCAGGTGGAAAAACACCTGCAGAGACGTGAAATGAAGAGAATAGAGCAATCTGAGGAGGGTTGATATGGCTGCTATTTTATTTGTCCGCTTAAAGTCGGAACTGGCATTCGAAGAGCTTGAACGTCGAATGGAGGACCGTCGTCCGCAATTTCTAGAGGTGCCCGGATTGGTGCAGAAGTTTTACGGCAGAGACAAGGCGACGGGTGCTGTCTGCGGCATCTATCTCTTTGAGACCCGGGCGGCGCTCGATGCATTTCGCGAGACCGAACTGGCGAAAACGATACCGAGCGCTTACGAAGCGACAGAGGTTCGCCCGGAAGTCTACGACCTGCTCACTTCCTTACGGCCGGAGCGCGGTCCGCTTGCAGAGTAGTTTAGTATGAAAACGAAAATAATGCGTCACGGTTTTATCCTCATGCTGCTGGCGTTACTATCGGGCATGTTCGTTTCGCAGATGGCCATACCCCGTTTGGGCCTGTCAGCGCATACGATCGGTGTTTTAAGCGGTGTGCTTCTAATAGCCGTGGGCGCTGTTTTTCAGGAGTTCTCGCTGACGACCGGACAGACAAAGACGATGTACTGGGCCTGGTTGATATCGAGTTACCTGAATTGGCTTGCCTGCCTTGCCGGTGCGATTCTCGGTACAGGCATGGCAACGCCGCTTGCCTCGAACGGGTTGGAAGGCAATGCGTTCAACGAATTCGTCGTCACCGCTATGCTGGTCGTGGTTGTCATAACATCATTCGCAGCGGTGGGATTGTCTATTTGGGGTTTACGCTCTAAAGCAAATGCCTGACAGAAGCAGCAACGCTACTGGCGCTTGTTCAGCGCCTCTTTAAAGCCCCAGCTCCGTCTGGCTTCGACGACCCTCTTGTGATCGATCTCCGTGATCATCAGCTCTTCGCTGTCACCGAGGTGCTCTTCGATCTCGCCGTAGGGGTTGGCAAGCACCGAGTCGCCGTAGAAGTGCCAGGTGTAGCCCTCCTCTTTGTAGTCGCCGATGCGGTTGGCCCGGAGGACGTAGCAGTTGTGGGTAAAAGCGCGCATCTTGATGATCTCTTTCCACCGTTCGTGCGATTCGAAGGTCGAGATGGTCGGCAGCAGCACGCAGTCGACGTTCTTCATCGACGTGTAGTACCAGAGGTCGTCGAAGTGGAGTTCAAAACCGCCCATGATCATAAACCTCACGCCGTCAAGACTGAAACTCATCGGCGCTTTGATCCCCTCTATCGGGTTGGCAAAGTACTTCTCTTCGTTCCAGTGGCTGTAGTTGATAAGGAACTGCTGGTGATAGTAGCTGGTCGAGTTCGGCGAGATCTTGGCGACCACCTTGTAGGGCTCTTTTTTCTTGACGATAATGATGGGCGCGACGATGACCATGTTGTGCGTCTGCGCCATCTCTTTTAAGACGGCAAGGTGGTGTTCGCTCTGCTCTTTGATCATCGAGATCGGTGTGGATTCGAGCTCCTTGAAAAAGGAGTTGAGCATATACTCGCCCAGAAGCAGCAGTTTCACCCCTTTCTTATGCGCGATGCGGATAAAGTGGTAAAGCTTGGTCGAGCTCATGCCGATGGATTGAAGTTGTAGGACAGCGACTTTCATTGGCATGCTCTCTCTTTGACCCTACTGTTTGGTCCGGATCTGTTCGATCTGTAGCTGCGCATTTTCCAACATCTTCTGCGCTTGCTGAAGCTCTTTCATCCCCTCTTCGTAAGCTTTTACGCTCTCATTCAGGGTGATCTCAGGGTTCATCAGCTTCTCAAGGATCGCTTTGGCCTTTTCCAGTCTTATCTCAAAATCTTCTGCGGTTTTTTCACTCATGTAGCGCCTTTCTCACATAATCCTCAAATTTGTCCAGCTCAACCAAAAAGGCGTCATGCCCGTAGTTGCTGTCGACTTCAAAATAGTCGCTTTTTACTCTTTGGTTGCCGGCAAGTATATCAGCGATCACCTTCATCTCGTCGCTTAAGAAGAGCATGTCATTTTTAAAGCTTAGCAGATAGGTCTCCGACTGTATCAGCGAAAGCGCCTCTTCAAGCGAATCGAACCCCCGTGAGAGATCGTAGATATTGATCGCTTTGGTGATGTAGAGGTACGAAAGCGGATCAAACCATTTGGTAAAGTTGTGGCCGTTGTACTCCAGGTAGGATTCCACCTGGAAGCGGCCGAAGAGCTCGTAAAGGCCGTCCGTCAGTTTGTACTCACGTCCGAACTTCTCCTGCATCGAGTGGTGGGAGAGGAAGCTGATATGCCCCGCCATACGCCCGACGGCCATACCGCGCAGCCCGTTCTCTTTCAGATCTTTCGGATCATAATAACCGTTTTTAAAATCCCTGTCGGACAATATCGACTCTTGGGCCACCTTGTTGAAAGCGATTGCCCAGGGCTGGGTCGCATAGGTGGCTGCCATCGAGATCACTTTCGTCGCAAACTTCGGAAAGTGCACGGCGAACTGCAGTGCCTGCATACCGCCCATCGACCCGCCGATAATAGCGTGGACATGGTGGATCTCCAGACGGTCAAAGAGAATGCGCTGCGCCTTCACCATATCTTTGATCGTCACAACAGGAAATTTATAGCGGTAAGGCTCCTGATGGGGGTACATCGTCGACATCGGCCCGGTCGAACCGAAACAGCTGCCGACCACATTGGTACAGATTACAAAGTACTCATCCGTGTCGATCGCCTTGCCCGGCCCGATGAAGCCGTCCCACCAGCCCGGTTTATGTTCGCCTTCATAGTAACCGGCGGCATGATGCGACCCCGTCAAGGCATGGCAGACCACGATAATATTGGACTTATCCTCGTTCATCTTGCCGTAGGTCTCGTAGATGATATCGTACGGCTCAAGGATACGCCCGCTCTCAAGATAGAGCGGATTGGTAAAGTGCTCGGTGTGCGTCTCCAGATGCAGGAGAGCTTGACTTTTTACTGCTTCGATGACTACGCCTCTAGTGCCTGGGACAGGTCTGCAATAAGGTCGTTGACATTTTCCAGACCTGCACTCAGACGTATCAACCCTGCCGGTACACCGCAGGCTGCAAGTTCGGCATCCGACAGCTGCTGGTGCGTGGTCGATGCCGGGTGGGTGATGATCGACTTCGAATCACCGATATTGACCACCAGTGAAAAGATCTTGGTCGCATCGACAATGGCTTTTGCCTGGTCAAAACCGGCCACCTCAAAACTGAGCAGTCCGCTCGCCTGGCCGTTCTCAAAATAGCGCTGCGCATTGGCATAGTTGCTGTTTGACGGCAGCCCCGGGTAGTTGACTTTGGCCACCTTAGGATGTTTCTCCAGAAACTGCGCCAGCATCAAGGCGTTGTGCGAATGCTCTTTCATACGCAGAGCGAGTGTCTCAAGACCCTGAATAAAAAGCCATGAGTTAAACGGTGAGCTCACCGCGCCCAGGTCGCGCAGCAGCGAAAGACGTGCGCGAAGGGTGTAAACAGGCAACGGCACATCCACATAGACCAGCCCGTGGTACGATGTATCGGGTTCGTTGAAGTGCGGATAACGGGCATTGCCCCTGATCTTCTCGACAAGGTCTTTACGCTCGACCATGATCCCGCCGATGGCAAGCCCCTGGCCCGTCGTATATTTACTTGCACTGTGCACGACAACGTCCACACCGTGCTCAAACGGACGGCAGAGTGCCGGCGTCGCTACGGTGTTGTCAACCACGGTCAGGACATTGTGTCTGTCCGCGATCTCGGTGATCGCAGCGATATTGGCGACATCGATGCTCGGATTGGTCAGGGTCTCAAAAAAGATCACTTTCGTCTTGTCGTCGATCAGCTTTTCGGCATCCTGCGGGCTCTGGACATCAAAATAGCGTGCCTCGATCCCGAAACGTTTCAGCGTATGCGAGAAGAGCGTCAGCGAACCGCCGTAAAGCTGGGAAGCACAGACAATGTTATCGCCCGCTTCGGCGGCATTGGCAATGGCATAGAAGATCGCCGACATCCCGCTGGAGGTCGCAATGGCAGCCTCGCCGCCTTCCAGCTGGGCAAAACGTTTTTCAAAGACATCCGTTGTCGGGTTGTTCAGACGGGTATAGATGTTGCCGAGCTCTTTGAGCGCGAAGAGGTTGGCTGCATGTTCAACATCACGAAACTCATACGCCGTGGACATGTAGATCGGTACCGCCATGGTTGATTGGTTGTCTTTATCGTAACCGGCATGAAGCGCTTCTGTTTGAAAATGCATCTCTATCCTTTATTTGTAAATGACAACCGTCTCAGCCAGCAGATCGTGCAGAGCCCGCTTGTCTTTTCTCAGCCCGACCATCAGGAACCCTGCCCCCAACGGAATGGCTGAAATAATATAGCCAATATAGCGAATAATCGCTTGCTTGTTATTAATATCGTCGCAACTGGCAGCATCAACCACGTGAATACCGAGCAGTTTTTTGCCCGGTGTCGCGCCCGCCCAGCGTTTCCAGAAAACGATGGTCACGCCGGCGACCAACAGTTCAAACAGCGACTCCCACTTCATACTTGCTTTTGGCATCGTCTGCAGTGCATCGGCAGGCGCACTGCTCTGTGCCAGTGCAATACTTTGGGAAAGTTGTGAAAAGTCCAGCCAGGCACCGCCGCTGAGCAGATAGACGATCAGACCTATCGGAACGATCAATACAAGAGTATCGATCCAGCTTGCCAGGAACCGAACCCAGAACCCGGCGTAACGGATGTTTACTGTTGGATGCTGGATGTTATTTGATTCTTTTTTCATCACACCCGGTTCTATTAAACAGTGCCATTATTATAATGACAGGCTTTTTAAAAAAGCAAGCCTTCATTCAACATCCATCATTGAAAATTCATTATTTTATCGCGTTTAGCCAGTGGCTAAACGTGGTAGTTCGGCGCCTCGGCTGTGATCTGAACGTCATGGACATGCGACTCTTTCAGACCGGCAGAAGTGATCTCGACGAACTCTGCTTTTTCCCAGAACGTCACAATGTCTTTTGAACCGCAGTATCCCATAGATGCGCGCAGACCGCCCATCATCTGGTGCACGATACCGGCAATCGATCCGCGGAACGGTACACGCCCTTCGATCCCTTCCGGTACCAGCTTGTCAGCAGCCGTACCTTCCTGGAAATAACGGTCGTGTGAGCCTTTCTGCATCGCCCCGATACTTCCCATACCGCGGTACGATTTGTACTGGCGTCCCTGGAAGTTGATCAGGTCGCCCGGCGACTCTTCGGTACCGGCAAGCAGAGAACCCGCCATAATAGAGCTTGCGCCCACGGCCAGGGCTTTCGCGATCTCGCCGGAGTATTTGATACCCCCGTCTGCAATAATAGGCACGCCAAGTTTACGCCCGACAGCGGCACACTCATCGATAGCAGAGATCTGCGGCACACCCACACCGGCAACAATACGCGTCGTACAGATCGAACCCGGTCCGATACCAACTTTAACGGCGTCTGCACCCGCTTCGGCAAGCGCTTCGACCGCTTCGCCCGTAGCAACGTTTCCGGCAATGATATCAACATCCAACTCCGCTTTGATCGCTTTGACCGTATCGATGATCCCTTTGGAATGACCGTGTGCCGAGTCCAGAACCAGCACGTCAACACCCGCTTCGACAAGTGCTTTTGCACGGTCCATCTGACCGACGCCGATCGCAGCACCGACACGAAGACGGCCCAGCTCATCTTTGTTCGCATTAGGGTGTTCGATACGTTTTTTGATATCTTTGATCGTATAGAGTCCCTGAAGTCTCCCCTCATCGTCAATAACCGGAAGTTTTTCGATCTTGTTTTTGTGCATGATATCGGCGGCATCATCAAGTGACATCCCTTTGGTACCGGTCACCAACGGCATTTTGGTCATGACATCACCGCTTTTTTTGCCATAGTCTTTCTCGAAACGCATGTCACGGTTTGTCAGGATACCCAGCAGCTTGTTGTCTTCATCCACGACGGGAACGCCGCTGATACGGTATTCACCCATCTTGATATCGGCCTCTCTCAATGTCGCATCGGGATTGACAGATACAGGGTCGATGATCATCCCGCTCTCTGACTTTTTCACCTGTCTTACCTGCTTGGCCTGTGTCGCGATATCCATGTTTTTATGGATGATACCGATACCGCCGAGACGGGCCATTGCGATCGCGGCACGGTACTCAGTCACGGTATCCATTGCCGCAGAGACCATCGGGATATTAAGCTTGATATTGCGTGTCAGCATTGTCTCAAGGTTGACCTCTTTGGGAAGGACCTCTGAGTATTTTGGGATGAGAAGAACGTCTTCGAAGGTAAGTGCGCGTTTACGAATATTCATTTTGTTTTCCTTGGTTTATGAATTTAATTGTTTTTCTAGACTGAGCGCACCGTCAAAGAGTGTCTGCTCATCATAGGCATTGGCGATCAGCTGGAGACCGACCGGCATGCCGTTTTCTGCTTTGTCCACCGGAAGAGAGATCGCCGGCAGACCGGCAAGGTTGACCGAGATCGTATAGATATCGCTCAGGTACATCTCAAGAGGGTCTTCCAAAGCACCGACTTCGTACGCTGTACGCGGCGCGACAGGGCTCAAGATCAAATCGACTTCGGCAAACAGTTTTGCGTATTCTTCTTTGATCAGGTGACGCACTTTTTGCGCTTTGACATAGTAGGCATCATAGTAGCCGCTTGAGAGAACAAAGTTCCCCAGCAGGATACGGCGTTTGACCTCGTCACCGAACCCTTCGGAACGGGTTTTGACAAAAAGGTCATTCAGGTTTTCACCCTCTTTGCGGTTACCGTAACGGATACCGTCATAACGTGCCAGGTTTGTTGTCGCCTCAGCCGTTGCCGTAATATAGTAAGCCGAGATGTCGTACTTGCCGTCCATCAGACTCTTCTCAACAACAGTATGGCCCGCTACTTTCAGTGCTTCGACCGCTTTGGCATACCCTTGTTTGATCTCATCGCTGGCGTCTTTGACATGATCGGGAATGATCGCGATCGTCAGCTTGCGCTCAGGATCAAGTTTGTCAGAGACTTTATCATCGCTCTGATAACTTGTCGAGTCCTTGACGTCATGACCGCTGATGATGTCGTAGAGAATCGCCGCATCTTCAACGTTCTGGGTCATCGGTCCGATCTGGTCAAGCGAGCTTGCATACGCGCCCAGACCGTAACGGCTGACACGGCCATAGGTCGGTTTCATGCCGACAATACCGCAGAATGCCGCCGGCTGACGGATCGAGCCGCCGGTGTCGGAACCGAGTGCCGCGATCGCAAGTCCCGCACCGACAGCTGCCGCCGATCCGCCTGACGAGCCGCCCGGTACGCAGTTGGGGTTATGCGGATTCTGCGTGATCCCGTAGCATGAGCTCTCCGTCGTCGATCCCATCGCAAACTCATCCATGTTGGTCCGGCCGAACGGTGAGATACCTGCATCAAGAAGCTTGTTGATCACGGTCGCGTTGTACGGTGCGATGTATCCCTGCAGGATCTTGGAACCGGATGTTACCGACCACTCTTTGACCTGAATATTGTCTTTGATCGCGATCGGTACACCGTCGCCGACATTATTGACATCAATGTAAGCATTGAGCTCCGGATTTGCTTCGATCTTCTTTTTAAGATCCTCTTTAAATGCTGCCAACTCCTCTTTTGATAGGGAAAGGGCTTCTTTAAGCGTAATCACACATTATCCTTTTTTTTTAGCTTTTTTTACAGCATAGACACCCGCCAGAGAGAGTGCCAAAATAATCACAATAGTCACGACGACCGTTGTCGCACTGACAGGCTGGGTCATATCAGGCATTCATGACCTTATGACAGCGTTCACACAGACTCTCTTCATCGTGAGCGTGGAACTTCCAACAGCGTGGACATTTTGCAGCGGTTGCAAGCGCGATGACGAACTTGTCATCATCCACCGTGAACTCACCCAGTGCTTCGGCAGGTTCACCGTCCTTGATGCCGGAGACGACGAACCAGTCTTCCGCTTCGATTTCCGGCAGCGCTTTGATCTTTTCTGATGACGTGTAGATCACCAGTTCAAGCGTACTTTTGATACGTTTCTCTTTTTTAAGCGCATCGACGACTTCGGAAAAACCTTCACGCGCTTTGACCATATAGAACTCTTCAAAGAGAGAGTATTCGACATCGATCGGCGTATAGGTCATATCGAAGATATTTTCCATCCCGCCTTTGATCACGGCCGGCGCACTCTCCATGATCTCATCCGCCGTATAGGTCAGGATCGGCGCGATCAGACCGAGAAGCGATTGGGTGATCATCGCCATCGCGCTTTGCGATGCACGGCGATGCAGGTCATCTTTGGCGTCGCAGTAGAGCCTGTCTTTGGTGATATCCATAAAGATACCGCTCAGTTCATTGACAATGAAGTTGTTCAGCGTGCTCATGCCCCCGACAAAGTTGTAGGCACTGAACTGCTTGTGCGCCTCATCGAAAACGGTCTGTGCCTTGGAGACGATCCATCTGTCAAGAACACCCATCTCCGCATACGGCAGGATTGTCTCAAGATCATCGATGTTCGCAAGCAGGAACCGGAAAGTGTTGCGCAGCTTGCGGTACTGCTCGGCGATCTGCTTCAAAATATCGTCAGAGATCTTTTGATCATTCTGGTAATCCGTCATCGCAACCCAAAAACGCAATATCTCCGATCCATATTGCTTGACCACCTTGTCCGGTGCAAGCACGTTCCCTTTGGACTTACTCATCTTTTCGCCTTTACCATCCATGGTAAATCCGTGCGTGATGAGTGCACTGTACGGTGCCTTGTGCTCTACCGCCGTACTCAGGAAAAGTGACGACTGGAACCAGCCGCGGTGCTGGTCGCTTCCTTCAAGATAGACATCGGCAGGGTATTTTCCGGCATTGTAATTACGCGACTTCATAACCGCATTCCAGGTCGCACCCGAATCGAACCAGACATCGAGGATATCCGTCACTTTTTCAAGCTCTTCCGGTTTATATCCCGAACCCGGGTACAACAGCTCTGCAATATCCATTGTATACCAGGCGTCAGAGCCCTGCATCTCAAAGATCATCGCCACAAAGTTCAGGACCTTCTCGTCGAGGATCACTTCGCCGGTCGCTTTGACACGGAACAGTGCGATCGGCACACCCCAGTCACGTTGACGGGAGATACACCAGTCCGGACGGTTGGCGACCATCGAGGTCAGACGCTTGCGGCCCGTCTCCGGATAGAATGAGGTCTTTTCGATCTCTTCGAGCGCGATCTCACGCAGCGTACGCTCTTCACCTTCCGGCTTCTGATCAACGGCGATAAACCACTGCTTCGTTGCACGGAAGATCAGCGGTGTATGCGAACGCCAGCAGTGCGGATAGGAGTGGGTGAACTTGCTGACTTTTAACAGCCCTTCACCCAGCATCTCCAGGATCGGCTCATTCGATTTAAAGATATGTTTGCCGACAAACTCTTCCGGGTTGGGAAAGAGTCTTTCACGGACTACGGTCTCATCATAACAGCCTGTCTCATCGACCGGCATGATCACGTCCAGGTTGTACTTCAGACCGACACGGTAGTCATCCTCACCGTGGCCCGGTGCCGTGTGGACACAGCCCGTACCGTTGTCCATCAGGACATGCTCGCCGAGAACGATATGCGAAGAGCGGCCGTTGAGCGGGTTGACCGCATGAAGGTTCTCAAACTTCTTCGCATCAAAGGTCTGAACCACTTCGCCGCTGAAGACACCGCTTTCGATGTTTTCGTTGTAGAGCTTCTCCGCGACGATATAGCCGTCGCTTGTACGCACATATTTCTCATCCGGGTTGAGGGAGATACCGGTATTTGCCGGCAGCGTCCACGGCGTCGTTGTCCAGATAACCAGACCCGCTTTGCCTTCGATGCCCATACGCACCTTGGATTCGTCGCTCAGTTCGAAAGCGACATAGATGGAGTGGGACTCTTTGTCCTCATACTCGACTTCGGCTTCGGCCAGAGCGGTACGTTCCGCCCATGACCAGTAGACCGGTTTGGAGCGTTCGATCAACAGCCCTTTTTTCGCCACGTCGCAAAGCGTACGGTAGATGTTCGCTTCGAACTTGTAGTCCATTGTCAGGTAAGGTTTTTCCCAGTCGGCCAGGATACCGAGTGTCTTGAACTCGTCGCGCTGGATATCGACAAACTTCGCCGCATGTTCACGGCACAGTTTACGCACCTCGCCGGTACTCAACTGCTCTTTCTTCTGTTTGCCGCCCAGTTTTTTCTCGACCTGCTGTTCGATCGGCAGACCGTGGCAGTCCCAACCCGGCGTGAAACGGACAGACTTGCCGTTAAAGTAGTTGAATTTGATAATGATGTCTTTTAAGATCTTGTTGAGGGCGTGGCCGATATGGATATGTCCATTGGCATATGGCGGTCCGTCATGCAGTGTAAACGGCTCGGCACCTTCACGGTTTTTCTTCATCTGTTCATAGATCTTGTCCGCATCCCATGCGCCGTAGCGTTTTGGTTCGTTCTGAACAAGGTTTCCGCGCATCGGGAAATCTGTTTTAGGCAATAACAAAGTCTCTTTGTAATCCATTACACCCTCTGTTTCTAAAATTTTTGGATTATATCCTTATAGGGTTTAAAAAGGGCTGACGCTGTGCTATACTTCCCTATTACCTGACGCTGTTTACGGTCACCTAAGCAAGTTTATCAATGGACTTAATGTGAAAAATCGTCTTATTTTCATCGGCAATATATTTATCCAGAACCAGGCTTTTAGAGACTATATTATCCGAACGATCGAAACGGATGGGATGGCGCTTGATTCTATTGAGTATTATCGGGAAGCTGACCGCAACTTCTTCGGCGACCTTGAAAAGAGGCTAAAAGACGAGGAGATGCTCTATATTCTTACCAGTAAAAAGAGCTTTACACTTGTCGGTAAGCTGCTCTGCACCCTTCTGGGAGACAAACTGGTCTTGAAAAAGCAGATGCTCATCCCCTCGCAATGTGAAACATGCGTTGAAAACAGCTATCGCCTCGATATCAATACAAGTGCCATCAATGTCATACAGGCGCAGGAGTCTCAGGAGATTCCAGAACTTCTGATCACGCTCCCCTCTGCACAACAGAAACTGCACTTTTTCGAGACACCGATCAAAGAGGTGATCGAAGCCTTGAAACCGCTTTCCAGACAATTTGATGTCTCCCTTGCTTTCTCGCAAATAGTAGAAGGGTGGGTGGAAGTGAGCGTAACATGCAACACATTTGGATCGATTGACAAGTTTATTCAGATTGCACAGGAGAGGCATCCTGCAAAGATCATCGTGACGGAAGACCTGGTCCAGCATATTATTGATGCGACACTGGCGACGCAGCAGAAGATCACACTCGCAGAAAGCTGTACGGGTGGGTTGCTCGCCTATTACTTTACTTCCCACGCCGGTGTCTCCTCCGTATTTGAAGGCTCGTTGGTCACCTATTCCAATATCTTGAAAGAGAACTGGCTCGCGGTTGACCATGCGACCCTGGTCAAACATGGTGCGGTCAGTGAAGAGGTGGTCGCCGAAATGTGCGAAGGTGCGCTGAATGTCGCCAAGGCGGATTATGCACTTGCCATCAGCGGTGTTGCGGGACCTGATGGCGGAAGCCCAGAGAAACCTGTCGGTACGGTTGTCATCGGTGTCAAATCCAAAAACTACGAAAATGTCGTGCGCTGTCACTTCAAGGGCGATCGAAATTACATCCAGCAGCAGAGCGCGCTCACTGCCTTGAAGATGCTCATTTTGGGCGATAAAAAAGTTTTTTTCAAAAAATTCTAAATTCTCTTGACATCGCAGAATCTTTTGCCTATAATTTCGCCTCACAACAGCAGTAGCTGGTTTGTGAGTCCCGTTAGCTCAGTTGGTAGAGCATCTCACTTTTAATGAGGATGCCGATGGTTCGAGTCCATCACGGGACACCATTTTTTTACGGTTGCGGTGGTAGTTCAGTTGGTTAGAATACCTGCCTGTCACGCAGGGGGTCGCGGGTTCGAGTCCCGTCCACCGCGCCATTTGGAATTTTTTCCAAAATTGTTGATTTTTTCTTTACTGTAAATTAAAGTTAAAAGCAAGATTTTGGGCGCTTAGCTCAGTTGGTAGAGCGCTACCCTTACAAGGTAGATGTCACTGGTTCGAGTCCAGTAGTGCCCACCATTGAAAACGTAATTGTACGTTTATATGTGCTTGATACTTGACCCTTTCGTCTAGTGGCCAAGGACACTATCACTTCATGGTAGGAACAGAGGTTCAAATCCTTTAGGGGTCGCCATAAAGTAGATTATAAACGGGCGTTTAGCTCAGTTGGTAGAGCGCTACCCTTACAAGGTAGATGTCACAAGTTCGAGTCTTGTAATGCCCACCATTTTTATTGTTACATGCGCGGTGGTAGTTCAGTTGGTTAGAATACCTGCCTGTCACGCAGGGGGTCGCGGGTTCGAGTCCCGTCCACCGCGCCACTACATTTTCCTATTCAAACATACAATCCAAACAAATTTTTCGCATACATAAACATCGACATCAAACTCGCTTCGCTGACAATGTTTCGCTACGCTCTTGATTAATATCACTTTAGCCAAAAAGCGTGCTAACAGCACCCTTCTCTGCCATATTGTCCACCGCGCCACTGCTTTTGCCCTTTCAAACAGACAGTCCGGACAACAAACATTAAAGTTTTCACGCTCTCAAACCATAGTTTATTTATGAATATCAATTTAAGTTAGTTTCCGCCATATTTATTAAGCGTGTATTTTTAGGTGTAGGCGAGGAGTTATCATGTATGCCAAATACTTGATCGGTTTATTAGTAATTGGCCTTTTGGCCGGGTGTTCTAAAAGTGACGGTTCATCAGATCATTCACCATCAAGTGAGGTCACAGTCCTCGACGGTTATATCAAAGATGGAAATGTAACCGATGCCAACGGGCAGGTCGCAACAGAGCGCAATGGAACAATTGGACTCTATACTTTTGCATCAACCCCGGTCTACCCCATCTCATTGACCGTCGGCAGTGCCAAGCTGGTTGATACGAATGCAGCATTCGACGTCAACCTGAGTGCTGCTAGCGGCACGATCATCTCCCCCATAACGACCATCATTGATGGTGATGCTGCCGTCAGATCCAATATTGAGATCCTGCTGGGCGGACTGAGTGATGCAGAGTTGGCCGTTGATTATGTCGAAACCGACAATGTCGAAGTGGCCAAATTCGCCCAACTCTGCTACGCGATGCTTAAATATCCCAACGGTGCATCACTGCTTAAAGAACGGTTGACAACGAACTTCAATGCCGGTACCGACACCAATCTCACCGCTTTTATCGATGAGATCAAAAGATCACCGGTTAAACAGCCTATCTTCAGGGAGCTACTGGCCAAAGTAAACGCCTTCAGCGGTTCTGTCAGCACGATGGAGTCGGAACTCAACAGTATCAAATCCCTGCTCGATACCGACTTTACCGTCGCCGACAGGGCCGCATTGGATGCTTTGATCACTAACTATGATGCCAACTATACCGCTGATGCTAACGCTGCAACGACAAAAGACCTTGAAAGAAAGATCAAGTATGCCGTAGTAGACGCGGTGACAGATATGCACAGACTGTTTTATGGGAAGCTGACGTTTAATGTTGATATATCCTTATGGAATACAGAAAATGTCACCGATATGAGTGAAATGTTCTACGCTGCGGCAGCATTCAATCAGGATATCGGCGATTGGGACACCGCGAACGATACGAACATGAGTTTGATGTTCTACGCAGCTAAAGTATTTGATCAGGATATCGGCGACTGGAATACTTCGAATGTTATCAGTATGGACTATATGTTCCACAATGCCAGAGCGTTTAACCAGGATATCGGATCTTGGGACACTTCAAAGGTGACTACGATGTCCCATATGTTCGATACTGCCCAAGTGTTTAATCAGGACATCGGATCATGGAATACTGCGAAGGTCACCACTATGGCTTATATGTTTGCTCATACCAATGCGTTTAATCAGAATCTCGATGCGTGGGATACGTCAGGTGTAACAACCATGAACGGCATGTTCTATAGTGCCACGGCATTTAATCAGCATATTGGATCATGGGACACTTCACGTGTAAAAACGATGAATCAGCTTCTCAATGCCGCCACCGTATTTGACCAGTATATAGGGGATTGGAATACTTCAAATGTTACAGATATGACGTCCCTTTTTGAGGCTGCTCTTGCATTTAATCAAAACATCTCAGGATGGAACGTTTCAAGCGTAAAACTTATGCCAAGAATGTTCTTTGCTGCTACTGCATTTGATCAGAATTTATCAGATTGGAACGTGAGTAATGTTACAGATCATACTGAATTTGACGCCGTTGCAACCAGCTGGGTATTACCGAAACCGACATTTCCGTAAATCCCGTGATTTCCGGGTCAGTCACGCCGGCTGACGTCGATGCAATCAGCCGACTTCTTGCGAAGACAGAAGGCCGGTCCACATTTGGCAACGTCGGCCACGCCCCTCTCTTTTGGAGAATTATTTTTTCTTATAGTGGGACATAAAGTAGTTAAAAGAGTGTTTTAACGCCTTATTGGTCAGCTCGACAAACTCCTTTGTCTCCTGCCAGTTTGTACTTGCTTTTGTCTTCAGCTCTTTGAACTTCTTCTCAATCTCATCGATGAGCGCTTCAAGCTCTTTACGTTGCTCTTCATAGATCTTCTTCGCATCAGCACTGAGACCATCCACTTTTTCTTTCAGATTGAGCTCAGCCAGCTGTTTTTTGAATGAATCGATCTGTGTCTGCGCTTTCGTCAGTTCTTCCTCTTTTGTCTGTTTTTGGGCTTCGGCTGATTTTTTTTCTTTCATGGCAGGTCCTTCAGTTAATGTGTTTAAAACGATTATACACCGTTTTTATAATTATTATCCATTAAATTTTATAATTGTGCATAAGCGGACAACGCGACAGAGCGTTCAATGTTACATCTGACTAAGTATCGAGTAGCTACAATGTTGCCATGAATAAAGTTGCCATAATTGGCGGAGGTGCAGCCGGGTTAATGGCGGCACTGACCGCTGCAAGAGCCGGTGCCGATGTCACGATCTATGAGCACAACAAAAGTGTCGGCAAGAAGATCCTGGCCTCGGGGAACGGGCGTTGCAATATCATCAATACGACAGCCTGTAGGGATGACTATTTTGGTGCTGATCCGGGCTTTAGCGCCTATGCTTTGCAACAGATGCCGTTTAAAACGTTTGAGAAGTTCTGCCAAACGATCGGTCTGCTTCTCGATATCAAAGATGACGGACGCTGTTACCCTCTCTCCAATGAAGCCAAGTCCGTCGTACTCGCCTTTCAGACAGCTGTGAAAGAGGCCGGGGTAAAAATCGTCTCTGAAAAACGGGTCTCGGGTATCGCCAAAGAGGGCAAGCAGTTCATCATCGAATCGGATCAGGAGAAAGCAGCTTATGACAAGGTGCTTATCGCCACAGGATCGGAAGCGGCACCCCAGCTTGGCGCAACAGGTGACGGTTATGATTTTGCCAAAACCTTTGGCCACGAAATAGAGCCGCCCTACCCCTCTCTCGTGCAGCTGCATCTTGACTCAACGATCCACCATAAGATGGCCGGAGTCAAAACCCTGGCGGAAGTGACACTCTACCTCAACGGCAGACCCGAAGAGAAGGTCCAGGGCGACATCCTCTTCACACGCTACGGTATCTCCGGATTGGCGATCCTGGATGTAAGCCAAAAGGCGTCCTTGGCCCTGATGGAGTACCAACATGTTGCTGTGGGCATCAATCTGCTGCCCCGCTTCAACCGCCAGGCCCTCGGCACTCTGATAGAAAAACTGACTGTCGCGGTACCGAACCATCCGCTTGAAACGGCACTTACCGGTATTCTCTCCATAAAGGTCGTCCCCCACCTTTTGCAAAGTGCCCGTATCCGGCCTGACATCCCGGCCTCGCAATTGACGACAAAAGAGATCAAAAAGCTTTCCCATCTCATCCAGGATTGGCGCTTCGATATCATCGATACGCATGGTTTCAAACATGCCGAGGTCAGCGGCGGCGGGGTCAGTACGGCGCAGATAGACAACAAGACAATGGAATCAAAGCTAGTGGAAGGGCTATACTTTGCCGGCGAGGTGATCGACATCGTCGGACGCCGCGGCGGCTACAACTTCAACTTCGCCTGGGCGAGCGGGATGATCGCCGGAAAAGAGATGGCACGGACCTAAGATCCGTGAGCAACAATCAGGTTCTTTGAACACCATGCGTTTGTCGCGGTGATAAAAGAGCGTGTAGGCCATCGGAAAGCCGAGGTTGCCGGAGAAGTGTTGCACAACGTGTTGGAAAGTAGAAACGGACATTAATCAGAATTATCTATTCGGTACTGTTTCGGACTTTTACCGACTTTCTGTTTGAAGAACTTGGTGAACTGAGAAGCATCATGAAAATTCAGCGTCAGTGCAATACTGTTGATGCTCCTGTCGGTATAGACCAGCAGATACTTGGCCTCTTTTATAATGCGTTTATGAATATAATGCAAGGCGCTTTTTCCCAGTTTTCCTTTGACCGTTTCACTTAGGTATTTCGGGGTCAGATCGAGCAGCGATGCATAGTCATCGACGCGTTTCATACTTTTGAAATTCTCTTCCAGCAGCGAGAGAAACCGGCTGCAGATGACATCGCTTCTTGTTCTAAGCGTATCACTCCTGAGTTTTAATTTCTCTCTTTTCAAGATCAACAACAGCTGATTCAACAGATGTTTCGCATAGAGGTAATTGTCCTCTTCGTCTCTTTTGAGTTCACTCTCGATCTCCTCGAAGATCTCCTTGACTTTAGTGAACAGCGACAGTTCCAGATCAACACTTTCGAGCTGCCTGTCATGAAAATCCAAAAGTGCCGCCTCTTCGGGAAAGTCTCTCTCAAAGAGAAGCACATAATATTGCGTCGTATCGAACGTGTCTTTGAACGAATGGATGCTTTCCGGCGGCAACAGGTGCAGCGAGTGGGCATTGATCGTGTATTCGAACTGGTTGACATACCGGATCGAACCGCCGGTCAGACAGAAAACCATGGTATAGAAATCACACCGGACAGGCACCCCCTCTTTTCTTTGGGAGTTACTCTGGAGGATGACGATGTCGTGTGGCCGAAAGTCGTCTGAGAGGACATTCATGCCAAACTTCGGCTCTTCCAGATGTATTTGCCTGTAGCGTTCCAGCACCTGAGACATCGTCAATAGTTCCATCATAGATCCTGATCATTGCAACGTGTTGCCATTATAACAAGAGTACGGCGTATATACGTGGTATTGTCCATTTTAAGTTTAAAATATAGCTTTTTTCTTAATATTTTCAGTTAATTACTTTTTTAATTAAGTAAAATTGACAATTAATAGGCGTTTTTACTCTTACCAAAAAACGTTCCGTCAGCTACAATAACAGCCATCAACCCACAAATAGAAAGGATTTCTTATGTCTAAGAAAAATGTACTTATTACCGGAGGTGCGAGAGGCATCGGTGCGGCCGTCGCCAAAGAGCTCGCCAAAAACGGTCACAGGGTGTTCATCAATTACGTCAACAGCACCCAGGTGGCGAATGATCTGGCGGCAGCCATCAACAATGCGGGCGGCGAAGCCTATACTGTTCAGGCAGATGTCAGGGATGAAGAGAGCATCAAGGCAATGTTTGACGAGGTCAAAAGCAAACACGGCGGCGTCGATATCCTGGTCTCCAATGCCAACATGAACTTTACGCAGAAGCCTTTTATGGAGCAAACCTGGGGCGAATTCTCCCAAAAACTCAATGATGAGATGCGCGCTTCATACGTTTGTGCCCAATATGCAGCGGCTTCAATGGTAGAAAAGAAGTTCGGTCGTCTTATCTTCATTTCGAGTACTTTGTCGGAAAGTCCTGCACCGACTTTTATCGCCCACGGTTCTGCCAAAGGCGCTCTCGATACCTTCAGCAAATATCTCGCACAGGAGTTGGGCGCCCACGGTATCACGTCCAACATCGTCGCTCCCGGTCTGGTCTTGACCGATGCGACCGAAGGTGCCCCGGAAGAGTTTAAAGAGTTCATCCGATCCATGACGCCGACGCAGACGATTTCAAAACCCGAAGATGTCGCGAATGCCGTCAGCTTTCTGGCAAGAGAAGAGAGTGCCCAGGTAACAGGGGCATACCTCTCTGTCAGCGGAGGGGCCTACCTCTCATAGCTTCGGTTAATACCGGACTGACAGCACACATTTTGTAGTATTGTGCAATCATGATCCAGTATCGTGTTATCCCCGAATCGGGATAAACTGCTAAAATAGTTCAAGTTAAAAGGAGAACAAGATGCAGAAATATGATGTCATTATCATCGGCGGCGGTGTATCGGGCCTTTCGTGCGCCATCACTCTGGGTTCGGCAGGCCCCAAGATGGAACTTGCCGCCGATAAAAAAGTACTCGTGATCGACGCAGGAAAGTCCCATTTGAATATGGCGGAACTCCATAACGTACCGGGTATCGCCGAAGGAACAAAGGGGCCTGAACTTTTGGCCTCTTTGGCACAGCGGGCAGAAGCTTATGAGAACGTTTCCATCATGCAGGGCACCGTCGCATCCGTCTCCGGAACTGCGGGGGATTTTAAAGTAACGACCGAATCGGCAGAGACCTTCGAAGCCGACATCGTTGTTTTTGCCAACGGCATGCAGACCAACGCCGTAGAGGGCATCGGTGCTGCGATCGTCGATCATATCCGTGCACCGCGTCCGGGTATGGTTATGATAGAAAATCACAACGGCATAATCGGCGAAGGAAAGTACGTCACGGGCTGTGCGGCAGGTGCCACCTCCATGTTCGCTTCGGCCGCAGGCTACGGTGCGCAAACGGCGACGGACATCATCAGCTCATGGGCCGGCAAATATACCGTTATCCACGACATACTCACAAAGGGCTAGGCAGAAACACCAATCGGGAGGATAAAGTATGAGAGCACTGTTGAGTATGATCATCATTGTTTTGCTTACCCTTCCACTGGCCGCCCGTGACGAAGGTAAAAAGATGAAAATCAGCGTCCACGCAAACAACAATACCACGATTTTTCAACTCAATGACTCCCAGGCCGCAAAAGAGCTTTATGCGCAGCTTCCCCTGAGTATCAAAGTCGAGAACTACAGCCACAATGAAAAGATATTCTACCCTCCAAAAAAACTGTCGACGACCGGCACGCCATTGGCTGACGCGCGGACCGGAACGCTCGCCTACTACGCCCCCTGGGGAAATGTCGTCATCTTCTACAAAGATTTCGGAACGGCGAACGGCCTGTACGAACTCGGCCATGCGGTGTCGGGCATGGAACATATCAAGGATTTCTCCGGCATGATAAAAGTAGAAACCACCGATTAGCGCTTTAGTGGCTTGATGTGAGAGGTCATATGAAAATACACAACAAAATCGCCATACTCGCACTATGTATCACAGGAGTCATGATGAACGGATGTTCCGAAAAAGAACTCAAGCCGCGCTCCAGCGCATCGTTCTACAAGGATGGGCGTTTCGAGAGCAAGATGGACCAGGAAGAGCTCAGTTTCACCGAGACACTTTCCATCATCTGGGAGATTTTTGTAAAAGACAACGAAGACACCACCCCCGAAACCGGGACCATCCCTGTATACAAACTGACCCGGGAGGAGTTGTTGCATATGCCGGAGAACTCCGTGATCCGCCTAGTCCATTCCACCCTGCTGTTTCGGCTGGACGGCCGTTTTATCCTGACGGACCCGGTCTTTTCCGAGCGGCCGTCGCCGATCTCTTTTCTGGGGCCGAAGCGTTTTCATGAGATGCCGATCTCTCTGGATGAGATGCCCTATATCGACATTCTCATCATCTCCCACAACCACTATGACCACCTGGACGAAGCGACGATCAAAAGCCTGAAGGATCGGATCGGACATGTTTACACGACGCTGGGCATCAAGTCGCAGCTCGTAGATTGGGGTGTTGACGCGTCCAAGATCACCGAGCTGGACTGGTGGGAAAGTGTCGAAGATCAGAGTCTAACTATTACAGCTGCTTCGGCACAACATTTTTCCGCACGGGGATTTTTTGACCGCAACCGGAGCCTTTGGGCCTCCTGGATCATAAAAAGCGCCCATACCAACCTCTATTTCGGAGCGGACAGCGGCTATTTCAATGGTTTCAAGGAGATTGGAAACCGCTTCGGCCCCTTTGATATGACGTTCCTGGAAGCGGGCGCCTATAATGAACGCTGGCGAAGCATTCATATGATGCCGGAAGAAACCGTCCAGGCCCATATGGACCTGCGGGGTCGACGGCTTTTCCCGATCCACAACGGCAGCTTTAAACTGGCCATGCACCCTTGGAAAGAACCGCTGGAGCGGGTCGTGGCGGAAGCCGAACGCAAAGGGATCGAACTGAGCCATCCGCAAATGGGCGAAGCTGTGCCTCTCCTGGAGTATAAGGCTACTGAAATATGGTGGGAATAGCGATATTTGGCGGCAGATTATCATCTTTGTCAAATCAGGCAATCAGACCCAAAGGGTCGTTTGATTGTTTGAAGCCAACTATATCTTATATCCTTACCAATCATTTACAAGAAGGGATAATTCGCCTATTGTAACCCGACAAAACAGGATTCGAAAGAGGCAAGGAAAAAGAGATCGGCGAGTGTATCGCCTCAGCAAAAATCAAAAAAGCACTCCTGATCCAATAAAACTGTTCACTACTGATACCCTCGTTTGTGTGGGCATCTTTATTGATAATAGATATGGACGACCGTATCTGGATCAAGGTCACCGATCTGAAAATAGTGGTACCCGCTTTCACCGACTTCGAAAACATAGTGGGCTTCATACGCACCGTCAAACCATTGGTCTATCAGGATCATGCTCCAGTCATTCACATCGATGTAGGCATACCCGTAGTCATTATAGATGTCGATATACACTTTCGTGCCGTCTTGCAGATAGGGTGTTTCAAAATAGAGGCTGTCGTCCAGATAGTAGTCGTAGGAGTAAGGCAGTTCATACTCCTGTACCACCCAGCCGTATGAACCGTCGACATACAGACTATCCCTATCTGAATACGAATCGTATGTGACTTGACAACCGGCCAACATAAAAGCTATCAGTGTTGAGAATATAAAGGTTTTCATTTTTGTCTCCTTGTTATGGGGAAACAGTAACAAGAAAACGTGAAGTGACTGTGAAGTGTGCGGCCTACTGTGGCGCTATCTTACGACAAACGTACCGCTAAACGTCTCATCTGTCGCACTCTGTTCAATGTCATCTACACGGCTGGCTTCCGAACCGCGCCGTAACAGCGCAAGGAACTCCGCAAGCCGCTCTTCTTCACAACTGACTACGGCTTCGACACGTCCATCGTCCAGGTTTCTGACATAACCGCTAAAACCTGCATCACCCGCATTTCTGGAGACATTGGCCCGGTAGAAGACACCCTGAACACGTCCGGAGATTAAGAAACGGTAACTCTTCATCTAAGGCTCATTCCTACTTAGAACTTGTACTGGACACCGGCATAAAAGAGATAATACTCCTGCCATAGGGACTCCGTGGAACGCTTGTTCGTATCTTCGTCCACTGCTGTCACTCTGTCTACATAGACATCTCCCTCCATGGCCGCTCTAAAACCAAGTCCCTTTAACACGGTCGGGTAATACTCGCCGCCAATCCCGAAATGCACCGTGGCGAACTTGTCTTTCAGATCATAGTAGCGGTCAGACTGATTCTGCTTCAGGTACCCAAGCCCCAGGTTCCCGAACGGCCGTAACTGACCGTTCAAAAAGGTGTAACCCGCATTGGCATAAACAGCAACGGCCTTCGGTTCCTGATGATACTTTTTATACTCAAAACGGCCGTAATCAGTGTATGAGAACTCAACGCCTATGATCTTGTTGATCTGATACCCGGCGTACAGAAGGTACCCTGCATCGTTATCATTCAATTTGCTGGCACTGACCACATAGGTGTTATCCGGATCGTCCATGTTATAGGAGTTGTCGAAAAAAGTGGCGTAATAACCGCTTATACCAAATCCGGCACCGATATAGAAACCGCTCCCGTCATTGGGTGTCTCACCCTCGGCATAGGCACCACCAACCAGTACAAAAGTCGCTGCCAACGACGCCATAACTTTTTTCATGACCTTTCTCCTTTCTTTTTGTGGCACCTTCTACGGCCCCATACCGATCTGACAGGTACCCCTTAACTCATCTATTATACACTTTTACATGCAAAAAAACTACAAAATACTGGGCATCGATCTGGGCGGCTGCATGAGCGGCAATTCCGCCTATATCCACGCCAACGTCGTTGACGGGAAAGTCGAGGTTCTCGAAGCGTTTAAAGAGCCGAAGCACAAAGACCACATCGCCTGTCAAGAGTACATTGTCGATGTCCTGGAACGCCTGGAGGTCGATGCCGTCACCGTCGATGCGCCTTTGAGCCTACCCCTGCCCCTGCTTCACCCGCAGATGCCGACGCCGCCGAGAGAGGGATCGGGCGAGATCATCAACCCCTATCTCTATCGCTACACAGACTACTACCTCTATAAAACATTCGGTCTCCGGCCGATGCCGCCGGCGGGCGACCGCATCGGCCGGCTGACCGCACGAGCCGTCGCCCTGCTGCACCATTTCGACTACCGGTTTCCCTACCTTAGCGTCAAAAACAGAAAAGTACCCATCTACGAGGTCTACCCCAAACAGATCGCCCATGCATTAGGTTTTGCCGACTACAAGAAAGAACCGCAACGCCTTCTGTCCCATTTTAATCAGAAACAGAATATGGATGAGCATCTTGTCGATGCCCTGCTCTGTGTCTACGGCGGCTACAAAATCTTGAGAGGGGAAACGGTTCAAATCGTTGAGGAAGCTAAAGATGAGGGGTGGTGTTTTCCAATTCTCGAAACGCCGCGATAACAGCAGACGTTTACCTAGTACGCCCAGATAAAAGTCAACCCGCCGTAACGTTCTCTCGATATGTCCTGATTAATGATGATATCGGTCTGTTGCAAAACAAACGAGGTCTGAAAGTCACCGATATACATACTGATATTACCGACCCATTGCGCGTTGAGCATTTTGACGTCAAGTCCGCTCATCTTTTCAGCCTCTTCCATGATATAGTTATAGAGGGTGGCTCTCATCACAAAACCGAGACTCATCGACCAGCCCCATGCACCGTTTCGCTCCCGTACATTTATATGTTCATTCCCCAAAGAGCCAAGATACTGTGAGGCGAAGACAAAATTATCCGGGACATTATCGCCGATACGCACCAGCGTTCCCAGCTCCATCTCGACTGCAGCATTGCCGGCTGTCGCCAAAAAATCGTTAAACCAGTCGACTCTGTAACTCTCTGCGAAATTGTATTCGTAAGAGCGGTTCCCATACCCGTAGCCGATCTCAAAGAAGCCTTTGTTGCCCAGCTGACTATCCCAACCCTCTACGGCATCATTGTTGATGAGATCATGAAAACCGTTTTGTACCTCCTCCGCCTTTGCACTCGGCCCGATGACACCCACTGAAATATGATAGGAATGAAGTTCCTCGCGATCCCATTCAAAAAGTCCAAATCCCATCCGTAGCACGCCGGCAAAAGGAATATCATCTGCAGCCGTGCCGTTATCATCAAAACTGGGAGTTACGATATATTGATTGATGAAGACACTGCTTTGAAAGTTCCGACCCGTGTCCAGTGTGTGAAAAGGGATCAGATCTGCAACAAAGATGAGAGCTTCGGTGTAAGCGGCTTCAACCCCTCCCGTACCGGAAAGTTCATCGCTCACCCATCCCAACGCGAGCCCGTTAGTGTAGTGCTGATCCGTTTTAAATATGACATCATTGTGTATAAATCCGCCCACAGAACCGCCAAAGAGTTCTACTCCCGTTAACATATACAACAGAACAAATATTCTAAAAACTGCTCTTGTAAAGATATCCAATACTA
This sequence comes from Sulfurimonas sp. HSL3-7, assembly GCF_039645985.1. Taxonomy (NCBI): domain Bacteria; kingdom Pseudomonadati; phylum Campylobacterota; class Epsilonproteobacteria; order Campylobacterales; family Sulfurimonadaceae; genus Sulfonitrofixus; species Sulfonitrofixus jiaomeiensis. The sequence goes on from NZ_CP147919.1 coordinate 1,880,817, forward strand.
TCCCGCCATCATCTTATTGATCCGGTATTATAACGCTTTACTCCGGCAGTATGGATTCATCCAGATCAATCGACCCAAACGACCAAGCAGACACGGGGTGATACCGATTATAAAAAAGAGCCAAAATCTCTTCTTCACCATTTCGATCAAGATGCAAAGATGGGTGAACACCTCGTCGATGCCCTGCTCTGTATCTGCGGCCGCTGCAACATCCTGAAAGGCGATTATATTGATGTCGTCAAAGAGGCCGGTTCAGAGGGGTGGTGTTTTCCGATAACCGTGTAAATCCGTTGCAGGTCTGTGTTAATTTTTATTTCGATAAAATATCCGCCATTTCAACTTACCAGGACATCATATGACAGCTCTAATCATTATCGGCGTCGTACTGCTTGCGCTCGTGCTGATGTACAACTCCCTTGTCGGCAAGAAGAACCAGATCGAGAATATCTCCGGTAGTGTCGATGCTGTTTTGAAAAAACGCTATGACCTCATTCCCAACCTTGTCTCCTCCGTTCAGCAGTATATGGCGCATGAGAAAGGCCTTTTGAACAATATTACCGAGCTTCGTGCCAAGGCGATGAAGCCGGATCTCTCCGACCATGACAAGATTACGCTCGACAAAGAGATCACCTCGGCACTCGGCTCTATCCTGGTCGCCGTCGAGAACTATCCCGACCTCAAAGCCAATCAAAACGTCATGCACCTGCAGCGCACGCTTCACGAGGTCGAAGCACAGATCTCGGCCGCCCGCCGTGCCTACAACCAGGCGGTCACCGACTACAACAATGCCATCGAGATGATCCCGACCAACTTCATGGCCTCGATGATGAATTATCAGCGCAAAGAAGTTTTTACTATTCCCGAGACAGAGCGCCAAAACGTCAATGTGAACGATCTTTTCAGCAAAAAGTAGTTAGCGGATGGCGAGTGTCAATGATCTGACCGACTTTTACTACAATGAGCTCTACCCGGAACTCAAAATTCTCGAAGCAGAGCGAAAAAGGGTCAAATCAAAAGTGACGCTCGTCCTGGGTTCGATCGGCATTGCAACCGTAAGTATTGCGGCAGTTATCGGCAAAAACACGGGGTTCAACGACACCCTCTTTTTTATTCTCTTTGCCGGTTTCGGCATCGGCGGTTTTGTCTATAAGTTTATGATCAAAGACTACACCGCCGAGTTCAAACAGAAGATCATCCGACCCCTCATCCGGGCCATCGATACAGACCTTCGTTATGCACCGCTCCATCACGTCAGCGAATCACTCTTTTCTCACGCGAAACTTTTTACGCAGCGTATCGACCGCTTCGGGGGGAATGACCATGTAAAAGGGACAATGGATGGGATAAACCTACAGTTTTCCGACCTTCATGCCGAACATAAAAGCACCGATTCAAAAGGGCGTACCAGTTGGCATACCGTCTTTCAGGGGCTCTTTATCGTTGCCGATTTCAACAAACATTTCCTTGGGCATACGGTCGTGCTTCCCGACAGTGCGGAGAGTACCTTCGGCTCCTTTATCGGCAACTGGATGCAGTCGAACAACTACTCCCGTAATGACCTTGTTAAGATGGATGATCCTCTCTTTGAAAAAGAGTTTGTGGTCTACGGAAGCGACCAGATCGAGTCGCGCTATATTTTGACCCATACGATGATGAAACGTCTGATCGAGCTAAGGAGAAGAGCCGGAGCAAAACTCTATGTCGCTTTTAGCGGAACACACATCTATATCGCCATCGATTACAATGACGATCTGTTTGAGCCCAAACTCTTCTCATCCCTGCTTGAGTACAAGGCGGCAATGGCCTACATCCAGACGCTGCACCTGGCCACGGGCATCATCAAAGAGCTCAAACTCAACGAAAAACTCTGGTCTAAACATTAGTGTTTTTCTGCTATCATCAACACTAAAAGGATCGTTACCCATGACAAGTGTCACAACAGAGTGCAATCGTCTACTGCGCGGATTATGTAAAAAACTTCTTTTGCTTCCCTTTTTTCTGACCCTTTCTCTGAATGCACTGGAGGTCGGTACTGTTCCCCCTGAAATCACACTTAGCGGTGATGCAGGCGGCCGTCTGGACGGCAGCTCCTGGTCAAGCAGTGAACTCAGAAACAAGGTTCACCTGCTCTTTTATGTTGACCCCGATGAGAAGGATCTCAATAATGCGCTAAGCGATGCTGTCAAAGCGGCAGCGCTTGACCGCGCCAAATTTGCTTCCGTTGCCATTATCAACATGGCAGCGACCTGGAAACCGAACTTTGCCATCAACGCCGCCCTGAAAAAGAAACAGAAAAAGTTTAAAAAGACCCTCTATCTCAAAGATATGGACAAAGCGCTTGTCTCACAATGGGGCCTTGCCGACGACAACTCGGATATCATCGTCTTCGATCAGGCAGGCAAGGTGCTCTTCTATCATGCCGGAAAAGTAGAAGGCGAAAAAATAGAAGAAGTGATCAGACTTATCAAGGAAAACATGTGAATTCAAACCTCTGGACATTGAGCGTTCAGGACTTCCTGACCAAAAAGATGCTGACCTATGCGTTTGCCCCCTTTCTCTTCAGCATAATCGTACTTTATGCCCTCTTCTTCTCCGCAGCCGATGCCGGTCTGGACAGCCTCAAAGAGAGTGTGATCCATATCGAAAAGATGCAGACGACGCAGGAGAACGGCATCGCGCACACCGAGAGTAGTGATGAGACCTACGTCGGCGGCAATGCGATCTTGGAGTTTTTGATGCAGTATTCCATCACCTCCTGGCTGGTCAGCTTCTTTCTCTTTACCGTCGGCGGGATGCTGATGTTTGTCGTCGCCATCTTTACCGCCATACTGGTGATCGGCTTTCTGACGCCGGCCATCTTGAGGGAGCTGCAGCGCCGTCACTACCCCGAACTCACGCTCGACGGTCACGGGAATGTCTTTACCACACTCTTTCATTCGCTCAAATATATCGCCATCATGGTCATCTTGCTGATCGCCTTGATCCCGCTCTATTTCATCCCTGTGCTCAACATCGTGGCGATCAACCTGCCGTTTTACTACCTCTTTCACAAGTTCTATATGCTTGATGTCGGCACCACAGCACTTCTAAAAGAGGAGTACCGGCAGATGATGTACTTTAATGCGAACAAGGTCCGTATTACGACACTGCTGCTCTATCTCATCTCGATGATCCCTTTTGCCGCACTGTTCACCCCCGTCTTCAACGTTATCGTGCTGGGGCACACCGTCCTGCGCAGTAAAAAAGCGCAGCTTGAAACACCTCTTAGCCGAAGACCGTAACCCCTTTAAGCTCTGTCGTCCTACATGATGCGCTAAGCTCATGGTGCTACAATGTCAAAAAAAATTGGGGTTGTGATGCTAAGCAGGGTTGACAGGGGCGTTCTCTTTATGTTGGTCAGTGCCCTTATCTCTGCACTCAACGGGGCTATTGCCAAGATATTGAGCGAGGATATCTCCGCACTCGAGATCGTATTTTTCAGAAACCTCTTAGGCGTACTCTTTCTGCTCGTCATGCTCAGGCACACCCCGACCAAACTGCCCGGCGGCAAGATCCATCTGCTGATATTGCGCGGCCTGCTCGGCTTCAGCGCAATGATCCTCTTTTTCTACACCATCACGACGATCCCGCTCGGCGTGGCCATAACGCTGAACAAGACCTCCCCGCTCTTTGTCTCGGTGCTGGCCTTTTTCCTGCTCAAAGAGCAGCTCTCACGCAAGGGGGTCGCTGCCCTCCTGATCGGTTTTATCGGCGTGGTACTGATCACTAAACCGATCGGCCTGGTATTTAGCTATGAGCACTTTTTGGGGATACTGGGAGGTTTTTTTGCTGCGGCCGCCTACACGACGATCAAGAAGATCAAACACATCTACGATGCGAGGGTGATCGTTCTCTCCTTTATGACAACGGGGACGCTCTTTCCGCTTTTTCTCTTTTTGATCGCACCCTATGTAGCCGCGCCCGAAGCCGTCGCGTTTCTCTTTGTCGATTTCAGATTGCCGGACAGTGTCAAACTCTGGACACTTATCCTGCTGATAGGTGTTATCTCTACCCTCTCGCAGTGGCTGCTGACCAAGGCGTACAGCCTCTCAAAAGCGGGGGTCATCGGCGTTGTCAGTTACACCAACATCCCCTTCGCCATCGGCTTTGGCTATATGCTTGGCGATGCCTTTCCGGACTTTTGGACATTCTGCGGTATCGGTTTGATCGTTCTGGGTGGCGTGTTGGTCAAAAAAGGATAGATCAGGCTTTATGCAGAGACGATCGTTACCAGTCGCTTCGCCTCTTCTAAAAAAGCGTCCAAGCTCTCCTGCGGTGCCTGCAGGTGCATCACTTCACCCACGGCGTCAAACTCTTTTTCAGTCACCTTGACACCCAGCTTCTCAAGTATATAATCCACCTTGCCGATGTCACTGTAGGCACATGCGACAACCAGGAGATTCTCTTTCTGGTAGGGCACAAGATTTGCAGCATTGACCGCCAGGTTCGCCGCATCGGAGTAGGCGCGCACCAGACCGCCGGTGCCCAGTTTCGTACCCCCGAAATAGCGCACGGTGATCACGGCGACATTGATCAGTTCACTGCCCTGAAGTACCGCCAGGGTCGGTTTACCCGAGGTCCCTTTCGGTTCACCGTCGTCACTGCTTCCCTCAACGACCTGATCGAACTCGTTGATATAGCGGAATGCCGTGACAAAATGGCGGGCCTTTGGATGTTCCGCTCTGAGTGATGCCAGCACCTCATCATAGATGCCGTATGGTATCAGATGGGCAATGAACTTGGACTGTTTTTCAATAAGCATCTCATGCGTATGGTCAGTGACTGTAAACATGACCGGATTTTATACCAAACAAGGTTATAGAGGACTGTGATTAAAGCGCTTCTTGAACAGGGTGCGACGGCGCACCGGGCAGCAGACAGATAAAAAAACAGTGCGGACATCTAAAACGACTGGTTATTTTACACCCTATTTTAATCCCCCATCCTTTGATGATTATGCTAGAATCACAAACAAAAAAGATGTGATAATGCAAGAAGAACGCAAAGGCGAGATCTATATGCTGCTGCTCTCGCTTATAGAGAGCTGGTTTCCGATACTGTCACTCTTCAGTATCCCCCTTATCGGCGCGATCTACAGCTATACTTTCGCTATCGTTATCGCCACCGTCATCTTTTTAGCACTTGTCGTCTATCAAAAAAAAGTGCCCGAGCTTTTTCAGAAAAATGCCCGTAAAGACCTGCTGCTGACCACCCTTTTTATCAACCTCCTCTTTGTACTCGTCTTTATCGGCCTGCAGTACACCACCGCCGGTAATATGGCCGTCATCATCTTTCTGCAGCTTCTCTTTGCCTACCTCTATTTCAATGTCTTCGGCAGTGACAGGCTCAGTCCGATGCAGACGGCCGGCGCAGCGCTCATGGGAGTGGGGGCGCTGACCGTCCTGATACCGGATGACCTCAGTTTCAACAGGGGTGACCTGATCATCCTGATCTCCGCAGCAATCGCCCCCTTTGCCAACCTCTACCAGAAACGGGCTCGCAGCTTTGTCAGTTCGGAGACCATTCTGGCCTTTAGAAACGTCATTGCGCTGCCGGCCGTATTTGCACTCGCCTATCTCTTTGAACCGCTGCCGACCCAGGAGAACCTCGTCAAAGCCGCGCCCTATATTCTGATCATCGGTTTTCTGGTCTTCGGCCTGGCCAAGGTGCTTTGGATCGAAGCGCTGCACCGCATCTCGATCACCAAGGTGAGTGCCATGCTGGCCCTCCCGCCGCTCTTTACCCTGGTATTTGCCTATTTTACCCTGGACGAAGTTCCCGGTATCCGCCAGATGCTCGGCATCATTCCGATCCTGATCGGCGGCTATCTCATTACCAGACCCGCGAAAGAAGCCCATGTTTAAAGAGGCGCACCGAAAACTTTATCAGTGGTACCAAGAAAACGGCCGCCACGACCTCCCCTGGCGCCAAAACAGTGATGCATACAGGATCTGGGTGAGCGAGATCATGCTCCAGCAGACCCAGGTCAAAACGGTACTCGAAAGATTCTATTTTCCCTTTCTGGAGAAGTTTCCGACACTACAAGCACTTGCTGAAGCCCATGAAGACGAGGTACTTAAACAGTGGGAAGGGCTCGGCTACTACACCCGGGCACGCAACCTGCATAAGACTGCGCAGATCTGCCGGGACGCTCTTCCGCAGAGTGTGACCGAACTCGTCGCCCTGCCCGGCATAGGACAGAGTACGGCCCACGCCGTCGCCGCCTTCGCCTACCATACCCCTGTTCCCATCATGGATGCCAATGTCAAGCGGATCCTCTACCGGGTCTTCGGCGTCAAAAAGGCGAACGACAGAGAGCTGTGGCAGCTGGCCTACCGCCTCTTTGACGAAGAGCGACCCTTTGACTACAACCAGGCGATGATGGATATCGGCGCCATGCTCTGTCAGGCAAAGCAGGCCGCCTGTGACCGCTGTCCCTTTAATGATATTTGCAAAGCGACAGAGGATGGCCCGCTGCTCTACCCCGAGAAGAGAGCAAAAAAGCAGGTACCTGTCCGTCTGAAACATATCGTGATCCACAAACATGACGGCCGGTATGCCCTGCGCCAACGCCAGACACGTTTTCTAAACGGGCTTTGGGGGTTCATGGAACATGATGAAGTGCAGGAAGCACAGCACATCGGCGAAATAAAGCACCAGTACTCCCACTTCCATCTCCACGCCAAAGTCTACTTCTCCGCCTCAATGGTCGAAGAGGAAGCCGCATGGTACACCAAAGAGGAGATCGAAAAACTCGCCCTGAGCGGTGCCGACCACAAGGCCTTTGCACTCTTGCAGGAAAGTGGGTTATAATCACCAACAATTTTCTAACTGACAAGGAGTCTTATGAGCATCATCCTCATCTCGATCTTGACGATCCTGCTGCTCTCACGTGTGTTGCAACGGCGTTTTTCCATTCCGCTGCCGATCGGTATCATGTCGCTGACACTGATCACCTACACCTACATGCCGGAGCTGATCAACCTCTCTGCCCATGAAAAGTTTGACGAGATTTTGTTGCTTCTTCTGCCGCTGATACTGCTGCCGGATGCGATGAACTTCAGACTCCGGGACCTTAAAAAGCACGGCATTGCCATCTTCTACCTCTCTTTTGTCGCCGTTGTCCTCTCCATCATTGCAGGGATCGTGCTTAATTTTGCGTCGGTCCATGACTACACCTTCACCGTCGGTATGCTCATCTCTCTCTTTGCGATGGTCCTCGCCACCGATGCCGTGAGTGTCAGCTCCATCTTTTCGCAGTTTGAGCTGCCACACTCGCTCAAGGTACTGACCGAGGGAGAGTCCCTTTTCAACGATGCGACGGCGATGATCGCCTTCTTGTTTATCGGTCTGCCGCTGATGGGCGGAGCAGAGATCACTGCCGTGGATGTCTCGTTCATACTGGTCAAAGTGCTTGCCGGCTCGATCGTGATCGGCTTTATCGTCGGTTACATTGCCAAGATCATTCTGGGGTGGCTCCACACCGTCGTCGATGAGTTCATCGTCATCCTGCTGGCTGGCTACGCCGCCTTTGTCATCGCGGAGCTGCATGCCATCCATGTCTCGGGGATTCTCTCGCTCATCGTCGCCATCATGACGCTGCAGTTCTATATCAACAGAGATCTGAGCCGTTTCAGCGAAGACGAGGAGATCGTCTCTGACGACACACAGCGTAGGCTCAGTTCGCGCGAGCGGTTGATCACGACAAAAGCCCGCATCGATGCCAATAAACAGTCCATCGCTTTCTTCGCCCTCTTTGCCAACGCCCTGCTCTTTGTCACCCTCGCCGAGCTCATCGAGTTAGAGAAGCTCTTCAACTACACCTACGAGATCATAGGCCTCTTTTTGGTCACCACTGTCATACGGGCCCTGATGATGCTGAAGTTCTCTTTCATCTCCCGCGCCAGCAACCGCATCACCAATGTCAACTACCGGTGGTGGGCCGTTCTTACCCTCTCTGGGATCAAAGGCGGTCTCTCCATCATCATGGTCCATCACCTGCCGGAGAGTTTTATCTATAAAGAGATGTTCACCCAGGTAGTCATGGGGGTGATCCTGCTCTCAATCTTTGTCTACGCCATCGGCCTGATCGCTGTTATCGGCTACTACAAAGAGGCCTTTAAAAAGGATATCGAACTGGAAAACGCAACGCACTAATTATCGTAGAGATAGAGCAGATCGCTGCGTCCGAGATGCGCATCTATCTCTTCGTTCTGCTGCACTTTTTTTGGCACAGGAAGAAGCGTGATGAAAGGTTCATTCGACACTCTTGCAAACCGCATATTGACCCCGAGTCCGTTTTCCAGGTGCATCGCTCCGACAAAAACGATCAGCTTCTCATCTGCAGCCAATCGCTCTAAAAGTTTGGCACTCTCTTCTCCCATCATCGTATCCCATGCGACCTGAACACGATACATCCGTTCGCTGCACGCGGCTTGCGACTCCCCGTTTTTCAGGCTGTGACAATGGCTGAAATAGGGCGAAAGCATCACTTTGTGTGCACGCACGTTAAGATCAAGCCCATCATAGAACTTTCTCTCCTCTTCACTCATACCGGTGAGGTTTTGATCCGATATCTTCTTTTTAAAGGCCCGACTCATATTGATGCCGAAAAGCGCCCCCTGATTCGCGATGACCGCATCGTAGATCGGTTTTGAGAGGTTGAAATCATACCCGACACGCTTTTTCCACGACAGCGCTTTGGAGAGATTGGCATCGAGTTCACCGTCTACATACTGTTTAAGCAGCGCATCGTCCTGCGGTGTAAACCACTCGTTGGCCAATGCGATCTTATACCCCCGGCGTGAGAGTTCATCGATAAGCTCTGTCAGCACCTTATGGGCGTTGGCACTGTGATGATGGTCCCCGACAAAGATCACCCTGTAGGGCTCAAATATATCGATAAAGGCCTCTTTGTCCAGGCACTCCGCACGCTGCAGTGAATAATAGGTACAAGAAGGCTTAACATCGTGGTTGAGCGATAGGGCCGTTTTATCGGCACACCCCGAAAAAAAGAGAAGTAAGCCCACAAATAGAGATAAATTCTTCATTGCTAATTTCCTTTTCGCTATGATATCGAATATATAATGTAATAGGCTAGACAATGGCATTCAACCTTAAGCACTACATCTTTCGTGCCTTTCGTGAACTTCTTCTGTATCACCACAGTTCTCTTGAGTTCAGAGCAAAACTTTTTGCTGCACTGATCGCTGCCAATGAAAACTACAGTGAATGCGAACTCGATATTGTTCGGGAAACAGGAATGGCGCTCTACGGCGAAGCAGACAGAGCCAATACACTGCGGTTGACCGTTGAAGAGTATCTGGACAAGGTCTTTGAAGACAATGGTCTCGCTATCGATGAGTTGATCGAAGATATTATGAACGACCTGAAGGACATCCCGCGTTATGCGGACAAAATTTCAATCGACGATTATCGAAAGATCATCGCTTGCTGCGAAGACGAAGAGAACAGAATCTATCAAGAACGCATTGTCGATCTATATCAAAGGCTAAAAGATGATTATGAGAAACGTCGTAAGTAGTTTAATTCTTGTACTGATTTTAAGCGGTTGCGAAAACAGAGCTGAACCGGTTGAAGAGGAGACACAAATCGTGCCTCAAGAGCAGTATGAACAAGGGCATATCGAAACCCATTCTACAGAATAACGTTAAGCGTTAAGCGTTAAGCGTTAAGCGTTAAGCGTTAAGCGTTAAGCGTTAAGAAAGATAGCGCAGCACATCTTTAAAAGTCTCAACTTGTAAAAGTTTCAGATTTGATGCAGATTGTGCTGAAGTGAGCCCGAAGGCAGACACCGGTATGTCGAGTGGTGAACTGAAGTGCAAGGTGTGTCGAAGCTGGAGCTTTGATTAACCTTTGTACGGGGAGAGTTGATACCCCTCACCCATCAACTTCATTACACCGCCGACAAGGTTTTTAACGTTATACCCTTGTTGTGCCATAAAGTTAGCCACCTGCGCCGTGCGCGCGCCTGTACGGCAGATAAGGCCGATCTCAACATCTTTGCCGCCGAGGGCATCCATCTGTTTTAAAAAGCCTTCGGCATCATAACCGCCGCGCTCATCAAAAAATGTGATCGTTTTACAACCCGGGACAACACCGGTCTGCATCCACTCGCCTTCTGTACGGATATCAACGATGACCATATCTGAATTTTCCAAGATCTCTTTTGTTGGAGTTACATTAATGCTCATTTTCTGCCTTATATCTAAAATTTGCTGGAATTATACCGAAATTAATCATCAGAGACTTTAGGAGGAGAAACAGGCGAACGCTTTAAGAATTGTATGTAAAAAGTATCTGCATGATTTATCTGTGCATGACGCCTCGGAGCAAACAAGGTCCCCTCTTGTCAAAACGCCGTATCGGCGAAGTGAAATAGGCGTTTGCTTTCTGTTGCGCTAAAGTAGAAAACGCTTCGGGTCGAAAAAACTCTCGTCCGAAATATTTGAAAATGCCGCATTGATCGAAGTAAAGATATCGGGGTACTTCTCTTCCATCCCCTTCAACATCTCTTTCATCTCCGCTCTTGCATAGGGCATCTTGACATCGAAACGCATGCTCGGACACGCTTCGTCGCCAATCGCCTGAAGACCGTTGTCTTCGGCAAAAGCGCGCAGCTGGCGCTCACGCATCTGAATCAGCGGACGGATCACGATCAGGCCGTTTCCTGCCCGGTATTTCGGAGAGAGCGCACGCATCTGTCCGTTATAGATCAGGTTCATAAAAAAACTCTCGACCGCGTCATCGAGGTGGTGTCCGAGGGCTACTTTGTTACAGCCGAACTTCTCCGCTGCGGAGTAGAGAGAGCCTCTTCGCATACGTGAGAAGAAGGAGCAGAAAGAGGAGTTCTTACGTATCTTCTCCTGGGCCGTCTCATAGATCTTCGTATCGTAGATCTCATGTTTGATACCGTACTTTTCGCAATGTTCGGCCAGGTAGTCAAAGTTTTCACCCATACCATAGGCAACCGTCACCGCGACGAACTCAAAATCAAAAGGCGCGCGGCGCTGCTGCTCTTTCAGCGCATGGATCAAGGTCAGGGAGTCCTTACCGCCGCTTAGACCGACAAGGATCTTGTCACCCTCTTCTATCAGTTCAAAGGCACCGTTGGTACGGCCCATCTGCTTCATAATTTTTTTACTGATCTTGACCATCAGCTATCTTATCAAGCATAGCCAGTACAAAACTGCTACTGACCTGAGACGAGTGTTTTAAAAATTCGTCAAAATCAAAGGTTGCATCCGTATCGGCGGTATCACTGATCGCGCGCAATACAAAAAACGGTATATTGAGCTGATCACAGACGACTGCGACTGCTGCACCCTCCATCTCAATGGCATCTGCATCAAATGTTGTCTCGATCCACTTCTTGCGTTCCGGATCGGCAATAAACTGATCACCGGTCGCAATAACCCCGCCTTTGAGAGCTATCTCTTTCTCATCAGCAACACTTTTAGCGATTCGAAGAAGCTCGCGCGAAGGCTCGACATAAACTTTCCCCTCCGGTACATAGCCGTGAGGATGCCCGAATGCAGTGATGTCTAGGTCATGCTGGCAAAGCTGCGTCGCCGCAATAAGGTCTCCGATCTTCAGCGAAGGGTTGACGGCACCGGCTACACCGGTAAAAAGCAGCTGCTCGGCCCCGAACTTCTCGATCATCGTCGCCGCCGTCAACGCGGCATTGACCTTACCGATCTTGCTGTATCCCAAGACGATATCAAGTCCCTTATACTTCGCCTCATGATAGAGGTTGCCCCCGTAATTGACATCATTATGTTTTTTAAAATATTTCAGAAGCGGTTCGTGCTCTCCGAGATTCAAAAACGGCTCGACCTCTTCAATCATCGCGCCCATAATTGCTATTTTCATCATTATCCTTAATCTGTTTTAGCCATCCATTCCTGGTAGCTATGAAGTTATTGACCCAGTTTTACAGTTTCCGTACTGTTTGCAAATTTGTCGGCTAGGTATGCGGTTTCGCCTTCAGGGGTGATCACGCGGCTGCCTCCCCAAAAGCCAAGCCCGTCTTCAAACCCGACACGGTTGACAAATACGACCTCTGCCTGCATGTCAACAGCCGCTTTTTCTAAAAGCTTCTGCCATGTCGCTTCGATTGCCAGCCCCCCATCGCTGAATCCGCGTGCGGGTGATGCGGCTAAGATATAGATAATCTCCGGGTGCTCATCTTCAAGGTCTTCGAGAAGATTCACTTCCCATAAATCTTCACACACCAGCATCGCCGCCCGGCCGAACCTGGTTTTGAAGCTGCCGATACGGCTTCCCGGTCTGAAATAACGCGCCTCTTCAAACATCCCGTAGTTCGGCAGATGGACTTTGTGGTGAATATGGTTGAGCGAACCTTGGGAAAAGTAGAGAGCCGCATTATAAAAACCGTTCTCCTCCCTGATCGCCGCACCGATGACAATGTCAATAGCCAGACTGGCCTCGCGCAGTGCATCAAGTTCATCAAGCTGCCAGGCATCCTCGTGGAGTTTGTCCTGGAGCATATACCCGTTGAGGGAGAGTTCAGGAAAGACAATGATGTCAGAACGCTCAGCGGCATCTTCAATGAGTAAAAGCGCCTCTTTCAGATTGCTACGGTTAAGCCGGGGCGCATTTTGAACAATCGTCATCCCCTTTGTAAATCGGCTCATGACAGCTCTTCTACGACCTTTTGAAGTGTTTCCATATCGGAAACATTGAGAGTAGGCATATCTTTGTTAATGCGGCGGTTAAGGCCTTTAAGCACAGCGCCGTTACCAAACTCGATAGCCATGTCGACATCATCTTTGATGGCAACGATCGACTGTTTGTAAAGTACCGGACGGATAAGCTGCTCCGTCACCAGCTCCAATGCCTGCTGTTTTGTCGCATACGGTTTCGCCGTGACATTGGAGATAACCGGTGCCACGAACGGATCGTGGAGCATACGTTCAAGTTCTGCCTTCAGCGGTGCCTGGGCAGAAGCGAGTAGCGGGCAATGGCTGGCAACGGACATATTCAGAAGCAGTGCACGTTTGGCACCTGCCGCTTTAAACGTCTCTTCCATACTTGATAGATCCGGCTTCAAACCTGCGATAACCAGTTGACCGTCCTGATTGTAGTTCGCCGGCCAAACGCTTTTATTCTCTTGGTTACGCGCATCACGACAGATATTTGCAACAGACTCGTCGTCAAGTCCGACAATCGCCATCATACCTGCCTCGATTCCCTCGCAAGCCGCCTGCATAAGCGTTCCGCGCTTATGAACAAGTTCAACGGCGTCAAGGTAGTCGATCGCACCGGCAGCACACAGTGCTGAAATCTCGCCTAGAGAGTGTCCCAGCAATAGCGCCGGTTTGACATCATGCTTATGTTGAAAAAGTTTATAAGCAATAATACTTACAAGTAAAATAGCCGGCTGTGTATAGGCCGTTTGATTGATCTTCTCATTCTCTTCGAACAAAAGGGCTTTAAAATCAACGCCGATGCGTTCACCGGCTTTTTCGAACATCTCTTTTGCCATGTCTGAATTTTCATAAAATGACTTGCCCATGCCAATACTTTGACTACCCTGACCAGGGAAGATCATTGCAATTCTTTTACTCATATCTATCCTTCATGCTTAACTTTTTTTTTAAACGTAATTGTATCAACAAACACATAATAAATACGGGCTGTAGAGACATCACCACAACAAAACAGTACAAAGAGCGACAAAAATCAGTTTCTGCTTTACAAAAGCCTTCTGGCGGAACTTTTATCGATGAAATCTTATTCTAGATTATATCGCGCATGTTCTGCGATCTTTTTACGCAGGGTATTCCTGTTAAGGCCTAACTTCTCTGCAAGCTGCAACTGTGACTTGAACTGTTTCAAACCTGCACGGATAAGCGGCACTTCGTAGAGATGCAGATAGTTGCGATAATCGTTTTTAGAGCCAAGTTTGTCGCTCAGGTACTCCTCAATCACTGCCATTAATTCATTTTCATTGATATTTGTAAACGAATAATGTAAAAAAAGCTGCTTCCTCAACGAATTGGCATTTTGACTCAGGTCAAGTTCATAAGCCGGCATCTCAAAAGGCTTCTCCTCACCAAAGATCTTATTTGCTTCCTGCAAAAAAAGCTCTAGCAGCGGCTTCACATCTTCAAACCGTTCTCTGAGAGGAGGCAAGTAGATTCGTACACTGAAACTATCGTGTAAAAGTTCATTCAGGTTACTGTCATTACTCGTGACGATCACGCGTGCTTTGGAAGCAGAAATCGTATCGATCAGACGTTTAAGATTTGGTGCATTTTCGATATGCGTAATAATCAGTTCGCTATTGGTATCAACAGCTTCTAAAAGTTTTTCAAAATCATTAGCGCTAAATATAGAAGCGTTGGGAAGGATATATCGGGCAAGCGTCAGCTTGCCCGTTGCGGTCTCTCCGTAAATGAGGGCATTTACACTGAGAGTTTTTAGCAGGTTTGCTGTTTTAAATGCTTCTGTTGAAGCACGTGATGTCGCTAAAAAATTAGTGGCAACCACAGCCTGTACCACATGATCCGCCTGCTGCAGGAGCATTTTCAACAGGAACACCTGAAAGAATCTCATCTGCCGAAGCGTCACGCACGTTGTTGATAGTAACAGTAAACATTAGCTCTTTGCCCGCTAATGGGTGGTTAAAATCTACAGTTACATTTTCTTCACCGATCTCTTTGACAGTCACTTGTACCGTACCGCCATCTTCACCTTGACCGTAAAGTGTCTGACCGACCTCTAACTCGATACCGGCAAACTGCTCTTTTGGAACCTCTTGTGTCGCATCGGCATTGTACTCACCGTAAGCGTCTTGCGGCTTGACAAGGACATCGCCTTTTTCACCGATAGCCATGTTTTTAATGCCTTCCTCAAGACCAGGGATAATCTGACCTTTTCCGAAGATAAATACTAGTGGTGCGCCACCGACATTTGAATCAACAACTTGATTGCCGTCTTTTACTTCATACTCGATAGATACAACTTGATTTTCTGAAATTGCCATTTTAATTCCTCTATGGTAGGGCACTTAATGAATAAGGCCCTTGTAATTTAAACGCGATTTTAACACATTAAACTATGGATTGGCTGAATAATAGAAAGTAGCAATCGGATTAAGCACGGCAGAATGCCGTGCTAGACTGTGAAAGTGCTTCTGGGAAAGCTTATTTAAGGTTATTAAGACGTTCCTGAGACTGCATCGCTTCTGTTGAGCCAGGGTACTTTGCAATTACGGCATTGTAAAATGATTTCGCATGTTTTTTATCACCCGTCCGTTCCATCGATACAGCGGTACGAAACATCAAGATCGGCATGTACGAAGCGTTTTTGTAAAGTGATGCGCTCTCTTTATAGTGAGCGATTGCTTTGCCGTAGTCGTTTTTTGCATAGTAGATCTGACCGATCATATAGTGTGAACGTGCCGGTTTATACTTTCGGTTTACCAATTCTTTATATTCTTCAAGGGCTTGTGTATATTTTTTAGACTCGTAATGGTTTTTTGCGTTTGTCGCAAGGTCCCCGTTACTTATTTTTTTCCCGCTGCTTTTACCTGGCTTTTTTTTTAACTCGGTTGCAACCAGTTTTTTAAAAGTGTTGACATCATCGACAAGTGCGTTGTACTCTTCTTTGGTGACAAGGGAAGCGCTTTGCTGGTCGATAAGTTTACTCAGCTCTTCTATCGCTGTTTTCAGCTGCAGTACATTTTCAGTGTTCGTCGCTGTCTGCGCTTCAAGCTGCTGAAGGCGTTCTAGCGTCGACGAACCTTCATTCTCGCGAGACTTGCTCAGATCGCCCAAAGCAACACGATTCTGCTGTGATTTCATCGCGATTGCTTCAAGAACCGACTGCAGTCCGTCAACGCGTTCACGCAACGACTCTATCTCATTGTTCTGGGAACGGAGGTTGCGTTTAGTTTGTTGCAATATCTGCTTGTTCTGGAGGATCTTCTTTTCTGCCTCTGTCAAACCATACGGATTGTCACTGTCCAGGTTACCGGCTCCAAAAGCCGAAGGTTCTCCGGCTAAAAGTGACAAAGGGAGCAGTAGAAATGAAAGATGTAAGGCGAAACGCATTTATTTACGGCAGCAGTTTAAAGTCTACGCGGCGGTTTTTAGACCAGCACTCTTGTGTTTTCTCGGTACAGACCGGACTGCTTGAGCCGTAACTTACCATCGTGATACGATTTGCTTCAATACCGTCATTGATCAGCTCCTCTTTAACCGCATTCGCACGTTTCAGACCCAGTGCAAAGTTGTATTCGTCAGAACCCCATTCGTCACAGTTCCCTTCAAGTTTCAAGGTGTACTGGTCAGCAATTTTCATCGCTGCCGTATCCCCTTTTACGATTTCAACATTTGTACGCAACGTCTCTATATCTTCATCTTCCAGATTATATTTGTCAAATGCAAAATAGATAGGGACGATTTTCGCTTCAATGCTTTCGAGGGTGACGATACCGCTGTCAAGGTCGGTACTTACGATTCCTGCTTCAGTGTCCGCTGCACTACTCTCATCAACAATACTGATCTCTTCTGGCTGGCTTGTGCCTTCTGTTGTATCTTCGACGACCGGTCCTGTACCGCTACATCCTGCTAATGTCAAAATAGCTACTAAAGATCCTGTAAACAGCAGTGCTTTCATGTATATCCTTCATCTTATTCGTTGCGAAATAGTAGCCACTTCTTAATAAAAAAGAGCTAATTTTCTATGAATATCTGTGAAGCGATTATAATCCAATAACAGAAACAGAGAGTAAATTAAAAAGCCGCGTATCATCCACACCTTAAACAGAAAGCACTTGCATAGTAATCAAAAGCGGAACCCAGCGGCAGAAGACAGTATAAACTCCTGCCTTGGGGCATCTGCCGTCAACTACCAGTCGATTGACTGGATATCGCCGCCGGTAAGAGGAAAAAGATAATTTTTGTTTTGATTCAAACGGATCACGCCCACCGAACTTTGATTTTTGTATTTCTTGACAAAAAGAACCGTGCCGCCGTCTCGTGAGAAAAGCGGATATTCATTGATACCGGTCACTGTCAGTCGGCGTATAAAGTCCGTCTTGGTTGAGATCAAATGCAGATTGAAGGTGTTTTTGGAAAATGCATTTGAGCTTTCACGCGCTTTATAGACAATATAATTGTTGTGCGCACTGCAAGCCGAGTTGCTTTTACCGACGTAGACCATCTGTTCGACAGCGTCCGAGCCGATCTTTTTGGCGAAGACATTTGGATAACCAAAACGATTAGAGATGAAGGCGATCTTGTCGTCAGCAAGGTACTGGGCATTGACATCGATGCCGCTGTATCGGGTCAGCCGCTTCAGCTTCCTGTTCTGCACATCATACTCGTATATGTCAGGCTGCCCCTTTGGCGCCATAGAGAGGAGCAATCTGTTCCCATCATCGCTCACATCAGAACAGACCAGCATGCCATCCGATTTTAAGATCAGGACATCACTCTTATCATAAATACCGTATTTATGAAGTTCAGGTACGCCATTTGTCAAAGCGGTGTAGTAAAGATATTTTTTTGCTTTATCTGCCCATTTTGGAAAAATGTTCAACCCGTTTTTCTTGATTGAAAATTGATAGCTCAAAGTATAGTCTGTGATCAATATCTCTGAGACGCGGGGACCTGTAGTTCTCGAGATAACAACTTTCTCTTTCATCCAGTCGACAGGGTCGGCACCCATGAAATCATTTATTTCTGCTGCTATTGTATGGACCAGAAAAACGTACTGTCTCGGGTTTTTGATTCTGTAATCTATTGTATGCATCACCTTGTCGTTGTTTATCAGTTTGACATTGACAATCATCACACCGTTATCCTCAACGAGACGGTAGCGTACAACATAATCTATCTCTTTATGAAGGTCGGCAACATCTTCTTTCTCAAAATCGGCTGTAGCGTAATCCCGGTCGACATTAAAGATACTTAGTACATTCAAATCGCCCACCAAGACACGGAAAAAACGTTTGCTAAGACCGTCTTGATAATCACTTGATGCATCTTCCACGGCGATTGACGGCAGGGAATCAACACTTTTCCTAACTTCGATTGTTGCGTCAGACCCCCACAACATCAGTACTGAAAACAGTACTCCAATAAAAATGCGCATTACTTCTCCTCAACTGTTAATATGATCTCTAATGAGATCGATTTTCCATCCGGATTTCTAGGAAAATCAATTCTCTTCAACCGGCCATATAGCCTGTCAACCTCTTCATTAAATATGTTAGAGCCAGAAGGGACAATGACTCTATAGCCTGTAATATACCCGTTTGCATCAAGGCTGACACGTACCTTGGCACTTTCGCCTTCACTGCTGGCAGGCGGGAAGAACTTGCTTTTGACCAAGGCGTGTATTTTAGCCAAATACTCGTTAACTTCGGGTGCCGTGGAGGCTGAAGCACCGACCACTTCTATAGAGGGTTTGACAAGTTCTATCGTCTTAATCTTATCACTTGCTTTGCTGGTGTGCTTTGACTCTTTGGTCTTAATACGTTTTTCGATCGCCGCCAATCTTTTGGTATCGACCTTCTCCACTTTTTTATCAACTTTAGTGTCGGCACTTTGTGTCCAGACATCATCAAAGAGTGATGAGACATCCGTATTGACACTCTCCGGCGTTGTCTCAATCTCGTCAACGACAGGTTCTGTTTCCGGAACAACCTCCTCTTTCGGAGTCGGTTCCGGAGCCGGCTTGGCATCGTTTTTTGTCGGAATAACGACGTCCATGTTAAGAGACACAGAGATATAGTTATCTTCTTGCATAGCAAAGGTTTTAATCTCGCTTTTGTGCAGGATAACAAGGGCAAAAAGGAAAAGAACAGCAGTAAAAAGGGCGAGTGAGATAAGGCCGCTGAGATAAAAATAACGGTCATCTCTGCTGTATTGAGCCATCTATTCTCCTGCTTTTTTTTGAAAGTCTAACGAAAAGAGATTAACCACTGGTAGCGAGTGAGACTTCGGTAAATCCGGCCTGTTTCACCGCACCGAGTATAGACATGACAACGCCATATTCCAGTGACTTGTCCGCGCTGATAAGTACCGTTGCCTCTTTGTCAAGTTTTTGAGAATAAAGATAAAAATTATCAGCGAATGTCTGAAGATCGAAATTCTCTTTATTCACAACAACTTTGCCTTTTTCATCAATCGTGATGTGAACCGGGGCTTTTTGTTCAATCTGCTTTGTCGCAGAGCCCTGCGGCAATTTTATCATCTCTTCATAGATAACGGTAGGCGCGATCACCATCAAGATCGCAAGCAACACCAGCATGACGTCCACCAGCGGTGTGATATTTAATTCAGGTGATTGTTCCCACTCGAAATCGTTCATCAGGCCTCTTCAGCTTTACGGGCAAGTACAGCATCGCGCTGCATACGGATCAAGCCGTTAAGTTCATAGGCACGGCGTTTCAGAACCTGATGAAAGGTATAGGCAAAGATAGCGACAAAAATACCGCCTGCCGTCGCTATCAGAGCATCCGAAACACCGGCAGCGATCATATTCATCCCGCCGGCACCGCCGATGTCATCAAAGGTATCCAAAATAGAGACGACGGTACCGAAGAGACCAATAAAGGGAGAAGTCGAGGCGACAACAGAAAGGTATGATAGTCCTTTTGTCGACTCTTTTGTCGCTGAAAACATTCCCAAGTCAAAGATCTCACGGCTTATCTTGGAACTAGAACTGATAAACTTATAGAGATAAGCATTCGTCGTTACATTTTCGGCACCCATCAGTAACTGTTCTAGAGAAAGCGTTTCACGCTCTATCCAACTGTTAATAGTGAAAAGGCGATAGAAAAATACCCAGTTGATCAAAATAAAGTAGAGTGAGAGCAGTGCCAGCACCGCAAGGGTGACACTGTGACTTTGGGAGATAAAGTCGCTAAAGCTTTCCATAAGCGTTAGACGAGCTTGTGTGCAGCAGATTCGATCTTCGCAGAAACGGCTGCAATTGCAATGTTAGAGTCAGAAATGTCTGAAAGAAGTGTTTTCGCGTCATCAAGAGCTTTGGCAATTTCGCTTTCGGTTTCACCGCGAATCGCAACAGCACCGTCAACCAGTACTACTACTTTTGCCTCATTCACTTGAACAACACCCCAATTCACAACAATCGATTCAACATTTTTATTTTCATTCTCGATGTCAACAACACCTGCTTTCAGCAGTGTTGTCAGAGCTGCGTGATGAGGAAGAACACCAAATTCTCCCTCTTCACCAGGTAGTGTAACACTGACAGCTTTTCCGTTAAAGATCATGCCGCTTGGTGTTACAACTTCTAAATTAAGCGTTTCCATATTTAGCCCTTGTTTTAAAAAGTAGCAGCGCTACTATTTAGATTTCTCGGCTTTAGCGATAGCCTCTTTCATATCACCAACCATATAGAATGCAGATTCCGGCATGTGATCGTATTCACCCTCAAGGATTCCTTTGAAACCTTTGATAGTGTCTTCAAGGCTGACATATTTACCAGGTGCACCGGTAAATACTTCAGCAACGAAGAACGGTTGAGAAAGGAACTTCTCGATTTTACGAGCACGTTCGACAACCGCTTTATCATCTTCAGAAAGTTCATCCATACCAAGAATCGCAATGATATCCTGAAGGTCTTTGTATTTCTGTAGTGTCTGCTGAACACCGCGAGCAACTTTGTAGTGCTCTTCACCGATGATCGCAGGGTCAAGCATACGTGATGTTGAATCCAATGGATCAACCGCAGGGTAGATACCTTTTTCTGCGATCTTACGGTTAAGTACTGTCGTTGCATCAAGGTGAGCAAAAACAGATGCCGGAGCCGGATCCGTCAAGTCATCCGCAGGAACATATACGGCTTGAACAGAAGTGATCGAACCTTTAGTCGTTGACGTAATACGATCTTGAAGTGCACCCATCTCACGAGCCAATGTCGGTTGGTAACCAACAGCTGAAGGGATACGTCCAAGAAGTGCTGACATCTCTGAACCAGACTGAGCAAAACGGAAGATGTTATCGATGAACATCAATACGTCAAGACCTTTTTCGTCACGGAAGTACTCAGCCATTGTAAGACCAGTAAGTGCGATACGGTTACGTGCTCCAGGAGGCTCACTCATCTGACCGTAGCACAGTGCAACTTTGTCCAGTACGTTCGAGTCTTTCATCTCGTAATAAAGGTCATTACCTTCACGTGTACGCTCACCAACACCGGCAAATACAGAAAGACCTTCGTGACCGTGTGCAACGTTGTGGATAAGCTCCATGATGATAACTGTTTTACCAACACCCGCACCACCGAATAGACCGACTTTACCACCTTTAGCATATGGTGCAAGAAGGTCGACAACTTTGATACCTGTTTCGAACATCTCAGTCTTAGTAGACTGCTCGATGAACGGAGGTGGATCACGGTGGATTGACCATGTCGGCGCGTCAGTCACCTGCTCGCCGCCATCGATTGTTTCGCCGATAACGTTGAAGATACGACCAAGAACTTTTTCACCTACCGGTACGCTGATAGGAGCGCCAGTTGCGACTGCTTCCATACCACGAACAAGACCTTCACTCATATCCATAGCGATCGTACGGACACGACCCCCACCGATGTGTGCAGCTACTTCAAGAACAAGACGAAAATTGTTTTCACCGATTCCGCCCTTTACTTCAATTGCTTCATTGATCGCAGGAAGTTTTCCTTCGAATTCAACGTCAACAACTGGACCCATTACCTGGATAATTTTACCAACCATTGTTTCCTCCATTATTTCATTGACTCAACACCACTGATGATCTCGATCAGTTCGGTTGTAATTGCTTCTTGGCGCGCTTTGTTGTATTTAACGTTAAGCGACTTCACCATCTCTTTTGCATTGTTTGTTGCCGCATCCATTGCCTGCATACGAGCGGAGTGCTCAGCAGCAACGGAGTCGATCAACGCATAATACATGTTGTACTCGACATACTTCGTAAGAAGAGAATCAAGCATCTTTTCACTGTCTTCGGACTCGATCTCAAGTAAAGACTTGTTGACATTTTTTGTACAGTCAAGTGAATCCGTGTCTACCGGCAGTACGCGGTCAACATGAAGTTCTTGCGTAATCATGTTTTTATAACCGTTATGCACAATGTAGACGCCATCGATCTTGCCGTCTTTAAAGTCATTGATAGACGTTGTGATAAACTCAGCTGCACGTCCCATATCCGGGGCAGAACTGAGGTTATTAACAGCATCAAGAAGTTCGACTTCGTTGTATTTGTAATACTCGATACCTTTCTTACCAACACCGCGTATACGAACTTTGACTTTTTGCTCTTTAAACTCTTTCATCAGTTTGTTGACGGCTTTAATTGTTTGTATATTAAAGCCACCACACAGACCTTTGTCCGCTGTTACAAATACTATATCGACCATCTTAGGAGTTTCGATCTTTTCGAAACAACGGTTATCGATACCACCCATCTTCGTGCATTCAATCTGAAATGCAATCTCTTGGATCATCTCATTTGTTTTGTCAGCGAAAAGACGAGAGCGCTTGGCTAGCTCCTCTGCTCGGCGAAGCTTCGCAGTCGAGACAAGCTTCATAGCGCGCGTCGTCTTCTGCGTGCTACTTACACTGCTTATCTGTCTTTTAATATCTTTTAAGTTGGCCATAATGGTCCTTCTTATTCAGCGATAAAAGATGCTTTAAATTCTTCAAGCGCTTTTTTCATCAAAGCATTAGTTTCGTCATCGATTTTTGATGTACTTCTAATGTTTTCGAAGATTTGTGGGTAAGACGCTTCAATAAACGGATAAAGCTCAGCCTCAAACTTAGTGACACTTGTATGTGGCATATCATCAAGGAAACCTTCGTTACCTGCGAAGATGATCATTGCCTGCTGCGCAGCTGACAATGGTGAGTACTGAGGCTGCTTAAGAACCTCTACCATTCTCTGCCCACGCTCAAGCTGCTTGCGAGAAAGCTCGTCAAGGTCAGATGCGAACTGAGCGAATGCCTGAAGTTCACGATACTGAGCAAGGTCAAGACGCAATGTACCGGCAACTTGTTTCGTTGCTTTGATCTGTGCCGCACCACCAACACGGGATACCGAAAGACCAACGTTGATCGCAGGACGGATACCTGAGTTGAACAAATCAGTTTCAAGGAAGATCTGACCATCAGTGATAGAGATAACGTTTGTCGGGATGTATGCTGCAACATCACCTGCAAGTGTCTCAATAATAGGAAGTGCTGTTAGTGAACCTGCACCTTCTTCGTCGTTCAGTTTTGCTGCACGCTCAAGAAGACGAGAGTGTAGGTAGAAAACATCACCAGGGTATGCTTCGCGGCCCGGAGGACGGCGAAGAATCAGTGACATTTCACGGTATGCTACGGCATGCTTGGAAAGATCATCATAAACGATTAGACCGTGACGTGCGTTATCGCGGAAATACTCACCCATTGTTACACCAGTATACGGTGCAAGGAATTGAAGGGCTGCTGACTCAGCGGCAGTCGCAGTAACAACGATTGTGTACTCCATTGCACCGTGCTCTTCAAGGCGGCGAACGACTTGTGCAACAGTCGACTCTTTTTGACCGACTGCAACGTACACACAGACAACACCGTTACCTTTTTGGTTAATGATGGCATCGATAGCTACAGTTGTTTTACCTGTCTGGCGGTCACC
Organism: Sulfurimonas sp. HSL3-7; assembly: GCF_039645985.1. Classification (NCBI taxonomy): domain Bacteria; kingdom Pseudomonadati; phylum Campylobacterota; class Epsilonproteobacteria; order Campylobacterales; family Sulfurimonadaceae; genus Sulfonitrofixus; species Sulfonitrofixus jiaomeiensis. The sequence goes on from NZ_CP147919.1 coordinate 1,904,540, forward strand.
GATGATAAGCTCACGTTGACCACGGCCGATCGGTACAAGTGCATCGATCGCTTTGATACCTGTTGCAAGTGGTTCATGTACCGATTTACGCTCCATGATACCAGGCGCTTTCTCTTCAACCAAACGCATTTCAGTTGCTTCGATCGGGCCTTTGCCGTCAACAGGTTCACCAAGTGCATTAACAACACGGCCAAGAAGAGCATCACCAACTGGTACACTAAGAAGTTTGCCAAGGCGCTTAACGCTCATACCTTCACGAAGCTGAGAGCTCTTACCTAGAAGAACAACACCGACGCTGCTCTCTTCCAAGTTAAGTACCAGGCCTCTTGTTCCGTCTTCGAACTCGACCATCTCACCAGCCATAACATTGTTCATGCCGTAGACTTGTGCAACACCATCCGCGTATGAGATGATTTTACCCGTTTCGTTAATATCAACACTTAGTTCAAAGTTATCAATACGCTCTTTAATTATTGAACTGATTTCATCAGCTTGAATTTTAGCTACCACTTTGTTTGCCTCCTATTAGATTGCTTTTAAGATATGTTCTATAAGTTGTGCATTAACACGAGATTTTGAAAAGTTGATTTCCATATCCAGGTCAGATACTTCTACCTTAAGACCATCATAATCACTTTTAACAAAATCAAGCACAACAGTTGCATCGACTTTTTTACCAAGACCAGCACTTAGCTCTTGCAGGGTCTTAGCATCGATCTCTTCATTGCTGTAAACAACACCGCTGTAGTTTTTCGAACTGCGCGCGATCTCCTTGCGCATCTCTTCAGCCATTGCAGGAATGATATTGATACGACCGTTTTCCACTAAGAGTTTCATGAAATTGTTCAATTTCTCGCTGCCTGCCGATTTTACAGCATCAAGCAGGATGGATTCTTTATCCGATTTTGCAACATCCGGATTTTCCATAATTTGACGAAACTTCACATTTTCAAAATTAGCAGCGATTGCATTAAACAGATCAGCAATATTTGCCAATGATTCAGTACCTGTTGCCTCACCCAATGCTTTTACATAGCGTTTTGCGATTAACTCTTGCATTTACGCCACCTTCTTCATCAGAATGCCAGCCATAGCTTCTTTATCAAGTGAAGCACTCTCTTGGACCAGAACATCTTCCATGATCTCGTCTACAAGTTCACGAACCATTTTACGCTGTTCCAGTGCCATAAGTGCAGCACTCTGCTTTTGCAGGTTCTCGATATCTGCATCACACTGCTTGAGGATCTTCTCATTCAAGATCTTACCCTCTTTAGAAGCCGCTTTCATGATTTCTTCAGCTAAGTTTGTGGCTTCGCTGATCTTCGCTTCGGCAACTTCTTTGGCCTGTTTCGACTCACGGAGTCTGTCTTGCACCTTTTGCAGTTCATCAGCAATGCTCTTTGAACGACCACCGAAGTAGTTTTTCACAGGCTCTGCTAACAGATACCATAGGATACCTGCAAAGATAACGAAGTTAACGGTGCGCTGTACAATGTCTGTACCTGCGTCAGCTGCATGCTCAGTAGCAAACAGTGATGCACTCACAAACAATAAAGGTAAAAGAATTTTACTCACATCGTTTCCTTATATTTGACTAAACTTAGCTTTAACTGCTTCTTTAAAAAGAGGCAATTGGGACAAGAGTGAACTTTTCAGATCCTCACGGCTTTCCGCCAGAGACTTTTCAAATTCAGCTTTGTCTTTCGCTAATTCAGCACGTTTTGCTTCAATTTTGCTTTCTGCAAGTTCTTTTGCTTCAGCAATCACTTTCTCTCTTAATGCCGCGGCTTCCAACTTCGCTTCATTTACAATACTCTGTGCCTGTGCTGTCAACGCTGCGATCTCGGCATCGTTGTTGCCAACTTTGTCAAGATCGTTTTTGATACTAGCATCACGCTCATTCATGTAATTGAATAGAGGTTTAAAAAGCAAACTGTTTAGAACGGCTATAAGGACAAGGAAGACAACGATCGTGATGCTCAGTAGCAACGGATTTATATCTAACATACCACCTCCTAAAAGTTGCGAGATTATACAACGCAGTAGTTAAAGTAATAGTTAAAGATAGAAAAGAATATGAAAAAAAGAAGAAAAATTACACAATATGAAGAAAACAAGCGTTCAATCGTAACATTTTAAGAACGTACGAACAGCGTCTTTTTGGGAAGGTGACGGCGGTTATAGCCGGTTTATGAGTTTTGCAATCGCTTCTTCGCTGTCAAAGGAAATAGTGATCTCATTGGATTTTGTTTTTACTTTAAACCCCAGATCTTTGAAACGGTCCGCCAGTCCCGTAAGGTCAAAACTCTCTTTTTTCGCTTTTACTGGTGCGGCAGGTGAACTGTTTTTCATTGATTTTGCCATCGTCTCAATGTCACGGACACTCAGTTTTTGACCAACGATTGAAGCAACCATTGTTGCCTGTTCTTTATCACTGAGACCGACCAGAACCTTGGCGTGACCAGCTGTTATTTTGCCCTCTTTCAATGCTGCCAGTGTTTTTTTTGACAGTTGCAGTAGACGCAGCGTATTGGTGATATGTGCGCGGGATTTATGGACCATAGAGGAGAGCTCATCATGCGTAATGCCGTGCACTTCCAAAAGTTCACCGTACGCATGGGCCAGATCGACCACATTGAGCTCATCACGCTGGATATTCTCAATAAGCGCCTGCTGACGCATCTTCTCTTCGTCAATATGTGCGATCACTGCACGAATAGTCTTGAGTTTTGCGATCTTGCTTGCACGCAGACGACGCTCACCTGCCACCAGGATATAGCCGTCAATATCTTCAACCACAACAATCGGCTGAATAAGACCGTATGTTTTGATAGAATCGGCAAGCTCTGCTAAAGAGTGCTCATCAAAATGTTTACGCGGCTGGTAAGGGTTGGCTTTGATCTGCGAGAGTGGAAGTTCCACTACCGAATCGGAACTCGGCATTTCACTTTCATACGCTTCTTCGATCTCTCCCAGCAGTTCGCCCAGACCACGTCCTAAAGATTTTGCTTTGCTTTTTCCCACATTCTACCCTGTTACGCAATAATAGCTTGCGCTAGATTTTGATAAGCGATCGAGCCGCTCGATTTTGCGTCATATAAGAGCGCAGGTTTTCCGAAACTCGGGCTCTCGGCAAGACGCACATTACGCGGGATGACAATCAGCTCTTCGTCCATGTCCTTAAAGAGTTTGTTGTCAAAGTGTTGACGCAAGTCGGCAAAAACCTGTTTTGAAAGGTTGTTTTGCGCACTGTACATTGTCGGCAGGAAACCCTTGATGCTCAAACGCGGGTTGATCGTCTTGCGGATCAGACGTACCGTGTTCAAAAGCTGTGCCAAACCTTCGAGTGCAAAAAACTCGCACTGAATCGGAATAATGACCGAGTTGGCAGCGGAAAGCGCATTGATCGTCATCGGTCCAAGTGCCGGCGGCGAGTCGATGACGATGTAGTCATAGGTAGATTTGACCTGGGCGAGTGCATTTTTCATAATGAGCTCGCGTCCCTTGGCGTTACCCGCATCATAATACTCTTTTTCAACTCCGACCAAACCGATGTTTGACGGCGCCAGGTCTAATGTTGCGATGTCAGATTTCAATATGATGTCACGGAGTTTTTTCGTACCGATAAGAACATGATAGATGTTAAATTCATAATCATTACGGCTGTAACCAAGAGAAGTGGTCGCATTGGCTTGCGGATCTGCATCGATCAGCAATACCTTTTTGCCTTCCACTGCCAAAGAGGCAGCAAGGTTAACAGCGGTCGTCGTCTTTCCTACCCCACCTTTTTGGTTGGCTATTACTATAATTTCACTCATCGTAGACTAAATATCCTTTTCCCATCACACTCCAGTGATCCATCTTCCAATAATCTTGCATTTTTCAATGCGATTTTTGATTCACCGTTGTGGGTAAAATAGCTTCTGCTTCTGTCAAATTCTAACGCATAGTTACTAAAAACATTCTTCCACGAAGGTGGATTTTTCAAGATATCAAAGTAAGCCTTCAAGAGGGTCTCATTTTCGATTTCAATATCAAGATTGTCAAAACCCTGCGGCGCCGCCTTGGTATTTAAGCCTATACCGCAGACCAATACCTCTTTATAGAGATTTGTAATCACCCCGCCGATCTTGGTGTTGCCCAAATAAAAGTCATTGGGCCATTTCAGCCAGAGAGAAGAGCCCTTTTCGGCCAGTAACTCTTTTAAGATATAGGTAAAATAGATAGAAGAGGATTCAAGTTTGAGATCCTGAGGCAAGCTGCTTCGGTCTAAGGCAAAAGAGAAAAAGAGATTGCCTTCCATCCCTTCCCAGCTGTTGCCGCGACTCCCTTTGCCCGACGCCTGGCGTTTGGCACTGACACAGACAGGCGTCGACAAGGTCTCTTCTTTAAGCGCCTCTAAAAGGTAGGTCTGGGTGGAATCAACCGTTTCAAGCAAAAGTATCTGCAATAGAGAGTCGCTTACCGTTGAGATAGGCGATCACGCTCATCTCTTTTTTAGACGCCGGTTGCACAAGCTCAAGTCGTAAAGAGCCTTTTTTACAGCCGACGACAACACTTTCATCGTCTACAGAGAGTATTTCACCTGCCTTATGATGTTTTTCATTCTCGATCAACTGCATCTTCTTGAGTTTTAAACCGCTTTCAAGATAGACACCAGGCCATGGCGTAAAAGCGCGATAACGGTTATAGAGTGTTTCTGCATCATCAAATGTAACAAGTCCCTCTTGTTTTGAGATCTTTGTACAGTGCGAGGCTTTTGCATTGTTCTGGGGTAGCGGTGTAAGTGTCTTGAACTTCTTCAACACCTCAATTGTCAATGCAGCGGCACTGACGGTCAAACGCTCAAAGAGTGAACTTACCATTTCCTCATCACCGATTGCGATCTTTTCAATTTTAAGGATATCGCCTGTATCGAGACCCTCATCCATCAGCATCGCCGTCACACCCGTTTCCCTGTCTCCTTTCAGAATGGCTTGCTGAATCGGGCTTGCTCCCCTGTAGTCAGGCAGGATAGAGGCGTGAAGGTTGATGCAGGGCGCATGATCCAGCACCGCTTTTGGCAGGATCTGCCCATAAGCCGCAACAACGATGAAATCACACGCTATCGTCAGAAGTTCGGCTACAGTCTCTTCATCGCGCAGTCTGGTAGGCTGATAGACCTTGAGGCCGTTTTCCAGTGCTACTGTTTTTGTGATTGGCGGGGTCATCACTTTTTTACGTCCGACCGGCTTGTCAGGCTGGGTATAGACAGCGACCACATTGATCTCATCATCGGCCACCAGTGCTTTTAATATCTCACTGGCATAATCGGGTGTCCCCATAAAGATAACATTCATCATCGTGCACTCTTTGTAAAGTAGGTACCGCCGAGATGTCTCTCTTCGAGAAGGAAGGCCCTTGCATCGCTAAGATCAAAGCCCGAACTCAAAAACATCTCTCTGTCATGTTCCAGTATATAATTGGCCGCTTTCAACTTGGTCACGATACCGCCCGTAGCAAAGGTTGAATTTGGGGTCACCTCTTTTTCAAGTTCTGCCGCAGCAATAACAGAGACTGTTTTTCGTACCTTCGCATCTGCATTGGCACGCGGATCTTTGTCGTAATAGGCATCGATATCGGAGAGGATCATCAACAGGTCTGCGTCAAAGTGCTCTGCCACATAAGCAGAGAGTTGGTCATTGTCACCCAGCACCAGCTCTTCTGTCGCCGTTGCATCATTTTCATTGATGATCGGAAGGACTTTATTCGCCAATAGCGCTTCGATTGTGTTTCGCATACGCGACTCTTGTTCATCGGAACGAAAATTGGCTGCAGTCACAAGGACCTGGGCGGTGATGATCTGATGGTGCTCGAACATTTTTTTGTAACGGTTCAACAGTATCGGCTGTCCGATAGCAGCCAATGCCTGCTTGTTGGCCAGGATCTTTTTGTCAAGTTTCAGTTCTGTATAACCTGCAGCAACGGCTCCGGATGAGACCAGAATGACCTCATACTTCCCTTTCAGTTCTGCGATCAGATCGACCAGGTTCTGCATGCGTTCTTTGGCAATGCGGTTTTGTTCGGTTAAGACTGCGCTGCCGACTTTGACAACAAGACGTTTCATTTTCTGGCAGCGCTCACAAGTGCATGCAACCCATAGCGTAATCCGTCTATATTGGTATGCATTACCGAAGAGATCGGAACGATGAAAAAAGGTTTCGACATGTCAAACTCCTGTGTACCTTCCTGGTCGTCCTGTTCGTAAAAAGGGTACCCTGCTTCAAATCCGAAGCGGCTTTTTGCGCTTGGCTCCAGACCCAATTCCCTGATAAACGTTTCGGCTTTCTCTTTCGCCTCTTCCTGGCTCAAGGCATCCGAACGTGTCAGTGCAATGGCAAATGAACGCTTGTGCAGTTTTTCCGAAAACTTCTGGAGTTCTTCTTTAAGAATGTCGAACTGCTCTTTCATCTCGCGATACGAAGCGATGTCGATCATGAAAAGAAGGGTTTTGGTACGCTCGATATGACGCAGGAACTCCAGACCGAGCCCTTTGCCGTCAGAAGCGCCGCCTATGATCCCCGGGATATCGGCCATGACAAAAGACTCGTAGTTCCCGACATCGACCTGACCGAGTTTCGGTGTCAATGTCGTAAACTCGTAGTTTGCCACTTCCGGACGGGCATTGGAGACCGTCGAGATCAGCGTTGATTTACCGACATTCGGAAATCCGACCAGACCGACATCCGCGATCAGTTTAAGGTCGAGTATCACTTCGCGTTCAATACCCGGTTCGCCCGGCTGGGCATAGCGCGGTTGCTGGTTTGTCGATGATTTAAAGTGGTAGTTGCCGAGACCGCCCCTGCCGCCGCTTAGAAAACGTACTTCATAGCCGTCATCCAACAGGTCAAACAGGACTTCGCCTGTCTCTTTGTCGATCACCTGTGTTCCCGGAGGTACGATCACATAGAGAGGCTTGCCCGACTTCCCTGTCATTCGCGAGCCCTCACCCGGACGGCCGTTTTCCGCTTTCAGGTTTTTTTGCCCTTTGAAATGCGAAAGCGTGTGGGTGTTGTTGTCGACACGGAAATAGATATCGCCGCCTTTACCGCCGTCGCCGCCGTTCGGCCCGCCATTGGTTACAAACTTTTCACGTCTGAAGGCAACACAACCTTGACCGCCTTTGCCTGATGAGAGTGTTAATGTAACCTTATCTGTAAACATCGATTGTCCTTAAATTTAGAAAAAAAATCATTTAAATATTTAGCATTATACATTTGAAAAGAAAAAAATACAGTGGTAAATATTTAAAAATCAGTGAAAGAGGCCCCGGAAAGGGCCTAAAGAAAAGTGCTTATGCAGCAGGGATAATTGAAACTTGTTTACGGTTTTTGTCTTTTCTTTCGAAAACAACGATACCGTCTACAAGTGCGTAAAGTGTATGGTCTTTACCCATACCCATGTTTTTACCTGGGTGAACTTTTGTACCACGTTGACGGATAACGATGTTACCTGCACGTACTGTTTCACCACCGAATTTTTTAACACCTAATCGACGACCTGCTGAGTCACGATTATTCTGAGTACTACCTTGACCTTTTTTGTGTGCCATGTCTTTCTCCTAACTTTTTAGTGCTTATGCAGCGATTTTAGTGATACGAACGCGGGTGAAATCTCTACGGAAACCACGTTTGACTTTAGAGTCTTTACGACGACGTTTTTTGAAGATAACGACTTTACGGTCACGACCTTCGTTGATAACTTCAGCAGTCACAACAGCACCGTCTACGAAAGGTGCCCCTACTTTAAGTTCGCCGGCATTTACAGCCAGAACTTCCTTGATCTCAAGAGTGTCTTTTGCAGCAAGGTTCATTTTGTCAAGAAGAAGGATATCGCCCTCTTCTACCTTATACTGCTTACCACCATTTTTAATGATTGCGTACATTGCATTTCCTTGTTTTTTTCAAGAGTCCTCTAAAAACGCTTCAGTGTACAGCACTTACTCATCATCACAAGACTCTTATCCCGAAAAACGGTCCAAGAAGGTCAACATTTGCCATGATCAGGTCCAGCCTGTAAAGAGAAGGTTTTCACCCTCTCCGACACCAAGAGTCAAAAGAGTACTCTATCTGTCTTTATAAAAAGTTTGCGAATTATACTGAATATTACTTTAAGTTTACTTTATATCAATCACAAATCGCGATAACTTCGATCTCAACCAGGGCATTCTTAGGCAGAGTCTTTGCGGCGACAAGCGAACGCGCCGGTTTATGGTCACCGAAAGCGTTGGCATAGAGCTCGTTGACCGTTGCAAAATCATTGATATCTGCGACAAAAGCCATCACCTTTACGACTCTGTCGAGTGACGAACCTGCTTCTGCCAGAACCGCTTTCAAGTTGCTGAAAACCTGTTCTGTCTGTTTAACCACGTCGTCTTCTACCATCGTACCGTCGGGACGCAGTGCGATCTGCCCTGAGGTATAGACCATACCGTTTACCTTTACCGCCTGTGAGTACGGTCCGATCGCTGCCGGCGCCTTGTCTGTTTTTACGAATTCCATTCTAGTCATCCTTTTGTGCTGATTTCTGTTTTTTGTATTTTCGTTCGACATCTTCCATCATCGAAAGATAATCGTCTTTGCTCCAGTACCCCGGTACGCTGTATAGCACTCGTCCTTCAGGCGTCAGAAAGTAGCTCATCGGTACCATTGGCGCTTTCAGACACGGCGGGTACGTGTCTTTGCCGCGTGTCAGTGCGACAGCAGCATATTTGGTGTTGACGTTCTCGACCACTTTTTCCTCTTCGAGCGTTGTCGATTCAAGCTTTCGGCACCATCTGCACGTCTCTGACGTGATCAGCGCATAGATGATCTTATCCTCTTTTTGCGCTTTGGCTTTTGCCTCCGCAAAGCTATCCTCCCACTCGATCTCATTGGCAAAGATAGAGAGTGTGAACATCGCAATAAACAAAAATATACGCATTGTCGTCCTTTAAAAAACCGTATTATACCAAAGAGGAAACGGTTCACTGTTAATGCTTTCACCCCTTTTTAGAAATCCTGCTCTATAATAAAAGAAAGCGGATACATTCAGGAGAGAACATGCAGACAACAGAAGAAAAACTTTTTGAGACAATAGAAACCATCAATGAAAGTATCATCGCACTTCGGCAGCAGCTGCATGAATACCCGGAACTCTCCTCGCAGGAGAAAGAGACTACGGCGCTGCTGAAAGGTCTGCTTGAAAATGCCGGTTTAACTGTAAGGATCTTCAGCGATCATTACGGTCTTATTGCCGATCTTGTGGTCGATAAAGAGAAACCTTTTATCGCTCTTCGCGCCGATATCGACGCCCTGCCTATCCAGGAACAGAGTGAAGCGCCTTACACCTCACGCAAACCGGGGATTATGCACGCCTGCGGCCATGATTCGCATACCGCCATTTTGCTGGGTACTGCTCTGGCGTTCATGCAGGTCAAACCGCTGCTTGACAGTAATGTACGGTTCATCTTCCAGCCTGCCGAAGAGATCACTGAAGGCGGCAGTTCCCAGATGATAAAAGACGGCGTACTGGAAAATGTCAAAGCCATTTTCGGACTGCATGCCTACCCTTATCTCAACACCGGGCAGATCGGTTATAAATACGGGGTGATGCTCGCCTCTGCCGACACCTTTGAAATCGAAATATTCGGCAAGAGTTCGCACGGAGCGCGTCCGCATGAAGGCGTCGACGCCATTCTGGTCACCTCCATGGCGGTCAACTCGCTCAACCACATCGTCTCGCGCCAGATCGACCCGCTGCATCCGGCAGTCATCTCGCTGGGGACCATCGAGGGAGGAAAAGCGGCCAATATCCTGTGTGATCATGTCAAGCTCTGCGGCACCGTACGCAGCGTCAACCATGATGTGCGCCATTCGATCCCGAAGATGATGGAGATCTCCCTGAAAGGGATCACCCGTTCGATGCATGCGACCTATGCGTTCCACTACAACTACGGTTCGCCCGAAGTGTGCAATCATGATGCCATGGTCGATTTGGTAAGAGAGGCAGGTGAGAGCGTTTTAGGCAAAGAGAACACCATCGACCTTATCGACCCTGTCATGGGAGGCGAGGATTTCGGACGCTACCTTGAGATCGTCCCAGGCGCTTTTTTCCGTCTTGGGACCTGCAATCGGGACAAAGGCACCTGTGTCTCCCAGCATAACAGCCGCTTCAATGTCGATGACGATGCGCTTATCGTCGGTATGAAGATCATGGGGGCGGCCGCACTGCGGGCAATGAAAAATGCGTGACGAAATCGCTCTAAAGATCACCAATATGGCCGATGCGAAACTGATCTACCATCTCTTTTCCCATCTGAAAGAGCGGCTTCCTGTTTCGGACCTTGCACCTATGGAAGAAGCGCTCATGCAGCTGATAGAGAATGTCCTCGAACATGCGTACGAACGCGAATATGACCTGGACGTTACCATCCACTACTACATCTACAGCTGCCAGCTCAGAATCGACGTTGAAGATAGGGGTGTTCCTTTTGACTTCAGCCGCTATCTCAGCGAGCCCATCGATCACAGTGCCGACCACAAAAAAGGATTTTATCTTATCTACGATCTGGTCGACCGCTTCTATTTCACACCGCTTCCGAACGCAGGTAAACAGTTTACTCTGGTACAGATGTTTGATCAATGTTTTGACATCAAGACCAATCAGATCATCATGCAGGAGGCGCCTGACAAGCAAGATATCCTGCAGCATCTTGATGTACGCGCATTCATAAGCGGTGACGGTGACGGCATTGCCAAACTGATCTACCGAAACTATGATTACACCTATTACAAGCACCTTTTTTATGAACCCCAGAAGGTACGAAAGGCCAATGAAAAAGGTGATGTCCACTCCATCGTTGCACTTTATAAGAACGAAGTTGTCGGCCATTTTGCCCTGATACGCAATCCCTACTCCAATATTGCCGAGATCGCCGTCGCAACAGTCGATCCCCGTTACAAGGGAATAGGCATTATGAACAAGATGTTCGATTTTCTCATCTTCGAAGCCAAACGACTCGGGTATGACGCGATCTTCGGTGATGCGATCATGCTCCACCCCTACAGCCAGAAAGCCAACCTGTCACACGGAATGACGGAGTGTGCCATCATACTCGGGCAGGTCCCCTCCGAGATCCAGATCGAACACAGCCTTCAGCACCAGCAGCGCAGCGGTGTGCTCGTTGCCTACCTGCTTTTTGACAAACGCCGCTGCCAGCATGCCCGTTCTGAGATCTACGGCAAGCAGATCCAAAAAGTCTATGATGATATCGGCATCGAGATCTGCGACATGAATCCACCCCATCAGGTACGCGACGCCATTACCCACCGCATCGACGACAAAGTAAATCTCGGTTATATACGTATCGAAGAGGTGATCACAGAAAAAAAGTTGATGGATATCCTTGCCGATCTGCAAAAAGAGCACTGTGATATGCTCTATGCCGATATCAACCTTCACCGTATCGAAAATATCGATGCGGTGATATCCCTGCTCAATACCCACGGCTTTTTCTACAGCGGTGTTTTGTTTTCGTATTATGACAGTGAAGATTATCTGCGTCTGCAGCGTAAAAACACAAAAAGTATGGCGGAAGAGCAGCTGGTCTGCTACTCCAGGAATGCGCAGCAGATGCTTGCATTCATACGCAAAGACAAGGCACGGATAAGAGCTCTTTAGAACAGCCCTCTTCTAAAAACAGTAAAACCCGTATCGTTGCCTATGCTTAAAAGGTAGCGATGACCCGCTTAAAGACTTCGTAGAGTTTTTCGACCTCTTCACGCGTCGTTCTCTCATTGGGTGCATGGATCGTATCGTTTCGCACCCCGAATTCTATGACATCTACGCCATACGGTGCAATATACCGGGCATCTGACGTCCCCCCGGCAGTGGAGTGTTTCGGTCTGATCCCGGTCACCTTCTCGATAGCCGCATCAATGGTACGTACGATTTTCGTGTTGGGGTCAGTCATAAAAGGATAAGCCGACTGGTCGAGTTTGAGTGTATAGTTCATCTCCGAAAAGTATTTATGGACGAAATCTTCTATCGCTTTTTGATCGGTCTTGGTGGAGTTGCGCACATTGAACATCATCTTCAGCTTACCGGGCGTGACATTGGTTACCTCCATGCCGGCACGGATGTCGGTTACGACAAACTTGCTCGGTGCAAAGTTCTCGTCGCCCTCGTCCAGATCGACACCCGCCATATGGTGCAGTACCTGAGCGACCTTGTGGATCGGATTGGTCGCCTTTTCAGGATAGGCGGCATGGCCCTGTTTGCCGTGTTTTTCGATCACGCCGTTGATCGAGCCGCGGCGGCCGATCTTGATCGCATCGCCGAACACCTCTTCGCAGGTCGGCTCCGCCACGATACAGGCATCCGGCATCATCTTCTGTTCATCTAGGTATTTCAGTACCTCGAGTGTTCCGTGTTTTGCCGGTCCCTCTTCATCTGAGGTCAGTAGCAATGAGAGGGTACCGTTGAAGTGTTCCGTCTCTTTGACCGCCTGTAAAAAGGCCGTAAAGCCCGACTTCATATCCTGCGCACCGCGTCCGTAGATATAGCCGTCCTGTTCTACTGCTGCATACGGGTCGACGCTCCACCCCTCGCCTGCCGGAACAACATCCACATGGCCTGCGAAGCAGAGGTGTTCGCCTTCACCGAACGTCTTGTAGACAAAGAGGTTCTTGACCCCGTTCGCATCCAGTCGCACCGCTGTAAAGTCATTAAGGTACTCTGCAACAAAATCGAGCAGCCCACCGTCATCCGGTGTCTCGCTTTTGGCTTGCAGGATCTTTTTAAATAAGTCTATCAGTTCCAAATCTCTTCCCTAGAACTCAGGATTTTCATAAAAAACATAGTTGCTGTAATCGCTCACCTCAAAGTAGAGCTTCTTCTCACCCGGGTCGACCTTATAGTTGAAATTTTTATCCAGATAGCCGTAGCTGTAGCGGTAAGCACGCTGTTGGTTGTCATCGCGCCCCATACCTGTTGTCATCTTGTCGACCTTGATAAAACGCATGACCAGCTTCTCTCCTGCATAGACATCCATCACCCCGTTGGTACCTGTCCAGTTTTGGATGCCGCGGCTCATCTGGTTCTGCTGTTCCTGCGTACAGCCGGCCATAATCAACCACAGTGCCAAAAGACTTAACCCTGCTATTTTCTTCATATGATCGTCCTCTTTTTTTAATAACAAAATCATAGCGTAAAGTGCTGATGTCTAGTTACGCTTTTCTCACGCCAATGCCCTCTTACAGATAAGATTCAGCTCACCCTATTGGGAAAGCTTGGGATGGCCACTTTAAGCGCAAAGTTTTTCAGCCTCTCCAGATTTGGCTATCTTTTCCACAACAGCCGGTTCCACAATTTCAGCATTTGATCAACACCAGTCCAACTGACGCCACCACTTTCCAGAACATACCGTTCAAAGAACTTTCCCCTTGCGACACAACTGTGAGGTGCTCTTGACGACTATTATATTGCGTACCGGATTGAGGAGAGGATAAATTCATTAAAGCGAACAGTTAAGAAAATACATTATTTATTGTGTTATTATATTTTTATTGATTAAAGAAGGTGCTATGTTCAGATCAAGAAAAAAATGCATATTTATACTATTTTTGTCGCTTTTATTTGTTATTACGACAGCATTTTATTGCCAGAAAAAACTGGATCAGGTTAAAACAGAAAACAGGCTAAGAAAGGAAAGTACCCTTCTATTGGCCGATAAGATCAGTACACTCGCCAAAAATATCCGTATTGCCACCTACCCCTCAGAATGCGACGATTTGACCAAAGATATCATCGGCGAAGAGTGTGATCTTGGGAACTATATGGAGTGGGCGGGCCCTGCTTTGGAAGACAATACGCAACAGCTACTTCTATATTTACAAGAATCTCAGCAGTAAAGCTCAAATACCTTAAAAATCATCCCAACCGCCCAGGTTGCTGCTGTTTTCGTCCTCTTCAACGATGTTGATCTCCGGTTCGGTCACCACCTGCTTCTCTTTTAGGAGCTGCTCTTCATAGTCGAGTTCAAGCCCTTTCGAAGTCATGACAAAACCTTTGACCCGGATCTTGCCGTCGTGGATCTCCCGGTGATGCTCTTTGCAAAGCGGGACAAGATTGCTGCGGTGGTCCTGATGGAAATGGCCGATAAATCCGGCATTGTCCGCCACCGACTGATGGGCGATGTGGTGCACGTCTTCGGCCACAGCGCCGCAGATAACGCACTTGGTCACATAGAGCTCTTTGTTGTATTTGGACGTACGTTTTTTCACCAAGAGTTCAAGCTCTTCAAAGTCATTGGAGAGACGCTTTCTTATCTTATTGGCGTTGGTCAAAAACTCATCATCCATGTGCAGTGATTTGGCAAATTCAAGACCATAGACCGAACTGCCGCTGCCCGACTGCAGGATGCGGTTGAAGAGCAGCTTGTCCTGTATCTCATCATAGACCACACTCAGATGCAGATCGACCACATTTTTGAGCTTTCTTATCTCCGGCATCGTCGCGAGTTGATGCAGGTGGGTAGCAAAAAGAAAGATCGAACGTAGTTTTGTCAGCTTCATGATCGCGCTGGCAACAATAGAGACGCCCGAAAGTGTCTCCGTACCGTGCGAGATCTCGTCACCCAGCACCAGAGAGTGTTGCGAAGCGCGTTTAAAGATGTTTTTGAGTTCCAGCATCTCTACCGCAAAGGTCGAAAGCCCTTTAGCGAGGTTGTCTTTGGAGACGATACGGGTAAAGATGGAGTCAAAAAGAGAGAATTTCATTGCACTGGCCGGAACATAGAAACCGGACTGGGCCAGAAGAACGGCAATACCGATGCTCTTCATCAAAGAGGATTTACCGCTCGAATTGATGCCGTAAAGCAATACCCCGTTGATGTCGTGGCCGTCATGCACACGCACATCGAGCATCACCGTTTCGGGGTAAGGAAGGTCAAGATAGTCGCGCGTACCCATCACAACATCATTGGGGACATAGATCCCCTGGCGTTCCTGTATCTCGATGAGCGGGTGTCGCAGCGCCATGATCTGCATAAAGTTCTCATCTTCGCGCACATCAACGATCGTCGGGCGGGCGTAATTGTACTGCTGGGCCACTTTTGCCGAACTCACCGCCACGTCAAGATCAGCCACATAGTGGATGATGCGTTCTAAAAGAATAGTGTATCGGCGTTCAAAGAGGCCCTGCAGGTTGACAAAACGCTCTTTGGCCAGGGCGACGATCTTGAGCCGGTTGCGCATGATCTTGTCGGAGAGCTGATCCGTCAGTTCCGAAGTGATCTTCACATTGTTGGTCAGTTTTTTTATGCTGAAATCACTAAAATCGACAGAGAGCCCTTCTATCTCGATCTTCTCTTCTTTAAAGACCTTCTCGATCATCGACCAGCGGTTTTTGCTCAACGAGATATAGTACCCCTCTTTCTCCAGAAGGCCTAAGCTCACATACGACCCGTTGCTGTTCGCACTCATCCGTGAAAGCATCTCTTCGATGCGCACCATAATGATCTTGAAAGTCTGCAGCATACGTGCATTTTCGTCAACCAAAGTGTCGATACCGGCATCCACGCCCCGCATCAAAAAGTTCTCATCGATCGTCGCCATTGTAAAACGGCGGGAGGTCTCCAGGTCGACACTCTTTTGGATGTCACGGATAAACTCGCTGATCTCCTGTTCGGAAAACGGCGTCTTTTGGATCTTGTGCTTTTTGATGTAGTTCATCAGCTCCTGGACACCGGTCAGCGACTCATAGACATAGTTCATCTCAAAAGGGTGGAGGCGGCCCAGACTGATGCGCCGGGCAAGACGTTCAAGGTCATAGATCCCCCGAAGCGTCTCATCAAGCGTACGGGTATGGGTATTGACCCGGTCAATAAGGTTGTAACGGCGCACCAGTTCATCGCGGTCAAGCAGCGGGTTGAGCAGGCGCTCTTTTAAAAGCCGCTTGCCGATGGCCGTACATGATTTGTCGATCAGTTTGAAGAGTGTCATCTCATTACGGTCTTTGGAGATGATGCCCAGCTGTTCCAAAGCATTATTGCCGAGGTACATATAACGTTTGTTGTCAATGAGCTGCGGGCGGTAGAGCTTCTGGATGATGTGATAGTCGTGCTCAATGACGAAATGAACCAAAATAGCCAGAGACTCCGAAATCATCGGGGAGCGCTCAAGGTCCAGGTGCTCTATTGGCGAAAGAAGGGACTGGATGTTGTAGACATTCTGAAAAAGCTCGTTCTGATAGGCGATCTTATGGCGTTCATTGTTGATAGTGTAGTGGAAACGGTCGGCAATCTCAAGATAGCGGAGTACCTCTTTCTGGTTCTGCACCCCTTCCAAAAAAGTAATGACCACTTCAGAGGTCTTATGGACATTGAGCAGGTTAAAGATCTCATCAAGCGCAAAACTCTGGTCCTCAGAAGTACCGTGCGCCTCATAAAGCCAGGTCTTTCCCGTCGTCACATCGATGGCACTGTAGCCGACCGAAAAGATATCTCTGTGCTGATCGATGATCAGTGAAGCGATATAGTTATCCTCATTGTCCGTCATATAGTCAAAATTGGTGCCCGGCGAGATGATCTGAGAGACATATCGGCTGACTTTAGGCGGCAGCCCTTTTTGACGGATAACGATCACCGTATATTTTTTTTCCTGAATCAAACGCGCGAGATAGCGTTCAAAAGAGACCGAAGGGACCCCTGCCAACAGAGGGTTTTTAATTGAGTTTTCTACGATGTTCTTGTTCTTCTTGGTAAGCTGGATATTGAGCAGCTCTGCCATCTCCTTTGCTTTGCCGACCTGCAGATCATCGTTGTTGACCTCATACACCTCGTAAAATGTGCCGATTTCCATAAAGATGACCGTATCATTGCCGTATTTGGATTCAAAATAGGTTTGAAGTTCAAAGTAAACTTCGGTCAGAAGCTTTTTTTTGTCGCTAAGAAGAGAAGTGATTTCACTGGCTAACATCGATACGGTGCCCTAAATTTTAGTTCGGTTATTATAGCACAGAGTCCCATGATAGGGAAACAGTCTATTTGTGATCCAATACTGAGAAAAACAGTCAATATTACTTGAATTTAATACCTGTTTTGCTATTATTTCATCTAATAATTGAGGAGATTTTTTTATGATCAAAAGACCTGAACCTGTTGACGAAGAAGTTATCTTTGATGGCCGAAGCCTTATCAGCGAAACAGACACCAAAGGTGTCATCACCTTTGTAAACCGAAAATTTGTCGAGATGACCGGTTACACTAAACAAGAAGCCATCGGTCAGCCGCACAGTATTTTACGCCACCCGGATATGCCAAAGGTGGCTTTTGAACAGATGTGGAAGGTGATTAAAGAAGGCAAAGTATGGGACGGTTACGTTAAAAACCTCCGTAAAGACGGAAAGTACTACTGGGTCGATGTCCATATCGTTCCGAAAAAGGATGAGAACGGTACCATCATTGGCTACATTGCTTCGCGTAAGGTAACTGTACCCGATCGCCTTCAAAGCACTATTATCCAGTATAAGAAACTTCTAGATGAGGAGAAGTAGGCACCACCCTACCCCTCTTTCGTATCATTCTCTTATTCATTGCACAGCTTTATAAATCATTGTCCTATTCTTTGCATCCCGTAGATTTATCGTTATACTTATAGACTCGTTTTCCCCGATAATAAACAGTATAAGATGAGTTTGAAAAGGATAGTAATGCGATATCTACTACTGGTGCTTACGCTTATAACATTAGCCAATCCACTCAGTGCAAAGGAAAAAGAAGTGTCTATCTACGACTTTAACGTGACGGCCATTGACGGGCAAGAGATCCCTATGTCCATTTATAAAGAGAAGGTACTGTTGATCGTCAACGTCGCCAGCGAATGCGGGTTTACACCGCAGTACGAAGGCTTGGAGAAACTTTATGAATCGTACAGGGAGCAAGGGTTCATGGTACTCGGTTTTCCGTCCAACCAGTTCGGAGAACAAGAGCCCGGCACCAACAAGGAGATCCTGTTTTTTTGTCAGGGAAAATATGACGTTCAGTTCGATATGTTCGCCAAGATCGACGTTAACGGTGACGATGCCTCGCCCCTTTACCAGTATCTCAAGCATGAACAGAGCGGTTTGTTCTGGACAGAGTCGATCAAATGGAACTTTACAAAATTTTTAGTCGATCGAAAGGGCAACATCGTCAAACGCTACGGCCCTTCCACAAAGCCTGAAAGTATCAGGAAGGATATAGAGGCACTACTGAATAAATAGTGCCAAGTGCTAAGAAAAGATAATTAATAAAGAGTAAGCTGTCAACACATCCATTCAAGCAGGAAAAATGGCGATGCGTATCTAAATACGGAAGCAGCATAAAAGTTATAAATTTAGAGTGAACATCATTACGTGAGGAATACCCTTCTTTTCACAGAAATGTCAGCAAGCTGAACGTTTTACTCATTTTGCGACTGGTGAGGAGAGAAAGACGATGGTCCCGAAGATTCAGAGCCAAAAACCTGCAACGTTTACTCGTAGTAGCCTTTGCTAGAGCCGTAGCCGTAACCGTAGCCATAGCCGTAACCATGGCGTTTGCTCGATTCAATGCCATTAAGAATAAAGCCGAGATTATTGAGGTCATGTTCTTTAGAGAACTTGTCCACATTTTTAAGATAGGCTTTCTTCGAGTAGTTCGCACGTGTCACGATCAAACCGATATCGGCCGTCTTCAGCAGGATCATCGCATCGCTCACCAGACCGATCGGCGGTGTATCAAAAATAATATACGCATACTTTTCCGAGAGTGTTTGAATCAGTTGCTCGAAACCTTCTTTCACCAAAAGCTCCGATGGGTTCGGCGGCTTCGGTCCCGAAGTGATGACATCAACATTTTCCAAGACCTCTTTTTGCAGGGCCTCTTCGAGTGTGTTGCTGCCTGAAAGCACGGAGCTCACACCGATCTTGTTCGTAATATTGAACTCTTCATGCATACGGGAACGACGCATATCCAGATCAAGTATGATCACTTTTTTGCCGGTTGCGGCAATCATCTTGGCCAGTGAAACCGCGATAATTGTCTTGCCTTCACCCGAGATCGAAGAGGTCAATGCAACGATCTTGGATTTTTTGGTACCGCCCACAAACTGCAGGTTCGTACGAAGCACACGCATCGCCTCTTCAAACTGCGAATACCCCCTCTTGTTCTTACGTTGCGGGATAGCACCATAGAGGGGAATAGTGCTGATCTTATCGAAATCCTCAGCTGTTTTAAGGGTATCGTCCAGAAAAGAGCGTAAAAAGGCCGAAGCGACCCCGACGATAAGCCCAAGGATCATCCCCACTAAAATAATAAACAGACGTTTTGGTTTGATAGGGAGCTTCGGCAGCAGTACCGAATCAAGCACACGTGTTTTCGATATGGTCGAGGAGCTTAAGATTGCCGTTTCGGCCCGTTTTTCCAACAGATAATTATAGACTTTCTCGTTGACCGTCGTATTACGCGTCAGGTTCGCCAATCTTCGTTCATTTTCAGGAAGTGCTTCCAGCGAACGTTGATATTTGCTAATATACTGCTGCAGCTTCTGTTTGCGCTCTTCGATGATGCGCAGATCATTCTTCAGTGTATATTTAATCGATGATTTCAAAGTTGATCGTTTCTGTCAGTTTGATCACATCCGGATGCAGTTCGGTGAACTCGACCAGGAGGGATTGACGTGCCATCATGTTCTCTTGAAACTGTTGGATCATCTGCGCCAGTGCCGGATCCGTAGCGCCGGCAGAGCCCAGGCTGATACCGGCGAGATCTTTGCCGGTATTGACGAACTCCTGAACATTCTTCAAGATACTCGATTCGATCTCAAGTGTCTGGAGCCGACTCTCATACTCAGCCATGTTCTGTGCCGTGATCATCGCCTGCTGGCCGGTATCGACAATCGTATGTTTCGCACGGAACTGCTCCAGCTGCCCCTGGGTTCGCTCAACATCCTTGTTGATCTCGGCGATCTGTGCATCGATAAAGGCCAAGGCTCGATCCGCCTCCAGGGTCTTCTCCTCCAGCTCTTGCTGCAGGTAGCGTTCTATCAGGGCGCTGAGCACCTGTTTCGCACGGAGCGCAACGTTGTCTTGAAAAGTGATCTTCAGTATCGAACCATTTTCAGAAGCCAAAGCGGTCGAAAGGCCTTCGTTAATAAACTTGTGCATCGCTTCATTGGGTGTGATCGAAAAGGAATACTCTTTTTCAACCCGGGTCAACGATCTTTTCGATCTTAATACTGAACCACCCGGTGACGATCTCTTCGCCGAATCTATGTATATCTTCGTAAGGTTTCGGTTCATCCGCAGGCGCTTCGATAAAACCAAACTGCCGTAAAAGTCTCTCTCTTATCTCTATATCAGGCGTCATCCTCAGAATGAAACGGTCACTGCCCAGCATATCCATATAAAAACGGGTTCCATTTAAACGCTTATCGAGCGTTTTTGCCGTCACTAAAAATGGGGGAAGCACGATAAAGCTCGACAGTACGGTAATTGCGCTTCGTAAAGTACCGTGTACCGATATCGAGCCCAGCAAGGACCTTCTCCGCAAGGAAACGAGACTGGATAATATACTGCTCATCTTCGAGATTGGCACTATTTCCGGCAAGAGCAAGGGCCATCGTATCACTGTTATCGCCTCTCAAACGAGGATCTTCTCGCTGGAGTTCTATTGTCGTCGCCGCTTCATAGACATTGTGGTGTAAAATAGGCAAAGACGGCCGAACCGATGGTAAAGACGATCATAAAAATAATAATAGAATATTTATACCGGTTGAGCGTGCTGAAGACCTCTTTGAGGTCGATCTCATCTTTATCGATGGTAGGGTATGTGTTCATTACTCTTACCACGCTTTGGCTAGGTAGGTAATGCTTACAAACGGTTCTAACATCGACGCAACCAGCTGAAACGGCGGTGCGATCTCATCAAAGGCGAGCTGACGTCCTTTAGATGCACGCGGCTGTACATAGACGATATCGTTCGGTTTGAGATAAAGACTTGCAATCCTGACGGCCGACATCTGGGTCAGATCGATCGTACGGACCTGTGGGTTGCGCAGGTCCCCGCGGATTACCAGGATACCCCGGCGCTCTGCATAGTCGGTCAGGTCTCCCGAACGGGCGATCGCTTCGATCAGGTTCATCGTACCGTTTGTCACCTGTACTACACCCGGCGTGTTGACCTCGCCTAAAAGAAAGATGCGCTGATTCATGATCTCTACCGTGACATACGGGGTGCGAATGTATTTCTTATACTCTTTCATTAAATACTTCGCCGCCTCGTCTTGCGTATAGCCCTCGATCTTGACACTGCCGATCAGTGGCAGATCCACCGTCCCCTCTCGCGTTACCAAAAGACCTGTCGTCTCATCGGGTACTCTGCCCCCCGTTGGCGTGCCGCGTGAACTTGAACTGATCATCGCCGTCAGCTCGCCCGGACCTGACTGATTATAAACGATGATATTCACACGGTCATTAGGCTGTATCCTGTTCTCGAATACCATCTCATCCTGATACACCTTCTCGTTTACCTCCGTCGGCTCCTCCGAACGCTCGTCGTCCTGAAACAAGGTGTACCTTTTCATACTGCACCCGGAGAAAAAAAAGAGCGCCAAAACGGTGATCAAAATAGTTTGTCTTAACATTTTTTCACTTTGTATTAGTTTCTGCTTTATCTCTATATTCTAACTAAATTATTTGACATTTTGGTAAAGCCTTTGTTCTCTTTGCAAGATTCTTTGAATTTTGACACAGTTGGGAAAAAGCTTTTTTTTTGCTTGATTGCAGCGCTCCAAAAATTATACCGGTATTAATTTTACAAGAGAAAGAGAAAGTGTTCAGAATTACAATCGATCATCTACTTTTCTGTGATGTCAGCAGAGTGAATGACAGGTTTTTAAACAATGCGGCCGTTGAAATGTCAATTGTATTGCGTACCCGAATTGTAATAATATGCATCAGTTTTAAAGACATGTGATCACTGCCCATATCATTCACTCCACACTGGATAGACAATTAAAAAAACAGCAGCAACAGCCTATGGCGAACAAAGATCATCGACGGATTCATATCTTAACGAGAGAAAAGAGTGTATTTTAAACAAAAAGCGTCATGATCACCATCTAATACATTTTCATATCAATGTATAACTTTTTAGCATCGTTTGGATCTTTTCTTTAGAATTGAACATCATGATATCAATAATAGAGAGAAAAGGAACGAACACATCATCAAATTGCTTGTACTCTATAATCTTCGTATCAATAAAGTTCAGTTTCACACCAGCTTTGGCAAAGGTTTCTTTCACATAAAGCGATTGACCACCAATGGCATTGATATAGTGATCAGCATGCAAATACTTATTTATCGCCAATACCTTCTCTTCTCCCTTTAAAGTATGGTCAATTTTCAGTGTTGATGACACCACTATTTCAGTATCTATATCTAAATATTCCGCTACTTTCATGATGGAGTTGTAGGTATAGAAAAACAGGTTTTTTTCATCAAAGCTGAAAATAGATTCGAGCAAAGGAAATACGTCATTAAAATAGGGCGCTTTTTTGTATCCGTTCTCAATTTGACGTAAGATTTTATCTATCTGTTGGGAAGCATGGTCCGCAAGCCTTCTTTCCACGACATCAAGCTGGTAGGAATCTTTTTTCAGAGGAATGCTGAAGAGTGTTTTCTTTCCAAATAACAGAATATTATTCTTGTTAAACCAACCCCCCTTCTCAAACTGGATATTGTCATAAACCACAAACTTGTCCACAGCATCTATCAGCTGCCAGTAACCAATATAGGGAAAAAGATAAGGTTGCATAATAGCGATAGTCATATGGCCACCTTTACTTTATTTAAATGTTCTTTATTCTCAGCAGTTTTATTCTGCTCAGAATTTTTTAGATAAAGACTCACAAGTAATTTAATCATACTCTATCATCGTCTCTGCTTGTGAAGTGTTTCAATGATAATTTTACTTACTGCAGCTTCAATTCCGGAATGCATAGGAACTACCAATATTCTGCCAGCGATGTCTCTAGAGTTTCTCATCACCTGACGAAGTTTTACATAAGGGAGCGTATCCAGCGAAGGATAAAAATATTGACGAGGTGAGACAGCCTCCGCAAGCAGAGCATTCCGGACATTTTCAAGTTCTTCTTCTGATCTCAAAACGATAGGAAAATAGCTGTAACTTTGTGACGCATCTTTAGTAATACGCTGCAACTGCACATAATCCTTCAAATGTGCGGCATAATAATCATGGCTCTTCTTGCGCTGCGCAAGAATGGTATCGATCTCATCCAACACACACAACCCCATTGCCGCTTCCAGTTCATTCATTTTTGCATTAATGCCTAATGTCTTGACTGTGTTTTGATCGTCAAGACCAAAATTTCTAACGATTTTCGCTTTTTCGTACAGGTCATCATCTTTTACAACAATCGCAGCCCCTTCAATCGTATGGAAAAATTTGGTTGCATGAAAACTGATAACAGAGATGTCTCCGTAATTGAGGATGCTCTCATTTTTATACTTAACGTCGAAAGCGTGTGAAGCATCATAAATAACTTTCAAGCTATTCTTTTTTGCGATCCTGTCGATCTCTTCTATCTCGCAGGCATTACCAAACACGTGTACCGGGACGATCGCGGAAGTCTTTACACTCAATGATTTTTCCATTTTTACAGGATCGATATTGAATGTTTCGGGGTCAATGTCTGTAAACACAGGATCCAGCCCCTCCCATTTTATGGAACTGGTGGTTGCCACAAAACTGAAAGGGGTCGTGATCACTTCACCTTTTAGTTGCAAAAGTTTATATGAGAGCTGCAGCGCGGTTGTACCGTTTGAGACGCAAAGAAGGTTTTTGACCCCAAGATGTTTCGCAAGTCTTTTTTCGAGTTCCTGCACCAATGGTCCGTTGTTCGTCAACCATCCGCTTTCATAGACCTTTTCGACATAGTTTAGAAACTTCTGTTTATCAGGGAAATATACTTTTGAAACATTAACCATTATATGCCTTCATGCGTTTTGAAATCCAAGATACAGCTTTTTATCTACGCAACTTTTCGAGAGTTTCAACCACTATTTTGCTCACAGTAGGCTCAACCCCCGAATGCATGGGGATCACAAGGATTCTGCTCGAGATATCCCTCGAAATCGGCATAATCCTGCGCTTTTCAACATACGAAAGCGTATCGAGTGACGGATAAAAATATTGCCGCGGTGCAATATCTTTTTCAAGCAAAGCTGACCGAACTTTGTCCATCTCCTCTTCCGATCTGAAAACAATTGGGAAATAGGTATAACTCTGCGTAGCGTCTTCATTCTTTTTCTGCATTTGAATATAGTCTTTTAGCTGTTTGACATAATATTCCCTGCTTGCTTTACGCTGTTCATGGATAATGGTCTCTTCATCCAGCATACACAGTCCCATCGCCGCTTCAAATTCGTTCATCTTCGCATTTATGCCCAACATTCCCACGGAATCAGGACCGTCTACACCATAACTTCTGACAATTTTTGCTTTTTCATACAAGGCATCATCTTTAATGACAATTGCAGCACCTTCTATGGTATGAAAAATTTTAGTCGCATGGAAACTGATAGCTGAAATATCACCGTAATTCAATATATGTTTATCTTTGTACTTGACATCAAACGCGTGTGAAGCGTCATAAATGACCTTTAAATGATGCTTATCGGCGATTTCATCGATTTTATCAATCTCGCATGCGTTCCCAAAAACATGGCATGGAGCGATAGCACTTGTCTTCTCGGTAATGGCACTTTCAATATTTTGGGGATCAATATTGTAACTCTCGGGATCAATATCCGCAAAAACAGGGGTAAGCCCCTCAGCCGCAATTGAACTCGTCGTCGAAACAAAACTGAAAGGCGTTGTCACTACCTCCCCCTCAAGCTCAAGCAGACGGTAAGCCAGCTGTATTGCAGACGTTCCATTTGAAACACAAAGCAGGTTTTTTACCCCAAGATACTCTTCAAGTCGTTTTTCAAGCTCCTGGACCAATGGCCCGTTATTTGTTAGCCATCCGCTCTCATATATCTTGTCGACGTAGCTTTTATACTTCTCTTTATCCGGTAAATATATTTTAGTAACATGAACCATCAGTTTCTCTCTTTTTTTAGATCTTTAACACTGTATTTTTTCAAATACCATTCCACTGTTTTCACTATCCCGCTTTCAAAATTCTCATCCGCTTTCCACCCAAGTTCGTTCTCGATTTTTGTCGCATCAATAGCATAACGCCTGTCGTGTCCAGCCCTATCTTCTACAAAAGATATTAGTTCATTGTAACTTTTTAATGATAATTTTTCAATCGGGTGCAATTTATCCAGGATTTCACATATTTTATGCACTATGTAATTGTTTGTACGCTCATTACGGCCTCCAATATTGTAAACCTCGCCGCTGTCCCCCTTATGGTAGACCAGATCAATACCTTTGCAGTGATCGAGTACATAGAGCCAGTCGCGGATATTCTCGCCGTCACCGTAAATAGGGATCTGCTCACCGGCAAGCGCCTTTCGAATGATGGTCGGGATCAGCTTCTCATCATGCTGCTTTGGTCCGTAGTTGTTTGAGCAGTTGGTGACAACGGTATTCATCCCATAGGTATGATGGTAGCTGCGCACAATCATATCGCTTCCTGCTTTTGATGCACTGTAGGGAGAATTCGGTGCATAGGGGGTATTTTCCGTAAAAAAGCCTTCCTCTCCCAGTGTTCCATAGACTTCATCTGTGGAGATATGATGAAAACGGCATGTCTCATATCCATCTTTGCAGACAAAAGGACCCGCCATCCAATATTTGTACGCCACATCGATAAGCGTAAATGTACCTTTTATATTTGTCTCAATAAAGACAGCAGGATTTTTGATAGAGTTATCGACATGACTTTCCGCAGCAAAATGGATCACGCCTCGGACATCATACTTTGCAAATAGCTTCTCAACAAGTGCTCGGTCGCAGATGTCGCCTTTGACAAAAGCATAACGCCCATCTTTTTCCACCTCTTTAAGATTGTCAAGGTTACCTGCGTAAGTAAGCAGATCGAGATTAATGATGGTATAGTCAGGATATTTTTCTAAAAAGTAGGGAACAAAGTTAGAACCTATAAACCCTGCGCATCCCGTAACCAGAATCGTCTTCATTGCTTTTCTTTCACCAAACCTATAAGGTACTGCCCGTAACCGCTTTTTTCAAGCGGTTTGGCGATTTCCAAAATCTTTTCTGCATCAATCCATCCGTTATTAAAAGCAATCTCTTCGAGGCATGCGATCATAAAACCCTGGCGGTCTTCAACAGTCTGAACAAAGATTCCAGCATCAAGTAAACTGCTGAGCGTCCCCGTATCCAGCCAGGCAAAGCCCCTTCCAAGCAGGTGCACTTTGAGTTGTTTTCGCTTCAGGTAAGCCTCATTGACAGAGGTTATCTCCAACTCCCCTCTGGGTGATGGCTTGATCTTTTTTGCTATCTCTATGACATCGTTATCATAAAAGTAGAGCCCGGTCACGGCAAAACTGCTTTTTGGATTTTCAGGCTTTTCTTCAATGGAGATGACTTTTCTATTCTTGTCAAATTCAACGACGCCGAAACGTTTTGGGTCCTTGACTTGATACCCGAATATAATCGCACCCTCCTTTAAATTTGCAGAATCTTTCAGCAACGGCGAAAAGGCATGACCATAAAAGATGTTATCGCCTAAAATCAAGCAAACGCTGTCATCGCCTATGAACTCTTCGCCTAAGATAAAGGCCTGGGCCAGTCCGTCCGGAGAGGGCTGTATCTTGTACTGAAGATGAATACCCCACTGACTGCCGTCGCCGAGAAGTTCTTCAAATCGTGACGTATCCTCAGGTGTTGAAATAATCAGTATCTCTTTGATTCCCGCCAACATCAGTACAGAGAGCGGGTAATAGACCATCGGTTTGTCATAGATCGGCAACAGCTGCTTTGAAATTACTTTGGTCATAGGGTAAAGCCGTGTCCCGCTTCCACCGGCAAGTATTATGCCTTTCATTGTACAAACCTCCATCCATAAATCATTTCACTCAAAGGATGACCTAACACCGTACGTTAAGTGATTATCATATATTAACACAAATCTAAACCAACACAATAGAACTTTTCAGAATCAATCCACCTTTCAATCTTTTAATAAACGCATGGAGATCTTTAAACGCATTCCCTGGCCTCTTATAGACCCGTACCCTCACAGTACCATCCAATATCTGCAGGGAGGTTATTCTCATCTGCGGCCCCTTGACAGATAGTCGCGTTTTTTTTGTGAACACCTTCTTCATCCAGTCTGCCGACCGGCATATGTTTTACTGCATCACCGACGCATACACGTTCCAACCTGTAAATCCATAATTTAATCGTCATTGTGCACCATTTTAATTTCATTATCTAAATTCCAAATCAATCAAAAACACTACACGCCAAAAAGATGTAAAACCATCCCTTTTAAAGGCTACCGTTTATAGAAAATACCCATCTAATATGCTGCTTGTTCGCACTTTATAATAATTTTTTACCCTTTTTTTTTGCCGTTTCATATTTCTATCATTTTTATGTTATTATGTGTCAAATCCCAATTTAACGGAGTGTTGACATGAAAACGTTTTACCTAAGTATGTTATTCGCTTTCTTGGTGCTGTCTGGATGCAGTAGCAACAGCAGCAAGAGCAGTAACGACAAACCGACATTAACAGAGTTCAGTGGCAATGTCGCAGAGAGTGCGGCGGTCAGTTCGGTCATCGGGAGTATCACGGTAGATGCCGGGGATTCTTCTATTACTGCCATTGCGCTCAGCGGCACCGGCAGTACGGATTTCAGTGTCGATACCAACGGGACCATCACAGTGGCCAATGCACTTGATTTTGAAACGCAGGCGGACTATAACCTGACGGCAGTAGCCACTAATGCAGGCGGGGAGAGTGACCCGGTCAGTGTGACGATAGCAGTCACTGATGTACCCGATGTTGTCCCGGTTCTGGCAGCATCAACGGCGACAGTAGCAGAGAATACTGCGGCTTCCGCTGTAATTGGCACCGTAACCATCACCAGTTCCGGAGATGCCCCGATCACAGGTATCACCCTGAGCGGCAATGGCGCGGCAGACTTTGCTGTAGCAGCAGACGGTACGATCACCGTCGTCAACGCGCCGGACTTTGAAACGCGGCCGACATATTTGCTGACGGCAGAAGCGGTAAGCAATGCCGGAACCAGCGCTTCGGTTAATGTTACAATAACAGTCACCGATGTCGCCGATGTTGCGCCGATCTTGGCAGCTTCAACTGCGACAGTAATAGAAAATAATACTACCGTTGTTGGCTCTGTAATCGTTACCAGTTCCGGAGATACCGCGATCACGGATATCACTCTTACCGGTACCGGTGCAACTGACTTTGCCGTAGCAACAGACGGTACGATCACCGTCGTCAACGTTCCGGACTTTGAAACGCAGGCTCTCTATAACCTGCAAGCTGTTGCCACCAATGAAGCCGGAGGCAGCGCTCCGGTCGCTGTCACAATCACGGTCACCAATGATGTTGAGTCCGTTCCGGTCATTGAGGCATTTACTGGAAGCATAGCTGAAAACTCTCCAATCGGAACGGTTGTCGGAGACATTAATATTTCCGGTACCGGAGATGCAGGTATCGTTGACTCCATTGCTTTAAGCAGCGCCGACTTTAAAGCAGCAAAAGATGGCACAATTACTGTTGCGGGCGCTCTTGATTATGAAACAACACCATTCTACAGTATGAAGGCGATAGCGACCAATGCTGCCGGAGGCAGTACAGAGGTTGATGTCAACATCACCATTAACAATGTTCCCGATGTCCCGCCGACTCTTCAGCCTTTTACTCTGACAATAGCAGATGGTACTTCCGGTCACATAGGAGATATCAATATATCAGATAGTGGGGAGAGCACTGTCATACACGGCATCAGTCTCACCGGAATAGGTGCTGAGGATTTCACGGTAACACCTGAAGGCAACATCTCCACCACGGGAACTATTGACTATAAAACACGGGCAATATATAAGTTGACGGCTGTAGCAACAAGCGATGCTGGAGACAGCGCAGCAGTCCCTGTGACGATCATGGTTGATATCAAGCGTACTGCACCTGCACCCGAGACCCAGGACTATTTCGGTTCTTCGGTCGCCGTTGATGGTGCCTATGTGGTTGTCGGTGCTGAAGGTAATGCCTCAAAAGCCGGTATGGCTTATGTCCTTTACAAAGACGTAACAGGAACTTACAGCCAAGTGGCTGAGCTCAACGCCAGTGATGCTACACTTGGCGACAAGTTTGGCATATCGGTAGCCATCAGTGGCGATTATGTGGTTGTCGGTGCGCAGCTCGCGGATACTAACGCAACGAATGCCGGTGCGGCCTATGTCTTTAAAAGGAACGCTCCAGATAACAATTATACTGAGATAGCCCTACTCACGGCCTCTGATCCTGCGGCTGATGACCATTTCGGTTTTTCAGTCGCCATCGATGGCGCCTATGTGATCGTCGGTGCCGATAATAAATCTTCTTCTGTCGACCCGGTCGGCCCGTCTACGGGTGCAGCCTATATCTTTAAAAACAATGGAGATGACACCTATACTGAGGTAAACAAGCTCACGGCCTTCGATCACGAACCAAGTGATTATTTTGGGTGGTCAGTTGACATCAACGGAGATCATGCGATAGTCGGCGCCTGGTCAGAAAGTATGGGCGCAGATGCTGTAATTAGTGCCGGAGCGGCCTACGTCTATAAAAAGGATGCCGGTACAGGCCTTTTCAATCATGCAGACAAACTAATGGCTCCTCTTGGCGATGCCCAAGTAGGTGATAATTTCGGTTGGTCAGTGGGTATCGGCGCAAATGGAGAGTATGCAGTTGTCGGTGCCTATCACGACAATGCCAATCAAGACAGTGTCGATAAAAACAATACCGGTGCAGCCTATATCTTTAAAAACAACGGAGATGACACCTATACCCAGACAACAAAACTTGCTGCTTCCGATGCCGTTGCAGATGATCTATTTGGTAGCGCAGTCAGCATTAGCGGAAATTATGTCCTTGTCGGCGCCAAAAGCGAAGATCCGGCCAGCGATATAAACGGCAATCGTGGTGCAGCCTATCTCTTCCAAAATGATGGAACAGGTGTCTTTACAGAAATCCTCAGATTCAAAGCTCATGATACTGGCGCAGGAGACTATTTTGGATATTCAGTAGCCATCAGCGGTTCTGATATGGTTGTTGGTGCCAGATCTTATACCGAAAATATCATTAGCGAAATGGGTACGGTTTACCTTTTCAATTTTGAACTGAAATAAAAAAACCAATGGATTTTAGGGTTTTAAGCTCTAAAATCTATCATTTCAGCCATTTATCAAAACAAATCCATGTCATGATTGGTTGAATTGTCGCAAGACAGCTATAAAACACTCTCTTCACAATTTCTTTACAACAAGACTATCAATAAATCACATTTTTAGTTTTACACTAGTTTTCTCAAATAGCCACTGATGACATCCCATGAATTTAAAAAAGGTGCTGCCGACAATCTTTTATCCCAGGGAAAAAGGACTTTTTTCCCTAGATTTTGTTAGAATAAATACAACTCTACAAGTCAGGCTTTCTCAGGTATATCACAAACGGCCTTTGTGTCTCAATATAACATGCAATGAGCTAAAATGGCGTTCAAGCGCTTGATTGACTAATGTAAACGTTCGCGATAGAAAAACAGTAAAATGGAGAATAAGATGTATAAGGTACAGACACTGAACAAGATTTCACCGCAAGGTTTGGAACTGTTTTCCCGCGAAGACTATGAAGTCGCCAGTGAAATCACACATCCCGATGCAATCGTACTTCGCAGTTTTTCAATGCATGATATGAAACTACCAAAGTCGTTACTTGCCATTGCCAGAGCCGGTGCCGGAACCAACAATATCCCTATCGAAAAATGCTCTGAAAAGGGTATTGTCGTGTTTAACACACCCGGAGCCAACGCCAATGCCGTCAAAGAGCTGGTACTCGCCGGTATGCTGCTCGCTTCACGTGATATTGTAGAGGGTATCGCATGGGTTCATGGCTTAAAAAAAGAGGGTGACAAAGTTCCGGCACTGGTCGAAAAAGGAAAGTCCCAATTTGCAGGTCAGGAGCTCAAAGGCAAAAAGCTCGGGGTCATCGGTCTAGGCGCTATCGGTGTGATCGTGGCCAATGATGCACTCGCATTAGGCATGGACGTTATCGGCTACGACCCCTTTCTCTCTATAGATTCTGCCTGGGAACTCTCACACAATGTACAAAAGGCCACCGGACTTGAGACACTTCTTAGCGATGTTGACTATCTGACCATTCATGTACCGCTGATGGAGAGCACAAAAGAGATGATTGACAGCGAAAAATTTGCCATGATGAAAGACGGCGTCAAAATCATGAATTTTGCACGAGGTGGTTTGATCAATAATGATGCCCTCAAAAACGCCATTGCCTCCGGAAAAGTCTCGGCGTATGTAACAGATTTTCCCAATGGCGACCTGCTCGATATCAAACAGGTCATTCCTATACCCCACCTCGGAGCTTCAACAGGCGAGGCAGAAGACAATTGTGCAGTCATGGCATGCACCCAGGTAAAACATTTTCTTGAAACCGGAAATATCGAGAATTCTGTAAATTTTCCTAACTGTGTACAACCTAGAATAGCAGGCGCAAAAAGAGTGGTTATAGCCAATAAGAATATGCCAAGCATGATCAGTGAGATCACCTCTTTGCTGGCAAAACACAATATCAATATTGCCAACATGCTCAATAAAAGTAAAGGTAACCTGGCCTATAACATCATCGATATAGAAGACGGAAATCTCCCAGAATCAATGATCGAGAAGTTGCTCGCGATCAAGGGTGTTGTTATGGCCAGAATTATCGACTGAGGATTTGTTCAAACAGCGTGCCAGCCTGTCCTCTTCAGTTGCCAAGTCGATTTGCACAGAGATCTCTTTACCCTGTGCTTCTTGTTCAATTTTACTGCACAACATTTTTAAAAAGTCATATAAATGATCGGCAACAAAGCAATATCTATAACATCGCTAAGTCCGAATGAAAAGAGATGCATAAACAGTGTGATCACCCTACTGACAACCAATCTATATCTGTTAAAAACTAAGAAGCACAAGCAAGAGACGTCAAGTTTCATCTATCTAATCTAAATAAGTAATGAATATTTAAGCTATTTTATATAATAATTCTGATTGTTTATGCCAAACCCGTTGTGAAGCGGGGACGGAAAGCTTCAGGTCTCTTTGATTAGAGATAGCTGGGTTGCCTTGTTTTATAAAGAAGATGATTTTACACTTTTTATTATAAAATCAAGCCTTTTCCCTCTGAACCTTATTCCTCACATACATTATTAAATTAACTAGGCCAAACCCGTTGTGAAGCGGGGACGGAAAGCCACGGGTCTTATTTCATTTTTGAAAGAGATGGCTGGGTTGCATTGACATGTATTCTTATTTATGTGGAATAGTAAGCATCTTCTCATCTACCTCCTTTCATCACTGTATCTAAGATAGCCGGGTTACCTCCTCTATAGATTCACATCCCAGGTTTGAATATTAAATTCTTACATGCCTTTTTGCATGAAGGTTTTATTCAAAAACAAGGATGAACTTTTGTACTTATCGACTAAAAAAAGTTTTTTGACATTACTCATCACAGTCGCTTTTCTGACAGGTTGTCAAGAAGATGCCAATCAAACAAGCAGCAGTACTGCACTAGCACCTAAGGTAAAGACAACACTACCACCGGGCTTAGCTAAAAAAACTACTACAGAGACAGAACCTGTTGTTGAAGAGACACTTCCCGTTGTTGAAGAAACTCAACCTGTCGTTGAAGAGACACTTCCCGTTGTTGAAGAAACTCAACCTGTCATTGAAGAGACACTTCCCGTTGTTGAAGAAACTCAACCTGTCGTTGAAGAGACACTTCCCGTTGTTGAAGAGACACTTCCCGTTGTTGAAGAGACACAACCTGTCGTTGAAGAGACGCTACCCGTTGTGGAAGAGACACAACCTGTCGTTGAAGAGACGCTACCTGTAGTGGAAGAGACACAACCTGTCGTTGCAGTATGTGTAGAAGGCGATGCAATGATCGAAGGCCATGTCACTGACAAAGCGACAGGCAGCGGATTAGCCGATGTGCAGATCAATGTGGGCGGATGTGCCACAGCAACCGATGAGAACGGCTATTTTACACTCTCCAACATTGCTGAAACTGAAAACGCCGTTGTCAATTTTGAAAAAGAGGGCTACCTGCTTGGCAGTACACGTATTCAGGTTGATCTCTATGCGGAAGGTACAACCACTGCTTCTTCGAATTATCTCGAGTACGCTATAGGTACCTATACTTCACAATGGAGTTATGACAGCCAGACCGCAGTTGCCGGTGCCCATCTTGACATACCTACTGATGTCTATGCAGATATGTCAGGTAATGCCTATCACGGTACTGTTACTGCAGGATTAAAAATAGTGGATGTCACTACAGAGGAAGGCAAAGAACTGTTTCCAGGTACTTTTGAAGGGAAAAATGTCAATGGGGAGACAGTGTTGTTTAGCTCTTACGGCCTGATCAGCCTATCACTCAAAGATACTGGCGGTAATGCACTAAATCTTGCAGATGGCGCTACAGCAACATTGACATTTGATGCCGTTACCTCTCTAGAAGAGAAGAACATTATTCCGCTATGGTATTATGACTACAGCCAAGGGACCTGGATCGAAGAAGGCTATGCAGAACTCCAGTCGGATGGAACATATGTGGGGAGCATTTCACACGTTGGTACATGGAGTCTAAATATGCCGCTAGAGACGTCGCCTGGCACATACCGCGGCCGAATCGTGTATAGCGATGGAGTCACGGTTAAAGATGCAAGAGTAGCTCTTATCGGACCTAACTGGATGAGAAGCGATTTGTCAACTGATGCTGATGGGCTATTTGAAGTTACCGTCGTTCCCGGTGATGATTTCCAAATTGTAGCTTATAACTATAAATGGAAATATGAAGCTGCACATGCCAACGTATTACCGGCTGTCGCTTCGGGTGAAATTGTTGAAGACAGGATCTAAATAACCAATTCGAGTTAATTAAATACCGCCAATGAAAAGTAAAGACAAGCGGTAACTAAAAAAGGTGGACTGTATAAAGAGCCAAATTGATTATCCGTCCAAAACGAAGGAAATCAATCTCTCAAAACAGTCGATCTAAAAAGAACGGCATCAGATCGTTTTGCCGTGAAATAATGCCACGGGGCATTGCATATGCCCGTCCAAAAAACACTCCATTGGTATATCTGCAAATATCAGTTTGCTATCGCCAACTTCTCACCTCATCTACTTATATATCAGTGTTCTGGCTCATCTGTATTGCTGCTAAATATTTTAATAGAAAAAGTATCTTTTGTACTGTCATTATTTCCGTAGAGCGTACTGCTTAAACATGTGTTGTCCTGCTTATACAGGATTATTCAAGTACGAATTTATAATCTTAAAGTGAGGGGAATTGCGTCTAGAGCGAGATTTAGTCTGATCATTCAACTCGGGCTTGTGAGCAGCTGTGATATCAGCCGACAGATTGTAGAACAGGGAATGTACTGCATCTTCCAACGCTAAACATATTCCAATTCCAGGAAACCAGTCAGATTTGAATCGATGGGCTTTTAATCTAATTCAAATAAGTAATAAAGAATTAAGTTGTTTTATAGCATAATTCTGATTGTTTATGCCAAACCCGTTGCAAAGCGGGGACGGAAAGCTTCAGGTCTCTTTGATTAGAGATAGCTGGGTTGCCTTGATTTATATTAGAAATGTAATGTACTATTATTAATATAAAATCAAGCTTTCTCCTCTGAACATTATTCCAAATAATATTTTTAGGCCAAACCCGTTGTGAAGCGGGGACGGAAAGCCACGGGTCTTATTCATTAATTTGAAAGAGATGGCTGGGTTGCCTTGATATTTCATTATTATTTATGCGGAATATTAAGTATCTTCTCACCTACCTCCTTTCATAACTGTATTAAGATAGCCGGGTTACCTCCTCTATAGATTCACATCCCAGGTTTGAATATTAAATTCTTACATGCCTTTTTGCATGAAGGTTTTATTCAAAAACAAGGATGAACTTTTGTACTTAACTACGAAAAAAAGTTTTTTAGCACTATTAGTTGCTACAACATTTCTGACAGGTTGTCAGGAAACCTCAAATTCAACCAATGATTCGCTTGAAGTCGACGCAAGTATAACTTCCGACTCAAATATTCCTTCCGAAACACAGTTCGACAGTGCGCCCGAAGCATCTTTGGTCGCCAAATTCGAAGGACAAGTCAAAGACAGTGTCACCGGAGAAGGTATCGAAAATGTTCAGGTCAGTGTCGGCGATGCTGTTACGACTACCGATGCAAACGGAAACTATGCACTGTTTGACGTTAACACGACGATAAGAGCCGTTGTCACTTTTCAACATCAGAGTTATTTTCACAACTCTGCGGTCATTCAAGCCGATGAGTTTGCAGAAGGCACTGATATGCTTTCGTCAAACTATTTGGAATATGAACTTGCTCCAAATGAACAGCAAGCACCTTATTACAGCCAAGAAAGCACGGTATTAGATCTGGCTAATTCAGCCAGTATCGCTCTGCCGGCGGCGGTCTACAATGACCTTTCAGGAAATCAGTATGTTGGTGAAGTCATTCCCAACGTAGCCTATCTTGATCCAACAACAGATTCAGGTAAAGCGACTTTTCCAGGACTTTTTGAAGGAAAAGACAGCAGTGGGAACATCGCACTCTTTGGCTCTTACGGTTTAATTACTGCAACGTTGGAAGATGTAAACGGTAATGCTCTGAGTTTAACTGACGGTGCAATGGCAACTTTAACTTTTCCAGCTATTGCCAGTTTAAAAGAAGAAAATATCATTCCACTATGGTATTATGATTACAACCAGGGGATCTGGATTGAAGAAGGTTATGCCGAGCTTCAATCAGACGGAACCTATCAAGGAAACATTACGCACTTAGGAACGTGGAGCTTAAATATGCCTCTTGAAAATGCTCCCGGTATTTACAGAGGTCGTATTGTTTATACGGATGGAATTACAGTTAAAGACGCAAGAGTGTCTGCTGTCGGACCAAACTGGGTAAGAAGCGACCTCTCCACCGATGCAGACGGATTTTTTCAGATAGAAGTGCTTCCTGGGGATGATTTCAAACTCGTAGCGTATAACTACAAATGGAACTATGAAGTCCAATCAAATAGTGTAATACCGGCAATCTCTTCGGACGAGATTGTTGAAGACAGATTATAAAGAAATAAGGATCAATAATGCGTAACAAAACAAATACCTTAAATTCACTAAAAATCGGATTGTTAAGTTTGATGTTCATATTAAGCAGTAATGCTTTTGCAGCAGATAGTGAATATCTTGAAAATATAACACTTCCGGAATGCGATGCCACCAATCCCGAAGTACAGTTCATCAGCAGCAACGCTGACTGGAGTAAAATAAATGACAGCAGCAAAAGTATCTTCTGTGTTAAGCCGGGTGATTACCGAAGTGCCGGAAAGATAACATTGTCTGCCGATGGCTCAAGTGCAAAACGCAGATATATTGTTCTTGACAACGGAAACGATACACATCCTGCAAAACTTGAAACTTCAGAGCAGGCAAATGTTTGGTTATCTTTTGATAATGGTG
Organism: Sulfurimonas sp. HSL3-7; assembly: GCF_039645985.1. NCBI lineage: Bacteria > Pseudomonadati > Campylobacterota > Epsilonproteobacteria > Campylobacterales > Sulfurimonadaceae > Sulfonitrofixus > Sulfonitrofixus jiaomeiensis. The sequence continues at coordinate 1,941,362 of NZ_CP147919.1, forward strand.
GGAGCTATTGGGTAATTGATAGAATCTCATCCCTTTCTGTTGATACTGGAAGCGCAGAGAAGCTATATAGATTTTATGGTGGCGCTTCCAATAACATCCTAAACAGACTCCATATTACAGACCTTAAGGATCATGGAATAGCCTTTTATCATGGCTGCGATAATAATACAATACAGAACAGCCGTATAGCAGATATGTCATTGGGAGGAAGACAAAGGGATAGAGTCGCAATTTTACTTTCAAATAGTATAACCGACGGAAGCACTACTCTCAACACAAAGATAATTAACAATGAAATTGTTAATGCATGTGATGCTATTCAACTTACAAGAGCAGACGATGGGACTTACACTAATGTAAATTTTGCTGGTACAATAATTGACAATAACCTGCTCTGGATAACACCTGATATATATACCGATGAAGAGCATGCTTGGGCTGAAAACGCCATTGATCTCAAAGCCGGTTCTAAAGATACGGCCAATCCTGTAGTTATTACAAACAATAAAATGTGGGGATTTAGACACAACTCCAGTGGTAGCGGACAAGGTAAAGCTGTAACGATTCACTTTGGTGTTCCAAATCTTGTCTTTGAAAACAACTACATCATGGATTCTGAGTGGGGAATTTCTTTGTCTACCAGCAGAGACAATGACATTCCCTATCCTGCTATGAATGCATTATTTAAACACAATGTGTTTTATAAAGTAAATAAAACTGTAGACGGAGACACACCCTATGTTATGTTCTCGTATGCTTGTAATAACATTCGTATTGAAGAAAACGTATGGGTCGGTTCACTAACGGGTTATGCCATGAGATTTGAAAACAACTCGGGAGACACAACATTCAAAAACAATGTATTGATTTCCTCAGGACAAACTGCCCATGTAAGCGGTGTGCTCGAAGCCTCAGGCAACTACTACTATGATACATCAAATGGAATCAAAGGCACAGGAGATATCAGTTATGCTAATGCCTCCGATGCTAAAATGGGGGATTACACCTTCAACTATGATCTTTTTACCAATAACCCAAAACAAATAACACTTGTTGGCGTAGTTACTACTTCTTTAAGCCCGCATGCAAATCTTGCAGGTATTCCTGATGCTCCAGTCAGCGAAGAACCGGTTGCTGAAGAACCAGTTGCTGTAGAACCCGTTACGGTAGAGCCAGTTACGGTAGAACCAACAGGGCCGTGGATAATGGATTATCAGAATAAAGAATTGAAATAATCAAAGCTGCAGGTTCTTTTTTTTAAACTCGAAAATAGCAGTCAATTCAATTGGCTGCTAAAGTTGGATGGAAGCTTCGAGTGAAATATACCCTTTTACCTTACAAATACTACATCAGATTCTTTAAAATTTCCAACATGTCATTAGCCAGTTTTTCCCTGTCAAAATCAAGTGCCAATTGTTTACAGCCTTCCTGATAGCTTTTGTATAAAAACTTGTCATCTTTCATGAGTTTAACTTTAGTAATGAAATCTTCTTCATTTTCCGGTTGAAAACACAGTCCTGCATTGTATTTTTCAATGATTTCCTTTGCTTGTCCTTCGACACCAAGTAAAGTTGGTTTTTGCATGGCAGATGCTTCAAAGATCTTAGATGGAATAACTGTTTTGAAAGTATCGGATTTTTTCAAAGGTGCCAATGAAACATCAATGATTGAAAGATAGCGGGGAACTTCTTCTTTTGCAATTGGATCTAAAAATGTAATATTTTTTAGATCCAATGCAGAAGCCAGACTAACAATTTCGCTTTTCTTCGCCCCATCACCAATAAATAAAAAATGGATGTTCGGATCATCTATCTTTGAAATCGACTGCGTAATAAAATCCAAACTATGCGCCATACCATGTGTACCTATATAGCCAATCACAAACTTATCTTCTAATTTCAACGCTCTTAAAAGTGTTTGATCTTTTTCACGAGGAGTAAAAAGCTCCATATTTGAGCCATTGGTAACAACTTTAATTTTTTTTTGACTAATTCCTCGATCTATTAAATTAGCTTTAAAGGCCTGAGTAACTGCTATCACCTTGTCACTATCCCTATAAAGAGAAAGTTCTATCTTTTCAAGTAAATCAAGTACTCTACCCTGTTTAATAGCGCCTACGGTTCTGATGGAATCAGGCCATAGATCTCTTAGTTCAAACACCCATGGTTTACGTTTGATTTTTGAGAGTCCCGATGCTGCCCAGGTAGTAAAAAATTGTGGTGAAGTTGCAATAATAACATCAGCTTTCTGGAACAAACCCACAAAAAATGCCATAAAAGCAAAACTGACATAATCCAGAATCCTTTTAACAACTCCTCTATTGGCCGCGATATAGCTCCATACTCTTATCACCTCTATACCATCAATCTGCTCTTTTTGATAAAGTTTATTTTTGTATCCTTCATAGACTTGACCATGCGGAAAATTTGGAGCACATGTGATAATTGTGACTTTGACTCCTTTTTTAATCCACTTCTGACAGTGTTCATAGGTTCGCGTAGCTGGGGCATTAACTTCTGGTGGAAAGTTGTCGGTAATAAAAAGTATTTTCATGATATCTGAATTTCCATTTTCAATCTATTTTCAAATGCTATTTTTACACTAACCGCTTCGTTAAGCTTATTAAACTCAGGAGCATATTGATATGCTCCTATTTCAATTTTTATAGCATTATCTATGATTATTCCAGTTTGATCAATTATGATTTTATTATCTTTAATCACCGGTCGCACTTTTGGATGGAAATGTATATAGGCGATACATTGATGTTTACTAGCACTATTGATATAATCTTCGATAACTATAGATCGCTCATTCACTGTAAATTTTCTTGTGTGGAGGACACCTATGCGTTTATATCCATCATGAGTAGCTTCAATAATATGACTATTTTCATCCAAATGAATAATTTTTGCACGTCTTGCAACTCTAAAACCACCCCAGACCTCGCTCTGATTTAAACCATCGACTTCTACAGTGTTGTGTGCCGATGTAGAACGTTCAATCATACGCCTTTGATTTGTTTCGTAGGTTGATAATCCAGTATCAACGATTAATGGCTTGCCATCAACATGCATTATAAAATTAAACGTATCACTATGAGCATGACCGGGAATATAATCAGGCCCAATGTTTCCTACATCTATTATACATTCATACCGATCTTTTTTGACTTTTCTATAGCCACTCTCTTTAAGTATTACAGAACCTTTTTTGACTTTTAATTGTTCAGCATAAAGATTTAACTCGTTTGTAGTAGGTGTTATATTGAAAGAACTGTCATTTAAAAGAGGAATAGTTCCATCGTCAAAAGCAATAGCATTTAGCCAACCAAGCATTAATGAAGCTTTATCTTTTAACAAAGTTAAAAGATCACTTTTCTTCCAACTGTTGTTTTGAACCAGATTAATGGAATCAAGTAATCTCAAGAGCATAATCTGATGGTACATAGGACTTAATTCAAAATGTGCTCCATCTCTTAAGACCTGTTCATCTAATTCGGTTATTAGAATCTCTTTGGCTTTTGTATACAATTCTTCATCTTTAAAGTAGTAGGCACCGAAAAGCAGTGAAAAACCATTTTCCAACAGATGATTTCCCAAAAGGTGATATTCTAAATTATCCAATAGTATTTTATACTGCGCATAAAGTGAATCATCTATCTTTTGATCACGTATCTCGTATTTGGTCAAAAATTTGATCCAGTTGACCCCACGTAAAGCAATGGGAAAGGATTCTAAGCCATCTTTTACAGACAGCATCTGATCAATGAAGTCTTTGATCAGAAGTAGTCCTTCATCTTGTTGCATTTTTGATTGGTTTAAGTATTCAAAATAGGTCAGATTATAAGTCCAAAGTTTTCCATAAGTAGAAAAATTCCAATCAATTTTATTTAGAAATACAAAAGACTTATTTAAAAAAACAAATTCCCTATCCAACAAAGCATTTGTAAGTGGGATGGAAGGTCGTAAAGAGAGCTGTGCAGGCTGTGATACTATAGACAAAGGGTAAGAAAAACCACTCAATTGCCTAAGTAGCTTTCTTATGTAATAAAATAGTCGGAAATATATTTGTCTACATTTTAAATACTGAACAGTATGAAACAGCCTGAAAAGTTTGTACACTTCATATTCTCTCTAAGAACTTTTTTATTTGCTTATCAAAATCAAAATTTTCAAATTTTCTATATGCATTTTCCGACATACTACTATAGTTATTTTCATTGAAATATTTTATTGCATTGACAAGTTCTTCTACACTTTTTGGTTCAATTAGTATACCCGTTTCAAAGGGGTCAACAATCTCTTTAATTGGCTGTAACGCGGTGACAATAACAGGAATACCCAACGAATATGCCTCGATAACAATTCCTGGATACCCTTCTTTATAGCTTGGTAACAGGACGACATCATATTCATTTAATTTTTGCATTACATTGTCAGCTTTCAAAGCTCCGTTATACGATACATTATGTTCTTCAAAATACTCTTCTGTATATTTTTCATCAAATATAGGGCCAAAGATATCTATAGTATAACTACGATCCAACTGATTTGATGCTTCAATAATTTCATCAATACCTTTTTCACGTATAACATGGCTGACAAAAACAAATCTCTTTTGAAAAGATCGAGGTAATGTTGGTTCGATGACTCTACTTCTTACATTTGGAAACCAAAAAGTATTCTCATTTATTTTTGAAAAAAAATCAACCAAATATTTGGTTTGAAGAAACAATGTATCGATATGTGAAAAAATAAATTTCAATACATATTTCTTTATCCTTTTGCTTTCTTTGTATGTATTTATTACCTCTGCTCCAAACTTTCGAATACTAGTTCTTTTTTTAAATATTTTCCCAATAAAAATAATAATTATCCCAAGTATCATGTAATCGCGAGAACTATGCAATGAAATATGACTGCACCCTCTCTGTTTGAACAAAATTTGAAAAAAGATATTAATATATGCAGAGAAGAGATTGCAATAATTTTTTTTATTAGTATCAATAATATTATATTGAACACTATTTTTATCTAATTGCTTAATGAACCCTTCAAAAAAGACTATTGGCCCACCTGCCAATTCGGGATTTTTTCTATTAAGACAAGGACCGATTATTAATATTTTTTTTGGACCTTTTTTCATTTTTTCCCTTAAACTAGCCTACTGCTGAAGAATATTTGTATGTTGCTAGTTAGATTATATTGTAGATTAGGCAGTATTTAATTTTCCTGATGCCCTAACGATATGAACGTTCATCATTCTTTCATATTGAAGAAGTCAGTTGTATTTGCATAAACAAACTACCTATATTTACATTATATAATTTTAAAGCTATTCAGACCATTTACAATCGGCAAATTTACAACATGCATGCCATTATTCATTGCTGATGAAAAAGTTTGATCATTGCATTCTAAAGAAAATGCTTTTTTATTAATTAACGAAATTACAGCATTGCTTATTTTTTTTGTATTTTTAAAATTTATTATCAATCTATCGTTTTTAAATATTAATTGACTGTGTTCCCTGATATAAATATATTTTGCAATTTCTTTACAGTTAGCATACCAGATGGATAAATTTTTTAAAAATGTATATATTTTTTTTAGACTTTTGATATCTGTCACAATATTAGCAGACTGGACTAAACCTGAAGATTTAGAAGGAGAGTTATGTTCTTGTATACTTATTATATGCCCATTTCTGTATAGTTTGTAGATTCTTATGTAACTTAGAACATTATATAAAGGTTGAAAATATTTAAAAAATTTTTTCTTTCTATCTTTCCGTACATCCCCTGTCTCATAAGACAACCTTACAAATGAATTGCCTGGAAAGTTAGTGGGAAAAGAGACTATTTCATTCTTGCCAAAAAAGCTTTCTTGATAGTTGTGAAAATTATAATTTGGTTTTTCACACCAATATAAAAAATTACATTTATCTATAATTTTTCTAGAATTATCAATCATAATATAACCACAATATTTTCCTCCTACAACCTCTATTCGACATATTTCTTTGAATTTTTCAACACCTTTCAACGTAGTATCTATTCCTGTATCAACATCTTTAAACAATGCCCATTCGTGAGTCCAATTATTTACAGTTGTCGGTATATTCTCATCTATATATTCACCATGATTGGAACCATGATGTGCGATCTCATGACCTTGCTTATCCAACTTTACTAAAAAATCAGTATATTGATCTCGTTCTCCAAGAGAATATTTCATATATTTGTATCTACTTTTTTCACTAATTGCATTATGTCTAGCATAGGGTGCAAAAAAAGTAATCTTGATATGTGGGAAAACATCCAATAGGCTTTTTTGTAAAAATTTAAACGATGATCCCTCAGAATCACATAAATAGCCCCAATCGTTTTTATATGATTCACGATATACCTCAATATATGCATCACTCAAATCATCTATCATAAGCACTGACGGTGATTGAAAGTTATTGAACCATTTAGCAATTTTATACATGCTCAATTATCCATATTTCTTAAATTATATACACAGGATAGGAAAGGCCATTGCAAGTCATATTTTGACACCCAAGGATTTAAAAAAATCGTTAACATAATACCGGGTTTCTATTGGCTTTGGAAACTCCATCGTTATCTTGTTATAATTTATAATTGCGTCAGCCAAGGCAGTTATATCATTTACATCTACTAAAAAACCATTTTTTCCGTTTTGGATCAATTTATTCATATATGGAATACAGTTGGTGGCAACTATAGGTTTTCTGAGGTATAGATTTTCAATTACAGTATTTGGCATTCCCTCCCATCTGGATGAAAGTACATAGAGATCTGAAAAAAAGAAAAACCTATAAGGATTATTTTGGTAATCCCAAAACTTTACATTATTTTCTAGCGAGAGTTCATGCACAATTTGTTCTAAACGTTCCTTTTCACCCAAGTCTTCTCCAATAATGTGTAAAAAAAATTGATTATTATTTTCAACAACGTATTTGAATGATTTTATAAGAATATCGAAACCTTTTTGTTTAGCCAATCTACCTGCTGCTACAACATTAATACGTTGTGGATCAAAAGGATTTTCGATTTTTTCAATTTTTGCATTGATATTATCTGTATCCAATGGATTTAATAGAACATGGACTTTGGTCGCGTTGATGTTATGATATTTAATAATTTCATCTTTCATCTCAGGTGTTTGGGCCAAAACAAGATCCGCACTCTTATAGGCTGTTTCTAATAAGAACTTCGAGAAAAGGCCCATTCTCTTATTTTGTAATAGCAGCTTGGGAGAGTTCTGGCTTCTCATTACAACTATAGGTCTATTTTGAACATTTAACAATGCAAAGTAGAGTGCTTCATGAGTGCGGAACAGTGTTGAGTAAATGACATCCGGACTGATTTGCAAAATTTTTTGTCTAAGTTTGAAAATTGAAAACATCGTTTTTGATACTTTTATATCATGCAATGTAATATCCGAAGGCAAATACTCAAAAGAAGGACCATCACTGCACATCACTAGTAAATGAATATCAAATATATTCCTATCTAATAGTCTCATGATATTTATGGTAACTCTTTCGGCACCACCACCGACAAGTTGTGCTAAAACAAAAAGTACTTTAATCTTTTTTTTCATTGTCTACACTTTTTATTGTATATTGATTTTCCAATTCTACGATTACGAATATAAATAGTAGTAAAAATAATAATGTTTTATTTCTGTATGAGACAAGAGCAAAATCCATTAATAGTATAATACCTACTATCGCTAAAAAAATCGTTTTCAAAAAAAAATCTTTCATACGAAGAATTTTCTTAACTAAGAAAAAATATATTGAATAAAAAATCATCATTCCCACCAATCCTACACCGACCAGTAATTCAATATAGTTGTTATGAGAATACGTATGTGCGAATTCACGAAAATTGTCCAATCCGTAACCAAATAAAGGTTTATCTTTAAATAAACCCCATCCTAATTCTATAAAATATTTTCGTTCTCCAGTGCTTCCAAATTTAGTTTGGTGCTGAGATGTAATTTGAGAGTGAAAATTACTAAATCTTCGTTCTATACCATTAAGAGTATTCATAATATCATCTAAAGTAATAAAGTTATAAATCAACACTATACCAATAATACTCAGCATGATAAGTTTAAGTACTGTTTTTGGTTTTTTTATGGATTTGATAGATAATATTAAAAAAATGAAGATAAGTAGAAAACCAAAAATAACTCCTTTTTTCGACAATGTCAGCATTATCATATATGCCGCTAAAAGTATATTGATATATTGGTAATAAAGAAACATTGTGTGGATTTCTTTTTTTTTATGTAAAATTACAATACTTGCAAATATTGATGCGATCATAACAATAGCCAATGAGTTGGCATTGCCTACTGTTCCGAAATATCTTTCTCCCCATGCATCTATAATTGGAAAGGGCGCAGGGATAATTTCAAGTATAAATACATAATTTACAAAAGAGCCTAAAAGAACACCGTATAAAAATGTATTTTGCAGATCGAATTTTTTCATGCTATTGTATATAACAAATAAATTGATCAAGATAATAAAAAGTTGAAGACTCCGAAATGATGGATTATCAAAATTAACACCCCACAAGGAACTTGCCAATGCTATAAAAAGAAATAAAGCATATACATTGATCATTTCATTAATCTGAAATGTTCTTTTTGTTATAAATAATAAAATAACAAAATTACTAATTACTAATATATTAACAGAATGCGCAATATATGTATAATTTATGTCAAAAACGATAAAGCATCCAAAATATAACGTTAAAAGGATCGATAAAGATTTAATTAATAGATTTTGCATTTCAAAACTTCATTTATTTGCTTTTGAACTTTTAAGAATATTTATAAAATGTTCCACTCTCAATATATTGCTAAAGAATTTATTGAACTCCCCTTCTTCAAATACAAACGTATCATTTTTCAATATATAGCGGCCTGGGATGCCATTTAAATACATTTGAGGACGATCATAAGCGCCAAAATGCGTTTGTAACTCATTTATAAGATATTCGCCGTTTACTGTTTCAAAAATATCCACAGACATCGAATAGAATCGACCTTGTTCACAAACATCTTTGACTAGACAGAGAAGTTCTCTAGGCGGATCGACCCATCCAACAGCATCAATACCACTGCCACTTGCAAACTCTCCTTTTAAAAGTTTTTGATGACCAAAATAAGAATCTCCGATTTTTATGATTCTCCATTCCCATTTGATTTTATGGTATTCTTGGATAATGACATAGTGCTTTTGAATTGCACCAAAAGCTGGAAACTTTAATCCATTAAGTTTATTGGATTTAAAAAAAGGAACTTTCCCAATAGCAAACAAGCTTTGAAATCTACCGAAAACACTTATAATTATTTTTTTGGCATGTTGTTTGTTCTTCACAATTGTCACACCAGTTGCGGAAGCACCTACATTGGATTTGAACACAATGGGATAGACGCAGTTCTCAATGTACAATAGTGCATCTTCTTTTCTGGAAAAAACGTTGGTTTTAGGATGTGGAAAATTCATAATCTCAAGAAAATAAGCCATATTTCTTTTATTTTCGTATATAAACTGTTCATCAAATGAAGGATAAATTGGCTTATTTAGAAATTTATGAATAAAATATATTTTTTCATCATAAATACTTTTTCTTTCTTGATAGTCGCATGGTGGTCTGCATAAAAATCCATCGCAGTTACTCGACCGTACTTTATCTATCCAGTCTGCACATAAGATATCGATAACTTCATAATTAATCTTCAAATACTCACATGCATTGACAAAACGACTATAATGTAATTTATCCCACGCTTTTAAAATACCAAGCTTCATCCATACCCTTTTTGATTAATTTTTCCTTGAATATTCTTTTATTTAATAAAAAGATTTTGATATTAATAATAAATGATTATTGACTATGTACGCCTTAATGGTTGGAAGCATTGATTTCGTCAAATTTCATATTCATAACATCCTGATTAAAGGCATTAAATATTGAAATATCATTTACCGACCATAAACGCGGCATAACCTTATTTTTGGTTGTTTATAAGCTTAACCCCCCCACCCCTTCTATTCATTAGTATAATTCGGAAGAATCATTTTGTATAAATAAATTGATGTAAATATTTTATAAATTTTGGAAATAACCGTAAATAATACAAAATCAAAAACTTAAATGATTTAAAAGCATACAAATTATAACTTAATTCTATGTTTTTTCTGAACTCTTTATAAAAATCATTTTTCAAGTAGAGAATTGACATTCTGTAATAATGATTTGATATCCTTTGGTCAAATTCTTTTTGATAATTAAAATTCAAATATTTATTTAACTCATTTAGTGACTTAATAGAATCATGATGCCATTTTATCTTTCTGTCAATATCAATATTTTTCAATGATGTTGACCAGGACCCTTCTACGCCTTGTCTGTAAACCGACATAACCCTGTCTATATACAAAGCACCTCCATTCAGAGCACCTAATACTTGCATATAATAATCCCCAACAGTGGTCTCTACAAAAAAATCCGGAAGGTTATCGATTACTTCCCGATGAAAGATGGTTGAAGCGGTAGGGGTAAAGCCACCGCCACCGAGAATCACTTCCGAAGTACTGAATATTTTATTTTTATTAGCATGTTTGGCAATAATCTTTCCTGTTTCAGCATTATCGATTCTTGCTTCCGCAGGGTGGAAGCTCATGTGACAGTCAGGATTTCTTTCCATTAAATCAATTTGAATTTGTAGTTTTTTCGGATCTATCCAGTAATCATCGCCGTCAAGCATGGCGATATATTTTCCGCTACAGTTTTTCAATGTAGTCATCACATTTTTTTTCCCGCCCATATTTTTTTCATGCAACAAAAGTTTGAGTTTATCAGGATACTTCGCTTTATAGTCAAGTAAAATCTTGCGAGTATTATCCGGTGAACAATCTTCTCCGACAACTATCTCATACTTGAAGCCCACCTCTTGCATCAGGATGGAATCCAAAGCCTGTGCAATATATTTTTCATGATTATAAGCTGTCAAGCAGACCGAAACAATGATATCGTCATTTTGATATTCCTGCATACCTATCTCTCCTTACTTTCAAATGCTAATTTTTCTTCTTATAACCTGCAACGCCTGGTTTCTGAATGTCATAAAAGGGGCTGTCCGAAAAACTGCACTTGTAAAAAAATACAGAAACGTAAATAAAAGTCCCTTTATGACGATCAGTAAAATGTTATTTAATTCCAGGTCCGATGTAATATACACAACTAAAATTACTGTGGAAACCGATAGTAACATTTGAACGATCATCGGCTTTATAAACTGAAGTACCGACAAATGAATCTCACGCGAAGCAAACAGTGTATTTAATATCACGGACAAAACAGAAACAACGACAAGTCCGTAAAGATATCCCTCAATCCCCCACAAAAAACCAACATAGAAGTTAATACTAATCAGGATTTTTTTGTAAATCTCCAAACGCAGAAAAGCCTTCGAGTTTCCTTTGCCTTTCAAAATATTGACTAACAAAGCACTAATGGGATATGCAAACCCGCTGAGCACGAGGATCTTGAAGTACGCAGCTGTGGGAAGCCACTTTTCCGTAAAAAGCATCACGATCAGCTCTTCTGAGATTAGGTACATACCGCCCAGCAGTAAAAAAAGGATAAAACAGATAACCTCCAACGTTCGAATGGCAATGTGCTGAAACCGCGGCAGATCATTTTGCACTTTACTCAGGATAGGGAACAGCACGGCCATAATGCTACTGGAAGAGTACGTGACGATCAACCCATCCAAAGCCTTAGCCTGTTGAAAAAAACCTAATGCTGCCGGCGTGAACAGTTTCCCTATGATGATGATATCAAGACGGGTAAAAATGGTCTCCAACAACCCGGACAAAAATATACGAAATCCGTATCCCCACAACTGCCGCAAAGCTTTAAAGGAGAACAATAAGGAGGGTGTCCATTGGGATGCAAACCAGATAAAAAGGTTGTAAAACACCACTCTTGATAGAGCCTGGGCAACCAGGCTCCAGACCCCGGCCCCGTAAAATGCCAAGGCAACACCTGCTATACCACTGAGCAATGCAGACGCGAAATTGACTTTTGTTAAAGCGGCGTATTTCAACTCTTTACGTAATATATTGGTATGCACACTGCTAAATGCGGTAAAAAAAAACATGATAGACATCACTTGGACGATCGGGATAAGCTGTTCATTTTTATAGAACTCGCTTACCAGCGTAGCGGAGGAATAAGTGATGATCGTTAAACAGGCACCTACAAAAATATTGAAATAAAAGACGGAAGTATAATGGATCGGCAGAACCCTACGGCGCTGGATCAAAGCACCGCCGAGGCCGACATCGGTAAAAACTTTTGCGACAGTAACGATGACCATCACCATTGCGACAAGACCAAACGCTGACGGTTCCAGCAGTCGTGCAAGAAAGATCATTACCACAAAGGCGGTTCCGTGCATGGCCATTTTTCCAAAAAAGTCCCAGAGAAAGGCCGTTGCTCCTTTTGACTTCAGGTTATCCATTAAATATAATTCCTTCCATCTACCACTATAGTCGCTATACAAACTCAATGTCAATTAATGAATTGTTCAAATGTTTATATCATAAAATATCTCTTTACGGTGCACTATTCAGTGAAATTCATTCTCTTGGTTGATTAAGCGTTTGAGACTTCACACTAAAACTCTTTATCAACTCTGGCATGCAGATAATCTAACTTCTCTTATACCAGCTAACACCAGCATGGAAAACGGATGCATAAACCATTGGTTTATCATAAATCGGCAGCAGTTGCTTTGGCAATAGATTAAAGGCTTGTCCCGCTGTAATCTGCAAGTATGATACCTTTCACAATTACAGCCTTCCATCTGACAATTCAACATCTAAAAACGATTTGATATCAAAGACAACCTGATGTTCTGACTTATGTATTTCAAGTTTACGAAACGCGTCATGGGAAACTGCAAGTACAATTGCATCATACGATTCCATGTTCAGACTATCAATCAAATCAACACCGTATTCTCGTTGAACGTCCTCTTTTTCTGCCCATGGGTCATAAATATCTACATAAGTGCCAAAGTCTTGTAATTCCCGAATCACATCGATCACCCGTGAATTGCGGATATCTGGACAATTCTCTTTAAATGTAATCCCTAGTACAAGGACTTTGGAACCTTCAATTTTCTGTCCTTTTTTAATCATCAGTTTAATCACCCGGTTGGCTACATATATTCCCATATTGTCATTGAGCCTACGTCCCGACAGGATAATCTCGGGGTTGTATCCCACTTCTTGAGCTTTGTAGGTCAGGTAATATGGGTCTACACCTATGCAGTGCCCTCCAACAAGTCCTGGTCTAAATTTTAAAAAATTCCATTTAGTTCCAGCTGCCTTTAACACCGCATTAGTGTCAATACTCAACTTGTTAAATATAATAGCTAGTTCATTCATAAAGGCGATATTGATATCACGTTGAGAGTTTTCAATTACTTTTGCTGCTTCGGCCACTTTAATGCTGGGAGCAAGATGTGTTCCCGCTGTAATAATACTTTTATATAACGAATCAACCTTTTGTGCAACGTCAGGTGTTGAACCAGAGGTTACTTTCTTTATCTTGGTCACAGTATGTTCTTTGTCCCCCGGATTTATACGTTCCGGCGAATAACCGCAAAAAAAATCTTTGTTAAAAGTCAAACCGCTGAATTTTTCAAGCACAGGCACACACACTTCTTCCGTTGCACCCGGGTATACTGTCGACTCATAAATAACGATATCATCCTTCTTCAATACTTTGCCTATAGATTCGCTTGCTTTAATTACAGGCATAAGATTCGGACGTTTATGTTCATCCACTGGAGTAGGAACACTGACAATATAAAAATTACATACTTTGATATCATCCAGGTTGGTACTGAAAGAGAGTGTGTGATTGGTGATAACATTCGTCAAATCATCATCAGCTATCTCTAACGTTCTATCATAGCCATTTTGCAATTCATCAACGCGCCATTGCGCAACATCGAAACCAATTGTCTCATATTTTTTACCAAACTCTACCGCTAAAGGTAATCCTACATAGCCCAAACCGATGATTGCGATTTTAGTATTTTGCATGTTCTCTCCGTTACAACTTAAAAAATTCTCTGTACCATGCGACAAAGTTATCTATACCTTTTTGCACGGGTGTTTCAGGTTTATAATGTAAATCTTCAACCAAATCATCTACATTGGCATAGGTGGCAGGTACGTCACCTGGTTGTAATGGCATCAGATTCTTTTCTATTTTTTTCCCTACCGTCTTTTCAATAGCTTCAATAAAATCCATTAATTTCACCGGATTGTTATTACCTATGTTATAGATCTTATATGGAGCACTTGAACTCGATGGGTCCGGTTTCTTTCCATTCCAGTTAGGGTTACTTTTTGCCGGACTGTCCATAACGCGGACAACGCCCTCAACGATATCATCAATGTAGGTAAAGTCACGCAACATATCGCCATTATTAAAGACATCGATTGTTTTATCCTCCAGCGCTGCCTTAGTAAATAAAAACAGTGCCATATCCGGCCTTCCCCACGGGCCATAAACCGTAAAGAACCTCAATCCTGTCGTCGGAAGGTTATAAAGATGGCTATAAGTATGGGCCATAAGTTCATTACTTTTTTTAGTTGCAGCATACAAGCTCATAGGATGATCAACATTGCTTGAAGTTGAAAAAGGCATCTGCTCATTTAACCCATACACAGAAGAACTGCTTGCATATGCCAAATGTTTTACATTATTATGACGGCACCCTTCAAGAATATTTATAAATCCACTAATATTGCTTTCAATATAGGCAAAAGGGTTTTCTATAGAGTAACGCACGCCGGCTTGCGCTGCCAAGTTTACTACTTTATCAAATTTCTCTTTTTCAAATAACTCCAAAACTGCTTTACGGTCTTCAAGATTGAGCTGCACAAATTTGTAATTTGGGTACTTGCTGCTTTGAATAAATTTGGCATACACTATTTTTTCTTTTTCAATGCCTGTTTCTTGCAATCTGCCATACTTTACATTCACATCATAATAGTCATTAATGCTGTCTAATCCTATGACTTCATCGCCGCGCTCAAGAAGTTTTTTCGCAAGATGAAATCCTATAAATCCTGCAGTTCCTGTCACCAAAATTTTCACGAACTGACTCCTATCTGAAAATACTCAAAACCCATATCATGCATCCGCTCTTTACTGTACTGGTTACGGCCGTCAAAAAAGACCGCCGATTTAAGCAGTTTGTGGATCTCGCCGAAATCCGGGCTTCTGAACTCCTGCCACTCTGTCACCAGGATGACGGCATCGGCACCGGTGAGCGCTTCGTATTTGCTGTCAACATAACGGACACGCGCATTGCCTTTGAGATAAAAATTCTCCGCCTCATGCCGCGCTTTCGGGTCATACGCGACAATTTCGGCACCGCGGGAAGTAAGTTCATTTATGATGGTAATGGAGGAAGCTTCGCGCATATCATCGGTCTCCGGCTTGAACGCCAGTCCCCAAACAGCAAAAGTCCTGCCGGAAAGGTCTTCTCCAAAGCGTCTGATCACCTTGTTTGAGATTACGCTCTTTTGATCGTAGTTGACCGCTTCTACCGCTTCTAGAATGCGCGGGGTATAGCCATGTTTTTTTGCCGTTTTCGCAAGCGCCTGCACATCTTTCGGGAAACAACTGCCGCCGTAGCCGCTACCCGGGTAGATAAAGCTGTACCCGATACGGGCGTCCGACCCGATACCGTTACGGACCTTATTGACATCCGCCCCTACCCGCTCGCAGATATTGGCGATCTCGTTCATAAAGGAGATCTTTGTCGCCAACATGGCATTGGCGGCATATTTGGTCATCTCCGCACTTTTTACATCCATTTCAATAAAACGGTCACGCGTTTTCATAAACGGCCCATAAAGTTCGCGCATCATCTGCATCGCTTTGTCACTCTCCGCTCCTACAACGACACGGTCTGGCTTCATGAAATCTTCTATCGCCGCGCCTTCCTTTAAGAACTCAGGATTAGAAACTACATCAAACTTCAGATCGCTTCCGCGTCTGTCAAGCTCAGCCTGAACAGCCGCTTGTACCTTATCTGCCGTTCCTACCGGAACCGTGGATTTATCAACGATGACCATGTAGTGCTGCATATGTTCACCGATGCTTTTGGCAACGGAGAGAACATACTGCAGATCGGCACTGCCGTCTTCGCCCATCGGCGTGCCCACCGCGATAAAAATGATATCTGTATTTGCAACTGCTTCCGCGACATCTGTTGTAAAACTGAGACTGCCGTTTTTATGGTTTTTCAATACCATCTCTTCAAGACCCGGCTCATAGATCGGGATGATGCCGTTTTTCAGGTTTTCTATTTTTTTCTTGTCGATATCCACACAGATGGTACTGTTACCCATCTGCGCGAAACAAGTTCCACTCACCAGGCCTACATAGCCTGTCCCGATAACACTGATTTTCATTTATTCACCCCGCAAAAATCCAAAACAATTTTATACTCAGTATTCAAATTACCGAACTCTTTATGCGACACTAAAAACACCACAATATCTGCTTCGTTGACAGCTTGTTCAAAATCAACCAGTGTAAACTCATCGGACTTATGGATGTTGGGTTCAACGGCCAAAACATCAAGATTCTCGGAAACAAGCCTTCTTGTAATATAAAGAGCCGGGGACTCCCTCAAATCGTCGATATTCGGCTTGAACGCAAGCCCCATACATGCAATTTTCGCCTCTGAGCCATGTTCTTTTTCATACGTCAATGCGGCATTTTTAATCTTTTCTATTACCCACTCGGTTTTATACATATTTACTTCTCTTGCCGTACGGATCATCTTCGCATCTTTTCCGCCTTTATGCACAATAAACCAAGGGTCAACCGCGATACAGTGTCCCCCTACTCCTGCTCCCGGTCTGAGAATATTGACCCTTGGATGACGGTTTGCAAGCGCGATCAGTTCCCATACGTCAATACCGAATTTATCACATAGTATAGAAAGTTCATTGGCAAATGCGATATTGGTATCACGGAAGCTGTTCTCGGTCAATTTTGCCATCTCTGCCGTTTTGGCGTCGGTTTGCAACACTTCACCGTCAACAAACGTCTTATAAAATGCAGCCGTCACTTTGGTGGCTTCCGGTGTAATACCCCCGACAATCCGATCATTCGCAACCAGTTCCTGCATAATCTGCCCGGGCAGTACCCTTTCCGGACAATGGGCTATATAGATACTTGAAATGTCAACGCCGTTTTGCTCCAAAACTTCGGCTACCTTCTCCGTTGTACCGACTGGCGATGTTGATTCCAGAATGACGATATTTCCGGCTTTGACATAGGGCGCAATCGACTTCGTGGCATCGATCACAAAATCGATATTCGGTACAAACCCCTCGTAAAAAGGTGTCGGAACGGCAATAATGAAGATATCGGACTCCTTAGGCAGGGTATCCGCTTCCAATCGACCCGAATTGACGGCGGAACGGACAAATGTGTCTAGTCCGGGTTCAACAATATGAATCTTTCCGTGGTTGATCGTGTCAACCGTACTTTGTATGATCTCGACTCCGTGGACTTTATACCCCCGGTTTGACAACAATGCCGCTGTCGGCAAACCGATATAGCCTAATCCTACAACACAGATTGTTTTATTTCGCATTACTCTCTTCCTTTTATAAATTCTACAATTCTCGAACAGGCGAGCCCATCGCCGTAAGGGTTATGTGCCTTTGACATATTCGCATACGCCGCTGCATCATCCAGAAGTTTTTGCGCCTCATCGATGATTTTTCCGGGGTCTGTTCCCACAAGCTTGACTGTGCCCGCTTCCAGGGCCTCAGGACGTTCTGTGGTGTCACGCATCACCAGTACCGGCTTGCCGAGGCTTGGGGCCTCTTCCTGCACGCCGCCACTGTCTGTGATAATGAAATAGGATTTTTCCATCAGGTAGATAAACGGTTCATATCCCATCGGTTGTATCAGATGGACATTTTTGACACTTTCTAGTATCCGATGAACCGGTTGCTGAACATTGGGATTCAAATGCACAGGATAGACAATATCGACTTCCGGATTATTTTCCGCCAATGCTTTAAGGGCCGTACAGATGTCAATAAAACCCTGCCCGAAATTTTCCCTGCGGTGTCCCGTCACCAGAATGAGTTTTTTTCCCTCATCAAGATTATACTCCTCATTGATCCGGGCAATGACCCTTTTTTTCAGGGCGTCATCACTATTGATCGCCTTTAATGCAAAAAAGAGTGCATCAATGACCGTGTTGCCTGTAACCAAAATGTTCTTCTGATTGATTTGCTCTTTCAGCAGGTTCTCTTTACTGGTCTGTGTCGGGGCAAAATGGTAGGCGGCAAGCTGGGAGGTCAACCGCCTGTTTGCTTCTTCCGGCCAGGGGCTGTAGATATTGCCGGTTCGCAAACCGGCTTCCACATGGCCAACAGCTATTTTTTGGTAAAAGGCTGCCAGCGATGCAGCGATCGTTGTTGTGGTGTCGCCATGGACCAGGACAACATCCGGACGATAATCCGAAAGCACCTCTTTCATACCCAAAAGCACGGCGGAGGTCACGTCATAAAGGTCCTGGCCTGCCTTCATAATATTTAAATCATACTCCGGCGCAATGGCAAATATCCCCAGTACCTGATCGAGCATTTCCCTGTGCTGCGCAGTCACACACACTTTTGTTTCTAAAGCAGCCTCTGCCTGAAATGCTTTTACAAGCGGCGCCATCTTGATGGCTTCAGGACGGGTTCCAAATACTATGAGGACTTTCTTTATCATTAGCTTTCCTCCAACTCAAGCGCCATCTGGCGGATCAGCACGATATCATCATATTACATAAAATCACAGTATAATATTTCATACTACTTTAATCTTATTTAAATTAATTGTATCAAAAAATAACCCAAAATGGGTTCGTTGGACTGAGCTTTCCAACGCGACGATTTAGTTTATCCAGGAAAACCTGCAATTGTGCACGCGCACTCTTTATAAGGACAATCCTTTGTTATCATGACATTCTTTTAAGTTTTGGAGGATACACCGATACGATTTAAATGTGCCACACCTATGCAAAGCCATAGGCGGAATAAAGAGGTTAGCGACTGGTAGTGCAAATAGTTATCTGCAAAGATGAGGAGAGAAAGACGATGGTCCCGAAGATTCAGAGCCAAAAACCTGCAACGTTTACTCGTAGTAGCCTTTGCTAGAGCCGTAGCCGTAACCGTAGCCATAGCCGTAACCATGGCGTTTGCTCGATTCAATGCCATTAAGAATAAAGCCGAGATTATTGAGGTCATGTTCTTTAGAGAACTTGTCCACATTTTTAAGATAGGCTTTCTTCGAGTAGTTCGCACGTGTCACGATCAAACCGATATCGGCCGTCTTCAGCAGGATCATCGCATCGCTCACCAGACCGATCGGCGGTGTATCAAAAATAATATACGCATACTTTTCCGAGAGTGTTTGAATCAGTTGCTCGAAACCTTCTTTCACCAAAAGCTCCGATGGGTTCGGCGGCTTCGGTCCCGAAGTGATGACATCAACATTTTCCAAGACCTCTTTTTGCAGGGCCTCTTCGAGTGTGTTGCTGCCTGAAAGCACGGAGCTCACACCGATCTTGTTCGTAATATTGAACTCTTCATGCATACGGGAACGACGCATATCCAGATCAAGTATGATCACTTTTTTGCCGGTTGCGGCAATCATCTTGGCCAGTGAAACCGCGATAATTGTCTTGCCTTCACCCGAGATCGAAGAGGTCAATGCAACGATCTTGGATTTTTTGGTACCGCCCACAAACTGCAGGTTCGTACGAAGCACACGCATCGCCTCTTCAAACTGCGAATACCCCCTCTTGTTCTTACGTTGCGGGATAGCACCATAGAGGGGAATAGTGCTGATCTTATCGAAATCCTCAGCTGTTTTAAGGGTATCGTCCAGAAAAGAGCGTAAAAAGGCCGAAGCGACCCCGACGATAAGCCCAAGGATCATCCCCACTAAAATAATAAACAGACGTTTTGGTTTGATAGGGAGCTTCGGCAGCAGTACCGAATCAAGCACACGTGTTTTCGATATGGTCGAGGAGCTTAAGATTGCCGTTTCGGCCCGTTTTTCCAACAGATAATTATAGACTTTCTCGTTGACCGTCGTATTACGCGTCAGGTTCGCCAATCTTCGTTCATTTTCAGGAAGTGCTTCCAGCGAACGTTGATATTTGCTAATATACTGCTGCAGCTTCTGTTTGCGCTCTTCGATGATGCGCAGATCATTCTTCAGTGTATATTTAATCGATGATTTCAAAGAGTTGATCGTTTCTGTCAGTTTGATCACATCCGGATGCAGTTCGGTGAACTCGACCAGGAGGGATTGACGTGCCATCATGTTCTCTTGAAACTGTTGGATCATCTGCGCCAGTGCCGGATCCGTAGCGCCGGCAGAGCCCAGGCTGATACCGGCGAGATCTTTGCCGGTATTGACGAACTCCTGAACATTCTTCAAGATACTCGATTCGATCTCAAGTGTCTGGAGCCGACTCTCATACTCAGCCATGTTCTGTGCCGTGATCATCGCCTGCTGGCCGGTATCGACAATCGTATGTTTCGCACGGAACTGCTCCAGCTGCCCCTGGGTTCGCTCAACATCCTTGTTGATCTCGGCGATCTGTGCATCGATAAAGGCCAAGGCTCGATCCGCCTCCAGGGTCTTCTCCTCCAGCTCTTGCTGCAGGTAGCGTTCTATCAGGGCGCTGAGCACCTGTTTCGCACGGAGCGCAACGTTGTCTTGAAAAGTGATCTTCAGTATCGAACCATTTTCAGAAGCCAAAGCGGTCGAAAGGCCTTCGTTAATAAACTTGTGCATCGCTTCATTGGGTGTGATCGAAAAGGAATACTCTTTTTCAACCGGGTCAACGATCTTTTCGATCTTAATACTGAACCACCCGGTGACGATCTCTTCGCCGAATCTATGTATATCTTCGTAAGGTTTCGGTTCATCCGCAGGCGCTTCGATAAAACCAAACTGCCGTAAAAGTCTCTCTCTTATCTCTATATCAGGCGTCATCCTCAGAATGAAACGGTCACTGCCCAGCATATCCATATAAAAACGGGTTCCATTTAAACGCTTATCGAGCGTTTTTGCCGTCACTAAAAATGGGGAAGCACGATAAAGCTCGACAGTACGGTAATTGCGCTTCGTAAAGTACCGTGTACCGATATCGAGCCCAGCAAGGACCTTCTCCGCAAGGAAACGAGACTGGATAATATACTGCTCATCTTCGAGATTGGCACTATTTCCGGCAAGAGCAAGGGCCATCGTATCACTGTTATCGCCTCTCAAACGAGGATCTTCTCGCTGGAGTTCTATTGTCGTCGCCGCTTCATAGACATTGGGTGTAAAATAGGCAAAGACGGCCGAACCGATGGTAAAGACGATCATAAAAATAATAATAGAATATTTATACCGGTTGAGCGTGCTGAAGACCTCTTTGAGGTCGATCTCATCTTTATCGATGGTAGGGTATGTGTTCATATTACTCTTACCACGCTTTGGCTAGGTAGGTAATGCTTACAAACGGTTCTAACATCGACGCAACCAGCTGAAACGGCGGTGCGATCTCATCAAAGGCGAGCTGACGTCCTTTAGATGCACGCGGCTGTACATAGACGATATCGTTCGGTTTGAGATAAAGACTTGCAATCCTGACGGCCGACATCTGGGTCAGATCGATCGTACGGACCTGTGGGTTGCGCAGGTCCCCGCGGATTACCAGGATACCCCGGCGCTCTGCATAGTCGGTCAGGTCTCCCGAACGGGCGATCGCTTCGATCAGGTTCATCGTACCGTTTGTCACCTGTACTACACCCGGCGTGTTGACCTCGCCTAAAAGAAAGATGCGCTGATTCATGATCTCTACCGTGACATACGGGGTGCGAATGTATTTCTTATACTCTTTCATTAAATACTTCGCCGCCTCGTCTTGCGTATAGCCCTCGATCTTGACACTGCCGATCAGTGGCAGATCCACCGTCCCCTCTCGCGTTACCAAAAGACCTGTCGTCTCATCGGGTACTCTGCCCCCCGTTGGCGTGCCGCGTGAACTTGAACTGATCATCGCCGTCAGCTCGCCCGGACCTGACTGATTATAAACGATGATATTCACACGGTCATTAGGCTGTATCCTGTTCTCGAATACCATCTCATCCTGATACACCTTCTCGTTTACCTCCGTCGGCTCCTCCGAACGCTCGTCGTCCTGAAACAAGGTGTACCTTTTCATACTGCACCCGGAGAAAAAAAAGAGCGCCAAAACGGTGATCAAAATAGTTTGTCTTAACATTTTTTCACTTTGTATTAGTTTCTGCTTTATCTCTATATTCTAACTAAATTATTTGACATTTTGGTAAAGCCTTCGCGCCCTTTCGCCCCTTCTTGTAAAAAATTCTGATCAAAATTACCAAGTCAGTCCTGATCTATCCTGATTTTCTCGTACACGATCGTTGATGATGGATTGAAATAGTTCGGAAGAAATGTCATAGGATCAGACCTATGAACATTTACGATTATTATTGGGAGGTTTGATTGCCTGCTTTTTGTCTGTCAGACAACGATTAGATGCTCAGTTCAGCCTGGATCTTGTCATATTTTTTTTGACCTATTCCGTTGACATTCATAATGTCAGAGGTCTTCTTGAATTTGTGCTTTTGACGATACTTAACTATCTTTTCAGCCGTCCCTTTACCGATACCCGGCAGCGTCGACAACTCCTCAATTGATGCGGTATTGATATTGACCGCCCACAGTGATACACTCAGCATTAATGCTGAAACAAATGCTAAAAGCTTCATTTAACACTCCTTTTTTTAGGTTACGAAACATGGTACAGAACAACACATTAAATAAATATAAATAAATAAAAACAATATTTAATTCTTTTCGTTTCAAGCAGGAGTTTTAGAGTGTATATTTCCGATACGTGTACAGCGTAATCCCGCTTCTTCTTCAAATGAGATCGAGGAAGATGTGAGTACGCTTTTTCACACACTTCTTTTAAATCGTTCGATCCGTTTATATGGCTTTCTTTTTCTGCCGTGAGACCCAGAAAGATATGCGTGACGAAAAATGCATTGCTAATAGAGATACGATAGGTATAAAGCTGATGGGGAGGGGGTGATTAAGTGGCTCCGGATACTGGAAACCATTTTTAAAACCTCTATATACCATCAAATGCCCTATGTATCGAAGTTTTCAAAGTTAAAAGATTGTCAAAAAAAGGTGTCTTTTGGGTCATAAATAGCACCAAATGGACACCGACAATCTATAAATGTCCATAGGTGTCAAACGAGGCGCAGCATACGGCATCATTTTTTATTTTAGGTCTTCGCATATACTAAATTTTGTAAGTATTGTTTACTGGGACTAACTTTTCAGGCATTGTAATAAATACTGCCATCATCATGTTTGAAGGGGGCAGATCATTAATGTAAGAAATAGCGAACAGTGTATCTATCTCATCATCCAAGTCTTGTTGTATTGTGTCCATAATGCTAATGACATTAGACATGTCGTAGTCGCTCGTAATCCTGAAATGACATAACATGCCCTTTAAGTTATGATTAAATGCTTGAACTCTTTCGTGGAATGCTGGAACTAAAGAAGTGGAAACACTAAATTCCATCGTGTATATTTTAGATACATCACTAGTTATAGTATCAATATCATCTACATCAAACTGAATGTTGTTTGGGTTATCACTTGTGAGTGTTTGTAATTCGAATAAAAGTTCTTGTTTTGATATGCGTCTCATTTTAGCTTCTTCATTTATTTGATTTCGATCTGTTCCATGCCCGGTTTATAGTCAACCGCCTTGGCAAAGAATTAGGTATCTCGATAATATGATTCCATGAAATATCTAAACTGGTAAGTGATTCTAATGTAAAGACCTGCGGTGGGAATACTTCGAACCTGTTGTGTGAAAGATCGAGATGTTTTAGCTCTGTCAAGCGACTCAAAGCATCTGGTAAACAACTTAGCTCTTTATAGGAAAGATCTAAAGTCTGCAAGTTCATGACGACTTGAAGAGGATTCTTTTCTAAATGCTGTAGCTCGTATATCTGATGAGCTGCAGCAAAGTCTATAAGCTCTGCAACCCATGAGAAATTTTCAGTCTGTGTTATTACATCCATCACGTACTTCTAGTGTTAAGTTACCTGAAGTATATAAGTCTATAGCGACAACATCATGTCTGGTTTTATTAATCGCTACTATGTAGAACTTGTCTACACTACATTTATTGAAGTATCTCGTTCATTGCTGTCTTGATATTATTGACATGGTTTTTAAATTCTTCCAACAAAGTTTCTTTATCCACATCTGCATTAAAGTTAATATTGTCAATATAAAAACAATCTAGAAGCTCATCATTATCAGCATATTTATAAAATGTATATTTTCCTGATTTTCTGATTTTTTCCATCACCAATTTATCTTCAGAATATATTTGAAACATTAATGGTACTTTTTCGACTTCCCAAATTTCATAATCCACTCCAAACCATATTTTATATTTAGCATTGACATCAAAGTAATCGTTTAACGAGACTCCATAATATTCATCTTCATCTTCAATTTCCATTGTTGTGACATCTGCTATGAGTTCAACTATTTTATAGTTTGCATACTTCTCCCAAAAATATTTACTATCTAAAACTGCTGCAAGTCTTCTGTAGTTGCCTTCATTGTGAATCATGTATCTACCATCAATAAAATCATCATGCGCACTTTGAATATTTGAAGAGTTGTACGCAGGTTTATGCGCGTTAATCAGTAGTATTTCAGCCTTATCAATTAATTTTTTACTTAATATCTCGTCTTTTGACAATTTATTTAAATCACTCATAATTGTTCCAAGATATATTTGCACATTTTCAGCATCACTCCCATTTTCAATAACCCATCTATTTTTTAGTCGAGATCTGAAACCCTTTTTACCTTTTGTTCTGCCAATATATACCAGTACGTTATCTCCATACAGAGGATGACAACCATAAATTTGGTAAAGGCCAATATCACTTGCTTTAACTTCATACTTTTTAGAATCAATCCCATCTTTTTGGAGGATTTGTTCTATCGAAAATGGGCCTTCCCACAATACTTTTATCTCTTCTCTTTCAATCATCGTTGTTCCCTTTAATATATAATTTCAACTCTTGTTTAATGATGTCATCAATCCATAATGGTTCAATAATTCTAAGATGTGGAAGCCAATATTGAATGATCGGGATGATCTCCATCTCATAGGTAATGGTAACTACAAACTCCAGGGAACCATCTGAATGAGTGCTGATTATACGTTGTGTAGACAATGGCTTACGGTTAAAGTATTTAGCAACTTTTGCGTCGGCATATATGGTTACATCAAAGGGCTCTCTGTCTGACTGGAACCATATATTTATAGAATTCTCAAGAAGAGTTTCGATCTTAGTTGATGGTGAAAAAGAATCTCTGGTAACAATGACATTACTCACTTTTTTGAGATAGAGTTTGCGAACATATTCATCTTCATCAAGAGCAACCAGATACCAAAATCCCTCATAATTAACAATCTTTAGAGGTTTCAAACATTCTCGCCTAGGAGGCTCTTTTTCGTCATCATAGATACAAGTTATGATCTGTTTATTATTTATAGCCTGTTCGAGTTTTTGGATCTCGTTAAATTTATCACTAATATCTTCTATATTGAGTTTAGTATAAATAGGGTTGAACTCTTCATTTTTAATTTTTGAAAGAAGACTGTGTGCCGTTGTATAAAAGTTGCCACCGATATCCTCTGCCATCTTCTCCATAATATCAAGCACTAACTGTTCCTGAACAGTCTTGGTCTTTTCAACTCTAAAGCCCTTTTGCATCTTCCATTTTTTCTTCTCTTGGTAGATTGGAAAACTGCAGAGCTTTTCATTAAAGTCACGTTGTATCGTCTTAGTAGATACATTGTACTCATCTGCCAACTCTTTGACAGATAAAGCTTCACCGCTGTTAAGACGTGAAAGCGTTCTAGTTAAGCGTGTTAGAATTTTGTCATATTCATGATCCATAGCAGCCCTTTAGAATATTGTAGCTTTTAATGAATTATAAATAATGAACCGGACAGCATAATGTCCGGATTGTTTGTAATCTATTGTTTTTATATTGCGTTTTAACTACTTCACTCCGCAAAGTTTTTATTTTGCAACTACAGAACTTGAAATTGCAACCATTTTTATCTCTGGAACAAGCTTTAGATTTTTATACTTGACTTAGAAAAATATATAACTCTTAGTATACGGATGTACTCGTAACCAGTTTTATATAAAAGGATATTTATGTCAACACAATTAGTACCTATTATCTCAGATGAGAACAACAAACCTAAAAAACTTTGGAGTGAGGCGTTTCATTTATCAAGCATAACTGACAAAGATTCGAAGCAGTTCCAGCACTTCTTAAAAAAGATGAAAAATAATGAAAATGTCAAACACTTAATTTGCGGATGTCATCAAGATAACCCTGTTCAAATATCTATAAAACGTAATATTAGTAAAGAACATGATAAGAATGAAACTTTTCATATTGCTCATTTTCCAAAACAAGGAAACGACCATACAAGTTCATGTGATTTGAGCGATGACAAACCGGATTATCATGTGAACGAATATAATAAAATTGAAAGGGTACGTGAGTGTTTATTTGATGAACCGAAGAATTATATTAAAAAGGAGAACTTATCTAAAGCTCAGACAAGGAAACAGCATAGAAAGGCGAGAAAAAACTTTAGAGGAGTGGTAGAGGGGATGCTAGCACAAGCATACACTCATGCCTTTAATAGTGCGAATATACAGAAAAACAGACTTGACAGCCAAAGAATGACTAATGTAACGATCTCCGCTTTGTTAAAACGTTTTGATGAGACCCTAAGTTCAATAAAGTTCGGTCGTTCTTCAAAAGAGCAGTATCAGCAGAAAAAAAATGTTCAATTTAAGTATGGATTAACACATGAAAACTTACCTACGGTTAATAACAAATTAGACACTATCCAAACGGTAACTCTGGAGGGTATTCAATATGATATTGTTCCTAAAAATTTGCGTTACATGCATAATTGTGCAAGGATCAAAAAAAACACAGTTACAGCACCATACTTTTATTTTGTAGTTATAAAAAACAATGAGGTGGTTCGAGGGTTTATTTATCCAATTGTCATACATGACAATCTAATAGCAACCGTAGAAAGTGGATTGGAACGTGAAAAGGTTTTGTCACTCTTACAAGCGGGTAAAGTCATTTATAAACCGATTACTACAAATCTAATCGCATCGGCACTTACCAATAAAGGCGAATTAGCCAAAAAGTTTTTTAAATACAATAAAAACAACTATAGACCAGATGTAATCATTTTCGATAAAAATAAAATTAGAGTAAGTGAGATTCATGGAAATATGGGCAAAGATTATGAATTTGATTTCAGATCGAAGTTTGAACGATTTTACAGTAAATTTGATACAACTATTTTTGAATTTTTACAGATGTAAATTTCAACTGCGAAGCAACTAGGCATATTGGAATTTTTATGTCAGTCCACTATTGGCATATCCCTTTTGATGAGAATATCTAATCTTTACTCTTTGTATTGTGTTCGCAATGGTTTAAGTGATTTTAGCTGTTGGAGGTCATTGTGAATGACATCTAGCACTTGTTCAAGGTTTGTTTCATTTTCTTCTTCTTTGAACGTCCAAACAGCAGCTTTTTTCTCGTCACCTTCCAGGTTGTTGTAATGCCCGGCAACTTCGTTTTCCAATTTAAAATGGTGGCGCAAAGAATGAACAGCCAGCTTAAGATCATGTGAGGCGTAAAAACTTTTTTTGGTGATTAGCTCTATGATGGTGTAAGCATAATCGTATTGTCTTGCAGGATTTCCACTGTTTTCTATGTTCATCAAAAACTCTTCGTTTATGATGGTGTCGAGGGGAATGTAGAGTTCTTTTAACTGTTCTCTCGCAAATGTCTCTTTGTCACTGTTTCGAACGTGCAGACGTTGTAAAATGTAGGAGATAGCTGCACCTGCTAAAAGCCACAAAAGCTTTTCCATTCACAGTTCCCCTCTAAACGCCTGATCCAAAATAGAAGCTTTTAATGCTTTGAGAGCACCCATTTTATCTTTTTGAACAGATTTAATTTTTTCTATTTTTTGAGATACTTCATCTAAATACTTAACAATTTTTTGTTGAATCTGTAGAGGTGGTAGTGGTAATTCCAATGTCTTTATAAAATCTAATTTTACACCTTTTACAGTTGCACCAGTTCCATTATTAATAAGATATTCTTTAATATTTTTAAAATAGTTAAACAAAAACCTAATATTCACTTTATCATTTAAAGGCAATAAGCCTTTTAAATCTTGATTTATAGCTGTATCATGTTCCAAATAACAGACTTTACCTAATCCAACTCTCGTAGCAATAATAATTGCTTCTTTTGGAATAATATTTGATGAACTTTCTTCTAATCCCTTTTCAGTAATTGATAATTCTGTTTTTTTAATTGTTTCTACATTCATATCACCAACCGTAGCCCAGTTAATGTTTCCATTGTCCCAATATACTTTTTTATTTTTTGATGGTGTCCCACCCCCAATAATCTTTACTGTATTACCTAATTGATCTTTATCATACTTCTCTTCCAACTCCCCAAAAACATCATTCAAAACACTTCCCATAAACAGATCCGCTTCATCCATGTTTTTTTGATGCAGGGCTATGGATTTATCTATTTTTTCAAAGAGCAGATCGAGTTTAGAAACTAATCTTTGTTGTTCTGAAATTGGTGGGAGTGGCAAGTCAACAGATAATATTTGTTGTTTTCCTATATTGATTTGCAAACCGCCACCCCCCAAAGATTTGTAATAATCTTTTATTTGATGGGCTGTTAAGATATATCTTAAATATTTAACAACAACTTTCTCTAAATTAAAATCATACAATTTACCAACCCTCTGATTTAGCATAAATGTTCTACCATTTAAATTTGATACTAATGTAGGGTTCCCTAATATTCTCATCTCAGATGCCAAATCAGTCATTGCAATAATTAAGTCACCCTCGCTAAGAATGTAGTTTGGTAACTCAATAGCGTATTTATTGGGTAGATATTTTATTTTATGTTCTGCATCAAATTCACCATTAGGACGGATATTCCCCATCCTTATTATCACGGTATCAGACTTTTCTACATACTCTTTGGCTTTGAATGCATAACCATTCAATAAGTTGCAAACAGCACCTAATTTAGTCCACTCCCATCCTTCAGGAAGTTCATACAACTCATTCATTGATATCTTTACCTATTAAGATAGCTTCAATCTGATCCATCAATGCATTTATTTCGACGTTATTGAGTTTGATGTTCTCAACCAACTCAATCGGTGATTTATGTTCTATTGTTTCAACGTTGTTCGGGTTTTTAGCCGATATATCGAACTCTTTAATGTCGTTGACATTGACTATCCATGAGTTCTCTGTCAGTGTTCTATTTTCCCATACATTTAAAAACTCTTTGAAGTGCTCGTACTGGATCGGCTTGTTCTTTGTGAGTTTGTATGGTGGGTTTACTTCATAGTAAAAGATGTCAGAAGTAGAACCGTTTCTGTCAAAGAAGATGACGTTTGTTTTAACACCGCTGTACGGTAAAAATATACCTGCCGGAAGTGAAAGGATGGTGTGAACATTAAAACGCTCTAAAAGCTCTTTTTTGACCGACTGGAAGGCATTATTGGTTTGAAACAGAACACCCTCCGGAATAACCACGCCACATCTGCCGTTTAGTTTCAAGTAGTTCATCATATGTTGTAAAAACAGCAACTCTGTAGCATTGGACTTAACGGGGAAGTTTTGCTGGATGCTGTCGTTCTCTTTTCCACCAAACGGAGGATTGGCAAGGATGCAATCAAAACGATCTTTCTCCTCCAGTCCCCGAATGTCTTTGGTAAGTGTATTCATTTTTGAGATGTTAGGCGACTCTACTCCATGCAGGATCATGTTCATGACACCCATGACATAAGAGAGAGGCGTTTTTTCGTTTCCAAAAAAGGTATCTTCATTTAAAAACTTCAGCTGCGAAGTTGATAGCTCTCTCTGCTTTTTCTTTTCAAAATCTTCATATCGAATATGATGATAAGCCTCTATAAGGAATCCACACGAGCCTGAAGCAGGATCATAAACAGTTTGACCGATTTGAGGATTGACAACATCGGCGATCACTTTGATGAGTGGACGAGGTGTATAAAACTCACCACTGTTGCCTCCATCACTGCCCATATCTTTCAAAAGTTTTTCATAGACAAGTGAAAGTTGAAAAAGATCTGCCTGGTTATGGAAGTCCATAACATCAATGATGTCCAGAACCTCTCTAAGAGTATGCCCATTAGCGATGCGGTTGTCCAAAAATTCAAAGATGGCACCGATTTTGTATTTAATGGACTTTGGGTCTTCCGTAATCGATTTGAAGCCTTTAAGGTAGGGAAATAGCTTCTTATTTGTAAACTCCAAAAGGTCTTCACCACTCTTGGCATTGATAAGATCGATCTTCCCATCTTTTTTAGGACAAGCCCAGTTCCCCCATTTGAATTCATCATCAAGTATGTACGTATAATCTTGCCCATTAAGAAGTGCTTCGTCAGCTTTTGAATCTTCCAAGTCACTGAGGAATTTTAAGAAGAGTACCCATGAGATCTGTTCGGTGTACATCATCGCACCGCTGATGCCGTCGTCACGACGAAGAATGTCTGTTATTCTGTTTATTTTGCTTTCCAAGCTTTGCCTTTAGAATAACTATTAAAAATTTACTAATAGATTTACAGCTATTCACTACATTTTATTTTCGATTGAATTTATTATGAAAAGTGTATATTGATTTAAATCAACAAATATCTCGATGACAACTTAGGATATCAATATCAATATCTTTAAAATCGGTATCATTTGTTAATAATACGAATTGATTTTCATCACATATCTTCACAATAGCCTTGTCAGAAAAATCTAAAGTATCTACTGTACACATTAAAGTTAAGTCATGTATTGAATAACTTTTTTCTACTACTTCAAACTCACGAAATATATCTTCAGTTACAGTTAAATATATATCTTCTAAAGCCTTTTGCCCATCTTCACTATTTCTATATTTTTTATATGGCCATTCTTCTTCAATAAGGGTATAGCTTTCTAGGTAATTTTTATATTCAATCTTAATAGCTCTATTTATAAATTCTGATATAACGATGAAGTCTAATACAAATTTACTATCTTGAGCATTTAATTTTGAATATAATCTAGCATATTTTTCTTCCCAAGAAGAGGAAGTACTTGCCCAAAAAAGATATATCAAAACATTCGCATCAAAAAAAATTTTTTTATCACTAATATTTCTTATATTTGATGGGTTATATCTATTCGCCATCATCTTCACCTAAAATTTCTTTAATGGATTCTTTCATTTTGTCAGGATTACTAAAATAGTTTTTTGCATTTGTTACAACCCTTTTGAGCCTAACCTTACCACTTTCAGATAGGTTTTCTACCGATAAACTATCTTTTAATTTAGCTTCTTCAAATTCTCCATAAAGCTTTCCTATAGCATTATTTAAAAAGGCCGTTGTTAGTTTTTCAACATTTTTAAAATTAATTATAGTTTTTTTATTTTCTACTAAAGCCTTTTTTATAGTTTGATAAACTTTATCTCCATCTTCAGGCAAGGTACAATCTTTTTGCCCAACAATGCTGAAAACATTTATTTTCATTTCATCCATAATAGTCCCTTAAAATATATCATTTATATCTATCTCTTCAACTTCACTTAGAAGACGATATGTTTTATTGTCATCTGTTTTAAATGTCATGCTAATTACTGAACCCTGAAAAAAACTGTCTAATTCTTGTATTGTCTCACTACCGTTACTAAGTTCATACAAGGCATTTCCACTAATAATTTGTATTTTACCCTTATTTTGCGTAATAAACTCTTGAAGTAAAGCGAGTCCTAAACCTCCAGAAACACCTTGTTTAGTTGTATTCCCGTCTATCATAGCCCATTTAATGGCATCCTTAGAAGTGATAACTTCTTTTAAGTTTTTCTCAATCCTTTTTGCAAAACCTATTCCTGTATCCACAATAGTAAAATTAATTTTGTCCTGCATGTGAAAATATTGTCCACAAGTGTATATAAACTCTGTTTCACTATGAATTTGAGCATTGACAAACATTTCTTGAATAGACTCACTGATTTTTTCATGCACAGCATCACTCATCTTCGGTAAACCACTTCTTTTTAGCAAGTCATCTTCTAAATACTGGTTAAAATATCTACTATCAGACGGTTTTAATTTTTTATACTCAATCGTACTATGATATGTATCGTAAATTTTATCATATCCGTAAAATGCAAGAAAACCATTTTTTTGTAAAATTGTTTGAATATCATTCTTAATGCTTATAAATACTATATCATTGATCCCACCATTTTCTATTTTATCAAGTATGCCACCTAAAACAGCACAGAGATTTGCATCAAACCATTGAGTCAGTTCTATTTCAATATTTTCAAAAAAATCATCCTTATATTTATCATAAAGCTTTATCAGTTGATTATACCCATCTAAATCGTTATGTACATTTGATAATATGAAACTCATTTATATATCTCCCTTTGCAGCTCAAAATACTCATCTCGCATCTGAGGTATACCACCAAAATTATTAGCCACTTCTCGCACTGTTCCCATTCTGCTTTCAATTTAATATAGAAATAAATACTTGGCTCTGCCTTTTCTAAGTTTTTTTGCCATAATACTTCATTTACATCAGTTAGTAATTTTTTCTTCTAGTTCACAGAAGTTCAATCCATATCTTTTTTCTATTAGTTCGATTGTTTTCAATATTGCTTTACTTATATGTAACTGGTTTGCACCAAAAGGATAATATGCAGAATAGAGTTCATTAGCATTCATACTATTATTTAAATAATGTGTTTTTGGTTGTTTTTCATTATTTTTGTAATAATAAAATGGATATTTAAATTCTCTTCCTTCATCTAGCCATTGCCCCCAGCTTCCGTAGTTTTGGATGTGTCCATTATAGCATTGACCACCAATAGTACTTTCCAATAAGATAAATAATTGTTTCAGTTTATCTATTTTTTGATTTCGTTCATATACTGATAACCTTTGAGTGACTTCTTCGAGTTGTTCAGTATAACTATTGCCCACATTATCTGCCAAATTTTTATATTCTTCAATTATTTTATCTGGTACACTATCACACTGTAGTGTCTGTAACTGATTATATGCATTAATTTCTTCATCAATTAATGCTTGGATTTCTTCGTCTGCCTCTTCTTGTGTATACCCACAATTTACTAGAAATGAGTTTTCTTCTTTAGTTTGTTTTACAATCTTGTCCAACACTATTTTTGGTACATTCTTCATTTGTATATCTCCTTTTGTAATCCAAAATACTCATCCCGCATCTGTGGTATACCACCAAAGTTATTAGCTACTTCTCGCACTGTTCCCATGCCACTTAGATCAACAAGATTGCCGAGTTTATCTTCGTCGAGCTCTTTGACACCGTCTTTTTTGTACCTGTTTAAAATGAACTCTAAAAACTCTTTGGCCTTTTCGTTATGGATCTTTTCAAAGAAGTCGCCATGCTCCACAGAGAAGACCCGTTCGCTTCTCGTTTTTATGTCGAGGTTAAATGACAAGTGTGCCAGTACGTCGTAGATGTCGCTCTCTTCTGCCTCAAAGATGGTTTTTAGATCCTCTAGCTGGGATTCGTCGATATTCATCTCTCTAAGCTTGTCAAGCAAATCCTTCCTGTTGGTTGGGTTGCTCCATATCTCTCTTAGCCCTTCTTCGTTGTTGTAGAACTTGCCGAGTACGCCGATGAGCAGTTCTAGGTAATCTTCTGTTTTGAGAGGGATGCCGTCAACACCCACATAGGTTGTTTCTATGTTGATGACTTTGAGTTTCTTGCCTTTGATGTCGATGGTGACTATGTTGCTGCCATAAGTGGGCTGCGTTTCACCTACCGTGTCGTCACCGGGTTCGGGTGTCGGATACTCGGGTTTATCTTTCGGCTCTTTCGGTTCTCTTTTTCCACTCCCAATAGAAGGTTCATCTTCTCCATCCCAGGCCGGATCATAAAAGAGGTTCGTTGCACCGACAAAGTCCATGATTGTAAAGAAGTCTTTTCCTTCAAACACCCTCGTGCCACGACCGATGATCTGCTTGAATTCGGTCATGGACTTTATGGGCGCCGTCAGAACAACGTTTCTAACATTTTTGGCATCAACGCCCGTTGTCAGCATTTTGGAGCTTGTGAGGATCGTAGGAATGTCTCTGTCGTTGTTTTGAAACATCTCCAAAAAGTCTCGGCCTATGTCTCCCTCGTCCGAAGTGACCCGTACACAGTAGTTATTATCTTTGATGGTTTTAAACTTGTCGATAGCGATTTTCATGTCCGAAGCATGTTGCTGATTCACACAGAAGATTATCGTTTTGTCCATCGGGTTCATGTTTTCTAGAATCGTTTTCGCGATGAGCTCGGTGCGTTTCGGAATGACGACCTGTTTCTCGAATTTCTCCAGCTCTACTATCTGTTTGTCCAGCTCACCTGTAATGATGTCGTTCGGATCAAACCGATATTCGTCTATGTTTGTCTGGATTCTCTTGACTTTGTAAGGTGTCAAGAAACCGTCGTTAATACCGTCTTTGAGAGAATATTCATAGATTGGATCGCCGAAGTATTTGTAAGTATCGCCGTTGTCATCTCTTTTCGGTGTTGCGGTAAGTCCTAAATGCACAGCACTGCCAAAATGATCTAAAATAGCTCGCCAGCTACTCTCATCGTTAGCGCTACCTCTATGACATTCGTCAATGATGACAAGGTCGAAAAAGTTGGACGGATACTGCTTGTAGTAAGCGGTCACATCGTCCTCTTGCTCTTCTTCGGAAGTCTCTATCACTCTGTTTTTGTTCTCTGCAATGGACTGGTAGATCGCAAAAAAGATGTTTCCAGCCGTAGGAACTTTTCCACCCCGTTTTTTGATGTTCTTTCCGTTTATCTCGACACAATCTTTTTCAAGAGGGTTGAACGTATTGATAGACTGATCTTTAAGTACGTTTCTGTCAGCTAAGAAAAGTATCTTGGGTCTTCTGTCGGCATTATCCCTGTTCCATTTGGATTGAAACAGTCTGTAGGCAATTTGAAAAGCGATGTAGGTTTTGCCTGTCCCCGTTGCAAGCGTTAGAAGCACCCTGTCCGCACTGTTTGCAATGGCTTCTATGGTTTTTTGAACCGCAATTTGCTGATAGAAACGAGGTTTCATCGTTCCTTCAATGTGGAAAGGGTGGGTAATGACTTCTTGTACTTTTGGCGTTGGTCTGCCGTACTTTCTCTCAAAGAGCTCATCAGGCGTCGGATAGTCCTCGATGTATCTTCCATTGCCGTCTTTCAGTGAATGCTCATAGATCTTATGACCGTTGGTAGTATAGACATAATCAATGCGAAGACGTTCGGCATAGTTGATGGATTGTTGCAGGCCGTCCAGCGGGTCTCTGTTTTCGGCTTTTGCTTCGATGATGGCAAGGTTGGTGTTCTTGTAGGTCAGTAGGTAATCGACAAAATATCGCTTACCACGCTTACCGCCGATGAGCTTTCGGCCATCCGTGAAATAGTACTCCCTAACGATATGTGCTTCATTCCACCCGCTACCTTTGATTTTCGGGTCGATAAGTTTTGAACGTGTGTCTGATTCAGAGTATGCCATCTATGTAACTAAACCTAATGAATTATATTTCGATCTATTATAGCTTGTGTTCTTTAATCGACTTCAGGTCGCGGTTGAGTTAGGTACATTTCATTAACTTTTTTATTGATCACTGAAAGTCAGGTATGAAATTAAATAATCCATTGAACTTTGCGGAGCGAAGTAGTTAAAGCTTGCCAATCTAAAAATCTCTGATTTTTCGGTGGGCTATACCTGATTGTCTTGCTAAATCGAGGGGATATTACCCCAAAAAACGACTAATGTCCTTCAAACCCCTAAAAGTTGGGCTTTAAACGATGCTAGCAGACGGATTGCTTCCGTAAGCATGATCGGGGTAAAAATGGATATACCCAAAAAAATGGGTGTATCCCAACAAAGCCCTGAAAACAGGACTATAAAGCTGGTAAAAACCACTAAAATCGGGCATTTGCAAATCGTATCCCTTTCACGGTTTGGAGATATACCCCGAAAAATTCGCACAAGTCTGTGTCTGATACATTCTGATATATAATTGATACATTGCTGATAACACGCCGATACACAATTGATACATATCTGATACATTGGCGCAACATATTGATACATTTGCGATACATGATGAGAACATATTGATACATTGCTGATAACACGCCGATACACAATTGATACATATCTGATACATTGGCGCAACATGTTGATACATTTGCGATACATGATGAGAACATATTGATACATTCCTGATACATCAATTGATACACTTTGATACATGCTAATGCATGATGTCATTGTTCATTTCGTTTGCAACCAACGATTTTTTAAATGCAACCAAAATTATGTTTCATCGAATATGAACTCTTTCATAATGTTCTGACAAAAGGAGCAAATCATGAAAGTAGATTTCGAAGTACTTGAACAGATTCCCAAACTTTTGGAAGTCATGCTTCAGGTCAAAAGCACCCTTGAAACCAACAGTACTGAAAAACGTTGGCTGAACACAAAAGAGTTGGCGGAGTACACCGGCTATAAACTGGAAACCATTAAAGCCAAGATCAAAAAAAATGACTTTGTACTGGGTACTCATTATTATAAGCGCGAAGGCAAACTGCTCTTTGACAAGAGTGAAGTAGATAACTGGGTAATGGGAATAGATTCTGTCAATAACAGTACCTATACCAAGATCGATGCTTTGTTCGAAGAAGTCTTGGGATAACGCCATGACATCTTTTACATACAGTTTACACAACACATTCTATAATGTGAATGTGAAAACTTCGTATATAGGGTTCTTGAATAAAGGATCGAATATATGAAACTGTATGTAAAAAAAGTCAAAAATGTAAAAGGCGAAGTCAAAGAGACTCTTTGGGTCAGGTTTTATGATCACCATAGAAAGCTGATCCGCAAGCCTCTGAAACTTTCCAACACAAAGGCCAATAGAAAATTGGCAGAGACACAACTGATTCCACAATTGATGCTCAAGCTTCACAGTGGAGAGTTCTTTAATAAAACAGCACCAACACTTAACGAGTACATGCGTACCTCTTTCGAGATGAACAAGTCTCGAAGACGTGCCACTACGCAAAACGATTATCAGATATCGTACGATAAACATATCGAACCGCATCTGGGTCATATGAAACTTGATAAGATCAAAGCCTCCGATCTGGAGCTTTGGCAGAACAAGGTTTTGGAAAGTGTCTCGCCAAGGCGTCTGAAGAATATCAGAGCTGTTCTTAGCGGTATACTAAATGATGCTTATCGTGATGAGCTGATTTCCAAAAACCCGCTCACCTTGGTCAAGACGATTAAGGCTGAGAAAGTTGAGATTCATCCTTTTTCCCTCTCGGAGATTTCAGAGATATTGGAGAATTCGGAAGGTCAGGACAGGAACTTCTTTGCTCTGGCCTTTTTCACCGGGATGCGCAGCGGTGAGATGATCGGTTTGAAGTGGTGTGACATCGATTTCAAGAAGATGGAGATCCATATCCAGCGCTCACGAAAAATGGGTGTTAATACGCCTCCTAAGACCGAATCGAGCAACAGGGTGATAGATATACTGGACTCACTCTATGTTTACCTTCAGAGCCAATACAAGCTCACTGGAGATAAAAACTCGTATGTCTTCTTGAATGAAGGTGATGAACCGATATATGACATCAAACGAATTCGAGATCGAGCTTGGAAAAAGACGCTTAAAGTATGTGAATTGGAGTATCGTCCTATCTATCATACACGTCATACCTTTGCAACAGTGATGTTGGAGAATGGTGAGGATATACTCTGGGTGTCAAACATGTTAGGGCATACGGATTCGACAATGACACTGAGTCGTTATGCTCGTTATGTGAAGAGAAAAGAGAGAAAAAGAGGTCAGTTTTTACAGCAAGAACTGGCACTAAAAGACACCGAATTGACACCGAGTAATAATTATGTTGCTTGAAAGTGTTTGTTTTAGGGGTTGATTGATTGAGTGGCTCCGGATACTGGATTCGAACCAGTGACCAAATGATTAACAGTCATCTACTCTACCGCTGAGCTAATCCGGAAAATGAAGCTCTTTACAAGTGGTGGACACGGAGGGATTCGAACCCTCGGTACCGTTGCCAGTACGCATCCTTAGCAGGGATGTGGTTTCAGCCAACTCACCCACGTGTCCAGCCTCTTTTAAAAAGAGAACGTGATTATACTTACAGAGTTCTAATATGAACCTTAAAACAAGCGGGAATTACAGCTTTTGAATGATTTTTTCGACAACCGCTGCCGGATCCTCTGCCTGATAGATCGGACGGCCGACGACGATGAAATCGACCTTCTCATCCTGCGCCAGTTCAACCGTTGCCACACGCTGCTGATCACCGGCATCTTCGCCGAAAGGACGGATACCCGGCGTAAGTGTCAGAAAGTTGTCCGCTGTAATAGACTTGATCGATGCACTTTCAAAAGCCGAACAGACCACGCCGTCAAGCCCCGCTTCATAGCTGTCTTTGGCAAACTGATCCGCTTTGACAGCGATCTTCTCACCGTAGACACTGCTGAACTCTTCTTCGTCAAACGAGGTCAAGGCGGTTACCGCAAGGACCAGCGGCCGCTTCTCGTACTTCTCCAACCGCGCCATTACCGTCTGCATCGCACGCTTGCCAGCCGAAGCATGCACGTTGAACATGTCGACGCCCAGTCCCATGATCGACTCTGCCGCATCCGCCATCGTATTGGGGATGTCATAGAGTTTCAGGTCCAGAAAGATCCTGCACCCCGGGTTGATCTCTTTGAGTGCTTTAATAAACGGTTCGCCGTCACGGATATAGGCGCGAAGACCCACTTTCAACCAGATAGGATAATCTTTTATCTTTTCTACAAGAGAGAGGTTTTCTTCCATTGTCGGAAGGTCCAGTGCGACGCAGAGTTCCATGGCAAGCCTTTATATTTGATAGTGAAAGTATAGACAATTGTATCTATGAAAGTGATGAAGTTCAATACGGGCCTTAATGCAAGTTTTAGTTCTTCCGGACTATTCTTCTTTTAAATGTACTACTCGTAATAAGGATTTTATATGGCTTCCAAAACCGAACTGCTTGGTAAGATTGACGTCGCTGTCGTTGAGCGTATCTCTCTCTATGATACCCATCCCGAAAATGAAGATCTTTTTTCACTCTTTGCCGATATCGTCTACCAAAATGACACAGAAGCCTTTAAAACACTGATCGAAGCCGGCGCCGATGTCAATATGCAAAACAAATACGGCGAAACGCTGCTGCACATCAGTATTCGCAGAGACCGTCGGGAGATGGTTGCGGTTTTGGTTGACAATGGTGCCGACATCAACCGCCAGGATGCACCCGGCTGGACGCCATTGATGGAGTGTGTCATGGATGATATGCCGGAGCTCTGTGGCTACCTCATCGAAAAAGGAGCGGATGTGACCATCGCGAACCAACGCGGTGCGACCGCAGCGATGCTGGTCCAGAAATTCGGCCGCAACAACATGTCGCACTACTTCAAGCAATAAGAGAAGTGCCGGTTCACCCCGTTCTTCAGTCTCGGCCGGTAACTGCTGAGGCGTTTTTCATAGCCTTTACTACTGTAGAAAAGTGATCAGCCGAAAGCATCTTCTTGCGCCCTCTTTCCTGCCTCTTACCGGCCTGTAAAAAGGCATCGACCCACCAGTAGATATCATACTTTCGGACATTCTCCTGCATCTTTTCCATTCGTTTATGCTTCTCTTCACTGTCCATAAAAAGAGCCTTTTTGAGAGCGTCTACAACAGACTCTTCATCAAAAGGGTTTACTAACAGAGCATCGTCTTTGAACTGCTGTCTTACCCCTGCGAACCGGCTGAGGATCAATACCCCCTCTCTGTCGATATTAGTAACACAATACTCTTTTGCAACCAGGTTCATCCCGTCTTTTAACGGGGTGACCAGCGCTATATCCGATGCCCTGTAATAAGCGAGTAGTTCCTCCCTGCTCAATGTGTAATAGCAGTTTTGTATAGGGATCCAACCCGGCTGGCTGAATCTACCGTTGATCTCGCCTACCAGCTGTTCTATCTCTCTTTTAAGATTCCCATACTCGATGATATCTTCCCGGCTGGGCACGAGTACCTGTATCAATTTGACCTTGGTATGCAGCTGCGGGTTCCTTTTCAGCAAGGTCCTATAGGCTTTCAGCCTCTGCGGGATACCTTTACTGTAGTCGAGCCGATCGACGCCGAGTATGATCTTTTGCCCGTGATACCCCTCCTTGATCTCCCTGTACCTTTGAACCACAGGCTTGCTCCCCGCCGCATCGGAAAACTCATTATAATCGATGCTGATAGGAAAAACAGCCACTTTGTTTTCTCTTTTTTTACCTACAATCGTCGCTGGATCAGGCATTTTAGCGTTAATTTCACTTTCGTCTATGCAGGTGGTGACGACCTCCAAAAAGTTCTTCTTATCTGTCTCCGTTTGAAACCCTATCAGGTCATAAGCCAACAGGGCTTTTACGATCTGCAGACGCCATGGTATACGGTTGAAGGTCTCAGCCGGGGGAAAGGGGATATGAAGGAAAAATGCTATCCTGTTTTGTATACCGTTTTTCCTCAACTCTTCGCCTGTATTGATAAGATGATAATCATGAATCCAGATAAAGTCATTGTCGATGAGCGCCTCCGCCACCGTCTGCGCAAACTTCCGGTTGACTCTTTTAAACGCCTTGAAGTAGTCCGCCGAGAAATTGCAATAGACAGAGAGGTTATGGAAGAGCGGCCAGAGTATTTCATTGCAGAACCCCTTATAATAAAGTTCATACTCTTTAAGGTTGATATCTACCGGTTCATAGCTGTACGCCAGATTCTGCTCTTCCTGTCGAAGAAGCGTTTCAAGCACTACCCCCTCCTCCTCGTAATTGCCGGCCCAGCCGACCCATACTCCCCCGTCCCTTTTTAAAACCGGGGTCATCGCAGTTACCAGTCCTCCTGATGACGGTGTCAGTTCATATCGGTTCGCACCACTCTTTTTGACCACGATGGGCAGCCGGTTTGAGACAACGATCAATCTTCCCTCTTTGTCTTCATACATGTTCTGCTCCTTCTATTTATGTGTGTACGTTATCTCTTTGCGCTCGCCGCTTGCAACGGTGAAAAGCTCGCCTTTGACATCCATATCTATGGCCTTTGCATTGGACTTTTGTGCTTCGACTACAACCCTCTTAGCACAGATATTGATAGTAAGCCAATGCCCTCTATAGTGTAATTTAAGGTTGATCTCATGCAGTTCACGGGGAAGGGAAGGCTTTAGATACAAGATCTCATCTCTTGCTTCCAGGCCGGTATAACAGCGCTGTATAATGTCGCTCGTCCCTGCCATCGCTCCGATATGCACCCCTTCGGGCGTCGTTTCTCCCTGAATGTCTGCTATATCTGTCAGAAGTGCCTTATTAAAGGAGTTCCATGACTCTTTCGCGTTGGTTCGTGCACTTACCCAGGCATGCACAACCTGACTTAGAGAGGACCCGCTTGAGGTCCGCTGCAGATAGTACTTGACGTTTTTTTGCAGCATGGCCTGACTGAACCGGTATCCCAGCTGATGGAAGAGGGCCTTGAGCGCTTCATTGGAGAAGAGGTAGAATAGCATCAGCACATCGGCCTGCTTGGAAACCTTGTAGCGGTTGGTACTGTCGTCTTCGGCCTCCAGGATTCTGTCGAGGCGCTGGATATTGCCATACTTCTCGCGGTACGCATCCCAATCGAGTTCCCTAAGTGCTTCATACCCCTCAAACTGACTGATAATATTTCCATCGTGAAAAGCGATCTTCATCTTATGGCGTATCTCATCCCACCTTTTGATCTCCGCATCTTCGATATGTAGTTTTTCGCGCAGTTCGCTGAAACGGATCGATGAGAGTATCTTTCGCATCTCGACCGCTTTGTTAAGGACGAATACCGCCATGATGTTGGTATAGGCGTTGTTTTTCAATCCGGGTTCTTTACTTTCCGGATATGCATCATGATACTCATCCGGCCCCATAACACCCTCGATCTCATACCTATTTTCCATACTGTTGTATACGGCCATGCTCGACCAGAACCTGGCGATCTCAATGATCATCTCCGCACCGTAATAGGCGAGGAATTCACGGTCACCGCTCACCTGATAATATTGCCAGATGTTGTAGACAATGGCTGCGTTGACATGCCTTTGAAGATGGCTGTTGTCTTCGATCCATCGGCCGGAGCGCGGGTTAAGGTGTATCTTCTGGCTCTCCTCCTCACCGTTGCTGCCGCTCTGCCACGGATACATCGCCCCTTTATAACCCTGCTCCTTCGCTGCGCGTCTGGCTTTGGAAAGCCTGCGGTAGCGGTAGAGTATAAGCGAACGTGTTACCTGGGGAAGTCGGTAGTTAAAGAAAGGAAAGATAAAGACCTCATCCCAGAAAACATGCCCCCGATAGGCCTCTCCGTGCCAACCTCTCGCCGGGATACCGACATCCATGCCGATGCTATGGACTGACGCGGTCTGTAACAGCTGATAGGTGTAGAGGTGCAGCGTTCTTTTTACAAAGTAATCTTTTTTAATATCCCGGAGCGTAAGACCGATATCGAAATAGTTCCAGAGATGTTTCCAGACGATTTTATGGTCAACAAGAAGGTTTTGAAACCTTCCCGCATCTTCCAGAGCATCCCTTGCTTCGATATAACAGTTTGATACAGCCTGGTCTTTTGACGTAAAGAGCGAAACGATCTTTTCTATACTCACCGAATCTCTACTGCTGATGGACTCCAGCAGAAAACGTTTAGCGATATAGGATCTGTTCTCTACCGACTCGCTTTCAGCAGCGGGCTGCTCGCCGTTGACAAAGAGTTTTGTCTTCGCAGCCAGAAATACGGTGTGATTGGATTGCACCGTCTCCATCCTCAAAAAGACCCTATCCTCTTGCGCCTCTTTCTCTATATACCGCAGATGTTGATTGCTTAAATTGCGATAGCGTTTGACCCCCTCGTTTTTTATATTTCCGTCTATCCCTGATTCGACTTCAAGCCTTCCTTCCCAGTTGATCGGCATAATCGTCAGTTCAATGGCGGCCATATGCTTGTTTCCCATATGGACAAAACGTCTCTCTATGATGCGGGTCTCCCGTGCCTTGGCGTCACTAAAGTGGACCATTCTATGCAGAACCCCCTCCTGCATATCGAGCTCCTGGCGATAGGAGAGGATCGCCGTATCATCTATGCTGAACCACTCCCCCTCATCTATCCTGAAACGTAATGTCAGCCAGTTGGGAAAGTTGACCAGATCCTCATTGATAATCGCCTTCTCCTGGATCACTGTCTTCAGACGGTTATACCCTCCTGCGATATAGGTTCCGGGATAGTGTATCTCATCAGCCTGCGATTCGGTTGCGGCGGATCTGGTCACAAAATAGCCGTTGCCCAAAGCGCAAAGCACTTCTCTGAGCTTCTCCTCCTTAGGCTCATAATGGCTATAAGCCAAGGACCAGATATTACCCTCCTCAACTGAGGAGGAGAGTATCTCCAGAAAACGCAGGGCCTGCTCCGTGTCCTTTAACTTGTATTGCGCCCCGGTCGTTCGCTTCTCTCTACCGACCAATATCCCTATTCCATAGCTCTTTATAGCCGAAA
Organism: Sulfurimonas sp. HSL3-7; assembly: GCF_039645985.1. NCBI lineage: Bacteria > Pseudomonadati > Campylobacterota > Epsilonproteobacteria > Campylobacterales > Sulfurimonadaceae > Sulfonitrofixus > Sulfonitrofixus jiaomeiensis. The sequence continues at coordinate 1,985,433 of NZ_CP147919.1, forward strand.
AAGCATCTTCATCGGTGATGTCGTCACCGATATAGAACACCTTGCTGATACGCCTGTCTATATGCAGCGCTTTCATCAGCCATTCCAGGGCCTTGCCCTTGTTCCACTGCAGGTCCGGCTGCAGCTCATACAGTTTTTTGCCGTAATTCTTACGCAATCGGGGATATTTATTGACAGCGTCATCAGCTGCTTTTTCAACACGTGCTACGTTGCGCTTTGCAACATTTCTGTAGTGCAGTGCTATACTGAACTTTTTCCGCTCGACCAGGGCCCCTTCAACATCAGCCAGGCGTTCGGTCAATTCCCCTTCCAGGGCATCAAAGGTCTCTACAAATGCCAGAGCCGGTTCATGTTCCATCTTGATACTGGGCCCTTCGATCTCGTAACCGTGGCTGCCGGAATAATAGATCCCTTTAATGCCCACCCTGCTCTTGATATCGTTAAGCCCTCTGCCGCTTATCACGCCCAGGGTACACTGGTTGGAGAGTCTGATCAGCGTGTTTCGCATCGTTTCTGAGAGGTAAGCATCTTTGGGGTGTGAGACAATAGGCGTCAGCGTCCCGTCAAAATCAAGAAAGAGTACAACCTCCTTGTCTTTGCATTGCGCCTCTATCTTCTTGAACGATTGTAATGCCGAAGGAAGTTCTGTTGTCTTCGTCTCGATATCGAACTTTTGAAGGCTCTTGACGACCAGATCGGCCCCGGCACGCTTCAACGCCCTGGCGTGTCTTCCCCTGTCCACGCCGACCACTTTCGCAAATCCCCCTTTTTTCCCCGCCGCAACCCCGACCACGGCATCCTCTATGACAACAGCTCTGCCCGGTCGAACATTAAGTCTTTTAAGCGCTTCGAGAAAGAGGTCAGGTTCGGGTTTTCCCTTGAGATCCAGGGCAGCAAGGTCCAGACCGTCGACGACGACATCAAAATAGCTCTTAAGATTCGCGGATTCCAAAATATGGTGGCAGTTTTTACTCGAAGAGACCACGGCCGTTAAAAAGCCGAAATTTCGCAGTTTTAAGAGCAGTTTTATGGAGCTTTTGTAGGTTTTCACCCCCTGGGAAAGCAGCTCCAGAAAACAGCTGTTTTTCCTGTTTGCCAAAGCGGCAATACTCTCTACTTCCTCTCCATCGGTATCCTTTCCTTCCGGAATCTCCATATTTCTGGAGGCGAGAAAACTGCGTATGCCCTCTTTTCTTGGCTTCCCATCGACATAAGCAAGGTAATCGGCTGTTATGTCGAAAGGGGTAAAAGCATCGGTTTCAGCGCTCTGTTTTAAAAAGTCGTCAAAGGTCTTCTTCCACGCTTTTGCATGGATCTTCTGTGTCTGCGTGATCACACCGTCCAGGTCAAATACAACAGCGTCGTACTGCGACTTTTTGATTGTATATGCCTCTCTACTCTCCATATCATCTCCCTTTCTTTTCTAAAAAAGAATCATCGAGAATTCATTTTAACATTATTTTTAACTTTGGAGATTAAATAAAATTTTCCTATGGAAATCACAGGAGACAGGAGATGGGAGTTCCCTTTAGATGTCAGTTGTAAGGAGATTTTGAAAAAAAGAGATAAACGTGACGACGCGTCGTCACGTTTGGAGCGGCGTCAGCAGCTGCCGTTTTTGACACACGACTCGATCTGTCCGACCACTGCAGGATCCTCAAGTGTCGAAGTGTCCTGGGTGATCGCTTCGCCTTTAGCAATAGAGCGCAGAATACGACGCATGATCTTGCCCGAACGTGTTTTCGGCAGACCCGGTACGAAAACGATATCGTCACAGAGTGCAATATTACCGATCTCCTGCTTGATGACATTGTTGATCGCTTTCATCGTATCAACCAGCTCGCCCAGGTTCTCTTCGTTTTTGAGCACGACATAAGCGAATATCCCCTCACCTTTGAGTTCATGCGGTTTTCCGACGACGGCGACTTCGGCAACATCCGAAGACTTTTTGATCGCCGCTTCAACCTCAGCCGTACCCATACGGTGGCCTGAGACGTTGATGACATCATCCGTACGGCCCGTAATGGTGATGTAACCATCCTCGTCGTAGTTCGCACCGTCACCGGTAAAATAGACCGGCTTGCCGTCTTTCGTAACGTCGCCGAAGTAGGACTTCACAAAGCGTTCCGGATCACCCCATACGCCGCGGATCATCGACGGCCACGGGCGTGTGACACACATGTAGCCGCTCTCGCCGGCACCGACTTTCTCGCCGGTTTCAGGGTCAAGAATCTCGCCCATGATGCCCGGAAGCGGGAAGGTCGCACAGGCCGGCTTGATCGGTGTCGCACCAGGAAGCGGAGAGACCATGTGGCCGCCCGTCTCTGTCTGCCAATAGGTATCGACGATCGCACATTTGCTGTTACCGATATCTTCGTAGTACCATTTCCATGCCGGCGGATCGATCGGCTCACCGACCGTACCGAGGACTTTCAGACTGCTAAGGTCATATTTCTTAGGCTCTTCGGCACCTGTCTTGTGAAGGACACGGATCGCAGTCGGCGCCGTGTAGAACTGGTTGATCTTGTACTCTTCAACCATCTTCCAAGGACGGCCCGCGTCCGGATAGGTCGGGACACCTTCGAACATGATCGTTGTCGCACCCATGGCAAGCGGACCGTAGACAATATAGGTGTGACCGGTGATCCACCCCACGTCTGCCGTACACCAGTAGGTGTCGTTCTCTTTGACATCAAAGACCCACTCCATCGTCATCTGTGCCCACAGGATATAGCCTGCAGAATTGTGCTGGACCCCTTTTGGTTTGCCGGTTGAACCCGAGGTGTAAAGCAGGAAGAGCGGATCTTCCGAGTCCATCGGTTCAGCATCACAGACAGGGGACTGCTGATCGATCATTTCGTTGTAGGAGTAATCACGTCCCGCGACCCACTCCACATCTTCGCCGTTGCGCTCGACGACCAGGACTTTACCGACACATTCACATCCCTCTTCGAGTGCTTTGTCGACAACCGGTTTAAGCATATACGGCTTGTCTTTACGGAAGGCGCCGTCCGCCGTGATGACCGTTTTGGCTTCGGCGTCAATAATACGGTCGCGCAGTGCTTCTGCCGAAAAGCCGCCGAAGACGATCGAGTGGATCGCACCCAGACGCGCACAGGCCAGCATTGCATAGGCCGCTTCAGGGATCATCGGCATGTAGATGACCACACGGTCACCTTTCTCTACGCCGAACTCATTCTTGAGAAGGTTCGCCATTTTGTTGACATTGTAGTACAGTTCAAGATAGGTGATGATCTGTTTGTCACCGCGGTCACCTTCGAAGATGATCGCCGCTTTGTTTTTACGCGAATCCAGATGACGGTCGATACACTGGTGGGCAACGTTCAGTTTACCCCCTTCGAACCATTTGACGAAAGGCATGTTGCTCTCGTCCAGAACATTCGTATACGGTTCAAACCAATCGATCTTCTCTTTGGCAAAATGATCCCAAAAGCCTTCATAATCTTCATGGGCCCAATCTTGCAGCTCTTGATATTCGCACATGTTTTTGATGCGCGCCTCTTTAGCAAATGCTTTATTCGGTTGAAAGACAGGTTTTTTTACTTCACTCATAGAATCTCCTTAATTTTTTGAACATGAGTTCTGGATAAAAGACATAAAATATCTCTTATCCAGAGCTCACGTCAATCGTTTTGTATGCAACAATTTTATGTAGATCATGGCCGTCATAATTGCATCGTTAACGGCGTTATGTTGCCCCATATTTGGGATCTGCAGGTCGTATAATATTGTATCAAATCGAAGGTCTATATTTCCTTGCGGAATTAACTCTATTTTTTTATTATAATAGAGCGCTGAGACCTCTATTTGACGGTTTGGAAGGGTGATTCCTAGCCACGGTTTAATATACTTATTTATCATCGCGACATCGAACTCAAGATAGTATCCGACGAGGGGTCTCGAACCGATGAATCTAAGGAAGGCATCGATCCCTTCATAAGGGTCCAGTGCACTCTCAACATCACAGGGACGAATGTGATGAATTTCGATACTTTTTTTGGAAATCTGCTGTGATGGTTTGAGAAAAAGTTCAAAGGTTTTTGACGTGACAATGGTGTTGCCACGGACCACTACGGCCCCTATGGAGAGTATCTCATCCTTCTTTGGGTTCAACCCGCTTGTCTCCGTATCATAGACGACCACTTCGTCACCCTCGTAATCGTCAAACAGGAATGCGTAAGTATCGTCTTTCAAACGCTTGCGATTCAATTTCTGCTTGAGTCCGTTAAACATCTAAACCACCATATTCAGATGGTAATGGTAGGTCAGAAACTTCTTGAACGTGTTAACCACCTTAAAACTATCTTTCAAAAGATCGCGTTCCATTTTATCCAGTTTGGACGGGTTGATAAAATTGACATGTTCAAGCTTGTTCGGATGGCGCAGCATCGCCTTGAGCCGGATGCCTGAGAGGGTGTCAAAGGCCTCGATCAGTTCAGTCGCAAACTTTTTGTCAAAGAGCCCGCGGTTGTTAAGCTCTTTGATGCGTTCGATCGTATTGGTCTGCGTAATATGATACTCGAGCGCCAGGGTCCTGATGCCGTGAACGATAGCAAATATCCCCCCTTTTTTTAGGTCGATCTCGTTGGCATGCGACTTTTCGACAATAAAGCCCGAAAAGATGCTCAGCGGGGTCTCAAAACTGAGTGTTGACTTGGCCATATGCGCCAGAATATCCTCTCTGCCTGTGAATCTTTTTTGAAGGTACTCTGTCAGCTCGTCGAGCAGTCTGCTGTTGCCGCTGATGCATTGGGCATCCAAAAAGATAGAGAGTGCCTGCAGTGCATTCTCATCAAAACTCTCCACCCAGCCGTCGATGCGTTTTTTGAAGAGAGAAACAGTGCCGCGCCAATGGGGGTTATTGACCATGACCTGACCCGGGCACGGCGGGAAACCCAAGGTCTGCAGATGTTCGCTGAAGGCCTGCATGTATGGCGTGAAAACTTCTGCATCGGCACTCTCATCGATGATCAGTGCATTATCCTGATCGGTTCTCAACACCTGTTCATGCCGCCCTTCCGAACCCATCACGATCAAAGCTGCCTTCTCCCGAAGTTCCCGGGGCACTGTCAATTCATAGACCTTTTCATAGACCTTGGCATTGATCTCGCTGACCAGCTTCGAGATGTAGCGGACCTTCACCCCTTTTGAGTTCAGCGACTGCACCAGATAAAGCTGCTCTTTCTGAATGCTGCTTAACTCCTCGATACTCTCGGCTTTGTTGACCTGAACCGCGATAAGATGCGAATGGCTGGCGAAATGGCTCAGTAGGTCCAGCTGTTCCAGGATACCTATGATCTCACCCTCCTCCGTCACGGCGACACGTTTGATGCCGTGTTTGGTAAAGAGCAGCAGCGCATTGAAAAGAAAGTCGTTTCGATCAATGGTAATTAACGGGTAGTTGGCAATCGATCCGGCATTCGCATCGAGCGCCGTCTCTCCCAGCAGTATCTTATCTCGCAGGTCAGTGTCGGTAATAATACCGAACACCCCGTTGTCCCAGACCAGGATGGAGGAGGTTTTAAGCTCTTTCATCTTTACCAGTCCATTGCGTATCGGTTCGGTATACTCGACGATACAAGGTTCATGAAGAAAAATATCGGAAACCCTTGCAATCATAAACGGCGTCAGGTCGTTCTGTTGCTGACGCTCTTTAAGCGACTGGTGCTTCGCGATGAAGTCTTTCATGAAATAGCTGCGAAACGGCTCATAATCCTGTATGAGGTTTAAGAAAATCTCTTTTGGCAGCAGGTAGCAGATAAGATCTTCTTGAACCACAAATGTGGACTTGACATCATTATAGATCAGCGCATTGGCATCAAAACTGTCCAACGCTGTGTAGACATTATGCAGTTCACCGTCAATAAGCTCGTTTACACTGCCCTTGATGATGATGTAGAGGTGTTGCGCCTCTACACGCGGTCCGATAAGAACCGTCTCATTCGGATAATAGGCGATATCCATCTGGGAACTCAACTGTGCGATAACCCGCTGAGTCAACAGTTCGAACGGGTGGATAGAGGCAAGCAGCTGCTGCTGATCCAAAATACTCATAGTTTGCTCCTTCTATATTCTAATACGGAATATCAGCCCAAAAGCTTAATGCTCCGTTGCCCCTTCGGCACCGATACCGGTCTGAGCACGTACGTATTGTGCTTCAAAAGCCTCGATCTCTTGTGCCACGCCCTCGCTTTTGTCCGTGATCGAGAAGAACCAGATCCCGATAAATGAAACGACTACCGAGAACAGAGCCGGATATTTATACGGGAAGATCGCTTCCGCATTGCCCAAAATCTGAACCCATACGATCGGACCGAGGATAACCAGCATGACTGCTGTCGCCAGACCTAAGGAACCGCCGATAACCGCACCGCGAGTCGTCAATTTTTTCCAGAACATCGACAGGAAGAGGATCGGGAAGTTCGCCGACGCAGCAATAGCGAAGGCAAGACCGACAACAAAAGCGATGTTCTGTTTCTCAAATGCGATACCCATAATAATGGCGATGATACCAAGCGCGACCGTCGCCATTTTGGAGACTTTCATCTCCGCCATACCGTCCGCTTTGCCTTTTTTGATCACCGAAGCGTAAAGGTCATGCGAGATCGCCGAAGCGCCTGCCAGCGTCAGACCCGAAACGACCGCAAGGATCGTTGCAAATGCTACCGCCGAAATAAAGCCGAGGAAGAAATCGCCGCCGACGGCATGTGACAAGTGGATCGCCGCCATGTTGTTTCCGCCAAGGATCGGTGAACCGCCTTCAACTGCCTGTTTCGCCATATCCAGGTACTCAGGGTTTTTAAAGACCATGACGATCGCACCGAAACCGATGATGAAGGTCAGGATGTAGAAATACCCGATGAAACCTGTTGCATAGAAGACCGATTTACGGGCCTCTTTTGCATCCCCGACCGTAAAGAAACGCATCAGGATATGCGGAAGACCCGCCGTACCGAACATCAGCGCGATCGCAAGCGAGATCGCCGAAACAGGGTCACTGACCAGTCCGCCCGGACTCATGATCTCGATCCCTTTCATCTCCGTCGCCGTAGCAAAGAGTGAACCGAAACTGAAGTCATAGTGGGCCATAACCGCAATCGCCATAAACGTTGCACCCGAAAGCAGCAGGAAGGCTTTGATGATCTGAACCCATGTTGTCGCCAGCATACCGCCAAAGGTGACATAGAGGATCATCAATACACCGACCAGAACAACCGCGACCTCATACTGAAGACCGAAGAGAAGCTGGATCAGCTTACCCGAACCAACCATCTGTGCGATCAGGTAGAGGATGACCGTCGCGATAGAGCCTGAAGCCGCCAATGAACGGATCGGCGTCTGGCGCAGACGGTATGACGCAACGTCGGCAAAAGTGTATTTACCGAGATTACGCAGCTGCTCCGCTACCAGGAAAAGGATGATCGGCCAACCGACAAGGAAACCGATCGAATAGATCAGCCCGTCATACCCTTTAAGGTAGACAAGGCCTGAAATACCGAGGAATGATGCCGCAGACATATAGTCACCTGCGATCGCCATACCGTTTTGCAGTCCGGTGATACCGCCGCCGGCCGTATAGAAATCTTTGGCCGTCTTGGTACGTTTTGCCGCCCAGTAGGTAATACCCAGTGTACCGCCCACGAAAAGCAGGAACATCACGATCGCTGACATGTTCAGCGCCTGTTTTTCAACTTCGCCTTCCAGTGCACCCGAGGCAAACAACATAGCCGCTGAAAGACCCATAAATATAAGAATACGACCCAACATTATTCATTTTCCTTTGCAGTCTCTTTGATCTTGGCCGTCAGCGCATCGAACTCGCCGTTGGCACGTCTGACATAGATTCCTGTCAGGGCAAAGGCAAATACGATGATCGCCACGCCCACCGGGATACCCACTGTCGTAACCGTATCATCACCCAAAGGTGTTCCCAGTGCACTCGGGTCGAATGCAATGGTTAAAATAAATGCAAAGTAGACGACCAGCATCAAAATGGTCAATGTCCACGCGAATCGGGTCCGCTTGGCTACCAGCTCCTGAAAGTTCGGATCGTTTTTGATCGCTTCAACTTGTTCTTGTCTCATCAAGACTCCTTTTTAATGTTCTGACTCAATAGTAGCCGAAACGGCTGCTAAAAATTGTAATTGACGATAAAACGGTACTCGTCCCAATCGACGGCACCGTTGTCCGCGACAAAGTAATCCGATGTAAAGTTCCCGCGCAGACGCAGCTGCAGGTTCTCTACAAAACCGGTATTGTAGATCACGTCAAATCCCGCCTCGCTAGCATCGTCGGAGGTATAGCCGTTAAAATCGGCCATATCGAAATCAGCATAATAGAGCGCCGTACTAAGATCCGGTCCGAACCCTTTCCAGTTATAGGAGAGCGCCGCTTTCGAGGCTTTTGTACCGGCCAGGAACATATGGCGCGTCACCATTCCCTGGGTAAATGCAGGCATGCCGCCCCAGGGCGTGATAATTGCATTGGCATAGGGCGCATCGCTGCTTTTGTTGGCCCCTGTCTGCGAATAGGCGATATACGCCGTCAAGTTCTCGACGGTCAAACCCGCTTTGGCAGCCCAGTAGAGCGAATCTATCTTGCCGTCACCGCCGAGGTTGCTCAACAATTTATCGCCGAGGTCATCCTCTTTGATGAACTGCCCGGCGACGAAGGGCTTGACCATACCAAACGCCATACTGTAATCAAGCTGACCATAGACGGCGTTTAAGATATCGTAGGCGTAGTAATCCCAAAGCTGGACTTTAAGACCCTTGACGCCGGTATAGGTCGCCGATGCGACAGAGACGCCGTCTGTTGCTGTTCCTACCGCATACTTGCCCATATTCTCGAACGAACCGACCTGGTTACGGGGATCGACAGCCGAGTAGCCCGATGTTGCCGAGAGCATCTGATTCGCCAGATTCGAGCCGTTATAGACGCGGCCGAAAGTACCCTGCGCAAAACGGGTCACGTGCCCGACGACAACTGTTGTGTCCGGAATGTCCGTGTTGCTGAGGAGATACGCTTCAAACAAGTTGGGAAGCATTCTCGCATCATCGGCACCCGCCAGCGGCGTATTAAGCTTTTGGCGTCCCCCTTTGAAGATCGTATTGCCGCGCTTATACTGAAGATACGCCTCACCAAGGATCGAATAGTCTTCGTTATCCGGACCCAACAGTGACGGATCGACAACCGTGTAGTCCGTTCTTGGGCTTCCCAACAAAAACCCGTTGGTCGTATAAAATGCCGTCCCCAGCGTCAAACCATGCAGCTCCGCCGTCTCATATTTCAGGAAACCGCCGATCGCATTCGCTTTTCGCGTATAGTCGTCCCCCGCGGGGCGCGTATCGGTGATGCTCCTCGCAACACTGAACTCGCGGATCTGCCCGCCGGCCTTACCTTCACTGAACATACTGCTTAAATCTTCAGCAGCATATATACCCGATACAGCAACAATTGATGCTATACTTGCACCGAACGTTTTTTTCATTTGCTTCACCTTATAAACGGGTATCGCCAAATACCCGATAATTCTTCTACACTGTTATCATAAGGTGAGAACGTAGCACGAACGTAGCAAATTGGAAAAAGCGGCTTCTCTGCGCTAATAGATAATGAAAATCTACTATCTTGCGTCATAAGATGGGAAAGATTGTAACACCTTATTTGGACGGAATGTCTATCATATACCCCTGCGAACGGATATTCTGTATAAAATCCTCTTTCAGACTCTTTTTCAATCGGTTCACCTCTGCCCTGATCGTCGCATTGTCGACAAAGGTATCGTCCCATACATAGTGTTGAAACTGCTCAAAGTCGACGATCCGTCCGCGGTTGCGTGCCAGCAGATCGATAATCTGTGACTGGCGCTTGCTGAGGACCTGGACATCGCCCCTGAAGAGCAACTGGTTGTGTTCCTGATCGTAACTATAGTGGGAAGAGAGGCGCAGATGCACCCGCGGTACTTCGGTAGAGAGCTTGATCTTGTCTATCCGCAGGGCTAGCTCTTTGAGATGGAACGGTTTTTTCAGGTAGTCATAACAGCCCAGATCGTAGGCGCGCGAAATATCTTCGATATCGACCAATGCACTTATATAGATAGCCGGTGTGTGTATTTTCAGCGCATGCAGCCGCTCCAGGAGCGTCAGACCGTCCACACCCGGCACATTGATGTCTAAAATAAGCAGATCAAAATTCTCTTCCTGAAGCATCCCCATCGCTTTTTCGCCGTCCACGCAGCTTATCACCTGATGGCCGATCGCCTCCAGATACTCCTGGATCGACTCATTAAGCATGATTTCATCTTCCAACAAAAATATTTTCATATGCCCATCACCTTGAATATGTAGCTGAACCGTGTCACGTCCTCACTCGAGTCGATCTTGATCACAACCCCCTCCTCTTCACAGATGGACTTCACCAGGTTCAGTCCCAGCCCGAATCCTTCCACTTTTCCGTCTTCACGGTAGTAGGGTTCCAGCACCTTGTTCGTATCTTCTATCTTTTTCGAACGGCTGTAGATCTCAAAACAGATTTCCGTACCGTCGACACTCGTCCTGATGGTGATCAGTTCCTCCGGCAACGTATATTTTATAGCATTGGTGATGTTATTGTCGACAATGCGCTGCAGTTTGGTCTCGTTGAAGTAGATGTAGTGGCTGCCTTCGCACGGTTCAAACACAAAGGAGAGGTGCGACTGCTCGGCCACCTCCTCAAAAAACTCCTTGCGGCTCTGAAGGTAGTCGTTCAGATTGATCGCCGTCCGCGGGTATTCGACCTGGTCTTTTTTGACCAGGTAGCTCAGGTCGTCATAGATATTGAAGATATTTTTGACCGCGGCATCGATTTTGGCAAGCTGGCTGTTTTTGCCGTGCTTCAATGTAAAAAGATCGATATTTGTCATAATAACGCTCAGCGGGGTATTCGTTTCATGAACGGCGTGGCGCAGAAACTGCTTCTGCGAATCCAGCAGGCTCTGCGAAAACTGCTGTGCTTTTTCCAGCTCTTCATAGTTTTTCTGCAGGGCCAGCGTTTTCGTTTCGACCTTCTGTTCAAGCGATTCGTTCAGCTGCGCCAGCGAGTGTTTCTGATGCATGATCGTCTCGACCATCTCATTGGCATAGCGCACCATCGTACGGAACTCTTTAAAGAATATCTGTTTGTAGTTGATCACCTGATCATTATGTGCGGCCCGCTCGAAAAAAAGCAGAAAAGTATCGACATCGCGCTGCATGACGGCACTGATGATCTTGTTAATACCAAAGATGACACCAAAAAGTATAAAAGCCAGTGTGGCGATCTCCAGGACGATCTTTACGATCTTGCTTTTTTGTTTATTGTGGCGTTCAAGCAGCAAGGTGTGTGCCGGCTTTGTATAGATACCGCTGATAAGCGTGTAGCCGTTGTCCAGCTTGAGCACATAGAGCAGTGCATCATGCAGTTTAGTATGTTCGAGCTGTTGCAAGTGAATAATCGAAGCATCTGCAAGTTGACGGATATCGCCGAGTTTTTGCTGTACTGCAACGGGTTTGAAAAGTGCGTTTGCATTATAATCAAAGAGTTGGACAAAGCTGTTTTTATCATCGGTAAAAAGGTTCTCGATCCGCTTTAACGCTTCGCCGGTATGGTTTGAGGGATTTTGCAGCTCGTACTCCATCAAAGCGGCCAGCCGGCGTGTCGAACGTATTAATGATAGTTCCTGCTCTTTGACAAAAGTGTTGTACTCCAGAGCAAGCTGCTTTTCATAATCCTGATATTCATCCTGGATCAGTAAAGAGGCAAACACGATAGTGAACAGAAGTATTACCAATGTTGCGAACGCGTAGACCTGAGAGAGAGCGAAATTACTTAAATACTGTGATGCCCATAAGGCAATTTTTTTACGTGGCGTTAACATAATACGGATTATACACATTACGTTTAAAAGTTTGTTTGCGGTTAAGATTCTTCTACTATAATTCGCACCATTAATTCTAAAAAATAAAGGATAACAATGGCTTTTGGAAGACAAGAACTCAAAACCTATGATTTCTCAGCAGAAGAGATGGCCTCTTTTCAATGGGCAAAAATGACAACCAGCAAAGGTGTTATGTGGATCAAACTTTATAATGACGAAACACCGAACACCGTTGCAAACTTTGCTTCACTTGCAAATGACGGCTATTACAATGGTCTTAACTTTCACCGTGTTATTCCGGGTTTTATGGCACAGGGCGGTTGTCCGCACGGTACAGGTACAGGCGGTCCAGGCTGGGCGATCCCGTGTGAGACGGCACTGAACAAGCACCGTCACGTCAAAGGAACCCTTTCTATGGCACACGCCGGCCCGAATACAGGCGGCTCACAGTTCTTTATCTGTTTTGTACCGTGTCCTCACCTTGACGGCGTTCATACGGTATTTGGCGGCATTGAGCCAGACGATGCAGACTCTATGTCTGTGCTGGACAGCATCCAGGGCCAGGATAAGATCGAAAGCGTTGAGATTTTAGCGTCCCGCTAATATAAGGAGAATAGAAAATGGAGCATGGTAAAAGGGCAAAAGCTAAGCAGAACACTCTTTGCCATGCCCCCTTCACTATTCACCGTTTGCTATTCACGGCACTGTCATCGGGAGGTTCCCGATGCTAGTGCATATCTGCTGCTCGGTTGACAGCCACTTCTTTCTGGAAAAACTTCAAAAAGAGTTCCCCGAAGAGAAACTCACCGGCTTTTTTTATGATCCCAATATCCACCCCTATTCGGAATACCGATTGCGCTATTTGGATGTTCAAAGAAGCTGTAAAAAACTGGGCATTGACCTGCTCGAAGGCGAATATGACTTCGAGAACTGGCTGGACGCCGTCCGCGGACTGGAAAAAGAGCCTGAAAAAGGGGCGCGCTGTGAGGTCTGTTTTGACAAGCGCTTTGACGTCAGCGCCCATAAAGCCCTTGAACTGGGTGAAAAGAAGATGACGACAACGCTGCTCGTCAGCCCGCTTAAATCCCAGGAACAGCTCAAACGTGTGGGTGACGCCTTCCACAAAAAACACGGTGTCGAGTTTATTGCCGTCGATTACCGTGCAGACGGCGGAACGCAGGATCAGTCCCGCGTCACCAAAGAGGAGCAGCTCTACCGCCAGGATTACTGCGGCTGCATCTTCGGGCTTACCATGCAGCGTGAACAGCAAGACAGACTGATGGACGAGATGTTCTCGCCTATCAACAACCGTACTCTGCCGGCCTCGATCGAAGAGCGCCTGGCCATGTATACAAAAAGAATGGAATTTGAAGATGAAGGCAAGCCCTATCGCATCGTCCGCCAGAAGTTTTTAAACTACCGCCAGTTCTCCTGCACCCTGACCAAAGGAAAAACGACGTCGATACCGGCCCATGCCCTCGCCTACTCGACCCTCTCGCGCAAGCGCGCCCAGGGAAAGATCGAATACAGCATTGATAATGTCCACTACATGAATCGCGACGAGATCCGCTTTATCACCCTTGAACACTACAACCGACTCGCAGAGAGTTCTTTTGAAAATGTCCGGGAGCTGATCTTCAACGCCCCCACTTTTGAGATCGAGTTGATGGTCCGCCAGAAGATCGTTGCTCTGCCTTATGATCTTACGCCTATCGTCGTCGTGGATACCATTCCGGAGGGTAAACTCACCCTCTCACTCGATGCCAAGACCTATGAAGACACCAAAGAGTATTTGATCTCTCTCTAAAAAACCTGCCAAGCGCCTTTGATAATAATCTCTTAACAGACATTTGGATAAAATAAAGCAATTTATTTTATGGCACGTTCTACTGAAAACACAATCATTTCAAGAAGTGCCGATTCAAAAGGTTTTATATATGATGGACGTCGTTGAAATTCAAGAGATCCTGCCTCACCGTTACCCGTTTTTACTTGTAGACAGAGTTGTCTCACTCGAAGTGAAAGAGAACATTGTCGCTTTCAAAAACGTAAGTATCAGCGAGCCGGTATTTGAAGGCCATTTTCCGGGTCACCCGATCTACCCTGGCGTCATGATTCTGGAAGGTATGGCACAAGCCGGCGGTTTGTTGGCATTTCAAAGTATGGAACTGACAAAAGAAGAGGTCAAGGAGAAGGTGGTCTACTTCATGAGTATCGACAAGGCCAAATTCCGAAAACCGGTCCGTCCCGGTGACCGTCTTGAATACCGCGTAAGTGTAATCAAGCAAAAAGGCGCCATCTGGCTGCTTGAAGGTAAAGCTTTTGTTGATGACGAGATGGTCTCGGAAGCAGAACTTAAAGCCATGGTCGTAGACAAATAGGACTGGATGTGAGTATGATTTCACCATTGGCCATTATTGAAGATGGTGCACAAATCGGAGAGAATGTCAGGATCGATGCGCACTGTTTCGTATCCGGCGAAGCCAAGATAGGCGACGGCACGACGATTGCCCACGGTGCCTGCATTTACGGCAAGACGACGATCGGTAAGAACAACCGCATCTTTTCGCATGCCGTGCTTGGTTCGATCCCGCAGGATCTCAAGTTTCACGGCGAAGAGGTCGAGCTGATCATCGGCGACAACAACACCATCCGCGAGTTCACTCTTTTCAACCCGGGTACCGAAGGCGGCGGAAGTGTCACACGTGTCGGAGACAACAATCTTTTTATGGGATATGTCCACCTCGGCCATGATGTGATCATCGGAAACAACTGTATTCTGGCCAATGCGGCGACGCTGGCCGGTCATGTCGAGATGGGCAACAATGCCGTTATCGGCGGCATGACACCGGTACACCAGTTTGTCAAGATCGGCGACTTTGCTATGGTCGGCGGCGCCTCGGCACTTTCGCAGGATGTCCCTCCCTACTGCATGGCAGAGGGCAACCGGGCAACGCTGCGAGGCCTAAATCTGACCGGCCTGCGCCGTCACGCCGAGCGCAGCGATATTGATGCACTGAAAGCAGCCTATCGTGAACTTTTTGAGATGGGAAAACCGCTGCAGGAGGTAGCAAAAGAGCTGCTTGAAAAAAGTGAGAACGACTTGGTCAAGAACCTTTGTAATTTTATCAGTAACACCAAACGCGGAATCCCGTTTGAGAGGAAAAATATATGAGTGAACACCGCCACTGCAGTTTTTGTAATGCCGTAGAGAGTGAAGAGAATCCGCTGATCGCCGGCAACAGTGTCTATATTTGTAAGAATTGTGTCTATTCAGCATACAAGATCATGTTTGGTGACACACAAGGTGAGGTCACCAAAGAACAGAAAGCGCTCGTAGATGCGACCACGCAATTGATGACGCCCAAAGAGCTTAATGCCTTTTTAGGCGAATATGTCATCGGCCAGGAAAATGCCAGAAAGCTGCTTTCGGTTGCTGTTTACAACCACTACAAACGTATCTTCAAAACCGGTTTGGTTGAAGATGACAATACCGAGATCGCCAAATCAAATATCTTGCTGATCGGTCCGACAGGGTCCGGTAAGACACTGATGGCACAGACCATTGCACGTGTTTTGAACGTACCGATCGCAATCGCCGATGCAACTTCTCTGACCGAAGCCGGTTATGTGGGTGAGGATGTCGAAAACATCCTGACCAAACTGTTACAGGCAGCCGACGGTGACGTCGAACGTGCCCAGCAGGGTATTGTCTTTATCGATGAAGTGGACAAGATTGCGCGCATGAGCGAAAACCGCTCGATCACCCGCGACGTCTCAGGAGAGGGTGTTCAGCAGGCCCTTCTTAAGATCGTCGAAGGCGCCCAGGTCAACCTTCCGCCAAAAGGGGGACGTAAACACCCTAACCAGGAGTTTGTTCAGATCGACACCTCGGGTATTCTTTTTATCTGCGGAGGTGCGTTTGACGGGATGCAGGATATCCTGAAACGCAAGCAGGGTAAGAATATACTCGGTTTCGGACATGAAAAAAAGAGCAAGGATGAGCAAAAGCCGACGCTTGAGATGGTCGAACCCGACGATCTCGTCCACTATGGCCTTATCCCTGAACTTATCGGCCGTTTACCGATCATCGCATCCCTCAATGAGATCAAAGAAGAGGATATGGTTCGCATTTTGACAGAACCGAAAAACTCGCTGGTCAAACAGTATAAAAAGCTTTTTGCGATCGATGATGTTGAACTCACGTTTGAAGAAGATGCCCTTCTCGCCGTTGCGGCAAAAGCAATAGCCCGTAAAACAGGCGCACGCGGTCTGCGGGCTATTATGGAAGAGAGTATGATCGACATCATGTACACTCTTCCGGAGTACAGCGGTTATGAGATAGTTATTACCAAAGAAGTCATCGAAAAAGGTGATGAACCTCTTTATATTAAGAAAAGCAAACAAAAAAGTGCATAGGAACGCATAAATGATATTTAATAAACTTATCGGTCTTTTTTCAAGCGATCTTGCGATTGACCTTGGAACAGCTAATACCCTTGTTATTGCCAAAGGTCATGGGATCATCATCAATGAGCCTTCAGTTGTCGCCGTTAAAAACGGAAAATATGGTCAGACTCAGGTTCTGGCCGTTGGACAGGAAGCCAAAGATATGGTCGGTAAAACACCGGGCAACATCCGTGCGATACGCCCTATGCGCGACGGTGTCATCGCGGACTTCGATATGACGGAAAAGATGATCCGAAAATTTATTGAAAAAGCGCACGGAAGAAAAGCGCTCATCAGTCCGCGTATCATCATCTGTGTTCCTTACGGTCTAACCCAGGTCGAACGAAAAGCGGTTCGCGAATCTGCTCTCTCGGCCGGTGCCCGTGAGGTTTTCCTGATCGAAGAACCGATGGCTGCAGCCATCGGTGCCGGTATTGATATCCGTGAACCGCAGGGGCACCTTGTCGTTGATATCGGCGGTGGTACTACGGAGATCGGTGTGGTCTCTCTAGGAGGGCTGGTTCTTTCAAAATCGATCCGCGTTGCCGGCGACAAAATAGACCTCTCGATCATCAACTACATTCGCCGTAAATATAACCTCCTGATCGGTGAGCGTGTGGCCGAAGAGATTAAGATCTCCGTAGGGACAGCAATGGAGCTCGATGAGGACCTTACCTACAACATCACCGGCCGTGACCAGGTAGAGGGGCTGCTCAGTTCCATCACGCTGACAAGCGAAGACGCCAGAGAAGCGATGGAAGAGCCGCTTAAAGAGATCGCCGAAGCACTTCGCGACGTTCTTGAACAGATGCCGCCTGATCTTGCAGGTGACATCGTCAACCACGGAGTCGTGCTTACCGGCGGCGGCGCACTGATCCGCCAGCTTGACAAATACCTCTCCGATATCATTCGCATTCCGGTCTATGTTGCCGACGAGCCTCTGTTAGCCGTTGCCAAAGGCACCGGCAAGGCGCTCGACGAGATCGATCTTTTGCAAGAACTGTTTGACGAATAGAGATGAACAAAGAAGTCCTGTCTATTTTTGTTCTCTTTGCACTCCTTTTCGGTGGTGCACTCTTTTTCATGACAGATCTACAGCGCCCTATACTCTCTCTATCGAACGCCATCAAAAGTTCTTATCATAGCTTTACCGCTTCTGTCGGACAAAGTTATGATGAGCATTTCAACCAGCAGGACACTATCATAGAACTGCGCAAGCAGCTAAGTCTCTACGAAGAGAGCCACCTTCTGTTGCATCAGGTCGCTACCGAGCTCAATGCACTCTTTGTTGAAAACAACTCTTCGTTTAAAGTCCTGCCGCAAGTCGAACTGGTCCGTGCTATCTCTTATGCAAAATTTGGCGATATCAACAAGGTCTGGATCGATACACCGCCTTTCGATCCGACCAAAGTCTACGGACTGGTCCATAAAGAGAACGTCGCCGGCATTGTTGTGATGAAAGAGGGACGGCCCATGGCACTGTTAAACGGCGCGCTCAAAAGTTCCTATGCCGTCTATGTCGGTGCGAACAAGGCCCCGGGCATCGTGCACGGTCTCAAGACCAGAGAGCTGATCGTCGAGTTCATACCGACATGGATCAAGATCAAAGTTGGAGACGAAGTGCTTACATCCGGACTCGACAACCTCTTTTTCCCGGGGCTGAAAGTAGGGAAAGTGGTCTCGATAGAACAGTCCCAGGGGTATCAGAATGCCATAATCGACCCTTACTACAACGCGAGCAACCCCGACTATTTCCACCTTATCAAACGGATCCGCTAAAAGTCGCGGTATACTATCATCACCCTAAAAGCAGACAAAACCCATGAAAAAGCTACTATTAATTTTGATATCATTAAGCACCTTGCTTCATGCCAAAGACGATACATATATCGGTCTTGGCCCCTATTTCCAGACACAGCCCTACAAAGATGCCGATCCTGTTGTTCTCGCCTCGCCGGTCATCTTTTTCGATAATTCACTCTTCTATGTTCGATGGACACGTGTCGGAATGTACTTTTACGGACAGAAAGGCGACAAGTTCAGCTGGGGTGCTTCGATCACCGCCCAGCCGCAGATCATCGGCTATTATGAGACCGATGCCTTCAACGCGCTAGGCTCCCGAGACAAGACCCCGATCTTGGAAGGGATGGAGCCGCATGAGAGCAGCTGGGAAGGGGGTCTGGCCCTGAGTGCCAGCTATGAAAACTATTTCGGCGAATTTTTACTGCTGCATGATATTTTCAACGAGTACAACGGCCTCAAAGCACGTATGGAAATAGGCGCAGAATACACCGTCGGCAATTTTTACTTTGTACCGAGTGTGCTGGCAGTCTATCTTTCACCAAAGTTTACAGACTACTATTTTGGTATTCCCCAGGATGAGACGGATGCAGGGCTGAGACCGGACAGCTATAAAGCCGGTGCGGCACTCAACCTTGCCGCCCAGACCTACATCGAATACAATCTCAATGAGCATTGGCATCTTTTAGCCAATCTTCGTGCCGATTATCTTGGGAAAAGCATTCAAGACAGTCCGCTTGTTGATGACAAAATGATGTATTCCGGGATGCTCTCTGTTCTGTACTCTTTCAATCTCTTTGGCGAAGATCAAGCCTTACTGAATTTACCGAAAAAGTAGTCACGATCCACTCTTTTCGTCTTCAACAGCCTTAAAACCTCTCCAGCAATAATGATACGTTCAAAAGCCCTGTTTTCTTAAAGATCATTCACCGTTTTTTAAGCCCTTCTTGCCTATAATTAGCAAATTTTTACACATTTTTGAAGGGTCATAATGCCAAAACGCGAAGACATAAAGACAATCTTACTTATCGGTTCAGGTCCGATCATTATCGGCCAAGCATGTGAATTCGATTATTCAGGGACACAAGCCGTTAAAACACTTAAAGAGTTAGGCTATAGAGTTGTACTCATCAACTCGAATCCGGCAACCATTATGACCGATCCTGAGTTTGCAGATCGTACCTACATCGAGCCGATCAAGCCTGAGGTCATTGCAGAGATCATCAAAAAAGAGAATGTCGATGCCATCCTGCCGACCATGGGTGGACAGACAGCACTTAATGCCGCAATGAAGATGTATGAAAACGGGATGCTTGAAGGTGTCGAGTTCCTGGGTGCAAAACCGGAAGCGATCACCATGGGTGAAGACCGTACCGCATTCAAAGATGCGATGATCAGACTCGGGATGGACCTGCCCCATTCACGTTATGCCCATAACATGGATGAAGCCCTTGAAGCTGCCGAAGAGATAGGTTTCCCGATCATCATCCGCGCTTCCTTTACGCTTGCGGGCGGCGGTTCAGGTGTGGCGTACAACATCGATGAGTACAAAGAACTCGCGCAGCGCGGTCTCGATGAAAGCCCGATCACGGAGATCCTTGTTGAGGAATCTCTTCTTGGCTGGAAAGAGTATGAGATGGAGGTCATCCGAGACTCGGCGGACAACTGTATCATCGTCTGTTCGATCGAAAACTTTGATCCGATGGGCGTCCATACCGGCGACTCTATCACCGTTGCTCCGGCACTCACCCTGACGGACAAAGAGTACCAGCGTATGCGTGACGCTTCATTCGCTATTTTACGTGAGATCGGTGTCGATACAGGCGGATCGAACGTCCAGTTCTCAGTCGACCCGAAAACAGGCCGTATGATCGTTATCGAGATGAACCCCCGCGTATCACGTTCATCGGCATTGGCCTCAAAAGCGACAGGTTACCCTATTGCAAAAGTGGCGACCCTTCTGGCCGTCGGTTTTACCCTTGATGAAGTGACCAATGACATCACCGGTACGCCGGCATCATTCGAGCCGGTCATCGACTACGTCGTGACGAAGATTCCGCGCTTTACATTCGAGAAGTTCCCTGAAGCCGAGTCAACGCTCTCGACCTCGATGAAATCTGTCGGTGAAGTCATGGCAATCGGACGTACCTTCAAAGAGTCTATCCAAAAGGCCCTCTGCTCTCTTGAGACCGGGCTCAGCGGCTTTGACGAGATAAAAGGTGATATGGAGTTCATCCAGCATGAGATCCGCCGTCCGAATGCTGAACGCGTTCTTTACGTGGCAGAAGGTCTCCGCCGGGGCATGAGCGTTGAAGAGATATTTGAGCTCTGCAAGATCGATCCGTGGTTCCTCTACCAGCTTGAAGAGATCATCGCCTCAGAGAAAAAGATCAACCTTGAACTGCTTAATGATGAAAAATCGTTCCGCAAGCTGAAAACTGACGGTTTCTCCGATAAGCGCATCTCCAAGCTTATCACCCAGAACTGTTCGACCGGCATGAGTGAAAACGACATCTACGCTGCACGCAAGCGTTTGGACATCCACCTTGAGTACAACGAGGTCGATACCTGTGCCGCCGAGTTCGAGGCATTGACCCCGTACCTCTACTCGACGACAAACATTACAAAGCTGCCGAAAACTGCACCGCGTGTCAGTGACAAGAAAAAAGTGTTGATCCTCGGCGGCGGGCCCAACCGTATCGGCCAGGGTATCGAGTTTGACTACTGTTGTGTCCATGCGGCGTTTGCCCTTAACGATATGGGTATCGAAACCATTATGTACAACTGTAACCCTGAAACGGTCTCTACCGATTACGACACCTCCGACGTCCTCTACTTCGAGCCGATCGATTTCGAGCATGTACGTGAAGTGATCGAAACAGAAAACCCAGACGGCATCATCGTTCACTTCGGCGGGCAGACACCGTTGAAACTGGCCAACCCTTTGACCGCGATCGGAGCAAAGATCTCCGGGACACCTGCGCGTGTGATCGACCTGGCGGAGGACCGTAAACAGTTCTCTGAATTTGTTGAAGCCAACGGACTTAAACAGCCACAAAACGGCCTTGCAACGACCAAAGAGGAGGCTGTCGTCATCGCCGAGAGATTGACCTACCCTGTACTTGTACGTCCTTCGTTCGTCCTGGGCGGACGTGCGATGCGCATTGTCTACAACGAAAATGAGCTTCGCACCTATATGGATGAAGCGGTTTCGGTCTCTCATGACGCACCGGTGCTTGTCGACAAATTCCTTGATCAGGCTGTTGAACTTGACGTCGACTGTATCTGTGACGGCACTGACGTCTACATCGGCTCGATCATGCAGCATATCGAAGAGGCGGGAATCCACTCGGGCGATTCCGCCTGTTCGCTTCCGCCGATGAACCTTACAGCTGAGCTGCAAAAGCAGGTAGAACAACAGACCAAGACAATCGCTCTCGGTCTCGGCGTTGTCGGACTGATGAATGTCCAGTATGCCATTTACCAAAACGAGATCTACCTGATCGAAGTCAACCCGCGTGCTTCGCGTACCGTACCGTTTGTTTCCAAAGCAACCGGCGTTCCTCTTGCCAAGGTAGCAACACGTGTCATGATGGGTGAGAACCTCCGCAGCGCGCTGGACTTTTACGATACCTATAAGGTGGTGATGGAAGAAGACGGTCTGCTTAAACCGCGTTTGAAAGACCATGTTGCCATCAAAGAGGCGGTCTTCCCTTTCCATAAACTCTACGGTGCCGACCTGGTACTCAGCCCTGAGATGAAATCGACGGGTGAAGTCATGGGGATCAGCCGTGCCTTCGGCAAGAGTTTTGCCAAAGCCCAGATGGCAGCCGGGAATATTATTCCTACGAAAGGAACCTGTTTCCTCTCCTTTATCGATATGGACAAGGAACACGCACCGGAGATCGCACGCGGACTTCACAAAGCAGGTTTTAAACTGATTGCGACCAAAGGCACCCAGAAAACAATCGAAGAGGCAGGTATACCATGCGAAGTCGTTCTCAAGATCTCTGAAGGCCGTCCGAATATTCAGGACACCATGAAAAACGGCGAAATTGCAATGGCGATCAATACCTCGGACAACAACACCTCTAAAAAAGATGCCGTCGTTATCCGCCAGATCGTACTGGCAATGAACATCCCTTACTTTACGACACTCAGTGCTGCACGTTCAGCTATTGACGCCCTCGCGCAGATGGAAGATCTTAACTGGAATGAACCTCAGGCACTGCAAGAGTACCTCAACAATTAATATGCACAGCGTGATACTGGCCCAAACCGACACCACTGTCGGTTTCCTCTCTCAGGATTCACACAAACTTGCCCGCATCAAAGAGCGCCCCGGTAATAAACCCTTTATCCAAAGTTTTGATTCGCTGAGACGTTACAGTGCCATGGGAGGGCGTGTGCCTCGAAAGTTTAAAAACAGACTCCGTCAGGCAAAAGCGACAAGCTTTGTCATCAACAATCGGGCCATCCGTATCGTTGCAGACGGGGAGCACCATCAACTGCTAAAAAAATTCGGCTGGTTCTACAGCACTTCTGCCAATGCAAAAGGGTGTTCATTTGACAGAGCGTTTGCTGAAGCGCATGCCGATATTATTATCGAAGATAACAGAGGTCTGTATGAAGGTGAAGCCTCCTCTATCTACAGACTAAATCGTAAAAAAATCAAACAATTACGTTAACAAGGAAATATCTATGAAACATCTTTCAACCATCGGTTCCGCGGCCCTGCTAGGCAGTATGGGTGTCGCCGTGATGAGCGTGCTCAGCGGTTGTGAAGCACCCCAGCAGGAGCCTCAAAACCGTTTTCTGGTCATCGAGCAGCAGCCGGGCGGAAAATATATTGTTGTCGAAGAGATGCCGACAGAAGGCCCTTCTCGCGCTATCATCCGTGAACGGGACGAAAACGGCATCGTGACAGAACGGTTTATGAGCGAGGAAGAGATGCGCCGCCTGGCTGAGCAGGAGTATCAGAAGATGCAAAACGGCCAGTCTGAACTCAACAGTGCCCCTTCAGGCGAAGGGATGGGACTGGCGGGAACCATCCTTGCCGTTGCGGCGGGTTCACTGCTGGGGAATATGATCGGTAACGCCCTGATGGGTAACAAGAACTTTCAACGCCACTCCAACACCGTCAACAAATCGGCGTATCACCAAAATGCAGCGAAACGGGCTGCTGCCGGTGGTTCCAAACGGAGTTTCTTCGGTGGTTCAAAAACGGGAAGCTCGTCAACCCGCAGCAGCTCTTTCGGCGGCTGACCGATGATCAGACTTCGCGATGTCGCCCCTTTAAGCGACCTGGAACTAGAGAAGATCGGCTTTAGCTGGCACACCGATACCGATGGGAGCAAATATGTTGCCGACCAGCTTGTCGAGGTATCACAAACTGAAGCCGAAGCCTATTACGAAGCGGCCAATACACTCTATGACATGTATGTCGAAGCCGCTGAATACGTCATCGAAAACGACCTCTTTTTTGAACTTGGCATCCCTTTTAATATTATCGATACCATTAAAAAGTCATGGGAAAATGACGTGCACTGGCACATCTACGGCCGATTTGACTTTGCCGGCGGCATCGACGGGCAACCCATTAAGCTCATTGAGTTCAACGCCGATACACCGACCGGGCTTTTTGAAACGGCCATCGTACAGTGGGCTCTTCTCAAGGCCAACGGTATGGATGACGCGATGCAGTTCAACGATATCTACAAGGCGATTGAAGAGAACTTCAAACGCCTCGTCACCCTTTTTGAAGACACCTCACTTTTTGGCGAGCGTTACGAAGGGTGGAAAATGCTCTTTTCAAGTGTTGAAGGCAATGCCGAAGAAGAGGTGACGACGCGCTTGTTGCAGCAGATCGCCACCGATGCCGGGTTTAACACCGGTTTTGATTTTCTGCAGAATGTAGCATTTGACGAAAACGGGATCAGCGACGGTAACGGCATGGAGTATGAGTATTGGTTCAAACTCTACCCCTGGGAAGATATCGGCAGCGATGAGGGGGAGTTGGCGGTACTGCTCAACACGATCATACAGAACCAGAAAGCGATCATCCTCAACCCGGCTTATACGGTTCTTTTCCAGTCGAAAGGGATGCTCAAAGTTCTCAGCGATCTCTTTCCTGACTCCCCTTACCTCTTAAAGACATCAGATGCACCGCTGGAGGGGGCCTATGTTGAAAAACGCCACTTCGGAAGAGAGGGGGCCAACACCAAAATTGTGGACGCTTCGGGCAGTACCGTTGCCGAAACAGACGGCCCTTACGAAAACTACCGCCCGGTCTATCAGGAATATGTGGAGTTTCCGAAAGACAGCGAAGGCAACAAGTACCAGGCCGGTGTCTTTTTTGCGTACGAAGCCTGCGGGCTGGGCTTTCGTCGCGGCGGCGAGATCCTGGACAACATGAGCAAGTTTGTAGGACACGTTCTGGTCTGATCCGCCTTCGTTGCGCAAATGTATACTACATAAAGAGCCGTTCGTAACGGCTAGAAGTCATTCCGGGTTTTAACCTCTGCTACGCCTTCACCATTTCCCATCAGAACAGCCATCCAGCGCGTTTTCTCGTTCGTCTGTAAAATGATCTTTATCATAATGGTCAGCGGTATCGAAAGCAGCATCCCTATCGGTCCGAGCAGCCATCCCCAGAAGATCAATGATAAAAATACGATCAGCGTGGAGATACCCAATCCCTCTCCCATAATACGAGGCTCAATGATCGAGCCGATCAGAACATTGATTGCAAGATAAACGGCCCCGACCTCTAAAGCGCCAAAGGTACCAAGCTGTACAAGGGCCAGTAATACAGCCGGGACTGCGGCCAAAATGGACCCGATGTTTGGTATGAAGTTAAACAAAAAGGCGACCAGCCCCCAAAGTACGGCATAATCCAGCCCTATCCACATCAAAACGATTGTAACGATCACCCCCGTTACAAGGGAGATCACTGCTTTCAAAGCCATATAGTGTTTGATCTTGGTAAGCACTTCGTTGACATGCTTCATCGTCTCTCTTTCACCGCCGGCAATATCAAGTTTTTTAGCGAACTGTGTCGATTCCAAAAGCATAAAGACAATAATCAAAAAGATAATAAAGCTGTTGGTCAGAACCGAACCGGCGCCCTTCAAGACGGTTGCCGAATACTGCATTAACCTGGCCGGATCAAATATCGATTTCAGATCGCCCTGAAGCAGACCGTAACGACTTAACATCTCAGTTATAGAGCTCAGCTGCACATGGAGTTTTGCCTCGTAAAGAGGCATGTTCGCGCTAAAACTCTGTACAGAGGTACCTACGATAACGCCTAACAGACTAAAAATGATTACAAGCCCCCCAACAACCGCTAAAAGGGCTAAAACGGTGGGGACTTTTTTCTGTATCAGCCAACTGTACAAAGGTGAAATAATAATAGCGATGAAACTTGCAAGCAGAAAGGGAACTACAATTGCAGCGGCCAGTTTCAACGCAGCCAAGACGATGATGATAGATGCCAGGACGATGATGATATTTCCGGAAATTTTTACTTGTACCATTATCTCCGCTTATGTTAGTATATGTTTAAAAGTTTAACATAATTAAGGGAAAATATATTGGAAGATCAGGGTTCATTGCACAAAGCAGTCAAAGGGGAATATTTTTTCACCGTTGGTGAAATCCTCTCGGAAGCATGGGGAAAAGTATACGGCGCCAAACTCAAAATCGTAGGTGCGATGTTGATCTATCTTATACTTGCCTCACTGACGGCAGGTATCATCAACCTTTTTCTCGATTCGCAACCCTATTACGATGCGCAAGAGACATTCAAAGGGGTATTTATCGATATGCTGGTCGGCTGGCTTGCTGCGCCGATCACCATTCCGCTCTCATTAGGCCTGCTGCTGTTGGGGTACAGCCGTGCCAACGGTGAAGAGTTGAACATCGGTTCCATATTCAACTATTATGTTCTGGTCTGGCCGCTTGTTTTTGCATCTATCCTGATCACGGTTATTACCTATATCGGTCTGGCTCTCCTGATACTGCCCGGTATCTACCTTTCCATCGCCTATAGTTTTACGCTTCCCTTGATGGTCGATAAAGGACTTGGTATCTGGGGCGCGATGGAGGTCTCCCGTCAGGCCGTCACCAAACACTGGTTCACTGTCTTTGGGGTCAATATTACCTTGGTGCTGCTCACTGTCTTAAGTGCGATACCTTTTGGTATCGGACTGATATGGACTATCCCGCTCGTCATGATCGCCCAGGGGGTGATGTACCGCAAGATCTTCGGCTGGAAAATCCACGACCCGATCAACGAAGCGCAGTAGCTGTTTTCTTTTCGATTTAAGATTTGGGGTCCATCCCCTGCTCCCATTGTAAAGTCTTCACGCCCATCCTAAATCCTAATAAAACATGACTGCAAGCGAAAGACTACTTTTGGATATCCTTACTGCTATTGAGGTTTTGAAGGTAGTTGGCGATGTTCATCAGGGAAAAGGTGACCAGGAAGATCATCAGCCCCGGAAAGAAACTGACCCACCAGGCGATATCGAGCACCTCTTTGCCGTTGCTGAGGATGGTCCCCCAGCTCATTTGCGGTGCGACGATCCCCAGGCCGAGATAGCTCAGCCCCGATTCCGACAGGATCGCACCCCCTACCCCAAAGGTAAAACTGACAAAAAAAATAGGGGTCAGAAGCGGGGCGTAGTATTTCAAAAGGATCTTGGCTCTGCTGACCTTTGCTATGTTCAGAATCTTGATAAAGGGCTGTGAAGTGATGGCAAAACTCTCCGAACGTATCAGCCTGGCCGTTGTCATCCACCCGGTGACGGAGATAATCAATATCAGCACCCAGACAGAGGCGTTGATGTAGCTCACCAGTGCCAACAGCAAAAAGAAGGTCGGAAAGGTCAAGAAAAGATCGACCGTAACGACAAAGGCTTTGTCGACTTTGCCGCGAAAATAGCCCGCCGTCGCCCCCAGCATCAGACCGACGAACGAGGCGATAAAAGCGCTCCCTATTCCGATGAGAAGCGAGACTTTACCCCCTTCGATCAAACGTGCCAACAGATCGCGCCCAAGCCTGTCCGTCCCAAGGGGAAAGAGTGAAGACGGGGCAACAAGGATGGCCTCTTTGTGCAGTTCATAGGGGCTCTGTAGATAGACAAACTCTCCCACAAATACAAAAATGAAAACAGAGATAAGTGCTATAAAACTCAAGTAGGGCAAACGTAGCAAAACGGACCTTATCTAAATAAGATTTTTATAAAAACACTATAGCCAACAAAAGCTAAGTCCGCTGTTTAACCCACGACTCATATAGGAATGTTTATATCCCTGATGCCAATCACAAGTATCCTGTCGACGCTAATCAAAGTGATTCATACCTTCTTCAGATAATAACAGGCAGTACCCGTCTAATTAAGTATCGTCACATAAAGTACCTCTTGCACTGTTGTCCCATTGTCTTTGTGTGCCCCGACAACAATGACATATCGCTTATCACTACTGACTGGCGGGGCATCAACACGCAGAACCCCGCTGGAAGGCATACTGAAAATACGACTATCCGGATTACTTACAATCGTGTAATCCAATACACCATTACCCGGCGTCGGACTGAGTTCAAGGTCAGTCACTGTATTATTAGCCCAAAACAAGGTATATTCTCCGTCATCTACAGAAACATTGACCGTCGTTGTCGAAGAAAATGCAATATCGACATCAAGCACACTGACCGTAAAGCGCCGCACCGTCGTGTTGACAGGGTGCAGTGTATCGGTGACACGGATTTCCACTTCGTAGACATTGTCCAGATCGGCATCTTCCGGATCTTCGTAATCTTTTGCAATATTGAATGTTAGGACCCCGTCACTCGTGACGTTGAAGTAGTAACTGTCAAGCCCCGATACTTTTTCATACGTCAGCGGTGAACCGATCGGCGACGTGGCCTCAAGCTGGGCGATTGCTTTCTCATTTTCATTCACATCCTGAGCCGCAGGTGTCACAAAGACCGGCAGACCGTCCACCGGTTCAATATGCAATTCACCCTGCTGGGTCGCACTGTGGCCCATATCATCACTTGCGACCACTGCACCGCGATAGATATTGGCTTCGGGGTCGTTACTGAAGGTATAGGCCGGTACATGAACGGTCATCACACCTGTCGAGGCATCGATCGCGAAGATAGACGCATCCGTTCCCTCTGCCATCGCATAGGAGATCGGTCTTCCGGCTGCCGAAGCTGCCTCGATCGGTACCTCGACCACACTGTTTTGCGGCAAGGTCGCGACATCCTGCGACGTAAAGGTAATGGCGTAGCTGAGTGCCGCAACATCAACACTGATTGTCGGTGCATAGGTTAACGAGCCGTTAAACTGGCTCTGTGCCGATATGGTCAGGTCATAATGCTCACCCGCAACGGCTGGCGATCTCAAGTTCAATGCGCCGCTGACGGCATCAAGGATGAATACATCCGTATGATTGTGCAGTGTGTAACTGAGCGTGACCGGCGTCGAATCTTTACCGTTAGCCTTGATCGTACCGACAGCAGTCGTCCCTTCTGTCGGGGTAAAACTGTTCAATGAGGTGAACTGCAGCGTCTCGTCGACATCCGTCACATTCACGACTATGGCTTTTTCATCCGAATAGTTGCCCAGATTGTCTTTGACCTGCAGCAGGAGATGGTAGCTGGTCGTACCGGCGGCCGAACGCATCGACTCAAAATCCGCACCGCTCTTGAAGCGCAATCCGTTCGAATCAAAGGCAAAGAGTGCACCGTCATCGCCAGCGGTGAGATAGGTATCGACAACACCGTTACCCTCGCTGCTGATCAGAATGTTCATATTTCCGGTACTGTTCTCGGCAATATTAAACGTCGTCGAGACAATGACAGGCCTGATCTTATCCGGGTCCTGAAGCAGTGTAACGGTAATGGTGTCTGTCGTAACGACATTGCCGTTGTTGTCCGTGATCACAACAGCAAACGTATAGACATTTGTTCCCGCTTCATCAAATGCCACATGCGGTGAGACATTACCGTTGCCGTCAATAGCGAACAGATTGGCATCGGCACCGGTAAGTGCATAGGCAAGACTTTCAGCATTACCGTTGACCGTAGCCTGTATCGTCATCAATACCGCTTGTGTCTCTACAACCGATATCTCTCGGGGATAGTTGTTGTCTATTGTCGGCGCTATCTTGGCCGGATCATCAACGACGACGATGCTGAAAGGTGCACTCAGGGTCCTTGAACCGTTAAGCTGGCTCTCAACAGCGACCTGAACCGTGATCTTGGCATCTTTTTGTGCCGTTGCTTTCCACTGAATGACACCCGCATCATTAATAGTAAAATAGTCGCTGCCCTGGACTAGGGAAAAGTGCTTCTCTAGGTCTTCGGGCAGCGTTTTTGCGGTCGCTTCTACTGTTGTCACCACACCGCTGCTGCCTTCCTGGACAGTAAAGTCACGAATACCGGAAAAGAGAAAAGTCTCGTCAATATCGACAATCGTCACCTCGATCGGCTGCACAACACTTTTTTGACCATTGGCATCTTCGACCTGAAGCGTTATTTCAAAAGGTGCCGTGACGCTCTCATGATCCTGAGGCTCGATCAACGACAGCACCCCGTCGCTGTTGATTGCGAACATCGCGGCATCTTGGCCGCCGAGTGTATAATGGGTGATTTTCACCCCTTCTGCCGTAAATACCTCTACCGCGATATTGCCTTTGGAGTTTTCGACGATCTTGAAGCTTTCGGAAAGGATCACAGGCTGGATTTCGCTTAACGAATCGACCTTGGTAATGACAACATCGTTAATCCTGCTAATATTTCCGTAGCCGTCTTGGACAATGACATCGATCGTGAAGCTGCTCTTGCCAGACGTTTCTGCAGTACTTGTAAAACGCACCTCGCCTTTTTCATTGATGCTGAAAAATGCCTTATCCGTCCCCTCCAGTGTGTAAATCAGTTGACTTTGGCTGTCTGCCGCCTGGGCGAAGAGATTAAATACGACCCCCTCAAAACTGAGTACAGCATACTCTTTGAACATCATATCAATGACGGGAGGAAGTTTTGTGATGTCCGCAACGACTTCAACCTCTATGATCTGAACAGCACGATTGGCCTCACTGTCTTCTGCCGAAACGATCACCTCATAGAGGTTTCCACTGTCCGGATCATAGGAAGGCTTTGCGATGAATGAAAGTTTGCCTGTCGTCGCATCAATGCTGAAAAGTGTACCGTTTTCGCCTCCGATTACGCTGTATCTGACATTGCTCGTGGTATCGGTCGTCACATCAGTGACATAACGCTCCTCACTGTTGACAATGACATAATCGCTGCTTGTAAATCCGAAACTCCCATTGATAAGGTCCAGACCGCTTAGTCTCTTAACCGTTTCAAACGAGTAGTCTGCTTCCCCGCATCCGGAAAAGATCAATCCGGTAATAAAAAGTGATGCCATTAATGCTTTTCTTATCATCTCTTCTCCTAATCCCAAAATTCGTAACTCAGCCCGACCGTACCGATCGCACTCGATGTATTATGTTGGACTTTGACCCAGACGGCGAAATTCTCATGAAAATGGTACGCACCCCGAAGACCGGCGATCAGGTTGTTCTCATACCCCTGAAACGTCTCGCCCGAACTAACCGTACGATACAGGTACTGAAACTGGTAGCCGACCTGCAGCTGCAGATCATAGCGCATATGGTAGCGGTACCCCAACCCGGTGTTGATACCCACACGGAAGATATAGGGACTGCCGCCGTCATAGATAACTTTTTCCGTCGGGTCAGGGTCCTTCGTGTTTTTCTGCTGCATGACCCAGCCCAGTTCCGCACCGCCCATGAGATAGAAATTGGCCGTCGGAAGTTTGTAGAGATAGGCAGCATCCAGCGTCATGGTCGGTGCGGACACATATCTGTACTCAGCGCTTTTTTTGCCGGTCGCGCTCTCTACCAGATCGCCCTCGAAGGTGCCGGTACCGCCGCCGGAGTAACCCACACCGAAACCGAACTGTACCGCCTGCCACAGGCCGTCATCGAGCATCAACGACGCACCGTAGCCTTCGTACTCTTCTTTACAGACCGCGTCGATCTCTTTCATCTCTTCGGGCGGCAGCGTTGAAAGCGTATAGACCGCTTCGAGCGAACAGGTGTCGTTTCTGATCTTGCGGCTTGTCACCCTGACATTCTTGATCTCGACAGGATGGGCCAGGCGGATATCGATGTTGTGTGTTTCACAGAGATCAGCTTCGGCCATTGCATCTTCGGCCATCTGCTCTTTGGCATCCTCTTCGCAATCTGTCAGTTCAGAGTAATCTTCCAGTGCCGCTTCAAGAGAGAATTCCGCATCGGCGCTCAATGCATACGATTGCGTAACATCATACGAACGTGCGTCTGCACTCCGATTATCTGGCCATTCCGTCTCAGCGCCGGCAAAAAGTGAAAGGGAGATCATAAGTGCTGCATATCGTTTCATCGTCTCTGCCTCCTACTTCTGCATCGCTAAATTGCGGTAACCGAAAAACTCGGGTTCCTGCGTGAACTCCGGACCGTAGGTTGTTGAGACCTGGAGCATCTTTAACTGCAGGTCATCAAACATCTCCCCGGCATCCTGCTCTTTTTCAGAGAGCGCCCCTTTGATCAGAAAGTAACTGAAGAGCCGGTACCCTTTTTCAAAGTAGCCATTCGCGGTCTGGTCACGGTTTGCCGCGTTGATGATGTTGAGGCGCTTATGATACTTTGTCTTTTTGACAGGGCCGCTCAGACGCTCCCCTTTCTTAAGCGGTATACCGTCACTCACCCCCATAAAACTCGCATCAATAAAAGCAAACGTCCGTTCTGCCCGACAACGCTGGAATGCGTTATAGATGCGTTCCATCCCCACAAGCCCATCATCGTCCAACATATCCACCGAACCGTCATAAGCAAGCAAAAAGTTTTTACCGGAAGGGCCCGACATGGCATGCCCCACAAAATAAAAGTAGACGGTATCTTCCTGCTGAATACGGTTTATCATCTTTTCAAGCGCCGCCAGGATGTTTGCCGCTGTCGCCTTTTCATTCTCTACCACAATGGTATGACGCAAAGGCACGCCCATCTTTTTCTGAAAAGTGCTCACCACCGCTTTGGCCGTTCGGGAAGCGAACAGTACGCTATCTGCGTTGGCATAGTTCTCTATTGAGACAACAAAAAGCCAGGATTTGTAGTCTGGATAGCTCTTTTTAGTGCGCTTGATCAGTCTAGCCAGTTCGTCATCTTTTGCATTATACGTTTTGTCAGAGTAGCTCGTTAAAAGAGGCAGGAAGGGGTCATTCAGGTTCGGATTTTGCAGTGTTGTATCAAATACTGTGCTGACATCTATAAGTTGGGGGTACTCTTGAGAGACACTTGCAGCGCCGTGTACTTTTGCATCATAATCGAGGAAAGTACGGAGTTTCTGAAGTTTTTGATTGTGTTTTCTGACCTGTCTTTCAAATTCTTCTTTTGAACTGTTTGCGCTATTGTTGCGCTGGAGCACCTCGTCACGGTAACTCTTTTGAATGTCAAACGTTGCCTGTTGGCGTTTTTGTGTTGCGTTGCGAACACGTTTTAAAAACGCCGCCTCACTCTCGCCACTCTTTTTCTGAAACGCCTTCAGAGAAGACAATTCGGGAACAGCAATCTTTTCTGTACTGGCAAAAGCATCCATTGATCCAAGATGGACAGCCGAAATATCGAGTGGGACATAGTTCTGTATGAGATTTTCTTCTGCCAAAAGTGACACCCAGCTTATGGCTAACAGTACTAAAAGTTTCTGCATTACGATCCTGTTGATATCAATAAAATATCATTTATAAGAAATTTTTATTTTCTATTATGACTTTATCTTATATAAAATTATTTCAATCCATTCTACACAAAAACTGTATAAAAACAAACATAAATGAGCTTGGATCGTGAAGTATATGCAAGGCCTATTTTATGTATAAAACACTCTTATTGGCATAGCTTCTACGGTGGAGGTTTGGAAAGGAGGTCAATGCTCGTAATGAATAGATTGTGAAAGTCTAAGTTTGAAATTGCAAGTTCTCTGTAACCGAAAATTCCGGTTCCTGCAGATCGTCCCGGCCATATTTTAACGATTCGTTTCGTATCAAAATACGAACAGTTCCCCTGTATTTTGGGATTTGGAAAGTGCCTCTTTGACCAAAAAACAACTGAAAGCCGATACGCTTTACTCAAGTAGACATTGGTACTGGCGTACACCTAATGAGCTGTTGGGAATGTTCAAATGAAAATAATTTTATTCAACCACATTCTCATTATACTCTTTAGGATCTAAACCTCTTCAACTCCAAAATAGCTCAAAGAGGTCTTGCCGAATTTTTTGGACTTTGTCTTATGAAAAACACCGATTTCCTGGGGAAGTTCAAGGCCCGTCATATGTTCGATGATGATGAGTTTTACAACCTCCTCCGGCAGTTTTCCGATAAGATCGATCATCTTCAGATAGATGTCTTCATGCCCTTCACGGATGGAAAACGGCGGGTCGATATAGAAGTAGGCATCTTCATTCAGGTTTTTAAGCCGCTTGACGACAGCGCCGATATTTGCAAAGGTATCACCGCGGTAGACTTCACAGGCCTTCGGGTCAGTCTGAGCGATGTTCTCTTCAAGCGTTTTAAGGGCATTGCGGTCCTGCTCCATAAAGTAGATCCGTTTGGCCCCTCTGCTCAGTGCCTCCAGGCCGATCGAACCGCTGCCTGAAAAGAGCTCGACAAAATTGGCATCGATCACGTCGAACTGAACAGTATTGAAAAATGACTCCAGAACAATGGTTTTCGAACTGCGGGTCGTACTCATCGACGGAAGTTTCAGCGTCTTGCCCTTGTATTTTCCGGAAATGATCTTCTTCGTCAGGTGTTTTGGCATTGATAATACTCCTTATACTGTTTCTAAATAGTGTCTTATACTGTACTGAAGGTCTTCGTCGATGTTTTGCTCCAACATCCAGCGGAGGTAGGCTGCATCATTCATCGCGACCTCTTCAAGATAATGTTCTTTATATTTTCCGAAATTGAGCCGCTTGATCAAGACAGGTTCCACGCTAAGCTCCTGCAGCTTCCTATCATCCGCCATTTCGTTTAGATATCGGTGCAGGAGCATCACATGAAAAGCATCACTGAGTGCATTATGCGCACAAATCCGGATGTCCAGTTTCCCGGCTTCCTCGGACTCATTTCGGTAAAGCCCCAATTCATATCGCAGATACTGAAGCGAAAAATAATCGATCTCGTCGATAAGGTGCCTCGAACATTTCAGGGTGTCAATGATCCCGCCCTGCCAGACAAACCCCTCTTTGGCCAGCATGGAGAGGTCAAAACTGATATTGTGTGCGACGAGCGTATTGTCAACACGGTTGTGCTCTTTCAGAAAAGCGGCTATTTCAGAGTCCTCAAAAGAAGGCACCTCCCTGACCATCTCATTGGTGATGTGGTGCACCGCCATCGCCTCAGGTCTGATCTTGCGCGGCGGCTTTACGAGTTCCTCTTTGCTGTCCCATTGGCCTTCATCGCTGAACACGATGGCAAGCGAACAGATCCGGTCACCCTCTTCCAGCCCTGTTGTCTCAAGATCAAGGTAGATCAGCATGACTCAGTTCTTCGTTTTTTGGCAGTTTTTCCAGCATAGTGTAATAGTGTTCCAAGGTACGAAAACTTTTCTCAAAACGCCAGGCAATAATAAACCTGACGATTGTCTCACGAAGTTCGGCATCAACTTTTTCCACACGACCATAATAACCGAGTGAGATGTTTCTGTTTTTCACCTTGGCCTCACGGTCGTATTTAATGCCGATTATCTGCAGGTATTTTCCCTCTTTGATCGTACCGATATCTTCTTCACTCAGGGAGATGCCCGAGAGGTTGATCGCTTTAAACTCGAATATCTCGTCAAACGCCCCGACCTTCTCGGAAAGGTTCAAGGCCGTAAAGAGTGCCGAAAGTGAGCGCAGGTTCTCTTTGCGTGCCAGTTCATAACTCGATATCCTCGAAGTCAACTCTTTTAACCGGTCTAATGCTGAACTCACATCTCTTCCTTTAGCGTACCTCTGGATACCTTCATATATTTATTCCTGTATTATACCAATTGAAACTTCCGAATATATGTTCAACCCGCCTTAACATATCAATCGGCGTAAATTTTACCTGCGATAAACCAACTCTGCTCTATAATTTCGTTATTAAAATAAGAGAATGTAATGGACTACTTAGAAATCACCGGCCCGACCAAGCTTCACGGCAATGTAAAGATCTCAGGCGCAAAAAATGCCGCGCTGCCGCTCATTGCGATGACACTGCTCGCCAACAACACTGTTAAGATAGGCAATATGCCCTCTGTCGTCGATATCAAGACGTTATTAAAACTGATAGAGAACCTTGGCGGCACATTCTCGTTTAAAGACGAAAACACTGTAGAGATCAATACCTGCTGCCTTACCAACACCAAAGCAACCTACGAGATTGTCAAAACAATGCGCGCCTCCATCCTGGTCCTTGGCCCGCTGCTTTCGCGTTTCGGCCACTGCGAGGTCTCTCTTCCGGGCGGCTGTGCCATCGGCCAGCGTCCGATCGATCTGCATCTCAAAGCACTGGAGCAGATGGGTGCCAAGATCACGATCCATGCCGGTTACGTCCAGGCCGAAGCACCGGACGGTCTTAAAGGCGCGCACATCATCTTTGACAAGATCACCGTCACAGGAACCGCCAATGTCATCATGGCCGCCGCCCTTGCCAAAGGAAAGACCACCATTACCAATGCGGCCCGCGAACCCGAAGTTGTCCAGCTCTGTGAAGTGCTTAAGAACAGCGGTGTCTCCATAGAAGGGATCGGTACAGCAGAACTTGCCATCTACGGCACCGACAGACGCCTGGTCGACATCGACCCTTTTGATGTCATTCCCGATCGTATCGAGGCGGGAACGTACCTCTGTGCTGCCGGCATAAGCGACTCGACCGTCACCCTGGAGAATGTCCGTCCCGATCATCTTGAGGCGGTTACCGGGAAGTTGGAGGAGATGGGATTTACCTTTGATATTACCGAAAACACAATGACCATCCACCCTACCGACACGATCAAATCCGTCAATATTGTCACGCAGGAGTATCCGGGCTTTCCGACGGACATGCAGGCGCAGTTTTTGGCGTTGGCGACACAGGCCCACGGGACATCTACGATAGAAGAACGTCTTTTTGAAAACCGCTTTATGCATGTGAGCGAACTGCAGCGTCTGGGTGCGGACATCAAACTCAGCGGCCATACCGCAACGGTGATCGGCCCCTCGCAGCTTTCCGGAACCGATGTCATGGCAACCGATCTTCGCGCCTCAAGTGCGATGGTGATCGCCGCCAATATTGCCGAAGGCGTGACACAGGTGCACCGTATCTATCATCTTGACCGAGGGTATGAGAACCTGGAGAAAAAGCTGGGAGATCTCGGAGCAAAGATCGAGCGCCTTCGCGAATAGCTTTTACCGCATTTGGATGCGGCAAAAAGCGGCCAAAAGTGCTTCTCTCTACAAACACCCTCAAAAATACCCGTAAATAGTTCTATTCCGACATCTTAGTAAATGGTAATATATTTGGATTGGAGAAAGGTGGCGAAAGCTTACCGAAAACCAAGCTGACACACTTAAAAGTTTTAGTCTTAGTGCAGATTGTGCGGAAGTGATCC
The DNA here is from genome assembly GCF_039645985.1 of Sulfurimonas sp. HSL3-7. Lineage (NCBI taxonomy): Bacteria > Pseudomonadati > Campylobacterota > Epsilonproteobacteria > Campylobacterales > Sulfurimonadaceae > Sulfonitrofixus > Sulfonitrofixus jiaomeiensis. The sequence continues at coordinate 2,022,298 of NZ_CP147919.1, forward strand.
CGAAGACGTACATCGGTACGTTGAGAGGTGAACTTCAGTGCAAGATGCGCTGAAATTAGAACTTTTAATCGTCGGTGAAGATCACCATTTCGTAATGACTGCGCTTTGTCACCAGTGATTTTTCCGGCGGTACAGAACCGGTATTGCGGGCGACAGAAAGGGCATGACGAAGTTCGGCAATCTCTTTCTCCATCTCTTCCATCTGCTCTTTCAGACGAAGGGCGACATCCACCCCCGCCAAATTCACGCCCAGTTCCCGGGTAAGACGCAAAATCATTTTGATACGGTCTATGTCACGCTGGGAATAAAGGCGGATACGACCGTCTGACCGCGAAGGGGTAATCAGGTTTTCACGCTCATACTGACGCAGTGTCTGTGGATGGATATCAAGGATCTTTGCCACAATACTGATCAGGTAAGCCGGTTCATCGTAATGGTGCATCATGCTCGTACTCCTTATACCGTTTTAGGTAGTTTCTCTTTCATCATAGCGACAAGGGATTCATCCAGGGTGTCAACATTCGGAAGGACGATATTTGCTTTAAGATAAAGATCACCTTTTTGATTTGTCTTGCGGTTAACCGCCCCCATCTCTTTGACGCGAAAACGCTGCCCGTTCTTCGTGTTTTGAGGCACTTTGAGCGTGATCTCTTTCTCTAAAGTATTGATCATGATCTTATCGCCAAAAAGTGCTGCAGAGAGAGGGAGATCAAAACTTTTGACCAAATTGTCGCCGTCACGTTCATACTCCGGGTTTTGTGCCACATTGATCTTAAGGTAGAGATCGCCGCTTTGTCCGCCCTGTTTGTGCCCTTTGCCGCGCACACGCAATTTCTCGCCGTCTTTGATACCGGCCGGGATCTTAATGTCAAAACTCTCACCCTGTACGGTAACACCGTGTTTTCCGCCCAGTATTGCTACGTTGAAAGGCACCGTAATGGCGCTTTCGATGTCAAGGTTGACCGTCTGACGGCCATGTCCGCCACCGAAACCGCCGAAACCACCGCCGCCAAAACCGCCTGCACCGCCAAACCCGGCGCTTCCGCCAAAACCGCCGCCACCACCGAACATCTGACGCAGGATCTCATCAAGATCCACATTGGCCCCCTGGCCGCGTGCAAAATCATGGAAGTTCTGTCCGCCGAACATCTGGTCGCCGTAGGCATCATACTGCGCTTTTTTATCTTTGTCGCTCAAAACCTCGTAGGCAGCATTGATCTCTTTAAACTTATCTTCGGCCCCCGGGTCTTTATTGACATCCGGGTGATACTGACGGGCCAACTTACGGTATGCTTTTTTGATCTCTGCTTCGCTGGCGTTATCACTGACACCTAATGTCTCATACAGACTTTTACTCATTAAAATTTTCCTCTTCTATACATATTCTATTATTTGTATCTATTATAGCAAAAAGGTTGAGTGCATGTCAATCAAGGTTCGCCGTTTGAAGCGAATAATAAAAGGACGTTGCACGACGTTTTATTTCTTTAATTTCCCTATTTTACGTGGTCATCTACCTTGATCGCCAAGGTCCGAATGTACATTCTCACGTAAAACGCAGGCATACGGGTAATTTCAACTTATTTTTACTTTTCCCTATGTATAATTCGGCTCGTTGTCGGGGCGTAGCTCAGTATGGTTAGAGTACCTGGTTTGGGACCAGGGGGTCGAAGGTTCGAGTCCTTTCGCCCCGACCACTTTCTTTATTCCTAATACACTTATCAACAATCACAGTTTATCTTCATAACTCTATTTCCCAACTATGCCAATCTGCTTTATTCCATGCACTATAGCGATCTGTTCGAATAATGGCTAAATCTGTTTTTCCCGCCCTCTTTAGCGCTATACATTGCCGCATCCGCATACTTGAGCAGTGTTAGAAGTTCACTCGAATCCTGAGGGTAGAGGCTTATACCGACACTTGAACCGATCTGTAAACTGGTGTTTTTAATATAGATGGGCTCCTTTAGAGTGTCAATGATCTTCTGTGCAATTGTCATGATCAGCTCAATATCCCCTTCATACTCAATCGTCACAATAAACTCATCACCTCCATAGCGGGCCACAAAGTCATAATCACGTAAACTGGAGCGTAGCCGTTCAGCCGCCTCGATCAGAACATTATCGCCGTAGTCGTGACCGTAGGTATCGTTGATCACCTTGAAATCATCCAGATCAAGAAAGAGCAGAGCAAACTCGCTGTGGTTACGCTCCGCTTTATTGATCAGCGCCTTGGCATGGCGCAAGAAAAAGTGACGGTTCGGGAGCTGTGTCAAAAGATCATGATTGGCAAGGCGTTCCAGTGCCAGTTCGGCCTCCTTCTGCTGTGTCAGATCAATATCGATACAGAAGATCTCCGGCTCCTTCTCTTGTGATCGCAGCAAGACATGTGAGGAGTAGACCAGTACGTCAGACCCATCTTTTTTACGCAGGGTAAGTTCCGAAGCGGGAATAGGTTTATTGTTGTGTATCCAATTCTCAATGTCAGCGATAACGCGATCTCGCATCGCCTCAGGAATAATCAGCTCTTCAAATTTGCGTCCCAATGCGTCCTCTTCACTATAACCGTAAAGTATTTCACTCTGCCTGTTCCAGTAAATCACCTTGCGATCTTTATCATACCCCTGTATCGAGATATTCGGTAATGACTGTATCAGTTCTCTAAAGCGCTGTTCATTCTCTTTTAGATAGAGCTCAGCTTTGCGCTGAAGCGTGATATCGGTGTAACTGCCTATCATGCCGATAATATTATGTTCGTTATCAAAAAGAGGCGCTTTGTTGACGAGAACATACATATCGCCTTGGCGTTCGACACGGTTGACAATAGGATTTTTCGTTTTCATCACCTGCAGGTCATCCTGGATAAACGCGTCGGCATGTTCTGCCCAGACAAGGTCCGTGTCTTTTTTACCGACGATATCCTCGATTCGGGAAAGGTCGGCATCCTGTAAAAAAAGTGCGTTACAGCCTCTATAGTACAAATATTTGTCTTTCCAAAAAATTCGGACAGGAACGGTAGCGATGATATTTTGAAGAAGCTGAGAAGAGTTTTTCAGTTCATCTTCGGTCTCTTTACGATGATTATCCGCTTTATGATAAGCAATGGCGCTGCTGACATTTTGGGCCAGGTCTTCGAGAATATCGATCTCTTCATAACTAAAACTGTGTTCCGCATCGCCATAGATACTGATAACACCAAAAAGTTTTTTTTGATGAAAGGTTTTTATGGGAATAGAGAGAACGGAATGGATCGACGAAGCCTTCGCACGATATTTCCAAGGTTCAAAACGCGGATCACTCTGCGTATCTTCGATGAGCACACTTCTGCCCGTACGCATACATTCGCCGACAGGGCCATACGCGTGGGGATCGTCATCATCAAGTTTGATTTGAAAATTTTTTTGCAGATAGCTTGGCGTCGCCATATCAGCTTTGTAGGCGATATTTACAATATTGTTCTCTTCGCTCTGCAAACCGATCCAGACAACTTTATAGTGCGGAAAGGTTCCCAGTGAATTGCAAACATGCGTAAATATCTCCTTCTCTGTCGAACTCTCAATAAGCATTTTTTTGATCTTTGAGACGATCTCCAGCAGTCTGATGTAACTGCTCTGACGGTGGACATTTTTTTCCATACGTTTGGCGTCGCGCTTCAAACGCAAAAACGCTTCAAGCTCGTTTTGAAGCTGCTTACGCTTACGACCGAATGAACCAAGCACAATGATAGCCAGAACAATGAAAGTGAAAATTGTGTCAATAATATCCAGGGTCGTCGGATGATAGAACGATGTATATAAAGGTGCAATAAACGGAACAAGCTCTTTTGGCAGCAGTGCCTGCTCCAGCGCAGTGGCAAAAGAGTGTATGGCAAATACAATAAAAAAACGGAATGAGAAAAGCGCGATGAGCAGATAAATAGAATGGAACAATAACTGGCCGTTTTTAGATGCGTGGTACTGTATGACAGCGTGCATAAAAATATAAAACCATGAAAACGCCAATACCAGATATAATATCAAAACTGAGATCTCTTCCAGCATTACGATTCATCCTTTCTGTGTTTTTTCATGATAATACAAAAGCGTTTAAAACAGCTTAATAGAACAATGCCATTGAACACGGCGATGAATAGGAAATTGGCGATAAAAGAGTTATTGCAAGGCAGGCACGTCAAAAATAAAGCGGACAAGGACATTAAAACAGATCCCGTATCGCTCTGTTGTTTTAACGTCCCGACCCACTCCACTAAGGTTTGGAACTGTTAGCGTCACCGCTTTTTGTCTTGTTTGGAGCGGCACTGCCGTTTAGATCGGTTTTTATGACGGTATCAGACGCATTCGCATCTACCGTTACACCTTGAGTACCGTTTGTATCGGGTGGCGTTTGAACAGCGGTAGCATTTGTTTCAGCAAACGTCAGGTTACAATCTGAATATCGCTCTTTGAGTGCGGCCAACTCCTCTTCACAGCTGCTTTGAAGTGTGTCGATATCTTCTTCCAGCGTTTCGATTTTATCTTCGAGAAGCTGTTGTGAGCTGACATTGGCACCATAACTGTAAACAAGCTCTCCGCCCTTTTTTGCCTGAAAAAAAGTCAAAGCGATCAAAATAATCAGCCCCAGCGAGTAGAGCGCCCTGCTCCACCCTTTTTTGACAAAGAGGCTTAGCACCTTCAGCAACAGAGGCAAAAGCGTCAGATAGACAAGATAGGTGCCAAGGATCTTATGCCCTTTGAGGGCCTCTTTGCCTTCATCGCTCAAAAACAGGCCGGCCTCTGTGCCGTCGGTCACGCCGGTAATGTAAGCGGCTACAAACAGACCTATGAGAAGGATAAACAGAACATAGACCGAAATACTCAAGGCCTTGCGTTTCGTGATCAGATTGATCAGCTCCAAAATCATAATAACAAGCGGAAGAACCACGGCAAAGTGAACCGCGATGGGGTGTAACAGCACAGGAACAGTATCGGTGATCTCAATAGGAAGTGTAATGGCAGGTAGGTTCATGGTGTGCCTTTATAAGAGCATTGTGCTTTGATTATATTGGATAAGTAGTTAAAAAACGGTGAGAGTATCACTTTGCGGTGATGATTAGTAATTTGTAAAAATTCGCTATAAAGGCAAAAGAACCCGCCTGCAGCTTTAGATTTAGTATAGATAGTACGAGAGTGAACCCGAAGGCGTACATCGGTACGTCAAGAGGTGAACTCTCGTACAAGATATGCTGAAGCTAACGCTTCAGGCTAGTGGAGGAAGTGGCGGACTTCCGAGAAGTAGAGGGCCATGCCGAACTCATTGGCCGCTTCGATCACCTCATCGTCACGGATCGAACCGCCCGGTTCGATCACCGTTTTGACGCCGGCTGTCTGCGCCGCATCGATCGAGTCGCGGAACGGGAAGAACGCTTCGGAGGCAAGCGCCGCACCCGAAACATCGAGGCCCATCTCTTTGGCTTTTTTGAGCGCACACTGGGAAGCATCGACGCGTGAGGTCATCCCCATACCGACAGCCACCATTGCCGCATCTTTGACATAGACGACACAGTTCGATTTGGTAAGAGAAGCGATTTTATAGGCGATCTCTGCATCTTTCAACTCTGCTTCTGTCGCCGCGCGTTCTGAGACTAGTTTCGCATTTTTGACTTCGTCCGCACCGACTTTGTCGGCATCCTGGAAGACGAATCCGCCGTCGATGTGCTTGAAGTCTTTGGCGTCGTTGGCAAGAACGATCTTGTCCGCGCCGTACTCAAAGAGTTTGATACGTTTTTTCTTCTCGAACACCGCCTGCGCCTCTTCGGTAATACGGCCGGCGATCACCACTTCAAGGAAGATCTCGTTCATCTTCTCGGCTAGTTCCGCGTCAACAACGCCGTTTACGGCAACGACACCGCCGAATGCGGAAACAGGATCGCATTTGAGCGCTTCGGCATACGCTTCTGTCAGGTTGTCGCGGATCGCGAAACCGCACGGGTTGCCGTGTTTGCAGATAACAACGGCGTTCTCATCGCCGAAGGCCGCTGCGATCTTGACCGCACCGTTAAGGTCATTCAGGTTGTTGAAGCTCGCCTCCCCTTTGAGTGTCTTGAAGTTCTTGCTGAAGTAGTTGTCGAACTCGTAAAGCGCCCCTTTCTGGTGCGGGTTCTCGCCGTAACGCGTATCCATCACCTTCTTTCCGACGATGAACTGCTTCTCGCCGAAGCCCTGGTTGAAACGGCTGTTCATGTAATTGGCGATCATACTGTCGTAGGCTGCCGTGTGTTCATAGGCTTTGATCATAAGACCGCGGCGGAACTCGACCGTGTTGGTGTCGTTCTCAATCGCATTCAATACAAGCGAATAGTCTGCAACATCGGTAACGATCATCACACTGTCAAAGTTTTTCGCCGCAGAACGGACCATTGCCGGTCCGCCGATGTCGATGTTCTCGATGATATCTTCGAAGTCATCTGTTTTTTCAATCGTCTCTTTGAACGGGTACAGGTTGACACAGACCAGGTCGATCGCCTCGACACCAAGCTCTTTGGCCTGGTCAAGATGCGACTGCTTGTCACGTCGGTGAAGGATACCGCCGTGGATGAACGGGTTCAATGTTTTGACACGTCCCTCAAAGCACTCAGGAAACTTCGTGATCTCATCGATTTCGATCGCCGGCACACCGGCCTCTTTCAACATCTTGAAGGTACCACCTGTCGAGATGATCTCAAAATCATTCGCAACAAGAGACTTTGCGAACTCAACAATATTACTTTTATCACTTACACTCAAAAGGGCGCGTTTCATACTCTAAACCTTGGAGAAAATATTTGTGGAATTTTAACGCAGTAGTTATTAGGACTGGGTAAAACAGTAACTCGATAGCCGCTAAAAGAAAAAAAGGAATTGAAATGGTGGTAGGGATTATCGGGCCGTACAGTCCGAACAGAACGTTACGTACCCGGTATTATCTCCTCTTGACGGCCTCTAGAGAAGAGGCTTTGGACAGAACTTAGATCTCCTCTGTCCGACGCCAAGTTCATCACTTATATACAGCGCTCCTTACGGCGCAGCGACTACTACTGTCTCTGAATGTGATGCCACTTCCGTTACAAGCAGTTTTTTCGCATCACTGGCTGCCTGGTCAAGAAAACCGTCGGCACCTGTCAGGAATTTCCCGTTTGCACCTTTTTGCATGTAGTAGACTTTATAGGTCACCGTCACGCTTGATGCACCCGATACATCGTACTCCAATGTATAAACCTCTTCTTCATTCGGCACTAGACGCGTATCATTCGGCACCGTATTTGAATCAAAACCGGGGCGGACGATGAACGTCTCTTTTGTAGTATCGCCGTCAAGATCATATTTTTTGCCCGTCTCATGACCGTAAATACGCGTAAATGTACTGTTATTACTGTCATCAGTGATCGCTGCATTAAAGACGCTGCCTTGAATAGCATACGTTGTCGTATTCACCTCTTGTGAACTCACCGTACTGTCTGCTCCAGTGATTTTCAAGGTACGTCCGTCAAACTTTTGTCCGCTGACAGCAGAGCCGTTAAGATCAGGTGTTTTACCCGGGAAGTCAATTGTTCTAGCTGCATCATAACCCACAGTGACACTCGACTCTGCACTTGCGTGAAGTGTTTTGTCTGCAACCGGTGTCACACTGTTTGCGACCGTTGCAAAGTTAGAAATTCCGGACTTGGTTGTTGACTCGATCATCGTTCCATTTTCATCGGTCACGACGACACGTGTCAGGACACGACGCATCGGGTGTGCTCCTGGGAACATATGTGCTGTCTTGTTTTTAAGTGTCGTTGTTACCGTCAGCGTATTATTTGTAAGGACCGGGGTCGGTAACGTTGATTCAAACCCGCTTTTTATCTTCGCTACAACGCTTGTCTTATGGCCGCCTGTCTTGCTTGCGCCCAGGAAGGCATGCGAGTTCAACCAACCGGCTGCCACAGGGTTCTCATCACCCAGACCATCATTATCGTCGGGATCAAAATGGGCTGTCAACGCCGGGTTGTTTGCCAGTGTCCAGTTTTGATCAGGAGCTGCCCAGCGGTGCAGGACTTTGCCTTCAATACGTTCCATATGACATCGCTGGCATTTCGGTGATGTTTCACTGTCTGCATAATTGTCTCCTACACCGTCACTGACAACGGTCCATGTTGAACAGAGCTCCATAAAGTTGTCCGTTCCAGGCTCTTTTGCAGCTGTGCCGGCAGAAGCCGGATCAAGTGCACCTGCAGAACGCTGGTGACAGCTTAGACAAAGTGCTTTGCCGTGCGCACCGAACTGGTGGACATTGGCCGATGTCTGGTCAAACTCAGGGCTGATCAACGCCGTACGGTTCGTATCATCATCTTCGTTTTCATTGCTCTTTCCGGTGACACCGAAAGGGCCATAGAACGGTCCGCCGGTGTAATGCGTCTTACTCTCATTCGTTTCATCATGGAGCATGACACTGTGCATGGTGTATCGGCCGTCTTTGGCTTTATCAACATCAAAGTCAGGTAGTGACTTTGGTGTGTTTTCCGGATCTTTGTATTTTTCCGGTCCCCAGAGACGGAAAAACGCATTCATCTCGATGTTAGTACCTTCAGGGCTGTAATGCAGTGTACTGCCTGCATCATACTGAATAGCACCGACCGGGCCTTCGCGCATTGCAGCTGCGAGTGTATACATGCCGCCGTCAGCGCCGTCCGTGTCACTCATCATGCGTACCGTTTCAATACTGTGACAGAATGCACAGTTGATGCCCTCTTTGTTCGCTTCATGACCGATATCAAATGTCGCTTGATAGAGTGTGTCGTCAAAGCCGGATACCGAGACGACATTGATCGGCTGTGTCGGATCAAATGCGCCCGTTGTAGCCATACTGTTGGCCTGGTTGTTAGCCTTGGCTGCATCAAGATCGGCTGTCGTAGGATTTACTGTAAGCGGTGTCAAAACAACCGATACATCATCCGCATAATAAGCGCCCGGTGCATGACACTTGATACATGTCTGTGCTGCCCCCTTGAACTGTTTCTCCTCATAGGCAAGTGTGCCTGTCGGGTTGCTGCCGATCTTTGCGATATGCGTGCGCAGGAAATCCTGGAACTTAGACTGGAATATCGGGTCCGTCCAGGAGTTACCGTGCATGGAACCTTTCCATGTATCGTAGAGTTCATTATGACAGTGCTGACACTTTTTATCGGCACTGTCAAACATCGTCTCTCCATACCCTGTTCCCGCATGGTACTCTGCTGCACCGGCAGTTACTGCTGCCGTACGTGTGTCCCCTTTGTAATCAATGTATTCTATTGAGGTGGCCGGTGGTGTGCTTGAATTATCGGAATCCGAGCTACATCCGCTCAAAAGCAACATGGCACTGACGCCAACGACTGCTGCGAGATTGAGATAGTTACTTCTTCTCATCTTTACTCCTTAGTTCTATAGAGATGTAGGCTATAGTAGACGTTAGACTACAGCATTAAAATGAAAAAATCATGAAAAGTTAGTATTTGATTTTTTTATACATATTTAATGATTTTTTCATCTTAAAAAGATGATAATGACGCATCTTCATATTCAAGGATTAAAATGAAAAATCTTCTTTTAGCGATTATGGCAGCAGCTGTCATGATGTTTAGCGGCTGTAGCTCCAAAGAGGCGACACCGGGATACGCGGGTCCAGCTGAAGTCAGCACCTATTTTATCGCCCCGTTGATGAGTACGGACGAGGTCAAGTCAAAACTTGAAAGTGCCGGTTTCGAGATCGTAGCGGTCGACAAGGTCGGCAAGAAAAAACTTGACAGTATCGTCTTTACCAATGACCACCTCAAAGCTCTAGCAGACAAACCCGGACGCGGTTTTTTGGCAGGCGCACTTCGCGTGTTGGTCAACACTGAAGGCAATGAGGTCCGTATCTCAAACCCGCGCTACTTCGTAAAGGCATTTTTGCAGGACGACTACAAGCTGGGTGACGAACAGCCTCTGCTTGATGCTATCAACAAAGCGTTTGGTGAGTTGAAACCGTCAGAAGACAAATGGGAATTTGCAGGTCTTGCCGATTACCAGTTTATGATGGGACGCCCTTATTATCAGGACGTTATCGTTGCCGGAGAGGGTGAGACGGCCGCGCTTAACGCAAAGATAGAGGGTGCTAAAAAGAAAGACCTGGTCTTCAAACTCGACGTCGGTGAGGGGCGTACGCTCTACGGTGTCAAACTGAACAAGCGTACGATGAAGTTTGTCGACAAGATCGGTGTCCAGAATGCCGCGATCCTTCCGTGGATGGTCCTGGTCGAGGACAACAAAGCAACTGCAATGCGTGCCGATTACCTGATCGCCATCAGCTACCCGCTGCTTGACATGGGCGGTTTCATGGGGATTATGACCGTACCTGGTGCAGTCGAGAAAGATGTTTCCAAATACTTCAAATAGTCTTTGACTTTACAATATGAGGGGTGCCGAAAACATTTCGGCACCCCTATCCACCCTCTGCCCACTGATCGGCAACTACCCTGCTTTTTCGGAGACACCGAAAACAATCGTTGTATAGAACATCCCCTCTTTTTCCTGCACATTATAGGTATAATCAAGCTTGTCGGCAAGTCTTTCGATCATCTTTGAGCCGATATAGGAACTGAAAAGCGTCTCATCGCTCTTGTCTCCCATCTCATTGACAATATGAAGACGACGATTTTTGGAGTCGACATAATTTGTAATGGTCGTATTGTTTTTCGTGTGCATGAAAATATTTTCAAAAACGGCCTGCATCACCTTCTTCATCGCCTCTTTATGAACAGAGAGGGTAAAATCCTCTTCCCAATTCGAAACCATTGTCAGCCCTTTCTTCTCCAATATAGGTTTGAAAGCCTCCTGCATCATAGTGCACTGCAGCTGCATCGCGACCGACTCTTTTTTCTTCTGCATATCCCACTCGATCTCTTTCAGAAAGAGCAGTTCACGCAGTTTATTGCTGATCGTCCTGATATCATCTTCACTCTCTTGAATGAATGTTGTTTTATCAAAATCTTTATTTTGTTTAAAAAGAGCGAGACGTGCTTTCAAGATCGCGATCGGCGATTTGATCTCGTGCGCCGCCTCTTTAAAGATATCCTGTTTCTGTTTGCACAGTGTCTGGTTCGATTCCAGCAGTCCGACAATCGCTTTTTTAAGATCCGTCACCTCGGTACTGCCGCTGCACAAGGGCATATTTCTGTTTTCAACGGAGGAGTCCTGGCAAAAACGGACCAGGCAGCGCAGCGGCATAAACAACCGGTTGAGAAAGAAGGCAAATATCAAGATAAAAAGTAATAAAACGCTGCCGAATACCGACAATAATTTATAGATAAAGAGCATTGTCTTGCTGTTGACGGCTTCGAGACCGGAACTGACGACCAGGTAACGATCATCCGGCAGTTCCCTGACAACACGGCATGCCTGAGCATCTGAGGGTTTATCCTGGCTGAGATCAAAGCTAAGATGGTCAAAAAGAGCGACAAAAGGCGCTTCGTGATAGCCTTCCAAAAGATGAAAGCTCTCTTTGATAGTGTTCGGATCATTTTGGTAGAGTTTGTGTCGTACTACATCATCGGCAAAAACACTCAGTGAGTTATGCAGATTGGTCCGCAGCTCTTTGTGGTAATCATAGACGACATAGCTTCCGAGCATCAAAAAGGTCACGACCGAACTGACGGCAAAAAAGAAGATAATCGAGAATTGCAGACTTTTAGGCCGGTTCAATGGTATACCCTCGTGTTTTGACCGTCTTTATAATCGCCACAGGCAGCTTTTTACGGATGTGCCCTATCGTCACATCGATTGTATTTGACGAGATGTTCTGCGGATTGAGGTAAAGTGCGTCCAGCAGCTCCTCTTTAGAGACGATAGCGCCCTGTTTTTGTAACAGATAGAAGAAAAGGTCGCTCTCTTTTCGTGTCAGTTTTATCGACTCGCCTTCATACGCCATGGATTTACGCCCTATATCACACTTGACGCCTTCAATATCGATCTCTGCAATATTCTGGTTTCGCCGTGAGAGTGCGTTGATACGTGCAAGCAGCTCATCATTGTCAAAAGGTTTGTCGAGGTAATCGTCTGCCCCGAGGTTCAGACCGCTGATCTTGTCTGCGATCGTATCATAAGCGCTGATCACGATCACCCCTGTCTGCATATTTTTGGCTTTGACCTTTTGGATCAAAGACATCCCTATATCGGCCCCGTTGATATTTCTGTCCAGCAGGACGACATCATAGTGGAACTGGTCGATATAATCACCGGCTTCATCGATACTCGAAAGTGCATCAACAACATAGTGCTGCTGCAAATATGCCGTTACCAGTGCCGAGAGTTTCAGATCATCTTCAAGCATTAAAATTCGCATTTCATCCCTTTTTATCTATGCAAAAAATATAACCGAAGAGTGTTACCTCTGTGTTAGTTGACGCGGCAGGTATAAAATATTGTGGCAGCCTTACGCACCCTGTCGCAGAATTATGTTAAAATTCCGTCGATGAAACGGCAAATCAATACTTTAGTAGCACTCTTTTTTATCATCACGACCCTGACGACAAGTCTGCATGAGCTGCTGCCCAACCACAACAGCAGCGACTGTCAGGTCTGTACTCTGGTACAGCATGACAACGCGCTTGCACCGGAAACGAACGCCCCGGTCATTACACTTTTTATCGGCTATGAAGCACTCCTGTTCCCAGAAACAGAGATCACCGCTTCGATTATCTCAACACGCAACCCGCGCGCACCGCCTCTTTTTTCATAATACTCAGTCCCGATTATCAAAACTATATAAGAACAATGCACTGTATACTGTCCTAAGGTATATGCCGTGCGCTTAATTATGGAGAAACTATGAAAAAAGCACTACTACTGTCCACCCTTGTCTCGGCATCACTTTTTGCCGTTGTCCCCTCTGTCAAACCGGTAAACGAAAGAAGCTTCTCACAGTCGCAATATATTCCCGACATCTCACTGGTCACCGACTTCTCCTATGTCTACCGAAACGTGGAAGATTCCGAGCTGCAGCACCTTGAAGTCCCGGGAATCGCACACGGTCTGATGGGCTCGCACAGCCACGGCACGACCAGCCACGCTACCTACAACGCCAACAACGGTTTCAACCTCAACTACGCGGAACTTGTGCTTTCAAGCAGTGTTGATCCCTACTTCAATATGGACGCTGTCTTCCATTTCAGTGAGCACGGCGTCGAGGTCGAAGAGGCCTATTTCACCACCACAAGCCTGCCTGCAGGTCTGCGTTTCCGCGCCGGTAAGATGCTCTCGGAGTTCGGCCGTATCAACTCCCAGCATCACCACTTCTGGGACTTCGGCGACATGCCGCTGGTCTACGAGGCTTTCCTGGGCAACCACGGTATCAATGAACTCGGCGCACAGCTGCAGTGGGTTGCCCCGATGGACCACTACCTGATGATCGGAGTGGAAACCCTTCAGGGGACGAACGAGTCGATGTTCGGCAATGCGGCCATCAGTGACCCGAACTCTATCGTAGAAGATGCCGCACCGCTGGCATCGGAAGTACGTGCCCCTTCGCTCTTCGTCGGCTACGTCAAGACCGCCTTCGACATCGGAAACACGACGATCCTTCCGGGCATCTCCTACGCCTATGGTTCAAGCCGTCTCGATCACTTTGGCGACGAAGAGAGCCCACACGCCTTTGCCGGTAACAGCGCCCTCTACGGTGCAGATTTGACCGTCAAACACTACTTCGACTCCTACAGCTTCCTGACATGGCAGAGCGAGTGGATGATGCGCGATATGGACGGTACGCAGTATGTAAACAACACGGATACTAACACAACGAGCAGTGCCGATCTTAACAAAAAACAGGCGGGCTACTACACCCAGCTTGTCTACGCCTACGACAAGAACTGGCGTGCAGGCGTCCGTTACGACAACATCTACAAAAATGATGTCACGGCGGGCGGTACCAATCTGGACCTTCCTGACAATTTCAACCGCTACAGCGCGATGGCCGAGTACCACCCGAGTGAATTCAGCCGTATTCGTCTACAATATAACCATAACGAAGCGCTCTTCAACGAAGAGGGCGAACGCCAGGACATCGACACGGTGATGGTGCAGTTCAACATCGCCATCGGCGCCCACGGTGCCCACGATTTTTAGGCAGCTCCTGCAAAGCGCCCGCTTCCAGGCGGGTCGCGCTGCCTACATCGTGACACAACAGACTAAAGGCCTGACATGAAAAACATCTTATTGCTCTTACTGCTTCCCCTCGCCCTCTCTGCCCATCTCAACATCGCGGTCAGCTACCCCTATATCGGTGCGATCACCAAAGAGATCGGTAAGGACCATGTCAAAACAGTCGTCCTGGCACAGGGGAACTGGGACCCGCACTTTGTTGTGCCGCGCCCTTCGCTGATCTCGAAGCTACGCCGTGCCGATGCGCTGATCATGAACGGGGGACAGCTTGAGATCGGCTGGCTGCCGCCGCTGATCAAGAGGGCCAACAACCGCAAGGTCAACCCCAATGCATCAACCTTTCTGAACCTCTCCCACCAGCTTGAACTGATTCAGAAACCGAAATCGGTCGACCGCTCGCAAGGCGACGTCCACCCCGACGGTAACCCCCATTTCCACCTCAATCCCAGCAATGTCCTGATCCTGGCCCGTTCTATCGCCGCCTTTATGAGCAACATGGACAGCGAGCACCGCAGCATCTACGAAACGAACCTGCAGGTTTTTGAGCAGGAGTGGCAGAAGAATATGAAGCGGTGGCAAGAGAAGATGGCCCCCAAAAGAGGAATGAAAGTGATCCAGTTCCACGATAACCTCGCCTACTTCAACCAGGCCTACGGACTTGTCAACATCGGCACCATCGAGCCGCTTCCGGGCATTCCGCCCTCTTCGCGCCACACGATGGAGTTGATCGAACAGATCAAAAGAGAGAAGCCCTGCTGCATCTTTCATGATGTCTACCACTCTACCAAAACGGCCGAGTACATCCGCACCAAGACCGGTATCAAAATTATTCTGATGCCGCACGACATCGGGGCACTTGAGTCTATAGACTCCCTGATCGGCCTCTTTGACCATCTGACCTCGGCGGTTCAGCCATGATCGATATCTTTCTGGTCCCGATCGCCCTTATGATCATTCTTGTAATGATCCACGCCTGGTTCGGCATCCGCATTCTTGAGCGCGGTATCATCTTCACCGATCTTGCCATCGGGCAACTGGCGGCCCTGGGTGCTTCAGTGAGCTACGGTTTCTTTCACGGCGAGTTTCTCTATATCTGGACCCTCGCATTTGCCCTTCTCGGTGCACTCTTTATCGCCTACGGGGCGCACCGACGGATCCATTTGGAGGCCTATATCGGGCTGCTCTATGTCCTGGGTGCCAGCGGGATCATGATGGTGCTTGCCCAGAGCGCCGAGGGAATGGAGCATTTCAAGTCACTGCTGGCCAACGACATCCTCTTCACTTCCGAAGAGGACCTGTACAAGAGCAGCGGCATCTACGCCCTTATCGCATTGATCATCTATTTTCTCTACCCGAAAATAACGGGTTTTGTCAAAGAGCTGCTCTTCTTCTCCCTGCTTGCCGTCACCGTCACCTCTTCGGTTCAGCTCGCCGGCGTCTTCGTCGTCTTCACCCTGCTGATCGCCCCGGCGATGGTCGCCAGCATGCAGAGCCGTTTCAAAGCGCTATGGGTCGCCTTCGGCTACGGATGGTTCTTCTCCGTCACCGCCGTCGCCATCGGCTTCTATTATGATCTTCCGACCGGCTACAGTATCGTCTTTCTGGGCGCGCTGCTGAGCCTGATCTTTGTGCTGGCGAAGAGTCAGAAAAAAGAGATCGACGACTAGGCGAGACGTTCGATCATCTGGAGCTCGTCCTCTTCCGATTCGGGGTAGATCACCCCTCTAAGGGCAGCCCCTTCATCGTCTATGTCAAACATATCGTCATCTAAGTCGTCCAGAAGCACGCTTTGGCCCAGGGATTCGAGCCGGGGTCTGATTTTCACCCCTTTGATCAAGAGTATACCTATTACCTCCCCTTTTCTGGATCCTTTGATAACAGCGTCATCCGCATCGATCTGGCAGAGGAACATCTCTTCAATCTCCTGCTTTTCAACCATCTCCATCAGCCTGTCCAGGACCTCTCTGTTCGCTATCTTTATTGCCCATGAACGAAATTCCATCCGTTGCCCTCCTCTGTTTCATTATTGATCTTGTATACTACACCATTATTACAGAAAGTATTGGTATGAAAGCACTCCTATTTATTCTACTTACCCTGACACTTTTCGGAAATGATAAAGCGCAGCGCTTTGTCAACGTCAACACCCTGATCCCCTCTATCCATTTTGATATGCGCTATGCGTCTAATGAGAACTTTGTCGGCCAAGCGATAGAAGGCTATGACGATCCCATATGCTACCTTACGAAAGAGGCTGCCCTTGCACTGCAGAAGGCACAAAGTGACCTGCAGAGAGAGGGATATCGTCTCCACATCTTCGACTGCTTCCGCCCGCAGCGTGCCGTCGATCACTTTGTCCGCTGGGCCAAGGATCTAAACGATACCAGGATGAAAGAGACCTACTATCCCCATGTCGATAAAGAAGTGCTTTTCGAGCGGGGCTACATTGCCGCCAGGTCAGGCCACAGCAGGGGAAGCACAATTGACCTTACTATCGAAAAACTTGACATGGGGACCCCCTTCGACTTTTTCGATCCCCGCTCGCATACCCATTCCGAAGCGGTCACGAAAAAGCAGCATCAGAACCGGATGAAACTCAAGAAGATAATGGAGAGAAACGGCTATGTGAACTACGCCGAGGAGTGGTGGCACTTCACACTGAAAGATGAGCCGTTCAAAACGACCTATTTCGACTTCAAGATCGCAGCAGCACAGCAGGACTAATCGACCAGCGTGATCTCCAGCCCCTCAAGCAGCGTAAGCGCTTCGTATCGGCTGAACCGGGCCCCTTTGATCGTGTTGACATTGATATCGATCGTGTAGTTTTCGGCCAGGGTAAGATCGGCGCCGCTCAGATTCGTGTTGCGAAAGAGAGTGTCGGTCAGATCCGTCTCCCTCAGATCGGCCCCGGAGAGGTCGCACTCCCTGAAGTCGACATCGTACGCTTTGCACTCTCTTATCACCATCGACTGCAGCGTAAGGCCGTAAAAAGAGGCGTAGTCCACTATACAGTTTATAAATGTGAACGGGGCGTCCAGCAGGATCTCCGAGTATGCGGCTTTCGTCCAGTCAATGCCGCTGAGCTTGCTCTCTTCAAAAACAACATTTGAGAACCTGCTGCCGTCGACCTTCACCACACTCAGGTTGCACTTGAGAAAACGGCAGTCGTCAAAGATGCAGTGGCGAAGCTGGGCCTCGCTGAAATCGCAGTTGATAAAGGTGCACTCTTCAAACTCTTTTGAGACGATCTCTGCTTCGGAGAGGTCCAGATCTATGAACTCCTCTGCGAAGTTGTCCTCCTGAAAGGGGGCTGGCTTCACGCTTCACCTCCGAAAACGGCACTACTCTCTGTCAGCTCCGCGTCACAGCTCAAACCCAGCTGCTCAATGAGGCCCGAAAACAACTCATCAAGACCGGCCCGCAGGAGCAGCTCGCGCTCTGATACAGGATGGGTAAAGGTCAGGGCATTGGCGTGAAGCAGCAGACGGTGGGCATTGAACTGCTCTCTGAAAAAACGGTTATGCTCCCCCCGTCCGTACTTCGTATCGCCGACGATCGGGTGGAGGATATGCTTCATGTGGCGCCTGAGCTGGTGCTTCCGCCCTGTCTGCGGATTCAGCTTCAGCAGCGAATACCGCGCCGTGTTGTAGCGACCCACCGCAAACGGCAGTTCGACCTGGCCGATCTTCTCATAGGCGGTCACCGCCTCCTGCGCTGCTTTGTCCTGCCGCGCTTTGGCATCCGTCATCTTGTCGAGCACCTCTTTGAGGGCATAGTCGATAAGACCTTTCTCATCGGTATAGCCTCGGACAAGGGCGACATACTGTTTTTTGAACGCATTCGCCTGCATCTGCTCGGAGAGAGCCCTGGCAATCTCTTTGGTAAGGGCGAAGAGCAGCACTCCCGACGTCGGTTTGTCGAGGCGGTGCACCGGGTAGACATATTGTCCAATCTGATCGCGCAGCATCTGAATGGCGAAACGCGTCTCGTCCTTGTCGATCCAGGAGCGGTGGACCAGAAGGTCGGTCGGCTTGTTTATTGCAACGAGGTACTCATCTCGATAGATTATCTCTAGTTCTTCCATTCGCGCATTATATACCAAAAATGTTCCATTCTATTTGCAGCCATGCAGATCATGGCTGAGGCGTGTTTCCTATATTGGTTCATCGTTTAAATCTATGATGCTCTTTTGAAAGTAAAACGGCTTGCCTATCTAGGCAGTTCCTGCTTTTCGCTTCTATCCGTTTTTGTCACTTCCATAAAATCGAGGTCATAGAACTTGCGCATCCAGAGATCGAGCGGACTTAGAAACTTGTAGATCGACGGCACGACGATCAACGTCAGCAGCATCGACGAGATAAGACCGCCGACAACCGCCGTCGCCATCGGCGAATTGCTCTCGTAACCCGCCCCTTTCATAAAGACAAGCGGCAGCATCGCAAAGACCATTGCAAAGGTGGTCATCAGGATCGGGCGCAGACGTTTTTCGCCTGCCAATATAAGCGCTTCACTGACACTCGAACCCTTGCGCAGCTGCTGGTTGGCAAAATCGACCAGCAGGACCGCATTTTTACCGACCATCCCCATCAGCAGGATGATCCCCATCATCGTAAAGAGATTGAAATTCTTGCCCGCGATGATCAGGGCCAGAAGCACCCCGATAAAGGACATCGGCAGCGCCACCATGATGATGAGCGGCTGCAGCAAAGATTCATAGAGGGCGGCCAGAATGATGTACATCATCAAAAAAGCGAGACCGAAGGCGAGGCCGAACTCTTTGCCCATCTTCTTCATCTCTTCCGCCATTCCTAGAAAGCCGTATTTCATCCCTTTTCCAAGGTCGTTGGCAATCCCGTTGACAGCCGTATCGACTGCTTCGCCCAGAGGGATGCCGTCGAGGTTGGCCGAAATGCTGATCTGGCGTTGTCGGTTGAAGTGGTGGATCGAGACCGGGCCTTCAGACTCGACAAAATTCACCAGCCCCTCCAGTGCGACAAAATCACCGTTGATCGTTTTGACCTCCAGATGTTTCAGGTCCTCCACCGTGCGGCGGTACTCGTCCGAAAAACGCATCGTGATGTCATACTGCTTGCCCCCCTCTTCAAATTGCGAAATCGCGCGGTCGCTTGAGAGTACGGTCGCGATGATACCACTGATCTCCTGTGCAGAGACCCCCATATGGGTGCTCTCCTCACGCTGAATATCGATGGTAAGTTCCGGTTTTCCCGACTCGTAATTGGTCGAGATCTCGACGATCCCCGGGTTTGTCTTCATGCGTGCAATGATCTTGTCGACAGTGGCCTGCAGGGAGTCGAAATCGTTGCCCTGGATGATCATCTGAAACGGCGTCGCCGCACCCGCCCCTTTGATGTTCGGAATATCCGCGACCGCGATCGTCTCAAACCCTTTAAATCCGGCAAGTGCCTTACGTGTCTGCACGATGATCTCTTCCTGTGTCGTTTTACGCTTGGAAACATCGCGCAGTTTGACGTAGATCTGCGACCTGTGGGCATCGCGCGTCGTGTTGTAGGCGACAGTCAACGCAGTGTATTCGACGAACTCGTTTTGACGGGTAAGCTCCGCCACCGCTTCCGAACGGCGCTGCATCTCTTCGAGACTGACGCCGATCGGCGCTTTAAGCGTGATCTCGAACTCGCTCTTATCCTCTTTCGGGACAAAGTCCATCCCGATGTTGCCCGCGAGCGAGAAACTTGCAAACAGGATCAGAAAGGTTGCCAAAATCGTTGTTTTGGCATACTTGACCGTCATACCGACCAGCTTAACGTAGCTGCGGTCGATAAAGACGAAGAGCGGCTCCGTCATATGGTAGAAACGCGACTCCCCTTTTTTCAGCACCCTCGCACTCACCGCCGGGATCAGCATGATCGCGACGAAGTAGGAGATAAAGATACCGATGGCCACCGTGAAGGCGAAGGCGTTAAAGAACTTCCCGACGATACCGCCCATCATACTGACCGGGATAAAGACGGCCAGAAGCATGGAAGAGATCGCCAGAATCGAAAACGCGATCTCGCGGGTCCCATCCTGCGCGGCTTCCACCTTGTCAAGCCCGGCTTCTATCTTTTTATAAATATTCTCGATGACAACGATCGCATCATCAATGAAGATACCGATCGCCAGCGTCAACCCCAGCATACTCACCTTGTTCAGCTCGTAACCAAACAGGTCCATCAGGAAAAAAGTCCCGATGATCGAGGTCGGGATCGCGATCGCCGAGACGATGGTCGCCGTCAGGTTGCGCAAAAAAAGAAAGACGATAATGATCGCCAGAATACCCCCGTAGATCAGGTCGAACAGGACATGGTCGAGCGACGCGTTGATAAAGTTCGAGGTATCGTTGAAATACTGCAATGTATAGTCGCCGCCGATACGCTCTTCGACATCAGGAATCACCTTCTTGATGCCGGCGATAACATTGAGGGTATTCGCATCCGAGATCTTCTGGATCTGCAGGATCACGCCCGGTTTTCCGTTAAAAGTAGACAGGCTCTCCGCATCTTCGAGCGTATCCTCCACCCGGGCGATATCACGGAGCTTGACCCCTTGAAGGATCTCAAAGTTCTCCAGCTCCGTAATGCTGTTCGCATTGGCCTGAACCTTGACCATCAGCTGGTCCTTGTCGGTGATCAGTTTGCCGCCGCTCATCTTGACATTCGAAGCCTGGATAAGCTGCTTCAGATCGACTGCGGAGATCCCGTATTTGCGTAGGGCAAAAGGGTCCGGATAGATCTTGATCTCGCGGTCCTGGTACCCGATGATGTTGATGCTACCCACCCCTCTTTGGCGCTCAAGCATCGGTTTGATCACCTCATCAACCGTCTGCATCAGACGGGTACTCTTGACCTTGTCCGAGGCGACGAAGAGTGAAAGTACAGGAGCAGAGCCGACATCCAGCTTACTGACTATAGGCTTTTCGACCCCGCTGTCAAGCTGAATCGCCGAGACCTTGTCGCGGACATCGTTGGCTGCTTCGGTAATATCGACCTCCATATCAAAGATCAACGTGACGACCGAGACGTTCTCGCTGCTCTCGGAATTTAGCTTATCCAGACCGGCGACCGACGAAACCGCCTCTTCGATCTTCTCGGTCACCTTTGACTCTACTGTCTCCGGATCGGCCCCGTAGTACATCGTCTTTACGGTCACGATCGGAAAATCGACCTTGGGAAAAAGCACGGTGTTCATGCTGCTGAAACTCATTAGACCGAAGATCACCAATGACAAAAAGAGCATCAGGGTGGTGATTGGCCGGGTAATTGCAAATTTATACATCAGTCAGCCTTGATCGTACCGTGCCCGAAAAGCCCGGCTTTGAGTGCAGTTGCAGGAACTTCCACCGTAACGGAACGTTTTTTGTCATCGATCGAAGGGTAGATCTTGACTATCTTGCCGCTAAAGCTCTTTTCGCTGCCGCTCACGACGTAGTCAAACGGCTGTCCCACTTTCAGCTTCTGCCAATACTTCTCGTCGACCGTTACCATCAGTTTCTGCTTTTTCGGTGTGATCAAAGTAAATAGGGTTTCCATCTTTGCCGAACTTACCCCGTCGCCGAGTTCGATCTCTTTGGAGGCGATTACACCGGAAAACGGCGCTTTCAGACGGGTCTTCTCATAGAGCGCCTTTTTATAGGAAAGATTGGCTTTGGCGTTGGACAGTTCGATCTTGGAGCGCTCATAACTCGAAACATACTGATCAAACAGCTCTTCATCGACAACATCCTGCACCTTTTCGAAACGTTCATACGCTTTTTTAGCGAAACGGAGGTTAACCTCAGCCAGTTCGATCTGCTTCTGTGCCAGGAGCATCGATGTTTTGAGGTCATCGTTGTCGAGCTCCAGCAGGACCTCACCTTTTTTGACGGTATCGCCGACATCGACATAGATTTTCTTCACCAATCCGCTTGTAGAAAGGACCAGATCCGCCTCTTTTTCCGCCTGCACATTGAAGGTCGCATAGATCTCTTCTGCAAGGCCCGCCGTTGCCAATAGTCCCAATATCATCATCTTTTTCATCATTTTACATACTCCTTCACATCAAATCCTGCATAATAGTAATAGCGTGCATAAGAGATCTCCAATGCACCCAAAGCCCTGTTGTACTGCGCCTGCGCTTCAATCTTTTGCGTCAATGCGTCAAGGTATTTCACATAGTCCACCACGCGCACCTGGTACTTTTTGTCAATGACCGCAAAAGTACGGTCCGACGCGCGCTGCGACAACAGTGCCGCTTCCAGAAGTTTTTTGGAACGTTCGATAGCCCGTTCCGCCAGTTTCAGGTCGGCATCTGCCTCTTTCTGCTTATAGGCAAGCTCCGCTTTAAGCGCGTTGTGCTCTGCCATCACGGCCTGACGCTGTTCGGAGGCGGCAGAGAAGTCCCAAAGGTTCATTGAAAGGTTGAGCATCAACACGTTTTGACTGTTGACCCGCTCAAATCCGAAAGCTTCCAGATTATCGTCTTTATACTCCGTATAGCCGTATTTGTCCGATAAAACGATGGTCGGATAGTTCGTACTGTCGGCCTGTTCCGCCTGATAGCGGACCGCCTCGGCCTGCGATGCCAATGATTTCAAGGCATCCATTTCTTCTCTCTGAGCGTACAGCGGCGGCATAATCGTGCTCTCGTCCACTTTCTCGACCACCTCGTTGGTCAGAGTATAGAGTTTCGCGATCACCTCGTCACGACTGTAGAGCTGCGAAGCGATCTCGTAGTCGGTATTGGCCACTGCTGCTCTGATCCGTTCGACATTGTCCTCGGTCGTGAGCTTCGCTCTGAAGAACTTCTCCTGGCGGTTGAGCTGTTCCTGAAGCTGCTCTCGCTTCTGATTGAGCGCGGCGAGATCGGCCTCTACCGTCTTGAGGTTAAAATAGTGCGTTGCCACCTCCATTGCGACCTCTTTCCTGGCCTGGGAGAGGTTGTAGCTGCTTGAACGTTTCAGACTGCTCTTCTCGTCAAGTATGTTTTCACGTTTGAAACCGTCCATAAGGACCAAGGAAGCCTCGGCATTGACATTATAGAGCTCTCCCGCATCCATCGGCCCTTTCGGGGAGGTGAAGTGTGCCGCTGCCCCCAGATCGATCCGGGGGTAGTAGGAGGACTTGACCGCTTCGTATGTCTGCTCCGAGGCATTCATCTTCTGTCGATAGACTTCGACCCGTTCGTTTTTCTGTGCCTTCTCGATCAATAGAGCCAGATCAGACCCGAAAAGAGAAACCGCGATCAGAGGTAGTATCAGTAGACGTTGCATTATGCTCCTTTTAGCATCGATATAAAAAGAGTACTAACCTCTTTTGTTTTGGCGTTAAGATCGTCGAACTCCCCTTCGATCCACCGCAGGACATAGGCGTTGCCGATGGCATTGAGAATATAGACGAGCTGAAGGGTGTCAACATCGACTTTTTTGTGGCGGTCGATCGTATCGACGAAGAGACGGTGGATCCTGTCTATCCCCTCTTTATGGCTGATCTGCTGCGACTCAAAGAAAAACGGGTTGTTGATAATCCCGCTCTCGAGCGTCTTTCGTTTTTTGGACATCATATCGAACTTGATCTGCTGCGACCGTTCAATCAGTTGTTCGAAAGGGAGTTCCTCCTCGAACAGGCGCATAAACACCTCGTATACGGCTTCGATCTGTACACCGACACAGGCGCTGAACAGCCCCTCTTTCGATTCAAAATAGGCGTAGATCGTTCCGACGCTCACACCCGCTTCATGGGCAAGATCAGAGACCTTTAGCTCTTCGAAGCCATGCTCTTCGAACATCTCCTCAGCCTTATCCAGAATAAGCGTGCGTTTCATGTTCTTTAACTCTTGGTTTAAACGCGACATTCTTCTCCTTCGTGACATAATCCGGAAGTGTATGCTAACTAAATTAAAAATGAACTTAATTCATTTTATGAATTAAGTTCATTATATTTGTTTGATTTTACTGCTGACTCTCTGAGTAAAGGGCATCCAAAATGCATCATACACGTTTATTGATACCGTCAATGACGTGTGTGATAAGCCTTAATGCAGCATTGTCGTATCAATCAGGTAGCGATTATCTCAGAATACAACGGTTATAATTCCGGCAAATTTATACATCAGGTAATGCTCATGCCCGCAACCCCTTATCCAGATATTTTTGATGAGCTGAAAACCCAGGTTCGTGCCGCCGGCCTTCTGCGCCGGGTTCCTGTCCGCGGTTCGATCGAGATGATCGCGCTTGTTGTTTCTTTCATCGCTGTCTACAGCACGCTGCCTCTATGGAATCCCCTTCTGCTCGCTCTTTTTATGACCCTGCTCTTTACCCGTGCTGTTTTTGTGGCCCATGACATTTTGCACCTGCAGTATTTTCAAAACAAAAAACTCTCTTTTCGCCTCAGCCACCCGTTTTCAGCCATCATCCTGAGCAACTCATCATCCTGGTGGGACCTCAAACACAACATCAACCACCACCACTTCTGTAACACCGTCACCAAAGACCGGGACATCATGGCGCTTGACGGGGCCTTTACACCGAATAACCGCGGCAACAAGCCTTTTATCAAAAAATATAAACGCATCATATTCTGGGGGGCGATGTTTTTTATGTACCCTGCTTTTATCGTACAGTCCTACAACTTTGTGATCAGACGCAAAAACTACAGTGAACTTTTTTTAATGCTCCTGCATTGGCCGATCATTTGGGGCCCTCTCTTCTATCAGCTCCCTCTGGCCAATGCATTGACAACCTTTGTTACCCTCAACCTCGTTCTTTCTGCCTGGATGGCATTCGGTTTTATTACAAACCATCTGGGATGCGAAGTCTTCAGTGTTGAAGAGGTCGAAAAGATGAGCTGGATGGAGCTACAGATGCGTTCATCGCGCTCGCTCAAAGGCGGCAGGTTCGTACACTGGTTCTATGGCGGGCTCAACACCCAGATTGAGCACCACCTTTTTCCAAAAGCGCCACGGTTCAACCTCCTGAAAGTCCAGCAGATGACACGTGAATTTGCCAAAAGACACAATATCCCTTATTTTGAGACAAGCCCGATAGAAGCCTATGTCCAGATAAACAAGGCATTGGACGCCTATTAAAAAACTTTTTTTGTTGAAGAAAAACCGTTACCGCTCAATATTTGAAAATTTTATACCATTTGAGCATTGATGTGATAGTATATATATAGAATTATGCAACAATGCCACGATAATACAAAAGTTTTTTTTATCGTAAATGTAACGTACTTTTGCCAAAAATTTTTCCAATAAAAATCTATGCGGTTGAATACAATATTTGATAAAGTAATATTATGATGACTCCTAACAAAATAACGATCATAGCGGCAATAGTTTTTTTGATATTTATGACAGCGTACAGTGCCTGTAGGGACCTCAGTGCCGATAAGTGCCGAATTGACAATGCCCGCCTCGTTGAAGATCGTCTTCACCCTCTTATCGAGATCAATACGATCATCAGCAAACTGCAAAAAGAGCGTTCACTCGCTACCATCTATACGGCCGATCCGACTGAAAGTGCGGCTTCGGCGCTAGCCGATCAGCACAGAGATACGGCCAAAGCCTTTGACAAGGTTTCAAAAACAGTCGATCTCTCAAATCTGCATGCACAATATGCCCGGATTCAAGACAATTCAGCAGTAGATCCGGCAGTCCCATCACAGACTTTTAAAGCCTATACCTTGCTGATCTCCCAGCTGATGGAGCAACCGCAGGCACCTCTGCTCAATACCGATAACACCGAGATCAGAAATTCACTTATCCGCTACCGTCTGCTAAAAGATATACAGGAAAGTACCGCCCGTCTGCAGGCAAAAGTCGGTCTGTTTTTAGCTTCGGCAACCGCAAAAGAGCAGCATCTTCATGAGATCATCGCCATCAACAGCCTCCACAAACATCTCCTTACGAAATTTCAAGAATATGCCCCTCTTTCTATGCAATCCCCATTGGATAGCATACAAAAACAGCCCTCTGTGCAACAAACCTTTTCAGTCATTCAAAGCATTACAGACAACCCCCTTCAAAAGATTCCCCAGACGCCTTTTGAGTGGTTTCAACGCTCCACCTCTGCCGTCGACTATATTCATGATATGGCCAACCGCGAATTAAAACAGATACAAGCCACTGCCCTCCAGAACCGAGAAGCGGCAAAAAACGCCATGATCAGACACACCCTCTTTTGGGCAGGCACGATTGCAGCATTGTTTCTGATACTCGTCATATCGTTCAAGCGCTCCAAGGCATTGGCACGCGGACAGCAGCTCTTACAAAACTATCAAGAGGCGATTGACTACAGTACTATTGTCTCCAAAGCCGATCCAAAAGGGATCATTACCTATGTCAACCCCGCTTTTTGCAATATATCGGGTTATTCACCTGATGAGCTGCTTCACCAGCCCCACAATATTGTACGCCATACCGATATGCCCGAAGAGGTCTTTAAAAAATTATGGGAAGATTTAAAAAAAGGGAAAAAATGGAACGGCATCATCAAAAACCTGAAAAAGGACGGCACCGCCTATTGGGTCGACGCCTCCATCTCACCCATCTATGATGAAAAAGGAAGGCTGATAGAATATATCGCCATCCGTCGGGATATAACCGATATTATCCTGCTTAATGAAGAGATCAAAGAGACCCAGCGCGAACTGATCTACCGCATGGGCGAAGCCGTTGAGTCCAGAAGCAAAGAGAGCGGCCACCATGTGCAGCGCGTTGCACACTACTCGCAGCTTTTGGCGCAGCTGGTCGGCTTGAATGACGAAGAGTGCGAGATCATCTTTGCCGCGTCAACAATGCACGACATAGGAAAGATCTCTACACCCGACTCCATCTTACTGAAAGCAGGGAAATTGACGGAAGAGGAGTGGACACTCATGAAGGCCCATACCGAGGTCGGCTACAAGATCCTCAAAGGGTCAAACCGTCCGCTTCTTAAAGTAGCCGCAACTGTCGCCTATGAACATCATGAACATTACGATGGCAACGGCTATCCCCGCGGGATAAAAGGCAATGCGATATCGATCTACGGACGGATCGTTGCGATCGCCGATGTTTTTGATGCTCTTGCCACCGACCGTATCTACAAAAAAGCCTGGCCCCTCGATGAGATCATTGCCTACCTCAAAGTGCAGTCGGGAAAGCAGTTCGACCCCGAACTGATAGAACTTTTTGTCAACTATCTTGACCAGTTCATTGAGATCAAAAACAGATTCAAAGATATCCATAACGATACAAGAGAGGCGTAGGTCTCCCGGAAGAGTCGGACCCGCTCGTCAAAACTTTTCACCTGTTGTCCAGTTATGTTCACGCAGGTATTGCTGCGTTAAAGCCTCTCTTCCAGCTCTTTTAAGCGTTTGTCCGTAAAGAACGTACCAAACGGCAGTAGTGATGCAATAAAGAAGATAGCGCTATCTTTTAGCGAAAAGTGATGTTTCTGGGCTGCCTGCATCAGGATGATCAAAAAAACGATGAAAAGTAGGCCATGGGCCATGCCTACGATCTTTGTCGCTGCGGCAATACCCATCATGTATTTCAGCGGCATCGCAATAAAGAGCAGCAGCAGGTAGGAGATCCCCTCTATAAAACCGATGATCCTGAAATTACCGATCAGATCATTATGAATATTTTTCAATAACATTGATGTACACCTTTTTTTGTCGAATAATATCCACTAATACTTATAAATATTATTTGAAAAGATAATTAAAATTTCACTATGGGTTTTCAAGAAGTTACGGCTGAAAGAGTTTAAAAGCACTTGGACTTATAAGACGCGCTGTTTGATCTCCTCTTCGACCAGCTTGGGCAGTAAAAAGGGGTTTAAAATTGCTTTGACACTCTCTCTGCCGGCACAGTAACGAAAGGCGTAGACCGTTCTGCAGACCCCTCTTCCCGTCAGAATCCGCTTCCATTTTAACCTACACTTTTCAAAATATTCTGTAAAAAGGTGGTGATTAAATAAAGCTTACCATCACTTTTTATAATAATCGAATCATAGGAAACACAGCATGCAGGTTCCATACTTGTCTTCTGTTAAGTGCTCAGAAGATGATCTGCAATAGGGTGTCGATGTATCTCAGAGCCTGTGTTATCGATAAGAAAGGAGTCATTATGTCTTATCTACAATCATTTCTTAACGGAGCGGGCAGACTGCTGCCCGCCGTTGTCTTTGCAACCACACTGGGTATTGCGAATGCAGAGGACTCTCTGATCAGAATTGTCAATGATCCGAACATTGCATGGGGACCCTGTCCTGCATTTTTAGGTGAGGGGTGTCAGCTGGCAGCCATTCACGGTGATCCGGCAAAACCGAATACCGACCTCTTTTTCAAGGTCCCTGGCGATTATGAGATCCCCAACCACTGGCACACATCACCGGAACGGATGGTACTGCTGACCGGAAAGATGACCGTCACCTATGAAGGCGAGAAGAGCGGCTTGTTATATCCGGGCCGCTATGCCTACGGACCGGCCAAAAAACCGCATACTGCCTATTGCCATGAAGGTGAATCCTGCATACTTTTCATCGCATTCGAAGATCCTGTCGATGCATTTGAAATAAAATAGACAGCAAATTCTGCTTTTAAAGGTCGGATTCTAAAAAGTTTCGGGGAGAGGATAAAAGGGGTGTGTTGAATATTATAGAGACGAGAGGCGAAACGGAAAAAGCCCTGAGGCTTTTGCCGACTAGAGATCCTGTTCGATCACCTTGCGGAACTGGCCGAAATAGACTGCATCAAGGTCTTTCAGGCTCATCTCCACATCGTTGACCTTGAGATCGTTTCCGCCGACACTCCCGATCTTCTCGCAGGCCATCTCACCGACCATTGCTTTGAAGGCATCCGCATTCTCAGGGGCGATTTCGATGATCGCACGGCTCATCGATTCGGCAAATATATCGCGTGCATCGTCAATGTTCTTGATGACGACGTCACAGCCCAGACCGCTTGTCGCCGCCATCTTGGCCAGAGCGATCGCCGCGCCGCCCGAACTGAGGTCTTTTGCCGATGCCAAAAGCCCTTTTTTGTTGGCTTCAATGACAAGATCCCAAAGCGCCAGCTCTTTTTTGTAGTCGATCTTAGGAAGTGTCCCTTCGACCGTACCACAGATCTCTTTCATATAGAGTGAACCGCCGAACTCAGATGCCGTCTCACCTACAAGATAGAGGTCATTGCCCGCTTTCTGGAAATTGGAGAAAAGGACCTTGTTCTGGTCGTCATTGACACCGACCGTCGCGATCGAAGGCGTCGGGAATACGGAAACACCGTTTGTCTCGTTGTAAAGCGATACGTTCCCTCCGATGACCGGGGTGTTCAGTTCGGCACACGCCTCTTTGATCCCCAGACACCCTTCGGCAAACTGCCACATAACCTCCGGGTTCTCCGGGTTGCCGTAGTTCAGACAGTCGGTAATCGCCAATGGACGTGCACCGGACATCGCAACATTACGCCCTGCTTCGATGACGGCTGCCGCCGCACCGCCTTTCGGGTCGATAAAGCAGAAACGGACATTACAGTCTGAGCTCATCGCCAAAGCCTTGCCGTTCTCTTTGACACGGATGACGGACGCATCAAGCATACCGCCTTTTTTGATAGTGTTAGTCTGCACCATGGAGTCGTACTGCTCATATACCCAGGCCTTGTCGACCACTTCCATCGAAGCGATCATCTTTTCAAAAGCTTCCTGGTTGGCGACTTTGGCAAAATCGTCGATCGTTGTCTCTTTGATGCCGTCAAGATAGGCAGGACGAGCTGTCGGACGGTCCAGGATCGGTGCCTCCTCGGAGACCGGATCGACCGGAACTTCCGCACACTTTTCACCGTGCCAGAACAGTTCCATATTCCCGGTATCAGTTACTTCGCCGATCACTGCCGCATCAAGATCCCACTTCTCGAAGATATCGATGATCGCCTGCTCGCTCCCTTTTTTCGCACAGATCAGCATACGTTCCTGAGACTCGGAGAGCATGAAGTCGTACGGTGTCATTCCCTCTTCGCGGGCAGGGACTTTGTCAAGGTGCATGATCATCCCAGAACCGGAGCGCCCCGCCATCTCGAAAGATGAGGAGGTAAGACCCGCCGCACCCATGTCCTGGATACCGATAACATAGTCTGTTTTGAAAAGCTCGAGACACGCTTCAAGCAGCAGTTTTTCCGTAAACGGATCGCCCACCTGTACGGTCGGACGGAGTGATTTTGACTCCTCCGTAAACGAGTCAGAGCTCATGACCGCACCGCCGAGACCGTCACGGCCCGTTTTGGAACCGACATACATTACCGGGTTGCCGGTTCCCTCTGCCTTGCCGTAGAAGATCTCGTCCGATTTGGCGATACCGAGGTTGAAGGCGTTGACCAGGATATTTCCGTTGTAACACTCATCAAAACTGATCTCACCGCCGATTGTCGGGACACCCATACAGTTGCCGTAGCCGCCGATCCCTTCAACAACGCCGCGTACCAGATAGCGCTGATGCTTGCTTATTTTGTCATCGTTCGTCACATTGCCGAAACGAAGCGAGTTCAGACTCGCTACCGGACGGGCACCCATTGTAAAGACGTCACGCATGATCCCGCCGACACCTGTTGCTGCACCCTGGTACGGTTCAATAAACGAGGGATGGTTGTGGCTCTCCATCTTAAAGACGGCCGCATAGCCCTCACCGATGTCAATAACACCGGCATTTTCACCCGGTCCCTGGATGACCCACGGTGCTTTTGTCGGGAAACCGTTAAGGTGCTTCTTGGATGACTTGTACGAACAGTGTTCAGACCACATTGCTGAAAAAATACCGATCTCAACGAGGTTAGGCTCGCGCCCCAGGATATTTTTGATATTGGCATATTCAAGTTTGGAAAGTTTGTGTTGACTCAGGATCTCATCAATGTTTTCGAGGGGTTTACTCACGACTGTTCCTTGCGAGGATGTATCTACATAATACAGAATTTTTGGTTTTAAGTCGCGATTATACCAAAATAATATTTTAAATAATATTTTTGATAAACACTTAAGATGCATCTGTTTACAATAAACAAATTGTTTCGTCAACGGAGTTTTCACATTTTTAGTAAAACAGCACAATATGCTTTTCGCATCGTTATTTTTATGGCCAGTGACACGCAACGCCTCTTCTCGGCAGCGTATATTCACGAAAAAATAGACATCCCTTACAAATACCTGACAATGCTTATGACCAAGCTGGCAAAGGCTGAGCTTCTTGAGGTAACGCGTGGCCGCAACGGCGGTTTCACACTCAGCAGAGGTATCGATGAGATCTACCTGGTAGATGTACTTGAGGCTATCGGGGAGAACAACTGCACTAACTGTGCTTTTTCGGAGAGCGAATGCGATATAGAAAATCCATGTTCGCTTCATGATGCCTATAAGGTCCCGAAACAGGCTCTCGTAGAGATGCTAACGACCACCACTCTTGCCAACATCGATCCTACGCTCATATAACCTCTTTATTTTAGGTTACCTGTTCCAACGCTTTAATCGGGGAACATCCGGGCTGACTGTCAGACGCGTTTTGTCACTTCAAGCAGATGGTATCCGAACTGGGTCTTGATCGGGCCGATGACAACGCCAACATCCGAAGAGAAGACCGCCTTGTCAAACTCAGGTACCATCTGACCCGGTCCAAACTCACCCAGATCGCCGCCGTTGCGGCTTGACGGGCATAGTGAGTTTTCCCTTGCCACCGCAGCAAAGTCAGCACCTGCTTCGATCTCTTTTTTAAGTGCTAAACACTGCTCTTCACTGTCCACTAATATATGTCTTGCTTCTGCTCTTGCCATTTTGGCTCCTTTTGATTTCTATTATTTTATACGGTGCAGGAGCAAAGCCCCCGCTCCTGCGCTAACGCTGCGTTCCCTTCAGCAGGAAGCTCACGTGCAGCCTGCCGCACTTGGTCTTTCTTGCGGAAAAACAGGAGCAAAGCCCCCGCTCCTGCGCTAACGCTGCGTTCCCTTCAGCAGGAAGCTCACGTGCACTGACACGCCTCACCCTTTTTAACTGAACCCAAAATCCTTCTCATCCCGGTGGATCTTTTTGCGCTCAAATACCGGGATATACTCCAACTTCTCTACTTCATACTCTTTTTTACCGCCGGGAAGCTTGATGCTGAACTCATCGCCGACACGCTTGCCCATCATCACCTTTGCAAGCGGGGCATGAATGGAGATGAGACCGTTTTCCGGCTCACTTTCCAAGAGACCGCAGATCGTGTAGACCTCTTCTTCACCTGTCTCCAGATTGCAAAGTGTGACGGTAGAGCCAAAATGGGCACGGGCGTGATCAAGCCCCGACGGATCGATAATCTGTGTCTTTTCAAGAATGTTACTAAGATAGAAAAGCCGTTTATCGATATGGCGAAGTTTCTCTTTGGCCGCATGGTAATCCGCATTTTCACTGCGATCACCCAGTGCTGCCGCCACCTCTTTTTCACGGTTGGCCTTAGGCTTCTCGATCTCTTTAAGATACTTGAACTCTTTTATCAGAAGGTCATAACCCTCTTGCGTGATCGGTTCAATGTGCATAGTATCTTCTCATCTTTACGGGTTAGGAAGCAGCGGCTTTACGCTGCTTGTCACTACGGAGTTAGATGCGGTACAGTGCCGCGTCGGCTGAAAATGCAAAACGGTTCGCATTTTCCTGAAGGCGCGGCTTATTTGTTAAAGCCCAGAATGTAAAAGGTGTTTTTGCCTTCAACCTGCTTCAGGGCCACTTTATACTTGTCGGCAAAATGTTGCACTTTCTCCATCGCCTCTTCAGTACGTTCCGGGCTCGGTGCTTCGATCTTGATCTTGAAATAGTCTTCACTGTTCGACATGGCAACGTGCGAGTCATCAACTTTGAGGTGTTCATTCAGATCAAAAATATGTTTTTCGATCTTCTCAAAAGAGTTCGTATTATTGATAATTCTCTCCAACTGGTTCAACAGTGCTTCGTTGGGTGTATACCCAAGTTGTTTCAACATCGCTTCATTATTCATTTTTCACCTTGGCTTGTTTTTGCCGAAAATTCTAGCATAGAATGTGTTTACTCTCAAAATTGTTCAAACAGTAGATGGTATTGCCCCTTGTACTTGTCGGTATTGGCACACTGTTTGTACGCGGCCGCATACCTATCGGCCTCTTCGCCCTGGCGATAGAGGTTCGCAAGTATCTTGTTGACCTCGCATATCTCCGTCGCTTTTGCATACCATTCCAGTGCCTGCCGTCGATCGGCTCTGACACCCTGCCCTTCAAAATAGAGTTCCGCTGCCATCTGTGCACCCAGGGGGCTGCCCCCGTTTGCTGATTTGAGGATCAGCTCGACTCCGTACTGGATCCTGCGGACATTGCGCGGCCCGATAATATGAAGTTTCCCCATTTTGGCCATCGCATCGAGATTGCCTAGTCCGGAGGCATCGCTGTAGTACTCTAGCGCCACATTGAGGGCATTGCCCGTTTGCGGGGCGACCATCGGGCTCTTTCGGGTGTAGTTGCTGCGCCAATATGCATCGCCCATCAGTTCCATCGCTTTCTCATCGCCTTTTTTTGCCGCCTGATTGGTCAAAAAGAGCGCCATTCTAAGGTCCGGAGCAATAATTTTGTCGCCGTAAAAAAGCTCAGCTACCGTAAGATAATCTTTCCCAGAAGCCTCACGCCGGTTCTCCGAAAGGTCCCTGCTGACGGCCATCAAAGCTGAACGTATCGGACTTTTTTCAACATTGACAAGCGATTCCGTGACCTTCTTATACCCATCTCTGCTGCGACTTTGCGAGAAAAGGATGATGCTGATACCCAGCGCTCCTTTGCCCCCGTTTCTAACCGAACGTTCCAGCCACCTTTTCGCTTCATTAGTTGAGCCCTTCGCATAATAGAGCAGCCCGAGATCGTACATCGCAGCAACGTCTCCCTTCATCGCATTGATCCGCGCAATGGCAATAGCGCGGTCGGCATTCCCTTTTTCAAACGTATTCTTCATCTCTTCAAAATCACCTCCGAAGAGAGACAGTGTCAAAAACAGTAACAGTAGGATCTTCATATATTCGCCTTCAATATCTATTCTTAGTTATAATACTAGAAATTTATTTAAGAGCCTCCCTGCAATCATTATAGAATTGCCGGCGATGCTTTTGTATTGGGGAAAAGAGCGCGTGAAAAACCTTTTGATACGATTGACCGTGGGACTTTACGAACAGGACATCACCGAAGAGGAGATGGAACATGTTCAGAAATGGCTTGCTCAAGGCTACCTCGTAAAAGAGGAGAAACTCTACCGCCTCCCCTCAAAATACCGCGCAGGTTCAATAATGATGGCCCAGCAGGGTTCCGCTTACCTGCGGGTAGTCGGTGCCAATGTCCGCGATCTCTACATCGATGAACACGATCTCGGCAGTGCCAAAGACGGTGACATCGTCATCGCCCAACGTCTGCTGGGAAAACGCGGCGGACCAAGCGCCAAGGTCGTAGAGGTCCTCGGACGCGCCGAAACCTACAGCGTTGCCATACTGACGGTCAACAAGGGGCAAAAAGGGCTGGTCGACATTCGTACCGGCTACCCGGCAGGCGTTCCGCTCAGCGCCGCCGAACTTGCCAAATACGAAGAGGGCGCCCTCTTCAAAATCAACGACCAGACCAGCGAAGTCATGGCAGAGCTGGGCCACATCAGCGATCCTCTGGTCGATGAGAAGATCGTGCTGGCGCAGTTTAACAAGCACGATGAATTCGAGCAGGATGTCCTCGATCTGGCGCAGAGTTTTGACAAGAACGTGGACGTCTCGTTCTACCCCGACCGCAAAGACCTGCGAAGCCTCCCTTTTTGTACTATCGACCCGGTCACCGCAAAAGACTTTGACGATGCCATCTGCTACATCCCCGAGAAGAACATCCTCTACGTCGCCATCGCCGACGTCAGCAGCTATGTCGAGCCCTTTGGTCCGATCGATGCCGAAGCGATCTACCGTAGTTTCTCAATCTACCTGCCGCACCGTTCCATTCCGATGCTGCCGCGCCAACTCTCCGAGACCCTCTGTTCGCTTCAGCCTCATGTCGACCGTCTCGCCTTTGTTTTTGAACTGCATCTCGATGGGCTAAAAGTGGTAAAAAGCGAACTGTACGAGGCCATTATCCACTCCAAACGCCGCTTTACCTATGAAGAGGTCGACCTCTTTTTCGAAGGCGGCCTTACGCCAAAAAACAGCGAGGAAGAACCTGTATTCGGCTACCTCCCCAAGCTGCGCGAACTGACCGACGCGCTCAAAGAGGAGCGGCTGAAATACGGCTATGACTTCCATTCCGAAGAGGTCGAGATGGAACTCGACGAGGAGCAAAACATCATCTCTACTACGCTGAGCGAAGAAACCCCCTCGCACGGACTGATCGAAGACTGTATGCTTTTGGCCAACAAGGCGGCAGCCTCGCGTTACACCCACGGTGTCTTCCGTATCCACGAACCTTCAAGCCAGATCAAGCTCCAGAGCCTCTATCAGGAGCTTGCAGGCATCGGCATCATCGTCGAACCCAAAGAGTCCATGAAAGAGACGATCGATTTCATTCAGGCCGAAGCACGCAAACGCGGCCTCGACAAGGAGGTAGACACCCTCATCATCCGCGCGCAGATGCAGGCGCGCTATGCCCCGCACAATGTCGGCCACTTCGGGCTCGGGTTTGACGCCTACACCCATTTCACCTCGCCGATCCGCCGCTATTCGGATCTCATCGTCCACCGTCATCTCAAGGCCCTGCTGGCCAAGGACACCGAGGAGAGTTCCTACGTCCTGCGCAACATCGACGCCCTCTGTTTCAGCATCAGCGAAAAAGAGCGCGAGGCCTCTACGATCGAGATACGTTTCATGCAGCGCAAATTCGCCCGCTGGGCAAACGGACTGATCGGGCAGGAGTTCAGGGCACGAGTCCACGGCACGGATCCGGACTACATCGCCGAGATACTCGAACCGATCGTCGGCGCGGTGGTCAACCTCAGCGTCAGTACCCCGGTCACCCTTTTTGACGATATCATCGTCCGTATCGACAAGGTCGATCTGGCAACGGCCAAGATCAGCGCCAGCCTCGTCAAAAAGCTTGACACCGACCCGATGGAACTGAGCTGATGCGCCGAAACGAGCTCGACAACCTTATCCGCAACAACGAACGTCCGCAGGCCGTCATGCTCTACGGCGAGAGCCATTTTCTCATCGACTACTACCTGCGCATCTTCAGCACTATCCCCGATGCCAATGTGCTGAGCCTCTATCATGACGAGTACGATTTCAACAGCGCGAAAGTCCACCTCTCACAGGGCTCGCTCTTCGGCGACCAGAACCTGCTCATTATCAAGAACGAAAAGAAAGTGCCCAAAAAAGATCTTGACATCCTGCTCGAACTGGTACAGAAGAACCCCGATAACACCTTTATCTACGCCTATTACGGCAGTGACATGAAGACCTCAGCAAAAGCCTTCAACAAGAAGTCCGGCGGCATCGAAGTGCGGCTCTTCCCCCCTTTTGCCAATGAGGCCCGCAGCCTCATCATGCAGGAGGCGCAGCGCCTGGGTGTCCAGATGGACGGTTATGCCGCCACCCACCTCATCGAAACGCAAAACGGCGACCTCTCGCTCGCCTTCAATGAGCTGAACAAACTCCGGATCCTCGGGCGCCCTGTCGGTGCCAAGGAGATCGACGCGCTGGTCTACGGGGTAGCCGAAGTAAAGATCGACCAGTTCATCAACCACCTGCTTGCCAAAAAAGATTTTAAAGAGGAGCTCCAGCGCATCCTCGAGAGCGGCGAGGACGAGATCCGCATCATCACGGCCATCAGCGCCTTCATAACGCAGCTCTACCTCTTTTACGCCCACATCAAGATACACGGCATTGCCGACTCTGCGGCCATTCTCGGTTACAAACTGCCGCAGAAGATCGAACAGGAGCGCGCCCAGCAGAGCATCAGGTTCAAGCAGGAGCAGTACGAAACCATCCTGAACCTCCTGCTTGCGAATGAGCTGAAGATGAAGTCCGGCGGAGCGCTTGAGAAAAACGCCCTCCTTTTGGCGACGCTGATCAAACTGCAGAGCTATATTTAACATCCAAAACAAAAAACCAATCAAAAAGAATCAAAATGATACAATTTTCCAACGTCTCCAAAGCCTACGGCAGCCAAGAACTTTATAGCAACATCACCTTTAAACTCAACCCCGGTAACAAAATGGGCCTCGTCGGTCGTAACGGTAGCGGTAAATCGACCATGTTTAAACTTATTTTGGGCGAAGAAGAGCCAAGTGAAGGGAGTGTGCTTATCCCTAAAAACTATAAGATAGGTGCCTTGCGTCAGCACCTTGAGTTTAGTGAAAAAACGCTGCGTGAAGAGGCTGCTCTTGCACTCGAAGATGACATGAAGTGGGATACCTACCGTGTCGAGAAGATCCTCTTTGGTCTGGGCTTCGTCCAGGAAGACCTCGACAAAGCCCCCCTCTCGTTTTCGGGTGGGTATCAGATCCGTATCAACCTTGCCAAACTGCTGGTGACCGAACCGAACCTGCTGCTGCTTGATGAGCCGACCAACTACCTCGACATCCTTTCTCTGCGCTGGCTCAAGTCCTTTCTTAGAGCCTTTCAGGGCGAGGTGATCCTCATTACGCACGACCGCGACTTTATGGACGGCATCTGTACCCATACCATGGGGATCGTCCGGCGTGATCTGTTTGTGATCCCAGGCGACACACACAAGTTCTATGCCCAGCTGGCCGAAAATGAGGAGCTTTACGCCAAACAGAAAGCCTCTCAGGACAAAAAAGTCAAGGAACTCGAAGAGTTCATCGCCAAAAACAAGGCGAGAGCATCGACAGCAGCACTGGCGCAGTCTAAAGTCAAACAGCTGGAGAAGATGGACCGTATGGAGGACATTGGTTTTGACAGTACCCTTGCCTTCGACTTTCAGTTCAAAGACACGCCGGCTAAAGTCCTGCTTGATGTTCAGGATATCAGCTTTGGGTACACCCCGGACAACATTCTCTTTAAGAACATCTCCTTTACCATCGAAAAGGGGCACTGCCTTGCCATCATCGGTAAAAATGGTGTCGGTAAGTCTACCTTGCTTAACACTATCGCAGGTGAGTTAGAGCCCTTGACGGGTGAAGTCAAGTACCATGGATCCACCGCAGTGGGACACTTTGGTCAGACCAATATAGCACGTCTTAATCCCGACAGCACCATTATGGATGAGATCTATGCCGCCAATCCGAAACTTGCCGCCGCCAATGTCAGGGCGATCTGCGGGGCGATGATGTTCAGCGGCGACCGTGCCGAAAAGAAGGTCTCGCTTCTCTCGGGTGGTGAAAAAAGTCGGGTGATGCTGGGACAGATTTTGTCACGGCCGTCCAACCTGCTCTTTCTCGATGAGCCCACGCACCACCTTGACATCGACTCCATTGAAGCATTGACCGTCGCGATCAAAAACTTCCAGGGCTCTTCTATTATCGTCTCCCACTCCGAAGAGCTCTTACGCCGTGTCGCTGACCGGCTCATCATCTTTTCAAAAGACGGTGCAGAGCTGTTTGACGGCGGGTACGACCTGTTCCTGGAAAAAAAGGGGTGGGATGAAGACGAGGTCGAAGAGACCAAACCTAAAAAGAAGAAAACCGCCAACCCGATGAGCAAAGAGAACAAAAAGCTCAAAAACATCATCACCAAAGAGCGTTCACGTGCAACGTCGCCGCTTCGAAAAGAGATCGAAAAGGCGGAGAAGTTCATTATGGAGAGCGAGACTCAGATCGCCAAGTATCACCAGGAACTAGTAGAAGCCTCCAATGTCAATGATAACGCCAAAGTGATGGAAGTCTCACAGTTTGTCTCTAAACTCGAAGCCGAAGTCGAAGAGAAATTTGAGCGCATGGAAGTTGCGCAGGAAGAGCTGGATGCCTTGATGGCGGAGTACGAAGAGAAGTTGGCGGTATTAGAGGGATAAGAGTCTTAGGCAAAACCGTGTTAAACGTCCAAAAGCAACTGCGTCTCTCTTTAAAGGTCAGCTTTATTACAAGGAAGTGTTACCTATAATAAGCTACCGACTTAAGGAAAAGATGTGATGAAAGAGAATAGATTTAACAAAGAAGCTTTTTATATCAATATTTTAATCGGTCTGCTCTCTGTCGTCATGATCGTTGTCGGCTACCAGACCCTGACCAGTCAGAGCAACAATATCAGGATCGAAGTGGACAATACCGCAAACGAATTCGAGACACGGATCAAAACCGGGATCGGTTCTGTTTTGTCTCTATATGCCGCTGCTGGGGAGATCTACAAAAATCAGGATATTCCCCTGGCGTATGTCGCCAAGGTCCACGGGGTGAATGTGCAAGGGGATTTTGCCCTGGATGAACCGACCCTCTCCAACCTGACCGGATTCGGCGGATTTACATCCTCAAAAAAAGTACTCCACGAGATGGCAACGTCATTGGCCCTGACGACCTACTTTGCCATTGCCAAAGGGCTGAACAAGAGTTTTAAACAAATCTATTACGCTTCAAAACACAACTTCTCCACATCCTATCCTTTTCTATGGTCAGATCAGTTTATGTGGCATGCCGAAATGCTTGAAAAACCGCTGTGGCAGTATGCGACGCCGGCACTGAATCCTGAGAAAAAACTCTTTTTTACCCCGCTTCATAAATCGGCACAAAAAGAGAAGGTCCTGGTCACTATCGGGCACCCTTTCTATGACAAAAACGAGTTTCTCGGCACCGTCAACCTGGACATTGCCGTTGCCCTGGAGAGTGCTTTTCTTGAGAGTAAGAACCTTCATCACGGGACCTACGTTGTTGTCAGTCAGAACAATGAGATCGTTGCCGCCAGCAACCTTAAAGGGTATGATGTCGAAAAGATCTTTAGAGCATCTCAGCTGCTGAGCAGAGAGATCCTGGAGTCGGCCGTCACCGACAACGGTCATCTCTCCCTGGGCAGTCATTATGTCTATGTAAAAGCGTTTGAGGATATTCCCTGGAAACTCTATTATGTCAAAGAGAAGCTCGATATCTATGTGAACTCTCTATATTATGTCGGCATGATGTTTGTCGTCATACTCCTTCTCTTTCGGGTCAAAACGCTGATAAAACGTCTTTCCGCTTCGCGCAACGAACTGGAGCAGCAGGCGCTGACAGACCCGATGACAAAACTCTACAACAGACGATACCTGTCGGAAATCACAGACCATCTTTTAGGGTTGATGCGCCGTAACAGGAGCCACATTACCGTGGTCATGCTCGATATCGACAAGTTTAAAAACATCAATGACACCTATGGGCATCAGGTGGGCGACGACGTGATCATCGCACTTGCCCAGACCCTTAAAAAATCGACACGCGTCAGTGATGTGACCTGTCGTCTCGGCGGCGAAGAGTTTCTTATTCTTCTTCCGGAGACCGTAATGGAGGGCGGATATGCCATGGCCGAGACCTTGCGCCGTGAAGTCGAAAAACTCGTCATCACACTCGACGACGGCACAGAACTCCGCTTCACCATCAGCCTTGGCGTTGCCGAGGTCAACAGGGATGACAAAAACTTTGATGCGGCGATGACACGCGCTGATGCGGCCCTCTATGAAGCAAAAGAGAACGGTCGGAACAGGGTCTGCCGTGCCAAACCCTTTGAAGGGACGATGTCAGAAAGCTGACCCCGCTCGGTCACATCACTTACCCTGTTCTCTAAACGTTTCGCAACATCATTTATTTTTCAATGATCTTTCGCATCCAGGCAGCGATATCCGCCAACTCTTCACGGTCGATGCTGTGATCTTTAGCATACGCTTTGAACGCCACATTAAAACCGTTCTGCTGCAGCAGCTGTACCTGCTCTTTCGAGGTTTCAAAAGGTAATACATTGTCATCGGTACCGTGGGTACATAACCAGTTCGAAGCGGCCGCCTCTTCGTTCATCTCGCTCAGCAATTTGGACGCATCATAGATATAGCCGCTGACGGCGATGTAACCGGCAAGCACCTTGTGGTAGCGCGTACCAAACTCAAAGGTGAGCAGCGAACCCTGCGAAAAACCGAACAGAAAGCTCTCATCGGCATTAAACTCCTCTTCGAAGAGCATGTCCAAAGTCTCGGTAAGCAGTTGACTCGACTGTCGTATTCCGGGAAGCTGGTTCGGCGGCAGCTGGTACCATGAAAACCCCGTAAAGTACTCAAACGGGGCATCCAGAAGAAGGTAATTCATGGTTTCGATCTGTAAAAAGTCCGGCAGCATCGTAAAACCTTCCGACGAGTCCCCGCGCCCGTGAAGGATGATCATGACCTTTTTGGAAGGGACTTTTGAAGGGATAAAGATATTGTCTAAGGGTAGGTTTTGCATGCGGCATTATACAAAAACTATATGGATATCCGGACCGTCGTCATCAAAGTATCTTGGCAGAAAGAAGGATTTTCTGATCTCATAGCTGGGTGGAGAGGCTGCTTTAATAGATATTCAAATAAACAACAGTGCTAAAGTAGAGCGCTTCGCTTACTTTTCCCCCTGCCCCAGCAATTGGTCGATGTGGTAAAAGAGGTTCGGGTATTCCTGTTTGATCTCTGTGACCAGCCAGTCCAGATCGAGTTTCACGATAGTGCTCTCCGGGCGGCTTTTTGCCAGCCGTTTGATCCTGTCCATCGCCACGGCCCACACATCATAATAGTCGACCGGGTACTGTTTCCATATCGCTTTTTCGAGTTTAAGACGAAAGGTCTCGCCCTGCGCCGATGCGAACAAGGCGATCATTTTTGAGAGAGACTCAGCCGAAGTCATCGTATAGGGGAGATCGTTTTCATCAATGATAACCCACGGGTGCTCTGTGTCCCAGTTCCCCTGAATCAGCTCCAGCTCTTTATGGCGCCCGTTTATACCCGGACGCATTTTGACGATGGTCATCTCATCGGCATTCAAATTGAGCGTTTCGGCGATCTGTCCGAGATCTTTTTGCAGTTGTTTGGGGAAAGTCATGGTGTAACCTTCATATGGATTGTCATTCTATTATCATAGCCAAAAAGCCGAACAAGCTTACAGATCGAAACCTTTCACTAAGGACAGCAGAGGCACTTTTGCATCTCCAAAGATCTCACAACTCTGATATAATCGCCGAAAACAACCTTTGGAATAAAAAGAAAAATGTTGAAAAGACTAAAAACAGTCATCTTACTGACAGCGCTGCTCTTTCTCGGAACGGCCCAATCGCTTTGCGATGAGCTAAAAATAGTCGACGAGGTCAAGTTTAAAAAGCTCATTGACGGCAAAGGCAAGATGGAGAGATACGAAGCGAGCGGGGTCCATTTTGCAAATAACCGCTTCTATGTTGTCTTCGACAACAGCAGCCGGGTGGCACGTGTCAACACGAAGCTCACCAAGGTGAAACTGCTGGGAAAAGAGCGTGCAGAAGTGGGATTTGAGGGCATTACCTATAACCCTCCGAAAAACGAGTTTTACCTTGTTGAAGAGTCGCTGAAGCATAAGGGGATGTGGCAGGGGCGTCTGAGTGTGACAGACGGAGGCTTTTCACCGACCTCGAAGCAGCGCTGGCTGGACTACGGGTTTGAGAGCGGCAACAAGGGATTCGAAGGGCTGGCCTTTTTCCGCAGAAACGGCACGGACTACCTACTGGCGCTCTGCGAGGGCAACCGCTGCAAGGCGGGGCGAAAAGGCGAAAAACCCGGCGGCGGGACGATACAGTTCTTTGTGAAAAAAAAGAAGAAATGGAATCTGACAGGTGCCATCCCTCTGCCTGAGAACCTACGTTTCACCGACTACTCCGGGCTGGACATCAGCACCGACAACACGCTGGCGGTCAGCTCACAGGAATCATCGGCACTCTGGATCGGAAAACTCGACACTGACAGATGGAAAACCGTGGGCAGCGGCAAGGTCTACTATTTTCCGAAAGACAAAAAAGGCCGGACGCTCTACTGCAATGTCGAAGGGGTCTCATGGATCGACAATCATCATCTTGTCGTCGTCAGCGATGCGAAAAAAAAGTCGCAGCCGAAACGGTGTAAGATGAAAGAACAATCTATACATTTGGTAAAATTCTGACCTAAAAGGACACCTATGAGAAAAACAGGGAACGGGATAATAGCATCGGTACTGGCAATGACGTTACTGGCCGGATGTTCAGGCGTTGTAATGCACGGCTTTGATGAGGAGAGCGCACTGTACACCAAGCCTGCCTCGGAAAAAGAGATCAAAAAGGCGAAAGAAATTCCGGAACGTTCGGAAAAAGAAGTGAAAGAAGTGGACGAAGTTCTAAATGCTGGGACAAAGGCTCAGGCGCCTGATGAAGAGAACGAGACCGTTATATCCTATGACCCGAATGAGGGAGAATAAGAAGGTCAACTACACCGTACTAAAAAAACGCACTTCTTCGTTCCCCTAGTCTCCGAAGGGATATCTTCGCGACAGAGGGGGTCGATGCTGCACAGACCTCAGCAGCAGCCGGAGGAGGAACAGCAGCTTGAGGGCGGCATCATACTGAACATCTGTTTTTTCGGCTTTTCCCAGGAGATGCCGAAACCGGCCAGAAAGTTTTTTACATCGTCAGTGCAGCAGGTCCCTTTCGGGTTGGACTTTTCACAAAACGACTTCCCATTTGCGATGATCGCTTTGACCTTTTCGGCGATATCCGGCTCTCCCTTCTCTATCATCGCCAGGACATCCCCTTTCAACAGCTTTTTGCAGTAGCAGAGCGGCGTTTTGGGGTCATCGTTTTTCAGCGTCACTTTTGACTTTATCTCTTTTTGCCCGAAGCTCTCACTGCCGTCGTCGGCATAATAGACGGTATCGCACACGGGGTTGGTGCAGAAGTTAAATGCATCCCTAGTGGAATGCATGTTGCTGAGCGGCTCCTTTTTCAACTGCGATTGTACGGTGACCGCCTCAACCTTGCTGCCTTTTTGATGGCACTGCGGGCAGACGCTTGCCGCATTCACCTGTGTTGCGCAGCCGCATGATGGGCTCTCTTTTTTATCGGTAAAAATCATGTTATCTATTCCCTTTTTCAAGTCTCTTCATGCCTAAGACGTAATGCATTAAAAAAAGGTTGCAAGCTTTTGAAACTTTTGCATCTCTCGGCCAGTTTCCCATTACAGGGTAAAATACCGTATGCAGTTATCCAGAGAAAAAGAGATCGAGAAGCTCTACGAAACGTTCAGGCAACCGCTCCTGCGGTATATTTCGCACAAGGTGGCCGATGCCCACAGTGCCGAAGAGATTCTCAATGACGTGTTTTTCAAAGCTGCGAACT
Source organism: Sulfurimonas sp. HSL3-7 (assembly GCF_039645985.1). Classification (NCBI taxonomy): domain Bacteria; kingdom Pseudomonadati; phylum Campylobacterota; class Epsilonproteobacteria; order Campylobacterales; family Sulfurimonadaceae; genus Sulfonitrofixus; species Sulfonitrofixus jiaomeiensis. The sequence continues at coordinate 2,066,707 of NZ_CP147919.1, forward strand.
CGCTGGAGACACTAAAGGAGAAGACGAAAGTCCAAAGCTGGCTCTACAAGATCGCCTCCAACCGGATCATCGATTACTACCGCCGCCGAAAAGAGAACTATGTCGATATCGATGATGCACTCTTTTACAGTAACGAAGATGAGAATGAGACGATCTATGATGAACTGAACTGCTGTGTCGAGAAGTTTCTTCACCAGCTGCCAAAGCACTATTCAGATCCCCTCAAAGCGGTCTACCTGGAAGAACAGACCCAGCAGGAGTATGCAGAGCAGAATAAGGTAAAGCTTTCAACCGTAAAGTCCCGGATAAAAAGAGGAAAAGCTTCGATGAAAACGTTTTTTGAACAGTGCTGTACATTCGAGAAAGACCGTTTGAACAACATGACGCACTGTACACCCAAAAACAGCGCTACCAAAAAGTGCTGAAGCTGTATCTTCCTCTTTCAACAAAACTCTTTGACGCCGTTTATACCCTCACCCACGCTAAAAAGGTAGATGTGACGTTGTTCACTAAGCCCGCGTCATAAACGGCGAAGCGGTCTACAGTGTCCAGTCAAACGTGGTGGTTTCAGCACTTTCAACAGTGATCTCTGTCTGGATGTAGTATGTCTCATAATCCCCGTTGCCGTCGTATTTGGCGACGATCAGATCATAGGTTCCTGCCGCAAGGAATGTGAGCATATAGGCGCCGCCGTCCTTGACCTGTGAACTGGTAACGGCATTGGCAAAGCGCACCTCTTCAGGAGCCGGTTCATTGGCCTCCTCATCGTTCCATGTAGATGAACCTTCTACATATTCATAGGCATAGACGACATAGCTGCTGTTGGTATCAAGATTGCCGAGTGTTCCTTTGATCGTACCGGCTTCGTTCGTAACAACCAGTTTGATGGTCGGTTTCAGTTTATAATAACTGCCGTCACCCGAACTGACGATGGATTTTCGGACATTGAAATCGGCGGTCATCACCACGGTACCATTGCGCGGCACTTCGTAGTTTCCGACCGCCTTATAACCTGTCTGCGAACCGCTGGGTACATAAAGCGTCTCATTCACGTCGTTGATCTCGATAAAACAGCCGGTATTGCTCTTGGGTCTTTTCTGCTCTTCTGCGGCATCCAGCATAAACCGCATCTGCGTGTATTTCCCGGCAGGCAGCTGAAAGTCACCCAGCGAGATGCTTTTTCCGTCTTGCCATTCCAGAAGATTGATAGGGTTGACGGAGGTGTTAAACTCATCCATCGTTTTCCAGCTGCCATCGCTCGTATGGTACTCGATTCCGGTAATCGTGATATAGACGCCGGTCACGCTCCCGTCGTCAATCAGCGGCGCATCAGCCAGACGTAAAGACAACGTCCCGGTCCCAATGCTGTTAGAACCGCTGCCTCCACAGTTAAAAAACATAAAAACTGCCAATGTGCCTGCAACGGCTGCAAAAATTTTAGACCAACGCATAACGTCTCCTTTTGTCGTGCTATTATTCATTTTAAAAGAAGAAAGCTTAGAATCCTCCCAAAATTTTGGACTAGTACTATCGGGAAGATGCCTTCAGGCCCAATGCTCCGACCCGCTTTTTTTCTCAAAAGATCCGACCGTGTGCATGACAAACCCCATGCCCCCTTCCTGCTTCATTTCGGGCTGCATTCTTAACATGCAATACATCTTCATTATGAGAAAATATCTGTTAAAGGGCCGATAAGAGACCTGTTGACGGATAAGAAGGGGAGAAAGCGCCGATGAAAGATTGGGAATGCGTCAGCTTTTTGCAGCGTATAATGCCGACACTCCGTCTGCAATGGCACGGTTTTCGGAAAGTACGGAAACAGGTCTGCAAACGGATTGAAAGACGCATCAAAGCACTCGGCCTCTCAGATTTTGACGCGTACGGTGAATATCTTGACTATGCGCAAAACGAATGGGATCTGCTTGACGGTATGTGCCGCATTACGATCTCCCGCTTCTACCGGGACAGGGGGATCTATGGACATCTAAAAGAGACAGTGCTTCCGGAGCTGGCGGAAAAAGCGTGCGAGAAGGAAGCGAAAAGCCTCAGGATCTGGAGCGCCGGGTGTGCCTCGGGAGAGGAGCCCTATACCCTCTCGATTCTCTGGCAGATGGAACTGGCAGCGAAATTTCCTGTACTGAAAGTGGTGATCATCGCAACGGACAGCCATCTTGCAATGCTGGCACGGGCCGGAAAGGCCTGCTATCGCTACAGCAGCCTCAAAGAGCTGCCGAAACCGTTGCTAGAGCGCGCGTTTTATGTCGAAAACGGCAGCTACTGTCTCAAAAAAGAGTATCAAAAGACGGTGACCTTTTCTCACCAGGACATCAGAGACGAGATGCCTGAAGAGACGTTTGACCTCATACTCTGCCGCAACCTCATCTTCAGCTACTTTGACGATGCACTGCAGCGAACACTGCTGAAGCAGATCGAAGCGAGGCTCAAACCCGGCGGCTATCTGCTCATCGGCACCCATGAGTCTCTGCCCGAAGGGGCAGCGGGATTCGAACCGCTAAGCCGTTGGCCGGGCTTATATCGGAGCATAGACAAAACGTATAAAAGAAAGTAACCGTACCATTTCGGTGGCGTATTCGGCGTTTCAATTTGAAAACAATGCTTGACGGCGATGCCGTTTCCGAGAAACCTAAGCCAACCTACTTAACCGCGTCTGCTTCGTCCTCTTTCTTCTCTCTCTGCTGAAGGTCCTCAAACTTCAGGCGCAGTTGAAAGAGTTCCTCCTTATAGCGTTCGCCGTCGCCGTAGCTGAAAAAATAACGGTAGCGCGAATGGGTCTGGTGCGGTTTTTTTGCATGCGAAATGGGGCAGAAACGCTGTTCGGTACGGGCCGAGATCTCCTGCGCGTAGGCGACGAGTCCGTTAATGTAGCCGCAGTAGAGGCAGTTCATCTTTTCGAGCAGATTGAGGTAGCCGAGCTTATGACGGTCGAAGATGATATAGTCGCTTCGCCTCACCTTTGGGATCTTGTAGACCGGAAAGCAGACAGCGTGATAGAGTGTGGCGAAAATATCCAAAATGACGGCCGGGATGATGATACTGTAGATGACAGGCGAAACGAGGAAGGAGAGGAGCGGAACCTCGGAGAGGTAGGTGAAAAGATTTTTCTTGAAGAGCTTCTGACGTGCCAGCAGCTCTTTTTCAAAGATGACTTTCCCCTTTTTTATCTGGTAACGAAAGGGCTCTTGTCGCTTTTCAAGCTCCGCATCGATCTTCTGTTCGAGATGCCTGACCTCTTCGATCAACGCCTCTATGGTTTGGGGAATGGGCACAATGGTTCCTTCGTAATGGACTGAAAAGCAAGAACAGCAGGTCAAATATTCAGGTCTCTGTGCCGACTATCTGAAACAGTATACTCATTAAACGAAGAAACAGGAAACGGCTTCTACTCTCTCCTGTCCGATATGATGAGCAGGTATGCGATAGATCACCCCTCCGCTTTCTGAGACCGGCCGAATAGATATCCTGCTATTGCACCGAGAATGCCCATCGGTGCCGTTAGCGCATCTGACGTATCGACAACCAGGACAAGCAGTATCGCTCCGAATATGACCGATACCAGACCGACCACCGTGACAATGTCTTTTGCCTGATGCTGCGGCGTTATCTTCATCAGGATGGTGATGATGACCAGTGTAAAGGCATAAAGGATCGCCGTGATCACCACATATCGATAGGTATTTTCGATCACAGCCAATTGTGCGCTGTCGCTTTCGGACTGCACCTGCTTTGGCACATTGCTGTAATCGAACTCATCTTCAAACATACTGATATTCTCATCTGCCGTAGCATAGAGTACTCCTGAAGGCAGTGTGACCAGGGCCATCAGCAGGAGTATCTGCTCTATTATCCTTTTCATACCCGCCACCTTTTACAAAGAATTCAAAATATCCAGAAGCTTCTGATAGTGTGAAGCGGCATCAAAGTTTCTCTCCCGAACGGACTGTTTCATCTTCTGACGGTAATATGCTTTGAGTTTTTCCCGTTTTTCCGGTGAATACTCCTTTGCTTTATTGCGAAAATCAGTATAGACCTTTTCCTCCACGCGGATCTCTGCCGAGTTGCTCTTCACTTCCGGAACCTGATATCTCTCCAGGGCACCCGCCGTCACAGCGGCAGGTGCAGCGAGAGTCAAAAAGATCAGAATATTCATTGTCTTTTTACCCATTTTTTTCCTTTATTACATGTATCGCAGCGTGCAGCCTAGATGCTCACTCGTGGACCACTCTGTACGGTGCGAGCGTCGCCCTGTCTTCGATGTCGACCAGTGCCAGCGCCCTGTAGTCCGGTACTTTTTGGATCTTCTCCAGAACACTCGCGTGAACATACGGCGTATAGATATCCGTCGCAGAAGCCACCCGTCTCTCTTTTGGACCGTAATAGATCTTATACGAGTCATGGATCTCTTTGGTCGCGTCAACTCGGTACGGATAGGTCGAGTCATCCAAAAGGACCATGTCACGGATCTTGTGGATCATCCACCGAAATGCGATATCCGAGTGCGCACGCTGCTTATAACCGCCGCCTACATCGGAGTGCACACCCGCGAACCAGACCTGTTCGATATCCTGATGTGCATTTTTATCTCTGACATGCCACAGTGTCGGCCGAAAGGTCTCGCGCTGCTCGTCTATCGCCAGAGCATGGTAGGCGTGCTTGATCTCCCTGTTGATCTTGGTGTCATGAAACTGCAGAAACTTGTTGGTGTACTTCTTTAAAAAACCGACAGGGATCCCCAATGCTCCCACCGTGTCCCATACCCCTACGATCTCGATCTCGCAGGTGATGTTTTTGCTTTTATATTCGGCCCGTGTCGGCTTGTCCGCCTTTTTATAGACCTCAAACGCCTCTTCGATAGCGTTGTCCGTAAGCTGCTCTCTGGGAATAACGCCGCAGCTGTAGACCATTCCGGCAAGAGAGCGCGCCGTGTAGGCCCCCCGGCTGAAACCGAAGATCGAAACCCTGTCTCCCGGCACATAGTGTCTGCAGACCTCAAAATAGGCTTCGCGTATGTTTTTGGAGAGGCCGCGGCCCGAAACACCTCCGCGGATACGGTCATACCAGTGTGACCCCACCCCCTCGTCATAATAGACCACCTGCTTCTGCGGCTCATCTTTCTCCAGAAGTTCCCACAGATTTCTGACATTGGTCTCTTTATTCTCTTCATGCCGCCCTTCATCCGGTTTGTTCCATGTCCCGTCAAGACAGATGATGATGTTTTTAGGCTCCGCCATGTTCTGCCTCGCTGTATCGGATTTTGATTCCTGCCATTTTTTCTCCTTGGAAATAAAATCTGGATTCAAGCTGCTGAAAGAGGTTTTTGTCGTTAAAAGCAGTCAGAAGAAGAGCCCTCGCATAGGCCCCATCCTTCTCTCATCCCAGCAACTCTTATCAACTCATACAAATCAATTATAACGTGAAAGTCGGACAAATTCCTATATTGTGCGAGAGGTTAATGTTGCGTCTGGAGATAGCGGTGTAAATCATAATCATCAATACCGAAGCCGTAAATGAAGGGGCGAGCCCGGGCAGGACTCTGAGAGGGGAGAAAGAGTAGATTGGAAAAGAGATTACTCGGCGACTTTCGGCAGTTCGTTGGAGAGGATCTCAAGGTTCGGCTGCATGATGATCTCGATGCGGCGGTTTAGGGCTCGGCCCTCCTTGCTCTCATTGTCCGCACGGGGATGAAATTCACCGAAGCCTGCTGCCGAAACATTTTCAGCTGCCACCCCTTCTTGTATCATCAGGTGGACAACGCTCAGGGCCCGCGCGGTGGAAAGTTCCCAGTTGCTTGGGAAACGGGCACTTTTCATCGGTACATTGTCCGTATGCCCTTCGATCTGGAATCGGCGGTCGGAGAACTCTTTAAGCACGTTGGCGATCTGCTTGAGCGCTACCTGCCCGTCAGCATTTACCCGGGCGCTGCCTGTTGCAAAGAGAACGTTGTCCGGCAGGTTGATGACAATGCGGCCCTGCTCGATGCTGACTGTCAGCTGTCCGCCGTCGATCATTTTTTGGAGTTCAGTGACAAAACGGGCGTAGATCTCGTTGCGCTTTTTGGTCTCCGCCTCGATCTGACGCATGGTCTCAAGCTGTGCCTCTGAGTCACTCAGCCTGGACCTTGACGCCTGCAGCTGCGACTCTGCAGTGTTCAAGAGTTTCTGGGCTTCATCGAGCTCCCGTTGAAGCACCGCTTTTTTCAAGTCAAGGTCCGAGAGTTCAACATTATTGAGTTCGATCAGCTCCTTGCTGCGTGCGATCTCTTTTTCGTTGCTTTCGATTTGGAGCTGCTGATCATGGATGGTCTTCTGCGCCGAACCCAAGGAATCGCGCGTTTTGTTAAGTTCCTGCAACGCCGCTTCATGCGTCTGTTTGGTGACACACCCCGTACTAAGCAGTGTTACCACAGTCAGGGTTGCAATTGTGACTAATCTCATGATAGTCTCCTTTTTTTGTACTATTTTCTGATTATAACTCAACTATCACAACAGAAAATCCAAAAAGATATAATCAAAAGAGACACCCCCTTTCCTCCGCACTGCAGAGATATTTTCTGCTTACAGTAACGGAAACACAGCTTATATAAAATGGAACCCCTGCTTTCCTCTCTTGCAAATAACTAAATAAAAATTGAGCAAAGCGCTCTGTATGATGGCAACACAAAATAAAGGAGTGCTACCTATGAGTAATAAAATCACAGATGTTAAAACAAATGAAAAAAACGAGGTTCTTTTTACCTACGACGCGAAGAACTATATCCTGATCGAATCAGAGTATCTCAAGGTCGTGACCCAGCCTAAGAAAACCGTCTATTGTCTGAACGGCCCTTCGAGAGTCGACCTTGTCAAGTTCGGCATGCCTATTCAAAAGGTAGAAGGCTACAGCGACTTGTGCAGCGTACTTAAAAACATCATTCCAGCGGAAGCCCTTTTATAACCCTCTCGGGTCAGCGATGAAAACCCCCTTTTCATCTGCGCTCAGCTATAATCGCGCCTTACTTCAAAGGAACCGATTACATGCCTGAGCAAACCGACCAACCCACTGAAAAGATCTACAACGACCCCATAAGTGTTGCTAAACGTACCAGACAGAAGCTGCACCTTGTCGCAGGCTGTGACAAAGCGGCTATCCTTGCACACATCATCAAAAGCAGCGATGATATACAGACCGTTGTCATCACAAAAACCAAACGTGATGCGGACGCCCTGAGTATTTTCCTTAAAAGCCGGAGTATCAACGCCGCGGCGATACACGGCAACAAAAGAACACAGGAGAACGAAGCGGCAGCCAAGGCTTTTGGAGAGGGTAAGCTGAACGTCCTCATCACCACCGACATGATCCTGCAGTCGCTTGGACTCAGCAATATTGCCCGCATGGTGAGTTATGACCTTCCGACGGAGCCGGAGAACTATCTCAGCCGTTTAGGCTGCCTGAGCGAGACAGGTGAAGCCATCGCCCTTGTCACTCCTGAAGAGGAGCGCGAACGCTTTGACATTGAACGGGTTATCAGGCAGGAGATCCCCGAAGAGGAGGTTGAAGGTTTTGTACCGGAACCCGAATCTGCCGCCGAAGAGACACCGCAGCGCACGAAAGACCGGAACAAGAAACCGCGCCACCGTAAACAGAAACGAAAGCGGGGGGACAAAGCGAAAGAAGATGCGCACCCCGAAGAGCCGCAGGACGATCAATAGCGCATGATAATCCTGGACTTTGAGACAAACTCATCCAACATCCATGATGTCATAGAGGTTGCCGCGTTTAGAGCGTTCATGAGCGGTGGAGAGTATATTGTTACCGACACCTTTCACCGCTACTACTACTCCAAATATACGGTGAACCCTCATGCCCTGCTTGTCCATAAACTCTCCCCGCAAAAAGTCGAAACGCTTAGAAACAGTGCCGGCTATGCGGAGTATTTTGAAGATGACCGTGATTTCATCGATTTTTGTAGCGGGGCCAAAACGCTGGTCGCCCACAATATCGCTTTTGAGCTTCGCCATCTAGGTACTCTTGTCTCATTTGAGCGTCACTTCTGCACGATGAAAGAGAACAAAAAGGCGGTCAATGCTGTCAATATAAAAGGCAATCTGAAAAACCCGAAGCTCATAGAGACCTGTGCATTTTACGGTATTGATTTTGATGATGCGCAGTATCACAGCGCTATCTATGATGTCACGAAGACATTGGAAGTTTTAAATTCCATGAATAGCACGGTGATCTGACCTTCAACCCATTGCACTCCTGCATAGAAGGTCCCCTTACAGATCCGCTCCGAGAAAAACTTTCTCGTCAAGATCAAAGATCTTCCGGTAGGCCTCTTCTAAGTCGACAGATCTATCCTTATAGTCCATCAGCTCACCTATCTCGACGGTGATAGCGTGCTGTTGCTTCGGTCTGTTTTGTAAAGCGGCTTCCAGAACGTCGTTTGCATTGGTCCGAATATAGATCGGCAGGATCGGGAGCCTGTTTTTCAAAGCGATAATGCGGGCGCCCTCTTTAAAATCGGAGAGATCGCTCGCCTCTTTGTTGCGGGTGCCTTCAGGAAAAAGAAAGATCGAGTTCCCCTCATCGACACCGGATTTGATATCTTTAAAAAATCCGCTCATCTGCTTGGCTTCCCTGTCCAGGAGAATACTTCCCGCGTTTCTGGTAAAAATACCGAAGAAGAAAGAGTTGTAAAGCTCTTTTTTCGAAACCCACAGGCCGAAAATATCCGTCTCTTTGAGCGCCACTTCGATGATCAGCGGATCAATAATACTGCGGTGATTTGTGATGAGTAGGAAACGCCCCTCTTTGGGCAGTTTCTCTTTCCCTTTGACGACAACATCGATGTGCAGTGCAGCGAGAAGTTTTTGGGCATATTCAAGCCTGAGCCTCTTTTTCGCTGCACCTGAGTCTGTTTTCTTGAGTGTCAAACCGTATCTGTTTGTCAGATATGTGGCGTAAAGCGCCATCTTAATGCGATTAAGGTTCAATTGAGGACCCATACAAGAGGAAGTAAATCTGCAATTCCTTGCCTTTAAAAAATTGGAATAGATAACGTAATCTTATCTTAAATGCCAGGTATTCCCCATAAAAAAAACATTTATGCCATGAAGGAGTGGCCATTTTTGCGCTGCCCTTTACTGACGGGGCTTACCTTGCAATGACCGTCTTGAGCTTTATAAACAGCTTTTCTGCCATCAAGACAAGCGCCCCGATAACCACGCCCGTTACCATTTCGGCCAGCAGGCTCGGCATGAAATGGAGGGCGTCATGAAGCGGATGGACATTGTGGACAAAGATGCCGCCGGCAACAAGAAGCATTGCCAGTGTCCCGACCACCGTCAGAAGCTTGATCACCTTCGGCAGGGCCAGGACAAGCGTCTTGCCGACAGCTTCAAGGGGTCTGTTCCTGTTGTCGGCGATCGCGATAAGTTTGAAGCCCATATCGTCCATCCGCACCAGCAGTGCGACAAAACCGTAAACCCCTATGGTCGCCAAAATCGCCACGGAAGAGACGACTACGATCTGGACCGGCAGTTCTTTTTCCACCACCGTTCCCAGCGCGATGATGACGATCTCGATGGAGAGGATGAAGTCGGTGAGGATGGCCGACTTGATCTTCTTTGCCTCATGCTCCAGGATGGTCTCTGTCGAGACAGCGCTAAATTCCTCTTTTTCATGGGGATGCGGCTGAAAATAGTCATAGATCTTCTCCGCCCCCTCGAAAGCGAGGTAGAGTCCGCCGAGCATCAAAATAGGGACGATGATCCACGGGGCAAAAGCACTCAGCAGAAAGGCAAACGGCAGGATGATCAGCTTGTTACGGAACGAGCCTTTCGTGATGGCCCACAGGACGGGAAGCTCCCTCGAAGAGGCAAAGCCAGATGCCTTCTCGGCATTGACGGCCAAATCGTCACCCAATACCCCTGCCGTTTTCTTCGTGGCGATCTTGCTCATTGCCGCCGCATCGTCAAGCAACGCTGCGATGTCGTCAAATACAGCGAAAAAACCTGCTGTCATACTACTCCTTTTGCTGTTTTGCAGACTCTATTTTATCGAAAAGAACATTGCTGCATTGACTATTTAAAAAACCTTTCCATTCTGACGACAAAAAAGGCATTAGACCATCATTTTTCTTTACGTTTTATCTGTGCCTAAGACTGTGCTCCTTTGCATTTTATCTGCAGCTGAAAGATAAAACAGAAAAATATCGTTCAAATATTCTTTAATTTTCATCGCTTTTATCCTCTCTGACTAAGTTTGTGTGCTATTATTTTTGCAAAAATAAGGAAAAGCTGAGAATGTCCTATCAGGTTATCAAAGTGAGCACGGAAGATCAGCTCGAAAAAATATATGCATTTCGATATCAGATTGTCTGTGAAAAATTGGGGGTCACTGAGCTGGACAACTGTGAGCCTAACCGTGAGACAGATGAATACGACGCTTACTCTGAGCATTTCGCCGCCTTTGATGAAGCTGGCGAAGTTGTAGCATGCACACGTCTTATTCACCACTCTCCCATTGGTTATCCTACTACAAATTATATGACCTACGATACGGATACTTGGCACTTTGATCAGGAACAGCTCGGTGAACTTTCGAGAGTATTTGTCACACCGAAATTCCGTAGTATTTCGGAACTAAAACCCCTTTTCAATGATCTCAAAATTATTATCTATCCCACCATGGTAAATCTCAATATAGCCTATACTTTTGCTGCCCTGGAAAAACCGTTTTTTCGATTACTCAACATGCTGAATTTTCCCTATAAGCGCATTGGAGATCTTCAACCATATATTGGGCAACGCTATCCCTCTATTTTATATATGGATGAATTGTACGACGCCAATCGTGAACTTTTCAGTAAAAGCGAAATACAGTGAAAGCCCGATATTTCAGTTTCATGCTGTTGGCCTGCAGTACCGTCTTGCTGCAGGCAGAAGAGTCACTAAAGGAGTTTTCATCGACTAATATTCCGCATCTCGCTTCGGTTACGCAGCAGATTGGCAGGGATCTTGAACACTTTACAGAGGCCGCCACAGAAACGAAAGCAAATGAACCGTACCAGCCCTATATCATCTCCGTTTTGGATGGAAAAAGACTTGAAAAACTCGGTATTTCAACACTCGGAGAAGCCCTGGAATTGATACCGGGTGTCGATATTGCCACCGACCTTATGGATATGAAAACTCCAATTTTTCGGGGTTCCAACCCTTTGGCCTTCGGGCAGGTCAAACTGCTGATTGACGGCATACTCGCCAATGATACTTTTATTGACGGGTTTGCAAGTTATCACTATATGCCCATCGAAGTCATCAAACGGATTGAAGTAGTTCGTGGACCCGGCAGTAAAACAGACGGCATCAACGCCTATGCCGGTTCCATCCAGGTCATTACCTATGCTGAAGAGATCGGCGAACCACTCAACCGTGTCTTCGCCAAAACCGGATCCTACAACGCACTGGCCGTCGGGTTCACCTCTTCCGCCACCGAAGGCAAACTCCGCATACATGCCGACGGTTACTACCAGAAGGATAAAAAAACACTGTATGCCGGTCCGGATGCGGCTGCCACTGGTATTTATAACTATCAAACACCCTTTTATACCATCGACAATACCGCTCTTGCACAAAGTGGAGATGCCCCGCTGCAGACAACGACCTATGCTCTCGGTTTGCAGCTTGATTACGATGCCTTCAGCTTCAAAGCAAGAGGGAACAGTTATACCCATGGCAGTGCCTACGGTCTTAACGGTTTACTCCCACAAGATGATGATCGTATCGAAATGCCTGCCTATCTGCTGGAATTGGGCTGGGACAAGCATTTCGGTGACCTTGAGGCCGTCATCAAGATCGGCGCAAAATATGACAGCCTCAGCGGTGATGCCAGATCGGTACCAGCAGGATTCGAACTTCCTAGTCTTTCCGATCCTCTCCATGAAAAAGTCACCTTTACGGACGGTTTTTATGGAATTCATCAGGCTGATCAGCGCTCTTTTTACCAATCTGCCTATCTTAAATACAGCGGGGTGGATAACCATCAAATCACCATCGGCTACCGTCTGAGTCGGGAAGAGACCTACAACATCGTTACGATAACGACCGACAGGGATACCGGCATAGGGCTGGTTGACTATACGGATACTCTCCCCTTTTTTGATATTGATGCAAAACGCGACACTGCGATGTTCTCCCTGCAGGATCAGATGGAGATCGGGACAAAACTCGGCATACTCTATGGCATCAATATTGAAAAGACTTCATTATCAAAGATACAGTATGATCCCAGGATATCTTTTGTCTACCAAAGTGACATGCAGCGTATCTTTAAAGCCATCTACAGCCATTCACACCGCAACCCCTCCTGGCAGGAACTCTATACGCTTAACAACGCGGCGCGTGTCGGCAACACCGACCTTAAACCCGAAACCGTGGATGCTTTTGAACTGGCATTCATTCAAAAATTCAGCGGCAGCAGCTATCTGCAGGCTGATGTTTTCTACCTGATAAACAAAGACCAGATCGATAAGAACAATGCCCTGCACCTTTATCTTAACAACCACAATACCGATATCTACGGGTTTGAACTGGAAACAAGCACCCAGATATTGCCGCATGACCAGCTCTATGCCAGTTATTCCTACGTCGACGGTTCCGATGATCAGGGAAATCCTCTGGCCAATGTCGCACAGCACCTGGCAAAAGCGAGTTATCTCTACAAGTTTTCTCCGGAGTTGAGTGCCGGAACGGTCCTGAAATATGTCGGCAGTAAATCCCGTATTGAAGGTGATCAGCGTGACGATACGCCCTCTTATTTTACAGCGGACCTTTCTGCGCACTACCAGAACCCAGCACGGCAGTTCAATGTAACAGCCAGCGTCAAGAACCTTGCCGATGCCGATGTCGTCTACCCTTCAGAGCCGAATACCTATACCAATGATTACCCGCAGGACGGCCGTACTTTTCTGCTCACTTTGAGCAAGGAGTTTTAATGCGAATATGGCTCGTCAGCATGCTTATCGTTGTTCCGCTTTTCGGATTCAGCTATAGCCCGTTGATGCTCAAAGCCCAGGCATCCATCTTCCCCAAGCTTCTGCTGCTTGCCAAAGAACCGGAAAAGCTGCTGGTTCAAGGCAGCATCGTTTTTGCCATTGTCCACGAAGCTGAAGACACCTTGACGGCTTCCAGACTCAAGTCCCTGATGGAACAACAGTACAAAGGGCGCATAGAAGGGTACCCTTTTAAAGTAATTTTGATACAATATTCCAAACTCAATGAGACAGTTGAAGCGAGTGCCGTTATGGCACTTCATTCAGAAAAGCATATCGATGAGCCTGCCAAACTGGCCGTTAAGAAACAGATCGTCTCTTTTGTGGAGGATGCCGCCTATCTGAATGAAGGCTATCTTTTTTCCCTGAACCTGGAGCGTTCGACGGTGATCTATATGAACAAGCCGATGCTGCCGTACTATGGGATTGAATTTTCAGACACGCTCTATCATGTTGTAAGGTTTTTTGATGATAATAAAGAAAGCGCATTCCCTCTCCACTAGAATCGTTCTTTCCGTCGCTCTTGTTTTTTTTCTGCTCTTCTTTGCGATCTTTCTGGTCTTTGGCAAAATAACTAAAGATGCGCTTTACACGGCCGAAAAAGACAAAGCGGAGATCATTGCCGAAATGATTGCACCCATGCTGGCCGTTGAACTCTATCTGGGCCGTAATGAGAATGTGTTGGCCATAGCCGACCAAATCACCGCCAACCCCAATATTCTCTCTTTTGAGCTTGTTCAAGACGGTCAGCGTATCGTCAGACGCAAAAATACGGAAATCGACAGCAGCGATACAGATGAAGATTTCAATGTCGAAACAGAGCTGATCCACCCCGTCAACCATCATCCGATCGCTAAACTTCACCTCTCCTACTCAAGTGAGCATTACCACCATCTCGCCAGGCAGTACAGAATGGTTTTTTTGATATTACTCGGCGTACTGAGTCTGCTCATATTCCTGTTTACCTTTTACCTCCGCCATCTGCTTACACCGCTTAAACGTATTGCTTCAGAGGTTGCCGGTTTTACCCCCGGTCAGGAACTTTCGCTTCCCCCTTATAAGAAAAACAATGAGATAAGCGATATTGCCACTGCCTTGAAAGTGATGAATATACGTATTTCCGACTACGCCGAGCAGCAGGAGAATACGGCGCAGATTCTGGAACAGGAAGTCGCAAAAAAGACAAGCCAGCTGAGACGTCAGCTTTATACCGATGCACTGACCGGATTGCCAAACCGTACACGGCTGATGGAAGATATCGGCAAAGCGCGTCACGGCGTACTCATACTTGTCAACATCGATGAATTCCGGCAGATCAACGACTTTTACGGCCACATTGCCGGAGACCATGTTCTTAATACCCTGGCCAAGACACTTACACATCTCAGCAAAAATGAGACGGACATGTCCGTCTATAAGCTCTCCGCCGACGAGTTTGCCCTCTTCACCGACCATGCCCTTGACTATCATAATCTGGAACTGTTATTAAACGAATTAAACACCGTCATCGAAGCCACCCCTATCGATTACGAGGAGGCCAGGCTCAACATCCGGAGCACACTTGGCGCAACAATGAACATCGTAGAAGGAATGGAGAAGGCCGATATCGCTCTCAAAACAGCCCGCAGCCGTCACAAACCCTTCATGATCTATGACGGAAGCCTCAATATCGAGCATCAGTACCATCAGAATATGCAATGGACCCAAAGGCTCACAGCTGCGATCTCCGAAGATCGTATCGTTCCCTATTACCAACCTATCTTCGACAACCGATCCGGCGCCGTCAGCAGTTATGAATGTCTGGTCCGGCTGGTTGAACCCGACGGCAATGTCCTGACGCCGTTTCATTTCCTTGAAATCTCTAAAAAAGCACGGCTTTATCCCCGTCTGACGATGATCATGGTGGAGAAAAGCTGCCGCCATTTTAGTGGCAGACCTGACCATTTCTCTATCAATCTCTCCGTAGATGACATCCTTAATGAGGATACCGTCTTGTTTATCAAAGAGCAGATAGAAACGCACCGTGTCGCGGAGCAGATTATTTTCGAGATCCTTGAATCCGTCGGAATCGAAAACTATCCGGAGATCCTCAGCTTTATCGAAGAGATGAAGGCGCTCGGCTGCCGGTTCTCCATTGACGATTTCGGTTCAGGCTACTCCAACTTCGAACACCTGCTGCAACTCAAGATCGACTACATCAAAATCGACGGCAGCCTCATCCGGAATCTCCATACCGATGCCAATGCGATTTCGATCATCCAGGCGATCGTCTATTTTGCCAACAAACGCAACCTGATATGTATTGCCGAATTCGTTCACAACGCCGAAGTGTACGAAATTGTCAAAGAGCTCGGTATCGAGCGTTCACAGGGCTTCCATCTCGGTGAGCCTCTCCCCGATACACTTTAGGGCAATCACCGTTCTGCTCTTTCACGCACTTCGCGCATACCTTTCTCAATACATCACCAGCGTTCTTTGCGCCACTGCAGCTGCATCTTCTTTGTCAAAAAGGTCCATGCGACAATGCGGCTTATCTTTTGCCCCTGTCTCATCTCGATGGTCTGAACCTCAACGGGATTGAGCGGTTTCAATGCTTTGTAGATGGCGGTAAGGTTCTCTTTTTTGGAAACGAGGGTGGTAAACCAGAAGACTTTTGCGGCATGTACGGCACTCTGTTTCGCCATTTTTCGTATAAAGGCGCTCTCGCCCCCTCTGCACCAAAGCTCGTTGCTCTGTCCTCCGAAGTTGAGCGTCTTCCCTTTGCTTTGCTTGCCGGTGAGGTTTCTGATCTTCCTCTTGGTTCCCGCACTTGCCTCCTCTTCAGAGCGGTGAAACGGCGGGTTGCAGAGCGTCAAATCGAAGCGGTCGTTTTTCTGAATGATACCGCTGAAAATATGCTCGGGATTGCTCTGCAGACGCAGCTCTATATTGCCGACGAGGGCATCATTGGCATCGATGACGGACTGTGCGGAGCGGATCGATGTCGGGTCGATGTCCGTTCCGACGAACCGCCAACCGTAAACGCTGTGACCGATGACGGGGTAGATGCAGTTTGCCCCCACGCCGATGTCCAGGGCCGTGACCCTTGAACCTGTCGGGACATCGCCGCCGTTCGACACCGCCAGAAGGTCCGCCACGTAGTGGATGTAGTCGGCACGCCCCGGGATCGGCGGGCAGAGATACTGCTTGGGAATACGCCAGTTTTTGATGCCGTAGAAGTGTGCGAGCAGCGCTTTGTTCAAAACCAAAACCGCATCGGGATCGGCAAAGTCGATGGAGAGGTCGCCGTACGGGTTCTCGCGGACATAAGGGGCGAGTTTTGGCTCACTCTTTATCAGTGCTTCGAAGTCGTAGCGGTCATTATGAAGGTTCCGCGGGTGCAGACCCTTATCGTGTTTTTTGATCATTTTCATTGTAACCGTATTATACAGAGATATCAGCACAACTGTCATTGCTATACTTTTGCTATATTTCGGCAGTATAATAAACAAACAAAGAACTGTTTAAAAAAGGAAGAGCGATGCAAACAAACTCACTTATCGATATTTTTACCGACCACGTCCTTAACAGGAAAAGCCTAAAAGATTATGTCGAGATCAGAAAAGGGCTCCATGAGCGCGGCGAGTTCAATGATGCTTCGCTTATACGGGCCGAAGAGATCCTTCAATGCCTCAAGCTTGTCGATAATGAGAGCTATGAGCTGATGTACAAGACCCTCGACGAGATCTTTGAACACGATGCGGGTAATGCGGTCGAGTACCCCATCAACTTCATCAGAGAGGTTCTGAAAATCGGTCAGCACGGGAAGACGGGCAGGAAGGTCTGCGAAGAGTACCGACGGACTCTGGAACACCATTTTCACGGGGAGTAAGCTGATCTTTGTCGAGAACGGTTCAAAAGATCATTGTTTTTACATGTTTTTCATTATCATAGCAAGCATGTTAGCGGCTCAATTTCTTTTGAATATTTTTCAATAGTTAGTATTCAACTTTTTTTCTCTGCTAGCACAGAGAAAAAACCTTGAGGAAAAAAAGAGAGTGCAATACCCTTCGGCCAAAAATTATTTTCAACACTTTCACCTGTCAACAGATGGCATTCCGGCACTGCTGCCGGAATTAATGGTCAGACGTCCAAAATATAAACTTCTAAGACATCATGGATAGTATGGAAATTTCATGTTCCCTACAATGAGGCATAGCCGAATTGAAAAGCGACAGCTTTTAGTGCCAAAGGCGTTAAATAAAAAGCAAACTGCTTTGCTTTTTATAGCCGACGCGACAAGGTGTTATGCTTCAGCTTCACCGCGGCAGCATATGCGTTACCGCTTGGCTCTTTTCGTGGCATCTGCAGAGCAAACTGGAAATCAATTTGATGCGTTAAGAAAACGGCTTGTTTGAACGTAAGTGAGTTTGCCGTTTTTAGTGTCAAATTGATTGGAAGTTTAGTACCCAGTAGCCCGCCAGGCCGTGACCAAAGGAAATGCCCTTGGGTAAAGCCGTCACGAGAGCTTTGTCGTTTCCTTTTTTGCGGCGTATAAGTGCTAAAGCACAATACAGGGAGCAACTAAATTGCGAGTCGTAAAAAGGAAAGAGTGTATGAAACAAAAGTCATTCGTTCCTATATCTTCACCACAATAGATCCAAGCTGTACAACTTCTTTATGAATGTATTTTGACAGCTAGGATGTCACTTTTTACTATGTGGCATTCCGGCACTGGTGCCGGAACTAATGGTCAGACGCAAAGAAAAGAGCGATAACTTCTATGACATTTTAAACTTGGATGGGCGTCTATTTAACTCCTCTCCTGCGCTATAATACCGCATGCAAAACCTCCCTATCCGTCAGGTCATACCCCGTATCGTCACCACCCTGAGCGAATCGAACCGGCTCGTGCTTCAGGCTCCTCCGGGTGCGGGTAAGACGACGGCGGTGCCCCTTACGCTGCTGGATGAGACATGGTTGGAGGGACGCCAGATCATCATGCTCGAGCCGCGCCGCCTGGCTGCACGAAACGCCGCGGCCCGCATGGCCGAACTGCTGGGAGAAAAGGTCGGCGAGACGGTGGGGTACCAGATCCGCGCGGACCGTTGTGTAAGCAGCAGGACAAAGATCATTGTCGTGACCGAGGGGATCTTGACCCGCATGCTCCAGGGCGATCCGGCGATCGAGAACGCCGCCCTGCTGATCTTCGACGAGTTCCACGAACGCAGCCTCCACGGCGACCTTGCCCTCGCGCTTGCCCTGCAGTCGCAGGCGCTGCTGCGCGACGATCTCAAGATCATGGTGATGTCCGCCACCCTCAACACCGAAGCCATTGCCGCCCTTCTTAGCAATGCCCCCGTCATCACCAGCGAGGGGCGCAGTTTTCCGGTAGAGAACATCTACCTCGACAGCAAAACACCCCACCCCTCACCGATGCAGCTGAGTGCGCTTATTGCCAAGACAGTCGGTGACGTTCTGCGCCGTGAAAAGGGCAGCATCCTGGTCTTTCTCCCGGGGGTCAGGGAGATCAAAAAGACCGAAGCTAAACTGCGCGAGACGTTCAAAGAAGACAACCTCATCATCGCCCCGCTCTATGGCGACATGAGCAAGCAGGCTCAGGATGCTGCGATCAGACCCTGCAGCGAGGGAAAACGCAAGATCGTCCTTGCCACCAACATTGCCGAGACAAGTCTCACCATCGAAGGGATCACCGTCGTCATCGATGCCGGCCTGCAGCGGGTTGCCACCTTTGACAGCGGTTCGGGGATGAACCGCCTCCACACTCTCCCTGTATCGCAGGACGCCGCAGTGCAGCGCAGCGGCCGTGCGGGACGTCTGAGCCCGGGGAGATGCTACCGTCTCTGGCATGAGCACCGTCCGCTTGCGCGCCACAGCACCCCGGAGATAATGACAAGCGACCTTGTACCGATGATGCTCGAACTTGCCAACTGGGGCGTCGAGGAAGTGGACGAGCTGCAGTGGCTCGACCTTCCGCCCGCAGCAGCCGTCGAACATGCCCGCGAACTGCTCAGAGAACTCGGCGCCCTAGAGGGCAACACGATCACCCCGCACGGCAGGAAGATACTTGAACTGGGAACCCACCCCCGCCTTGCCCATATGATCCTCAAAGGCTCCGAACTCGGCTACGGGGAGACTGGCTGCCTGATCGCCGCGCTGCTGAGCGAAAAAGAGATCTTCACCGGCAGCGCCCGCCATTCGGCCGACCTCTCTCTGAGAGTAAATGCCCTACAGGAGCGCCACTCGGGCAGCCACATCGACCAGGGAGCCTTCAGGCGCGTCCTGGAGACGGCTTCGGCCTTGCGAAAAAAACTTAACAGCAGCGGTAAAATCAAACAAAGCCGTGCCGATACCGTCGGTCTTCTGCTGGGTTTCGCCTACCCCGACCGTATCGCCGGATGCCGCGGCCCGAAAGAGAGCCGCTACCTTCTCAGCGGAGGAAAGGGTGCCGTTCTAAACAGCGAAGACGGACTCTTCGGCGAACCCTACCTTGTCATTGCCGACCTCGATGCCGCCGGGAACAACGCCCGCATCTTCCGTGGCGCAGCACTCTTTGAGACCACGATGCAAGAGTATTTCGGCGACCTTATTGTAAAAGAGCGTCTGACGAGGTGGAACGATGAGAGCGAGCGGGTCGAAGCAAGAGAGGTAACAAGGCTCGGTGCGATCACGCTTAATGAACGCCCTCTCCGAAACATTGACGACAGCGAGATCAAGATGGCACTGCTCGGCGCGGTCAGAGAGAAGGGGCTGGACACTTTGACATGGTCGAAAGAGGCACTCGCTCTGCGCCAAAGAATGGACTTCCTGAATTACTGGAAAGAACAAGATGACAAAGCAGCAGCCCTCATCGGTGACCTGCCCGACGTCAGCGACACATGGCTGCTGGAGCATCTTGAACAATGGCTGCTGCCGCACCTCGAGAGGGTAAAAAGCTTTAAAGCCTGCCGCAAGCTCGACACTTATACGATGCTCTCGTCTCTCCTTACATGGGATCAGAAGAAACATATCGACATTCTCGCCCCGGCCAGAATTAAAGTGCCAAGCGGCTCAGACATACGCCTAAACTACGAAGACCCGGCTTCCCCGGTACTGGCGGTACGGCTGCAGGAGCTTTTCGGTATGCTGGAAACACCGCGTCTCATCAACGGCACCGTGGCGATCACCATCGAGCTGCTCTCGCCGGCGCACCGTCCGATGCAGGTGACGAAGGATCTGTACAGCTTCTGGGAAAGCACCTATCATGAGGTCAAAAAGGAGCTCCGCGGCAAGTACAAAAAACACTACTGGCCCGACGACCCCTTCACGGCCCGGGCCACCAGCAAGACCAAAAAAAACATGTAAACGGTTAGCAGAACCGCCTTCTCTTGCAAGCTAGCCTCAAAACAGCACCCTCCCTTTCATTTCCCGTCTAAATGACCGGTATACAGCTCCTATTAACATCATTCGAAGCAGATAAGGATTTAACAGAAGCTGATTAACATATTAATATTCTAATAATAATCAACAAACTATAATAGAACGAATTTACAATAGTTTATCTGTCTCCGTATCCTCGATAAGGTCTATTGTCGAAGTGCAATGAAAGGGAAATAGACATGAATGATATGCTTGATATCTCGGTACTGTATGTTGAAGACGAAACGGGAATCCGACATTCGGTTGCACGTTCCTTGTCACTGCTGGTCAAAAACGTCCATACCGCAGAAAACGGTCTCGAAGCACTGGAAAAGCTCCATGAACATCCGGTGGATCTGATCATATCCGATATCAAGATGCCGAAGATGGACGGGCTGACCCTTGTTGAACAGCTCCGAGAAGAGGGGTATACGATCCCGGTCGTGATCACATCCGCCTTCAATGAGACGGAGTACCTGAGTAAAGCGATCGACCTGAAAGTCGACAAGTTTATCAACAAGCCGATCCGTATCAGCGACTTGATGGGAACAATATCGAAAGTCGCCGAAGCGATCTATAACAAGCAGCAACTCCGGCTCAAGCAGCAGGAACTGGAACACTACCGTCAGGCGATAGAACAGACGAATTTCGTCATGCACATCACGCCGGAGGGTTCGCTGCTGAGCATGAACCGCGAACTCTCGGACTATTTTGACGAGATGGGGGAAGAAGATTTTTCCTTCTCATCGGTATACGATCTGTTGGATGAGGCGTATGTCACAGAGCTGCTTGAAAAAGTAGAGACGTTGAAGATCTTCAGCAAGATGACGCTGTTGACACTCAACAACAGAAACTATACGATATGGATCACCGCTTTCCCCTCTGCTCTAAAAGAAGACCGCATCATCGAGATAACCCTGCTTTTGACCAATATTTCCGAAGTCGTCCGTGAAAAAGATGCGATGATAGAGAAGCTCTATACCGATGAGCTGACAGGGCTTCCCAACCGACAGAGGCTCTTTCATGACCTGGCCGAGCATAACGCAAAAAGGATGATGATGATCGTCGATATCGACGGATTTTCGAATCTAAACCACCTCTACGGTTTTGATACCGGCGATGATATCTTGAAACAGATGGCTTCGGTACTGGCCGATTATCATCCAAATACTGAGCCATGGCACCTCTACCGGAGCGATATGGACCATTTCGTTATTCTCTTTGAAAAGACAGCGCCGCTTGATCTGACCGGAACGGAAACAATAGCGAAACAGATCATTGAGCATGTGGACAACCACCCCTTTGTCATCGGCGGCGTGTTGCGCATCGAAGTCGGCATCACCATCGGTGCCAGCTGTATCGAAAAAACCGACCTCTATGCCGAAGCCTCTTTGGCCCTGAAGTTTGCCAAAAGTTCCCATAAGGCATTTCAATGCTACTCCGATCTTGATGGATTCAAAGAACACTTCGAAGCCAACCTGCAGATACAGGGGATGATCAAGAACGCGTTATACAACGACACGGTGGAAAACTATTATCAGCCGATCTTCGATGCCAACGGCAAACTCGTGAAATATGAAGCCCTTGTGCGGATACGCAATCCGGAAAACCCGGAACATATCCTGACACCCTATCACTTTCTTGATATTGCCCGCCAGTCGAAAAACTATCCGCTGCTGACAAAACGGGTGATCGACAACGCGTTCCGGGACTTTGCATCTTCACCCCACGGTTTCAGCATCAACCTCTCCTTTGACGACATCAGCAACCCCGAGATCAGCCTCTATCTCGAAGAGATGATCAAAAAACATCAAGGGGGAGAGGTGACCCTTGAGCTGCTTGAAAGCGAGGGCTTGAAAGATATCGGGCAGACCATCAGGTTCTGCCAACATATGAAAAGTCTCGGTGCACAGATAGCGATCGACGATTTCGGAAGCGGCTATTCCAACTTTGTCTATTTTTTCGATATGCCCATCGACATCCTCAAGATCGACGGTTCACTGGTCAGGCGCATTCATGACTATCGCGGCTACATTGCGTTGGAGACGATCGTCAAGTTTGCCGACAACCTCGGGGTTAAAACAGTGGCCGAGTTCGTCGAAGACGAAGCGGTCTTCAATAAACTTAAAAGCCTCGGTGTCGACATGTTTCAGGGCTACTACTTCTCACCGCCGAAACCCTTCGGGGAACTTTAGATGAAGCTGTTAAAACGCATCGATTACCTGGGGCGTTTTACATCGCTGTTTGTCCTTGGCGGCGTCTTTCTCTCGATCTTGTCAATCGCTCTGTTCTCCGTACAACAGCTTCGTCTGCAGGATGTCGTCGACATCGAAAAGGGCGAAAGCGTACTTGAACTGAAACAGCAGGGATTCAAAAACTCGTTGAACCATTTCGAAGCCCTGCTCCACGCCATAAACAACAACCGCTTTTTTATGGACTATCTTAGAGAGAACACGCCACAGAACTACCAAAACAGTATAGACACCTTCTGTACCGTCGTCCAAAGCGATCAGCGCATTATGCAGCTGCGCTATCTGGATGAGACCGGGCAGGAGCGGATACGCATCGATCGTACCGATATGGATGAACTTCCTGCCCGTATAGAGGGCGACAGGCTGCAGAACAAATCGCGCCGCGACTATTTTTTAGAGAGCAGCAAAAACAGTTACGGTCAGCTCTACATCTCCAAGCTCGACCTCAATATCGAACATGGGAAGATCGAAGTCCCCTACAAGCCGGTGCTGCGCTTTGCGCTGCCGGTATTTGAAGAGGGGGAACGGCGGGGGATCGTTATCGTCAATATCTTTATGGAGAATATACTCGAAGAGCTGACAGCTTCTCAGCTCTTTTACCTCTACCTGTATGACGATGAGAACTGTCTGCTCTACTCCAATGACCCTGCCCGCAGCAACTGGACACGCTACCATGATCAGCAGTGCACTTTTGACACAGCCGGTGTGCTGCTTGAGCGCGAAGCCTTTAAAGTCAGCGATCAGGAGACCCTCCATATCGGATTGGTCCCCATCGAGAGCCAGAAAGATATATTCGGCAATATGCTCGAAAGTATCCTGTTTCTGATACTCTTCATCATCCCCGCAGGCATCGTGATCGCTTTTTTCCTCGCGAAGATCCCCAAACGGCTGTATGATGAGCTTGAAGAGCAGCAGAAAATGCTTTTGCAGCAGTCGAAACTTGCCGCTATGGGAGAGATGATCGGTGCGATCGCCCATCAGTGGCGCCAGCCGCTCAATGCGATCGGTGTCCTGGTTCAGGAGCTGCAGCTCAAGATCGAACTTGACGCCCTGAAAAGAGGTGAGGCCAAAGCACTGAGCGAAGAGTTACAGCAGTACCTGGAGTACATGTCAAAGACCATTGACGATTTCAGGGATTTTTTCAAGCCCTCAAAACAGAAAGCACCCTTCGACATCATCAAAGCGATCGAGACTTCATTGGCAATCACGAAGAAGCATCTTCAAAGCCATGATATCGATGTCTCCGTTGATGCCGAATGCAAGGCTGCGAACCTGCAGGCTGACGCCCGCGCCTATGTAATCGAAGGGTATGAAAGCGAATTCAAACAGGTCCTCATCAATATTATCAACAATGCCCGCGAAGCGATCGAAGAACAGTCAACAACTAAAGATCTGCAGGAGAAATGGATACATATTCATGTAGTACGCACTGAAAAAGAGCTTATCATAACGGTCCAAGATAACGGCGGCGGAATACCCGAAGAGATACTCCAAGACATTTTTGAACCGTACCATTCGACCAAATACGCACAGCAGGGAACGGGGCTGGGGCTCTACATGTCCAAGCTGATCATCGAAAGGAACATGCAGGGTCTGCTGAGTGCCCGCAACACCTCTGAAGGAGCAGCGTTTGAGATTATCCTCCGTGCTGACTGACCATAGCCGGGTACCGTTTTTAGGGGAACCTCTGCATACGACCCGGTGTCATTGCTATCTGCAGCCGTCACGGTTACCGGCATAAATGCAACTGCCGGGAGAAAAGAGAAGAAGATTTGGCGCATATTGACAATAAGTCGGTAGACAAGCCCACATTCTTTAAAGAATCTTAAGCTCACTTTAGCTATTATTTCGGGCTTCCTTACTCTTTGTGCAAAAGTACAACTTGAGCATATAACGAACAACCTGTTGTTCACGAGCCATAAGGGGCGAACCCAAAAGGAGAAATACTCTATGAGACATTACGAAAATCTTGTAATTGTTAAGCCGACATTAACAGAAGAAGAGACCAAAGCTTCAATCGCTGCGATTGAAGAAGTTTTAACGTCAAACGGCGCAGAAATTGTTGCACGTGACGAAATGGGTACAAAAAAACTTGCTTACCCTATCGCAAAAAACGAGCGTGGTTATTTCCATGTTGTTTATTACACAATGGCACCGGCTGCGATTGCCGAAGTTGAACGCCGTTTCCGTATCAACGAAGACCTTCTTCGTTTTGTTACGATCAAATACGATTCTAAACGCGAAGTTACTGCATGGAATGATTTAGTTGCTAAAACTAAAAACAAACCAGCAGCAGCTCCGGCAGCAGAAGAAGCGCCAGCAGTAGAAGCTCCAGCAGCTGAAACAACTCCGGCAGCTGAATAAGTAAGGGAAACCCAGATGTACAACAAAGTCGTCCTAGTAGGAAACCTGACACGAGATATTGAACTGCGCTACAGCCAGGCAGGCATGGCTATTGCCAAGACTGCGATCGCTACAAGCCGTAAATTCACTTCAAACGGTGAAAAAAAAGAGGAAGTGATGTTTATTGACATCACTTTTTTCGGACGCTCGGCAGAAGTGGCAAACCAATATCTTCGCAAGGGTTCAAAAATCCTTGTCGAAGGGCGTCTTCAGTTTGAACAGTGGGTTGATCAAAATGGCGGGAAACGTTCTAAACACTCTGTCGCTGTTGAGACAATGCAGATGCTCGATTCCAAAGGCGAAGGCCAGCAAGCCAACGCCCAAGGCGGATACAATGCACCTCAGCAAGCACAGGGCGGTTACGGACAACCGCAACAACAAACGCAATCTTCTTCATACAATGCTCCGCAGCAACAACAGTACCAGCAGCCATCGTATGGCCAGCCTGCACAGCAGCAAGCACCGAAGCAGAATATGCCGGCAGACCTACCGTCTATTGACATTGATGAAGATGAGATCCCATTCTAGAGTCCAAAACGGCTCTACAGTAATAAACGCATAAGGAATTAATTATGGCTGAAAGAAGAAAATACAAAAAACGTTATTGTAAATATTGTGAAGCAAAAATTGACTTCATAGATTACAAAGATGCAGGTTCATTGAGATTCTCTCTCTCTGAGCGTTACAAGATCATGCCACGTCGTTTGACTGGTAACTGTAAACGTCACCAAGAGATGGTTACTATTGCCATCAAACGTGCGCGTGCAGCAGCGATCATCCCTTACACTGTTACACGTAAAGCGGTTGTCAACAACCCTTTCGAAAACATCAAGTAAGACCTCGGCGAAGCACAATGCTTCGCTGTTCTATCCCCTTCACCCCGACACCGCCAATTGACATTAATCTTCATTATATAAACGATAGACACACCTCTTTACATGCCTTTGTCTTTATGATATTATAGATAGAGAGAAGAAGGAGCGAGTATGCCTTTTATGGAACGTCTGCACAGTGCTTTAATACTGAAGACACCGATGTATCATCCCAACGAAGCCCATATTATCGAGCATACGCATGAGCTTTTTTATGAGACCATCGTGCATGGCAACACACCCCAGATGGTGCAGATGATCGTGGAGGGTTTTGATGTCGATTTTCATGAAATGGCGCAGACACCGCCGCTTATCTTTGCGATCAAATATAATCAAAGGGAGATCATCGACACCCTGCTCCTCTACGGTGCCCATGTCAATATCCAGGATAAAGACGGCAACACCCCGCTGCATTTCGCACTCAAATTTGAACATATGGAAATCGTAACAACCCTGATCCGCTACGGCGCCGATGCAACCATAACCAATCATGAAGGTCTCTCCGCCATCGACACTGCTTCAGAGCAGTATCAGTCGATTATCAACGCAACCGTTTCTATGGTTGATACCAAAGCCTACAACATCTTCGAGACGGCACGCCTGGGAGACCTTAACCGCCTTATCCACAGCGTTCAAAACCATCAACAGCTTTTTCAGACAAATCAAGAGGGACAGTCCCTGCTTCATCTGGCGGTGCTGAGCAACAACATCAAAGTCGTGCTCTACCTGCTCAACAAGGGGCTTGATATTGACAAAGAGGACAGTGACGGGCTCACCCCGCTAATGCTGGCGATGAGTCATCCCCGCTATTTCAATATTGTACTGCTGCTGCTCGATCGGCACGCATCCATTGAACACACCTCCTACAACGGCCACAGCGCATTGAGTATCGCGATTCGCAACGACAATCCCGAAGGGGCAAAAGTACTGGTCAAACGCGGCGCCAATATCAATATCATCGACAATGTCCATACGCCCCTTTCACTGACCCATATTGCCCTGAACCAATATCATGAGAGTGCACACGCCTACAGAGAGCTGGAGACGCTGCTCCTGAGCAAAGGGGCCAAGGTCGATGTTGCCCTTAACTCACTGGGATGGACCCCGCTTTGCTCTACAGTCACCAAAGTACAGGACACGGCCAATAAAGAGCATCTCCGCCTGCTTTTGCAACTCGGCGCCGACGTCAATCATTTGGATATAAACGGACGTACGCCGCTGATGTTGGCGGCATCTATGGGGCGGCTTTCAGCCGTTAAACTACTTATGAGCAACTACGCTTCCAGCCATATAATCGACAATTACGGCTGGAGCGCCCTTATGTTCGGGGTCTACTACAACCACTTTGAGACGGTAACTTTTATGCTTAACAACGGTGTTGACCCCAACCTTATCTCGTCGCAGGGGCTTACCGCACTCAAAATCGCGCAAGAGCACAAACGCTACAAGATGATCGACCTGCTGTTGGAATACGGAGCGATAGCGACAAAAGAGGAGTGAAAACGATTCGCTACGCCGGACCTAAAATACAGCGCCGAGTGAAAATCTGTAGTTATGGGCCTCTTTGGTATTGTCATTGTAGATATATTCCATACGGACCGGGACACTCAAGCGGTTCATAAGCAAGATCTCCAGAGTAACGCCCACAGTGGTCTCATTATAGACGGTATGCCCGCTACGCGCATTCCAGCTGAAATCGGCCTGGCCAAAATCCTGTATATCGTAGTAGCGCTGTTTGACGTAAAGGGCCTCCCTGGTTAGCGAGAACGGAAAGGTGAAGAACAAAAGACGCCCGTCAAACTGTTTTGTCAAAGAGAGTTCTCCTACTGCGGCCTGTTTCACAAAACGGGTGTGCTCCAGTGAAGGCATCACCACGGAAGAAGGATCTATAAAGAGCGACGTCTGGAAATTGCTGAATTTAACTCCGCGTGTATAATCCGCATCCTCTACAGTCGAACCGTCTCTCTCATAATCTGATCGTACGCCCTTGAGGGCCATTCCTATATAGAACTTGTACGGAAGGTCATGCGAGAGGGTATACTCAAAACCGTAAGAGCGGTCACCCCGGTCATACGAACCAAACAGTGAGAGCGCGTTGAGATAGTTGATGAACATCGACTGCCCATACTGCTCGCTATGGGCGAGGTTTCCGCTCAGCACCAACGGCGAACGGGCATTATTGTCGTAATCCTGGTAGTAACTCAACTGAACGTCACCCCGGTCGTATCCGCGCTGGATCACCGGCAACCGCAGGTAGGCCGAAAGGCCGTACCTGCGGCTGTCTTTTTCGATATCACGTGAGAACGTCGAATATTCGTTTGTCGTTGCATTGTAGTCGTAGTAGGTATTGGCATCGCCTTCATTGTAGACGCCGTATAGCGTTCCTCCGAATTCAAGCAGGTGCGCACCGTTGGCATACCCCAGTCCGGCAACCCCGACCTCATCGATGCCACTCTGTGCAAAAAGAGAGAAGGTGTTGCTCAAAAGAGGGTCTGTAAAACTTGCTGCCAGCGAATAGGTAAAGAGTCTCTTTCCGTTTTTGCTGGCGGTGCCAAAGCTTACCGTCGACCCGCCGTAATGGAGATTGAGCGGTCCGTAATAGGGATCGTCCAAGGTCAGTTGTTCTCTTTTGTTCTGTGCTTCGCGGGCCGCGAAACCGGCAGTGCTGAAACGAGAATCCTCTTCAAAAAAATATTTGACCGCATACGGAGCCTCTTCCCTGCTCTCGAGAGGGTTGATGACATAGTAGTAGTTGTCACTGCCGATCGCAGCAATCAACACCTCTTCGTCATTGACCAAGCGCGCTTCGACCACGTTGTCCGCTCTGCAGACGCGCGCTACTCCGCTCTCTCCCACCCGGTACAGAGAGCTCCCCTTTTCGCTGTTGGCGACGAAATAGACACGGCCGCTGCTGTCCACATCACTGACGATCCCGTAATAGCCGTCATAACTGTAGAGCGGAGTTCTGTTGCGGTAGAGTGTGCGTCTCTTGCCGTTCTGCACAAAATAGTAGAGGTTATCGTCTCTGTCGATGTGCACCGATGAATTGACCTGCGCGTAAAAGTCGTCGCCGAGATACAGCTGCGGCTGATCGAAGGAGGAAGGGACATCGAAATAGACCGGAGTTCCGCCTTTCAGATAACCCTGGATCATCCTCGACTCAGTACCGTCGATAATATGACCGTTTTCATCAAAAAGCCCCTGATAGATCCTGGTCGGATTGACAAATCCGCTTCCTTGTGTACGGTACTCGTCGTGCAGATTGATGATCTTTCCTTGGAAATAGCTCTCTCTCTCAACCTTGAGCACTTTGTCTTTTTTAAAAAGACGGACCAGTTCGGGGGCGCGCCGGGCATCCGAGATCAGAAAATAGATCTTGTCATAGCTGCTGTTCAACGAAGTGAAATATTTCGATGTGACAAGAGGTGTTCCCTCTGTCTCGGCAAAACCTTCCGATGCCTGCAGAAGCCATTGGTTGAATCCGGCGATCGCCTCTTCATAGCTCTCGCCAAACGTGATCCTGAAGATATGGTTGGTACGAAACGGCCAGAGCCACGACCTGGAGTGGTTGTAGAAAAAACTGTTTGCCTTTTCAATGCCGTACTTCTCAGCCAGATAGAGGTGAAAGAATCCGCCTATGATATAGTGCCTGTCATAATAGGGAAACGCATGTGTGGTCTGATTGAACAGAAACTGCGGCGTAATATGCCCCGCCCTTGCCTGCATAACGGTCTCGGCTTTAAAACGGCCGCTGTATAGACGTCCCCCGTTGCCCTGCCAGGACTCGTTCAATACGGCATTGCCTTCCAACAGGAAAGAAGTGATCGTCACGTTGGGAACGCTGAAAAGCGGGAAAAACCCTGCTATCATCACACTGTTACCCAAGACACTGTGCAGGCCCTTTGTGACCGGGCTCGCCTTGGCATTGAGCTGATAGTTGTGCGCGGTCTCGTGATAGAGCAGCGTATTAAGCCATGATGTCGATGCAAAATAATCGGCCTGCAGCGAACCGCCCCCGTAATTGATCTGCAGATTATAGGGGAACTGTGTCGAAAAACCGTTGGCGACCTGGTTTTGCTGAGAGATGATCCCGACATGCAGCGGCGTATCCATCGCATAACCGAAAGTGTCTTGGTACTCTTTGTTGATCAAAGGCGCCAGAGCCATTGCCTGCTCGGCGGCATAACGGTTCTGCTTCGTGTAGATGAGCTCGACATTCTCCTTCCCGGCTTTGTAATACTGCTCATCACCCGGAACGATCGCCGCACCGCCATAGAGCAATGAACCGAAGATAACCGTATAAAGAAAAAGGCTTTTTGTCATGTCAACTGCTTTAGATAGGCTACAGCCATTTTAACAGAACTTTAATGATATCGTTTTGATGATGCGATTAATTGGAAGGGATGAAAGGTTTAAAATATCGTTTAAGTAAACGAAGGCGTACTAGATGTACGCCGGGGCGCTTCGGGTGCACAACAGCCAGGGGCTGAAAGCTGCACTAAAGCTAAGATGGTTTAGCCACAAGAAGGAACGTTTCCTGAATCAGAACCGTACTCGTAAAGGAAATCTTTAAGATCTGCTGCAGATTTTTCGAATTTTTTACCGTTAGCATATTTCTCTGCTTTGGTACCTTTGTGCCATTCTTTGAATACAGCACCGTTATCTTCGAATGCTTCTTCCCACTCGTCTTGAGTTTTCATAGCAGCACCTTTAGTACCGTTACCGTGACATTTTTTACACTGTTTAAGGTAAGCTTTTTGACCTTTTTTGATGTCAGCGTTTGCAGATGTTGCAAACATACCTAGGGCTACGAGTGATGCTAATAGAATTGAAGTCTGTTTTTTCATGCTCTATTTTCTCCTTGTGATGAAAAGTTGATAAAATCATACATGAGCATAACTAAATCTAAAGTAAAGATGTTCCTCTAGCGGTGAATATTCATAAAAAAGCGTTACCTATTCGTCTTCGTCCGCCGTTTCCAGCTCATCTTCCTGTTCAGCCGTTTTGACCGTCTGGCGAATCTTGTCCTGACGCATTTTACGGTTGCTCGTATGCTTGAGCTTTTCGAGTGTCTTATCGTCAAGTCCCATCTCTTTCTTGATCGCTTCGTCATCGAAACCGGCCACTTCAAGAACATAGACTTTCAGCTCACGTTTGGTCATATTACGCTTGAGGATGTTGTAAAGCTCAACCTCGTTATTGCTGATCATTGCCGTAGGACAGCCGTAAAAGTCAGCCAAAGTCGCGCGAATGGACTTCTCGCCGTTGTATTTGTACCAGATCGAATTTTCTAACATTATATTTCCTTCAAGATCAGTGTCAGATCTTTTTTATCTATTATTATATTGGCCTCTTTTTTCAGGATCTCTCTGCCACAGAAGGCAACGCGGGTACCGGCATGGGCAAACATACTCAAGTCATTGGCCCCGTCGCCGACCACCATCGTCTCCTCTTCGCTGACGCCCAGGATACTCTGCAGCCTTACCAGCATGTCGCCTTTGGAGAAGTTAAACATCATATCCCCACCCACAAGTCCGGTCAGTTTGCCCTCTTTGACATGCAGGGCATTGGAGAAGTCGGCGTCATAGCCCAAAATATCTTTGGCATAGGTCGTCGCCGTTCTGAACCCGCCGCTGAAACAGACCACCGTCATGCCGCGCTTTTTAAGTTCGGCGATCGTCTCTATCGCACCCGGCATATAAGGAAGCGATTGGCTGATCTCTTCGACCTTGGCGTAATCCAGCCCTTTGAGCAGGCCGACCCTCTCCTGAAGCGACTCAAAAAAGTCCAGCTCGCCGGCCATCGCCCTCTCGGTGATCTCGGAAACCTGCTCGCCGATTCCCAGCGCCTCCGCAAAAAAATCGATCGTTTCGCCATCCATCAGGGTCGAATCAAAATCAAACACACATAATTTCATAATAAATTACTCTTCTTTCGTTATAATCACGCAATTATAGCGTAGGAAGCCCTTTTTGTTTGAACAACTGATCGATAAACTGCAAAACTCAACATACATCACCCTTGAGACGACCCCGCCGCATTCGGCCCGTTTCAAACCGGTTATCGATACGATTGCAGCGCTGGAACTCGACAAACTGGTTGACGGGTTCAGCACGACGGACAACCCCCTTGCCAAACTCAAATACAATGCCCTTTTTGCAGCCCAGCTCCTGCAGAACCGTTTCAACAAACCGGTCCTGGCTACGATGAGTATGCGCGACCGAAACCGCATCGCTCTGCAGTCCGACCTTCTGGGCGCCAACGAAGCGGATGTCCGGGCCATACTGGCACTGACGGGCGACCCGGCCAAGATCTCCGATCAGAAAGAGGCCAAAGGTGTTTTTGAGGGCGATTCCACCTTCCTGCTTGACATCATCACGTCGCTCAACAGCGGCAGCGACTTGATGGGCAAGCCCTTTAAAGATGCCCCTGAAACGATCTACCCTTTTGCTGTCGTCAACGCCCACGCGCGCAACCCGAAATCCCTGCAGAAAAAGATGCTCAAAAAAATCAACCACGGCGCTGTCGGGATCATCACGCAACCCGTCTATGATATAGAGAATGCCAAAATGTTGGTGGAGTTGATGGAGAGTGCAAACCGCGAAAGTGAACAGCAGAGCAGTGCCACGCTGATATTGGGCATATTTCCGATCACAAAACTGCGTACCGCACAATTTCTCGATGCCCATGTACCCGGTATCCATGTCCCGGCATACTGGCTTGAAGCCCTTGAAAATGCGGCCGATATTTCAACGGACGAAGAGTACAGGGTCGGCTTTGATCTCAGCAAAAAACTCTTTGACGATATCAAGGCCATCCACCCGAAAATACACCTGATGACCGCCAACCACTTTCAGATCGCAAAAGAGATCCTCGCTTAATATAAGATTTGTAAACTTCTTGTTATAGTTTATTAAATACTTCCAAGGTACGCAATGTCTCTATATCTGTTTTTAACCTCCCTTTTTATCTCTTTTGTATTTACCGCCTGTACCCCCGCTCCAGATGTACCGCTCTCTGCCGAACTGAGTCAATACGCAGAAGCCCAGGAAAGATGTGAAGGGCTGCGCACGGAGATCGCTGTTGCCGATGCCCTCGAAAACGAGTGCCATCTTTTTCTGAACCGTCTGGAGAAAGCCAATGCGCTCGACTACAAGATAGCGCACTTCAACGATGACAATCCAGACCCCAACGCCAAACCCAAACCGGAGTACATCCTTTTACAGACCGAGAGCCACCGCCAGCATCTGAAAAGCAGCCTTGCGTACCAAAAGCTTATAGACACGCTTAACCGTGTCTCTGCAACGGCAATTGCCAATGATGAACTTTCCGACGTTGAACTGACGTTGACCTTTAGCGAGACTGAGTTTACGAAACAGCACTATCACTATTATAAGCGATATGCTCCCCAGTTTGATACCGATCCACGATACCTTGCCTTCGAGAAGCAGTATGCCAAAGAGCTGTTAGAGGAGGGGCTGCTGTTTTTAAGTCAGGGCGAGAAGCACCGCGCGCTTAAAAACTTCAAAGAAGCGGCTGTCCTGCACAGCGCTCAGGCCGAATACCTTGCCGGAATCATTTACGAGGCCAAACATGTCGACAAAGCCATTGAGTGGCACACAAAAGCGCAAGCACACGGCATCAAAGAGGCCCGCCTCCACCTCGCCCGTCTCTACAAACGAAAGATGGAGCCCAAAGAGTCGCTTAAATGGTATCTGGCGGCTGCGGAAGACGGTGATGCCTATGCGCAGTTCCTGCTTTATCAGCAGTACATAACGTCAACCTCGCAGAAGACGGAAGAGATCGCCGACAAATGGCTGCAACATTCTGCAGAGAACGGTTTCCCGCCGGCAGAGTACGCCTATGCGGAGCGTCTCGAGCAGAACAATAAGCCAGAAGAAGCCAAAACATGGCTGCTCAGAGCAAAAGACCACGGCATAACCGCTGCGAACGGACCGCTCGGCGGGCTCTACTTCGAGGATAAAGAGTACGAAAAAGCCTACCCTCTTCTGGATGCCGCCAAGAGTGCCACAGCAAAATACCGGCTCGGTGTGATGTTTGAACGCGGGCTCGGTGTTGAACCTGACTATTACAGTGCCTACCAATGCTACAAAGAGGCAGCTCGGCTGGGCTATGGCGATACAGGAAAAGAGATGGCCCGTGTCGACAAACTGAAAACGCAGCGTGAGCAGGCGTATTACGAGGCGGCCAAACGCAAAAAACGGCTTTACAAAAAAGAGCTTGCCGAACGCTGCGGTGAAAGAGCGATCAAGCGCATCGCCAGAACAAAAGATACCAAGGTCTATCTTAACGGCCTGGTCTCACTGCCTCTGGAGGACGTTAACGGCTTTTTACTCCATACAGACGACGGCAGGCAGTTCTATGTGATCGATACCGACCGCCAAGCCGGTCTAAAACCGTTCCAACATGCCGACATCACCGCCATCTCCACCGGAAACGCGATCACGGTCAGCAGCGACAACCGCGGGACACGCGACGTCTATCAGTTTTATTTTCAACAGCACTGCCAACCCTGAAAGAGAGATCGATCATGCCCTATATTTTTATCCTGACATTTTCAACAATGCTTTTGCTGACAGGTTGTCTGGCGACGCCGAAAGCTGCGATGCATGCCAAACTTTCACCGTACAAAAGCCTCCAAAACGGCTGTACAAAAAACCCGCCCAAGGCGTTGGAACAGGAGTGTGCTCTCTTTCTGAACGACCTCGAAGCGCAAAACACTCTTCTGCAGAAGATGGAAAACCTGAACGAGGATGAAAAAGCGGAAAGCGCCTACACCGCACTGGCCGCAGAAGCGTCGGCACGTCAGGAAAAGCTTCAAAACGACAAGGCCGTTTTAGCCGGCAGCTGCCAGGCAAAGATAAGAACGATCATTCAGAACGACGATCTCAACAGTGCAGAATTTTGTCTGCTGTTCGAGAAAAACCCTTTCACATTGGAGATGTACCGTTATCTGAAGCGGCACGCACCCCGCTTCGATATTTACCCCCAATACAGAGCCTTTGAAGAGGCCTATGCTTCCCAACACATCGAAAAGGGGCTCGCCGCCTTGAACAGGGGTGACAAGCATGCCGCGCTGAACGCCTTTCAAACGGCCTCGGATGCGAACAGCGCCGAAGCCAAATATCTTATCGGCATCATCTACGAGGCCAAACATGTCGACAAAGCCATTGAGTGGCATAAAGAGGCCCTTGCGCACGGTATTGAACGTTCCAAACTCAACCTCGCCCGGCTCCATCTCCGTATCAAGATGCCCCATAAAGCCAAGCAGTGGTATCTCAGCGCAGCAGAGGGGGGTGATGCTCTCGCCCAGTACCGCCTTTTTAAAATGGATGCCAAATCCAAAAGCATCAAAGCGCGGGAAGAAGCACAGATGTGGCTGGAGCGCTCTGCAAAAAACAACTACCCCCAGGCCCAATATATCTACGGTCTTCAACTCTTGAAACAGAAAAAAAAGCAAGAAGCGATCCGCTGGCTTGAGAAAGCCGAGAACAACGGCGTCACCGATACCCGATTTTTCCTCGGGAGACTCTATTTCCAAGAAAAGGCCTATCAAAAAGCATACCCGATGCTGATGGAGACGCAAAACAGAGGCGAAGCCAACGTTATGCTGGCACGGATGTACGAAGAGGGTCTCGAAATAGAGCAGAACCACGTTCTCGCCTACCGACATTATAAAAAAGCCCATGAATTCGGACAAAACAACTGCATAGCTGATATGCAGCGCGTACAGAAGAAGATCACCAGACAGGAACGCCAGGCTGCAAAAGGTATCGTCCAAAAAGAAGCCAAAGCGCAAAAAGAGGCCCGCCGGACATGCGGTGATCCTGTCGACAACAAAAATATCAAGATCCGCGACAAAACCGTTCGCATCGTGGGGGTGTCCGCCGGTGCGCAGAGAAAAAGTGGCGGGCTCACTGTCTATGGTGACCATGAGCGGCTCTACTATATCATTGATCCCAAGATAGATGACGGGCTCAAGGCCTATCAGAAAGTCGATCTCCTCGTCAAAGCGACAGGGAATTCTGTCGAGATCAGCGACGACAGCGGTGCTTTGCAGCGCGTCTATCGAACGTATTATCTCAAAAATTGTAACTTAAACTAAAGGTTTGCTATGCGGTTTTATTCATTACCTCTCTTTCTCCTACTTCTTGTCCTCTCGGGATGTACACCATCACCCGGTATCCCTCTGTCGCCTCAATTGAGTTCCTATGCCGACGCGCAGCAGCAGTGCCATGCACTTCTCAGCGGCGAGGGCAAACTCGGCACGGAGGTCGAACAGGGATGTGACACCTTTTTAAAACGTCTAGAGAAGAGCAACGACATCGCCACCGAACTCGATACAGAAAAACTCAGAAAATCCGACCGGGCCATCAAAGAGACCGAGTATGCACGCCAGCGCCTTAAGCTGAAACTCGAGTACGAATTGCTGATGGAAACGGTCAAGAAAGCGACACTCGCTGCCGTCAGAGAAGACGATATCGATGCGTTTACCACCAGCGTCTCTTTCCCGGGGAACAGCTTTATCGAATCCTATTACGTCTATATGAAAAGCAAATCCCCCCGTTTCGACAAGGACCCCCGTTACCTTGCGTATCAGTATAGAGAGAGTGAAAAGCTGGCAGAAAAAGGGACATACTATCTCGACCAGGGCGAAAAGAGCAAAGCCCTCGAACTCTTTGAAAAAGCTGCCGATATGGGCAACGCGCAGTCCGCACGTTCTACGGCACTCCTCTACGAAGAAAATAATGTCAGCCAGGCGCTCTACTGGCATCGTAAAGCCGTTGAAAACAATGTCACCGCGTCACAATACAACCTGGCCCGCCTCTATGAAACGCAAGGCGAGCAGGAGAAGGCAAGACGATGGTACGACAATGCGGCGCGGAGCGGTGATGCCCGGGCACAGTACAAGCTTTATCAGCGCCTAAAGGGCCAGGAAAAAGAGAAGGCCCTCAACTGGCTGAATAAATCGGCGCAAAGCGGCTATCCCGAAGCCCAGTACGACTACGGAACGTTCTTGATGGAAGAGAATAGAACGGCCGATGCCATCAGCTTTTTGCAGCAGGCTGCACACAGCGGTTATCAGCCCGCTTCCGATTTTCTCGGAAACTATTTCTACAATCTGAAACTTTACGATCGTGCGATGGCCTCTCTTTCACAATCGGAAAGTGCCGACGCCTTCTACCTGCGGGCCGAGATGCTGGAAAACGCGCGCGGATGCGAGAGGGATTACGCTCAGGCCTATACTTTCTACGACAAAGCCTACGTCCTGGGAAAAAAAGAAGCCCTCGATGATGCCAAACGGGTCAAACAGCTCCAAATCCAAGAACAGCAGCGCATCGCCGAAGAGGCGGAAAAACGCAGGGCCGAGCAGATGGCGGCCATGGTCAAGGAGTGCGGCGAAGTGCCGACAGCTTTACTTATCAAGACGGGCAACAAAAAGTTCCATATCACGGGAACGGCTTCCGCATCTCTGGGCAGAAACACCTTCATTATCTACGGTGATGACGGCGAATCCTACTACCTGCTGCAGGCGAAAGGTATCAAAGGAGGGCAGCGTGTCGACATCTCGGTACGCTCGACCGGCAAAACGGCGTTACTCCGCAGTGCAGATGATGACGAGCCACGAGATATCTACCAATTTGTCTATCTAAAATCCTGCGCCGCCACGCAAGAGCAGTAGCACTGTTCCTGCCCCACTGCCCATTCTTTATAATTACCCTGAATTAGCTATAATTCGCCAATTTAATTCCCCAAGGAATAGTAATGATCGACCTTAAACTCCTTCAAAAAGATTTTGACCTTGTCAGCAGCCGGCTCCAGCGCAAGGGTGTCAGCCCGGAGACAATCGAATCCGTCAAAGAGAAAAACGAAGCGCTGAAAACAGCGAAAGCGGCCTTTGAGAACGCTCAGGCAGAGCAGAATGCGATGAGCAAGCTTTTCGGCACCTACAAACGCGAGGGCAGAGACATCACCGAGCTCAAGGCCAAAGTCGATGCGAACAAGATCGTCGTCACTGAGATGCAGAACCGACAGCGTGAAGCCGAAGAGTCGCTGACAGCCATGGTCATGGTCCTGCCGAACATGCCTGACAATGATGTGCCCGACGGCGAAGATGAAGAGGATAACGTCGAGATCAGAAAGGTACTGACCCCCCGTCAGTTCACCTTCACGCCGAAAGAGCACTGGGAACTGGCCGAGACGACAGGCTGGATCGATTTTGAACGCGGCGTCAAACTGGCACAAAGCCGTTTCTCCGTCATATCCGGCATGGGTGCAAGAGTCGAACGCGCACTGATCAACTTCATGCTCGACTTCAACCGCGAACGCGGCTTTAACGAGGTCTCTGTACCCCAGCTTGTCAACCGGCGCGCCCTTGAGGGAACAGGACAGCTTCCGAAGTTCGAAGAGGATCTCTACAAGGTCGAAAATGACGATCTCTACCTGATCCCGACAGCGGAAGTGCCGTTGACCAACCTGTTTCAGGACGAGATCATCCCCGAAAGCGAACTGCCGATCAAGATGAGCGGCTACACCTCCTGTTTCAGAAAAGAGGCCGGTGCGGCAGGACGCGACACCCGCGGCATCATCCGCCAGCACCAGTTCCACAAGGTCGAGCTTGTCTCTATAACCGGCCCGAACGAGAGCGACGCCATGTTCGAAGAGATGGTCAGCTGTGCATCCGACCTTCTGACCGCGCTCGAACTCCCGCACCGTCTTGTCACGCTCTGTATCGGCGATCTCGGGTTCGGTGCGGCCAAAACCGTGGACCTCGAAGTGTGGCTGCCGGGGCAGAATACCTACCGCGAGATCTCATCGGTCTCCAACACCCGCGACTTCCAGGCACGCCGTGCAAAGATCCGCGCAAAGATAGACAACAAAAACGTCCTTGTCCATACTCTTAACGGCTCCTCTCTGGCAGTCGGGCGTACCCTGGTAGCGATTATGGAGAACTTTCAAAACGAAGATGGCACTGTTACCATCCCTGAGGTATTAAAGTCTTACCTACGCTAAAAAATTTTATAAAATACATTAAAATAGGCAGATTTTGCTGCCTGTTAACTACCTCAATCAATCCTCAAAAAAACTTAATACATTCTTTTTTATATTCATCATTCAAGCTTTTTTTGATGTTTCAACTAAACTTAAATAATAATCGTCTGGAGAATATTTCAACCTATGTGAATATCTATCAATCATAGATTAAACAGTCATATCATTTGACATCGACTTCATTCCAGCAAACTTCTTTCTGATATACCTAATAACAGTAACAGACAATGATTCAATAAGCTTTGTCAACGCGGAATTTAACTCCGCCGTTGACAACAGTAATATAAACTTGTTCAAGCAAAAGTAAAAATTCAAAAAAATAGTAGATGTTACAAGTAGTAGCAATATTTTTTTATAACTTTTAATTATTTATATTTCAATATTTATTGAATATGTTTTAAAGATAATAAAAAAACTTAATAACGAATGAGGGACTTCAATGAGTAAACAAGTAGACATAGATATAGAACATGCAGATAACTATATGCAACATATAGATGCAACTACTAAACAAACGTTGATCATTGTTGATCGAATGAAGCAACAAGTGAATGGACTAAAGAAACATTGGACCAGTCAAGAAGGGGTCAATGAACAACATAAACTTCTGAAAATAATACAAGAGTATGAAGAGACTGTAAAAAAGATGAATGCATTACATAAACATACAAAACAACATTCAGACCACGCCAAGCAAATCCTAGATTATGCAAACTCCAACTAAGGTACTTCAATGAGTAAAATAGAAATCAACCATCAACAAGTCTTACAAATTATACGCGAGCAAGAAGAAGATATAAAAAAACTTCAATTTGCTTACGAAAAGAATAAAGAGATGCTCGATAACATTGATTGGAAAGATGAGAAAGGCGATAAAGCAAGAGATGTACTGGCAAAAATTATTGCAGAGCTTGAAAGGGTTATAGGTTTTCATAGAAAACGACTGATGCATATAGAAGAGACTATGAAAAAATCTCAAAACTACTCAAATGCCTAACTAAACAAATAATATTCGAATATAGAACAACAGTGGAAAAACGATGACAAAAGAACAAGCAGATAAAGAGATTTCAAATTTAAAAGAACAGGCAAACTCTGAGATTACTACACTAGAAGAGCAAATAAACAACGAAAAATCAAAACTTGAAAAAAGCCATGCAGACACCATTCTGCAGCTAAACAAAATAGAAGAAGATAAAGAAAAAAACTTTTCAAATGAAATTGAGCTGACATTAAATACATATACTCAAGAACTAGAGAAAACCAATATTCAATGTGAAAAGAAAAAAGACATTGAACAAAAAAAATATGAAGACGACACATCCTCCCTCATCACCAGTATAGAGCAAGAAATAGAAAAGTTTATCAACAATGATATACCTGCGTTACAAAAAGCCAATTCTACATATTTGGAAAAATATGAGCAATATATTGCAAAACATCAATCTAACCATGAATTGCTAAAAGTTTTTCCAGATTCTGTTTCAATAGGTTATGACAAACTTACTCTATCGCCAAATGCATCTTTTGAAATACCTGCGGTTGTACCTTTTCTTGGAGAGACATCCCTTAAATTTGATGCCACAGATGAGAATCATGATCTTATACAGACTATCATAATGAAAACTATCACTTCATTACCGGTTGGTGAGTATAAATTTATCGGTATTGATATGCAAAAAGCTGGTGGAAATCTCATTAACCTAGTTGAATTGGATGAGAAGATTGTGGGCTCAGGCATCTTGCATAGCAAAAGATCTGTAATGTCTGCCATGGAAGAACTTTCGGATGCTATTGGCCAATTAACACAAAAATACCTAGGAGCAAAGTATTCATCACTTAAGGAATATAATGAGGATGCTCAAGAAGTCGTTGAACCATATAGAATCCTATGTGTAACAAACTTTCCAGACAAGTTTGATGATACCAGTTTAGAGCATCTTGAAATGATAGTTTCTCAGGGGCCTACAGTCGGTATTCAAACAATACTTTCAATTTCTCCATCATATAAGTTCGACAATCCAAAAATCGATGATGGCATACTGCCTTACTTGAGCGAAATAGAATGTTTATTAGTGGAGAATAGTACACGGGCAATTGAAACATTCCCTTCAGAAGTAATGCAGTCACTGGTTACTTCAATTAACAGTAAGCACAGGAAAGTAGAGAAGAAAATCATTTCATTCGACTCTATCGTAGAAAATACTCTTTGGGAAAAAACCACGATTGATCGAATTGAAGCACCTCTTGGTCGTGCAGGTGCCAAGGGTGTTAAAAGTCTGATTCTTGGTGAAAGCGAACATCATGCACTTATTGCAGGTGCTACCGGTAGTGGTAAAACTGTATTATTACATACACTGATCAATACGCTTGCGCATAACTATTCACCCGAAGAACTACAACTTTATTTATTAGATTACAAAGAAGGTACAGAATTTTCTGTTTATAAAAATCTTCCGCATATGTCTGTTCTATCACTTTCAAGTGAACGACTATTTGGGTTAA
Organism: Sulfurimonas sp. HSL3-7; assembly: GCF_039645985.1. NCBI lineage: Bacteria > Pseudomonadati > Campylobacterota > Epsilonproteobacteria > Campylobacterales > Sulfurimonadaceae > Sulfonitrofixus > Sulfonitrofixus jiaomeiensis. Next base: position 2,108,259 of record NZ_CP147919.1, read on the forward strand.
ATATTTTAAAAGGTGTTCAAGCGGAGATAAACAGACGTGGTGAACTTTTCAAATCAGAGACAGGTTCAAATAATATTAAAGAGTATCGTGAACGAAGCGGAAAAACACTGCATAGACTAGTGATCATATTTGATGAATTTCAGGTACTTGTATCAGGTATGGATAAAATTGCTTCAGAAGCGTTAGATATTTTCGAAGACATTGTTAAACGTGGACGTTCATTTGGGGTACATTTGATTTTATCTACACAATCATTATTCGGCTTGGATTTAGGAAAAATAATGGGGCAAATTCAGGTTCGAATCGGTATGCGTATGGATGAAAGTGAATCGCAAAGACTCTTCTCAAGTGACAATAATGCGGCAAAATATTTAGAACGTGGTGAGGCAATATACAACCGTGACAATGGAAAAGAGGAGGCCAATGTCAAGTTTGGCGTAGCTTATATCGATAATGATTCAATTAATAAACATGTGCTAATGCTTAAAGATATCGCTCTAGAGCGTGGAATACCGCTTGATACGCAAAGAGTATTTGACACAAACCTGGATGCAGATATAACCAACAACACTTATTTCCAAAAAGAACATAAAGTTGGACGCTTCTCTGATGCCTATATTGGCGAACCAAACTTCATCAGTGATCAACATGTCTTTTTTAGAATCAAACGTGATATTCCGGCCAATGTTTTAATTGTCGGTGATCCAAAAGAAACAGTATTCAGTCTAATTTCTTCTATATTATATTCACTATCCCTTACTATGGATAAAGCAAGTGAATTCTATACCATCAATCTTCTTGGCGAAGATGATGAGTATAAAGAAGAACTGGACTTTGTTACTGGTCTGCCTGTAAAATCATATATTGGACATGACCTGGATGAAGCAGAAAACGTGATTGACAATCTCAATGATGAACTTGATAAACGCGAACTGAACAAACAGACGAAATATCCTACAATCATACTTACGATAGTTGCTGTGCACAATGCACGTTCGTTCAGGTCGGATGGCTATAACAGTTCGACATATATTCAAAAGTTACATAGATTAGTCAAAGATGGTGCAGCCAGAAATATCCATGTTATTCTTCATTCAGACCGATATAATCGTCTCAAAGAGATGGTTGAAAGTTCATTCTTTCGAGAGTTTGAATCTGCACAGATTATTCTACGTGGCGAAGACAGTCAAAAACTTTTTGAAGACCAGGGTCTTTTCCTGGATAAAGTCCGATCGCCGCATATTGGGATTATCAAAGGTAATCAGAATAAATTTGATGTCGATGAATTTAAAGTCTATCCATTTGCAAAAGTCAAAGCGCTTTATGACAATTGTGCCCACAATAATGATAAAGAAGATTATCCGAAATTTTTCAATGCCGTTGAAATTGACACGAAAGAGAAGACTGATGACACGTATGACAGTCTTTTTGACTAGGAGCCACTTACATGTATACTGAATATAAAACATTAATTACTACTATCAAAGAAAACTCAAATCAGCTTCACGAACAAAATAGAAGTTTTCAAGAAAAACAAAAACACTTGGAAGAAGAACTCCTGCAGGGAAGAGAAAACATCCTAAATCATCTTGAAGAAAAAAAACAAGAGATAGAGAACAACATACAAAACAGTCGAAATGAGCATAAAGCTTTAGTCTCAAAAGAGGAAGAAGAGTTTTCTGCAAAACTTCAAGCACTTCAAGACAAGTTACAACTTGGTAGAAAAAAAATTGACGATGATCTTAACACTGAAATTTACAAGATCGAACGTGTTTTGCAAAACAAAAAAAATGCAATTAGAAAAATTGTAATTTCAATTACAGTATTGGCAGTGGTTGCTGGTGGATATTTCGCTTACCAAATTTCCGCGCAACAGAAGGCCGAAGAAGCTGCTCATCAGGAGAAGTTACGTAAAGAAGAAGCAGCTCGTCAGGAGAAGTTACGTAAAGAAGAAGAAGCACGTATTGAAAAAATGGCAATAGATATCAATAGTAATCCAAAAAAGTATGATAGAGATTTTTACGAACAAAATACTGTAGGTTATATAAACGGGAATAGTACTCGTGACTGGATGACTGGAGATAAATTAGCATCAACCCAACGGCAGGATGGCCTTTATACAGTACTGAGATATCAATCCAACCCTATATTTCTTGGTGTTGCCAATGTTAAAAATGGAAAAGCAGAAGGTTATTGTGCAGAGTATGATCGATTTGATTATAAATATACTATGGTCAAAGACGGTAAACGGGAAGGTGTTCAAAAAGTTTATGATGAAGACTTTAACCTTATTGGAAAATATACATACAAGGCTGATAAAAAAGATGGACCGTTTGAGATATATGGCAAAAATGGTGCTACAGAAACGCATGGAGAATATAAAGATGGACGTCGAATAACTATTGATGGAACCGCAATAGAACATGTCGCTAATAAAGAAGAAAACACAAAAGACAAAGCGGGAAATACTATAAAAACACAGTATAGAATAGTTGCCGATATTCATTATAAAAATGGTAAAGAAGTTTCACGATTAAAGAGGAAAAGAAAAACGGGTCAATATATTTATAATAAAAACCGTGAAAAGATTCAAGAGATACACTACTGGTCTAATGGAAAGGTTTGGTATAAAAAATGGTTTAAGCCACCAGAAACACTTGAATCTGCAGAGAAGAGATACTATGAGAACGGCAGACTTGAAAGTGAGACAAAGTATGACCGTAAAAAATATGCATATCATGCAGTGTATAGCAAATCCTACTATGAAACGGGGGAATTAGAATATCAATGGGACGAATCTACATACACTGGTACATATTATTTTAAAAATGGTCAAATACGTAAAATTTATAAAAATTTCGAAAGAACCAGTTTCCCTTTTGAGAGAAAAACTTATCATGAAAATGGAACGCTTAAAACAGAGTATTATTTAACGAGTGATGGGCAAAGAACGACCGATAAAACAAATGTTGACGGCACTGTAGAAAAATATTATGATCAACAAGGAAAACTGACGAAAACAATCAGTGGTGTATACACTAAAAATGAAGCTGGCTATTATAAATATACATCGAAAACTGTAACGAATCATAGAACACGAGATATTTATTTGTATAAATATGATAGACATGAGGAGATTATTGAAAAGATTAAACAATCATAGTCTTCCAAGACAACTTAACCTAAAGGTAATCAGTCCTAGGGCACAAAAATCTCAAGGATTTTTATGGATTTTATGAGTGATTATATTCATTCATTTTTATTATGGATAGTCGATATATTGTTTGATCTAAATACAGATTTAGAGAAAAAACAAAAAGCAAATTGGGTTTTATTCTCTCTTATTGTTTTATCTATAACATATGCAATCTACAATTTTAAAAAAAATGGTGTTTCTGCAATTGGAAATAAATTTTTCATATCATTTGGAGTCTTTATCTTTGCGTTGCTAAATGCAGCTTTTAATACTGTAGATTTTACATTCAAATAAATACTAAAATATTAGGCACGTTTCTAAATACTGGCTCAGTTGGTTTATGTGCCATTACCTCTAGTTTTCAAAATACAAGTCATCGCAACTATTCTTCGTGTCCCACAAAGTGTTCAAAAAGTCAAAATTACAAAGTCCCATAAAGCTTTAGGAGTTTTGGAACCCATAGCAATGCTTGTCATAATGTAGGTTTCATCATCTTTAAGTGTTCTAAAGAAACATTCAATGGTTGTGTTGCCTATTAGCTGCCTAGACCCATAACCAAACAATACAACAACTTAGACAAACCTTTATAAACCATTGTGTTGTCATCTACTTTATATATGAATGGCATAAACCGTGTGGCTGCCGGGGCAGAACACCTACCGCGAGATCTCTTCCGTCTCCAACACCCGCGATTTCCAGGCGCGCCGCGCGAAGATCCGCACGAAGATCGACAAGAAAAACGTGCTTGTCCACACCCTCAACGGCTCCTCTCTGGCGGTCGGCCGTACCCTTGTCGCAATCATGGAGAACTTTCAAAACGAAGATGGGAGTATTAGTATACCTTCTGCCCTGCAGAAGTATCTGTAACGCGGGTTCAAACTTGTTTGAACGCCTCGTTTCTCCGAAAACGAAGACGGCACGATCACGATTCCGGCTGCGCTTCAACCCTACCTCAAATAGGGGCAGCGCAAAAAGCACTGCCCGCCCTCCTGTCCGGACTGCCTCCGGCATCTTTACTGAAGCATTTCATCTCTGATCAGCACAGCAGCCGTGTTTTTAAAAACGAAAACGGTAGTAGATGCCAAGCAGAGCGATCCCTTCACTGAAATCGATCATGTTCACACCGTCCTCTCTTTCTTTTGCATAGAGATATTTCGCAGTGCCGTAGAATCCGAACCCTTTAGGGCACCTCTAAAAACCCTGGTTATAACGGTGAAGAGACGGCCGGAGAGCGCAGACCGCTGCCCTGAAGCGTTATTTTAGAAGTCTTGAACGTTTGGAGAGGGTCACGACAGAGCGCAGCGGTCCGTAGAGGATATAGAGGGTGAAGAAGGTCGCGAACCCTTCTACCGGGTAGATAAAGAAAATCATGGCTACGGCAACGATGACGACGAAGACCCGCCGTATATGTTTTTTACCCATATCCACTTTTTTGAAACTCGGGTAACGTATGTTGCTTACCATCAGCACGGCGACCAGCAGCGCGATCAGCAGGATAACGACTTTGTACTCTGCCAAGAAGCTGTACTTCTCGAACAAAAGCACCAGTATCGAGATAAAGACGGCTGCCGTAGGGATAGGCACACCGATAAAGACCGAGGGTTCGTTCTCACCCGTCATCACATTAAAACGGGCCAGGCGGATCCCCCCGAAGATAACGAAGAGCGCACTGGCCATGATACCGAAACGGCCGAAGTCATGCCCGACATAGAGGTAGAGCAGTATTGCCGGCGCGGCGCCGAAGGCGACGATGTCGGCCAGAGAGTCGAATTCTACGCCGAACCGGCTGCAGGTGTTGGTCAGGCGCGCCACACGCCCGTCTAGCCCGTCAAAGATTAGCGAAAGCAGTACCATCCACGCCGCCAGGGCGAAATTCCCTTCGATGGCCGAGATCATGCTGTAGATACCGGCAAAGATACTCGAAGCGGTAAAGAAATTTGGCAGCAGATAGGCGAGTTGCGTCGGTTGTTTTTTCATGGCTTACGAGAAGAACCCTATCAGCGTCTCGCCCGCGCGCACTTTTGCACCGACTTTGACAGCCACACGCGAATTCACCGGCAGGATCAGCGTCGTCTTGCCGTTGACCATCAGGCCGTAACGCGCGCCCTGGACAGCCCGGCTTTTTTCGCTCAGGTGGTTTTTGATGCCGACCGAGCTGATCTGCAGCTTATGCATGACACGTACCTGTTTCTTCCCCCTGCCGAAAACAATACGGCACTGTTCGTTCAGGCTGTCCGAAAGCGGCGTCAGCGAATTAAGGCGCGCACCATAGAGAAGCTCGGCTTCGGAGACCTCGCACGAAAACGGCACACGCAGGACCGATGCATCCAAAAAGCCGCTCTTGATGACGATCTTGTACGAACTCTCCCCCTTCGCATCTTCTATCGTCTCGATACTTCTGATCACGCCGTCAGCAACACTGACAATGCTGTCTTGCTGAAAATGGGGAATCGTACGCTCGGGATTGCGAAAGGTCCAGATCGTAACCAGAAGCAGAACACCGCTCAAAAAGCTGAAAAGATCGGCGTCTATCGCCATGAAAAAAAGCATCAACGCAGCAGAGGCCGCAATACACTTGAAACCGTCCTTCGCGATGATAAACGTATCATTATAGTTCATGATCTTGGTTCTTCTTTTTCATCCATGTTTTTTTGGTCCTGGGACATATCTTCTGAGAATTCACGTTCGTCTTCGGCACTCACATGCTCCTCGACCTTCGATTCGATCCCGTTCTCTTTTTCAAAGTTGATGATAATGTCACGCACCACAGCACCTGTTATATTCTCTGTCTTGTACAGCTCTTCGACCATCTTCTCGATGGCACCGCGGTACTCTTCCAGGCGTGAAACGACAGCGTTATAACGCTCTTCGAGCGTCACTTTGATGTACTGGTCCATCTCTTCGGCCATCTTGTCGGAGTATTCACGGGCCTGCCCCATGCCGCCGCCGAGGAAGGACTGACGCTGTTTCTCCAGCACCATAAGGCCGGCAATATCGCTCATGCCGTAGACCTGGACCATCGATTTAATGATATCGGTCGCACGTTCGAGGTCATTGCTCGCACCCGTCGAGATCTCACCGATGAAAACCTGTTCTGCCCCACGGCCCCCGAGAAGGACATCCACTTCGGCAAGCAGTTCATATTTCTGTGCCAGGTATTTGTTCTCTTCCGGCGTGTTCAGGGTGTAGCCGAGTGCGGCCAGACCGCGCGGAACGATGGAGACTTTGGAGACTTTCTTCGCCCCTTTGGTCGTCTCGGCAAGCAGTGCATGCCCGCACTCATGGTAGGCGACAATGCGCTGCTCTTTTTTATTGATGCGACGGTTCTTTTTGCTCAGTCCCGCGATAGCGCGTTCGACCGCTTCGCGCAAATCATCCTGTCGGACCGTCTTCTGGTTCTTGCGTCCCGCCAGAAGGGCCGCTTCATTGACGATGTTGGCGAGGTCCGCACCGGCCAGTCCGGCCGTAAGACGGGCGATCTCTTCGATATCGACGTCGTCATCCATTCTTACATTTTTGACATGCACCTTCAGGATCGCGATGCGCCCTTCGAAGTCCGGCTTGTCGACCAGGACCTGTCGGTCAAAACGGCCCGGACGCAGCAGGGCCGGGTCTAGCACTTCGGGACGGTTGGTCGCCGCCAGGATGATGATCGGCGTATCGGTACCGAAGCCGTCCATCTCGGCCAGCAGCTGGTTAAGCGTCTGTTCACGCTCATCGTTGCCGCCCATCATACCGCCTGCCGCACGGCTTTTACCGATCGCATCGATCTCGTCGATAAAGATAATCGAAGGGGCGTCTTTTTTCGCCTGCTCAAAAAGGTCACGGACACGCGCAGCACCCACACCGACGAACATCTCGATAAAGCTTGAACCCGAGACCGAGAAAAAAGGGACGTCGGCTTCGCCGGCGACCGCTTTGGCCAGAAGTGTCTTACCCGTACCCGGGCTGCCTACCAGCAGGACACCTTTCGGAATCTTCGCCCCGAGCTCGACATAACGGCCCGGATATTTCAGAAAGTCGACGATCTCGTGGACCTCCTCTTTGGCCTCTTCGGCACCGGCAACATCAGCAAACTTCGTCTTCGGCTTCTCCGAGTTGACCAGTTTTTTGGAGCTGCCCATCCCCAGGACACCGCCGCCCATCCCCTTTTGCATACGCCCGGCAAAAAACATCCAGATGGCGATGATGATCAGGAAAGGGAAGAGCCAGCCGAACATGTCGGTAAACCAGTTGCTCTCCGAGAAACCACTGTAGTCGATCTTCTCCTGGTCAAGCAGCGGCACAAGGGTGTCGTCATTGGCGACCATACGGGTCGTATAGATCGTATTCTCCCCCTTCGCCCTGATATGCGTTTGACCGATATCGACCTTGGTGACCTGCTTGTTCTTGATGAGCTCTTTAAGCTCGGCATAACTCACCTCTTTGTGCGTGACCGCCCCCTGGCCGAACTGCTGGCCGATACTGCCGCCGCCCTCGCCGATAAGTGCCTTGAAGATCAGGATTACCACTACCGAGAAGATAGCGAAGGTAATCAGCGGGTTTTTATTGAAAAAATTATCATTTTTTGGATTTTGGTTATCGTCTTTGTTCATACTTTTTTACTTTCCTTTGTTAGATACAACGAGTGTCACCCACTCTTCACGCTGAATACGCTTTACAATTGTGCAGTCAGCATATGCTTGTAATACTTTATCTTCATATTTGTCTAAGATCCCTGAAAGTACCAAGGTACCCTCATCTTTAAGCAAACGTTTCAGGTCACCGGCAATGAAGACCAGTACGTCGGCGACAATATTGGCGATGACCACGTCATACTTTCTCTGCGTGCCGGCTGCCGAGCCTTCCCAGATCTCCCGGAAAGCCACCCCGTTGACCTCGGCATTCTCAAGCGTGTTTGCTACCGAAACGGGATCAGTGTCGCATGCATCGACCTCCGCGCCGAGTTTTGCTGCCGCAATACCCAATATCCCGCTGCCGCAGCCGATGTCCGCAACCTCGTCGTCTTCTTTGACCTCGGAGGCGATCGCTTCGAGACAGGCCGCCGTCGTCGGGTGGTGACCCGTACCGAAAGCTAGGGCCGGATCGATCATGATGTTGTACATCCCCTCTTTGGGCTGGTCCCAGGTCGGATGGATATAGAAGGGTCCGATCTCAATCGGCGTAATGCTCTCCTGGTAACTCTTGACCCAGTCACTGTTTTTCTCTTTTTTAAGCTCGAGATCGAGACCGATCGTCTCTCCGAGCGCCTGTTCAAGGGCCTCTTTAAACTGTTCTACGCCCCATGACATCGTCTCAAGATCATCTTCGCTGCGGACGATGAAACTGCCGTCGCGCTCTTCAAAACCGACAGGCAGCGTGTCCGCGAGGAAATCCCCGAAAAGTTCAAAATAGGCCGAAGGGGTAATGGTCAGTTCGTAATAATATTCTTGCATCTACTGCACTTCCTTTAACGCTTTTTCCAGATCCAGGGTTCCCTCGTAGTAGGCTTTGCCGACAATAACGCCCTCGATCTCGCCCGTCGCCTGGAGGGCGTCGATGTCGGCCCTGTCTTTCAGGCCGCCGCTGGCGATTGTCGGCACGCCCGACGCTCGAGCGATGGAGAGGGTGAAGTCCACATTAACCCCGCTGAGCATCCCGTCGCGCCCCACATCGGTACAGATGATCGCTTCGACGCCTGCCTCGGCGAAAGCTTTGGCCAGCTCGGTCGCCTTCATTTCACTCACTTCGCCCCACCCTTCGACGGCCACATAGCCGTCGATCGCGTCGATGCCGACAACCACCGGGTATTTTGCCGCCATCTCCCTGACGAACTGCGGGTCTTTCACGGCGATGGAGCCGAGAATCACGCGGTCGATGCCCAGATCGAGGTAGCGTTTGATCGTCTCTTCGTCGCGGATGCCGCCGCCGAGTTCGAGCTTGACGTTGCAGTTTGCGCGGATCTTTCTGATCTCCTCAAGGTTAACCGGCTCGCCGGCAAAGGCGCCGTTCAGATCGACCAGGTGGACCCACTCGGCCCCCATCTTTTCAAAACTCTTGACCAGTTCCCACGGTTCGTCGGAATAAATCTTGGCACTCTCCATCACCCCTTTAGAGAGACGGACCGCCTTGCCGTCTTTGAGGTCGATCGCAGGAAATAGCGTCATATATTGCTCCTATAGATTGATAAAATTTTGTAAGATTTGAAGCCCGTTTTTATGGCTCTTCTCGGGGTGGGGCTGGATACCCATCACATTGCCGTTCGCCACGGCGCTCGTAAAGCTGTAGCCATACTCCGTGCGCCCTATGGTGTTGGCAGGATCTTCGCACACCGCATGATAGGAGTGGACGAAGTAGAGGTAGTGCTCATCGTCCAGCCCTTCAAAAAGAGGGTGCTCTTTGGTGAACATGCGGTTCCATCCCATGTGCGGCACCTTCAGGGGGTGATCGAAACGCGCCGTGTCAAAGGCCTGCACATGCCCTTTGATAAGTCCGAGCCCTTCGTTGTGGCCGAACTCCTGGCTCGTTTCGAAGAGCAGCTGCATGCCAAGACAGATGCCTAGCATCGGGGCGCCCGAGGCGGCAAAGCGCTTGATCGCCTCGTCCATGCCACGCTCTTTCAGGTGCTCCATCGCATCGCCATAGGCACCGACGCCCGGCAGGATCAGCTTGTCATAGGTGTAAAACTTGTCGGGGTCCGACTCGACTTTCGCCTCGTGGCCGAGCTTTCTGAAAGCATTTTTGACCGAGGCCAGGTTTCCCATATTGTAATCAACGATTCCGATCATGATTCAATTCTCTTTCCAGTAAATTTTATGTAAACAGCAAGCGAGACCATCAGCAGCGAAACGCCGCCGATAATGTACATCGCCGTAATCAGCTTGTCGGGTTCCGTCATCGCAAACTTGAAGACCAGCATCAGCGCCTCGATAGAGAGGGCGATGATGATGGAGCCCAAAAACCGTACCATCGTCTTGTGGGGGTCTGCGGTATTGTGTTCTTCGAAGCCGCTGCCGAGGACCTCCTCTTCGAAAAGGGTCTTGACCAGGTCAAAGATGGCCAGCGCCAGAGTCAACAGGATTGTGGCGTTAAAGATGCTCTTGACATCGATGTTCTGAAAATCCGTTCCCTCCAGGAAAAAATACTCCAGCCCTTTGAGAAAGAGCAGCAGCGCCACCAGGGCGAGGACAAGGGTAAAGGCCGCATACCCGATACGGAAAAAACGCCCTGCGAATGAGCGCATCGGCATGGGGTGGGCGATCTTGAGTACGGCGTCAAGCGGCATATCCAGACAGGCGACATACAGGATCTCGCCCTTCTCGTCAAAGATCGGCTGCGAAGCGGTGATGGTCAGTTCCTGCGTGATCAGCGAGGGGTAAGGGTCCGTGATCGTACAGCGCTTCTCTTTTACCGCGCGGTAGTAATAGGCGCGGTTCGAGCGGATCAGCCCGATATCATCGTCTTTCTTACTCTCATCGCCCAGGTAGGTCGGCGAAAGCTGCACCCCGCGGGCATCGAGCAGATAGATCCCCTCGCAATCCTTGAGGTCCCCCTTGATCTTACGCATGCGCCCCATGACGGCGTCGACTGTGATGGAGGGGAGACGGTTCGGCAGGTTCTTGGAGAAGAGGTAACAAAAATAGGCTCTCGCCTTCGTACGGCTTTCGGCGTAGTGTTGTATGTCGCGTGTATGCAAAACCTCTTCTCCATCATCGTTTAAATAGACGCGATTATAGCCTAGTGTTGATTAACGCTTGATTTGTCTCCTGATTAAGTCCTGTTTTGTACGCCGTCTGTTATAGTATCGGTATGAATAGAGAACCCATACGTATCGCCCTTGTCCGCCTCACCGCGCTTGGTGACATCATCAACGGTACCATTGTCCTGCAGCTGATCAAAAAGCACTACCCGAATGCACAGATAGAGTGGTTCTGCGAGGCGGCGTTCGCCCCTGTTCTTGAGGGGCATCCCGACCTCCTCAAAGTCCACGCCGTTCCCATCAAGCGGATCAAAAAAGAGAAGAGTCTCGCCCTGCTCAAAGCGACCGTTTCCGCCCTGAAAGCGTCGGGCCCCTTTGACAAGATCATCGACATGCAGGGGCTCATCAAGTCCGCCGTCGTCGCCCGCCTTATCGGCAAGAACATCCACGGTTTCGACAAAGCATCGGCCAGAGAGTCTCTCGCCTCGCGGTTCTATGCGACCCATTCGCATATCCCCTACGAAGAGAACGTCATCCGCCGCAACATCGATGTTGTCGCGCAGGCGCTCGGCTTCAAAGTGAGCGACGGGGAGATACTGGCCAAACAGCCCTGCTTCGCTTCGCGGGAAAAGCCCGCTTTCCTCGCCTCCGGTACAAAGAATATCGCCTTCGTCATCGGGGCTTCGTGGCCGTCCAAAGAGTACCCGAAAGAGAGATTTTCCGAGCTCGCTCTTGATCTGAAGGAGGCCCGATGCATCCTGATCTGGGGAAGCGAGAGGGAGAGAGAATATGCCAATTTTATCGCCAAAAACGCCCCCAATGCGGTCGTCGCACCCAAGCTCTCTCTGGCCGAGCTCAGAGCGGTCATCGAGCACTGCGACCTCACCATCGGCAACGACACCGGCCCGACCCACCTCGCCTGGGCGATGAACCGCCCTTCCATTACCCTCTTCGGCCCGACCAACACCCGGATGATCTACGAGACCCCGATCAACCTCGCCTGCGAGTCGGACTCAAAAGTCGACATCAATAAGATCGACAAAAACGACTTCTCCATCCGGACGATCCCCGTCGAGGTTATCGCAGACAAGGCAAAAGGACTTCTGGCAGCGGAGTAGGCGTGTGACGTGTGATGCGCAACGCGTTACGTACTAAGCGTTCAATATGTAGCGCTAAGACTTAACGCTAAACAATGTAGTTTTTTTTGATCCATTGAGCTTTTTGTTTTTATCAACGAAGGAGCGAACTCTCTGCTCTTTCCGCTTCCCGGCCGAAGGTAAACCCTTCACCATTTCGCTTCACACTGCACCTTGCCAAAGGCAAACCCCTCGCGCTCAGCTGTCGGCATAGCCCTGCGGATTTTGCGACTGCCAGCGCCAGCTGTCTTCGCACATCTCGTCGATGCCACGTTTGGCTTCCCATCCCAGTATTTTTTTGGCGTAAGTCGGGTCGGCGTAGCATTCGGCGATGTCGCCGGCGCGGCGTTCGACGATCTTGTAGGGCACCTTTCTGCCCGAGGCCTTCTCAAAGGCTTTGACCATCTCCAGCACCGAGTAACCATTACCCGTACCGAGGTTGACGGTCAGGACGCCCCGGTTGGCGTCAATGTAGTCAAGCGCCTTGAGGTGGCCGTCCGCGAGGTCAACGACGTGAATATAGTCACGCACCCCCGTGCCGTCGCGCGTCGGGTAGTCCCCGCCGAAAACGCTGAGACAATCGCGTTTACCCACCGCAGTCTGCGATATGAAGGGCATGAGGTTGTTGGGAATGCCGTTGGGGTCTTCGCCGATGGTGCCGGACTTATGGGCGCCGACCGGGTTGAAGTAGCGCAGCAGCGCGACACTCCACTCACCGTCCGCAACGGAGAGGTCGCGCAATATCTCTTCGATGAAGAGTTTTGTGCGCCCATAGGGGTTGGTCGCGCTCAGCGGGAAATCTTCGGTGATCGGCGTCATATGCGGGTCGCCGTAGACCGTCGCGGACGAACTGAAGACGATCTTTTTGCAGCCGTGCTCTCGCATGACTTCGCAGAGCACGATGGTGCCGTGGATGTTGTTGTCGTAGTACGTCAGCGGTTCCGCCACCGACTCCCCCACCGCCTTCAGCCCGGCAAAATGGATGACCGATGTAATGTCGTAACGCGCAAACACCGCCTCCAGGTCATCCGCCGAACGGATGTCCCCCTCGACGAACGGCACGGCTCTGCCGACGATCTTCTCGACCCGTCTCAAACTCTCTTTCGAGGCGTTTGAGAGGTTGTCGAAGACCACGATCTCATGCCCCGCCTCCATCAGCAGAACACAGGTATGTGAGCCGATATAACCGGCCCCTCCAGTCACAAGGACCATAGGCTTTCCTCTCTTTCCAACGTACAGCGCCAAGGCCCTTAAAGGGGATTAGCGCTGCGCTCTTTTGTAAAAATATTTTATCACTATTGCTATTACATAGCGATTACTTCGCTGATCTGCTTGTCCTAGACATGGCGTGCTACGTGCTATGTATTACGTGTTACTATCGTTTCTTTTTATCTACAGAGAAGGTCAAGGGCAAACAGCACAGTATAGCAAAGCACTAAATTCTGAGTCGTGCGAGAGGCCACCCTGGAGTGTTTAACAGATGAGAGGGTTGATTTTTAAATTATCCTTGTTCTAGCTCTTTCATTGTATCACGTATTACTTGCTACTGTTTTATCTGCTCATTATCACAGCACTTAGCACGCAACACAAAACACTAAACGCGTTTGAAATCGTCCAAGATGCGGACGATGTCGTCTTCGCCGACGTACTCGCCGACCTGCGCTTCGATCATGACCAGCGGTATTCTCCCGACGTTCTCGAGGCGGTGGATCTCGCCCATCGGGATGTAGGTCGATTCGTTGGCGCGGACTAGGTATTCCTCCTTGCCCCGCGTCACGGTTGCGGTGCCCGAGACGACGATCCAGTGCTCCGAGCGGTGGTAGTGTTTCTGCAGGCTCAGACGTTTGCCCGGTTTGACGACGATACGTTTGACCTTGTAGCCGTCCGACTCGTCGAGGATGGTGTAGGTCCCCCACGGACGGTGCGCCGTGACATGGATGTTCGGCAGTTCAGAGTTACGCGCCTTGAGCTCTTTGACCACCTCTTTGACCTTCTGGCTGCTCCCCTTTTTGGAGACCAGCAGTGCATCGGCCGTATCGATGATGAGCAGGTCGTCGACATCGATCGCGGCGACCAACTTCTCCGAAATGATCAGATTGTTTTTTGATTCCTGAATGATCGGCTCGCAACGCTGGGTCGAAGCGGCATTACCCGCCTCGTCCTGCGGCAGCTCTTCGTAGAGGGCATCAAAACTTCCCAGGTCGCTCCAGGCGATGTCGGACGGGACCACTTTGACCCGACTGCTCTTCTCCATCACCGCATAGTCAATGCTGTCTTCGGGGATCGCCGCCATGTCCTCGTGCGAGATACGGACCATCTCATCTCTTTTCGCATTTTCAAAGGCGTTCAGCGAAGCCTCATAGATCTCCGGAGAGTAGGTCTGCAGCTCTTCGAGGAAGAGACCCGCTCTGAAACAGAACATTCCGGAGTTCCAGTAATAGTTTCCGGCATCGAGATAGGCCTGCGCCGTGAGTGCATCCGGCTTCTCTTTGAAAGAGAGGACATCCTCCCCTTCGGCCTCGATGTAGCCAAAACCGGTCTCGGGGTACTGAGGGGTGATGCCGAAAGTGACGAGGTTGTCATCCTGTGCCAACGTCTTTGCTTTTTCCACCGCTTCAAGGTAGGCTTTTTCGTCCTTGATCAGGTGGTCGGAGGGGGTGACGAGAACGATCTCGTCTGCATCGAGTGCAAGACATGCAAGTGCGATTGCCGGGGCGGTGTTGCGGCCGACCGGCTCGAGAAGGTAGCGTGATTCGTAGTTGACGGCGTGCGTTTCATGCGGGTCCCCCGCCCTGCGCGCCCGGATGCCGGCCTTCATCTCCTCGATCTGGTCGACCGCGAGGAAATACTGCTCGGCATTGGAGACAATGAACTGCGCGTCGCAGGCCTTCTGGTTACGTGCAACGGTCTTTTGAAAAAGAGATTCGCTGTTGAAAAGCTGAACGAACTGCTTCGGCATCAGGGTCCGGCTCAGCGGCCAGAGTCTTGTCCCGCTACCGCCGCAAAGTATAATGTTGGTCATGCCCTTCTCCGATAATAATAGATAATTGATTCAGCCGGAGATTTTACCTTTATAGCCATTAATGCCACATTAGATACAACAGTGTTTAACAAAGCTGCAACGAGGATACAGACTTTTCAAGAGTACGGAAAAGGGGGACAAGGTGCATCGGAAAAAACAAAAATAGGGAAAAGAAGTAAAAAGAGTTTGAAAAGGATTGTTTGATTGGTGGAGACGTCGGGTGTCGAACCCGAGTCCAAAAATAGTTAGAAAATGGCGTCTACATGCTTAGAGACATTGTTTCGTTTAATTCGGCTTCATACAATGCGCAAGACTAGACCGAACGAGCCTCAAAAGTTCATCTTGCGCTGAGACAGACGCAGAGTATATCTATCGTGAGGGTTATACTTCAAGATCTCTTCTCGGATAGAACCGAAGAGTGAAGCAGCCCGCCTCTTTCGAGGGGTTAAAACTTAAGCTACTGCTAAAGCTGGGCGGTAATTTGTGTTGTTTGCGTTTAAGCAAGTTGAGCCGCGTAACGGGAGTGCTCAGCCCGGCATGCAACCAGATTCCGACCTACTCCTGTCGAAGCCAAGTCGTCCCCAGTCAGATACAAATTACACAGTGAAATTATACCATATAAAAAGCAACCCTGTCGACAGAAAAGTAAACAGGCATCGTAAAAACCCTTGGATAAAAACGTTTACTGCAGGGTGATGAGGAAACCGTAGTCACGCTCTCTGAAACGCAGCGGGCACTCCACCGGGTCACCGCAGCGAAACTGCGCGATGTCGTCGGCGCGGGGGTAGGTCTGAACGGTCATCGTGACCCGCATCTCACTGTTGTAATCCTGCAAAATACCGCTCACGCCGTTGGCGATACTGCCCATCGGGTTAAGGAAAAAGTAGCTGATATTGCCCAGTATCCTGGAACCGAAGACCATGCCGCCGTTGCTGTCGAGTCTCTTTTCGAGCAGATACATCCCTTCGCCCATAAACGAACCGAAAAGCGGCGTAATGATAAGATCCTGAATGGACGGGATCTCGGCAAACGACTCATAGCCGTACTCCCAGAAAAACGTCGACATCAGCGTCGAGTAGGCCGCCGATTCGACGATGGACATGCCGTCATTTCTGGCCAGGGTATAGTAGATCGCGCCCGATATCGGGTGGCCGATATAGTTGATCGCCCAGTCATCCTTGTCCCAGACCGGCTTTGTATTGAGGTGCTCGCGCCACCGCTCCTGAAGGGACTTCTCCTCCAGCTCGTCCATGTCCCATTTCGAAACGCTCTCGGGAAGCACCGCCAGAATACCGATCGTCGATATTAAAAAAACCTGCAGGTAGACCGAATCTTCGATCAGTTTCCGGTAACGGTAGGGAAGTGCTTCGTTGACATTGTAATATTCGGGAAGATAGTCTACGCCGTCTTCCCCGTTGAACACCGCAAACTGCTGCTGCAGCGACGCACTCATCCTGTAGTCTTGAAGACCCTGAGACAACGTTTCGCCAGGCGGTATCAAAAGGGGTTCGGCAAGGGGGCCGACGTGAAACGCGGAAGCGGGCAGCTGCGTCCGAGCGGGCGTTGCGCTGAGATCCTCGTAGAGCCGGCTGCCGGCATGAAGGCTCAGGGCAGAGAGAAGCATAAACAATAGAGTCCTCAATCGCATGATATGACCTTCACTCGGCAAAAAGCGCTTTGCACAAGCCTTTTTTTAACCCTGCGCAAAATTATTCGTTTATTTTCTGCTTGATCTCGGAAGCGATCGCGCAACACTGCTCTATCTTTTGAGAGAGGGTCAGCTCTTCCTGCAAAAGGACATTGACAAAAGCGGAACCGACGATGACGCCGTCCGCACCGGCGACCTTCTCTTTGGCCGTCTTCTGGTTGACGCCGAAACCGACATAGGCGGGGGTATCGGTGTACGACTTTATCGATCTCAGGACCGGCTGCAGGTCCTCGCTCTGGCCGCTGCCCGTAATACCGGCATAGGCGACCAGGTAGATGAACTTCTTGGCGTCGCGGACGATCTCTTCAATACGCGCATCACTGTCGGTCGGTGCAACAAAGGCGATGTTGGCAATGTTGTTCGCGTCAAACTGCGGTTTGTAAAGTAGCGCCTCTTCGTGCGGCAGGTCCGGAATGATCATACCGCTGACACCGATCGCATTCGCTTTTTTCAAAAGTGCGTCCATGCCGTATTGGTAGAAAGAGTTAAAGTACCCCATCCACAGCGTGTCGACTTTCGGGGCGATCTGCTCGGAAATCTCCAGTACATCCCTGAAGCGAAGCCCTTTCTCCAAGGCTAAAAAGTTGGCTTTCTCGATCACCGGGCCGTCAGCGACCGGATCGGAAAAAGGGACGCCGAGCTCCAGCGAGTCGACGCCGCTTTCGCCGAGGGCCAGGGCCAGGTCTACGGTAAATGATTTTTCAGGAAAACCTGTTGTGATGTACGCTACAAGATGTTTCAATCTGTCTCCAAAAGAGGGATATATATAATTATTGTAATATTTAAACGAAATTGTACCACTTTTGGATAAAATCACGATACTTATACACGCAAAAGATGAGAAGAAATATGACAAAGAAGCTTTCCATCACCAGTATTCAAAAGGCCAAGGGCGATCGTCCCCTGACCATGATCACTGCCTATGATGCCCTGTTCGCCAAACTTTTTGACCCCATTGCCGACATTATTCTTGTCGGCGACAGCCTCAATATGAGTTTCGGCGGCAAAAAAGATACGCTCAGCGCCACCCTCGATCAGATGATCTACCACACCCAGGCCGTCTGCAACGGCGCACAAAACAGCTTTGTCATCGCCGATATGCCTTTCGGCACCTACCCTACGGCTGAAAAAGCCCTGGAAAATGCGACCAGACTCTTCCAGGAGTGCCCTGCCGATGCGGTCAAGATCGAAGGGGGCCAGAACAAAGCAGAGACCATCAGACACCTTGTCGACAACGGCATCGCCGTCTGCGGCCACATCGGACTTCTGCCGCAATCGGTCCGCGGCGAAGGGGGCTATAAGGTCAAGGGCAAAAATGAGGAGGAGGCCAAGGCGCTGATCACCGATGCACTGGCGGTCGAACAGGCCGGTGCTTTCTGTATGGTAATCGAAGGGGTCAAGGCCGAGGTCGCGATGCACGTTGCCAGAGCCGTCAAGGTGCCGGTGATCGGCATCGGCGCCGGCAACAGCGTTGACGGACAGGTGCTTGTCTTTTCCGACATGCTGGGACTTTTCGAGGCGTTCACCCCCAAATTCGTCAAGAAGTACCTCAACGGTGCCGAGCTGGTCAAAGAGGCCGTCCAGAACTACAAAGATGAAGTTGAATCGCGCCGTTTTCCTGATGAGATCCACACCTATTAAACACTATTTCAAAGAGAAGAGAGGCTGATGGAACGCATAGTCGAAATCGAAAAATTTGAGACCGAAGAGCTCAGCGAAACCAACCTACGCCCCGATGCCTGGAACGAATATGTCGGTCAGGAACAGATCAAAAAGAACCTCGGCGTCTTTATCGAGGCGAGCAAAAAACGCGGCGAGGCGCTCGACCATGTCCTCTTCTACGGCCCCCCGGGGCTGGGCAAGACCACCCTCGCACTGATCATCGCCAATGAGATGGGCTCAAGCATCAAAGTCACCGCCGCGCCGATGATCGAAAAGAGCGGCGACCTGGCCGCGATCATGACCAATCTCGACGAAGGGGATATCCTCTTCATCGACGAGATCCACCGACTCTCGCCTGCGGTCGAAGAGATCCTCTACTCGGCGATGGAGGATTTTCGCCTGGACATCATCATCGGCAGCGGACCGGCGGCGCAGACGGTCAAGATCGACCTTCCCCGCTTTACCCTGATCGGCGCGACCACCCGTGCGGGGATGCTTTCCAACCCGCTCCGCGACCGTTTCGGCATGAGTTTCCGCATGAACTTCTACGGCCCCCAAGAGCTTGCACTTATCGTGCAGCAGGCCTCCGAGAAGCTGAGCAAAGAGATCGTTCATGAAGCTGCTCTCGAGATCGCCAAACGCTCCCGGGGAACACCGCGTATCGCGCTCAGACTGCTGCGACGCGTTCGCGACTTCTCGGATGTGGCCAATGAGGAGCAGATCCTGCTTGAAAGGACCCGATTCGCCCTGGAGCAGCTCGGCATCAATACCTACGGTTTTGACGAGATGGACATCCGTCTTCTGGAGTACCTGATGCAGGCCAAAGGGCGCCCGATGGGGCTGAGCACCATTGCCGCGGCGCTGAGCGAAGACGAGGGCACCGTCGAAGACGTACTCGAACCTTATCTGCTGGCCAACGGCTACCTCGAGAGGACAGCCCGGGGGCGTGTCGCCACACAGAAGAGCTACGAAGTGCTGAAGTTCAAGGCACCCACTCAGAAACACTCTCTCTTTGAAGAATAGAGAGAGACGATGAAACCGCAATACATCATCATCACCCTCTTGGGCTTCTCTCTCTACTGGATGTTCCTGCTTTATCAGCCTTTTCTGCTGAGCATCATGATCGCGGCCCTTCTGGCTGTCTCCACCGCCTCCGTGCAGCGTCGCCTTGAGCAGCAGACCGGCTCGGTGCTTTTAGCCTCGCTGATCTCCACCATCACCCTGGCTATTCTCTTTTTTGCTCCTCTGGGCTACTTTTTGACCACCTTCACCCTCTATCTGGGCAATACGGACATCACAGCCCTGGAGCAGATCTACTTTGAGATCAGTGACTGGGCCGGGCATATGCCCTCCTATCTGGCCTTTTTACAGCCCTTTATTGACGACGCCCTCAGCGAGATCGAGATCAACAAGCTCGCAAAACACACTCTGGGCATGGCGGGCACCATCGGCAGCTACAGTGCGGGTTTTCTTAAAAATGCGCTGCTGATCATCATCTTCTACTTCTTTTCGCATTTTTACGGCAAGACGATCTTCGCCTATTTCAGACGCGTCATCCAGCTTCCCCAGCAGGATGCGACACTGCTCAGCTTCGAGCTTTCGTCGGTCATGAGCGTGGTCTTCTACTCCATTTTGACCACCGCTGTCTTTGAAGGGGCACTCTTCGGTGTGGCTGTCGGTTTCATGGGGTATAACGGCCTTCTCTTCGGGATCATGTACGGTTTTGCATCGCTGATGCCCGTTGTCGGCGGCGCGCTGATGTGGGTCCCTTTTATGGTCTATGAACTCAGCCACGGCAATACCGGCAGTGCCCTCTTCATCGTCCTCTACTCCATTATTGTCATCTCGATCATTGCCGACACCCTCATCAAACCCGTCATCATCAAAGAGATCAACCTGCGCATCGTCAAGACCGACGCCAAGATGAACGAACTGCTGATCTTCTTCTCTATCATCGCCGGTCTCGGCGCTTTCGGTTTCTGGGGGATGATCCTCGGCCCAGCCATTACCGCCTTTTTCCTCTCGCTGCTCAAGCTGATTGAGCTTCGACAGAAAGTGGAGAGCGCGTAAGTGGAAAGGGTTTGCCTTCAGTCTGAGCATATTTTAAAAATAATCCTCATAATCTGTTGATAAGAGCCAACAGCAAAATGCATGGAAAGCACTTAAAGAATTAAAATTCTATGCAGGACAGAACTAAATTCTGTATCGTGAAATGCTTTATCGTACAAATATAAAGAGAGAAAAAGATAAAGAGAGAATCATCAAATTACACGAATGAGTGTCATGTGTTAGTCTGTTGATGAAAAAGAAAAAAGATCGTAACACGTAGCACGATGAAAGCGTACTGCTTTTACAGCAAGTGAATAGGATCGTATTTGACCTGTCTGCCCGAAGCCGGGCTGTGGGAGCGTTACTGCCCGCCCCCTATGTCGGCACCGAGATCCATCGTGTGCGGCAGTTCGTGCGGAAGGCCCTCGTTCACTCTGCGCGCAAGGTTCAGCGCATTGATCAGATCGTCGAGGTTTTCGTAGGGGATATGCACTTTCCACTCCTGATCCTCTCCACTGACCGAAATACCTACACTCACGACCGGACTGCTATGCTCCCCATAAGGCCTTTCAATATGGACGACACTGATCTTGCCATCCGTTGTATGCGCCAAATCCAAGGTTGTTATATCGACAATTTTTTTAGACATGAGAGACTCCTTCTCTGAATATGTTCTGCTTATTTCTATTGTAGCATACTTTTTTGCTAATGCAACCCGTACAGAACATCAGATTTTTTACACAATTCAAAATGTCAAAGAAGTTGATGTTGTGATGCGTCCGTAGATTAATTCCGGCAGAAGTGACGGAATGCCATGTGTTGACAGTTAAAAGTCCGGGTAGTGACTTTTGGCCGGAGGGTATAGCGTTTCTTTCTTTTCGTTAGGTTTCTTTCTTGAGCTAGCAAGAAAGAAATGTAACATCACTACTATCAAAACTCATTCAAAAAAAGAGAGTCACTTGAGAAGTGTTCGAACGTATGACTTTTGTATCATACACTCTTTCCTTTTTGTCTCGCCAAAAACGAAACCAAAAAGCGCTCGTGACGGCTTCGAGCCCAGTAGCTACTGGGTACCAAACTTCCAATCAATTTGACACTAAAAACGGCAAACTCGCTTACGCTCAAACAAGCCGTTTTCTTAACGCATCAAATTGATTTCCAGTTTGCTCTGCAGATGCCACGAAAAGAGCCAAGCGGTGACGCATCTATTGGAATCTAAAAGCTGATGCTTTTCACAATACAGCTTCGTTTTCTTGTGCGGAGTGATGGGCTGTCATTCAATTTCACATTATCAACGAAGTTTGTGTTTCTTTTGCGTCAGAAGATTAATTCCGGCAGCAGTGCCGGAATGCCACTGGGAGAAAGATGAAAGTCTTAAAAGTGACTTTTGGCCGGAGGGTATTATCCTTTTCTTTTTTGGTTACTTTTTCTTTTGGATAAGCAAAAGAAAAAAGTGACACCTCTACTATCAAAAATCATTCAAACAAAAAATATATAAACAGCAAAGAAAAAACGCTCCAGGCTACCTCTTTTTCGCGAGTCTCCCGTTGAAATAGAACCACAGAACCATCGCCGTCACCATCATTCCGAAACTCAGCAGCTGCCCCATCGTCAGCCATTCACCGAAGAGAAAGCCCAGCTGTACGTCGGGCTGACGCCAGAACTCTGCAGTGAAACGCATCAGCCCGTACGCAAACCCGTAAAGCAGAATAAGCTCACCGTTGAAACGTTTATGGCTGCGGTATAGGTAGATGACCAGAAAGACCACCAATCCCTCGAGGATCGCCTCGTAGATCTGTGACGGGTGGCGCAGTACGCCGTCGACGTAGATGCCCCACGGCAGATCGGTCGTACGGCCGATGAGCTCTTTGTTGAGGAAGTTGCCGATGCGCCCGAACATATAGCCGACAGGAACGGCCAGCGCCACGACATCCATGATGATGCCGAAAGAGACCTCCGGATGGCGCCTGTGATAGTAGAGCGAGCCCAGGAACCAGCCGATGATCGCACCGTGGTAGCTCATGCCCCGGATCCCGACAAACTCCCCCTCTTTCGAGAAGGGGTTGAACATCTGCCACGGATGGCTCAGGTAATAGCTGGTATTCGGGTCATAAAAGAGGATGTAGCCCAGACGCGCCCCCAGAATGATTCCGATCTCGATATAGATGAAGTAGTCATCAAGCTGGCTCTGTTCGATGGCAAGCCTATCGCGCCTGACCATGCGTTTGGCGATATAGAGTGCGCTGACCAGGGCCAGGACATACATCATCCCGTACCAATGGACCGGGAAGGAGAAGAGTGTAAAGGCAACAGGGTTGAATTGTTCGTAGATATTGTTCCAGTATTCCATTGTCGTTCCGTTTATGGTGTGGCAAAGTATATCGAAAAACCCTATGAGCGAAGTTACAGAGCTGTTCTTTCCTGCACCCTGCCCTTCGCTGCTATCTCAGCAGCGCCAGCGAGACCAGCAACACGCCGACCGTCAACAGGTAGAAAGGAAGTATCACAAACCCCAACCTTCTACCACCCAGCACAAAAACGATGCCCATCTTGACCGTCGCATTGACCGATGTCGCTATGACGATACCGTTCATCGCCGCTTGCTGCGTGATCTTCACTGTCGCCAGCTGCGACAGTGAAAGGGTGATGGCGTCGACGTCGGTCAGGCCGGAAAGAAAGGAGATGATATAGACCCCGGAATCGCCGAACCACTCCTGCAGGATACCGATTGATCCGAAGATGATACCGAAGAGAAGCCCCAGTTTCAGTGCTTCGGAAAGCTCCAGCGGGTTGGCCTTCAGCGCACTGTCGCCGACCTTGTGCACCGGCTCCTGCCGGTTGTAAAGATACCCCACAAAAGCGAACCCTATGATCGCAGCGAGGAGATAGGGCAGTGCGAGCATTCGGGCAAGTGAAGGGTTGAAGATGGCCGCTTCGGCAAGCACTCGCACATACATGATGGTCGAAGCGACAGCAATACCGCCTGCAAAGTTCTTCAACCTGGACTGCCGCAGGATGTAGAGTTTGGAGAGCGTTATCGAGACCGCCGTCGAAGAGATGAGACCGCCGAATATGCCGGTGAGGTAGATCCCCTTTTTATTGCCGAGTATCTTGATGGCAATGTAGCCGACAAACGAAATCCCCGCGATCAGCACCACCATCAGCCACGTCTTATAGGGGTTGAAGACCCCGAACGGTCCGATCATCTCATCGGGCAGCAGCGGCAAGACAACGAAGGTCATCACGAGAAAAAGGGTAGCTGACGTAATGTCGGGCTGCGTTATCTGCTTCTCTACTTTGGCCAGGGCCCCTTTCAGTTCAAGCAGAAACAGCATGACAACCGCAATGAGAACGGCATAGCTCTCTAATGAAAAGTAGATCATCATCCCCAGCACATAGGTCACAAAAGAGGCGATCTCAGTCGTCGCGCCGTGATAGTCGGTCTTCATGGTCTTGTAGACATAGGCTATTATCACCAGCAGACCGAACAAAAAGAGCGAAACATGAAGAAAGAAAGGGACCGATGCCTGCATCCAGGCACTGATGTAGCCAAAAAGCGCGATCAGGGTGAATGTCCTTGCCCCCGCAAAACCGCTGCGTCCCTCGCGATGATAGTACATCTCCCGCTGCAGCCCTATCATCAACCCGACGAAAAGGGCGATCCCCAGCTGTTTTATAATTGTTATTTCCATCGTACCCACTTGTAGATCTCAGTTATGATAAATATCGGCAGTGCCACTAACACTATAATACCCCAATCTTCCCATCCCATCGCAGTCGTATGGAGCGCCTCCTGCAAAAACGGCAGATAAACGGCGCCGGCCTGCAGCGCCACCGTCAGGGCGATCGCCCCCAACAGCCACTTGTTGGAGAAGAAACCTATCGCATTGATCGGTTCGCGCAGGGAGCGGAAGTTCAGCACGATCATCTTTTCAAGAATGATGATCCCGGTAAACGCAACGGTCTGTGCAAGCAGAAGGCCATTTTCGGGCGCCTGCGACAGGTAGTGGTGAAAAAGCCAGAGCGTCGCCAGGCCGACATAGCCTCCTAGTAGTGCGATCATTATAATACCATAGCGGTCAAGGATCGGCTCACGCACCTCTCTCGGCGGCCGCTTCATGATCCCCTTCTCGGCCGGTTCAACGCCGAGGGCGACCGCGGTCATACCATCGGTGACCAGGTTCATCCAGAGGATCTGCACCGGGATCAGGATCAGCGGTCCGCCCAGCAGGATGTTGACGAAAATGGCGATTACCTCCCCGCTGTTGGACGCCAGAAGGTACTGGACGAACTTCTGTATATTGTCATATTCGCGCCGCCCCTCTTTGACGGCGTTGACGATGGAGGCGAAGTTGTCATCGGTCAGAACGATGTCGGAAGCGCTCTTGGCGACATCGGTCCCCTTTTTGCCCATCGCGATGCCGACATCGGCCTCTTTGAGTGCCGGTGCGTCATTGACCCCGTCGCCGGTCATGGCGACCACTTCTCCTCTGCTTTTGAGTATCTTCACGATCCGCAGCTTCTCTTCCGGACGCGTCCGCGCGAAAAGAACCCTCTCTTTGAGGAGCTCGGCAAGGGCGTCGTCTTCTATCTCGGCAAGTTCACCGGAGGTGACAGCCCGCTCTGCTTTCAGGCCGATGGCATCCGCAATGGAGAGTGCCGTGTCGGGGCTGTCACCGGTGATCATGATCACCTTGAGGCCCGCCTCGTCCGCCGTCCTGATCGCTTCGGGGACCGCCTCATGCGGCGGATCGATGATGCCAACAATGCCGAGAAGGATAAGATCGTTCTCCACACTCTCTTCAGAGAGACTGCTCTCATCGCTGAGTTCCCTGAAAGCGACAGCAAGCGTTCGCAGCCCTTTGGACGCCATCATTGTATATGCCGTTTCGACCTCTTCTTTCTGCGTCTCATCGAGCGCAACCGCACGCCCCTCTTTAAAGAGGCGGCTGCTTCTCTCGAGAATCACCTCCGGTGCCCCTTTGACATAGGCCGTCAATACCCCTTTCTCATGCACGATGACACTCATCCGTTTGCGCGCAGAGCTGAAAGACAATTCACTGACCGTCTTCTCTTCCTCTTCGTTATAAAGCCTCGCCTTGTAAGCCGCAACGACTAGGGCGGCTTCGGTCGGCTCCCCTATCGCCTCCCAGCCGCCATTGCTTTTCTGGACCTTGGCATGGTTGCAGACCAGGGCACTTTTCAGCAGCAGCATCAGTCCGGCACGGCTTCGGTAGTCGATCTTCTCGCCCTCTGCCTCGAAATGGCCGGCGGGGTCGTAACCGCTGCCGGTGACCCCCACCTCTCCCTCAGCAAGCCAGATCTTCTTCACCGTCATCTGGTTTTGCGTCAGTGTCCCGGTCTTGTCCGTACAGATCGTGGTGGCGGCACCCAGCGTTTCGGCCGCCTGAAGGCGTCTGAGCAGCGCCTTCTGCCCGGCCATCGCCTTGATCCCCAGAGCCAGAGTGATGGTCACGACAGCAGGAAGTCCCTCCGGTACCACAGCGACCGCCAGGGCGACGCCGGTGAGGAACATCTCGAGAAGATCTTTGCCCAGCAGCCACCCGAACAGGGCGACAAGTACGGAGATTGCAACAGAGTAGATGCCCAGTTTTCTGCCCAGAACGGCCAGCTTCTTCTGCAGCGGCGTCGGCGCTTCTTTGACACGCTGCGTCATACCTGCAATCTTACCGAACTGGGTCGCCATCCCTGTCTCGACAACCAGACCGCTCCCCCGTCCGTTGACGACAGCCGTTCCCATCCATGCCATGTTCGACTGTTCCGAGAGCGGCTTCTCTTCGCTGAGAAGGTCACTGTTTTTGGCGACCGATGACGACTCCCCCGTCAAAGCGGACTCGTCGGCTTTCAGGTTAACACTCTGCAGCAGCCTCAGATCGGCAGGGACCTTGTCACCGATCTCCAGCAGAACAATATCGCCGCGTACAAGCAATTTCGCATCGATGATCTGTTCTTTGCCGTCACGAAGCACCTTCGCTGTCGGGTGGAGCATCTGGCGCAAAGCTTCGATAGCATTTTCCGCTTTGAACTCCTGCACAAACCCGAGTACCCCGTTCAAGACGATGATGACCAGGATGGTGACCGCATCGCCGACCTCACCGATGGCCAGGGAGATGGCCGCCGCCGCAAAGAGGATAAGGATGAGCACATCGGTGAACTGGCGGAGGAAGACCCTGTACCAGGGGGCTCTGTCAATACGGACAAGTTCGTTCGCCCCCTCCTCTCTCGCCCTTTTTCGGGCCTCCTCCTCGCTCAGCCCGCTCTTCGCATCACTGTTGAAAGCCTTGATAACCTCGTCCGGCGCTTTGCTCTGCCATAGCGAGTTACTCTGCACGGCAGACCTCCCTGCCCCAAAAACGTATCAGTAGAGAAAAGAGCAGCGGCACGGTAATCGCGGTAAAAGAGGAGGCGGCGACCAGCGCCGTAAAAAGTTTCTGATCGATGATCGCGGCACTGTAAAGCAGCTGGGCGACGATGATCTCCGTCGTCAGCCTCGCATCCAGTCCGACCCCGACGACCACCGCTTCTTTCAGCGCCATCTTCTTCATCGGTACCATCAGCAGTACCCCAAGCAGTTTGCCCACTGTACCGGCGAGGTAGAGCACTATGGCCAGAAGCGGCTCCTGCAGAAAGCCCTCCATATCGGCATTGAAACCGACCCAGAAAAAGAAGAGAACGCCGAAAAAGCCGTAGCTCAGGGTCTGCGTCGTTTTGGTAAGCAGCTCCCCTTTCTGCTCCTCATGTTCAAACAGGGGGCGCATGATGACCCCTGCCGTAATGGCCCCGACGACCATCCCCAGTTCGACATACTCGCCGAAACCGCCGAAACCGAAAAGGATCACCAGCGACAGGAGCATCAGCCCACTCAGGTTCTCCGGCTCCCACTTCTCCATCATCTGCGGTATCCAGCGGTAAAATGCCCAGGAGATCAACATGAAGACAAAGATGCCGGCCAGAAGGCCGATCACGCCGCCATGGCTCTGACCGCTCTTTACCCCTATCCAGACGGAGACGATGCCGACCAGCACGACTTCGATAATGTCATCGAGCACCCCCGCGCCGATAATATAGGTACCGACGCGTGTCTTGATCATTTTGAACTCATCGAGAATCGGCACGATCACCGCTTCGGCCGTCGGCATACGTGTCATCCCGATGACAAGGGCGATCGCCCAGCCGTAGCCGTAGAGCAGCATAGCTGCGGCACCGAAGAGGAAGGGGAAAATGGTGTTTAAAACAGTGAGCCATATGATGTCGGAACTTGACTTTTTCATCTCCCCCAGCTCGATCTGCAGCCCGATATAGAAGAGCAGGAAAAGGACACCGAGATCGGCAAGGAAGCTAAAGGTGCTTTCAAACGCTGCAATAGAGTGGACAAAGGCGGAAAACGGTGTATAACTCAGCGCCATACCGACAAACAATGCCGCCAGAATACTGGGAATCCGAAATCTGGCGAGAAGATAGCCGAAGGTGTAGGTCAGAACAAAGATAAAGGATAAGGAGAGAAGCAGTTCACCCAGTTCGACTTCATTCATCACCGCATCTCCGTGGGGAAAAAGCCGCGAAAGAGCCAAACCGCTGTATCAAAAGCATCTTCTCTCCTTAAAAAAGCGGTGTCCCGTTGGCCCGGTGCCACGCAAGCAGATCTTCCCATATCTCTCCGGCATTTTCGCCGTAGCTGAAAAGGGAGCGGTCCGCAGGGTCGATCGACCCCTCTTTTTCCATAAACTCCATGTTTACCAGCTCTTTCCAGTAAGTCTCACCGACCAGCACGATCGGGACCGGCTCTATTTTCCGTGTCTGTATCAGCGTCAGTATGCCGAAGAGTTCGTCGAGCGTACCGAAACCGCCCGGAAAGAAGACCAGGGCTTTCGCCCGCTGCAGGAAGTGGAGCTTTCGGATCGCAAAATAGTGAAACTGAAAACAGAGATCGGGGGTGACGTAGGGGTTGGGAAACTGCTCTTCGGGCAGAGAGATGTTCAGACCGATCGATTTTGCGGCGACGTCGAAAGCCCCCCGGTTGGCCGCCTCCATAATGCCGGGGCCGCCTCCTGTCATCAGGGTTATCCTGCTGTCAGCCGGCCCGGCTCCCGCACTGCCGACCAATCGTCCGAACCGCCTTGCGATTTCGTAGTACCTGCTTTTTTCCAGTATGCGCTCGGCGATCTCCACCGCCTCTGCTCTCTCACAAGCGTCGGGAGAACTTTTCAGGGCTTCAAGCTGACGCCTGGCTGTCGTCTCTTCGATAATGCGGGTGCTTCCGAAAACGACAATGGTGTGCTCGATGCCGTGTTTCTGCAGCAGCAGTTCGGCCTTGAGATAATCGAGCTCCAGACGGATACCCAGTGTCTCATGCTGCTCCAGGAAGGCGCTGTCCTTCTCGGCAATCTCATAACCGGGACCACTTGTGATCGCTTCGATTCTTTCGTGCGCCCGGGGGTCTTCATCAAGGGATTTGCGGCGCTGCCACGGTAGCGGCGCCTTGCAGTCGTTTTTTGCGTCTCTCATCTGCTACTCTCTCTTCGCCGTACCTCACCTGCTCCGCCAGAGGGAGATGTGTTCCGGCTTTTACCGCCTGTAGAGGCCTTGCAACAATTGTATTCCCATCTAACTTAAAACCCCTTTGGCCCTCTCTGGCACAGCACTTGCATGCCGCTTTTGCATCGGCCGACAACGAAGCAGCAAAAAAGAGAGGGAAAAGGGTACGGGGAGAGACGCCTGCCAAAGAGGAGGCAGGAACGCTTGTGTCAGAGAGTGATGACCTTCCACTCCTTCTGGAGCGCCTCCGTCAGGAATTCGCCTGTGTGAATGGCCTTGACACCGAGTGATTCAAGCTTTTCAGTGACGCCGTAGTCATCGCTGCAGACGACGCAGACCGAGGTCTCCACCCCGCTCTCCTGAACGGTTTTCAGCATCGCCTGGAGTTCACT
The DNA here is from genome assembly GCF_039645985.1 of Sulfurimonas sp. HSL3-7. Classification (NCBI taxonomy): domain Bacteria; kingdom Pseudomonadati; phylum Campylobacterota; class Epsilonproteobacteria; order Campylobacterales; family Sulfurimonadaceae; genus Sulfonitrofixus; species Sulfonitrofixus jiaomeiensis. The sequence goes on from NZ_CP147919.1 coordinate 2,137,658, forward strand.
GTTATGGGCCAACACCCTGGCGGATGGGCCCCAGATCATCAGGTGGGCCTCGTCCCAGTAGCCTCTCGGCAAAATGACGCTGCCGTAGAGCAGCACCATTTTTTTCGCCACTTCGACCTCTTCGGTCGTCCAGAGTATCAGCAGCTTGTTCACTGTTTTTTAAGCGCTTCGGCGATCAGCTCGATCGGGTTCTTGAAGATCGTATCGACCTCTGCCTGATAGAGCGAGTCGTTGATCTGCATACGGCAGGCGGAGCACTCCGCCGAGACCACCTGCGCCCCGGTCTCCTTGATCATCGCCGCTTTCGGTACCCCCGCCGCCTTGGCGAAATGGTATTTCTCGGTCTGCATCGTCACCCCGCCGAAGCCACAGCAGACGTTCGGGTCGCTCATCTCTTTAAGGACGTAGCTCTGCTTTATGAGGTTGCGCGGCTCGTTGTGGACACCCTGCATCTTTCTGGCATGGCAGGGGTCGTGGTAGGTGACGATCAGATCGTTTTTGGCTTTTGCCGAAAGCAGATGTTCCAGATGGGTGTGGTGCTGGAGCCACTCGGTCGCCATGAAGACCTTGTCTTTGAGCTTTCTCGCCCGTTCCTGCCACTCCGGCTGGTCATGGAAGAAGTGCTCGTAGTCGATCTTGATCATCGCCGAACAGGTCGCCTCGGGGATAATGATCGCTTCAACCTCATCGATGAAGCTCTCAAAATATTCGATGTTCTTTTTCGCGTTGTTGTCGACCGTATCGAAATCGCCTGTAAAGTAGGCCGGTGCCCCGCAGCATAGCTGTTTTTTCGGGATGAAAGCGTCAATCTCAAGGGCTTCGAGAATATCCAGTAGCCCTTTGCCGATCTCGGTATAGTTGTAGTTGGCAAGACAGCCGATGAAGATCGCCACCCTTCGTTTTCCGCCGTTGTCGATGTTCTCGGGATTCGCGTTCAAAAACGAGGTCTTGCCCATACTCGGCAGCAGGCGGTCTTTTTTGATGATCGGCAGACGAAAACGCGGTTCCATCGACTGCTGTTCTGCCTTGATCTTGAAGCCGCAGGTCTGAAAGACGTAGCCGAGCTTGAAGAGCAGGTCCATCGTGAAACGGTGGCGCAGCAGAAAGAAGAAGGCCTTTTTAAACCACGCCAGTCCGAACTTCTCGGCGATATCGGCGCGCACCTGTTCGATCACCATGTCGGTCGGCAGGGCCTTCGGACAAATGTCGACGCAGTTGGTACAGAGGAAACAGCTCTCGAAGATATCTTTGGCCGTTTTATCCAGTTCGAGGTTGCCTTTCTGATAGGCCCCGAGCAGATCGATGAAACCGCGCGGCGAGGTGACCTCGTCGGCGTTGACGTTGTGGATGGTACAGACCGGTATACACATCCCGCACTTGATACAGGCATCGCTGGTCTCACTGAAGTTGAAGATATCTTCCGGACGTTTTTGTTTCTTGCTCATCATACTGTCTTTGAAAAGGTCTTTTTGGAACCGGCGTGCTTGTTCATATAGGCATCAAACACCATGGCGATGTTTCTGATCAGCAGGGTCCCCGTCTCCGAGCACTCGATATGATCGCCGTTGACACGCACCAGTTCCTCATCAATAAACGGTTGGAGCCCCGGTAGGTCATCTGCAAAATAGGTGTTGAAATCAACGTCAAAATCGGCATTGAAACGTTTGATATCCATTTTGAAGTTGCTCATCAGCTCCATGATCACATGCTGGCGTATCATGTCATCCTCGTTAAGCACAACACCGCGTTCGAACGGCAGTCTGTCCGCATCGATCGCCGCCTCGTACGCCTTCATCTCTTTGAAGTTCTGGGCGTAGTAGTCTACCCCCTCGCCGATCGAAGTGAGGCCGACACCGATCAGGTCGGCGCCGCCCTTGGTGGTGTAGCCCTGGAAGTTGCGGTGGAGTTCACCCTTCTCTATCGCTTTGAAGAGTTCGTCCTCGGGTTTGGCAAAGTGGTCCATCCCGATCATTTTGTAGCCGTTCTCCGTGAGATAGTCGATGGTGTACTGCATGATCTGCAGTTTCTCGTCCGGCAGCGGCAGCGTCGTTTCGTCGATCTTGCGCATCGTCTTTTTAAGCCACGGCACATGGGCGTAGTTGAATACGGCGAAGCGGTCGGGGTTGAGCGAAAGGGAGAGTCTTAGGGTCTCCTTGAAGGTTTCCAGGCTCTGGTACGGCAAGCCGTAGATCAAATCGACGTTGACCGACTCCATATTGTATTTGCGGGCCAGGTCCATCGCATTTTTCGTGATGTCGTAGGGCTGGACGCGGTGCACCGCCACCTGCACCTTCTCGTTGAAATCCTGGATGCCGAAGCTGACGCGGTTGAACCCCTCTTCGCTCATCATCTTCATCTGCGCCTCATTTATATGGCGCGGGTCGATCTCGCAGGAGATCTCGGCGTCGGTGCTGAAGTTCTTGAAATGGCTTTTGATCGCCACGATGATCTCTTTAAGCTGCTCGGCACTGAAAAAGGTCGGCGTCCCCCCGCCGAAGTGCATCTGGATCACCTCGCGCGAGGTGTCGACATGGCGGCTCAGGATCGCGAGTTCGCGTTTGAGGTAGTCGATGTAACGGACCATCTTCTCCTCTTTGGAGGTGAAGACGACGTTACAGCCGCAGAAATAGCAGGCGTTGCGGCAGAACGGCAGGTGGAAATAGAGGGATAGAGGACGCGAACTCTCCTGACTCTCCAGTTTGTTGATATAGGTCTCATAAGTAAAGGCATCATTGAACTCCAAAGCCGTCGGATACGAGGTGTATCGCGGTCCCGGTTTAGAGTATTTGATAAATTTTGCGAAGTCAAGCATAAGCGTCCAATATTTTAATATTAATACGCGATTATGCCGTTGAAGTGTTGAAAACGGGGTTAAAGAGAGAAATTAATACCGCAGCAAGAAGGTTGTTTACGCATCGGTTGCCCTTCATCCGGGTTAACGAAGCGCCTATGTACGATCTCTATCCACACACTGTCCGATAAGCGTTTCACGACCTTTCTACCTGTCATAAAAAAGTTCGATGCACTTCTTGAAATCGCTGCAGCGCACGCAGCGCACAAAACGGCGTTCCTCTTTGGGAAGGGTGTAGGAAGCCCCGCTGCCGAAGTCGACGACCCAGGCGTGCGGCGCGTTCCAGGCGTAGGTGCTGGCGGTCCAGTAGACGGCATTTTTCTTGTAGTAGACAAAGCCTTTTTTGATCCTGCGGCCCGCAGGACGGCTGATATCGACGATGGTCGCCATCTCGCTCTCGCTCGGCAGCCACCAGTCGTCGAAGCCTTCAAGGTCAAGCTCTTCGCAGTTCTCCTTTGCCTCCTGCCAGGTCAGGATAACGCTCTTGTTCTCAACAACGTCCTGCCACATAAACGCCGTCTTTTCATCGACGAGCGTCTGGCTCATCAGCCAGGAGTGAGAGGCGAGTAGCAGAAAAAGAAGCCGCTGCATCTAGAACTTGGCGCTCAGTGAGAGCGAGACCGAGCGGCCTGTTTTATATTTCAGCGTCACATTGTCGCCCTGCTTCCAGATGGTCTCATCATCCAGGATGTTCTTAAGCTTGAAGGTCATCGCCATGTCCGCAAAGACATCCGTTTTAAACTGCTCCGTCCAGGTGAAATCAAGCAGATGCGGCGGCACTTCATAATCGTCAAGCGCATAGATGACCGTACCGTTTTTCAGCGCCACCCGCATCAGACGTTCGGACATCTTGTTGTACGAGAGGTTCAGGGTCCGGTTGTCGCTCTGCTCATACGTGAATGAGAGGTTCAGTACCTGCGGTGACAAGCCCTGCAAGCCCCGGTTCTGGGTCACAAACTTACGCTGCTGATCCGGTGTCAACTCCACTTTCGAATCAATATAGGTATAGTTTCCGGAGAAGACAAAGTCATCCAATGCACCCGTGATAAAGCCCAGGTTTTTATACCAGCTCAACTCAATCCCCGCCAGATCCGCTGCCGCCGAATTCTCAAAAGAGTAACGCGGCAGTGTCCCCGTCGTAAAGGTCTGCGTATCTTCGATAGGGTTGTCCATGTGCTTATAGAAGAGCGACGCACTGATCGAATCGATAGTGTTAAAGAAGTAGTCATACCGCAGATCGACACTCTGGATATCTGTCTCGACCAGATCCGGATTACCGGCAATCTTTGCCAGGAATACCGGGTGAATGAACTCGGCATCGACAAACTCGCGGAAGTCGGGATAGACAAAGGTCTCGGAGTACGCCAGACGGATCTGATTCGCATCGTTGATGCTGTATTTCGCCCCAAGACTCGGCAGGTTTTTAGTAAATTTAAGTTCATTGCTCGTCGTTCCGACGATATTATTCGTCACCTCATATTGGCGGACCGTCTGCGTCAGGTCGACATGGCGGACCCCGAAGGTCAGATCCAGATCTTCCATCGGCTTGAGCATCCCTTTGAGGTAGAACGCCTTGCGGTCAAGGCTGGCATTGTACTGATCCTTCGGCTGGGAGGTGATACTGTAGTCCAGCTCATCCCCCGTCCCGTAGTCGATGATCCCGCCGATCGGTCCCGAGATGACATCGGCATCGGTGATACTGCTCTGTATGGTCAACTCCCGGCGGTTACCGACACGCTCTTTCTTCTCCTGTACATACCCCAGTTCGAGGTAATCTTCATCGCTTAACAACGGGATATCCGTCTTGTTTTTCAAGAAGAAGTTCGTCACCTCATCCTCTGTCGTTCTGTTGTTATAGGTCAGTTTGCTCTGGTTCGGCTGAAAGACATACGGCTGGCTCGCAAAGACTTTTTTATAGTTGTAGACGACATCGTTCGGAACATCTTCACTCGCCGTCGCAAACTCGTACCCGAAATCAAACCGGTTGTCGGTCAACAGGTCGTAGCTCAGGCCGCCGTTGATCTGATTGATGTCCAGCTCGCGTTCCTGCCACTCCAGGTAGCTCTGCAGCTCTCTTGAGTTGTTCTCACCGAAGGTCCCTTCGACCGAACGGGTCTGATCAAGCGTGTTCAGGACGTAGAGTTTGGTGTAGGCAATGTCAAAATTTCTGAATTGGTACCCGACATTGAAAAGCCCCCCGTGCTGCACGGTCTCACGGTAGGAGTCGTTCACCGCCGTGTTGTCCGGTGTGCTCTCCTGCACACCGTCCCGCGATGTCAGATAGTCGTAAGAGGTGTAGGTCTGCAGTTTCGCTTCGCTTTTATACCCGTACGATGCCAAAAAGCTCAGTTCGTGTTCGTCGGCGATCGTAAAACTCTTGGCCACTTCCATCTCGACTTCGCCGCCGAGCGGCACCGTTGTCGTCTGGTTGTTAATGTTTCGGTCTTTCAGGAAATTCTGCATCTCACTGCTGCTGTAATCAAGGCTCGGCGGGTTCTCTCCGACAACAGGGGTCATCGCATTCACAAGACCGGAGTTGAATGCACGGTACCCGTCATCAAAACCTGTCCAGTCACTTGAAGAGCCCTGGTAACTCGGCGCCTCTTTGCCGTAGGAGTCATGGATGTTCAGCCCCACTTTGACCTTGGCATAATCGTCATCCGAAACCTTTTTGGTCCGTACATTGACATACCCGCCGCCGAAGGCGCCCGTGATGTCCGGGGTAAAGGTCTTCTGCACCTGCAGACTGCCGATGACGCCGCTCGGGAACATGTCAAGCGGAACCGTACGTTTGACCGGGTTCGGCGAAGGGAGCGCCATACCGTTGAGCTCGGTGCTTGAATAACGGTCTCCGAGTCCACGGACATAGATATATTTACCGCCCAAAATCGTGACACCGGCCACACGTTTCAAAGCGCTCGCTGCATTGGAGTCACCCTGTTTTGACATCTGTTCGGAACCGATGATGTTGGCGATCGATTCGCTGTTACGCTCTTCGGCCATGACGGCTGCAACCGAACCCTGTACCTGCGGGGCCAGAACAACGAACTCTTCGAGCTCCATCGATGCCGGTGACATCTCGACAAACTTTGTCACGCTTTCATTGCCCAGGACCGTCACCTTGACCGTCTGCGAACTGTACTCGCTGTGGATGATGGAGATGGTCTGATTCCCCTCAGGAATCGTCAGCGACACTAGACCTTTGTCGTCACTTTTGACATCGATCTTCATACCTTTTACAAAGATTCGTGCGTTTTTGATAGGTTCGGTACTCTCGGATGACGTCAATTGAAGATTGACATAGCCGTTGACAACGCTCTTATTGCTGTCAGCCTGAGCTGCCGACGCGGCGCTCTGGGGCACCTCTTCATCGACAAAATCGAGCGTATTGTCGGCTTTCAATGAGACAAACAGCTGCGACTCTTTGCCCTTTTCGATCATGAAATTTTTCTTGACGAAGGCCTGCGGCACCCCGTTCTCTTTGGCAACCACCTGAAGCTGATAGCTGCCTGCCGGCAGAACGGTAAAAAGGTAGCCGTCGCTGTCGGTGACGAATTCCGCTCTTTTGTCATAGCTGCCCGGTGCGTTGATCAGCGCCGAATCCGACTTTTTAAAGATCGCAACGGTCTGGTCGGCAAGCGGCTTGCCGTCTTTCATGGCATAAAACGAGAGTTCCCCGGTATCGATAGCGTAGACGGAGCTTAAAAAAGCCATCAAGATTAAAAATAGTTTCATAATTCACATTCCCAAGCGTTGTTTTGACATTTTTCGATGTTCTTGCGAAGCTCCGTCGCTTTTGCGAAGAGATCCGGGCGCGTCAGCTCTTTGAGCTGTGCTTCGCAGGCCGCAAAATTAGCGGTCATATAATAGGCATAGGCCAGGGCATAGCGGATATTCTCATCCTCCAGCAGGCCGCTGCGTTCGATCGCACTGTGCGCCGAGACCACCCGTTCGTACTCGCCGAATTCAAGATAGATCGCGATACGCTGTTTATACTTCTCTTTGGTGTCGAGCAGCTGCGTGTTTTTATAGAGCGCCAGCGTAAACTCGCGGGCACGGCGCAGCATCTCGGCCGCCTCTTTGGTGTATTTGGCATCTTCGATCGAGGCCTGGTCAAAGAGGTCGGCCGCCGCATGGATCATCTCCTGGTCAAGATAGAGATGGGCCAACATCACGGTCATCTCGGCACTCTCAGGAAACTTCAGGTTGCCGCGTTCTGCCAATTCGGTCGCTTTTTGCGTCGCGCCGCTTTTGCGAAGGGCACCGATGAACGACAGATAGGTCTTGGCGTTGGGCTTTTCATTGGCCAGGTAGATCTCGGCATCTTCCAGTGCGCTTTGATAGAGCCCGAGTTCGACATAGTAGTTGAAACGCTGCTTGTAGACGGCAAAATAGTCCGGGAATCTGGCGATCGTTTCGGCAATCGTCTCCAGGGCCTCCGGACGCTGTTCAAGTTTCCAGTGACACTCCGCCCGCAAGGCCAGTAGCTGCGGTTTAGCCGCAGCAATATCGCCCGCCTTGTCCAGCGCCTCTATCGTTCCCTGATAGTCGAGCAGCTTAAAATTGTTCTGCGCGATATAAAGGTAGATCGTCGGTTCCGTCTGACCGCTCTCGATCGCTTTATAGAACTGTTCATTGGCCACTTTATAGAGCTGCTGTTTCGTAAAGACCAACCCTTTGATCGTGTAGTACAGCACGAAGTCAAAATCTTTCTGTGTCGTGTCAGCTTCGTTCAGGGTCTCGGCAGCACGGGCATAGTGACCGTCTTTCATCAACAGTGCCGCCAGTGCGACATGGTCGACTTCGTCATTCTTGCTCTTCTCAGCAGCAAAGACCGTCAGTTGTAACGCCGTTAATAACATAAAAAATAGTTTCATAGCTCTTCTCTTATTGCAGATCGAATCGGATCTTCTGTTTGGCCCACACTTTGACGTTTTGGCCCTGGTACTGTGCCGGGGTAAAGCTCCAGCCCATTACGCCCGCTTCGGCCGTTTCGTCAAAGACGCCTGCCGGTTCGGATTCCAGTACCTTGACCTTCTCCACCTGTCCCTCTTTACTGATGAGCAGGTTCATAAGCACGTAGCCGGTGACACCGTTTTTACGTGCCGCCTTCGGGTACTCCATTGCCGAACGCTGTGCCGGTTTAGGCGCCACATCGACGGACTCCCCTGTCATGACGACATCTTTATTGACATCGCCGAGCAGCGCATCGTCCATGCCGGCATCATCACTCATAAAAGCGTCCAGTCCGGTGTCAATACCCCCGAGGCTTGAACTCAGGCTCGGTGTCGGCGCAGCGCGTTTCACCTCCGCTTTTTTCGGTTTCGGCTTCGGTTTCGGTTTCGGCTTCGGTTTCGGTTTGACCATCTTCTGGATCTCGAAGTTGGCGGCTGCCTCTTTTTTCTTTGTCTCATGGATGCCGCCTGCTTCGTTCATCATGATGACCGTCGTGAAGACAAAAGCCACACCGAATACCATCCACACAGCGGCTTTGAGATAGGTTGACCAGTTTGGACGAAGCACCTTAGCCGACCTCTTTTTTCGTTGCGACAGCGACGTCTTTCGCACCCGAAAGTCGGCACTGGTCAACCACATCGATCAGCTTTTCAACAGCGATGGTGTCATCCGTCACAACAAGGACGGACTTCTCGGTCGAAGCACGCAGCATATCCCGCAGTTTGCCCTGTATCGCCCAGGTCTTGACAGGCTGGCCGTCTACATAGGTCTCGCCGGTGTTGTCGATGTAGACACGGATCACCTTCGATGAGGCACGCGAGGCTGACGAAGCGCCCGGGCGTTCTAGGTCGAGTTTCATATCTTTGACAAAAGTCGAACTCACCATAAAAAAGATCAACAGGATAAAGACCATGTCGATCAGCGGCGACATATCAACGTCGCTGACCTGCTCTTTTTTTCTTCTAAACTTCATGACTTACCTTTTCATTTACTTCTGTACATAAGATGTCGATGATCTGTTCGAGCTCCAGTTCCATCGTGTTCGCACGGCGGTCCAGCAGACGGCCGATGATCACACCGGGAACAGCCACGACAAGACCCAGCTGCGTTGTAAAAAGCGCCTGCGAGATACCGCCGGCGATACCGCCGCTCTGGCTGAAGAGCGATGCAGAGGCCAGGGAGTCGAAGGTCTCGATCATCCCTACGACCGTTCCCAAAAGTCCGATCAGCGGCGCGATCACGACCAGGGTCATCACCAGACGCGAGTACTGTTTAAGCTGTTTTTGATAGCCGTAGAAGCGGTCATCGAGCAGCTTGCGCGGGGAGACGGCATAGCCGTTCTCATCGATGATCTTCATCGCATCGACAATCGCACTGTCGATCAGTCCCTTTGTCGCAATGCGCTTGTTCTCTCTATATTTCCTGATCAGGGTACGCACACTCTTTTTTGACCCGCGCTTGAGGGTATGAAAACGAAACCCCAGACCGAACCACAGGAACATGGCAGTGAAAAAGAGCGGCCACATGACAAGGCCGCCGCTCTGCATGTAGTCAAAAAAGCCCTCCAGATACAGACTCAACATTATTTCTGCTTGTTATACTCGTTGATCAAATGCAGTGCAGAGTGTTCCATGCCGTCTTTGATCTTTTCTGCCCATGCACTCAACATGTTGCCAAGCAACAGCATCGGGATAGCCACGATAAGGCCGAGCTCCGTTGTGACAAGCGCGATCGAGATACCGCCTGAAAGCAGTTTCGGGTCACCCGTACCGAACTCGGTAATGATGTCGAAGGTTGCGATCATACCCGTTACCGTTCCAAGCAGACCCAGCAGCGGTGATACCGCGGCGATCACCATGATCGCTGAGCTGAAACGGTCAAGCCGGGTGCTCTCATGCATGATCGACTCCATCACGACATCCTCGACGTGTTCACGCTCGGCGTCGATATTGCGCACTGTTGCTTTAAAGAGTCGCGGCGCGGCACCTTTTTTGTCTCTCAGGAAATCCAGTGTCTTCTCCTGCCCATCCTTGAGAAGGTGCGTCAACGTCTCTTTTGCAAGCGGCAGAGTAGCCGAGTTCGATCCGGTCAGAAAGACAAAACGCACCAACGCCAGCAGCAGACCGAGCGCACCCAGACCCATGATCACCCAACCGATGATCCCGCCTGAGTTGATCACCGAGATGATCGTCTTCTCGGTCTTGTCTTCGATCTCTTTGGCGCTGTTCTCATAGATAAAGATGTCAAGCGTAGCAGGCATCTCCGATCTGGCCATGACCTTGGCCGTTTCAGCCGCTTCGGGTGCATTATAGATCTTGAACTTCCCTTCGCCGGCAGGAACAAGGGCGCCTGCACTTTCGGCATCGACCCCGTAGCGTGCGATGTTACCGATCTTGACGACCGTGCCGAGTCTTTCCGTACCGTCACTCAGGTAGAAAGGGCCCTTCGTCACTTCGACTGCAGAGAGTTGTCCGATCAGGGCATCCGCTTTTTCAAAGATTGTCTTAAGTGCCGCCTGATAGTTCTCCTTGTCAACCTCGACTTCGATACCGTAAGGTTTCAAGGCGGACTGCGCCTGCAGTACGACCGCTTCGACCATCGAGACGTCATCCGTCACGTTTTGGGCATGCTGCTGCGCCGCATAGAGCTGATCACTCAAGCTTTCGCTTCTGTTCTGTTTGGCAAGCACGCTGTTCTGCAGTGTGCCAAGCTCTGCTTTTGCTGCCTCAAGTTTCTGGGCATTTTCCGTTGTAATACGCTCCAGACGTTGTGTCAGCATATTCTTTTGTGCTTTCAAAAAAGCAAACTCTTTGGCATAAGCGCGTTCAAGCTGAGTATCGGTCGCACCGAAAAGTGCTGTTGTCACCAACAGCAGGGCCAATAGTAAATTACGCATTATTTCACCTCCGTTACAACAAGCGCATTAGGCAGGGTGAAATAGCCTGTGCGGATCTGTTTTTTAAAAGCATCGAAGAGAGCGGCGATCTGATCGGCCTGCGCTTTATCGAGTACCTGTTTATAGTCCCAGCCCCGCTCGCTCTTGACCACGTACCCCATCTCGTCATTCGGCGTCTTGAAGTACATCATCATCGTTCCGATGCGGGCCACTTCCGCCAGACGGTCCTGACCGTTAAGCTCGATCGTCTGTTTGAAAGTACCGTTCTCTTTGCTCATACGGATTGCATCGCCGTACGAGTTCCATGTCAAAGCCAGGGCTTTTTGTGCCGTGATCTCATCGTTTTCAAGCTGGCTCTGTATACGCTGCACATCAGCGATACGATCGGCCGTCTTGAAAGGGATCTGTGCCTGGATATCTTTTTCCAGAACAGACAACGCTTCCAGTACCAGAGGTTTCAGGCCCACCGAGTTTTTGCCCGCCTCCTTAACCTCTTTTTTGACCTTGCCCATCTCTGCGTCAAGCTGTTTTATACGAAGCTCTTCTCTCGCGATCAACGCATCAAGGTCATTTTTTTGCAGACGCAAAGATTTCATCGACCCTTTGAACGCATCTTTTTCATCTGCGATCGAACTGTCCAGCTGCTCCACTTCTGCACGAAGTTTCATCAACGATTCCGCCATATTGTCACTGTTTGCCATCAACGATGTACCAGCAACCAAAAAAGCCAAAGCAATATTTTGCATTTTTGTAGACATGGATTCCCCAAGTAATTTAAGATGGCGAATAATAGATCAGGGTGGTTACTTTAACGTTACTCTTGTGTAACATTTAGGTTACACAGCAACTGGAGGCAGATGGCCGGCTGGCACCGTCAAGCAGAAAAAATCGCCATAATACCCGTGTTCAAGGGCTCATCAGATGCATCTGGCGTCTAAATGGTTGTTTCATTATAAGAACATGGTCATCTCATCTTGGTTACATACCTGTGGCAAAGAAGCTTTATTTGTCTGCAATCGACATGCATGACACAGTAGAAGAGGTTCGGTTTGAAAGATTGTGTAGAGAGAAAGAGGCGTGAAGCTCTGTGTGATCACTAAGTATAAAACAGAGCAGCAAAGCGCTGCTCTGTCTGTAGGACTGCCTTATTATTTAAGGTAGACATCTTTGAACGCGATTGCCGCTTTCTGATCAGCGACAAAGGCTTTTTTCGTATGGATCGCAGCATCACCGATACCCGGTGCTGTTACGAAACCGTTACCGAAGATCGGAGCCGTGGAGTCGTCTTTGATGTAGATACCGCCTTCATCACTTCCATCGACTTTTACGATACGGAAGTTTTTGATCTCGGCACCTGTCATCGGCGTGTCGCCGCCGCTTGAGATCTCGAACCCTGCGTGCGCCGCATTAACCTGCTCGACAACGATGTTGTCCGCTGTTCCGACATAACCGTAGTCAAGGTCGAGGCTGTCATCGTTACAGTTTTTCAATGTCGCGTTTGTCACATTGACCGTACCACCCCAGATCTCGATACAGTCATCTGAAGAGTTCTCGACATAGATGTTCTCTACCACTGTGCCTGAACCGACACCGGCAAGGGAAAGACCGTTGATCTCAAGGTCTGTCGCTACCTCTTTTCCTGAGTTCAGGATATAGACGTTTCTAAGGATACCGCTGTTGTCAGCTGCATCACCTGCACCTGCTGTAGCAGCACCGAACGCGAAGTCCGCATCTGTCTCATCCACTTCATAGAACGGTGCATCGTGGTTGGTCGGTGCGCCGCCAAGAACTGTCAGACCGCCCCATTGTGCAGGAGCAGCATCTGCCGGGTTCAACAATGCTGTTGCTGATGTAAAGATGATCGGAGATGCTTCCGTACCGTCCGCGATGATCTTTGAACCTTTTGTCACAACAATATAGTTCGCACCGGCTTCACCGAAGATCACTGTTCCCGGTTCGATTGTCAATGTCGCGCCATCTTTCACTTTTACAAGACCGTTGATCTTCCAAAGTGTCGCTGCATCCAGTGTTGTATCTACTATGATATCACCTGTCAATACCGTCGCAGCCGCTTGTGCTGCAGCGTCTCTTGTCGGTGCTACCGGCGCCGGTAATGAGATCGTACCGCCCTGAGCTTCGAACTTCTCTTGAACATCCGCTGCACCTGAGCCGTCAAAATCAACCGAAGCCGTCAACGTCACGTTTCTGAATGCGATCTGACCTTTTTGGTCAGCGACAAAGGCTTTTTTCGTGTGGATACCGGCATCAAGCGCGCCAACTGTTGTCACTGTTCCGTTACCGAAGATCGGTGCAGTGGAGTCGTCTTTGATGTAGATACCGCCTTCATCACTTCCATCGACTTTTACGATACGGAAGTTTTTGATCTCGGCACCTGTCATCGGCGTGTCGCCGCCGCTTGAGATCTCGAACCCTGCGTGCGCCGCATTAACCTGCTCGACAACGATGTTGTCCGCTGTTCCGACATAACCGTAGTCAAGGTCGAGGCTGTCATCGTTACAGTTTTTCAATGTCGCGTTTGTCACATTGACCGTACCACCCCAGATCTCGATACAGTCATCTGAAGAGTTCTCGACATAGATGTTCTCTACCACTGTGCCTGAACCGACACCGGCAAGGGAAAGACCGTTGATCTCAAGGTCTGTCGCTACCTCTTTTCCTGAGTTCAGGATATAGACGTTTCTAAGGATACCGCTGTTGTCAGCTGCATCACCTGCACCTGCTGTAGCAGCACCGAACGCGAAGTCCGCATCTGTCTCATCCACTTCATAGAACGGTGCATCGTGGTTGGTCGGTGCGCCGCCAAGAACTGTCAGACCGCCCCATTGTGCAGGAGCAGCATCTGCCGGGTTCAACAATGCTGTTGCTGATGTAAAGATGATCGGAGATGCTTCCGTACCGTCCGCGATGATCTTTGAACCTTTTGTCACAACAATATAGTTCGCACCGGCTTCACCGAAGATCACTGTTCCCGGTTCGATTGTCAATGTCGCGCCATCTTTCACTTTTACAAGACCGTTGATCTTCCAAAGTGTCGCTGCATCCAGTGTTGTATCTACTATGATATCACCTGTCAATACCGTCGCAGCCGCTTGTGCTGCAGCGTCTCTTGTCGGTGCTACCGGCGCCGGTAATGCAGTTGTTACCGGAGAAGCAAACGTTGTTGCAGAGATCACGCCGTCGTTGGCAACGTGACGTTCCATTGCATCCAAAGCACCAGAACCGTCATACAGCTCTGCCTCTACCGTAGGCGTTGGCGTTGGTGTAGAGCTGCTTGAAGAAGATGAACTCCCACATCCTGAAAGAGTTAATAGTGCCGCTGTCAGGCTACTAAGTACGATTGTTGAAACGAATTTTTCATTCTTTGCCATTTGGAAGGCTCCTTGATTAATTTCCAAAATTATAAAAGCCTTCTGTTACATCACCACTACCGTTATGACACATAAATGCAACAGCAGTGTAACATTTTGGTTACATCTACAATTCTCTTTACTCTCACCTTTTATATATATTATGTAAGCCGTATTATCCTTGTTCAAAAACAGACAGCCGCATAGAAAAAACAGACGTCCCCAGTATGGCGCATAAGTAACAATTCGGTTACAACAAGGCTACGGCATGTAACCTTTGTGTTATAAAAAGCGGATAAAGTGCCACTATATAAACTATACGGACAGGGTAATGGCGGCACAGATATTAATCGTAGAAGATGAAAAAGATCTGCTTGAGGTTCTAGAACACCGACTGAACAAAGAGGGTTACGAGACACTCGGCTTTCTCAGTACAAAGAATGTTCGCCAGGCGATCGCGGAAGAGAAGATAGACCTTATCATCATGGACAGGAACCTCCCCGATATCGAGGGGAGCGAGTTCATCGCCCTGCTGCGCGACCAGGGGATGGAGATACCCGTCATCTACCTCTCGGCAAAGGGGAGCAAATACCATATCGAAGAGGGGTTTCTGCGCGGTGCGGACGATTATGTCTGCAAACCTTTTGAGATGCAGGAGCTCTTCTACCGTATACAGGCTGTATTGCGCCGGACCCAGGCCCATCAACAGGCGAACACCGTCTCTTTTCGTGATATTGAACTTGATCTGCGCTCACGTGAGATCTTTATCGACGGCAAAGAAGTCGAACTGACCAAACTGGAGTTTGACCTGCTGCACACTTTCATCGAAAGCAGAAATACGGTCCTCAAACGCGACTACCTGTTGAAACATGTCTGGGGCAAAAACGAACACTACCAGGGCCGTACCGTCAATGTCGCCATCAACCGTCTCAAAGAGAAGATTGATCCCGACAAAAGCAAAGACTACATCAAGACGGTTCGGGGGATAGGCTATACCATTCATTAGTTTTATACGCTGCGGCGAGCTAAGCTCCCCTACGCTACGTTAACACTGGGTTTGACTAGGCGTCAGGTCCCCCGTGCAGGTAAACCGCACTCTTTTCTCACTGCACACTAAATGAACACGTTCCCCTTCATTGCGTTAACACTGGGTTTCCCCTAAAGGGATTTCCTTTGGTCAGCTTCGGCGTCAGACCCTCGCGCAGGTAAACCGCGCTCTTTTCTTACTGCTTTCTGCGGCGAGCCGATAGTCTTTGTCGTTGTGAAACCAACGCCGGGTTTCCCTTCAATGGCTCTCTTTCGATCATACCAGAATCCGGGAAAACTTTCTTCGGGGATCAGTTCTTGATCCCGGATCAAGACGAGAACAACAAGATGCCACCTCCCGTAACGGACCTTAAAATATTTTTATCTCAAACCTATCACTGTTGTGCTAAAAATTTAAGCACTTTGTTCTATAATGAAAACAAATTTTAAATAGGTAAATCATGAGTCAAAAGATATTGATCGTCGAAGACGATGAAGTCACCGCTTTAAACCTCAAGATGTCGCTTGAAAAACAGGGGTATGCCGTCGTTTCCATTGCCGACACAGCAATCCAGGCACGTAACAAAATCAAGATCTACGAACCGGATCTCATCTTGCTCGACATCTCACTTCAAGAGGTCGATGACGGCATCGAGCTTGCCCACTACATCCATGATAAATATGCTCTCCCCTTTATCTTCCTGACCTCGCATTTTGAAAATGAGATCATCTCCAAGGCCAAGACAACGGAGCCCTACGGCTATATCGTCAAACCCTTCGATCCGCAATCGCTGCACGGGACTATTCAGATGGCACTCTACAAGTATGAGGAGGAGAAGAAACGAGACGAGAACCTGAATGCGCTAAAATCCGACAAAGATCACCTTGAGAAGCTTCTCTTTGCCAAAAAGATCTCCGACAAACCGATCATCCCTTTTGGTGACGGCTACCATCTCGACATCGATCTGGACAAGGTCTTCTACAAGGGTAAAATGCTCAAGCTCACCAAAAAAGAGAACACCTTCATACGCCTTCTTGTCGCGCAGCTCGGTGTCATCGTCAGTTTCGAACAGGCAGTGAATTATGTCTGGGAAGACGAAGGGGCTACTGAAAACAACGTCCGTACTCTTGTCTGGCGTCTTCGTAAACTGCTGCCGACGCCGATCATCAAGAATGCTTCAGGTATCGGCTACTACATCGAGATATAACGCTTTTCCTTTTTCGGCGGCAGTGGCCCTCTTTTCTACGCGCTGACAGTAATAGAGGTAAACGCCTCTACGATTGCATCATAAACATTTTCAAACTCAAATTCGCTTGATTTGGCAGAAGAGGCTTTTTCAAGCCTATAGGCCAGATCAACGATCGGCTCGATCCTGAAATTACTGCTTGAGCCTTTGATCGAGTGCGCCAGATGAGCGATCACCTTATAGTCTCTCTGTCCTATAGCCTCTTTAAGCTCTTCGAGACTCTCTTCCATCTTTTTACTGTAGATCTGCATGAGACGTATGACCTGTTCTTCCTCAAGCATCAGCTCTTCAGCCAATGACGTAATGCACAACCCTTGAAGCGTAGTGCCGTTATCCCTTTTACAGCTCTTTAGCGCAGCACTCTCGTCGACAACCTCCTCCAGAAAACGGCTCAGAACAGCTTCGATCTCTTTGAGGACGATCGGTTTGCCCAAGAAGGCATCAAACCCTTTCTTGGCGCTCTTCTCTTTCTCACCTTTAAGGACATTCGCAGTCAAGGCGATGATCGGCGTAGGCTCTTTGCCGCCGCTCTTCTCAAATGCCCGGATTTCCTCGGCTGCCTTACTCCCGCTCTTTTTAGGCATCTGTTCATCCATCAGAAGCAGGTCAAAATCGCCTGACTTATAGCGATTCACCGCTTCCAGCCCATCGGAAGCGATGACGTAGTGCAGACCATAACTCTCCAAAATAATCTTGATCAGCTCCTGATTGGCACTGTTGTCTTCTGCCACCAGAACATTGCCTTTGAAACAGCGTTTTTTAGACGGACTTGCCAACAGTGCCCCATCGTTCTCCTCAGATAGGCGGAGCGCGTCCAAAAAGGTGTGATAGAGCTTTGAACAGTAGAGCGGGAAGTAAAGCGGCGTGATATTCTCCACCTCCTCATAGCGGTTGTCAAAATACTCCATGATCGCTATGGCCGGAAGCTTCTTCTTGACTATTTGTGAACGCATAATCTCATTTATCTGGGCATCGGAAAAGAAAAGAATGTCATAGAGATCATCGCTCAACGTATCCACCAGGATCACATCGAGTTCAAAGATCTTGAGATAGCGCTGCAGCGATTCCAGGGTGTTGGAGAGTGTGCCGTTTTGACGGAGAAGCGCCAGAGTCAGCTTCTTGAACGGCTGCACATTGAACATCTCCAACGTCGTTTTTTCATTTGAACGGACCGGGATCTCCAGGGTAAAGACACTCCCCTTGCCTACTACCGATTCGACATGGACATCCCCGCCCATATGCTGTGCCAGTTTCTTGCAGATAGCTAGACCCAGGCCGGTACCGCCGTGAACATTACCGCCTCTGTTCTTCGCCTGGGTAAACGCCTCAAAGATCCTTGACTGGTCCTCTGCATCGATACCTATCCCCGTGTCTTTGATACTGATACGCAACATGTCCTCTTCACAGAAAGCCTCAAGTTCCACAACTCCTTCAGGCGGCGTAAACTTGATCGCATTGCTGATAAAGTTGGCAATGATCTGCTTGATGCGCAGCGGATCGGCCTCCAGTATGTAGGGAATGTGCGGATCGAGATAAGAGAGCATCGTGACCCCTTTCTCATTGGCGCTCGCAACAAACAGCTCCAGGGTGTGGCTCAACTCTTCATGCAGGTTGAAATGACTCTTTTCGATCATAAACTCGCCGCTTTGAAGTTTTGAAAAGTCCAGGATGTCATTAATGATATTAAGCAGGTTCTCCCCGCTGTTGAGGACAATATCGAGATACTTCTTGTGTTTGGAACTTCCCACCTCATCCTGAAGAATACTGACGAAGCCCAAAATGGCGTTCAGCGGTGTGCGGATCTCATGCGACATGTTGGAAAGAAAGTACTCTTTTGAGAGCCCCGCCTGAACCGCTTCCTGCCTGGCCTGTATCAGCGTCGTGACGTCATAGGCGATCACAATATACTCCGTGACCCTCCCTTCTGTATTGCTGATGGGAACGACCGTGCTGTCGACATAAAAAAAACTGCCGTCTCGCTTCTGCTTTTTCAGACTCTTGTTGTAGACGCTTTCTGCCGGGATCGTCTTCAAAAAGCTTTTATCAAAAGCGTGTTCCTCCTCAGCGGCCAGGATCATATTATGTTCTTTGTCCAGCAGCTCTTCACGGCTGTAACCGCTTAAGGCACAGAACTTGTCATTGACAAAGATGATCCTGCCGTTGGGATCCATTTTCGAAACAATGGCACTGGCATCGATCGCTTTTTTATACTCATTCAGAAGCTTGACATTGCGTTCGATTTCACGCTCTTTCTGGTAGATCGTACCGGTATAGCGCTTGAGCACGCCCGAGAAGTTGAGATCAAAAAGATAGGAGACCTCGTCGAAGATCGTTTTGGAGTTGAGTGAAGAGTCATACGAAAAATCGATCATCGCTTTTCGGAAGTGGCTGCAGATAATAAAAAGTTCATCCGCCGAGATGTCACGGTCTTTAAGATACTCGATCAAATCCGCCATAACAGGGCAATCCCCGATCTCTTTTTTACCGCGGATAACATCCATAAAATAGTCAAATACCCCGCCGCCGAAATGGTTGATAAAGTCGCCGGTCTCGATATTGTGTCTCTCGAGGATAATGCGAGGTTCTTCAAAGACCAGCCACTCTTGCAGAATATGCTGTTTGGCCGCAACAAATATCGGCAGGGCACGCAGCAGGTGGGGAACCTTTTCGTCTAACATAAGGGGGACTCCAAAAGGTGAAATAGGCGGAGTATAGCATATTACTTTTGGATATTTTATAGAAAAAGCGTATTAACTGTTTTACCTAAGCCTAGTGACGATCAAGCGCCTATTAATAAGGCCTGTTTTTTGACGAAGCCTCAGTTCAACACACTCCATCCCTGACGCCAGTCACTGTTCTTACGGTATGCACCGATGAAATTGCTTTGCTCAAAGAAATCGTTTTCGACCTGCGCGATGTAGTTACCTTCCGTGACAACCGTTGAGTTGAATGTTTTGTTGAAGGTAAGAAGATCGTTGATCCCGGCGGCCTCGTCTTCGACATCGCCACGGGCACAATTAAACAGGTAAACGCCGTCAAAACGGTTTGTTTTAAACCGTTCCTGTCCCTCGCTTTTGACCACGATACCGACGCCGCCGACATTCCGGATCACGCCATTGTAAAGTGTCAACCCTGAACCAACTCTCGAGAAGACCGCTTCCGAGGTTTTCTTCGTACCGTCGATCTCAAAGTTTGCCACCTTTGCAAGCGTGCGGGGCTCAGCATTTTGGGATTTTTTGTTGTTGTCGGTCTCGATCCCTCTGGCATGGATCGATTCAACAGTAGTCTGTTTGATATAGACATACTGGATATTGCCCCGGTAGCCATGGTCAAAATCGAGGTTGTCATCACCGTTTCCGATCAGAATAATGTGTTTCATATTGACATTGCCGCCCCAGGCTTCGATGCCGTCGTCTTTGCCGTTATAGACCTCGACATAATCGATCGTCGTTTTTCGTCCGACACCGCCGAGGCTCAGACCATTGAGTTCTTCGCCCGGACGTACTTCGTTTCCGGCATAGCGGATCTGCACATACTTCAATATACCCGAGTTGTCCTCCTCATTGTCGCCGCCGAAACGCACATCGGTGTTGGAAAATTCGAAACGCTCCTCTTTACCGGCATTGGTCGGTCCATATCCTGCGATCGCGATACCGCCCCAGTCACCCGGCGTAGAGAGCAGACCGGCTGCATCTTTCATCGAGGTAAAGATGATAGGCTGTGAAGAGGTCCCTTCCGCAATGATCTGTGAACCGCGCGTCACGATCAAAAAATCGGCACCGGTCTTGCCAAAAACAGTTGTTCCCGGATCGATCACAAGTCTCGCCTCTTCTTTAGAGTCAATACCGATATGCACTTCGCCTTTAAGCGCCCAGAACTTGTCATTGGTCAGATGGATATTGTCTACATAGGTTCCGCGCAGCTGGCAGACAGGCTTGCCCTCAAAATCATCGCTGATCAACTGGGTGTTCTCCGGGCAAGAAATGGTTGATTCATGGAGTTCGTTCTGTTTTTCAAGACAACCGCTCATCGTCAACATCGCTGCCGCACTCAAACCTATCAGCCAAAATCCGTTTTTTTTCATAATACATCCTTTTTCGGCAAAATTCTAGGCGGCTATTATTTCAGAAACATTACTAAAGTATAAGATTTTGGTTACGGGGGAAATTCCAGATCGGCGGCATCGCGATGTAATACAAAAGTAATGCTTTTGCGCTACTATCCGCCCATGACAGACACTAGACATTTTTTAGAAAAGATCAAAGCACTTGATTTCGCCTTTCAGCCGATCGTCGATATACACACCAGAGAGATCTATGCAGTCGAGGCCCTGCTGCGAAACGTTGAAATAATAGGCTATGACTCCATCCACCACTTTTTTGACACGGCCTACCATCTGGGGCTTCTATACGCCGTCGATCTTCTGCTTCGTGAAAAAGCGATCAAAAAGTTTACGCAACTCGAAAACTATGCCGCCATCAAGCTCTTTTACAACCTTGATAACCGTCTGCTGGATATGGAGGATTACACCACCGGCAATACCGAAGCCCTGCTGCAGGCATATAATGTAGCTAAAAGTACCCTCTGTTTCGAGATATCGGAACGTCATGAAGTGACCAAAGAGGGTAACGGCATCATCCATATACTTGAACACTATAAAAAAGAGGGATTCCAACTTGCTATCGATGATTTCGGCGTCGGATTTTCCGGCTTTAAACTGTTCTATGAATTTACGCCTGATGTCATCAAAATAGACCGCTTTTTTATCAACGGCATCTGCGAAGACCCAAAAAAAAGGGTGATCGTCGAAAATATCATTCAGCTGGCAAAGCAGCTAGGCGTCAGGATCATTGCCGAAGGGATCGAACGCGAAAGCGAGCTGGAGGTCTGCAAGGCTTTGGGGTGTCAGCTTGTCCAGGGTTACCTCATTCAAAGGCCCACTACCGACATCCATGATATAAAGACGAACCGCTCTGTTCTAAGCAACGTTGCCTGAACAGTCGGAAGTTTTCAGAAGAGAGGTTCTGCCGCTTAAAATGCTGCAGAACCGCAGGAAGAAAGTCTATTTTTTCTTTGTAACCGTCTTTTTCGCAGTTTTTTTTGCCGGAGCCTTTGCTGCTTTTGCCGCCGCTTTTTTAACCGCTTTTTTTGCTGATTTTTTGGCAACTTTTACCGCCGCTTTTTCCGTCGTCACTTTTTTCTTCAAGATGGTTTTGATCACTTTTTTAGCAACTTTCTTTGCTGTTCCTTTCGGTGCAGCTTTTTTCGCCGCTTTCCTTGCCACTTTTTTGACCGCTTTTTTCTTTAGAACTTTTGCCATATCAGGACTCCTTTGGTGTATTCTAATCTATTATAGGGCAGCCGAAAGAAAAAACGGCTTTAACAACGATTAACATTTGCCATTATCACAGAATAGGGCCTTAAACTAGGCTATAATCACCCTATGTTTACCAAATCTCTTCTACTCATTTTTCTGTTCCTGGCACAGAGCGGTTTTGCCAATGACAAAAGCATCGGTTATATCGGCGACGGCCTCGCCGTTATTATCCCGGCCAGTGCCTACGGCAGCACCTTTTGCCTGCATGACCATGACGGCCGGAGCGCTTTTTACAAATCCATTGCCGTCTCCACCGCGACCACCTTTGGGCTGAAGTTCACCGTTAAAAGAGAACGCCCCGACGGCAGCAACGACCGCTCTTTTCCTTCCGCGCATACCATGTACGCTTTTCAGGGGGCGACCTTTATCCATCAGCGCTACGGTCTCCAATATGCCCTCGCCGCGTATCTAGGCGCAGCCTTTGTCGGCTACAGCCGCATCGAGACCGACAAACACTACCTTGGCGATGTGCTGGCCGGCGCTGCAATAGGGAGTCTGAGCGCCTGGTTTTTCACCGACCGCTATAACGATGTCGCCCTGCAGCCCCTTGCAGTGCAAGGGGCTTATGGAATCATGATCGCATACAGATGGTAGTAGACCAAGCCGATAAACCGCTCCGCATCAGAGGAGAAAAAACAGAGGTTTAAAACCTGCATCATACTAAATTTACGGTTTTGTATTACGCTTCTGTTTATCTCCTGTAAATGTCTGTCATATTTCATGCCGAAATTCATATATTTGGCTGTATAATTTCACTGAAAATTTTATGCAGGAGATCGCATGTACATTACGATCACACAAGCTCCAACCGATGAGCAGATCAAGCAGTTCAATATAAAAATGAGCCAAGAGGATGCCTTCATAGACTATAAAGTCGATTTATCACAGTTTGATGAAGCACTTCGCAAAGCATTTACAGAAGCATTCAACATCAATGAAGAACGCCTCAATGAGAAAAGTTCCGTCACGCTGACACTGTTTGCTGAGATCTGATCCGATACCTAAAGTATCTGCAGAACGTTTTTTTAAACCCTTCTCTAAACTGAAGTATTTTTTGGCGGATTGTATACAATGTGCATCCGACAAAAAATACCACTGCCCAAGAAAGTTTCCACCCTATGAATCTCACAGAAATAGACAACCTTGACACCCCCTCTTTAGAGATATACCGCCAGTTGCGGGATAACGCCTTCAGCGAAGACAACAGCTTCATAGCCGACAGCCCCAAAGTGGTCAATATGCTTTTAGAGACGGCCGTCGAGGTCAAAAGTATTTTGGCGACCAAAACGTATTACGAAGAGTTTGGAACACTTGTTCGCCAAAAAGAGATTCCCCTTCTCTATGTCGCCGAAAAAAAAGTAATAGAGAAGATCGTCGGTCACAAGGTGCATCACAACGTTATGATGCATGGTATCCGTCCGGCAGAGACGCCGCTGGATGCACTTGACGACACCATCATCATGCTCGACGAGATCACCTCAACCGAGAACATCGGCTCCATCGCCAGAAGTGCCGCCGCCCTGGGTGTAGGGTCCTACCTTCTGCCCAAACACGGCCCTCACCCCTACGGCAGACGCGCACTCAGGGTATCGATGGGACACGTCAGCAAACTGAAGGTGCATTGCTACGATGATATTTTCGCCACGCTGAAAACACTCAAGGCCAACGGGTACAGGATCTTTGCCGCAGAGGTGACAGATGATGCTACTCCGTTGGCAGAGATACAAGTTCCAAAGAAGTGGGTACTGCTGATGGGACATGAGGGCAGAGGGATCTCTCCCGAAGTGCTGGCAGCCTGTGATGAAGCGGTGCGGATAGAGATGGAGCCCGGCATCCGAAGCTTTAACGTCGGTGTCGCGGCGGCGATCCTGATGTACCAGTTTAAAAACAGAGGCTAACCTGCTTTAGAGATTTCCTTTATTTTCAAGCAGCGGCTTAAGCAAAAAGTAGCCGACAAAACCCCATAAGACGGTTGAACTGGCCATGGCGATCAGACCCGCTTCCTCATCCATATGAACGAGGGATTTGGGATCAATATCACTGATGTCGAAAATGTAGTCCAGACCGAGGCCGAACAGAATGCTGCCAGCGATGATCGTACCGAGGTAGATAGAGAGCGACTTGCTTCCGAGCATCTTTTTGACAACGCCGATGGTCACGGTATTCGTCGCGGGGCCGGCACTCAAAAAGACAAAAGCCGCTCCGGCGCTTACCCCGGAGAGCATCAAGGCGGCGGCAATAGGCAGAGAAGCGGTCGCACAGACGTACATCGGCACCGCAATGGCGATGACGATCAGGTATGAGAGCCAGGCGTATTCGACCAGGATCGCACTCAGGTTTTCCGGAATAGCCACCGTGATCAGTGCACCGATGAGCAGACCCCAAAAGAGCGGTTTGGCAATGTCGCCGAGCAGTGTAATAAATGCATAGTGAAGTGCGGCACGCAGGGAGAAGCCTCTCTTCTGCGTGCTTTCGCAGCAGCTGCCGCCTGAACAACAGCTTCCCGCTTCATCCGTTTTAGCGTGCAGAGGCGTCATCGAAAAACCGCCCTGAGGTGCTGCACTGAAGAGCGGTTTTGGCTGTTCTACTTCTTTGTCCATATAATTGGTCAGGACCCCTGCCACCATCGCGATCACCATCGATGTGATGACACGATAGATCGTAAATGCCCAGCCGAACATCCCGTAGGTCGCCAGGATGGAGTCGACCCCCGTGATCGGTGTCGAGATAAGAAAAGAGAGCGTCGCCCCCCTGCTCGCCCCGCTCTTTTTGATGCTGGTCGCCAGGGGGATCACCCCGCAGGAGCAGACCGGAAGCGGCACACCGAAGAGTGTTGCTTTGACCACTGAACCGACACTCTCACGGCCGAGATGCTTCGTTACCAGGGTGTCCGGCACCAGCTCATGTAAAATACCGGCGAAGAGAAGACCGAAAAGGATATAGGGTGCCATCGCGTTGGAGAGCTCGAAAAGTGCCGTGAGAAAGGACATGATATGTTCCATGACGTCGTACCGAACCTTTGTTTTCTGTATAGTGGTATAGATGAACTTTAGTTTCGGTTAGAGAGATGAATTAATCGGATCTCTCGAAGGAACGGTACGGGGAGAGTAAAAGCGGAAAAAGCGCCGATAGCGATCGGCGCAGGCAAGGGTCTAGAATGCTTTTGCCAGTTCATCTTCCGAATCGACAAAAGTGATATTTTTGATGATGAAATTATCAACATCCAGGACCATTACTTTTTCGTTCTTACCATCGATACGGTAGCTTGCGGCGACATTTTCATCTTCGATCAACAGTACATTATGTTTGAACTCTTTGAGTCCCGGCATGATGAACATGCTTCTGATCAGCGACGGTGCGGCGCTGACATCGGCAACAAAGAGAGCATAATGTTCCGGAAGAAAGTTCGGATCCTGTTTATCAAAATATTCGTTGCTCATGTGGCCCGTCTCTTTGCTGAAAGCGAAGATCACTTTTTTTGTATCGACGCCGAGCGACTGGGGCTTTCCGAACTGATCATTGAGCTTAAGTGTCTCCAGACTCTTACCGACGGCGACTTTTGATTCGACTGCGACCGGTTCTTCTTTGGCACATCCCAAAAAGAGAAGAGAGACGATCAATCCCATTATTATCTGTTTCATAAGCAACTCCTGTAATATATGCCGGCATCATACTAAAGTGTTCTGTTGGGCCACAAGAGGTTTAAAATCTAAGTGTGGAGATTTATAGAGGTTTCAGAAAGACGTATTAACAGAGAGTTAAATACCCATCCAAAAAAAGGCAATAACACCCAGTACCATCCATTGTGCTAATGCAAAACCGGAAGTCCCTATGATATTTCCGGTTTGGCAACTGGTACACTGTTTGTACTTTTCAGACTCGTAGTAGGCGTATACGGCATAACCGACAATCAAAAAAGGCACCGTACCCAGCGCAATCTTGTCAAAGAGAAACAGTTTTGCCATAACGGCACTGTCATCGATGAAAAATGGGGGTAAGAAACTGAACCATACGGCCAGCATTACATATTTGTAGGCCCTCTTTATATAATCCCTGTAAAAAACGGTCGGGCAGCTGCTGTTGCTGCTTACGACCAGCCCTTTCGGAAGGTACTCATTGATCCGTTTGCGGGTCTCTTTATCGACCCTGTCGACAAATGTGCTGCCGTAGTTGTAGTCAAGCTGATGCTGGATTACACGCGAAAAAGCGCCTTCAAGGTCTGCGTACTGTGCTTCGCCCTTCTCATTTTCATAAAAGATCTTGATCTTGTCGTGGCGCGGTACATCCACACTGATATTTTCATAATAGGGAGTCCGCTCGGTCTCGACCGTCTCGCCGGACGTGGTGATGATGCGCAGGTTGATATAGGGCTTATACGCATCGGCCTCTTTAATGACGACGACGGCGTACTGTATTCCTATCTGTATCGCGCTCAACGCTTCGAGACCATTCGCTTTCATCGTATCAACCATATCGGTGATTATGTTTTGAAGCGAATCATCAAAAAACCGTACATTTCCTGAAATCAGACGAATCCGTTCATCCGGGTATTTCAATAACTCTAAAACCATCTATAAGACCTTTAGGAGGGCAGTGAAGTGAAGATACTTGTTTAAATCAAACGCGTTTGACTTGAACAAATATCCGGGGCAAAGCCCCAGAAACGTGCTAGTGACTCTTGCTGACAACGACCAGCATCTTAAGGTTTATGACTACAAAACGTAGAAACTGCCAGATAACATTGGTTCGCATCGCTCTCGCGAATCTGCCCGGGATCATCGTCGTGTTCGATTGTGAACTACGCCCAAAATTGACTTCTTCTTCTCTTGCCATTTTTCTTCCTTTATCGTTATTTTATTTCTTTAGCGGTCTGCGATGCAGACATTAGGATCAGACCCTAAACCTACTAAAAAGCCGAACACCGGCTTTTTCATTCCCTCTTTATTCCGGGATCAATCCCCAGCCCGGCTTGAGCTTCGCTTTATAGATAAACATATGGTGGAGGATATGTTTGATCCAGTGGCCCGCCAGACCGATCTCACCGAAGGTATAGTCGGTATCACGTCCTGTTCCAGGGTACTTGTCAAAGTCAGGTACGACCGGATAGACCGTCATCGCCGCAGCGGTACCCGTCGTAAGACCTTTACCTGCAGACGCGACACAGGCAGCACCCATCTCGGCCATAGAGGCTTCGTGAAGGTGTGCCCCTTCTCCTTTGGTGATCAGGTCGCAGACAGAATGGGCAACGGCTTTACCGATAATACCTGAAGGCATACCCGTACGCGGCGGCGTCGGGTTGATCGGTGTACCGTTCGGGGAGCTCATCGGTTTGGAGATGATATGCGGCGGTGCAAACGCGATACCGCAGGCAAACATGTTGCTGTAGGTCGGGTTCTGGTAGGTGCGCGGCCAGTCGGATGCTTTCCAGTTCTCGTAAGACCCTGCGTTGTAGTTCGCATCGACTTTCATGAAACCGTTCGGCGCGAAAACCGTATCCGTGATATCGGCACCATCTTTGCCGTACGCTTTCAGGCCGACACCCGCAAACGGCGGGATCAGCATTGCAAAGTCGAATTGCTTTTCACCTTTTGAACCGTCCAGCAGTTCATACTCGACCTTGCCGCTCTCGACTTTAGAGACATGTGCACCAACTGTCCATTCAACACCCCGCTCAGCATAGAGGGACTCGGCAAAGATCTTCGAGCTGACGACGTAACCGCCGACCTTCATGTGAAGACCGCCCATTCCGAAGTCACCGAGGAAAGACTCGTTCGAGATCCACTGCATATCAGCCAGATCACGCACGCCTGCTTTTTTCAGCTCATGTTCGACATTAAAAATGTACTCAAACGCAGCACCCTGACAGGTACACATACCGTGTCCTGTACCGATTAAAAACGTCTGACGCTCCCCTTTTTTCATCTTCTCGATAGCTTCTTGCAGCTTCTCGTTAGCATGAACCGCGTGATCCGCCGTACAAACAGAGACCGTGTGCTCGCCAAGTTCTGCTCCTTCTCCAAGGCCAGGTGTCGCACCGAAATTCAGCTTTGGACCTGTCGCATTGATCACATAATCATACGTCACATCTTCGGTTTCACCCGCTTTGCCCTGACCCGTATATTCGATCGTTACAAAAGGTTTCGCTTCGCTTGCACTTCCCTCAGGGTTCAGGGAGACCGCTTTTGCCTGTTTATAAGTAATACCTGCTTTTCTATAGACAGGATCAAGCTCAAAAGTAACCTCTTCTTTGCTCATCTGACCAACACCGACCCAGATATTTGAAGGGATCCAGTTCCATTTTGAGTTTGGTGTAACGACAACAACCTCATGTCCATTACCCAGCCACTTTGCAGCAAATGTTGCCGCCGTGTGTCCTGAAACACCACCGCCTAATACAACGACTCTAGCCATCTTTTCTCCTTTTGTAAATAACGATTAATTTATTACTAAAACCACTTTATCGCAAATCCATCACAATCTTATCACAAATTCTAATACAACATGAATTTTTGCGATAATTCCATGAATTTATAGCAGATTTTACACACTGTTGACGTAAAAACATGTCAAAAATCAAACGGAGGATGCACAAGGTGATGGAATCACCCACTGGAGGGAAATTGAGAGCGATTTATTCGGATGAAAAACATCCCTTTTGAATGCAGGAAAAGAGAAAATCGCATCAAATCGGTATCTTTGATACGAAGATCTGAAACAGTGTTTTTTTCAGAAGCTAAAAGCGCTGTTCAACGCATGAAAGCACTGCTAGTTCGCCAAAATCTTTTCAACGATCTCATAGACGTTATTTGAGATCTCTTTCTCGCTTAGGATCATCTCCAAGGCTTCTTTCATCAATGTTCTGTTTTCATGATTTAGACGGCCATAGCTCTTGAACGCGCCAGCCAATCCCGAAGCGATCTGCGGGTTGATCGCATCAAGTTCGATCACCTTCTCTGCCAGAAACGCATAGCCGTGACCGGTCGGAGCATGGAACGCCACCGCGTTGCGGGCAAACACACCCAGTAGGGCCCTGACCAGGTTCGGCACTTTGACATCGTAAACAGCATCGTTCTGCAGGGCCTGGACACGGTCAATCGTCCCTTCGCGTTCCGATGCCGCCAATACCGATAGGTATTTGTTCATCACCAGGGTATCGTCTTTATAACGCTCATAAAAGTGCGCCAGCGGCTCTTCTGCCAGGTGCGGGGCGAAATTCTCCAAAAGGTCGAGCGCCACAATCCGGTCGGTCATCATCACACTCTCTTCATACTGTTTCAGACAGAGGGCATTGATGGCCTCGTCTTCAAGACATACAAGATAGCTCAGCACGGCATTTTTCATCGCTCTCTCACCCATGCTTTGTGTATCGAGCCCGCTGTTTTGCGCTTTATGGTAAGTGGCGTAAACTGAGAGCATCGGTTCTCTGTATGCCTTCGCAATAGCTTTTTTGAGTTCTGAGCGCGCCTTGGAGATCGGCGGGACATCGATGAGCTCCTGTTCCTGCATCATCACGGAGAGAGAAGGAAGTTCAAGCATAAACGCCTTCGACTCCAATCCCAGCGTCTCATCTTCCAGAATGCTACCAAAACTCGTGATGTAGGCGCTGTCTATCTCACCATCCTCTATAAATTTCTGCAGCGCTCTCATAGCCGTTTTTTGCGTCGCTTCATAGCGGTTGAACCCGTCGCTGTCATAACGCATCAGAAAATCGAAATCCGCTTCGGGATGTTCGATCTTGAACGGCGCGCTGAAGTTCGTGTTGACGGAGAGTATCGGTTTTTGTTCCACCTCCCTGAAGATGAAGGTCTCGATGCCCTCTTCGACGATCAGGATACCGCGGTCCAGAAGAGGCTGGTTGTCGCGTTCGAGCTCAAAAGAGAGTTTTTCGCCTTTTGCGTCAAGCAGGGCGAATCCGAGCGGAAAGTAGTAAGGAAGCTGCTCTTCGCCTTTGACCGATTTCGGGATAACCTGTTTCAGGTTGAGACGGAATTCCCGAGTGCTTTCATCATACTCTTCGTGTACTTCCAATGTCGGTGTGCGTTCTTGAGAGTACCAGCGAGAGAAACGTTCAAGGTCAAATCCCCCCTGGATGTGCATTGCCCAGAGGAAATCCTCTGTCCGCACCGCCTGCGCGTCAAAAGTCTCAAAGTAGAGGTCCATCCCCGCACGGAACTTCTCTTCGCCCAGAAGCGTGTGGATCATACGGATCACCTCGGCCCCTTTCTCATAGACCGTTGCGGTGTAGAAGTTGTTGATCTCGATATAGCTTTCCGGTTTGATCGGGTGGGCTGTCGGGCCAGCGTCTTCGACAAACTGCCGCTCCCTTAGTGCCTTGACGTCACTGATGCGCTGCACCGCCGCATCGTTCATGTCAGCGCTGAAACTCTGGTCGCGGAAAACGGTCAACCCCTCTTTCAACGTCAGCTGGAACCAGTCGCGGCAGGTGATACGGTTGCCTGTCCAGTTGTGAAAATACTCATGCGCGATCACGCTCTCGATCCCCATGAAGTTCTGATCTGTCGCGGTATCTTCGTCGGCAAGGACGTAGTGCGAGTTGAAGATGTTAAGCCCCTTATTCTCCATTGCCCCCATATTGAAACTGTCAACGGCAACGATATTGTAGATGTCAAGATCGTACTCGCGGCCGTACTTCTCTTCGTCCCACTTCATCGCATTTTTAAGCGAGCGCATCGCATGGCCGCACTTGTTCTCGTTACCTTTGTCGACATAGATATTGAGTTCGATCTCGCGTCCACTCGTCGTCGTAAAACT
Organism: Sulfurimonas sp. HSL3-7; assembly: GCF_039645985.1. Classification (NCBI taxonomy): domain Bacteria; kingdom Pseudomonadati; phylum Campylobacterota; class Epsilonproteobacteria; order Campylobacterales; family Sulfurimonadaceae; genus Sulfonitrofixus; species Sulfonitrofixus jiaomeiensis. The sequence continues at coordinate 2,168,151 of NZ_CP147919.1, forward strand.
GTCGTTTACAACGCCAAGATCACCGGCGACAAGAGCAAAAAGGTAAGAGGGTTTCGGAAAAGGATCGGCCCATTTGGCCATATGGCGTCCCTCTTCATACTGCTCTTGCTCGACAAGGTTACCGTTGCTCAATAAAACAGGATAGCGTGCGCTCTCTGCAATGATCGTCGTTGTAAAGATACTCATATTATCGGGACGGTCAAGGAAGTAGCTGATCGAACGGAACCCCTCAGGCTCATTTTGCGTACACAGAATAGTCCCCGAGCGATAAAGCCCTTCCAGTGCTGTATTCTCATCGGGATAGATCTTGGTAACGACCTGTAGGACAAATGCATCTTTGTCACAAAAAATGCTTAGCCCCTCTTCATCACGCACAAATGCATCCTCTTGCGCTTTGACATCATCTACCTTGACACAGAGCAGTTTCAGGGCGCTGCCGTTAAGGTAGAGCGATGTCGCACCGCTCTCCAGACGTTTAACCTGCATTCGGTTGATCACAAGGGTATGTTCATCAAAGATCTCAAACGTAAGATCCGTGTGGGTTATATGATGGCTCGGAGGTGTATAATCTTCTAAAAGTATCGGCTTGGCTTGACTCATCTGTTATCCGTAATTTTTGAGAAATCATACCATTATAGGGATAAAGAGAAATAGAAGCGGCAGCGCTTTATGTTCTTTCTTAGAATATCTTTTGTACTATAAAGCCATATTATAAAAGCGCGCCGCTGAGATCCGTGATTATGGTTTTTAGAAGAGGCCGAAAGGATAACGATGTCCAGTAAACTTGTTATGGCAAGACAACCCATTGTCGATACGAACAATACGACCATCGCTTATGAGTTTTTTTATCGCGATGATGAAGGGAATAGAGACTTCACCGACCCAAGATCTGCAACCGCTTCCGTTTTGGTCAATATTCTCAATCAGGTCGGCGTCGACAACAGTATCGGCGAAGCCAAGGCTTTTATCAACATCAGCGGCGACATATTGCTGACCGATATACTCTATAATCTTCCCAAAGACCGTTTTGTCTTTGAACTCGCTACGGATGTTACTTTAGGGAAAAAAGAGATTGCCAATCTCGAACAGTTTTTTGCCAAGGGCTATACATTTGCACTCGACAATGCGCGTTTTGATGATGAGTTTATCAAGAACTTTGCACCGGTCATGCCGTATATCCGTTATGTAAAAATAGATACTGCTCAAACCGATATCGAAAACCTTCAAAACCACCTTGCGCTCTTTAAAGACCAGACCCTCATTGCCCAGAAGATAGAGTTCCAGGAGATCTACGATGCGTACAGGGAGATGGGATTCAAATATTTTCAAGGTTATTTTATTGCAGATATCTACACCATCGAGCAGAACCGTCTCGATCCGAAACACCTGGGCGTCGTACGTCTCTTTAATATGCTCCAGTCCTGCAGTATGGAAGATATCAGCAATGAGTTCGAACGCCATAATGAGCTTACGCTTCAACTGTTGCAATATGTCAAATCTATTCCCGGTTTTGATCTTAAAGAGAGCCATTCCATCAAAGATATTGTCACGCATGTCGGGGAAGCGAGACTGATGCAGTGGCTGATGATGATCATCTACTCACGCTCAAGCAAAAAGATAGAGACGAGTAAAAGTTCCTACTCTATTTTAATCCAGAACCGTATCGACACGATGCTCGGTATCCTGGAGAAGATCAAAACACACCAGAATGAGAAGTTGAAAACGCAGGCCCGTCTCGTCGCCATGCTTTCGCTGTTGGAAAATGTCTTTGATGCCACCTTGGAGACGACGCTCAAAGTCTTTGATCTGGAGCCGGACGTCGAAGATGCGCTGGTAAACCGTACAGGCACTCTGGGTAATCTGTTGGCGATAGCCATTGCCATTGAAGAGGGAAATTTTGCAACGATGCAGACCCTGCTCGCCCAATTTGATCTCAGTGTCGAAGATATTGAAGATATCTTAAATAAAAGCCTTGATGCATCAAAGCAGTAGCACGCATCACATCTGCATAAAATGACCTTAAAATATCTTTCGCATTACAGCGAGACGACGAGAGAGCAGGTCGTTGCGCTGATAAAAGCTGAAAAACTGCCCCGTTTTCTCACGCAAAAATATCCGGTTTGTCATAACTATAAAACAGACAAAACCCTTTATGACTACACTCTCGATATAAAGAACAGTTACCTCAAGAAGACACAGCCGATCAGCAAGGTGGTTTATGACGGCAAGATCCATGTCATCAACAACGCGCTCGGTTTGCACACCTTCGCCTCCCGGGTGCAAGGATCGAAGCTTAAAAGTAAAAACGAGATCCGGATCGCATCGATGTTTAAAAATGTCCCGGAGCAATTTTTACGTATGATTATCGTCCATGAACTCGCCCATCTTAAAGAGAAAGAGCATAACAAAGCCTTCTACAAACTCTGTGAGCATATGGAACCCTCTTACCATCAGCTGGAATTCGACACCCGCCTCTACCTCACCTGCATCGACCACTTCGGAAAGCTCTATTAGATGCCTGTATGTGCGCTGCTTTTTACCCCAATTTTATCAATTTCAGGGCATTATTCCGGCACTAAAATAATATTTTTTAATATGGTGTTATGTTTTGTGGATTAAAATTGAAAAAAATGGGTTGAGCGATGACTACGAGTCCAAAAGCAGATGGATCGGCACGCTCTTTATCATCATCGGCATCATCGCAGGGGTCTACGCCAGCTTTTCAACATTTGCACCGGCAACTGTCATCAGTGCAACGATGGTGGTGAGCGGTCTCATCTCTTTCTTTTTGACCAAAAAACTCAATCCGGACGTCCTGGCCAGTCGCATAAAGACACATCTTTTAATACTGTTTGGACTGCTCTTTCTGCTCTTGCCCTACGGCGAGAGCGGCACGGCACGTGTTATCGCCACAGCCTATTTTCTCGGGGCCATGTCATGCGATCTGTTTTTCGCCTCTATGACCCGTAAAAACCGTACGGCCTTTGCCTGGCTGGCAAACGCTCTTTTTTCGGCTCTCTTCGCCTATCTTGTAGCTTTCCAGACATTCTCCGCCAAAGCGATCGGTATCTTCATCGCATTAACGCTCATCTTTGACGGCCTAAGTGTTCTCTACTCCGGGCGCAAGATCTTTATTCGCCCCTAAAGGCCAAATAGTCTTCGATAATCTTGCCGTGATCGAACACGAACAATTCTTTCTCAAGCTCGTCCAGCACGACCACTTTGGCACTCTTTGCATCATCGCCTGCTTGCGGCAGTGCATCAGCCCGGCAGATATAAACCGCTGAGATTGTGTGAAAACGCGGATCACGTGAAGGATCGGAATAGAGCCCCAACAGATGCTCGATCTCAACATCCAGGCCGATCTCCTCTTTCATCTCCCGTTTCAGACAGGCCTCTATCGTCTCGCCGATATCCATAAAACCGCCCGGCAGTGCAGTTCCGTAAGGTGGGTTCAGCCTATCGATCAGGACAATGCCTTTGAACGTACTGTCAATATAGATCTCGACAATGCCATCAGCTGCGACATAGGGTGTCTCTATCATTATGCCCCCACTTTAATGTACCGGCAGATAGGCATAGCCCCTGTTCTGCCACATGATTAAGTAGACGCTTTTGTTCTTGTCGCTTTGAACATAGTCATAAAGCACTTTCATGTCAATATTGCGGGCCCGTCTTCCGGCTTGGCACATATCGAACTCGACCTGGTATTCACGATGCAGTTTTGCCAACAAGGGAGCCAGTTTTTTTTGTGCACGAACAACATCGTTCTCATCTTTGAAAGGGGAGTTCTCCAGGTCACGTACAAAATATTTATAGGCATTTCCCGAAATAACGACGACTGCCTTGAAGGTGATATCGTTTGCTTTGTAATACCGGGCAAGCCCTTCTATGTTTTTAATGAGGTGTTTCTCTATCGTCGGTACATCACCTGTCGTCAGGTCAAAGACCGCTTTCTGCTCCGCGGCAAAAAGTGCCGTAAACGAAAACAACAGACCCGCAACTATTCTTTTTATCGATCGCATCGCTTCTCCCTTTTTGAAAATGTTCTGTTCTCTTCGATCATGACATTGCAGATCGTCCCTTCTAACTCTTGGGCCAATGATTCAAGCTCCTCTTTGGAGCCCCGCAGTGCGATACCTCTTGCCGAACAGGCGGCACCGTCAATATTGTTATACGTCATACGCCATTGCATTCTCTACCTTTTGGTGGGGACCGGATTCTACAGGCTTATCATAGGCCAAAACAGCAAAAATGCTCTTTAAAAGAGCCCTGAACAAAGTAAAACACCGCGACGCTAATGGAACGCTTTATATTGCTTTTGCCACAGTCTTTGCAGCTTTTCTATCGTCATAGAACGGTATTTCTCCTCTTTGACCAGTGTTCTCAGATCGGACAACGAGTTATAGGGAACATCAACGACCAGCGCATTGGCCAGCCACCCCGGAATGCTGCCGCCGGGTTCAATATGGTGTTGCCAAATGACTTTCGTTCTCTTCTCATCCTGGGGAATAAAGAGATAGTGGCCTCGGGATCTTTTGATCGGGATAAGATCTGACGCCTTTGCCTTCTGACAGCGATCACTCTGTTGCTCATCGCAAAAGGTGTTGGCCTCGTGCATCTCAACCCGTACACCGTTCTCTGTAAAAAAAAGCGTTGAACGCAGGATTAATTGACGGTCACTGACGGGAAATGGGAGATCATAGATTTGGAAAACATAGTTCTCTTCAAAACGCACCTCTTCGAGGGTCATGGCTAAACGGCATTGATGCAGCCACGCAGGAGCGGCGGGCGTATCATATAAGATTGCGACCAGGGCGTCAACGCTTCCCTCGACTACAGTTACCCCTTTAAACGCTAGAAACGGTGAACCTTCAACGTTTCGGGTGTACACAGCAACACCGTCACTCTCTTTTGTCAGTTCCCAATTGTCCGCCTGCAAAAGGGAGAAGAGCAAAAGCAAGATGCCGACATACCGTCGCATCATACCTCCTGCTCTCCTCTTTGCAAGAGGGCCGTGACGTCAAGGTTAGTCGCTTTCTCAATAAAATGCCCCTGTGCATAGTCAGCGCCTAAAAGTACAATCATCTGGTAAATCTCTCTGTCCTCAACAAATTCGGTAACCACCTTCATCCCAAGATCGTGGATGATGTTGATAATGGACTTGACAATACGTTTGTTATTCAGATTGGTCGTAATATCGGCGACCAATGAACCGTCGATCTTGACGATATCAACACCGAGCTTCATCAGATATGCGTAATTGGAGTACCCGCTTCCAAAGTCATCGATGGCGATCTTGGCGCCCTCCTCTTTGATCAGTTTAAAAAAGCGGTAGACCTCTTCGCTGCCTTCAAGCTCCTGCGATTCGACCAGCTCAAAGACGATCCGCTCAGCGCAGCCGGATTGACGCAGTCTGGAAAGAATAAAATAGCTGCTCTTCGGGTCCAGGATATCCGCCATCTCGATATTGAACGAGAAGTCAAAAGAGGGGTTGTGCTGTGCCATCTTTATGGTTTGGGCAAAGACCTCCATCGAAAGTTGGCTGTAGAGCCGTGCCCCCTTGGCAATGGGGATAAACTCGCTGGGGTAGTGCACCTTTCCGTCCCTGTCTGTGATTCTCACCAGGGCTTCGAACTTCTCTATCTCATGTGTTTCTGTATTGGCTATCGCCTGAAAATGGACATTGACCGTCTGGTTGTTAAGTGCAAAATCAAGCATCTCCAAGGTCAAAAAGTTCTCTTCAAGATGCAAAAGGTTATCTGCACTGTCCGAATAAAAAGCGTAGGACTGTTGGCGCTTTTTGGCATCGCGCAAGGCAAGCGAGGCCATGGAGATCAGTGAACGGAGGTTCTCATTTTCAGACCCTGCCGCCGCACCTATACGGGCGCGGACCGTAATCGTATGGGCAAAACATTGCAGTTCGATCACATTGAGCTGGTGTGAGAGCAAGACCACATCCTCTCGGAAAAAGTCCGCCGAGACTTTTTTATCTGCCAGGATCGCAAATTCGTCTGCACTAAGATGAAAAAGCTTTAAATTCTCGTTCGAGAGCATTGTCTGCAGTTTATGAGCGAACCTGACCAGCAGTTCGTCACCGATACGTTCGCCGTAGATCGTATTGATGGTATTGAAATCATCGATATTGATCAGGATCAGCTTATGTTCGGACGAACGTTCCAACGCCCGGTGCAGCGCCGTTCTGTTTGGCAAGGCGGTCAGCCTGTCGATATACAACCGATGCTCAAGTTCCTGTTCCTGCTCTTTTCTCGCCGTAATATCGAACATGATCGAGATGAATTCAAAGATCTCCCCCTTCTCATCCAAAATAGGCACGACCGTTGATTCGACATAGAACATCTTGCCCTCTCTGTTACGGTTCTGAAACTCACCTTTGAAAATCTCTTTGTTCAAGATCGTCGTCCAAAACGTTTCCAGATAATCGTCGCTTGTCTGATCTGAACGGACAATAGCATGGGAGTGACCGATCAACGCATCTGCACTGTAGCCGCTGAGCTTTTCATACGCCGCATTGACATAGGTGATATGCCCGTCGATATCCGTCTTGACAAGAGGTGCGCTGGCATCGACCACCCGCTTATACTCTTCAAGAAAAGCACTTTTCTGTTGCAAGGTGGCAAGCATCGCATTGCCGGAACCTGCGATGCGGTCAAATTCGCCTGCACTGACATTCTCCACCCGCGAAGCGTACCCGCCCTGAGCAATCTCATCAAGTGTTTTTGTGATCTGTTCGATACTCTGTTTGAGGCTGTAGATATTGGCACTGTAAAAATAGAGCCAAAGCAGTAAAAATGTCAAAATCAGATAGAGGTAGGGCGTGTTTGAGAGTCCATATTCCAAAGTGTACAGAGCGGATCCGGCTATTAACAGGAGGGCACCGAGAAGAAAAGAGAGGTTTTTCACGTCCGGCGAAACTCTTTTCATCAGCCTGATTGCCGGTTTAAAGAGCTGCTCTGACATCTGTTACTCTTTTGTGACGATATAGAGCTGTTTGTGTTCGAGTTTTTTCAACATGTCCATCACGGTGACAAAATGCTGAAAACTCGCATCTTTATCACTGCGCAGCACGACGGTCTGTTCAGGGTCTATCGACTTCAGTTTCTCCTCAAGATCACTGATAGAGATCTCTTTTTTATCGAGATGATACTTTCCCTCTTTCGTAATGTAGATATCAAACTCTTTTTGATCCTCTTTTTTATCGGACGCCTTTGCCTCCGGGAGTTCTATCGGCAGGATACCCTGCTTGATAAAGGTGGCCGTCGTGATGACCATCACCAGCAGCACCAGCAAGATATCGATCAGCGGGATCACATTGATCTGATCGAATTTTTTACGCTGCTTCATTATTTTTCCGTATCTTTTTGCGGCTGTTTAGCATCCCAGATAGCGCTTAAACGCTCTACCTTGCGCATCGCTGTCGTGTAAAAAACAATCGCAGGAATGGCAACGATAATACCGAATGCCGTCGCTTTAAGCGCCAGTGCCAGTCCGGTCATCACTTTTTTGGTATCGACCGTACCGACCTCTCCCAGGCCGTAAAAGGTGATCATAATCCCCAAGATTGTTCCAATAAGCCCCACATAAGGGGCGTTGGCGCCGATGGCCGAAAGAGCTGAGAGGTTGTCGGTAAGATCAACTTCCAAAAGTTCCCGGTTATCGTACTCTTCAAGTTTGATACTTTTATAGAACATCATCCGCTCAATAAAGAGCCACAATGCAACCACGCTCATGATCGCCAGTGTCCCCATGACACCATAATCAAGTACCTCTTCTGCTAACGCCAGCCATGCCGTTGAATCCATTTACGCTACTCCTGAAAAGTCTAGCTGCATTGTCGTACCCTTATCTTTTTTTGAGTTGACATGCAGTTTTATTTTATAACGATCACAATAGTTCTTGACCAGACCCAGTCCGATGCCAAAACCAAGATCACTCTCGTCGCTCTGATAATACCTGTCGAAGATCTGGAAGAGTTCAACTTCATCCATTCCCCGCCCTTTGTCGCTGATAGACAGCTTCTTATTCTTGATAACGATACTGATCTCAGCATTTTTCGGTGAGTATTTCACACTGTTGTCAATAATATTGTCGATCACCTTTGCTAGGCCTATTCTATCGATATTTACACTAATAGATTCTAAATCTTCCTCAAACCGGGCATTGCTGTAGAGTGGCTTCAACAGCCTCAACCGTTCTACCACCAGATCTGCCACATCAAAGGTCTCAATCCGTTCACGCTGCATCTGCTTTTTGATCAGATAGTCAAGCTCTTTGTAGCGCTCTTCAAGCATGCCGCATGCCGCTTCAATGCGGTGGAAGCGTTTAAGCGCGCGTTCATCTTCGATATTCTTTTTCAGCATCGCCGTGTTTGTCATGATCGTGTTGATAGGCAGATTAAGCTCGTGCAGTATCTCTCTGGAAAAATGCTCCAGCTGATCAAAATGTTCGCGCAGCGGCTCGATGGAGAGTTTGGCTATCGCAACACCGGCGATCAGTACAAGCGCCGTTATGATCGAGACAAGGTAGGGTGGAGAAACCGCCTCCTGCAGGTAGGCGAAGAGCGAGATGATCAGCAGTGTCGTGATCACAAAAAAGACAAGGATGACGATCTCAACATTACGAAACAAGACGATACCCGATCCCGCGGACATTTTGGATCTCAACCGTTGAAAGTTCCTGCTTAAGACGGTTGATATAGACACGGATGGCCCCGTCGCTCACCCCTTCTTCCGTACTCCAAAGCGCATCGATGATCATCTCTTTGCTGACCGTTTTATCGCTGTTATCGATAAAAAGAGCAAGCAGTATGTACTCTTTTTTAGAGAGCACAAGTTCCTTACGGTCTTCATAGATCATATGCCGCTCACGATCTATGCAGAGTGTCCCGGTACATACTTTTGATTTCCCTTGGGAACGGCGCAGCAACGCCTTTATACGCAGAAGCAGTTCATCCGTGTCAAAAGGCTTTTTAAGATAATCATCCGCCCCGTTTGCAAACCCCTCAAGCATCACTTCCTTCTCCTGGTGCGAGGTCAGATAGATCGCCGGGGTAAAATCATCAGCGTTTCGCAGTTCGCTCAGCAGGGTCAGCCCGTTGATCAGAGGAACATTGATATCAAACACATAGAGATCGAATTTAGATGCATAGGAGAGGTCCAGAGCCTCTTGTCCGTTCTTGCACCACTGCACATTATATCCCTCTTCATCAAGCAGGTCTTCGAGGGTCTCGCCCAAAAGAAGGTCATCTTCAAGCAGCAGAATATCAGACAAGAAACACTCCCTTGCAATCTACATGCAACGCAGTAGCAATCCGGTGATGGGCATAGACGTCAATCATGTATCTTCCTGCTTTCTCTAGAGTACGTCTTCTATGCTCCAGCCGATGGTCTTGCCGGCATACATCGGCACGACATCGCCGTATTTGGCAGGAACAGTGAATGGTTTCTCTTCCAAGACAACCTCTTTGAACTCAGGACAGATGCCGTAGATGCTCTGCGCATTGTCCGAAACAAAGCTCTGAAGATTGTCAAGTTTGCCGTGTTTGTCAAAAAGTTCGCAAAGCAGCTGCAGTGCGATCGGTGCGGTAAAGACGCCGGCACCGCATCCGCAAGACTCTTTTGCATGCTGCGGGTGCGGTGCGGAGTCCGAACCGAACATCACTTTCGGATGGGCGTTCAGTGCGAGCTCCAGCAGTGCCTCTCTGTCTTCCGGACGCTTGGCGATCGGCTTGCAGAAAAGGTGCGGCTGCAGCATACCGCCTGCCACATCGTCAAGAGTGATAAGCAGATGGTGCACCGTGATCGTCGCATAGAGGTTCGGAAACTTATCGAGCAGATCAACCGCTGCTTTGGTGGTAATATGTTCCATCACGATCTTAAGATCGGGAAAATTGCTCGCCAGCAGTTCATAGATACTCATAAACTCCTTCTCTCTGTCCATCACGAAGCCGGCCGTCTCGCCATGCACCAACAACGGGATATCCATACGTGCCATCGCTTCCAGTGTCGGCCGCATCGCCTCAAGGTTAAAATCTTTCACGCCCCCTTCCGAGTTGGTCGTGATACCTGCCGGGTAGAGTTTGATCCCGAAAATGAGATCCCGGACCTCTTCCAGATACTCTTCGCTGTAATTGTCATAGAAAATCGTCATAAAAGGTTCGAAATCGCCGCCGCCGATGAGCGCTTCGTCCTCATCCTCGTCAAAGGAAAAGTCTTCGATCTCATCCTCGTTGATCCCCAGACCGCATGCAAACATAATGCGTTCTCTATAAGCTTTGACCTGTTCTCTGGTCTTGACAGGCGGTACCAGGTTCGGCATGACCACGGCGCCCGAAAAGGTATACGAAGTGAGTTTGGCTACATTCTGCAGCATCTCGCCATCACGCAGGTGAACATGCATATCCAGAGGCATCAGTAAAGAGTGTGTTTTCATCATCTATCCTAAATAGTTTATTGTTACGGTTCCGACAGAACCCGATATAACGACCATGGCCAATAACGGCATCACCTTATAGAGCTGAGACAGGCCAAGAAGCGGTTTTCCGTCAATGAAGATACCCAATTGTACCGCGGTGACCATAAGAGACGCCATAATATTCATCCCGACCACCGTAGTGAGCAGAAGGTACCAGGGTTCGCTGAGAGAGCCGAATAAAACGATTACGGCAAGAGCCGTGTTGGCAAAGAACCCTTCAAGTGTTGTGCCGACGGCTTTTTTTTCCAGCTTTCTGCGTACGCGGAAGATCTTGAAATAGAGCAGACCCAGAAACAGGGTAGGATAAAACAGCATCGGTTATAGACTCTCTTTCGCACTGTCGATTAACCGGTTCAAGGCCTCTTCGTAGCGCTTTGCTTCCGACAGTTCTGTTGATTCAAAACGGGTTACGAGTACCGGCGTTGTATTGCTGGCACGTACCAGTCCCCACCCTTTGTCAAAAATGACCCGGACACCGTCGACTTCGATAATATCCTTGATATGCGGGAAATCTTCAGGGGGCTGCTTCAACGCATTTTTGACGGCATCCATCAATTTGAACTTCTCCTGTTCGGTTGTTTCGACCTTGATCTCTTCGGTGGAAAAGACCTGGGGCAGTTTTGCAAGTTCCGCATCTGGATCGATGCCGTCTTGGATAAGCTCTAGCATACGCAGCGTTGCATAGATCGCATCGTCATAACCGAAGTAACGGTTTTTAAAGAAGATGTGGCCGCTCACTTCGCACGCCAGGTCGGCGTCAAGCTCTTTCATCTTCACTTTGATGTTGGAGTGGCCCGTCTTGTACATCACCGCATTGACACCGCGTCTCGCAAACTCGTCATACATCACCTGCGAACACTTCACTTCGCCGATCACCGTCGGGTTCTCGATCTTCATGGCATAGAGCAAGGCCATCTGATCACCCTTGATGTTGTTCTGATGCGTCAATACAGCAATACGGTCGGCATCGCCGTCGTAGGCAAAGGCGATATCCCCCTCCTCTTCCAACAGCTTTTTAATGTCTGCAAGGTTGTGTTCATCAGACGGATCGGGATGGTGGTTCGGGAAGGTCCCGTCGGGATCGACATAGATCCCTTTGGCATTAAGCGCCAGCCCGTCAAAGATATCTTTGATGGCAACGCCGGCGACACCGTTTCCGCAGTCATAGACGATACGCTCGTTCATCCCTTTGAGATGTGCAAATTCTCTGATCATGTAGGCTTTATAGCGTTCAAGCGCATCGATCTCTTTGACACGGCGCTCCGCTTTGGACGGAAACGCCATCGTATCGATCTCCCGACCGAGCGCATAGATCTGCTCTCCGAAGAAAGGGGCTTGACCGATGGTGATCTTGAAACCATTATACTCAGGGGGGTTATGCGAACCGGTGATCATGATCGACGCCGTCGGAGTAACGCCGTCGAACGCCTGATAGTTGGCAAAGTAGTTCACCGGTGTGGGGACCAATCCCATCCCCAAGACCGTTTTGCCGCCTGCGTTGAGACCTGCCACCAGGTATTCAAAAAGAACCGGCGAATGCGCCCGCGCATCATAACCGACAGCGACATAATCACCTTCTATATGTGCAGAAAGGGCAAACCCGATCTTTGTGACCGTATCTTCGTTCAACTCTTTCTCGAAGATACCTCTAATGTCGTATTCTCTGTAAATGCTCACAATCAGCCTTTGTCAAAATTTCATTAAAATTATAGTTTAAATATGATTAGAGGTGCCATTAATGGAGTCGGTAGACGATCGGCACACTCAAGGTCAACATCTCTTTGGGCAGAGGAAACTTCCCCTCCAGCCGCTCAATTGTCGTCACTGCGGCACGTGCCAGAATTTCCCGCTCCGTCTCAAGAACCGTAATATTTTCAATGTCACCATTCGCCAACAGTTCGAACCGAACAAGCACTTTTCCTTCGATGCCGCGTTTTCTCGCTATACGGGGGTAGTAGAGGTTCTTTTTGAGCAGTGCCATGATCTCGTTGATATGCTCCTGGATATAGGCATCTTCCAGCGAGACCTCTTGCACTTCGGCAACGCTGCTCGAAGCCGGCGGAGGAGAGACGATAAGCAATTCATCCTCCTGTCCATCGTCAGCTTCAGCCATCTCGATCATCTCCGGTTCTGCTTCGACAGGTTCCTCCGGCGTCTCTTCTTCTGCTTCTGTCATCTCAGGCGGTGTTTCATCGACAACTGCGGCCTTCTCCTCAACAACAGGTGAGGGGGCGCTCTTTTTATGCTCTTTTTCCACACTTTTTTTCTTGGGCTGCGGCTTTTTTTGTTTTTTTACAACGGGAGGCTGTGCCTCTGTTTCCTCAGGCACACAGGCACAGACCTGCGACAGCATGATCTTGCACCGTTTCTCATGATGAGGATTCTCTTCGCTTTTGCTCACCCAGACAAGCGCGATAACCAGCAAAACGATTGTCAAATGTAAAAAAAGAGAGTACAAAAAAGATTTTGTCATGCGGAATTTCATAAAGGGATTATACAGGGAGAAGTGTTACAGAAGCGTTAGAGCGGCAGAAGAGTGAATGGTGAATGGTGAATGGTGAATGGTGAATGGTGAATGGTGAATGGTGAATGGTGAATGGTGAATGGTGAATGGTGAATGGTGAATGGTGAATGGTGAATGGTGAATGGTGAATGGTGAATGGTGAATGGTGAATGGTGAATGGTGAATGGTGAATGGTGAATGGTGAATGGTGAATGGTGAATGGTGAATGGTGAATGGTGAATGGTGAATGGTGAATGGTGAATGGTGAATGGTGAATGGTGAATGGTGAATGGTGAATGGTGAATGGTGAATGGTGAATGGTGAATGGTGAATGGTGAATGGTGAATGGTGAATGGTGAATGGTGAATGGTGAATGGTGAATGGTGAATGGTGAATGGTGAATGGTGAATGGTGAATGGTGAATGGTGAATGGTGAATGGTGAATGGTGAATGGTGAATGGTGAATGGTGAATGGTGAATGGTGAATGGTGAATGGTGAATGGTGAATGGATTATAGAAAGATGACGTAGCTCATCTAAATCAAAACTGAACTTTAAAAAAGTTTCAGATTTGGTGTAGATTGTGGAAAACGTTTTGCCGACCGCGCACTGCTGTGCGCCGAGAGCAAAACTTTTGCGCAAGGTGCGCCGAAGCTGGAACTTTTACTTAGATGGCACGTTTGAATTCGGGGTATGCTTCGACCCCGCACTCACCGACATCCATCCCCTCGACCTGCATATCATCCTCCGCTCTGAACGTTACCAGTTTATTGATGACAAACAACGTCGCATAAGAGAGAGGAAAGACGGTACCGGCAACCACCGCGACACCTTTGAGCTGGTCCATAAAAGAGACACTTTCAACAAAAATACCCACGGCCAACGTTCCCCAAATACCGTTAACAAGGTGAACCGACAGGGCACCGACGGGATCATCCAAACGCAGTTTATCAAACATCGGAACGGCAAAAACGACCAAAGTACCGCCGACGGCCCCGATCAGAATCGGTGTATAGATATCATACAGGTCCGGTCCCGCTGTTACAGCGACAAGACCGCCAAGCGCACCATTCAAGACCATCGTAATATCGAAAAGGCGGTAACGCAGGTACATAAGCAATCCTGCAAAAATGGCGCCCGCCAGACCTGCCGTATTGGTGTTCATGATCGTCAATGCCACCGCGTCGGCACTCTCTTTGGAAGAAATTGAACCAACCGAACCGCCATTGAAGCCGAACCAGCCGATCCAGAGAAGGAAGGCACCCAAAACAACCAACGGGATATTCGATGCAGGAATAACACGGATCTTTTCGCCGACATAACGTCCTTTACGCGCACCGATGATCATAATAGCCGCTAACAGCGCCCAACCGCCGGTCGAGTGGATCACGGTCGAACCGGCAAGGTCATACATCGTAAGGTCCAGAAAAGTGCCGTCCAGGAAATCAGCACCCCAGGAGATGTTGACGATCATCGGATAGATCAAAGCCCCCATAATAACGGTAAAGATCGCCAGCGGAATAATGCGGACACGCTCGCTCACACCGCCACTCATGATATTGATCGTCTTACCGACAAACGCCATCTGAAACATAAAAGCCGCCCACATGCTCATCCCCTCTTTTTCCCATGTGCCAAAGGCAAATTTATAGCCTATAAGCAAAAAAGCCAAAGAGGCGATCGCATAGATCATCGTGTTGATCGTCAATACGGACGTCACATTCTTTGTACGGACAAGCCCTGCTTCGAGCATAGCAAAACCGGGGACCATGAAGATGATCAGAGTCATCGCAAAAAGCGTAAAAAAGGTGTCGATAATGTAAGTAAAATCGGATTCGAGCATGAAAAACCTTGTTTTTTTAATACGTCTATAAAATTTTGATAGAGCGTAAATATTTTATAATTTTAATAGAATAAGGTTTAAACTTGATAGGGGTAAGGGGAAGTAGGGGTAAATATTGTGAAGAGTTCTGAAATCGATACAATCTTAAAGTAAAAAAGAAAAACAAGGTAGCATTGATAATAAGTGTAGGTTGGGCCGCCTGCCCGATAGCGCACTGCTTATGTGCGCAGAGGCAGACTTAGAGTTGAACAAATGTTCTGAAGCCGGATTAAATAGCGTCCGGACCTGTTTCGCCTGTTCTGATACGAACAACTTTAGCGATATCGCTAACGAAGATCTTACCGTCACCGATCTTGCCTGTTGCGGCTACTTCGGCGATCGTATTGACCACTTCGTCAACCTGATCAGCCGCTACGACCATCTCCATTTTGATCTTTGGAAGAAAGTCCACAACATACTCTGCACCGCGGTAAAGCTCGCTGTGACCTTTTTGACGGCCGTAGCCTTTGACCTCGCTTACCGTCATACCGGTAATACCGATCTCCGCAAGTGCATCTTTGACATCTTCCAATTTGAACGGTTTAATAACTGCTTCTACTTTTTTCATTAATTTATCTCCTGATAATTTTTGTAATATCGTAAGTGTATTATACACTTACCATATTAGAGTATGGCTAAGACCAACCCTTACAGGTTGAATCCACGCTCACCGTGTACCGATTCGTCAAGACCCATAGACTCATCATCCTCGCTTACACGTTTACCACCTGTCAATAATACTGCGATGTAGTAGACTACAACCGTACCGATAAGGGTAAACAGACCAACAACCAGGACTGATTCGAATTGAACAAAAAGTTGTCCCATACGGTCACCGCTTGCTTTAAGCGGACCGTCCCAAAGAAGGTCTTGATCGTTAAGAGCAAAAATACCTGTTGCGATAGCACCCCATAGACCTGCAAGGAAGTGCACACCGAATGCATCAAGAGAATCATCATAACCAAGTTTCTTCTTCATTACAACAACACCGTAGAAAGCGATCATAGTACCGATGATACCGATAGCGAATGCACCGCCGACGCTAACGAAACCAGCTGCCGGAGTAATAGCGACAAGACCGGCGATCACACCTGTAGCCGCACCAAGAAGTGTCGGCTTTTTGTAAACGAACCACTCAAGAGCCATCCATGTGATTGCAGCAATAGAAGCAGAGATCGTTGTCGTCATGTAAGCAAGACCGGCAATTTCGTTTGCACCAAATGCAGATCCACCGTTAAATCCGTACCAACCGAACCATAGAAGTGCTGCACCGACTGCTGTCAGGATAACACTTGCAGGTTTCATCGCTGCAGTAGGGTAACCGTTACGTTTACCGACAAGGTAAGCAAGAACAAGACCGGCAAGACCACCATTCATGTGTACAACTGTACCACCGGCAAAGTCAAGTGCACCGGCATCAAAAAGCAGTGCACCGTCTCCACCCCACACCATGTGTGTAATCGGAGCATAAACAACAAGTCCCCATACGGCTACAAACACCAACCACGTCGAAAACTTAATACGCTCAATCACTGAACCCGCAGCGATTGCAACAGTAATAGCCGCAAAAGTACCCTGGAACACGATGAACACGTAAGCCGGGTAACTGCCGCTCAAGTCATTCCATGCGATTCCGCTAAGCATAACATTACCTAAACCACCGAATACATTTTGCACTGTTGCGTTATCTGCTGTACCGAACGCGATCGAGTAACCAGCGATGACCCATACAACAAAAGCGACAACAAATGCACCTAAGACCATTGCGAACGTATTCACAATATTTTTGCTACGTGTCATACCTGCATAGAAAAGTGCAAGACCTGCCGGAGTCATCAATAGTACAAATGCTGTTGAAACCATCATCCATGCGGTATCACCTGTGTTGAGTGTATCTTCTGCAAACACGAATGTCGGCAAAAGAAGAAGAGCCAATAAGAACTTTTTCATTCTTACTCCTTTTTAGTTAATTTCAGTTGCTAGTATAAAATAAAATTGTTATGCACAGCCGCCAATCCTGCCTATTTTTTAATCACTTTTTAGTGTATATTGTTTTCACCCTGTAGCGTTGTGCCTATATTATATATAGTTGTACATATGTAATGTTTTTACCTTCTGAAACACCTTCACAGAATGCACTATATTTCCAAAATATGGCTTTTACAACTTTTTTAATCGAAACTTAAATTTATGAATTGTGCTTTATATGGCTTTTAGACGTGCCTTTAAGCCATTTTTTTGTATTATCACTCAATTTTACATCCTAAATTTTGAGGTAACAGAATGAGCGACATGCTAGAACATAGCGATATCGAAAATATTAATATCGAAGACACCCTCAAAGCGAGTTATCTAGACTACTCCATGAGTGTTATCATCGGTCGTGCCCTGCCTGATGTGCGTGACGGTCTTAAACCGGTTCACCGCCGTATACTTTATGCGATGGACAAACTGAACCTGTCGGCCGGCGCCAAGTATAAAAAATCAGCACGTATCGTCGGTGATGTGATCGGGCAATACCACCCGCACGGTGACACGGCTGTCTATGACGCGCTGGTCCGTATGGCCCAGCCTTTCTCGATGCGCATGGAACTGGTTGACGGTCAGGGGAACTTCGGTTCCGTCGACGGCGACAACGCGGCAGCGATGCGTTATACGGAAGCGCGTATGACCAAATATGCCGGCGAGATGCTTAAAGACCTCGATAAAGAGACGGTCAATATGATCGACAACTACGATGGCACGACGCAGGAGCCGGATGTACTTCCGACCCGTGTACCGAACCTGCTGATCAACGGTTCATCGGGTATCGCCGTCGGTATGGCGACCAACATCCCGCCGCACAACCCGCATGAGATCATCGCGGCACTTCGCGTTCTTTTAGAGAATCCGAACGCCACCTTGACGGACCTGATGGAACACATCCAGGGACCGGATTTCCCGACCGGCGGTATCATCTTCGGCAAAAAGGGGATCCTGGACGCGTATGAGACCGGCCGCGGCCGTATTAAAGTACGCGCGAAAACCCATATCGAGATCAAGGGCAAAAAAGACATTATCGTCATCGACGAACTGCCGTACATGGTCAACAAATCCCGTCTGATCGAGAGTATCGCCAACCTGGTCAAAGATAAGCAGATCGAAGGGATCTCCGAGATCCGGGATGAGTCGGACCGCGAAGGTATCCGTGTCGTCATCGAACTTAAACGCGAAGCGATGAGCGAGATCGTTCTGAACAACCTCTTCAAATCGACCAACATGCAGACCACCTTCGGTATCATCATGCTCTCCATCCTCAACCAGGAACCGCGTGTCTTTACCTTGATCGAAATGCTGCAGCACTTTTTGAATCACCGCAAAACAGTCATCATCCGCCGTACGATCTTTGATCTTGAAAAAGCCAAAGCCAAAGCGCATATCCTTGAAGGTCTTAAAAAAGCACTTGACCACATTGATGAGATCATCAAGCTTATCCGTGCAAGCAAAAACACTGAAGAGGCCAAAGAGGGGCTCATAAGCGAGTTTGACTTCTCGGCGATCCAGGCCCAGGCTATTCTCGACATGCGTCTGCAAAAGCTGACGGGTCTTGAGCGCGAGAAGATCGAAAATGAACTTCGTGAAGTCCTTGAACTGATCGAATACCTTGAGTCGATCCTCAAAAGCGAAGAGGTCCTTAAAGGGATCATCGCTGATGAACTTAATGAAGTCTACGAAATCTATGAAGGCAAACGCCGTACAACGCTTGAAGACAACTATGACGATATCGATATCGAGGACCTGATCCCGAACGAGCCGATGGTCGTCACTATCACCCACCGCGGGTATATCAAACGCGTACCGCTGGCGCAGTATGAGAAGCAGCGCCGCGGCGGCAAAGGTAAGACAGCCGTCACCACCTACGATGACGACTTTATCAAAAACTTCTTTACCTGTATGACCCATGACACCCTGCTGTTCATCACAGATCGCGGTCAGCTGCACTGGCTCAAGGTCTACCGCATCCCTGAAGGTTCACGTACGGCAAAAGGCAAAGCGGTTGTCAACCTGATCAACCTGCTTCCGGATGAGAACATCCGCTCTATCCTGCCTACGACCGACTTCAGTGATGAGAAATCCCTGGTCTTCTTTACCGAAAACGGTATTGTCAAACGGACAAAACTCTCTGAGTTCTCTAACATCCGAAGCAACGGAGTGCGCGCGATCGTTCTCGATGACGATGACACATTGATCACGGCGAAGATCGCAACGCTTGAGACCAAGTATCTCTTTATTCTGACCCAAAAAGCGCAGTGTATCAAGTTCGAGATCGAAAAAACACGCGACCAGGGTAGAAGTACCCGCGGTGTCCGCGGTATCAAGTTCAAACATGCCGACGACAAAGTGGTCGATGCCAACATCATCAGCAATGATGAGCAGGAGATCCTGACGGTCAGCGAAAAAGGTATCGGTAAACGAACGACAGCCGGCGAATACCGCCTGACCAACCGCGCCGGATCAGGTGTGATCGCGATGAAGCTCAACCAGAAGACCGGTAGCAGCGTTGTCGGCTGTGTGATGGTCGATGAGAACATGGATATGATGGCTTTGACCAAAGAGGGCAAGATGATCCGTGTCGATATGCAGTCCATCTCAAAATCGAGCCGCAACACCTCCGGCGTCTATATCGTCAAAGGTGACGATGTCATCAGTATCGCCCGCTGTCCGAAGATCGAGAAAGAGAGCGATGACGAAGATGAAGAGGGTAGTCAAGAAGTTCCGGTCCCACCATCAATCGACGAGCCGGGCAACGACACACTTTTTTAAGATCAACTCAGTAAGAGAGAAGGAATAAACTATATGGCTAACTATAATGTTGCAGTTGTCGGCGCTAGCGGCGCCGTCGGTGAAGAGATATTACGTGTTTTGGAAGAGATCGACTTTCCTCTCAACAAACTTGTTCCGCTGGCGAGCAGCCGCAGTGCCGGAAACACCGTTGAGTTTAAAGGCAAAGAGATCGTCATCAAAGAGCTGACGGAAACGGTTTTCGAGGAAGAGGAGATCGATATCGCCCTCTTCTCCGCAGGCGGTTCCATTTCGGAAAAGTTTGCCCCGTTTGCCGCCAAAGCAGGTGCTGTCGTGATCGACAACACCAGTCATTACAGAATGGACAAGGATGTGCCGCTGGTTGTGCCGGAAGTCAATCCGCAGGATATCGCACAATGGCAGACCAAAGGGATTATCGCGAACCCTAACTGTTCTACCATTCAAATGGTGCAGGCGCTCAAACCGCTCGATGAGGCCTACGATCTTCAACGTGTCGATGTCAGCACCTACCAGGCAACCTCGGGTGCAGGAAAACAGGCGATGGAAGAGCTGGTGACCCAGATGCAGGCCTTCTTTGCTTTCAAACTCTCCGATGCCGAGCACAAGAGCTTCCCTCACCAGATCGCACTGAATGTCATCCCTCAGATCGACGTCTTCCAGGAGAACGGCTACACCAAAGAGGAGATCAAGATGGTCAACGAGACCAAAAAGATCATGCACAAAGATGTCGAGGTTAGTGCGACCTGTGTCCGCGTGCCTGTTCTCCGCGGCCATTCGGAAACACTTACGCTTACCTTCGACAGTGCCGTCGATGCCAATGAGGCACGGACACTGCTTGCCAAGGCACCGAACATCGTCGTCATCGACAACCCTCAGGCAAGCGAATACCCGATGCCGGCGGAGTGTATCGATCAGAACGAGACCTTTGTCGGCCGCATCCGCAAAGACCTCTATCGCGATAATGTCCTGCACATGTTTGTCGTCGCCGACAACCTTCGTGTCGGCGCCGCGACCAATGCTGTTAGAATCGCCCAGAAATGGGTTGAGATGCAAGAGGCGAAGTAATGTTGGAAAGACTCTTTGAAAACGGATTGTGGAGCTCGCGTTTTATCGTTCTTCTGGCCGTCATATTCGGGCTGATCGGCGCTGTCTTACTTTTCACTGTCGCCAGTATCGACGTCTTCTCAACGGCAGGCTACGTCATCTCGACCTACATGAACCATGCCCATCCCGAGCACTTTCACGAAGATGTGGTCGGCGGGATCATCGGTGCCGTCGATCTCTACCTCATCGGTGTTGTGATGCTGTTGTTCTCATTCGGCCTCTACGAACTGTTTATCTCTGAGATTGATGCCGCAAAAGACAAAGAGGGTGAAGAGAGTAAGATTCTGGCTATTCACTCACTTGATCAACTCAAAGACAAGATATCCAAGGTCATCGTTATGGTCCTGGTCGTCGGTTTCTTCCAGAAAGTCGGTCACACCGAATACAACGGTGCGTTGGAGATGCTCTACTTCGCACTCTCGATCACCGCTGTCGCTGTCGGCCTCTTTTTCCTCAACAAAGTGGGAAAACATTAAAGAGGATACCTTTCGTCATCCCAAACTTGATTTGGGATCTACTACATCTCCGATGTAGATGATAACATCGTTGTCATAAAGCGCTAGATTTGGGACCAGAGGAAATACCTTTAGGTAAATCAAGTTCGGAATGACAATTAATAAAAATGAGAGGTTAACCCCTCAAAAAGGACACTTGTGAGCAAAATATTTGTAGATGCCTGTTTTGGCAAACCGACACCGTACACACCCGTCTGGATGATGCGCCAGGCCGGCCGTTACCTTCCTGAATACATGAAAGTCCGTGCCGAAGCCGGCAACTTTCTCAACCTCTGCCACGACCCTGAAAAAGCGGCTGAAGTCACCCTCCAGCCGCTCGACATCGTCGGCGTTGACGCGGCTATTCTCTTCAGCGATATTCTGGTCATCCCGGATGAAATGGGGATGGATCTCTCTTTCGTTAAGGGCGAAGGTCCGAAGTTTAGCGATCCGATCACTTCTCAGGAGGATCTGGACAGACTTATCGGCGGCGAAGAGGCAGCTGACAAGTTGACCTACGTTTACGACACCATCAAGCTGCTTCGTAAACAACTTGATGAACGCGGTGATGAGAAAGCCCTTATCGGTTTTACCGGTGCGCCGTGGACGCTGGCCACCTACATGATCGAAGGTCAGGGAACCAAGACCTATAACATCTGCAAGAAGATGCTCTACTCCAACCCTGAACTCCTTCACAACATCCTTGCCAAAGTGACCGAAGTAGTCAAGCTGTATATGGAGAAACAGATCCAGAGCGGTGTCGACGTCGTTCAGATCTTCGACTCTTGGGCTTCGGCGATCGAACCGGGCAAATACGACGAATTCTCATGGAAGTACATGGTCGAGATCGCCGAGTATCTTAAAGAGAAGTACCCGCATATTCCTATTATCATGTTCCCTAAAGGCGTTGCATCTTTTATTGAACGCGGCCTTGTTTACGGGAATTTTGACGTCTTCGGTGTCGACTGGTCCACGCCGATGGCAATGGCTAAAAAGTACCTTGGCGACAAGTATGTCCTTCAGGGCAATATGGAGCCGTGCCGTCTCTACTCCAAAGAGGCGACGACAACGTGTGTCGAGGTCATCCAGGAGACCATGGGCGGCGAGCGCCACATCTTTAACCTCGGTCACGGTATCTTGCCGGATGTCCCGGTTGAAAACGCGATTCACTTTGTCAAAGAGTGCCAGCGCGTCTCCAAAAAGTAAAAAGGCCTTTGGTGAAGACCATCTTCGGACCAATCCACTCCCGAAGATTCGGGGTCTCTCTGGGTATCGACCTCTCCCCCTCATTTAAACAGTGCAACTTTGACTGCCTTTACTGTGAACTGGCACCGGCTGCGACAGTCGATCATCAGGACACCGTCGTTAGTGTTAAAGAGATCATTACGGATCTCAAAGCGGCTCTTAAAGAACACCGGAACATCGATGAGATCACGATTACCGCCAACGGCGAGCCGACCCTTTACCCCCACCTGGATCAGCTCATCGACGAGATCGACAAGATAAAAGAGGAAAAAGAGACACTCATCCTTACCAACAGTGCGACACTGACCGATGAAGCCGTCTTCAATACCCTCTTAAAACTTGACAAGGTCAAGCTCTCTCTGGATGCAGTGACGCCGGAGGTCTTTAAAAAAATAGACCGTCCGCATCCATCCCTCAAGATCAATGATGTCGTTTCGGCGATAGAACGTTTTTCACATGCCTACCGAGGCAAGCTTTTTATTGAGATCCTTTTCGTGCGCGGGCTGAACGACACGAAAGAAGAGATCGCCGCACTGAATGACGTTCTGAAAAAAATAAAGGCGTTGCGCATCGACATCGGCACAATCGACCGGCCGCCGGCCTACCCTGTCGAAGGGATCTCCTATGGCGAACTCCATAGCATTGCGACCCAGTTTGACGCTGACCTGCCTATCAACATCGCTTCACGCCAACATGCAGAGTTTGTACAGTCAGCCTACACTGAAGAGGAGATCATCAACACCCTCGACAAACGTCCTTTGACACAGGAGGATATCGAGATACTCTTTGACGCAACAACACAAAAAGCATTGCAAGAGCTGATCGATGCCAAAAAAGTCATCAAAATCGAACGGGCGAAACTGGAATTTTATATTCCGGCAGAAAATGTGCAAAGAAAGCGCAAAAAGTCTTGACATTCAAGGCGCCATTCACTATAATTTCGGCCTCTTAACATATTCCGGATTAGCTCAGCGGTAGAGTAGATGACTGTTAATCATTTGGTCACTGGTTCGAATCCAGTATCCGGAGCCACTCATACAATAAACCCCATAAACACTCTGGTAACAAACAATCGGCTTAAACAATGCGCCCAAACTGTACCTTTTTTACCTATTAGATTCTGGCTAAGACATATCGTCCATTCAATTTATTGATAAAAGCAACAAGACTTCAACACATTCGCCAATTTTGTCCGGCAACGGATTTACGGACAAAGCGCGCCGCGATCACCGCCTGTCAGCTTAATTGTGCCATTCAAATATTACGGGTTCGCGAAAAAAAGAAAAGCCGAAGTCTACTTCATTCTTCCATGTACGTAAAGAGTAAGTTCCTGCCTTCTGAGAACCGATGGCAGAGGTATGAAAAAGTACATAGATCAGTACGATCCCAACATAACTGAAGAAGTTTTTCTTCCATCAGCACTCTCTTTTTATCACCTCAAACCAAAGCCAAACCGAATGCAAAAACCACTATAATAGCCATACTTTTCCAGATGAGAGAAAGATGCGGAGTAGTTTATGAATATTTTGGCTGTCATACCGGCACGCGGCGGTTCCAAAGGGATACCGAGAAAAAATTTACGGCTTTTGAATGGTAAGCCGCTTATCTACTACTCCATCAAAACGGCCCTGGCTTCACAGTATTCGCTCGATGTCTATGTCTCCAGCGAAGATGATGAAATACTCAACACTGCGATCGGTTTCGGTGCAAAGATCCACAAACGTGACATCTCCATAGCCGATGATAAAAGCACGCTCGATCCGGTCATCCATGCCTGCTATTCGTATGCCCAGGCAGCAGAAAACAAGACCTATGATCTCATCATCACGATGCAGCCGACATCACCGCTTCTGAAAACCGCTTCGCTTGACAGTGCCATCGAAAAGATGATTGCCGATCCTGCACTTGAGACAGTCATCGCCGCCAAAGACGACACCCACCTCTCCTGGCGTAAAGAGGGGGAGCGTTTTCTGCCGAACTATGAAAAACGGGTCAACAGACAATATTTAACACCCATGTTTACGGAGACCGGCGGTTTTTTCATTACCCGCAGAGAGATCATCACCCCGGCCAACCGCATCGGGACAAATGTCGAACTGTACCTGTTGGGTAACGGCGAAGAGATCGACATAGACACCTATGAAGACTGGAACCTCTGCGAATACCATCTCCGAAGAAAGCATATCCTGTTCCTCGTCACAGGCAACAGTGATGTCGGACTGGGCCATGTCTACAACACCCTGCTGATCGCCAATGACATATTGAATCACCAGGTCACCTTTCTGGTAGACAGCGAAAGCCAGCTGGCTTTCGAGAAGATCGCATCAAAAAACTACCCGGTCGTGATGCAGCAGCACGCCGACATCCTCGACGACATCAGATCCATCAATCCGGACCTGATCATCAACGACAGGCTTGACACCGATACAGCCTACATTTCAGCACTCAAACATCTGGGTCTGCAAGTCGTTAATTTTGAGGATCTTGGAGACGGTGCCAAAGAAGCGGACCTTGTCATCAATGCCATCTACCCGGAGAAGCAGATACTGCAAAATCACTTTTTCGGCCATGACTATTTTGTCCTGCGGGACGAGTTCATCTACTCCAGACAAAAAGAGACGATCGGTGATGTCAGGAACATCCTTGTCACCTTCGGCGGGGTTGACCCGAACAACTACACGAAGAAGGTCATCGAAACCATCTACGATTACTGCAATGCGAACCGCATAACCATCACCGTTATCGCAGGGTTTGGCTACAAAGAGTATGATTCCTTACGTGCTTTTACAACGATCGACGTCAAAGAGAACGTCACCAATATCTCGCAATACATGCTTGAAGCCGACCTGATCTTCACGTCGGCAGGCAGAACGACCTATGAGATAGCGAGTATCGGTACTCCGGCCATTGTCATGGCGCAGAATGAACGTGAGATGACCCACTTTTTTGCTTCGAGCGAATTCGGGTTCTTGAACTTGGGGTTGGGCTACAAACTCACCGACGAAGAGCTGTATAAAAATTTCATAGCATTGGTCAATGCAACGGAAAGCAGAAAATACATGAGTGATCTCATGAAAAAAACAGATCTGAAATCCGGACGAAAAACGGTCAACAGACTGATTCAAAACCTTATGGAGAGCAAATGAAATTAACTGAACTTTTTACAACTATCAATCCCTACGAACCGAAGCTGTACCGCCCCTATGTCATCGCAGAAATCGGCGTCAACTACGAGGGGAGTATGGAACTTGCCAAGCGCCTTGTCGACGAAGCCAAGGAGGGCGGTGCCGATGCGGTGAAGTTCCAGACCTATAAAGCCGATACGATTGCATCAAAGGATTCGCCGGCCTACTGGGACACGACAAAAGAACCGACGAAATCGCAGCACGAACTCTTTCAAAAACACCAGGGTTTCTGGAAAGATGAGATGCAGGAGCTCAAAAACTACTGCGATCAGGTCGGCATCGAGTTTATGAGCACGCCGTTCGACGTCGAATCGGCAGACTTCCTGAACGAGATGATGGACGTCTACAAAATATCCTCTTCCGACATCACCAACAAACCTTTTATCGAGTATATGTGCCGGTTCGACAAACCGATTATCCTCTCAACCGGTGCAAGCAGCCTGAGCGAGATCCAGGAGGCGGTGAGCTGGATCGAGAAACACGGCAATCCCCTGGCCCTGCTCCACTGCGTTCTGAACTACCCGACACCTGATAAAAATGCCAACCTGGGTATGATCCTTGGTCTTAAACAGGCTTTTCCGGACAAGATCATCGGCTACAGCGATCACACCCTGCCGCACGACATGAAAGTGTGCGAGATGGCAACAATGCTGGGAAGCGTCATCATCGAAAAACACTTCACACACGACAAAACACTGCCGGGCAACGACCACTACCACGCCATGGACAAAGAGGATCTGAAAGTGTTCAGAAACAACCTTGAGAGAACATTTGAGATCCTGGGAAGCTTTAAAGTCGAAGCGCTGGAAGATGAAGCCCCGGCAAGAGCCAATGCCAGAAGAAGCCTGGTCGCGCAAGGCGACATACCCAAAGGCGGGGTTATCACCGAAGAGATGCTGACATTCAAACGTCCTGCCCACGGTGTCAGCCCGAAGTTCATCGATGATGTCGTCGGCAAGGTCGCAACCGTCGATATCAAAGATGACGATGTCATCAAATGGGATATGTTCAGATGAAAGATCGTTACGTCATTCTGACCGGCAGTAAGAACAACGCCGGGGATTTTCTGATAAAACACCGGGCCAAGAAGCTCTTTAAAGAGTTCCGGCCCGACCGTGAGATCGTCGATCTCGACCGATGGGTGCCGTTCGATGAAGAGACTCTTGCAATGGTCAACGACTCCAGAGCGTTGATTTTGACAGGCGGCCCTGCCCTGCATCCGAACATGTACCCCAACCTCTACAAGATGAGCCGCCTCAGCGATATCAAGGTCCCGATCATCACGATGGGGATCGGATGGAGCTCAAAATCAGGGGAGTGGAGCGACACCTATACCTACGGCCTGAGCGATACCACCAAAGAGCTGTTTGAGAGAATTGAAAATTCCGGCTATCTCTCGAGTGTCCGGGACTACCACTCTTTGAATGTCCTGCATTCCGAAAACTATAAAAACTTTTTGATGACGGGTTGTCCGGCCTACTACAGTACGCAACATATCGGCAAAGATTTTGAACCCTATCCGATCAAAAAAGTCTCATTTTCAGTCGGCGTCGCTTTCAACCACAGCCGTAGTATGGAAAAACTCCTCAAAGAGTCTATCCTGCAATGCAAAGAGTATTTTGCTGATGAGACATTTGAAGTGATTTTCCACCACTCTCTGGATGCGACCAAAAGGAATCAGGGTGTCTCGGGAAGTCTTTTTGACTCACAGAAAGAGTTCGAGACTTGGCTGCTCGAACAGAAAATCACCTATAAAGATATCTCCGGCAGCGCCGAAAACCTGATAGAACACTACAGTACGGTAGACCTGCACATCGGTTACCGGGTGCATGCCCATATCTTTATGAACAGTATCTCCCGGTATTCCATCCTCCTCAATGAAGACGGTCGAGGAAAATCCATCAAAAATGTGATCGGCGGCATCACCATCGACGCCTTCGACAACTATGAGGACAACCTCCTGGCTAAAAAGCTCAACCAGTTGATCAACTACGACAGGTACCGTGCGAACACCCACCTGCCGAAACAGCTCATCAGCGAACTCGATTATGAGAAGCTCGCCGATTTCAACCGGTTCAAGCTCAGTAGAAAAAACATCGACAGTAATTTCAAAATCATGCAGCGCTTTTTAGCGCAGCTGCCATAGGCCGAGTCATGAAAATGTATAATCTTCACATTGTCCGGTCGCCGCTGCAGCTGATCAACATTTTAGAAGCTATCGAGACGCTCTCTCTTGAGAACAACATCCTTGTCATCATCGACAGAAAAAGCATGTCAAATAACCGGCAGATCCAAGAGGTTTTACATGCGATCGATTACAAATGGGAGATGCTGTTTCATATCGAAAAAAAATCCAAAACAAGCTTTTTGGATTATGTAAAGCTGATCAAAAAGATCAAAGCCTATCACTTCAAACACATCTTCACGGGTGACATCGACAGTATCAGCAATGTCATTATCGCCAATCTCAAGCACGAAAAGATTTTCCTGGTCGATGACGGCACATCAACGCTAAAGCGGCATGAAGCCCTTTTGCAAGACAGTAAGCTTCGGTTCAAAGACAGGATGAAGCTGTTACGGTTCAACATGTTTGGCCTCAAAGCGCACAAAGAGTACAAATTAAACTTTTTCACCTTCTTTGACATTTCGCCGAAAGCGGATGAGACCATTGTCAAAAATGCGTTCACCCACCTCAAAAAGCAGTTCAATCTATCCCAAAGCAAAAGCGACAAAGTCTACATACTCGGTCAGCCGATCTATAACAAAGAGATCCCTGAAGATATTTTCATAGAACATCTGGAAAAAATTCTGAAACACTATCAAGGTAAAGAGATCATCTATGTCAAGCACCGTTATGAAAATATTCCGAAAGCGGTAGCTGCCGTTTTA
Organism: Sulfurimonas sp. HSL3-7; assembly: GCF_039645985.1. NCBI lineage: Bacteria > Pseudomonadati > Campylobacterota > Epsilonproteobacteria > Campylobacterales > Sulfurimonadaceae > Sulfonitrofixus > Sulfonitrofixus jiaomeiensis. The sequence goes on from NZ_CP147919.1 coordinate 2,196,749, forward strand.
CAAGAGCGCGCGGAAATATATACCAACAAGTACCCTATAGAGCTTGACTTTCTGATCAAACAGGAGTACCCGCGCTACATCACCGGTTTCTTCTCAACCGCCCTGTATACATTAAAACAGATGTTCAATGAATCAGAGGTTACGCTTTTTCACATAGATGGTAAACACTTTTTCAAGACCGAAAGAGCCGAGGTCGTTGAAAACTATTATGCTTTTTTTAACAACAATGGGTTCAACATCATAAAGTAAAAAAAGGAGCCTAGCGTTTTTCTTTTTCACCAAAGAATCGCACCTCCGGCGCTGGCCTGGTCTTGATCTTAAGACACTGGCAGCTGACTTAAAGAGACAACTCTCTATTGCCTCTTCACCTATCCGAAAGAAACCGTCAGACCGCCACAGAGCCCGTAAAGCCTACCTTCTACTCATAGAATATCAAGCTTTAACACTGTAAAATAACAGACTTAAATATAATTAATCATCCAGGACCCGACTTGAGCAATTCACCCATCAGAAAATGTCTATTTCCCGCAGCCGGTTACGGTACCCGTTTTCTTCCGGCAACCAAAGCGACGCCGAAAGAGATGCTTCCCATACTGACCAAGCCGCTGATCCAATACGGTGTCGAAGAGGCTGTCGAAGCCGGTATTACGACGATGGCAGTCGTAACCGGGCGCGGCAAACGTGCCATCGAGGACCATTTTGATATCTCCTACGAACTTGAACAGCAGATCAAAGGGACGTCCAAAGAACATCTTCTGACCGAGATCCGCTCACTTATCAACAAATGCACCTTCTCTTACACACGACAGGTCGAGATGAAGGGTTTGGGGCATGCGATCCTGACCGGCGAGACACTCATCGGCAACGAGCCGTTTGCCGTCATCCTGGCGGATGACCTCTGCGACCATAACAGTTCCGGTGTGCTGCAGCAGATGGTGGAACTCTACAAAAAACACCAATGCTCTATTGTCGCCATTGAAGAGGTGCCCAAAGAGGAGACCTACAAATACGGCGTGATCGACGGAAAAGAGATCGAGGACGGGGTATTTATGATCAGCGATATGGTCGAGAAACCCGACCCTCAGGACGCGCCTTCCAACCTTGCCATCATCGGCCGCTATATCCTCACCCCGGATATCTTCGGCATCATCAGTGAAACAAAACCGGGCAAAGGGGGCGAGATCCAAATCACTGATGCCCTCCTAACCCAGGCCAAGCAGGGCAAGGTTCTCGCCTACAGATTTAAAGGTAAACGTTTTGACTGCGGCTCGGTCGACGGTTTTGTCGAAGCGACCAACTTTTTTTACAATAAATCAAAGGGCTAAAAGTTAAAAAGCATCATCCTCGTCTACGACAGGAAATGACTTTATGAGGTCACCAAAGGATCGACCTGACCTACCAAACGGCAAAGAGGCTGAAGTTTGCAAGATTGTCTACCCTATCTGTTTTATCTTGACGAAAAAGTCCGGCTGTAACTAACACTGATTTCACTACATCAATCCCCTAGATCCTACACACGGCTAAGATAAAAGCCCATATAAAGCACACTCATAAGCATATCTGCATTTACTTTCCGGAACTATTCAAATCATCGATTTGTAAGGAAGTATTAACTATAATTCCCGGTAATTAATAAAGGCAATATAACAATTGTTTTTTTACTCGAAAAAAAACTTGAATTCCCGCCAATAAAAGAAAATTATCATCATTATGCTATTGCTATACCTAAGATCGAAGAGCATCTTGGCAAGAAATCAGAGAAGGTAAATGGCGAAACGGAATAAGCCACCTTGAGGCGTGAAAATTTTAGTCGCGGAATAATTAAGAAATTACATAATACAAAGTATAAAGGAAAGTTTTAAATGGCAGAAAAGAAAGTAGCATTAATCACCGGGATCACAGGACAGGACGGGTCATATCTTGCAGAGTTTTTACTAAAAAAAGGCTATGAAGTACACGGTATTAAAAGAAGATCTTCGCTTTTCAACACAGATCGTATTGATCACCTTTATCATGATCCGCACGTAAAAGGAATGGATCTGACACTTCACTTTGGAGAGATGACAGACTCGATGAACCTAACGCGTATTATCCAAGAGGTTCAACCTGACGAAATCTACAATCTTGCAGCCATGAGTCACGTGGCGGTCTCATTTGAGACACCTGAGTATGTGTCCAATGCCGACGGCACAGGGACATTGCGTATTCTTGAAGCAGTAAAACTTTTGGGGCTTACAAAAAAGACCAAGATCTATCAAGCATCTACATCAGAACTATACGGCAAAGTGCAAGAAGTGCCGCAAAGTGAAACGACTCCTTTTTATCCAAGAAGTCCCTATGCCGTTGCAAAGATGTATGCCTACTGGATCACGGTTAACTACCGTGAAGCTTACGGTATGTTCGCCTGCAACGGTATCTTGTTTAACCACGAATCCCCTGTTCGTGGTGAGACCTTTGTAACGCGTAAGATCACGCGTGCAGCATCTAAAATAGCGCTAGGTCTACAGGACAAACTTTATCTCGGGAACCTCAATGCTAAACGGGACTGGGGACATGCAAAAGATTATGTAAGAATGATGTGGATGATCCTGCAAGCCGATGAGCCGGAAGACTGGGTTATCGCTACGGGGGTCACCACGACAGTGCGTGATTTTGTAAAAATGGCCTTTGCCTATGCCGGAATTGAATTAGAGTTTAAAGGTGAAGGTGTTGATGAGAAAGCCTATGTCGTCGCCTGCTCAAATCCTGATTATCAGGTAGAGATCGGAAAGGAAGTGGTGGCAGTCGATCCACGTTATTTCCGCCCGACAGAGGTTGACTTACTTATCGGTGACCCTACAAAAGCGGAGCAGAAACTGGGTTGGACACGTGAGCATAAACTAGAAGATCTTGTTAATGATATGATGGAGTCAGATCTTAAACTTATGACTAAAGATCAGTACCTTCAAGACGGTGGATACCGTATTCACAACTATTTCGAGTAGTCTATAATATGGATAAAACAAGCAAGATTTATGTCGCGGGTCACAGAGGTCTGGTCGGTTCTGCAATTGTGCAGAACCTAACATCTAAAGGGTATACAAACCTGGTCAATAGAACACATTCCGAGCTGGATTTGACAGACCAAACAGCAGTGGCAGATTTTTTCCGGTCTGAAAAACCGGAGTATGTGATCCTTGCTGCAGCAAAAGTGGGCGGTATTGTGGCGAACAATACCTACCGGGCGGAATTCATCTACGAAAACCTCCAGATACAGAACAATGTCATCCATCAAGCCTATTTAAACGGTGTCAAAAAACTTCTGTTTCTAGGCAGCACCTGCATCTATCCAAAAGATGCTCCGCAGCCTATGCCGGAAGATTGTCTACTGACGTCACCGCTTGAGTACACCAATGAACCTTATGCTATAGCGAAAATAGCAGGCATCAAGATGTGTGAATCTTATAACCTTCAATACGGTACTAACTTTATCTCAGTTATGCCGACCAACCTTTATGGACCAAATGACAATTTTGACTTAGAGAAGTCACATGTCCTTCCTGCACTCATCAGAAAGATCCATTGTGCCAAACTGCTCAATGAAAAAAAATATGATGACGTAGTAAAAGACTTAGATCTCAATAACATTGATGAAGCAAAAGAGTATCTATCTAAATTCGGTGTAGATGAAACCCGTGTAGAAATTTGGGGGACAGGTAAACCATGTCGAGAATTTTTATACTCTGAAGATATGGCTGATGCCTGTGTATTTTTACTTGAGAACAGAGATTTCAAAGACACATATACAGATGTATCTGGCAGTAATGAGACTTGCACACCCAATAGTGTTACAACTACAGAGATAAGAAATACTCATATCAACATTGGAACAGGTAAAGATATCTCCATCAAAGAATTAGCCGAGATGATCAAAGAGATCATTGGCTTTAAAGGTGAACTCTATTTCAATACTGATAAACCTGATGGAACGATGAAAAAATTGACTGATGTTTCTAAGCTTCATGCGCTTGGCTGGAAACATAAAGTTGAGTTGAACGATGGAATCAAAACTATGTATGAATGGTATTTAAATATCAACTTTAACAACTATAAATAGGTAACAATTGAAAAAAAACTTATTTTTATCATTTATTGATCAAGGAATAGTCAGTTTATCTAATTTTTTACTGATAATTTTTCTAGCAAGAATCTTGGATAAAGCTGAATTCGGTTTTATCTCTTTTCTTCTCTTTATCAGTGTACTTATCAATAACACGCATATCTCTCTAATAACACAGCCTCATAATGTCATCGCCGCAAAACTAGGACAAAGATATTATGAAAAATATACGAGTGGCTTATTGGGGTTAAATATACTTTTTATTATTTTACTTATACTAATGTCTCTATTAATATATTTTTTGCATTATCTTCAATTAATTAATCTGTACGATGAAACTGCATTTATTATTTTTTCTCTTTTTTATCTGACTATCAAACAGTTGCAAGATTTTTTTAGAAGAATTTTGTTTACTTCTGGGCATATTCAGGAATTACTGATTAGTGATATTATCGCTTATGGCGGTGTAATATTATTCATATGGCTAGCATATTATTTTAACATCACTTTACTACACACAATTATTATTTTGATTTCCATACCTTATATTTTGTCAACTATCTATTTACTGCAAAAAAATAGAATCGAATACAAATTGAATCTAAAAATTATGGTTATGGCATATAAAAAAAGCTATAACTTCGCACGTTGGGCTTTTTTATCGACATTCACATCATGGGTTGGAACGAGAATCTTTCCAATTACATTGGGGATACTTGTCAACATGGAAACTGTTGCAGTCTATGCAGTTTTAATGAATATCATAAACACGCTTAACCCGTTTTTTTATACGTTAACGAATTTTCTGACTACCGTATTTGCCAAAATGCAACAGAAATCTAATGTGCTAAAACAGACATTTAATGTTTTTTTAGCTTCATTACCGATTGTAATTATTGCGATCACAATTTTATTTATTTATGCAGAAGATATATTGTTTTTCCTCTATGGTCCAAAGTATACTGAATATGCTGAATTACTAAAATACATATCTTCTTCAATATTATTGATTGGAATTGCAAATATTTTACAATTGTATCTCCGCGCATTACAACAGGTGAAATATATTTTTCAAGCTTTTTTGTTTTCTTCGTTTTTCACCTTAACTATAGGCACTTATCTGATACACAGCTATCAAATTGAAGGGGCTGTCTTGGCTTTTGTTTTATCATGGGCTGTTTCAGATATTTTCTTGGGCTTTAGTGTTTTAAGAATGCACAAGGTGAAGATGTGAATAAAATTGTTATGATTTTTTTAACCATACTGTTTTTTAAACCATTTGGTCTTGACCAGGTCGATAAATTTGGACTAACTCTTATGCCTATGTTTGCTGCCACTAAAATATTTAGAATCTTGTGGATTTTTTTGGTAGCTGCTTTTTTAATATATCTTATATATAAATTATATATGTATTGGAGAAGAAACCCGATTCAAATTGAAATTCCTATTTTCAGCTTGTTTTTCAGCATTTTATATTCGTATGTTTTAATTACTTCCTTTATGTTAAGTCAGTATGCAGATGTATTGGGATTTTACCGTTTACTTGAGCTTCTTATTGTAATGACCAGTATTCTTGTACTCTTATCAGCAACATCATTTAAAAGCCTTAATCTTCTTGATCTGATACAAAAAGCCCTTCTCATAAACTTTTATTTGATTATTCTTATTCTCCTTTTTTGGTTGGTTAAAGATCATTCGATGATATTCCAATTGGAAACGCAAGGAAGGGTGCGATTGGGAGGATCGGTTTACAGCCCGAATGAATTGGGTATTATAGGATCTCTAAGTATGTGGTCAGCATACTACTTATTATTTAAAAATCATATTAGCAAGAAATTTTTTGTCTTTACCCTTTTGATAGCTCTAATTATAGTTGTCTTAACAAATAGCCGGACAAGTATGGTTATCGCTTTCGGCTCTATTTTATTCATGCTCCATAAACAGAATTTGATAAATAAACTCGCCATTATCGGTATGACTTTTATTGGAATGATATTTCTTTTTTCCACTTTCAATATTGACAGATTAGGTTATGGGAATGACCCTTTAGAGGAGTTAAAAACACTCAATAATAGAACGTATATTTATGAAGTTGCTTTTGACGGCATCATTAGAAACCCATGGTTTGGAGTAGGTTACGTAGAGGGAACGAAAGAGTTTTTAAAAGAGAATTTCACACAAGACTTTTGGTTGCCACCGCACACCCACAATGGGTATATTGAAATTGCCCTTTCATTAGGAATACCTTTTTTTGTATTAGTAATGCTAATCAGTACAAGGCTGTTTTTTCTATCTTTTAGAAACATCATTTTCAATACAAATAAGATAACTGTTGCATCTTCGATGCAACTTATTATTATAATGGTTACCGCTATGACAACAGTAGACATCGGAAATGCTGTTAATCCTTTATTTGTTTTATTTTTGTTTTATCTATTGACAAATGGTCAGTTATTACAAGATCCTCATAGAAATCTGCATCAAGCTGGAAAAAGATAAATGTTATTTAACAGCTATGAATTTATATTTCTATTTTTACCTTTTTCTTTTTTCATATATTTCTCTCTTTTGCAGAAGCGATTAATTACCGGCGCAAAAGGTTTTTTAGTTTTTGCCTCTCTGTTTTTTTATTCGTGGTGGAATATTTCATATCTGCCGATTATTTTATCTTCGATGTTATTTAACTATGTGATTGGTAACTCGTTAAATGAGAATTTTAAAAAAGTTCAAGTTCATAAAAAGACTTTATTAGCTTTTGGGATTACTTCCAATATCGCCTTGCTTGGCTATTTTAAATATTCTGATTTTTTTATTGAAAACGTCAATCTTGCATTTAACGAATCCGTTCCTTTGCTACATTTAGCTTTGCCTTTAGCAATCTCATTTTTCACCTTTCAACAGATCGCTTATTTGGTTGATTCGTATCGTGGTGAAACGGCCGAATATGACTTTTTAAACTATGCCCTCTTTGTCACTTTTTTCCCTCAGCTTATTGCAGGACCAATTGTACATCATGCGGAGATGATGCCTCAGTTCGCTTCAAAATGGAATCTGGTTAAAAATTATAAAAATATTGCTGTGGGACTTTTTATTTTTTCTATCGGATTGTTTAAAAAAGTGGTTATTGCCGATAGCTTCGCTCAGTGGGCAACACACGGCTTTGACGTGGCGACAACATTGAGTTTTTTTGAAGCATGGGCGACATCACTATCGTACACTTTTCAGCTCTATTTTGATTTCAGCGGCTACACCGACATGGCGATCGGTGCGGCACTGCTGTTCAATATCACGTTGCCGATTAACTTCAACAGTCCCTATAAGGCACGCGATATCCAGGATTTCTGGAGACGCTGGCATATTACGCTCTCTCGCTTTTTACGGGACTATATCTATATCCCACTGGGCGGAAACCGCAAAGGAAATTTCCGGACCTATAACAATTTGCTTGCCACATTTATTCTCGGCGGCATATGGCACGGAGCGGGATGGACGTTCATATTCTGGGGCTTTCTTCATGGTCTCGCTTTGGTCGTACACCGTTTTTGGAAACAGCTTGGCTTTACCATGAACAGGTACCTGGCATGGTTTGTTACGTTTAACTTTGTCAACATCGCCTGGGTCTTTTTCCGCGCCAGGGAATGGGAGGATGCGATTAAAGTACTCTCCGGGATGATAGATTTAAACATGCGTATGTTTACATATAAAATAGATGTTTTTGAAACCTCTTTTATCCTGGGCGGGGTGGTGCTGGTGCTCACTTTCCTGAACTCCATGCAAATGATTCGTTTTGTCCCTTGTAGCGGAAAAATTTGTTTTAAACCTACTCGTTTATTCGCATTATTTGCGTCGATGCTTTTTTTGATAAGTCTATTCTACATATTGACAACAAAAAACAGTGAATTTTTATATTTTAATTTTTAATAAAAGCAGGGTGTAGTCAAATGCATAAATATAAAGAATTTATTTTAATATTTTTCCTTTTTTTGTTCCTAGGCGCATTATTGCTCCCTGTTACAAACCTGTGGATAGATAGGTATAGGATTTTCAACGCTTTTAATCATCATTACGACACCTACTATTGGAGAAAAGACAACAAGTGGGAGTTTAACCATGCTGACCGCATTATCCCTATGGCTTTTCTTTTAAGCAACAAGCATGAATTTGACAGTTTTATATTTGGGAACTCGAAAATCGGCAATATGGATGTCCGTTCATTAGGGGCTTCGTGGTACAAACTGAATTATAACTCCGGGAATATGGTGGAACATCTTCATAATGCCAAATTGCTGTTGGATAATATTCATGTTAAAAATATTATTTTAACGATTGATCTGGAGTATTTTTATGACCTCAGCATAAACGTTAAATATAAAAAAGATGTTTATCCCAAAGATATGGGAGAATGGGCAGTATTGCTGAAAAAATATCTTTTTAAAAGAGAGGATGAAAAAGATTTTAACTTTTTATTTGAGAAAGATTATGAATTGATAAAAAAAGAAGAATTTTATATCAGAACGAATGCAAACCACTTGGTTCCATATGACAAAAATGCTGAACACTTATCATATGTCAATAATTTAACAGGCTTAAGATATAAAGATTCAACCTTTGATCAAAAGAAGATCGATCAAGTCATCGGTATGATCAGAGAGCTAAAGACGCTTACTGAAATCAAGGGGGCCCATTTCAGTATGCTTTTTGTTCCATTTCATTATAAAAACATCTTCCAGGCCGATCCTGATAAGATAAACTATATTAAGCGAGAGCTTGTTTCGATATCGGATTTCTACGATTTCTCATTGCCGCATAATTACATAATCAACAATGCATTCTGGAGAGAGACTTTTCACTACACAAAAGCTGTTAATGACGAAATCATTAAGAAAATTAAAAATGAAAAACAACTTTGTGAACCGTTTGGTGTATTGCTTACAAAAAATAATATTGATACTCAATTAGAAACCGGATACAATACCTCCCGAGGTTTAATCGATTATTTACTTATAAGTGATTCACATTTTTTTCCGCATAAAAATTTTAGAAATGGCGTTGAAAATTCTGATATTTTTTCTACAAATTTACATCAAATCACCCAAAACTGTTTGGATTACTACTAAAGGTCAAAAATGAAAATAATTAATTATCTATATGAGTGGTTTTTTAAAAAATCACGGTTACAAAACAAACGTGATTTTCCGTATGTCATTAATTTTCCGATCACAGATAATTGTGATTCAAAGTGCGTCATGTGTAATGTATGGAGAGATAAGGTTGAAAATGAACTCTCAGCAGATGAGATAGGTGAAATATTCCGCGATAAACTGTATAGAGAAGTAAAACACATAGGCATTTCCGGAGGGGAGCCGACATTACGAAAAGATCTGCCCGAGTGCATAGCACAGATACTGCAATCTCTTCCAAAGCTGGAATCGTTATCTATCACAAGCCATGGATATCACACAGAACGATGGGAGGGAGTGTTACCAGCGATTTTGGATGCCGTCAATGAGCATCAAATCGCTTTCTCGGTCAATCTCTCTTTCGATGGCATTGGGAAAACACATGATGTTATCAGAGGAGTCAACGGAGCGTTTGAAAGAGTCAACGCGACGATGCAGTTTTTGAAGCAGCACGGTGTTAAAGTCCAGATGCAGTGCACCGTCTCCAAAGACAATGTCTATCATGTCGGTAAAGTTCTCAATTATGCCATTGAAAACAGAGTCGAAGTCATTTTTCGCAGGGCAACGACGATTGCACGCTTATATAATGACTCTGTGATTGATGACGTTGTACTTAGCCGGCATGAAAATTCTTATCTGGCGGATTTTTTCCTGGAACCGAGGTTACATGACTATACCGTTTCACCTTCTCGCAGAATGTATTATAAGCGCATGGCAAAACTGCTCAGTGAAAATACCCATACGCGAACGTTTCCATGCTATTTCCAAAACGAGGGTCTGTTTTTAACATCAAAAGGAGAGCTCTACAACTGTTCTGTCTCGGCAAACAAACTGGGTGAGGTAAGAGCCGATAAAGACAGTTCGGCTGCCTATTGGTCCCAACATGCGGATAACGTGGTCAATAATCTGAAAAACAGCACATGCCGGACATGCCTTCATGACCAAAACGGGGCATGGACACCTGCCGAACTGTTTGAAGAGATGTACTCCCGATCGAAATTCTATGCCCCCGTGGGTAAAATAATGAAGGTCTTCAAGGGAATAAAATCTTTACTCTCCATAGCGTATTACAGTTATGCTCCAGTTGTCAGACCAACCGCTTATGAAAACAACAGTGTCCTGTTGATAGGGGCTTACGGCGGAGAACATGTAGGTGATGCTGCTATTCTGGGGGGTGTTATATTACGGCTGAAAAAGAAGCTGAATATACAAAAAGTGTATATATCAAGTTTCAGGCCTGACAGAACGCAACGATGGGTGGACGAATTGGACCTGGATGTTGAAATACAAGTTGTCGGGGATACAGACATTGATGCCTCTTTGAAGTCTTGTCAATACCTTGCCTATGCCGGAGGCCCTTTGATGGACATGCCTTTGCACCTGGCAAATCACCTGAAAACGATGGTGCAAGCCAAAGCAATGGGGAAAACCGTACTGATCGAAGGTGTAGGCATTGGACCGCTGGGCAGCAAGCTCTCATTTTATCTGGTCAACAAAATGCTGAAAACCGCCGATCATGTCAAGGTAAGAACCGTAGCTTCAAGAGATTACGTGCTGTCACAGGAACTTGACGTAAAATTGGATAAAGATCCTGCATTTGACTATCTCGAGAGTAGAAAATCGATCGATAAAACTTTGCTGCCTCCTTCCGTCAACAAACTATTGTCAGACTGTCTGGAAACCAAAGATGAAAAAATATTTATAGGTATCAATCTAAGACCTTTATGGGCGAAGTACAGTTCGGATGAAACCGACCTGGACAAGCTGGAAGAGACTTTGTACAGTAATATTGCGAACGCTTTTGCCGATATCAAAAAGCGTTTGCAGAAGGATGTTGTCTTTGTGTTTTTTCCTATGAACCCGGACCAGTATGGTTTTTCCGATCTGTTATCAGCTTATAAACTGGAAACGTATTTTAATGATGGGATCGATTTCAGGATATGGGAATATGAACCGGGCATTGATGATATGCTGCGTTTTTTGAATTTGATGGATGTGGTGATCTCCATGCGTTTTCATGGATGTATCTTTTCCCTGACTCAAAACCCTTCAAACACGATAGGGCTGGATTATCAAATAGGTAAAAAAGGTAAAGTTTCAGAACTAATGGATGACTTTCACTTGTCTGATAAAGTGTCAGATTTAAAAGGTCTGAAGTCTGAATGGCTGACGCAACAAGTAATGGAGTCTATCAATGCGAATACTGCTCGTCCATAATCAGTACCAGCACCGCGGTGGTGAAGATACTGTTTTGGAATCCGAATTAAAACTTTTGAAAAAATATGGAGAAACAGTTGAAACATTGATGTTCAATAATGATCTGATAAAATCACCTTTGGAAAAAATCAAGTATGGTTTTTATTCATTTTACAACCCTGAATCTTCCCGTTTATTGGAGCGTAAAATTAAGGAATTCTGTCCTGATGTCATACATGTACATAATTTTTTCCCTATTGCATCCCCTGCCCTATTTTATGCCGCGAATAAACAGAAAACTCCTATTGTCATGACACTTCACAATTATCGCTTGATCTGTCCAAATGCAATGTTTTTTCGGGATGATCAAGTTTGTGAAGCCTGTATTTCCAAATCTTTTGCACTGGATGGTGTTTTACATGGATGTTATCGCAATTCCAGGGTTCAAACACTTTTTCTGGCAAGTATGACATGGTTCCATAAGGCAGCGGGGACCTGGTATGATCGTGTTGACAAATATATTCTGTTAACGCAGTTTGCAAAAAATAAATTTTTGGACTCTTCATTAAAATTGGCTGACTCCAAGATGGCAGTAAAATCGAACTTTGTAGAAGATCGCGGGTTTGATTTGAATAAAGATGACTATTGTCTTTTTGTTGGACGTTTGTCTAAAGAGAAAGGCATTGATATATTGCTGGAAGCTTTTAAACATTCAGAAAGAAAATTACTGATTATAGGGACCGGCCCTCTTTCACAAAAAGTGAAAGAACATTCAGAGAAATATCCTAATATAGAATATGCTGGATTCCAGTCAATTGATTTTATCATTACCAAACTGAAAAAAGCCAAGGCACTGATCTTTACGTCCATCTGGTACGAAGGAATGCCAATGACAATTTTGGAATCATTGTCAGTGGGAACACCCGTTATTTGTGGTGACTTGGGAGGGCCTGCTGAGATGATTGAAAATCACAAGTCAGGTTTAATTTATAAAGCGGGTGACAGTGGCGATTTACAAAAAAAAGTTGATTGGTTGTATGATCATCTGACAGAATATAAAGAGTTCTGTCGAAATGCACGCAATGAATTTGAAAGTAAGTACTCTGAAGAGAAAAATTATGATCAGTTGATGCATATTTATAAGGAAGTTATTGGTGAAAAAAAGAAAAGTAATTAAGTCTTTAATTAGCACTGGAAAATATGAAACATTTATTCATAATATTTTAGGCTTGGTTCAAAATCATAGTTCTAGCTATATATGTGTATCAAATGTTCACATGACCATAGAAGCATATTTAGATACCAATTTTTCTGCAGTTGTTAATGGTGCTGACATGGCGACACCTGATGGTATGCCTCTTGCTAAAGCGATGAAATTCCTTTATGGTATTGATCAAGATAGAGTTGCTGGAATGGATTTAATGCCAGATCTTATGAAAATTTCTGAAGAAAAAGGTTTATCGATCTTTATATATGGGTCTACTGATAATGTACTAGAAGAAATCGTATCGAAGGCAAAACAAGAATTTCCAAATTTAGAACTTAACGTGTATTCACCTCCATTTAGAACACTGTCAGAGGAAGAAAAAAATAATATTGTTAGCATGATCAATGATAAAAATCCTGATTTGGTTTTCGTAGCACTGGGTTGTCCTAAACAAGAAAAATGGATGGCTGAACATAAAAATAAAATAAACAGTTGCATGATAGGCCTTGGCGGAGCATTAGAGGTATACGCTGGCGTAAAAGATAGGGCACCCCAATGGATGCAGGATTACGCATTGGAATGGATGTATAGATTTATTCAAGACCCGAAAAGATTATGGAAAAGATATCTAGTTACTAATACATTGTTTATTATTTTATTATTAATTCAAATTGTCAAAGTTAGGATTTTCAAGCGTCTTGATTAACACTTTCTAGAGGCTGGAGAAGCTTGCGAAGGATAATTATCAAAGATCTGTTTAGTTATAATCACACAAAAAAACCGGAGTAATATGAATACAAACGTGAGGGATATTTTCTCGAAAGCCATTCTGATTTTTCTTGATGCAGCGACCATCTTTATATCTATCTGCCTGTCATACCTGTTAAGAGAAGCTTTAAATGAATATTTTTTTGTAACACATTCACAACCGCTGGCAATCTACACAGAGTTCTCATTAATCTACCTGGCCACTCTCGCTATGCTGGCCTACGAAGGTGCGTATACCCGGCGCTATGACTTCTGGCACGAGAGCAGACAGGTCCTTAAAGCACTCAGTTTCGCTTTTCTAATCATAATGGCCTACCTGGCGATTACCAAAAGTGTCGAGGAATACTCTCGTGCCGTTATCATTTTTGCTTTTCTCCTAATGGCCTTGCTGATCCCTCTTTCCAAGAATATCAGTAAAAAACTTCTTTTCCGCGCAGGGCTTTGGCGAAGAGAAGCCAAAGTGCACGGAAACGATCCGTTCATCAAAGAAGAGATCTTCCGCAACCACTATCTGGGCTATGTTGAAGCGAAAAGAAAAGAGCCGAAGACAGTCTTCGTTAACTCAAAAGGGGCCGATGCGAAAGAGCTCCGCCGCATTATCGACCAGGAGATCCGCAGCAAACACGAAGTTGTTTTCATCCCGCTGATGGATGAGTACGATCTGACCCAGTCGCACATCTACGAGCTTGCCAACACACGGACAAACCTTGTTGTCTTTCAGAATCGTCTGAAGAGCCGATACCGCATCTGGCTAAAGCAGCTTTCAGACATTGTCCTGTTCTTGATCGCTTTTCCGCTGTTACTACCGATTATGGCTGTGATTGCGTACAAGATCAAAAAAGAGGAGCCTAACGGCTCCATTCTCTTTAAACAGGAACGCTTGGGCAAAGATAATAAGACTTTTGTCTGTTATAAATTTAGAACAATGGCTGAAAATGGAGATGAACTACTTGAAAGCTACCTGAAAGCGCATCCGGAAGAGATCGAAGCCTATGCCAAATACCATAAGTACGAGAACGACCCGCGTGTCACAAAGATCGGTCACTTTTTACGAAAAACATCCCTGGATGAACTGCCGCAGATCATTAACGTGTTCAAAGGTGAAATGAGTTTTGTAGGACCGCGCCCCTATATGCTCAACGAAAAAGAGAAAATAGGAGATAGTCTGGAAACTGTCTTGGCGGTAAAGCCTGGCATCACCGGTCTTTGGCAGGTCAGCGGGCGCAGCGATGTGGATTTTGTATCACGCGTCGAACTTGATGTCTGGTACATAAGGAACTGGAACCTATGGATGGATAATGTAATCTTGTTCAAGACCGTAAAAACAGTTTTGATTCGAGAGGGTGCAAGTTGATCGTATTATTGACTTCTATGTAGGCAAGAACAAGACTCTAACTTTTAACATGGCTTCATGTACAATCTCACTTTTATTAAGGAAATGCATTGCAAAACGATATAACTTATACACCAATGGAGAAGATCGATCTCCGAGAGCTTGTTTTAATTTTGAAACGGCGTCAAATTCTTGTCATGCTGATCACACTGATCGTGACAATTCTAGCCATTGTCTATGTACTCATCGCAAAACCGGTCTATGAGATAAGAAGTATTGTCGAAGTATCTTTAATCGACAACAAACCGGTACAAAGTATCAATGATACGAAGCAGAAACTTGATTTTACTTATGAGGTAGATATCAAGGGTAAAGAGGTAGAAATGCCTTTAGTCAGTGAGATCAGCATTCCAAAGAAAACGACCAGCCTTTTGGTGATCAAGACACAGGGGTATAGTAACGAAGACGCTGCAGGTTTAATGACCAAGATCGTCGATGAGATCACGACCCAGGAAAATGAAAAAATAACGATCTACAAAGACACCGTCAAAGAGAAGTTGACACAGGTTGAAGAAGACATCTCCAGAAACGAAAAAACAGCAGTGGAACTTAAGGGCAAAATTGCTGACTATGAAAGTAAATTTTTAAACATTTCAAAAAAGGACGCGGCACTTGCGGGGATCTATGCGATAGAGATCGGTAAAAAACAGAGTGAGTTATACAGTATGAACAACCGTATCAGCGCCTTGCGTTCGCAAAAAAATGATCTTGCTCTCTCTATCTCAGATCTTCGTATCCAACCGACCAGGGTGATAGGCAATTTCGAAGTGCTGGACAAACCAATCAAACCAAAGAAAGCCTTGATCATTGTCGTGGCTTTTGTTACCGGCTTGATGCTCGCAGTTTTCCTAGCCTTCTTTTTAGAATTTGTACAAACGCCTAAAGAAGAAGAAAACGAATAAAAAGATTGAAAGGGGCAGGCATCTTTGCCAGGCATTGCTTTTAACTCAAAGTTCCCGACAACCGCTGATAAACTGAGGAGCTCTCCAGCAGCTCTTCATGTCTTCCTCTCGCAACGATCTCTCCCGCCTGAAAGACCAGTATCATATCAGCGCTTTCGATTGTGCTCAGACGGTGAGCGATGGTAATAGTAATCTTGTCCTTGGCATAATCTTCCAAGGCATTTTGGATCCGTTTCTCGGTCTCATTGTCGAGTGCACTGGTCGCTTCATCCAGAATCAACAGTGAGGCGTTTTTGTAGATAGCCCGGGCGATTGCAATGCGCTGGCGCTGCCCGCCGGAAAGGTTGGCACCGAACTCTTCCATCATCGTATGGATACCCTCTTCCATCCCCATTACAAAATCATAGGCATCGGCATGTTTCAAGGCATCAATTACCCGCTCTTCGTCCACCTCATGCCCGTAGGCGACATTCTGAGCCAGGGTATCCTGCATGATATAAACACGCTGGGATACGATTGCGATCTGTTCGCGGAGGGAATGCTGCGTGTAGACTTTAATATCTCTACCGTTTATCCTGACACTCCCACGGGTTGCATCATAAAAACGGACCAGTAAATTGACCAGTGAACTTTTTCCCCCGCCGCTGTCACCCACTAGTGCGATGTTCTGTCCCTCATGTACTGCTAAATCGATGTTTTTGAGAACTTGTTTCTCCCCGTAGAAAAGGTCAACGGCTTCGATACGGATATCTTTGACCGGTTCATCCAGAACAGTATCCCCGTCAATAATACTATTTTCCCGATCAAGCACTTGGAAGACACGTTCGCTTGCCGCTACCGCATCCTGGATCTTGCTGTAGATCGTACCTATTCTCCGAACAGGCTGAAACACCAAACCGACCGCCGTTAAAAAGGCGGTAAACTCACCCACCGTCATCGTACCGTTGTAGACATATGTACCACCCATGTAAATGACTGCCGCCAGACCGACGGCGCCAACGAGTTCCATAATAGGCGAAATAAGCTGTCCTACATAGGTGGCTTTCATGTTGATCTTGAAAAACTTCCAGTTCTCTTTGGAAAAACGTTCCATCTCATAGGCTTCGGTCGCATTGGCTTTAATGATCTCGCTGTTGTTGAATACCTCAGTCAGACGGACGACGACATCGGCATTTTTAGCCTGGGAACGGTGTGAATATTTTTTTAACTTCTTGGCGATTGCAATGATAGGATAAAAGACAACCGGAACGACCACCAGCGAATAAAATGCAAGCTCCGGGTTCAGATAGACCACGTAACCGATCAGCCCCAATACAGTCAAGGATTCTCGAACAAGTTCAGGAAGCATATTGGAAACAAAGTACTGAATGCGGTTAAGGTCGTTTGTCAGGCGCGAGATCAACTCACCGCTGCGATTCGTAAAAAGGAATTGCATGTCAAAATAGAGGATCTTTTCAAGTAACATCGATCGGAAACGCGTAATGATATGTCGACCGACATAGGTCATCGTTACCGATTGGATATAACGTCCCACTGCCTTGACGACATAGATTATAACCAGCATCAGCGGTATAAGGTAGAGCATGGTTTCATCTTTTTTGATGAACATGTCATCCATCAATGGCTGCATGATCTGTGCCGTCGCAATTGTTGCTGATACGGTCAGAACAATGCCGGCAAAAATCAATAAAAA
This sequence comes from Sulfurimonas sp. HSL3-7, assembly GCF_039645985.1. Classification (NCBI taxonomy): domain Bacteria; kingdom Pseudomonadati; phylum Campylobacterota; class Epsilonproteobacteria; order Campylobacterales; family Sulfurimonadaceae; genus Sulfonitrofixus; species Sulfonitrofixus jiaomeiensis. Next base: position 2,214,187 of record NZ_CP147919.1, read on the forward strand.
CTGAAACTTGTACTCTTTAATATAGATCCAATAGCGTTTATATATTTTCAAAAAAATCCTTTTATACTAAATGCCATTTTACACTAAATACTATTTTTGCAATGTCACCAGGGTTTCCGTGATCGCCAATGCCGCTTTGTAATGTTTCGCACACTCTTGCTGACCAGGTGTTGTTTCTTTACCGGATGCAAAAGCACCGTCAGATGAGAGAAGAATACCTTTCGTGTTAAATCCGCAATGCAGCACATTCGGGTCAAACAGGTCACTTCCGATCGCACGGTAAGTCACCCCGGACAGCGTACGGTTGTACAGAGTCGGAAAAATATCTTTTTGGGATCCCGGAAGAGTGACATCAGGTGCATTCGTTCTTAAATAGGGCGGCAGATAGAGATAAAACGGAACCTGCTTGGACTCCTGCAAGAAATCGTCATAATGCATCACCCCTTCCATGGTGTTGTTGTCGGCAGTTATCGCAACAACACTTTTGTCTGCAAGGTCCGAGTTTTTGATCTCATCCATAAAGCCGCCAGCCATATCGACAGCGTACTGATAGTCTTTTATCCGCTGTTTGAAAAGTGCTTCACTCCCTACCAGATGGGCCTTGAGTTCGTCCGGCATCAAAAGGGGTTTGGATTGATACCCTGGTTCCAGGACATACGGCGGGTGATTATTGGTTGTCAATAGAAAAATGAATTGCGGTTTCTTGGCCTGTTTGAGTTTTTCAAGCACGAAAGCGTACGCATATCGGTCATAGGCACCATAGACATGATCAAGCGTACCTTGGATTGCATTGTGTATATCACTTCTACCCTCGACATGCATAAACCCCTGTCGTGAAAAGAACTGCCCTACATTCCGCCAGGAGAGGTCGCCGCCATAGATAAAACTGGTTTCATATCCATTTTTTTCATAGACTCTCGCCGCAGCCTGCTCAAAAGAGATGGCCAGTTCCGGCCCCTGCCCAAAGGTAGTACCGCCGGGGTGTCGAAGTACATTGAGTAAAATAGGCTCCAGGGAGGCAATGGTCCCGTTCTGCGTTGATATAAAATTTGTAAACAAAATATCTTCATCAAAATGCTTTTTTAACCGCCGCAAAATGTCGAACTGAGGGCTTTGGTAGGCCAAAATTGGTGCACCGAAACTTTCGATCATAACCACAACGACATGCGGCGGCCTCTTTTCAAGCCGGCTCTCTTTTTTGGTCGTTCTTTCCAGGTTTTTCAACAGATCTTCACGGTCAATATTGTCTCTCTGAAGAAAATCTTCAAAGGCCTTATCGACCCTCCCTTCATATCCTGTGGCATTGACCAGACGGTATACGCCGGATTTACTGCGTATATACTGCTTTGTTGCTTTCTGAAATGAGAATACCCCGTTTTTAGGCAAAGCATTAATAAAATGGTCACTTGAAACATCCGGAATCAATTTGACCAGCGGGAATACGCCGACACTTCCCCGTCCTCCGAGGAATACCAAAAGGATCAGCGCGACATAGACCGGCGGCTGATAGACAGCCTTGACACGCGATGCTATCGGTAGTGTTGCTGACAATACTTTACGCACGTATACGACCGTTAACCAAACATAGAGCGCGATGCCTGCAGTGATTGCAAAAAGATTATAGTTTTTTCGCGCAATTTCGATAAGTGCCCAGGTGTCATCTTCAAAAACACCGAAGAAGAGAATATTGATGTGTTCATTAAAATAGGAAAAGAATGCGAAGTCCATCCCTATGATGCCGCTGACCAACAGGTACACCGTTATGAAATAAGCTCTCAAAAGGCCTTGCAGCGTTGTCGGAGCGATCCTGTTTTTTACAACCTGGCTGATAATAACAAGCAATAAAGGAAGGATCGACAAGTACGAAACAAGTGCCAGGTCGATGCGAAATCCGAGCAAAAATGCGTCAATGATATCATTTGAAAAATGCTCGTCGTAGCCGGGGCTATACGCCAGGAAAAATACTACTCTGGAAACAGTCAACAGAAGTAAAAATGAGAGCTGGAGCCAGATGATCTGCCGTATCAATCCGATATTATGTTGAAAGGGGGTTATTAGCACAAAAAAGGCCTTTTTTAAACGTATTATACTGGCATAACAATGCAGTCTCCCTAAAGTCTATTTGACTGCGATACAAATTAATATCTTTACCAAATAGTTCTATAATCCAGCAAATGTTCTGACCATTTAGGTAAAATTGGCCAATTTATATTTAAATGCCTAAATGCTATAATTCAAAACTTTTCAAATTCCACAGCAAGTGACCTTAATGCTCTCCACACTGTATTCAAGAATAGATTTTGGCAAGATATATCTTTACCTGTCATTTCTGCTTGCATTCAGCGCACCCTTCTCCTGGAAAGTATCCAGGATTCTACTGATACTTATTATCTTAGTGTGGTTCATAGAAGCCGACTACAAAAAACTCTTCAACGGCATTAGACAATCTAAATTTTTAACTTTTTTGACCTTGTTTGTCTCGTTTCAACTTATCAGTATCTTCTGGACAGAGACCAGTTATGCTGTCAGCCACAGCTACTTTAATAATTATCTCCTGTGGTTTGCCATACCAATTCTCTCCGTCTCATTAAAGCGCAAAGATCTCTCAAAGATCGTTACTGTTTTTCTGTCTGCAATGTTTATCAGCGAGATCACTGCTTACGGAATGTATTTTGAATTGTGGAGAGTAAGAGGGTATGGTCCGGAATACCCCAGTCCTTTTATTCATCACGGTGCCTACAGTATCTTTATGGCCTTTACCGCCCTTCTTCTTTTAAATCGTATCTACTCTTCACTCTACAGCAACAGAGAAAAGATAGTCATGGGTATTTTCTTCCTTACCATCAGCGGCAACCTTTTTATCTCTTTGGGAAGGATCGGTCAACTCGCGTATGCCCTTGCCATTTTATCGGCAGGTATCATTCACTTCAAACTGCGATTTAAGACTATCCTGCTCTCTTTCCTTTTGGTCGCAGCTCTTTTTACCGCGGCCTACCAGATGAGCCCGATGTTTCAGCACAGAATAGAGATAGCAAAAAACGATATCAACAAGATCATGGATGGTAATTTTTCATCTTCCTGGGGGATGCGGGCTGCTTATATCATTTTAGGGGCTGAGATTATTAAAGACCACCCGATGATCGGGGTTGGTATCGGCGATGTCAGAGCTGTTGCGCACCACTATATAGACACTGATCGCGTCAGTTTTTCTAACTATGTGGAAAAGTTTCTTCCCAAACATCAATTTCATAATCAATACCTGATGGTGATGGTACAAAGCGGCTTGATCGGGATACTCTTGTTCTTAGCGATGTTTTACGCGCTGTTCAGACTCCCTATCGTCAACCAGGAGACAAAACAGACGAGTATCCTGTTTGGTATTATCTTTATGGTTGCTTTTATCTCCAACCCTTTTTTACTGGTGAATGAGACCAGAACGCTTTTTATACTCTTTACATCTGTCTTTGCTGCTTCTTCATTGCAAGCCGGGCAGACCAGGCAGATTCAGACATGAATTTTGGACGATTCAGGTCCAAAAGCAACTTTACATTGGAGCGTTCATAACTATGCAACAGCTATCTAACCGTTATCAGATCTCACTTAATCCCAAATACGAATCCTGCCGTGACTTCTGCGAACACATCGATATCCATTTCGACGATCAGCAAGAGAGCATGCACAAGGCACGCAACGAGATCAAAAAGATACCCTGCGCCGGCTATACTTTTGTCGTAAAATCTTTTAAAGTTCCCCATCTTCTAAACCGGATCGTCTATACCTATTTCAGAGGGTCAAAAGCGAAAAAATCCTATGAAAACGCACTTAAACTTCAACAGCTCAACATCAACACACCGGAGCCGGTTGCCGCGATTCAGGAGTTGACGCCGACCCTGCACAAAAGTTATTTTATCAGCATCGCTTTCGACTACGATTTTACGCTTCGTGCACCTTTACGGAATCCGGACTTTGAAGACAGGGTTGAGCTGTTTCAGGCCTTCGCCCGTTTCACCGCAAAACTACACGAAAACGGCGTACTTCACAACGACTATTCGCAGGGCAACATCCTCATCAAAAAAGAGCAGGACGACTATACCTTCAGTGTCGTCGATATCAACCGCATGGAGTTCAGGCCGTTAAGCAGACAGGAGCGCTACAAGAACTTTTCAAGGCTGTGGGCAGACAGGGATGTGTTGGAGATAATTGCAAAAGAGTATGCTAAGATTGCAGGCTATGATGTGCAGGAAGCGATCGATGAAATTTGTGCTTTTGACCAAAAACATAAAAAATTCAAACAGTTCAAACGCCTTTTCAAAAAACAGAAATAATGAGTATAAACCCTATGAAAATTACCGCGAATATCATCACCTTAAATGAAGAGCACAATATTAAAGACTGCATCAATTCACTCAAAAGTGTCTGCGATGAGATCATTGTTGTCGACTCTGACAGCACGGATGCTACTGTCGACATTGCGCGTTCTCTCAACGCTTCCGTCATAAGCCAGGCCTATTTGGGAGACGGCCCGCAAAAAAACGTTGTGCTGAACCATGCCGCGCATGACTGGATCCTGAGCATCGATGCGGATGAACGCCTGGATGATGAGATGATCGGTGCGATCAGAGCTGTTAAGCAGAAGAGTAAACACCCGGCGGCCTACAGTTTCAAACGTAAAAACTATATCGGAGATAGATGGATAAAACATTGCGGCTGGTATCCGGATGTCTGTACCCGTCTGTACAACAGACATGAAGCAAAGTTCAGAGACGTGGCCGGCCATTCGAGTGTCGAAGCGCCCTCTGTCAAGCAGCTTGACGGCAATATCATCCATTTCTCCTACAAAAACTACCACGATCTGCTTTACAAGACGAACCGTTTCAGTTCACGCGGTGCCAAAATGCTGCTTGATAAGAACAGAAAAGCAAACGGCTTCTCCCCTTTTATCCACTTTATGGCTGCATTTTTCAGAAAGTACTTTCTTCAAAAAGGCTTTCTTCAGGGTCTCGACGGCCTGACCATCTCGTTGACGGCATCGATCAACTCCTACATGAAATATGCCAAACTGATCGAGATGCGCAAAAGTGCCGAATCATCCGATTCGCTCTGGGAACAGTAATCGATGTGGATCGCCCATGCCAACTTCGCCAAAGGCTTTCGTGGAGGAGAGAGACAAACGCAGCTGCTGATCGAACAGCTTGCACAACAGGGCTACAAGCAGAAGCTCCTCACCCGTATCGACTCCGAGCTGGCACAACGTTGTTCACACATTAAGCACCTTGAGATCATTCCTCTCAAAAAGCCCTATATCTTTCATTCCAGCGTTGTCAAGGGGGCAACACTCCTTCATGCCCACGAGACGAAAGCGCTTCAGTTTGCCTATTTCGCACACCTGCTTTATAACATGCCCTACATCGTCACCCGGCGTGTCGACAACCCGCTCAAAACAAACTTTCTGAACAAAAAGATGTATGCTGCGGCTTTCAAATCGGTGGCCCTCTCCAAAGCGATCGAAAACGAAGTGCTTCGCGTTTCACCGGAGGCAAAAACGGCTATCATCCCCAGTGCTTTCAGTGATATTACTGTGAATGAAAAAGTTTCAGCAATGATAAAAGAACGTTTCAAAGGGAAATTTCTAATCGGCAACGTCGGGGCTCTGGTCGATTCGCATAAAGGGCAGTCCCTGCTGATCGAAGCAGCGAAAGGTCTCGAAAAGAACCATCCCGAGCTTCATTTTATTCTGCTCGGACGAGGTGAGGATGAAGAGAAGTTCAAAGAACAGGCCAAGGGGCTAAAGAACATCACTTTTGAAGGCTTTGTCGACAACGTCAACGACTATATCAGCTGCTTCGATCTCTTTCTCTTTCCCTCACGCCATGAGGGGTTGGGCTCCATCCTTCTCGATGTCATGCAACTCAATGTACCGGTCATAGCGACAGATGTCGGCGGTATCCCCGACATCATCAAAAGTGAATATAACGGGCTTCTGATCCCTCCAGCTAGTGCCGAAGCAATTGTAAACAGCATTATCGATCTCTATAAACATCCGGAAAAAAGAGCTCTTTTGGCGGCCCATGCAAAAGAGACGGTCAAAAACTACTCGCCGTCGGCTATGGCCAAACGCTATATCGGGCTCTATGGTACCGTTCAAAAAGAAGCTTAGCCTCTTTTTTGCAACGCAGTTCTATTCCAGTTAAATGCTAGTTTGCAGCCAACTCTTTTAGCAGCTTCTCAAAATTGCGCATCACTTTCGGCCATTGATGTTTCACTTTATAGGCTGCGTACGGCGGAAAATGGCGGTAGAGCCAGAATTTGAAACCCGGACGGCGTGCACCCAGACCATCAACGATGATAAGCCGGTAGCTGCCGTCCTCTTCATGGCGGCACATGATATTGTCGAGACTGACATCGACGAAAAGGATGTTGTTTTCGACAAGATACGCTTGCAGGTCATCCAATAGTACTTTGGCCTGCTCAGGTGTAATGACCTGCTGCCTGATAATATCGCTGAAGGTCCTGCTGACACTGCCGTCGCTGTTTATGACCCGGTCAAAGACCAGACCTTTTTTCCCTTCGACATCGACACTGCCGTAACAGCGGGTAATATGCTCGAAGCTTACACCTTTTCTTTCAAGATATGCGGCATAGAGCTCTTCAAGCCTGTTCTGATCGCGGGCATTCAGCTGTTTATACGGGACCTTGATGATCTTGGACGGATCATCGGGATGGACGTAGCAGAGACGTTCATTGCCTTTTCCCAGCAACAGCGATTCGTTCAGCCTCAATGTACTCATCGGGATTTTATCCCTATGTTTCGAGCCGTCTGCATCAACACGTCGCCGCATGTTTCGATCGGATTGGCCGTGTTGATATAGCTGTAGATGCGCGACGGTTTTTCAAGGTACATACGAAAGACCTCGCTTCGGTAACAGTCGACCGCATCACCGTTTAGCTCCTGTTTTCGCGAAAGCACCACCTCCGTCGGAGCATCAAGGTGCAGGAACCAGAAGGTACGTGGCGTCTTTTTGAGCAGCGCTTTCCAGTTCCCGCGCAACACCGCTTTTTTCTCCGGAAAACGGGTATCCTTAAGGATCAGATCATGAAAAAAACGGTCCGAAAAGTAAAACCGCTTGCCCAGCAGCGTTACCAATGCAAGCAGCGGAAAGCGAAGCCAAGCGATCGTAACCAGCCATGCACCGTAGATATCGTCAAACTGGTTCTTCGCTACCCCGGTCTCCAGTTTTCTTTTTAAAAAAGGGAAACTAAACTGATAAAGAAAATTGTGCCTGAACAGATTTTTGAAACGGTAATATTTGATCTTGGAACGCGCTCTTTTTTTAAGAGCATTGATAATGGAGGTCTTTCCGACACCGTCCGGGCCAACGACCGGCGTGATCTTCATACGTCGGAGCCACTGCGAATAGATCCGGTGCAGCGATATCTGCAGCCGCAGTTTCTTCGCCATACCTGCTTTTGCACGGTCTCCTGCAGTAAAAAGAATCCCTTTTTCCACAAGGACACTGTTTGCCTTGGTACCGATCTCATTTCGAAGCGAACTGTCTGCCGCCAACGCTCTATACCACTGCCGGTATTCAGGATAACCCTCTTTCAGTACTTCACTATAGTAGTCAAGCCGTTCACGGATCAACGGCAGTGTCAGGTCTTTCTTTTTCGTCTTTAGATGGGAGATATAGTAGAGGGCCTCAAATTCAAGTGAGAGGGTGTAGCCAATCCCTTCCTGGTAGATGATATGGGGTTCAACATCCTCCCAGAACAGATAACTCAGCGTCTTTTCAAACCGGACTTCGAGATAGGTCCATATCTCCAGAATAATCGGCCGTGCGTCGCTTGTGCCGAAAAGAGAGATAACAGTTTTGCCGTACTTGACCCGGTTAATGACAAAATTGAATCGTGCCTCGGTCGCCAGAGCAAACAGCACTTCAAGGATAGCATCTATATTCTCTTCAGAGGTGATAAAATCGTAGTCACCGCTGAATGCGACACGCTCTTCCAGCGGCTTGTAACGCAAGGAGGCCATGACAATTTTTTTCTGCGTCAGTGTGTCGATCAGCTGTTTAAAAAAAGAGAGGCTAGGATGCAACATCATACGGTGATTCCATCGAAACAGCGTCTATTTTGCCGTTTACCGGTAATGGAGATTTTCATATAGGCCCTTTGGCACAGTTCAGTACTGATAAATAAAACATATAGTAACGCATTGCAGGTATGAGTAGACTAAAAAACTGTCTGCACGTAAAGCGCATACATTGACACTACAGCACACCATAGCCAAAGGCTGTTATATATGGTAACTGCACGACTTTTTTGCTTGATTTAGCGTATTTTTTAGCAAGGGGCCTGTATACTTAAAAACTTTTCCGGAGCATGCACGTGATCAAAAAATATATACGTATTGATTTGAATAAAAACACCAAATTGACCTACTACCTGTTGAATATTTCCAAACTACTCCTACCTGATGCCTACTACCGTCTGAAACTCGCTGACAAGATCAAAGCGTTTCAAAATGATACCGCGGTTGTGGAGCGGGTGAATTATTACAACAAACTTGAAGAGGAGTTCACCCTTGAAACTGCCACAACAACAATCAAAGGCTTTAAAAAAGAGAAAAAAAAGACCTACTTCTTCGATCTCCTGGAGTATCTAAGATACTTTGACCCCCGTTTCAAAGTCGCCTATCTTTTCGGTGATATTACAAAAATACCCGATCGTCCAAGTCTTGTCAAAAGCCGGCCGATAGCCGGGGCCAATGCAAATGCCGTCCTGATGAAGCTCAACAAGGTAAGACACTTCATCTTTGTCGACGACAAAGTGGCTTACCGCGACAAAAAAGATATACTGGTCTGGCGCGGCAAGGCTTACGGCCAACACCGTATTGACTTTCTACAACAGTTTCACGACAAACCCTATTGCAATGTCGGTCAGACAAACACAAAAGGAAATATGCGTGCTCCATGGCAGAAAGAGAAGATGAGCCTGGCCAGGCAGCTGCAGTACAAGTTCATCCTCTGCATCGAGGGTAACGATGTGGCGTCAAACCTCAAGTGGGTGATGTCGTCGAACTCGCTGGCCTTCATGGTCAAACCGACCTACGAGACCTGGTTTATGGAGGGACGGCTGATCCCGAACCATCACTACGTGCTTCTGAAAGATGATTATTCGGATCTGGAAGAGAAGATAAACTACTATGCTGAGCATATAGATGAAGCGCTGGCCATCATCAAAAACGCGAACAACCATGTCAGCCAGTTCAAAGACCAAAAGCGCGAAGACGCTATCTCTCTGCTGGTCCTGAAAAAGTACTTCGAAAAGTCGGGACAGCTGTAGAACAAATTGCTTTCACAATCGCAGGGAGTAGGAACTGTTTAGAAGGTGAATGTGTTAGAGCCGTTCCCTTCACTCATCAAAGGCGTTCTTACGCCCCGATCTGGAAATACTCGAAACCCGTTTCTTTCATGCGCTCTTTATCGAACTGGTTGCGGCCGTCAAAGAAGACAGGGTTTTTAAGCAGTTTTTTCATCTCATCAAAGTCAGGACTTCTGAACTCCTGCCACTCTGTCACAAGGATAAGAGCGTCAGCATTGGAAAGGGCTTCATATTTGGAGTCGACATAGGCAACGTTTTGATTCCCCTTAAGATAATAGCTCTCCGCCTCATGACGGGCTTTAGGATCATACGCAACGACTTTGGCACCGCGCGACGTCAGTTCGTTGATGATCGTGATCGACGAGGCCTCGCGCATATCGTCTGTCTCCGGCTTGAAAGCCAGTCCCCATACCGCGAAGGTCATCCCTTCAAGGTTCTCTCCGAAGCGTTTGATCACCTTGTTCGATATAACGCTCTTCTGGTCGTAGTTGACCGCTTCGACCGCATCGAGGATTCTTGGGGTATAACCGAAATCTTTGGCGGTCTTAGCCAGTGCCTGCACATCTTTGGGAAAACAGCTCCCGCCGTAGCCGCAGCCCGGATAGATGAAACTGTAGCCGATACGGGAATCCGAACCGATACCGTTGCGCACCTTGTTGACATCGGCCCCGACACGTTCGCAGATATTTGAGATCTCATTCATAAAGGAGATCTTGGTCGCCAGCATCGCGTTGGCGGCATATTTGGTCATCTCAGCCGATTTGATATCCATACCGATGAAGCGGTCCCGGGTCTTCATAAATGGGGCGTAGAGGTCGTGCATGATCTGCATCGCTTTGTCATTATCGGCACCGATGACGACACGGTCGGGATGCATAAAATCCTGAATCGCTGCCCCCTCTTTCAGAAACTCCGGGTTGGAGACAACGTCGAAGTCAATGTCGACACCGCGTCTGTCAAGCTCGGCCTGTATCGCCGCTTTGACCTTGTCCGCGGTCCCGACCGGTACTGTTGACTTATCAACAACGACGATGTACTCCTGCATGGATTCCCCGATACTTTTGGCAACGGCAAGGACATACTGCAGATCGGCAGAACCGTCTTCGCCCATCGGCGTACCCACGGCGATAAAGGTGATCAATGAGTTGGCAATCGCATTTTTGACATCGGTCGTAAAAGAGAGTGTCCCTTTTTTGTAGTTCTCAAGGACCATCTCCTCAAGACCGGGTTCATAGATAGGGATGACGCCTTGCTTCAGTTTCTCGATCTTACGCTCGTCGATATCGACACAAGTCACCTTGTTGCCCATTTGCGCGAAACAGGTGCCGCTTACCAATCCGACGTAGCCGGTACCGATTACTGATATCTTCATATATTATTCCCTTTTGATCCATTCTTTTAAGATCATGATTTTAGCAAAAATGAGGTTACAAACAGCCTATACCCCCCCCATGTAAGATGTGTATCACTTTCCACAATTATTGATATCGAACCGGTCTATACTTTTATCGCGTCCGGCAAGAATAACACGCACACTATTTTTACGCACAAGTTCATTGAGGAGGGAGTCATTTACCGGAACATGAAAAAGAAAGACCGGAATAGAACCGAAACGTTCTTCTGCACGCTTGCCGTACACAGGGTTGTCAACACTGCCGTAAGGCATTGCCAGCGCGGTGATACTATTGAAATAATAGGCAATTTTATACGCATTAATGACAAGGGAAGAGAATATATTCTTCTCAGAGAGAGGATGGATACCTAAGATCGTTTTAAATCCGGCATCTGTGTATCTGGAAAGGGCCAAAGGATTCGAAGCTTCGATGTAAAGACGGTCGCGGATAGCATCATCTTCTGTTATCGACTTGAGGCGATTAATGGCTTGCGCTGTCTCTGCTGCCGTCAGGTGTTCCAGGTTTTTATAGTCCAGCCAAAAGTAATGTCCCTCTCCCGCTGCGCTGAAAAGTGCTTCGAGTGTCAGGATCCTGCCCTCTTTTTTCGGATAGATATAGTCACCGTTGGCATCTTTTTTCGGGTGACCGTGGGAGATGATAAAACGGTTCATCTTCGCATCATAATGAAAATCAACCTCGGCACCGTTGGCACCCCGTCCGAATGCGCGCTTAAAAGCGGTGATCGAGTTGCGCTCGTCATGCGTGTTGTAGAGTCCGCGCGAGCTCCAGATCTTATGGCAGTTGTCGTAAACAGCAGAAAAATCACGTTTTTCAAACTGGGCATCAACATACACGACTGTTATGTTCCACAAGACGGCAAGCGCCGCAACCACACCAAACGCGATGACTTTTTTCATACCACTCCCCTCAATTGACTACTGTTTTTTTACAGCGAAGAGGCGTTTCTGATAGATATCGTTCAGGACATGCACAAATGCCGCAGCATCCTTCTCAAGGGTCTGATTATGTTCGGCAGGGAGCAGGTGCTCATCACTGTATGTAAATGTAAGGGCCTCTTTATTGGGACGGACGATCGCCACTTCGTTGCCGTTTCGCAGAGCATACATGTCAAAAAACTGCATAAGCACCATATCTTTATCGCTGTCTTCAAAGATGGACTTTCCCAGGATCGGATAGGTGAGATCAAGTCCGACCGCATCGAGTGCCGTGGCAAGAACATCGGGCTGTGTCGCAAGTGTCGTCACACGTTGCGGTTCAACACCGCCGCCGAGAATCATCCCCAGAATATGGTACATATTGACCGGCACAAGATCGTCACCGTAGGTACGGACGTTGTGATCGGAGATGATCATAAAGACAGTATCCTCATAATAGCCTTCTTTCTTGGCATCGCGGATCAGTTCGCCGATGGAATAATCGGCAAACTTGATCGCATTTTTGACACCGTTCGCCGGTTCGCCTTCGATCAGATCGATACGCCCATCCGGAAACTCGAAAGGGGTATGGTTGGTCGTACTGAAAAGCACCGAAACGAACGGTTCGTTGTTCGCATGGTGACGAACGAACTCTCTACTGGCCCGCTTGACAAGATCTTCATCACAGACACCCCAGACACCGAGAAAAGCAGGGTCTTTGAACTCTGGCTGATCGATGATCTCGTCGAACCCGTTACCGAGGAACCAGCTGCGCATGTTGTCAAAATTGCTCTCGCCGCCGTAGATAAAACTGCTGTGGTACCCGTACGGTTTCAGCAGTGAGGCGACGGTAAAGAAATCATTCTGTGATTTGTTACGTTTAAGCACTCCCTTGCCCGGCACGGCAAGAATACCGGCCGTACTGCCGGCGATCCCGCGGACACTGCGGGTTCCGTTGGAGTAGACCTCATCGAAAAAGATCGACTCCCTGCTCAGGCGGTCGATGTTCGGCGTGATGCCTTTCTCCTCACTCAATTCACCTACAAACTGTGCACCGAGACTCTCCTGGACAAAGATGACCAGGTTTTTCGGCTTACTGTTCTTGAAATGGCTGGGCTGTTCCCGGAAGAAAGGAAGTTTTCGGTCACCGACCGGGATGTGCAGCTGTTTTGAAACACGTGCATAGGCCTCATCCATATCCATTTTTCCGTAACCTGCCATCTTGCTTCCATGGCTTTTTTGGGAATAGTAGGCATAGCCGATTGCAAAAAGACTGTTTTTGGCGACCTCATTGACGAGGCGCGAACTTGTATAGGAGGCCAGGGAGATATTTGCTGCACGGTGGCCGAACGACGATCGAATACCGATAAACAGGACGGCAAGCAGCGGCACAAGAAACAAGATACGCACCCACCATGCCGCTTCAAAGGCCGCTTCGAAGCTGCTTCGTGTCCGTCGCCAGTAATAGACGCCGATTGCCGTCATCATGACAAAAGCGACAAACAGCTCCGGTTTGTAAGAGACCCAAATGTTGCCCAGGACCTCTTTCGGATAGGCCAGGTAGTTGAGAAATATGTCATTTGGACGGACATCAAACTCCGCAACAAAAGGGAAGGTCGCATTTTCAATATAGACCGCCAGTAACAGAAAAAAGAGAAGATAGAGACGTATAAATATCCGTACCGGTTTTTCAAAGACCTTGGGCATGGTGAAAAGAAGAAGTACAGGAATGACCAGAATGATGGAGACCACGATCGTGTCCATCTGCAATCCGAGAAGAAACCCGTACCAGTGGTTGACACCGGCATCAACGATACGGTCATAATATTGCATAAGAAGCAGGCTTCTGCCGATAAAGAAGATAGCGATAAAAAGGAAATAGAAAACGATAAGTTCTCGGATCGTTGCCATAACGGCTTGAAAATTGGTGCGTGATCTGTACATTAGTTGTCCGTAATTTTTTACTGAAATTATAGCTGAACTAGGTAAAGGGCATCAGCCGGGTGCCCTATGACTGCTCTGCAAGTTAAGTTTGACTATAATTTCAGGATGAAAGCGCCGTTTTTGTGGGATCCCTACTCCGATCAACCTTACCAGCTAAAAGACAGAGCCTTTAAAAAGGCAATGCGGAAAAAAGAGCTTTTTTCGCTTCTCTCGACTTTTTTAAGCGCCCTTCTTGTCTTGCCCGTCGCCCTGTTGGCACAGATTGTCATCCCCAAACGCAGGATCCTTTCGGACAGTTTTTTCGGGATGAGCGTCAACCTCGACAAAGAGCCGCAAGCCGTCAATACCCTGACCGACGAGCTGGAGCTGTCAACCCTTTTAATCCGTTTCCCGCTCTGGGAGATGGAACGCCTGGAAAGCTATGTCGATTTTGTCAAAGTCAATGAAGGCAGAAAGATCATTCTGAATGTGATGCAGGACCGCGAACATGTGGAAGACCTTGCGCTTTTAAAAAGCGATCTGGAAAGCGTTTTTCAGGCCTTCTCCCCCTATGTCGACTGTTTTCAGATCGGCTCGACCATCAACCGCGCCAAATGGGGCTTCTTCAGCGTGCGCGAATACCTCCGTTTCTACGAGGTGGCCTATGAACTCAAAAGAAGGAGATTTCCGGCACTGAGACTTCTCGGCCCTTCTGTCATCGACTTCGAATACCACTTCACTGCCCACGCCCTCTTCAACTTTTTCACAGTCCGATATGACGCCGTTACCGCCCTGCTCTATGTCGACCGCCGCGGTGCGCCCGAAAACACGCAGATGGGGTTCGACCTGATCAAAAAGATCGGTCTGCTCGACGCCCTTGCCCTGATGAGTCCAAAGGCCTCCCGGTCCCTCTACATCACAGAGACGAACTGGCCCATTTCCAACACCGCACCCTACGCCCCGACCAGCGAATACGAGTGTGTCGACGAAGAGAGCTACGCCGACTTTATGGTGCGCTACTATCTGCTCGCCTTTGCCTCGCAAAAGGTCGACGCCGTCTACTGGCACCAGCTGATCGCACCGGGCTATGGGCTGGTCGACAACAGAGAGGGTCTGCGCAAACGCACTGCGTTTAATGCTTTTAAGACCATGCAGAGATCTCTAAAAGAGATGGAGTTTGTATCGTTTGAGAAGAAGCATGGTATCTTTACCCTTGTTGCAAAGAACATAATTCAGACCACAACTGTGAAGTGGTCACTGGATTTTCAGACGCTTACCTATAATACACCGCAGCCTTATCTCGACCGCGATGGTAACACGCGGGAAAGCCAAATCCTCAAGATCGGCCCCTCGCCGATCTACCTCATTGAAAAAAGTGATTAAAGATGTCAACACCCCCTGTAAAATCGATTCTGATCATACTGCCTAACTGGCTTGGAGATGCCGTGATGGCGACCCCTGCTATCGAAGCGCTTTGCGAGTTCTACCCGCATGCCAAACTCACCCTTGTCGGCTCTTTTGTCTCGATAGAGGCGCTCAAATACCACCCTTTCTGCCACCGCCATTATGTCGATGAGACCAAAAAGGGCGGCAGCCGCCTGCTCAACACCTACACCTTCGCAAAGAGACTCGGCAGACACGATATCGCCATCTCTTTTCGCAACCAGATCCATGCATCGCTGCTTCTCAAGTTCACCGGGACGCCAATCACGATCGCCCGTGATTCATGGCACGCCCGACTGCTATTGACCCTCTCCCCGCAGGCAAAAGAAGGCCATCTCGTTGAGCAGTACGTCTCTCTGGTCGAAACCCTGACAACAAAAGAGATCGCAAAGATCTCCCCTCTGCGCCTTTTTATTGAACCGCACCGCTATGAAAGAGCGACCCTCGGAATCAATCCCGGCGCCACCTACGGTTCGGCCAAGCGGTGGTACCCCGAGAAGTTTGCCCGGGTAGCCGCCCACTATGCCGGGCAGTACAATATCGTCATCTTCGGCGGCCCAAGCGAGACGGAGATGGCCCAGGCGATAGAAGATGAACTTATCCGTCTCGGCATCACCAACTTCACCAACCTCGCCGGCAAGACCTCCATCAAAGAGCTCTGCGCACACATCGGCGGCCTTTCGCTCTTTGTCACTAACGACAGCGGACCGATGCATGTGGCCGCAGCCTACCAGGTCCCGACCGTCAGCATCTTCGGCCCGACACGCCACCTCGAGACCTCCCAATGGAAAAACCGCCAAAGTGCCATTGTCCGCCACGACCTCGAATGCGCCCCCTGCATGAAACGCGAATGCCCGCTGAAACATCACGACTGTATGAAGAAGATCGAAGCGGACGAAGTGATACAGGCCATCGACACACTCGGCCTTTCGTAAAACTGACATCAACAGTCAGCGTGATTAGTGATTAGTGATTAGTGATTAGTGATTAGAAAGATAGACTTAAAATGAACAACAAACAAAATATTTTTGTTGTAGATTTGGTGCAGATTGTGCCGAAGTGAACCCGAAAGCGTACATCGGTACGCTGAGAGGTGAACTTCGGCACAAGATGTGCTGAAGCTAGAACAAAAATCGTACGCCGACGAAATAGCTGCGGTTGTAGTAGGCGTTGCTGCGCTCTTTCGTCGGCGTCTTGATAGCTCTGTAACCGGTCGTGACGAAGGCTCTCTCCATCAATTGGATATCGAAGTTTGCCTGGTACTCGGTATAACTGGTCGACTGTTCAAACGTAAGCACCTCGGGCGCATAGTAGAACTGTCCGCCGATGTGCAGCGGGATAGCAATATCCAAAGGAAGGGTATAGTCACCCACAATACCGATCGGCATGACAAAGACTGTCTGGTCATTGTCAAGCGGTGTAAAGGCGATTTTCAGGCCGAGTCCCAGCATCAGTTCCTGGGCCAATGCAGATGTCGACTGCACCACAAACCCTACTTCCGACAGAATTTCAGGGTCTTGATCGTACGGAAGTCGGCTGTGCGCATTGTCACCCTTCATCAGTCTCGCCTTGAGCATAAAGCTGTCAGGTTCGATAGCGTGATTGAACTGCCCCATGTCCAGCCCCAGATGCAGATCCAGATCTTTATTGTTCAGATTTAATTCGAACTCATGCATCGCGTAGCTCACCGAACCGGAGAGGAGTAGTCCTATTAGTAGTTTTTTTAACATGTCGATCCTTGAATTTTTTCTATTGTTTTTGTTGTGCTTTTGCCATTGACGAAGTCAACCAGTTTCAACGCTTTTGAAAACTCGGTACCCACGACTTCTTTACCTTCATAATCACCCCCTTTGACCAATACATCGGGTGCGATCATCTTGATCAGATCATACGGTGTCTCCTCGCTGAACTTAACGACATAATCGACGGCATCCAGCGCCGCCAGAATATAGGCGCGGTCGTCTTCGGTGTTGACCGGGCGTGACGGCCCTTTTAGCTCACGCACCGACGCATCGGAATTAAGCCCGACAATCAGGATATCGCCGAAGCTCTTCGCCTCCTGCAGGTATTTGACATGACCGACATGCAGGATGTCGAAGCAGCCGTTGGTAAAGACAACGCGTTGACCATGTTCTTTGGCGCGCTTGACGATGCGGTCGATCTCGGCAAAGCTCTTGATATGGGCATCCGAACTGCTTTGATGCAGTTTTGACTCATAGATCTCAATCTCGTCTAGCGTGACCGTCGCCGAACCGATCTTGCCGACGACAACACCGGCTGCCAGGTTGGAGAAGCGGGCCGTCTCTTCGATACTCAAACCGGCGCTCAGAGCAAAGGCGATCGAAGCGATCACCGTATCACCTGCCCCTGTGACGTCAAAGACCTCTTGCGCGACCGTAGGAAAACGTTTCACTTCGCCGTCATAGATAGCGATCCCGTCCTCCGAAAGAGTGATCATCGAACGTTCCAGGGAACATTGCTCTTTCAGTGTAAGCAGCGCACGCTCCAGGCTCGCATCATCAACGATAGGGATACCTGTCGCCTCAGATGCCTCTTTTTTGTTGGGCGTCAACATATGGGCACCCCTGTATTTGCTGTAATCCGTCCCTTTTGGATCGACCAGCACCTTGATCCCTTTTGCATTGGCCAGAGTGATGACCGCCTGCGAGAGTGCCTCTGAGACCACCCCCTTGCCATAGTCGGAAAGGATGATCATATCTATCACAAAAAGATCTTTTTCGATCGCTTTAAGTATCTTCTCAACCGACTCGGCACTGATCGTCTCTTTTGACTCATTGTCATAACGCAGTATCTGCTGATGCGATGCAATGACACGCGACTTTTTACTGGTCTTGCGTCCGTTTTGGGTGATCAGCCCTTCGGTCTTTGCCCCGATGGATTTGAGCATGATCGTCAACTCTTTGGCGATCTCGTCATCACCGACCACGCTGGCGACATTCACGGCTGCACCCAGCGAAATAAGGTTGTTGACCACATTGCCCGCACCCCCGAGGACCGATGTCTCTCTGGCGATATCAACAACCTGCACCGGTGCTTCGGGCGAAATACGCTCGGCATCACCCCAGAGGTAGTGATCGATCATCAGGTCGCCGACGACTAGGATGTTAGGTTTGGCGTTTTTAAGCACAGTCATGATTATGTAATTCCTTTGTACATCTTTGTGATCTCAACACCACAAACAGAAGTCTCCGTGGTTTCGCAAGCTCAACAACACTCCGGTTTCAAAGCTAAAAAAGTGAAGCAGTTCACTTTTTCTAAACGCTACTGATTTTAAGCCTCCGTGGTTTCGCAAGCTCAACAACACTCCGGTTTCAAAGCTAAAAAAGTGAAGCAGTTCACTTTTTCTAAACGCAACTGATTTTAAGCCTCCGTGGTTTCGCAAGCTCAACAACACTCCGGTTTCAAAGCTAAAAAAGTGAAGCAGTTCACTTTTTCTAAACGCTTTTCACCTCTTCTTCAAACAGACGTTTGATCTCTGGAATATAGGCTTTGATCCCCTCTTCAAAACTGTAACGCGGCGCATACCCCAGTCCCTCTTTTGTACTCTCGATATTGGCTTCGGTGTGGAATTGGTAACGCCCTATAAAAGGGTTTGGTATATATTCGCAGGCAGATGATGTGCCCAGCTCTTTTTGCAGGATATCGACCATATCCTGGAAGGAACGCGCATGACCGGTACCGACATTGTAGATACCGCTCTGCTTCGGCTGCATCGCCAAAATATTGGCCTGAATAACGTCTTCAATAAAGATGAAATCGCGCACGATCTTGTCCGAACCGTCAAAGAGTCTCGGGTTTTTGCCCTGCAGCAGCTGATGACCGAACTGGACCACCATAGAAGAGGTCTTATCTTTATAATACTCTCTCGGTCCGTAAACATTAAAATAGCGCAGTCCGACAATACTGATATTCGCGCTTTTCATTACGTCACGGGAGAGATGGTCCATCATCAGTTTTGAAAAACCGTAAACATTCTGCGGCGCTTCGACACCCACCGTCTGCGGTGAAGGGGCGTTACCGTACGTAGCACCCGATGAGGCATAGATCATATTGGCGTTTTGGCGGACTGCCATGTCAAGAAGGTCTTTATAGGCATTGAGATTGGTCCTGATCATCAGGTCCTGCTCAAGGGCCGTTGTGTCGGAGATGGCCGCTTCATGAAAGATGTAATCGAAGTCATAGTCCGATTCAAGTTTGGCAAGTAAGGCCTTGTCATTGATGTCGCCGCTGATCACCTCGCCGCTGAAACCGACAAGGTTTTTAAAGTGACCGAAACTCTTCAGATTACCGTTGGAGAGGGTCTCGCCGGAACGAAAACTGTCAAGTACCACCACCTTGGCATCGGGATGGTTTTCCTGAAAATAGAAGGCCAGATTTGAGCCGATAAACCCTGCTCCTCCAGTGATCAGGATCGTTTTTCCCTTTAGGTCATCATCGATATAGCGCATTGTCTCTCTTTAATATATGTTGTTTTTTTAGCGGATCACACGTGCTTGACGCATTGTTCGTTTTGTAAGCGAATTATAGCAAACAGAGGGTTAATGTAGCGAGAGTGCCTTAGTACAATTTAAGATTATAATGCATATAATGTTTTGAAATTTTAACTCTGGAGATCAAACATGAAAAAAATCGCATTAGCACTACTTGTAGCAAGCGTATCACTAATGGCAGCTGACGGTGCTGCAGCCTATAAGAAATGTGTAAGCTGCCACGGTGCAAAAGCTGAGAAAAAAGCTCTTAACAAATCTGAGATCATCAACACTTGGGATGCTGCAAAAATCGAAGAATCGCTAAAAGGCTACAAAGCCGGTACACGTAACGTACACGGTATGGGTGCATTGATGAAAGGTCAAGTTGCGGCTTACGATGATGCTACAATCAAAGCAGTTGCAGAGTACATCACAACTCTTAAATAATCAGCTCTTCTAATGGATTCTCCTTTCAGGAGTTTCCGCTTTCTATAATTTTAATACGCTTCGGCGAACAAGTTCCCCTTCACTACGTTAACACTGGGTTTTCTTCAACAGAATGTTCACACGCAGATAAACCGCGTTTTTATATTAATACGCTTCGGCGAACAAGTTCCCCTTCACTACGTTAACACTGGGTTTTCTTCAACAGAATGTTCACACGCAGATAAACCGCGTTTTTATATTAATACGCTTCGGCGAACAAGTTCCCCTTCACTACGTTAACACTGGGTTTTCTTCAACAGAATGTTCACACGCAGATAAACCGCGTTTTTATATTAATACGCTTCGGCGAACAAGTTCCTCTCAAAAGGGCTTCCCGTATGACCGTTATCCAGCGACATCACTCCGGACGGTACTCTTTTCTCTTTTTCAGGGCCTCTTTTTTTGCCTGCTGTTTGGCGGCGGCATTCAGCTCCTCCTCACCGTCATACTGGACCTGGTTCAAAAACTTCTCTTTATCGTCAAACTGCCCGGACTTGATCGCCCACATGATGCCGAAAAGTGCCAATCCCCCTAAAAAGACGGAAACACCGAGCATCAAAATTATGATCCAGCTGTCCATTCAACTTCCTTATTCAATAATATCGGTGACCTGTTTTTTACCATAAGGTATCTACGGTACGTCACCCTATTTTCTCTTCCAGCTCCACTGTATACGCATCGAATTTCCGACAACCAACAGTGAACTGATCGACATCGAAATAGCGGCGATCAACGGGATGATAAAACCCGCCATCGCCAATGGAATCGTTACGGCATTATACACCAGCGAGAGCGCCAGGTTCTGCTTGACGAGTCTGTAGGTCGCGCGTCCGATGCGAAACGACTCTTCAAGCGAACGCAATGAATCATTCATCAACACCACATCGCTCACATCAATAGCAATGTCACTTCCGTTGCCCATGGCAATGCCGATCTCTGCCTGTGCAAGGGCCAGGATGTCATTCACGCCGTCACCGGCCATAACGACCCTGTGGCCGTCTGCCTGCATATTGGCGATCATCTCGGCTTTATGTTGCGGCGTCAGGTCAGCCTGGTAATGTTCGATACCGACCTCATCGGCGATACGTTTTGCCACACCTTCATGGTCGCCCGTCAGCATCACGACATCGATACCCGAATGCTGCAGGTCTCTGATGACGTCAGCCGCATCCGCTTTTGGCATATCCAATAGTTCGAATCGGGCGATGAGCCGATCATCGATCGCAAAATAAAACAGCGTGTGCGTGTTCTCCATCGGCGTATCAATGCCCTGCTCCTGCATCAGCACTTTGTTGCCGCCTACAAGCATCTGTTGTTCACAGCGGGCCACCATCCCTTTGGCCGCGATCTGCTGCACCTCATTAAGTATCGGAACTGTCGGTTGTTTATCATCACGCAAAAGGTATTCACTCACCCCCGTTGCAACCGGATGTTTCGATGCGTTCAGAAGCGCCAATAGCTTCAGACTGTGCGACGCACGTTCATGCGATGCATCAAACCACTCCACGCTATGCACTTTCGGCCGCCCCTCCGTGATCGTCCCGGTCTTATCAAGGACCAGCGTATCTACCTTCGCCAATGTCTCCAGCTGCGCAGCCTCTTTGAACAGAATACCCCGTTTGGCACCCTGCCCCAGTCCGACCAGTGTCGCCACAGGTGTCGCCAGTGCCAAGGCGCACGGACAGGCGATGACAATGACGGAGATGCCCACCATAAAGGCGGTCTCAAAACTGTGCGGCCAGAACCACCAGACAATAAATGTACCCAGCGCCAGCAGCAGGATCACGGCCGAAAAGTATTCCGAAAGGCGGTTTGCCACCTGTTCAATATGCGGTTTTTTGGCCATGGAACGTTCCAGCATGGTCAGAATATTAGAGAGGGTAGAATGCTCAAAATCTTTTGTCGCCCGGTACTGGACAACGGCGTCGATACTGGTCGTACCGCTCACCACATGCTCGCCGACACGCTTGAATATCGGTTCACTCTCTCCGGTAAGACTCGATTCGTCGAAACTGCCTTCACCCTCAATGATCTCACCGTCAATGCCCGCTTTTTCGCCGGCTTTCAGTAGCAGGATATCACCGATTACGACCTCTTTGACATCAACGTTGACCTGTTCACCGTTTTTAAGAACCGTCACTTCACCCGGGACATGCTTGGAGAGCAAATCAAGGGTATCGGCTGCACTCTTCTTGCTGAGAACCTCCAGAAACTTCCCGATCAGTACGAAGGTGATGATCATCGTCACCGAATCAAAATAGGCCTCGCCCTTCTCGAAGATCGTTATATAGATAGAATAGAGGTAAGTTAAGAGGGCCCCCGTTGCGACCAGAATGTCCATGTTGACCGTTTTGGTCTTAAAGCCGTAATAGGCGCCTCTAAAAAAGACCCAGCCGCTGTAAAACAGCACCGGTGTGGAGAGTATCCATTCGGCAGTATTGAGTATGTTTTTGACACCTTGTTCCATCCCCGTAAAGAAGCCGGCATACTGTGCCACGGCGATCGTCATGATATTCATCATGACAAAAACGGCGACAGTAATACGAAGGTAGTAGTCTTTGCGCTCTTTCTCCGCGCGTGCTTCCTGGATCTCAGGATCATACGGAAACGCATCATAGCCGATGGCACGGATCATATCGATTATCGCGGAAAGTTTTACGATCTCATCATCCCAGATAATGCGCGCTTTGTTGTTGGTATGGTTGATATGGGCTTCAACGACACCTTCCATTTTCGCCAACGCTTTCTCATTGAGCCAGACGCAGGCCGAACAGTGGATCCCTTCGATGATCAGTGAGACCTCGTTGAACCCTTCACTGTCAACAGAGACATATCGGGTATAAAAAGCCGGTGAATTGAAGTTGCTGCTATCTTCAAACTGCTGTGTCGGCGGGGCCAGTTTCTCATCACCCAGCTTGTCGTAAAAACTGTCAAGTCCTTCATCTTTAAGCAGATGGTAGATCCCCTGGCACCCTTTGCAGCAAAAATAGTGTTCTCCCTCTTTGATCATGACGGACTCATCAAATTGAAGATGACAATGGTCACACGCTACATTAGACAATTTCAAACCTTCCTTCCGCTCTGTTCTTTCGGATCTGCTCATGCGGTGCGATAATACCGCTCATGCAGATATAAACACCCGGAGCAGGCCGTGTTGCTGCAAACCCGAGCGCCATGCCGAGGTTCAGGCTCGCTTCTGTCTGATCAATAGAGTACGGTACCATCGCACCGACAAGGACGATGACCCTGTCATGCAGATGTTCGGCCAGGGTCTTGGCCGTCAGATCCATCGTGTCTGTCCCGTGCACAACGACGAAGACATCTTCGTCATCCGCCTGCAAGATCGCTGCCAACTGGTCACGGTCGTTCTGTTCCATATCCAGCGAATCCCGGTAGATCATGCCGGCGACCTCTACATCATAGGAAAAACTGCTGACGATCGACTCGACAGCGCTGTTGTCAAAAGGAATCTCAAGTCTGCCGCTGATGGGATCATAGCGTTTGTTAAACGTGCCGCCCGTGTTCATTATCTTCATAGTAACTCTTTCAATGATCTGATGATTCTGCTTGCTTCGCTTTGCGTCGCATCCTGGGAGTAGAGATAGCTCTCTTTCACTCCGACCCGGTGCGCGGCAACAATGTCGCGTTCGCTATCCCCCACCAAAATGGAGTTGGCAAGGTCGATTTTATGCTCTTCGGCTGCATCCAGCAGCATGCCAGGCTCCGGTTTACGGCAGCTGCATGTACCGGAGATATCCGGATGGTGCGGGCAGTGGTAGACACCATCGATAACAATGCCCTTCTCTCTGAATGCCTGTATCATCCATGCCGTCAATTTTTCAAAATCATTCTCATTGTAATAACCGCGCGCAATGCCCGACTGGTTTGTCACAACAATGATCTTGTAACCGAGGTCCTGATACTTTTTACACAGTGCAAAAATACCGTCGATGAACTCGAAATCCTCGATCTTATGAAGATAGTTCTTCTCGACGTTGATCACACCGTCGCGGTCCAGGAAAAGTGCCGGTCGTTTGGTCATCTTACCTCGCGCCTTTATGCTCTTGCCCGGCTCGGAAATTCTCCGGTTTTAAGGTCAGAAACGCCATCCAGCCCACACTTTTCATCCGCTTTATACACCCTCGCCAAACAACTCTTTTTCAATAATATCACAGAGGATATGTCCGATCAGGATATGGGACTCCTGGATACGCGGCGTGGTATTTGAGGGTACAATCAATGCGTAGTCGGCCATTTGCGCCATCTTTCCGCCGTCACGTCCGGTCAGGGCGACCGTCGTGATCCCTTTGGCTTTCGCCGATTCAAATGCATTGATGATATTTTGCGAGTTGCCTGAAGTAGAGATACCGATAAAAAGATCGCCCTCCTGCCCCATCCCTTCGACCTGGCGCGAAAAGACCCTGTCGTAACCGTAATCATTGCCGATAGCCGTCAGGTTGGAGCTGTCGGTTGTCAGCGCGAGCGAAGGAATAGAAGGTCGGTCAAAACCGTAACGTCCGACCAGTTCAGCGGCGATATGCTGTGCATCGGCCGCTGAACCGCCGTTACCCGCCAGCATTGTTTTCTTGTTGCTGCGATAGACATCCAGACAGGCCTGGGCAACCTCTGCTATCTTGGCGATAAACGTCTCATCATTCAATATTTTCTGTTTTGTCTCGGCAGAAGCCGCCACTTCTTTTTTAATATATTCGATCATCTACTTGCTTTTCAACTTCTCTTTCAAAATGATTTTTCCCATCTCGACACCCGGCTGATCATAGGCATTGATATCAAGCATATTGGCCACCAATGCGGTCAACAGCTCATAGTAGAGGATCAGCTGACCGATCTCTGACGCATTGACGCTCTCTATCTCGATCACATCGAGCGGGATATTGTCCAATGAGTCGAGCGCTTCGATGATCGAGTCCGCCTGCATGTTGATCAGTTCCGAAAAATCGAATCCGTTGATCAGGTCCATCGCCTCAAGATGCTCGAACGAATTATTCGGGATACGCATAGTGTTGTTAAACTCTTTGATCTTGATCACGGTCACCGACTTGTCGCGCTTTCCTTCGACGATCAGCTGTAGAAAAGAGTGCTGATCGGTCGGTCCGATCAGCCCTACCGGTGTCAAGCCGACATGGAGTTCGCTGTGGCGCTGTTTTTTACCCAGACTCTCTCCCCAAAGCTGGACATACCAGGCGTTAAACTCCCGAAAGACCTCCGAGTAGGAGAAGAGGCAGTTAATGTTATAGGTGTTGGCCTGTTGGGCGTAAAACGTCGCCTTTTTCATCAGGTTGTTGCAATACCCCTCATCATTAAAAAAAGCGTTGCGCACCTTGGCCGCCCCTTCCAAAAGAGCTGTGATATCAACCCCGACCAGCGCCAAAGGGATCAGACCGGCACTGCTTAAAACGGAAAAACGGCCGCCGACGTTCGCCGGGATCTCAAAATGGCCGATGCCGCGGGCGTCGGCAAATTTTTCAAGCGCCGAATTTTCATCCGTAATGACCACACAGTTATCGTTTTGTAATCTCTCCACCGCATCGATGTATTTTGCTACGGCGATCGTCTCGATCGTCGTTCCCGATTTGCTGATGAGGCAGTAAAAAGCGTTATGCATATCAAAACTTTTAAGCTTGCTTTCAAGGATCAATGGATCAGTCGTATCTAGAATATGCAGTTTTTTATCGAATGAACGGACAAGATCGAGAAAGTGATGCACAGCCGAAGCGCCCAGAGCACTCCCTCCGATACCGATAACAACAATATTGTTTTGCTCTACCTTGGACGCGAGTTCAAGATAGGGTGCTACATCCTGATCACAAAGATCGTAAAAACCTATGCTCTCCCGCTCTTTGGCAATAGCATCAGACAGTTTGTCATTAACCTTGGGTGCGAACTCAAACGTATTTGTCATAATTCATCCTCTTTTTTAAAGTATTTCATTTTATCGCACTTAAACTCTAGTGAGGCTAAATAGACGCGTATTTTACGTTGAAGCGTCAAAAAAGAACATAAACTTGACATCTGACTCTCAGTTGTTATAAAATACGGCATTGAAAACCTTAAATCACTTCTTCAACTTTACAACTTCTGTAAGAAATTCCACAAATTCCATAAGGTAAATTATGAGCGACACCCGTCAGCAAAAAAACAACAAAACCTCCCGAACGCATGTTCCTGTCACCGGCCACACCATTGAAGATCTACGTACCAAAACCTTGGATGAACTTGTCAAAACAGCAGATGAACTTGGGGTTGAGCAGCCCAATGAACTCAAGCGTCAAGATCTGATATTTGAGATATTGAAGTCACAGACATCGCAAGGCGGGTTTATCCTCTTTACCGGTATTTTGGAGACCATGCAGGACGGTTACGGCTTTTTACGCTCTATTGACACGACCTTCAGCGACTCGCTTCACGATGCCTACGTCTCAAGCACACAGATCAAGAAGTTTGCCCTTCGTAACGGTGACGTCGTTACCGGTCAGGTGCGTCCGCCGAAAGACCAGGAGCGTTACTATGCCCTGCTTAAAGTCGAGGCGATCAACTACCTGCCGCCGGCCGAGAGCAAAAAACGTCCACTGTTTGAAAACCTTACGCCGCTTTATGCACTGGAACAGCTCAAACTTGAGTACAAACCTGAAAAACTGACAGGCCGTATGCTGGATCTCTTCTCGCCTATCGGTAAAGGTCAGCGCGCGCTGATCGTCGCACCGCCTCGTTCGGGTAAAACAGAGCTGATGAAAGAGATCGCTCACGGTATTACCTCCAACCATCCGGAAGTCGAATTGATGGTCCTGCTTGTCGACGAACGTCCCGAAGAGGTCACCGATATGGAACGTTCTGTCAAGGGTGAAGTCTACAGTTCAACCTTTGATATGCCGGCGAAAAACCACGTAAAAGTGGCTGAGATGGTCATCGAACGTGCGAAGCGCCGCGTCGAGATCGGTAAAGATGTGGTCATCCTGCTCGACTCGATCACACGTCTGGCCCGTGCCTACAATACGGTAACACCGTCAAGCGGTAAAGTACTCTCAGGCGGGGTGGATGCCAATGCCCTGCACAAACCGAAGCGCTTTTTCGGTGCGGCGCGTAATATAGAAAACGGCGGTTCGCTGACCATCATCGCTACGGCTCTTGTTGATACCGGCAGCCGTATGGACGAGGTGATCTTTGAAGAGTTCAAAGGAACAGGAAACTCCGAAGTCGTACTAAGCCGCAAGATCTCAGACCGCCGTATCTTCCCGGCTATCGACATCTTGAAGTCCGGAACGCGTAAAGAAGAGCTGCTTATCGGACCGGAGATCCTGCAAAAGGTCTTTATTCTGCGTTCAATGCTGCATAAACAAGAAGATGAAGTCGAGGCACTTAAATTCCTCTACACCAAGATGAAAAAGATGCCGACCAACGAAGACTTTTTAAATATGATGAACGAAGGCAACTAGGGAATGACAAAGATCGAGGGACAAAGAGAGAAGATTGAAGATACCCCTTCTTGTATGCCCCTCTCCGGACCTGTTGTTTATCACTCTTTCAGGACAGAGCATTGAAAGTCGGCGTATTTGACAGTGGTATAGGCGGATTGACCGTCGTAAAATCACTTTTGGAGCACCAGCTCTTTGAAGAGATCATCTATTTTGGCGATACAGCCCGTGTGCCTTACGGAGTCAAAGATAAGAACACTATTGTCCGCTACTCCCTCGAAGCCCTGGAGTTCTTCAAAAACTTTGAGATCGATCTGCTGATCACCGCCTGTAATACAGTCAGCGCCTATGCTCTCGAAGAGATGAAGGCACAGGCCCCTTTCCATGTTATCGGCGTCGTTGAACCGGGTATCATCGCCGCAAAAAATGCGCTCTCCGACCCCAATGCCAACATTCTTGTCTTAGGTACCAAGGCAACTGTCAATTCCAAAGCCTATGAGAATCTGCTGCATCAACAAGGCTTTACCAACACAACAGCCAAAGCAACCGGGCTTTTTGTACCGATCATTGAAGAGGGACTTTTTGAAGGCGAGATTCTAGAGAGCACCATGCACCACTATTTCGGAAACCTCGATTGTCCGGACGGCATTATTTTAGGCTGTACCCATTTTCCGCTTATTTCACAGGCAATTGGAAACTATTTCGACAATAAAAGCATTCTGATCCACTCCGGTGAGGCGATCGTGGAACATCTTGAATCGCATTACGAGTTTACGCACAAGCATCCGCATCCAAAGCTAAAGTTCTTTGCCTCTGAAAATCCGGAAGCACTGCGCAGTACAGCACGTCAATGGCTTAACCTGCCTGATGAAATATAAAGACCGGACAAGCCCTTTAATTAGACGCCAGTTCGGTATAAATTCTTTTTCCTACAACATCACCATACAGTGCAATGTCGTTTATGGTTGCGATGGAAGGGAACCCGTCGGCATCCAGGCTGACAAGCAGTTCGCCTTTTCCGTTTTCAAAATTGTCTTTATCGATGGCTACCCCGAACAGATCATTGTTTGACACCTCTTTGGCCGGTAGAGTGACCATCACCTCACCCTCATCACTTTTAATGCCTACCGCGCGCAGCGTTTTCCTTTCACCTGCACTCATAGAGGCCATATAGTGACGACTGTTAAAAAACAGAGAGACGATATCGTTTCGTGCATAATATTCGTTTGTTTTGGAGGAGAATGAGAACTCCTCTTTTTCTGTTGCGACGATACGCAAGCTTTTAATATCAAGAGAATTACTGCTGACCCTTTTGATCTGCGTGTTCTCTTTCTGAACGACCTTGTTGATGTGATCAAACGTGTAAACGGTGTATTTTACTTTATCATTTGTCTCTCGTTTTACAACCAGGACATCCGGAACAAATTCGTCTCCGTCAAAGGTGCCCTGGGAGATATAGGTATCACTTCTCTCTTTCGTCATCTTTGCGGCAATGCCGATCGCCTGGGCATGAAGCGTGATAACATAATTGCCGTTCTGCTGGACTTTACTCATCGAAGCCTTTCCGATTGTGCCTACAGCTGATAGATCGACATCATATTGAACCGTAGTGGTCGATGCGTATATAAGATTGGTCATAAGTATCATAATAAATAAAAAAATTTTCATCTTCATACTCCTTTTTTTACTTAAAAAGTCTACCTTAAGAAAATGTGAAAAAAATGACATTTTGAATAAAGGTTTTATCCTCTATATACACCGTGAAAGCTGCTCCAAAACTACGACAGGAGCTGTCACGACATCTCGTTTTATGTAAAGCATATTCTAATCGGATACAGAGCATCTCTGCCTGAAGTTAAGGGGTGCAATTTCTTTAGCTATGCTAAGGGCATTTTTGACACGGTATGGAATCAGCTATCAAGAAAAGAGATACAGTAGGCATACTGTCGGATTACCCTCTTTGAAAGCCATGCTATGTTAAAATAATATAAAGGGCATCTCTAAAACCCCTAGTTGGTTTCAGCGGGAGTGATAAAGAGAGCGATCTTGCACATAAAGCGCTAAAGCGCAATGCAGGGCGGCACTAAATGCCGCATCGTAGAATTTTCTATCCTCATAGCTATGGCTATGACTCAAGAAAAGTTCTGCACCATATCATCTCTCATTCTTCCCTCTGAAGCCAGTTAGGGATTTTAGAGGTGCCCTAAATTCTATGTAAGGCGTTTTAAGTGAAAGAGAGTTCTGAAGTTTTAGCACGAAAATATCGTCCCGAGAGTTTTAGTGAACTGATCGGCCAGGAGACGATCTCTCAGACTCTCTCACTTGCGCTTGACTCCAATCGCCTTTCACACGCCTACCTCTTTTCAGGTCTGCGTGGTTCAGGCAAGACATCGACCGCC
Source organism: Sulfurimonas sp. HSL3-7 (assembly GCF_039645985.1). Lineage (NCBI taxonomy): Bacteria > Pseudomonadati > Campylobacterota > Epsilonproteobacteria > Campylobacterales > Sulfurimonadaceae > Sulfonitrofixus > Sulfonitrofixus jiaomeiensis. The sequence continues at coordinate 2,244,071 of NZ_CP147919.1, forward strand.
CGTATCTTTGCCAAAGCGCTTATCTGTGAGCAGGGACCGACTTCCAATCCCTGCGGTATCTGTGAACATTGTATGATGGCGAAAGAGGGTCGCCATATGGATATCATCGAGATGGACGCCGCCTCAAGCCGCAAGATCGATGATATCCGCGACCTTATAGAGCACACTAAATATAAACCGGCTGCAGGACAGTACAAGATCTTCATCATTGATGAAGTGCATATGCTCACCAAAGAGGCGTTCAATGCGTTGCTCAAGACCCTTGAGGAGCCACCGCCTTATGTCAAGTTCATCTTGGCGACGACCGACCCGCTGAAACTGCCTGCGACCATTTTAAGCCGTACCCAGCACTTCCGATTCAAACGTATCTCTATCCTCAATGTCGTCCATCATCTGCAACATATCCTGCAGCTTGAAAATATCACCTATGAAGATGCCGCGTTGGAAATCCTTGCCCGGAGCGGTTCAGGCAGCCTGCGTGACACGTTGACCCTGCTCGATCAGGCCATTATCTACTCGAAAAACCATGTTGATATCCAGACCGTCACCGACATGCTCGGCCTTGTCGATCCGCAATCTATCGAAGCGATCTTTAGTGCCATCTTCAACAACGACAGAGAAGCACTTCTTGCCCATATCCAAGAGCTTGAAGAGTATGAAGCCGAAATGGTCGTTGATGAGCTTATTGCCTTCCTAAAAGAGCGTCTTTATGCGCAAGACGGCCGTTACTCCATTCTACTGCTCGAGCGCTTCTTCCGCATCCTCTCTGACGCCAAATCACTTTTCAGTATCAATGCGGATGGCGGTTTTGTCTTAAGCATGATCTTTTTTAAGATGCTCGAAGCGATGAAGGTCAAAGAGATCGACCAGATGATCGAATCTTTGGAAGCACAGATCGGCAGCGGTGCACCGATGCCGAGACCTCAGCAGACTCCGCCGGTACAAGCCGCGACAACAGCCGAAAAGGCTGAACCGGCAGCAGAGGTCCCTGCAACGCCAGAAGAGCCTGTAATGCCGGCTGAAAAAGCTGTAGAACCGCCTGTTGCCAGTGATGCGAAAGAACGTGCTTTATTCAAACAGCTTATCCAGAAAATCGAAGACCGCAGTATCGATCTCGGACGATGCTTCAAAGAGCAGATCAGCTTTGTCTCTTATCGGGACGATCTTCTTATCTGGGAGAGCTGTGCCGACGAAGAATGCAAAAAGCAGCTCAAACACGGCTACAGTGTGATCAAACAGTTTGTTCGTGAGATCTTTGGTTTTGAGACGCAGATCAAAGCACAGAAATGTTCCAAAGCAGCGCCTTCGACACCGCCGGAACCCACACCTACGCCAGAACCACAAGCAGAAGGACCCCAAACCACTGCGGCACCTCAGACACCGCCTCAACAGCAGATGCAACAGCCTGTTCCAGATACGATGCAGAATGCACCCCAGTCTTCATCGATGACCGAAGAGTCAGAGGTCGGTACCGGTTCCTGTGTTGCAGGCTGCAGCGACAGCGATCAATCCACCAAAGAGTTTGACGGCCAGGCTATTCTTGACGAGCCGATGATCCAAAAAGCGACCGAACTCTTTGAGGCCACCAAGATCACCATCCAAAACAAAGTCTAGTGGCGTACCTCAACAGCTCCTCTTTTCACAAGCGTCTTTTGAACCTCAAAGACGGTGCCTATGATGTCATCTATGAAAACAAACGTTACCTGCTGCGCAAAGAGACCCTCCTGAATGGCAGACTGATCAAAGCCTACGCCGAAGAGCTCGGCGGCAACGACTTCATAAGCCTTAATTATTATCCCCAGACGCTTGGCGGCCTCTTGAAGCCGTGTGAGATGCCGGAAGAGAAGGTCATCTCCTTTATCAACAACTGCCGTACCGTCACACTGTGATGCAGTTAACAGACATTTAACAATATCAGCGTTTGAGAGAAAGATGGTGCAACCTCTATCAGTTGTAAATCAGCAGTTGTTTACACAAATACAATACACTACGATATTATGACAAATATAACCGAATTATTGAAACCGTTAAATCTTATTTATTATGAGTATGACAATCCATCAAAAATGGTGATATTGGATCAAAAGCATACAACAGATGCCTCGATGGAACTGGTAAGCATCACGCACCTGTTTCAAAAACATAACATTCAATACATTATAGATAAAAAAAAGAACCTCCACATCGTTCACAACCCGTCTTGGATCAAAAAGATTCAATACTCACTTACTCCAAGCATAAAGCGTTTTATCAGCAAACAATACGATGTATATGTATTAAGTGATAAAGAAGTTGACTACGCTAAGAACCTTCCTGTCATCGTTACAAAACCGATACCTTCAGAGATTGATTTCAACCTGTATGACGGATTGATTTTCACCTCCAAAAATGCGGTCTTTGCAATTGAAAATTTTAATGAAAAATGGAGACAGAAACCTGTCTATGCGTTGGCTCCACAAACTGCAAAAGCTGTCAAATCATTAAAAGGCCAGTTAAGATTTGTAGGTAAAAGCCATTACGGAAATGAATTTGCAAAAGAGTTGATAAAACCATTGAAAGATAAAAAGCTACTCTACCTTCGTGCAAAAGATGTGGCATCCGATTTATGTGATAACCTCAACAGTAAAGGGGTTTTATGCGATGAAGTGATTGTCTATGAAACGACCTGCAAACAGTTTGATCAAAAGATTGTTCTCCCTAAAAACTCAATCATCATTTTCTCTTCACCATCAACAATCAACTGCTTTTTTCAAAACGCCGATTGGGATCCCACTTATACAGCCATAGCAATTGGACATACGACAGCACAGTATTTTCCGAAAGAAATCACACCATATATAGCAGAAACGACCTCTATAGATGCGTGTATACGAAAAGCCATGTCAGTCAAGAAATCTTTGTAATTATTTACATTTTCAATTCCTTAATATTTATGCTTATCCCGTTTTCAATATACTTCTATGGCATCGAGGATTTTTTTGACTTCAGCAGAATCAATGTTGTATCGGTTGCTCTTTAATAATATCTTCTTGTAATTAACCATTATTTTATATTTTTATTCATTAATGGTCTTGTAGACTTTATCATGAATTGCAAACGCCAATTCAAGTTCGAAATGTTATTGTAACGTACTTGATGTTCGTATTTTAGGGGTTTATGTGTATATTTAAGATTTATCTGGAGTTGAATTATGGTGCGCACGAGAGGATTTGAACCTCCACACCCGTAAGGCACTACCCCCTCAAGGTAGCGTGTCTACCGTTCCACCACGTGCGCATTATAAAGAAAGATGTCAGCCATAAAGGCTGACTGAGGGTTACTTAGGTGATTAACCTAGGTAAGGGTTCGCGTAAAGAGCGATAAGCGCGATAACTAGAGTATAGATAACTTGCGCTTCGATCATTGCAAGAGCGATGAACATTGTAGTCATTAGCTTACCGCCAAGACCTGGGTTACGTGCAGTACCGGCGATAGTAGCAGCAGCAGTGTGACCCATACCGATAGCACCACCAAGTGCAGCAAGACCAAGACCAACACCTGCAGCGATCATTGAGTACGCTTTAAGAGTTTGGTTCGCAACGTCTGCATCAGCAGCAAATGCAGTAGCAGCAAGTGCTAGCATCATTAATACGATTTTTTTCATTATATTTCTCCGTTTAAAAATCAAAGTCCGTTCGGCTAGCGTAACCCACCTTAAGCGGTGAGCCATGACCACATAAATGCGAGCCATGTCCCTACTAATTACTTTGTGTGCGCAATTATAGTGCGCTCTAAATAAATATTATATTAAGAACGCAGATTTTAATGCGTTAAATGCATTTCATCTGCTATAAACAGGCAACTGCATTGGCAGTTTTATACTGCAGCACGTCCGAGACTGATTTTATTGCCTTTAAATTCCAGGATCTCAACATTGATGGTATCACCGATACTGATCACATCAGTAATATTTTTAATGTGGCCGTCTGAGATTTTGGAGATATGCAACAGTCCATCCACACCACCGGGTAGTTCGATAAAAGCACCGAAATCGACAATGCGTTTCACCTTCCCTTCGACAATATCGCCCACCTGATATTCCGGTAACGGCTCGCGCTTTTTGTTTGCGATCTCTTCAATATGTCTGCGCGCCGCTTTTACCCCCTCACGGTTAAGACCCGACACCTTGACTTTTCCGCCTTTGCGATCGATATCGATCGCGACTTCGAACTTCTCTATGATCGAGCGGATTGTTTTGCCTGCCTGACCGATGATCTCGGCAACACGGGCTGGATCAATATGAAAGATGGTATGGGTCGGCAGGTCTGGATTGGTCTCTATCTTTTTTTCGGCTTCAAGCATAACGTCAATAATATGACCGCGCCCCTCTTTTGCCTGAAACAGTGCTTTCTTAAGCACTTCCAGGTTGATACCGCCGAGTTTAATATCCATCTGCAGAGCAGAGATCCCCTCTTTTGAGCCGGCTACCTTGAAGTCCAGATCCCCGTCATGATCTTCAAGGCCGGTAATGTCGGAGAGGATCGCGTATTCTGAACCTTCCGATACCATCCCCATCGCGATCCCGGCAATCGTATCGGTCAGTTCGATCTCGCCGGCACGCATCGCCATATAGCCGCCGCACACCGTCGCCATAGAAGAAGAACCGTTTGACTCCAATATTTCGGAGACAAGGCGGATCGTATGCCCCGGCGATTCAAGCGTACACTCCAGCGCCCGCTTGGCAAGATTGCCGTGACCGAGTTCGCGGCGTTTGGGCGCACCTATCGGAGAAGCCTCACGTACTGCAAAGCCCGGAAAGTTGTAGTGCACCATAAAACGTTCGCTCTTCTGAGCCGTGTCGGTAAGACTTTCGTACATCTGGGCATCTTTGTCACCGCCAAGCGTCATAACGACCAGAGCCTGTGTCTGTCCCCGGGTAAACAGGCAGGACGCATGGGCAGACGGCAGAATATTGGTTTGTATATCGATCGGGCGGATAGCATTTAACCCACGTCCGTCAGCACGCACACCCTCTTTTAAGATCTGTTCTCGCACCATCGATTTTTTAACATTGATCAATGCCATTTTGACATGTTCTTTGTCCCACTCTTCATGCTTTGTCAGAACATCATTTCGAATCTTTCGCAAGGCATTTGAGCGTTCACTTTTAGCCATCTCTTTAATTGCCTCTTTGACCGCTTCGGCATGCTCTTCAAGAATGTATGCCTCAATTTGCTGTGTGCCGCTCACCTCGTGCAGTTCCATTGTCATCGGCTCTTTCGCATACGGGTCAAAAGCACTCTCGTATGCTTTATTAGCGGTATTAAGCCTCTCTTGTGCCATAGAAAGGATCTCAATAAACTCCTCTTCACTGACAAGGTTGGCATGATAGCTATCCACCGTATCGACGCCCATTGCCGGATCGATCATCGGATCGACCATGGCAGTTGAGAGCAGTTCAGTCTCCACCGACCCATGTGCTTTCATCTCGATCATCAACAGATCTTCTCTGCTGCCCGCAACATACAGATCCAGCGTACTCTCATGGAGTTGGGACATAGTCGGATTGGCGATCAGTTCACCTTCGACCCTGGCAATGCGGCACGATGTCACCGAGGTCTTAATATCAATATCAGAGACATAAAGTGCAGCTGAGGCTGCATTCAGTGCGAGGGCTTGTAAATCGCTCTCTTCATCCGCACTCAAGACTAGAACGGTGATCTGGATCGGGTTGGTAAAACCTTTTGGAAAAAGCGGACGCAGGGATCGGTCGATGATTCGCGAGGTCAAGGCTTCAAAATCGCTCGGCTTACTCTCGCGTTTGATATACCCTCCCGGAAATTTACCCGCTGCGTAGGCTTTTTCAATATACTGCACCGTCAACGGTAAAAACTCGCCGCCGGCGAATTCATTTTCGTCTATCACCACTGTTGCCAGCAGAACCGTTTTACCGCTTTTTAACCATACTGAACCGTTCGCCTGCTTGGCAACACTTTCCAGGGCATATTCTTCGTTTTTATTATCCAAATCTATTAATACGTTATAGTCCATCTTATTCTCCTAGGTATTGCGCGATCTGCGCATCGGTAACAGGTTCAAATGATTCATAATAACTTTTTGTATCAATATAATCATCCAGGGCTGAGATAAAAAAGATCTCGTCGGTCAAAGGTTCCAGACTGTCAAGCAGATCGCTTGGCAAAACCGGTACCGCGACATAAACGGCTTTGGGTCTCATCGCTAAAACTGTTTTTATTGCTGCCATCAGCTTTAGACCGCTTTCCGCCCCTTCATCCACCAGCAGTATGGTCCTGCCTTCCATGTCTTCAAAATGCTTACCCTTGCGGTATTTGTAAATATAACTCAAAATCTTCTCTTCATACTTACGTGAAGCTTCACCGTAAATATAGTCATACTTGATGTCAAATGTTTTCACCAGGCTGTCATTAATCACAATCTCTTCATGTTCACTCACCCTGGCCAACTCGCATTCGCTGTTTTTAGGGGCATAAATACCGGCAGAAAAGAGAAAATCCTTCGCTAAATTCAGACGTTCATTCATGTAATACATCAGCTCCAAACCTCCGGAAGAGACAGCGACAAGATGCCACTTCTCTTGCTTCATCCGATCCCGGGGAAGATGCTCCTTGAGCCTGACTGCAGCATCCTTCCGATCTGTAAATATCATTCTGTTCGTACTCATGCAGACTCCTTATTGGCTCGTTAGTGTATCGCTGGTTCTGTAGCTCACTTCCGAACCGCCGATAGGTTTGAGAATAAGCGTAAAGTAAATATATTTATCAAACGTACTGTCTGTAATACTGTTCTGCCTGAGAACCGGACGGTTATTCTCCACATAACGCAGCCCAAAATCCCAGCATCGCTTTGTATAGAGAAACCCGATCTCAGAATACTTCTTGATACTGTTTTCCACATCAAATGCATATTTTGTAAAGTACTTATAGTGTTTATTATAGCGATAAGAGGCATCAGCATTCAAGTAGTTTGTATAGGGGTTGAGCTTATCTTTGTAGGCTTTGTTCTCATACAGATAGGAAAAGCCTATATTAAAAGCTTTGTCCTGATATCGCAGGGTATTAAGTGTCTTCACCCATTCATTACGCTGAAAACTGTAAAACGTATCGTCGTAAAATGATATTTTATCCGTTATATTCCATCTAAACTCATTTTCGAAGTCGCCTAACCCTTCCTCTTGCGAATTGGATGTCGTCAGCAGTACCGGTTGCGAAAGGCGATGGTATATCTTCTCTCTGCCACTGTTGTCAATGATATACTGTGTAAACTGAAGGTTCACATTGTCTTCTATATTTGATAAGGTATAGAACTCACAATTCTGCGGATATAAAGGAAGATCACTCGTACAATCGTTTTCTACAAGTGCATAGTAACCGCCTTTTTTATCACTGCCGAACTTTGTGTACGTTCCGGAAAACACCATAGTATGGGAATACTCTTCATAGCCTTTTGTCAGATAGGAGTCCACGTTTACGTTATGCGATAAACGTCCGTAATATCCCCGTTTATAAATATCTTGTGTCACGCTTGCATCGGCTTCACTTCTAAAGTCGATCAGCCTGCCGTAAAGCTGCGCCTTATATGCGACGTTGATATAATCATCGAGAAAAGCACTCTGCAGAGTAACAGGGATGTTCAACTCAAGTTCTTCACCCTCTTTTCCCTCTTGTCGCACATAATTGTTGGCAGTCATGTTGAGTGTGTAATAGAGGTGCTGATCCAAATAGGCGTCAAGATAGTGATGGTATTGAAGAATAGGAAGTTTTTGGATCGTTGCTTTACGTTTATCGGCGTCTTGGGGATTAAGATCAAGATAATATTTCAGATAAGCGCCATAGTAGTTCTTCTCTTCATTGTAAAAAAGGTTGACACGCGAATAGACCTGGTTGGAAGTGACCGAGTTAATGGTATCGTTACTTGAAAGATTGAGATAATCGACATCATTCATCCATTGGACATCGCTGTATAGACCCGATTGCCCGCCAAGATCAAGTCCAAACCAATGTTGCAAAACGCTTCTGTTCTGGTACTTGAATCCGAACCCGTAATGTCTGTCATTTTGAAGGTTATTCTCCAAAAAATAGCTATTTTTTTCTTCAAAATACCCTAAGGTAAGGCTTCCTCTGGAATCCTTGGAATCCACAAATCGAAGGGTACCGTAAAGCCCTTGTCCACGGGAGGTACGCAGTTGCGGCTTAAGTTCGATATCAGCACTGTCTCCCAAAACGATGTAGAGCGGCTGCTCATAATAGAGACCCTCTGAACCTGAAACACCGAAAGAGGGAATCAACAGACCGCTTCGGCGTGACCGGTCCAGAGAGTATCCGAAATAGGGAAAATAGAGCAGCGGGATCCCCCCGAAATGGAACCGAGCATTATAGATATTGAGCCATTTGCTCTCACTGTTGTAATCTGAACTGCTGAAATAGATCTCCCAGAGCGGATTACTGGGCTCACATCCTGAGATAATACCTTTTTCGATATTGACAGTATTTTCGCACGCCTGGGATTTTTGCGAAGAGAGCCAGACCTTTGACTCTTTGTCCAACATATAAAACGGTGATATTTCACGCTCTTTTCTGTCAATATTGAGCTTCATATAGTCGCCAATGAACTGGTATTCACTCCCTTTGAGTGTCACAACGTTTCCGAAAAGTTCAAGTACCGTACTGTTCTTGTCATAGCTGGCTTTTTCAGCGCTGATATAGCTGTCCTGATAAATGACCAGGACATCACCTTCTGCATAGACTTTATCTCCATGCATATTCAGATCTTTGGCATAGAACTCTACCGGATCGCCTGCATAAAGTATCGGTGTCAGGAAAAAAAAGAGAAGCAGATACCTAAGATGCATTGACCACCAAAGTTCGAGCCGTCTTGTCATGCCAGCTCTGTCTATTTTTATCATAAAAAGCCCAGATAAAGCCGAGGTAGAAGATCATCTCGCTGATGATACGGAACACACCCCGGTTGAGCGCACTGCTGAAGATCGGCCTCTGCATCGTCACCGCATCGACAATGTTGATCTTCATCACCATTTTTCCCAACGTAGCACCGTAAAGATAGACAAAAAACGTTTGATAGATGATCTTGATAAGAAGGTACTCAAAGGTAAACGTGTTGATAAGAGCGACAATCGCATCCGGGTCGTTCACTGCCGAGAGCTGGTCCCAGATGATGATCAAAAACAGAAACGCAAGGATCAGCTCGTCAATAAAAAATGCGAGTGCACGTTTTTGTATACTGGATAACTCCAATCCGGCATTGAGAAGACGACGCTGAACCTCATCATTCACGGATAAAGCCTAGAGTGCTTGGTAGGCGATATCGGTACGTAACTTCTTACCGGCAAAATGGACCTGACCGCAAAGTGCGTAAGCACGATCCCGCGCTTCACGGATCGTATCACCAAGGCCCACGCAGACAAGTACCCGCCCGCCGTCAGCATAAAGTATACCGTCTTCTTCACTGACACCGGCATAAGAGATATGGGTGTGTTCTTTAATATCTTCATGCACGATCTCATCAACAACGATCTCGGCAGGCGGCGTTGAACTGTACGGGTAATCTTTACTTGCCATAACAACGCCGACAGCATACTCGTCTGAAAATTCCACATTCAGTGTATCAAGCTGTTTTGTCGCTGCTTTATAAAAGAGTTCGGAAGCAGGTGTTTTGAGAAGCGGCATCAGAATCTCACACTCCGGATCACCGAACCGGACATTGAACTCCAGTGTAATAGGCTCACCGTTGACCACCATGATACCGATAAAGAGGACACCCTCAAAAGGTGCGCCCTCGGCTTTCATCCCTTTAAGTGTCGGACGGATAATACGCGCTTTAACCTTCTCATACAAGGTATCATCGACAAGCGGTGTCGGCGCATACGCCCCCATCCCGCCTGTATTCGGTCCCTGATCACCATCCAGAAGGCGCTTATGGTCTTGGGCGGCTTGAAGCAGGATAAAATCATCCCCATCACAGATAGCGAACATAGAGAGTTCATAACCGTCAAGAAACTCTTCTACGATGACCTTCTTGCCTGCGTCTCCGAAAGCTTTACCACTGAGCATCTCGCCGACTGTTTTTTTCGCTTCATCGTGGGACTGGGCGATGATAACCCCTTTACCGGCACACAGACCATCCGCTTTAACAACAATCGGCGTCGGCAAGGTCTCAATAAACTTATAGGCGGCTTCGATGTTGTCCGTTTCAATGTAACGTGCTGTCGGAATGTCATATTTCGCCAAAAAGTTTTTCATATAGACTTTTGAACCCTCAAGCTGCGCTGCCTCTTTGCTCGGGCCAAAAATTGTCAGCCCTTTGGCCTTAAAGATATCGACGACGCCGTCGACAAGCGGTGCTTCCGGCCCAACGATCGTCAGATCGATCTTGTTCTCGATCGCAAAATCAGCCAATGCATCATACTCTTTGATACTAAGATTTTCACCCAGTTCACGTGTCGCGCCATTGCCTGGCGCAAAAAAGAGTTTCTCAACTGCTTCATCTTTTTTCAGGGCACGCCCGATAGAGTATTCGCGTCCGCCGCTGCCTAGTACCAATATGTTCATCTTAACTCCAAATATGATCGATCAAAATTTTTATAAAAACAGACATTGTACATTTTAATAAAAATTCAGGAAAACCTTAATGGACTCTTCAAGAAGTCCGAGTGGCCGGTCCGCACTAAGCTTTGGTTCTCAAAGCCGAAAAAACAGCAAAGTGAGTGTTCCATCAGGCCGCAATCTCTCTGGTTTGACCCATCAAACGAGACCACCGCACACAAGAACATCTACAGCATTCACAAAAAGAAAATGTAGAACCCTCATAATTGCGAGAAATCGCACCACCCAGGCTAATTAATATTATACAAAAACAGAGCTTTTTCGGGGCTAAATCGAAAGCCCATTTAGAAGGTCTGTAAGAGTTTTTCAGCCAATAAGACAGATGCATCGACAGTCGGAAGATCAGGCATATGATATTTTATGTTTTCAGGCAATGCTTTTGCCGTCGTCTTTCCGATCACGACAACTTTATAACTGGATTTAAAGCTAAAGAGCGTCATAAAACAGGCTATCGTCAACGGTGACGTGAAGACGAGTATTGCATTGTCAGGAAGTTCGATATCTCGGCACGCATCATTGCAATAGGTTTCATAGACAATGATATCGTCCATGTGAACACCGGCTTGTTTCACATGTTCTTTAAAATCTGAGGCGACCACTGCAGGACGGGGATACAGCCAGCGATATGAAGCGTAATTGTCTATAATGATATCCGTCAGAGAGTCGCCGTACCCTTCCCCTTTTTCAAGCAGTTCCCCTCCCGCTTTTTCGACCGCATAAGCAGTCTTGGAAGCGACACACAAAGCAGGCAGCACTTTCCAGTTTGAAGAGATCTTTTCCAAAGCCGTGACTGCCTGTTTGGATGTCAATACAATAGCATCATATGCGCTGAAGTCTATCACCGGCTGGAAAAAACGGGTCGCTAAAATAGGGATGTGTGTTACATGGGGATGTGAAGTCGTGGAAAAAAGAAAGATGGCGTTTTTACTATCTTGCGTCATTGTGGCCTCGATTTAGACATAAAAATTGTAGATTCCGGATCAAGTCCAAAATGACAGAGTTTATTATGCTCTACCTTCACAGCAGTAAAAATGGGGAGTTTGTGTAGGTTGTGCAAAAGTGATCCCGAAGGCGTACATCGGTACACCGAACGGTGAACTTCAGTGCAAGACAGCCGGGGGGCTGGACCCTACGCCGAAATCGTCGTTTTTTACTTTATTCCCATTCGATCGTTGCCGGAGGCTTGGATGAGATATCGTACACTACGCGGTTGATGCCGTCAACCTCGTTGATGATACGGCGGGAGATACGTTCCAGCAGATCGTGCGGCAGGTGTGCGAACGTCGCCGTCATACCGTCGACTGCCTCAACAACACGGACACATACCGTATTGTCATAGGTTCGGTTGTCACCCATGACACCGACTGATTTAACATTCAACAGAACGGCAAAAGCCTGCCATGTACGGGTGTAATAGCCGCTTGCTTTCAGCTCGTCCAGAAGAATAGCATCTGCTTCGCGCAAGAGGTCAAGGTCGGGACGGTTTACATCGCCCATAATACGGATCGCAAGACCCGGTCCAGGGAACGGATGGCGGTTGATCATGCTTGAAGGGAGGCCAAGTTCAAGTCCCATTTTACGGACCTCGTCTTTGAAGAGCTCACGTAACGGCTCGATCAGTTCAAAATCCATCCAATCAGGCAGACCACCCACATTGTGGTGTGACTTGATGACCTCGGACGGCCCTTTGACTGAGATTGACTCGATAACATCCGGGTAAAGTGTCCCTTGTGCCAAGAACTTGATGCCTTCATGCTTTTTTGCTTCCGCTTCAAACTCTTCGATAAAGGTGTGGCCGATGATCTTGCGTTTTGTCTCAGGGTCACTGACACCGGCAAGCTTGCCCAGGAAGTTATCGACAGCATCAACCGTAATCAAAGGCACTTTCAGGTTGATTTTAAAGACCTCTTCGACCTGCTCGCGTTCACCTTTACGAAGCAAACCGTTGTCGACAAAGACCGGCACCAGCTGATCACCGATCGCTTCATAAAGCAGTGCAGCAACAACAGAGGAGTCTACCCCGCCGCTTAGACCGCAAAGCACTTTCCCGTCGCCCACTTTTTCACGGATGATCTTGATCTGCTCTTTTAAGAAGTGACCCATCTCCCACTTCTCAGTCACACCACAGATCTTGCGTGCGAAGTTGCGAAGCATCAAGTAACCTTCAACCGAGTGATTGACCTCAGGGTGGAACTGCATTGCGTAGACTTTTTTATCTTCGTTTGCAATGGCAGCATACGGCGAATTAGCCGAGATCGCAATCGGTTCAAAGCCTTCCGGCAGTTCATCTACGCGGTCACTATGGCTCATCCAGACGGTTGTGCCGTTATCGACGTCATCGAAAAGCAGTGACGGTTTAACAATCTCCAGTTCGGCTTTGCCGTATTCATGGTGATCAGAACGGATAACCGAGCCGCCAAAATCGACTGCGATGCGCTGCATACCGTAACAGATACCAAGTACCGGAATACCCATATTGTAAACTTCCTGGTCAACTTCATAGGCATCTTTGCTGTAAACCGATGAAGGGCCACCGCTTAAGATGATCCCCTGTGGGTTTTTTGCCTTGATAGCATCGGCCTTTGTATAGTAAGGAAGAATCTCACAATAGATCTTCTCTTCACGCATACGACGTGCGATCAGCTGTGTGTACTGAGAACCAAAATCTAAAACGACAATACTGACGTGTTTCAAAACAGTGCCTTTAAAAGTAAAGTAAGTATGACAGGATATCCTAAAGAGGATTAGAGGCGGCTTTTATAAATAAAATAGTACAGGGTATGCATATTGCAGAGCAGACGCCCTGCATGAAAGAGTTTAGTAAAGTCCCAGGACCTGGAACTGAACGTACCAGAGTCCCATCGATAGAATATAACCGGCCAAAATCGTCCAGGCGTACTTCATATGCGAACCGAAGGTATAGATACCGCGAAGACGCCCCATAACACCGACACCGGCAGCTGACCCGAAACTGATCAGACTGCCGCCGATACCCGCCGTCAGGGTGACAAGCATCCATTGGTCAAGCGACATCTCCGGACTTGCTTTCAAAATGGCGCTCATGACAGGGACGTTGTCCACAATTGCCGAGATGAAACCGACCCCGATATTGGCCGCAGTCGGTCCGACCAGACTGTAAAGATCATGAATGTAGTTCAAGAATCCGACATAGTGCAGTGCTCCGACTGCCGAAAGGATCCCGAAGAAAAAGAGAAGCGTATCATTTTCGATTTTTTTCATATTGACAAAAATATCGAAGGAGTCCGCTTGCTGGCGTGTCAAATGGAACGAATAGAGTTTCAGGATCGACAGACCGAACAGCATGCCCCACATTGCCGGAAAATGGAAGAACTGATGGCCCATAACAGCTACAAAGATTGTAAACACACCCAGCCAGACAACGACCATGCCGCCATCACGCATCTTTGGTTTCTCCTCGCTTGTAGCATCAAAAGGCGGCTGTCCCGTCGGTACGGCTCTGCTAAGCAGCCACGCCGTAAACAGCCATCCGCCTATAGAAGGGACAAAAAGGAAGAGAAAATCGATAAACTCGCCTTTTTGGGCTGTCCACGCCATCAAGGTCGTAATGTCACCGAAAGGGCTCCAGGCACCGCCGGCATTGGCGGCAACGACAATGTTGATCGCACCGGGGACCAGGAATTTATGGTTCTCTTTGTCAATCGTAAAAAGCACCGTTGACAGGATCAGCGCCGTTGTCAGGTTATCTGCGACCGGGGAGATAAAAAATGCCAGAAGGCCGGTAAGCCAGAATAGCTTTTTATACGTGTACCCCTTCGAAACGAGGTTGTACTTCATCAGATCGAACACGCCGCGTTCGATCAGTGTCTCGATAAAAGTCATCGCGACAAAGAGGAAGAAAAAGATCTCGGCGATCTCTTCGATCAACAGCGTCATCTCATGATGCAGCGGCGTCGGGTCCATCCCGTTCAGGGTATAGTAAATACCGATCAGCATAAAAGAGAAGGTTCCGATAAACAGTGCCGGTTTGGCCTTGTTGATCTCGTACTTCTCCTCTGTCGCGATAAAATAATATCCGATTATAAAAACCGCCAGTACAGCGATTCCCACCCATGTTGTCGATAAATTCAGCATGTCTTCATGCATATAATACTCCCAGTTAGAATAGATAATACACCTCCGGTGCGATTACCCTTGTCGGTAATGAACGCCCACCGATTCTTTTCGCGCCAGCGCTGAACGGACGATCTCTTTCGCCGTCAGCAGACGAAGTTTCAGCAGGCGGCCGATAGGTTCATGAAGCATCTCTTCGATCGCTTCAAATGCCTCTTGCAGACCTTGCGTCGTCCGCACGATGGAAACCTTCTCCCACATTATACGGCGCAGCCGCTCTTTTTTCTCTTTATCACCCTCGATATAAAGCAATTCGGTGTTCTTCGCAAAAGGGCCGCTGCAATGCGTGCCCTCTTCACTGACGAGCGCTTGCGCCGCGCGTTTGGCAAACACCAGTCCTTCAAGCAAAGAGTTGCTCGCAAGACGGTTCGCGCCATGCACACCGGTCGACGCAACTTCACCGACCGCATAAAGCCCTTTTATCGACGGTACATGGCCTCTAAGGTCTGTTTTTATGCCGCCGATAGCATAGTGAAAAGCGGGCGAAATGGGCACCTTGTCTTTCGGCAGGTTGAAACCCAGAGCTGAAAAACGGTTCTCGATATTGGGAAAACGGTGTTTAAAGTAGTCGTAATCAAAACTTGTAAAAGAGAGGTAGACCTGCTTTTTCGTTTTCTGCGCGTAATCAAAGATCGCGCGGCTTACGATGTCCCGCGGTGCCATCTCGCCGCGTTTGTCATAATCAAATAAAAAACGGTATCCCAGATCATCCACGATCTGGGCCCCTTCGCCGCGCAGGGCTTCGGTAAGCAGCTGCTTTTGTGCGGTATTGTTATCCACATAGACCGTAGGGTGGAACTGCAGCATCTCCATCTTTTCAAGTGCGATACCCTTTTCCAGACAGATACCATGCAGTTCGCCGCTGATACTTGAGGCATTGGTGTGATACTCAAACAGTGCCCCGACACCCCCGCTTGCAATGACGACGGAACGGGCCAGGATCTCTTTTCGTTCCCCCCGATGCATCACCACGATGCCGCAGATCTGCTCCTCTTCGAGCAGCAGATCGATAACGATCGCATTTTCAAGCATCGGATGCGGATTCTTTTCAAGCAGAAAATGGTGAAGATAACGCCCTGTTGCATCCCCGCCGGCATGCAGAATCCGTTTTTGCGAATGGGCAGCTTCCTGAGTATAGAGCAGTTCCCCCTTCTCATTAACATCAAAATGAAACCCGCGTGCAATAAGATCATGGATCACTTCCTGAGAATTTTGGCTCAACACCTCAACAGCCTCTTTATTGCAAAGCCCTGCACCGGCATTCAACGTATCATTAATATGCACAGGAATGTCGCTGTCGTCTTTAGCCGTCGTCACACCGCCTTGGGCATAAAAGGTATTGCATTCCCAGGGATGAGCCTTATTGACAATAAGTACCTTTTTATTTCGGGGCAGATTCATTGCAGTATACAAACCCGCAATTCCGGCGCCGATGATCACAACATCATAATGCATCATTTTCTCTTTCGTTTCATCTATTTTTCCTGTGCAGACGGCGCATAAAATGGGTCGTCTTTATAGCCACAGCCAGATAAAGTTAACAAGGCAACTGTTATAATTGTTGCATGAAAAACTCGGCTCAGGTTCTCGCTCATCTTGTTACTCAACCTCAATATAAAAAATTAACACAACAGCGTTGTATTGATACGATCAAAACACTATTGCCGCCCCATCTTCAGCCGATGGTTCAGTTTGCCTACATCAAACACAAAGTGCTCTATTTTGTACTCAATCATCCCGGCGCCAAACAAGAGTTCGATATTATAATAGCTTCAATTAAAACGCCTTTAAAACTTCATCCTCCAAAAACCTGCCAGGATTTGCCGTTTGAGGATATCCGCGCCTATGTCTCACACAAACCGGTAACAAAAAATATTGATGTCAAAAAAGAGACGGCACCCGAATATGTTGAGCGTTCCGCCGGTACCTTCGACAACCCTGTAACCGATACAAAACTTCACAATATTATTGAAAAGATACGCAACAGCATTCATGATAAACACCATTAGAAACCTTCCCAAATCACCCGGTATCTATCAATATTTTGACCGAAACGGCAAGCTACTCTATGTAGGTAAAGCGAAAAACCTTTACAACCGGGTCAAAAGCTACTTCCTATTCAGTCCGACACTGCGGCCAAACAGCAAACTTTCACCTCGTATTGTCAAGATGCTCGGCGAGACTACATCGATGCACTACATCGTTGTCAAAAGCGAACACGACGCCCTGATCCTGGAAAACTCGCTGATCAAACAGCTCAAACCCAAATACAATATTCTGTTGCGCGATGACAAGACCTACCCCTATATCTATATCGACACCAGTGAGCCCTTCCCTAGATTCGAGATCACCCGAAAACTTCTTAAAGGCAGTCATATAGCGTATTTCGGCCCCTATTCCGTCGGCGCGCGCGATATTCTGGACTCTGTGTACGAGCTCTGCAAGCTGGTTCAGAAGAAGAGCTGTCTCAAGGGCAAGAAAGCCTGTCTTTACTACCAGATGGATCAATGCCTTGCCCCTTGTGAAAAAAAAGTCACTCCGGAGGTTTACAATGCGATCGTGCAAGAGGGTATCCGCTATATCGAAAACAAAAATGTTTTGATTTCGAAACTTAAAGAGAAGATGGCTTTTTATGCAGAAAACCTGCGCTTTGAGGAGGCAGGCACACTTCGCGA
This sequence comes from Sulfurimonas sp. HSL3-7, assembly GCF_039645985.1. NCBI lineage: Bacteria > Pseudomonadati > Campylobacterota > Epsilonproteobacteria > Campylobacterales > Sulfurimonadaceae > Sulfonitrofixus > Sulfonitrofixus jiaomeiensis. The sequence continues at coordinate 2,261,538 of NZ_CP147919.1, forward strand.
TCGCATTGAGCGGATCGCCAAAAGCGAGCTGATCTCACAGATCGATCTCGCTTCAACCGAGAACTATGACATCTTTGCCATCAGCCACAACAATCAACGTGCAGCAGTGGTACGGCTTTTTATGCGTTCGGGCAGGATTATCTCCTCTTCACACGACATTATAAACCTTAACAGCGGATTCGATATCGATGAAGCGTATGAGCGTGCTTTACTGGAGTTTTACGGCCATGAAAAACCTCCTATTATCGCACCGATTCTAGTGGCCCATGACTTTAAAGAAAGAGCACTCGTTGAAGAGCACCTCTCGCTTCTTTTTGAGAAAAAAGCGACGATCACTCTACCGCAGCGCGGCAACAAGAAACGCCTTACCGAGCTCGCCTTGACCAATGCAGACGAGCTCCTGCGCCAAAAGAAAAACAACACGACTGAAACTATCGCGAAACAGCTTCAGGAACTGCTCACACTTGAGCGGTTGCCCCGCAGGATAGAGGCCTTTGACAACTCGCATATGGCAGGAGAAGCGACGGTTGGCGGTATGATCGTCTTTGACAATGAAGGATTCGACAAGTCAGGTTATCGTCACTACCACCTTGAAGCACGCGATGAATACGGACAGATGCGGGAGACACTCTCACGGCGAATCGCAGGTTTTGAAGAGAACCCGCCTCCTGACCTATGGCTCATCGACGGCGGTACAACACTTTTGACACTGGCCAAAGAGCTTTTGGAATCTGCCGGCGTCAACCTGGACGTTATCGCCATCTCCAAAGAGAAGATCGATGCCAAGTCCCATCGGGCCAAAGGAAGCGCTCACGATCAACTCCACAGTATAACGGAGAGTTTTAAGCTGTCACCTTCGGATAAACGGCTGCAGTGGATGCAGCGGCTGCGGGATGAAGCGCACCGCTATGCTATCACCTTCCATAAAAAGACCAAGCTCAAACGTGACCAAGCCTCAAAGCTCTTAAATACACACGGCATATCACAGGCAAAAGTGGTCAAGCTTCTTCAGCATTTTGGCACTTTCGATGCATTGAAAAATGCCACTCAAGAAGAGATTACAGCCATACTGAACCAAAGTGATGCAAAAAAAATCAAGATGATATATAAATAAGTTATATTTGCTTTTAATTATGATATATTTGCTGAAACTCCCAAAATATTTGGTTGATTTAAGAAAAATAAAGGTTTCTAAAAAATGGAAAGACCTGAACCTATTGATGAAGAATATCTCTTTGAAGGACGTGTAATTATCAGTGAAACGGACACCAAAGGTGTCATTACATTTGCCAATCGTAAATTCTGCGAGATCGCCGGTTATACAGCAGATGAACTCAAAGGCCAACCCCATAACATCATTCGTCATCCCGATATGCCGAAAGCAGCCTTTGCCCAGATGTGGGAGACGATCAAAGGCGGTCAGTCATGGCATGGGATCGTAAAAAATTTGCGTAAAGACGGACTTTACTACTGGGTTGAGACAGAAATCTCTCCCGTCCACGATGACGAAGGCAATATCACTGGTTATATCGCCGCTCGCAAACCTGCCAGTCGTAAAAATATCGATGAGATCATAAAGACCTATAAAACAATGTTAGAAAAAGAGAAGTAAGGAGCGTATGTGCTAATATATGATCACAATAAAGAGTTCGTAGGAATAGATGATGAGAGCTTAAAGCTCCTCGGATACAGCCGGTTCGAAGATCTTCTTCATGAACATAAAGATGTCGCCGAACTTTTTGTTAAAAAACCAGGATATATTCACAATTTCACCAATTTTCCCTGGATTGATTTTATCCTTCATGCAGAGTCTGAAGAGGCCAAGGTCATCATTGCAGGTAAAAGCAACGCTTTCTCTGCAACAATAGACATCACAAAACTGCATTTAACGAAAGCCCCTGATGAAGAGGCGTATCTGATTAAACTCAAAAATGTACAAAACTATCAGCTTGATGCTTCGGAAAGACCGGCACCGACACCACCGCCTATTGACCTCGAGGCAAAATCTTTTAATACACCACAAGAGATGCCAAAAGCTGCAGCACAGCCTGTTATCGAAGCGGAACCACCAGTAGAACAACCGCCTTTAACCCTGGATGAAGATCTTTTCATCAAAGAAGAGCCGATTGTTGAAGAAGAGACCGTTATGCCGTTCGCCCCGTCTAAAACACCTGATGACGAAGAATTCGATATCTTTTTCGATGATGAAGAGGAGTTGTTTGCTGAACCGGAACCTGAATTGCCGCCATTGCCGAAATCCGTTTTGGACAATCTTAAAGAAGAGAAGAGCACACCGATGCTGGGAGCCCAACTCAGTGAGGAAGACAAGGAGTACCTGAAGGATCTTGAATTTAGCGATGATTATCTCTATGACCCACAGATCGCAGCAGATGAGCTTGGTCTTCCGGTTGATCTCATTGAAGAGTTTATTGGCGATTTCATCAAACAGGCGCATGAATTTAAAGAACAGCTTTTCAATGCTATTAAAAATGAAGATTTTGATACGATCAAAGTTCTTTCGCACAAACTCAAAGGGGTCGCAGCCAACCTTCGTATCGAGGACTCGTTTGAAGTTCTTAGAAATGTCAATGAATCTGCAGATGCCAAAGAGTGCGAGGCTAATCTGAAAAAATTCTATCTCACTATTGCCAAACTCGAAGGCAAAGATATAGAAGAGGTCAAATTTGAGCTTGATAAGCAAGAAGAGGAAGAAGAGTTATATGATCTAACCCCTAAATTTAACGAGCCGAATGTTGAAGAAGAGATTTTTCCAACGTTGGACCTTCCGGAGCTTGAACCGCAGGAAGATCAGGCCCCGGTCATCCAGGAACACATTGCAGAGCCTTCTATAGTTGAACCTGAACAAGATCAAACGTCTGACATCTATGACTTCGGATTGATACAGAAGGATACCGATGAACCTCTTATATTTATGGACAATGAAGATGAAGTCATCTCAGATATTCAGGATTTTGAACCTCAGACCGAAGCGAAAGAGACTGCACCTCTCCTCACTTTTGACATCAAAAGAGCTGCAGCAGAAATCGGACTGAGCACTGATCTTGTCACAGCACTGATTGACGACTATATTATTGAAGCAAACGAGATGAAGAACAAACTTACCGAAGCAGTCGAAGCTGATGATGCTATGCGCTGGAAAGGGTATGCGACCCAACTCAAAGGGGTGAGCGACAATCTCCGTATCAAAGACATCTCAGACACTCTTCTGAAGCTGATCAGCAGCACGGACAAAATCCAAGCAAAAGCCGTTATGAAAGAATTTTACGGCTTTATAAACCAACTTTAACAGGAGCTAAAAACTATGATAGCACTTAAAAACAGACTGCGTCTGATCAGTCTATTTCCTATTCTGATTCTCTTCGCGCTAGCAAGTTATTATGTATATAACGCATATGGAAGTTACCAGGCGGCAAAAGTCTTGCAAGCAAAACTGGATGAGAATCTCTTTTTAAATGACCTGATCCGTAACCTTTCACGTGAACGCGGTATGACCGTCATGTATCTGGGTAACCAGTCAGAGACAACGAAAAAATCATTGAATGCACAGCGCAACATTGTTGATGAGAAACTTGCCGCGTTTGACAAGCACCTTGCTCAGAATAAACTTTTGCATGATCACAGCGGCAAAACTGCGTGTGCTGCCTGTGAAAGTCAAAAAAATATTGATGAACGTTTTCGTGTTATTGCTGAAAAACGTGCAGAGATCGATGCCGGTGACCTTGAGTTTGGAGACATCTACGACACAATCTACGGTGCTGCTGAAAAGGAAGTACTACAAGAGCTGAGAACCATCGGGGCCTTCGAAGTGGATCCTGATATCGCTTCGCTTGCAAGTGCCTATATCAATATTCTTGATGCAAAACACTACACGGGGGACGAGCGTGACTTCATCAGTTACGCCCTTGCCCGTGCTACCCGATTTGATGCCGAAGAACTTAATATCTGGATTACCCTGATCGGTAAAGCTGACTCGATCAATTACGAAGGGGTACTGGACCCGGCTGTCAAAGCAGAACTTGCCGCTATCTTTAATGATGAAGACAATGCTGAACTTTTTGAAGATATCACGACGGAACGTGCCGAGATCATGCAAGCCGTCAATGACGGTCTCTACTCTACCGAATCAGGTATCTGGTTCACCATGTTATCAGAGAAGACAAACCTTCTCTCTGAAGCTGAGAAGGTCCTAATTGATGCAATGGGAGCACGTTCTAACGTTGTTCAAGAGAATGCGATACAGGTTCTTGCCATTGCAGTTGCGATTTGGGTTGCCTCCATTCTTCTTGCATTCCTGGCCATTGTTCTTTCCAATGATATCGCGCGTAACATCAAAAATCTTGAGTCGGTCCTTAACCGTGTTGCAGAAGATACGGCTGAAGAAGATACGGACCTTGCTCATAAAATCAATCTTGATACAGCAGATGGTACAGCACAGGCCTACGCGCTTCTTGAAAGTGTTATTGAGCAGACAAAACAAGAGACAGAAAATGCAAAAGAGGCTTCTGAAGCCAAATCAATGTTCCTTGCTAATATGTCCCATGAGATCCGTACACCGCTTAACGGTATCGTCGGATTTACGGAGCTGTTAAAAGACACTGATCTTCAAGAAGAACAGCGTGAATTTATCGACATTATCGAAAAAAGTTCTGAAAACCTTCTTGAGATTATCAATAACATTCTTGACCTTTCCAAAATCGAAAGTAATAAACTCGAAATCGAAGAGATCGTATTCAATCCTATTGAAGAGTTTGATTCTGCGGTTGAAGTCTACGGGGTCCGTGCTTCTGAGAAACATATTGACCTCGGCTGTTTTGTCGATCCTGAACTTGAGCGCCCTATCAAAGGTGACCCGACCAAACTTAAAGAGATCATTATCAACCTTCTCTCCAATGCGGTCAAATTTACGAGCAGCGGCGGTTCTGTTAATGTGGATATCCGTAAAGTTCCTATCGATGAGCCAAACCGCACGCGTATCCGATTCTCTGTAGAAGACAGTGGTATCGGTGTAACCGCAGAGCAAAAAGCGAATATCTTTGAAGCATTTGGCCAGGCAGATATTTCAACGTCACGTAAATATGGCGGTACCGGTCTCGGTCTAACCATTTCCAGCCGTTTTGTTGAACTTATGGGCGGTAAACTTGACCTTGAGAGTGAACCAGGCCATGGTACTACCTTCTTCTTTGAACTTGAATTTGAAGAGATCGAAACACTAAATGAATCAGTGAGCGGTACGTTCAGTTATATCAATGCATTGATCCTTGAATCTGACACCAAAGCTAAACGTCAAGAGACCTATCTTAAACAGTATCTTGACTTTTACGGTGTGAGCTATACAACATTTAAAGATATCACGGAACTTCAGAAGCTTGAACGTCAGATCAATTATGACATGCTTTTTGTAGACTATGATTACACCAGTGAGGATAATTTAGCGGAATTTGCCAAGACGCAAGAAGAGCTTATTCTGATTACCAAATCATATTACATGAAGAAAATCGACTCGATGGGTCTGGATATTTTTAAAGTCATGTACGAGCCTATGAACGGGACTAAGATCAAATCAATTCTTGAGTCCTTCGATCTGGAGTCCTTCAACAACAAAAAAGCTCAGAAGATCCGTCACAAAAAATTTGATGCGGAAACGTCAAAATTCAAAGCAAAAGCACTGGTTGCTGAAGACAATATCATCAACCAAAAACTGATCCGCCGCACATTGGAAGATCTCGGTCTTGATATCACGTTGGCCAATAACGGTCTTGAAGCCTTCGAAAAACGCAAAAACGGCAACTTTGATGTTATCTTCATGGATATTCAGATGCCGGTACTAGACGGTGTCGAAGCAACACAAGAGATCCTTGATTATGAAGAGGACTTCAACGTTCCGCATATTCCGATCATCGCCTTGACAGCAAACGCGCTCAAAGGCGACCGTGAACGTTTCCTTGAAGCAGGTATGGATGAGTATACGACCAAACCTCTGGTACGTACCGAGTTAACCTCTCTGCTCAACCATTTCCTCTCAGATAAGATCATTGATCTTGCTGATCTTGAGCAAGGTCCAGAGAGTAGAGAAGAAGTAGCTCAAGAAGTTCAAGAGAGCGAAAAAGAAGTAGCTAAAGTTGTTGAAGTGGCTGAAGCAGTTCAAAGTCCTGAAGAACCGGTAGCAGAAAAAGAGGTCCAAGCACTCGATATTCTGCTTGCCAAAAAAAGTCCTATCGAAACAAAACTGTTCTCAATGCTGCTTGACGAATTGAAATGCGACTATATCACTTCTGCGTCTTTCAACGTACTATTAAACGATATTAAAGCGAAAAACCCTCGCATGGTACTGATCGATAAAGAGATGGCAGATATTGACTATGCCGTGTTGAAAGAGACTGTCGACGGACTGCCTAATAAAACAGCTATCGTCATGATGGTCGATCCAGCAGCCCAGGAAAATACTGAGCATAATGAAATTGCGGACGAGATCATCAACAATCTTGTCAATAAAGATCTATTACGTCTAATCGTAGAAAAATATACAAAATAAAAGGAAATAAACTATGGCACAAAATTTAAAAGTATTAGCAGTCGATGACGATATGATCAACTTGAAGCTTCTAAAGTCAATGTTAATGAAAACAGGAAATGTTGCAGAGGTCGTCGAAGCAAGAAACGGAGCCGATGCGATCAATGCACTGAAAGAGCGCAATGATATTGATATTATCCTACTTGACATCATCATGCCTGTCATGGGTGGTATTGAGATGCTTAAAGTCGTTCGTGCAGATGAGAATCTTAATCAGCTTCCTATCATCGTTTTAACAACTGATGAAACAAAGAAAAATGAAGCGCTTGAGGCAGGTGCGAACGGTTTCTTGATGAAACCTGTTCGTGCAGCTGATGTCGCACAGAAGATCTCCGAAGTCATTCTGTAATCTCTTCCTTGCAGCATTGTGCTGCAAATCAACTCCTCCCAATCAACCCTTATATTATATTCAAGCTCTTGCCTCTGTTATGACAAAGTGAAGCGTGAAGCGTGAAGCGATTATGAAAAGGTAGCGATACCCAAGGGGGCAGACCCAGCTCACCTGAAATTAAACTGACCTGTTAGAGTTTCAGATTTGGAGCAGATTCTGCCAAACTGAGGCCGAAAGCGAAGAAGAGCAAACAGCTCACTCCAGTAAACAACTAAATGGTGAGTCAGGCTAGTGTGTGTCGGACCTGCCGCAGTTCGGTGCAAGGTGTGCCGAAGCTGGAACTTTAAACCAGCATCTTCTCCAAAACCTCTTCAATGCGAGAGACCGGCGTGATAACGAGTGCCTCTTTAACCTCGTCAGGAATGTCATCGAGATCACGTTCATAGTTTTTCTGCGGTATCAGCACCTCTTTCATACCAGCCTTATGTGCCGCGATCAGTTTCTCTTTCAGCCCGCCAATCGGCATGACAATACCCGTCAGCGAAACTTCTCCCGTCATCGCAAAGTCGGAACGGATCTTTTTCCCGCTTAATATCGAAGCGATCGTTGTACACATCGCTATACCCGCACTCGGTCCGTCTTTAGGCGTCGCACCGTCCGGTACGTGGATATGAAGATCATAGCGTTTGTACACCTCGCTTGGATCAATAGTGATCTTCTCTTCCAGCTCTTTTGGCGTCACAGGGACTTGATCCGGACTGACTATGAGCTTTTTCGTATCGATCAGCGTCTTCACGACACTCATCGCAATACGTGCTGACTCTTTCATCACGTCGCCAAGACTTCCTGTCAGCTGGAAAGTCCCCTTCCCTTTGATGCGGATACTCTCGATCTTAAGGACATCGCCGCCGACTGCCGTCCACGCCAATCCGTTGGCGACACCGACTCTGTCAATATTATCCGTTTTGTCGATCTCAAAGACCGTCTTCTCAAGAAACTGCTTGATGTTTTTGAGTGATACCGTGATCTTGCTCTTTTCCGGATCTTCCAAGATCATCTTAGCCGCTTTACGTGTCACATCGGCTATACGGCGGCGAAGGTTACGCACACCCGCTTCGCGGGTGTAGCTGGCAATGATCTCTTTAAGTGCCGGCTTTGAGATAGTGAGTTCAGAGGCTTTAAGCCCATGTTTCTTCAGCTCCTGAGGCAGAAGATAGCGTTTAGCTATCTCATACTTCTCCTGCGGCGTGTATGAGCTTACACCGATAAACTCCATACGGTCACGTAGCGGTGCAGGAATACGCCCTACATCGTTGGCCGTAGCGATGAAGATCACATTGCTCAGGTCAATATTGAAGTTGGTATAGTAGTCTCTGAATGCGCTGTTTTGTTCAGGATCGAGGATCTCAAGCAGAACAGCGGTCGGATCGCCTCGCTGAGAGCGTCCTACCTTGTCGATCTCATCCAAAACGATGATGGGGTTCATCTTCTTGGCGTCGATCAGCCCCTGAACGATACGGCCCGGCATTGCACCGATATAGGTGCGGCGGTGGCCGCGAAGCTCATTGACATCTTCCAAGCCGCCCAATGCTATTCTGACGAGAGGACGTTTCAGTGCCGTAGCAATCGAATTCGCCAAAGAGGTCTTACCCACACCCGGAGGGCCTGCAAAACAGAGGATTGCACCGCCGCTCTCTTTGTTTTTCTTACCGCGCAGCTCCAAAAGTTCTTTCACGGAAAAATATTCAGCTATCCTCTCTTTTGGCTTCTTCAGCGAAAAGTGGTCTTTGTTGAGCTGCTCTTCGACTTTGGTAATATCGAGTTTTTTCTTGGCGAAATCACCGAAAGGAATCTCCAACACCCACTCAAGATAGCTTTGGATCATCCCAGCGTCGGCAGAGTCGGGATGCATACGGGCAAAGCGTTCAAGCTGTTTGCTGATCTCCTTATAGGCCTCTTCTCCCATTTTTGTTTTTTTAGCTTCAAGCTTTTTACGATACTCCTCGATCTCCTCTTCACGCTGATTATCGGTGCCTAGCTCTTTTTGGATCTGTTTAAGCTGTTCTTTTAAAAAATACTCTTTATTGACCTTTTCAATACGGCTTTGGACTTTGCTCCGGATCTCTTTTTGCAGCTTATTCGCTTCGATCTCGGAGACCAGGATGTCGATCAGCATCAAAAAACGTTTCTCGATGTCGGCTTCGATAAAGAGCTTGTAGGCCTCATCTTTTTTCATCTTTATCGTGCTGCAGATAAGGTCGGCTATACGGTTGTGTTCATGGTTCTCTTCGATCGTACGAAGAAGATCAGGCGGAAAGTAACCGCTGACCTGAGACAGTGTGCGTACCTTTTCACGTACCACCTCGATGATGGCATCCATTTTAAGTTCATTGACTTCGGAAGGTTCTATCGTATCCACTGTAGCATGTAGTATCGGTTCAGTCGTTAACGGCTTGACGACACGACCACGCGCCAGACCTTGAAAAAGCACTTTGACACGTCCGTCAGGAAGTGCCACTTTACGCATAATCGAACCGATCACCCCCGCATCATAGATCGCTTCAAAATCACGTTCGCCTTCATGGCTGTCTTTGGTAGGACAGACAATGATCAGTGAATCATTTTCAATCGCTTCGGTTGCTGCTGCGATATTTTTATCATCACTCAAAAATAGCGGTGAGATCATAAAAGGGTATAAAAATATATCATCTTCTGCTATAACGGGCAGGTCTGTTGGAAAATTATCATAATTGTCTAATTGCATCATTGCTCCTGAAATATATGGGTAGTATTATAAACATTAAGGTTAGCCAATGGGTAAACAAATGTTATTGGTTGAAATATTTAAGCTTCACGGCAAATCAAAAAGTTATGTAACCAGGCTCAACAGCACGATAATACACAATTTATTCTTTCCCACTGCTGCCTTCATCCGACGTTTTGACCTGACCTTGACTGTTGCGCGAAACAACACTTTGGGTATCCGGAATTATAAAAGCATACCAACTCTCTGTCCCGTCACCTTCAAAGATCTCTTTGTACCAGGCAACGTCCGCTTTTTCGACCTCGTTCCAATCGATCCACTCCTCTTTGCGCACATTATGATAATGTTCTGCACCCATCGGTTTGTCAAGGCGTTCATAAAGCAGCGCAATACTTTCATTGAGCGCAGCACGTGCCAGGATCAACCGTGTCACCATGGTGTCGACAACAGGATAATAGATAGAGTGTGGGTACTTCATTTTGAAATGGTTTCCTGCCGTGATCGCTTCATTGATCAGACCTTGATCACGGCGCGGGTTCGGCAGTGCCATATACTTTGCTTTGATCTTAAGGTATTCACTGTATTCGAGTTCACTTGGCGTCGCATATCGCTTGATGTATTCGTTTAAGAAATGCTCAGCCAAAAGATACTCTTCATACTGCAGATGCGACTGTGCCATGATCATCGTCGCTTCTGGCAGGAGGGGCGACCCGATATGTTCGCTCTGCAGAGAGCTGTAGTAGTTGTCCGCTTTATCAAGATTGCCCGCAGAAACCGATTCGATCATACGCTTATACCAGTAAGCTGCCGGTTTGTTATACTCTTCGATATCTTTGCTACAGCCTGTCACAAAAAGAAGAAAGGCTGCCAGTAAAAAAATGTGTTTCATTTGCTCTCAATATTATTTAGGTATTTGTCATCACACATACTCCGATATTCCGGTAACAGACAGGAATGAGATAATGTACGATAGTCATGTTATTAAAAAGCCTATTTTATCGAAGTTGTTATTAATCATGGATACTTTTGTCAGATAATCGCATTATTCAATGATTTGGCGTTATACTAAAAATAAAAAAAGGCCTCTATCGTTGATTGAGCAAAAAGATCTGGACAGATTCAAACGTCTTGGCGTACATAGCATCACCGCGCTCTCGACGATTGCGCCGGTCTCATATGAGGACAAACGCATCGCAGCAAAGATGCAGGTCGACAAGATGCAGGTGATCGATGCGACTGTCGAACAGGTATCGCATTCGCCGAAACGCACGCTCATCACCCTCTTTGCCCATAATTTCAACCACCGCATTGAAGCGGTGCTTTTTCAGCCCAAACCTTATATGCTTCGCCATTTTGTCATCGGTGAACAGAGCTTTTTTTACGGGAAGATCAGCTGCAACAGTGGTCATTGCCAAATGATGCACCCCCTAAAAATCGACCATGTCGGCACCATCGTTCCCAAATACAAAACAGTCCTGAGAACCGATGTGATGCGGCGCCTGATAGAACGGTACATAAACCGTGACAACCTGAAAGCGGAAGGGTTGCCGGACGCCGTCATTGATATTCTTCTTAGTATCCATTTCCCTAACCAGGAGCAAGGTGACAGGCTCTCTCCAAGACAGCTCCAGGCCCTGAAATTTGCGGAGCTGTATGATTATATGAAAGTGCTGGGTAAAAAGAGACGTTACTTTCCCTCTCTTTATAAACTTGAGGGAGAGTGGAGAGATTGGGCAGCAACACTCCCTTTTACATTGACACACGAGCAGACCGCCGCAATCGAAGCAGTAGAAAACGACCTCAAAGAGGATGTTGCGGCAAAACGTATGATCGTCGGTGATGTCGGCGCGGGGAAGACCATGGTCATCCTCGCTTCGGCACTCATTGCACAGCCGCATCGTGCCATTTTGATGGCGCCGACGACCATTTTGGCCAACCAGCTTTTTGAAGAGGCGCAAAAACATCTTCCGAACCTCAACAGTGTTCTCGTACAAAACAGCACAAAAAAATCCCTTGACTTGTCTCAATACAATTTCATTATCGGCACGCATGCCCTGCTTTACAGGGAACTGCCTGAGAGCGGCCTTATCATGATCGATGAACAGCACCGCTTTGGTACGGGACAGCGAAAACTGCTAGAAAATCTCATTAGCAGCCATGACAGACGCCCCCACTTCCTGCAATTCTCTGCTACGCCCATCCCCCGGACTCAGGCAATGATCGACTCGGCGCATATCGATGTGAGCCTCATCACTCAGACCCCTTTCGAAAAGGAGATCACCACCTCCGTCATCCGTAAAAACGATTTTACAGATCTCTTAAAAAAGATCGAAGATGAATTGGGAAAAAGACATCAGGTCCTCATCATCTATCCTCTGGTCGAACAGAGTGAAGCGCTCGACTATCAGAGCATCGAAGAAGCCCGCGGCTACTGGGAAAAAAGGTTCAAAGAGGTTTATGTCACTCACGGCAAAGACAGGAACAAAGAAGAGGTGCTGCTCAAGTTCAGAGAACAGGGCAATATCCTGCTTGCCACCACCGTTGTCGAAGTCGGTATCTCGCTGCCGAGATTGACGACTATCATTATCGTAGGAGCAGAAAGGCTCGGACTCTCCACCTTGCATCAGCTCCGCGGCCGTGTCAGCCGTAATGGCCTCACAGGCTACTGCTATCTCTACACCAATCAAGCCAAAAGCGAACGGCTCGATGCCTTTGTCAATACCGATAACGGCTTCGATATTGCCGCACTTGATCTAAAATTTCGAAAGAGCGGCGATCTTCTTGCTGGCAAAATACAGAGCGGCGACAAATTTCGATGGGTAGACATGGGTGAAGATGAAGCAATCGTAAAAAAAGTCATAAAGTATCTTAATCCCGATAAGGTGTGATCAACGCTTCAAGAGCATTACGGGGAATCATTATCTTGATTCTTCTTTCTATACCACGTTCTTCATCACTGTGTTATAATAGTTCCAAATTAGAAAAAGGAAAACATATGAATGTATCACTTACAGGACGACAGATCGAACTTACCGAGCCGATTAAAGACTACATAAATGCTTCATTGCTTTCCATGGAAAAATACAATTTAGACATTATCTCTGCCAGTGTTGTTGTAGCTAAGCAGGAACGTAACCGCGGGGTTTCTCTTGAATACACCATCAACGTTGCCGGTAAAAACACCATTATCATCAAACAACGCGATGACGATCTTTATGCTGCAGCCGATCTGGCTACCGACCGCGCGCAAAAAGCGATGCGCCGGCTAAACGACAAGTTAAACGACCATCACAATGAAAGTATCAATGAAGCCAAAAAAGAGTCTTCCAATACGAATGTGATCAACGCGTCGGAGCGTTTCGAAGATGAGATCGTCCCGCATGACCTCGATATCCACAAGCCTAGAGAGACCGGGGAGGTTCTGGAGGAACTCAAAGAGAGCAATAAACAGTTTGAGATCTTTAATGATATGGATGGTAAAACACGCGTTCTTTACAAACGCAGTGATGGGCGTTACGGGCTGTATTAAGAGTGCTAAGTGCTAAGTGCTAAGTGCTAAGAAAGATGGCACAGCGCATCTTTAAAAGTTCGTACTCCGTTAAAAGCTTCAGAAGTGGTGCGAGTTGTGTTTAAGTGATCCCGATAGCGCACGAGTGTGCGTAGAGTGGTGAACTGAAATGCAAATCGTGCCGCAGCTGAAACTTTTAGAGTTTTTGCATTGTACGGCGATGATAGCGTACCGGTTCGTCTAACCCCAGATTTGGGTTATCTTGAACATATACATCGATCAGCATCGTACCTAATGACTCCGCCGTTTGAATCGTTCCTACTGTGCCAGCCGTAAACAATGGTGCACACCCATCCCCGAATCCAAAATAGTTGATTGTTACGGTAATGTCATACATTGGGTCTGCAGCGTTAGGATATTGTGCGGTAAAACCTGGCAAGCAGTTGGTATTGGTTGCACCCCGATCTACTCCAGAAACTCTTAAGATCGCATATTCTGTAGCGCTTTTTGCAAGCAGTTGCGCCTGTTCGTTGACATAAGTCTTCGTCGTACGTTCGGCCGTCTCAGCGGATGAACCCAGCATAGACAGCAGGAGTGTTGCCATAATGACCATGAAAAAAATTGCCGTTATCATGGCAAATCCATTTCTCTCTTTTAGAAAACGACTTTTTCTTTGCATAATGAATACTCCCCTAGTCCCGCAGCATTGTTGTCCGTAAGACAAACCTGTACAATTATAGTATCACCGACAGATGCAAATTGAAATGATTTTACATTTTCCATCAGCACCCTGCCATTGGCCATACCTTCTCCATTCCAGGGCTGATAACCGCTGTATAGTACAAGGTCACTTCCCTCCAAACTGACCGCATACGCCGTCTTTGAAAATTGATAAAACTCGTAGACACCGCCGGCCGCATCTGAAAAATCACCACCGACCGGTGTGATAATACTACCGTCCTGACCGCCTACAGTACCCGCTGTAATACTAACGGGGTGCATCGATGCGCTTTGATCACCTATTGCGCCTCCTCCCCAGCCGAAATTCGATGTCAGGTCCACATCCGAACCGATAAAGAAGAGCGCACCGCTACCAGCCGCACCGCCGCCGGGTGAAAAAAGCTGCCCCGCGGTCGAGGCACGCAAATCAACAAAGCCGCTCCATAGAGGGGCGCCGGAACTTCTCCATCCATCGATATCTATACCTATCCACTCTAACACTTTTTCGTTTCCGCTGATACTGCCTATCGGCACCGCAGTACCCCCGACAGCAGTCCGCGCTATTGTCGAGTCTTTTATTCGGTACTGCAGACGGTTGGCTATCTGTTTAACCGTCATCTCACTCTCATTTTCCAATCTGTTGAATGTGTTACTCGAGATATAGTTTTCATAGGTCTTATAAAGCAATTCAACGCCGAATTTAGCCATAATCCCCATGACCACAATGACAAAAACCAGTTCAAGCAGAGTAAACCCTTTACGCATCAGAATATCCTCTTGGCATAATCGGCTTCGCCGATATTAGCAGTATAGGCGCGCAGTCTTGCCACAGCACCATTATCATCAGATATCGTAACCTCAGTCATCTTTAGATTACTGACACCAAGACCGGCAGCCGGCGTTGTAAAGATATCTGTTGCATCATCGACATAAATACGTCTTCCGCTCACGGTATAAGCAGATTTGTACCCGGTAATTGCAGCGACAGAGTTGTCTATGGCGACGGTGAAACCGGCATCTCCTACCGGTTTCGGCTGTTCGCTTGCTGCCTTGCTTGAATTGTAGTCAAAGAACTGACGGTGTCTATCTTCACGCAGACCGCCGATACGGATATTGCTGATTTCACCGTTTATTGTTGCGCGGGCATAAGGTGATCCTGAATCTGCATCATTGACATCCAGAATCTTGGATGCCACATAAACGTCGCTTTCTCCTGTATCGACAATCGACATCGTATCCCAGGCTTCTGTTGTCGCTACCGACAAGACAGAAGAGGCTAAAAACACTGCTTCCTGTGCAAGACTTCGTTCCAATGCTCTGTTATTTGTTTCTATCATCAACGGCACACTCAAAAGTGCGACAGCGATCACGACAATGGCAAAGATTAGTTCAATCATAGTAAAAGCGCTTCGCCTTAAAGAAGCGCTAGACCATTTATAATGAGCCGGGACTACCATCTAATTCTCCGGTTGATTTTTTTCTTACCCTCGGTTATGTTGGTGTGGGTCTCATTACTGCCGCCGGATGTCCATGCACCTGGTCCGTAATATTCAATTTCACCGCTCATCTGAGTGGGATTTGCATTGTACGGATCATAGATAAGCCATTGCTGCACACCGGTAGGAGACGTGACCGTGACCGTGTCTTTATACGGGAACCCGCTGCCGGCGTTGTAGGTAAAAGGGCTGTCTGTTTCGCCGCGACTTGTTGTAAAGGCACCTGATGCAATCGCCGCGGATTGCGTTGTTGCGGTAACGGCACCATCTGAGATGTTGTGTTCAGCATTTCGATACCAATTTACACTGTCAAGGCTGCGTTGTCTTTTGTTGCTCGGCAGCAATGCAGTGATCCATGCTTTTTCTTGCGCCGTCAATGTTTCGTCTGCATAAAATTCATAGTAAAATGTCATATCACCTGTACACGCTGCTGTACTGCTTGCACACATCACACGTTTTCTCGGGGCGTTCACACGTCCGTAGAGATAGATAACCGTTGCATCAACTGTTTTAGTCCCTTCTGGTTCATGAATAGCCGTCATATTTGCATAACTTTGACAATTTGCTGCCGTCGTACACGATACATTTAAATCACCATATGTGATTCCGATAGGGTTAACAGGCGTATTACCAAACCTGTCGAAATTAAGATGCAGCGTCACATCGGCTTTTCCGTCTGTCGTACCGCGAAAGCTTGTTGCTGGGACACTGATTACATTTAATTCAGGCAATCCTCCACTGGTTCCATTGGTATCTCTGATAACAACGGGAACATTATCACGCTCGAATAATCTGTATCTAAATATCGGTGTTGCAGGTAACGGTGACGTTTCGACATCCAAGTCAATCGATTGTGCATAACAGTCTGCTACAAAGTTACTTAGGTCTAAATCATCAGCGCCTCTGGCTTTAATAAAGCCATCATAACGTGCTGACATATTGGCATCTTGAGTCAGGGTATTCATATAAACGAATGAGTTATTGTTAACGACCGTGTTTTGTACACCCCTGTAAAACGAAACAAGATCCAGGTCAAATTTGAACGGATGAACGGTGATGTTGTAATCAGCATACTCTTTGGATAGATCAACATTAGTGTGTGTACTTGATATAGAGCATCCTACTGGATCAGTATATGGTGATAGACCGGTCGATGGGACATCGGCACTATCAACAACACAGTCATTACCAAGGTAATAATAACTGCCTGTATGATGTTCTGGCGCCTGGTCGACGACTGTCCATGCTTTATCTATCATCGCCAGATCATACCGGCCGACATTGTCACTTTTGTTTTGCTGATTAAGCGCTATACCGTCTACTAAATGCCCGTAGACATATTTAGCCGTTGTGTCATTACATGCAATTGCTGCTGTAATAGGGTCCCATTTGTACATGAGACTACGGTTTTCGTCAGGCGCCGCAACAAAAGTATTGGTATACCCTAGAACAGGGTTTTCATCGCTATGCGAAACAGCGGTCAGATCATAACGGTAGTTATAACCCGCCGCAATATTGCCAGGGTTTGGAACAAGTGTCGTCGGATCGCCATTATTTACAGATTGGGCATTGTCGAAGATCTCTACTTTGAACGCTTCCGGACGAATTGAAAAATTATCGCGGGAACAGACACTTAAGGTGCGGTACCCATACAGACACTCATTACATATGGCCATCTCCTGCCCTGTTATACCGTTACCCTGTCCCGCATTTTGACAGGCGACAGGAACCAGTGATGTTTCATTCCCGTTTGGCATGACAACAGGCTGTTTACATGTGTGATAGTCCTGTACAAGATCTGTAAAGTTTGTGATGTAAAAATTGCCGTTGGGTGCATGTTCCCACTGGACAAGGTCCTCACCCTCCCTTACAACGTTAAAAGAGATCCTAAAGGCTGTATTCTCTCGAGCAACGCCATAAAACTCATCCAATGACGCGGTCGTCATACCAGTTGCTATCGCCTCTGCAATGTCGACCTCTGTTTTGGCAGGCGGTGTTAGTGACCCGTCTCCAGCTATAACCCAAACTCTAGGCGTAATGGCTGACTTGGGATCTTGACATGATGCATTCACATCATGATAAGGTTTAGCGTCAATGAGTTCAAGAGCGACAATGGTATTAACGCCTTTCATTGTGTGAATATTTTCAGGGTCATACGCAACAAGGTCAAAATCGAACGGCCGTTTAGCGACCTGCGTATAGAGGTTATACTTGCCGGTACCCGAGATTGCACGCTCTTCGATATTGAAAACAGACCATTCCGGCGTATATACAAAGTTGCTGCCGGAACATATAGGCATGTTTTGATCAATAATACTGCTGAAGTCAACGACGACATCACCTGTCGGGAACGGGAACGTCACGGAGTAATCGACTTTCATGTCCAGCGGTGTATCCAAGCTGCTGGTTTTGGTATCAACGGAGTAATAGACAAAGAACTCTTCTGTACTGCCGATATCACCTACCGGGATACCCAATATATCCGTTATGTTCGGTGAGCTGCCAACGACGTCAAACGAGGCATCCGGAACAGGGGTCGGAGCAAAATCGCCTGGATTGGTGACCGATACGGTCTCCGGTTGGTACGAGATTTGTGTATTATCCATATCTATCACGCTAAAGTGTACATTGGTCGCATCAAAATCAGACTCTTCTGTATTGCGTACCGAAATCCGTATTTCAACCGGTTCGCCGCTAACCACATTTCCCCGAAGGATCGGTCCTTCCAAAGGATCATACACATCTGTAAAAAATCGGTCGTACTGAGAATAAGCGTAATCATAGCAGAGGCGGGGAACATACAGATCGGTTGCAAAACCGTACATCGAGACAAAAACCCTGTCATCTTTGGACGTTACTGTGATGGTCGTTTCTGACTGGTCATTGCCGATGACACTGCTGACGTCTATGTAGTCGATATCGACACCCAAAGTGTTTGCAAAATTCGGATTACGTGTTGTAACATTAGCGCCGTTTTTGGAAACGGTACCATTGAGTACATTATTGGTGTCTGCCAATGTATCTTGCAGGGCTACCGGTGTACCTGCTTTATTGGTTAGTGTGACGGTATCATCCAGACTTCTGTCGCTTTCTCCGCCAAAAATAATGAGGTTGGCATTGACTGTACCTGTTTTAGGCGTTCTGAATCTATCCAGTGTAGAACTGACGCTGTCCGGGTACTCATTACTTTCATTATAGATACCTTCAAACCCATCATACAAAGCAATGTTTTTCATCGTACGGATTTGTGAGGTTGTGTCTTTGATAATAACAGCCAATGCCCAGCCCGAGCCTTGATTATACATCTCTGTTGCCTGCAGATCGGCTACCCAGTACGTCCCGCCGTTTTGAACATGTTCTGTTACGTCAGCAGCACCGCCATAATCAAAGTAATCTCCTTCGATCATCCAATTAAATTTGTTTACTTCGGCATTAATCGTAATGTAGCCGTTTGAGTCGGGTGTTTTCAAACGCACGGTATTGGCACTACTCTTTTTCGCTCTTTCTGTATCATTATTAGTGTATATACGCCCAATCCAATAGAGCCATGCCTCCACAACAACATCATCTTCGCCTAAGACCAGATCGGCAGATGTTGAGTTGACATACCCGTTGGCTGCCGCGTCAGGATCAAGGTTGATATGTTTTTGATAGACTGAATTGTTATTTGCGCCGTTACCAGGATCAATACACGTTGATCCGTATCCCTGATAACATAGCGATTGGTTTCCGATAACATCGAGATCGCCGTAGATGTTTGTGTCCCCGTTCACTTTCGTGAATGGCCTCGGATTGCTCTCTTCCACATCGACACATGGATTGACTTTGCCACGATACATTTCACCGTTTTTCATATAGGTCGCATAGAGAATATCGCCTCCAAAACAGCTAGCTGACAAAAAGTTCTTTGTCCATATCTGGTTGCTGTTGTCACCGACAAGCATATCGTTATCAATATTAAACGTTGTTGCCTGTCCGAAAAGACCGATAGGCCCAAGATCTATGTCACTTGCAGCCTGACATGAGCCCGAAGGGTTCACACCGCAGTCATTACTGAAGGTACCACCTATCCCATCTTCATTGTAAATAGCCATAACGTCGACAAGCGTACCATCACCGATATTTTTTAACGGATATGCATTGATACAGCCGATACCACCTGAACAAATACCGAGGTCAATACATAACAGTCCACTGCTGATGTGATTTTCATAGCAAAGATCATTCGCATTATCATGTACGGTTACGGTTGCCCCCCATCCAGATACAGTAAACATCATTAGCAAACTAAAAGTGACAATTAGCCGCGGTAATTTATTAAAAATTTTCATTTAATCCTCCTCAGGATTTTCAGTGCAGCACAATACAGGGCTCGGTAAATGATTATTATAGTCCCGAAAATTATGCTACTGCACCCATCGGTATGTCAACCGATCTTAAAATCTTTTCCATTCTTAAACAAAGAAAAGATGCCATAATTACAAGTGTATTAAAGCTAATATTAAAGTGTGGTTAAATTATATTTGATCTGAGTTCTCTTAGAGGCGTGCTTCCATGACTGATAGACAAGTGACGTGCTGCGGTTCATTAACCAAATCAAAAAGATTTCTCATCACTTACTGCGTATTAAAATACGCGTACTAGATTATAGTCCAAGTCGCTCACATTTTAATAGTGGCTAAATTATACATAATTTATATGTTGCAAGATTTGTACACACCTGATTTTAGTGATTTGATTATATATGCGAAGAATGTAACGTGTTACCAGAATCGGTAACACGTCGTAAGTATAATGTGGGTTTAGTAAGCACCGGTAAATTTGAACACTAAAGAGGCATAGCCTTCTGCAAGATAGTCTACCGTTCCGATTTCATTCTGGTCGCCCAGTGATTTGTTGGCCCGTATACCAAGTTCAACACCGAAATTGTCGACAATATCAATGTTTACACCGACATCGGCACCGGCATACGGGTTATTTGTAGTGTATTCCGTTTCACCTATCGTTGTCTGAGCACTCATGAGACCGCCATTGAGACCTAAAAAGATGTTAAAATGCTCACCTGCGCGGATAAGATACTGCATCTCAAGACCGACAGTTGATACGTAGTCATAATCTTCGACATCATGATAACGTGCCGATAAAAAGAAACGATAGTCCTCGGATTCGCCGCCGAGCTTAAGACCGCCGCCAAACGAAGTGCCGTTCTCATTTAAAATAACATGATCACCACCACTTGGACTTGACTCTGTCAATTTTGTCTGCGCTGTACCAAAAGCACCCTCAAGTGCGATCAGGCCTTTAGCATCCCATGCTGTTTGAAAATAGTTCTCACCTGCTGTTGCATATACACTTGTCAGAAGTAAAACTGATCCTAATACTTTTTTCATTTTTTCCCTTTATATTCAATCTATTTATTGCAGTCGGAAGCGAATTAGAATTCACCCCAAATTACGTTTTTGACTTCCATAGTGACTGTTCCACCCTTGTCATTTCCTGGAACTGGGTCATCAACATAAACTGTCACAAACGTCGACCCGTCGTAATCACAGTTATACATTCTGTATCCGCCGTTTGCACCCAGTCCCAATTGATAAGAAACAACTCTCGGTGTTGCACTTTCCGCTGCATCTCCAGTAAATTTCAGCGTGTAGACAAACCTGGAGTTTCTTAAGAATACCGGTGTATCGACCACACTAATACCTGAAAAGTTGATTGGCATAGCTACAGCACCCTCCGGAATGTTAAAGGTATCAGTATATTCAAGCCCGTGTCCGCGAAGAGTATGTACCATTGTCTCACCGCCACGAACATCACCTACCGAACCGCCATTCACATGTGTTACGACATTTGCATAGATGGCAACTGTCTTGGCAACAAGATAATAGTCATAATAGACATCTATAACAGCATTTCCGTTAGCGTCCAGTTTATAGGTACCATCTCCTGATGAAACATAAGCTGTCGCCTTTGCACCTGTCTGCGAACAGACCTCTTGACGGTAGTTGTGCCCGATGACATAACCCATATTTGCTTCAGTCGGCATCGTCGTTGCATATTCATCCAGCAGATCTATCGTGCTTCCAGCCACAGATGACATATCCCATTTACCTGAAGCGTGGAACGGATAATCATACAAATCACTTCGGAAAGTAGTCAATTTATCATTCGCCAGATCAATTGTCGTGTTGGCAATATTCGCAGCAGTCAGTTGAGCTCCGCTGCCTGCATTCTCAATGGTTGCGATACCCACCGGAGCATGGTCGATGATCGGTGTCAGACTGACAGCATATTGGTTTCCGACAACACTTGAGCTATTTAATTCATATGTTTCATCTCTGGCATAACCGGTGATAACCCCCGCAGAAATTGTCGATCCCCTATTGACTTTGTTACCATATTCATCGACGGCAGAGATCACGATATGCTCAATGAATTTTGCATTATCAGCGTCTTGGCCTGTGCCCGCATAACTCATACTGAATGCAGTTGGCGGCCCCGAAAGAATGACAACAGAAAATAACTTGCTCACTGTCTGGGCGACGCCATTAACGTCGGTAAAACTGAAACTAACCTCGATAGGCAATAAACCTGATTTGTTAAAACTCAAAAGCGATACTGTCACGTTGTTTGTAGTTTTTGCAATCGTTGTGTCTTGTACCGTACCGTCAGAGTCGATCAAATCCGCAATTTGCGAGTTCAGCAGCGTAATCGACATGGCTGATATAGCATCGTCAGAAACGACGTTACCATCTTTATCTTTTAGAAAAAAGCTGAGCACACGCGTTTTATTGAGATCCATTGTCACATTTTCATCATCTATTGATGAAGTGATAAGATATTCTGTTTGAATGACTTGTGTCGGATCAGGGTTAAATGTGAATGTAACACTTGTACTTGTCAGTGGGTTCAACGTATCAAAAAACACAAAATCATAACTGGTACCATTCAGGTTGCTGATATCTGAAGGTGCAGTATAGACGAATTTTGCTTCTCCGTTTACAACTGCAACCTCTTCTATAGGGTTCATAATACCGGCATTTAAAGCAGACGGATAACGTACACCGATAGTTCCTTCAGAGATAGGAACAAAATTACTGTTACGCACCTGCAATACGATCTCTCTCTGCTCCGAGTTCAGCGTGATATTGTGCGATGCAATATCTACAGTAATCGCTGCAATTGGAGAAACATCCGCTACAGGAAGCGATGCTTGAATTGATGTCGTTGCCTTAAATGGCCACGTGATGTTTTGATCATTTATCTCGTCCGCTGTCAATGTCAAAGAAGTTGATGTACAAGGTTCTGTGAAACCGATAGTAACACCGGATTGTACATCGCTGTTATCTGTATAAGATATTGTATTGTTCGTCCCAATGGTATACGATTGGATAGTACATCCATCAACCTTCGGCACTATATTAGTGACTTCTGCATTACCTTCGAGTGTGTACTTGGTAGTTACTGTACCACTGACACTCAAACTTGTGCTGTCAAAGCTCAAAGAGCTGTTACTCAGTACGACACCGCTAGTTTTCAGGGGATCATTCGATTGTGCATCCCCACATCCAGATAGCATTCCCATCAAAGCTGTAAGCATCAGGAAACTAGCTGTCTGTTTTAGTCCAAATTTCATTTTCATTTATTCACCCTTGTGAAGTGCAAAATTTATATTTTGTACTCAAGTAGTTTGATCAACTCTTCCATCATGGACCGTGTAAAATATTTACACAGAATCACTCTTAAGAATTGACACACTTTTGGACCATTATACACCCTTCGAATTTAACTATTCTTAAATATTATAAAACTTTCTAAATTATCTTCAAATAGATGTAATTTTGTTAATAATTGCTTTTCAAGACAGACTGAGAAGCCCTATATTCCTGTAATATTTTTTGCCACGGCAACGGCTGAACTGAAGGCCCACTGGAAGTTGTAGCCGCCGAGCTCTCCCGTGACATCGAGCACTTCGCCGGCAAAGTACAACCCTTCAACCAGATTGCTCTCCAAGGTCCAGCTATTGATATTATCGGTTCGTATACCGCCCTTGCACACCTCGGCTTTCGAAAATCCATAAGTGCCTGCCGGTGCAAAAGTGTAGTAGTGAAACAAGTGTTCAAGCGTTTTCAGCTCATCTTCTTTATAGCTGTTGCAGGGCTTCTCTTTTATAGCCGCCGCATCCAGTAACGCCTGCGTAAAACGTTTTGGCAGAGGCAGCGCTGTGGAGAGCAGTTTTCTGTTGTTGTGCATCAGTTCGCGAAGAGTCGACCCGGGGAGAAAATTAATGCTGATCTCGCCTCTGGACCAATAGAGCGAAGCACTCAGTATAACCGGACCGCTCAGGCCGCGGTGGGTCAACAGCATATCCTCGCGCAATATCTTGTCATCCACAGAGACCTCAGCAGGAAAGCTGATACCGCTGAGCTCTTTCATCCAGAACTCTCCGGCCTGCAGAGTCAATCCGGCCAGAGCCGGAACAAAAGGTTTGACGGCGTGCCCGAAATGGCGGGCCAGTTCCAAACCGATCTCGCTGGCACCCAGGGCGGCGAAACTTTTTGCCCCGGTCGCTATCACGACATTCTTTGCTTTGAAACGACCTTGATCTGTTACAAGTTCAAAACAGTCGGACTTGACTAGCGAGTGTATCTTTTGATTAAACACATACCTGGATTTCCGACTTGCTCGTGCCAGGATCGAGATGATTTCATCGGAGCTTTTAGGGCAAAAATAGTACTGCTCTTTTCGGATAACAGGAGTCAGGCCCCTCTTCTCCAACCATAGCAGCAGATCGTCTTTGGAAAACTGCGAGAAGATGGACTCGATAAGCTCTTCATCGCCCAGATAGTTGTGCGGCGTCACAGAGACATTCGTGATATTGCACTTGCCGCCGCCGGATATCTTGAGCTTTTTGGCCGCTTTTTCATTGCCTTCGACCACCAGCACCTTCAGATCGCTCAGTTCGTTAAGTTGTGCGGCACACATCATCCCGCTTGCACCCGCGCCCAATATCATTACATCATTGATAATCTCTTCTTTTCTCACATCTGTCCTGTTCGTATCGTCTTGAAATCATAGCATAAGTGACAAAGCGCGTTTTGCCGGATTGGGCATGAAAATAAAAATATCATTACACTATATATTTACATTATTAGACTGAAAATCTTCCCCCTTAACTATGTTATAATTCCACCACTAAAACAAGGGTACATATGAGTAACAAACTACACATCGTCTCTCTCGGATGCAACAAAAATCTTGTCGATACCGAGGTGATGCTTGGGCGTCTGAAAGCCTATGAGCTGACCGATGATGCCGCTGATGCCGATGTCATTATCGTCAACACCTGCGGCTTTATCGATGCCGCCAAGTCAGAATCCATCAACACCATGCTGAACCTTGATGCAGGTCGTAAAGAGGAGTCTGTTCTGGTCATGGCGGGCTGTATGAGCGAGCGCTACAAAGAAGAGCTTTCCAAGGAGCTGACCGAGGTCGACATCTTTACCGGGGTGGGCGATTATGCCAAGATCGATGAACTGCTGGCTGAGAAGCAGAGCCGTTTCAGTGACGCGGTCTACCTCATTGACGGCGAAGAACGTGTGGTAACGGGTTCAAGCTACCACGCCTACGTTAAAATCTCCGAAGGGTGCAACCAGGCTTGCTCATTTTGTGCCATTCCCTCTTTTAAAGGCAAACTGCACTCCCGCGACCTTGACAGTATCGCCAGAGAGGTCGAGGGGCTCGTTGCCAAAGGCTATTATGACTTCAGCTTTATCTCGCAGGATTCAAGCTCATTTTTGAGAGACCAGAACGTCAAAGACGGTCTGATCCATCTCATCAAACGCATTGAGCTGATCGACGGTGTCAAGAGTGCGCGCATCCTCTACCTCTACCCGAGTACCACCAGCATGAAACTGCTGCAGGCTATTGCAGACTCCAAGCTTTTTCACAACTACTTCGACATGCCGATCCAGCATATCAACGACGATATGCTGCGCATGATGAAACGCGGTTTCGGCAAAGAGAAGACACTTGAACAGCTCAACTTTATGCGATCGCTGCCGGACGCTTTTGTCCGAACGACCTTTATCGTCGGCCATCCGGGCGAAACGCAGGCGATGTTTGACGAGCTTTGCGACTTTGTCAGGGAGTTCGGATTTGACCGCGCCAATGTCTTCGGCTACTCTGATGAAGAGGGGACTTCGGCATTCACCGCAGCCGACAAACTCCCCCAGGAAGTGATCGATGAACGTGCCGAAATCCTAGGCGAGATCGCCGCTGAGGCAGAGACGCTCTCGCTTATGGCGGAGATCGGCAAGACGATAGAGATCGTTATCGACGGCGAAAGCGAAGAACATGAATTCCTGCTCTCAGCCCGCAAATTGATCTGGGCACCCGATATCGACGGCGAGATCTATGTCAACGACAAAGAGATCGATGAAGAGCTGGAGTTCGGTGTCATCTACAGAGCAAAAGTGACCGATATCGTCGGAACAACGCTGACAGCTACCGTCATCGGGCATGCTGAGTAAAGAGCCCCTCTCCTTACTCCGGGATGGTAAAAACCTTCTTGCCTTTTCAGGCGGTGTAGACTCCACTGCCCTCTTTTTTCTGCTTCTGCGCGAAAACATCCCTTTTGACATCGCGATTGTCAACTATCAGACCCGTGAGCAGTCTTCCGAGGAAACGGCCTATGCCCAAACGCTGGCAGATAAGTTCGGAAAAGAGTGTTTTATCTTAACGACCAGATTATCAGAACAAAACTTCGAAGCCAATGCGCGTCATGCCCGTTACGACTTTTTTGAAACAGTGATCAAAGAACACGGCTCCACCAACCTCCTTACCGCACATCAGCTCGATGACCGTCTGGAGTGGCTCTTGATGCAGTTGAGCAAAGGAGCCGGTCTTTACGAGCTTCTCGGGATGCAGAGCATTGAGCAACGAGACGGCTACAAACTAGTACGCCCGCTTTTAGAGACATCCAAAGCCGAGCTGAAAACTTTTTTGCGTGACAACAGCATCCCCTATTTTGAAGACGAGAGCAACCGTGATGAGAAGTACAAACGCAATTTCTTTCGCCATAACATTGCGGCACCTCTGCTTGAAAAGTACGGCAGCGGCATCAAAAAGAGCTTTGCCTACCTCAACGAAGATCTCGATGAGCGGCTTGAACAGAATATAGAAGTAACGACAATCAGGGAACTTCACATGTTCAGACGCCCCGCATCCCGACGCAGCGCCGTCATCAAGATCGACCGTATTTTAAAAGAGCACGGTTTTTTGATGCGTCAAGGCGACAAAGAAAGCCTGAAGAGTGAAGATGAGCATGTTGTCGGCAGACGCTTTGTTGTCAGTTTTCATACGGACTACTGTTTTATCGCACCCTATACGACACGCGGCATGTCTAAGAGGTTTAAAGAGCAGTGCCGGCTGCTCGGCGTACCCAAAAAACTTCGTCCCTATCTTTTTGAAAATGAAGAGATGTTTGAGGCCGTGGCGGCATTGCTAAAGATCAAGGCAGGACTGGCATAAGAGTCAGGTTACGGTGCCTTTGTATAAACCTGCAAAGTAAAATGGGTGGCAATGCCATCGGCTTCTCCCTTGAATTGCAACGCTCCCACAACCTCGCCCACCCAATCAAACTCATTCAAAGCGTCGATAAAGCGGTAATATTCTGCAGGCGAAGCGATCTTGGCGCGGACATCAAGTGTATCCACCTGAAGCTTATTGCTTTTTGTACTGCTTATGCCGGTAAGCGTCAATGCTGAAAAGTAGTGCTGCAGATACCCTTCCAAACCTTTTTGATCAAAAGATTTGTGCAATGCAATATCTATCTTCTTCTCTTTCTCCTGAAGAGCTTGGAGCCTGCCGTACTCTTTGTCGAACTCTTTTTCCAGGCTCTTAACATCTTCAGCCGTCTGCTCTATCCCGATAGATAACGCACGATAGGCTTTGATCTTGGGGGTAAAGACAAAAAATCCAAAAAGCACCACACCGCTCAAAAGCAGAAAAAGCAGCACGGTAAATCCGAAAGAGGTACCCTTGCTCACTACTCCTCCTCCATGATCGAAATATTGTTAAAACGGTAGCTGCCGTCTTTGAGTTTTGTAAACGTTGTGGTACTGCGGCTAAAGCGTGATGCCAATAAAAGTTGAAAAGAGGTGTTGAACTGCTCTTTGTTTTGCGTAAAGCCTTTGAGCCGAAGCGTGTTGTCACGGAACTCTGCCAGCTCCAAGGTTACACCGCCTGGCACTAGGTCGAAGAAATTTTTGACATTCTCTTTCTGAAGTCTGTTTTTAGTACTGATCTTTTCACGCAGTTTATCCAACTTCTGCAGTCTCGCGATTTCTGCGATGACCATTTTTTTCTCACCGTCAAGTTTCTGTTTTCTTACCTCCAGGGTAGTCAGCTCTTGCTCATAGCGTTCAATCGCATAATGTAAAAAGATAAAACTGCCCGACATGACCAGCAGAAGAAGCAGGAATGCCGCAAAGAGCCACTTGAGCTCTGCACCAATGATTTTTTTACGGCGGGGCGCTATAAAACTATGTTTCAAGTGAGCTCCATTTCGCCTAACACGGCAAGTTCATGAGGCAGCTCTACACTGCGCTTTTCTACTTCGACAAACAGCTCCTCTTCAAGTCTGTTTTCCAGACGTACATCGAAGTCCAATGCATCCGCCATGTGAATCTTCTCGATGAACATTGCCCCATCTGCTTTTGCCTCATAAAAATCCTTCACAATCGATTGCATCGTATGCACATAGTCATCAAGAATCGCGTTCTCTTCATGCAAAGAGAGAGGCTTCTGCATCTTTATCAATGTCCCGTAAAGCAAGGCGCCGTTTTTAACGACACTGCCGACTATAAACCCCTCACCCAAAAGAAGGTAGAGACCATCATCTTTCTGCATGCTTTGCTGATAAACGTTGTATAAAAGGGAAAACGGCGAGAAGATAAAGTCAAGTCCGATATTTTTATAGTCACGTTGGCGTTCAAACAGCGCGTCCTTATCCATATAGATGCCCCACTTGTCGTCAACACAAATCTTCTCAAAATGGCTCGGATCGGCCACTTCCATCCGATTGCAATCGCTCAATAGTCCCTGGGCTGCTTCTGTCTCCAACAAAGCGATATAGCTGACAGCGCTTTCACGTTCAAGCTGTCTGAGCTTTTTTTCCAGACTCTCAACGCTTTTAACCGTCTGCTCCTCAAACCGTTTGATCATCTTTGCATTTTTACGGAGTTCGGCGTACAGCTTTACCCCCTCCTCTGAAGGTGTCAGCGTAATAAAAAGCTTCGGCAAAAGAGATTCAAGAGTTTTCATCATCATCCTGACACAAAGGGTGTGCTTTTAGATAGTTTTGCATTTTCAAACTGCTTCCGAGTTTAGTATAGATCTGTGTTGTTGCCATCGAGGCATGTCCCAAGAGTTCACTTACATCAGCAATCCGCGCATTGTTGTTCAGCAGTGCCGTCGCATAGGAGTGGCGCAATTGGTGGGGCGTGACTTTAAGCCCAATGCGTTTGAAACACTTTGTTACCAGATATCTTAGACTATTTTCACTTAATTGACCTTGTTCGGACTCAAAGAGGAAGCGCCGCGGCCGCATTTCATCGATATAGGCCTGCATCAGTGCATGGGTCGAAGAAAGCAGTGGTATGTCACGGCTTTTTTGCCCCTTCCCCGTTACGCGTACCCACTTGCTTGAGATCTCTTTCAACTCTAGAGAGACAAGTTCTGAAATACGGAGTCCCAGTGTGTACAGCAGTATGACGACCAGCTTCTCATTCAGCGGCGCCTGTGAAAGGGCCTCTTGAATATGGGTATCGTTGATCGGTTTGGGAAGTGAAGCCGGCACCTTGATACTCTCATCCGCTTTGAGCGAGACCTTCTCGCCCTGATCGTTAAGGTAACTGCAAAAACTGCGCATCGCAGAGACCTTTTTGGAGATGGTCTTGGCCTTAAGATGAGCGATATGGAGACGATAAGGCATAAGATTGAAAGTGGTGTGACTCCCCTGCTCTTCGACTTCCAAAAAAGAGAAGGCCTCTTTGAGCGATTCGTCATAACTTTTTAGCGTAAGATCGGAGTAGCCCCGAAATTTATCAAGGTAGATCAAAAACGCTTTCCGGTAATGATCAAGGCTCTGTTTCATGGCTTAATAGTCGTGTATAAGCAGTTTTTCTTTGATCAGCGTTTTTGCCTCTTCCAGCTCCATGCCGCTGACGTCCAGGGCTTCAGAAGCATAAAAATCCAGACGCGTAAACGGCTTGGGAATGGTAAAACGGTCCCAACTCTTAAACTGCCAGTAACTCTTTGGGACGCACGACAAAGTAATGATCTTGGCATTTGTCTTCTGCGCCATCACAACAATGCCGTCAGCAACTTCATGGCGCGGCCCTTTGGGGCCATCCGGTGTGATTCCGATATCGATACCGTTTTTAAGCGACTTCATTGCCGCGATCAAGACTTTGGCACCGCCGCGCGTCGTAGAGCCGTGAATGGTGCCTATTCTGAAATAGCGGGTGATCTTTGCAATGATCTGCCCGTCAAAATGTTCACTGATCACAACATTGGCATTAGGCTTATCGCGCAACTTCAGATAGAGGTAAGGCAGATAAAAGAGGTCTCCGTGCCAGCAGGCGACGATAATGGGTTCTTGCGGAACGTCCTCGGGCAGATGAAAATATCGTTTTGAACTGTAGTAGAAAAGGCGTATGAAAAGTGCCCCGACGGGCGGTAGAAAAAAGAGTGCCAGTGAGCGAAGCAGACGCTTACGCAAGCAACTCACCTTCAAGGTGCATTCTGGCAGCTTTGGTTATCTTCACATCGGCAATCTTGCCAAGCAGCTCTTCCGAACCTTTTACCTTGACCAGGAAGTTGTTACTGCTGCGTCCGGCTACGTAGCCGTCGGCACGCAGCTCTTCAAAATAGACGTCATAGATCTTACCGATCTGGCGCTGCATGATCTTGTCAAGGATCGTATCCTGAAAGGTCTGCAGCTGTTTCAGACGTTCCGAAGCGACTTCAGGATCGACCACGTTGGTATACTCCGCCGCTTCCGTCAACGGACGGGGTGAATAGATAAAGCTGAATATCTGTTCAAACTCCACCTCACGTACGACCTTCATCGTCGCATCAAAATCTGCGTCGCTCTCGCCCGGGAAACCGACGATAATATCGGTACTGATACTAACATCGGGCACCATCTCCCTAAGTTTGCCCGTACGGTTTAAAAACCATTCCTGAGAGTAACCGCGTTTCATCGCTTTGAGCAACTCGGTCGAGCCACTCTGAAGCGGTACATGCATAGACTTGCAGATCTTGGGGTTGGATGCAAATTCTTCGATAAACTCATCATCCATGTGCAGCGGATGCGGCGACGTAAAACGAATACGTTCCACGCCATAGACGGCACTGACACGGCGCAGCAGCTCGGTAAAGTTGATCTTCTCGTGTTCGCCTGAAAAACGGCGGCCGTAATTGTTGACATTCTGACCCAGTAAAAAGATCTCTTTGGCACCACTTTTAACAGCTTTTTGCGCCTCTTTGACGATCAGGTCGGCCGGAATAGAGATCTCATCACCGCGTGTCTTCGGTACGATGCAGAAGGTACAGCTTTTGTCACATCCGATAGAGATATTGATAAAGGCTTTAAAAGGGGAAGAACGGAAATCTTTAAAAGCGAAATCGGACTCGTCATAGTTGATATCGGTCTCGACCGCTTTGTCTTTGTTAACCACTTCACCGATCTTGGAGACGTTGCGTGCACCCAGTACAAAGTTGACATAAGGGGCGCGCTTGATGATATCTTTTCCGAGATGCGATGCGGTACAACCGGCCACACCGATCTTTGCACCCTCTTTTTTCTTTTTGTTGAAAGCACCGAGTTCTGAGAAGAGTTTATGGACAGGACGTTCACGGACCGAACAGGTATTGATGATGATGAGATCAGCCTCGGTAGAATCCTGTGTAAGTTCATACCCTTCTTTGGCATTCAACTCGGCTATCATATGCTCGCTGTCGCGAACATTCATCTGACAGCCAAGGGTCTCAATAAACAGCTTTTTTGACATTAAACCAAATACACCTTATAAGATGTGTACTTCGTACATATATTCATTGTCTGCAAGGCCGTAACGCACCTCGCGCATATAAAAGCTTTTACCCTCATTTTCAAAATGGTCCTGAAGAGAGAGAAGGTCTTTATGTGAGTTGTCACGATCAAAATAGAGAATGACCGTCCCCTCTTTTTTGACCATATCCTCTATCTTTTTCACATCAATCTTTTTTGGTTTTGACGTAACATCCGTACGTGCGATTTTAAGCTCCATCTGAGTCCTTTGCTGCAGTTTTATAATTACTGCATTATAACCCCCAAAGAGTTAATTTTGGCATAAATATCCGGGGGGATTTTTATTAGCAGATAAAAACTATGCCTATTTCCCTGTTTTATGGACATTTTATAACATAAACAAATTTGCAATATTTTCGCTATTTTGATTTTATTTTTACCGCCGACAATAGTTTTTTCTGCTGTTTTATAAACGCCATTAATGATACAGAGACCAAATTATGCTATACTTTTACTCTTCCTGGAAATGAATCACAAAACATCTTTTTTTGGAACAACAGTCTTGAGAATAACGGAGCATATATTATGGAAAATGTATTAGATATCATTGATGCACTCGCCCATGAAAAGGGGTTAAGCCCAGAGAGTGTCAAAGGTGCCCTTAAAAGTGCTTTTATCAAAACAGCACAACGTCTGATCAACCCGGATTTTACCTACGATGCAGAGATCGATGAAAAGACAAAAAGCATTCGTGTCTATCAGACTATCACTGTCGTGGATGATGAAGATGATGACCATCTTTATACAGAAGACGGCGATGTCAATCAGGGGTACATCTCGCTTTCACGTGCACGTGAAGAGGTCGATCCTGATGTTGATGTAGGCGATGAGTTCCAGATCGAACATGATATTGAAAGCCACGGCCGTACTGCGGCAATGACGCTTTATCGCGAGATCGAGTACCATGTACAGCGTCTTGTCGAAGATGAGCTCTACAATAAGTACAAAGAGAAGATCGGTACCATCGTCAATGGTCGCGTCACCCGTGTGGATGATAAAAACAACACCTATATCGAGATGGATGAAGTACGCGCGATACTCCCGATGAAAAGCCGTATCAAAGGCGAAGTCTTTAAAGTAGGCGATGTTATCAAAGCTGTTGTTCGCCGTGTAAACATTGACAAGGTCAACGGTATCCAGATCGAGCTCTCCCGCACCTCGCCTAAATTCCTTGAAGGTCTTCTAGCCCTTGAGGTGCCTGAGATCGCTGATGAAGTCGTGGTGATCGAAAAATGTGCCCGTATCCCCGGAGAACGCGCAAAAGTCGCACTTATCTCTATGCACCCGCAGGTCGATCCTGTCGGTGCGACTGTAGGGGTCAAAGGGGTCCGTATCAATGCTGTCAGTGAAGAGCTCATGGGCGAGAACATCGACTGTATCGAATACACAAGCGTCCCGGAACTTTTTATTGCACGCGTGATGAGTCCGGCGATCATCAGCTCTGTTGTCATCGAAGGCACGCCTGGTGATGAAGAGAACCCGCCTAAAGCCATCGTAACGCTGCCGTCGGACCAGAAATCCAAAGCGATCGGTAAAAGCGGTATCAATATCCGCCTTGCCTCTATGCTGACGGGTTATACTATCGAGCTTGTTGAACAGGCCGGCGGTGCGACAGCTGAGGAGACCGGCAAACCTGAAGAGAAAAAAGAAGACATCTCTTCACTCGAAGCACTTTTCGGTTAAACATTACTAAGTGCTATTATAAATATTGACAAGGTCTCAAAACCCTGTCAAATATTTTCCCCTCAACACTTCTAACGTTCCCGTTTCGCATACGGGTTCAATTTCAAAAGCAACATATCCGCCATCATATTGCCCAGAAGCGTTAAAAAAGCAGTAATTATCAGGATTCCCATGATCACCGGATAATCACGGCTCAGCGCACTCAGGTAAAAGAGCTGTCCCATTCCTTCGATACTAAAGATAGTCTCCAGGATAACACTACCGCCGATGAGCCCCGGAAGCGAAAGCCCGAGCAGCGTTACGACCGGCGGTAGGAGATTGCGTAAAATATAGCGGCGTAAAAGTAGACTCTCCGCCAGACCGCGGGAACGGGCAAAATAGTAATAGTCACTCTTGAGTATCTCCAGCGTCAACGACCTGATATAGACAATCATGCTGCCCAGACTCACGAAGACCATCACCCCGATCGGCAAAATAAGGTGCCGCGCCATATCGCTATAATAGGCAATTCCCTCTTTCGGTTCGACCGAGTGCAGGCCTGCGATCGGCAGGAGTTCTAGCTCAACACTGAAGAAAAGCATCAGCAGCAGTGCCAAATAAAACGACGGCATCGCAAAAGAGATCAGTGAAAGCTGTCGGATGCCAGAGTCTAGCCACGATCCATGACCCAGTGCCGCTTTGATACCCAGATAGATAGAGATCACCAGGACCAGAAAGAGAGAGACGATATTTATAAGAAGGGTGATCGGCAACCGTTTTGCTATTTCGCTGCTTACATCAGCCCCGGTAACGAACGAAATACCAAAATTAAGATGGGCAAGGTTGACAACCCAGTCGATGTACTGCTGGTGAAGCGGTTTGTCCAGCCCGTAAACCGCTTTCAGCTGGGCAATGGCCTCTTCGGTCATATTGGGGTTCAGCTCCCCTGCTCCAAAAAAGCTGTTCGGTGCGGCATGAATGGCCATGAAAGAGATCAGTGAGATCAACAGCAGCATCAAGATGATATAACGTAGTTTAATCAGACCTGTCTTCATATAAATCTTTTCTTATCAGATAGGCAATTATAACGCGATGTGAATGAATCAAAACGGCTGGTCCGGCTCCTGTAACTGAAAATCGCGTCTGATGATGCTGCCCATACCGTAAACAAAGAGCCATAAGACGATCAAAGGGATGACAATACTGTTGACGATAAAGATGGTGATCAGCGATATGATACTATCCATCGCCGTATTGAACTTATCAATGAAACGATCCGTCATCGCTTCCAGCCGCTCTTTGTACGCTTCATACTGCTTATTGATGTTCAAAGAGTCCAAGGTATACCAGGGCGCTTGTGACGCTTTCTCTTTCGTGCGCTGCTGATCCGACTTTGCCTCTTCGATCACTCCTTTCATCTCTTCAGAGGTTTCGAAAACCACTTCACTCGAACGCTGATATTTCTCCGCTAAAACCTGCTCGTAGACAAAGGTATTAATCATCACCAGAAGAGGAACACTAAAACGCAAAACAGTTAAGAGCAGTAAAGCTTTCAGACTCCAATCATACCATTTGCCTACCCGAAATCGCGGCTGCCAGTACAGGAACAAAAAAAGCAGTACACAAAGTGCGAACATTGCTTTGAAAAGCGGCATTTTCCCCAGATGCAGCATGACCTCCTGTGCACCCAGCGAGACAGAGCTCATCAACATCACCCAGGAAAAACGCTCCACCATATCATTGATAGGATCGACGATCTCACCCACAGCAAAATTGACGCCCACCCCGGCAGGCGTCAGGCTGACTTCTGTACCCTGAACAACTGAGACCAGACCGTTTAGACCCCTAGCCACTGCAAAGGTAACCAAAGAACGCTTGAAGGCCGCATCCAGCTGTTCGGAACTTTTGACGTCAAAAGATTCTGAAAGCGACAGTATGACGACAAGCAAGAGCATTATTGTGACGAGTGATTTTTTTATCATGCACTATTGTAACAGAGTCGAGCAGGCTTTTAAAAGCGGACGATAAAAGAATGCATAGGAATGCTCTGTTTTAGTACTCTTTTCAACCAAATAGAGTATCATCATTATCAAAAATAAGGATGATCAATGAAAAACCTCCACAGTAAACTGGAACAGTATGCAAAACAGTGTGATGAAGTCTTTCTCTCGGAACATTTAAAAAGTTTGATAGATGAGGCGAATAAGAATATTGAACAGATCCAACCGGAAGATCTCTATGTTCTTGCGAAAGATATCATCTTGCTGGATGTAAGGGAACCCGAAGAGTTTGCATCTGGCTATATCAATGCGCATACCGTTTTAACGATTCCGCGAGGCAAACTTGAGTTTCTTGCCATTGAAAAGGTCGCCAAACAGTTTGGGCAGGATGTGCAGATCGTGACCTATTGTCTGAAAGGTGCCCGGGGATCGCTCGCTGCTCTGCAGCTGCAGAAAATGGGTTTCACCAATGTAAAAAATTTAGACGGCGGTATCTTGAAGTGGCTTCAAAAAGGCAATACCATCCACAGTTACCTGGGTGAGATATCGTTGGCTTAGACGATTCCGGTTTGAGCGTTTTGAAAGTCCTTTATATAATATAGATCAGCACCATAAAGAAATGGAAGATACTTCCGGCTAATACAAAAAGGTGCCATATCGCGTGATAATAGAGCTTATTATCCTTGATATAGAAGATAATACCAAAAGTATAAGAGAGCCCGCCTGCGACAAGCAGCCAGAGGCCGCCGTTGTCCATAGCAGCTATCAGCGGTTTTGCAGCGACCACAATAAGCCAACCCATGATCAGGTAGAGGATCAGGGAAAGTTTTTCAAAACGGTCTTGATAGGCAAATTTCAGATAGATACCAAAAATCGCCGTCGTCCAATTGATGGCGAAAATAGTCCACCCCAACATTCCCCCTAATGTGATCAGCGAAATAGGTGTGTAGGAACCTGCGATTAAAAAGTAGATGGACGCATGGTCGAACTGCTGAAACAGCCGTTTAGCTTTCGCATGGGTGATGGCATGATAAAGTGTGGATGAACCGTACATGATTATCAGGGTAGCACCGAAGATAGCGCTACTCGTGACGACCAGAGCTGTACCCTGCAAGGCTGCATAGGCTACCAATATTGCCAAACCGGCTATGCTCAGAAGCAGACCGACGCCATGCGTTATGGCGTGCCATATCTCTTCAACAATGGAAAACTCATTCGCTTTTTTGTCCAAGGTAATACTTCGTTCTGATTTTCTCTTCTAATTATGATAGAACATTATAAATAAGACAATGCTCAATCCTCAGTATTATACCGATGCTGTAAAACAGGTCGATAACCTTACACCTTTTCCGATTCGTCCGTTTCCACCTCTGCTTTGTACGCTGCCCTGGCGATGATCTCAACATAGCATTGTTCCCACTTGTCGGTATGCGCTTTGTCCAGGGCCGTAATGATCTCAGATGCCAATACCCCATGCGCCTCTTCGCTGTTTTGACCAAACCGACAATCAAAATCCCAGAAAACAGCCTTCTCTGGCAATTTTTTACCGCGTTCGCGTTTAAGGTATTTACGGATCTCGTGCTTTATTGACTCAAGCAGACGGTCCGGATTTTTATTCTCTTGCTGCAGATGAAATATTTTTTTCAATGTTTGCCTTTTTTTTTCTAATTGTACAGGAACTTTCACTTTCTGCAGATGTTTTTCATTGACAATATCCTCTTGTCAGGAAACGGAAACTCTGTTTTTCCCCTCCGCCTTTGCCCGGTAGAGTGCTTGATCGACTTTAGCAATAATAGAGTCTCCCGTGTCATTCTCGGTAAACGCGGTTACGCCAAAACTTGCCGTCACAGAAATACCCGGATCAAATTTTTCATTTTCAATCGCCTCACACATTTTTTCAGCCAAATGCCGAGCGTTCTCTATCGTACTGAGAGGACATATAATCAAAAACTCTTCACCACCCCACCTTCCGACAATGTCATTTGATCTTGAGTGTAAAGATAAGATTTCCGCTATCTTCTGTAAAACAACGTCACCCTTGGCATGACCGTGCGTATCATTTATATCTTTAAAATTATCAATATCCATCAGAACAAGGGAAAAGGGTGTTTGATATCGCCGAAAAAGATCAATAGCTTCCTGCATTCTAGTATCCAAATAACGCCTGTTGTAGAGTTTTGTCAGCGTATCCGTTATTGAGAGTGTTTCCAACTCCCTGTTGAGTGCCAAGAGCTTATTATTGTGTTCTTTGATGATGCGATACCGATAGGCTATCAATAACAGAATCACCCCGACGATACCCAGTATCTTCCATAATAGCGTATAATCAAACCCCCGGTCATAGCGAATGCTCATCCACTGGTTCAGAACCGTCTGTTTTGTTTTATCATCAATACTGCCGATGGCTTTATTCAAGATCTCGAGCAACATCGGGTCATCATTTCGCACACCGATACCAAGTTCCCAGTTTTGGTCGATACGTCCTGCGATCTTAAGGGTACCGATATACTCTTTTTGCATCTGGTATCCTATGGTTGTCAGGTTATCGATAAAACCGAATAACTCCCCGTGGGCCACCGCTTTGAGACCATCTTCAATATTTTCAACCTCGACCAGCTGGATAGACGGGTACTTTGTCTTAAGCACCTGCGCCAATGCATAGCCTTTCACGACGCCGACCTTTTCACCCGACACCTCTTCGAGGTCCGTTATAAAGAACTTGTCCGTCGTTGTCGCTATGACAAGCGGGACGATCAGATAGGGTGGTGTAAAGTTCAAGTACTTTTTGCGCTCCGGCGTCTCCATCACAAGAGAAAGAATATCGCACTTGCGGGCTTTGACATAAGCGATCGATTCGTTCCAGCTTTTAGTGGGCACCAGCCTGATAGGTGTTTTTATTTTGGATTCGATGATCCGCATATAATCGGCGCTCATTCCGATATACTTGCCCTTTTTGATCTCTTCAAAGGGCATCCAGTTGGGATCGACACAGACGCTGATCACTTTTTTACCCTTCAGATATTTTTTCTCTTCATCGGTCAATAAAAGGGCTCTTTTACCACTTTCCTCATGCAAAACAAATGTATCAAAATCGATTTTATGTCCAAGCAGGCCCATAACATTATAAAAATCATAGATCTTTTCTATCTTGCGCAGGTCTATTTGGCCGATCTCGGCACCATCGTAGTACGCCAGTCTTTTTAATGTATTTGCCTCGAAAGTCAGGGCCTCTCTGGATTTATGTTGCGTATTGTATTTTTCTAATATTAGGGCTACAGTCTCATCAATATGATCAAAAGCATATGCCCACCCCTTTAAGGATGCGCTTCTGAAATCCAATGCTCTTTGGCGATGATCTCTAACTTCATTTTCTGTTGTAAAGAGAATATCGCTATAAAAATCAAACCCGGAGTCTTTGGGATCGAAGATGGTGTACTCTACCTTTTTCTCTTGGAGCAGAAACGGTTCATTTGACAGGTATGAAGCCATCAGATCGGTTTTTTTATTGATCAGGTCATCAACATCAAAAGAGTGTTTTTGTAGGATCATATTGTCTATCGAAACACCGTTTCGATATGCCATGGCCTGCATAGCCACCTCTGACGCAGCATCCGTCGTCATCATGATCCGTTTACCGGCGAAATCTTTTATCGTTGTAATATTGGACTCTTTGGTAGCCAGCAGCACCACGGGAGAAGACTGGAAGATAGACGCCATAAGCACAATATCTTTGCCCTTGCTTTTGTCGATGATCAAAGACGATCTGCCGATACCATACGTCGCTTTTTGACTGACTACGGCATCAACCGGACTAAGCGTATCGTTAAATGCCAATAACTCGACGTCAAGTCCGACCTCTTCATAAAAACCTTTCTCTTTGGCGATATAATATCCCGCGAACTGAAACTGATCAAGCCATTGAAGCTGTAATGAGACTTTCTCCAGCTTTTCGGCTTGCAACAGCAATGGTGTCAACAATAATACGGATATCACCAAAAAAAACGATTTCAAAAGAAAGACCTTTTGTACTATTCAACTCTTTAGATAATAGCAGATATCATCTAAATACACCTATACTGATCTCTAAGTGCACAGAAGTGAGATATACCTTTTTGCGCAAAGATACGGCACGATGATCAGGCCGCATTACGGTTGTAGTTGCATACACAAATTTATTTTCATACACGATTATCCGGCAAAAAAAGCACTGATAAGCGTCCAAAAAAGCGTCGGTGCACTAAAGTTTTCTTTGCTGCGATTTCAGGATCTTATATTGCAGCGCCACTGTCGTTGCGAGTACACGGAAGTTGTGCTTAATAGAAGAAGATAAAGCACCGACAGATACAATAGTTACTGTCGACACCATATTGAACAAGGCCCTACTTAAGCGGCTCGCCGTTAAATGTTGTGACTTTATTGTTCTCAAACCCGACATTTTTGGTCACCCATTTGTTTCGCCAATATTTCCATGTATCATATTGTAATGTTGGCGTTGCATGTTTTGATGGATATCCACGGGCAACGAGCAGCGCCTCTTTTGTGATCCCGGCTTTATAAACGCCGTTAAAATTTTTGATAAAGGTCTGTTCATCTTTTGTAAATTTTGAAAGATCTACTTTTTCAGCGCCAAAGTTTTGTGCAGCAAGTTCTGCTGTTCCCATCTGAGAATATTTTTCAATATTGATCAAACTGATCTTGACACCCGGATAAGCCGCTTCTTCAAAAACAATTTCTTTAGATGACATTGAAAGTATCTTCACTTCCGTATTGACCGGTATCTTTCTACCAATCGAATAGTTGACGCTCGAGATTTTCCCTTTCTCTTCCCACATCGTTACCTGCGTGTAAACCTTACCCGTCAAATTCTGCGGTATTGCTACACTTGATGTGCCGCAACCTGAAAAACTGGCAGCTCCAATCACTGCGATTGCCAATAAAACGGCTTGTTTCATCCAACGTTTCATATTCACTCCTTTTGATGTATACAAATATTTTACAACAAGTTTCTTTCAACAAGGAGAAAGAAAAAAAACTTTATTTACTGGATCTGGACTCGAAGTTCTATATCAAGCTGACCATAAGGCAGCAATTTAACCTATACCGGTGCATCTCAAACAGATAGCGTCAGGGGGATAGAGAAAGAGAACCGCAGCCCAATATTTGGACACAATATATATGAAGACCTACCGTACGTCAGGAGCAGCTCTATCGCCTAGGTCTCTGTACGAAGGATAACCATTTAAGATTCGAATAATAACGGCGGTTGGTGCTGTTTGACGCGCAACCAATTAATCAATCGCAACAACTTCGGTTGACTGACGATCTTGCGTTCCAACTGGAACTTGCCTGGATAATCCATCAGCATTAGCCCCAGTAAAATGGTCAGCCAGCCCTGTCCCGGCAGTAACAGCATGGCAAAACCTGCCATCAGAAGGATCAAGCCTATGATATTTTTTAAGATCAGGATAATATAACGAAAGAGAGGGTGCAGTTCTTTCCATTGCGGCGGTTCCCGCCGCTTGTGGGAAAAGTAGTCAGAAGGGATCTGTGCTACAAGCCAAGGCAGAAAGAAAAGAGTGACGATAAAGAGCACCGTTGAAGCAAAACCTATACCGGTCAGCAGCACATGATGTTCAGCAATCCATTGAATCAGACTATCTAACATCTTTCTTATCACCTTCAATCAGAACTTCTGTCATATCAAAACTGCAATCGCAATGTTTATCTAGGATACAGGCTTATAAATTGTAACACTTATTAGTTGAATAGGCGAAGGGTATTAAGAGACAACAGCACCGCTGGAAGATACTGTTTTGGACTCTATTTTCTATACTTTATGAAATAGCTTACAGTAGCTAAATCAAGATCGGTATAACAAATTGCATATTTGCTGAATACTAAGAAAATTATTTAACATTGCTAAGAATAAATTGTGTGGGAAAATAATCTTGGAGGTAAATGGTGCGCCCGGAGCGATTCGAACGCCCGACCGCTGGTACCGCAAACCAGTGCTCTATCCAGCTGAGCTACGAGCGCACACCATCTCTATTAAGAGGCCGAAATTATAGCATTTTATTCTTAAAATATTCTAAGATTCAGCAGCTTTTATTTAACCGCGTTTAGAAGGATATCCTATCAATAATTATGAGGGCCAGGAAGACGATACCGAGGTACCCGTTGATCGTAAAAAAAGCGCGGTCGATCTTGGTGAAATCTTTTCGGACCAGGTAATGTTCATAACCGAGCATCACTGCGCTCAAAAGGACCGCTGCCCAGGCAAAGCTCCCCAGTTCTGCAATCCAGACAAACATGGACCAGAAAAGAATCGTGATCACATGAAAGGCCGCCGAGATCTGCATCGTCGTTTCGGCACCGTAGACCGAGGGGATGGAGTGCAGCCCGTGCTTGACGTCAAAGTCGATATCCTGCAATGAGTAGAGCAGGTCAAAGCCGGCCACCCAGAATAGCACACCCAGGCTCAGTAGTATTGTCCATTGCGGTACGGCCGCTTCGACAGCGATCGAACCGGCGATCGGTGCCAGTGCGAGAGAGAGACCCAGCACGATGTGCGCCATGGAGCTGAAACGTTTAAAATAGGAGTAGGAACCCAGGACAATAAGCATCGGAACACTCAGGTAAAAGGCCAGGTCATTGATCATGTAGGCAACAACTATGAAGATCAGTGCATTGACAACCGTGAAGAGCATGATCGAGCCTGCATCCAGGCGCCCGTCCACGCTCGGACGGTTTTGCGTTCTCGGGTTCTTGGCATCAAACGCCCTGTCGGCATAACGGTTCAGCCCCATCGCAAAATTTCGCGCACTGATCGCGGCCAGAACGCCCAGGAAGAGCAGCCCGAAACCGAACCACCCCTTGGCTGATACGATCATCGCAATAAAGATAAAGGGCAGGGAGAAGATAGAGTGTTGGAACATCACCAACTCGTTGAAATATTTAAGCCGCTGTATCATTCGTTGCACTTCTCTTCCTTTGAGCATCTTGTTTGATCATTTGAATGTATGATCCATTTAAAGTCCCGTAATTTTACCGTAAAAGAGGCTGTCGTTTTCTTGTCTCGACATCTGTTATACTTCCAACATGAAACAGATCGCGATCATCGGCCCGACAGCTTCAGGTAAAAGTGACCTTGCCATTGAGATGGCCTTGCAGCACAACGCCTACATCCTCTCCATCGACTCACTCAGCATCTATAAAGAGATCGATATTGCCTCCGCCAAACCATCTGCTCATGAGTTGGCGAAGGTAAAACACTTCGGTATCAACGAGATCTATCTCGATACCCATTTCAGTGTAGCAACCTTTATACAGCTCTACAAAAAAGCCTATCAAAAAGCCCTGCATGACGGCAAGAACCTTATTATCGTCGGTGGCACCAGTTTTTACCTTAAAAGCCTGACATCGGGTCTGTCACAGCTTCCGGAGTACTCCGAAGCGACCAAAGCGCATACAGCCAGGATGCTGCTCGATCTGCCCCGTGCCTATGCTTATCTGCAAGAGAGAGATCCAGAGTATATGAAGGCCATAGAAGCCACTGACGCCTATCGTATAGAGAAGATGCTCCTGCTTGTCCTTGAGAGCGGTATGGGCCCTACAGCGTGGTTCAACGCCCATCCTCCCAAACCGGTCATTGAACAACTCGATATCTTTAATATCGACGTTGAACGCGCCCTGCTGCGCGAACGTATCGTCAAACGTACTTACAAGATGGCGGCATCGGGTCTTATCGACGAAGTGGCGATACTGGAGCACAAGTACGGCCGTAACCACAATGCGATGAAGGCGATCGGCATCATAGAGGTGTTGGCCTACCTCGATGGCGAGTGCACGAAAGAGGCGATGATAGAGAACATCATCACCCACACCGCGCAGCTGGCAAAACGGCAGCAGACGTTTAACAGGACACAGTTTGAAGAGGCGGTTTCGGCAAGCCTGAGTGCCCTGCCTCAGCTGATCGCCGAAGTATTTTAAAATCAGTCTGCCTGCCTAAAAAGCTGCATAGTTTTTTAAAGCTACCCATAAATTGTTTAGTATCTTTGCTGTATGATACGGCTACAAAAAGTGAAGGAATATCTTTGGGCGAGACCATTGCTAAAAACAAAAAAGCGTATCATGATTATCATATTGAAGAGAAGCTTGAAGCCGGTATTGTACTGAAAGGGAGCGAGATCAAAGCGATCCGTGCCGGACGTGTCAACCTCAAAGACAGCTTCATCCGCATCGACAACGGCGAAGCGGTTCTCTATAATGCCCATATCGGTCTGCTCGAGACCACCCATCACTACTACCGCCATGAAGAGCGCGGACCGCGAAAACTGCTGCTGCACAAAAAACAGATCAATAAACTCGCACAGGCTGTCAGCCGCGACGGCATGACTATCGTGCCGCTAAGTATGTACTACAACGACAAAAACATCGTCAAAGTCCAGATCGGGATCGCCAAGGGTAAAAAGCTCCACGACAAGCGCCAGGACCTCAAAGAGAAAGATATGAAACGCGATATTGATAGAGCGATGAAAGAGTTCTAGCAATTTGCCGCGAAGCGGCAACTTCAGTGCCAAAGCGGCCAGCGCAGGAAGGTGGGCAAGTTCCTATAACGCTTAAACGCCCTTTATCGCCTGAAGCAGCGTAATCCCGACCGCAGCGATACCGACGGCTATTGCGGTCCAGTCCGATGCTTTGATCATCTTGTAGATCCGTTTGAGTTCATCATCATTAAGTTCTTCAAAACGGCGCGAACGGATAAACTTGACGGCATTACGGAAAGAGTCGTCGCCTACCTGGATTTTCCATCGCGGCCGTCCCATCTGTTCGTAAAGATCATGGTGCGCCGAATTCAAACGATTAAAAAACGCCTGCGTCGCCAGAATCTGTACCACCATCGCAACAACAAAAACCAATGCCGAAAGTGTAAAAATCGTGTTAAGCATCAGTTCTCTATGTTATAGGCGAGTACGGCCGGTTCTGAGATGTGCGGCACCTCATCATAAGCAAAGACTGCATAATATTTACCCACATCCAGATCACCGAAATTATCATAGGTATAGTTGTCAGGCCCACCGTAGAGTTTTTGACCATCATAGGCTGATGAAGGGACGTGGAACGGGTTCTTGACCACGATCACCCCTTTAAACGCCTCGTCAACCGGGTTATCCCAGTCCAGGCGGATCATTCCGTTCTCGACACTTGCTCTCAGATTCGTCGCCTTTTCGATACCGTAACGGCGTTTTTTAATGTAATCAAGAATTAGACGCGGCCGGCACTCCCGTTTGGCATCGAGCCAGTTCACAGATTCCGA
This sequence comes from Sulfurimonas sp. HSL3-7, assembly GCF_039645985.1. NCBI lineage: Bacteria > Pseudomonadati > Campylobacterota > Epsilonproteobacteria > Campylobacterales > Sulfurimonadaceae > Sulfonitrofixus > Sulfonitrofixus jiaomeiensis. Next base: position 2,306,065 of record NZ_CP147919.1, read on the forward strand.
TTTGGCAAAAGACTTCGACGAGGAGGCTTTGATCACAAAGAGGATCTTCTCATTGGCTTGGATCGTATCGACCATCTCCTGGATGGAAAGCGTGTCGAAAACAAAACGCTGCGCCTTGTCCTGACGCAGATCGGCCACGCTGACTTCATAACCGACACGTTCGATCACCTCGCGTTCTCTCATCTTTTTAAAGCTCTTCTCCCCATCGCCCATCTTAACCATCTCGATGTGATAGCGGATACTTGCATTGGCATTGATCTGCCTTGCATCAAGTTCAAGATAGGCATCGGAGACGATCGTATTTTGCATATCCAGTATCTGTGTCATATCAAACTCGATGCAGCCGTATATACGGCTGCCGTTTTGATCGAATCCCGCCACAAGGCTGGACTCTTTGACCTCCTGTTCCGTGATCGTATATTCCTGTTGCGAGTAGAGTTCCAACTTCGCTTCCTGGAGGGTATAGGTAACCTCAAGTTTAGGACGAAATGTCAAACCGCCGCTGTGCGGTCCGTAACCGATATCCCACTGCATCATCTGCGAAGCTCTGTCTATCGGCAGTTTTGTCGGTCCCTCCATACGAAAGACCGCCTTGCGCCGTTTAAGCGCATCCTGCAATACGTTTCGTTCCTGCTTATTGAAACGATAGGTCCGCCAGACCCCTTGTGAAAGCTGGGATGATTTGGTCGCCATGCCGATATAGCCCAGGACTTTGGCATTTTTGACCTCATCAAAACTGGCCAGATTATCAATGGTACGTTCATCGACCAGTCCCACACGCCATTCGCCGAATTTCTCGACATGTACGGAAACACGGTTCATCGGATAATACGAGATCTGCGCACTTTTGATCAGTGCGTTTTCAGGTACGCTCTCCAGCGAGAAGCTGCTTATACCGTAACACTCACCCTTGTATTCCGAAATACCGACGAACAGTGAGTTCTCGCCGAAATGCTCTTTGTTTTTCGTTGTCTTCTCCCCCACATAACCGATCTCGCTTCTGAGCGGATAGAGTATCTTCGAAAACATCGTTGTTTCTGGATCGGTACGGACACCCAGAACCGGGGCGAATGCCGACTTGATATGACGGACTTTGCAAACGGCACGGATAAAGTAGTGGTAGTTCGTCGCTGATTCAAGCTGTCTGTCCACAAAACTGTGCGAGAGGGTCGTACCGACGCGGTTTGATGACTGAGTGTACCCTTTTAGTTTTTTGGAACGGTAGATCTCAAAATAGACCTTCTCATCTTCCGGGTAATCCCAACTGAGTTCCACGTCCCTGCTGCCGACCGATGTGGCGATAAAATTACCGACTCTGGGCAGACTTTTCGTCTTGTCATAATTGGGCACTTCCGAAAGCGCATAGGTCAGAGCTGCGATGTTCTCATTGATGTGCTCGAGCATGTTCTCCTGATAATCGGAGATATTGCGTGAACCCACTTCGACCGTCAGCGCCAGGGCTCCCTGCGAATAATAAAACTCGCGCCCGCTGCCTGAGATGAGATGGGTCGGCGGTTTACCCATATGCACGCCGTATTCACGCCCCGATACTTTTCTGATCTCTTCGGCCATATTGGCAGAGAGCGTGTTCAGATCCGTCGCATCAATGGCATCTTCGTGAATGAAGTTATGTGCCGGGAAAAAGACATTCCCCTGAGAGTGGTAATCAAGTGCGATCGTAATGTTCGGATGCGCCAGCACAAAATCTCTGAGTGCGGCTGTCTCAGGTTCTGAAAAAGGCTGGGGTCCGGAATAGACATTTGACGAAGTGTTTTTGCTTGGCGCGTAACCGATAGAGAAATTGCGGTTAAGGTCTACTCCGAACGTCCCGTCCGCATTGTGGCGACGGTTCTTGCGCCAAAATGAGAAGTGGTTGCGTGAGTACTCAAATCCGTCCGGGTTCGCACACGGCACCACGTAGAAAGTGGCGCGTTCCAGCAACTGGTTCAGCTGCGGATCAAACTCGATATGCTCCAATAAGTGGTGGGCATACTTCACAGCCAACTCTATACCGATCCACTCACGCGCGTGAATACTCCCGGTATAAAAGAGGGCCGGCTTACTGTCGGCATCTTCCATCCCTTTCGAGATAGTCACAGCGATCATATCACGCTCTTCCCAGGTCTTGCCTATGGTGGTTACTTTAAAAAGATCGGGATGAGACGCTTGGGCAGAAAGAAAAAAATCGACACATTCCTGATAAGAGATATACTGTTGGCGCACGACGTTCCTTAGATGATATAAGTGAGAGATGAGAGAAATAGCAACTTGATGCCATCTCTCAATAAAGGGTACCTCTAAAAAGGTAATTTGGCGAACAGTTTTGACCAGATACTGGACTGCTCTTTCGTGATGTAATCATACTCTTCAAGCTCTTCAAAGTTGCTGACCTTTTCATCGTCGATCAGTTTTTTGATCTCCAACGCCGTCTCCTCTTCCATGGAGTAGAGCGACATCAGTTCGGTCAATGTTACGTCTTTGAATTCAACTTTTCCGTCACCCTGCACTGTCGATGTGCTCTCTTCACTTTTTTCGAAAGCCTCCTTAACGACCGTTGGCAGTTTCTCCTCTTTCAGTGGCGCAATTGAGTCCGGGATATCACTCTCAACCGACTCATCAGTACGTTCCATGTCAAAATTGCCTTTGTCGGCCAACCAGTACGCCCCGTCAGCAGACGGTTCATACTTGGCGAAATAGAGGTGACGCAGGGTACGCAGCACGGACGAGTCCATTTTGCCCAACTCTTCCCATGAGAAAAGCGGTACATGCGGCATTCTGAATGTTCCCCCGCTTAGGTCCCACATGATGTATTGACAGATCCAGTCACGGATGTAAGGAAAGGCTGCAAATGCTGTTGCACACTCTAAAATATACGGTTCATCGGTATTTTCATCAATAGCAATATCACATGCCCAATATTCCGCTTTAGCCGCTTTGGAAGCTTTAACCGCTAATTCAAGTGCGTTCATCGGTACGTTTTCGTAACTCATTGACCCGCCCTGAGAGGTGTTCGTAATCCACTGCCCCTCTCCCGAAAAACGCCAGAAAGCACAAACCGGTTTATGCCCGATCAGCATAACGCGGATGTCCCCGCTGTATTTTAGAGGGATCGCATCTTGCGTGTAGATCGGGTTGTATTTTTTCTCATCTAAAAGTGCTTTCGCCTCAGCATAAGAGTCTGCTTTGTGTACAAAATACCCCCCGTAGTTTGAGGGGCCATACGAACGTTTGATGATCTGCGGGTATTTTGCCTTTTTAAGATAGTCGTACCCCTCATCTTTATCATAGAAGATCCCTGTTTTCGGTGCCTGAATATCATATTTCTCACAAAAGAGTGTCACGTTCTCTTTTGATTTGTTCGGAAACTGCGTCTCTAACGACGGGATAAAACGGACATGCGGCAATGCTTTTGCGATCTCTCTGAATGTCTCATAGGCTGTCGCCGGGATATTACCGACCAAAACATCGATGTTTTTACGACGGACCTCATTGATAAAGCGCGTTTTATCATTTTTCCAGTGGTAGGTCACTATCTCTATCTTATCCGGCCACCCTTTAAAGTTGCTTTTGTCAAAAAAGCGCAGTACATAATCCATATAGAGCAAACCGAGTTTCGGTAATTTTTTATTTCCCATTAATCATCCTTATTTTTTTGTGATTCGATCGATCATATTGACGATCAGATCGATCTTTTTATCGTTAAAATCGAGCCCCATTGCCTCTTGTTCCGGTGTTGCGAAAGCAGGAATCCCGTTGACCTCAAGGACCACATATTCCTCTTTTTCTTCATCGTACAGGATATCCACACCGGCAATTTCCAAGCCGATCGCCTTCGTTGCACGTTTTGCCAGTTCGACAATCTCATCATTGGCCTCACGCAAGATGACACTGCCGCCGGATGTGATATTTGTTCGCCAGTCTCGACCGCCCGCCTTACGTCCGTAGCAAGCGACAAACTCACCGTCAACAATATCAACCCGAAAATCTGAATAGTCATTTTTGATGAAACGTTCCACATAAACATTACGGGCATCGCTTTTATTGATAAACGGAAGCAGCGTATCGAGTGTTACGCGGTTTTCGATCAGGGCCATACCGTTACCGCCCCAGCCGTCGATCGGCTTATAGACCATTTTTCCCCATTCGTCATATTGGTCAACCATCCCGTTCATATCCTCTTTATGGCAGAGGTAGAAATCAGGCGTCCGGACACCGGCCTTTGCTAGCATCATGTTTGATTGGAACTTGTCTTCGGCGATAGCAAAAGACCTAAAATTGTTGAGTGTCGGAATAAACTCGCTGAGCACCTGGTACATATAGACCTGTGCAACGGTCTGCTCACCGGCATTGTAGGAAAAGAAAGCGTCAAGTGCCGTCATATCAAGACCTTTGCAGTGGATTCCCTCTTTGGAGCCTTCGGCAAAACGCAGATCTAGTCCTGTAACCGAATTGATACCGCGCTCCAACAGTTTTAAGATTAACTTCTGCTCGATCTCCGGTCCGCCGCTGTTTTGATACATCCATATACCGACCTTGCGATCGCATTCCAAACTATCAGAAACTAACATCCCTACTCCTTAAACCCCAGGTTTTCAATAAAATAGCCTATCAACTGTTTTGAAAGCGCAATACGTTCTACAAAACTCTGCTTGTTGGCACGTTCATGCACCGTATGGTCGCCGTCACCGAAGGGGCCCAGTCCATCAAGCGTAATAACGCCGCAGGAACTGACGATATTGGCGTCACTGACCCCGCCACGCTCTTCTGTCGGCAGTTTATGACCCGTTATCCGCTCAAGATCATCAACAAAATCGAATGAACTTTTCGAGCTCATCATCACGTCACGCTGTATGCCGCCACTCAGTACGTTTTTTGTACCTTCTATATACGAAGTCTTGGCTATCTCATCGATGGCCTTTAACACACGGTCACGCTCATCTGTTGTCTTGTAGCGCAATTCAAACGTGAGATGTGCATGAGGCGAGATAGTATTCGCACCGATTCCCCCTTCTATCTTGCCAACATTGACTGTCGTTCCTTTCTTCAAGTCCGTCAATGCAACAAGCCGCTGCAGTTTACAGGCGGCTTCGAGATTGGCGTCAACCCCATCGGCATAAAAATTGCCCGCGTGTTTGGCCACACCTGTTATATCGATAAAGAAGGTACCGACACCCTTGCGTCCCGTTACCACTTCGCCGTTTGGACCGGCTGCCTCATAGACCAGACAATAATCATATTCCGGGGCCAACTGCGCCGTAAGGAGTTTGGAATCATCGCTGCCGGTCTCCTCGTCGCTCACAAAAAGAACATCGACATTGGTGATCGCCATCCCCTCTTCTCTGAGCTGACGCAATGCCTCGAGGGCAACGATATTACCGCCCTTCATATCACAGACGCCCGGACCGTAGACCCATTCGGCATCCTCGCTGAAGCCCTCGAACTTACCCTCGGGGAAAACGGTATCGAGATGCCCGAGCAATAGAAGTCTTTTGCCCCCTTTATAAGGCGAACGATAAAGACGATGTTCGCCGATAAGTTCCCGCTGATACTGTTTAATTTCAAAACCAAGTTCACTGAGCCACGCATCAAAAACAGTGCCGACCTTATCGACACCGCTTTTATTCTTGGTAAAAGAGTTGATTTCAATAACTTTTTTAAGATCGGCCAGATAGTCCACAGTTTTCCTTCTTTGAAAATAGAAACTGTATTAGAAACTTATTACAAATCAATAACAGTAAATATGGACAATTATACTAAGTTGGGATAAAAGAAAGGGAGAAAAGAGTGATTAAAAAATAAACGGGGAGAAAGTTAACTGCCCGAAGGCAGTTAATGATAAATTACTTGCGTAATTCTTTGATACGTGCTTTTTTACCAGCAAGATCGCGAAGGTAGAAAAGTTTCGCACGACGTACACGACCGCGGCGAATTACTGTGATCTCGTTGATAGAGTCAGAGTAGATTGGGAAGATACGCTCGATACCGACTGCGTTGGCACCGATTTTACGTACTGTGATCGTTTGACCAGTCCCTTGACCACGTTTAGCAATACATACACCCTCGTAGTTTTGAATACGAGTTTTCTCACCTTCTTTAATAGTAACAGCAAGACGTACAGTATCACCAGCACGGAAGTCAGGAATATTTTTCGAAGCTACTTGCGCATTTTCGAAATTTTCGATGTACTTATTTCTCATAAGATGTCCTTTTTTTGTGCTTTAATAGCTGCTCAGGCCTGAAGAACTTGGTTTTAGCTTCAGACATGGCAAATTTCAGTGCGGCAATTTTACTGTGATTTCCCTTTATATATTCTGATGGAACCGCACTTCCTTCATATAAAGCTGGTTTTGAAAATGATGGTGCTTCCAAAAGTGGCGTTTCGAAGCTCTCTGTATCGAGAGATTCGATATTGCCAAGGACACCCTCAATATTGCGGGCGATCGCGTCGCTCATCACAAGTGACGGCAACTCACCGCCTGTCAAAACATAATCACCGATGCTAAAGAGCTCATCCGCAAATGTCTCGATAACACGTTCATCTATCCCTTCATAACGACCACTTACAAAGGCGATACGACTTTTTTTAGCCAGCCGTTTAGCATCGTTTTGTCTAAACGGTTTGCCCACGGGAGTGGTAAAGATGATATGCACATCACCCTCTTCTTTCAGTGCCTTAAGCGCATCAAAAAGCGGCTGGGGTGTCATCACCATACCGGCCCCGCCACCTGTTGCCGTATCATCGACTTTCAGGTGTTTGTTGGCTGTATAGTCACGCGGGTTGACAAAATCAACGTCAAAAAGCGCTTTATCCATCGCTCTTTTGAGTATTGAATCCTGAAAATACCCCTCTATCAGGTTTTGAAAGAGTGTGACATAGGTAAAACGCAAAGCAATTCCCTATGAGGCAGACAAAATATCGACAGCACCCGACACGTCAATGCGTTTGGCCTCGATATCTGTCTTGAGAATAAACGGTTCATGGTACGGGACCAGAAAATTTTTACTCTCACCCGCATCAACAAGAGCATCGTCTGTTTTGATGCTCAAGTAATCGGTTATCCCTATGCGCTCGATCTCTTTCACGACACCAAGACGTCGGTCCGCTTCATAGACTTCACAGCCTACGATATCGAACCAGAAGTGCTGACCTTCTTCAAGTTCACACTGCTCACGTGTTGCTTGCATTGTCGTGTAAAGTTTGGTATTGGTCAGTTTCTTGGCACTTTCCATGCTTTCGAAACCCTCTATACGAATCAGGCCCCGATCTTCATTGATGCTATGGATAGTCAGTGTTTTCCCATCTTTTGTGTAGAAGGTTGCCCCGGCCACAAATTGTTCGGGAAAATCACTTTTGTCATGAAACTTCATATCACCGTGCAGACCGACAGTCCGGCCCAGCGTAGCAATATGAAGAAGATCTTTAGTCAATGGCTTCGACATTGATCCGGTAACCCTTACCGTCTTTGGCTTTGCAGCCGGAGATAAGCGTTTTGATCGCACCAATCATCTTGCCCTCTTTGCCGATGAGTTTACCTACATCAGCCTGGTTTGCATGTAAAATGATTTCAATCATGTCATCACCTTCATGTGCCTCAACCTGAATATCCTCAGGGTAGTTGGCGATCATCCTGGCGAATTGTGCGACGAAATCAGTAACCATGACTACTTACCAGTAATCTTTTTAACGCGATCGCTCATCTTGGCGCCGACGCTTAACCAGTAGTCAAGACGCTCATTGTCTACCACAAGTGTCTTTTCATCGTTCATCGGGTTGTAGTGACCGATAAGTTCGATCCATCCACCGTCACGACGTTTACGTGAATCTGTTACCGCGATACGGTAAAACGGCTGTTTCTTACGACCCATACGAGTCAGTCTGATAACTGTTGCCATAATTTTGTCCTTCTCTGCGCATGTCCTATTTCAACATGCTGTATATGTTTAATTTTGCCCAACGGCAAGACTGATGATACCCTACATATCATCAGTCTTGCCGTTAAACGCAAAAGAGTGGCTTCCGAAGAAGACACGATCTGCGTTCTTCAACGTTTAACGCGGGAATCCGCCGCCTTTCATCTGCCCCATCATGGCCTGAAGGTCCTGCATCCCTTTTTTACCGGAAAAACGTTTCGCCATCTTCGCCGCATTTTTAAACTGTTTCAAAACACGGTTGACCTCCATCTGGCTCATACCGCAACCCGCAGCGATACGCATTTTACGGCTGTTGTTGAGAAGGTCAGGGTCTTCACGTTCTTTCGGGGTCATAGAGGAGACCATCGCTTTGATCTGGCGGATCTCTTTCGAGTTCTCCATATCAAAGTCTTTTAACGCTTTGGAGACATCACCCATACCCGGTATCATCCCCATGATCGACTTCATCGAACCCATCTTTTTCATCGACTCCATCTGCTCCAAAAAGTCGTTGAAATTGAACTTCCCTTTTTTGATCTTTTTGGAGAGCTCTTTGGCTTTCTTCTCATCAATGACGTTGGCTGTTCTTTCCGCCAGTCCTTCGATATCACCGAAGCCCATAAGACGGTTGACGATACGCTCAGGCAGGAAGACCTCAAGGTCTTCCATTTTCTCACCGCTACCGATAAAACGCAGCGGCACCTCGACCTGTGAAGCGATCCCCAGAGCAACACCGCCTTTCGAGTCACCGTCATACTTGCTCAGAATAACCCCGTCAATACCGATCTGCTCTTTAAAGCTTGTCGCAGTACGTACGGCATCCTGACCTGTCATCGAGTCGGCGACATAGAAGATCTCTGCAGGGTTGGCCACATCTCTGACCGCCTTAAGCTCACCCATCAACGCCTCGTCGATAGCAAGACGACCCGCAGTATCGATCAACACGACATCATAGAGACTGGCACGCGCTTTTTCAAGACCGGCTTTAACGACAGAGACCGGTTCACCCTGCTCATCTTCAAAAAGATCGACCTCGATTTTTTGCGTAATCTGACGTAGCTGCTCTACGGCAGCCAGACGCTGAAGGTCGGCCGCGATAATCAGTACTTTTTTCTTTTTCTGCTCTTTAAGATAGGTGGCAAGCTTCCCGGTCGTTGTTGTCTTACCGGAACCCTGCAGACCTGTCATCAGGATGACAGTCGGCGGGTTTGGCGCGAAGACAAAACCGCGGTTACCCTTGACATCCAAAATAGCATTAAGGCTCTCTTGCATTGCAGAAAGGAACTGGTCTTTTCCGATTCCGGCCATTTTGGTCTTATGTTCGACCTCAGCGATGAGAGAACGTACGACACTGTGGTGTACGTCGGCTTTCAACAGTGACTTTTTAAGCTCGTCAAGGGCTTTTTTAAGTGCCTTTTCATCATCATGAAAACGGATTTTCTTAATAGCTGATGTAAACGAATCGGTCAATGTTTCAAACACGCGATCTCTCCTTTTTTTTATTATTCAGTTCAACATTAAGAATGCTGCTAGAAAAAGTAGCGGATTATATCCAAAACATACTTTACTGTTGCTTTCAATAAAACTTAAGGCCTTTTGCAACAACGATACCGTTCTGTTTCGGATCAATATGGAGGGAGCAATATTCGTGATACACTCTTGCAATGCAAACATATAGGGATCAATACCATTTCAGGTATCTCACTGCTGCAGATAAGAAAACTTCCAGGATTCGTTATAAGGGCTTAGATGCGTTACAATCCACCTTGTTTTCCCTCCATTGACAACAGATTGTTTTGACACGGTATTCCGGCTCACCTGTGCAAAGTCAAAAATAGAGTCTAGAATTCGGATTTCTCTTGATAGAGAAGGACCAGAAGGTCATAAACTTTCTGGATAGTGACCGGTTTATGGATCTCCGCATCCAATATATCAAGTGTCTCTTCGATAGTGTGTCTGAATTCTTGGTTTTTATTTAGCGAGACCACTTTAATTTCCCTTGACGACTTGATCTCTTGCAGCTTTTTGACCAGGTTATGCGAGTAATAACGCTCTTGTATCACCACCAAATCGTAGTCATCGAGCATCTCCAGCGCACCGAAAAGCTCTTTCGATGAGAGGACATCAACCTCATTTTTAAAATAGGCAAACATGTTTTTTTCAGCCAGAGCAGACTCTTTGTGATCATCCACAATCAGGATGCTGTGTTCAATCATGGTTTTGGAAGGAAGACGGTGATATCTCATTTCGCTTGGATTGAGCATATGCAGCTTCAAGTTGATCACGAACATACTGTCGTTATGATTATAAAGTTCGAAGGTAATATCGCCCTGCATCAAACGGGCATACTCTCTTGCCAGATAAAGTTCCAGTCCGAATGGCGGGGTCTCATTGATAAAAGGGGTGAAGATATCGAGATTCTCTTCTTGATAATTATGCCGTGCATACGGAATATGGAACTCTAAATGAACCGATTCATCACCGAGGTTTAACCGTTTAATACGCATCTCTATGACATAAGAACTGCTTTTCAGAACAACACTTTGGAGGACAAAGAAAAGCATATCTGTTATTCGATCTGCATCACCGATAAGTTGAGCAGGCACGTTGGCATTTATATCAAATACGACCTCGAAATTACGCTCTTCTTCGAGGGCATGCAACTTAGCAGTTACTGCCTCTAAAACCGTATTAAAATCAAAAGAGCCTGTCTTGACCTCGAGCTTGCCCGATTTCAGTTCTATGTACCCTTGGTAGAGAGGCATGCAGCGTTCACGTTCTTCTGGTGAGACATGATGTTCATTGAACAGGGTTTCCAAAGCCTGATCCAGTGGATCGTCACCCGTTGAAGCCTCTTTTTGAACGCTATCGACTTTCGACGACACCTTTGCTTTTTTTGGCTTGTGCTGAACAGGGAAACTACCGTTTTCCCCTTGCAACGATGCCTTGACCCTCAATATACGAAGGATGAACGGCATCGCGATCAGGAACAATACAACAAAAACGACAATTTTCAGAATAAAGATATTCTCTTCTACTCTTATCTCTTGTAACGTTTTTTGGGCATAAAGCTGTACCGAAAGTAACAGAGCAAAGAGTACAAACAGAAATCGCATGATCACATCCACTATGAGTTATTGATTTTTAATCTTAACATACACTTATTTCAACCAGCTTAATACTGGAAAGGTGCCGTAAAATCATGAAGAGTAGTGGGCAAAGATCTTCGGTTCATCGGCAACAAAAGTCTTGCCGAGCAGTACCACTTTTTTTGCATGCAGCATCACGCGCGTGCTTCGCTTGGCACCATAAAGTTCATCGCCGACAATTGGATACCCGATCGAACGCAGATGGACACGGATCTGATGCGTACGCCCCTCCTGGATCACTACTTTGACCTTGGAGTATTTACCTACGACCTCCATAGGTGTCACCTCGGTGTGGGCCGGTTTCCCCTTTGGCGAGATCTTGGAATAGGCTTTGTTGTGACGTTTTTCCGTCAATATCGCCTTGTCGATCACCTCGGGCTCGGTAAACATCCCCTCAACCCAGGCCGTATACTCTTTATAAACATTATGTTTCTTGAATTCACTGATAGCTTTATGGCGGAACTCCTCATTTTTGACCAGGATCAGGACTCCGCTTGTCTCGCGGTCAAGACGATGCAGCAGCTTTGCTCCCGGAAACTGATGCTCAACTTCATCTGCATTAAGAAACGCCGGTTTATTGACCACGATAAGATCATCATCTTCGTAGATAGGTACGACTTTGGCAACCTCGGAGACCTTGAATGTTGACTTCAACGGCAGTTCTCCGCGTGCTACCATCACCTTTTTATTGCCGACATAGACCAGACCGCGATCAATAAGCGCCTTTGCCTGGGAGTTGGAGATGGACTCTTGCAGCGCTAAAAGCTTATACGCCTTTTCCATCTTCTCACTGCTTTTTACTGCTCTGGCTGCACTCTCCTGTACAAACTCATCACCCATCTTTTCACTGCTCTTTTTGCTGACAGGCGCCTTTTTGGAACGCTTGCTGTCTGCTTTTGCAAAAGCTTTGGCCCTTACCTTGGCTTTGCCTTCCTCTTTTTTGTTTTTTGCACGTTGCTGGCTTGCAATACTTTTTTTACTGTTATTCATAATCTGCCTTCATCTCGTCATATTTTTACGAAGTTTTATTGGTTTAAATAGTTAATTATACTCTCTAAATCGATCTTTTCATCCATAAAGGAGGCGTCCATCGATCTTGCTTTGTGCAGGGCCTTCAATATCTCCGTTGGTTCGACCTCTTGCACATTGTGCACATACTTGAAAAGTTCCTGCTGCATAAAAGCATGTTTTCCCGTAATGATCTTGCACCCGAAACGGGCAGGTTCCAGTGGATTGTGTCCGCCTACATCGGCCCTGAACGCACCCCCTAAAACAGCGACATCGCTGATGGCATAGACATTGTTCAACTCACCCATCGCATCGACCAGGATGATATCGGCTTCGAAATCCTCTTTTTCGCTCCAGCGCGACAGTGTCTGATCATCCTTCTTCATTGCTAAAAGCAGTCCGTAAACGCGTTCGAAACGTTCCGGATGACGGGGGACGACAATCAGTTTTGAGCGGTGCTCTTCGCTGTAGTTCAGATAGGCCTCAACAATCGCGCGCTCTTCGCCCTCATGGGTGCTTGCAGCAACAATAATCTCGGAAGAAGGTTTTTCGTAACGTTTTGTTGCGGTGATCTTTTGCGCCAATTTTATGTTTCCAACCACCTCGATGTTTCTGGCACCCAGCAGCTCAAAACGTTTTTTGTCCGCCTCGCTTTGACAGAAAATCTTGTCCGTACGCGCAAACAGACGCCGGTAAAACCAATCCAGCTTACGGTATTTCGGAAAGCTCCGCTCCGTCATCCTGGCATTCAGCAAGACAACTTTAGCCCCTTTCGCGCGGGCAACTGCAAAGAGCAGATACCAGAACTCCGCCTCCAGGACGACCAGCATCTTGTGTTTTCCGACCCAAAAGGGAAGCAGACTTTCAAAGGGCAGATACCGCACCTCAGCCTCATATTTAAGGGCTTCAGCATGACCCGTATGCGTAATGGTCGAAATACTGATCTCCCGCTCTTGCAACTTCTCTAAAACAGGCTTCAGTGCTCTTGCTTCGCCCAAAGAGCAGACATGGAACCAGATATCTTTTTTTTTGAAACGTGGATTTTCTTTTAAAAAAAAACGTGCCGGAAGCGATTCTCTGTATTTTGTTTTAAATGATAAGAGGAGTAAAAAAGGCAGTGCGATTAGATAAAGAAGTGTCGCAATAAGGAAATAAAGAAGTGTAAATGGCTTCATCATCACACTACACTCCTTGTACAACGAAGTGCTAATTACGCTTCAGCTGCCTCAGTAGACGGTTCTATATAAAGAATACGGCCGCAGTGAGGGCAGGTCGTGATCTCTTCGCCTTTGATAACCTCGGCATAGACTTTGTCATTGATGACCATGTAACAGCCCATACATGCCTGGTTTTTCACTTCAACCGCGGTGGTGTTTTTAGCCCATCGACGGATCTTCTGATAAAACGAAAGACCTTTCTGGTTCATCTGGGAAACCAGTTTCTCTTTTGCTTCAAAGACTTTTTGGCGTTCCGTGTTGATCTCAGCCAACTTGGCATCGACCTCTTCTTTTACACTCGAGAGGTTCGCATCGATCTCTTCCATCTGCCCTTGCAGTTCAGCGATCTTGCCTTGTTTATTTTCCACCACTTTTTCTAAACGCTCGATCTCTTCGTTGGCAAATGAGACCTGCTCTTTGGCGATCTCTTCTTCAAGCTGCAGTGATTTCATCTCACGTTCAGTCTTGACATCACCGCTTTTTTTGCTGTTCTCTTCCAGTTTGGCGGAAAGCTCTGCAATATGAAGTTCATTCTTTTGCTTTTTGACCTGTTCTGCTTTGATCTCTTCATCAAGTGTCGCGATCTCAGTTGCGATGTTCTCTTTTTTGGCAAGAGCTGCTTCATACTTGATATTAGCTGCTTCGATCTGTGGTTCAAAGGCATCGATCTCTTTATCGATCTTAGAAAGTTCAATCAGTTGTTCTAGGTGCTTATTCAATCTTTTTCCTTAAAAATGTTGCAAGGACGCTATTGCGGGCTCTGCATGGGCTAGGTAAGAGTGCCCTTAATTTGGGCACTGGGCATCTACAAATAGGTAAATGGGTTTTTTGATGATGAAATTATAACCGTTAATCCTAAATTTTTCAAATCTTTCTGCAATATCTCGCCAAAATAGCGTTCGCTCTCAAAGTGGCCGATGTCGATCATATTCAGACCCAGCACTTTTGCCTCCATCGCATCATGATACTTGATATCGCCGGTCAGGAAACAGTCCGCCTCGATCTCGCGCATCAAAGAGGCGCCGGAACCGGTGCAGAGTGCCACCCGTCTGATCACTCTATCATGTGCGACAACACTCTTCGGATGGGTAAGACCGAAGGCCTGAACAACATCGGCTGCAAAATCCTCGAAAGAGCGCTCAAGATCAAAATAGATCAGATACTCATTTTGTTCCGCTATCTTTTTGCCCAGGACTTTCTCGGCGACATAGGCATTAAGGTGCGTCTGATCAAAATTGGTATGCATCGCGATATTGGCGATCTTTTTCTCGATCATCTTCACGAGCAGTTTGCTCGGGTAGGTCGCGTAATCCATCGTCTTGATCCCGCTGAAAATCAACGGGTGGTGGGTGATGATCAGGCTCCCCTCCTCCACGCTCTCCAGAAGCGCTTCGTCGATATCGATGCTGAGCACTATCTTGGAGACCTCCTGATCCATGCTGCCGACGATGAGGCCGGAGTTGTCCCAGGAGGCCTGCAGTGCAAAAGGAGAGAGTGCATCCAGGACCTTGTATATTTCGCCGACTGTCATTCGTAGCTCCTCTTTCGTTTAAGCCGTACACGAACCGTCTGTGTCCGTGAAAGCGGATCAACCTCTTTAAACTCGAAAAGCTTCGTGTTCTCTATCAGATCGCGCAGCTTCTTGAAACCGTAGTTCCTCGGATCGAAATCGGGGGATTTGTTCAATATGTTCTGTCCCACGGAACCGAGATGGGACCAGCCCGCTTCATCGGTCGTATCTTCTACTGCATGGCGAAGCATATTAAGCACTTTGAGATCGATCTTTTGTGATTTCGACGGTGTTTTTTTCTCTCTGGTTTCACTCGCTTCATCGGTCTCGCGCAGTATCTCGGTATAGATAAACTTGTCGCAGGCACTGACAAATGCCTTGGGTGTCTTCTTCTCACCGAAACCGTACACTTTTAGCCCCGCTTCGCGAATACGGCTGGCCAGCCTTGTAAAGTCGCTGTCACTCGAAACGATGCAGTAACCGTCAAGTTTCTCGCTGTAGAGCAGGTCCATCGCATCGATGATCAGCGCCGAATCGGTCGCATTCTTTCCCGTGGTGTAGGCAAACTGCTGCACCGGGTTGATGCCGTGTTCAAGCAGGGTCGTTTTCCACCCCTTCAGCCGGGTGTCCGTCCAGTCGCCGTAGATCCGCTTGACACTCGCAACACCGTACTGGGCGATCTCGTCAAGCAGCCCGGCGATGATGGAGGATTGCGCGTTGTCGGCATCGATCAGCACCGCAAGGCGTGATTGGCTCTTATCGTCCATCGAGCTTCTCCAGTTCCTCTTTAGCTGCCTCCAGATCCGGTGCGATCTCCAGCGCCTTCTGATACATCGCTTTGGCCTGGTCAAACTCGCCCATCTCCACCAGAAGGTTGGCATAATTGAAATAGGTCACCTCGTAGTTCGCATCAAGTTCTATCGCACGTCTGTAATGGTCTTGCGACTCATCAAGACGCCCCAATGCACGGAGTTGCGAGGCAATTGCCAAATGGGTCACGTCCTCTTCTCTTAAACGAAGCGACTCATTATAGAGCTTTAGCGCTTCATCATGATTTCCCATGGCGCTCAGGACAAACCCCAGGCGGTTGGCCAGTTCAGGAATGGAGCTGTCATGTGCATAGGCTTTTTGAAGCAGCTCTCTTGCTTCAAGCAGACGCCCTGCATCATAGGCCTTGTCCGCTTCATCGACAAGCGCATCGATATCGATCTGTTCAAGCATGGAGTGCTCATTTGCGTCTGTATCCTGCAGACCCTGCATATGTTCATAGACCTTGTAGGCGAAAAAAGCGGTCGCCGCCAGTAAAATAATCTGCATTATTGTCATTCTTGTCCTTTTACGTCAAAAGTATACTAAGCCAACGGTTAACAATGCTTTTGTTTCAGAGCTTCTTAACACTCTACTAACACTTTTATTCTATACTTCGGCCACATTAAATTAATATATAAAGGTGGTAAATATGAAAACAACGAACAATCGAAGGAACTTCATCAAACTCTTGGGTCTGGGTGCCGTGGCAAGCACATCGACGTTATTGGCTGCAGGCCGTGGCAAAAGCAGTCAGGTGACCGTGTTGACTGAGGAGCAAAAAGACACCCTCTTCTTCATCTTCCAGGAGGAGAAAGTGGCCAGAGATGTCTATATTACTCTGGGCAAACTCTATCCGGACGAGTCGACATTTGCCAACATTCAGCTCTCGGAGCAGGAGCATATCCTTTCGGCCCAGGTACTGTGTGAACGCTACGGCATCGATACCTCAAGCGTCAACCTGTCGCTCGAAGAGGACTATGTCGGACAGTTCGAACTGCTGGCAATGCAGGAGCTCTATAACCAGTGTATCGAACTCGGACAGGAGTCACACCTTGAAGCACTCAAAGTCGGCCGTCTGATCGAAGTCACCGACATCGATGACCTTGATGATGCTGCCGAGGGAATGCCATCTGATGTCGTCTCGGTCTACGAAAGTCTGAAAGAGGGAAGTCTTAACCACCTGGATGCCTTTGAAACAGCTATTGCGAGAGCGGAATAGAGGAAGACAGGATGTCAGCCGTCAATGAGCATGTCAAAGAGACACTCAAAGCGTCTCTGCGCACCTACTACAATGCGCTGAAAAAAGGGGATCTTCAAACGATCTCTGCGCTTATGACAAAAGAGTCCTATCAGCTCACATTGGAGTCTTTGGGCTTCAAACGTGCCTTCAGAGATGATGATTTCAAAAAGCTTCTCAGAGAGAGCGCAGAGAACAACACCGCACTAAAAGAGGTGGAGAGATTCGTCGGGGCCGATCTGGCACAAGAGGCGAGAGAGCACCGGACCGAAGTGATACGCTTTGAATCAAAGGGTTCGGACCGTATCACACTCCATTACGAAGAGGACTGCCGTCCGAAAAAGCTTTACTTCTCATTATCTTCTTCAGGGTGGAAAATCGACTACAAAGCCGGCCGAAAAAAATCATAATACTCTTTTACACTACAGGCGATGTTGTATCGGCACTGCTACCGTACCTTCGTACACATCCACAATTTATCAGACACCCATAAAACCCCTGAAAACAGTATCTTGGACGCTTATGCTATAATCACGAAAACTGATATACAAACAATGAGCACACTATGATCAATCTAAAAGACCCGAAATTTTATAACAACCGTGAACTGTCATGGCTTCAATTCAATACCCGTGTCCTGAAACAGGCACAGGATGAGACCCAGCCTCTGCTTGAACGCCTGAAATTTTTGGCCATCTATGGTACCAATCTCGACGAATTTTATATGATCCGTGTTGCCGGGCTCAAAAAGCTCTTTACCGCCGGAGTAATGGTCTCGGGAGCCGATCGTCTGACCCCACTTCAGCAGTTGCGCGAGATCCGTAAATATCTGCATCAAGAGCTACAGGTGGTCGAGTATACCCTTACAGAGATCCTGAAAAAACTCGAAAAAGAGGGAATCTTCGTCAAATCCTATGACCAGGTCAGTCCGCAGCATAAGCATCAGCTCAACCGCTATTTTACGGAACAGATCTACCCGGTTATCGTACCGATCGCCGTCGATGCGACCCACCCTTTTCCCCACCTCAACAACCTGAGTTTTGGTCTCATCGTCAACCTCACAGACCTTGACAATGAACAGATAGAGCGCAACGGCATCGTACGTATACCGCGGGTATTGCCGCGTTTTGTCGAGCTGGAAAACGGTATCTACGTACCTATTGAAAGTGTTGTCTCCGAACATATCAGTGACCTCTTTCCGGGGTACAAACTGCAAAACCATATCACCTTCCGTGTGACGCGCAATGCCGACATCGAAATTGAAGAGGAGGAGGCAGATGACTTTATGGAGATCCTCGAAGAGGGACTTCGCCTACGTAAAAAAGGGGAGCTTGTGCGTCTGGAGCTCAGCCATGAGACAAATCCCGACCTGCTCAACTTCTTTAACCGCCACACCAATATCTTCAAGGACGATATCTACCGTTTTTCCAGCACGCTAAACCTGGGCAGTCTCTGGCAGATTGTGGGAAACAAAGACTTCGCACACCTTACCGTTGCGCCGTTCAAGCCCCGTCTTTTGCCGCCATTCGACACCACAGAGAATATCTTCAGCATTATTGATAAACAGGACACCCTGATGTATCACCCCTATGAGAGTTTTGAACCGGTTGTCAAACTGATCCAGACGGCATCAAAGGATCCTGATGTTGTCTCCATCAAGATGACGCTTTATCGCTCCGGCACGAACTCCCCTATCGTCAACGCGCTGATGCAGGCAGCGGAATCGGGCAAACAGGTCACCACTATGGTGGAGCTCAAAGCCCGTTTTGATGAAGAGAACAACCTTATCTGGGCCAAAGCGCTCGAAAATGCCGGTGCGCATGTCATCTACGGTATTCCCGGCTTCAAAGTCCACGCCAAAGCGACGCTGATCACCCGACGTGCCGACGGCAAACTCAAACAGTACGCCCACCTTGCAACCGGTAACTACAACCCGCAAACCGCCAAGATCTACACCGACACCTCCTATATCACCTGTAATGAAGAGATTACCAACGACCTGACCCGATTTTTTCACTTTTTGACCGGATTCAGCAAAAAAGGAAAACTCAACAAGCTCTATATGTCACCGACACAGATCAAACCCAAGATCCTCTCAATGATCCAGAACGAAGCCAAAAAAGGAAGTGAAGGCCATATTATCGCCAAAGTCAATTCGCTTGTCGACGACGATGTCATCCGCGGGCTCTACAAGGCGTCTCAGGCCGGCACGAAGATCGATCTTATCGTACGGGGAATCTGCTGTCTTAAACCGGGAGTGCCGGGTGTAAGTGACAATATCCGGGTAATCTCGATCATCGGAAAATATCTTGAACATGCCCGTGTTTTTTACTTTAAACACTCTTCGCCGCAGCTCTATATCTCAAGCGCCGACTGGATGCCGCGTAATCTTGTCCGCCGCATCGAACTGCTGAGCGGTATAGCCGATCAGGCAAGCGCCGACAAACTGCTCAATATTCTACAGCTGCAGATATCGGACAACGTGCTTGCCCACGAGCTTCATAGTGACGGCAGCTACCAAAAGGTTAAAAATGATTCCAGCAAGGTCATCAATAACCAAAAGCTCTTCGAGAGTCATACAAACAAAGTCTACCGAGCACTCAAAAAAGAGACGCCCAACTATGTACAAAAGTTGGCTGCACGGCTCTTAAAAGAGAGCTGACCCCGAAAACCGAAAAAGGAACCGCAATGATTTACAAGTTTAAAGAGTGGACGCCTGCACTCGGATCAGACAGCTGGGTCGCGCCTTCAGCCGATGTCGTCGGCAATGTCACGATGGGAAAAGAGTGTTCGATCTGGTTCGGCTGTGTCGTTCGCGGCGATGTCCACTACATCAGAATAGGCGACCGGACCAATATTCAGGATCTAAGCATGATCCATGTGACCCACTATAAAAAAGAGGACATGAGTGACGGCAATCCGACTGTCATCGGCTCAGATGTCACCATCGGCCACAGGGTCATGCTGCACGGCTGTACGATAGAAGACGCCTGTCTGATCGGGATGAGTGCAACTATTCTTGACGGTGCTGTGATCGGTAAAGAGTCTATCGTCGGTGCCGGTGCACTGGTGACGAAGAACAAGGTCTTTCCTCCCCGTTCGCTTATTATGGGCAGTCCTGCAAAAGCGGTACGCACACTGAGCGATGAAGAGGTCGAAGAGCTCTATGCCTCTGCCAAACGCTATGTCGCCTTTTCAAGAGAGTATCTAGATATTTAAGCAATGGATGTTTTTCTCTTCACCGATATCATAGGCATCATCGCATTCAGCCTTAGCGGTTTTTTGGTCGGTGTACGAAACAGACTCGATCTTTTGGGCATCGTCATCGCAGCATCGCTGACGGCTCTCGGAGGAGGCATTCTCCGTGATGTCCTGCTTCACCGTACCCCCTTTGCTTTCAGCGAATACTACCCTGCTGCAACGCTCCTTATCACGATTATCATTGCCTTTGCTTTTCAGTCTTTGCGTGCCGACAAGATCGAACACAAATGGCTTTTTGTCGTCAGCGATACGATTGGTTTGATCGCCTTCAGCATCACCGGAGCGCTGCTCGCCATTGATGCTGACTACAATGTCTTCGGTGTCATCATCCTGAGCTTCCTGACGGCGGTAGGCGGTGGCGTGACGCGTGATGTTATGATCAACCAGGTACCATCCGTACTGGTAAGCGATTTTTACGGCTCAATCGCATTGATCGTCGGCATCATGCTTGCCGGGCTGAACGCTATTGGTCTGATGAGCGATCTGGCCGTCATGCTTGTCGGTCTGGGCAGTATCGTACTGCGCCTTGTCGCCTACAGACAGAAGTGGCAGCTGCCGAAGATCAGTGCACAGTAAGTTAAGTGTTAAGTGTTAAGTGTTAAGTGTTAAGTGTTAAGTGTTAAGTGTTAAGTGTTAAGAAAGATAGCGCAGCGCATCTTTCAAAAGTCTGAACTTGTAAAAGTTTCAGATTTGGTGTAGATTGTGCAAAATGTTTAGCCGACTGCGCACTGCTGTACGCCGAGAGCTAAACTTTTGCGCAAGATGCGCCGAAGCTGGAACTTTTAAGTACGGTAGTCGGCGTTTATTTTGACGTATTCGTTGCCAAGATCACAGCCATAAGCCCTGAAGCTTCCGCCGCCGATGCCAAGATCGACATTGATGGTAAACGCATCCCGCCTCATGATCTCTGCAGCCTTTGCCTCGACCTCGTCATTGAAGAGGTTCTCCCCCTGTTTAAACAGCAGAACATCTTCATAGGCGATCGTGAGCTTCTCCTCTTCACAGAGAGCGCCGCTGGCGCCCACCGACATCGCGATTCGGCCCCAGTTCGGGTCTTCGCCGAAAAGTGCTGTTTTGATCAGCAGCGAGTTGCTGAGTGCTTTGGCAACCTTTTCTGCTTCCGTATTACTATATGCACCGGTCACATGATAGGTCACAAGCTTTGTTGCCCCTTCCCCGTCACGAACCAGTTCTTTCGCCAAAAAGTCCATCACCATAAAGAGCGCCTCTTCAAAAGCCTCTTCATCGTAACAGACAGCGCGCGAATTTGCCATCAGAAACACAGTGTCATTGGTCGACGTATCGCCATCTACACTCGCCGCATTGAAGGTCTTGGCATTGACACGTTCCAGGATTTCCTGCATCTTGATGTAGCTGATCTGGGCATCGGTCGTGATATAGCAGAGCATTGTCGCCATTGCAGGGTTGATCATCCCTGCCCCCTTGGCCATGGCACCTATCGTAAAGATTTTGCCATCTTCTAGTTCAACGTCGACTGCAATCTCTTTTGAGAAACGGTCTGTGGTCATGATCGCCTCTGCTGCCGCATGAGGATTTTTGACACTCAGATCGAACTTCTCTGCACCGGCAATGATCTTCTCTTTCGGCAGACGGACACCAATCACCCCGGTCGAACTCATCAGCGGATTGACAAGACCGCTTTTTGTTTTTTTAACGCTTTCAAGGATCTCCTCTATATCCGCCAGGCCGGCTTTACCGGTCATCGCGTTGGCATTTTTGGAATTGATCATTACGAAGTTGGTCTGCTTCACACCTTTGGCATGGTGAATCGGCGCCGCAGCCATCTTGTTGGTCGTCATCACGGACGCCAGTGCACATACCTCGTCACTGTAGACAAACGCCATATCTTTTGCGCCCTCTTTTTTCAGGCCTGCCGCAATACCGTCGGCATAGAACCCCAGAGGAGCACAGACGCCTTCACTGTTACTTGTGATCTTATACATATTTTAACTCCTCAGGTTTTTGACGTTTTTGAACAATACCTTTAGTAATGTTGATCCCTCTCTGCGTTCCGATAACCAACAGTTTTGATTCGCTTGTCACCAGTTTGTTGCCGTCGGGCATCGGTACAAACTTGCCGTCTTTCTTCGTCATACCGACGACCGAGACATTGGCGATCTGACGCAGATGGGTCTCTTTGAGTTTGCGCAGAACTATCCAGCTGTATTTCGGAACATAGACCTCTTCCATATCCAGCGGCGTATCACTTTTGTAGAGAAACTCTTCAAGTAGGTTTTCCATGTCCGGTCGTGCGGCCATAGCCGTAATACGCTGCGCGGTCAGTTTGGTTGCAGAGACAACCGTATCTGCTCCCAGTTTTTTAAGTTTGTCCACATCACTTTGCGTTTCAGCCGACGAGATCACATTATAGGGTTTCGGTATAAAGTGCTCTTTTTCGAAGAGACGTACCGAAGCGATGATCGCGATATTGTCCGCGATAGAACCCGAAAGTGTGATCAGCCCCTCCGCAGAGCTCAGATGTGACATCAGCATCGAGCGTTCTGTATGCGGCTCTTCCTGAATATAATAGGGATATTTATACTTCTCAGCTATCTGTTCCATATCGTCTCGCGGATCGACCACGACAAAAGGAATATGGTTGGCACGCAGTTGCTGTGTCACCTCGATTGTATAGTCGTTATGATAACAGACGACAAAATGTTTTTTAAGCCGCGCGATCTTATACAACATACTGCGCTCCTTCAACGTATTTCTTAGATGCCCCCGATTTAACTCCGAAACCATAATACCCACTGCCATGGAGAAGACGGCAAATCCCGCGATGATAAGGGTGATCGTAAAGATGCGCCCCCCGTGCGAAATAGGCGCTATCTCTCCGAACCCGACAGTCGTAAAGGTAATTCCCGTCTGATAGATCGCATCCATAATGGTAAAATCATCAATGACAATATAGCCGATTGTTCCAATCAACATAGTCATGACAGTGAAGATTATCGGTAGACGAAATGCGTGAAGGTTGACGTAAAAATTAGGTAAAATGGATGGTTCGGGTTTGGGAGATGCCTCCCAGTGTAGAAAGTTTCGAAGCCTGGTAATCAGGTTCAAAATATAACCTTATCGGTTACGAGTTCTTTTTCAATGTGCGAAGCTCTTTTGCAGAAATCTTGATCTTTTTAGTAGTACCGTCTTCTAGTGTTACGCGTACTGTTCTAAGGTTTGGCAAAAAACGACGTTTAGTTCTGTTTTTCGCGTGAGATACATTGTTTCCGCTCATTGGGCCTTTACCACTGATTGCACATTTTCTTGCCATAGGTAATTCCTTGCGTATTTTTTAAGTTGCGCATTATATCTTTGAAAAACAAAAAATGAGCTTAACAAATCTGATGGTTCAACTTATTGTTTTGGTTATAGTGCAATTATAGCATAGGAATGCCTAAAGCAAAACCTGAAAACGCGAAATTTTACAAGCTTTGCGACAGAAACAATCCCCTTTGCTGCACTGCGTGAATGCCAGGCCTATTGATGCGAAGTGATACGAGGATTACGTTTCAACAGAGCACCCCAGATCAAATGCATTAACAATCCTAACTCGCATAAGCTTATTTCGGTAAAATTACAAAAAACAAAGTAGTAGTAATGTTAGTAGCACCAAGTGTACTCTCTGCCGATTTCGGCAATCTCGAGCGTGATGTCAAAGCCATCTGCGATGCCGGTTGTGATCTTGTCCATGTTGATGTGATGGATGGCCATTTCGTTCCCAACCTTACCATAGGCCCTGTTGTCGTATCAGCAATCGCCAAAGCCGCAACAAAACCGCTGGATATCCACCTGATGGTGGAGAACAACACCTTCTTTGTCGATCTATTCGCACCGCTTAAGCCAGGTTATATCTCTTTCCATATTGAAGAGGAGAAAAACCCGCACCGTCTTGTGCAATACATCCGTTCCCTTGGTATCAAACCTGCCATTGTTTTGAATCCGCATACCCCTGCAGAAGCAGTAGAATACTTGCTCAATGATGTGGACATGGTCTTGGTCATGAGTGTCAATCCTGGATTTGGCGGACAAAGTTTTATTCCGACGGTGGTTGAAAAGATCAAACGCCTTAAAGCACTTCGCGACATGATCAATCCCGATTGTCTTATCGAGATCGACGGCGGCGTCAGTGATAAAAACATTGCTATGCTCAAGGAAGCAGGCGTCGATGTCTGTGTGGCCGGTTCTTATGTTTTTAAACATGACTCATATGAAACTGCAATTTCCAACCTGCATATCTAAGTCATGATTTCATCTCTTCTCTGTGGTCATCAGCGCTTTTATGGGAAGAGTTTGATTACGGCACCTTGTCGCTTTCAAAGGAGCTATAAGTGTATAAAGTAAAGATATGCGGTATCACCAGCTATCACGATGCCATAATGGCAGTCGAAGCCGGTGCAGATGCACTCGGCTTTGTTTTCTACCCGCAATCACCCCGATACATAAGCCCACAAGACGCAAAAAATATCATTGAGAGACTCCCTCCGTTTGTCGAAAAAGTCGGTCTTTTTGTCAATGAAGATGCCGATACGATCAATGCCATAAGCCAGCAAAGCGGCATAACTCTCGCACAGATCCATTTTGAGGCACCGCAAGAGACCCTTGATGAGCTGAGAGTACCCTATATCATGGTCACCCGGGCAAAGAGCGAAGATGACATCGCAGAACTTGATGGCAGATACCGTCTCGTTGATGCCTATTGTGAAGCCTACGGCGGTATGGGCAAACGCCTCAACCTTGATTGGTTTAAAGGCAAGGACAACCGTCATATCATCCTGGCCGGCGGCTTGAGTCCGGAAAATGTCCATGAGACCCTTCAATACGGTTTTTACGGCGTCGATGTCAGCTCAAGCGTGGAAAAGGAAAAAGGGGTAAAAGACCCTGAAAAGGTAAGAACCTTTATCGCCAATGCAAAAAAGAGCGCCACCTGATGCGCCCGTTTGATCATAAAACGACCCTAAAGTTGGCCTCGAAAGGAGCAGATATCACAGAGCTTCGCCCCTTTTTAGAAGAGCCTCTTGAGCTTGAGCTTCTGATGGTACCGGCACAAGGTCTGGAGATCATTACTAAAGACAACCGCTACTACTTTAAGACCAACACCCTCCCCATAGAGAACGCAACCTTCTGTATTGTCGATATCGAGACCAATGGCTCAAAACCGCAAAAACACCAGATAATCGAGATCGGTGCTGTCAAAGTCCGAAATGGCAAGATCGTCGGTCAGTATGAAAGTCTGGTGCAGTGCAATGAGATCTCCAGGCATATCACAGATCTAACGGGTATCAGTCTGGAGGAGACGAAAGAAGCCCCTTCAATACAGCGTGTTCTCAATGAGTTCAGAACCTTTATCGGCACTGATATCTTTATCGCTCATGATGTAAAATTTGACTACGGCTTTATTTCTGCGATGTTTGAACGGTACAATATGCAGCCGATGCTTAACCGTCATCTCTGCAGTATCGATCTCGCTGAGAGGACCTTCTCTTCATACCGCTACGGGCTCAACTATCTCAACGAGTCCCTTCAGCTTCACCACAGTGCGACGCACCATCGTGCACTCTCAGATGCGATAACGACAACAAACCTCTTTTTGAAATCCTTAAAACTGCTGCCTGACGAGGTCACAACAGTGGAGGAGTTAATACACTTTTCCAAACAGGCAAAGCGGTTTAAACGTCCTAAATTTGATCCGATGCAAAAAGAAGAGAATAAAGAAGAGAGCTGAAAGGTAAGGGCTTGTTAGATGTCTCGGAAGTGCTTACTCAGCGTAAGCACCCATGCCTGTTAGACGGCTGTAACGTTTCTCCATACGCTCTTCAGAGCTTAAAGCACTGAGTTCGTTAACGCATTTGAGGAAGTAGTCACCGATGGCATCAGCTGCACCCTCTTTGTTTCGGTGGGCACCGATAAGCGGTTCATCGATAATATCATCGATAAGATCCAGCTCTTTTAGATCTGAACTGGTAATTTTAAGCGCTTTAGTCGCCGCTTCTACCTTGCTCGGGTCATTCCATAAAATCGCCGAACACCCTTCCGGGGAGATGACAGAGAAGACAGAGTAGCGCATCATCGCCAGCTTGTCTGCCACACCGATAGCTAGGGCACCGCCAGAACCGCCTTCGCCGATAACGACCGAGACGGTAATCGTGTTTAACTGTGCCAGTTCGAGAAGATTGCGGGCAATCGCTTCTGACTGGTTACGCTCTTCAGCACCCAAGCCCGGATAAGCACCCGGGGTATCAATCAGCATCAACAACGGAATATTGAATTTTTCAGCCAGTTTGGCAACACGAAGTGCTTTGCGGTAACCTTCAGGATTTGGCATACCAAAGTTGCGTTTGAGCTTGTTCTTTGTACCGCGACCTTTTTGTTCACCGATTACAATCGTACGCTGATCACCGATATAGCCCATATAACAAACAATAGCTGCATCATCTGCAAAGTGACGATCACCATGAAGCTCAACTTTGTCGTGCATCAAAAGATTGATATAGTCAAGTGCATAAGGACGATCAGCATGACGCGCCAGTTGAAGTTCTTGATAAGGCGAGAGGTTTTTGTAGGTCTTGGCTACCTCTTTGTCAAGATCATTTTGAAGGATCTCGGCAGCGTGTTTGTCATGACGTACTTCTGCTGAGATGATATCTTCCTGGATCTGCTTGATCTTCTGTTCAAAGTCGAGGTATGTAGCCAAAACTAAAGTCCTTGCTTATATCTTTTTGAAAATAACAACACCGTTAGTGCCGCCAAATCCAAATGAGTTACTCATTACACAGTTTAGTTCTGCTTTACGCGCCTCGTTCGGAACGATATCTAGATCACAGTTTTCATCCGGCGTCTCATAGTTGATCGTTGGCGGAATAATACCGTCACGCATCGCCATAATAGAAACTACCGCTTCAATACCGCCCGCAGCACCAAGGCAGTGGCCTGTCTGACCTTTGGTCGAGGACATCGGAGGGCAGTTCTCCTTGCCGCCGAAAAGTTCTTTGACTGCGGCTGTTTCGTTCTTGTCATTGACCGGTGTTGATGTACCGTGAGCATTGACATAATCAACTTTTGGCTCACCGGCCATTTTGTAAGCAGCTTTCATGGCACGAAGCGGGCCATCAAGGCTTGGTGTCGTAATATGGTTAGCGTCACCGCTCTCGCCAAACCCGACCAGTTCGGCATAGATAGTGGCACCACGGGCTACGGCTGCTTCATACTCTTCAAGTACAAGCGCGCCTGCGCCCTCACCCATAACGAAACCATTACGGTTAGCATCAAATGGACGTGAAGCTGTTTTAGGCTCTTCATTGTTTGTTGAAAGCGCTTTCATTGAAGCAAAACCGCCGATTCCGACACCGGTGATCGCTGATTCCGCTGCAACAACAAGCATTCGGTCTGCCCCATTGCACAGAATAGTCTTTGCTGCTTCGGAGATGGCATGCGTACCTGCGGCACATGCGGTTACAGCCGAAAGGTTAGGCCCTCTCAGGTTATGATCGATCGTCACGAATCCACCCAGCATATTGACCAGTGCACCCGGAATGAAGAACGGAGAGATACGGCGCGGTCCGCGCTCATTGTAGATAATCGAGTTTTTCTCGATAGACGGAAGGCCACCGATACCTGAAGCCGCTGCAATACCGAAACGGTCCATATCGATACCGTCGCCAAAGGCAGCATCTTGCATCGCTTCCTGCGCCGCTTTCAGACCAAGCTGGATAAAACGGTCCGCTTTTTTTACCTCTTTTGGATCCATTACAGTTGTTGGGTCAAAATCTTTTACTTCTGCTGCAATCTGTGCAGACTGATTAGAGGCATCAAACAATGTGATTGTATCGATGCCACAGACACCGTCACAAATAGCTTTAAAAGCGCTCTCTTTATCATGACCAACAGCATTGATCATACCGATACCTGTTACAACAACTCTTTTCACATTGATCTCCTATGACAAATGTTCTTAAATAGTAGCTTTTACAAGCCATCATCTAAAGACATATTTATGATTCTGGTAAAAGGCCGAAGCCTTCTACTTATGCTTTGCTTTCTACGTAGTTTAGAACGTCTTGAACCGTCTGAATCTTCTCTGCTTCATCATCAGGGATCTCGATATCAAACTTCTCTTCAAGAGCCATTACCAGTTCTACAACATCGAGGCTGTCGGCACCAAGATCTTCTACGAACTTTGAGTCTTCTTTAACCTCATCCGGGTTAACGCTTAGTTGTTCAACAACTACTTCTTTGATGTCATCTAAAAGTGCCATTATAGCTCCTACATATAAAAAAAATTCGAAGAAGTATAGCACAATAAACTTAAGTAATAAGTGAATTTTGAGGGGATTTTGGACTCTTCGCGCCTCAGAGAAAAGCATTGAATAAAAAGATGCCTTCGGGCTGTTTCCAAAACCTTAATGCAGGGCTGAAAATAAAAAAACGTAATCAGGGATGGCCGCTTAGGCCATGTTCATCCCGCCATTGACCTTGAGCGTCTCACCCGTGATATACGAAGCATGATCGGAAAGCAAGAAAGCCGCCGCTTCCGCCACCTCTTTCGCGTCACCGAAACGTCCCATCGGGATCTTCGCCGTAAAGCCGTCTTTGATCTCGTCGCTGAGTTCATCTGTCATATCCGTTGCGATAAAACCCGGAGTGATCGTGTTGTAACGGATGCCGCTGCTTGCCGCTTCAATAGCAAATGATTTTGTCATCGCAATCACACCGCCTTTGGAAGCAGCGTAGTTTGTCTGGCCTGCATTTCCGGTCTCACCTACAATCGAAGCGATGTTGACTACGGAGCCGAACTTCTTTTTACGCATCACTTTCATCGACTCGCGGCAACCGACAAATGCGGACGTCAGGTTAGCATTGATCACAGACATGAAATCTTCTGTTTTCATACGAAGCGCCAACTTATCATTGGTAATACCCGCATTGTTTACGAGGTACGAGAACTCGCCGTCCGTTGAGACAATGGTTTTGATCCCGTCTACAAATGCAGTCTCATCGCTCACATCAAAGCCGATCACTTCAGCATCACCGCCATTGGCAATGATCTCGGCTTTTACCGCCTCGGCCGCCTCGGCACCGCTGCGGTAGTGTACCCACACTTTAAGACCGTAGCTGCCAAGCACCTTGGCAATCTCGGCACCGATACCACGGCTTGAACCGGTAACTAAAACATTTTTCCCGCTAAATCTCATCTGCTTCCTTTATCTATTTCATAGTTTTATAATCTGACATTATAGGCAAAAAGTACTGACACTAGATTAGTGCATGATCCATCTCGGCAGGTTTTTCAAGACCCATCAGTTTCAGAACCGTCGGCGCGATATTGTTAAGTGCACCCGACTCGACTTTCTCAACACCGTCGGCCACCACAAAACACCACACTTTTCCGACCGTGTGATTGGTCAGGACATTCCCTGCATCATCACGCATCTCTTCACAGTTGCCATGATCTGATGTCAGCACAAATGCATACTCTTTCGCCTGTGCCTTCTCAAGGATGCGGCCAAGCTCATGGTCAACCGTCTCGACAGCTTTGACTGCCGCATCGAAATCTCCGGTGTGACCGACCATATCGCCGTTGGCAAAGTTCACGACAATAAAATCATAGTCTTCGTCCATCGCATTCAACACTGCGTCACCAACCTCCGGGGCACTCATCTCCGGCTGCATATCATAGGTCCTGACATCCGGGCTGGGAATCAGCACGCGCGTCTCATTCAGGTACGGCTCATCGATCCCGCCGTTGAAAAAGAAAGTGACATGGGCATATTTCTCTGTTTCAGCCGTATGAAGCTGGCGCAGGCCTGCTTTCGAGATTACCTCGGAGAGGGTGTTGACCGGCACCTCTTTTTTGAAAAGGACCGGATAGGTAAAACTTTTGTCATATTCGGTGATCGTTGCGAGATTGACTTTAATCTCTTTTCGCTTGAAATGCTCAAACGTATCCGCACCAAGTGCTGTTACCAACTCACGCATACGGTCACTTCGAAAATTGAAGGTCAACACGGCATCCCCTTCGTTCATCCCCGTGTACCCGTCAAAAGCAGTCGGAACGATAAATTCGTCAAGTTCTTTCTTTCCATACGAGTTGTCGATGTAATCACTTGGCGTATTGTCTGTTTTCGGCACGGCATTAACAATAGCGTCATACGCTTTTTGGACACGTTCCCAGCGGTTATCCCTGTCCATACCGTAAAAACGTCCGCCCAGTGTCGCGATCTTTATCTTATCACTTAAATGCGCTTCAAGCTGATGCAGATAGAGCTGCGCAGATGTAGGCGAGACATCACGTCCATCGCTCAAAAGGTGCAGCCATACTGTTTTATCGGCTTTTGCTGCGATCTCGGCTAAACCGATCAGATGGTCGATGTGCGAATGAACACCGCCATCACTCATCAGCCCTATCAGGTGCAGAGTCTCTGATTTTCCCAACAGCTCTTTGAAGACCGGATTTGCCGCTATGGTCTCTTCCTGGATCGCCAATGATATTTTGACAAGATCCTGATAGAGTACGCGGCCTGCACCGATACTCATGTGACCTACCTCAGAATTACCCATCTGCCCTTCAGGAAGTCCGACGCTCAGACCAAAGGTGTCGATCAGGGAGTGCGGTGCTTCTTTAAAAAGCTTATCATACGTCGGTTTGCGTGCGTTATAGAAGGCATTAGCCTCCGTTTTTGCAGAGTAGCCTATACCATCTGTAATAACAAGTATCGCTTTTTTAGCCAAACTCGCTCCTTTAAAGGTAAAATGTGCACTCATTATATTAGAATATCGCTTTTACCTTGATTATTATTTTAGAGCACTCTACAAAAGCAAGCTTCTTCCGGAAACACTTTTAACTGCTCACATTATGGACTATCGATGCTCTATTGGTTTTACGAACTTTTCAATATCAATCTTTTTCAGTACATCACTGTTCGTGCAGGATTTGCCTTTTTTATTGCACTTGTTTTGACGATGTTTTTTATGCCGCGTTTCATTCGATGGGCGCAGAAGACTTCCAGTGTTCAGCCCATTAACGACTGGGCGCCCGACACCCATCAAGCCAAGGCAAAGACCCCGACAATGGGCGGGATCGTATTTGTCATGGCAACTATCATCGCCTCATTGATGAGCATAAAGCTTTTTGACGCCTATGCTGTCGGGGGTCTTTTGACGCTGCTTTTTTTCTCCTTGATCGGTTTTCAGGATGATTACTCAAAAATAAAACAAAACGCCAATCTTGCCGGTCTCAGTGCCAGAATGAAACTCCTGTTCCAATTCATTGCGGCGGGGATCGTCGCTCTTTTTCTGTGCAACTTTTCCAATATGAACACCGACCTCTATGTCCCTTTTGTCAAGGCTCCTCTTTTTGATATGGGGTACTACTCTATCTTCTTCTGGGCTGTGATCATGGTGGGTGCTTCCAATGCCGTCAACCTTACCGACGGGTTGGATGGGCTGGCAACTGTTCCTTCGATCTTTGCACTCTTGACCCTGGCTGTACTGGTCTATATTACCGGGAATGCAGTCATCAGCGACTACCTTCTTCTGCCGAACTTCCCCGTCGGCGAAGTCGCTATCATCGCCAGTGCCCTGATCGGTGCCCTTGTCGGTTTTCTATGGTTCAACTGCCACCCTGCCGCCGTCTTTATGGGCGACAGCGGTTCACTGACACTGGGCGCATTTATCGGTTATATGGGGGTTATCTCGAAAAGCGAGTTCCTACTCCTTTTGATCGGCTTCATCTTTGTGGTCGAGACCATCTCAGTCATCCTGCAGGTTGGCAGCTACAAGCTGCGAAAAAAACGGGTCTTTCTAATGGCACCGATCCACCACCACTTTGAGATGAAGCAGTGGGCGGAGAACAAGATCATTGTCCGTTTTTGGATCATAGCCATGCTCTCCAACATGCTGGCACTGATCACATTGAAATTTCGTTAGGATGAACACGACAGTGAAACGAGGCCAAGAACATATCAACCTTACCCTTTTTGGCTATGGTATCACAACCAAGGCCATTGCCAAACATTACGGACCTGCCGATTTTTATGACGACAAAGTAACCAAACCCTTTAAAGACGAAAACGGCAACAGGCTGCACCCAAGCCATGCATTCAATCCGAACTACTCTTACCTGGAGGTCCCTTCGCCGGGAATGCCGCCAAAACACCCGCTTATCCGACAGGCGAAAAACCTTCTGAGCGAATATGACCTTTTTTTAGGCAGCTCCTCGCCGTTAAGGCTAAATCAGCAACCCTTTACCATCTGGATCAGCGGCACCAACGGCAAGACGACGACAACACAGATGCTGCAACACCAGCTTGCGGAAAAAGGCTCACAATCCGGCGGTAATATCGGTACACCACTGGCTGACCTTGATGGTCATGCCCCCATCTGGATCCTGGAGACAAGTTCCTTTACCCTCCACTACACCAATGAAGCAAAGCCCGACATCTACCTGCTTCTGCCGGTCGCTCCCGATCATCTCTCATGGCACGGCAGCTACGAAGAGTATGTCAACGCGAAACTCAAACCGCTCTCCAGTATGCGAGAAGGTGAAGTTGCCATCGTTCCCAAAGAATTTTCAGCGGTAGAGACAGACGCTTTTTTGATAACCTATGAAAATGCCGAAGAGCTGGCAGCCTATTTTGGTATAGACCCTGCCAAGGTGAAGTTCAAAGGCGCCTTTCTGCTCGATGCCATCATCGCTATGGGTGTGGAAAAAGTACTTTATGACACGGTGGACTACGACAAGATCAATGCCTTTATGCTTGATCCTCACCGTCAAGAGGAGCTTCACGACTTTTACGGGCGCCTCTGGGTCAACGACACCAAGGCCACCAACATCGATGCCACACTGGCCGCACTGGAGCGCTACAAAGACCGGCACATCCATCTGATCCTCGGCGGCGATGACAAGGGGGTTGACCTCCACCCGCTTTTCGAAGCGCTCAAAAACTATGATGTCGAGATCTACACGCTTGGAACGAATGAAGAGCGCCTCAACCTTCTCGCGACAGAGTTTGAGATAAGATTCACATCCAGTTCGACTATTGAACAAGCGGTTGAAGATATTGCAAAATACCATGATGCAAAGAGTGTCGCCCTCCTCTCTCCAGCGGCTGCAAGTCTTGACCAATTTCCATCTTACGCTGTTCGCGGCGAGCGATTTAAAGAAGCCGTGCGCAACTTAGGTGAAAACTAAGCTAAACTTCAAGGTAGCGTCGATATAATTCGGCCTCTTGATAAGATAGAGATGGCTCATTAGCTCAGTTGGTAGAGCAAACGACTGAAAATCGTTGTGTCCTTGGTTCGATTCCGAGATGAGCCACCACGTATTAAGAACTTCTTTTTGGCTTATTAGCTCAGTTGGTAGAGCAAACGACTGAAAATCGTTGTGTCCTTGGTTCGATTCCGAGATAAGCCACCACTTCCCAAACACTTATACCTTGACAAACATTTCAAAATAGACGAACCAACCTGATTTTAGCTGCCGTGACACAAGTCAACTCCATACACAACGTACACCGCTTGGAAAATATTGACAACTGCACCCAAAGACACCTTCAACAAATCGTACATGATTACATCTAGAAAGAAAACGGTAGAGCGCTGATTAAAAAGTTTAAGAAGTCGAAAGCAGAGCAGTTAAACGCGCATAGTGAAACGAAAATGAAACACCCGTGACGGTGCGAAAATAGCCGTTTGGAGAGATACAGGTTGCAAAGACCTGTTCTCAACCATCTGCTAACATCTGTTTTTTCTCCCCTTGTTGAACTCATCATTGTCCGATACATCTTTACATCCCGGATCGCTCATATCTACCAATCCGTCACCGTCATTGTCGATACCGTCACTGCATGCAGCAGCTGCCGGCGGCGGTGTGCTTCCGCCTGTGCCGGTGATGGAGAGCGATGACGAAGCGATCTGAGATGTTTTGATCTGGGATGCATCGAACATTGATTTGAATGATGCCGCCTCTGCGGAGCTGTCAGCAAAAAGATCCTGTGCAAAGGCGTAGCCAAGCGTCTGATAGAGCAGTTGCGTATCTGCCGTATAGGTACCGCCGGCCAGACCGCCGATGCGGTAGGTAACGGTATCGCTGCCACCGATAAAATCAACATCATCATAGGCACTTCCGACAACACGAAAGTCACTTGGTGCGGTGGTTTTATCGAAGCCTTTCGGCAGGATACGGTTGTCTTTCTTGTAGGTCATACCGCGCAGAAGAGTATAAGTCACTTCACCAAGGTTGTTGCCCATGACCATTTCATAAATCTGTACCTGCTCTTCCGAGGTGATAAGATCGTAATGCGGTTCAAATACTGTACGGTCGGCATCGGAATCGGCACCGACAATACTTCCGTCTGCATTGACCTTTCCGGATTCAAAAACGACCTTGCCTGAACCATCTGTCACTTTAACATGCAGAAATGCCCGGCGTGACGGAAAGCTGGTAGGAAGTTTATGGCCTGTATTGCTGTTGATTTTCAAGGTCATTTCCATGACACCATCATCCAAGGACTTTTATATATCTTCACACTGTCGGGGAACATGTAAAAGAGGATGAGCAAGGTTTTAAAAAGTGAGAAGAGCGTTTCTTGCAAGAATCCCAGGACCGGATATATGATGAAAACGGGGAGAGATGGTCTATACCGGATATATAGAAGATGGCCACAGAGAAAAGGCTCGGCATCTGATTCAAAGTACAGAGAGAGCTTCTTTGGTTAGGACAGTTCTACCGCCTTTTTGTATGCCCTTTCAATAGCATCCATACAGGCCGCTCTGACATTGCCGTCTTCCAACGCACCGTACCCTGCTGCCGTCGTGCCGCCGGGACTCATCACAC
This sequence comes from Sulfurimonas sp. HSL3-7, assembly GCF_039645985.1. Lineage (NCBI taxonomy): Bacteria > Pseudomonadati > Campylobacterota > Epsilonproteobacteria > Campylobacterales > Sulfurimonadaceae > Sulfonitrofixus > Sulfonitrofixus jiaomeiensis. The sequence goes on from NZ_CP147919.1 coordinate 2,341,019, forward strand.
CGTCTTTCAAGAGAGCCGGATGAACATCCTGTATCAGTTCACCGAAACCGCCGAATAACCCACGCATGATCGCCATCGCGTCGTCACGTTTGAGCCCCTGCTTAACCGCCCCGTCGGTCAGTGCTTCGGCGATGAGAGCCAGATAGGCGGGACCTGAACCGGCCAGCCCGGTGGCGATATCGATCTCTTTTTCACTTGAGAGCCAGCGCGTCGTACCGATTGCGCCGAAAAGCACCTCGGCATCCTCTTGGTAGTCTGCATCGCCGGTCAGCGTCGTCATGGAACGCTGTACTGTTGCGGCAAGATTTGGCATGGCGCGCACCACCGCTTCCGTCTTGATATGGTTTGCGAGCGCGGCCAGTGTCGTTCCGGCCAGCACAGAGTAGAGCACCTTTGCCCTGCCTCTAAGCTGCTGGCCGACTTCGACCAGGTTATACGGCTTGACGCACAGGAGCACCGTCTTTCCCTCGATATCGAAGTTGTTAAGAAACGATTTCTCTATCGAACAGCCGAGCGCCTCTTCAAAGGCCTCCAATTTTGCCATATTACGGCCAACCACCTCGATGGTATACTGATCTTTCAAGCCCTGGGCTATAGAGAGTGCCATGTTGCCGTTACCGATAAATGTGATTGTAGTTTTCATCTGTCATCTTTTATGTTTTACGTATTTTAACACAGAGTTTGAAAAGTCGTAAGCTGTGATTCTAAAAGAGAGTGAAGCGAACCAGAAGGTTCACCCCTGTCTGTTGAAGCTGAACTGAAATTAAACTTTCAGTGAAAGAAGGTAATTGACGACGTTGTCGACAAAGGCATCATGTTTGCGCTCTTTGCCGTAAGCGATATAGAGCTTGCGCTCGATCTTGTGTCCTTTGATGCGGGCTTCAAACAGTGTCCCGTTTGCCACCTCATCCTGGATGACATGGCGGGAGATGACAGAGACGACAGGACGCGCAGCATCTTTCGGCGAGCGCATAACGGACTCTTTGATCGCTGTCGGGCTCTGTACAACACCGATAACGTTGAAGCTTGCGCACTCCACTCCGATCTCCTCAAAAGTCTCTGAAGTCAAACGGCGGGTATGCGACTTCTCATCGCGGCAGATCCAGTCAAAATTATACATATCTTCACGGCGAAGCTGTTTAGGGATCGGCTGGTTTGAGAAGACGACGAGTTCATCTTCCATCCATTCGCGATAAATAATGCCATCTTTGAATACCGGTGATTCGATCAGAGCGATATCGATCTTTTTGTCTTCGATCGCGTCAATAAGCTCTTCGGACATCCCAACATTCATATAAACTTCGTTGTTTATCTTCTCTTTGATCTCACCAAGGTAGCGAGGCATGATGTAATTGCCGATCGCATATGATGAGCCTATGACAAAAGTAAACTCCTTATTGATGATCTTCAATAACTCTTTTTCACTTGAGTTGATCGCTTTTTCAAGGCGGACTGCAATACGGTAAAGGTCTTCACCCTCTTTCGTCAATTTGATACCGTTTTTTTTACGCTCAACGATCTTCGTATCGAGATATTCTTCGATAAATTTGATCTGCTGCGTAACTGCAGGCTGAGAGATACCAAGCTTAGCAGAAGCTTTTGAAAAACTCTTCTCCTTGATAACCGTCAAAAACGTGTGGAGTTTGGCAAAATCTTTTAACATAAGCTCTCCTTTTATATAAGATAATCTAAATTTTAAACATTATAACGTAGTATTATAAATAAATAGACATAAAAAGAATAACCTCTTCTTATTAATGTGATATTTTTACTATAATTCAATAATATGATTTATATAAATAATCCGTAGAAAACATCATATAACTGTGATGTGCCACTTCCTGTACGAATCTGGTTTTAAAAGGTGTTCAATAAAGCAATATGCCCTCTCTATACATTATTTAAATCTATTTGGATATAATTAAATATCTACGCTAAAAGATTACAGACTCTATGGATAAAATTTTCAACAATTTAAACGAATCTCAAAGTTCGGCTGTCAAACAGATTGACGGCCCCCTGCTTATCCTGGCGGGGGCAGGAAGCGGTAAAACCAAAACTATTACCTCCCGTCTAGCCTATCTTTTAGATATCGTCGGTATCGCTCCCAATAATACACTGACGCTGACATTTACCAATAAAGCGGCTAAAGAGATGCAGGAACGTGCATTTGCCATGATCAATCCGACTTCATATCCGCCGCTGCTGTGTACCTTCCACAAATTCGGTCTTCTCTTTTTAAAATTCAATATCCATCTTTTGGGGCGTCTGAACAATTTTGTCGTGATCGATACGGATGACAAAAAACGGATTTTGAAAAAGATCAACGCCGAATTGCCTTTACCGCTTATTGCCAGCGAGATTTCCCGGTACAAAAACTCTCTGATCACACCTGAGCAGGCCTATGCACAGGCTGAACTCAAGAACTACAAACAGATCGCCAAGATCTATGAAGAGTATGAGGCTTATCTTTTAGAGAACAACCTTGTCGATTTTGATGATCTGCTCGCACTCACCTACCGGCTTCTAGATGAAAATGAAGAGCTTGCACAACGTACCAGCGAACAGTACCAGTACATCATGATCGATGAGTATCAGGACACCAACGAACTGCAGTTCCGCCTGCTTCAGAAGCTTTGTATGACACATGACAACCTCTGTGTCGTCGGCGATGACGACCAGAGTATCTATGGCTGGCGCGGGGCACATGTTCGCAATATCCTGGAGTTTCACGAGGATTTTGAAAACACCACCGTTGTCAAACTTGAGCACAACTACCGTTCACGTGCTGCCATCTTGGAGGTTGCTAACGAGCTGATCCAGCATAACCGCTCCCGTCTTGGCAAGAAGCTGATCCCGACCCGGGAAGGCGGCGACGCTGTTGTTACATTGAGCTCCAATGATGAGAACGAGGAAGCGCGCAAGATCGCAGCCAAGATCGCAGCACTTATCAACAAAGGGGTCGCACCCCGAGAGATCGCCGTACTCTATCGTGTCAATGCCCTTTCACGTTCACTCGAAGAGGGGCTTAACCGTGCCGGGATCCCTTATAAACTGGTAGGTGGCCTGCGGTTTTACGATCGCGCCGAGGTCAAGGACCTGATCTCCTATCTTCGTCTCGTCACCAACCCGCATGACAACTTTTCGATGAAGCGCATTATCAACAAGCCTAAACGCGGCCTCGGCAAGGCCAGCGTCGAGAAGGTGGAGTTGGCAGCAATAGCCCAACAGGTTTCGATGTACGACTTTATCAAGAACAGTTCTATCGCAGAGCTCGAAGCATTGGTCAAAAAGAAGAATACCCAGACGCTCAAAAAATTCGCCGAAGATATAGACGAAGTCGTCATGATCGCCGAACATTCGACCTACGATTTCATCGATGCCCTCGAAGATCGTTTCAGACTCAAGGATATCTATAAGAACATGCCGGACGAGACTGAACGTGTCGCCAATATGGATGAGTTTTACGGCCTCTTCCGCGACTTCATCAAGCAGTCTCCCGAGGCGACGCTCGACGAGTTCCTGAACGAGCTTACACTTCAGAGCGATCAGGACGAAGTCGAGGGCGAGAGCATCTACATCATGAGTATCCATGCCTCCAAAGGACTCGAGTTCGAGCACCTCTTCATCATCGGTCTCGAAGAGGGGTTCCTGCCGCTGATCGGCGACGGCAGCGACACCGAAGAGGAGCGCCGCCTTGGCTATGTCGCCTTTACCCGTGCCAAAGACACGCTGACCCTCTCACATGTCAACAGCCGCTTCTACAAAGGGCGCCGTACGGACCTGAACAAAAGCCGTTTTCTGACCGAAGCAGGTCTGTGTGAAGGTTCGCTCAAAGTCGAACAGAACACCGCTTTCAAAAAGGGCGACCTCGTCCGCCACAAGATCTTCGGTCCGGGACGCGTGCTCGGTGTCTCCAAGGCGGGGCGCGAGTTCAAACTCAAGATCAACTTCGGCGGAACCCAGCGCGATATTCTCGCCTCGTTTGTGGAGCGCCTCTAAAAAATGGCCAAACTCAAACGCGACAATATCGACCGCCTCTTTGTGGCGTACAAGCCCTCAGGCGTCGGTTCGAACAAATTCCTTTCCCAGCTCAAATGGAAATACAATGCGGCCAAAGCCGGTTTTTCAGGGACACTGGACCCCTTTGCCAAAGGGATCCTGATCGTCGCCTTCGGCAAATACACCTCCCTCTTCCGTTTTCTGGACAAAACACCCAAAAGCTACCGTGCGACCCTCTGGCTGGGGGCACACTCCGACACGCTGGATATCGAGGCCGTCTCAAAGATCGACATGATCGAACCGCTGGATGAGCAGAAGGTCAACGAGGCCGTCAAATCGCTAGAAGGCGGGCTGGAGTACCACCCGCCGATCTTCAGCGCCAAGAAGATCGACGGCAGACGTGCCTATGACCTCGCCCGTGAGGGCAAGGAGGTCAAACTCAACACCATCCACTCCACGATATATAAGACGAAGCTGCTGCACTACTGCCACCCCTTCGTCACGTTTGAAGCGACCGTCTCGGAAGGGACCTATATACGCTCTCTTGGACGCCTGATTGCTGAGCGGCTTGAGGTACCCGGCGGCATTCTCTCCGCCTTGGAGCGCCTACATGAGGGACAGTTCCACTATGAGCACGAAAAGGCGCTCGACATCAAAAAATGTCTCAATATGCCACAAAACGTCTACACCAAAGAGAATAGTACTATACTCTTGGGACAGAAGCTTCACCGAGAAGATTTTGAAGTGACTGAAAACGGGACATACTGGGTCGACAATGGCGACAGTATCTCTATCTTTGAGTTCGACGATGAGGGTGTCCACTACCTTTTAAACAGAGTGAGTCTGCATGAAGAGTTATAAAGCCTATGCCAAAGTCAACATCTTTTTAAAGGTCACCGGAAAACGCGGTGACTACCACGAGATCCTCTCGCGTTTTGTTCTGGTAAACGACCTCTACGACACCCTCACCTTTGCACCGAAAGATAACGAGGACTTCGTCATCGATGGCGACTTTAACTGTGAGACCTCACAAAACACCATATATAAAGCCTTTAAAGCCCTTTTGGAAGCCACCAGGTCGGAGAGTCTGAAACGTCTTATGCAGAGCCATGCCATAAAGGTCGAGAAGAAGATACCCTCCTTCGCCGGACTCGGCGGCGGCAGCTCCGATGCTGCCACCTACCTGCTGATGTGCAACGAAGTGCTTCACCTGGGACTCAGCCGCGACGAACTGGCTGCTATAGGGTCCAAAGTCGGCGCCGATGTTCCTTTCTTTGTCTACGGCTACCAAAGTGCCAACGTCTCCGGCATCGGCGAGATCGTCAAACCCTTCGATGAACCGCCGTTGCATATTAAGACCGTTACGCCGAAGATCGAGATATCGACACCAAAGGTCTATCAGGCCTTTCGTGAACACTTCTACAAAGAACTGAGCATTGACAAGCAGTACAGATTTGCCGAAATGCCTTCGCTCGAAGTATTGAAACAGATGACGCCGACCGAGGCAAACGACCTCTTCGAACCGGCACTCCTTCTCTACCCCAAACTTGAACAGCACCGTAAAGAGGGATGGTACTTCTCCGGCAGTGGCAGCAGCTTTTTTGCGGTGGAGTAGAAACTACACTATTTTTGCTCTATATCTCTATCTATACTCTCACATTAAAATAGGGAAGCAAAGAAAATAAGTTCCGTAACTTATATACTTAGTCTATAAAGCGAACAGTCTGTATATTTGAAAGTTCAAGACAAAAGGATCTGGATTAATATTGGTAACTGAACACTCCTCCCGTCTTTGACTATTTTTACTGTTGCATTGCTGTCAAACCGGTAAAGTCCACTACTTGCAATATGTTTTTACTCCCTACCAACATGAAAGAGCTGTTAGGAATCTGTGCAAATGTTGTCACAGGACTCCTCAATATCTTCTCTCCTAATATAATCTCTCTTCTATCTGCAGAAATACTCAACAGACCAAGCAAATAGTCTCCGCCAAACAATAAAGAGCTGTTATCTGATAGCAGTTGCATATGATTGATACTGAAGTAACTCTCTCCATCTTCATAATTGGAATCATTATACGAAGCAAGCTCGTTTCGATTAACATCATTAATTATGAGTCCCGCCGAGTCACCACCACCATAGTACATACTCTTATTGTCTTCATCAAATATCAATTCTTTTATATTAGCTGGAAACTCAACGACTTGTGTCGCATCTTCAATACTTTCTTGACTCATTGTTGAAAGTGCGAAGAAGTCTTGAATGTTGACGCGTGTAACATATTGAGGTAAAGATTCATATCGTTTATGCATCTCAATGTCTGCATAAGCCCCATCCTCTGAAAACTTAATACTCGTGATCTCTCTTTGAGGATCTTCAAACAACTCTATCTCAGAGACAAGAACACTCACGTTTACTATAACTGTAGCCGTCTCTGATTGTCCGTATCGATTTGAGGCATCGACGCTAAGTGAAAATGTTGGTGTACTAAAGTGATGCAGTTCAATCCCTCCGGAGAAAGTGATCTCTCCACTTTTGTTCACCTGAAAATATTCAGCACCATCACCATTCAGAGAGATAGCCTCTATACTGTTAGCATCATCAACGCCAAGGTCTAAACTACCTACTACCGTGCCAGCACTGCTCATGCTGTTAATCGAACCTTTAAAGTCTGCGATTACCGGCACACTGTGAACACTAATGGTAGCGTTTACCTCCCGCGTGCCAATAGTGTTAGAAACATTTATCTGCAGTTGGTACAAAGCCGGGCCGGAGAACAGCGATGACACGGTACGAACAGTACCCGCACTGTCTATACTAAACTTCTCTGCGCCCTCGCCTGCCAATGAAAAGCCGGTGATTCCGCTGCCGCTATATACGACTTCGACCTGCCCGACGACGGTATTAATGGACGCATCTGCTTCTACAGTTGCTTTGAACGGCAATATGCCAGGTACTTTTTCCTGATGCTCAAACCCACCAACATTGACAAGGTGAATTCCGGAGTTTCCGGATGCTACTATAGCTTGATCAGTATTCCCCAACAATGCTACATCTTTGATGCCGCCAGGAACCGCTATCGAACCTAGCAGTTGCAAGGCCGTGACATCGGCAACATCGACAACATGCAGTTGTGATCCGCCAAGATAGAGGTAGTTATTACCATAAGAAAGAGTTGTTATCGGCTCAGGAAGTATAAGACTCGAAATCAGTTCAGGTCGCATTATATCTTGAAGATTGTACAACTTCAAAAGCGATTGTCCTTCTGGCGTGTGACCCGTTACGAATAAATAGCGATTGTCCTTCGATAGTGTCATTTTCGCATCATAAGGTGCTAGTATCGTACTGGTTATATTTATAATGGAAAGATCACCGATGTCATAAATATCAATATTTTCGTAATTACCAGAAACGAACATATACTTTTCATCCGATGAAACAACGACACCCCGCCTGTTCTGTGTATAAACCTCATACAATGAACCCAATGTCCCATTGTCTTCAATTTTTAGGATATCGATATAGTCATAGGTACCGACAAACACCATGTTTTTCAACGGTAGTATTTCTATAAAATTAAAATAATTCTCTATGCTGTAAGTATCCAGATAAAGAGGTGATACGGAGGGCTCCGTATCAAAAAGTTCCATTTTCTTATAGCTTCCTACTACAAGATTTGAGCCGGCTTCATTGATGGCAATACCGGAAACTCGCCCATAGTTACCAGATGTTCTGCCGACAAAAGAGAGTTTGTCTTTTTGTGAAAAGTCGACAATAGCGGCACCATAATAGTTGTTATCAGCCACATAGGCGACACTGCTGTTTTTGTCGATTGCCAACTCTACCGCATTGTCTACAGTATCAAGTGTCGCGACGATGCGATCTTGCACTTCTATCTCCAACAATGCCAAACTCTCTCCGTTGACTACAATGCTAAGATCGTAAAACGCTTGTTCACTCGCATTTAGCAGGGTATCATTTGCTACGAACAGCGCACCTTCTTTGGTGATATTGAAGTCTTCGCTTCCGAGGCCGCTAAGCGCAATAGTGGCAATTTGAGTGCCGTTTTCTTTAATTTTCAACCGGCCTATCTTTGTACCCCCGACCAAACCGTCGAGCAAGGTTAGGTCCAAGGAATCGACGGTCGGCGTCCTTTTAAGTTTTACTGCAATATTGATTGGCAAGCTACTGCCATGAGCATTGGTTGCTATAGCACTTAACTGGTATAAATTTTTTGAGAAGTAATTTAACTCCACACCATCCCTAAGATATACCATGCCATCTAAATCAATCCTAAACGTTGTGTTATCATCCAGAACGACTTTGCTGATTGGGGCGTCTCCAGGTGTGCCCATCTTTAAGAATGCGACGAGAGAACCGGCACTTATATTATCGTCGACAACGACTTCAACACTTTCGGCTTCAGGTGCGTCGAGTACATTTTCAACAACAACCATAAATTTTGATTCTGATGTATACTCTTGTGAATTTACACAAAGTGTTAAGTCGTATACCTTTTGTCGTTCAAAATCTATTGCTGCTCCATCTTTAAATCCCACAAAACCCGTTGAGTTTATCTCAAACAACTCACTGCCATCTCCGCTTAAACTGAAGCGAGCTTCTCCCTCAGGCAAACCAACATCAAGTTTCAAGCCAAAATCACGCAAGATGCTATCTTCGCCTACAGAAACGACATATTGCAGCAAAATAGATTCGTATACGATTTTATACGCATCTGCATAGATATCTTGACCATGATAGATTTTTTGCGCAACAGGTTCATAATACTCAGAATAACTCTTTCTTAGCATTCTCTTATCATATCGGGGCATCCAATTGATAAGGTCGGTATACCCAATTTCATCAGAACTAGAGATCAGCAGTTTTTTTGCGACCTCATCAAGTCGGGAACTTATGATTGAGCTATCATTGTCATTTGCAAAGAGTTCCTTTGTAACCTGGTACGCAATTTCGGTCAGTATGTTGATCTTAAAGTGACTGGTTTTTAAAAAACTTCCTTTATACAGACCATGCAAATCACCTGTTTTCACAGTCGGTCTTATGTCTATAACACCGTCATCATCCGTGTCCACATCTACACCACCCATAACATTTACAAGATAATATCTGTCATCCTCAAGCGTATTCAATATCTCTTGTGAAAGCAAGATGACACCTGTTGAGCCAAGCGAGCTTCCAAGGGTAGTACTGGTTTCATGAAGTATGGCACCATTTGTCACATCAATTATGGAGACATTGGCTCCGCCGATGGGGCCCATATTCGCGGTATTTAGCTTCGATTTCACGTCAAAAACCAGACTATCATGATCATCTGAATTATTTTCAGTTTGATTCGTCACCACTCCACCGTCACCTGTCGAAGCTTCCGGGTAACATATTTCTAAACCTTCTTCATAACTTAATTGATCAGAAACCCAACAGCCTCCCACTCCTACAGTTTGATGTTGACCACCTCCACTACTGGAAACAACTTCGTCCGTCGAATCGCTTCCTATAGGAATAATGTTTTTAAAATGACTAGTTATTAATTGTAATCCGCTTCTATTAACGTCTTCATTTGCTAAAACACTTATCATGCTGTTTGCTTTGACTTCTATATCGGCTATATGGCCCAGATCTAACAAATCGCTTGTCGATATGTCGACATCGATAGTCAATGCATCATTCGGTGTTTTTACTGCCAAACGAACAGATTGGGGAAGGTTTTCTTCATCTACCTTTCCACTATGGTTGACATAAATACCGTAAGTGCCTTCTGCGACATCATCAATAGACTCTACATAATAACGACTGTCAGCAGCACATCCTACTCTTCTCTCTTTTTGGCCCAGCTCTGATGAGAGTTGCAACTGTATATCACTGCTTTGCCATGAAAGTTGAATGTCTATTGGGTACTCTTTGCGTTCTACTGGCGGATAAACAGTATTAAAATAATTCATCGCATACTCTGGAAAGGATGCTATTTTGTCTTGTGTAACCACATTGCTATAGCGGTAATAATCAAAATAGTGATATGTTGGAAGTTTAAAACTATAGCCCTCAATAATAAATTTATCACTATTTATTATATTTTGGCTCATGCTCGATGGTACGAATGTTATTGGATCATTATCTAATGTTGCCAAAGCTCCTCTCCCATCACTCATACCGCTCACATGATCGGCAGGGTTCGCGGTTCCTAGCATGTAAAATGACTTTTTTTGACACTCGCTCAGTGTATCATACGCTTCGTTTGTAAAGAAATTACCCTGCGAGTGGGCAATGACGATGACTTGGTTTCCGGCATTGATACTTTTTTTATAGTTACTGATCTGCTCTGTCAGGTCGTTAGAGTGAGTACTGCTAAGTCCTGTAAAATAATCGATATAATAATCGGCTAAAGCCTTATCGGCATCGGAAAGAAACGAGAGCCAATACTTACTCCAACCGTTCTGCTCGAAAAGCTGTGACGCGCCTTCGATAAAATCCCAGAAACCGCGGCTAGTGTTGTAGGCCGATTTAAAAGGCTCGCTACTGTAGATTTCGGGATTGGAGGCTTTTAGGTCTTCTTCTAGTAAATCGCGAGCTTCATCTGTATCTTTTTTATCTGTTAAAACTCCCGTAGCAAGATAGATATCTGCTTTGGCATGAAGAGAGCTTATGCCAAAAAAACAAAAAATAAAAACAAGGAGATGCTTTTTCATTCCCATTCCCCCTGAAGAATCTTCGTTTCGTTAAAATCACATCTAGTTTTATGAGTATTTCTATCTCTACCTGGATATACTCCTCCGCTTAATGCTTGATTATATTCATAATAGGCACGATTGCGCTCTCTTGTATTTAAAATGAGTGGTCTTGACTCTTTATAAAGACTTTTTCCTCTTGGAATAAGTTTTTTTGAATCTTGATGCATATAGTAAGATTGACAATCCGTTTGATTTTCCATCAATTTATCAGTCTCCCTCGCCTTAGAAGGATCCACAAGTATTATCTGAAAGGCTCTGGCATTCTGCATAGCAACCGCTTGTACTATCGGGTGATCGTACTCTGCAAATATCCATCGCTCTACATCATCTCTCACCCCGTTGTTGTTTGAGTCTATTCCAAGAAGTGTAGAGTTGTTTATGGTTTCATCCGGTTCAGGCGGAAGCTTGTGTCCGTTTATCTCTTTGTAAATCTCTAAAGCAAGAGAGTTTGAAGTTACTGTGTTTAGTTTTGCTTGGAGGATTATGTTTGTATCTTTCATGGCATGTAAAGATCTTTGAGTGATTTGTGCTGCGTTTGTGTCGGAGAGGTTCCACTCAACTTCTTCTGTTACATCTTTTGTGGTGTTGTCTTGGTAGGTAGCTATGACTTTGAGTGTTGTGTTTTCATCTACGTTGAGTGAGTTTTTTTCTACCGTGAGTTTGAGAGATTTCAGGCTAGGAGTAGCCCCTTGTTCCACCTCTGGCGAGGTCGTATCAGCCTCATTCACTTCTACAACCTTAGGAAGCACCGTAACATGAACCTGCTTTTTAACTGTAATATTCGTCGTCTCCAACTGTGCCGTAACCGCTTCAAGCTCAAAGACTAAACTCTCTTGTGTCGTAACACCCGGAGCTATAAAACTAGCCGTGCTTGTATTTGCATTCACAAGGATGACGGAAGTCCCGCTTAACTGGCTCCAACTATAAGCCTTTGACCCACTGGCATGTAACTCTACCGTATCATCTGAGTATGCTGTAAGATTAGTATCAACTTGAAGTATTTCTTTGTCAGAGCTACATGCCAAGAAAAAAGTTGCTGTTAAAAGTGCTAAAAAGAGGTGAAGAAGTTTCATGAAAGAGTCCTTTTTAATGGTGTTTTTTGTTGTTTTATATCATAGCTTGTTTGAACATGCGTTAAAGTTAAAGTTTGTTCTATTTTAAGTTTTTTTTGTAGTTCCTAGCATGCAAACTGCCTTTTGTTCACATGGGCTTAGTGCATCATACGCCTCATTTGTAAAGTAGTTTCCCTGTGAGTGGGCAATTACGATTACTTGGTTACCCGCATTGATGCTATTTTTATAATTTTTTATCTGCTCGGTCAGGTCGTTGGTATGATTATTGCTAAGTCCTGCAAAATAATCTATGTAATGTTTTTCCAAAACTTGATCAGTCGCAATAACAAAAGAGTTCCAATACATACTCCAGCCGTTCTGTTCGAAAAGCTGAGCTGCAGCTTCGATGAAGTCCCAAAGATCGTGCTTAGTGTTGTAGGCAGCTTTAAAATCTTGACTACCGAAGGACAAGGGGTCAGGTGATACCTAAGGACAAGGGGTCAGGTGATACCTATACCTCTCACTTTTTTTATTACTCTATTTATTTGTGGTTGAGATAATTCTAGACACTCGGCTATAGCATGTTGAGAGTACCCTGCTTCATATGCTTTTAAAATCTTATGATCTCTGTCTGCCTGATCCTTGACCTGTTGGAACCTGTGTTTTAAGCTCTTGCTATCAAGCTTTTTCTCTTTTATGGATGTGACAACAAGGGTGGATGCTTTTTGGATCTCTTCTAATATTCTCTCATCAACACCACATTCAAAAAACTCTACCCTATCTTTTCGATCTGTAAACTTTTCAAATACAAATGAACATTTTAAACACCCAATAGGTTCTCTCTGCTCAACAAATGACAGATATGAACTATATTCATATTTGCCCAATGCCTTGACCATCTTCGCCTTGACAGGGTTGTTCTCTATATAGCTTATCAACGTATAAAGATAAGCTTCATCCGTCACATACCAGGACTTAAACCGCCCTTGCCAGAGGTGGCCTGAACGCTTATATTTTTTATTGAAATAGATAGCATAAGAAGCATTAAGATGTTTCATGAACTTTGAAAGATTCTCTTTTCTCGTCTCAATCAGCAAATGGTAATGGTTGCTCATCAACACATACCCATGCAATTGAACATCATAAAGCTGACACCCACTACAGAGCAGCTCCAAAAACATTGTATAGTCATCTTTAACTTTATAGACTATGCGCTGCTCTACCCCTCTATTGACGATATGATAGTACCCAACCATATCAACCCTCGGTCGTCTTGGCATCTCCTCTCCTTTTATAGCATAGTATAGGTATCACCTGACCCCTAATTTTTGAAGATCCATAATTTTACTTACATTAAAATCGCATGAACCTTTCTCGTCTGAAATACTAGGAAGTGTTGTAATCCCGCCGCTAAAAAATGCATCGAAATTCTTATACGCAACTTGTCGCTCTTGTGTATTTAGTACTATTCTTTCATATGCACGATCCAAAATAAATTCATCTACTAATATTGAATCTCCAAATCGTTTCGCATCAAATTGAAAATAAAACTCACAATTTTGTGCAGCATCCAAAAGTTTTGATGTCTCACTTGCCTTACTTGGATTTTCTAAAACTTTCTGCCACGCACGACCGGCTTGCATCGCAATCTCAGTATAAATAGGATGTTTGTCTTTATACTTTTTAAGTATCCAAATCTCGACATCATCTCTCACACCATTGTTATTGCTATCGATACCTAACAGTGTGGAGTTATTGATCGCTGGATCAGGTGCTGGCGGCAAGGTATAACCGTGAATCACTTCAACAGTTTCATTTTTGCTTGTTGAGTACCCGTCGCTCTGGCTGCATCCACTCATGAAGATCGATGTAAGTAACAGTGTTATTGCAAGTAAATTACTATGTGTTATCATATTTTTTCCTATTTTTTTATGTATTAAGTATGTTGTCCAAACTATTCTTAAGGAAACTGTATTATGTTACTGGTATCAACTGTAATTTTACAAATAAGCAATCACAATCTCTTGGTACCCGCATTGATGCTATTTTTATAATTTTTTATCTAAGTAATCTTGTATTAGCAATTGCTTCAAATTCCTCTGTATCTATACCATTGGCAAAATATACATCAATCTTTCGTTCATCAATAATTGTGTCTAAAGGACTATTGGGGACAGGCTACTTTTACTATTGGGGACAGGCATATGTCTTGGTGAAGCATGCAGTGTAAGCGTCAAGAATAATATGACAAAAACTATTTTACTCATCGTCTTCATCATCTATTATGATTGCCCGAGTAACATTAAAGTCGCAAGAACTTTCTACTTTATAACTTTTAGGAGTCCAATATACTCCGCCGCTTAAAGCTTGATTATACTTTATGTATTTTTCAACTCTTGCTCTTGTGTTAAATACATAATCTTCGGCAGATAAGCTGTAGAGATCTATTCCATGCTCATGAAAAATATATGAGATACATCCAATATCATATTTATCGAGTTTTTCCCATTTCGTGGCATTTTCAATGAGATCATCGGCTTCTAAACGTTTTTGTTGCTGTCGAGCAGACATCATCAAAGACTGTCTTTCTATCTCCAACTCATGTTCGAGATAAATCTTCCGTTCCACATCGTCGCGAACGCCATTTTTATTGACATCGACGCCGGCAAGGGTAAAATTGTTGATTGCTGGGTCCGGTTCAGGCGGCAGTACGTGACCGTTAATGACTAGCGGCACGTCAGCAGTTGTATTGTCGTCTGGGTTTTGAGCAGTTGTGTTATTATCATATTCTTCATAGGGCTCAATTTCTGATGTGGAACGCTGTCCACTCGTTGAATACCCATTACTCTGACTGCATCCGCTAATGAAGATAGATGCAAGAATAACTGCTATCACTATTTGGCTTTTTTGTTACATATTTTTTCCTGTTCTTTTATGATTTTTAATGGTAGCAAAGTAATTCTTAAAGCATATACAATCAGCCTGGTTTTCCTCCAGCGGTTATAGTTATGATGAAGACGGCTACCTGAAAACCAAGAGCACGACAGCAGGCACAAGCAGTTACAACTATGGAAGCTTGGGCGAACTCAAAGAGGTCTCCCTGCCTAATGGCGACATCATCACCTACAAGCAGACCGCCGACAACCAGAGAGTCGCCAAGCTGAAAAACGGTGAGGGAGAAGAGCTGGCCGGTGGTTTTATATTAGAACATACTTTTGCAGCATCACTTTGATCTCTTCTCTGGAATTGAACATCATGATATCGATGATGGACATGTTCGGTAAAAATGCATTGTGGAATTGTTTGTACTGAACTGATTCAGTTTTAATAAAATTCAATTTTATACCATGCTCTTTAAATACTTTTTTACTGTACAGTTTCTGCCCGCCTATAGCATTGATATATTGATCTGCACCCAATCTTTTGCAGATGTCAATCGTCCTCTCCTGGGCTTTTAATGCCGTTTTTCCCTGAAGATCGCTCAGGTAGATGAATTTGGTATCCATCTCCAAATATCGGGCAATCCTTTCAATAGAAAAGCCCACGTATTTCGCTAAATTCTTTTCCTCGTTTAAACATATCTCTTCCAACATCGGATAGACCTCGTTGAAATAGGGCGCTTTTTTATAGGCATTCGAAATCGATTTCAATATCTTTTTTGCATTATGCCCAACGCAGACCTCATTGATTAGCTTGCCGGTATGCACACCCAGAACCTCAAGTGTATAGCGATGCCGCTTGCCGTCTATGAGAATATCGTTTCGGTTGATATAGCCTTTTTTTCTGTATTGCATACTGTCGGAAAGTACAAAAATATCTACTCGATTAATCAGTTGCCAGTATGCGATATAGGGGAAAAAATATGGTTGATTGCTTCCTACTGTCATACATAACCCTTTAGTTGATTGACCTAACACTGCCCAGATTTTTATCTCAATGACAATAATTTCAACGTAATTTCTGTAATGTCTCAATAATAATCTTACTGACCTTCGGTTCTACTCCAGAGTGCATCGGAATAACTAAAATTCTGCTTGCTATGTCTCTGGATATACGCATGACTTTTCGATGTTCTACGTACGGAAGTGTGTCCAAAGAGGGATAAAAATATTGCCGTGCAGCTATCTCTTGTTCCAACAAAGCCGCCCGGACTTTTTTCATTTCGTCTTCCGATCTAAAGACGACAGGAAAATAGGTATAACTTTGTGTCGCATCCTCATTCTTTTTTTGTAACTGAACATAGTCTTTTAGTTGCTGCGTATAAAATTCATGGCTTTTCTTTCGCATGTTGTGGATAATATCTTCTTCATCAAGCATACACAGACCCATTGCCGCTTCAAGCTCATTTATTTTTCCGTTAATGCCAAGCAGAGCTACGGAATCGGGACCGTCCTTGCCATAATCCCTCACAATTTTAGCTTTTTCGTATAACGCATCATCTTTGATGACAATAGCAGCCCCTTCAATAGTATGAAATATTTTCGTGGCATGGAAACTGATAATAGACATATCGCCATAGTTTAATATATGCTTGCCTTTGTACTTGACATCAAAAGCATGCGATGCATCGTAAATTACTTTCAGGTTATGCTTCTCAGCTATCTGGTCAATCTCCTCTATTTCGCACGCATTGCCAAAGACATGACATGGGGCTATCGCACATGTCTTTTCGGTAATAGCACTTTCTATATTCTTTGGATCGATGTTATACGACTCACTATCGATGTCTGCATACACCGGGGTCAATCTCTCTGCCGCTATAGCACTGGTTGTTGATACAAAACTGAACGGCGTTGTCACAACTTCGCCTTCCATTTCCAGAAGTCTGTAAGCAAACTGCAAAGCATTTGTTCCGCTTGAGATACAAAGAAGATTTTTAACACCAAAATACTCTTCTAATTTTTTCTCAAGCTTCTGAACCAATGGCCCGTTATTGGTTAACCATCCGCTTTCATAGATCTCATCTACATATGCTTTGAACTTTTCTTTATGCGGCATATATATTTTCGTTACGTAAGTCATTCTTTCCCTCTCATTTCAATTGAAAATTACTAACAAACTCATGTAAATCAACCAAAATTCTATTTTAACAACCTAGTCTAGTGTTTTATGACTGTAAAGATTATTCCATTATAACAAAAAGTTTACCACCATCTATGAGGGGAGCAGACCCGCTTCGTTTATACGACTGACAGTTAAACTGCTGGAGTTTAAACAGCTTATCTACCTGCGTAATAAAAAGTCGTTGCAGTGTAAAACATGGTGTGATAAAAACATGACAACTATACAGGTTAAGAGCTTTTTAAAACGGTAAAAAAAGAAAGAAGAGAAGATAAAGGCTGTGAGATCAATCTCACAGCAGATAAAGAAGTATCTTAGTACCCCGAATTGTAGACGAAACCGCCGATAAATTCGATGAGCGGGCTGACAACAATAAAAGAGAAGATCGTAGCGAATGCAGCCATTCCTACAATCGTCTTAAGTGATGTCGATGCATTGACAAGGTAGTTCTTCTCACCTTCAGGCTCTTTCATGAACATAAAGACGATCAGTTTCAGGTAGTAATACCCTGCGATCGCCGAGTTCAATGCCATAATCAAGGCCAGTACCGTAAAGCCGCCGCTTACAGCAGCCCCAATCAGATAAATTTTACCCCAGAAAAGAGCAAACGGCGGGATACCTGCCAATGAAAGCATAAAGAGCGCCATCAATGTTGCCTGGATAGGTGAGGTCTTGAACATACCGGAGAACTTCTCGAACGGGTGGTCCGAACTCTGACCCGGCAGAAGCTGTTTCTGACGGCTGACCCACAACATGGTGAAGGCACCCAGGTTAGCAAAACTGAAAAGTGCCCAGTAGAGGAAAAGCCCCGTATTCGCTTGTGTCGTACCGATCAATACCGCGGCCATAACAAACCCGGCATGTGAAACAGACGAGTAAGCGAGCATACGCTTGACGTCATTTTGCACGATAGCCCAGATATTGGCTGCTGTCATCGTAACGACAACCATCGCATACAGAATGACTTCCAGCCAGACGACACCCGAATTGACCAGGAATTCGAAAAGACGCATTGCCACAACGAAACCGGCAATCTTAGGCACGATAGACATATAGCCTGCAAGTGCTGCAGAAGAGCCTTCGTAGACATCCGGCGTCCATGTATGGAACGGTACCAATGACAGTTTGAACGCAAATGATGCAAACAAGAAGGCAGTAGCAACAAGCACATACCCGATGTTCGCATAGTTATCTGCGGCAAGAGCAGCAGCGATCTGGTGGATCTCAACAGAACCGGTCAATGCATAGAAGACCATCGAACCGAATGAGAAAAGACCGGCTGCCAATGCACCCATAGTGAAGTACTTCACAGCCGCTTCAAACGACTTGTTACGGTTGTGAAGCGCGATCATCGGATAAAGTGCCAATGAAGCAGTTTCCAGGCCGACAAAGACCAGGATCAGGTTGTCTGTTGCAACCATGAACTGGAAACCGGCGATCATGAACAGGAACAGTGCGAAGAACTCCGGATACGAGAACTCGTGGAAGCGTTTCGACGTGAGCGCCAACGGAATAAACATCATCGACGCAATAACGATAACAAGCTGTGCAAGAATAGCCAGACCGTCAATAAGCATCACATCGAAGAAGCCAAGCTGTGTTCCGTTTGAGGCGAAAACACCCGCTGCGTCCATAACGGCACCAAGGTCTAAAAGCAGGAACAACAGTGCGATCATCACGTAAAGTGATTTATTCAGACCCTCTTTAACAAGGTCAATCGTCAAGATAGACAAGGCGCCGATAACGGCGATCGTCATCGGAACAAGTGTCGGGACATTTAGTGAGGCCAGTGAAACGTTGACTGCTTCTAACATTATTTTGCCTCCGTAGTTTCAAATTTTGCAATAGACGGAATGATCTCTTTGGCTTCCGCTGAAATTGCTTTGTCGTGCATCAACTGCACCACAGACTCGACAGAGTTGTTGATCGGTTCAAGAACCGGTTTAGGGTAGACACCCAGCCAGATCGCAATGATCGTCAACGGGATAAGACCCATAAGTTCGGTCTTGTTGATATCTTTAAGCGTTTTGTTCTCTTCTTTGGTCACATTGCCGAAGAATGCTTTCTTATAGGCAGCCAGCATGTAGATCGCACCGACGATGATCGCCGTCCCGGCAAGAAGGGTCATCATATGTGACTGTTTGTAGAATCCGAGAAGACTCAGGAACTCACCGACAAAGTTGATCGTAAGCGGCAGACCGACGGAAGCCATCATCATGATCCCGAAGATCGTCGCATATTTAGGCATGATCTGTGCCAGACCGCCGAATTCGCTCATCAGCTTGGTATGACGGCGGTCATAGATGACACCGACAAGCAAGAAGAGCGCACCCGAGACGATACCGTGCGCGATCATCAGAAAGACCGAACCGCTGATACCTTCGACGTTAAGCGCGAATGTACCGAGGATGATAACACCCATGTGCGAAACAGATGAGTAGGCAACGACCTGTTTGATATCTTTCTGTGCGTAAGCCACCATTGCCGTGTAGATGATCATGATGATCGCCAGCACGGCAACAGGGTACATAAAGAAGACCGACGCATCCGGAAAGAGCGGCAGTGAAAAACGGATAAATGCGTAGGTACCCATTTTAAGAAGTACCGCAGCAAGGATAACCGAACCGATCGTCGGTGCCTGACCGTGCGCATATGGTAGCCAGGTGTGGAACGGGAACATCGGTACCTTGATTGCAAACCCCATGAAGAAGGCTGCAAACAACCAGTACTGAATATTTTCAGGAAGGATCAGACGGTACCACTCGAGTAGAGAGAAGCTCCATTGTCCTGTTGCCTGGAAATAGAAGTAGGCCATGAAAAGCATACCGACAAGCATAACCAGTGAACCTGCAAAGGTATAGAGAAAGAACTTGACCGACGCATAGATACGAAGCGGTCCACCCCAGATACCGATGATAAGCAGCATCGGTACAAGAGAGAGTTCCCAGAAGACATAGAACAAGATCGCATCAAGCGCAGCAAAAACACCGACCATCGTCATCTGTAAAAAGAGCAGCGTGATGATCAGGTCTTTGATACGGCGCGTCTCAGTCAATGAAATAATACCCAGCATCGTAAAAAATGATGCCATGATAATGATAAAGAGTGAAATACCGTCAATACCAAGAAGGTACGAAATGCCGAATGCCGGGATCAGGTTTGCCTGTTCCATGAACTGCATACCGGAGATGCTGCCGTCAAATGCATACCATAACCAGAGTGAAAGGGCGAACTCAACACCCGATACAACGATACCGTAAGCACGCATACTGTCTTTATGGACAATAAAGCCCAGCACTGCTGCCAGTGCCGGGAAAAATATCAAGATCGATAAAATATGGTCTAACATTTATATTACTCCTAATCCAGAGAGCAGCTTCGCCAGCTCATCTGATTGTCCAATGTAGAATGCCGCGGCAAGTACCAAAAGGATAAGGGTACCGATAACCATCCAGCGTAGCATTGATGAAAGGTTTCCGTTTTGCATTGTATGTGTTTTCTTACCCGTGTTATAAAAGATGTTGGCGACACCGTCGACCGTTGCATCCACAACCTTGAGGTCAATTTTCCACATCATGTCCGACAGTTCACGGTACGGCTTTGATATGTACTCTTCATAGAACTGCGGGATGTAGTACTGGTTATATAGAAGCTGATAGAGAAGACCCGATTCAACTTTCTTGTCCACCTTGACCGCTTTTGCGTATTTTTTATATGCATAGACAATCGCAGCGATTACGAAGAGCTGCGTACCGATCGTCATGATCCAGAAGACCGTATGGTTATGAACATGATACTCGATCGCCGGCAGAAGCTGCGTTACCATCTCAAAATACGGTGTTTTGAAAAGCATACCTGCGATGACCGCAAGGATCGCCAGCGGTGCCATAGCATAGAGCATAAAGTTGTACGCTTCGTGCGGATGGATACCGTGCTCCAGGTGTCTCTCATCCCCATGAAAGATCAGTGCAACAAGACGGAACGAGTAGAACGCTGTCAGACCCGCAGTCAACAACAGTACTGTATAAAGGATGTAGTGGTGTTCGACAAATGCAACTTCCAGGATCAGATCTTTCGAGAAGAAACCGGCCAACGGATAGATACCAGCTAACGCAACTGACGCCAGGGTCATCATGATCCAGGTCCATTTCATCGATTTTTTAAGACCGCCCATTTTGAACGGGTCAAGCTCATCGTGCATTGCGTGCATAACATTACCGGCGCCAAGGAAGAGCAACGCTTTAAAGAAAGCGTGTGCCATCAGGTGGAACAGTGCAACCCAGTATGCGCCAAGCCCTGCAGCCACGAACATATAACCAAGCTGAGACAGTGTCGAGTAAGCGATGATACGTTTCATATCACGGTTAACCAACGCCATTGTTGCCGCAAACATCGCGACAAAGGCACCAAGGCTGGCAATAAAAAGACCGACATTCGGAATAAGGTCGTACAGTGGGAATGCACGGACGACCAGATAGACACCGGCGGTAACCATGGTAGCCGCGTGGATCAGTGCCGAAACCGGTGTCGGACCTTCCATCGCATCAGCAAGCCATGTGTGAAGCGGGAACTGTGCCGATTTACCCATCGCACCGATAAACAGGAAGATACCCATTGTTGTAAGAATGCCTGTCTCCAGAGCCGGAAGTGCAGCGAATACTTCGTCGTAACGGATTGAACCTGTATTCCAGTAGACAAGGAAGATACCGATCAGCATCGCAAGGTCGGCAATACGGTTCATGATGAACGCTTCGTTCGCCGCCCAGGTAGCTGACTCTTTGTGGTACCAGAAACCGATCAACGCCCATGAACAGACACCAACGCCTTCCCAGCCGATGAAAAGGCCAAGAAAGTTGTCGCTCATGACAAGCACCATCATCGAAAAGACGAAAGCAGAAAGCCAAGCGAAGAAACGGTTAAATGCCTTATCGTGATCCATGTAACCGACTGAATAGACATGGACAACAGTCGAGACCGTTGTCACGACCATCATCATCGTCACGGAGACTTGATCAACGACAAACCCGTAAGGGATATAAAGATCACCGGTTGCCATCCATGTCATCATCTCGACCTGGATCGGTTCACCGCCACCCAAGATATAGATGGCAAGGTAGAGACTTGCCAAAAATGAGGTGAAAAGGAGTGCTGAAGGGACGATCCCCGCAATCAAGTTTTTCTTGCTCATTCCAAAGAGTGCTGCAAAGAGTGAACCAACCAGTGGTGCAAAAAGTGCAGTATATAAATAAAATTCCATACTTTCTATCCTCTCATCGATATCATGGTATCAAGATCAATCTTGCCGGTACGTTTATACCAGACAACCAACAGACCCAGACCAACGGCGACTTCTGACGCAGCGATCGCAATAACGAAGAAAGCGAACATCTGACCTGTCAGGTCACCGTAGTAGCTTGATATCGCTGCAAAAGCGACATTGACCGCATTCAAAAGAATCTCCGTTGCAAAGAAAAGCATCAAAAGATTTTTACGACGCATGACACCTATCAGACCGATAGCAAAAAGCACGGTAGAGAGGATCAGGTAGTGTTGTAAAGTGATTTCCATCATACTACAGCCTTTTCTTTAGATTCACGTTCAATCTCTTCTTCTTTCATCAGTGTCAGAGATTGATCCATTTTCTTACCGGCGAGGATAATACCTGCGATCATCGCAACTAAAAGCATCACAGCAGCTACTTCAAACGGGATAAGGTATTTTGTAAACAGTACCATACCGACCATCTGTGAATTTCCTACGCCGTCTACAACAGGATAAAAAGCTGTGATATTTCCAGATACGATCGGTGCTGTAAAGATCGCAACTACTGTCAATGCAGCAAGACCCGAAAGACCGAAAACGATCTGCGGAGAAGTACGTCTTTCAATAACATCACGTGTTGTATCAAAGAACATCATCCCGAAAGCGTAGAGTGACATTACGGCACCTGTATAGACGATGATCTGGATCGCGCCCAAGAAATCTGCACCCAGCAAAAAGAAAAATGCCGAGATGAAGATCATACCTGCAGCCAATGCACTCAGTGCATATAGCGCATGATTAGTCAACACAGTGACAGCGAACATCACTATTGTCAAGATAGCAAATGTGTAAAATGCTATAGCTTCAAACATCTTAGCTCCTTAATACGCAAGCGGCGTCGTTTTGACGCGCTCGTCTTCGTGTGGTGTAATCGCACCGAAACCTGGATACTCAGGTACCTGCCCCTTGATCGCCATGTCTACCGGTGTCAACATATCTTCATAACCGATGTAGTGGGCGCGCTGCTCAGAAGTGTTCTCGTAGCGTCCGCCGTGAACGATCGCCAACTCCGGACAGACTTCCGCACAGTAACCGCAGAAGATACAACGGCCAAGGTTGATCGTATACTCCGTAACCTGCTTACGGCTGTTCTCATCGATTTTAGTGTCCATACGGATACAGTCAGAGATACAGATCTTTTCGCATAGACCGCAGCCGATACAACGTTCCGTACCCGACTCCCAAAGACGCTGCATCTCATGCACCGCGCGGTAACGCGGTCCGATAGGCAGCTTCTCTTTAGGGTATTGAACCGTATGGATGTCGAATTTGAACATCTCGCGAAGCACGACCCAAAGACCAACAAAAAGCTCACCTTTGATCGCACGGGAAAAGACCTGCTTCGCACGGTCCCAGCCACTTTCCGGATACTCTTCAATGTCTACTTTAAAGTAGCCGTTCTCACTAACATTTCTATTTTCAAATTGTTCTAAACTCATTATCTACCCCTAAAACATCATGATCATACCGGTGATCACAACATTGACCACCGCCAGAGGCATGAGAACTTTCCAACATAACCACATCAACTGGTCAGGTCTGATATCCGGCCAGGCAGCACGTGTCCACAAGAAGAAAAAGAAGAAAAATGCCACTTTGCCAAGGAATCCCAATGCACCCAGTACAGATCCGTCACCGAAACCGCCAAGGAAGATCAGAACAATCACGAACGAGATGAAGAACATGTTCGCATACTCACCGATAAAGAAAAGGCCCCAACGCATACCCGAGTACTCCGTACCGAAACCGTCAATGATCTCGTGATCATTCGCGATAAGGTGGAACGGCGTACGTCCTGTCTCAGCAAATGCCGCGATCCAGAAGAGGACAAATGCCACCGGCTGTGTCCAGATGATCCAGTCGCCGATTCCGCCAGCCTGGTAGTTGTTAAAATCGATCAGTGAGAACGAACCCACCATCATAAGCGGTGCAAGCAGGGAAAGACCCGTTACAACCTCATAAGAGATGAATACCGCCGCGGCACGTGCCGCAGAGATCAGCGCAAACTTATTGCTTGACGCCAATGAGCCCAGCATCGGTCCGTAGAAACCGACGGCCATAACACCCAGGATGTAAAGGATACCGATGTTGATATCGGCAACAATAGGATGAACGGTGTAACCAAAGAGTGTGAATTCCGGCATAAACGGAATCGCTGCGGCCGCCATAAACGCTGTTGCTGCCGTAATAACCGGCGCAATCTTGAAGATCGGACCGACCGCATTTGTAGGGACGATATCTTCTTTGGTAAAAAGTTTGATACCGTCGGCTGCGATCTGTAAAAGTCCGTACGGACCAACGTGCATTGGCCCAAGACGACGCTGCATAAATGCGAGTATCTTACGTTCGAAGTAGGTTCCAAAACCTGCTAACGCGGAAAAGACCAGTAAAATGACTATGATCTTGACAAGCGTTTCAATAATGAATGCTGTTTCCATTAATTACACCTTTTTGATAGTGGCATTGCTAAAGCGATAACCGCTGAAGAGTGCCTCACTGTTTAGATTTGAATCAAAACTTGGAACAAACGGAATGTTTCCGCCGATTTTAGTGTCGATTTTAACATTAAGTTCCATAGAACCTTTTGTAGTCTCCACTAAAACCTTATCTCCGTCTGATAATTCATTGGCAGCTGCGTAGTCGCTACTCACATAGAGACCCGCCTCTTCCTTCAACTGATGTGACTTGTTGGTAAAATCATTGAACTGAAGCGTCGGGTTTGCCAGGTAGACCATCGCCTCGCGCATCGCCGCCGCTTCATCGAATGCCGCTACACTTTCGTCACCGTCAGTTCTCACTTCGCCGATCTCCAACTCATAGCCACGCATCTCTTCACCTTTATTGGTGTAGTAATTTGGCAGGTCATCGAAGTTTTCAGACTTGAAGCCGGCTATCTCGCCCAGTTTTGCTGTGTAATCAACAGTCAATTTACTGCTGAGTCCGAGCGCATTGGCAATGTCGTTAAGCTCATACCCTTTGTACTCCAATGCCGCATTGGTAGGATTGACACGCAACTGAATGCTTGTCAGTGTCCCCTCCTGCTGGTTCATCGCCGGCATATCAAGGTCACCATTGCCTTGTGCGCTGAGTGTAAAGTCGCCTTTGACGTTGTAGCCGACAGTGTAACTGCCTGCTTCGGTGTCTAGGTCACAGATCATCGCAACACCCAGCGTGTTCCCTTTTTCAGGAATCATCGTCACGCTGAAGTCGGTGTACTTCTCTACTAGCGCCACAAGACGGGCCAGATTTGACGCATTAGGATGGCTGTAAAAATCCGGTCCTACCATCAATGCGAAAGTGTCTTTCTTTTTAAGAAGCTTCTCCATCGACTCGTCGAACTTGGCCGGCACGTTGACGATCTCAAGCAGGCGGTTCTCATCGACCTCGACCTCTTTTTCGACCTTCTTCGGTACCATCTTCGACTTCTCGACTTCAACCTCTTCTTCTTCACCCGTCTCTTCGTTGACCTTTGTCTCTTTAACAATCTCAACGACTTTCTCTTTGATCGTCTCGCTGACAGTGACTGTCTTCATAGAGTGGAAAGACGCAAGGTATGCAGCCAGTTCAGCCGGAAGCGCCTCTTTTTTCGCAAAAAGGTCCAGGATCAGGTACATCACTGCCTCTTCCTGCATCGGTGCATGGTTGACGCTGAGGATGTTTTTACCCATATCATCAATAACCGGATCGGCTACCGGATGGAAATAGAGTCCGGCACCTTTGTTCATGATCATCGAGTTGTTCATCGCAAAACGGGCATTGGGGTTGTCTGTTTTGATTGCCGAACCGACCGAGATCACAAAGTTTGCTTTGTTGACCTCTTTGAGCGGTGTCTTATAGATCGATGTGCCGCTGATAGTCGAGTAGCTTTTCATAAATTCGGCAAACCTGCGTGCCTCTTCATTGATCAGCTTGTAGCCTCTTGTTTCTTTCAGCTTTTGAAGGATCAGCGCCTCTTCGTTTGTGATCTGCGAGTTGAAACTGATCGTATCGGCTTTTTCGAAGGCTTCGACCGCTTTGGCGAACGCCGCTTCGTCTTTGCCTTCAACCTCGTTCTGGAAGTCGTATCCGTAACGTCCGGCGCCGCAGAGAGAGACATAGTTCCACTCGTTTTTGACACGGTAGATCTTCGGTTCAGGGTTGTCGATCGATGTATGTTTCACATCATACTGGATCTGACAGCCGGCAGAACAGTGGCTACATGTCGCAGGAACCTGTGAAAGTTCCCAGGCATTGGAGGTATACTGGAAATCCGCAGAGACAAGGGCACCGACCGGACAGACCGCCGTACATTCACCACAGTCGGTACAGTCAAGCGTGTCTCCCGCATTCGGCTGGATAAGCGATTTGTTGAGCTTGTTCCACATCGCATAGGCATCTTTCGGCATACTCTCTTTGAACGTCTCGTCAATGGCATCGCCGCCGCGAGGTTTTGTCGAGAGGGCGCTATCACCGATCATGTCTTTACAGATTGTCGTACAACGCTCACACATAATACAGAGTGCCGGATCATAATTGATCAGACCCCAGTGCTGTACCGGTTTGAAGGTGTCTTTGATCGCATATGTCTGGGCATCAACACCGATCTCGAGTGTATAGTTTTGAAGCTCACACTCACCGGATTGATCACAGACACCGCACTCTAATGGGTGGTTTACATCATAAACTTCCATGATCGCACGTTTTTCTGCTTCGATAGTCTCGGTTGATGTCGTGATCTGCATGCCGTCTTTCGCTTTGGCATTACAGGCGTAGACCTGTTTGCCATCAGCTTCGACCAGACAGATACGACACGCCAAAGTAGGGCTACAACGTGTCAGATAACAGATAGCTGGAATAAAGATATCATTGGCACGCGCCGCATTAAGAATATATTCACCCTCTTGCGTCTGTACCTCTTTGCCGTCTATCGTAATGGTTATTTCACTCATAACTAGTTACTCACTCTCATAAAATTTACTGTCTCAAAACGATAGCTATCGATCATGTTCAGACCAAGGTCAAAGGTAGGGTGAAGTGCCACCGTCCCTTTGAGTGTATCGTCCTGTTTAAAGATACGGTGAATCTTCTCACCACCCACTTCGAATTCGACTTCATCACCGTCGCTCAACCGTGCCGCTGCTGCAAAAGCAGCGGAACCGTAAAGTGCGCTGTCTTTTTCAAGCTGGGCGCTCTTTGCAGTGAAGGCGTTGAACTGGAGAACAGGGTTCACGTGATAGATCACGGCACCGTTAAACTCCGGAAGCTCTTCAATTGACTCTATGACACCGTTGGCCTCGACATTGATCGGCGTCAAAGCATAACCGCGAACATCGGCTCCTTTAGGGGAATAGAAGTTCTCCAGGTCATCAAATTCCACCGATGCAAAACCTTTCTCCGCAGGCAGCGTCACGGTATAATCGATGGTGTTTTCTGCGTTGACACCTAGTGCGTTTGCAAGATCGTTCAGGGTGTAACCCTCAAATGAAAGTGCCACGTTTGTCGGCAAGAGACGTTTGTCAATGCTGACAACGCTCCCCTCCTGCTGATTAAGTGCAGGAACGCCCAGATCGCCCTCACCTGATGCAGAGATGACGAAGTCTCCTTTGGCGTTGTAACCGACGACATTGTTAAGCGCTTCATCCGCATCAAGATCGTTAATAAGCGATACACCAAGGGTGTTTACCTCGGTCGGAACGACCAAGACACTGAAGTCGCTGTGTTTCTCAATAAAGGCGACCAGGCGCGCCATATTCTCGGCTCTTTCGTGCGCCATGAGATCAGAACCTACAACCAGGGTCTTAGTGCGTGAACGCATAAGCTGTTTGACGATCATTGCAAGTTCGTCTTCGCCCACATTCGTCTCGGCACTCAGGTAACCTGTGTCGAGTTCGTCCATAAAGGCTTTTTCGCTCTCGCTGAGTTCAGCGTCAGAAACAAGAGTCTGTGCAAGCAGTGCCAAAACACCCTCTTCCGTACCGACTTCATACTTGATGAACTGTGTCACCGTGTTTTGAAGCAAAGCATCTTCCAGCGGATGCATATAGACCACTTTTGCACCATTGTGTCGCGCTGCCGTTGTCATCGCATACCGTACGCCCGGATTATCAGTTGCAATACGGCTGCCAATAAGAATAATGCCGTCCGATTTTTTCAGACTCTCAAGTGTGGCAGAGTAGTGAAGCTTGCCGCTGACTGAGCTGTATGCTCTCATAAAGTTCTGCATCTGACGCGCATCTTCATTAAAGAGCTTGATACCCAACTTCGCTTTAAGAGCATTAAGTATCATCGCCTCTTCATTGGTGATCATGGACGAAAAACGAATCGCTTCGGCATTTTGCAATGCCGCCACCGCAGCATTGAACGCATTTTCATCTTTGCTGCCCGTGTTGGCGAAATCAAAACCGAAACGTCCGGCACCGCAAAGCGTTGCATATTCGAAATTATTGGTCACACGGTAAATGCTCTCCTGGCCCGGAGAGTCGATACCCGCATGCTTGACCTCGTATTCCAGAGCACAGCCTGCACTGCAGTGTGCGCAGGTCGCAGGAATTTTCGAAAGTTCCCAGGCATTGGCAGAATATTGGAAATCGGAACTGACAAGTGCGCCGACAGGACAGACCGCGATACATTCACCACAGAAAGTACAGTCAAGCGTCTCGGCATTTTTCGGGATCACTTTTGAGTTATACCCGCCGAACAGGATATCAAGCGCATCGTCGCCGATCACTTCATTACAGACGTGCGTACATTTTTCGCAAAGTATACAGAGCGTCGGGTCATAATTGACCAAGCCCCACTGCTCGATCTTTCGAGGTTGGTCTTTGGCACTGAAGTATTGTTCACCGACATTAAACTCCAACGTCTTGTTTTGAAGATCACAGGCGCCTGACTTGTCGCACACACCACACTCTAAAGGGTGGTTGACATCATACATACGCATGATGTTTGTGCGCTCGGTCTTCAGTGACTCTGAATCCGTAATGACATTGATACCCTCTGTCGGCGGGGTGTTGCACGAGAGGATAAAGCCGTCATGGCCCTCCACTTCAACACTGCAAAGGCGGCAAGAAGCACATGGTGATGTCTTTTCGATATAACACATCGTCGGGATATAGATATCTTCGCGACGCGCCACATTGATAATTGTCTCACCGCGTTCAGCCGTTACAGGACGGCCGTTTATTTTAAAATTTATCATTCGACCTCCTTAATACGCGACCATCGCGATATAGTAGCAGCGCATACAGCGATCGGCTTCGCTGAGTGCCTGTTCTTGTGTAAAACCAAGATTGACTTCCATGTTGTTGAACTTGCGCACGTCAACATCCAGAACTTCCGACTCTTGACGAGGCAGACCCGGAAGCCATCCTGTGATCTTCTCTTTTTTGTCATAGACCTTCATCTTGCGCAGGTGATCTTCCATGATCTCGTCATCTGTCAATGTGACCTCGCCGCCGTTTTGCACGTAGCGCGCCATGACCGACGCCGCACGTTTGGCCTGACCGACCGCATTGACGATCGTCATCGGACCGTACTCACAGTCGCCTGATGCAAAGATACCTTTGCGTGAGGTCATGTAATCTTTACCGTTCGTCTTGATCGTCGCCCAAGACGTCATCTCGATCTCCCACTCTTCAGGCAGAAGATCCAGATCGGCAGACTGAGAAACCGCCGGGATCAAAAAGTCGGCATCAATGAAGTAGTCGGCACCCTCGATCTTTTCGAGTTGCGGACGACCGCCCTCCGGATCGGGAACAAGCTCGAACTTGTTGATCTTCAGACTCTTTAGAACATCTTTTTCGTCAATGATCTCTTCAACCGCTGAGTGGAAAAGGAACTCAACGCCCTCTTCCACCGCTTCATGATACTCTTCGTAAGTCGTGTTGCGGATGATCGTCTTCTCGTCGCGACGGTAGATCATGTAGACCTTCTCGGCATTGGCGCGGATCGAGCAGCGGACCACGTCCATCGATGTAAAACCACCACCGACACAGACCACTGTCTTACCGGTCAGATCGACCGGTTCGCCGATACCGTATTTCTCCCAGAGGTTGACCTGGTCAAGCATGTCGATCGCACCCCAGTACCCTTCTATCTCAGGGCGTTCGTTGTTACAACGGACTTTCTTGGAGATACGCGTACCTGTCGCCACCATGACCGCGTCATAATCTTTTTCAAACTGACGCATCATATCGGCCGTCACCTTGGCATTGGTGATGAAGTTGACCCCCAGGTCACGCACCGCTTCGATGTCCTGGTTGTATTTGTCGATCGGCATACGGTACTCCGGTACACCGACAGCGACTTCACCGCCGAGAACAGGAAGCTCTTCGTAGACGTCACAGTGCACACCCTCCAAGGCAAGGTAGTAGGCTGTCGTCAGACCCGCTGGGCCCGCACCGATGACAGCCACTTTTTTGCCCGTATCCGGTTTTTTCTCTGCCGGGTGGAAGAAGCCGAAACCGTGGTCAGTCTCATAGTCGGCACCCAGACGCTTAAGCGCCATGATCGAGATCGGCTCATCCAGGTTCGTACGACGACATTCATCTTCACATGGATGGGGACAGACACGGCCGCAGGTGTGTGCAAGCGGCATTGTCTGACGTGTCGCCACCAAAGAGTCGTCGAAACGAAGATCGCGAACACCCTCGATATAA
Source organism: Sulfurimonas sp. HSL3-7 (assembly GCF_039645985.1). NCBI lineage: Bacteria > Pseudomonadati > Campylobacterota > Epsilonproteobacteria > Campylobacterales > Sulfurimonadaceae > Sulfonitrofixus > Sulfonitrofixus jiaomeiensis. The sequence continues at coordinate 2,371,838 of NZ_CP147919.1, forward strand.
CCCGGGATATCGACATGCGCCGGGCAGGCGTCCGTACACGGTGCCGTTATCTTGGCGATATAGTTGACGGATGCATCGTAATGTTTTGAAGGCTTCTGCTCTTCAATACAACGGACAAAATCTGCTTCAAAATGTTCCATAAGATCAAGCAGCGGCGTCGGTACTGTTTTACCGATCTCGCATTTCGAGGTGGTCTGCATGGTGCGGGAAACCTCTTTGAGGTGTTCCATATCTTCCCTAGTCCCCTCGCCGCGAGCGATCTTGTCCATCAGGTCATACAGGATACGCCCGCCCCAGCGACCCGGTGCACAACGGCCACAGGCTTCAGAATAGACCTGATACTGCGCCGCATACTCCGTTGCCAGACGTACGACATCCACTTCCTGATCAAAAAGAGCGACACCATCCCAGCCGATGAAGGCTTTGGATGATGCATGCTCATTATATTGCTCAGGCAAGTTGTATGCTGATTCTTCCCAGGCGTCGTCCGCTTTACCGCTATTGTTAATAGCTTCGCCGCGCCAGGTCGAAAAAAAGACTTTACTCATAAATTACAGCCTTATTTTTTGACAACAATTGTCCAGTCAGCTTCATTGAATTTCAATGAGTTTGCCAACTCAAGCCCACACTCTTTTACAAGATCGGCACTACGTTGAATCGGTGTAAAGTCGCCGATCTCAAACAAGAAGATCGCAACTTCACCTGCAGGATGCTCGTTGACCAGGATCTCTTTCATTCTTGGCTCAAACCCGTCTTTTAAATGACGTAAATCGTAACGTTTCATCCGTTCTCCTATCTATCAACTTCACCGAATACGATGTTAGTCGTACCGATGATTGAAACAACATCCGGAATGTAGTGACCCGGAAGTAGGTCTGTCAAAATACCTGTGTGCCAGAAAGACGGCGCACGAAGTTTTAGACGGTAAGGGTAAGGACCACCTTGCGAGTTGATGTAGAAGCCGAGCTCACCTTTCGGTGACTCTGTTGCTACGTACACTTCACCTACCGGCGGGCGCATTCCCTGCGTGACAAGCACGAAGTGCTGCATCAACGAGTAGTTCTGCGTCATGATGTCAAGCTTTGATGCCGAGATATATTGCGGTGCATGTGCCATCAATTCCGTCTCATTGTTTTTGACGGTCTCTGCATACATGTCGATTGTCTGATAAAGGATCTTTGCAGACTCTCTCATCTCAGCCATGTAGATCTTATAACGAGCGTAGTTATCGCCTTTGTCAGAGTACGGGACTTCAAACTCGACTTCGTCATAAAGCTCATACGGCTCTTCTTTACGGATGTCCCAAGGCACATTCGAAGCACGAAGCATCGGACCGGTACAGCCCCATGAAAGTGCCATCTCTTCAGAGATAGTACCTACTTTTTCCATACGCATCAGCCAAATACGGTTTTTGTCCAGAAGGTCTTCGTAGTCTTTGATATTCGCCGGCAGTTTGTCCAGGAAATTTTTCAGATCCGGAATGAAATTGTCCGGAATATCCAGTGGCACACCGCCGATGCGTACTGCCGCATGCGTCAAACGCGCACCACAGTAATCTTCGATGATATCCATAAGGTACTCACGTTCACGGAAGGCATAAAGGAAGACCGTCATCGCACCGATATCAAGTGCCGTTGTCGCCAACCAGAAAAGGTGTGACATCAAACGGTTGATCTCCAGTAGCATCATACGGATCACTTTGGCACGGCGAGGGACCTTAACATCGATCAGTTTTTCAACCGCAAGTGCGAAACCGTAGTTGTTCGAGCTAGATGCGATGTAGTCCATACGGTCTGTTGTCGGCATGAACTCGTTGTAGATCATGTTCTCAGCCATCTTCTCCATACCGCGGTGAAGGTAACCGATATCCGGATGGGCTTTTGTGATCTGCTCTTGCTGCATGTGAAGCATCAGACGTAACTGACCGTGCGCCGAAGGGTGCTGCGGTCCGAAGTTGACGATCATCTCATTATCATCTCTGTCAAAGGTGATATTTTCAAAAAATGGACGTAATCTGTTTGGTTGTTGCATCCTAACCCCTATCGCTTTCTATCTTCGATGATCTTTGCATCATCTTCGAGGAATTTTTCAATCATGAAGACACCGCCTTCTTCCTGATAATCAAGCCCTTTTTCCGGTTCCCCGTTAGCCTTGATATCGTAGCCGTACGGCACTTCGTGACCGAGGCGTGAGAAACGCTCCGTGTCGTAACGGTTGACTTCGGCCGGTTCACGGAGTTCAGGCCCGATGATATCACGCGCCTCTTTACCGTAGATACGATCGACTTCGTACCATGCCGCGAACTCATCCCCTTGAAGAGGATAGGTTTTGCGAAGCGGGTGACCTTCCCAGTCATCCGGCATCAGGATACGCTTCATAAACGGGTGGTTGTTGACGATAACACCGAACATATCATACATTTCGCGTTCAGACCAGTCTGCAGAACGGAAAAGCTTGTTGACACTGTTGATCGCCTGTTTCTCGTCAATAAAACATTTGATACGAAGACGTTTACGCTTGCTCATTGAAAGCATCTGGTAAAAGACCTCAAATTGGCCTTTTTTTGCCAACCAGTCTATTGCAGACATCTCTGAGAGCTGCGTGTAACCGCATTCGTCACGTAAAAGTTCCAAAACACCGTAGTTGTCTTCAGGCTTGATGTAAACGACCATCTGACCCACTTGGATGTAGGCGTCCATGACGTCAAATTTTGCTTTGATTGCCGCTAAATCCGCTGCAAAAACAGCATCGTCTTCGACCGCGCTCTTTGCAACTTGCGGTGCGACCCAGTAACGGTCTGTGTAGTACGACTTTTTCTGTACGTCGTCTTTTGGCTTATAGGCTCTCATTATAATAACCTCTTAGGACGTTGGGCTTTACCCGCTTTTTCTGAACGGATCTTCTTTTGAAGCATCATCACCGCGTATTGAAGCGTTTCAGGGCGCGGTGCACAACCCGGAAGATAAAGATCCACGGGGATAACGCGGTCAACACCCTGCACGGTTGCATAGGTGTTGAACATACCGCCGGTATTGGCGCATGAACCCATCGAGATAACCCAGCGAGGTTCTGCCATCTGATCATACAGACGCTTGATGAACTCAGCATGTTTCTTCGTCAATGTACCTGCAACGATCATCACTTCCGATTGACGCGGTGAAGCACGGAAGATCGTACCGAAACGGTCGAAGTCATAACGTGATGCACCGGACGCCATCATCTCAATACCACAACAGGCGAGACCGTACGTCAATGCCCAGAGTGAGTTCGAACGTCCCCAGTTTACGACCTTGTCGATCGTTGTCAATGCAACCGGAAGACCGCCGTCTTGCGTATAATTTACTTGATGTTGTGCCATTCAAGGGCTCCTTTTTTCCATGCGTAGATAAAACCGATTGTCAGCAATAAGATGAACATAAGCATCTCTGCAAAACCGAACCAACCTAAAAGTTTGAAGTCGATCGCCCATGGGAACATAAATACGACTTCAACGTCAAACAGTAGGAATAACAACGCGAACAGGTAGAACTGCGTTGAAATACGGTTCGGCTGTTTTGTTACCTCAGGCCCACACTCATAGATCGAGAGCTTGAGCTTTTCAGTGTCTTTTCGTGCCAAAGCACGACTTGCCCAGCGTGCTGCCACAGTGGTTGCATAAAATGCCCCAAATGTGAGTACAAAGAGTACGAACACCCCGAAATAGGGATTAGTAGCGCTCATATGTTCCATGCATATAACCTTTTTTGTTGTTTACAAACAGCTGAAAATACCATTTTTAGGGATTTCCAGAGCCTATGTTTTCTATAGAAAAAACAGTTAGAAGCAATATAACCTAAAGTGCTTTAAGCTACGTTTTTTGCAATTTTAAATTTAAACGATGTGCTACGAAGGGTTACATGAAGAAATAGCATGAAAAAGTGGATGTTGATATTGGTAACAGATCTGAAGTCGATAATTAGATCTGTTTAAAGCAGATGTTACCCAAGGGGACAGGCCTTGGCGGACCTTTTAACTCAGAAAGCCCATTGATTTTTCCGAATCAAAATTCCCTCTCTTCTCTTTTTCGATCTCATGCTTAAAAGTCGCCATCGTAAAAAGCGGTTCATCCTGCGTTGCCACGGCATAGGCACAATTTTTGACGATCAGGTTGATCTGACCGCCGCTAAGATCATAACTGCTGAGCTTTTCGATATCGAAACCCTCCTCATACGGCGCATTCTCCGGCAGCATTTTTTGCCACAACCTTACACGCTGCTCTCTGTTCGGACGTTTGAACTCGATCTTGTAGTTAAAACGGCGTGAAAAAGCGACATCGATATTTTCAAGTAGATTCGTTGTCGCGATCAATATCCCTTCGAACTGCTCGATCTGTTCCAAAAAGATATTCTGCATCTGATTATGCATCTGTTCGGCCCCGCCGCCGGGTCCGCTTGAACGCGCGCTTAAAAACTGATCCGCTTCGTTGAGCAGGAGAATAGGCTCCGTTTTGGTCTTTGCACTCAGGTCCCTGAAGGTGTCAAAGATCTTGCGGACGTTCTTTTCACTCTCACCCACATACATCGACAGGATCTTCGAACAGTCAAAAGCAAGGACCTGGCGTTTAAGAGAACGTGCCAGAGAGTACGAAGTCATCGTCTTGCCGGTACCCGGAGGGCCGTAAAAGATGATACGGGCATCCAGGCCGCTCTTCTTCTTTTTGATCCCCCATTCGATCAGACGTGAGACGACCTCTTTGTCCATCTGACGCATCAGGTTCTGCAGGGTCTCTTCCGTCTTCGGGTTAAGCACCACATCATCAAGCGAATATTCCGGTTCGATCAGTTCGAAAATATCCTGATCTTTGATCGCCATCTCCATTTTGAGCTTATGCACTTTTTTCTTTTTCTGCGGATGCATAATCGACTGGACGACATCCTCGACCAGGTAGAAAGCGCGAGAGATACCGCCGAAAGGATTAAGCATCTCCTCATAATCGATGATCTCCCCGCTGAGCAGCGCCGACCCCTCCTCCAACAGAGAACGGTTCTTGATACGGTCGTACTCGTCCAGAGAGATCAGGTCGATCAGTGCGTTCATCTCCCGCAGGGAGGAGTCTCCTGCATTGTACTCCTCTTTGAGAAGGGCGAGGAAGATGACCTGCTCTTTATCATCAAGCTTTTTCTGTTTAAAGAACTTGTCAAGGACCACATCTTTGGTTGTCTGTGCGACACGCTCTTCGATCCGTTTCTCTAGCAGTTCCAGTTTGGCGCGGACCCGGTTGATCCCCAGAGAGTGTTCATGTACGTTCTGACGGATCACACTGATCTTCTGATAGAGCTCAATACGGAAAAACTGGTCTTGCAGATATTCCAGATGATCCTCATACGGCTTGACCTCAGGAAGGTTCATCTCAAACGACCCCTCTTCGAGCAGACGCAGAAATGACGGTGTCAGGGCAATTGCGGTATTGAGCAGTTCCAGTTCGGTCACCTCGCTTATCTTCATAGGGGTAAAGCTGTGCTGTGTCACCCAGCCGAGTTCAAGCAAAGTCTTGATCAGTCCAAGATGCTGGATATAACTGTAGTTCTCTTCACCGTAGAGGGATTGAAGAATATCGACGACCAGCATATCTTCATTGCCGCCGATAAACTTCTGGGTTAAAAGCTGCAACACTTTCGCCTCTTCTTCACCGCATTTCAGCTGATTGTAGACCTCTGAGGCGGTCACCTCTTTTGCTTCTAAAAAATCTATTAGATATTTCAATAAAACCTCTGTATATATATAATTATGATTGAATTATAGCGATTTATTGATTTTCTAATATTCGAGAGAAAAACAGCGGCATAAATTTAGTTTTAAATAAGCTGGGGGAAAACCTGTTTTTCAAACCTTTGAAAGGCCGAAAACCGGCTTTAACTGCGTTCAGACTTGCTCCTGATGCGCCTCTTTTATTTTACGTTTCAGGACTTTTCCGGTTGCCGTTTTCGGCAGTTCATCAACGATCACCACGCTTTTAGGCACTTTAAAATTTGCCAGCACCGCTTTAAGATCTTTTTTGATGCTATTAGGTACAACGACCTGCCGGTCCGCATCATCTTCAAGCTCGACATAGGCAACAGGGACTTCGCCGCTGTGCGGGTCTTTCACCCCGATCACGGCACCCAGCCTGATGTAGGGGAGTTTCATCAGCTCCTCTTCGATCTGCCGCGGATAGATGTTGATCCCTTTGGAGATGATAAGGTCTTTCATCCTATCGACGATATAGAGGTAGCCGTCACTGTCCATCTTGCCAAGGTCACCTGTGCGGAGCCAACCGTTAATGATCGTCTCTTCGGTGGACTCAGGGCGGTTAAGATAGCCAAGCATCACATTGTCCCCTTTGACTATGATCTCGCCTATCTGTCCGAGCGGCACTTCGAGCATCTCATCGTCTACCACTTTCACCATGTAGCCGTCAAGCGGGGTCCCGATGGACATCGGCTTTTGCTGCTCCATCGGGTTGACCGAGACAACAGGAGAGCACTCACTCAGACCATACCCTTCGAGCATTATGGCGCGTCTGAAGAGCCTGTTGAACCGGTTAAGCGTATCCTCGCTCAAGGCCGATGCACCCGAAATAAAGACCCGGATGCTGTTAAACCACATAAAATACCACGGCAATTTGGCGCGGATAAGCGCGTTGTAGATATCGGGAACGCCCATAAAAACCGTCACCCGCTTCAGAAGCGTCTGTTTGATGATATTGCTGAAGGGCAGCAGTTTTGGAATGATGACAAACGAGCTTCGGGTGTAAAATGGCAGCATCAGCATAACTGTAAACGTGAAGGCGTGGAACATCGGCAGGTAGACGATAAAACGGTCTTTGTGCGTTACCCTGAAACGTTCCGAACCGCTGACCATATTGGAGAAGAGGTTACGATAACTCATCATCGCCCCCTTTGGGTGACCGGTCGTTCCCGAGGTATAGAAGATGATCGCCATATCATCAAGCTTTGACAGCCCTCGGCTCTCCTCGCCGTGGCGGTGGGTCTCAAGGATCTCATCGAAGACAATATTGCTTGAATCCAGTACCGGTGCTTCGTCGATCCAGACCACTTTCTCGATCTTTGTTTCCGCAGCGAGCTTTTTGACCTCACTGCCAAACTGCTGCGAGGTTATCAGCATCTTTGCTTCAGAATCGTTCAAGATATACGCGAACTCGTTTGCTTTGAGCATGTTGTTGATCGGCACGACCACCGCGCCGATCTTGGTCGCCGCATAGACACTGATGACAAACTCTTCGCTGTTTGGCGCGATCAACGCAATCCTGTCGCCTACACCGATACCCGCTATCTCCAAAAAACGGGCAAATGCATCCACTTTATGTAGAAACTCTCTATAACTTACTTTACGCTCTTCAATAAATATAGCCGTCTTTCGGGGCGCGGCTTCGGCGGCTGCTTCAAGCATGTCATAGAAGTTTTGGTAAGGGTAGGTCAGTTGCATTGCGTTCCTTGAAAAAGTTTCATCTTCGAAATATAAAGTGATCTATTCTTATCTGCAAACATTGATCATGTTTTTTTATTGTATCAGAAATAAGCATAGCTTGATGCCTTGTGTCAGCATCAGATTCTCATGCCATTTCACCTGGTAACAGATACCCGTAATTACACTATAAAAGCGGAGCTATCGGTCGCTACCCTTCGTACCCCTGTTTTTTCGGTAGTAACGCAGTACCGCCATCTTGACAAGATCATTGAAGATAAACCAGACAAACGCATATCCCCACATACCCATCGCCCATCCCCACCCTATGGGGTGCATCAGGCCGAAACCGTAGACCCCGATCAACGTACCGGCTAAGGCACTGACGAAGGATGCCGACAGCAATTTCCATGAGGGAAGCGGCTGTTTGAAAAACCAGTCGTCAATACGGGTGTTGAAGATGGTGCCGTGACCGGCGATGACCAGTTTGACGAAGAAAATGGACTGCATTAGTTCAAGCGGAAGGTGCATTAGGGACATTAAAAGCCAGAAAAGTCCGAAGGAGGAGAGGACACCGGCAATACCTAACCACGAAGAGAGAACAAGGATCTCCTTCATATCCCATTTTACGGGCTTTTGTCGCACTTTCGTATTGTCATAAGCTATGGTCAGTATCGGGATATCGTTAAGAAGGGCCAAAAAGATGATCATCAACGCCGTGATCGGATAGAACTGAAAAATCACGATTGCCAGGGTCATAAAAATGATCACCCGTATCGTTTCGGCAATCCTGTAGATCGCATAGCTTTTCATCCGCTCAAAGGTGATGCGTGCAATATTAACGGCGTCGACAATGACGTGAAGCCCCGGTGCCATCAGGACGATATCTGCGGCCGCTCTCGCCGCATCAGTCGCCCCGCTGACGGCGATCCCGCAGTCGGCCTTTTTCAGTGCGGGCGCGTCGTTGACCCCGTCGCCCGTCATCCCGACGATGTGACCCGCCTTTTGCAGTTCATCTACGATAAAATACTTATCCTCCGGGTAGACCTGTGCAAAACCGTCCGCCTTTTCGATCATTGCAATGATCTCGGATTCGTGTTTTTTGACACTCCCTTTGGGAAGCTCGACGGCATAAAGCTGTTTCTCGACTTCGGAGACGATCCCCGCCACCAGCGAGGCGGTCTCCTCTTCGCTTGCCTCCGGCCGCATCTTCCTGGCCATCGCTTCGGAAAGGACTTTTGAAAGGATCAGGTACTCTTCGATGCTTTCGCCTTTGAGCTCGCGCACATCCTCTATCTTATCTCCTATCTTCAGCAGATCAGCGATATAGGCTGCCACGGCGATATTGTCGCCGGTGACCATCTTGACATCCACCCCTTTTTCTTCCGCATCAGCAATCGCCTCTTTGGAGTCATCACGCGGCGGATTATAGAGCGGGACAAGCCCTGCAAACCGGTATACTTCTTCCCCGTCTGTCCGGTACGCCACCCCCAGCGTCCGGAAACCTTTGTGTGCAAATTCTGCTACCACTTCATACGCAGCGGCCTTGTCAAAGTTTCTGTCATTGCACAACTCGATGACCACCTGCGGCGCACCTTTGGTAACGGTCAGTCCACTCCCGTCGACATTGACGGTCATCACAGCTTCGGTACGTTTGACCACCGGGTCGAAAGGGAGATACTTTCCAAGAGTATAGCCCGAAAGCTTCTCGTAGAGGCCCAGATCTTTCAGATAGGCAAAAATAGGTGTCTCTATCGGATCACTGTTTTCTTCTTTGCAGGCCAGGGCGGCGTAGAGAAGCAGTGTGTCCGCATTTTCAAGCCCGACAACGTACGGTTCGGAGATTTCCATTTTGTTCTGCGTCAGCGTCCCGGTTTTGTCCGAGCAGAGCACATCCATGCCGGCCAGTTCTTCGATTGCCGCCAGATGACTGACTATCGCCTCTTTTCTGGCAAGTATCGATCCCCCTACTGCCATTGTCACGGTCAGTACCGCCGGCATCGCCACCGGTATGGCCGATATCATCAGAACCAGTGCAAAGACCAGCAGCTCCAGTGTCGGTTCATGCCGATAGAGGCCGACAGCGATGATGACCGTAATCATCACAACAGTAAGAACGATCAGAAAATTGCCGACAGTCAAAACCATTTTCTGAAAATGGCTGTGCTCCTCTCTCTGGGCTTTGGCCACCAGTGCAACCGTCTTACCGAAATAGGTATCCTTCCCTGTTGCCGTAACGACCGCTCGCATCTCCCCCTGTTTGACGACTGCATTGGCGTAGACCTCCTCGCCGGCTTCACGCTGAACCGGCAGGGATTCCCCGGTCAATGCTGCCTGGTCTACGGAGAGGAACTCCCCGCCGCCGGTCAGCCTGGCGTCCGCGGGAATGATATTGCCGATGGTGAGTTTGATGATATCGTCCGGGACGAGTTCACGCGAGGGGAGCTGCACCCATCGGCCGTCACGCAGCACCAAAGCTGTGCGCGCCAGCTTCTGCTTCAGTACCCGGATGGCATTCAGCGCTTTCGACTCCTGGTAGTAATCGACGCCGCTGTTGACCAGCAGCAGGATCATGATGATCGTGAAGTCATCCCACCGCTGCGCAAATGCCGAAAGCAGGGCCGCCGCTTCGATCATCCACGGGATCGGACCCCAGAAGCGACGGAACAAACGATGCCATTTCGACTCCTCTCTTTCGCTTATCTCATTGTAGCCGTGCCGTTTCAGCCCTTCTTCTGCCTGCTCGCTGCTGAGCCCTCCATCCATCTGAAAACTATGTTCGTCCCTCATCCCGTCTCCTTTGATGATCTATCATCTCGTAGGATACTGCAATCCACTAGCTGTCTCTTTTTTATCTGTGACGAAAGAGACCAATGCTGTGTATTTTGACGCTGTTAGATTATAACACTTTGTTGACGACAAGTATCAAACAGTGTGCTGTTTTCGCTGCAGACTCATCTGTAAACAACAATTCGGTTTGGCTGAGCATACACGGTATTGGACTAAAAGTGGCAGTTTCTATTCTGATACGTCCGCGATCAATACAGGAGAAGGAATTTGGAGGAGTTATAACGCAGGCAACTGCCCGCAAAGGGGCAACTGCAAAGAGAATTTAAAATCTGTAGCCCAGCCCGACGCTGACCAGAAGGGCGCTTGAACCGCTGAATGTCCCATCTATCGTATCACTTGAAACGGTTCTGTCTTCTTTGGCATCATATAAAACGGCCGCACCGATATCGAACGCATCATTGACGGCCCAGCGTATACCGCCCGAAAAGATAATGGCATTGCTGTCCGGAAGTTCGAATCCAAGTGTCTTCTCCGGAACCGGCGTCTCATCATATGCCAGCCCCAGCATCAGATCAAAATAATCATCCAGTTCCTGCGTCAGACCCAGGCGGACGGTGTTTGTATCTTCCCAGCTTTTATCAGCAGGCTGCCCTGGCAACGTACCAAAAGCAGGGATCTTAATATTTAACTCGTCATACGCTGACCAGAATGCTCTTTCATAGACAAGCTCTAAATTTGTGCTGTCTGTCACATCGACATCTGTGGCAATAGTCAACACAGCAGGTAACGGCACTGTCACCGAAGCAGGAGTGGTCATAGTACCATAGGTAGGGTGGGTAAATGTATCGCCCCCTTCTTCCGTCAAATCGACATTGGAACGGTAGGTTAGCGCCATACCCCAACTCTCGTACGGTTTGTAGGAAAGCGCCAGGTTGTACCCCAGATCCCAGCTATTGCCCTCTAAATCAAGTCCTCCCCCTTCAGATGAAGTTTTAATAATGCCTTCAGAATAGACGAAACGGGCACCGACAGCGATAGCAAGATTGTCCATGATCCTATATGAAAGGGTAGGATTCACCTCGATCACTTTCAGCGTGAACTCTTCTGCAAATGCAGCTTCAACCCCGCTAGGCCAGCGCTTGGAAAGCCCTGCCGGTGCATTGACAGAAAGACCAAGTCTAAAATCCTCATTTTCATCAAGAGGTGTGCTAACAACATAGATCTGCGGGATAACGAAGTCTTCCGATGCACTCTCTGCCGTATGATCTTCAGAGCCGCCTACTGATCCGCTGAACTCGATCGGATTAAGGTGAATATACATCGCATTCAACTCAAGATGCTTGTCCGAACTCATAAAAGCCATGTTCGCAGGGTTGTAATACGCGGCGTCCGCAGCAGATGTATTGGACACATACGCACCGGAAAGTGCCGTCGAGTTCAGCGACTGCTCCGGGATCTTGTATCCAGATGCCATAAGTGATGTTGCAGCGACTGCTGAGACAACTAGTAGTTTTTTCATTTATTCTCCTGATTTCGTTTCAAACATTTTTTGCTTAAACTCTTTGCAAACACGCTTTTCTTTCAAGGGAAGCGTTAGTCGCTCCATTTTGCCATAGATGCTTTATAGCTTTCATTAATAGGTATTGTTTTCCATACTAAAAGGCTGATATGTTGCGAAAACACCGTGATACAGGACAGTCCGGCATCACATGATGCCCTTAATGAACGAAAATAGTTTAAAGCTATGATATTTAGCTGATTTTAATAGCTTCCTCTTTATAGTAAACATTACTTACTTAATGATGGGAGTGCTGAAATGCCTGTACTAAATTCAAAAATCATACGCTCTTTCATAGCGGCCAGCATACTTGGTGCGGCCTTTGCACACGGTGCCGGTTTTGCTATTATCGAAAACGCTGCCTCGGGAATGGGTTCCGCCTTTTCTTCCGGCGGGGCAGCAGCTGAAGATGCTTCCACTATCTGGTTTAACCCGGCATCGATGACCCGCCTTAAAGGCCACAACGCGGTGGCAGCTGCGCACCTGATTGTCCCGAAGACCGATTTTACAGACACCGGTTCCACCTATGCGGACGGTACCCCGCTGAACGGTCCGAACTCCGAGGGCGGCAAAACGGCGCTGGTGCCAAATTTCTACTACACTGCCGGTATCACCGAATCTCTTTTTGCCGGGATCGGCATCAATTCTCCTTTCGGACTGGGAACCGAATATGACGATGACTGGGTCGGCCGCTACCATGCAGTCGATACCGATCTGACAACCGTCAACATCAATCCGGCGATCGCCTACAAGATCGATGACCACTGGAGCGTCGGCGGCGGTGTCAGCCTGCAGTATGTCGATATCACTATGAGCAGCGCTGTCGATTTCGGAGCCCTGCTGGGTTCACCGGGATCTGCCGACGGGTTCGCCGAACTCAGCGGCGACAACAGCGAAGATCTCTCTTTCGGATGGAATATCGGCCTGTTATACAACCTGAACGAAGCGACACGTTTCTCACTTGCCTACCGTTCCGCTGTCAAACACCATGTCATCGGCGATGCGGATTTCACTGTTCCCGCCTCCGCCGCGCCTGTTGTCAGTACAGGCGCTTTCACGGACACAACCCTCTATTCGGATGTCACCCTTCCGGCATCCGCATCGTTCAGTGCGTTTCACTCCCTCGATGAAAAGCTTGATCTGATGCTCGATATTCTCTGGACGCAGTGGAGCGTCTTCGATGAGCTGCGCATCAAATACGACAACCCGGAACAGCCCGACTCTGTCACGACGGAGAACTATCAGGACCAGTGGCGCGTTGCTTTAGGCGGCCGCTATCATCTCAACGACGATCTTCTTCTGCGCCTTGGTACGGCGTACGACCAAAAAGCGGTAAAAAGCAGCAAGTACCGCACCCCCCGCATTCCCGACAACGACCGCCTCTGGGTCTCGCTCGGTCTGGGGTACAGACTTGCGAAAAACGTCAGTTTCGATCTCGGATACAGCCATCTTTTTGTCAACGATGCCTCCAGCGACAACACCTTTGAATCGAGCCAGTCTTCGATGAACCACACCCTCAAAGGCGATTATGATTCAAGTATCGACATCTTCAGTGCACAGCTGACAGTAAATTTCTAGGAGTCCTTATGTATTTCAAAACATTGTTGATCACGGCAACAACAGCAGTGCTGCTTTTTAGCGGCTGTAAAGATGACAGAAGCACCGACCTTCAGGACAGCCTTGTCGGCAACACCGTTGACGACAAGATCGCCGGTTATGCCATTTTCAATCCCGACGCAGAGCTGATTCCGTACCCCAACAACATACTCTTCGCACCAAACAGTTCGGGGGCAGATGATTACGATTACGGGCAGACCCTTAATATCCCGTACGAAGAAGGCGATCTGGATGCCAATATCAAACGTCAGCTCAACACTTTGACAGGATTTTCCACCACCTCCCCGATCACCGCACCAATCACCGCAACGCTCGATCCTTCGACCATTCCTGGCGGTGTGAAGCTCTATGAAGTAGACATCAATGCCTCGGGAGCCGTCACCGGCATCGCGAATACACTTCAGTACGGCGTCGACTACATTCCGACACAGAGCGGCAGCAACATTGTCATCCTGCCGCTGAAACCGCTTGCATCACTGAGCAACTACATGGTGGTGCTCACCAGTGATCTGCAGGACACAAACGGCCGTGTTTTAGCACCCGATATTGCCACGGCATTGACCCTCAGCCCAAACCCTGTTGAAGCCAGTGATTCTCTAGATGCAGAAACGGCAGCGGCGCTTGAGACGATCCGCCTGGGCAACAGACAGATGCTGACAGTATTGGCATTGGCAGGTAAAGACCCAAGCAACACCGTGCAGATCTGGAGTTTCCGCACACAGATGATCGGGGCGGTCCAGGCAAACATCGCCGCTGCGGCCACCGGCGACAGTGTTCTATCGCTTGGCGATACAAGCATGACGACAAAGGTTCTATTTGGTATGCTTGGAATGGATACAACCTTAATGGACGGCAATGCCGAGATCTACGATGGGAATATCTCTGCTATGCCACAATATATGCCACAAGCTTCCCAAGCCAATCCGCTTCCTGTGTTTCAAGGTGAATTCTCCTACAGTGCGCCGTTCACACCTGTCTTCGAGGCCAATGTCACCATCCCTGTCATAGCGACGCTTCCAAACAGTACATCAGGCTGTACAATGCCTACCAACGGCTGGCCGGTAGTGATCTATCAGCACGGTATCACCCGTGACCGTACCGACCTTTTTGTCTATGGCGAGACCCTCGCCAAAGCCTGTTATGCGGGTATTGCCATCGACCTGCCGCTGCACGGTGTTACAGACGATAGCAATCCGTTTTACAAAGCAGGAATCGAGCGGACGTATGATCTGGATCTGGCTACCGAAATATGGATAGATGGGTATGGCTACGCTATTCAAAGCTATACTTCTGACGGTATTATTGATTCGACGGGTGCACACTATATGAACCTTCCCAACGTCATCACTACCCGCGACAACCTTCATCAAACAACTTCCGACCTGCTTCAACTGCAAAATGCGATCGCTGCGGCAAGCGGCATCACCTTTGATCCTACGCGCATCAGTTTTCTCTCCCATTCATTGGGAAACATGGCATCAATCGGTTTTTTAAACCATACAACTTCACTCTCTTCGGCTGTTTTGGCTATGCCGGGGCAACAGTTTATACCGCTGCTTGATAACTCTGCCGTCTTTGGACCGGCGATCGAATCAGGGCTGGCTGCGAAAGGGATCATAAAGGGTACGGCGGAGTATGATGCGTTCATGCTTGCATCGCAGACACTGGTCGATGATGCGGATCCGGCGAACTATTCAGCAACTGTCGGCGCAGGAACATTGCCTATCCTGGAGATTGCTGCCGTTGGTGACGGTACAGAAGGCTCCGGCGACCAGCATATCCCCTATACTGTGGCGACAGCACCGTTAGCCGGCGGTAAACCGTTTATCGATTTTACGGGAGCACAAGACATCAATACATCAGGGCTTTCTTCCGGAGATATCTATCTGACCAGCAGTACAAAAACAGTCACAAAACTGACCGAAGGGGAACACCGTTCCGCGCTCGATCCGCAATACAGTATGGATGCTTTCATTGAGGTTCATACCGAATTGATCTCATTCATCGGTTCAAACGGGACGGCGATTCAAGTTGCTAATCCTGCGATCATCCAAAAATAGCAGTGTTCCAGCCGCAACGTACCGACAATACAAAATTCATATCGGCAGAGTGGAGAGGTAGGAAACCTCTCCTTTTCCGAAAGTTATTGATACGGCAGGGATGCTGTACCCTCTTTTAACGATTCGCTTACTTCTCTTCGAGCGAATACAGCAGCTTGATCTCTTCGGCCCAGATCGTTTCGTCGATCGTCTCAAGAATAAGCGGGATGTCATCCATACGCTCATCGTTCATAATAAACCCGAACGCATCCAGGCCGATCTTCCCCTTGCCGATGCTGTCGTGACGGTCCACATGCGAACCGAGGTCGGGTTTGGAGTCGTTGATATGCATCCCCATCAGGTAGTTGAACCCGATGACCTTCTCGAACTCGCCCCAGGTCGCATCGTAAACCTCTTTGGTGCGGATATCGTAACCCGCGGTGAACATGTGACAGGTATCGATGCAGACCCCGACACGCGACTTGTCTTCGATCTTGTCGATGATATGGGCGAGATGCTCGAACTTCCAGCCGAGGTTGCTCCCCTGCCCCGCGGTGTTCTCAAGAACGAGGCTGACCCCCGATGTCCGCTCAAGCGTGCGGTTCATGTTCTCGGCAATGGCATCGAGACACGCCTCTTCACTGTGCTTTTTAAGGTGCGAACCCGGGTGAAAGTTGAGACGGTCCAGCCCCAGCAGCATACAGCGTTCGACCTCATCGACAAAGGCGTCAAAAGACTTGGCACGCTTGTCCGCCTCCGGGTGGCCAAGGTTGATCAGGTAGGAGTCATGCGGCAGGACATGTTTGGGCAGGATGCCGCTGAGTTCAAGATTCTTTTTAAAAAGATCGATCGTCTCCGTATCAAGCGGTTTTGCCGCCCATTGGCGCTGGTTCTTGGTAAAGAGAGCAAAGGCTTTCGCCCCGATCTCCATCGCATTGAGCGGGGCGTTGAATACCCCGCCTGCAGCTGAAGTATGCGCCCCGACAAATTTACGACTCGGCATTTAGTGCCTCCCTGCATTGTATTTTAATACTTATCTTACTCATTAAAATCCTTTTTATTTATTTCATACGCCAGATGAACAAAGTCCCTCTGGCTACGCTAACGCTGAGTTCTCCTCGGCGGAGTGCCCGTACGCCTTGGCGTACTTTACCAGTTTAATATGCCAAATGAACAAAGTCCCTCTGGCTGCGCTAATGCTGAGTTCTCCTACGAATCGGCATTTAATGCCTCCCATGCACTGCATTGTTGATGCTTGTCGGCGGAGTGCCCGCGCGCCCTATGCCGCGCCTGACCTATTTAATATGCCAGATGAACAAAGTCCCTCTGGCTGCGCACTACTGTTTTTTTATTTTTATCAATACACTGTTTTTTCGATCTTTAAAATAGATCGTACCCGGTCTGATCGTATAGCGGATATCGACCTCATCATTGACGATCCGCTGTTCAAACCCATTATCATCTTTTACAAGATTTTTTCCCTTATAGATAGGCTTGGAACGCAAAATGTTTTCAAGCAGGGTATCCGGATATTTTTGACTCAGATATTCTGCATTGAAACTGCTTTTGCGCATACACCCTTCACCCTCGATGCAGATCAGTTTTTCCACTTCGATCTTTGCCACGGCCTGCCCCGCTGAAAAGAGTTCGAGAGCGACAAGCTCTTCATTACTACGCACATACCCGGTATCAGCGAATTTAAGCTTTGATGACTTTAAGACGATGGTCGCCGCATCGGTCTGAACATAAGGTTTTGCCATGCATCCGCCAAACAGCAGGATAAAGGCACTAGCCCATAGGATATAAAATTTTCTCATGTACCGCGTCGCAGGCCCTCAGAACCTCATCATCAAGTGTCAGTTCCATCGCCAGTAAAGAGGCATCCAGCTGATCCGGCGACGTGGCGCCGATGATCGTCGAAGCGACAAAATCAAACTGCTTGCTCCATGCCGTCGCCAAAGTGACCGGATGCAGACCCGCTTCGTTGGCGATGCGAATATACTCCTGGGTAGAGGCCAATGTCTTATCGTTCAAAAAGCGCTGCGCCATCAGACGCTGGCGCTGGTTAGGCGACTTGAGGTAGTCACTGAAACGCCCTTTTGCCTCTGGATTTTGATTGTATTTGCCGCTCAGCACACCCCCGCCCAGAGGGGAATAGGGCAGAAGCGAGATCTTCTCGTTGATGGCGAGCGTGGAAAGCTCGTCCAGAAAACGGCGGTTCAACAGTGAAAAGTTGTTCTGGATCGACTCGAAACGTGCCAGCTTCTCATACTTGGAGACGCTCAAAGCCTTCATCGTCCCGTAAGCACTGTCGTTCGAGGTGCCGATATAGCGCACTTTACCGCTCTCTCCCAATCGGTCAAAGGCTTCCATCGACTCTTCGATCGGCACAACGGTGTCCGGCCAGTGCATCTGGTAAAGGTCGATGTAGTCCGTCCCCAAACGCTTTAGCGATCCTTCCACCGCACGCTCGATGTGGAAACGGTCGATCGCCGTAAGCGCATGGCGGATCGGCGGTACAAACCACCCGGACGCCGCCCCGGCAACTTTGCTTGCCAGGATGACACTCTCACGCGGTTTCGTCTTTAGCCAGCGCCCTACGATCTCTTCGGTCATTCCCACCAGCTTGCCCTGGGGCGGCACCGGGTAAAGCTCTGCGGTGTCATAAAAGTTGACACCGGCATCGTAAGCCCTGTCCATGATGGCAAAGGCGGTCTTTTCGTCCGGAACCTGTGTCCCGAAGGTCATCGTTCCCATACAGATCGGGCTCACTCGCAGGCCCGACCGGCCGATATAACGGTATTGCATTACGTCACCATCCAAAAATAATGCATAATTGTAGCAAGTTGCTTGAAGGAACATCTTACAAAAACACTTTAGCTACGATTTATTAAATGGCGTTATACTTAATTATTCACAGGCGAAACGGATACCTTTAAACATGTCATTTGAAGAAAAAAAGTTTCATATTCTCACGATTGACGATGCGCAGACCAACCGCATCATGATCGAAAAGATTCTCAAGGATGCCGGTTACACCGTCACCTCTGTTTCAAGTGGTTTAGAGGCGATCGAGTTATTGCACGAGGGGCTTACGGCCGATCTGATCCTGCTTGACATCATCATGGAGGAGATGAACGGATTTGAAACCTGCCAAATCATCAAAAAATCCAAAAAGGCGATGGCCGAGATTCCCGTGATCTTTTTAACGGCGATGTCGGATATAGAGGGAATCAGCAACGGTTTTGAGGTCGGCGGAGTGGACTATATCACCAAACCGTTTCAAAAAGTTGAACTTCTTGCCCGCATCAAGACCCATCTTAAACTCAAGCACTATCAGGACCAGGAGATCGAACAGACCCAGCGCGAACTGATCTATACCATCGCCCGCATCACCGATGTCCACAGTCTCGAGACAGGCAACCATATTAAACGGGTCTCCGAGTACGCCAGACTGCTTGCCATACTGGCCGGTTACGATGAGGAAAAAGCTGAGATCTTTCAACTTGCCTCCGCAATGCATGATGTCGGCAAGATCGGTATTCCCGATGCCATCGTAAACAAACCCGGAACACTCACCGATGAAGAGATCACTGTTATGCAAAGACATCCCGATATCGGCTATGAGATTCTCTCGCAATCCACGCGTCCTCTGCTGAAAGCATCTGCCATTGTTGCACAGCAGCACCATGAACATTACGACGGCACCGGCTATCCTCGCGGTCTTAAAGGCAAAGAGATCCACATACTTGGACGGATCGCGGCCCTGGCCGATGTCTTCGATGCGCTCGACACACCGCGCTCTTATAAAAAACGCTGGGAATCATCTGAAATACTCGCCTTTATTCAACAAGAGAGCGGCAAACATTTTGACCCGCAGCTGGTGGAGCTTTTTATCAATAATTTCGGCCGCTTTAAAAAGATCCGCGATACATTCCCGGACTAGAGAGCACCGCTTTCACTTTGCCATAAATCTGTCACCTCATACATACTCCTGCTATACTCACAGGCATGAAAATACATATCGATCTTGACTGCTTTTTTGTCTCTGCCGAACGCACTCTCGACAAAAGCCTTATGGGCAAACCCGTCGGGATCGGCGGGCGGGGTGACACCAAGATATTTTCGCATGAAAAAAGCCGCCAGTTTCTCAATTTAAAGAACAGCGGCGCCTTTGTTCCGGCTTACTTTTTCGAGCACCGCTCCTCCAAACAGAACGATCTGCATAAATTCATCGACGCGGACGGGCGCATACGGGGCATGCTGACCACCACCTCATATGAGGCACGCGCTTTCGGGATCAAAACAGGCTGTACGATTCGCGAAGCACTTCAGCGCTGTCCTGGTATCATCATCAAACAGCCTAACATGCGCCTTTATCAGGAGCTCTCTTACAAACTCAAACGTTTTCTGCAAAAGCGCATCCCGCTCATCGAGCAGGGCAGCATCGATGAATTTTACGGCGATCTTGACGGGTGGGTGGAGGAGAGCGATGTGCCGCAATTTATCAACGACCTGAAAAACGAGGTGATGGCGGTACTCGACCTGCCCCTCTCCATCGGTGCCGCCTATTCCAAGTTCACCGCCAAGATGGCCACCAATGCGGCCAAACCTTTCGGTACAAGGGTGGTCTATCCGCATGAAGTAGATCGTTTTATACACGACCTTCCTATTACGAGTTTTCCGGGAATCGGCCGCCGAACGGCTGCGAAGCTTCAAGGCCTCGGCCTCAATACCCTCGGCGAAATCAAAAAGCATCCGCATCTCTTCCTGCACTCGACAAAGTCCCAACGCGACCTCTACGAACGGGTCTGCGGCATTGACAAAACACCGCTGCAACAGGAACGCGAACGCAAATCCATCGGGATCTCACGCACCTTTGACCCGGAGATAGACCGCAAAGAGCTGCAGCGCCGTGTCATCATCCTGTCGCGCCATCTTTCGCATGCACTGATCCGGATGAAAAAACTGCCCACCCATTACAGCTTTTCCATCCGTTACGAGATGAACCAAAAAGCGCATGCCAATATCACCGTTGACCGTCTCTTCAGCGAATCCTACCTTCGGGAGATCATGATCGATCTCTTTACCAAAGCTGATCAGTACAGAAACCTCAAAGCGATCCGGCTCGGCCTCTCCTGCAGCGCTTTTACCCAGAGCAACCATCACACCTTCTCTCTGCTTGAGTATGATGAGGATAGCAAGCGCCACCGCCTCACCCAAAGCACCTCTGCCCTGCGTGAGAAATACGGGCTGGATACCCTGCAGTGGGGAGGGGAGCTGTAACCTCAACACCTCCTTGAAGAAAATCAATAAACGGAAGATATATTAGCAGAGGTCGAAGGTTCCGCAGAATATTCGCGACAAGTTTACGACGGTGAGACATACCGTTTCAAGCAACACCACCACTTACACTGCCCAAAAGATCAATGAAACTATAGCAGTGTTTGACAATCAAAAACTGCCAGCGTACATATAATGTGAGGGAAGTCAATGCGTCTGTTTGCGGAACATCTGCAGCGCTGAGCGAAGCTCTGTTTATCGCGTTAAGAAAAGCACATTGTTTGAGCCGTAAGGCGAGTTTGGGCTTTTTAGCAATAAACAGCGTGTAGCGAAGGTAGTCAGCCGTAAAGGCTGACCGCGAAGCCGTTGCGAGAGCTTTTTTTGTTTCTTTTTTTGCGTCGAAAAAAAGAAAGAATAGCAACTGAATAAAAGTAGCTGTTTTTTAGAATGTCTTTATAGCACTAGGATGTCACTTTTTCTTCTTTGCTCGTACAAAGAAGAAAAACTAACGCAAAAAGAAGAAAGTACGGTACCCTCCCGGCCACTAGCAAGTAATTAAAATGGGCGACTTTCAACCTCCGCCCGTTTCGGCACGTCTGCCGAAACTTCAGTGTCCTGACGCAACAGACCTTCCAGTAAAAATATCCGCAATCTGTTCCAAAGACTGAAAACTGATTTCCATACACCGATGCGCTATAATTAAAGCATCAAAAACAAAAGGTTTCCCATACACAACCCGTCTTTACTGCAGCAGTTCCGTTCATTCTATTTTCGCAACTACCCCCATTCCCTCGAAGCGGCAATCGATTATTTCGCCGTGTTCGGCGGATTGGGGTGGGAAGTCGATACCGACATGCCTATTCTTGAAGCGATCGACGAAATAATTTTGGAAAACTACGGCCATTTACACAATATCATCGCCGATTACACGCTGAACGACAGGGTCTTCAACACCATCCTGACCGCCATCGCCTGGGGTGACCGGCGGACCCATTCGGCCTTCAAACACGCACGCATCTCCAACGACAGCGGTAACGAAGCGATCGATTACCTCTGCAAAAGCGGCCTGATAGAACGTGAACCCTCACGGGAACTGCCTCCCGAGCGCGAACACCCGCAGCAAAAGCTCAAAAAAGAGATCGAACGCCACCGCATCTCCGACAAGCTGCATTTCACCAGCCCGTTTCTTCGCTTCTGGTTCGCTTTCGTCTCGCCGCGCGCAAAGGCGATCTGCCAGGGCGATTACGATGCTATCATGTCCCGTTTCAAAGAGCGCGAACAGAACTGGAGCAGTCTCGATTTCGAAAAGCTCTCTATCGAACTGCTCAAAAAAAGTTTCGTTCACGATCCCATCGTCGAAGTGGGCAGCTACTGGGATAGGCTGGTCGAGATCGATATCCTTGCCAAAACACGTTCAGGCAAAGTGATCGTCTGCGAATGCAAATACACCAATACCAAGATCAATAAAAGCGAATTGGCCAAGCTAAAGGCAAAATGCGAGACGGCCGGGGTCGAACCCGATATCATCGCCCTCTTTGCCAAACGAGGTTTTTCCAACGAACTGGAGGCACACAAGGAAGAGGGGTTGAAGCTGTACGATCTCGAAGATTTCAGAAGCCTCCTTGACGATTTGATTGAGAACGATCTAATCGAAGGCCTGCCCTTACCGTTCTAGCGGCACCCCTCTTTGATCCAGCGGTTTGTAGAACCCTGAATCTTCATGATCGTCTTTGCGATAGCACACTCGCGTTTGTCGACCGAATCAAGTTTATGCCAGTAATAATAGTCCTCTTTCTCTTCCAAGGTGAGGTCCAGACCGTAGCGTTCATTCATGTAGAGATAGACCCGGGCGATATCGCCTTTCAGGTTATCCGGCGGTTCTATCGCCTTGGCATCCATCTTGACCTTACCGACCACATATTCAGCTTTGTCTACCTTCATAAAGATCTGATCTTTGCGCTTGTCGGCAATAGATGAAACGACAGGAATAAAGTTGAAAAGGTCGGCCTCCATCTTTCGGTACGCCGCATCGCTCTGACGGCAGCAGCGCTTCCCTTTATAATTTTTCCCCGTATATTTACTGACGCAGACCTCTTCGTTCATGCACTCTCTGTTACGCCCGTAGAAGCTGTCGGGAACGACCTGTATCCACTTCACCGTCTGGTTCTGCTCTTGAACACTGCAGGTCGAGGTATCGACCATCGTCTTGTCCATGCACGACTGCAGATCGTAGGTGTAGTCACAGCTGTTGAGCCATGTCTTTTTGTAATCGAAATGTATCTTTTTGATCAGTTTGATTGCCTGCGTGCGGTTTTCGGGCGCCTCATAGCCCCGTCCGAAAAGCGTTATTGCCGTCAAGACAAGAAGAAAGTACTTCATCATGAACGGCATATCTTTTCATACATCTCAGGACGGCGGTCTTGAAAGAGTCCCCAGTACTCTTTCTGTTTCCGGTTCTCCATAATGTCGTACTCGGCGTAGATGACCGTCTCTTCGTCCCGTGAGGCTTCGGCGATCTTACTGCCGGTATAGTCGCTCATGAACGACGAACCGTAAAAGGTCAGCGTGCAGCTCTCGCCCGCCTCCTCGCCGATGCGGTTGGCGGCGATGACAGGTACCGTATTGGCCGCGGAGTGTCCCTGCTGGACCCGCTGCCAGTGTGCTTTCGAATCGACATGGATCTCCGGTTCGCTGCCAATCGCCGTCGGGTAAAAGATCAGCTCCGCTCCCATCAAGGCGAGCGAGCGCGCCGTCTCCGGGAACCACTGGTCCCAGCAAATGCCCACGCCTATTTTGGCATAAGCGGTCTGCCAGACCCTGAAGCCGGTATCGCCGGGTTTGAAATAGAACTTCTCCTCATAACCCGGACCGCTCGGGATGTGGGTCTTGCGGTAGTTCTCCATAACGGTGCCGTCGGCATCGATCACCACTAGGGAGTTGAAGTAGTCGCTCCCCGACTTCTCGAAGTAGCTCAGCGGCAGCACCACCCCAAGTTCTTTCGCCACTGCACTGAAACGGCCGATAAGCGGGTGCCCTTCACGTTCCTGTGCCCAGGAGAAGTACTTCTCATCCATATCCTTGCAGAAGTAAAGTCCCTCGAAAAGTTCCGGCAGCAGAATGATCTGCGCGTCGTTAGCAGCCGCCTCTCTGACCAGCGCTTCCGCCCTGTCGGCATTGGCCTCTTTGTCTTCACTCATTGCCATCTGGATCGCGGCTACTTTGACCATCACAACTCCTCTTTCCAACACTTTTATTATGCTCCTGCAATCGTATCACAGGCAGAATTCAACCCTCTTTTAATACCGAAGAGCACTTTTTTTGTTAAGAAATTATACCACTATAAAACACCGATTTTTGTACTCCTGCCCGAATAACTTCCCTACTGCCCGGGTGAGGGACTGTTTTGTACCCGTAATATTTTTGTGCTAATATACACAAAAAAAAAGAGAGTCCCATGCAATCAAAATTAGCCCTATCACTTTCCACTATCCTGCTTCTGGGAGGCAGTTCGCTCCACGCGCTCAAATTTGAGACACTCGGCTACAAATCGGTCTCGATGGGCGGCGCTGCCGTTGCCAGCTCAGCCGGCTCCATCGCGACCTACAATAACCCCGCCCTTTTGGCCAAGACACCCTACGGCGTAGAGGTCTCTCTCGGCGGCGGTATCAGCGAATACGACCACGGTGCCGGTGCATCGATCGAGAAACTTGATGATGTCGATTTTATCGACACCCTCGACAGAGCATCACAGGATGTCTTAACGCTGACAGAAGAAGACAAGCAGAACCTTATCGAGGGGAAAAACATCATTGTCGACATGGACGGTAATGCCATCAGCCTAGCTCCTCAGGCCTATCTTGCGGCCCAGGTCCAGAATTTCGGTTTCGGTCTCTTCGGCAGTTCCGACTCTGCAGCGACCGCAGTGGTCGATCAGGCACATGATCAGCTCATCTTTGAAAACAGCTTTAGTCCAACCGGCTATTCTAAAATCGACGAGAGCACCCTCAACCTAACTAATTCCTCTGCCGCCGATTACACTGATTACTCGATCGAATACGCCGTCAACAATAATCTGACCTATATGGACGTAACAGGGGTGACCCTCGCTGAAGTCCCTATCGCCTACGGCCGCAATTTCGAAACGAATATCGGTAATGTAATGGTGGGCGGTGCGCTCAAATATATGCACGCGTTGACCTATACCGAGCGGATGAAGATCGACAATTCCGATGAGGATAGCGGAAACGATCTCAAGAAAGATGAGCAGAGTTCCAACTTCGGTATCGATCTCGGGCTTGCCTACCAGCCCGTTTTTGACTACGACCTGACGTTCGGCCTTGTCGCCAAAAATATCAACGCGCCGAAGTTCGACTTCTACGACGGCGGCACTTACAAGATCGACCCGATGGTCCGTGCCGGTGTCGCCTACAGGATCTTGGACTCCCTGGAAGTGGCTGCCGATATCGACCTCACCAGCAACAAGATGCTGAATGAGGATCTCGAGAGCCAGATGATCGGCGGCGGTGTAAACTATGAGCCTTTCACCGATTTCTTTGCCCTCTCTCTTCGTGCAGGGTTGATGAAAAACCTTGACGCTAACGATAAGTCAGACCTTATCTATACAGCCGGTCTGGGAATAGGTGTCAAGTGGTTCCAGGTCGATCTCTCCGGCCAGATGTCAGGCAATAAGAGCACAGTTGACGGTACGAGCATTCCGCAGTACGCGAAAGTCAACCTGGCGCTTATCTCACGCTGGTAAAGAGCTCACCTCTTAACTTAAAAAACACTTCTTCTGCAGAGGAAGGAGTTTGTCGCGTTAATAAAAAAATATAAAGTTAACGGGATTTCCGATGGAGTTTGAAGCGGACAGCATCCATTTTTTACGCGCCGCATGGCTGATACGTAGAACCGGTATGCTGATAAAGAGACAGGGTTTTTAGTGGTCCGTCAAACCCTGTACGTAACGCTCAGCTGAGCTGTTTGTGAAGCGAGTTCAAGTCTCCGAGGACATTGATACTGGTTATTTTTCCATTTTTGAACTGAAAAAATGATGCGCCCGAATAGCAGATACGTCTGCCGGTCGGTTCATAATCAAATACGGGCCCCTTATGGGTACCCGTATAGGTGACATAGACCGCAGCAAGATTGTTTTCCTGTACCATGATCTCTACCGCATGGTAGAGGTTTGGAAACGCATGCAAAAGCATTTGGGCATACTCTTTAAAACCTTCGATGCCATTGGCCGTGATATCCAGCGAACCGCGGAAGCGGACATCCGGATCTAGCAGCGTCTCTGCCTTGGTAAAATCCTGATCATTCCACATATCATAATACGCTCTGATCAGCTCTTTGTTCTCCATTCCTGCCCTTAATCTATATAGTGCGGTTTATGCGAAAACTTTTCGACGGATGCATATTCATCGTCTTCCCACTCGTCGTATTCGTCATACGCATCATAATCCACTGTGAAGATCTTGTCATAACCCCGTTTAAGGAGTTCATCATCGATCGTCTCACTGTTAAAACCTCTGCTTTCGCAAAGAGATACGATATCGGCGATATCCGCCGCATCAACGCCACCTAGTTCCATTTCCAATACAATATCAGATACTTTCATCGGATCCTCGATAAAGACAAAAGCGTAATGTGCTCTAGTAAGAAACAAAAGTTTGACAGCCAGTATCAAACACAGCCAAAAAAAACCGTGATCACCACGACAGCGACCAATGTGACTCAAAGGCTTTTCTTTCAAAAAGTGGGCCGTTAATCTGAGTAAACAATTATACTCCTTTTTCCGATAAATTACAGTAATAACATAGACCGGAAATACACCCGTACTGACACCGTAATTATGGGATCTCCCCGTGAAAAGAATTTCCCCGATCTGTTCCGAAGCGCAATCCGTACGGCGTTTCGTTAAGAAACTTTTAGCTGCAAACGATTTTTTTGGATGTATAATTTATCAATGGATAATACAGAGAGCTTATTTTCAGATCGGTGCCGCCTGCGCTTTTTGTGCCGATAGAGCACATGCGAAAGACGTCTGCCGTTCTCTGCCAATGCAAGCGCCCGCGACAGAACGATCTTGTTGCAATCATAGAACCGTGATTAGAGAGGAGTTATCGAATGAAGGCCGTCCAACTACTAAAAACCCTTATTTTCTTAATATTGCTGTCCGCCCCGCTGGCGGCAGAAGAGCTTGACGCTGCCGCCAAATGCGACCAGGCCTATGAAGCCTGCGTCGAAAAGTGCGACAATGCCGCTGACGGCTCAAGCCAGTGTTATGAGCAGTGCCAGGAGGCTTATGACAAATGCCTGCTCCTTGCACAGGAACAGCCGGAACAGCAGGTGCAGCCGGAACAGTAGCTTTGATCGGAATAGACCGCCTGCGAAGAGCGCTATTTGATCTTTATCACCGGTTTTTGTAATAAGAGGTTGTTCGGATACAACACGACATTGCCTTCATCATCTTTGAGTTCAACCTGAAAAAGTGCGATCTCCTGAATGGTTCCCTCTATACTGTTCTCCCCGTCAATAACTTTTATCTTGTCGCCGACTCTTGCCGGAAAGGTGAAAAAGATAATAATACTTGCCGTAATGTTGCTAAGGATCGACCACTGGGCGAACATTGCCACTCCGATGATAGCGAATATCGATGAAGCGACAACAGAGACGCCTTTGATGTCGACGCTCCAGATGAATGCGATAACGATCAGCGCCGCCACGACAAAAAGCAGCTCGAAGACTTTTTCAATATAGAAAAGTCTTTTGTCGGCAACCCCCTTCCGCCGTGCAATATTCCTGAGGAGGCGTTTGAAAAGTCGAAAGCCCACATAGGCCAGAAAAGCTGCGCCAATACTCCACAATATATTTGAACTCATCCTCTTGCGTACTCCGATGCTGTTTACTGATACTCATGGCGGCAGGTCGGATCATTCAAGAGTAAACCGTCAGGCCGTAAAGTATAGAAGTATATCAAAAGAGCACTTTTTCAGGGGATGCGGAGGTGGACACTTTGCCCGTTGACAGGCATGTTTTTGCAAACAGGCTTCCTTAACCACCCTCTTTTATCTGACTGTTGGACACTGCTCTTTACACCCCGCAAAAGTTAATTAGTGTACACTATTTGCTACAGGGATCGACGGGACAAAGGAGCTTCTATGAAAGTTATCGCTGCCATCAACGGTACCATCACGGCAGAAAGCATGGCGTTTTATGCCCTGAAGTATGCAAAAAGCCAGGATTTTCCTCTTCTTCTGCTCCATATACAAAACGAAAAAGACGACCTGAATGAGGTAAGAGCAAGCATCGAGCGTATCACGACCCTGGCGCTTGCTGAAGCGGTCCAAACCGAAGCACTTATCCTTGAAGGACCGCCTAAAAAAACGATCCGGACCCTCCTCTCGGGTATCTATGCCGATGTGATCTTCTGCAGTACACGCAAAGATAAAAGCTTTATCACCGGCTCTTTCAGCGAAGCACTGACCAAAATGGGCCTCAATACCGATATCGCCATTGTACGTATCGTCAAGATAGACTCAACTGTGGATATTGGCTCGATGATACTCTCTATCAAAGAGGATAGACTTTCGGTCAAAAAGTTCACCTTTTTTGCCTCTTTGGCCTCTGCTTATCAGGCTTCCGGAGAGATCTACTCGGTATCAAGCATGTCAAAAGTGTCGCTTGCCACTGTCGATATGCATAAAGCCAGAGCACGGCTCGGCCAGATAAACTACAACCTCAGGCACTACAGGAAACTGGCGCACTGCATGCATTTTGCTCTTCATATCGAGCACGGTTTTACTGAAAATGAAGCCGAAAGCATTCTCACCCATATCGCCAAATCCACCGCACAGCTGGTCATAATCGGCGCCAAACGGCTCTCCGTGGCCTCAATTTTCAAGAGGGAGATGCCCATAGAGAAGTTGATGCGCGAAGCCTCCATCAACACCATCGCCTACTATCCGAAAGAGGCCTAGGGGTGGAACCTTTCAGACTGGGCAGAGAAGCGCTCTACCGGGAGTTCCATACCAAAGCGCAGGGGCTGAGCGCAAAAGAGGCGGCACGCCGTTTAACGGATTTCGGTCCCAATGAGATCGAAAGCGGCAAAAAGAAGAGTTATCTCAAAGCGTACGTCAGACAGTATGTCCAGTTCTTCGCCATCCTGTTGGAGGTCGCCGCATTTTTAGCTTTTATAGCCGACCACTATGTCCCGGGTGAAGGCAACGATATTCTGGGCTATGCCATTATCGTTGCCGTTATCATCAATGCCACCTTCACCTTTTGGCAGGAGTATAAAGCGGATAAAGCAATGGAAGCCCTGCTAAGGCTTATGCCCACGATGGTCACTCTCCTGCGCGAGGGGAACACGCAGACTATCGATGCCAAAGGGCTGGTCCCGGGGGACATCATCCTCCTCGAAGAGGGAGACAAGATCGCTGCCGACGCCGTCCTTACGGAACAGACGGCCCTTTATATCAACACCTCTGCCCTTAACGGTGAGTCAAAACCATCCGGGCGGGAGATCGGAGACAAGAGCAGCGCGACAAGGGCCCTGGACGCCAAAAACATGGTCTTCGCAGGAACCGCTGTCGTTTCAGGTAGCGGGAGCGCCGTCGTAATTGCCACGGGGCAGGCGACGGAGTTCGGCAAGATCGCGACACTGACTAAAAATGTCCAGAAGACCCTGACGCCGATGCAGAAAGAGGTGATCCACATCACCCATATCCTCACCCTAATCGCCCTGGCCATGGGTGTGCTCTTTTTTCTGCTGGGGCTCTTCTCGGACCAGGGCCTGCTGATGGCCGCTATCTTTGCCCTCTCTCTTATTGTAGCCAATGTACCCGAGGGGCTGCTGCCTACGATCACCCTCTCCCTCTCCCTCGCCTCCCAACGTATGGCACGGCGAAATGCATTGATCAAAAATCTCGATTCGGTACAGACCCTGGGCAGTGTCACCGTAATCTGTACCGACAAGACGGGGACGCTTACCCGTAACGAGATGACGCTCAAAGAGCTGACGCTCTCGGGCGGGGAAGAGGTCACGCTCAGCGGCGAAGGGTACGCTATCGAGGGGGAGTTCAGCTTCAAAAGCAGCAACGAAAGTTCCCGCACGCGCCTGGAAGAACTGCTGCTCGCCGCTTCAGTGAACTGCCGTGCGATCATCGAAGATGGGAACCTCTTCGGCGACCCGACGGAACTTGCCATCGTTGCGGCCGCCAAAAAAGCCCATATCGACATCGTCTCCTGCAAAAAAAGCAGCGAGGTGCCCTTTTCCAGCGAGCGGAAGATGATGTCCACCGTCTGTGTCCGAGCCGGCAAAGAGCTGCTCTACGCCAAGGGGGCGGCCGAGATCATCTTTACCCGTTCCACCCATTTTGTGGACCGTGACGGCAAAGTCAGACCCTTTGACGAAGAGAACAGAAAACGGCTGCGGCAGCGTGCCGAAGTCTACGAGGAGCAGGCATACCGTGTTTTAGCGATCGCCAAAAACAGCGCCTCCGAAGAGGAGGGGTTGACGCTCCTGGGGCTTGTCGCCATTATGGACCTGCCAAGAACGGAGGTCAAAGAGGCCCTTGCCCAGTGCAAAGCAGCCGGTATCCGCACCATGATGATCACCGGGGACAACCCTAAAACGGCGGAGGCCATCGCCAAAAAGATCGGTCTCGATTTTGATGCCGTGCTGACGGGACCTGAAGTGGCGCTCTTGAGCGAGGAGGCGCTGGAGAACCGCCTCAAAAACGAGACCCTGCTTTTTGCCCGTATGGCAAGCAACCAAAAACTAAAGATCGCCACAGCCTTGCAAAACTGCGGTGAGATCGTGGCAATGACCGGTGACGGGGTCAATGACGCTCCGGCACTCAAACGGGCCGATATCGGCATCGCTATGGGCAATACGGGGACCGATGTTGCCAAAGAGGCTGCCGACATGATCCTGCTCGACGACAACTTCAACTCTATCGTCGCCGCTATCGAAGAGGGGCGCAGCGTCTACTTCAATATCAAGAAGTTCGTCACCTATATTCTCTCCTCCAATGTACCCGAGATCGTCCCCTACATTCTGCAATTTTTCTTCAAGATCCCGATGCCGCTCTCCGTCATCCAGATCCTCTCTATCGACCTTGGTTCCGATATGCTGCCGGGACTGGCACTCGGAAGCGAAAAGCCGGAAAAGAACATCATGAAGCGGCCGCCTGTGGGAAGCGATGAGAAGATCCTGGACTGGGAGGTGTTCAAACGCGGCTACTTCTTTATCGGCGTCATCGAAGCGACGGCCGCCATGGTCGCTTTTATCAGCTTTCTGCTGCTTCACGGCTGGCATTACGGCACGGTCGAGCTTAACGACCCGCTGCTCCATTCGCAGGCGATGACGATGACCCTTTTGGGTGCCGTCAGCTGCCAGCTGGTCAATGTCTGGACGATGCGAAGCTGGGAGTTTTCAGCCTGGAGTGTCGGCTGGACAAGCAACAGGCTGCTTATAGGCACCATGGCGATGGAGTTTCTCTGGATCTGGATGCTGCTGGGGTTTGAACCGGTACAGAAGGTGTTTCATACGGCCTACATACCGCTGAATGAGCTCTGGATACTCCTCCCCTTCCCGCTTCTGCTCTTTGTCAGCCACGAGCTGTACAAATGGCGAAAACGTGTGGCTAAAGTACACCAAGAACAACCTCGAAGAAGAGCTTTTTTATAGCGTAAAATTGCGCCCGTCCCATCTCTTTATCTACCCGACTTCTCAGAGTAAAATGATACTCGCCAGTCCGAGGAAACTGAAAAACCCGACGATATCGGTCACTGTGGTCAAGAGCACCGACGAACCGACCGCCGGGTCGATATCCGCCTTTTTGAGCAGCAGCGGGATGACCGAGCCGAAAAAACCCGCCGAAAAGAGGTTGATCACCATCGAAAGGGCGATGACCACACCCAGCAGCGGCATGGAAAACCATGCGCCTGCGACCACCCCTATGGCTACCGCGAAGATCAGTCCGTTCATCAACGCCAGATAGACCTCTTTCATGATTGTCTCCCTCGCATCGCCGCCGCTGATGTCGCCCAGGGCCATCTGGCGTACGGTAACGGTCAGGGTCTGCGTCCCGGCATTGCCGCCCATGGAGGCGACGATAGGCATCAAAACGGCTAGTGCCACAAGCGACTGGATCGTGGCGTCAAAGAGGCCGATGACCCCCGATGCAGCAATCGCAGTCAGAAGGTTGATCCCCAGCCAGAAAGCACGGTGCTTCCCGATATGCAGCAGACTCTCTTTCTGTTCGGCCTCTTCACTGACCCCGGCAAGGTGGTAAAGCTGCCCGGTGGCACGCTCTTCGATGATGTCGTAGATATCATCGGAGGTGATACGTCCGAGCAGCCTGCCATCCGCATCGATGACCGCGACAACACTCATGTCGTAGTTCGAAGCGGTCTCGACGACCTCGTTGATATCGTCGGTGGCATGGACGGCAACGGTGTTGACCCCCTCTTTGAGCAGCTCTTCATAGCGCTCCTTCGGCCCCAGCAAGATCAGATCCTCAAGGGGGATCGATCCCAGAAAAAACCCTTCCCTGCTGATGACATAGACCTGGTTGACGTTGTCAAGCTCCTTGGCCGCTTTGAGCTTTTTGAGCCGTCGGACCGACTCGCCGATCTGTTCGTCTACGAAGGCGCTGAAAAGTTCGGTCTGCATATAGGCGCCGGCCTCGTAGTCGCCGTAGGAGATCAGCTCTTCGAGAGTCTGGCGGTCCTCTTCGGGCAGGCTCTGGAGGACTTCGTCGGCGACCGCTTCGTCCACCTCTTCGATGTTTCGGATCAGCTCGGCCGCATCATCGGTATCGAGGATATTGGTCAGATCGGCGATCTCGCTCGGGGTAAAATACTCCAGCACCTCCTCATGGCAGTGTTTCGGTAGCTCGATGAGCACCAGTGCTTTGAGCTCTTCTGGCAGCTGCGAAAGCTTTTCGAGGTAGAGCGACTCATCATGCTCGCGAAGCTCCAGCAACAGTTCGGAGATATCGTATGGGTGGATGGTCGTCTCAAGGTTTTCCGTGTAATTGCGAACGCTGTTTTCAAGCGTCTCGATCAATTCCGGCAGTGATGTCCGCATAGCAACTCCTTAATAAAACAGTACTTGTACGCACCATAAAAGCTTCTTAGCTAGAGCGTGATCTTCTCATTGAGCAGGCTCTTTTGGCGGACGATAAGCGTCTCGTCACTTTGAACGATCTTCTTGAGTCTGGTATAAAGCCTGAACTCAATAACAATGGCAAACACCCCGAGAACAGCCAGCAGTGAAAGGATCATAGAGAGCTCGATACCGAAATAATCCAGCACCATCGCGCTCAGGCTTCCGACAATGATGGCCGAAGAGACGATAAACGAACGCAACATCAGGTAATCCTTGATCGCGATCTCCTCTTTCATGAAGTCGATCGTATGCACCCTGGAGATCTCGAACGTGATCGCCTGCAGGGTGAAGATGCTCAGTATGGCGTAGGTAAAGATGACCATATCCGTCCATATCAGTGCATAGCTGGCGATCTGTATCAGGTCCAGCACGATGACGAAGAGATAGATACGGTAGATCCTCACCTTTTTGAACAGGGGCTGGATCAACCCGTCCGAAGCGCCAAGAAGCATGTAGAAGCTGATCATGAAGACCGGCAGATGCGTCCCCTCGAGTTTGGTGATGAAGGGCATGACGATCCAGTCGATGAAGGTGGTCAAAAAAAGCACCGCTGCCTGAAGTTTCAACAGTCTGCTCTTGCTGAGTTCACTAAAAAGCTTTAGATAGTGTCTTTTAGGCATGTTCCTTCTCCATCAGATAGGCATCGCATCCGTCTCGGTAGAAGGCGTCCAGCTTCTTTGTGATGCTGAACCCGAACTTCCGGTAAAGAGCGATAGCCGGTGTATTGTCGCAACGTACTTCCAGCAGGGTACGTTTGAACCCCAGTATTGCCAGTTGCTGCAGTATCTGCCGCATCAGCAAACCGGAGAGACCGCTGCCTCTGTGCACCGAAGCGACACCCAAAGAGTAGAGCTTGGCATCGCGGCGCTGTATGAGGGCAAGAGCGTAACCGGCGATCGCACCCGCCTCCGTTTCAGCCACATAAAGCAGGTTGTGGTGGATATGATAGTAAAACGAACGGTGCGACAGAGGAAAATCCGCTGCGCTGAAGAGTTCCTCTTCCAGAGCATGCAGTTTCCCCGCGTCGCAAGAGAGGGCCTGACGGATCTTCATTTCTGGTAGATGGTGTATTTGGCAACGAGTTTGAACGGGCGGTAGGACATCTTCACCTTGCGGAGGTTCTCGAAGCCCATGTCGTCGCCGACGTTGATATAGGTGCTGCCGTAGTGCTCTTTGAGCATCTTGGAAAACGCACGGAAGATGAACTGGGCACACCCCATCACCTCGAAATCGGTCTTTTCGATGATGACGGCGGCGGTGTCCGCGCTGATACGCTCGCCTGCCGTGAACCCCTTGAGCTCGCCGTCGATATAGATGACCAGACCGATGAGCTGCAGTTCTTCGTAGTGCTTGAGCATCCGTTTGACGGCGTGACGCTCCTGGTGGATACCGTCGAGAAAAAGCTCCGCCTCCTCTTTCGGCATGTATTTCACGCGGTCCGAAACCCATTTGTTGAACAGATGCATGATCTCGTCATGGTGCTTGACGCTGTCAAGCACCTCGATACGGTGGTCCGCATAGGACTTGATGAACTTGTTGATCTCAGTGCGCTTGGTGTGGTAGCTGTTGCCGCGCAGCTCGATCAGGTTGTCCGCTTCATAGACATAATCGACCAGCTTCTTTTCAACGATATAGTGTTCAAGCATCTCGAACATGCTTTCGCCTTCGTCCGTGGACTGCACGAACGCTTCGATCATCGATGCCTGTACGTAGTCAATGCGGGCATAATAGCGAGAGCTGTTGTTCTTGTTCATAATATCGAAACACCGCACCATCGCTTCGGTAACATGTTTTTTCTTCCCCAACGGCGGCAGAAGCATCGTCAGTTCGCCTCCCGTCATGACAAACAGACAGAAACACTTGTTGATGATGGCATAAAAACCGCTGCTGTTGGCCAGCCAGATATAGTTCGCCGCAAAGGTATAATCACTGATATCAACGTCGAGTTTGGCAAGGTATTTTTCGATGACAGGTTTGGCATCGAGACCGAAAGGTTTGAGGGTATGTTTGTTGACAGTAAGCTTAGCCATAGAGCTGCCCCGTAATAAATTTTTCGGCGGAATTCTACTCCTTTTTTTTCATTTTGCAGCAGCAATTTTCAAAGGGCTGAAAACAGCCTTCTGCAGGGCTTTTAAGGGCGGTGATGGAGGTGTTTGCGGCGATACTTTTTGCAAAAATATTCAAATGAAAAAACATCTGCCTCTAAATTCAAAAAAAAAGGGGTATATTTTCATTACTGTATTAATGCGAAAGTAAAGAACTTTCAGGTGGGACCACTTTAAAATATGCAGAAAAGAGACTGCATCCAATGGATAAAGAATGAAAGACAATGCGTTGACTGAACAGCAACTTGATGAAGCGATAAGCACCTACAAAGAGAACCTTGCGCTGGAACCTTACCAGGCCGAACTTGTCAAACTGCAACAGCACATCGAACGCCACAGGCTCAAACTGGTTATTCTTTTTGAAGGGCGCGATGCTGCGGGCAAGGGAAGCGTCATCGGCAGCGTCAGCCGCTATATGAATCCCAAACACTACCGCATCGTGGCACTGGGGCGTCCGACGGAAGAGGAGCGGACGCAGTGGTATTTCCAGCGTTATATCAAACATTTTCCGCATGGCGGCGAACTGGTGCTGTTTGACCGAAGCTGGTACAACCGGGCGATGGTCGAACAGGTTTTCGGTTTCTGCTCCGAAGTAGAGCATGATCTGTTCATGCGCGATGTCGTCCCTTTCGAGGAGTCGCTGGTCGATAACGGCACGCTGCTGGTCAAACTCTACTTCAGTGTCACCAAAGAGAAACAGGCACAGCGTTTCGAGCAGCGCCGCACCGACCCGCTGCGCCAATGGAAGCTCAGCGAGATCGACCTGCAGGCGCAGAGCATGTGGGACCAGTTCACCGAAACGAAATTCCGGATGCTCAAACAGACCAGCCATAACAAAGCGCCATGGCATATCATCCGCTCAAACGACAAGCATAAGGCCCGCCTGGAGACGATGAAGCTGATCCTTAACCAGGTCGATTACGACGGACGCTGCCGCGCACTGGAGTTTGCACCGGATCCAAAAACCGTCTTCAGTGCCGAAGAGGAGCTTGCCGTGATGGAAAAACAGCAGTTAAAACGAGGAAAGGGAAATGCGTAATACATTAAAGCCGTTCAGAGGGTTTCTTGACATCCTCAAACATCTTATCCGCCGCCCCTCCGTCGTCGGCGCCGAACACCCCTTTTTCCTTTCGCTTAAACGCGAACTCGACGAGATCGGCATCAAAACAACACTTTACGAAGGGCTGCTTGTCGCCGAAGGCAGCGATCCCGACCGCGGTATGCTCTCGGCGCACATCGACCGCCACGGGCTGATCTGCACCGGCCCCAACGAGTTCCAGTATGCGGCGTTCATGACGCAGAACCGCGGGGACCTGACGGGCGATTCGATCGCCGAACAGACCTATATGGCCATCGTCGAGCGCTTCAAACAGCAGTCGGTGCAGGCTTATGAGCCGTGGTCGGGCAGTTACCTCGGGCTCGGCACCATCGATAACGCCTACATCTGCGAACGCCGCAAAAACCTTGTTTTCGAAGTAAAAGGACTTGAACATCTTCTGCCGGGAACCCCCGTCGCCTTTGTCGACACCCTTTCAAGCAAAAACGGACTGCTCTCGGCACAGCTGGACAATGTCCTCAGCGCTGCCGTCATCGTCTACCTCTACCGCTGCGGTTATAAGGGGACGGCCTTTTTCACGGCACAGGAGGAGTCTGGCAAAAGCTGGCGTTTTCTGCTGGAGTGGTTCCGCCGTTTGGACAAAAGTACCGACCGCCTTCTTGTCCTCGACACCAGCCCCTACCCGAACCGCGAGGAAGCGGAGCGTCAGCATATCGTGCTGCGCCACCGCGATGCCAATGCCAAATTCGACTCGCCGCTGACCAAAGAGATCGAAAAACTGTGCCGTAAACTCAAGATCGACTACAGCTTCAAGGACAGCTACCTGAAAATCGAGAACAAGAAACGCGTCTCCGAGGGGATGAAGAAAAACTCACTCGGAAGCACCGAGATGGGACGTCTGACGGCGGCCAGCGGCGGAACGATCACAGGCACGACCCTGCAGGTCCCGACGACAGGCTACCACACGACATCGGAGACGGTCTCCGTGGAATCGGTCGCAAAAATGCTCGAACTGCTCAAACATATGTATATCGATGCGTCGTGACCGGCGCAAACCAACTTTTTGAATTACTGCTTTTCACCCCTTTTTTGGGGTGGGTATTACAATAACCCATCCATTTTACGTTATAGTTATCTATTCTAAGTTTAGGCTTCTCCAATGGATTACCAAGCAATTCTTAATGACATAGCAGACGAAATACGCCCTTTCCTTAAAGAGGGCAAGGTGGCAGACTACATCCCCGCTCTTGCCGAGGTCGATCCTGAACAGTTCGGCATGGCCCTGACCCTTTTCGACGGGACACAGTTCAGCGTCGGTGATGCGGAGACCCTCTTTTCTATTCAGAGCATCTCAAAGGTCTTTACCTTTACCCTGGCGCTGAATTTTTACGGCACCGATATGTACAAACGTATCGGCCGCGAACCTTCGGGAAACCCTTTTAATTCGCTGGTGCAACTCGAATACGAGCACGGCATTCCCCGAAACCCCTTTATCAATGCCGGTGCCATCAACGTCACCGATGCCCTCTTGAGCCACTACGGTGATGACGGCAACACTCTGCATGAGGTCCTGACCTTTATCCGCTCCATTGCCGACGAACCGTCCATCGACTACAATGAAACGGTCGCGGCATCCGAGATGGACCACGGTTTTCGCAACCTCGCTTTGGCGAACCTGATGAAAAGTTTTAACAACCTCGACAATGATGTTCAGGAAGTCGTCGAGACCTATTTCAAACACTGTGCCGTCGAGATGGATACAAAGATGCTCTCAAGGGCGATGCTCTATCTGGCCAACCACGGGGTCGATCCCATCACCGGTACCGTCCACATCACACCTCAGCAGGCCAAACGCATCAACGCCGTCATGCTCACCTGCGGCCACTATGACGCCTCGGGAGATTTTGCCTTCCACGTCGGACTTCCCGGCAAAAGCGGCGTCGGCGGCGGTATCGTCGCCGTCATACCCAAACTGATGGGGCTCGCCGTCTGGTCGCCGGGCCTTAACGCCCAGGGCAACTCCCTCGTCGGGACCAAGGCCCTGGAACTTTTTACGACCAAGACGGGGCTCTCTGTTTTTTAAAAGGCCGGTGCCTGCGACAAGATCGATTTTGAGGTGAAAAGATGAGATGGTTTATAGTTATACTCTTTTTGAAAGCTGCGGTATGGTCCGCTTCGATCGATACCAATCTGTATGAAGGCACGGACAAAGAGGCCTATTACCTGACGATCGCTGAGCGGATTGAGACAGAGGCCAAAAGCGGCCTCACCTCCGAAGAGACCATAAAGGAAGAGCGGCTGCAGTTGGCAAGGGTTCGCAGCGCCGCAGCGCAGGTCCCGAAGATAGAACGCTACGATCTTACAGCTCTTGCTGACGGTGCAAATACGCTCCATGGGTATTACGGCGCCATCAATGCCGGGGCATCTTTGCGCTTGCGAATGGAGCAGCGTCGAAAAATGCTCCGTGACCTCTCTTCCAAGACGGCATTTTTAAAGCAGTCTATCGAACGTATCGTCAAAGAGGAGAAGCCCCGGCTCCTCTCTTATCAGCTCCAGTATGCCTACTATAAACTCCAGCAGAAAAACCTTGAAGCGAGAGTGGATCTTCTGCAGACCCACGGACAGGAGGTCATGGATCTGCTTGTTAAGCATCTCGCCCTGCTGCAGTGCGATGTTCACAAAACAGTTGATGAGGCATTGGCCCGCAGCACTGCAGCGCTCGAACAGGCCCTTCAGCAGAAGGTCGCACTGCAGATCAGCCTTGAAAAGGCGATGATTGAAGGCAGCGGTAAATCAGCGCCGCTTCAACAGAAGATCAATGCTGCCGAAACGCAATACCAGCAGGCGCTGACTGCAAAGATCGGTGCAGAGGTACAGCAGTCTCTCTGCATGTTGAAACAGAAGCGAAATAAAGCTTTTTTTGCCCGGCTTGAGGAGATACAGACTCTCTCGGAAAACCTTTCCAAAGAGGAGCGACCCCGCTATGAGCAGATACTTGCCATCCTCAGGGAACTCGCCAAGGAGGTGTTCGGTTCGACAAAACTCTTCATCGGAGACACCCAGCACGAAAGCATGGCCGCCCTGACGAAGATCAAAGAGACGTTCACTGCACCGCTGTTCGTCTATAACGAACAGCCCATCAGTCTGCTGAGTCTTCTTAAAGCCCTTATCTGGGTTATTCTCGGATTTTTTCTGGGCGTGCTGTACAAACGGTGGATAGCGCGTGTGGCCCGCCGGTGGCCCGACATGAGCCAGATGTCCATCCGGCTGGCCTCCAATATCGGATATTACCTGATCGTGATCATCACCTTCATCATTGCCATCGGCAGTATCGGCATCGACATGACCTCCATCTCGTTGATCGCCGGGGCGCTCTCCATCGGTATCGGTTTCGGGCTTCAGACCGTTGTCTCCAACCTGATCGCGGGGATCATTCTAATGTTCGAACGCACCATCCGCATCGGCGACACGATCGAGATCAGCGATATGCTGCGCGGCAGGGTGACCGACATGCGTATCCGATCGACCACGATCAAAACTTTCGACAACATCGACATCGTCGTTCCCAACTCCTCGTTCATCCAGAACAATGTCATCAACTGGACGCTGGATGACCCGACCAGACGCCTGCACATCCCTTTTGGCGTCGCGTACGGTACCGAAGTCGAACGCGTCAAAAAAGTGATCCTCGAAGAGCTCGAAAAAAGTGCGTTGACCTATATTAAGGACAATAGTGAGAAAAAACCAGAAGTCTGGATGGTCGCCATGAACAGCAGCAGCGTTGATTTTGAGCTGCTTGTTTGGGTAGAATGGGCTAGTAAACTACGCCCCAACTCGCTGCGGTCGGATTTTCTGATTCTGATCTACAATGCGCTGTACAAACACGGTATTCAGATACCGTTTCCGCAACTTGATCTCTACGTCAAGCAGCTGCCTGCAGACACACTGAAATAAAGGAGAAGCGATGGCAAAAGTAACATCATACGGAGCGGCCCAGACCGTCACAGGCTCATGTCACCTCGTTAAGATCAATTCGGTAGAGATTCTGATCGACTGCGGCATGTTCCAGGGGGACACCGGCGGTATGAGCAACTATGAACCCTTTGCGTTCGATCCGGCCAAGATACAGTATCTCATCCTGACCCATGCCCACCTTGACCATATCGGAAGGGTCGCCAAGCTGGTCAAAGAGGGCTTTGACGGCGAGATCATTGCGACCCAGCCCACCTACGATATTGCCAAGATCATGCTGCTCGACAGTGCCGGGATCCTCGAAGAGGAGTACAGAACCCTGAAAAGAAAGGCACGCCGCCGCGGCGAGGAGGAGAGTGTTTCCGAACCGCTCTATACCCAGGAGCATGTCCATCAGGTATTTGAAAAAAAATGGCATACGCTCGAATATTTCGAGCACCATAAACTGCGCCAGCATATCAGAGTCTCTTTGGGCAATGCGGGGCATATTATGGGGAGTGCTTTCGTCATTCTCGACTACCACGAGGAGAGTGAACCAAAACGCATCGTCTTTTCCGGCGACATCGGC
This sequence comes from Sulfurimonas sp. HSL3-7, assembly GCF_039645985.1. Classification (NCBI taxonomy): domain Bacteria; kingdom Pseudomonadati; phylum Campylobacterota; class Epsilonproteobacteria; order Campylobacterales; family Sulfurimonadaceae; genus Sulfonitrofixus; species Sulfonitrofixus jiaomeiensis. The sequence goes on from NZ_CP147919.1 coordinate 2,412,448, forward strand.
AGTCCCCACCGGCTGATCATCGACAGTGCCGATACGGTCGACAAAGCCGATGCGCTTTTTATCGAATCGACTTACGGCGACCGCGACCATAAGCCGTTGCTGGAAAGTGTACACGAATTCAAAAAGGCCGTCACCGAGACCCTTGAACGCGGCGGAAACGTGCTGATCCCCTCCTTTGCGCTTGAGCGTACCCAGGAGATCCTCTGGCTGCTGCACGAAATGTTTAAGGCCCATACACTGCCGGAGTGCCGTGTTTTTCTCGACAGCCCGCTGGCTATCAAAGCGACCGAGCTCTACAACAAATACCCGCTCCAGCTCAGCGACGAGGTTGAATGGGAGGCGGCCATCGGCAGTGACCCTTTTTCCTTCAAGTGGCTTGAAATGACCTCGACCAGGGATGAGTCCATGGAGATCAACCGGGTCAGAGAACGGGCGATCATCATTGCCGGCAGCGGCATGTGTACAGGCGGACGCATCATGCACCATCTCAAAAACCGCCTCTGGAACCCGAAAAATGCGGTGATTTTCGTGGGTTATCAGGTTGAGGGGACACTCGGACGCCGTATCATCGACGGCGCGAAGTTTGTCAGAATCTACAATGAAGAGATCATTACCAAGGCGCAGGTCTATACGATCAACGGATTTTCAGCCCATGCCGACCAGAGTGATCTCATCGACTGGATACGTCCTATCAAAGGGCTGAAGACCCTCTGTCTGGTCCACGGCGAAGAAGAGAAGATGGAGCTCTTTGCGAAGGCGATCAACGAAGCATTGAAAATAGACGCACACATCATGAAACGCGGCATTCCTGTCACATTATAAAAGGATACAGACGACGATGCGAAAAGGCAGAAAAAACCACAACGGGTTCCACAGAAAATTCGGCATTCCAAAACCGCCGAAGGTGACAATACGCGAAGAGCAGCTTCCCAGCGAAAGGCCCAAACCCGCGATGGAAGACCCCGGTGCTCCCCAGCGGATGCACGAATTGCTGCAAAGCCCGAACTACCGTCCTGCCGATGAGGACCCCGATTTTCTAAGAGAAGATGCCGTACGCGGTCTTCGGCTGCAGGCGGATTATCTCAAGACTGAACTGCTGCTGCAGCAGTACGGGATTGAACATACGATAACCGTCTTCGGCGGAACACGGATTGCCGAGGAGGCCGAAGCACGTCGAAACCTGTATGAAGCGCAGAAGGCCCTTGAACGCGACCCTGATGATAAAGCGCTGCGCCACAAATGCAAGTGCTGCGAGAATATTCTGCATAAAAGCCGCTTTTATACAATAGGAAGGGAGTTCGGTCAGATCGTCGGCCGGTCGGGGGAAGGGCCGAGTGATTGCCGGATCACCATCATGACCGGCGGCGGACCGGGGGTCATGGAAGCTGTAAACCGTGGTGCTTTCGACGTTGGAGCCAAATCGATCGGACTTAATATCAGCCTTCCCCGCGAACAGTTCCCCAACCCCTACATCTCGCCCGAACTCTGTTTCCAGCTCCACTACTTCAGTATGCGTAAACTTCACTTTTTTAGCAGGGCCAAGGCGTTGGTGGCGTTCCCGGGAGGTTTCGGTACGCTTGACGAACTTGCAGAGGCATTGACGCTGGTACAGACTCGCAAGATCGCACCATTTCCCATTATCCTTGTCGGACAGGCGTTCTGGGAAAGGGTGCTCGATTTTGACTATCTGCTCGACGAGGGGGTCATCGATCCTGAGGATACGGAACTTTTTTGGTATGCTGAAACTGCCCAGGAGATCTGGGACGGCATCTTGCATTGGCACCTTGAAAACGGCACCCCACTCATATAGGTTTTTGAAGATCACAGTGGAGACGGCCGTGTTTATTTCGCCACGATCCCCCGCAGAAGCCGCCCGAGTATGTCGGCACCGGTAATGATCCGGCGGTCCTCTCCCCAGATCAGGATGATATCTTCGTCAATGACGTCGTCTTCCGTATGTTCCGCATCCACCTGCAACCCTGACAGGGTATCGCCGAGGGTCGACTCCAGGTTGGAGATGATCATCGGCCGATGGCAGTGTTCCATCGGATTAAAGGTCTCAAATTCAAACAGCGCGGCATTGATAAAACCGTCAGCATCGATGACCAGACGGGGGTTGTCGCGCATATCGGTTAGAATGACCCACGACTTCTTTGACCTGTGTATACGGCGCAAGAAACGGTCCTTCGCAGAGGGGGTGATAGAGGGGAAGATCGGCCACTTCCCTTCGAACTTCAGGGGAATGATGCTCAACGGATCGATGCGTTCGCCCTCCTCGCTCACCTTTAGATCGTCGATCGCCAGAAAGTTCAGCGCTCCCTTGCCTTCGACATGGGTGATCTCGGAATCGCTCTCGCGTATATGCATACGGAGCATCTCTTCGATCTCGTTCTCCCGAAAGAACTGTACCGCTTCTCTGCCCAGCCACAGGTCAAGCACCTTCGCCGACGGTCTGGCCAGCGGCCACAGCAAAAGCTGATAAAAACGCAACACCGGGGCGAGCCCGGAGGCCATACGCAGAGCGTGGCGTGAGAAGTAGGCCTGCGGTGCGATCTCGCCGAAGAGCGTGATGATGACCGTAGAGAAGAGGAAAGCCATCACCCCCGCCATGACCGAGTTCGAAAGGAGGGCCATCAGGACATTGATGCCGACATTCCCCCAGAGTATCGTCGTCAAAAGAAAGTTGGCGTCTTCGCGCATCGCCAGAACAGTCTCAGCGGCACGGTTGCCGTGGGATATCTCGATCTTGAGCCGCATCTTGCTGATGCTGAAAAATGCGAGGTTGAGCCCGGAGAACATCGCCGATTGCGAAACGCAAAAGGCGATGCCCAGCCAGATAGGTATATCGGTCATATCATCTCCTGACGACATCTTACGCAAAAGCAGATAAAACCAATCTCACCCATCCTCTTTTTCACTTTCCGTCGCTAGTGCAGTTCGATCTCGGATAGCACATTGACGACAACAGGCCGTTCCAGCGCCTTGTCGATCGCCTCTTTGAGCCGCTGAAGCTGATCGCCTCCCAGCATTGAGGCGCTCCTTGTCTCAATGTAGACGACGGGGGTCTCCCTGCTCAAATCGACGGAAAGCGCGCGGACGGTGACCGGCTGACCGTCGAGCTGCAGATGTTCGACAGTTTTAAGTTGTGTAAGGATCCTGTGCTGTTCTATCACCTGATAGAACGAAAAAAGCAGCGGCACCGACACAAAAGCAAGGAAGACGGTCGTCAGGACGATCCCTTTCGTCGCCCGCCTGACGGGTGCAAAACCGAGCAGCAGGAACGTCAGCGCCGCCGAAAGGGTAATCCCCGCCAGGTTGGTCATAAAGAGGAGAAACGCCCCGTAAAGGACTTCGCCGTCCCACCAGCCGATACCGATTCCCGCAACGCTCAGCGGCGGCACAAGTGCGACCGCGATCGCCACTCCTGCGAGGCTTTTGGCCACTTCAGACTTGGCGTGGGCGTAAGCTCCCGCAACACCGGCGATGATCGCCACCATAAGATCGAGAAGATTCGGGTTTAACCGGCTCTGCATCTCATCGGTCAGAAGATTCAACGGCAGCAGGTAGGCATAGAGGCAGGAGAAGACGAGCGCCGTCACGATCCCGACAAGGAAGGTTGTCGTACTCTCTTTCATGAGCTCTTTTTCACCCCGTACGACACCCATAGAAAAGGAGACAATAGGTGCCATCAACGGTGCAAGGATCATCGCACCGATAATGACGGGTGCCGAATTCTGGAAGAGCCCTGTCGTCGCCAGCAGGGTACTGAGGATCATCAGTATGATAAAGACGGATGAGATCCTGGCACTCTGGCGCAGGCCGACAAAAAGCTCTTTGAAGTCCTCTTCGTCCGCCTTCGGAAAGAAGGGGACAGGTTCGCTTGCCAGCATCGTGACCATCTCGCCTTTGGGGAGTCCCTGTATCCGGATGGTCTCCTTCTCCTCTTTCGACTGTTCAGCCGGGACATCGGTGATTTTCCGGCCGAGATAGATGCGGGCCCCATCCCTTGCCACCTCCAGAGTAAGCCGGGTATCGCTCGCCACAATCCCGTCGAACATATATTCGATGGGTCTCGGACTGCTGATCTCGAGTCCGGACGAGATGATCAGGCCGATACTTTTGGGAAGGCGGTCGATATAGAGCCTGTTAAGAAAATAGCTCAAAAAGAGGTAGTAAAGGTAGGTAAAAACACTTGCCGGTGCAAGGATCAGTGCATTGAGCTTGCCGTCGTGGAGAGAAAGGTTCTCTCTCAGCAAATTGTGGCTCACTCCGCTGACATTGTGTTCGAAGATCATAATACCGGTTGCAGCGGTACTGGTAATGTTGCCCTTGGCCGTGGTGATCGTATAGTGCTGGAACGAAAGCGCTCTGAATGAGGAGAAGAAAGCCGCTGTCTTTTGGAAGAGCCCTCTATAGACGTCGTGTACGCGGTTCATCCCGTGGACGTTTCCTATGACGATATTGCCGATCACAGGCAAGCCGTTGCATAACAACAGATCGACCGGGGTCGCTTCCGTCGCCTTCAATACATCGTCGATCGCTTCAAACAGGTCATGGACGATACCGTAGCTTCGCATTGCATAGGGGCAGAGGTCGTTGGGTAGAATACCCACCTCCATAGCACCCACCGCCTCATTCTTGAAGAGTTCTCTGATCTCCCCATCGGATAGATATAAAAGGTAGAGCGTCTTCTCGGCCGGCTGGTCAAATTTTGAGAATGTGACGGTCTCTGTCTTCAGCCGGTACTGCGTACCGAGATACTCTTCAATATTGCCGATAACGGTGTCGTCAGTCTCTTCGCCGACAAGAAGAATCACGCGCTCATACATAAGCTCTCTTTTTTTCTACATCATACACTAAATCCGGACGCATTGCACCACTCTCCCGCAGCAGCCATCATACTTTGGTATGGACATAGTGCCGATATCCGAACTCTGCCCATTTTCTGGCTTCGATGAGACAAAAGACGCTCAACGCCATCGCCAGAATATAGCCCGACGCTTCAAGATCCGGCAGTTCGGCATGAAACCATTCACCCGCAAAAAAGAGTACGGCCCCCTGCAAAAAAACGCCGATAGAGATTCCCAGCCAGAGATAGGGACTGATGGTCAGACTGGTGCGGATATGCTTTAGAAACGGTTCATGCTCTTTGAGCGACTGCAGGCCGTTGACCCAGATGGCGACGATCATCGCCGTAAAGACGGTCGAGACGGCAGCATCATGACCCCGGGCCGTGATGGTCACATGATAGAGCCAGAGCCCCAGAAGGCCGATGACAGCCGAGGCGTAGAGGGTCCGGGCGATCTGTATCTTGTCGAAAAACTGGGTATCGGGTTTTCTGGGGCTGCCTTTCATCACATCACCCTCCTCTCTGATAAAGGGGAAGGTCTTGTCCAGAGCGCTGTCGGCTACGATGTTGATCCAGAGGATCTGCAGCGGATAGAGCGGCAGCGGGTAGCCCATCAGTATGGCTCCCGAGATCAGAATGATCTCGTCGATGCTGGTCGACACGAGGAAGTAGATGGACTTTCTGATGTTGTTGGCGATGATGCGCCCCTGGCGTACCGCTTCGATGATGACTGAAAGGTCGTTATTGAGCAGGATCATGTTCGCTGTCGCCTTGGCCGCTTCAGCCCCGCTGCCCATCGCGATGCCGAGATCGGCTGCTTTAAGTGCTGGGACATCATTGGCGCCGTCACCTGTGACGGCGACGATCTCACCGCTCTCCTGTAGCAGTTTGACGATGCGATATTTGTGTTCTGGCAACATACGGGCCCAGACGGTGGTATCGGCAAGTTTTGTTTTCAGCGCTTCGTCATCCAGATCGCCGACCTCCTCGCCGCTCACGACCCGATCACCTTCGCGGTAGATGCCGACCTCTTCGGCAATAGCGGTAGCCGTCAGGGCGTTGTCGCCGGTGATCATCATGATGCGTATGCCGGAATTTCCCGCAGTCTCCACCGCCGCTTTGACATCCTCTTTCGGCGGATCAAGAAAACCCACCAGTCCGACGATGTCGATCTCCCATGTCTCGATGTCGTCGCTTTCATAAGTGCCGACACCAAAAGCCAGAACCCTCAGCCCTTTTCGTGCGAATTCGTCGTGAACCGCCTCGAGCTTTTCAAAATCTTCACGGTTGCGCGCAAACTCTTTGAGTGATTCATACGCCCCTTTGACGACGATCTTGTGCTCTTCATGAATAATGTTCGCACTTGCCATCAGCCGATACTTGGTATCGAAAGGGTAGAAGCTGGTACGTCGGAATCGTTCTCTGATCTGTTCAAAATGCACGCCAAGCCATTGGGCCAGTGCCGTGTCGATCGGGTCGCCTCTGCCCTGCTCCGACTCATTGGCCAGGGCGGCGGCGATCTTTGTGAAGCTCTCGTTGATCGCAAAACTCTCTTTGACGACCAGTTTTCCCTGGGTGATCGTGCCGGTCTTGTCCGAAGCGATCACCGTTGCGCTGCCGAGGGTCTCTACCGTAGGAAGGTATCGCACCAGGACATTTCTACGGCTCAGCGCCATGGCCCCGATCGTCAGGACAAGGGTCACGACGATCGGCAGCCCTTCCGGGATGGCCGATACGATCTCCGCGATCAGCAGCATCGTGATGTCGAGAAGGTCCCGTCCCTGGAAATAGGCGATGATCCCGACGATCGCAATAATGGAGAGGGTAAGCAGAAGATGCTTTCTGGTATAGGTGCCGAGCGCCCGGCTCAAAGGACTTTCGGGCGACTCCTCCTGCGCCTTTTCCGCGATGGAGGCGAGGTAGCTCTTCTGGGCGGTATAGACGGCCACCGCCGTGGCACTTCCTTTGACGACGACGGTGCCCGAAAGGGCCATGTTGTCCAGTTCGTACGGCAGTGTCTTCCTGGGAAGCGCAACAGCAGCCTCTTTGGTTACCGGTACCGATTCCCCCGTCAATACGGACTCGTCGATAGTCAACCCCTCTACCGTGATCAGCCGAAGATCAGCCGGAACGAGATCGCCTTCGCTCAGGAGAATGAGATCTCCAGGGACGATCTCCGATGAGGCAACCCTCTTCTCATCCCCGTCACGTATCACAGTGACCCTGCTTTCGGTCATCTTTTTCAGGGCTTCGATCGAGGTGAGGGCCTTGAGCTCCTGCCAGAAACCGAGTGCGGTATTGATACAGACGATCAACATGATCAGCAGACCGTCGGCGGAGCTGCCAACCGAAAAAGCGATGAGCGCTGCAAACAGGAGGATCAGGACAAGCGGCGACCTGAACTGCCCTGCCAGAACAGAGAGCCTGCTCACCTTCTGCTGTTCAATTATATTCTTTCCGAACACGCGCTGCCGTGATACGACGTCATCACTTTTGAGGCCATTCGAAGTGCTCTGCAGCTTTTCCATGGTCTCTTCGACTTTCAAAGAGTGAACATATTCTGGAATGTGCAGGAGAGGTTCCATGATCAGCCTTCAACTAAAAGATAACAGTTATATCATATCAAAAAAGCCACAGAGGATAACTGTAATATCGTGATTCGAAGGTAACCCTTTTGAATACAAATACACCTCGTTCTGCTACAATAAGAGATCAACTAACACGAGGTGGTCATGGAACACTTGGAACAGCTGATCGACACGCTGCATCTTGAAGATCTGCGCAATGAACTGCACCCTTCGATATTTGACGAGAATGAGACCTACAACATGCTGATCGTCCGCCTGCCGGTCATCGGAAAGGAACTTCAGGTCATCTCTTTAGGTTTCGTGATCACGCCGGAGAAAAGCTACTTCTATGACAAAGAGGAGAAAAGGTTCAAACTTCTCGAAGAACGTTTTGAAGGGCCGTACGGACTGATCGACAGGGTGACGGACCAGATGTTAAAATCGTTCACCCGGTACCAGGACCTGATAGCAGCTATGGAAGAGAAGCTCTATACTGACAAGGCTTCGAACGACTTCATGACAGAGTGGCTTGGTCTCAAACGCGACATATTGCGTATCGAACGGGTCCTGGTGCGGGCTTTGGACACCATGAAAGAAGTAATCGACGCCTATGAGGAGGCCCCGGGATTCCCTATCAACAGCTACGCCGACCTGTATGAACACATCGACCGTACCATGCGCTCAGCCGCGCTGCAGCTCTCCAAGCTCGACTACCTCTACAACTTCTACAACATACGCACCAACGAAAAGATGAACAGGCTTATCTACACGCTTACCATCATCTCAGCCGTCTTCCTTCCGTTGAACCTGGCAGTCGGTTTCTTCGGCATGAATACCAGCGGCCTCCCCTTCACCGGAGGGAGCTCGGGAACGCTGAATGCTGTTTTGCTGATGGGCGCCTTGATCTTAATGAGTTCGGCCATTTTCTATCTGTGGCGCAGCAAAGTGGAAAAGTCCTGATACGCAAGAAAGAGCCCTGAAAAGCGCCGCACGATCGGCCGAACGCCAGTAAAAGCGTTATGCATTCAATGAAACGATCGGCAGTTAAGCGCCGATCTTGTCTTTTTTCACACGTCTTCGTTTCGTCGGTTCGTTCGTATCGACATTTCGTTCGATGTAATCCATGATCTTACCGGCGATATCAATACCCGTCGCCTTTTCAATCCCTTCCAGCCCGGGGGAGGAGTTCACCTCCATCACAAGCGGACCGCGTTTGGAAAGGATCATGTCCACACCGCAGACGCCTAGCCCCATCGCTTTGGCTGCCGCGACGGCCGTCGATTTCTCTTTGCGTGTCAGTTTGTGAAGCGTTGCGCTGCCACCCTGGTGAAGGTTGGAACGGAAATCGCCTTCGGCACCCTGACGTTTCATCGAACCGACCACTTCGCCGTCAACAACGATCACACGGATATCCGCACCGCCCGCCTCTTCGATGAACTCCTGGACCAACAGGTTGACATCCATCCCGTAGAAGGCGTCCAAAACCGATTTGGCCGCTTTCTGCGTCTCGACAAGAACCACCCCCACACCCTGCGTCCCTTCAAGGATCTTTAGTACCAGCGGGGTACCGCCGCTGAGCTCGATGATATCTTTTGCATTTGACTTGTTCGAGGCAAAAACGGTCTTGGGCATATCGACACCGGCCTTTGACAAGATCTGAAGACTGCGCAATTTGTCGCGCGAGCGCGAGATCGCCAGAGAGCCGGCAACGCTGAAGGCATTCATCATCTCAAGGTGACGCACCATTGCCGTGCCGTAAAAGGTACGGCTCGCCCCTATCCGGGGGATGATGGCATCGGGCGCCTCAAGCATTTCGCCGTTATAGTTGATCATCAGTTCGCCTTTTGCGATCTCGATACTGAACTTCAGATAGTCAAGGACCCGGACATCCCAGCCTCTTGATTTGGCCGACTCATGGAGTCTTTTAGTCGAATAGAGGGTTGATTTTCTTGATAGAATGTAGACTTTCATAGAGCAGGCCTTTTAATTTTTTGCGGATTGATAGGTTAAAGAGACATCAACAATAAAACGGTCTTCGAGAAATTTTCTGCCGATGAGCATCGGATACTTCATACTTGCTCTGTCCGTCAAAGAGAGTTCCGTCTCAAATTGTTGATTAAAAAGTTCCAACGTCGTCATGATAAATATGCGTTCCTGCACCGTACCGTTGGAACTTTTGACATGCCTAATCTCATGTACCGGCATCACAATATCTTTTTCGTGGTAGTCGGGATGCGAATCATCTAGAAGTCTGAAATGGACCGTTCCGTCGTCGTTAAGACGGATCTCGTCACAGTGGATTGAACAGGAATAGGCTCCCGTATCAATTTTTGCATCGATTTCGTTAAAGCCGAGGTCAGGAAGCGAAACATACTCATTCCGCCCTATGGTTAACTTTTTGATTTGATATCCCTTGTGCTAATCTATGCTAATATTCTACACTAAAATCGTTCAATATCTGATGCAAAATCATCGCGTAATAAAGAGAGCTTATGTCTAACAATACGTTTCAAATCAACGGTATTGATATTCCTGCAGGCAGGACCACCAATCTGGAAATCGAACTGCCAAAACTCTACAATCTTCCTGCGGTGATCTCTGTTCAGGTAATTCGCGGCAAAAGAGCAGGACCGACGGTCTTTGTGAGTGCTGCCATTCATGGCGATGAGCTCAATGGCATCGAGATTATCAGACGGTTAAAACAGCTTTCCATTTTGAAAAAAATCAAAGGCACCCTCATTCTTGTCCCTGTCGTCAATGTTTACGGCCTCAATACACTGACCAGATACCTGCCTGACCGCAGAGACTTGAACCGCAGTTTCCCCGGCTCGACCAAAGGTTCCCTTGCCGCCCGTATAGCAAAAATCTTTTTTGACGAGATCACCAAAAAATGCAATTTCGGCATCGACCTGCATACCGGAGCCATTCACCGTTCGAACCTGCCGCAGATACGTACGAACATCAACAATGAGCAGACCCTGGAACTGGCCAAAGCGTTTGAAGCACCGGTCATTCTCCACTCTGAGCTCAGAGACGGCTCACTTCGGGCTGAGGCCCAGGAGTACGGCGTCCCTATTCTGCTCTACGAAGCAGGTGAAGCGCTGCGTTTTGACGACACCTCCATCAAGATAGGGGTCAAAGGTATCATCAATGTCCTTCAATCACTGGGAATGCTTCCGCCGAGGGTAAAAAAGCGCTACCGCAATCCTTTGATCTTTAAACAGAGCAGCTGGATACGGGCAACAGAAGGCGGGATGCTGCGGACGGTCAAAGGGCTTGGCGATTCGGTCAAAAAAGATGAAATCATCGCATTTATCGATGAGCCGCTCGGCGAGAAGAGTATCGAGATGCGATCACTGTTTGACGGTATCATCATCGGTAAAAGCCAGATTCCTCTTGTTCAGGAGGGGGATGCTGTTTTCCATATCGCCCGTTCGGACAACCTCGAAGTAGCGGAAGAACGCATCGAATATTTTCAGGAAGATGCCATCGAACGCAGCGATATTTTCGGCTTGAATGATGAACACAGCATTCAGTAATCAACTGTTATAAATTTAAGGGTTTGTGGGATTTTGTAGTAGATGGTCTCCCCACGAGGACTCGAACCTCGAGCTAGGCCTTAGGAGGGCCCTGCTTTATCCAGTTAAGCGATGAGGAGAAAAGAGGCCGATATTATAACGAAGCTAACTTTTAATGTTCCACAGGCGGCATCATCGGTTGCTGAACCGGAGGGAAACGCGGTGGCGATTGTGGTGCTGAACGTTCTTTCGACGGGCTGCCTCCGCCATTTTCGCCGCTGCCGTCCTGGTATATCTCACTAACATTGGGACGAATACCGTAGAGCACATGATACTCCCTGACCGCTCCTCTAAAATATGCTCTACGCTTCCGGTCCCCTTTTTTGATCACCTGCCGGATCTGGTATTGCTCATCCAAAGAGATCTGCTCTTTGCAGTATGCCAGATAGACGATTGCCGCATCGATGAGATCATTGACCAGGTCATAGCGTTCCCGGTAAGAGCTGCCGCCGATCTCCTCCATTCTGTACTTTGCCGTAGCATAGGCCTCTTCATACGCCTCGCAATCCGTTGCCGCAAGAGCACTGTCAAGCATCAGTAACAGCAGTCCCGCTGCGATCGCTACCCGTTTCACGGTACCGGCCTTATCGTGCCCCATTTATAGACAATGATCTCTTCAGGGTGCCTGAACGCATAACTGCTAACCTCTGACTGGGTAAACACGTCATAGCTCTTACGATTCTGTTTTGCCGTTTTGAGTTTGCGTTTGAGTGTATATTGACGGTCCAGGGAATAGAGGTCCGGACATCTTTGTAATAACAGTTCCCCTTCTTTGACAAATTTTCCGATAATTGCATAGGCTTCATTGCCGGCTACAGCGATGCTTGCTACCGTATCGTAGGCAGACTCCTCTTTTTCAAAAGAGCGCTTCATCTCTGCACACTCATCTGCTTTCAAAGACATCAACAAAAGAAAAATTGAAAGGATTATGCGCTTCATACAACCATTCTAGCGTATAAACGGTTTACTGAAAATGGTGGGTTTTCAAATAAAAAAGGAGAGTTGGCTTTTTATAAAGTCTCCGGCGTCGGTATTCACTTTCGTGAACACATCGACTTCGGGTTCGCCACCTAAATTTGTTCCAAAGGCTATTTGCCTTTGTTTCTATTGATGTTCAAGCCGGCGTCGGTGCTTCGCACATCGACTCTGGTTTCGTTCGCTGAAAAGCCAAGAAATTGGCTTTAATGGAGCTCTCCCTTCGTCGGTATTCACTTTCGTGAACACACCGACTTCGGGTTCGCCACCTAAATTTGTTCCAAAGGCTATTTGCCTTTGTTTCTATTGATGTTCAAGCCGGCGTCGGTGCTTCGCACATCGACTCTGGTTTCGTTCGCTGAAAAGCCAAGAAATTGGCTTTTCTTATCGCGAACTCACATCCTATCTTTTGCGGTGATGCCCAGCAGGGAGAGACCGGTACGCAGTGAGAGTGCGACGACAAGGAAAAGCTTGAGCATCTTCGCCTCGTCTTTTTCGCCGATGATGCGGTAGTCGTAGTAAAATTTGTGCAGTCTTGCCGCAAGTGACTTGAGGTACTCCGGCAGTTTCTGGACCTGGCGCGTCATAAACGCGTCTTCGATCACTTCCGGCAACAAAAGAGCCTCGAAAAGGAGCCCGTCGGCATCCTCGTTGAGTCCTTTGAGATCACTCGCCATGATCTCATCTCTCGAGAGTTCACTCTTGCCGAGTATCGTCTGAATACGCGCATGCGCGTAGTTGATATAGTAGATCGGGTTCGAACTGTCCTCTTTTTTGAGCTCTTCGACATCGAACTCGAGCGGCGTGTCGCTCTTTTTGCTCGCGAAAATAAAACGAAGGGCATCGGAACCGATCTCTTCGATGATATCGCTCATCAGTATGACGTTGCCCGCCCGTTTGCTCATCTTGTACGGCTCGCCGTCTTTGAGCAGGCTGACCATCTGCGAGAGCTGTACTTCGAGTTTGCTGCTGTCATGGCCCAGGAACTCGGCTGCAGCCTTTACCCGGGGGATATAGCCGTGGTGGTCGGCACCCCAGATATTGATGTGGTGGTCGTAACCGCGCTCGAACTTCTGGTTATGGTAGATGATATCGCCGGCCAGATAGGTCGGACGGCCGTCTTCGCGCACAACGACACGGTCTTTCGCATCGTCGTAATCGGTTGAACGGAGCCAGATCTTATCTTCGAGATGGTAGACACCCCCGGCCATCTTGGCCATGACACGATCCCACTCTTTGTAAAGTGACGCTTCGGAGACAAAGGTATCGAAATGGATGTTCGCATCGGCAAGATCCTTAATGATGATCTCCATCACCTTGTCTTTTGCCCAGAGCGCCAGCTCTTTCTGACGGTTCTCGTCATGAAAGATCTCTGTTCCGAAAACCGCTACCGCTTCCTTTGCAAGGTCTGTCATATACTCGCCGCGATAGAAGCTCTCAGGGTATTCGACCTCTTCATTGAGGATGGAGGAACGTCCCTCAAGTTGAATAGAGAGCCCCAGAAGATCGATCTGGTTACCGGCATCGTTGACATAGTACTCGGCAGTGATATCAAAACCGAGCTTACGCCCTAAACGCAACAGTGTGTCACCGTAGACCGCACCGCGTGCGTGGCCGATATGTAACGGGCCTGTCGGGTTGGCACTGACGAACTCCAGCAGGATCTTCTCATTGGCATTGACAGAACCGAACTGCTCTTCGTTCTCAAGCGCCCATGAAGCGTACTCATCCAGAAATGACTCGGAGAGACGTAGGTTAATGTAGCCCTTTACCGATTCAACCGCCGAGAACATCGGGTCTTCGCCAAACGAAGAGGCCAGTTCATCGGCAATGGCCATCGGTGATTTGCGGAATTCTTTGGCTAGGGAAAATGCGACTGGTGTTGCGAAGTGGCCAAAAGAACGATCTTTCGGCTTCTCTAAAACAACATCTCGATCAAACTGCTCTCTAAGGAGCGCTGCAACACGTTGTTTCAATGATTATGCTTGTTTTGTTTCTTTAGGTGCTTCTTTACTTGCACCTTCTTCTGAAGCCTCTACTTTTTTAGGCTCCTCAACCGAGTCGTTCTTTGCGACCTCCGGCTCATCATCTTTAACCGATTTTTTGAAGTTACGTATACCTTCACCCAACCCTTTTGCAAGTTGAGGGATCTTCTTGCCTCCAAAAAGGAGCAGTACGACTGCAAGGATTAAAATAAGTTCGAACCCGCCTGGAATACTTGGCATAGGTCTCCTTTATAATCAAATATTTTGCCAGAAGTATAACTTCTGGATGCTGTAATAGGGCTAAATATTCTAAAAGATGTAAGAGTTGGCTTTAGAACATTAAGTTTATAGACTAGCCTTTGAGCTCTTTGAGCGCCTGTTCTATACGTACCAATACCTCACTGATCTTCTCAGGAAAAGTAAAAAGCTCCCGTTTGACGGTACTTGAAATACTGCCGCCACCCTCGATCTCACTTAACAAAGCCATAATATTACGCAGATAGTTGCGTTGATAACTACAGGTATGACACACTTTTATCTCTTCGCACATCCCGTCATTAAGGCATACGTACGCCTCTTCAACGACGATGGAAAGCTCTTCAATAAAACTCGGGTCTTTCAACTGCATTCCATACGATTGCGTATTGACCATAGCATCGATGGTTCTGAATTGTTTTTCAACAGTCTGTATCGTCTCTATCATAAAAAATCCTTATATGATATTTTTACAAGAAGTATAGAGATTAATACATGAAAAAAAGCTAAAAAACCGTCAGTTCTGATTATTTCCGTTTTTTAAACGACGAATATAAACAAATACAAGCACAACCAACGCTCCCAGAACAGCAATTGTGATCTGATGCAGATAGGTTTCCACCAACTCTATGTTCTGACCCAAGAAATACCCCAGCATGATCAGGATCAAACTCCAGATACCCGCCCCCAATGCAGTGTAAAGACTAAAAGACAGCAGCGGCATCTGGGAAAGGCCTGCCGGAATCGAGATAAGCTGACGTATCCCCGGAATCAAACGGCCTGTAAATGTTGAGATGGGGCCATGCTTTTGAAAGAAGTTATCCATCTTATCCATCGTACTGCTTGGGATAAAGATATATTTTCCGAATTTCAGCAACAAGCGCCTGCCGATGATGAATGCGCCAAAGTAGTTGATAAAGGCACCGCTCAGTGAGCCAAACAGTGCGACTACAAAAACAATAACGATATTCATCTCACCCTGCTGGGCCAGATAGCCGGCAGGTATCAAGACGATCTCGCTCGGAAAAGGGATAAAAGAGCTTTCGATCATCATCAGAAGAAAGATGCCTAGATAGCCCATATCCAATATATTTTGTACAAGCCACTGGGCAAGATCAGCTAACATCCAAACGCTCCTCTATATCATCAATAATTGCCGCAGCGGCACCTTTATTCCCGAGTTTCATCAAGCCACGACTCTTCTCTTCGAGGTCATCATCCAAAAGAGCCAAGAGGTTACGCGCATACGAAGGGCTCTCCCGATAGGACCACGCCAACGCTTTCTCAACCAAAAAGAGCGCATTGTGGTATTGATGGTCCCCTGCCGCATACGGGTACGGCACAAAGAGTGCCGGCAGCCCGTTCGCCGCAAGTTCCCAAAGCGTACTGGCACCTGCACGGCTGACTGCCAGGTCCGCGCGTTCTATCAAGGCCGGAAGCTCTTTTGTGAAACTGTACAGTTCGACTTCGAGCTTCTGCTCTTCATACGCTTTTTTGACCCGTTCATAATCTCTTTCGCCGCATTGGTGAATGACCTTGATCCCTTTGGCAATGCAGGCGGCGGATGTCTCCAGCGCCAGATCATTGATGAACTTCGCCCCTTGCGAACCGCCCAGAAAGATGACCGTATTGATCTTTTTACGCAGATGCGCCGTCTCAAAAAAGAGATCACGCACGGGGTAGCCTTTTACAGGTGATTTTTCATCGTAGGAGCTGTAAAAAGCACGGGCATAGGGTTTCATCATGGCGTTAAGCCGTCCCATCACCGCGTTTTGTTCGTGAATAAAAAAGGGAATATGTTTGGTATAGGCACCAAAGGTGGCCGCCGCAGCCGAATAACCGCCGACCGAGACCACGGCATCGATCTTCTCATTTTTTAAGATGCTGCGCGACTTTAACACCGCGCGGAATATCTTCCACAATGCCCACAACTTGCCTATGTATCGACGGTTGACCACACCGCTTGTATCGAGAAAAAAGCGTTTTTCAAAACGTGTTTCCTCACCAAACCAGGCCCGGTCCTGGCCTGAGACCGAACCGATATAGATCGCCTCATGCCCTTTTTGTTTCAGGGCTTCAAGCAGTGCTGCCGCAATGGCCAGATGACCGCCTGTTCCGCCGCCTGTAATCGCTACTCTCATTGTATTCCTAACGTTTCAATTTTACTTTTCGTGAGGCCATCAGGACCATGCCTATGCCGACAGATGCGGCGATCATCGCTGAACCGCCGTAGCTCAAAAACGGTACGGAGATCCCCTTGATCGGCGTCAGGCCGCTGATGCCGTACGCGTTGATCAAAAAGGTGAACGCGATCAGCAGACCGATGCCCATACTGAACAGATAGCTTTTTTCATCTTGGGTACGGTTGGCGACCCTGAAGATGCGCTGCAAAATAGCCAAGAAGATGATCGTCACCAGCAGTACGCCAAGGAAACCGAACTCCTCTGCAATGCCGGCCAACACAAAGTCGGTATGGACCTCGGACAAAAAGCCCAGCTTGAAGGTTCCGTTGGCCAGTCCCGAACCGAAGAGCCCGCCGTTATGGATCGCGTTGAGCGAATGCGAGATCTGGTATGGCTCGGAGTAGCTCTCGATCCGTAATTTCGAAGCAATGGACTCGGGGAAAAAAGCGAGTATCTGGTTTTGCGCCAGAGACCACCAGGACTTGATCCGCATTATCCTGTGCTCTGCCGTAAAGATAAAGATAAGGAAAAAAGCCGATGCGCTCCCCAAAAGGGTGATAAAAAACTTAAAACTGCTTCCTGCGAACATCAGCATAAACAGCAGTGCCATGCTCAGGACAACGACCTGTCCAAGATCTTTCTGCAGCACCGCGATCAGCACCATGACAACAACGAAGAAAACGGCATACGGCGCAAAGCGCGAGAACTCCTCTTTAAGCCCCATACCGCCGTGATGCCCCATCTTTCGCGAAAAGCTCCACGCCAGGAAATAGACAAAACCGATCTTGAAAAACTCCACCGGCGCCAAAGAGAAGCCTGCCACCTTGATCCACCGTTTCGCCCCGCCCACTTCGCTAACGAGACTTGCCGGCATGAACGGCATAGCGATCATCAAAAAAAGTGCCCCGAAAAAGAGTGCAAACCCGAGACGTGCCAGCCATATATCGGGGTTCAACTGCGCCAGCGACCACATGATGAGAATCGAGAGCAGCCCAAAGGCAAACTGGCGAATCACAAAATGAAAATCGCTGTAGTCGAACAAGACAACGACATAACTCGAGAGAGAATAGGTGAAGATAATACTGATGCCGATAAGCAGTGATGTCAAGATAAAAAGTTGTCGATCAGCCATTATGTTCCACGATGAAAATTTGTGTTGATATTTTAGCGTTTTGGGTTTAAACTAGAGGCCTCATCTTGCAAATCTTACCTGCAGTGATGGTTCGCAAGTTCATAACTGCGGTGACCGTCAAATAACAGGGCCTTGTCTTCACGTGTGATGTCGATTGTCTGCTCCTGCCCATTATTTCCCTGAAGGATCAGACGCGAGGACTCGACAGACCAGGTTCCGCTTTTTTGCTCTTGTATCCGCGACATCCCTCCTTCAAGCGTATGCTCCTCTTTCAGTAGGTATCGTCGGTCTGAGCAGAGCCAAAGTTCACGTTTTTCATCATAAGTACCGGCATCTTTGACATAAACGATATGGGCACCTTTTAGACGCATCTCCAGATCGTCCAGAGCGTTTTGCAGCTGTCTTGTCGGTATAAATACGAGCGCTTGCGCGATATTCATGGTGAGTACCTTGAACGCACTGTCCTTGGAAACGTCATAATCCGCTGTTATCGCTACCGCCCTCTCCTGCGGCCCCAAAATAATATAGACCAAAACCGATCTCTTATGCTGAGCGCCGGAAGGACTATAGTTTCGGCGATAAATGCGCGAGCTGACTTTCATGATGTGTTCCTGCGGGAAGATCCTGCGATCATCGCCAAGATAATGCACCTCATTCAGATAACGGATCGCCTCGACACTGTTCATCGTTTTTGAACGCATAACGATCGTGTCATTGGTGTCGTCTTGAAACAGCAGCAGCCCTTCGCCTTGTTTCGCGACGGCATTCCAGTGCGGAGGCAGCCCCATGCTTGCGCCCAAAGAAGAGACAGTCAGTTTCTTCGGCCCGCTGTAAACCTTGTCAAATTCCAGTTCGGTGCCGCAGAGCACTGTAACCGACACTAAAAAGGTTAAAAGCAGGCGCATCTATCAACTCCTTCTGTTGCTGACCTAACTATAACATAAAGCCCTAAACAATCGTGAGCGGATAGACATCGCTATAACCCCTTTATAAAGTTATTCTCGATATATTTTTGCATTCACAAATAAGGCCAAATTCCCAGATGGTAGACGACGATAAAAAAGCCTCCAAGGTCCTGCTGTTATTTATTTTTCTCGTTATCGGCTTTTTGATCTTTCTGAGCACCATGTTCTATACCGCCGTCAAACCGCGTGACCTGCCTTCGCGTTTTATTTCAGACACGACAAAAGCGGAACGCAGCAGTATCATCAGCGCCGATGGCTTCCATCTTGCTATCAGCAAAAAAGTCTACAAGGCGATGATCAACACCAAAAATCTTGATCCCGATAAAAAAGAACTTTTTATCCAACTTTTCTCGATCTACAGCAATATTCCTGCCGAGACGATCCGCAGAAAGATCCGCCGCAGAAAAGGAGCTGTGACACTCAGTTACAGCATCTCCGAACAACGCGCGCAGTACCTCAAATCCCTCGCTTTTGAACTGCGCCGCCTCAATGTCTTTCAAGAGTACCAAACGCCAAACGGCCGCCATATTTTGCAAGGTCTTGACATTATCGAAAGCGGTGAGGCGAGGATCTATCCCTATGGCGATCTCCTTACCCCGGTGATCGGTTACCCCAAAAAGCATGAAGACCACGGCTATACCCGTTCGCACGGTATGAAAGGGATCGAACGCAAGTACAATGATGATCTTTCCCCCCGTCAGGATGGTCTGCAGCGCGGTCCGCGTGACGTCAACGGTTATATGATCCTCAACAAAGAGAGCCACACCAAATACGCGCTCAACGGACTTGATGTCAAACTCACCATCCCGGTCACCCTCCAGTCTCGCGTCGAACGGATGTGCGACAAGATGCAGGAGAAGATGGGTGCAAGACAGATCATCGTCACCGTCATGGAGTCGGAGACAGGCAGGATGCGCGTTCTGGCCACATCAAACCGTTTTAAACCCAAAGATATCCAACCCGAAGACATTCCCTCCCTTCAGGTACATGCCGTCGAATACAGTTTTGAGCCGGGTTCGGTCTTAAAACCCATTATTTTTGCCCTATTGATGAAACACAAGCTTGTCAACCCTTTCGAAGTGGTCAATACCCATAACGGCCGATTTAAAATCGGCAAACGCATCATCACCGATGAGCATAAAATGCACTACATGAGTGCCGAGAACGTCATCGTGCACTCCTCCAATATCGGGATCGCACAACTTGCCCAGCGACTCAATGCAAGTGACTATCATCAAGGCCTGCTCGATTTCGGGTTCACACAACCCTCGGGCATCGATCTGACCAATGAGTACCTCGGCAAGATCCCGACCATGCGTCAACTCGACTCCGAGACCTACAAAGCCAGTGCTTCGTATGGGTATGCCGTGCGGGCCAACCTCATCCAGCTGCTTAAAGCCTACAACGTCTTCAACAATAGCGGGCGTATGGTCACACCGCGTTTGACCCAGGAGTATATTGATGAAACTGGGCGCAGTATCCCTCTGGAACAGGAAGAGCCTATGCAACTGCTTAACCCCGAAACGGCGGAACGCATTAAGCGTATTCTTGTCAAAACAGCCGTAGAGGGGACCGGGCAGAAGGCCCTGGTCGACGGCATCGAGATCGGCGGTAAAACAGGTACGGCACAGATCTCCGAGCGCGGCCACTACCAACAGAAGTACAACACCTCCTTTATCGGGTTCGCCAATGATAGCGCCCACAACTACACGATCGGTGTCACCGTCATACGCCCAAAAATCGCTTACCGCTTTGCTGCGCAGAGCGCGGCACCTGTTTTTAGAGAAACGGTGGAACTGCTGATAGAAGAGGGATTACTGAAACCTAAATGTGATAAATAAAATTTCATCTAATATTTAGATGCGTTTTTTTCCTGTACACTCTCTGCAAAATCATCTTAATAACGCTGTCTGCTGTTTCTATTCAAAATTCAGATGTATGGAGTACTAATCAGAAGTACAGCAGCAGATGTAACCGTCTTCTCACTGTTAACTTCTAAATGCGATAGTTGGTACATTACGCCCTTCCCTTTCCGCCATCAAAACATTAGGGAGAAAGTCAAGAGTGATTCTGATGCACAACAAACCAGAGCGAAACTCTGATTCATTCATAGAATAATGGCTGCCCAAGAGATCTATCGGTAGAGCTGAAGTTGGCCGGCACTACCGTTATTCCAGGTTCCCCCGATAATGAAGTTTGTGATACTTCCGACAACCTCGCCGGAAAATGCCCCGCCGCCAGGTACTGCAAAGCTGAATATATGCGTTGAAGCATCATAAGACCATTCACCGCTAAATGTTCCCTGCACCCCGTCGATCCATTCGGTTCCCGTGAATGTCCCGTCAATGTTGAACGTAAATATAGCCCGATATGCGGCACTCGTCCGGTTGGGGTCCAGCGCGTTATAGGTGCCGACAAAATCGGATTCCTGCGCATCATCAACAGAAATTTCGCCTTCAACCCAGGCCTGGGGCACAGGACATCGGCCTTCCCCGTCTATATTGTCGTACAATAATACATATGCCGGTGCGACATACGATGAATTCTCGTTCAAACTGACGGCCGGACTGGAAGGCAACGATCCAAGGAAACCAAAATAACGCTTTGGTCCGTCAATAGTGTCTTGGATCCACTCCATACAGAATGTATAACTTCCCTGCGGCAGGTACATTCTTGCCGTCGGATAATCAAACGGCGGCGCGAGAACGGCTACTGCCTTGTTCGCCGCAATCGGAGCATCCAGATCAGGATGGGCGAGAATATACCGATAGGGTTTGACTATCGGATCATAGGTATTGAAATGGGGTTCAAATTCGACCGGAAAATGCAAAGCCCGACCGGTACCGATGATAAAAACCGAAAAGCTGTCCACTGAAGTTGTGACGGCATTCTCCTTCAGACCGCCGCCAACAAACGTCCACTGACCGCCGTCCCATCGATAGATACCAACCTCTCCTTCTTGCGTAGAGGGGTCGATTCCTGTTGCCGGGAAAGTGATCGTTGCCGGCACGGCAAGCTTAATGTTATTTGCATCAATTTTATACACAGGTGATGAAGCCGTAATAATTCCCGGCAGTGGCGCAGGCAGTTTTGTTTCTTCAACACTGACCAACAAAGGCTGATCAACAGCTCCTTCCGGAAAAGTCACGCTAAAACCTGATGAAAGCGTTATGACACCACCGTCACTGTCAATGGTCGTTTCGACCTTCTCGCTGTCATTGTTATTATCACTGCTTGAACATCCGCTTAAGGCGAACATCATCGCTACAAGTACCGCTACCGTTGTCAAAATATACCGTGATTTCATAATCCATCCTTTCAGGCCGAATAATAGCTGTGAAAATGCAATCATTTTCAGTATAAATCCATCCTCCTTAAAAATAAATGAACAGCATAAACAGGAGGACCCTTTAAAAATAACGCCCTGAACATAATCCGATCTGAAATTCGGTACACACATCAGAATCTCTTTAACGCCTAATGGAAATATAAGCCTTTTATACACTAGTTTCTATGCGGTATGGATCCTGTACCGTAAGTACAGCCTGTCAAAATAAAGAGGTATAAAGCGTTATGGAGAAAAAAGAGCATTGTAGCTTATGAGTAAAACCGTATATCTAAAATATCTTGATCATATTTGAGAATATCTCAGAAAACACAACTTGCTATCAAAAATGGTCTTGTATTTTATACTATCAAATCCAAATATTATCCAGTAATCTTGTCGTTCCGCTGATCGCCTCGACAAGAATGATAGTGTTGCCTATCTCAACATGTTCAATCGGTTCGAAAGAGCGGTTCACAATGGTCACATACTCAACATCCAGCGGCGCTAAAATAGCCAGCATCTCTTCTCTGATCCTGGAGACATGCAATTCATTTTTCATCACCATCTGTGTTGCAGTACGCAGGGACTTGATGATCTTAAGTGCCTCCTCCCGCTCTTGCTCGCTCAGATACACATTTCGCGAGCTCATCGCCAGACCGTCTTTCTCCCGCAGCGTGGCCATCGGAACGATCTCGACGTTCATAAAAAGATTTGCCACCATCGTCTCGATCAGCATCAACTGCTGCGCATCTTTTTTACCGAAATAGGCGCGTGTCGGATTGACGATATTGAACAGCTTATTGACGACGGTCAGGACACCCGAAAAGTGCCCGGGACGGGAGTTCCCCTCCATAATATAGCCGCGTACGCTGGGCGCATTGAGGCTCACCTCGTCCTCGCCGTACATCTCGCTTGCATCCGGGTAGAAAAGGTAATCGACCCCGCTGAGTTCGCACACTTTTTTGTCTGCCTCTTCACGGCGCGGGTAGGCATCAAGATCTTCACCTTCTAAAAACTGTGTCGGGTTGACAAAGATCGAGACAACGACAAGGTCATTAGCCTCCCGTGCCGCCTCGATAAGGCTCCGGTGGCCTAGATGCAGCGCGCCCATCGTCGGCACGAACCCGATCGTTCCCTGCTCCTCTTTCAACAGTTTTTTCAACTCCAACGGTGAATGAACAACCCTCATATTTTAAGCCCTTATACACTATAATCTACTTCTATAAAACGCAATTATATCAAGAATTACTGGACAATTTATGGACCACTACGAATACAGTGAACTGCTTAAAACCTTACATACAAAAATGGATAACATTGCCGGTGTTGTCCAGCCGGAAAAGATCAGAGAGGAGCTCAAGGAGATTGAACGCCTTGAAAACTCTGACGGTTTTTGGAACGATGCGGCCAATGCTGCCAACGTACAAAAAGAGAAGACCCAGCTCGAGCGTAAACTCGATAAGTTCAATGTAGCGCTAACGGCCCTGACAGATGCGGAAGATCTTTACGAGATGGGCAAAGAGGAGGGTGACGAAGAGACAATTGAGACACTCTTTGCCGAAGCCGATTCTCTGGATGAGCAGGTAAAAAGCATGGAGGTCTCGATGCTGCTCAGCGGCCCGCAAGACGCTAACAATGCCATCGTCTCCATTCACCCGGGTGCCGGCGGTACCGAGTCCCAGGATTGGGCATCGATACTGCTTCGCATGTACACCCGCTGGGCAGAGCGCCATGACTTTAAAGTGGAGAAGATGGATTACCAGGCAGGTGATGAGGCCGGCATCAAAGATGCGACCATCATCATCCGCGGCGAGAATGCCTACGGCTACCTGAAAGTCGAGAACGGTATACACCGTCTTGTCCGCATCAGCCCATTTGACTCCAATGCCAAACGCCACACCTCATTTGCTTCGGTGATGGTCTCACCAGAGATCGACGATGACATCGATATCGTTATCGAAGACAAGGATATCCGCATCGACACCTACCGCGCTTCGGGTGCAGGCGGCCAACACGTTAATAAGACCGAGTCGGCTATCCGTATCACCCATATCGACACCGGGATCGTCGTACAGTGTCAAAACGACCGCTCACAGCACAAAAACAAAGCGGCCGCGATGAAGATGCTGAAGTCGCGTCTTTATGAGTACCAGATGGCGCTGAAGCAGGCAGAACTGGATGGAGTCGAAAAGAGTGAGATCGGCTGGGGACATCAGATACGTTCTTATGTCATGCAGCCCTATCAACAGGTTAAAGACACCCGTTCTAACGAAGCCTATTCACAGGTCAATGCCATCCTCGACGGCGACATCGACAAAATGCTCGAAGGCGTACTTATCGCACAAAGCCGCAGCTAGACCTGCGCTATCGGCGCAACATTTTGCGCCATCAACCCTTTGGGCCCTTCACATACTTCAAATGTGACTCTCAGCCCCTCATTAAGCGTGTAACGTTTTTTATCGCTATTGAGATTGATATTGCGAAAATGGACAAAAAGGTCCTCTCCGCCGCTGTCTTGTTCAATAAACCCGTATCCTTTGACCTCATTGAACCATCGGACAGTACCTGTAGCCAAGGCAGCCATTTATCATCCTTTTGAATTTTGGCGGCAGTATAGCTCAAAAACAATGAATTTTTTATATACCTGCAGCAGCGAAAAAAGTGTCATCATCGCTGTTTTACACTTGCTTAGAATGGCAGCATTGATCTATTGCTTTACCTCTGTTTTACCTCTGCTGTGGCAATATTCCGCAATGAATCATCTCTTAAAAGAGTGTGCTCTATCCGAGCAGTGCTCCTATCTTCCGGGCCTTGAACAAACCACGCACTACAAAATCATAGAGAAGTGTAGTATTGAGTACAATGAACTGCTTATCGAACGCGGCTGGCGTCGCTTCGGTAATATGTTTTTTCGTCCGATGTGTACGGGGTGCAGTGCCTGTGAAAGCATTAAGATCGATGTCAACGGGTATGTTTTTTCCAAATCTGAAAAACGTGTCATCAAAAAAAATGCCCATCTTAAAACCTTGATCCGCAGACCTTCTGCATCCCAAAGCCACATTGCACTGTTTGAAAAATATCATGAGTTTATGCACAACAAACGGGGTTGGGAACAGCAGCCGATCAACATCAAAAACTATTACATGTCTTTTGTCAACGGGTTTAATGAGTATGGCTATGAGGTGCTCTACTTTGATGGTGATAAGCTCATAGCCGTCGATCTCATCGATATACTGCCAAACGGGGTCTCATCGATCTATTTCTATTATGACCCGGACTATCAGCATCTCTCCCTCGGAAAGTATTCCATGCTGCGACAGATCATATACGCCAAGACCAATCATCTGGAGTGGATCTATATGGGATATTATGTGAAAGAGTGCCGTAGCCTTGCCTATAAAGGAGACTATAAACCCTACCTCACTTTGGATGGCAGCCCCAAAGAAGGTGACGAACCTCTATGGTATGAAAAAGTGTAACGCAATGATGCGCCCTACTCCATTCCCAGCTCTTTTTTCTGTTCGTTCATTACTTTCTTCTTTTCACGTTCCCTCTCTTCGCTGACAGAACGTTCCAGGGCCTCGCTTCTGGCCTTCTCTGTTGCGCGCATGCGTTTAAGGAGCGCTTCTTTTCTCAACGCTTCAGCATTAACACTTTGAGTGCGATTCTGATCATCCGTCAATGTACGTTCATACGCTCTGTAGAGCGGTTCAATGACAGTAAGGTTTTGTTCCTCAGAAAACTCTTCATAATATTGGATCAGTTGACTGTTGTATGCTTGAGGATCGATGATGCCAATCGTAATCATCGCTGTCACTGTTTCTCCGTCTTCATCCTGCATCGCTTCTTCAAAACGCTCGCGTGCGCCCGATACGATGGTATCGTGTTCTGTAGAGAGTGCCCGCAGCTTATTGAGATAGGCTTTTGCGTTGACCGATGGCTTCTTCGCATCTACGGCAAAGCCCATTGTTTTACTCTGCTCGGCCTCTTCTATATACGTATCAATAAACGGTATGTAATCACACATTGACGCCAGCTCTTTTAACTGCTCGAATTTTTCAATGTCGTTATAGACGACATCACCCAGAGCTGCAAAAGAGACCGGATTTTCGGCATAAAGAACAACGGAGAAGATGAGAGAGAATAGATATTTTTGCATTACAACGCCCATAATTATATTTTAATTTTATATTTTACATCCAAATAGTTAAAGTTGGTGTTAATAGGAACAAAAATCAATGATTGTTGAAGGAATTCTATTTGCTGCACTCAAAATGATTTTATTTCGGAAAGAGTTTTTTAGCAGAAGTGCTATTGGAAGCGTATCCCATCAGCTGTTAGTGGCACAAAAATTAAAAAAAAAGGGGAAATAAAAGAGAAGAGCCTGGCTATTGCCAAACTCTCAGACGCATAAACGCTGTAAGAATTAACCGTTACGTTTTTTGATGATCTCTTCGGCAACGTTGCGTGGAACTTCTTCGTAGTGATCGAATTCCATTGCATATGTTGCACGTCCCTGAGTCGCAGAACGAAGGTCAGTCGAGTAACCGAACATCTCAGAAAGCGGTACGAATGCATCAACGATCTTGTTGCCCGCACGGTCACCCATGTTGTTAACCTGACCGCGACGACGGTTAAGGTCACCGATAACGTCACCCATGAAATCTTCTGGAACTTCGACTTCGACTTTCATCAACGGCTCAAGGATCGCTGGATCAGCTTTTCTTGCACCCTCTTTGAATCCCATAGATGCAGCCAATTTAAATGCCATCTCATTCGAGTCGACATCGTGGTATGAACCGTCATAAAGTGTTACATCGACATCTTCGATAGGGTAACCGGCAAGAACACCGTTTTGCATCGCCTCTTCACAACCTTTTTCAACCGCCGGGATATATTCGCGAGGAACCGTACCACCTTTGATCTCATTGTGGAAGACATAACCTGTACCTGGTTCACCCGGCTTGATCGTAAGATATACGTGTCCGAACTGACCGCGTCCACCAGACTGCTTAGCATATTTGTATTCTTGGTTAACTTCTTTTTTGATCGTTTCACGGTAAGAAACCTGTGGCGCACCAACTTCCGCTTCAACTTTGAACTCGCGGAACATACGATCTACAAGGATCTCAAGGTGTAGCTCACCCATACCCGAAATAATCGTCTGGCCAGACTCTTCATCAGTGTGTACACGGAAAGATGGATCTTCTGCAGCAAGTTTACCAAGTGCGATACCCATTTTTTCCTGGTCAGCTTTAGTCTTAGGCTCAACAGCAACAGAGATAACCGGTTCCGGGAAGTCCATACGCTCTAGTACGACTTTATCTTCCGGTGCACACAGTGTATCACCAGTCGTTGTTGATTTAAGACCAACAACCGCACCGATCTCACCAGCGTAAATCTCTTTAACTTCTTCACGTTTGATCGCGTGCATCTTCATGATACGACCGATACGCTCTTTCTTGTCTTTAGTCGAGTTATGGACATATGATCCAGACTCAAGAGAACCACGGTAAACACGGATAAATGTCAATTGACCTACGAATGGATCCGTCATGATCTTGAATGCCAATGAAGCGAATGCACCGTTATCAGTCGATGGTACGGTAACCTCTTCTTCTTCATTATCCATCATCGTACCTTTGATCGCCGGAGCTTCAACCGGTGAAGGAAGGTAAGCAACAACAGCGTCAAGAAGTGTCTGAACACCTTTGTTCTTAAACGCAGTACCTGCTGTCATCGGAACGATGTGCATAGCGATAGTCGCTGCTTTGATACCTGCAACGATCTCTTCTTCAGAAACTTCTTCGCCTTCTAGGAATTTTTCCATAAGCTCTTCGTTACCGTCAACAGAAGAGATCTCTTCGATCATCTTTTCGCGGTACTCAGTAGCTTTGTCAAGCATATCAGCAGGAATCTCTTCAACGTGATAGTTAGAACCCATCGCCGCATCTTGATCCCAAACGATCGCTTTCATTTTCACAAGGTCTACAACACCCTGGAAGTTATCTTCAGCGCCGATTGGCAGCTGAATTGGAACCGGGTTACCTTTCAAACGGTCACGGATCTGGTTCTCTACTTCGTAGAAATCAGCACCCGTACGGTCCATCTTGTTAACAAAAACAATTGATGGTACGCCGTAACGGTTACGTTGACGCCATACTGTCTCAGACTGCGGCTGAACACCACCGACCGCACAGAATACAGAGACTGCACCGTCAAGTACACGCATAGAACGCTCAACTTCGATCGTGAAGTCAACGTGGCCCGGAGTATCGATAATGTTGATCTGTTTACCAGACCATTCACATGTTGTTGCAGCAGACGTAATCGTAATACCGCGCTCTTGTTCTTGTTCCATCCAGTCCATAGTTGCTGCACCGTCGTGAACTTCACCGATCTTGTGCTCAACACCCGTATAGAAAAGAATACGTTCTGTTGTTGTTGTCTTACCGGCATCAATGTGCGCAGCAATACCGATGTTTCTTACATCTTCAAGTTTATGAGATCTTGCCATAATTAATGTCCTATTATCTGTATTAAAATGTGAAAATGGGGAAGCGGAAATCGGAAATCAGACCGTGATCTATTTTCCGCTTTCCGTTATCCATTTTCCGAAAACACTTACCTGCTGGTAAGTGTAAACGTAACTGTTACCAGCGGTAGTGAGCGAATGCTTTATTCGCTTCTGCCATACGGTAAGTATCTTCTTTCTTCTTGAATGCTGAACCTTTGTCAGTTGCCGCATCCATAAGTTCATTTGCCAAGCGCTCTGCCATTGTACGCTCGTTACGCTTGCGCGCTGCGTCAATGATCCAACGGATAGCTAAAGAGAGTTGACGAACAGGACGAACTTCTACTGGAACTTGGTATGTTGCCCCACCAACACGGCGAGATTTAACTTCGATCACCGGTTTGACGTTGTCAATCGCTGCATTAAATACTTCGATACCTTTTGTTTCACCACGTGATGATACGATATCTAATGCACTGTACAGAATTTTCTCTGCAGTACTCTTTTTACCATCAAGCATAACTTTGTTGATGAATTTAGTTAAAACTTTACTTCCGTAAACCGGATCAGGCATGATCTCACGTACGGGCGCTTTTCTTCTTCTCATAAGTTTTCCTTACTTCAATTAATGAATAATTTACTCAAAAGCCTTACAGCTTCTGTTCTGGCCTGATTATTTAGGCTTCTTAGTACCGTATTTAGAACGGGCTACTTTACGGTTGGCAACACCAGCTGTATCGAGTGCACCACGGACGATGTGATACTTAACACCAGGTAAATCTTTGATACGGCCGCCACGTACGAGTACGATTGAGTGCTCTTGAAGGTTGTGACCCTCACCACCGATATACGAAATAACTTCGAATCCTGAAGTTAAACGGACTTTGGCAACTTTACGAAGCGCCGAGTTTGGTTTTTTTGGTGTAGTTGTATAAACACGTGTACATACACCACGACGTTGTGGACAGTTCACAAGAGCTGGTGATTTTGATTTTTTAATCACTTGTTTGCGCTCTTTACGAATCAATTGGTTGATTGTAGGCATACAATTCCTTTCTTAAAATGTTCCAGTAGATTACTCTTAAGGGAGTAATAAACGCGCAATAATACACAAATAATGATAAATAGTAGCTTTAAGTAAACAGTTAAATGATTTTGAAGAAATGAAAGTGAATGAAAGTAAAATGCGGAAATAGCGTTGCCGTCATTTCACAAAAAAGCCATCTGCCTTGCCCTTGACGGGTAGGACAGACATGCAGCGACAAAGAAGGGGCTTAAGCTTCCTCGTCTTCGTTGAATTGAATCGTCTGGTCTTTGTAGATACCTGTACCGACCGGGATAGTACGGCCGATAATAACGTTCTCTTTAAGATCCGTAAGATCATCGATCTTCGCTGAAACGGCTGCTTCAGTCAAGACTTTTGTCGTATCCTGGAAGGATGCTGCCGAGATAATTGAGTCGGCACTGACCGAAGCACGTGTAATACCGACAAGGAACGGTTCCGCGATCGCAGGTTCACCGCCAAGACGCAGAATCTTCTCATTCTCTTCCTGGAATTTGTTACGGGAGATCAGGTCGCCGACGATGAACTTGGTATCGCCCGAAGCAACAATCTTGATCTGACGAAGCATCTGCGTAAAGATTACCTCGATATGTTTGTCGGCAATGCTTACCCCTTGAGAGCGGTAGACCTGCTGAACTTCTGTTACCAGATAGTTGTACAGTGCTTTCGTACCCATAATACGCAGGATCTCATGTGAAGACATGTGACCTGTCGTCAACTGCTCACCTGCGTGAACGAAGTCACCCGTGCTTACAAGTGCATGCAGACTTTTGTCGACAAAGTACTCTTTGATAATACCGTTTTCAGAAGCAATGATAATACGCTGCTTACCACGTAGCGGTTTACCAAAGCTGACCACACCGTCGATCTCTGCGATTAATGCGATCTCTTTTGGACGACGTGCTTCAAAAAGCTCGGATACACGAGGAAGACCCCCGGTGATATCGCGTGATTTCTGAAGTGCTTTAGGCGTTTTAGCCAGAATATCCGCCACTTTGACTTCCGAGTTGTTCTGCGCATAAACCGCTGTTTTAGGGCTGATCGCATAACGGATAATCTCGCCGTCTTCCGTTGCAAGAACGATCGCCGGTTTGTATTCAGAAACAATGTGCTCATTGACCATCAGACGCGTCTTTCCTGTCAATTCGTCAAACTGCTCAGATGCCGTTACACCCGGGATAATATCCTCAAATGTTACCGTACCGTTCGCTTCCGATATGATCGGGTTAGAGTATGGATCCCACTCCGCGATCACAATCGATTCGTCAGTTGCAGGGTGAGCAAGAACAGAGTCCGCTTCAACCACAGCATCATCATCGATATCCACGATAGAACCACGTGCGATATAGTGACGGATCGCTTCACGGTCATCATTGTCGACAACAACAGCAAAAAGTCCTTTTTCTGTTACCGTGTAGCCTGCTTCGATCTCATTATAACGCTCTAGGTAGTCACCTTTAAGCAAGAAGAACTTAACAGTCCCGGCTTCTTTGGCTTTGATCTTCTGCGTGATCGGTGCACCGTCTTTGACCATGACTTCAGACGCATATGGAATACGGTTTGGTACATTCCAACCGTCTTTGATCTTCTCAACAATAGATTCGTGCGCCTCGACCTCGACACCACTTTCATATGGAAGATAGATCTTACCTTCGATCTTACCGCTTACACCCGCGATCTCACCCGGTTTCGCGACTTCAAATTTACGAAGTGTGTAGCGAACCACGTTTTTAGGATCTTTTGTATCAGTTACCGTTACCAGGATCTCATCATGGATCGTCTGGATCTCAAGTTTACCGGCAAACGGTGCCTTGATCTTAGGTTCGACCAGAAGTACCGCTGCGTTACGACGGTTGGCAACAATAGTCTTACCTTCTTTCGATTTATAGGTCTTCATGTTGTAGTAACGGATGAATCCCTCTTTGTCTGCAAAGACCTGACGCTCTTCACGTGTGCTTGATGCCGTACCACCGACGTGGAAGGTACGTAGTGTCAGCTGCGTACCCGGTTCACCAATCGATTGTGCTGCGACAATACCGACAGCCTCACCTTTACGTACCATATGTCCTGTACCAAGGTTCAGACCGTAACAAAGTGCACAGATACCGCCTTCGGACTTACAGGTCGTCGGTGTTCGGATGTGTGCCGATTTGATACCCGCTTCACTCATCTTCGCCGCAGAGATCTCATCGATCAGAGTTCCCTCAGGATAGAGGATCTCATTCGTGATCGGGTCAATCGCATCTTCAGCAAGTACACGGCCGTAAACACGGTCTTCCAACGGCTCGATCATCACATTACCGTCTGAAATCTCAGTGATCTCGATACCTTCGTGCGTACCACAGTCATGCTCAACGATTTTTACGTTTTGGGCAACATCAACAAGTTTACGCGTCAGATAACCTGCATTCGCTGTTTTAAGAGCCGTATCCGCAAGACCTTTACGCGCACCGTGGGTAGAAATAAAGTACTCGAGGACGTTTAGACCCTCTTTAAAGTTCGAGACAATCGGCGTCTCAATAATGTCACCGCTTGGTTTGGCCATCAGACCACGCATACCTGCCAGCTGACGGATCTGCGCAGCCGAACCACGTGCCCCTGAATCTGCCATCATGTGGATCGAGTTGAAACCTTCTTTATCATTTTCAACCAGCTCCATCATCTGACCTGCGACCGTGTTGTTCGTGTCTGACCAGACGTCGATGATCTTGTTGTAACGTTCCTGCTCTGTCAATAGACCCGCATCAAACTGTTTCTGAATCTCGATAACCTTGTTTTTCGAGCTTGCAATCAGTTCTTTCTTCTCTTCAGGGATGATAATGTCCGCAACAGAGATCGATACACCGGCGTCAGTAGCCTGTTTGAAACCGAGATCTTTCAAACGGTCCAAGAAGCCTGCAGTAACAGCAATACCACCATGTTTTTGCACATAGTCAGCCATCGCATTGATCGCTTTCTTTTTCATCACTTTGTTCCATACGTCTACAGGAACAAAATCAGGAAGGATCTCTTTAAGCAACATACGGCCGGCAGTCGTATGAATCATACGCCCGTCGACTTTTGTGCGTACTTTAGCATGGATATCCAGAGAACCTGACTCAAGTGCGATCTTGATCTCGTCTACGTTGGCAAACAGTTTGTTAGAACCTTTAACCCCGTTTTTCTCCAAAGTGATATAATAAAGACCAAGGACCATATCCTGTGAAGGTGTCGCGATCGCTTTACCCGATGCCGGAAGCAGGATGTTCATCGATGCAAGCATCAGAACTTTTGCTTCGGCAATCGCTTCGGCAGAAAGCGGTACGTGTACCGCCATCTGGTCACCATCGAAGTCGGCATTAAAGGCCGCACAGACGAGCGGGTGAAGCTGAATCGCTTTACCGTCGATCAGTTTCGGGTGAAACGCCTGAATAGACAATTTGTGCAGTGTCGGTGCACGGTTCAGCATGATCGGGTAACCGTCAACGATCTCGTTCAGACACTCCCATACTTCGTTTGTCTGATCTTCGATCATCTTCTTTGCAGCTTTGACCGTTGTCGCATACCCTTTATCTTCGAGTTTCGCGATCAAGTGCGGCTTGAACAGTTCAAGCGCCATCTTCTTAGGAAGACCACACTGGTCCATACGCAGGCTTGGACCGACAACGATAACCGAACGGCCGGAAAAGTCAACACGTTTACCCAGAAGATTCTGACGGAAACGTCCCTGTTTACCTTTAATGATCTCTGAAAGAGATTTCAACGGACGTTTGTTGGCACCCTTGACGGCATTGGCACGACGGCCGTTGTCAAACAGGGCATCAACCGATTCCTGAAGCATACGTTTCTCATTACGGACAATAATTTCAGGTGCTTCCAGCTCGATAAGACGCTTAAGACGCTGGTTACGGTTAATAACACGACGGTAAAGGTCATTGACATCAGAAACTGCGAACTTGCCGCCGTCTAGACTTACCAACGGACGAAGGTCCGGCGGAAGAACAGGCAGCGCTGTCAGCATCATCCATGCCGGGTTGTTACCCGAGTTCAGGAACGATTCGATGACTTTAAGACGCTTGACCAGTGTTTTTGTCTTCGCTACCGATTTAGTGTTGTCCATCTCCTCTTTAAGTTGAGAGAAGATCTCGACAAGATCGATATCATCCAGCATATTACGGATCGCTTCACCACCCATCTCTGCCTGGAACCCAGTCTCAGAGTAGCGAGACATCAAAATACGGTACTGCTCTTCATTTAGAACATCATATTTAGCGACAGGCGAAGACTCGTCACCGTCATAAAATGCTTCACCAGCTTGTCTTACAATATACGCTTCATAATAGAGTACGCGCTCAAGGTCTTTCATCTTAACGCCAAGAAGCGTACCGATACGTGACGGAAGTGAGCTGACATACCAGATATGCGCTACCGGCGTGACAAGGTCGATATGTCCCATACGCGTACGACGTACTTTGGTGGTTGTTACTTCAACACCACACTTCTCACAGACCACACCTTTGTAACGCATCTTTTTGTATTTACCACAAAGACACTCGTAGTCACGAACCGGACCAAAGATCTTTGCACAGAACAGACCGTCGCGCTCAGGCTTTAACGTACGGTAGTTGATCGTCTCCGGTTTTTTAACCTCACCATGACTCCAGGAGAGAACTTTCTCCGGACTGGCCAAGCGAAATTGAAGCTGTTTAATGTCTTTAGGACGGTTCTCTTCTGTTACTTCAATAGGTACCAATTTACTCATTATCTTCCACCTCGTCAAAAATCTCTATGTCAAGTGCAAGCGCTTGCAACTCTTTTGTCAATACAAATAAGGTCTCAGGGATTCCTGATGCAGGAACCGCTTCGCCTTTTGTCAATGCTTTGTAAGCACTTACACGGCCTTCAACATCATCCGATTTGATCGTCAGCATCTCTTTAAGTACTGCTGATGCTCCATAGGCCTCAAGAGCCCATACTTCCATCTCACCGAATCTTTGTCCACCGAACAGAGCTTTACCACCGACCGGCTGCTGTGTAACCAGTGAGTAAGGTCCAGTCGAACGTGCGTGAACTTTTTCATCAACCAGGTGATGCAGCTTAAGAATGTACATGTACCCGACATTGACACGTTCTTTGATCTGCTCACCGGTCTTACCGTTGTACAGTACTGTCTTGCCGTCAGCATCAAGTTTGGCAAGTTCGAACAGTTTTTCGAACTCTTTCGTGTCAACACCTTCAAAGATCGGTGATGCGAACTTGACACCCTTCGCCCAGTCCCGAGCGAATGCAAGAAGCTCTTCGTCCGACATCTTGCCGACCACTTCCGCAGCGTTCATGAAACGGGCAACGTCAGCGATCTCAATCAGCTTGGCACGAAGCTGAGCAATAAAATCAGCCTGTTTCGCTTCAAAGATATCCTGGATCTGGTGACCTAGCTCGCGCCCTGCCATACCGAGGTGCATCTCAAGGATCTGACCGATGTTCATACGCGACGGTACCCCCAGCGGATTCAGACAGACATCGACTGAGCGGCCGTCTGCCATGTACGGCATGTCGACTTCAGGAACGATAATAGAGACGATACCCTTGTTACCGTGGCGCCCCGCCATCTTATCCCCGACCTTAAGTTTACGTTTTGTCGCAATATAGACCTTGACAAATTTCGTTACACCGTTAGGAAGGATGTCATCTTTTTCCAGGATAGAAAGTTTCTCTTCGTGTTCATCACGGAATTTTTTCTTCTGTTTTTGGAAATGGTTTTTGGTACTGTTATACTGTGCCTGAACCTCTTCTGAGAACGATTTGACAATGTTGTTCATCGCAAAACGGTTGACATTCGCAAGGTCTTCCGCCTTGATGTTGTCACCGATTTTGTATTCAACACCGTTGACCGTCACATCGGCAAGCAATTCCGCTTTTGTCAGGATCGACTCGATGCGGATCATCTCCTCTTTGTCGATCATCAGAAGGCGGTCGTAGTGCTCGCGTTCAAGTTCGTCACGCTCCTGCTTCTCTAGTTCAAGAGCACGAGGGTCTTTGTCATACCCTTTTTTCGTGAAGATCTTGATATCAACGACAACACCTTCCATCGATGGCGGACAGTAGAGTGATTTGTTCACAACGTGACCTGCTTTTTCGCCGAAAATCGCACGTAAAAGGCGCTCTTCCGGTGTCGGCTTCACTTCACCCTTAGGCGAGACTTTACCGACAAGGATCATACCGCCGCTAACGTTTGTACCGATCTTGACGATACCGCTCTCGTCAAGGTGAGAAAGCTCATCGTCACGGACATTCGGGATATCACGTGTGATCTCTTCGATACCATGTTTAAGTTCGCGCGCTTCACACTCTTTTTCATAGACGTGAACAGAGGTATAGGCATCTTCACGGATCATACGCTCGGAGATAACGATCGCATCCTCATAGTTGTATCCGTTCCATGGCATGAAAGCGACCATGGCATTGATACCCAGTGCCAGCTCTCCGTGATCCATATTCGGACCATCTGCGATGATCTGGCCTGCTTCGACTTCCTGACCGACTTTGACACTTGCCTTTTGGCTGAATGTCGTATTTTGGTTGGTACGGAGGTTCTTTTGAAGCGGGTAGTAATCGATAAAGGTACCGCCTTCGTCTTCACCAAGGATAAAGATATGCTTCGCATCAACTTTTTCAACACGTCCGGCACGTTTCGCTTTAATACATTCCCACGAATCACGGGCGACAAGTTTTTCAATACCTGTACCGACCATCGGTGCCTGCGGCTTAAGAAGCGGCACGGCTTGACGTTGCATGTTCGATCCCATCAGAGCACGGTTCGCATCGTCATGTTCAAGGAACGGGATCAGTGATGCAGCGACACCGACAACCATCTGTGAAGAGAGGTCCATGTACTCACAATCTTTAGGATTGCCGAGCATGATCTCACCGTCTTTACGGATCTCGATCAGCTCTTCAACAAATTTCCCGTTTTCATCGACAGCATTTGATGCTGCCGCAATCGTTTTGCCCTCTTCCTGTGTTGCAGTCAGATAAACAACATTTTCAGGACCTGTCAATACTTTACCGTCTTTGACGATATTGTACGGTGCTTCGATGAAACCAAGCTCATTTACTTTTGAGTACGCAGCCAATGTATTGATCAGACCAATGTTCTGACCCTCCGGCGTCTCAATCGGACAGATACGTCCGTAGTGTGTCGGGTGAACGTCACGCACTTCAAAGCCTGCACGTTCTTTGACAAGACCACCCTCACCAAGTGCCGAAAGACGGCGTTTGTGTGTGACTTCTGAAAGCGGGTTGGTCTGGTCCATAAACTGTGATAACTGACCGCCTGAGAAGAACTCCATAATGGTCGACGTGATCATCTTAGAGTTGATAAGATCATGCGGCATCAACTCGGACATTGGACCGCTCATCGTTGAAAGCTTGTCTTTGATCGCTTTCTGCATCTTGATCAGACCGTTGTGAAGCTCGTTGCCCAGCAGCTCACCGATCGAACGGATACGACGGTTTCCAAGGTGGTCACGGTCATCGATATGGCCTTGACCGTTTTTGACCTTGATGACGTATTTAACCGTGTTGATGATATCTTCGTTTGTCAGTACCGTGACATACTCAGGAATATCAAGACCAAGTTTATGGTTCATCTTCATACGGCCGACTTTTGTCAGGTCATAACGTTCTGGATCAAAGAAAAGCTGGTTTACAAATGCTTTGGCTGCATCTTTGGTAACCGGCTCACCTGGACGCATGACTTTGTAGATACGAATCGCTGAAAGATCGTTTTCGTCCTCGATCTCTTCTGTCTGCTTAAGCAGTTTAAGCGAATCGGCATCGGCATTAAAGGCATTGATGATAGATGCATCCACACCTTCCGCCAGGTCATTGGCAATAATGAACTCCGTAACACCGGCTTCAGCCATCTTCTTGAGTTTGATCTCATCAATTGCTGTCATTGTGTCGAACAGCACTTCGCCTGTTTCCGGATCAATGATCGGCTCAGCCAAATAACGCTCAACCAAGACTTCAACAGGGTATTGAACCGCTTTCATCCCGTCTTCAAGAAACTTTTGAGCCTTTTTAGCAGTCAAACGCTTGCCGGCTGCAAGTAGAACTTCACCGCTCTCGCTTACAAGATCGTAATCAAGACGACCCGTAAAATCTTCCGGCTTGAAGTCCATAGTGAACTGGTTCTCAGAAACATTGATCTTCTGAAGCGGGTAGAACATCTTCAGAATGTCTTGCTTAGAGTACCCCATAGCACGGAACATGATCGTGACAGGCACCTTACGACGCTTGTTGATACGCATGTAAAGAATGTCTTTCGGGTCATACTCAAAGTAGAGCCATGAACCGCGATCCGGAATGATCTGACCTGTGTAGATCAGTTTGTTCCCGGCAGTCGTTGACTCTTCCTCTTTGAAGATAACACCCGGTGAACGGTGCAGCTGGTTAACGACAACACGTTCGACGCCGTTGACGACAAAAGAGGTACGGTCTGTCATCAGCGGGATATCACGGACAAAGATAGACTGTTCTTTGATATCTTTGACACCCAGTTTTTCTTTCGTGTTTTCGTCACGGTCCCAAAGGACAAGACGCGTTTTCATCTTGAGTGAGACAGCGTATGTAAGACCGCGCTCCATACACTCTCGCACCGTATATTTCGGTGTTGCTACTTCAGAACCCAGATACTCGATAGTAAGACGGTTCTGTGCGTCGTGAATAGGAAATGCAGATGCGAACACCTTCTCAATACCGCTGGCATCACGATTTTTCTTATCGATCATCAAAAAGTTGTCATATGAACTTTGCTGAAGTTGTAATAAGTTAGGGATTTCGATTTGTTGTGGAGTTTTAGCGAAGTCAACGCGTAAACGGTTTCCAGAATACAAGCTATTTAACATAGGCAACCTCTAAGGTAAATTTTTAAAAATCAGACAAAACCAGGCGTAGACCAGTCGAAACGGTGTTCGGGGGCTGGTCATCCCTACTGTTTATGCAGTAGAAAATGCAATAAAGTGGATCAGTAAAAAACTGAATGCAATTTCTGCTGCATAATTCAGCGTTGATAATAAGGTTTTGTTTGATTCAATCGGGTCAAGTCCAAACGTCTTTGGACAGATCACAAGTAATGAATGTCTGTGCTCTTTAACGCACAAAGGCCACTTTAGCCTAGTGACGATATCACTAAACTAAAGTGGCCAGAATGTCGGGAACAAGGAGATTTCCTTGCCCGTAAGTAATGTAATTACTTAACTTCGACTGTTGCACCAGCTTCTTCAAGCTCTTTTTTAGCAGCTTCAGCAGTCTCTTTATCAACGCCTTCTTTGATTGTTGATGGAGTACCCTCAGCAGCTTCTTTAGCCTCTTTAAGACCAAGACCTGTTAGTGCACGTACCGCTTTAATAACGTTGATTTTTTTCGCACCAGCGTCAACAAGTACAACATCAAACTCAGTTTTTTCTTCTGCAGCTTCAGCAGCAACAGCACCACCGGCAACCGCTACAGGTTGAGCAGATACACCGAATTTTTCTTCGAATTCTTTTACAAGCTCAGAAAGCTCAAGAACAGATAGACCAGAAATGAATTCTAATACGTCTTCTTTAGTTACAGCCATAGTATTCTCCATGAATATATTTTTTTTAATTTTGAGTGGTTAAGCCACAAATCTCTTGAAGGAGGGGCTACGCCTCTTCTTCTTTTTTACGTTTAAGCGCATCGAGGCCAATTGTGAAATTCGCAACCGGGGCCATCCATGTCGCAGCAAGCATACCGAGTAGTTCTTCGCGACCCGGTAGTTTTGCGAATGCTTCGATCTTTGCAACGTCAGCCGGTTCACCGTCAAGGTAACCAGACTTAATTACAAATTTATCGTTAGTCTTCGCGAAATCAGCAGCGATTTTAGAGGCAGAAATAACATCATCAGACCATAGGAAGATGTTTGTATCTTTAATCTCTACACCGCTCATTCCCGCATTATTCAATGCGATTGTTGCCAAAGTATTTTTAACAACCTGAACACTTGTATCTTTAGTTTTTGCCGCTTTACGTAACGCTTCCAGTTCGCTAACACCAAGACCTTTGTAGTCACAAATGACTACGGCAGTCGTATTCTCAAACGAAGAGGTAAGTTGCGCAATTACTTCAGCTTTTTTAGCTTTAAGCATGTTCATTCTCCTTTCCAGACTTTAACTTCAAGCGGGGCGGGAAAGGCCGATTAAGCTCACTGCATACTCTGCAGATACCCCCAACTCTCTTCAGTCCAAGTAATTCAGATCTCCAAAATGAAAATCTTTAGGCTGGATTCCGATGAATTCAGACTAAAAAGCTTCATAACCCAAAAAAGGCGAACGAAATTATAGCGAAAAACCGCTCTAAAATCAAATCGCCTTTTTAGATAAAAAGTATAATTATTTAATGTCAGCTAGTTCTGCAACATCAAATTTAATTGCAGGGCTCATAGTCAATGAAAGTGCTGCATTTTTGATATAACGACCTTTAGCTGAAGCTGGTTTCTGCTTGTT
Organism: Sulfurimonas sp. HSL3-7; assembly: GCF_039645985.1. Lineage (NCBI taxonomy): Bacteria > Pseudomonadati > Campylobacterota > Epsilonproteobacteria > Campylobacterales > Sulfurimonadaceae > Sulfonitrofixus > Sulfonitrofixus jiaomeiensis. The sequence continues at coordinate 2,452,350 of NZ_CP147919.1, forward strand.
GATCGCTGTAACAAATGCTTTGATGTTCTCACTGATTTTCTCTGCATCGAAGCTAACTTTACCGATACCGGCGTGGATGTTACCTTTTTTGTCAACACGGAACGCGACCTGACCGCCTTTTACATTGTTAACAGCCGTTGCTACATCTGGAGTAACTGTACCTGTCTTAGGGTTTGGCATCATACCTTTTGGCCCCAGAATACGACCAATCTTACCAACAAGACCCATACAGTCAGGTGCTGCGACAACAACGTCGAAGTTGATGTCACCGGCTTGGATCTGCTCTACAAGGTCATCAGTACCAACAATATCGGCACCTGCTGCTTTAGCTTCATCGGCTTTGGCACCTTTAGCAAATACAGCAACACGTACTACTTTACCAGTACCGTGAGGTAGTACGATTGCACCACGAACCATTTGATCAGCGTGACGCGGATCAACATTAAGGTTCATCGCGATCTCTACTGTTTCATCAAAGTTTGCTGATTTTAGCTCTTGCATAAAAGCTGCTGCTTCAGCAACAGAATATTTTTTTGTATTATCAATTTTTTCGCTCAATTGTTTATAGCGTTTGCTTGCCATTTTGATTCTCCGTTATAAATCTGCCGCATAGTTTAAGATCACTGCGGTCGATGATCATTTTCGCAGGTTTTAGTCTACGATCTCAATACCCATTGAACGTGCAGAACCAGCGATAGTGTTTGCCGCTTGTTCTTCGTCGTCTGTATTAAGGTCTGCGATCTTCATTTTTACAACTTCCATAAGCTGTGCTTTGGTGATCTGACCAACTTTGTTTTTAAGTGGATTGTCAGTCCCTTTTTTAAGACCGGCTGCTTTCATAAGAAGTGCAGATGCCGGTGGTTGTTTCGTGACAAAAGTGAAACTTCTGTCGCTGTAAACCGTGATAATCGTTGGAACTTTGAATCCCATCTTATCTTTTGTTTTTTCATTGAATGCTTTACAGAATTCCATGATATTGACACCGCGTTGACCTAGCGCAGGTCCAACCGGTGGTGCAGGGTTAGCTGCGCCGGCTTGAATCTGAAGCTTAATATAACCCATAACCTTTTTTGCCATAGTTCTTTCCTTTTTTGAGATTAAATAATTTTTTCAACTTGTGAATATGAGATATCCACCGGTGTTGAACGACCAAAGATCGAAACGTTGAGCTTAAGTGTTCCGTGTTCGACATCGTATTCGTCGACAGTCCCTGTGAAGTTGGCAAACGGGCCGTCAATAATGCGAACCATTTCCCCATTTTCAAAATAGACTTTCGGTTTTGGTGCCGGACGGTTATTGACACGGTCAAGAATCGTGTTAATATCGTTTTCACTCAACGGTGTAGGTGTATTCCCTTCACCGATAAAACCGGATACTTTCGGAACACTTTGAATCAGTGTCTGCAGCTCAGTATCAAGGTCTACATTGATAAAAACGTATCCTGAGTAAAGCGAGCGCTCAGAAAGCTTTTTTTTACCGCTCTTCATCTCGACAACATCTTCTGTCGGAACGATCACTTCGGCGATTCGGTCCTGAAGATTGTTCTCTTCGATCAGGTTAAGAATCGCCTCACGAACTTTACGCTCACTACCATAGGTCTGAATTGAGTACCATTTGTGTGCCATTGACCGATCCTTATCCTAGAATTGCAGATAGCACGGTTGACATCAACAAGTCAACCAATGCCAAAAAGATAGAGATGACAGTGACTACCAAAAAAACTGCAAAAAATGCCTGCTTCACCTGCCCTTGTGTCGGGAAGATGACCTTAGCTAATTCACTTTTTGCATTTCTGAATGCGCCTGTTAAACTGTTTTTCATCTCTGATTCCTCTATTACATTTGCAATCAATAGAGCTCATTAGCTGCATTGATCATAAATGATACGTTATATGTGGCAGGCGTAGAGAGACTCGAACTCCCAACACCCGGATTTGGAATCCGGTGCTCTACCATTGGAGCTATACGCCTGTAAAAGAAATTTGAAGCCAGGCTTCAGATCTCTCGACATTCACCAGAAGGCGAAATTATAATTTCGCTTCTTTGTGAACAGTGTGCTCACGACACCATTTACAGTATTTAGTTACTGAAAACTTCTCAGTGTGAGTCTTTTTGTTTTTACTTGTGTGATAGTTACGACGAGTACACTTCTCACAAGCCAAGTGGATATTTTCACGCATAGTGTCTACCTAGTTTTAAAATTCATCCCCCGAAGGAGATGACATCAATTACTTGATGATTTTAGAAACAACACCTGCACCAACTGTACGTCCACCTTCACGGATAGCGAAACGAGTTCCCTCTTCCATCGCGATCGGGTTGATCAGTTCTGCAGTAATTTTTACGTTGTCACCTGGCATAACCATCTCAGTACCTTCTGGTAGAGTGATTGCACCTGTTACGTCTGTTGTACGAACGTAGAACTGTGGACGGTAGTTAGAGAAGAATGGCGTGTGACGACCACCCTCTTCTTTACTTAGTACATAGATCTCAGCTTCGAAAGTTGTGTGCGGAGTGATTGAGCCCGGCTTACAAAGAACTTGACCACGCTCAACATCATCTTTACCGATACCACGTAGAAGGACACCACAGTTATCACCGGCAACACCACAATCCATCTCTTTACGGAACATCTCAACACCAGTTACCGTAGTAGACTGAGTATCTTTGATACCAACGATCTCGATTTGTTCACCAACACAAACTTGACCACGCTCAACACGACCAGTTACAACTGTACCACGACCAGAGATTGAGAATACGTCCTCAACCGGCATTAGGAAGTCTTTGTCTGTTTCACGAGTAGGCTCAGGAATGTAAGCATCTACTTCAGCCATAAGCTTAAGAATTTTTTCTGACCACTCACCAAGAGTACCAGTTTTTGCTTCTTCAAGAGCTTTAAGAGCAGAACCAGCTACGATTGGAGTATCGTCACCTGGGAACTCGTATTGGTCTAGTAGTTCACGGATTTCCATCTCTACTAGTTCAAGAAGTTCTTCATCGTCAACCATGTCTTCTTTGTTCATGAAAACAACGATGTATGGAACACCAACCTGGCGAGAAAGAAGGATATGCTCACGTGTTTGTGGCATTGGGCCATCCGCTGCAGATACAACTAGGATCGCGCCGTCCATTTGAGCAGCACCTGTGATCATGTTCTTAACATAATCCGCGTGACCTGGACAGTCAACGTGTGCATAGTGACGATTGTCTGTTTCATACTCAACGTGTGAAGTTGCGATCGTAATACCACGCTCGCGCTCTTCCGGTGCGTTATCGATTTGATCGTAATCCATAAGCGCTGCATTATTTGTTACAGCCAGTACTGCTGTAATAGCTGCTGTTAGTGTAGTTTTACCGTGGTCAACGTGACCGATTGTACCAATATTGACGTGCGGTTTCGTACGTTCAAACTTTTCTTTTGCCATAGTGTCCTCCGACTTTTTAGTAAATAGAAATGGAATGATACCAAAAAACTATTCAATTATTGCTTATATCTTTAAAAACTTTTAGTAAAAAAATTTTACATAATGGAGCTCACACCGGGAATTGAACCCGGGACCTCTTCCTTACCAAGGAAGTGCTCTACCTCTGAGCCATGTGAGCAGACATAAAAAGTTAAAAACAAAGCAATCAATGCATAATTTTATGTATACAAATATATTAGTAAGTAATTAGATTTATATAAGAAGAAGTATAAGTTATTGTACTTCAGCTCCCAGAAATAATACGGTCTTCAATGGAGCGGGCGAAGGGACTCGAACCCTCGACCCTCAGCTTGGAAGGCTGACGCTCTAGCCAACTGAGCTACGCCCGCGTCATCATTGATGGTGGTGAGACCAGGAGTCGAACCTGGGAACCCATAGGGAGCAGATTTACAGTCTGCCGTCGTTGGCCACTTGACTATCTCACCGATTGTATTAATTTGGTCTAACACTGTTTCTAATATTCGAAATCAAATGGTGCCGACACGAGGATTTGAACCCCGGGCCTGCTGATTACAAATCAGCTGCTCTAGCCAACTGAGCTATGTCGGCATCTGAAATCGAGCTGCAATTATAGGCACTTTTTTTTTCAATGTCAAGAGTTTTTACAAGAAGTTTCGATTTTTTTTCTCTTAGCCTGTTTTTTCCTCTTATAGAGTACAATCCTGTCAAAAAAGAGTGACCATGCTATATACCCTATTCTCCCCTTCCGAAGGCAAGCTTCCCGGCGGCGACAGCTCTCAGCAGAGCAATATACTCTTCGGCTACGCACCCCGCAATGAAATCCTCTTGACCTACAACACTATTGTAAACTCCGGCGACATGGATGCGATCAAAGCGCTTTTCGGCATCAAGAAAGAGAGTGACATTCAGCCCTATCTTAACGATCTTTTCAAGGCACCGAAGATGGCGGCTATTGAGCGCTACAGCGGCGTTGCCTACGACTACCTCGACTATGCCTCGCTGGCACCGGAGGCCAAAGCCTACCTGCGAGAGCAGGTCATTATCTTTTCCAACCTCTACGGCCCTGTGCTTGGCGGTGACAAAATCGCCAACTACAAGGTCAAGCAAGGTAACAGCATCGGAGGGATTGCACCCGACAAGTTTTACAAGGATCGTTTCTCCTACCAGTTGGATCTGCTGCTGATGGAGCATGAGATCCTTGACCTTCGTGCCGGCTACTATGACAAGTTCTACAAGACGAAGCAGCCCTATACCACACTCAAATTTTTAAAAGACGGCAAAACCGTAAGCCACTGGGCAAAGGCTTACAGAGGTCTGGTTCTGCGCGAACTTGCACAACACCAGATCAACAACCTTGATGCCTTTATGAAGATGGAGATCGAGACGCTCAAGGTCGAAGAGATCAGAGAGATAAAGAATAAAAAAGAGATTGTCTACAGCATCATCGGCTGATACGCTGTCGACTGTTTAGCTCTTTCTGCTTTTGACCGAGATGGAAACAAGCTTGCTGATGACGATCGCCAGATAGAGTTGACCGAATACCGCCTCAAGCACCGAGAGCATTCTCGCCTGCGCATTCTGTGCAACGATGTCACCGTACCCCAACGTTGTCAAGGTCGTGTAGCTGTAATAGGTGAACAGTTCAATCGTATTAGAACTGCTCTCACCGCCAGAGATTGCAAAAGCGGATGTATCGAAATGGTACAGCAGGACATAGCTGTAAGCCCAGATCAGCCCCCCGACCAGATAGATATTGATCGCTCCGAATATTGTATTAGTGTTGACTGTATGCGCATGTACCATCTCATTGATGATCAGGTAGAGGAGATAGGCAAAGAAGGTCAGCATCAACACGTGTGATGCAGCGAAGGTGATATTGTTTGGATAGATACTCTCAAGCCAGGTCGCGATCAAGGCCGGGACGACAAACGCCATATCAATAAAAAAGATGCTGCGCATATGGCGTCCGCTGAAGATAAGATAGATCATCACGAAGGTGTACTGTCCCAGCAAGGCAAAACGCAACAGGGGCATCGCATTGACGAAAGGAAGCAGGAACAGGACCCCGCTCAACGAAAAGAAGAGAATGTAGTTATCATATTTGCGGCTTAGAAAAAGTTTCATGTCCCCTCTTTTATCGTGATATGCTTAGACCAAAACCGACTTGGTTGGTATAGTGGTCATAATCGATCAAACTCTGGCCATACCCGCTGAATCCCTGAATAAAGAAAAAGATAGTGTCACTCAGAGGTATCGGATAGCTCATATCCAGTTCTGCCGAACTGTACCCGCTCTTGAAATTCTTACGCAGTTTCAAACGCGCGAGCAGTTTTTTATAAATATATCCGAGTTCCAGTGACCCGTGACCGTAATAGTCCACAATATCCGGATTGTCATCCTTCTCTATCCTGTCTTTCATACGATGCCACAGTGTCAGTTCGGCAAAGAAACTGTCCCACTGGAAAGAGCCGCGTGCATACAGACGGTTCCATGAACGTGAACGAGAACCCTCGAACGGGCCATCCGAACGAATTCGGGTCGCATTCTCGTCCTCACCCGGCTGACCGTTGGAGGCATGTTTGTAGCCGAAAGAGATAGCCTTCATATGGATCGCATCCAAAGCATGATAAAAAGGGAACGTCACAAAGACCTCCGGCATATAGTTGGTCTCTCGAAAGGGAGATGATTCTAAGAAGATCTGCCAGTAGGAGCTCTGGGTATAGGCGCCCGTCCACATCTGCGTAAATCCAAACCACTCTGTCACATAATCCGCACGAAGCGAAATTTGGAACTTCGTCTCCGTATGAATATATTCCGTCTCTTCAAGAGCGGGATCGCCGCGTGGTACAATATTCGTATAAGAGACGAGCCAATAATTCGGTTCGTAAGCCCGCAAAGCAAAAGCACCGCTGGCCAGCTGTACCAGGGTATCGGCCGATTCACTGTTGCCCACCGGATCGAAATTTCGATACAGGGTCTCCATCACCCGCTCTTTATTGCTCTCGCTAGAGTCCCACTTCGCCGCTTTTTTATACCAATAGATCGCTTTTTCAGGGTCTTGTGCCACCCCTTTGCCGTTTTCATGCATCCAGCCAAGTTTAAATGCCGTATCCGGGTTTTCAGCTTTTTTAGCGTACTCCAGATAGAGCCCATAGGCTTTGTCATACTCTTCATTTTGAAAATAGAGGTCGGCTTGATTATGTTCATCGGCAGTGGAGAGGAGAGTGAGTGTAAACAGCAAAAACAGAAGACGCAACATTATGTAGACTCTTTGGAGTAAAATATTATAATTCTTTTCATTATAGTATATAAATGCATTAATCCATTCATCACGACCAAGGAGCTCTTATGTTGAGCATCGAGACCATCGAACAAACCCTGCAATCAGAACTCGCCGTAGCCCTCTATTTCAGCGCACCAACCTGCAACGTCTGCCATGCGCTTAAACCCAAACTTCTTTCAGCTTTCGAGGAGAACTTCCCGCAGCTGCAGGTGATCAGTATCGATATATCGGAGACACCGGAGATCGCCTCGCACTTCAGTGTCTTTACCATCCCCACGTTACTGGTCTATCTTGACGGCAAAGAGTTCTTACGCAAAAGCCGTCATATGAGCGTCGGCGAGGTCGTACAGGAGATCAAACGCCCCTACGACATGATGACATCGTAAGGTTCTGCTCTAGTTTGGTAAAAATGCGAGCAGCGCTGCCGTAACGGCAACGTTCAAAGACTCTACCCCGCGCTGCATCGGAATCGAGAGTGACTTGTTACAGAGCTTGGAGACCGCCGGACTTACCCCTTCACTCTCATTCCCTAGGACGAATACAACCCCTTTGCCCATCTTCAGGCTGTAGATATCCTCTTTGGCATGCGAAGAGAGTGCATAGACCTCGGCACGTTCGGCAAGACGCGCCAGAGGGGCCTCGAGCGTCTTGCAGTGAAAGATAGGGATCTTGAAAAGTGTCCCGGCACTTGCCTTGATGACCAGCGGCGAGATCTTTGCACTACTGTTGGTCGGCAGGATGATGCCGTCGATCTTCCCGGCGGCAGCCGAACGGACGATCATACCCAGGTTCTGCGGGTTCTGGACGCCGTCCAGGGCCAGCAGACGGAAGGTGTCACCGAGCAGTGCTTCGATGTCGTCGCTCTTGCGGTAGTTCGGGGCGATAATATCGATCGCCACCCCCTGGTCCTGCTTGGCGTTCTTGGAGATGCGCGAAAGCTGCTCTTTAACGTGCATCTTGACCTCGATGCCGCGCTGCTGTGCGATCTTCTTGATCTCAAGGATCACACCCTCCTCTCGATTGCTCTTTGCAAGGTGCAGCTTATGCACCGTCAGTGACGGATCTTGGAGTATCTCCAGGACAACGTTGCGTCCGTACAGGGTTATAACATTCTCAAAAAAGTTTTTTTTGTCTAAATAGGCTTGTGTATCTTTCATAATCGCATTATAACCATATTTGTTTTTCATGCCGTTCACCTAATGTGCAAACAGCGCAGAACAGAAACGCTTGTCCCCTGCCCAGAATCTCTAGAAATCGAGGCTGAAACCAAGGCTTAGATTTAGACCGGCAAGTCCCTCTCCTCTTGAAACGCTCGGCTCGACAAAATAACGATAGATATAAGCACGTTTTTCCGGCGTATTCCAATAGATACTTACCCCTGCTGTCGCATAACTGCCCATCTTGGCCACCTCGGCCAAGTCCCCCCAGATGTAATTTCCTTTCAAATACGGCTCTAACGTCAGGCTCATATCACGGTAATTATAAAGAGGATCAGTTTCAAAGCCCATTATCAAGGACGCAACCGATGTCTGAGAACGCAAAGAGGTGATATCGCCGATAATATCTTCTGCAAGGTCTGTCAGATCAAATTTTGACAAGGTTTTATAGAGTTTATAATTCAGCTTCATATAGATCTCATATCCTCTGTATTCGCGATGATAATCATACTCTGCAAAAAGCTTGTAGGAGAAGTTGTCATTGAAATCATCGGAAAAAAAGTTTTCGATACTGCTTCCATCTAGATCTTCTTCCGGACGGACAGTCAGTCCGACGCGTGAATAGAGCAGTTCCCCTCCGAACGACAGATCCGAGTGTGCGGTAGCCCGGTAGCGAATCCCGACGCCAATACCACCGACATAGGTCTGCATTCTATTGTTGAGATGCAGAAACGTTCCATTTTCGTCCAGGACATTACCGGCTTTACGGGTATCACTGTAGCCCAGATCAAAGAGCACAAAGAGATTTGTGTTTTCAGTCAGAGGATCAAACTGGTAACTGAGAGGGAGGTTATACATGCGCATTTGCGTATCGATCTTGGTAAAGCGGTAAACACCTGAACTTAGACCGTCTTGCGAAGTAAAAACAATCGCGGCGTTCACTGTGGCCAGATAGGCATCCTGTGTCAACTGCTCATCCAGCGTTGTTGCTTTTATGGATGAAAAAAATAAAAAAAGCAGTACTACTATACGCATTCTTTATTATACTCCCAATCGATAAGATTTGGACACAATGCCGCCAAACAGTTTAAAGAGGTGTAGCGCACCAGAAGGAATTAATTACAGATACAGCAGTCTAGAGATCAAATAGATATCGTCAGCTGCTCTCTTTTTGGCCGTGGAATTGCGACCGTAGGAACAGGTATCCGACAGTGCCGGAGAATAGCGAACCCAGTAAAATACCAATCCGCTCATCCGTCATATTGAGACAGGCATCGCCACTGCACTCAAAGGCAAGTGAACCGATAAAAAGACTCATCGTAAAACCGATACCGCCCAGAATAGAGATCCCGTAGAGATGCCCCCAGGTAAATCCTTCAGGCAACTTGCCAACCCTTAACATCACCGCCAGGGCACCAAAGCTGAAGATACCGATCTGCTTTCCTAAAAACAGTCCCAAGGTAATGCCGATCGTAACGTTGTCCACAAAGTCTTTTACACTCACGCTGCCGAAACCGACCCCTGTATTGACAAAAGCAAACAGCGGCAATATCACATAATTCACTGGTCCATGCAGCGACTCTTCGAGTTCGTGGAAACTCTTTCTATTGTTGCGCAGCGGAATCAAAAGCCCGACGATAACACCGGCTATCGTCGCATGAACCCCGGATTTCAGGACAGCAGCCCATATGATGATACCGAGAAGAACATAAACGGTATTGTTCGTTACACCCCGCCAGTTCATCACCATCAAAACAGCGATGAGTATCCCCGAGACAGCCAAAGCTGTCATCGTAAGGCCATGCCCGAAAAAAAGCGCTATTACGATAATAGCCCCCAGGTCATCGATGATAGCCAGAGCCAGCAAAAAAACTTTCAGTTCCACAGGAACGCGTTTTCCCAAAAGAGAGAGTATACCCAAGGCAAAAGCGATGTCCGTCGCCATCGGGATAGCCCACCCCTGCATCCCGGTCGGGTCACCCCAGTTAAAGAGACTGTAAACAACAGCCGGTACAACCATACCGCCTATAGCTGCGAAAGCGGGTACCACTACTTTGGATATATGGCTTAGACTGCCTTCAAGCACCTCTCTCTTTATCTCCAGACCGACCATAAAGAAAAAAACGGCCATCAGACCGTCATTCACCCACAAAAGCAATGGCTTTGCAATCACAAATTCATGGATACTGACGACAACCGGAATATCTAGAAAATCCTGATACGTTTGTGCCAAGGGGCTGTTCGCGAGTAACATCGCCAGAAAAGTAGCTAAGATAAGCAAGATGCCGACAGCCGATTCGCCTTTAAAAAAATCAAGTAGAGAGTGTTTGAGTGCCGTCATTAAAGAGGTCCTGATGTTTTGTTACTTTAATAATACTCTGTTTTGAACAATAGACTATAACGAGGTCTTAAAGCAAAGAGATGGGATTCAGCCCGGCAAACCGGGCTGGAGGAGTGTCGAGGTTCTTAAAGCTTGGCCGCGATCGCTTCGGCATTGAAACCGAACTTGTCAAACAGCTCTCCGGCAGGTGCCGAAGCACCGAAGCTGTCCATACAGATCACGTCATCAGCAAGTCGGTACCATTCCATGCCGCGCGCCGCTTCGATAGCGACTGTTTTGGTTCCCGGCTTGATAATCGCATCGATGTAGTCTTGTTCCTGTTCAATAAAAAGATCGAAACACGGGACCGATACGACATTGGCTTTGACCCCTTTGTCAGCAAGCTTCGCTTTGACCTCCAGGGCCAACGCGACTTCGGAACCCGATGCCATTAGCGTATAGGTCGCCTCCGCCTCTTCTTCAAGAAGGTAGCCGCCTTTACGTGCGTCACCCACTTTGGCTTCGCCGAGGATCGGTAGCGTCTGACGTGAACAGACAAAGGCGGAAGGAGAGTTTTTCATCTCCAGCGCCTGCTGCCATGCCGCCACGTTTTCAATGCCGTCAGCCGGACGCCAGACATAGAAGTTCGGCAGTGCGCGGAACTGTGAAAGGTGTTCGATCGGCTGGTGGGTCGGACCGTCTTCACCGACGCCGATACTGTCATGTGTCCAGACAAAAAATTGCTGTATACCGCTGAGCGCCGCAATACGCGCCGCCGGTTTCAGGTAATCCGAGAAGACAAAGAAGGTCGCCGAAAACGGCATGACCGGTCCATATAGCGCCATCGCGTTGGTGATCGACGCCATTGCATGTTCACGGATGCCGAAGTGGATGTTCTTGCCCTTAGGAAAATCACCCATGTTTTTCAGCTCTGTCTTATTTGACGGGCCCAGATCTGCCGAACCGCCGATAAAGCCCGGGATCGCTTTGGCAATAGCATTAAGAATAACACCGTTCGTCCCGCGGGTCGCATCGGCCTTCTCAAACGTCGGCCACTGAATACGCGAAAAATCCGGGTTTAGAAGCGCCTCAAGCGCTTCGTTCTGCTCCATCAACGGCAGGGTTTTAAGTGAATGTTTCCATGCACGTTCTGCAAGATCGCCCTCTTCGATAGCGCATCTGAAGCGTGCAAGAACATCTTCAGGAACAAAAAATGTTTTCTCAGGATCGAATCCTGCACACTCTTTTGCTTCTCTGATAATCGCATCGCCAAGCGGTGAACCGTGTGAGTGGTGTGACCCCTCAAGCTCACATGCCCCTTTAGCGATCGTTGTGTTCGCAATGATAAGCACCGGTTTATCAATCCCTTTTGCCTGCTTGATCGCGCTGTCGATCTCGTCAAAATCGTGCCCGTTTATCTCAAGCACTTCCCAGTTTTGCGACTCAAAACGCTTGCGGATATCTTCTGAAATACTCAAGTCCGTTGAGCCTTCGATCGTAATACGGTTAGAGTCGTAGATACAGATCAGATTGTCAAGTTTGAGGTGGCCTGCTACCGAACATGCCTCATACGAAACACCCTCTTCCAGGTCGCCGTCGCCGCAAAGCACGTAGACATGATGATCGATCGCTTCGGCCGTATCGGAGTTGACCTGTGCACCCACATACTTACTTGCCATTGAAAAACCGACCGCGTTGGCAACACCCTGACCCAGTGGTCCGGTCGTGATCTCTATCCCTTCGGTATGACCATACTCCGGGTGACCCGGCGTTTTGGAATCAAGCTGACGGAAGTTTTTGAGATCTTCGATCTCCAGACCGTATCCCCAGAGATAGTAGAGTGAGTAGATCAGCGCAGATGCATGCCCGCCCGAAAAGACGAGACGGTCACGGTTCAGCCATGCCGGATTTGTGGGATTGTGTGAAAGGTGCTCGCTCAGGACCACCGCGATATCGGCAAGACCCATTGGTGCACCCGGGTGGCCTGAGTTGGCAGCCTGAACCATATCGGCTGCTAAAAAACGAATACTGTCGGCCATCTTTTGGCGCATAGTGTTTGACATTGTAATTCCTTTATCGATGTCTGTTAATATAAATCGTAAGTATTGGTGACAATTTACCTTGCAAATTCTCATCAATATTATCATTTTCACGTCTCTGGAGCCAAAACCCCGAAGACGACGCTAACGCCGAGTTTAACGCGGCGTTGTATCCAAATAACCGGAGATCCTCTCTAGCGGTGCCTGTTGATATACGTAGAAAGTATTGGTGACAACCTACGCTGTAGATTCTCATCAAAACTCATCAACTTATCTTCTACCTCAGCAGCCAATACGTTAGCCTCATCCATCGCTTTTTCCAGACCGAGCAAAGTGACAAAACTGTTTTTATCTTCATCGTTATTGGTCGTCTTGCCTGCTTCTTCATCGCTCTGCGTCACATCCAGGATATCGTCTTGAATCTGGAAAAGAAGACCTAACTTGATCCCGAAATCATAGATCGGTCTTTCAAGTGCCTTTTGTCCGGCAACAATCGCACCCATCTCCAGGGCACAGGCGATCAGCTTTGCTGTTTTGTTGATATGGAGGACTTTCACCTGTTCAATGTCGAGCGGCTGGTTCTCAAAATAACAGTCGATGGCCTGACCAAGCACCATACCGCCAACACCGCCATTGTGTGAGAGCGAACGGATCAGTTTGACGCGTGTTGCATCAGAGAAAGGCGCGTTTGACAGCACCTCGAAAGCGTAGGTGTTAAGAGCGTCACCGACCAAAATAGCCGTCACTTCATCATAACGCTTGTGCAGCGTGAGGTGGCCGCGCCGCAGGTCAGCATCATCCATAGCAGGAAGGTCATCGTGGATCAAAGAGTAGGTATGCAGTAGTTCAATAGCATATGCCGCATGATAAGCACCATCAATAAGGAGCTCATTATAAGCGGAGACGACAGCTAAAAGCAGCGCAGGGCGAAAACGCTTACCGCCCGCTTCAAGCATCGTGTACAGGGCTTCTTCATAGTGAGGATGAAAGCTTGCTGCGGTGGGTTTATGTGCCGCTATGAACGCTTCAAATGACTGCATTTCCATCCTAACTGTTTGATGCGGAATTTTAACATATTAATAATGAAAGTTGAGACCCAGCTCGAACATTAATGAATGATCTGAGAGATCTACATTGGTCGTTGTCGGTGTATCGAGATTGTAGTTGCCCCAGATACGGTATTTATAGTACGCACCTATCTGCAACTCCAGGGCATCGCCCATATGCAGGAACGTTCCGCCTCCGAACTTAAGACCGACATTCTTTGGCCATTTCTGCGCATACCCGTCAACCGGCATAAACGCAAAATCCACGCCGCCCAATAGATAAGGCTCATAACCAGATCCGATATCGTAGCCTTTGATAATGTCAAATCCGACACTCCATAAGAGACCGTCTCTGCCGCTGGCAAGAACAGCATTGTCTTTAGTGACATCACTATAGATGTCTTTATCAAACTTTTCGATACCCAGGTAGATATTGGTACGGACATGCTCCCCGTTATCAACACCAAGGTTTATCTTTCCACCGTAAAGGTTTGGATCGATCGCATTGGTTTCTGAACCCTGTCCATGCACAGAGACCTTTTGGTCAATCAAGGAATGCCCGCCGATAAAGCTCACGCCCACGTACTGACTACTGCCTGCCGCACTGAGCGTGACGCCCCCGAAAAGAATCGAATAAATAAGTTTTTTTAGCTGCATGATAAATCCTGATCAATGTATTGGACTATTATATCTCGATAACGGCCTAGAGATAAACATATGGAATGAATAGAGGAGCGTAACGAAAGAACCCCAGCTTCTCAGCTGAAATCCTTAAATCTCGTCAAGGATATGATCGATGTTGTTATCGTCATTTAACAAGACGACACGTGGTTTGTAGGTCTCAAGGTCCTTTTCATCATATGTGGCGTAGGCGACAACAATGATTTTATCACCTTTGTGCACCTTACGAGCCGCTGCACCGTTAAGGCAGATATCACGTTTGCCGCGTTCGCCTAAGATGATGTAGGTAGAGAAACGTTCACCGTTATTGATATTGAGGATCTCGACTTTCTGGCCTACCCGCATCTTCGAAGCTTCTAAAAGCTCTTCGTCAATGGTGATTGACCCGACATAATTGAGGTTCGCATCGGTTACCGTTGCGCGATGAATTTTACTGTATAACATTTCAATGGTCATCGAAATCTGTCCTTATCTACCCATCTGCTTCATCATGTCTGCCGGCGCTATTGGTGCATCCCAAAGCTCATCAGAAATGACAAATTCTTCAACAACATTGCCGCCAATAATATGCTCATCAATGATACGGTCGATTGCATCTTTGGTCAAGCCTGCGTACATTGTGTGACCCGGTTCAACAAGCATAACCGGACCGACATTACAACGGTTAAGACATGCCGAACGAATCGGCTGAACTGTTCCAATAATACCTTTTTTCATTAAAGACTGCGCTAAATGCTGGAAAAGGTCTTGTGTTTCCGGTCTTACGCATGAAGGTTTTGGCATCCCAGGAGGTGCAGATTGTTCACATTTGAAAATATAAAAAGCTGGCTGTGGTATGCCCATTTTTTTCTCCATAAGACAGGCCCATTTTGACCCATCTGATTAAAATTTCCGCGTATTATATCTAAAACTCTCAAGACAATTGTTTATCCCGGCCTGTCAAGCAATATCTTTAAGTTTCGGATTTTGCTCATTCTAAGATGAAATTGCCTAAAATGCGAACAACTTATATCAGGGAGACAAACGTTGATGAGAATGATCGCTGTTTTATTATCACTGTGTTTCTCACTTCTTGCTGAGCCGGCAGGTTACATCGGTCTCTCTATCGAAGATTCAACAGAGTTCTTTGTGCTTAAAGGAAAAGAGAACCTGGATGCGTCAACACCTCAGTACAAGATCAAAGCCGGTTATGGCGACATTTCCAACTTTGCTGTCGAAGCGTCGTTGAGCTATATGGATTATGCCACTAATGTCTTCTCTAAAAATGACGGTGCCGCTTTAATGCTCGATATCACTCTGTACAAAGGGTGGGATGCCGGATATGATCTCTATCCATATCTCGATATCGGCATCGGCATGGGGAACATGCCGGTGGATAGAGAGCTTGAGGAAGCGCTTACTTTCAGCAGTTTTAATTTTGGCGGCGGCGTCCGTTATATGATTACCGAAGATGTTGATTTTGATCTGGGACTTAACTACAAACTGCGCACTTGGCAATCCATCACACTGGTCTCAGAAAATGTCAAAGTCACATCACACCTTATCAATCCCTACATCGGGCTGAACTACCATTTTTAAGCGAGGAAGCAGATGAATACAAGACTACAATACGCGCTATTGACATTGAGCCTCGCTGGCATCATGACAGGCTGCGGGACCACCTCCGACAGCGATCCGCTTGTACCCGAGATCGCTTCAATAGAGATTGACGGCACAGATACCGACAGCAGCATACATGCTATCGTTTTGCCAGATGATGAAAACCAGCTAAGCGCAACGGTTTTTTATGATGACAACAGCAGCAGTTCAAACGTGACCTATCAGCTTGACTGGGATTCCAATGATACAACGGTCATGGAGGTACAGAACGGCCTGCTGACACCGACAGCCAATCGTGGTACTGCCGCAATTTCGGCTTCATTCAGAAATAAGCTCTTTACGACAATAGATAAAAAAGTGACCATCATTCCATTGAACGACATCAACATCACATCAGAAGATATTAATATCACCTATGCGACCGATAAAAACAGTGCAAATGTCTATACCGGAAGCAGCTATACGCTAAAAGCCAACGGCACTTTTGATGACAATCAGACAACTGTCGACCCGATCAGCAGCAATATTCAATGGAGCAGCTCAAACACAACGATTGCTACAATCGATTCAACAGGTCTACTTACAGTGCAAAGTACAGCAGGGATAGTCGATATCAATGTTTCTGTTTACGATGAAATAAACAGTACGTTGGAGCTCAACGTTACCGTCCAATAAAAGTCTGCTCTTCCTCATCAGATTTCAGCGCGCTGCGCTTCACTCTTTTCGTTCCTGCTTTTATTACAAATATTTTATATAGAGAATGTATAGAAGAAAAGTGTTTCAAAAAGCCGGCTGAAGAGGGAAAGAAGCGCCGGCTATCGCATTAGTGTTTAACGCGCAGCTAAAAGCTCACGGGCCACTTCCCGATCATCAAACGGCAGTTTCTTGTCATAGATAATCTGATAGGCTTCATCGCCTTTGCCAAGGATCAGTACGATCTCATCACCGTTTTGGTCCTCGATCGCTTTGGCAATGGCATTGCGGCGGTTGACATCCACATAGACGTCGCTCTGATCATCAATGCCTTTTAAAATATCTTCGATGATCTTGTCAGGGTCTTCCGTACGTGGGTTGTCGCTTGTCACATAGATCTTTTTGGCAAACTTTGACGCCACCTTGCCCATCAACGGGCGTTTTGATATATCGCGATCGCCGCCCGCGCCGAAGACGACCAGGATCTCTTTCTCTCTCAGCGCGTTGAGGACCTGTTCCATGCCGTCCGGGGTGTGGGCAAAATCGACAATGACCAGAGGCTCTTCGCTTACCTTCTCCATGCGCCCGCTGACACCGCCGAAATGTTCGACCACTTCACAGATCTCGCTGAGCTTCTTGTCTGTCACCAGGTGAACCGCTGCGACAGCCGCTGTCAGGTTGTAGAGGTTGAAAAAACCGTGCATCGGGCTGTTAAAACTCTCCACCTCCTCAAAATGTTTGATCACAGCACTGACACCTTCGTTCAGAGAGTAGGCCATTACTTTGTAGGTAGCAGGATGTTCTGCGCCGTAACTGAAGGCATTTTTATAATTGAATTCTGCACGAGGCTCATCTTTGTTGATCAGTTTTTTGCTCTCGTCGGCAAAAAAACTGTTCTTAACGTAGATATAATCCTCAAGACTTTTATGGTAATCCAGATGGTCCTGTGTAATATTCGTCAGGACCTTCAGTGCGAACTCTATTCCTTCAATCCGTTTCTGGACAATAGCATGCGAGCTGACTTCCATCACAAAGTATTCACATCCGGCCATAACAGCCTGATAGATATGACGGTAGGTATTTAAGACGCTCGGTGTCGTCAGACTTTTACCCTCGGCAACCGTGTCATTTAAAAAGAACCCCCGGGTGCCCTGCATCGCTGCCTTGTATCCAAGATCGAGCAGCATCGAATAGATGGCACTTGCGGTAGTGGTCTTGCCGTTGGTACCGGTAATGCCAATGATCTTAATACGGTTTACCCCGAAAAGAGGCGCAATGTCAGAAGCGGTGATGATGGAGTGTGCACCGTTTTTCTGGGCATCCTCTACATAGTTCTCATTTTGTTTCGTTTTTATAAACGCGGTCTCAGCGTCACACTCTTTCGAGTTTTCAGTGACGTAACGAAAAGGTTGAGAAGGAAGCTCAATTTTCAACAGTTTTGCCTTTGGCAAGACGGCGAAGCAGCTTACGCAGCTCCTTATCGTTAGGATGGACGGCCAAAGCACCCTCCAGATAACTCATCGCCATCTCATGGTAGTTATTTTGCATAAGCTTATCCAAGAAATCTACAAAATCCTCTTTTTCTGTGATGATGACGCGGGTAGAGAACATAATATTCTCAAAAATGCGTCTGAAATCACCCTCATCATCAACGATCGCTTTGAATTCCTCATACATGATGCCGTCTTCGAATGCCAAATGTTCTTTCAGAGGTTGCGTGATGATATCGCCCAACTGCTCAAGCGTACCGTCCATCGTCTCCAGGATCTCGGAGATAATAAGATCGGCCTGCTCCGCATCATCCTCCCTCAAAACCGAGTAATAGTCAAACAGTGCTTCTGCACCGCTTTCCCCACTCATTGCCATCTCAGATAAGATCGCCCCGTTATAAGCTTCTTTGGAATTTGGATAATCTTTTAAAACAAGCGCATAAGTACGCAAAGCCTGTTCAAAATCTGATTTTGAGAAGCTCTCATTAGCTAGGGCAAGAGTTTTATATTTGTTTACTGTTTTCATAACTCTTCCTTTTTTAGCAAATTATTGTTACATTGAATCGATCTGATTTTCCATACCGTGCGGTACATTTATTACCGTAAGCTCCGGATGGATATCCATACGCAGCTGTCTTTCAACACCGTATTTCAATGTATTTCCGGCACTGCCGCATCCGACACATGCACCTTGCAGTTGTACATAGACTGTACCATTTTTCACTGCCAGGAATTGAATATCGCCACCATCAAGGGCCAGTGAAGGACGTACTTTTTCAATTGTATTTTTAACTGGCGAGATTAACTCTTCATCTGTAAATGGAATCATATAAAACCTTGTTTTTGACTATAT
Source organism: Sulfurimonas sp. HSL3-7 (assembly GCF_039645985.1). NCBI lineage: Bacteria > Pseudomonadati > Campylobacterota > Epsilonproteobacteria > Campylobacterales > Sulfurimonadaceae > Sulfonitrofixus > Sulfonitrofixus jiaomeiensis. Next base: position 2,470,959 of record NZ_CP147919.1, read on the forward strand.
GGAATAATCCTAATATATAAACATAAAATAATCTAAAAGCGCTTAACAAGCTATAAAGCGACTGCTATGGCTTTATTACAAAGTTTTTTAAAAGGATTCCACGATGCTCAGCACCTGCATCACGTAACTCGGTTTTCGCATTCCAACTAAAATATAATCGATGTTTTCTTCTTCGAACAGGAACTTCAGTGCGCACTCCTGAAGCGCTTTGTCACATCCCGCCAGCTTCTCTTTGAGTTGCACCTTGGTCATCTTTGTGCACTCGAATGCCACCATCTTTGCATACTCCTGCAAGAAGAGGTCCAAAGATTCAGCAAGCAGTTCGACCGCACCGGGATCAAGTTCGCGTAACCCGTTTTGTAGATGGGGTATAACTTGTGTATGCAAAAACTGTTCGTACTCTCCGACATATCCAAAACGGTGCTTTACATCATCAAGCTGTGCGATCATATTGTGCACACTCCGCAAACTGTCGTCATCTGTCATCGTCAGAATCTCATTGAGATGGTGGTAATAGTCGTGCGGCTCCTCATAAGTGGCCAGTCTGAACATCAAATTGTTTGCCTGTGCATTGAATGGACGATTGGCAAGGACACGCAGGCCATTTTTCTTTGCCCACGCCGCACATTTCAGCCCTTCTGTCTCGAGTAGATTGATTGGTAATTGCAGCGTTGAGAAGTGATGATTCTCAACGCCGGCCTCTTTTGCCGCGCGCTTGGCAATCGTAACAAGGTCCTCATACGGTAAAAACTCCGGATCCTTGCTCTCTTTAGCAAACGAATTTGAACTTATGCCATAACTCTTGATACGACCCCTTTGTACCTCTTTTTCAAGTGCGACAAAAGCTTTTTCTATACGCTCAAACATCCTGTCCAGGGTCTCATTTCTATCAAGATCATGGTTGATGGCATCCAAGATAAAGTACTCCGGATTATGAATCAAATAGCAACCTATACTATCCATATTCAAACGTTCCAGAGATCGTGTCAACTGATCTTCCATAAACTCCGGGGAGATGCAGTGATAGATATGGTCGGCATACTTGACGATCTCCGGAAAGTGTTCCCCCTCTTGAATACGCTGAAGAGTTGAGCCCTGGATGTAACCAAACTTACTGACGATCTCGACATGTTCAATCGCACTTGTCGGCATAGGTTGAAACGCCAATGCAATCGCTCTCTCGGCCCCTCCGTCCATATAGTTTGTCGATGTGTCAATGAGATCAACACCCTCTTCAACAGCTGTCTTGATAGCTTGAATATGCTCGGGGTTACGGTCACTTATTCGATAGGTTCCAAATCCGATTTTTGCCACAATTCTTCCTTGTGTGAATGTTCGTGCAATTATAGCAAAGATGCTTTGTATCGGTAAAAGAGTGTCTGTAGGTAGCCAATTTGATCTATAAAGAGAGAGAACTTTATATATTGTAGATTTTGTGCCAAAGTTGCCCCGAAAGTGTTATCGGCACAGTAGGAGGCGAACTTCGGTGCAAGATGCACCTGAAGTTACGAATTATTTAAACGGTTTAGCCAGGTCTTTTTCAATTGCGCCCGGAACACTGGCAATCGTCATAAACTCACCCATTGTAAGTCTAGGATAGCTGATAGCGATATAGTATTTCGGTGCCAATGCCTTCGCTTTGCCATCTTCGATCAAGACAGTATAAGGAAGGATATTTGCATTCTGGAAGCCGATCTTTTTGACAAACTTGGAGGTCTTTGTCCCCAATGCATAGCCGATAAGTGTACGTCCTTCAGCAAGCTGAAGTTCGAACAGCAACCCTTTGCCTTTTTTGTAACCTTTGGCTTTTTCCAAAAGTTCCGAGCTGTCGCCTTCTGCAAGAAGAGCCTGCTCGTTGTAATACGGCATACCCATCATAAAGTGGTAGTCTGCAAGACCGTCGAATGCCCATTTGTCATCAGATCCTTTCAGCTCGCCAAATGCAGTGCTGAGGCTTTTTTCGATCGCTAAAGCAGCTTGATAATCAAATTCATCCTGCAGGAATGCTTTACCGTAGTATGTCGGGTTTGTAATGCTGATCTCTTGTTTCTCACCATTGACAAGAAGGCGAAGCACTGCCGCGTAGCCGCGACCAGGTTTGTTCGCTGCCACTTTCAATGCATCATTTGTGAAAACGATAGACGTATAAAGACCCTTTTTATCGACTTTATAGGCTGTCACAACATCAAAACCTGCTTCTTTCAGTTTCGCCTCTGCCGTTTCAACATCAACATAGGCTCCTAGAAGGTAGGTACTTACCTCTTTTTCAGCCGGTGCACTCAATGTCGTATCAGCGGCTTCAGCCGACTTGGACGAACAACCGCTGAACGATAGAACGAGTGCTGCGACGATGAACGCTAATACTTTTCTCATATACTTTTTGCTCCAAGACCTTCCATAATCGAAACGATCTCTTTGTCAAGCGTATGGATTGCATCGACTTTTTTCTGATCTTTGATCCCCATTACAGCGATCCAGTTTTCAAGTTTCGGCATACCGACGACCATTTTATTGCTTCCTTTTTCGATGTACATGTACATTGAACATGGTGCAAAAACACCGGCATCCGGACGACCACCCTCTTTATTGAAAATACCTTCAGAGAATTTGAAGTGGCATAGCGAGTAGACAAAGTATGCATCGTATTTGCCGAAGTCTAGCTCCAAGTCTGTATAGGCTTCTTTAAAGTTTTTGTAGCCCGCGATGATATATTTGTGCTCTTCGAATGCTGCTTCGAACTCTTCCTGGAACTCATCGATAAATTCGGAAAGATCTTCCGGACGGTCAAAAGTCACTTCGAATTTCATCATAGGGTTTGCCGGGATTTTGTCATATGAGACCATTTCCACTTTACCGCCAAGTTTCTCATCGATAAGATCGTCAAGCGGTTTGAAGGTCTCTGCGAACTCTTTACGGATCGTTTTGTCCTGTACACCGACGATGTCAAGCATTGTCTCCGGTGTAATATGACCGACATATGAGATATTCTCGTTCTGGTTTTTATAGATATGAAGGTTGAACGGACTGAAACCACCAAGTTCCGGTGCCTGAAGAAGCAGCGGACGAAGCGCCTCATCTGCAGCAATAGAGAAGAAGCCAAGATTGTCAAGATTCGTTGAACCGTATTTTGTCGCATAACCGTCACTGATACGTTCGTGCGGGTCAGAAAGGATAAAACCGATATCTTCAAGGTCATTGTTGACCATCTCATTGTATTTTTTCTCTACTTCAGAAACCGCTTTCTCATCCTTAGGCTTGTCTTTCAACATTGTATCGTTAATAGCGTTGAAACGCACACCGAACTCTTGCCCCATTGCCATTGTCGCTGCAAGGCTTAGTGCTAATGCACCTGTTACTAGTTTTGTAAACATGAATCTCCCTTTTTTAAGCTTCTTGTGTTTTTTGCACAAAAATTTTGCTGAGTAATTTTATCACAAATGTATCAACAACCATTGACAAAACCTATATTTACATATGATTTTTACCAAATGTAGCATTATGACAGCATCGGTGATTGTATGCATAAATTGACTCTATGACTATTATGAATGTAGCTAATAATTGTGGAATGGTTGTGGAGTGTCTTTAACTTATGGTTTTTACTTATAACCGATTGCCTAACTTAATTCAGTTTTATCACTACTTTTGATCCTCTATCATTAACTCTGTCAAAATGCTTTTGTACATAGTGCAACTTGAAGGTGATGAAAAAGGTTTGATTAATTGATTTTATAGAGAGTAGAGCAAGATATAGAAGTGTCTGTATTCCCATCAAAACGATGGGAATAGGTAAAGAAAGTATAAATCAGCTTCTAATTAGAATACATAGTTAAGACCGATAGCAACACTTGTCTGTGAGTGTTTCGCTGTGATGTCTTGACCTGCAAAGTTCGTGAAAGTTTTGCTGATTTCTGGTGCATATGCAAGAGCAACATCAACTGATGCTTGCTTAGTAAAGCCATATGTACCACCGACTGTTACGTGTGATTCTGTCGTAGCTGGGAAACCTAGCAAGTTAAATGTGTTTACTGTTCCCGCAGTTAGGCCGGCACTATTAACATTAGTTTCTCCTGCAGCACCAAAAGCAACTTTTTGTTCTTCAATAGGGCTTGCAGAGTAGTTATAACCGACACGTGCAGCCCAAGAATCAGCAGCATACTCATAACCGATTGCGATGACATCTTGGTCAACCCAGTCAAAGTCTTTATAACCCTCAGCGTCTGACCATTTGATCTGTTTGTAATCAAGTGCAATCGTATTGCCTGCAATTTCATAACTTACACCAAGACCAATTTCCGCTGGTGTTGACAGTTTGTCATTGTCATACGATCCAGTTGTTGAAAAAGGGCTAACAGTCGTGGATAATACGTTTCTATATTCCATATCGATTTGAGATTTATATGAAGCACCGATTGTCACACCTGCGATCTGATAAGCAGCACCGATATTCACACCGAAAGCAAGATCTTGACCCACACCGGCTCCAAAGTTTGTTCCTTGTGCAGGTGCAGCTGGGTTCGGATTACCTGGGTATTCATAGTTAATATCTAACGCACCATATTGTAAAACTGGTGTAACACCAATACTGAAACCGCTATTAGCGTATGTTAGAGGTACACCAAATTGCATAAGTTGTAAGTTAGTAACCATTTGCATTTGAGTTCCGCCATCAGCTGCTTTGTCTGCATCACGGTAATCTACACCCATACCGGCTGTACCCCACATACCGATACCCCAGTAGAAATTCTCGTTTACTTTGGTAGCGATAGAGATTGAAGGAATAACGCTTAGATCTGCTGCACTAGTCTCAGTTGAATCTCCACCACCTATGTTATTTGTGCTTTTAACATTTGGCATAAAAATGGTGCCGCCGAATTGAATTTCAGTACTTTCAACTGAAGAGATAAGAGCAGGATTCACTAATGCAGATTCAGCCCCATGAGCCATACCGATTCCAACACCACCCATAGCACGTGCTTTAGCACCAATACCAATTAGATTTGAACCATTTGTTGCGAATGCAGATGTTGCACCAAGTACCATTGAAGCTGCAAGAGCCAATTTAATTGTTTTTCTCATACGTTAATTCTCCTAAGAATTGAAAAGTTTAAAATCCGAACTCTCGAATTTTGACTGCGTTCATTATAGGTCAGTAAAAATAAACTGAAACTTAAATGAAAAGTAAATGTAATAACAAATTATTATAATAATTACTACATTCTTTATTAAATAAGTCGACATAATGACAATTATTTTGATACTATTGAAATAAGCCACAAAATTAACAATTTATAACAAATTAACATTATATCGACTAGTATATGTATTATTATTATATTAAATCAAGTTGCAAGTACATGTGTAGAAAAGAAACACCTAGTAAATACTTACATACTTCAGCGGTCAATATATGAAAAATATATATCATAAATTCTGATAGTATCTTCATGTATAAATTCGTTGAAATTCCCTGCTTGCCTTATATACACGGTATAAATCGATAAATTAAAATGCAGACACTGCTGCACCTGTACATAATACATTTGAATATTTAGCCTTTATAACGCCGGTGTACAGCTCACTCAAACATTATATTTACGCAACATTTATATTTTGGAACTCGTAAATATGCATTGATCATACTTCAACGATGTAATAGGAAAAATAATATCGTCGTATCGACTGTTATAGATACATAAAATGGGTTTCGTATAAACATCTTAAACAAACTGAGCAGAAGAACACACAATATGATCATGAGAGACAAAGAACTAGGATATCTAATAAGAAATTATACGGATGATGAGTTGCAATATCATAAAGAAACGAGCAGCCAGTACGAAAGGATGAACGTACATCAGAATATGAAAGTAATGATTGTTTGGTATATAAGCAGTATTTGAAGTGATTGATTGATTTGAAGAGTAGGATATCAGATAAAAAATAATCCCAAAGGATGATTTGTAATGAGTACAGTAGCACAAGATGGAGCAAATGAACGAAGTGAAACAATATAATAGGACAAGACACGCTACGGCCTGCAATATAAACAGATATGGTCCCAGAGGCATGTCTTGTAGGGAAATAGCTAATTTGAATTTAAAATAAAAAGAGAACCGACAGAGAAGTAGGCTCTCGTATACTGCGATCAACATCAACGTCAACATCGCGGCATAAAATAGACCTGATACATGCACAGAAAAGATGTGCAGAGGCATGTTTTATGTGTGGATAAAGATATAGCGCACAGATAGTTTGTAATTAAATGATTATAGGGATGTGAGATAAATCCGAGAACTGGGATATCTCATAGAAAAGATGCCCAAAGGCATGTTTTGTATGAGTAAAGTAGCAATAAATAGAGAGTGTAACGATCAATAGCCGGCGATTTGTATATGATAAAAGTTATGATTGTTAAGAGTAAATGTAGTTTATGGGAGTTTGTATAATCCGAGAACTAGGATATCTCATAGAAAAGCTGACTAAATGTCAGGTTTTATCTGAGTAAAGTCGCATAAGATGGAGCAAATGAACGAAGTGAATACGCAGACAATAGCCGCCGATATGGATGTGAAAAAGTTTATAATAATTGTAAATGATTGAAGTTTAAAAATTGAAGTAAATCCGAGAACTAGGCGGCGACCTACGTTTCCACACCTGAAAGGTGCAGTATCATCAGCGAAGGGAGGCTTAGCTTCTGGGTTCGGAATGGAGCCAGGCGTTTCCCTCTCTCTATAGCCACCTAGACAATCGGAAGTAAAAGCATCGAGATGATCTTACTTCCAACTGCTTGGATATATTGGAGTAGTTAATTATTGTCAGTCAACAGGTTTTGTAACTATAATCGATTCATGCTGCTCATTCGATATATACTGAATAAGGCAGTGATTACGCAATTATGAAAGAAAAAGACGAACGGACTATTAGTACTGGTCAGCTAAACATATTGCTATGCGTACACACCCAGCCTATCAAGCTTGTAGTCTTCAAGCGTCCTTCAGGGAAAGTTCATCTTGGAGTTGGCTTCCCGCTTAGATGCTTTCAGCGGTTATCACATCCGTGCGTAGCTACCCAGCGATGCTCTTGGCAGAACAACTGGTGCACCAGTGGCACGTTCACCCCGGTCCTCTCGTACTAGGGGCAACTCTCCTCAACTTTCCTACGCCCACGGAAGATAGGGACCGAACTGTCTCACGACGTTCTGAACCCAGCTCGCGTACCGCTTTAAATGGCGAACAGCCATACCCTTGGGACCTGCTCCAGCCCCAGGATGCGATGAGCCGACATCGAGGTGCCAAACCTCCCCGTCGATGTGAGCTCTTGGGGGAGATCAGCCTGTTATCCCCGGCGTACCTTTTATCCTTTGAGCGATGGCCCTTCCACACAGAACCACCGGATCACTATGACCGACTTTCGTCTCTGCTCGACGTGTATGTCTCACAGTCAGGCTAGCTTATGCCATTATACTCTACGATGGATTTCCAACCCATCTGAGCTAACCTTTGTAAGCCTCCGTTACTTTTTAGGAGGCGACCGCCCCAGTCAAACTACCCACCAGACATTGTCCTCGCACGAGATAATCGTACCAAGTTAGCTATCAGAATATTCAAGGGTGGTATCTCAAGGATGCCTCATCATGAACTGGCGTCCATGAATCAAAGGCTCCCACCTATCCTGCACATGAATATCCCAATAGCAGTGTCAAGCTATAGTAAAGGTGCACGGGGTCTTTCCGTCTTTCCGCGGGTAGGAGGAATTTTCACCTCCACTACAATTTCACTGGATTTACTGTTGAGACAGCTCCCATCTCGTTACGCCATTCATGCAGGTCGGTATTTAACCGACAAGGAATTTCGCTACCTTAGGACCGTTATAGTTACGGCCGCCGTTTACTTGTGCTTCAATTCACCGCTTCGCAAAGCTAACGGATCCTTTTAACATTCAAGCACCGGGCAGGCGTCACACCCTATACATCCTCTTACGAGTTAGCAGAGTGCTGTGTTTTTGGTAAACAGTCGGGAGGGACTCTTTGCTGCGACCATGTAATGCTTTCGGGAGCAAGTCCCTAAACATTTATGGCACACCTTATTCCGAAGTTACGGTGCTAGTTTGCAGAGTTCCTTAACAGTAATTCTTCCACGCGCCTTAGAATACTCATCTCACCCACCTGTGTCGGTTTACGGTACGGGCAACGGTTGTTCTCATTTAGAGGCTTTTCTCGGCACGACGGCATCATCGATTCTCCTCGCTAGCCGAAGCTATTGAAGAGCCTGTAAGATCTCGGTCTAATGTACAGCGGATTTTCCTACTGTACAACCTACGTCCTTCGACCCACTATTCCATCAGTGAGCTCGATTAGCCCTATGCGTCCCCCCATCATTCAAACAAACAACCGTCGGTATCGGAATATTAACCGATTTGCCATCGTCTACCCCTTTCGGACTCGACTTAGGTCCCGACTAACCCTACGATGACGAGCATCGCGTAGGAAACCTTGGGTTTACGGCGAAGAGGATTCTCACCTCTTTTATCGCTACTCATGCCTGCATGCTCACTTCCAAACGCTCCAGCACTCCTTACCGGTATACCTTCAACGCTGTTTGGAACGCTCTCCTACCACTCGTACAAGTACGAATCTAGAGCTTCGGTGACTGTCTTAGCCCCGTTATATTTTCGGCGCAGAATCGCTAGACCAGTGAGCTGTTACGCTTTCTTTAAAGGATGGCTGCTTCTAAGCCAACCTCCTGGTTGTCACAGCAACTCCACATCCTTTTCCACTTAGACAGTACTTAGGGACCTTAGCTGCTAGTCTGGGTTGTTCCCCTCTCGACATAGGATTTTATCACCCTACGCCTGACTCCCGAGGTTACACATGAAGTATTCGGAGTTTGATAGGGTTTGGTACCGCTGTATGCAGCCCTAGCCCTGTCAGTGCTCTACCCCTTCATGCTACTGCTCGAGGCTATACCTAAATATATTTCGGAGAGAACCAGCTATCACTAAGTTTGATTGGCCTTTCACCCCTATCCACAAGTCATCCGAAGACTTTTCAACGCCTACCGGTTCGGTCCTCCACCGGCTCTTACACCGGCTTCAACCTGCTCATGGATAGATCACTTAGTTTCGGGTCTGCAGCATCTGACTAATTCGCCCTATTAAGACTCGCTTTCGCTACGGCTTCTCGTTTGATTAACCTTGCCAGATACCACAACTCGCAGGCTCATTATGCAAAAGGCAGTCCGTCACACGTATATATAATCGTGCTCCGAATGATTGTAAGCCATAGGTTTCAGGTTCTATTTCACTCTGCTCACCGCAGTTCTTTTCACCTTTCCCTCACGGTACTGGTTCACTATCGGTCTGGTAGTAGTATTTAGGATTGGAGGGTGGTCCCCCCGGCTTCAGTCAAGATAACACGTGTCCCGACCTACTCTGGATCCTGCTAGCGTTCTTCTGATTTCGACTACGAGGCTATCACTCGCTATGGCCCGACTTTCCAGACGGTTCGTCTATCATCCAAACTACATATCGCAGTCCGCAACCCCAAGCACAAGTGCCTGGTTTGTCCTAATCCCATTTCGCTCGCCGCTACTATGGGAATCTCGTTTGATTTCTCTTCCTTCAGGTACTGAGATGTTTCACTTCCCTGAGTTCGCCCCCCGTAGGGTAACATGAATCGCTCCATGCTGGGTTGCCCCATTCGGAAATCCCCGGATCAAAGCTTCTTGGCAGCTCCCCGAGGCTTTTCGCAGCCTAGTACGTCCTTCATCGCCTCTACCAGCCAAGGCATCCACCTATGGCCCTTAATATCTTTATTCTAATTTGCGTATTCACTACCTTATTCAATATACATCAAATAAAGCAGTCAATGAATTAATTGTAGTTACAATTTTGTTGACTTTGACAATAATAAGTTAAATAACATCTAGACTTCTAAAAGTCTAATTCAAATACTTCGTTTAGTACTTGAATTAAACTTCTAACCTCTAATGGTGGAGAATAGCGGGATCGAACCGCTGACCTCCTGCGTGCAAGGCAGGCGCTCTCCCAGCTGAGCTAATTCCCCATCCGGTCTTCGTGATCTTTACATGGTGGGCCTAGGAGGACTTGAACCTCCGACCTCACCCTTATCAGGGGTGCACTCTAACCAGCTGAGCTATAGGCCCTAATTAATATGTTCAAATAACATAGATCACTGAAAACTAAGTAAGTAGACACGTTAACTCTTCTAAGACGTGAGATTTTCTCTTGAGTTCGTCAATCGAATGCGAACTCGTTACTCTAGAAAGGAGGTGATCCAACCGCAGGTTCTCCTACGGTTACCTTGTTACGACTTCACCCCAGTCGCTAATTCCGCCGTAGAGGGTAGCTACTTTAGCATCCCCGCTTCGGGCGAAATCAACTCCCATGGTGTGACGGGCGGTGAGTACAAGACCCGGGAACGTATTCACCGTAGCATTGCTGATCTACGATTACTAGTGATTCCAGCTTCATGTTCTCGAGTTGCAGAGAACAATCCGAACTGAGAGACGCTTTGTGAGATTGGCTCCACCTCGCGGTATCGCAACTCTCTGTACGCCCCATTGTAGCACGTGTGTAGCCCTAGCCATAAGGGCCATGATGACTTGACGTCGTCCTCACCTTCCTCCTCCTTGCGAAGGCAGTCTCGCTAGAGTGCTCAGCCGAACTGTTAGCAACTAACGACGAGGGTTGCGCTCGTTGCGGGACTTAACCCAACATCTCACGACACGAGCTGACGACAGCCGTGCAGCACCTGTTTTCAAGCTCCCCGAAGGGCACTCTCTCATCTCTGAAAGATTCTATCAATGTCAAGGCTAGGTAAGGTTCTTCGCGTATCTTCGAATTAAACCACATGCTCCACCACTTGTGCGGGTCCCCGTCTATTCCTTTGAGTTTTAATCTTGCGACCGTACTCCCCAGGCGGAATGCTTAATCTGTTAAGTGCATCACCGAAGAGACAAGCTCCCCGACGACTAGCATTCATCGTTTAGGGCGTGGACTACCAGGGTATCTAATCCTGTTTGCTCCCCACGCTTTCACGCCTCAGCGTCAGTAATGTCCCAGCAGGTCGCCTTCGCTTTCGGTATTCCTAGTGATATCTACGGATTTTACCCCTACACCACTAATTCCACCTGCCCCTTCCATACTCTAGGTTCCCAGTTTCAAGTGCAGTTCTATGGTTGAGCCATAGGATTTCACACCTGACTTAAAAACCCGCCTACGCGTCCTTTACGCCCAGTGATTCCGAATAACGCTTGCTCCCTCCGTATTACCGCGGCTGCTGGCACGGAGTTAGCCGGAGCTTATTCATCAGATACCGTCATTTTCTTCTCTGATAAAAGGAGTTTACACACCGAAATGCGTCATCCTCCACGCGGCGTTGCTGCATCAGGGTTTCCCCCATTGTGCAATATTCCTCACTGCTGCCTCCCGTAGGAGTCTGGTCCGTGTCTCAGTACCAGTGTGGCGGATCATCCTCTCAAACCCGCTATGTGTCATCGCCTTGGTGAGCCATTACCTCACCAACTAGCTGATACAATATAGGCCGATCCCTTAGCGAAAAACCTTTCCCGACTTGCATTAAACAAGAAGGAGTATCCGGTATTAATCACCGTTTCCAGTGGCTATCCCAGACTAAGGGGCACATTACCTATATATTACTCACCCGTGCGCCACTCGTCAGCAAGAAGCAAGCTTCTCCTGTTACCGTTCGACTTGCATGTGTTAAGCACGCCGCCAGCGTTCATTCTGAGCCAGGATCAAACTCTCCATAATTAATTATGTAAAGACTGCCTAAGCAGATTACTGATCTTATGCCCAAGATTTTAAAATCATTGGCTATAAAAAATAGTGTCAATTTCAATCTAAGTATTTAAACTTCAACTGAAATAGACGGTTGTGTTTTTGTGTCTTATAAAGTTAACTTCCAACCCCGAAAGGTCAGTGTCAAACTTACTTAGTTTTCAATGATCTCAAACTTTTAAAAAGCTTCAACTCGAAGTCTTTCTCGTCTCTCTTTCAAGCGACTCATCGTTTGTGGACGGGAATTATAGACAAATCAAAACCCTATGTCAAGAGCTTTTCGCGCGAATTGTCAAATTTCTTGAAATTTGTAAATATAACGCTCATTCGTTGCTTTATATAAGGAGTTCAAACGCATCAGATCAAGAGGCCAGGAAACGTGCCGTAACCGTGTCCATAGTACTGACATGCTGGACCAGCCATGCAGGCATAACCGCTTCGATGTAGTCACGCAGTTCCTCCAGGTTCTTGTGCTTCTTCCAACTCTCGACCGCCTCTTTCATCTGTGCCAATGCACGTTCATGCTCATTTTTATGCATCAAATATGCGGGGAACGCTTTTTCCAGCATCATCTTCTCTTCTGCGCCAAAGTGCTCAACAGTATGCGCCAGCATGACGTCAAGTTTTCGGCTTATCTCATCGACCTTCTTGTCTTCTATTAATTGCGCCAACTCGTTGATCATAATAATATCTTCAAGATGGGTATCGTTCATACTTGCCAGTGCAACCATCGGCAACTCTTCTTGTCGTATAAGCATCTTCTGCCTTTAGCTTGATCTGTTCTATAAACATTAACAGCAGTATCATACCAGCACAGCCGTTTTCAAAAGTTGACTTTAATCAATATTGGTAAGGGTTAAAATAGAAGGAAATTGTTAGAAGTTGGTTATGGTTGTTTTCAGAAAAATATTAGTTAGAAGGTAAATTGTGAAAGTGGGTAGTAAAATTGGGTGTCACGCCGAAGCGTGACGGTATCGAATTAGACTAATTCGATGAAAGCCATAGTCGTTGCGTCGCCGCGACGAATACGGGTACGCGTGATACGAGTGTATCCACCTTTACGGTCTGCGTATTTTGGAGCAATCTCAGTTACAAGTTTATTTGTAGCTTCTTTGCTTTGTAGTGCAGCGAACACTGTACGGTGAGCGTTAGAGTCACCTTTAGCCGCTGCAGTGATTAGTTTCTCAACATAAGAACGAAGTTCTTTTGCTTTCGGAACAGTTGTTTCAATTTTTTCGTTTTCGATCAACGCAATACTCAAGTTTTTAAGCAAAGCAGCACGGTGTGAGCTTGTACGACTTAGTTTGCGGTATCCATGACGGTGTCTCATGATACTTCCTTATTCAGCTTCAATTTTTTTCTTAAGTGCGCTAACAAGGTCATCAGACAAGTTTTCACCTACAGAGAAACCGGTTTCAGCCAGTTTTTCAAGGATCTCCTCGTAAGATTTTTTACCCAGGTTTTTAACGTTCTTAAGATCGTTTTGGCTCATCAACACGATTTCGCCGATATATTTGATGTTTGAACGATCAAGACAGTTGAATGAACGAGCACTCAAACCAAGATCATCAATACGCGCAGTCAGTTTCTTTAATTCAGGAGACTCTTCAACGCGTTCGATTGTCGCCGGAGCCTGAATGCTGATCTCACTGCTAAACACGTTCAATTGCGCGTGCATCACCTCTAGAGCATTTCTAAATGCATCCAGTGGAGAGATTTGACCATCTGTCACAATGTTCAATACAACTTTTTCAAAGTTCGGATTGTCTTCTACAAGAACATTTTCGATAGCGTAAGTCGCTTTGCGAACCGGCGTAAAGAATGCATCAAGAGCGATGTAACCTTCATCCAGTTCTTCACGAATATCTTCACTCGGTACATAACCGATACCTTGATAGATTTTGATTGTAAAGTTCAGCGTTGCATCATCGTTAAGAGTCGCAAGGAATGCATCCGGGGTAACAATCTCCACTTCATCATTATCAAGGTCACTGCCTTTGATCTCACATGGACCAGCAAAGCTGTATGTGATCTCAGCCTCTTTGGCATCGTTTTTAAGTTTAAAACGGATCCCTTTAAGGTTGATAATGAAATCAGAAATATCTTCAAGCATACCGCGTACAGAGTCAAACTCGTGCTTGGCACCCTCGATTTTGATTGCTACCGGCGCATAACCTACAGAGCTGCTGAGCAAAAAGCGGCGTAATGGATGCGCAAGTGACACGGCATAACCTGTTTCAAACGGGTATGCAATGATGTTTGCTTCATTTTCGCTAATTTGCTCAACCACAAACTCTTGTGGAAGAAGCGGAGATGTTTTGATTTTTTTCATTCACAACGCCTTTTTATAAATTATTTCGAGTAAAGCTCAACGATTAAACGTTCTTCAACAGGGATAACGATCTCTTCACGCTCCGGAAGACGTGTAAAGATACCAAATACTTTCTCTGCATCGATGTCAACCCATGGAGAGATACCAGTTTGGTTGCTCAACTCGATAGCACGTTGTACTTGGTTATTTTGTTTGCTTTTCTCACGGATCTCTACTTTTTGACCCGGTTTTACACGGTAAGATGCGATATCGACACGTTTACCGTCTACAAGCACATGACCGTGGTTTACGAATTGACGTGCAAAACGACGAGTCGATGCAAATCCCATTCTGTAAACAACGTTGTCAAGACGCTGCTCAAGAAGAACAACAAGGTTTGTACCTGTATTCCCTGCGCGACGTTTAGCTTCAGCAAAGAGTGCACGCATCTGTTTCTCAGAAACACCGTACATGAATTTTGCTTTTTGTTTTTCATTTAGTTGCAGACCGTACTCTGAAACTTTTTTACGACGTTGGCCATGTTGACCTGGGCCGTAAGGACGTTTTTCTAAAGCAGACTTACCTGCAAGGCGACGCTCACCTTTAAGGTTAAGGCTTACACCGAATCTTCTTTCGATTTTTTCTACTGGACCTCTATATCTTGCCATCAGTAATCTCCTTAAACTCTACGACGCTTAGGCGCGCGACAACCGTTGTGTGGTAGTGGTGTAACATCTTTCATAAATGTAACACGGATACCTTCGATAGCACCTACAGCTTTAACTGCTGTTTCACGACCTGAACCAGGACCTTGAACTTTAATACCAAGCTCTTTAATGCCATGAACTTTTGCTTTTTCAACAGCATCTTCTACTGCTGCCTGCGCTGCAAACGGAGTAGATTTTTTAGAACCTTTGAAACCAAGGTGACCAGCTGAACTCCATGCTACCATGTTGCCCATCTCATCCGTAATAGTTACAAGAGTGTTGTTGAATGATGCAGCGATATGAACGATACCGCGTGCAATATTCTTTTTAACTACTTTTTTACGCGTTGCTTTTCTTTTTGCCATTCAATAGCTCCTTACGCTGCGCCGACAGTTTTGCGTTTACCCTTACGAGTACGCGCGTTTGTCTTAGTTTTTTGACCGCGACATGGAAGACCACGACGGTGACGTAGACCACGGTAAGAACCAAGGTCCATCAATGCTTTAATGTCCATTGCAACTTTTTTGCGAAGATCACCCTCAACCATGTGGTTTTCACGGATCTCTGCAGTAATTGCTGCTACATCAGCTTCGTTTAGCTCATGAACACGTTTGTTATAGTCAATGCCTGTTGCGTCAAGAATTTGACGAGAAGCATGAAGACCAACACCATAGATGTATGTCAGACCATACTCTACACGTTTTTTCTTAGGTAAGTCCACACCAGCAATACGTGCCATGCTTATCCTTGTCTCTGTTTATGTTTTGGATTCTTGCAGATCACTCTGACAATCCCTTTGCGTTTAACGATTTTACAATCGTCACACATCTTCTTTACTGAAGCGCGTACTTTCATTGTAAGCCCTTTAATTTTAATCACTTCTACCGTTTTAGGCAGCGCGGTTTCACCCTGCCAATACTTGTATCTGATATATATTATATATAGGTACAAATACTCAACCATTTTGTTTAAAACGGCAAAGTGGACGCGTATATTACAAAAAAAGACTTAAAAGCTTTATTAAAGATATTACTTACTAATGGTTTTAGCTCTATTTAATCTTTAAAGTCTCACTATTGAGCTACTCACCACTCACCTCGAAGTACCTTTGTTTCATTAAAGTCACATCTGTTTTTATGTGTACTTCTATCTCTGCTAGAATAAGCACCTCCACTTAGCGCTTGATTATATTCATAATAAGCACGGGAACGTTCTCTGGTATTTAAGATATGTGGTCTTGACTCTTCATACAAATCTTCCTCTTTAAATATGCGATGTTGAGTATCTTGATATTTGTAATACGATTGACAATCTGTTTGATCATGCATATACTTTACAGTCTCTTAGCTTTAGAAGGATTCGCCAAAATTATCTGAAATGCTCTGGCATTTTGCATAGCCAAAGCTTGAACAATGGGATGTTCATACGTTTCGAAGATCCAGATCTCAACATCATCTCTAACACCATTGGTATTTGCGTCAATGCCGAGCAGTGTGGAATTATTAATTGTAGGATCTGGCTCAGACGGCAGTACGTGACCGTTAATGATTAGCGACACGTCAGTAGTTGTGTTATTATCATGTTTTTCAAAGGGCTCAATATCTGCTGTGGAACGCTGTTCACTCGTTGAATATCCATTACTCTGACTGCATCCGCTTATGAAGATCAATACAAGTAAAAGCACAGTCGATATAAAACTTCTATATTTATACATATTATTTCCTGTTATTTTTAATTACATAAATTATAGCTTGTTTAAACTTTATAGAACAATTAGGGCATATGTATTTTTAGATCATAGAAATATTCAACCAGCTTGTCCCTCCCCATTTATCCTTGCGAAAGTCCAATGCAATACTCTGATGTGATTGTTTCCTAAGACATTCTCCCTTAACAGACTTTCAAGAGTCCTTCACCTCTCCGCCATCAAATTATCCGCTATAATTCTTCTTATGATTAATGAAAAAATAGAACTAGGGAAGTTAAATACCCTGAGAATCGACCGATTTACAGAACCAGGGGCCTATCTAATGGCGCAAAACGAAGAGGACTTGCTTCTTCCCGGACAATATGTCACAGAGAGTATGGCAGTCGACCAGGAGATCCAGGTCTTTGTCTATACCGACAGTGAAGACCGTCTTGTGGCTACGACAGATGCGCCGAAGGCGATGGTTGACGAATTCGGCTTTTTCGAGGTCGTCGACGTTGCCGATTTCGGCGCCTTTGTCGACTGGGGCCTGCCCAAAGATCTTTTTGTCCCAAGAAACCGGCAAAAGACACCTTTTAGAGTAGGAGACAAACGCATACTGCGTGTTGTCAGAGACGAGCAGAGCGATCGGCTTCTTGGTGTCGAGAAGATCAAGCAGTTTCTCTCCCATGAGGTTGAAGACGGATACTATAAAAACCGACCTGTCAAACTTCTGGTCATTGCCAAAACACCGCTGGGTTTCAAAGTCATCGTAGACGACAAATACTCCGGGATGCTCTTTACCAATGAGATCTTTGAGGATATCGCTGTCGGTGACACCAAAAAAGGTTTTGTTAAACTTGTTCGCAAAGACGGTAATATGGACATCTCTCTGCAGCCTATCGGAACAGCGGCCAAAACAGACATTGCTACCGAGAAGATCATGCAGCTTTTGGAAGAGAACAACGGTTCGCTCCCCTACAACTACAAAAGCGACGCAGACCTCATCACCGAAGTGTTCGGACTGAGCAAGAAAAACTATAAGCGTGCCCTGACCACCCTTATCGATGCGGGCAAGATCGAGGTCAACGAGACCGGCATCTATAGAAAGTAGGACGAGACGATGGCAAAAAAGAAAAAGAGCATCGACTACAGTTCGGACGACATCATCTTCGAGCTGGAAAAACGCCAGGAGAAACTGATGCGTTTTAATCCCAACCTGCAAGAGGTAGAGCTGAAGTGTCTCGATGAAGGGGCAAAAGGGACACACACCGTCGCCTTCGCCCATCTGCCCAAAGAGATCAAACAGCTGATCAAACCTCTGAAAAAATAAGCAAACAACACAAATAGTGCTAAAATTCCAAACCAACTCTAAAGAAGGAAAATTATGAGTGAATTTAATAATGTAACCATCGTCAAAGAGGCCAATGTCTATTTTGACGGCAAGGTCTCTAGCCGTACCGTCAAGTTTGACGACGGCAGCCGCAAGACGCTGGGCTTTATGATGCCGGGTGAGTACACATTCGGTACGGACGAATATGAGGTGATGGAGATCATGGCCGGCGAGTTCGACCTGAAACTGCCCGGCGAAGAGAGTTTCAAAGCGATGAAAGCACCCTGCACCTTTGAAGTTCCTGCCAAGAGTTCGTTTGACCTGGTCATCAAAACACCGACAGACTACTGCTGCTCGTATATCTCAGAATAATCACACTCGAGAGCCAATCGGCTCTCATTTACTTTTATTAATTATCTTTCGTTATATTTCTCAGCATTAAAATCTAAACGAAAGAAGAACTCCATGAAAAAAATCTATCTCTCCACACTTGCAATCGCTTTAGTCGGTATCACTATGGCCGGCTGTAACGAAGAAAAAAAAGCTGAAACAGCTGCACCTGCGCTTACGACACAAGAGCAGAAGGTCGGTTATGCCATCGGTGCACAGATCGGTGCGCAGCTTGCGATGACTAAAGAGGATATTGACAGCAAAGCCCTTGTTGCAGGTCTCACCGATGCCATGAACGGCACAGAACTTAAACTGACGGATCAGCAGATGCAAGAGGCAAAGATGGCTTTCCAGAAAAAGGTTCAGGAAAAAGCACAAAAAGAGATGATGGAATTGGCCGAAAAGAACAAAGCCGAAGGGGAGAAGTTCCTGGCTGAGAACAAAACCAAAGAAGGTGTCGTCACCCTGCCTAGCGGTCTTCAATACAAAGTGGTTCAGGCAGGAACAGGTGCGACACCGACAGCTACCGACACCGTCGTAACCCACTATACCGGTACATTGATCAACGGTCAGGTCTTTGACAGCTCGGTGCAACGCGGTGAGCCAGCGACCTTTCCGGTCAATGGCGTGATCGCAGGTTGGACAGAAGCGCTGCAGCATATGAAAGTCGGCGCAAAATGGCAGCTGTTCATCCCTGCTGAACTTGCCTATGGTGAACGCGGTGCCGGACAGACAATCGCACCGAACTCAACACTTATTTTTGATATCGAACTACTGGAGATCAAAAAGTAAGTCAATCAGGCCCCTTACCGGGTCTCTTCTACCAGGCAAAGTACATGGCCCTCTTGAGATCTGCCATTCTCTTGCCAAGTAAAAATACGTTCTCACTGCTAAACAGGCCCAGCTTTTCCATATTTGCTTATAACAACGACCTAATCCTGATCGCATACCAGAGAATCACAATGTTCAAAATGAAAATCAGCAGCGAACTGCCGCGCATAAGGATATTTTGAAAGGTGGTCCGCGTTGATTTATGTACTTTAAAAGCAATCACCATATGCACAACGGTAAAAAGCGCGATCAGTCCGACGGCATAAAGTTTATGAAGCATGTTTTGTCCCAGTTGGGAACCCGGTGCATAGAGCAGCACCTCTCCGATACCGTGATGAATGAACATATAGCTGCCTGTAGTCAAAAGCGTAACAAGCCAAAAACTCTCAAAATAGCCGTAGATCGGACCCAGGTGATCATAAACATTTGATTGCGCCTGCTTGTCCCGAAGGAAGATTCCCAACGCAAACAGCAGCAGTGCGCCGCCGATCCAGGCGGTGGCTGACAAGATATGGATAAACAAAACTAGATTCATAAACAGTACTTTACGCTTTTATTATGTAAAAAGATTTGATCTAACGCAAGATTTATAAAATATATAAGTGAGAGCACTCTACAATTAGGATTGAATTACGCTTCTGGAGGTTTGATATGGCTGAGAAAAAAAGTGCCAAAGAGCTGTTTAAAGATTATGTCCCGGAGATCATGACCTATGACCCCGCCACAGAAAGCGGGAAAACGGCTATCACACCTACCAGTCATCTCAGTGAAGAAGAGCGGCTGCGCGATGACCTTATCCGTCTCAAAACGAAAGAAGAGGCGGAGAAAGCAGCGGGAGGAAGAAACATCGAAGAGCTGCTTCAAAACTATGTGCCCGAGGTAATGTATTACGATCCCCAAGTCGATGGCGGTGATGAACACCTTATTCGGGAAGAACTTCTCAGCGAAAAAGAGCGTCTTAAAGATGTCATCACCCGTCTCAAACAGAAAAACCGCGGTGACCGAAAAGTGCGCAGATAGTTTAAAGCGAAAACTATCCTGCCAATCTACCTTTCGCTGCCAAGCAATAAAGCTTTACGCAGGCTAAAACCTTTTACCCCTTTTTAGCATTTAGTCCCTCTTAACCCCAAAGGCACTAAAATTCCGTCAATTAATAAAAAATCGAGCATATCAATGATCCAGCAAGCACACGATGCCTACAACAGTCAAGATTACAAAAAAGCTTTAAAACTCTATGAAGCTTTGTCAGAGAACGGCGACGCAACAGCCATGACCTCTTTAGCCTTTATGTACCAAAATGCATTGGGTACTGAAAAAGATGATGCCAAGGCCCTCGCTCTTTACACCCAGGCGGCCGAGCAAAAACAGCCCTATGCCCTCTTTAACCTGGCCCTGCTCTACAGCAACGGCACCGGCGGGGTAATGCATGATCAGTTCAAGGCCTTTGAACTCTATCTCGAAGCAGCGGAACGCGAAGTGCCGCCGGCGATGTATGAAGTCGCGCTGATGCTTGAACGCGGGCTTGGATGTATACAGAACTATTCAGAAGCGGCTTTCTGGTACGAAGAGGCGGCAAAACGCGGCCATGTGGAGGCCTTTAACAATCTTGGCGCGCTCTACAAGGAGGGGCACGGCGTCCATCAGGACTATCAACGCGCCTATATCTGTTTCTCCCGCGCGGCAGAGAAGGAGCTCCCGGAGGCACTTTACAACCTTGGTCTTCTCTACGATCAGGGGCTCGGTGTCGAAGAGGATCATGACAAAGCGCTCGATCTCTGCCGTAAAGCCGCCTACAAAGGGCACACGAAAGCCAAACAGATCATTGCCGGCCTCCAGGCCGACGGCAAGATCGTTTTCTGATCCGGAAGCCGATCTCGGGCAAGGTCTCTGCTATAATTGCTTTATCAAACAAAGAGAGTCCTATAATGAACGATTTTTTCTTCGCCTCTTTCCAGAACACACACGCAGAGGTCCACTAGATGTTTACTGGCCTGATCCGCGAAATGGCGACTGTCAAAAGTTTTGCCAACAATACATTGACCCTGCAAGCCTCTTATCGTCCCAAAATGGGGGACTCCATCGCCATCAACGGCGTCTGTCTCAGTGTCACGGCAATCTCAAACGACGGCTTCAGCGTTGAGCTCTCTCCTGAAACCCAGGGTACCGTCGCACTGGAAAACCTGAAAGGGAAGGTGCATATAGAACCGGCGATGATGATGGGAGACCGCTTCGAAGGCCATATCGTCCAGGGGCATGTCGATACCGTCGGCACCATCACCCAGATCAAGAACAACGGCAACAGCTACGATGTTTTCGTCGAGATCGATCCGAAGTTCATTGCCTATATCGTGCCCAAAGGCTCCATCACCATTGACGGTGTCAGCCTGACAGTCAACGAGGTCTTTGAAAGCTCTTTTCGCCTCACCATCATCCCCATCACCATGAAAGAGACCCTTTTCGGAAGCTATCAGAAAGGGACTCGTGTCAATATAGAGACCGATATGTTCGCCCGCTATATTGACCATATTCTGCAGCATAAGAAAAGTTCACTTGACTGGAATACCGTCAATCGGATGAGTGCGCTCTACTGATAAAAAGTGCGGATACCGCTCTTTCAGCTTTTAGACAAAATCTCATGATCATGAAGCGGTTCGACATCGGGGTTGCAGGCGATCTTGTGCGCCATGTCCACTGCTTCATAACCGCTCAGCTCTGTCTTTGATGCGAGGGTGGCGTCGCGATACCCCTCCCCTCTGTTGATATAGATATTGAACCCGTTCTCATAGAGTGCCAACCGTGTTTTCAATGCCATCGAATAGGTGGTAAGAATGCCGTCTTCCTTGATCAGACGGGCGATATCGCTAAAATACTCTTTTGTCCAGAGAACGGGGTTTACGGCGGGGCTGAAAGCGTCCTGATAGACGATGTCAAACCGTTCTGTCGTCGTTCGCAGGAACTCTCTTGCATCACCGATATAGAGTTCGATATAGAGCTGTTCGTCCTCATAAACGTTTTTTGTACTGAGCGCTTCGATGATCGGTAGAAAAGGTCTGAAAATCTCCGGGTAGGTAAACGACCGCAGCGATGCGATCAGCTCGGCATCAAACTCCGGTGAAAAGATGCGCACTTTTTTGCGAATACTGTTTTTACGCATATAATGGAGCGTAGCAAGGGTATTGAATCCCAAACCGAAACAGATGTCGAGGATGGTCACCTCATCTTTCTCTTTGTGGTGTTCAAATGCCGGGATAACATGCTTGTATAGCGATTCATGCAGCGCCCCGTCGCGTGTGGAGTGGTAGTGCTCGTCAAATTCGCTACTGTAGGCGGTGAAACTGCCATCGTCACTTTTAACCAAGTGGTGTTTATCTGAATCGAATCCCATATGACCTCCGGATCCCTAATCATACAGGATCGTTTATTTGTATCTCCTGCCAACCTCTTGTATACCTGGAAAACAACCGCATCTTCGATTCTCCCATATTTATTAATAACATAAAAGTACTCCGGTACACTGTCAGAAGAGCGGTATGAGTATGTTATCATGACAGAATCAATCCAAGAAGTCACATCTGACACCGACAAAGCGCTTATGAAAACAGAAGAAAAAAAAGAGATTTACCGTTATATCCCTGTACTCATACAACTGCTGATCATGATGATCGTCAGTCTGCTGACCTTTGAACGCCTCTATTTCAGTAACCAATATTTCGGGGAACTGATCAATATCGCCGGGAAACAGCGTATGCTGTCGCAACGTCTTGTAATCGAATCTTCCGACTACCTGCACGACCCCTCGGCTGCTAACAAAGAGCGCTATCAGCGCTACATCCAACTGATGGAGAGCGACAACGCCCAAATCAATGCGATGGACCTCAGCACCAAAGAGCGGAACTACTACGAACATACGCCGGCTCTCAACGACGAAGTCGAAAACTATATCACCCAACACAAAGCCTTTATTCTGCATCCGGGGCAGGAGCGTTTCAATGCGATCAAGCTGATCTCAAAACAGCTTCTGCGTGATCTTGACAGCGCCGTCGTCCTGCACCAGGAGCAGTACGAAGCCAATCTCCACAGCCAGCAGTGGATCAAACTGGGTGAGACCATCAGTTTTCTGCTTGTAATCACCTTTTCATGGTTCTTCGTTTTCCGTACCTCTGCTAAACGGCTGGAACAGAGCTACCGCCAGCTCGAAGAGGCAAACCTGACCCTCGAACAAAAGGTTCAAGCCTCCGTCGCTAAAAACCGTGAACAGGAAGAGCTCATGGTCCAGCAATCCAAACTCGCCGCACTTGGCGAGATGATCGGCAATATCGCCCACCAGTGGCGTCAGCCCATCAGTGCCGTCAGTGCGATCATGATGAATATCAAATGGACAGCTATCCACCAGGGAATGGACACGAAGTTTCTCGATGAGAGGATGCGGGAGGCAAACGAACAGCTCAAATACATGTCCCAGACCATCGAGGATTTCAGAAACTTCTTCAAACCGGATAAAGAGAAGGAGCCTTTCGACCTCTTTACCGCCTGTGAAAAGGCGTATAAGATCCTCAAAGACAACCTGGAGTCCAAAAACATCAAGATGGAGATCCACCGTGCAGAGGGTATCACGAGTTACGGCTACCCCAACGAGTTTTCACAAGTCATTCTCAACATCATCTCCAATGCCAGGGATGTCATGTTTGAACGAAAGGTCGAAAAGCCGCGCATCGATATCTTTTTGGAAAAAGATCTGACTAATGTCTACTGTGAGATCAAAGACAACGGTGGCGGTATCTCCAAAGAGATCATACAGAAGATCTTTGATCCCTACTTCACCACCAAGTTCAAAGCTCGGGGAACAGGGATGGGACTATACATGTCAAAGATCATTATTGAGAAGAATATGGAAGGTACACTCAGCGTTTCAAACTCCGATGTCGGTGCCGTCTTTACGATCAAACTTGCCTTGCACCCTGTAACTGGCGAATAGCCTTTACAGCCCCTTACTGCATCCGGTAACCCGTTCCGGAGATATTCACGATAAACTCCTGACCTATCTTCTTGCGCAGGTCACGCACGACACTGCGAAGTGCCGCGAGACTCATCGATTTGCTCCCCCACACCTGGTTCTCGATCTCCTCGTAGGTAAAGATGCGTTCGACATCGAGCAGCAAAAGTTTTAACAGCAACATCTCTTTTTTATTCAGGTGTGCTGTCTGGTCGTCCTTAGTCGCTTCGGCACGGTCGAAATTAATCGTGACGCGTTCCGAGAGCTGGACCACGTCAGGCGTTTCATTGTCAATCTTTTCAAGGTAGGCGTTAAAGGCATCAAAGAGTTCATCCTCTGTCAGCGGCTTGACCAAATAGCGGTCGACACCGTCATGAATCGCCTGGATAAGCAGCTCTTTATCGGTATGGGCAGAAACAATAATGGTGTAGGCATGGCTGGAACGTTTCTTTAGCTCCTCGAGCAGTTCAAAACCACCCATGTTCGGCATTTTAAGATCGGTCATCACAATATCGGGAAGATGCTCTTCGTATTGATCCAGCCCGTCGAAACCGTCACTCGCTGTATACACCTTTTTAAAGAAAAACCCCAGCATCGAGGCGATGTTCTCACGTATGACCTCCTCATCTTCAACCAGCAGAATCGTTTTGTTTTGCAGTTTCTCAAACATAGTTGTACCCTTTATAGCAATGGAAAGCTTATCCGCCGTTTGTTAGCTATCTATTCCACATGAGTGAAGTATAGCATTTCAAAGTTGATTAATCGTGACCAATATTTATACACACGGTTCCCACTTTTTTCCTCACTTTTATTGCGAAGATACTGCCAGATATAAAAATTCACTCATACAAGGAGGACTGCATGGCAAGTCTTAAAGCTTTAAAAGGAGAGGGACACTGGCCGACGCTGTTGGCTGCGTTTCTCTATTTCGATTTTTCGTTTATGGTGTGGACAATGCTCGGGCCACTTTCAACAGAGATCACGGAGGCACTGGCCGTCAACGGTTTCATGATGACGCCGGACCAGAAAGCCACCCTGCTCTCTCTGCCTATCCTGGCCGGAGCCCTGCTTCGTATCCTGCTCGGGTTCGGCGTTGACAAATTCGGCGCCAAAAAGACGGCACTGGTCTCCCAGGGGATCGTTATCGCGGCACTCTTTTTTACCTATCTGCAGGCTGAGGCAATCACCTACGGCCAGCTGCTTGTCGTCGCTTTCGGCCTCGGTTTCGCCGGTGCTTCGTTTGCCGTAGCCCTTCCGCAGGCGGGACAGTGGTACCCGCCGAAACTGCAGGGGGTCGTTCTCGGGATTGCCGGTGCCGGTAATATCGGTGTCGTTATCGACTTTCTGTTCGCACCGAAGATCGCCGAGATCTGGGGCTGGGATTCGGTCTTCCTTGTCGGCGCCGTCCTGTCAAGCATCATCTTTGTCACCTACCTGTTCATGGCCAAAGATGCACCGGAGGATGTCTATAAACCCAACCCTAAAAAACTTTCCGATTACGCTAAACTGCTGAAAGACAGAGACACCTGGTGGTTCAACCTCTTTTATGCCGTCTCATTCGGCGGGTTTGTCGGTTTCGCAGGGTATATGAAAGTCTACCTGATGAACACCTACCAGCCGGAGATGAGCGCTCTGGGTCTGGACTGGCTTGCTGAAGAGAACGTCAAAGTCATGGCAGGTTATTTTGGAGCGGTCTGTATCTTTGCCGGTGCTGTCCTTCGTCCTGTCGGCGGTGCGATCGCCGACAAGATGGGCGGTATCAAATCACTCTATATCTTCTACGGTACGGTAGCGATACTTGCGGTTATCAACGCATTGGTACCGCTTCCGTTCTGGGCGGCGATCATCGTCTTGTTCCTGATCATGGCCAACCTGGGAATGGCCAACGGTGCGGTCTTCCAGCTGGTACCACAGCGTTTTGGCAAAGATATCGGTATCATGACAGGTATCATCGGTGCGGCCGGCGGTCTCGGCGGTACAGCACTGATCAAGACCCTTGGATGGTCCAAAGGTGCCTTTGACGGGTACACGGCAGGCTTCCTGATCTTTGCCGCTGTCGTGCTGGTCGCCATCTCCGGTATCAGCCTGGTCAAAACACGCTGGCGTACAACATGGGGTGCCGCTGTCGCCGCCAGAATCTAAAAGGATCGATCATGTTGCAGATCACATCATCCCAATTTATCCGGCCGAAGGCTGAAGAGATCACGGGAGATGATGCCTGTGACTATGTTCTCATCGACGACGCGCTGCTGGTCGCTGTTCTCTGCGACGGCGTCGGCGGTGCCAGACATGGCGGCGAAGCGGCCAGACAGACGGTCAAGTACCTTCTCAAACAGTTCCAAAACCGTCCCCAAAGTTGGGACATCCCCCAAACCATCACCATCTTTACCCAGCACATCAACCGGATGCTTTTCAAAGAGTCCATGACACAATACGAACGGATCGAGTACCTGACAACACTCTGCATCGCCGTCGTCGAGGGGCCGACGCTCTACACCATGAACCTCGGCGACTCGAGGATCTATCTTCAACATGACAACGGCCCTTTGCAGCAGCTCAGCACCGATCAGACCATGGATGAAGAGAACCTTTCGCATGTCTTAACCCAGGCCTGCGGCCTGAATGAACATGTCACACCCAAGATCCGCACCACTGCTATCAGTGAAGGGGACCGTATCATCCTCTGCAGCGACGGTGTCAGCAATATTGTCTCCGATGATCTGTTGGCGGAAAAGGCGGCCTCCGGTCTAGGCGCCAAAGTGATCATCAACAGTATCACCAATGACTACAAAGATTATCACCGCGACGACGCCTCGCTGCAGATCTTCAAAATCGAAAAACGGGACAGCCGCTATGCTTTGCGCCATGCCGAACTCCCTATCCCCGAAACCCTTGCCGCAGGCGACCGTTTCGACGACATCGAGTTGCTCGAGCCGATGATGCCCCACGGCCGCATCTGGAAAGCCAAGTGCCACAGTGACGGCACCACCGTGGTTATCAAATTTCCCATGTCGGACGATCCCGAAGCCATTGACAAATTTGCCACAGAAGCCTGGTATGCCGGCCAGATCACCCATAAAGCCTTCGGACATGCCTGGATCCCGGAGAACCGTACTGTACGCTACTACCTGATGGAACTGGTAGAGGGCACCAATCTTAAAGCGTTTATCAAAGACAAACATCTCTCTGTCGACAGTGCCATCCTTCTAGCCAAGTTCCTCCATAAAGTCGAAGCGCACCTTTTAAATCTGGGGTTGGTACACGGTGACATCAAACCCGAAAACATCATCGTCTATCGTGAAAAAGATACGATGGGCACCCGTTTCAAAATGATCGATTTCGGTTCTGTTGTCCGCATCTTCTCGGAAAATTCCCGGGCGGGGACACCAAGCTATCTGGCCCCGGAGCGCTTCACAGGGCATGCGATCAACGAGTCGACAGAGATCTTCTCGATCGGCGTCACCATCTACTGGGCCTTGACCGGCAAATACCCTTACGGGGAGATCGAGCCGTTTCAAAACCCGGTTTTCAAGCAGGCCTATCCGCCAAGCAAATACAATGCCAACATTCCGTTCTGGCTTGATTCGGTCATTCTACGTGCCGTTGCCATCACTGCGGATGAGCGTTATGAGCACTATTCCGAACTCTTTTACGAACTGCAAAAACCCGAAAATGTCCGGCCTTTCTACCCTAAAGACAGTTCCAAACTGGACAGGGTCCCCAAAACATTCTATAAAATGGTTTTTTTCCTTATGCTGATCCTCGAAATCATTACCCTTCTGCACTATCAGGGGTATTGAAACGCCCACATAATACGTTAACCAGCGATCATTTGGCCGATGTTCCATACGAATCGCCGACACCGTATCATTTCCCATATTTTTCCTTGTTTTGTTTGCGAAGATACTGTCAAACGAATACCGACCATACGATTCATTACAAACAAGGAGACTCATTCATGAAAGCCCATATTCTATCACTCGCAGCCATCACTCTTCTGGCAGCAACACCATCTTCCCTCTCTGCAGCAGATGAGGGTTTCAATATCTTCAGTGAGGTGAAGTTCAGCGGCGAACTGCGTCCGCGTTACCAGTTTACCGATGCGGAGACCAGCACCAAAGATGCGGGTAACCAGGTGACGAACCGTACCAACCTGAATTTTACGGCGAAGCTGCTGGAGATCGACGGTTTGAGCGGAACGATGGAGCTGAATGCCGTCAATGATTTCGGAACGGAGCAGAGCTCCGATGCGCAGGTCGGCGGCGAAGCCACCGTCGCAAAGATCTCCCAGGCAAATATCGCCTATTCTGCCGCCGGGGCAACGGGAATCGTCGGCCGTAAAACCGTCAACATCGATAACCAGCGTTTTGTCGGTTCGGTCGGCTGGAAACAGAACTTCCAGACACTCGACCTTGCGGCGGTGGCGTACGGCGTGGGCGATTTCAACCTTCTTGTAGCGTATGTCTACGCTGTCAATGCGATCGGCGATGACGGTCATGATTACGGCGTCAACACGTCTTATGTCGGGACGACCTCTTCGGGCCGTACGAACTCGGCCGTAGTGAATGCCTCCTATAAGATAGCAGACCCAATCAAAGTGACCGCATATGCCTACCTTTTGGGAAGCTACAGCGATACCTACGGTGTCGCGGCAACGGGTAATGTCGCGGTCACTGACACTGTCAAGCTTGACTATCGTGCCGAGGTGGCCATGCAGACGCAGGCGACACTGGAGACGGTTGACGGGGTCTCAGGCGACACCAGCCTCTTCGGCGATGCGATGTATGCCAACCTGGACGTCGGCGCAAATATCTCCGGTTTCCTGGCCGGTATCAATTATGAATACCTTGGCGGTGCGGATCTCGGCGATGCCGACACGTCACAGTTTCAGACGCCGTTGGCGACCAAGCACAAGTTCAACGGCTGGGCCGACCAGTTCCTTTCGACGCCGACGACAGGTCTGGCCGACTTCAACCTGCGCGGCGGGTATGCCTCCAAGCCGGTGGGCAAAGTGCTTGCCGTCTACCACATGTACAATTCGGTCGAGGACGGTCTGACCTCAAAAGCCGGAGATGCATACGGTTCGGAGATCGATCTGCTCTACACCAGAAGCGTCCCGGGGGTCAACGGTCTCAACGCGCTTGTCAAGGGTGCCTACTTTATGAATGATGACGCCATCAACGGCGCCACATCATACAACGGCAACAAAACACTGGCCTGGCTCCAGCTCGATTACAAGTTCTAATGCCGGTTCTCTGGCAGCGGTAACCTGATCTGAATCTGTACACGTGGAGGAACACATGCAAGCGACCCCGTTAGAAAGTTTTATCAACCACAAAGCCGATACAGGCATGCAGTGCGGCAACTACTCGATCGACCTGCCCGAGCTAGGCCAGGGGGAGCAGTACCGTTTCCACTTTGATGCGACCAAGTGCGTCGGCTGCCGCTGCTGCGAAGTCGCATGTAATGAACAGAACAACAACCCGGCCGATATCAAATGGCGCCGCGTCGGCGGGATGGAAGGGGGCTCCTTCCCTGACGTGCTGCAGCTCTTTCAGTCGATGAGCTGCAACCACTGTGCCGATCCCGCCTGTCTCAACGGCTGCCCTACAGAGAGTTATATCAAGTTTGACAACGGCATCGTGTTTCATGATGACGATGCCTGTATAGGCTGCCAGTACTGCACCTGGAACTGCCCCTACGGTGTTCCGACCTACCATGAAGAGCGCAAGATCGTCACCAAATGCCACATGTGCCACGAACGGCTTGCGGTGGGACAGAGTCCTGCCTGTGTGCAGGCCTGTCCGGCCGGTGCCATCGAGATCGAGACCGTCAATGTCAACGCGTGGCTGGAACATGATATCGATACACAGGGAAACATCCCTTTCAGTGTCGATGCCCGCGTGACACAGTCAACCACACGTTATACTCTGCCAGAGCAGCTGCCCGAAAACCTCAAAGAGGCGGATGAACACCATCTCAAGCGCTCGCACGCCGAGCTGCCCCTGGTCTTCATGACCGTCCTGACACAGATATCACTCGGCGGCTTCTGCGCTCTCTTTTTAGGCCAGCTGCTCTCGCTTTTCGGACTGCAGGGGCCCAACTGGGTTATGGCGCTGATCGTGATGCTGCCTGCTGCTCTCGGACTGCCGCTGTCGGCATTGCACCTCGGGCGCCCTTTCAAGGCGATGAGTGCCATGAAAAACATCAGAAACAGCTGGCTCAGCCGCGAAGCGCTGGCGCTGGGGCTCTTTACCCTGCTGATGACGGTCAATGTCGGCCTCTA
The DNA here is from genome assembly GCF_039645985.1 of Sulfurimonas sp. HSL3-7. Lineage (NCBI taxonomy): Bacteria > Pseudomonadati > Campylobacterota > Epsilonproteobacteria > Campylobacterales > Sulfurimonadaceae > Sulfonitrofixus > Sulfonitrofixus jiaomeiensis. The sequence continues at coordinate 2,501,320 of NZ_CP147919.1, forward strand.
CCTTGCCCATGTACCGCCGGTCCTGATCATGGTTATTGAAGCCGTTACACTGCTCATCGGTATCGCAGGTATCCATTCGCAGGCGATGATCTACCGTATCAAGGCGCGCCCGTCATGGGACCGCATCGCGACCAATCTCAAGTTCTTCGGCACCGCCTATATCGGGGTCTTTACCCTGGCGATGGCGGCGATGGTCATGGAGACGGGCAGCGCCCTCTCGCTGATCAGCCTGGGGCTGGTCATTGCCGTTGCCCAGGCCTTTTTTACCTATGAGGATCATCGCTCGTTGCAAGACAGCTCCGAGAGCGCCTACCAGCTCGAGCGCACCCGCAGACTCTACCGGGAGCAGTTCCCGGTGCATACCAAGATGCGTTACTGGCTCTTTGCCGCCGGTGCCCTGCTGCTGCCGATGGTCGCCAGCGTCATGTGGAGTGCCGGGTACACCGGCGGTGCCATTGCCGCTCTGGCCATCGCCCTGCTGCTCGCAACCGCCAGTGAACTGACCGACCGGTTCCTCTTTTATGTCACCGCCGTCCCGCTGCAGATGGCCGGGGCATTTTTCGCTGGCAAACAGCGTCACTAAGGATTGAACATGTTTAACAAGATCAAAAACTATCTCGGGTTCGACATCAAGGCCGACAAATACAAGCTCAGTGCTGATCCCCGCTTCGGCCTCATCAGCGATGCCAAGAAGCCCGACGAATGGGTCTTCTCCACCTGCGGCTACTGCGGTGTCGGCTGCGGGCTCTATATCGGGGTCAAAGAGGGCAAAGCCGTCTACACCAAAGGCAACCCGGCCCACCCTGTCAACATGGGGACGCTCTGTCCGAAAGGCCTGAGCGAACATGAGATGATCAACTCCTCCGAACGCGTGCTTTCACCGAAAATCCGTTCCAACAGCAAACTGGAAGACGTCTCATGGGACCAAGCCTACACCAAAGTCAGCGACACCTTCAAAAAGATCGCCGCCGACCACGGACCGGCGGCCGTGGGGATTATCTCAACAGGCCAGCTGCTGACCGAAGAGTTCTACACCCTGGGCAAACTGGCGCAACTGGGGCTGAAGACCAACAACTACGACGGCAATACGACACTCTGCATGGCCTCGGCTGTTATGGGATACAAACAGTCGCTCGGTTCCGACGGACCGGTCGGTGCCTACGAGGATTTTGAACACGCCGATGTCATCTTTCTGATCGGGGCCAACATCGCCGACAACCACCCGATCCTGAAACTCCATATCAACAAAAATAAAAAGCAACCCAAGATCATCGTGATCGACCCGCGCCGCTCCAAAACGAGCCAGATGGCAACCACCTATGTGCCGCTGAAACCCCGCAGCGACCTGGCCCTTTTCAACGGCCTTGCCTACATCATCCTCGAACAGGGGTGGGAAGACGAGGCCTATGTCAGATCCCACTGCAACGGCTTCGGCGATCTGAAAAAGCATCTGCAGAGCTACCCGCCGCAGGAGGTCGCCAACATCACCGGCATCGACGTCAAGACCCTGTACGAACTGGCCCGCCAGTTTGCCAACGCCGATGCGGCATTGAGCGCCTGGACCATGGGGGTCAACCAGTCATTCCTTGGGACCGACACGGTCAGTGCCATCATTAACCTGCACCTTCTCACAGGCCAGATCGGCCGTCACGGCGCGGGGCCGTTCTCCATCACGGGGCAGTGCAACGCCATGGGTACCCGTGAAACAGGATTCACCTCGTCATTGCCGGGGTATCGCAACTTCGGCGACAAGGCGGCTGCGAAAGAGTATGCCGAACTGGTCAATGTGCCTTTGGAATGGGTACCGACAAAACGCGGCTACAAATATGCCGAGATCATCGAGGCCATTGAACGCGGCGAGATCAAGGCCCTCTGGATCGTCGCGACCAACCCGCTGGTCAGTTTCGTCGATCAGGAGCGGCTGCGCAACGCCTTTGACAAGCTGGATCTTCTGGTCGTCCAGGACGCCTTTATGAGCGATACGGCCGAGGTGGCCGACGTCATCTTCTCGGCGGCTACCTGGGGCGAGAAAGAGGGGGTTTACACCAACTCCGAACGGCGCTGCAACCGCGCCAACAAAGCGGTCAACCCTCCGGGCAAAGCCAAGAGCGACTTCGATATCTTTGTCGAGCTGAGCGGCTATTTTGACGGCATCCAACCGGTCATCTTCCCGGGGTGGAGCAAACCCGAAGATGCCTTTAACGAATGGCGAGAAGTGAGCCGCGGACGGCTCTGCGACTACTCGGGCATCACCTATGAACTGCTGGAGGCTGAGGGCGGTGTCCAATGGCCGTGTAACGAACAGTTCCCCAAAGGGCAGAAGCGCCTCTATACCGAAGAGATCGCGTTCACGACCCCCGATGCAAAAGCAAATCTGATGTGTGTTGACTGGCTGCCGATGCAGGAGCCCCAGAGCGAAGCCTTCCCGCTCATGCTCAATACCGGGCGGACCGTGGAGCAGTGGCATACCCGGACCAAGACACGCAGCATCGATATTTTGAACGATCTTGCCCCGGAAGCCTGGGTGGACATCAATCCGGCCGATGCGGCGCAACTTGAGGTGAAAAGCGGTGACTGCCTGAGCATCTCATCGCCACGCGGAAAAGTGGATAACGTCGTGGTCAGAGTGACGCAGACCGTGGCCCCGGGTTCTGTTTTCGTACCGTTTCATTTCAATACCCAGCTAGTCAACGCCCTGACCCAACCCTCGTTCTGCCCGAAATCCGGCGAACCGAACTATAAACAGACGGCGGTTCAGCTGCATTCGCAACAGGTTCCCCAGGGGATAGCCATCAAGGTCGAAGAGCATCGTGGGTCGCTGACACACCGGCAGGAAACGGAGGCAGTCGACACGGTCAGCCGGTACGAAAAACAGCCGGGCATAAATACGGATGCAACATAACAGGGGGATTTCCCACTTTTTTCCTCTTTTTTGTGTTTAGAATCCAGAATCATTCATAACGATCCACTGTGATCATGACAAAAAGGATTCCCATGCGATTCACCCTGCCGATTGTCCTCCATAACCCCAAAGTCCTGCTTATCGGTGCCGGAGCCGTAGCAGCGCAAAAAGCCGAAGTGATGCTGCGCAACCAGATCACCTTTGATGTTATTGCCGAAACACGCAGTGACCTCATGCCCAGCGTCGATACGATCCAACAACGCCGTGTTTCGGCAGACGACCTGGCGCCTTACCCGATAATCATCGATGCCACCGGCAACCCCGAGGTCACACAAATGCTGCTGAACGAGAAAGCAAAACGGCCGTTCATGCTCAACGTCGTCGATGCACCGGAACACTGCGACTTCTTTTTTGCGGCACTGCTCGAGTACGGGCCGCTGAAAGTCGCGGTCTCCTCATCGGGAGGCAGTCCGACACTCGCCCAACAGGTGCGCGACAAGATCGACCGTATGCTGCCGAAATCGCTCGAAACGCTTGGTCATACTTTACAGCAGAAACGCCACCAGGGGATCATTGATATCCATGCCGCCCGCAATTCGGCCAAGAAGGCACTGGGTAAAGTTTCCCTGGTCGGTTGCGGCACCGGGGATGTCGAACTGCTGACGCTCAAGGCCTACCGGGTCATCCAGGAGGCCGATGTGGTGTTTGTCGACCACCTTATCAGTGACGAGATCGAAGCGACTATTCCGGAGCGTACGCTCAGAATTTCGGTGGGCAAACGCAAAGGCCACCACAGTGTCAAACAGGAGGCCATCAACGCGATGCTGATCGACTACGCCGCCAAGGGTTATGAAGTCGCCCGTCTCAAAGCGGGTGACCCCTACATCTTCGGCCGCGGTGCCGAGGAGGCGCAGGCCCTGATCGCAGCAAATATCCGCGTTGATGTCATCCCTGGCGTCTCTTCGGCGATCGCCGGACCGCTCAGTGCCGGTATCGCGCCGACGGCCCGCGGTTACGCCACTAACCTGTCGGTCGTTTCGGCTCATCTTTCCGGCAACCGTTTCAACCGGGAGTGGATCGACCTGCTCACCCTCAAAAACCACACGACGATCGTACTGATGGGCCTCTCCCGCGCCGAGGAGATCGTCAAAGCCGCGATAGAGAAAGGGGCCGATCCGCAGATGCCGACGGCAATCGTCTCCAATGCATCACGACCGAACCAGACACGTGTCATCACCACGCTCGCAAGGCTGGCTGCAGCGGCCGAAACTGCAGAGCGTCCCGGCATCATCGTCTTCGGCGATGTCGTCAACCTGCATGCCGTCCTGCCGCAACATGAAAATCTAGAAGAGGAGCTGCTCCATGACAAAATTGCATGAAGCCTATGAAACCCGTAACAAAAAGATCAACAAGATCGAAGGGCTCAAAACACTCAAAACACCGCAGTCGGTCTATGACCAACTCGAACAGATCTGTGCAGAGGGCTATGAAAACCTCAAAGATGAGGACAGCAAGTTCTTTCTGAAATGTTTCGGCCTGTTTGACAAAGGCGAAGGGGAGTTTATGATCCGCCTGCGTATCGCCGGCGGCCAGCTCGAACCGCAGCAGGCGGCAACGATCGGTGAGATCGCGCAACAGTACAGCCGGGATTACATCGACATTACGACACGCCAGCAGATCGAACTGCGCTACATCCCCTTTGCCGCCCTGGCCGAGGTGCTCCAGCGCCTCGATACCGTCGGCATCACCACCTTTCAGACGGGGATCGACAACTTCCGTAATGTCGTCACCTCCCCGTTCGACGGCTATGACAAAACGCAATACATCGCGTGTATGCCCATCATAGAAGCCCTGCAGACGATCTTTCTCAAACGCGAAGAGTGGATCGGCATCCTGCCGCGCAAGTTCAACACCGCTATCCTCGGCAGCGGTACCAACGACTGCAATATCTATGGCCACGACTGCTGTTTCCTGCCGGCACAACGCGACGGTATCTACGGTTTCAATCTTTACCTCGGCGGTAAGGTCGCGGTACAGGCCCAGGAGAGCGGACTGTTTATCAAACCCGACGAACTGACAACGGTCTTCGAAGCGCTGATCCATCTCTTCAAGACCTACGGCTTCCGGGACAACCGTAATAAGAACCGTCTCCACTTTCTCGTGGAGTCGGTCGGTATGGAGAACTTTGCCAAGGCACTTGCCGAACAGAGCGGTCTGAACCTTGCCGAAAGCGGTGAGCTGCTGCTCACGACCGAGCACTGCCTCGGCGATGACGGGTGTGTCGAGCTTGCGGAAGGTAAAAAGGCCCTGCTCTTTGCGATCCCTTCGGGTATCTTCAGCGGCAGCGACCTGATCGAAACGGCAGCACTGGCACGTTCGACCGGCAGCCATATCCGCCTCTCGATCGAGCAGAGTTTCTACCTCATTAACGATGCGTCCAAGATCGGCCAGCTGAAGGCTAGTGCACTTTATACCAAATATAAGAAGTTTCACAACGTCTACTTTACCCACCAGATCGCCTGTGCCGGTACAGAGACCTGCAGCTTCGGCGTCATTCCGAACAAACCCGACGCAATCGAAATGGCGGAGTTTCTCGACCGCGAGCTGCCGATGGAGAGCGGCAAGATCCGGATGCACTGGTCGGCCTGCCCGAAGGGGTGCGGTATTCACGGTATCGCCGACATCGGCTTTGAAGGGTGCAAGGCGAAAGATGCCGAAGACAAAAGCTGTTTCGGCGTGCATATCTTTGTCGGAGGCAAAGCGAGTTTTGAAGCGGTAGAGGCGCGGCAGGTCTTTAAAGCGGTGCCCCTGACCGAGGCCAAAGAGGTCGTCAAAAAGATCGTCGCACTCTATGTCAACGAACGTCTTGAGGGCGAATCGTTCGAGCTGTATGACACCCGCGTGCTGCAAGCACTGAGTGTCGATCAGCTGCGCGATAAGATCATGCAGTAATACGGCATTAGCCTAACAATACACCGACACACAAAGGGGTGTACGACTAAAGCCCGTTGCCCCACATGTGTATCTTCTTCGCCGTCACCAGGTCGTACCCCTCATGAATCTCGATTGCATTGGCGGCTCGAAACTCATGTGCTTCAAGCAGGGCCTTCTGAGCTTCGACATCCACCGTCCCCTTTTCGCTGATAACGATAATGTTGCCGGTGTTGGCCAGTGTGGTGTAGATCGACTTCAAAATCCGTTCGGCGAATTCGTGTCGGTGCAGAACGTCGCGGATAATAACGATGTCGTTATCTCTCGGCAGAGCCCGGAAGGGGGCTTTGTAGTGGGGAACCGTCTGGAGCTTAAGATGCTCGGACTCCGTAAAGGGCTGGTGTTCACCCGGGTACTCCGCTACGGCGAGACGGTGTTTCGGGTAGGGTTTGAGGTGTTCGATCAGCGCCGCCGTCAACCCGTCAGCGTGGGCGGTGACGTCGAGCACTTTAAAGCCCGGTTGCGGGTGGATAAGCTCTAGAAACTGCTGATAATCCGCCATCACCTGCCCCTTTTGCTATCAGATCGCCAGATCGTGCAGCTCTTTGAAGAGGAAGGCTTCGACGATGTCGTCGATGCTGCGCTTGGTGTGGGCGACCAGCACCATCATCTGCTGTTCGATGAACTCCATGACCGGCTCGAAATTGCCTATGACGACGACTGCATCCACCCAGTCATCGACATCCTCTTTAGTGTCGAAATAGTTGATCTCAACAACCTGCCCCTCCTGCGTATCGTCGCTGTCCATCGGTAAAAGGATCTTCACGTCTATGCCTGAGCGACTTTTGAAAAGTCGAGTTTCAGTGCTTCGTTGTCCATGATGCCGATACCGGCATTGAGCACTTTCTGCGCTATCTCCTGCACCTCTTTGAGCGAATGTATCTTGGCTGTGCCGCACTGGTAGAGGTTGAGTTCCGGGATGTCCTTTTGCGAATCGACATGCAGGACATCTTCCATCGATGCTTTCCACGCTTCGGCAACCGTCTCTTCCGCCGGTGTGCCGATCGTGCTCATATAGAAACCGGTACGGCAGCCCATCGGCGAGATATCAATGATCTCGGTATCTTTGCTGTTGAAATGGTCACGTCTGTTTTTCTTCAGCCACAACAGGCGCGGCAGTGCTCCAAGGGCATAGGTCTGACCGCTCTTCACATAAAATTCCGCTTCACGTTCTGGGAACATTCCGTTAAGCTCTGCCACCTCGCGGTCTGCTCTCGCATCCACATTGGCGACACCAAAGAGCTCTTTCCCCTCTCTGTCGTAAAGAACGATCCCTTCACGCATACTGGTGGCCGTCACCGCTTTGATACTGGCCTTCTCAATCGCTTTTCGGATACATGAAGAGAGGATTTTCCAATTGCTCTGATAGTCAAACCCCATCGAATTTGCAACGCCCTCTTCACTCAAATGTGTCCACTCCTGCTGACCTGTCCCCACCTGATTGCCTACTTGGATTTCTTGTCCGGAGACCGCTCTTCTTGTTAGCTGACTTTCTATAGTGGGGTAAAGAGAGAGAACGCCTTAACATTCAGACTATCATGAAGACAATCTCTTTTTTAATCGAGAGGCAGAAGATCATCCAGCAGATCTTCGCCGTCATTCTCTTCATACTCTTTATAAACGGCGTCATCCTTCTTCAGTGCAAGCAGCAGTTTTTGACGGACATCCTTGTTGATGTTTTTCTCCTGTACCGCCATCAGCACTTCGATGGAGCTGTCTGTGGGGTTGCGCCATAATTTGATCTGTTTGTAATCTTCTTTTTTGGCTCCACTTACCTCGGAGGCAATGCTAGACGCGATACCATCGGTCAATACAGCCGCCTTCCCGCCTATCTTGCGCGAAAACGTAGCCAGCTTGTCCTCGATGTAATGCGACACGACCTGTTGCATCTCTTTCTGGCCGTTGTCAGTCGCTTCCTGAAGCATAAAGTTATCACCTATGCGGCTGTAATCGCTATGGCCGACTGCCGTCTGCATCGCATCACCGACAACATTTTTACAGACCCACTCCGGTGCCGGCGCACCGTTTTTGGTACATTTCAGGTCTTCATCGGCATCGATCTCATCAGGTTTAGGGCCACTGGAACAGGCGCTGAAACCCAGCATCAGTATTGAAACAAGTGTCATACACGCTATCTTCTGTAATTTCATCATCAACCCCTTTGTGCAAATATTTTATCATAAGTTCTACAACTGTATATCGTGCTATAATCCCCACTATGTTTGATGATGTTTTATTGCTGATCACCTTATCGCTGATCGTTATTTTCTCACCTTTTATTGCAAAAATCATAAGGTTGCCGACAACCCCTGTGGAGATCATTCTCGGGGCGATTTTTGCATATGCGGGATTTTTGCATCACCACTATCTTTTCGAGCTTGTCGCCGAGGTCGGTTTTCTCTATCTGATGTTTATTGCCGGAACAGAGGTCGACCTGAAAAAGGTACTTCGCACCAACAGGGCCCTGATGAGGCGTATTCTCATCTATCTCTCGCTGCTCTACCTTTTCTCTATCGGGTTCACCCTCTATTTTGACCTTGGCAAGATATTTATCGTACTGTTGCCGCTTATCTCCGTCGGACTGGTTGTAACGCTCTCCAAAGAGTACGGAAAGACACCCTGGCTGACACTGGGGATGACAGCAGGCGGCATCGGCGAGGTGATCAGTATCGCGGTGCTGACCATGACCGCCACCGCACTGCAGGAGGGATTTGGACTTGCCTTTCTCAAATCGATGGGTGCCTTGGTTCTTTTCATCTTTATCATCTACCTGCTTTTTCGCGCCCTGCAGATTCTCTTCTGGTGGTTTCCGGAGGTCGGTACCGCACTGATGCCGCACGATGATAACAAGGAGCAGGACTTACGCATCTCGATGGGTGTCCTCTTTATTCTTGTCGCCGTTATGCTCTACCTGCATCTTGAGCTCGCTTTCGGCGCCTTTATCGCAGGGATCTTTATCCCGACTTTCTTTACCCATAAACAGGACCTCCCTCACCGCCTCGCGAGCTACGGCTTCGGCTTTCTGATCCCGGTCTTTTTTATCAATATCGGCAGCACCTTCAACCTTGAATCACTCTTGATGGAAGGGCTGGTCACAACCGCCCTGATCATTACCGCAGCCATGGTCGCGATGCGTGTTGTCGGAGCCCTTGTCTTTAAAAATATTTTGGGCTTTCGTTCTGCGATACTCCTGGGGCTGAGCCACTCCATGCCGTTGACGCTGCTGATTGCCGTTGCCACCATTGCCTATCACAGCAGCAGTATCGACAAGCTCCACTATTTCGCCTTTATTTTGGCATCACTCTTCCAGGTTATCGTTGTGACGCTTATGATCAAACTGATCCACAAAGAGCCGAGTCCGGCATCTTTGCCCAACGCGTTTAATCAGCAGAAAAGATAAACAGGCAAGCTCTCTATTTATAAATTAGTAGGCGTTCTGTTTTATGCGATGTCAGGAACGATGCAAACCTTCCGTAGATTTTTTATACCGGTTGCATTCTATTGCTCTTGAGACATAGCGAGGAAGTTTTCCGACAGGATAGACCAGACCGACAGCAAGGGTAACAAACCAGACAGCACTGTAGACATTACCCATAGAGAATATATAAGCAATCAGAAGCAAAGATACAACTTCCAAAATAAAATAGAGATATGGTCTTATAATGGAACATGTCCGTTTCTCAACTTTTTTCATGCAGCTCTCCTTTATAATGCTTATTTACTCTACAAACCCGATGTGACATCGTCAAATAAGCAGGTGTGACTGTTTACCAAGAGTTTAGTCCCTTAAAGCTTACTTTGAAATAAATTTTATTCATATCTATTATTCGATGTTATCAAGACATGTGAAAGCAAATCGGAACAACCCCAATCCTATTGACTGTGGCTGATCCGACTTTTTTTGAGAAGAAACGTATATACTATTTTTTTTCTTTTAGGATATGGTTCGCGATCGCAAAGCCGTGGTTAAGACCAAGAGCGATTGAACCGCCGGACTCCTGCGTGATGTCGCCCGCGACATAGAGCTCTTTGATGTTGGTCTCATAGTTTTCGTCATGCACCGGCTTACCGTCTTCGATCTCGATACCTGATGATGTCAAAAAAGCACTGGGTGTTGTACCGCCGATCGCATAGATGACCCGGTCATAGCACTCGTCATCGCCCTCGTCGAGCAGGACTTTGACTTTGCCGTCCTCCGCTTCAAGGCCCAATATGTTGGCCCCCATGATCGCACGGACACTGCCGTTTTCAGTGGCCTCGGCGATATCTTTCTGGTTGGTCGGATTGGCACGGCGAAAGTTCTCCCGACGGTAGCAGATGGTCACATCGTTTTTCTCACACAGATCGACAGCATACTCTACCGCTGAGTCGCCGCCGCCGACGACCATGATCTTTTCGCCTTCGGAACAGCTGTCGAGCGTATAGGCAACCTGTTTTTTAATCGCGGTCGGGATCTTGTAGTCAGGCTTGTTCGGTTTGCCCATGCGTCCGATCGTCACAACAACATGTTTCGCCTTTACCGATCCGCCTGCGATCATCACCTCGAAATCATCCCCTGTCTTAACGATCTTCTGCACTTCGGTATGGGTCCTTAACTCGACAGAATGTTTTTCCAGGATCTCATCAAAAAAGTCCAAAGTGCTCTCTTTGGTTCCGTCCAGAAAACGGATGTTGCCGTCAAGTTCGACCGTCTGTCCCTTCCAGTCCTTGTCGACACGTTTTTTGTCTTTGTAAAATTTACGGATGGTCGCATTATGGTTTTCATCCTTTTCGATCAGGATGATATCGCGCATTCCAAGCAGGTAACACTCCACCGCGGCAGCGATTCCCGCCGGCCCGGCGCCGATAATAGCAAGTTGATACATTTTTTCTGACATAGAATCTCCAATCGTGAGTATGTTGTATTTTAGCAGGATTTTATCAATGACGGATGAGCGATTGTTTTGAGAGCGTGTAACGGTGGTTTAAAGAAGAGGAGATAGGGAAAGCCCCCTATATATTAGTGCTTGCGCGCACCGGTGTTGTGGTAGACGAACATGCTTCCTGCTGTTACAGCCGCTGCAGCATAAAACATGGCGATAAAATCGATAACGACCATCATATTTCCTTTCATAAAAAAATAAAAGCGGATAATAACGAAGAAAAGCTATATTTTTACAAAAATTATGACAAAAAAAAATTCTAAAGAAAAATAAAAGGCTATTCCTGTGTATCGCTGACACAGCGGACGTAGGAGCTGTTCTTTTTCAAACTTGTGGCCACCGAACCCAGTTTAAAACCAACGACATAGGCTTGATCTTCGCCGAACTCATCATCGCTCCAATAGTAGCGGTTCATCATCACGCCAAAGAGAGACGTATCGACAGCCGGGCGGGTATAGGCATAATCCACGATGCTGTAAAGCTCATCCACACTAGGAAGCCGCCACTCTCTCCCTTGGTAGCTGCTCTCTTCACAAAATGCTTGCGCCGCTTCATAGGTATATTTTTTCTTTTTATTGCCCGCTGTTAGGGGCATCCAGAGGATCTCGTTTTCCGGATCTTTTACGCCGGCTTCCGTTTCGATGTATGCGGATTTTTCGGACGACAGCACGGTATTGGTGCAGATGACACCGGCTCTTTTGTTGAGCGGCGAAAGCGTGACGTCACCGTCTTGGAGGTAAAAGGTGTAGCCGATCTCCCTTCCCTCCTGAGAACCGTCCTCGCCTTCGCCACCGGTGCCCATCTGAGACTTTCCATCACGGGTGCTGTTGGCTGACCAGTAGGCGCGTTCACTGCTGAATCTGTCACTCTGCCCGCGAAGAGGAAAGAGCTCTTTTATCGACGGCAGTCTCCACGCTCCACCTTCCAAACGGTGGCAATAACTTTCTGCCATCGCATAGGTGTAGTGGTCGCCTTCAGCCTCTTTAAACTCCCCGTAAAGAGCAGAGGCAAACAGCAATAATAGAAATATCTTTTTGCCGAATCCTTTCAGCGGATCAGTCAACTGCGATTCTGTACGGCTCATAATATTCTCTTTTTTTCGATATTATACCAGCAAAAAAAGAGTAGCCATGTTCGACAAAAACAGAGAGATATGCGTCTGTAACTCACTCTCAATGCAGGAGATCGCCGAATGCATCAAAAAAAACGACATTACAACATTGGAAGCACTGTTGGAGAACCAGGAGTGCCCGGTCGGCGACAAATGCGAAAGCTGTCATGAAGAGGGGTACGAGAACGACGGCTATTCCCTGGCGATGGTGCTTTCACTGGTCAAACAGGGAAGACTATAAGGGCTGAGTTAAGCGTTAAGTTAAGAGTTAAGATGGCGATACCCAAGGGGGCAGACCCAACTCATCCCAACCAAACCTGAAAGTCGTAAAAGTTCCAGATTTGGTGCAGATTGTGTTTAACTCAGACCGATAGCGCAGAAGAGCCAACAGCTCACTGCAGCGAACGACTAAATCGTGAGTCGTGCTGCTGTGCGCGGAGAGTCTGAGTTGGACGCAAGATGCGCTGAAGCTGGGACTTTTTAAAGGTGCTCGCGTTTGATGGTGATCCCTTTGATATGCGATAACGGGTAGGCATAGATGACCCCGTGCCCTTCACCGACAATGTCGAGTTCATCCATCGCCTGACGGATGACATTGTTCACCAGTTTTGTCGGCATCAGGAACATCAGTTTGACATCGGTATTCTCCTGCTCCAAACGGTTATAAAACTGCTCTTCGTTGTGCTGCAGCCCCATGCCGTGCGCCTGCGTCACCGTCACCCCGGTTGCACCGGCTTCACGGGCAACACGCAGCGCTTTTTCACGTTTTTCTTTCGGTACGATGATATAGACCGCTGAAAAATGCGCCTGATAGGAGTGGCGCTGACCGAAACCGTCGACATTGACGGTTGCCAGCCCCATGTCCTGGGCATCCTCGATCGCCTGACGCAGTTCGAAAAGTTGTTCTTCTTCCCTCTCCTGTTCGCCTTTGATACCGAGTTTGTCGGAGATAACCCCGTAGAGCATCACCGTTATCATCGGGAACAGCGAGGCAAATGCGATCAGACCGAACCCGTCGACCAGCGGGTCGCGTCCCGGAATGTTGCTGGCAAGTCCAAGCCCTAGCGCCGCGACCAGCGGTACCGTCACCGTCGAGGTTGTCACACCGCCGCTGTCATAGGCGATACCGATAATGTATTTCGGAGCGATCACTGTCAAGGCGATGACGACGATATAACCGGCAATGATGTAATAGACGATATGCCCGCCGTCGACAATACGAAACGACCCCAACGCAATACCGATGGCAACACCGAAGGCGACAAAGAGGCGCAGACCGAAATCATTGATCTTGCCGTCACTGATCTCTTTCGCCTTTTTGGCGATCGCGGTCAGTGCCGGTTCAGCCATGGTCGTTGCAAAACCGATCGCAAAACCGAAGGCGTAAATGATGAAGTGGTTGTCCTGCAATGTAAGCTGGTACGCCATCGTCTCGCCCAGAGAAAAAAGTCCCATCTCCAGCCCCAGAATGAACGCGTAAAGACCGATGATGACAAGCGCAAAACCGATAGCGACCGCCTTGATGTTTTCGATCGGTTTTTTAAGCACGCCGTACTGAAAGAAGAGAATGATCGCAAGGATCGGCAGGACATCTTTGACCACGCCGAACAGCCCCATCAACATACCGTAAGGCGAATGGTCGATCACCGCCGCTTTTTCAGGCATTGCAATGACCTCCACCACACTTTTGGCATCGACCATCTCATACACGACAATGCCGTATACCTGGACAAAGATCATCGGTGTCAACGAGGCGAAAGCGATCAGTCCGAAACCGTCCAGTACCGGGTTCCGCCCCTTGATGGTGCTCGCCAGCCCGATGCCAAGAGCGGCCACAAGAGGTACCGTCACCGTCGAGGTCGTTACCCCGCCGAGGTCATAGGCCAGACCGACGATCTCATGCGGCGCAAATGCGGTTGTCGCCACCACCAGAATATAGCCGGCAATGATGTAGTACTGGATCGGGTGCCCTTTGATAATACGCCAGACCCCGAGAACGATCGCAAAACCGACCGAAAAGGCCACGACGCCGCGCAGTACACCCGCGTCGATCCTGCCGCTGCTGATCGCGGCCGCTTTCTGCGCGATGACATAGAGAGCCGGCTCGGCAATGGTCGTACCGAAACCGATGAGAAAGGCAAAGATAATGATCCAGAAGGTCGATCCCTTGTGGGCAAAGTCACTTGCAAGCCTCTCACCTACGGGGAAGATAGCCACTTCGAGCCCCAGTAAAAAGACTGCCAGACCGACGGCAACAATACCCAGCCCGATCGTTGTTGCCAACCATCCTGCAGGGATGCTCTGAATAATAGCCAATTGAAAAAAGAGGATCACCAGTATTATCGGTAAAAGATCGCGAAAAGCCTCTTTTAACAGTAGTAAAAATGATTTTACACTTAACATAAACGTCGCTTTCTCAAATGCCTACGATTTGAGGCTGTTGGATTTTTATTGTTTTACACTGCAGAACAGTATCTCTCGCTTGATTCCCGGCTAGAGAATGAATAATATCGGGTACATCGAACACCCCATCACAGAGGTGACGACTATTGCCAGGTAGAGCCATTTTGCTTTGGCCTTATGCTGCGAAAAATAGGGAGAAGAGGGACCTTCTTTAACAAAGACTTTCATTGATTTATAGATCGTGATCCCCCAGGCGACGACGGTAATGAGCGCAATGATGATATGCACGATCAGATAGCCCAGCACCCAGACATAGGTGAGATCACTGCCCTGCATGTAGCTGTTGAATCCGCCGTCGAAACGGACACCGATCTCGAAAATAACCACCATCACCATCGTGATCAAAAAGAGTGTCGCCTGCGTTTTGAAATGGGCACGGTAATTGCCTTTAACCGCCAATACAATGGCATAGCCCACCAAAAAAGGCAGGAGCCCGAAATAGATCGTTACCAGATCCATAAAAAGAGGGGCTCTTGTCCCTAAAAAACCTGCTTCAAACATTGTCTACCTTTTGATCAGAGCTATCAGCTCTTCATATTTTTTATACCCGCGAATCTGGGAGAGGTGTCCCTGCTTGTCAATAACGATCAGCGTCGGAAAGGAGCTCACGCCGTAGGTGCGTGCTTTCTGCTTGTCGGCTGCCGTCGCTTTTTTCATCGCATCGCTTCGGAACATTTTTGAAAACGCCATTATATCGAAACCGATCGAAGCGATCACTTCTGCGATCACCTCTTCACGGGTGATGTCTCGGCCTTCGGCATAAAAAGCCTTCTGCAGAGCGGCATAAGCGGCGTACGCTTTGGAACTGTCCAAAGCCCGCACGGTAACAACAGCCCTGCAGGCCGGTTCTGTCGTGTAGTTGAACGCTTCCTGCGAAAGGGCTGTCGCATCAAACGGCAGTCCCGTCGCATCATGTACGGCCTGCCAATACCCCAGATGATTTTTGAGCTTCTCTGCGTCAAATATCTCGCCGTCGCGCAAACCGCCCATGATCATCGAAAAAGGTACGCCTTTGAGCTCCGCACGCAGTTTGAAGAGTTCCGGACCAAAACCGTAACACCAGGAGCACATCGGGTCCCCGACAAAGATCACCTCGGCCAGGTGGGTATAGGAAGAGGTTCCGAACACCATCTAGCGTTCCAGTTTATCGCTGAATTTCATCATGAACTTCTGAACCTTCGGCGCAACGACCGCCTGGCAGTACCCCTGCGTCGGGTTGAGTTCGAAATAGTGCTGGTGGTACGCTTCTGCCGGGTAAAAGACCGGAGCCGGCGAGAGTTCTGTCACAATCGGATCACGGAAGTGCTCCTGCACTGCCTTTGCCGAGGCGATCGCCGCCTCTTTCTGCGCTTCATCCTGATAGAAGATCACCGAACGGTACTGCGTACCCCTGTCAGCGCCCTGATAGTTGAGCGTGGTCGGATCATGGATCACCCAGAAAATATCAAGCAGCTCGCTGAAGCTGATAACATCGGCATCGAAAGTGATCTCGACCACCTCGGCGTGCCCCGTTGTCCCGCTGCAGACATCACGGTAGGTCGGGTTCGGATTCGCTCCGCCCGCATACCCGCTGATCGCCGATTCAACCCCCTTGACTCGGCTGTAAACCGCTTCGATACACCAGAAACATCCTCCGCCCAAAAGCGCTTTTTCACGACTCGACATTTAGTGCCTCCCTGCATTGAACTTTAGTTCTTAGTATGTTTTCCATCATTAACATCCTCTATTTTTAGCGGCAATTATGCGCACTATTGGCTTTAGTACCCCTATCGTTCCAAGATGAAAAAAAATCGGAAAGATAGTTTAAGAACCCTCTTTTTGTTCTCTCTCTTGCTAAACGACTTTCCCTTTCAGAACCCCGTATATCTTTGCCATCAGCGGTGTCGGCAGACGTAATTTCTTGCCCTCCCGTACCACGTAACCGCAGAGAGTCTCCAGTTCGGTTTTACGCCCGTGCTGGAAATCAAGATGCATTGAGCTTGAGGCCTCTTCAGGCAGTACCGAAGCAACACGGAGCGCTTTTTCGACCTCGTCCTGAATATGGATGCCTTTGGCATCGGCGACATCGGCAATCTCTTTTAAAAGGGTGTCCGCCCAGTTCCTATGCTGTTCGTATACTTTGCGCATACTGGTATCAAAATAGGTGGTGAGTGCCGCAAAGGCACTGATAAAGAGGTATTTTCGCCAGAGCGCCTCTTCGATCTTCTCCGGCGTTTTATGGCGCAGTCCCGCCTTCTCAAACAAGGCGGCCACTGCCGCCGTCTCAGCAGGATACTCCCTGCTGCCGAAAATGGCGGCAAAGACCTTCCCTTTCTTTATAATCACACCATCCGACTCTTTATGCGCCAAAATATGGAGCGCCCCGTGCAACACTTTGGCCTCGACAAGCGACGCTATCTTCTCTTTATGCTCAACCCCGTTGGCAAAAGGGACGATAACCGTTGAAGGGGTGATGTTGCCGGAGAGTTCCGCTAAAGCCGACGCAATATCATAGCTTTTGACGCAGAGCAGCAGCAGGTCAATATCGCCTACGAGCTCTCCGGCTGACATAACAGCATCGGGATGCGCCGTAAATGAACCTTCGTCTTCCTTGATCAGCAACCCGTTTTCTCTGATCGCCGCCGCATGATCACCTCTGGCAATGAAGACCACCTCATCATCGAGCGCACATAAGTGTGCTCCGATATAACCGCCGACGCCGCCGATCCCTGCTACTACTATGCGCATACTCCGCCTTTCTCCACTAAAAAATCACAAATGACGAAAAAAATAAAAAATCTATTGACTTTTATCGTCATATGATGTATCATTACTCAAATAATATATATTATAATATCTGCAAATATAAAGTTTGGTGATATTGTAGCATAGGAGTTTCTATGAAGAAAGTATTGATTTTAGGCGGCGGTTTTGCAGGTGTCGATGCGGCCGGATACCTCTGCAAAGCCGGTTATGACGTAACATTGGTGAGTGACCGCGACTACTTCTACATCTACCCGACCTCCATCTGGATACCGACGCATGAAAGCAAATTTGAAGATGTCTGCGTCGACCTTAAAGCGCTTCAGGCCGCACACGGTTTCAACCTCGTTGTTGACGGGGTGACCGAGATCGCGGCAAAAGAGAACCGTGTCACACTCCGCTCCGGCAAGGTCCTTGATGACTACGACTACCTTGTCGTCGCCATCGGGGCGCAGAAGATGAAACACCCGGGCATCGAGAACACCCTCTCGATCTGTGCGGTACCCGAGCAGTCACTGCAGATCCGCGACGCGCTGGACAAGCTGATCGAAAAGGGGAGCGGTAAGATCGCCTTCGGTTTCGGCGGCAACCCGAAAGACAGCTCTGCGGTCCGGGGCGGACCGGGATTTGAGCTGATGTTCAACGTCCACAATATGCTCAAGAAAAAAGGAATCCGCGACAACTATGAGATCTCCTTTTTTGCACCGATGGCAGAACCGGGAGCAAGAATGGGCAAACAGGCCCTTGCCATGATGGATATGATGTTTAAAAAACAGAATATCCATAAATATCTCGGCAAAAAGATCAAGCAGTTTGAAGAGAATGGTGTCCGCTTTGAAGATGACAGCAAGCTCGAATCCGATTTTACGATGTTCATTCCCGCCGGTGCCGGCCATGAGGTCGTCACCGCCTCCGATCTGCCGACCAATGAAGCCGGATTTGTAACGGTCAACGACTACTGCGAGGTCACTATCGACAATGCCGTCAGCAACGTTTATGCCATCGGCGACACCGCCGCGCTCGAAGGGCCGGACTGGCGTGCCAAACAGGGACACGTTGCCGAAGTCATGGCCAAAAACGTCGCCTTTAACATTCAGGAACGCGACAAAGGCTCCGATGAACGCAAAGGGTATCAGGAACACCTCAATATCCTCTGCGTTATGGACACCGGTGACGGTGCCGGTTTTATCTTCAGAAACGACAAAAAAGCCTTTATGTTCCCGATGCCGATCGTCGGCCACATGATGAAAAAAGGGTGGGGCTGGTACTGCCGCAACACCAAACTCGGCAAGATCCCAAGACTCCCTGGGATGTGAGTTCACGATAAGTAAAGCCCATTTCTGGGCTTTACAGCGAACGTGACCAAAGGAAATCCCTTCAGGGGAAACCAGTGTCGATGCACGAAGCACCGACGGCGGCTTAACACAAATAAGAAACCGCAGGTTCTCTCCTCTCTCGACAATTCCGCCCCTGTAACCACCCCTTTATATAAAATGTAATCCGCTTGTAATCCGGATATGCTAACCTTTCTTTACACTTTAGAAGATCATCTCCTAAAGCGAAAACAGAGGAGGCCATCATGCCGTACCAGACTAAACGTCCTGAAAAAAAACGCGAAATCAGTGCACTTGAGAAAGTGATCATGAAAAAGCTGCAGGGTTCAAAGAAAAACATCTGGATGCTTGAACCGAAACATAGCTAGTGCTGTAAACCCATTGACACAAGAGCCAAGAGAAGCGCTCTTTATCTTCTGACGCAAAAACCCCCATTTAAATCTGACGTTAAAATAAACTAATTTTCATATTTAAACCGCCATTTAACTTCAGCTTATTATAATTATAAAAACCATCGCATTTACTCCATCAATGTGGTGCCATAACTAAAGGCAGTACCCTCATGACACAAATACAGTTCAAAGACGAATATCCGATTTTCACAATGACTCTGGCAAAAAACGAAACTTCCGTAAAGACACTGAGTAACATTCTTGAGCAGTTGCGATCAAACATAGAGGCGCATCCGGTAGCGACCTATATCGGTCTTTTTAATCATTATGAGCACACCTCCGGCCTGGAGAGCGGTGAAGTCTCGCCGGAGATCATCGATGCGCAGAACATCCTCTTCTGCTTCGGCAAAGAGCTCCTTGTACCGGAGGTACTGGCCGTCAGACCCCGTTCTATCGGTATTGCGGAGCGCAAAAATGATTTTGTGATCTCTTTTTTAAAAGCGCCTAATCCGGCGGCAAACGAGGCGATGACAACATGGACCGAGTCCTTACGCGATCAATAGGCTTTATGCGTTCCGTTGTACTGCTGGGCGTTCTGATCGGCGGGTTCAGCGACCTGCTGCATCAATTTTCCCGTTAACACAGCGGCCTGGCTACAGAGAGTAGATATAGGAGAAGATGATACTGCCGACACTGTGGCTGCTGTCTTCGGTCTTAAACTCCTTGCTGTTGTAGGTACCGATATAGTCGATATTGTAATTTTTGTATCGTCCTGAAAAACCGAAACTGCCAAAACCTTTCAGGAAATTCTTTTCTACGGAGTGACTTTCCCTGAAGCTGTTTCCATCGAGAAAGATATCTCTTGCCACCACGGAGCCTCCTGCAGAGAAAGATAGACTAAAGCTCCAGGGCTCGAAAGGCGTGAAGAGACATCGCCTGCGAACAGGTATCCCGTTCTCGCTGGCACCGTTGATCGCACTGGAACCGAAATCTTCAGGGACATTCCATCCAAAACGCAGCAGGACGCCGGCATTCGCTTTGATGGCGACGTTGCCGAGCTCACCCCCGAGATAGGGAACAACACTCGACTCAATACCCCAGAGAGGTTCAGGCACATATCGCCATTTATGCTGATAATTGAGCTGTATTCCCGCTTCGTTTTTCAATTGATTGTCCCAACCCTGCGGTATTTCCGAACCAATCAGCTTGTGTATGAAATGCTGCAGCTCTTCCATGCCCGAAGCGGGGCCGACGACTCCCGCCTGTATCATCAGTGAGTCCAGATCTGTTTCGGAACTCTGGTGCAGCCCCATCTCGAAGTAGAGCCATCCGGCGTAGGGGCGATCATCTTCGATCAGCTCTTTCTGTAACAGGTCATCAGGTGTAAAGATCTTCTGTGTCAGCGAAAAAGAGATGAAATCTACTCTGTCCGACCCCTCTAAAAAAGGGATCTTAAGCCACTCCTCGTCTGCATCGGGACGGTACATCAAAATAGAGAGACGGGACCCGTCCGTATAGTCGCTGTCGGTCCCAAAAAAAACATCATTTTCAAAATAGAAATTGATGCGTTCAGCTTCCCACTCCCCCTCTTCTGCAGCAGCAATGTTTATAATAAAAAAAAAGAGAAAAAGATATTTCATGACCTGTCTTTTAATAATTCGAAAGTCCGTACTTGAGTCTATCATAAATAGGAACGATTTGCTAGACGCTGTATCAGTTGCATCCGCTTAAAAAAAACATACAAACAGATATTAGATCCGCTCCTCACCCCCTTTTATGCTCGCATCTGTTAAAATTAAATAACATTTTTGACATGTTCTTTTGGCAAGAGTATCTCAAAAATGTCATGAATTATCGGAAAGAGCACTATGTCAGTAAAAGAACAGATATTAGAAACAATTAAAAAACGTCCGCTGATCATCGATGGCGCAATGGGCACCCAGCTTCAGGCCAAAGAAGATCAGATCTCTCAAGACGCCTGGGAAGGGAACGAAGGGTGTAATGAACTGCTAAACGTTACAGCACCTGAAGTTTTGGAGAGCATTTTCAGCGCTTATCTGACGGCAGGCGCCGATCTCATCACGACCAACACCTTTGGGGCCTTTCCCTGGGTCCTCGACGAGTATCAGATCGGTGAACGCTCTTATGAACTTTCCAAAGCGGGGGCTGCTATTGTCCGCAAGATGTGCGATCGCTTCAGCACCCCCGAACAGCCGCGTTATGTTCTGGGTTCCATTGGCCCCGGTACAAAGCTCCCTTCACTCGGCCACATCCACTACGACGAGATGCTTGCAGGCTACACCGTCTGTGCCGAAGGGCTGATCGACGGCGGCGTTGACGTTTTTCTGCTCGAGACCTGCCAGGACCCGCTCCAGATCAAAGCGGCACTTCACGCCTGTGAAGCAGCTAACAAGAACCGCGGTACCCGTATACCTGTGATGGTCTCTGTCACCATCGAACTTGCCGGTACGATGCTTATCGGTACCGATGCCCAGACGATAGCCGCCATTTTGGAGCCTTTCGACATCCTCTCGCTCGGTTTTAACTGCGGGACCGGACCGGAACAGGTGCTCAAACATGTCAAGACCCTTTCCGAGGTGTGGGGCAAACCGATCTCGGTTCATGCCAATGCCGGACTGCCGCAAAACCGCGGCGGTTACAGCTACTATCCGATGGGGCCTGATGAGTTCGCCGACCGTCAGGAGGCTTTCTTGGCTTATGACGGCGTCTCATTTCTGGGCGGCTGCTGCGGAACAACGCCGCAGCACATCCGTGCCCTCACCAACCGTGTCGGCACCATCACGCCTAAACCGGCCTCCGGATCACAGCCTACCGCATTGGCTTCGCTCTTCGGCACGACACCGCTGGTGCAGGACCCGGCCCCGCTGCTTATCGGTGAACGCTCCAATGCGACCGGTTCCAAAGCCTTCAGGGAATTACTTTTGGCCGAGGATTACGAGGGTACCCTCAGCGTTGCCCAGCAGCAGGTCCGCGCAGGGGCGCATGCCATCGACCTCTCTGTCGGTTTTGCCGGCCGTGACGAGACCAAGGACATGAATGCCGTTGGCGCGCTTTACGCGCAGAAGATACCCCTGCCGCTAATGGTCGACTCGACGCAGGTGACGGGGATCGAAACGGCGCTGAAACTCATCGGCGGCAAACCCATAATCAACTCGGTCAACCTTGAAGACGGCATTGAAAAGTTTGACACCATCTGTCAGCTTGCCAAAAAATACGGGACATCACTTGTCTGTCTCACCATCGATGAAGTTGGGATGGCAAAGACGGCAGAGCGCAAACTCGAGGTCGCGGAGCGCATCTATGAACTGGCTACGCAGAAGCACGGGCTGAACCCCGAGGATCTTGTCTTCGACCTTTTGACCTTTACGGTCGGTTCGGGCGATGAAGAGTACCGTGATGCGGCTGTTCAGACCATCGATGCTATCCGCGAACTGACCCGCCGCCACCCCGAAGTCGGGACGACGCTCGGCCTCTCCAACATCTCTTTCGGTCTTGACAAGGATGCCCGCCCCTACCTGAACACAGTCTTTTTGAACCACTGTCTAGATGCGGGACTAAGTACCGTTATCATCAACGTCAAACACATCATTCCAAGCAACAAGATCAGCGAAGAGGAGCTGGAGGTCTGTAACAACCTTCTTTTTGACAAGAAACCAAACGGCGAAGCGCTCTTTGAGTTTATCGACTACTTCAGCAAAAATGTCAAAGCCAGCAGCGAACAAGTCGATGAAGCCTATCTTGCGATGAGCGACGAGGAGAAGATCGCCAAACTGCTGATGGACGGGGACAAAGAGCGTATGATCCCGCTGGTCGAAGAGGCACGCCACCGCATCAGACCCGAAGTGATCGTCAACGAGATACTGATCGATGCGATGAAAGTGGTCGGCGAGCTCTTCGGTGCCGGCGAGATGCAGCTGCCTTTCGTCCTGCAGAGCGCCGAGACGATGAAAAAAACCGTCGACCATCTCAACCCCTATCTGCCAAAAGTGGACAAAACGGTCGATACGACACTGGTACTGGGGACGGTCAAAGGCGATGTCCACGACGTCGGAAAGAACCTGGTTGACATCATTCTCTCCAACAACGGCTATAAGGTAATCAACCTCGGTATCAAGGTGCCGCTTGAGGATTTCATCGAGACGTTAAAAACGGCCAATGCCCAGGCTATCGGTATGAGCGGTCTTTTGGTCAAATCGACACAGGTGATGAAAGAGAATTTGGACGCCATGAAAGCAGCAGGCATCACCACCCCGATTCTGCTTGGCGGAGCAGCGCTGACACGCAGCTTTATCGACGATTTCTGCCGTCCGGCATATGACGGTCCTATCTTCTACTGCAAAGACGCCTTTGACGGTGTCACGGCAATGAGCCGCATTGAAGCGGGGAACTTTGACACCGATCTGCACGGCGAAGGCAAAGCGAAAAAAGCAAAGAAAGCGAAAAAAGAGGTGATTATTCCCCCTTTTGAAGAGCTCCAGATGCCAGATCGGGATGTACGTGTACCGACACCTCCTTTTTGGGGACGCCGAGTCATCTCCCTCACAGAAGCGCAGTTGGTGATGGCCTTCGAGTGGATCAACCACCGCATGCTCTTCAGACAGCGATGGGGCTATAACGGCAAAGGGATGACCAAAGAGGCGATGCAGAAACAGGTTGACGATGTACTCTGGCCGGCATTCGACCGTCTCAAAGCACAGTTTCTTGATGAAAAACTCTTCGAGCCGACTATCATCTACGGTTACTGGCCGGTACGTTCCGACGACACGACCCTGCTTGTCTTTGATGAATCCGAAGGGTGGAATAACCCGGATGAAGTCAACCGAGAACCGCTTGAGCATGTCATAGGACGGGCCGAGCAGCAGTTTACCTTCCCTCGACAGGGCAAAGAGCCGCACCGTGCGCTCTCCGATTTTTTCCACAGCGACCGTCATGACGTACTGGCTATGACCTGTGTCAGTGCCGGTGCCAGACTGAGCGAGTATGAACGTACCCTGTATGATGCCGGCGAGTTCACCGAGTACTACATGGTGCACGGTCTTGGAGTCGAACTGGCTGAAGCCCTGGCTGAGATCGTCCATAAACAGATACGACTCGACCTGAACATCACCGAAAACGAAGGTTCTAAACTTTCAGACGTACAGATGAGCAAGTACCAGGGCGCACGTTATTCATTCGGCTATGCCGCCTGTCCGGACCTTGAGCTGAACCGTCCCCTTTTCGATCTTTTGAAGCCGGAAGAGTTCGGAATAGAGTTATCGGAAACATTCCAGATCCACCCCGAACAGTCTACCTCGGCTCTGGTCGTCTACCACCCCGAAGCAACGTACTATAACGTCTGACGGAACGGTTTTTATCGATATCACTTTAGCCATAAAAGCGTGCGTTCAGCACCCTTTTAATGGCATATCGTTCCAGATCCACACCGAACAGTCTACCTCGGCTCTGGTCTTCTGCCATCCCGAAAGGACCTGCCAGAGCCAGACGGTTTCAGCAGCATGATGCATACTAGTCTGTGATTCTAAGCAGCTGACCGTATTTTCTTTTTTCTATATTGTAGTTGTGTACTCTATCCAAGCGCAATACGACCCGGTAGTGATCGTCATGTGCACCCATTTCGAGTTTCACAAATGGTCTGATGTCGAGTTCTTTTCGTTTTGAGGGAAAGTCTGACGGGGATCTAAAGTCGATGACGATACTTGGAGGCGTTGCAATTGAAAAGTGCTTGATGATGTCGTCTTTGGTCTCTATGTAAGCACTGTTCTCTCTGAAGACAAAGCGCGCTTTGGCATAATTGACCACCGTTTTCTTATTCGATATGCGCTGAGGATGGATCGTTGGCACTGCCCTCTTCTCTTTTTCTGGCGCTGGCACCGTATCGTGTTGAGTGGCTGCCTCTGCCGGTGTGACCTCGGCTGGGACGAAAGGATTCTCCCGCGCTCCAAGTAGAATCGGCAATAGCAAAAGAGATAAAAAAAGTAGACGCATCAGAATCCTTTCTGCTTATTATACCTACTTATCCGGTTCCAGCTCTTTGAGTTCGAAATACTCTTTTTGCAAAGCTGCATTTTGTGACTTATAGCTGTTTATCTCATGCTGTAGATAATCTTCATACTCTTCGAGCTGCAGCAGTACCTCTAGCGAGTTATCACCAAAAAGCAATATACCAAGATAGATCGCCAATACGATGATAATAATAAGTGCGGTTAAGAACTTGGGAAGAGAGAGTCCGAGATAACGCTCGGTAACTCCCTCTGAAGGAGTAATGTAGAGCTCTTCATTATGTTCTGATTCTTGTAAAGCACCTGTTTCAGACATAGTTCAAAGCCTGTGTCTATTATTTGAAAAGTGCATTACCTAAATATTCACCGTAGGCGATCTCGGTTTCTATCTCCAAGAGACGGTTATATTTTGCAGTACGTTCACCACGTGCTGTTGAACCTGTTTTGATCTCGCCGCAGTTAAGCGCTACCGCGAAATCTGCGATGAAAGCATCTTCACTCTCACCAGAGCGGTGGCTCATCACACACTTATAGCCGTTGCGTTGTGCCAGGCGGACTGTCAGCATCGTTTCAGACACAGAGCCGATCTGGTTCGGCTTGATCAGAATCGAGTTCGCGATACCTTTCGAAATGCCCTCAGCCAGGATATTGGCGTTCGTTACAAAAAGATCGTCGCCTACCAGCTGCACTTTATCAGCAAGTTTCTCTGTCAGGATCTTCCAACCGTCCCAGTCATCTTCGCTCAGACCGTCTTCGATTGAGACGATCGGGTATTTTGCACACAGCTCTTCATAATAGGCAACAAGCTCTTCAGAAGAGACTGTTCTGTTTTCAGACTCAAGACGGTAACCGCCGTCGACAACAAGTTCACTGGCTGCGACATCGAGAGCGATCGCGATCTGTTCACCCGCTTTGTAACCCGCTTTTTCGATCGCCTGAATAATCACTTGAATAGGCTCTTCATTCGAACTTAGATCCGGAGCGAAACCACCTTCATCCCCAAGAGCGGTATTATGGTTGGTGTCTTTCAAGACCTTTTTAAGGTTGTGATAGACTTCGGCAGATGCTTGCAGCGCAGAAGCAAAATCTTCAAAACCGACCGGCATGATCATATATTCTTGAAAATCAACCGAGTTGTCTGCGTGTGAACCACCGTTGATAATGTTAAGCATTGGAGTAGGGTTGACCATAGCATTCGCACCACCTAGGTAGCGGTAAAGCGGCATGTTCAAGCTTTTCGCCGCGGCTCTTGCAACTGCCATAGAGACACCGAGCACGGCATTAGCGCCAAGATTGGAGTAGTTCTCCGTCCCGTCAATCTCTTTCATCGTCGCATCGACGATCGCCTGGTTAAACGGGCTGAGGCCGATTAATGCATCTGCAATCTCACCATTGACATTGTTGACTGCCTGAAGTACCCCTTTGCCCATATAGCGTTTGCCGCCGTCACGCAACTCCAGCGCTTCGCGCTTACCGGTACTAGCGCCCGAAGGTACGATCGCACTCTCAACTGTACCGTCACTTAAAGCTACGGTTGCCTTTACTGTCGGATTCCCGCGAGAATCCATTACTTCCATTGCACTTACATTATCGATAAAAATCATATATCTACATCCTCCAATTCTGATTGTTCAATGTCCATGACACTGCTTAGCCCCATGGCTGTTTTAATTTTTTCTTCTATCTCCGCTGCCAGCGCAGGATCTTCTTTGAACGCCTCTTTGACCTTTTCTCGTCCCTGTCCGAGTTTTTTATCCCCGTACGAGAACCATGCACCGCTTTTGTCAATGATGTCCAGTTTCACACCGTAATCGACAAGCTCGCCCTCTTTCGAGATGCCTTCACCAAACATAATATCAAATTCTGCTTGTTTAAAAGGCGGCGCCACTTTATTTTTAACGATCTTTGCTTTTGTACGGTTACCGATAGAGGCTTCTGCCTGCTTAAGTGTTGCGATACGGCGGATATCGATGCGGACAGATGAATAGAATTTCAGCGCATTTCCGCCGGTCGTTGTTTCAGGTGAGCCATACCCCATCATACCGATCTTCATACGGATCTGGTTGATAAAGATAACCGTACAGTTCATCTTGTGCAGGACTGCCGTCAGCTTGCGCAGGGCTTTTGACATCAGACGTGCTTGGACACCCACCTGCTGATCGTTCATCTCGCCTTCTATCTCTACTTTCGGTGTCAATGCCGCCACCGAGTCGATAATGATCAGATCGACAGCACCGGAACGTGCAATCGTCTCTACGATGTCTAACGCCTGCTCGCCATAATCTGGTTGAGAGACCAAAAGATTGTCAACATCTACACCCAGATTCTTGGCATAGTTCACATCAAGTGCATGTTCGGCATCAATAAAAGCACAGACACCGCCCTGCTTCTGACACTCGGCCGTGATCTGCAGGGTCAATGTCGTTTTACCCGAACTCTCTGGACCATAGATCTCAATCACCCGGCCTTTCGGCACACCGCCTATGCCCAAAGCAAGATCAAGCCCCAAAGAACCGGTACTGATCGATTCGATCTTCTCTACCTCTTTGTCACCAAGGCGCATCAACGCCCCTTTTCCAAAGGCTTTGTCGATCTGCTTCATTGCAAGGTCAAGTGATTTTTGTTTATTTGCGTCCATTAATAATCCTCTAATGAGACAGCTTCTACTGTCTCAAATATATTTACTTATATTCTATGTCAAAATGCAATAATATTTTACATTAATTGCATTTTGACATATTTCTGCAACTAAACTAAACTGCTCAAATCACAATAGTGTGTAATTTTAGCGTTCTTTGGTTAAAATCAACATTACTATTAACCCATATTTACACAGATCAGGATACTTTTTGAAGAAAATGTTAATTGCCCACTCACCCGACGCCGACGACATCTTTATGTATTATGCGATCAAGTTCGGCTGGGTGACCCAGGAGGATGTCGAATTTGACAATATCCCCCTCGATATTGAGACCCTGAATGTTGAAGCGCTCAAAGGGACCTACGATATCTCCGCCATCAGTTTCGCCCTTTACCCGCATATCAGAGATGACTATGCCCTGCTTCGAACTGCTGTCAGCTTCGGCGAGGGTTACGGGCCAAAACTGATCAAACGTAAAGATAAAACGCTCAAACGCAATTTCAAAGTTGCCCTGAGCGGAAAATATACGACCAATGCGATGCTCTTTCGCATTGCCTACCCGAATGCACGCCCAGTCTACATGGACTTTTTGGAGATCGAAGAGGCCGTTCGCAGCGGCAAGGTCGATGCCGGAGTGCTGATCCACGAGAGCATCCTCACCTTCGGCGACGAACTCGAGGTCGAACGCGAAATCTGGGACATCTGGCAGGAACTTGCCGGTACCGATCTGCCGCTGCCGCTCGGCGGTATGGCGATACGCCGTTCTCTTCCGCTGACCAAGGCGATCGCTTTTGAAGAGACCCTGACCGAAGCCGTCAAAGTGGCCCGGGAAAGAAAAGAGGAGCTCTGCGACCGGCTGGTCAAAGAGAAGCTTGTCCGCATTGAAGGGGCGACCCTGGACAAGTATCTGGAACTCTATGCCAACGACGATTCGGTCGAGCTCAGTCAACTTCAACTCAAAGCGATCGACAAGCTGTTTGAACTGGGCTTCCAACACGGTTTCTACGACACCCTCGTCAAAGCCGAAGACTATCTGATCCCCCGCGAATACAGCCAGCTGCGCCACAGCTGATCTGCATATGGAACCCTCCAAAATGGTGCATAACGAAAAGAGAGCCTCTTTCAAGCGTATCGACTTTTCCAAATTCAGCTCTATCCGTGTCGGACCTCTTGCCGACGTCTATATGATCGACAGTTTCGATTACCCCGAAGATGCCTACCTCATAGGTTCCGCCAACAACCTGCTGGTCGGCCCCCAGCACCCGCTGTTGATGAAGCTTTCCAAAGCCTTTGACTACATCAAAATCAAAGACGGCAAACTCTGCATCGGCGCGGCCACCCCCGGAGGAAAGATCGTCTCATTCTGCAGGAAGCACAACATCGCCAATTTCGAGTTCATCGCCCACCTTCCAGGCACGCTTGGCGGAATGCTGCAGATGAATGCCGGGCTCAAAGAATATGAGATCTTCAACCACCTCCACAGCATCCGTTTCAAAGAGGGATACCGTCTGCGCGATGAGATCAAATACGGCTACAGAAAAACCGATATCGATGAAGTCGCTTTCGAAGGGGTCTTCGAAATAGCGGAGGGCTTTGACATATCAAAGATCGAGATGTTCAGACAAATGCGCTCCAACCAGCCCCACGATCCAAGTGCCGGCAGTTTCTTTAAAAACCCGCCGGGGGATCATGCCGGGCGCCTGATCGAAGCGGTCGGGCTCAAAGGGCATAAGATCGGCAACATGGCCTTCAGTGAGATGCATGCCAATTTTATGGTCAACCTCGGCGGCGGTACATTTGATGAGGCGATTGCGCTGATGCAGCTGGCCCAACAAAAGGTCTATGAACACTTCGGCCTCTGGCTTGAGAACGAGGTGGCCATCATCGACAGCCGCTTTATGGGCGACAACGATCCCTCGAAGCCTCCTAGAAGCGGACTGTAACGCCGCCGTAGAGACCGGAGAAGGTCACGTCGCTCTCCGTCTTGCCCGAGATGATCGGGGCGATGATATCGCTCTGATTCCCCACGACCTTGATCCGCTCGATGCGGTAGCCCAGCTCCAGACCGGGTTTAAAAAGCGCAAAGAGGTCCAGCGTGTAATCCGCTTTGAGACGGATATCATACACGGTTGAGCTGCCGTCCGTAATGAATTTCCCGTCCGCCTCCACACCTAGACCTTTTAGCGGAAGATCGGCACGCCCTCTCACATAGAGCATCGGGATCAAAGAGCCCGAACCCTCGTCCAGCTCGATCTCTTTGTAGCCCGCAGCATCGACCGTGTATCGGGATATCACGTATTTCAGATCCGCACCCAGATCAAGCGTCAGCCAGAACGCCCTGTCAAGCAGGTTGTAAAAAAGGATAGCATCGTACTGCTGCAGGAGGAGTTCGCTCTCTACCCCTGTGACAGTCGTATTTATTGTGTCGAAAGGGAAGGTGGTAGAGAGGCTTTCGACATCGACGCTGGTGCCGCTGCTTTTCAGATCGACATACTCCAGACGTAGATTCGGGAGGATCGGCAACGGGTGCCGGACAACGATATAGAGATAGGGTGCTGTTTTGTCTTTATGGCTGCCGATGTTGTCTCTGAGCAGCAGCGTCTCATTAAACGTCTCCGTAATCGTCCCACGGGCGGCACTGTTCCATGAACCGACAGCTGCATCAAAACGCCAGAACTCTGCCGCAGCCGGTAGAGAGACGAACAGAAACATAGACAATATTTTGAACAGATGTCGCATCAGCACCCCTTTTTATAGGACACGAATTATACCTTTGCCCCAAAAATATAATCATCAATTATCTGTATTAATACTTTTATTTATAATAATAGAAAGGAAGAATGTTTGCAAGAGAAACGTGAACAGAAATGTTCACGCATAAACAGTGTTATACAGGTGTTAAAAACGCACCATCAGACCGCCGTAGACACCCGAGAATGTCGTGTCAAGATCCGCGTCCATACCGATACTTCCCGCATCCAGTTTAATCTGCTGGTAGCGGTAACCTATCTCCAGGCCAGGCTGAACCACCGGAATGAAGTCCATCGTATAGTCGAGCTTGATCTGAGCATCGACCACCGTATTGTCACTGTAAGATACCCCTCTTGCGATCGCTTCGATACCGATGTTGGTCACCGGGATCTGCACGCGTCCACGCAGGTAGGCCATCGGCATCACGATGTCAAAGTCTTCGTCTACAGCTATTGCTGTCGCCGAACTCTCTTTTAGATTGTAATTTCCGTCAATAAACTTCACATCCAGACCGAGATCGATCGTCGACCAGAAGGTGTTGTCCAGGATGTTGTAGTAAAGGACAGCGTCATACTGCTTCAGAGAGAGCGTGTTATTAACATTGGCATAATTTTCACCATCCCAGGTCAAGTCTGTCACTTTTCCGTCAAAACCAGTATCGGCATATTCCAGACGCAGGTTCGGCAGAATCGGAACCGGATGTTTCAGATAGACCCACACGTACATGTTTGTCGATGCATCAAAACCGGCATTGTCGACAACATCAAACGATGAGTTTCCAGCATATTTGATCGTACCTTCAGGTGATGTCTGCCAGGCACCGACGGCACCTTCAACACGCATAAAATCTGCGTTTGCAGCCGTTGCCAGCAGCGCTGATGTCGCTGCGATCGAGAGTAGTTTCTTCATTCTGTTTCCTTAAATATCCACATCTAAAAATGTGATATAAATTTGATATCCGGAGTTTATCAGAGTAAAGTTAAAAAGAAAGAAAATTGGAAAGTAAGATTGAAGATACTCTCCTTAACGGAGAGCATATGCTACAAGAAGAAGGGCTCTTCTTGTTTAACGTGTAATTATTTTACAGCGTTAAGTGCAGAATCGTAGTCAGGCTCTGCAGTGATTTCTGGAACGATCTCTTTGTATGTTACAACACCGTTTTCATCGATAGCGAAGATCGCACGGCAAGTTACACCCGCAAGTGCACCGTCAGCGATAAGAACACCGTAAGCGTTCGCGAAATCTTTGTTACGGAAGTCAGAAGCAACAGTTAGGTTGTCAATACCTTCAGCTGAACAAAAACGGCCTGAAGCAAATGGAAGGTCCATAGAAACAACAGTTGTTTTTACACCTTCAAGCTCAGATGCACGTTTGTTGAAGTTACGTGTCTCAGTAGCACATACTGCAGTGTCGAGTGAAGGAACAACGATGATAAGTTGTTTAACACCTTGAGCACCACCGACTTTTACGTCAGCAAGACCTTCAGAGTTTACTACTGTTACTTCTGGTGCTTTATCACCAACATTTACTTCATTTCCAGCTAGGTTAACTGTATTACCTTTTAACATTGTAGTTGCCATATTGGGCTCCTGTTTTTTAGTTTATGCCGAAATACTACACGAATATATGTAATCTTTATCTTAACGACTTTAAGGTTCGGTTTAGCTAAGTTGCATTTAAGAATAGGATAAAAATTATCCTATTTAGAGTGGTGCTCTTGGTGTTGCCTGTAGTTGGTGAAGTGAAGTGAATGCTTTTTCGAGATACATCTCAACGGCAACACGACCGATCATCGCCGCATTGTCCGAGCAGTATTTGAGTTCTGCCAGATAGAGCGATGCGCCGTAAGGAGCGATCATCGCCTCCACTTTGTTCCTCAGATAGAGGTTGGCGCTTGCGCCGCCGACAATAGCAAAGTTCTTCGGCGGATGATCGACCAGATACTTTTTGATCTTGCGGATCAGATGCTCTGTCGCCACCTCCTGAAAAGAGGCTGCGATATCGGCATAATCCGTTTCGCTTCCCTCTTCGACCGCCAGGCGCACCGCATTCTTGATGCCGGAGTAGGAGAAGGCGAAATCTTTTTTCTGCTGAAGCGGGATCGTGAAACCGTAACGTTTCGGGTCGCCCTCTTTCGCCAGTTTCTCGATGACCGGACCGCCGGGATAAGCCAGTCCCATCATCTTGGCGACCTTGTCAAAGCTCTCGCCGAAACTGTCATCCATCGTGCTTGCCACCGTCTTCATCTCATTGAGTGACTTCACCTCCACCACCTGGGTGTGCCCGCCGGAGACCAGCAGAACAGTTTGCGGGAATACCGCCTCTTTGTCGACAAAAAGCGAGTAGATATGACCTTTAAGATGGTTCACGGCGATGAGCGGAAGATCGAGCGTCACGCTGAGCGCTTTCGCCATCGTGATACCCTCCATCAAGGTCACGGCAAGACCCGGGGCGTTGGTCACCGCGATTGCTTTTAGCTGCCTGAAATAAGGTTTGCACTCTTCCAGAATCCGGGGCAAAGCCTCGGCATGCAGACGCGACGCCAGCTCGGGAACCACCCCGCCATACACCGCATGTTCCAGCTCCTGGGAGATCTTTTTGTGAAAGATCAGCTTTTTGGTAGCAATATCGGTAATGGCGATAGAACTGTCATCGCAAGATGATTCGATCGATAGGATCATTCCTGTACCTCGTTTCTCTTCACGCTTCACCCTTTACCCATTTGATAACCCACGGCCATTCACCGAAACCGCTCTCGGCATTGATATGGCCTGCATTCTCAAGCACCTTCATCTCGACACCCAGAGCTTTTTGAAGCTCAACCGCTTCTGCCGCTGTCATGTAAGGGTCATTATCAGAGGTGACCAGCATCGCCTCTTTGGCAAAAAGCTCTTTGGGCGGTTCGACCTGGAAAAAGCTTTTAATGGTGTCAAGCTCCAGATCAAGACGCGGCGGTGCCACCAGCAGCAGCCGTTTTACCGTCTCAATCTCACCCTCATTGCAGAGATGGAACCAGAGGGTATTGGCGAGCGAGTGGCAGATAACGACATCGGGTCTGAACTCTTTCAAAAGAGCTTTGACCTGTTTCATCCAGCGGTTCTTTGTCGGAAAGTGGGGATGGTCGAGCAGTGGAAAAGCGACCGTGCCGTAATTTTTTGCGATCTCTCCGGCGAGCCAGGCCTGCCAGTGCGGGTAGTCACTCCCGCCCCAGCCGTGCAGCAGTAGGACCTTCTCTCTCATCCCATCGCCTTGATGTAGCGGCGCACTTCGGCATCGATGAGGAAGACCTCCTCAATGTTCTCCGGCTCCCGTGTAAAGTGCTCGAACGCATGGATCACCCGTTTGGAGATATCCAGAAAGCCGATCTTGCCCTCCACATAAAGCTCGATCGCCGCTTCATTGGCCGCATTGATCACCACACCGCGTTTGGGATGTGCCAGCAGCTCTTTACGGATCTGCCAGATAGGGTAGCGCTCCGTCGTGATCTCACGGAACTCCAGCGAACCGACTTCAAGCAGATTGACCGGTTTCAGGATCTCCGCATCGGAGCGCCCCATTACGGCGTAGGCGATAGGCAGTTGCATATTGGCTTTTGCAAAATGCGCGGTCGTCGAACCGTCCTGGTAGTCGATAAGCGCATGGATCAGCGACTTTGTCTCGATGACGGCATCGTACTCCCCTTCGCCGAAGAGCCAGCGCGCCTCCAGGAGTTCGAACATCTTGTTCATCATCGACGCGCTGTCGATCGTAATCTTCTGTCCCATCGCCCAGTTGGGGTGGTTGAGCGCGTCTTGCAGGGTCGCATTTTTGATCTTTTCTATCGGCCAGTCGCGAAAAGCGCCGCCGCTGGCCGTGATAAGCATCCGCTCGACCGGACGCTCCGTAGTGTGCAGATACCATAGCCCGAAATGCTCGCTGTCGATCGGCTGTATCATTGAGGTGTCGATAAAGGCCCCGCCGGCCACAAGGGACTCTTTGTTGGCAAGAGCGACCCGCTTGCCCGTCTCGATCGCCTTGAGCGTCGGACGCAGCCCCAGAAAACCGACCAGCGCATTGACGACCAGCTCGCTTTGCGAATCTTCGATCACCTCCAGAATGGCCGCTTCGCCCTGCAGAACGTGGGGATGATTGACCAAGGACACATCAGAATTTTCACCGATCACGACCACCGAGGGGCGATGCGTTTCGATCTGGCGGTTTAGGAGGGAAATATTGTTGCCGGCAACCAGGACATCGACATTGAGATCAAACTTTTTTGCGATCTCAAGCGTGTTGACCCCGATGGAACCGGTTGAGCCGAGAACGATCAATTTTCCACTCCATAAGTTTTTGCGACCTCAAAAGACAAGAAGCACAAGGTGCTATGAGCCCTCTGCTGAAGAGAACACAGCGTTAGCGCAGCCAAAGTGACTTTGTTGCTTTGGCGTGTAAAATGAATATCAGCGAGGACAATCACTTTAGATCATGCCCCGCAGCAAGACCACCATCACGACGGAACCGAAAAGATAACCGTCGATGCGGTCAAGCGCACCGCCGTGCCCCGGCAGAAAGGTTCCGCTGTCTTTGACGCCGGCTCTGCGCTTCAGGAAACTCTCGAACAGGTCGCCGAAGACAGCGCTCACCGCCACCGTCACGGAGACCATCACGGCAGTGTAGCCGTCCACCATTCCCATCCCGACAAAGTAGCCCAGCACCGTAGCGATACCGATACCCCCGGCAACCCCTTCCATGGTTTTGTTCGGGGAGGTATCAGAGAACTTGGTCTTGCCGAAACTTTTGCCCACGACGTAGGCGCCGACATCGGCACCCGCAACGATCATCAGCATCCAGAAGATCGCATAGATGCCGTGATTGACATAGAGGGTCAGCATAAAGAGCATCCCGGCCGTCGGGTAGAGAAAGCCCAAAATGTTTTTCCAGTCCGTCTTCGGGTTATAGGCGTAGTAGGAAGCGCCTATCAGCGCCGAGAGCAGAAAAAGATCGTCCGCTTTCGGGTAGAAGGCAGCCGCCATCCACAGCACACCTGCCAAAAGATAGAGGTCTTTGTTCTCCACGCCGAAAAGAGCGTTCGCCTCCTTGAAAGCCGTGATGTAGATGATACCAAGCGTCAACCAGATGACAAAAAAGTTGTTGAAGATGCCGATCAGGATGATCGCCGCCAACAGAAGAACCGCAGTATCAATACGTTGTTTATGATCGGTGTAGAGGTTTGTGAGCGCCATGGTGACCCCGTGTTTTGATTAAATTTTACTATATTGCGATTATAGCAAAACATTGCTTCGCAACTTTTTTGTCCCCGGAGGCTTGCTAAGTTCAGTAGCCGATGCCTAGGTATTGTCTTTATATAAAACTTGATAGATATATTGTCACTTTTTACGATGCGACATTTAGTGTCGCCCTGCATTACACTTTAGTGTTTTATCTTCTTGCTAGCGCAAGAAGAAAAGCTAACGAAAAAGAAGAAAAGCCAAGTGAACCTGCCTGAACTTTACACTTGGCTGACTCCGCCCGTTGCCGGACCTTCGTCCGGTCAACCTAATACTTCCGACTAACAAACGATACACCCCCGCGTATTAAGACATTTTGAACCGTGTTGAACGTTTTGTTTTCCGTGCAATGAGGCCTAGCCGAATTGAAAAGCGTCAGCTTTTAAAGTCAAATCAATGCGTCACCGCTTGGCTCTTTTCGAAACATATGCAGAGCTGACTGAAATAAGAGGAAATACGTTAAAAAAAACACTTTGTCTGAGCGAAGCGAGTTAGGGGTTTTTAGGAAGGGAACGAGTGAAAGGAAGGTACCCGATAGCCTGTCGGGCTCGAAGCCGTTTCGAGAGCTTTTTTGCTTACTTTTTTTGCGGTGTAAAAAAGTAAGGGGACTAGTCAGTACAATTTGTTACTTCTAACATCTACACAACAATATTCTATACCTATTTTCTTCTTTTGAATATTTTTTGATAGCTGGTATTCAACTTTTTTACGATGTGGCATTTAGTGTCGCCCTGCATTACACTTTAGTGTTTTATACTCTGCTCGTCCAGAGAAAGAACCTTGAGGAAAAACCTTGAGGAAGAACAGAGAAGACGATACCCTCCGGCCAAAAGTCACTGTCATTACTTTCACCTTCTCCCGGTAGCATTCCGTCATTTCTGCTGGAATTAGTGTTATGACATACAAAAATTCTCTTCTAAATTTTTAGACATCAGCAGCCTTCCTTGTTTCCGTACTTCAGTACTTCTCAATGTCTACTGTCTTGTAGTCGGTGTAATGGACGTTGGCGCCGTCTTGTATCTTCACATTTCGACGCTGGGTGTAGTCCACCAGACAGGTGCCGTTTTCGAACATGGTAAAGTCCACGCAGATCCCTGACGCTTCGTGGATGACGCTTTCAGGGGTGTTCTTTTTGTCGGTAACGAGAAGGACATGGACTGAGGGTCAAAGCATAACGAGGTC
This sequence comes from Sulfurimonas sp. HSL3-7, assembly GCF_039645985.1. Taxonomy (NCBI): domain Bacteria; kingdom Pseudomonadati; phylum Campylobacterota; class Epsilonproteobacteria; order Campylobacterales; family Sulfurimonadaceae; genus Sulfonitrofixus; species Sulfonitrofixus jiaomeiensis. The sequence continues at coordinate 2,538,038 of NZ_CP147919.1, forward strand.
AGCTATTATTCTAACTTTTTCAGTATTTCAAAGACTGCTGTACTCATATTATACTGTGTACAGGTAGCCACGTTTCCATATGTTTGACTTGCTATATATTCTAAAGAATGATAGCCTCCGGATGTATCATCGAATGTATAAGCCGTACATCCATTTCTATTATAATGCGGCGTAGTTGTTCGAAGGTCCCAACCACTGATAGGACATTCAAGTTTTTTTGTCTGTTCATTATAAACTTTTTCCACACGATTCCTAGCGTCTGTCATAATAAATTCTTCTATGTTGAAACTACCGTCTTTCTTTGACCCATAAATCTCCACACGCAGATCCGTGTCACTCTCTTGAGGGCAGATAAATCCGATCCAGCGAAAATGTAAATACGCACTGCAACTATTTTCATCTAATGCATTCACGGCATTTTTAAGACCAAGACTAATCTTATCAACCGTTGCATCATAAGGATTATTCAAGTAGGAGTTTACAAACGTATGCCCAAACCCCTCTGCGTTCCCGGGTAGACTTCCGGGTACAGTATTGATAACGAAGTCATTGAAAAGAGTCGTATACTCGCCGCCGCTTGCAATATTATCTGCCGGCGTAGCAACGGCAACATTTCTGAAGTGTTGTCTCTCGTCATCGCTTAAGAGGGCATATATCTTATTGGCAAAGAGGTTTCCTTGGGAGTGGGAGACCAGCAATACGTTGTGTTTTTGGTTGAAGCTCTCTGTCTGATATTTTTCATACATAGCATCGGTATCACCGTCAGACTGCGAAATGATCATTTTAAGATCATCTAAAAAACCGTCTTCAGTAAGACTGCCGTCCAAAAGACGGGCGACAAACGTGAAGTAGCCTTCACTGATCTGACCGCTTTCAAAGAGTTGCCAGTAGCTCTCTATGAGATCGGTTAGTGCTCCGTGCGTCTTGTTATGTGCATATTTGAAATCGTAAGTCACTTTTTCATCTGCTAGTGTAAACTTGTCTGGGTTCCGGTCTTGCATGAACTTTTTTAATTTATCTCTTGAAATTTGTGCTTGAGTTAAAGAGTTCCAAACCCCATTTCCAAAATAGACGTCAAGCAGACAAGAGTTTGTACTTGCAAACAGTGTTAAATTAAAAAGCAGTATCAGCACTATTTTTCTCATGATTCCAGCTCCTACAATTCATCTATGTTGGTTTCACACTGGCTTTTTGTCTGCAGTGTTGCGGTCGAAGTGAAAACTCGTCCCGCTAATGTGAAATCGTATTGATAGTAAGTTTTCAAACGCATTCTCGTGTTAAATACTTTATCTTGTAACATACTAAAAAATGTGCCCATACCATCTTGAAAAGGCAGCTTTTTGGAGTACCCATACCAAGTCCAACAGTCTAATGATGCAGTCATCATCTTTTGCACTTTATCATCCTTGTTGGAAGGATCACTCAATGCCATTTGATTTGCTTTAGCAGTTTGCATACCGATAGCCCTCTCGATTTTCGGATACCCGTTAAGTATCTCCATCTCCAGATAGATCCACCGCTCCACATCGTCTCGTACACCGTTGTTATTCACGTCGATACCTAACAGTGTCACGTTGTTGAGTGCCTCGTCCGGTTCAGGCGGCAGACGGTGGTTGTCAACGACTTTATAGACGTTAATGTTGAGCGTTTCGGCAACAGCACTATTGTATGCAGCAGTAAGCTGAGCGCTTCCTTCGCTCTGCGCTACAATCATGTTGTCTTCAACTTTGGCTACCGAGCTGTCTGAGCTCTCCCAGCTTACTTTGTCAGTGACATCTTCTGTTGTGTTATCATCAAAGAATGCCGTAACAGTAACAGGGACAGTCTCGCTTTCATTCAAGTCCGTCGTTTTTGTCGTAATATTCAGTGACGTAACTTTTATTGCATTTTCTGCAACGCTGAAACTGTATTTTATGCGTTTGCTAACCAGGGGAACATCTTCATAACATATGTGCTGATCAAACCAGCCAAATTGTTTATGCATAAACAATTTTGAATAGTTCCATATACTATTACAAGGTTGTTTTTCACTGCCTTCAAGTTTCAGAGGCAGAAGCTTAACGCTATGCAAACCTGCCAGCAGAGAAGAGTATGGAGTAAACACTATACTCTGTCTATCTGTACTTAATGTCGCTTCACCTTCTACTCTTTTGTTGTTATTGCTAACGACAAATGTATTTTTTTTGAGCTTGTATTCAGCTATCTCTCTGTCAAACATTATCAGAATTTGGACCTTCGGGCTCACCTCCGTTGCAGAGACAGACGGGCTTACCTTTACAAGGTGTTCTTGGACGGCACCTTGGCCTGCAAACAGTGATACAGCGAAAAGGAGCAGACCTGAAAAGAAGAATTTCAACACTTTAGTTTCCTTTTGTTATAAAATATTATTGTATGTTTGCAGAAAAATTATAATATACAACTTAAAGGTGGCATAATATGTTCATTGAAGAAAGGAGGGAAAACTTTTTAATACTATTCATACCTAGCATTGGTATCGCCGTCAGACTGCGAAATGATCGTTTTAAGATCATCTAAAAAACCGTCTTCGGTAAGACTGCCGTCCAAAAGACGGGCGACAAATGTGAAGTAGCCTTCACTGATCTGACCGCTTTCAAAGAGTTGCCAGTAGCTCTCTATGAGATCGGTTAGTGTTCCATACGTCTTGTTGTGTGCATATTTAAAATTGTATGTTAAACCTCTGTCCATTAATGCAAAACGTTGTACATTGTGTTTTTGCATAAAAACATCTAATTCATCTCTAGAAATTTGCACTTCTTGGACATCATTCCAGACTCCGTTTCCAAAGTAAACATCAAGCATACAAGGGTTTGTACTGGCAGACAGTGTTAAATTAAAAAGCAGTATCAGCACTATTTTTTTCATGATTCCAGCTCCTACAATTCGTCTATTTTGGTTTCACACTGGCTTTCTAATTGCAGGCCAGGTGTTGATGTAAAAACTCTTCCAACTAACGTAGCATCATATTGCATATATGTTTTTAAACGCTCTTGTGTATTAAACACTTTATCTTTGATTAGTCGACTAAACTTTCCATGTGCCCCGTAAACATGAGACTTTTTTAAATAGTCATACCAAATCCAGCAGTCATGCGCAGCGGTTATCGCCTCTTGCACTTTATCATCCTTATTGAAAGGATCACTCAATGCCATTTGGTTTGCTTTAGCTTTCTGCATACCGATAGCCCTCTCGATTTCCGGATACCCGTTAAGTATCTCCATCTCCAGATAGATCCATCTTTCCACATCGTCTCGTACACCGTTGTTATTCACATCGATACCTAACAGTGTCACGTTGTTGAGTGCCTCGTCCGGTTCAGGCGGCAGACGGTGGTTGTCAACGACTTTATAGACATTAATTGTCACTTCGGTCGAAATCGTGTTATTGTAGATAGCGCTAAGAAGAGCCGTACCCTCTTGCCGGGCAAAAAGTTTGCCTGTTTCTACTGTTGCGACCGAGCTGTCTGAGCTCTCCCAGCTTGCTTTGTCAGTGACATCTTCTGTTGTATTGTCATCAAAAAATGCCGTAACAGTAACAGGGACAGTCTCGCTTTCATTCAAGTCCGTCGTTTTTGTCGTAATATTCAGTGACGTAACTTTTATTGCATTTTCTGCAACGCTGAAGCTGTAACTTACGGGCTCTGTCCTTTTGGAAACTTCCTTATAGCAGAGATCGTCACATCTCCAAGAGAAACTTTCACACAACTGCACGTTTAAACTGTTCCATAAATCCCTGCACGGTTTTTGCTCACTGCCTTGTAAACGTAAACTTGCAACGCCAACAAGATGTTCTCCCGTCTCCAAAGCAGTATCAGGCGTAAATGTTATGCTTTTTTTATCACTGCCAAGGTGTGTTGCACCTTTTATAATGAGGCCATCATGTTTTAATTTGAAGAGATCAGCTGAGAATGTTCGCGCATCGATCTCACCATCAAAAACTATCTGCACAGATGTATTTGGATCGACGTCGGTGCTGGAAGCTGAAGGGGTTACATGCAGCAGATGTTTCTGGGTTGTCCCCTGGTCTGCATCTGCCGCAGTATTAAATAAGAGCAGACTCGAAAGTAGAAATTTAAACATATTAAGTTTCCTTTTGTTATCAAATATTTTCATAACAACTGTAAAAACTCACTTAATGGTGGCAAAGCAGTAGATAGGGAAAAAGCTTGATTGCTTTAATGATCTTCTGGATTAGAAGAGCGGGAAGAAAGGTAAAAACAGGAAAAAGGTGTTTTCAGCACTTTGCATTCGTCAGTATTTCTCGATGTCCACCGTTTTGTAATCGGTGTAGTGGACGTTGGCGCCGTCTTGTATCTTCACATTGCGGCGCTGGGTGTAATCCACCAGGTAGGTGCCGTTTTCGAACATAGTGAAGTCCACGCAGAGGCCGGCCGCTTCGTGGATGACGCTTTCGGGGATGTTCTTTTTGTCGGTCACCACGATAACATGGGCGGAAGGGCGGTCGCGCATATGGAACCAGATATCCTTCGCCCTCGCCTGCTCCAGCAGTGCGATGTTCCCCTTTTCGCTTTTTCCCAGCAGCACCTTGTAGCCTTCGACCCAGAAGACTTCGTACGATTCATTGGGCTTCTCTTTTTTCATCTGCTGTCTCGGCGGAAACAGCAGATTGATCGCGGCAACATCTTTGGCATTTTCGATGATATTCAAAAAGTGTTTCAGGTGTTTGATCTTCCCATCAAGACTCTCGCGTTCGATGTGAAGATTTTTCGCTTTCTGCTTCGCTTTTTTGGCCCGCTTGAAAAAGTAGTCCGAGTAGTGCGAAGGGGCGGCAACGGTGCCGTCCACCTCGACCTCGATCACGCTGCCGTCATAATCCGTCAGCTGCAGCACCTTCTGGTAGGGCTTGATATTGTGCAGATTGCTCAGCACCAGGTTGCCGTAGTGCTGATCGGCCTCGACCTCCTGCCTGAGGACCTTCTCATCATCCAGCCCGGCGTAAAGATGCTCGAGTTTGCGGAGTTTCTTCTCTATGAAGGCGGACTTCTGCTTTTTCAGGCTGTTGAGCCGCTGCTGCTGCTCTTTGTCGCAAGTCTCGTAGAGGAAAGCCTCCACATCCTCCAGCGGGTACTCTTTGGGTGCAAAAGGGAGCGGCGGCGGCGGAACCAGCTCCTGCCCCACCTTGACGATGCGGTACGAACTGTAGGCGTCGACATGGCGCAGCGCCTCCAGGACGACCTCATCCTCGTCAAGGATGATGACATTGGTGGTCTTTCCGGTAAACTCCAGCTGCAGGACCGTGCTCTGCGACTTGTAGGCCCCGCTGACAGAGGCCTTGATGCGGATGATCTTGTCGCCCTGGTAGAGTTCGATGCTCTCCACCTGGGCGCGGTTGAAGCGCTTGGAGAGAATGACATCGAAAGGGGCGTTGTAGACCTTGGATCGCCGGATCTCCTTGGTGCATTTGGATATATAGGCGTCGCCCTTCTGCATATTGAAGTAGAAGATGTTGTCGCGGTCAAAGACGATCTTGATGACACTGTCGCCGATGCGGTGTATCGCATTGATATGCCGGACATCCTGCATATGGTCAACGATCTGACGGAGATGGGAAAGCTTCATGCGCATCCTTGGAGCTGCTGGCTGGATTTCGGGAGATGACAGACTCGAAGATTCCGTCACCGCAATTATAGCGTAGGCTCTCTATTCGTACTGTTTTGTTATACTTTGCCCGACAAAAACATTGAGGAATCATAATGAAACAACTCTTTCTTATTGCCCTCGCGGGAGGTCTGCTTCTGCTCTCGGGATGCACCAAACATGAGACGAAACAGAACCTGCACAATGTGAATGAAGGGCTTAAAAGCACCTGGAAAAAGACCAAAAAGTCTTTCAGCGAAACGACCGAAGAGTTTAAAGAAAAGACAAAATAGTCAGCTGGCACGACCAACATAGCAGGCAGTTTTGCTATAATTCGCAAAATGTCAAGGAGAGGCGATGCGCGCACCCAAAGGTTTCGGTAAAAACTACTTCACCCTTGCCGCCATTCAGGCGACCGTAGTCCAGCACCACCTCAGCGCCACCTCCGTACGCGTACACGCTTCGCACCTCATCCGCACCGACTGGGAGCAGGAAGAGAGCGAAGACGAAGAGCTCGAGGAGCTGCTCTGCTCCTCCGTGTTTTCACTGCCCTCCCATGCCGGCCATTGCAACTGTTTCTACAAACGCATAACCCGCAACCGCATCCGCCAGAACCCCAGACCCCGACTCCATATCCAGCCCTACATCTACTCCAATTCAGTCGCATCGCCGCCTTTTTTTATATTCGGCCTAAGAGACAAAAAATTACACCACAGGATATAAAATGGAAAAAAGATTTCTTTCACTCGCAGCTGTCGTCGCGATTGCTTCATCACTGCAGGCGGCCAACCAGTACACGCTCGAGAGCATCAGTGTCACCGCTGCCCAGAACACCGAGCTCAACAAAGAGGAGGTCCCTGACAGCGTCACGGTCATCACCAAAGAGGCGATCGAAGAGGCCCGCGTCACCACCCTTGCAGAGGCGCTCAACAAGCTTGGAAATATCGCAATGGCAAACAACGGCGGTCCAGGTAAAACAACCTCAATGTTTATACGGGGTATGAGCACGCAGCGGACACTTGTCCTCATTGATGGAGCAAGATATAACAATGTGACCAGCTCAAACGGCGCGAATTATGCGCAACTGATGCTTTACAATGTCGAACAGATCGAGATTATCAAAGGCGCCCAATCGGGAATTTGGGGGGCTGATGCAAGTGCCGGTGTCATCAACATCGTCACATCGAAAGCAAAAAAGGGTCTCCACGGGACAGCTAATGTCGAATACGGATCGTTCGACACAAAGACCGCTTCTCTTCAGGCTACCTATGCGGCCGACAAGTTTGATGCAGTGATAGGCGGTGTCGATTACGACACGGACGGTTTTTCAGCCTATGAGCCAAAGAAAACAGACCCGGACTACGGAAAGCGCTATGATGAACTGGGGCTGGAAAAAGACCGATACGAAAATAAATCGCTCAATGCCAAACTGGGGTACAACGTCACGGAAAAGGACCGTATCGAAGCTTCGGTACAATCGATTAACGGCTATGTCATGTTTGACGGTTCAGGTGCGGACAAAACCAACAGCGATCTCGATTATTACGGCAACCCCTATTACACCAACAGTCAAGATCGCTTCTACCGCCTCGCGTTTAAACACAGTGGCACGACCAACGATATCAACGTTCAATATAACCTTTCAACCTTTGACAGAAGCGGAAACGGTGACTTCACTGGATCTGTAAGTGAGGTGAAACTCGATGATAAAATCACCTATACGGAGAATGCGTTTCTCCTCGTTGGCGCTTCTTACCAAAAATTCAAAAACGATAAAGCCAATGTCACCATCAACAAAGCGTACGATGCGACATCGGCCTTCGTTACCAACTATAACCATTTTACCGGCGTCAATACTATTCTTACCGAATCCATTCGCTATGACAGATACAGCGATTTCGACAACTCGTTAACGGGGAAATTTGGCATAAAGCAGTATATTACCGGCAGTCTGTATGCCAGTGCCAATGCAGGAACCGGCTACAATATTCCCAGTTCGTTCCAACTCTATGACGCGACATACGGCGATATCGGCCTTGAGCCCGAGAAGACGCAGACCTACGATGTGACCCTTGGAACAGAATCTCTCTGGATCACCGGGTTTTACAATAAGATCAATAATCTCATCGATTTCGATATGACGACGTATCGTTATACCAATATCAAGGGAACTTCCGTATTAAAAGGGGTGGAAGTCGGCTATAAAGACTATTTTGCCGATACGCTAGGTATCACGGCAAACTACACCTATCTCAATGCCAAAGATGCCGACAGCAAAGACCTTGCGCGCCGTCCCAAGCACCAGCTCGACGCCTCTGTCGTCTACTACGCGACGGAGAACTTCGATCTCGGTCTCAACGGCCAGTATATCGGCGAGCGCTACGACAGAAGCGACAAAGAAGGCGCGCAGACCGGGAAATACGCTCTTGTCAACTTTGTCTACAACATCAAGGTCAACGACTACCTCTCCGTTTATGGTAAAGTCGATAATATTACAGACAGATATTATCAGACCGTCGACGGGTACGCCACCGCAGGGCGCAGCCTCTACCTCGGCCTGAATGCCAGATATTAGGAAGATGATGCCTATCTATAACCTCACCGACCATACAAAGACATCGCTGCCCGAGGGCAGAGCAGACTTTATGCTGGCCGCCTCGGTCACGCATACCTGCGAAATAGAAGGGATCACCCAGGCCGGCATCCCGGGCAAGATCCCGCTGACGCCGACGCTCGACGCCGAGTTTCTGGCCACGGGCCAGGTCTTCAGCCTCGAGAACCTGGCCGAGACGGCGACGGGCATCCCGACGCCCGGCCTGCTGACCCGTGCGGTACAGACACTCAGACCTTTCGCTGCCGTAAAGATTCTCGATCTCGGACTGACGGTCAAACCGCAAGGGTGTGAACTCGAATCGTTCGGCATTCCGCCGTCTCCGAGCATCACCGACGAAACGCCTTTCGACGCCAAAGCCGTCTTCGAACAGGGGCGGCAGTTCGGGCGGCGCTACCGTCCGCAGGGCGACTACGTTATCGTCGGCGAGAGCACCCCTTCGGGCACGACGACGGCCCAGGCGGCGGTCGCGGCAATGGGGTTTGACAATGACGGCCTGTTTGCCTCATCATTCAAAGAGTCGCCGATTGCCATCAAGCAACAGGTGATCGGCAAAGCCCTGGCAAAACTGGAGAACAATATGGGACTCTTTGAAAAGCTCGGCCATACGGCCGACAACACCCTGATGTTTGTCGCCGGCTACGTCCTCGAAGCCTGCCGCCGCTACCCTGTCGTACTCGGCGGCGGTACCCAGATGGCCGCGGCACTGCTTATCGCCAACAAGATCAGCGGCCGCGACGGCCTCCCGATGGACCCGCGCAAGATCACCCTCTGCACCACGCGGTGGATCGCACAGGACGGCGCGTCGAATATCACGGCACTGCTTGATCAGCTCGATTTCCGTCCGAAAGCCGTCTATGCCGACTTTCTGTATGCCGATGCCAGGATACCTGTATTGAAACTCTATGACGAAGGCGAGGCCAAAGAGGGGGTCGGTGCCGGCGCCGCGGTCGCCTACGGCTATATGCAGGGGCTGAGACAGCCGGAGATCACTGAACGCGTCGAAGCGCTGATGAGAGGGGAGATGTAAATGATGAATGGTGAATGGAAAATGGCGAATAGAAAATGGAGAATGGAATACAAGGTTTTAACCGGCGCTTCTGCTCTTTTCACTATTTACCATTCACCATTGACGCAAAGGTCTTCAGTATGAAGACCTTATTCATCGGCGGCATCAAAAGCGGCAAGTCCTACAGCGCCGAGCAGTATACCCTTGCGCTCGGCTCCGACCAAAAACCGCACTATCTCGCCACCACCGAACTGCTCGACGATGAGATGAACGAGCGCATCTCCCTCCACCGCCGGCAGCGCGGCGGGGAATTCATCACACTCGAGGCGCCGCTTGAGCTCTACGGCACGCTCAAAACAACAGAGAGCCCCGTGCTGATCGAGTGCACCACGATGTGGATCAACAATATGCTCTACCACGGCCGTACCAATGAGCAGATTGTTGAACACATAGAGAAAGTGCTTGCCTTGCCAAATGACCTCGTCTTTGTCCACAACGACGTCGGCAGCGGCATCATCCCCGACAATCCCCTTGCCCGCCAGTATGTCGACATCAGCGGCGCGGTTTCGCAGCTGATCGCAAGCCGGTGCGACGAGGTCTACCACTGCATAGCCGGCATTGCGACAAAAATCAAGTAAGTGAATGGAAAATCGTAAATGGTAAATAGTGGTAAAAAAAATAAGACACAAAATATCCGTCACTCTGAACCGGACTCAAAGTCTACTACTTTTCCCATTCCCGATTCACCATTTCCCCGCGCAGCGAAGGGTTTCGCTCTCGCCATCAACATGCTCACCATCCTCCCCTTTTTCAAAATACACGATTTCTTCAGGGGGATCAACGGCTACGCCGTGATGAGCTACCCCCTTGTCGGCGCGCTTCTCGGCGGCATACTCTGGCTTGTCTACATACTTTTGGCACCCTATTTTCCCGAGGCGCATCTGCATATTATCCTCTTCGCCCTCTGGGTCCTGCTGACCGGGGCCCTTCACCTCGACGGCTTCTCCGACACCGTCGACGGCCTCTTCGTCCCGACTGAGAGGGCCGAAGCCGTGATGAAGGATCCGCATGTCGGCGGGATGGGGATGATCTTCACCGCAGTTTTTCTGCTGCTGAAGGCCTCTTCGCTCTGGTTCCTGGAATCGCTCTGGCTGCTGCCGCTTCTGCTGATGCTCTCGCGTTTCAACGCCGTATTGGCCATCTACTTCTTCCCCTACATCCGCAAAGCGGGGATGAGCACCCTGGCCAAAGAGGAGTTCACGCGCAGCCAGCTTGCTGCGGCGGCACTAACGGTCCTCGCCGTCGTCGCCCTGAGCGGCGGCTGGCTTCTGCTGCTCTTCTCGCTTCTGGCACTGCTGTTGATCAAGGGCTTCTTTGTCCGGCGGCTCGGCGGTTTCAGCGGCGATATCTACGGCTTTACGATCGAGGTGACGGAGCTGCTGCTGCTCAACGTTCTCCTCTTCAAGGCCTCGGTATGCTGATCACCCTCGTTCGCCACGGCGAAGTCGAAACCGCCTACCGGCACTGCTATAACGGCCATAACTACATCGGTCTCTCGCCGAAGGGGAGAGCGCAGGCAAAAGAGCTGGCCCGCCGTCTCGAAGGAGAGACCTTCGATGCCGTCTACTGCTCCGACCTCAAGCGCTGCAGAGAGACCCTCGAACCCATTATCGAAGATACACGCCTGCAGACCGGCGATATAGTCTACACCCCGCAGCTGCGCGAGAAGTCCTGGGGAAGACACGAGGGGATGAGCTTCGATGCCATCACAGAGCAGGAGGGGCTGGAATATGAAGATTTCCTGCAGTGGATCAGGGCGCTCGACGGCGAGCCCTACGACGCCTACATCGCGCGCATCGAGACGTTTTTCACCCGCGATCTGCCACGGACACCGTGTGAGAAGGTGCTTGTCGTCACCCATGCCGGGGTGATCCGTGTCCTGATGCATCTGCTGCAGGGGATCGCTCTCGAAGCGGCTTTTAGCGTCGATTTTCCTTACAGTGCCTATACTACTCTAAACACATCCACCTGGGAATTCGGAGCCGTGCAATGCGTCTGATCTGGCTGCTTCTTTTGTCACTGTCGCTCTTCGGCGCCGAGCGTATCGTCACCCTCAGCCCGGCCATCGCGGAGATCACGGCCGACCTCGGTGCCCTGGATGAGATCGTCGGAGTGAGCGAGTACACCTACTACCCCCAATCCCTGCGGGAACGTCCCAAGATCGGCGGCTACTTCTCCCTCTCCCTCGAGAGGATCATTTCCCTCAACCCCACCCTTGTGATCGGCCTCCCCCACCAGCAGGAGACGCTCGAAAAGCTTCAAGCCTTTCACATAAAGACCCTGCAGGTGGAGCTCGGGAAGATCGGCGAGATCAAGCGTTCCATTTCCGTCATCGCCGAAACACTCCGGAAAGAAGAGCGCGGCCGCCAACTCGTTGATGCAATAGAAAAGAACCAAAGAACCGCACCGAAACTCGAAAAGAAGAAGAGCGTGCTGATCGTCTTTGCCAACGCCAGCGGCATCGACAAGGGGGTCTATGTGGCGGGGCACAACCTCTATTTCGAGGAGATCCTCCACCTCTGCGGGGCAGAGAACGCCTACAAAGAGAGCTTCAACGCCCAGCCCGTTCTCAAGGCGGAAGGGCTGATCGCCACCGATCCCGACACCGTGCTGCTGCTCTTCGGGCCGCTTGACCGCTTCGACGCCGATGCCGTGATGCGCTCCTGGCAGCGGCTGCCGCTCAAGGCGGTCAGAAGCGGAAGCATCAAGATCATCCAAAGCGACTACCTCCTCATCCCGAGCCACCGCGTCGCCAAAAGCATCAAAACCATCTGCGAGGCGATCCGATGATCAGCGTCAGCAACCTCTCCTGCGGCTACGACAAGACCGTTTTGAACGCGCTCAGCTTCTCCTGCGGGGAGAACCTCGCTGTCCTCGGCCCCAACGGCATCGGCAAAAGCACCCTGGCCAAGGCGCTCTGCGGCCTTCTCCCCTACGAGGGCGAGATCCTGATCAACGGCAGGCCCCTCGAAACGTACAGCTCCGGCGAACGGGCCAAGACCATCACCTACATCCCGCCCAAACTGACGAGTTTCGACGCCTATATCACCGTCGAGGAGTTCGTCCTGATGGGGCGCTACCCCCACAAACCGGCGCTCAGCGGCTACACGGAAGAGGACAGACAGAGGGTCGCCGCGCTGCTGAGAGAGTCGGGGCTTGAGCCCGGGCACGCCGTCACGGCGCTCAGTTCCGGCCAGCAACAGCTGCTGCTGATCGCCCAGGCCCTGCTGCAGGAGAGCAGCATCATCCTCTTCGACGAACCGACGGCCAATCTTGACCCGAAACACGCCCATGACTTCTACCGGGCCCTCAAAAAGCTCCCTCGGCAGACGCAGAAAGTCGTCATCACCCACGATCTTCACTTTGCCAAAGCGCTGGGCTACCCTCTCTTGTTCCTGCATGAAGAGGGTCTGCGCCTCTACAGGGAGCCCAAGGCGTTCTTCACCCCCGAGAACCTCGAGTCCTGCTACGGCGTCGCGTTCCGGCCGGATGCGGAGAGCCCGGAGGTGGCCTATGATTAAACGGCTTCTTCTTGCCCTGCTGCTTCTGCTCACGCTGGCCTCCCCCTTCGTCGGCAGCGTCGCCATCGATCTCGGCAGCCTCGCCGACACCGGGACCGTCGGCCACCAGATTTTTTTCGAACTGCGGCTGCCGCGGCTGCTGCTCGCCTTTTTCAGCGGGGCGCTGCTGGCCTTGAGCGGCTGGCTCTTCCAGACCCTTTTTCGCAACGGCCTGATGACCCCCTACACGCTCGGCATCTCCGGCGGTGCGGTGCTGGGAACGGGGATCGCCACGGTGCTGGGGCTCAACACCCTTGTTGTCGGAATCAGCTTCGGCGCCTTCTTCGGCTTTGCGGGCGCCCTCTCTTCGGTGATGCTGCTGCTCTGGCTCTCGCGCTATATCCCCGACAAAGAGGGCAATTCCCTTCTACTGCTTGGGATCGCCCTCTCCTTCTTCTTCTCCGCCGCGCTGATGGTTCTCTTTGCTGTCGCCTCGGCAATGCAGAGCCACGCCATACTGCTCTACACCATGGGCTCGCTCTCGACCATGGGCTACGCGGAGGCAACCGCCGTCGCCCTGAGCTCCCTGGTACTGCTGCTCTTTCTCTATGCGAAACGTTTCGAGCTCGCCATCCTCGGCGTCAACGAGGAGCACGCCAGGCTCAAGGGGATCGATACCCGCCGCCTCACCGTCATACTGCTGGTGCTCAGTTCGCTGGTCATCGGCGTCGCCATCTCCGTGACCGGCCCCATCGGCTTTGTCGGGCTCATCGTCCCGCACATGGTCCGCAAGCTCTACCACAGGGCCAACCACCGGCTCATCGTCCCCGTCGCTCTCTACGGCGGCCTCTTCCTGGCCGCCTGCGACACCCTGTCGCGCCTGCCCCAGCTCCAGAGCGAGCTGCCCATCGGGATCGTCACCGCCTTTATCGGCGGCCCCTTCTTTATCTACCTTATCATCAAAGGACGCTCATGAGTAATTATCATTGTGTACGCCAAAGGAGCAAAGCCCCTTTGCCTACGCTAACGCTAAGTTCGCTTACGACTCGGCATTTAGTGCCTCACATGCACTGCATTGTTGATGCTTGTCAACAGCGGGTTCACGCGCAGCCTTGCCGCGCTTTGTCTACAAAAAAGGATCTATCTTGAGTTACATCAAATGGTTCGAAGACCACGCCGCAAAACACAAAAAGGTGGTGCAGAAACTGCTGGCCGAAGGGCTGGACAAAGAGGCGATCATTTCCTATTTCGACTTTGAGAACATGGTCAAAAACGAGCCCGACTTCTGTCCGCTCTACAAAGAGGAGAACGAAGACGGGGGTATCGGCAAAAAGTGCCACGACATGGAACATCTCAACTGCTACCTCTGCGCCTGCCCCAACTTCCGCTTCAAAGACGAGGGGGTCGAGGAGAGAGAGGGCAAGACCGTCTACAGCTTCTGCGCCATCGACTCCAAAGAGGGGCGCCAGGGGGTCTACGGCGACAAGATCCACCAGGACTGCTCCCATTGCACCGTCCCGCACCACGTCAGCTATGTCCGAAAGCATTTTGACACGGAGTGGAAAAAGATCATGAAAGCGTGCCGTCTCTAGATGGGGGTGAAGAGCGCACTTTCACTCGAGGAGGCCAACCGCCTTTTCGAAGGCCGTCGTTTCGAGAGGCTCGAAGCGACAACGGACGGCATCATCGACACGACTTATATCGCTCGCAGCGGAGCAACGGCCTACATTCTCAAGAAGTACGAGGAGGCCGGCAGGGAGAGAATCGAAGCGGAGCGCGCTCTTCTTGAGCGGTTTTCGCGCTGCGGTATCACAGTGCCGAGCCACCTTGCAAGCAGCGGCGAGTGGCACCTCTACAGCTGCCTCAAAGGCCGGAAAGTGACACAGGTAAACCACCTCCACCTTCAAAGCGTGGCGCGCACGCTCGCCAGAATGCACCGATGCACGCACAGCGGTCACCGCCCGATTTTCGACCCGGAAGAGACCGCCCTGCAGCTTCGCCGTCTCCGGGCTAAGGAGTACAGCAGCTACGTCCGGCTGCACCGTCTCCGCGACTACCGCCCAAAGAGGGAGGGGGTCATCCACGGGGACCTCTTTACGGACAACGCCCTCTTTGACGGAGGCCGTATCGGCGTCATCGACTTTATCGATGCGGGCGAAGGGAGCTTCGCCTTCGATCTCGGCGTAGCGGCCCTCGACTGGGCACTGCGCGGCAGAAACCTCGGCTACCTCAGACGCTTTCTGCGCGCCTACAACCAGCACGCGCCCCGCAAGATCGCCCTCCACAAGCTGATAGGGGAGATAAAGAACGCCGCCGCCTTCTACACGCTCAGCCGCATCGACAAGAAGGTGCGCTCCGCAGCCCACCAGAAAGCGCTGCTGAAAAGAACGAGACATCTGGAGTGGAGCCACCCATGCTGAAACGCCCTGACCACGGCGGCGACATCTACGCCGCCGCCGAAAGACTCGGCTGCCGCGCCGAGGAGATCACCGACTTCTCCTCCAACATCAACATCGTCGCACCGGCGGTCAAACTCGAGCTGACCCCTGCGCTTATAACCAGCTACGGCGACCCGCGATACAGTCTGCTTCGCAGCACTATCGCCCGACGCTACGCTCTTGAGACAGAGGAGATCGCCCTTTTCAACGGGGCATCGAGCGCCATTATGGAGCTCTTTCGCTCTCTGCGACCGAAACGGACCTGCCTCTACACCCCGATCTACGGCGAATATGTCAAAGCGTCCGAGCTCTACAGCCGGAAGACCCGGCTATTCGACCGTTTCACAGAACTCTACAAGAGACCGAAAAAAGGCTCGACCGTCGTCTTCGTCAACCCCTCCACGCCCGACGGCCGCCATTATGACCTCGAACGCCTCTTTGCGATCTGGAGAGAGGCCCGATGCACCGTCATCATAGACGAATCCTTTCTGGAGTTCAGCAAGAAACCCTCGGTCAGGAAGATGATCAGGGAGTACAAGAAGCTCTATATCGTCCACTCCTTCACCAAGTTCTACGCCTGCGCGGGGCTGAGGGTCGGCGCCCTCTTTTCAAGCCCCGAAAACATCGACGCCCTCGCATTGCCTGCCTGGAACATCTCCTCTTTTGACGCCGCCTACGTCACGGCGCTGCTCAGCGATCCCGACCACCGGAGCCTTTCACTTAAAACCCAGAAGGAACAGTACCGGGAGCTGCGTTCCATACTCAAGGGCTCCGGGCTCTTCGAGAAGGTCTACAAAAGCGACGCCAACTTCATTTTGACCCGCTCCGACAGGGCGCCTCTTATCTATGAAGCGCTCTTCAAAGCAAAGATACTGGTACGCGACTGCGCCAACTTCGACGGCCTCGACCGCCGCTACCTCCGCTTCGCCGTCAAGGGCAAAACTGCCCACAAACTTTTGAAAAAGGGCCTCCATGCACTCGCTTAGTATCCTCGGCACAAGCTCCGACGCCGGCAAATCGACCCTCGCTTTCGCCATCACCTACCTGCTGCACCGCCGCGGCATCCGTGTCGCCCCTTTCAAGGCGCAGAACGTCTCCAACAACGCCCGCGTCTGCGACGACGGCGGGGAGATCGCCCAGTCGCAGTATTTCGCCGCGGAGTCGATCGGCCTCCCCATCGAGAGCGACTTCAACCCGGTGCTGCTCAAGTCCGGCCGCGGCAGCAGCGCCTCGCTGATCATCAACGGCCGGCCGGCCGGCGAACAGGACGTGCGGGAGTACTACGGCGGCATCGGCTCGCTGAAGCCCGTCGTCACCGACGCCTTCAGACGGCTGCAGAAGCGTTTCGACGTGATCGTCGCCGAAGGGGCGGGCAGCCCGGTGGAGCTGAACCTGATGGACAAGGACCTCTCCAACATCACCATCGCCGACACCTTCGATACGAAGATCATCCTCGTCGCCGATATCGAGCGCGGCGGGGTCTTCGCCTCCGTATGGGGCGTCTACAACCTACTGCCCGAAAAGCTGCGACGCAATGTCATCGGGGTCATCATCAACAAGTTCCGCGGGGACATCACCCTCTTCGATGACGGGCGGAAAATCATCGAGGAGCAGTTCGGCATCCGCGTTCTGGGGGTCATCCCCTACAAACCGTTCAACCTCGGTTTCGAGGACAGCCAGTCGCTGGAGAACTACGTGCAAAGCTCGCAGCACGGCGCGATCCGTGCCGCGGTGATACGGCTGCCGCATATCAGCAACTACACCGATTTCGAACCGCTGATCGCCGACAACGAGGTGCATCTGGACTTTGCCCACTCCGCCGCGGCGCTTCAGGCCTACGACCTGGTCATCCTCCCCGGCACCAAGCGCACCGTCTCCGACCTACAATGGCTCAGAGAACACGGCTTCGAAGAGGCCCTGAACGATTTCAAGGGGACCCTCGTCGCCGTCTGCGGCGGGTATGAGATGATGTTCGGGTGCATCCTCGACCCCGACGGCATCGAATCGGAGGCGGGCACTGAAGTCAAAGGGTTCGGACGGCTGAAGGGCGATATCGTCTTCGAAAAAGAGAAACGGGCGGCCAAGGGATGCTATGAACTCTTCGGATTGGAGATCGAAGGGTACGAGATCCACCACGGCAAGTGCGACGCGATCGCTGCGGAAGAGGCGCGTTTCTTCGGCACCTTCGTCCACGGCCTCTTCGACAGCGATGCCTTTCGGGAGAAGCTCTTCAGAGGCATCGACCCGGCATACCGCGGCTACAACTTTGCCGCCTACAAGGCCAAAAAGATCGCCGATTTCGCCAGGCATGTCGGCAGCAGTCTCGACCTTGAGGCCGTCATCGGGGCCCTGCATGAGTAACCTTCTCGTCGCCTTTCTCGCCTACCTGATCGACCGGCGTTTCGGGGAGTTCGCCTACATCAAGCACCCTGTCATCGTCATCGGCGAACTGATCAGCTGGTTCGAAGAGAAGTTTTACAAGGAGAGCGTATGGCGCGGGGGGCTGCTGCTGCTCTTCACCCTCACCGTCGTGGGCATCTTCGCCTTTGCCCTGAGCCGCTTTCTTGCCTATCTTCCCCTGCTGCTCAACCTCGCCGCCTCCGCCCTCATCGCCTCAATGTTTCTGGCCCACCGCATGCTCTATGACACTGTGCTGGCCGTCATCGAGAGCGAAGAGCCCACAGCGGCGCTCCGTATGCTGGTGAGCCGCGACACCGAGACGCTGAGCGAAAGCGAGATCAACAAGGCTGCTGTCGAGACCTACGCCGAGAACCTCAGCGACGGGGTGATCGCCCCGCTCTTTTACCTGCTGCTCTTCGGGCTCCCCGGCATCATCCTCTACAAGAGCGTCAACACCCTCGACTCGATGGTCGGCTACCGAACGGAACGCTACGAAAAGTTCGGCAAAGCAAGCGCGAAGCTCGACGACCTGCTCAACTATATCCCGGCCCGACTGACGGCGCTGCTGATCATGTTCCTCAGCCAGACAAGACCGCTGCTGGGCTTCTATCAAAACGGCCGCCTGCACGATAGCCCCAACGCCGGCCACCCCATCACCGCCATGGCCCTCGCCCTCGGCCTCACGCTCGGCGGCGACACCCGCTACTTCGGCGTACTGAAAAAAAAGGCCGCTTTCGGCAGCGGCAGCGAAAGTATCACTAAAGAAGATGTACGCAAAGCCTTGGCCATGCGAGAGAAGATCGACCGCTTCGTGCTCTTTCTTCTTGGAATTGGTGCCATTATCGCTCTTGCATTAAGCACACTATAACGAAGAGTCGACTATACTTTCGTTCTCTAAACATGGACGGCTGGCCGAGTGGTCGAAGGCGCTCGCCTGGAACGCGGGTATAGGGCAACCTATCTAGGGTTCGAATCCCTAGCCGTCCACCATCAAAAAACTCCCAAATACATTACAGTACTCACTTAAGCAGAAAACATACTATCCTGATCTCATGACATGACAAAAATGCCTGCAAGCGTGTTATGCCGTCATAATAGTGATTCCTTCCAACCGTCAACGTTGCCGATACGGTAAAGAACAAGACAAAGAGACCACTTTTATGGTCGAAATATCATAAAATTTAATTTTGTGGTTGTATTGTAATAAAAAACAGGTATACTACGCTTGATGAAAGATGAGGCTCGAGTTCATCTTTAGTGTGTAACGAAGTAATTCTGCTAGACCTGAAGACTCCCCCGATTTTGATTCCGCTTCATTAAGAAGTGTATTTTTCCCTAAGAGGTATTACAATGGCAGAATTGCTAAACGGATCTGTAAAATGGTTCAACGATGAAAAAGGTTATGGATTTATCCAACAAGATAATGGCGGAGCAGATGTATTTGTTCACTTCCGTCAAGTAAACAACACTGGTCACGGCCGTGTTACACTGGCAGAAGGTCAAAAAGTAACTTTCGAGATCGGTGAAGGTCAAAAAGGCCCACAAGCAGAGAACGTTACACCACTGTAAGTTCTACCCCATACAGGCTTCGGCCTGTATTCTGATCGCTCCCTTTTATTTTTCAACCCCAACTTAACATCCACTCTATTTTTTATAAACCCCCTCTACGAAAATCTATAACACTACCATCATTGAAACTTTCTTCTACAGTCGGCTATAATTAAAGGGTACCTCTACACAGGAAAAAAGTATGAACAGTCATCATGAGCTCTCTGTCTATCTGCAACGACGCGGGGTGCTTGTCTCACCTCTGCTGATCGAGAGCTTCAATACCATTGACCGAAAAGATTTTGTCCCCCCAAGCATGCAAGATGAGGCCTATGAAGACTATCCGCTCTTCATCGGTGCAGGCCAGACGATCTCCCAGCCCTACACCGTCGCTTTTATGCTTGAGCTCCTGGAGCTTAAAGAGAGTGACACTATCCTGGACATCGGCTGCGGTTCGGGATGGACGACGGCACTTCTTGCCCAGACGGCCGGATCAGGTTTTGTGACAGGTATTGAACGCATTCCCCAGCTTCTGGATCTTGCCCGAAGCAATCTCAAAAAATATCACTTTGCCAACATCAGACTGAAGATCGCCGGCAAAACACTCGGCATTCCGGAGGAGACTTTCGACAAGATCCTTGTCTCTGCCGCCGCAGAAGAGCTTCCTCTTGAACTGGTCCGCCAACTCAATCCCGGCGGCATCATGGTGATCCCCATCCAAAACGAGGTCGCAGTGATCAATAAAGGCGAAGACGGCAGCTTCGACAGAAGAGATTTCTACGGCTTTCGTTTCGTACCGCTTATCTACTGAGAACTTCTTTATGAGAGGAGAGTCCACTCCCTATCAGGGAGGCAAAGACGGGAATTAAGTAGATAGCCAAAAGTGCTACTCCTTGGAGAATTGACGCTCAGACATAGCACTGACACGTTTCTCAAGAGTGTCAAGCTTCTGCAGCAGCTCATACGTTATCTTTTGAAGATCGTTAAAATAGGCTTTCGCTTTGTCCTGCTGCAGTGTATCGACTTTCGGCTTGCCGCCGGTAAACCTTGCAAACAGCCCCTTTTTGGCTTGACCGTAATAGATCTCGTAGATCTTTTGGTAGGCGGTATGCCAAATGATATGCTGCTGTTCGATCTCTTCGAAGCTTTTTGATCCGATCAGTTTGCGCAGCTGCTCTTCATCCCCATATATCCAGCTGCCGAAACCGCACGCTTTGTAACTGACAGGCGTCGGATCCTCTTTCAGCGGTACCCCTTCTACCAAAAATTTGATTTTTTGTATCTGGTAGTTATGTGACTGGCGCGCACTTTTGATTTTCTTTTGCATATCCTCTTTTGTCATGGAACCGCTCCTTATTTGACGTATTATATAGAAAAAGCGCTACAACCTTGTTTGGATTGTTCGCTTTTTTTGATATTAAGCTGATAAATATTATTTATATGAAAACAATAATATAATTGCAATTATTTTACATTAGGAAGACCATGCCAACACCTGTAGACCAAGAGATCAAACTTGATCCGAAACGTTATATTGTCAGCAAGACAGACGCCAAGGGAATCATTGAGTACGGCAACGACTACTTTGTTGAGATAAGCGGCTACAAAGAGAGTGAATTGATAGGCAAGCCCCATAACATTGTACGTCACCCGGACATGCCGAAAGTGGCCTTCAAACTGATGTGGGAACATATCTCAAAAGGCGACAATTTTGTGGCTATCGTGAAAAACATGGCCAAAGACGGGCGCTACTATTGGGTATTTACCGAGTTTGAACCCAAAGTCGATGCGCTCACCAACGAAATAACAGGCTATACGGCATTCCGTAAGGCTGCGCCGAAAAAAGCCGTCGATACCATTGCCCCCATCTATAAGAAACTTCTCGAGATCGAAGAGGAAGGAGGCGTAGAGGCATCCGAAAAGCACTTCAAAGGCCTCTTTGAAGAGAAGGGAATGACCTATGACGAGTTCGTTAATGACCTTGTCGGCAACAAAGGCCTTTTCAAGGCCTTCTTTTCCGCGATGAAAAAACTTTTCTCGTAAACTTCCCGACGGCCTTTACGGGCTAAAACTTCTACCGCTCTTTTACAGCAGCCTTTTCCTACAGGCGGGCTTCAAAATAGTCCGTCATATGCTCAAGCGTATCCACCTGGGCATAATCGGTTTCGGGGACATCCACCCCAAGCTTTTCATTCAATGCCGTCAGCACTTTCAAAAAATCGAACGAGTCGATCTCCAGCGAGCGCTGCAGGTTTGCACTCGGCTCGATCTCCTCTTCCTCGATATCCGGAGCGACCATCACTATCTGTTCAATAATCGTCTGTTTGATCTCTTCTTTCGTCATAAAAATTCCTTCTGATAAATTCTCTTCGTCTCAAAAAAGCGTCCCGATACAGTTGACGCTGCGGCAGGCGAAACAACGCCGTTTCAGAGCAGCTCCTGCGGGTTTTGCAGAAAATGGTCCAGCCGCTCCAGAAAGAGTGCGCCCGTTCTGCCGTCGGTCGCACGGTGATCGCCGGCTATCGTCGCCTGCATCACCTTGCGCACGCTCAGCGCATCGCCCTCCGCCCATGGTGCGTCGATAATGCGGCCCAGCCCGACTATGGCCACCTGCGGCGGGTAGATGACGCCGTAGACACGCTCAACGCCGAGATCACCCAGGTTGGTGATGGTAACGGTCTGCTGCGTCATCTCGCTGCCGCGCAGTCTGCCGCTGCGGGTACGGGTGATCAGGTCGTCGAGCGAATGCATCGTCTCGTCAAGGTTCATCGTCTCTGCACTGAGCAGTGCCGGGGTGATGAGCCCTCCCTTGCGAAGCGCTATGGCGATACCCGGATTGACCGTTTTGCTTATGCTGTGGCGCTCCTCCTGCCAGAATCCGTTGAGTTCGGGCACTGCCTCCAGGGCTTTGACGACGGCGCGTATCAGCAGCGCAGCCGGCAAAATACGCTCTTTTATGCTCCGTTTGGCATTCAGTGCTGCGAGCCACGCCAGTGCCGGCGTCATATTGACCGAAGTAGAGAGGTAGTAGTGGGGGATCTCCGCATTGGAGCGGCTCATCGCCCTGGCAATGGCCTGACGCATCCCGTCGGCCTCGGGGGCTTTGGCCGCCGTTTCGGCCGCAGCCTCCACCGCATCGAGCTGTATCCCTCTGTCCGATCCGGCTGCGAGCGCCGCCAGGTCGACACCCAGTTCCCGGGCCTTTCGCCGTGCCGCCGGCGAAGCTTTGACGCGCTCTGCAGGCTCTGCTGCGGGGCGCTCTTCTTCCTGAGGTTCCGGCTTGAGAGGCTCCTCTTTTGAAGGCGGCTCGGGCTGCGGCGGAACTTTTTCGGGTTCTGCCGCAGCTTCGGCAACCGCCTCTTCCCTGCCTTCACCCTCCGAAGCGATCAGGGCCAGCGGCGTCCCTACGGCGCACTCGGTCTCCTCTTCGACAAGGATCTTCTCCACGACGCCCGTTTCGAAGACCTCGATCTCGATCACCCCTTTGCTGGTCTCCACCTCGGCGATCACCTGCCCCTTCGTCACATGATCGCCCTCTTTGACCTTCCACTCCATCAGTACGGCCGACTCCATGTCGGCGCCGAGACTCGGCATCTTGAATTCGCTCATATCGCCTCCATCAACCGGCGCGCCATCGCGACGATCTTGTCGGGCTGCGGAATAACCGCATCTTCGAGATGCTTGGCGTAAGGGATCGGTACTTCCATGCTGCAGACCCTTCCCATCGGGGCGTCCAGCTCAAAGAAAGCCTGCTCGTTGATACGCGCCATGATCTCGGCGGAGATGCTGCCCGACTTCCACCCTTCGTCGACGACCATCACCCTATGCGTTTTTCTCAGCGAGGCCATGATGGCCGCATCGTCAAGCGGCCGCAGCGAGCGCAGGTCGATCACTTCGGCCTCGATCCCCTCTTTCGAGAGCGTTTCGGCAGCCTCCAGCGCCTTGAAGAGGTTGATGCCGTAGGCCAGGATCGTCAGATCCTTCCCCTCCCGGTGCACCAACGCTTTGCCGATTGGCAGCGGCGCTGCCGCTGTGTCGAGCTCCCCCTTGGCATTGTAGAGCAGCGCATTCTCGAAGATCAGCACCGGGTCCGGGTCGGCCAACGCCAGGCCGATCATGTCGCGGGCGTCCTGCACCGTCGCGGGGGTCAGCACTTTGAGCCCCGGAATATGGGCAAACCACCCCTCCAGAGAGTGCGAATGCTGGGCGGCGAGCTGCTTGCCGCCGCCGGTCGCCATACGGATGACAAGCGGGACGTTGAACTGGCCGCCCGACATGTGCAGCAGGGTCGCGGCGTTGTTCATGATCTGGTCAAGCGCCAGCAGACTGAAGTTCACGGTCATGATCTCCACGATGGGGCGCATGCCGTTGAGAGCGGCCCCGACCCCCGCACCGGTAAAGGCCGATTCGCTCAGCGGCGTGTCGATGATGCGCTGAGGGCCGAACTGCTCCTGCAGCCCCATACTGACGGCGTAACAGCCGCCGTAACGGCCGACGTCCTCGCCCATCATAAAGACCCGTTCATCCTTTTCCATCGCCTCGCTGATCCCCAGGCGTACCGCTTCGCGGTAGGTCATCTTCTCGCTCATTGTGCCGCCTCCTCTGAATAGACGAATTTTTCAAGATCACTGAGAGATTCAAGTGTCCCGTTCTCCGCAAATGCGACCGCCTCGTCGACGATTGCCGAGACCTCCTCTTCGAGTTCATCCGCATTGAGCTGCGCCCAGAGCCCCGCCGTTTCGGCCCGCATTTTCAAAACAGCCAAAGGGTCTTTCTGCTTCCACTCCGCCACCTCCGTCTTTTCGCGGTAGAGCTCCGCATCGAACATCGAGTGGGCGCGGAAACGGTAGGTGAGGCACTCCAGAAAAAGCGGCCTTTTTGCGGCCCGTACCTCGGCGATTGCCTCTTCGGCAGCTTCGGCCACCGCCACAACATCCATGCCGTCGACCTGCCTTGAGACAATCTTGTAGGCCGCCGCCTTGTTGGCAAGGTTTGTCTCCGATTCGGTCAACTCCAGTGCGGTGCCCATCGCGTAGCGGTTGTTTTCGCAGACGAAGAGCACCGGCAGCTGCCAGAGGGCAGCAAGGTTCATCGATTCGTGGAACGCCCCTTCGGCCACGGCGCCGTCGCCGAAAAAAGCGACCGTCACGCGGTCGCGTTTCATCATCTTGTCCGCAAGCGCCATACCGATAGCCAGCGGCAGACCGCCGCCGACAATGGCACTGCCGCCGTAAAAGCGTGTTTCGGCGTCAAAAAGGTGCATGGAGCCGCCCCGCCCGCGGGAACACCCCTCAACCTTTCCGTACATCTCGGCCATGATGCGCTTTGCCGGGATGCCGCGGGCAAGGGCATGGCCGTGCTCGCGGTAGGTAGAGAGCACCGAATCGTCCGCCCCCAATGCCTGCATGACCCCCGTCGCTATCGCCTCTTCGCCGATATAGAGATGCAGAAAGCCGCGGATCTTCTGATTGCTGTAGAGCTCCACGCACTTCTCTTCAAAGCGCCGGATCAGCAGCATCTGGCGGTAAAATTCCCTGGCCAGGGTGATGTCCAATTCCATGTCTGACTCCTCTTTTTATATTAATCTCACAGTCTCTGAACAAGTCCAGAGACTGTTCAGTCACTAAAGCTTTGCCTGTCGGCAAGAGGTGCTGTTAGCACCGATCAATCTCACAGTCTCTGAACAAGTCCAGAGACTGTTCAGTCACTAAAGCTTTGCCTGTCGGCAAGAGGTGCTGTTGGCACCGATCAATCTCACAGTCTCTGAACAAGTCCAGAGACTGTTCAGTCACTAAAGCTTTGCCTGTCGGCAAGAGGTGCTGTTGGCACCGATCAATCTCACAGTCTCTGAAACTTTGCCTCTCGGTAAAAGGCGCCGTCTACGCCTCCAGTGTCGAGGTGTCGCCCTCGGGCAGTCCCATCTCCCGGGCCTTCAGCAGCCTGCGCATGATCTTGCCGCTTCGGGTCTTGGGGAGGTTCTCCGTGAACTCCAGCTCCTTGGGCGCCACGGCCGCACCCAGTCGCTTGCGGGCAAAACCGATCAGTTCGCGTTTGAGCTCCTCGCCCGCCTCAAAGCCGCTTTTGAGTGATACAAAGGCCTTGACCAGCTGCCCGATCAGCGGGTCGGGCTTGCCGATGACGCCCGCTTCCGCCACCGCGGGGTGCTCCATCAAAGCGCTTTCGACCTCGAAAGGGCCCACCATGTGACCGGAGGTCTTGATGATGTCATCCGCGCGGCCGACGAACCAGAAATAGCCGTCTTCGTCTCTGTAGGCGAGGTCGCCCGAGAGGTACCATCCTCCGGCAAAACTTTTCCTGTACTTCTCTTCGTTGTGGAGGTAGCCGCGGAACATCGAGGGCCAGCCGGGCCGGAGAGCAAGGTCTCCCTCTTTGCGGGGCTCGGTGACCTCCGTGACGCTGCCGTCGTCGTTTTGATGCACGATCCCCGCTTCGATGCCCGGCAGAGGCCTGCCCATCGAGCCGGGCCGCACCGTCTGCGAGATCAGGTTGGCGATCATGATCGCGCCCGTCTCCGTCTGCCACCAGTTGTCGTGTATGGGCATCTTCAGCTTCTCTACGCCCCAGAGCACCGCTTCGGGATTGAGCGGTTCGCCGACGCTCTGTACCAGGCGCAGGGCGGAGAGGTCATACGCCTCCGTCGGCTCGTTGTCGATGCGCATCAGGCGCCGTATCGCTGTCGGAGCGGTGTACCAGACGCTCACCTTCTCCTCCTGCAAAATACCGTACCACCGCTCGGCATTGAACTCCGCCTCGTCGACGATGTTGGTGACACCGTGGACCCAGGGCGCGATGATGCCGTAGGAGGTACCGGTGACCCAGCCGGGATCGGCGGTACACCAGTAGTTGTCATCCCTGTGCAGATCAAGGACATAGGCCCCGCTCAGCCAGTGGGCGTAGACGGCCTTATGCACATGCACCACCCCTTTGGGCATCCCGGTGGTGCCGCTGGTAAAATGGAGTACGGACATATCTTCGGGGTCGGTCGGCTCTATCTCGAAAGTGTCGGAGGCCTGCGCCATCAGCCGCGGAAGCGAGCGGACCCGATCGCTCTCGTCCTCCTCGGCATCGATCAGCAGGACATGCCGGAGCTCGGGAAGCTGCGCCAGAAGGGGACGCACCTTTTTGTCAAAAAGTCTTTTCGTCGTCAGCAGCGCCCGGGCATCGCCGCGCTGCATGCGCTGCAGGATGGGTTCGGGACCGAACTGCGAAAAGAGGGGACAGATGACACTGCGGTTTTTGAGGATGCCGATGGCGCCGATATAGAGTTCGGGCAGCCGCGTGGAGAGGGTGAAGATGCGCTCCCCTTTTGAAAATCCCAGGGTTTTGAGCACGTTGGCGAACCGGGCACTCTCGCTTTTCATCTGCGCAAAGGTGAACGCCCTTTTTTCGCCGCTCTCGCCCAGCCAGAGCAGCGCGGTCTTCTCTGCCAGCGGGCCGTCAGCATGGCGGTCGATCGCTTCATGGGCGATGTTGAGCCCGCCGGAGGGAAGGCCGTCAAATTCCTGGCCCACCTCTTCCCAGCTGAAGCGCCCGTAGGCCGCTTCATAGTCCGTCAGGTTCGGGGTGACCTTAAAATCCTCACTCTTTTTTTCGATCCACTTCTCTTCCATTTCCCATCCTTTTACAAAGTATGTTTCAGGTTCGACACGCGTATAAACCATCATAAGATAAAGTATATTTTAGATTGCTTATGAAACAATGACCCAAAGGGTAAATATGATCACAGCAAAAAGATGGCGGCTCATCGAGAGCGGAGAGGGTTCCGCCGCATGGAACATGGCGGTCGACGAAGCGCTTCTGGAGAGTTTCAAAGAGGGTGACATGCCCATTCTCCGTCTCTACGGATGGGAACCCGCCCTCACGCTCGGCCGCTTTTCCGGTGCCGGCAGAAGCGTCGACCTTGAAAGTACTGAAGCCCAGGGAATTGCCTGCGTACGCCGCATCAGCGGCGGCGGCATCCTGGTCCACGGCGGCGACCTCTCCTACTCGCTGATCCTTCCGCGCAACCTTCTGAGGCACAGAGGGGTAAAGGAGAGCTACCGCTACCTCTGCGGATTTCTCGTCAATCTTTACGAGAAACTGGGGCAGAAGGCCTCTTTTGCGCAGGAGCTTCAGCTCGAGAGGGAAAGCACCAATGTCTGTTTGGCAGGCAATGAGCCCTATGACCTTCTGATCGGCGGCAGAAAGATGGGCGGCAACGCCCAGCGCCACACCTCCGGGGCGCTCTTTCAGCACGGCACCATTCCCATCTCGCTGGATGAGGAGCGTTTCGGCCCGCTTTTCCTGGAGGAGTCGGGGCTCTCAACTGCGGCAACGCTGGAGAGGCTCGGTATCGAAGTGAGCATCGATGCGCTCTCAGAACTGCTCAAGGAGAGCTTCTGCGAAAGCTTCGGGGTCCGTTTCGTCAGCGGCGCCCTGAGGGTGTCGGAAGCGCAGCGTGCCGGAGAGCTTCTGGCGCAGAAATACAGCCAAGAGAGGTGGAATCTCCATGCAGAACACGATCAGACGTAAACCGGAGTGGCTTCGCAAGAAGATCACCCCGAGTTCCCACAAAGCGATGGAGGCCCTGATGGGCGAACGGCATCTCCACACGGTCTGCGAGGAGGCGATCTGCCCCAATATCAGCGAATGTTTCCGCCAGAAGGTGGCGACCTTCATGATTTTGGGCGCCCTCTGCACCCGCGCCTGCACCTTCTGTGCCGTCAGCAAGGGAAGACCCGCGGCGCCCGATGCGCAGGAGCCCGAAAATGTGGCGCAGGCGGTCCGGCGGCTCGGGCTCAGGCACGTGGTGATCACCAGCGTGACCCGCGACGACCTGAATGACGGCGGTGCCGCCCACTTCTGCGAGACGGTGCGCGCGGTCAAGGCCCTTGACGAAAGCATCGTTGTGGAGCTGCTGATCCCCGACCTCAAAGAGAACCAAGCCGCGCTCGAAGCCGTCGCCCGAAGCGGCGCCGAGATCATCGGCCACAACGTGGAGACGGTGCCGCGCCTCTACCACGTGCGCAAAGGGGCCGACTACGAACGCTCGCTGCGGGTACTGAAGATGCTTTCCGATACCAACCCCGCCGTCGCGACAAAGAGCGGCATCATGCTCGGTTTGGGCGAACGCGAAGAGGAGGTGCTCGCCCTGATGCGGGATCTTCTGGATGTCGGCTGCCGGTATCTGAGCATCGGCCAGTACCTTGCCCCCGCTAGCGGGTATGCCGAAGTGGTGGAGTACCTGCCGCCGGAGCGGTTCGAGTTTTTCCGCAGCGCCGGCATGGAGATGGGCTTTGACTACATCAAGAGCTCACCCTATACCCGCAGCAGCTACATGGCGCACGAGTATCGCAAGCGCAGTGACAACAAGGAGGCCTGAAGATGAAAAGCTATAACACGGTGGTGATCGGCGGCGGTCCCGGCGGCTACGAGGCGGCGATCGGGCTCGCCAAAGCGGGCGTCGAGACCCTGCTGATCGAGAAGAGCAAAGCGCGCCTCGGCGGCACCTGCCTTAACGAGGGGTGCACCCCCGCGAAGAACTACATAGAGAGCGCCGGCTGCGCGCTGCGGGTCTCCCATTTCAGGGAGAACGGCCTCGGCCTGGAGTACACTGGGCTCGACCTCGGCAAGCTCAGGGAGCGGACCTTTGAACTGGTCGACGAGCTCCGCTCCGGGGTCTCATGGCTGCTCGACCAGGCCGGCGTGGAGCTGCTCTACGGCACGGCCCTCTTCAAAGACGCCCACACCCTCGAGGTCGACGGCGAGACGATCGCTTTCGAAAAGTGCATCATCGCGACGGGCTCGCAGCTGCGGCAGGTGGCGCAGCTGCCGATCGACGGCGAGCGTATCATCTCCAGCAGGGAGGTGTTCGAGCTGACGAAACTGCCGGCCTCGCTCGCCATCGTCGGCGGCGGCCCCATCGGCTGCGAGTTTGCGAACTTCTTTGCCGCCTTCGGCGTCGACGTGACGCTGATCTCCCGGGGGAAGCGTCTCCTCTCCGGCGAAGACGAGGAGCTCTCCAAAGTGCTGCTGCGCGCTTTCAAGAAGCGCGGTATCCGTGTCATCACCGCATCGACCGTACAGCAAGCCGAGGTGAGCGGAGACGGCGTAGAAGTGACTCTTGAAGGCGAGAGCCGGGAGACAATCGCCTGCGAAACGGTGCTCTGCGCCGCCGGCCGCACGCCCAACACAAGAGAGCTTTCGCTTGAGAAGGCGGGCGTGGAACTGGGCCCGAAAGGGTTCGTCGAGGTCAACGCCGCGTTCCGGACCAGCCAGCCGCACATCTACGCGCTCGGCGACTGTATCAACACCCCCGCCTACGCCCACACCGCCTACGCCGAAGCGAGGATCGCGGCCCGCAACATCGCCGCCGGGAAGACGCTGGCCAACACCGCCCTCTCCCCCTCCGCCATCTTCACCCATCCGGCCGTCGCGAGCTGCGGCCTCAAAGAGAGCGAGGCCCAGGCGAAAGGGGTCGCCGTGGAGGTCAGGAAGGCCTACTTCAAGGCCAACGCCAGGGCGAAGATACTCGGCGACGATGCGGGCTTCGCCAAGATCGTCGTCTCGGCCGAGAGCGGCGTGATCCTCGGCGCCTCGGTCATCGGGGCGGAGGCGACGGAGATCATCCATGAGCTGCTGCTGGCCGTCGAGCAGAAAATGACGGCCGACGAACTCAAAACGATGATCCATGCCCATCCGACGGTTTCGGAGATCATCAGCTTTCTGTAGAGCCGAAAAGGGCTTTTAAGCTTCCCTGCTCTATGATAAACAGTAGGCATCGGCCTATAGACCAAAAAAAGAGGTACAACAATGAAAAAGAAAAAAGTAAAAAAGATCGTTAAAAAAGAGCTCAAGAACCTGCTCAAAAAAGAGCTTAGACAGCAGATCAAAAAAGATGTAAAGTCCTACAAAAAAAAGGAGAAAGCGGAAAAAAAGGGCTCCTAGTAGAGATGGAGCTCTACAAAAATCTCTATAAACTCCATACAGGGCTGTAAACCCTGTACTTTTGACACCCTTCCAATCTCCTCCCGAACCGCCACGCAAAGATCAGCAGCAACGCATCCCATCTGAACCGATAGCCCGGTACTCCAAGACGTTGTGCTTGCCGTTTATCTTGACCCGGTACATGGCGATGTCGGCATATTTTTTCAGAAAGAAGACATCTTCCGCATCTTCGGGGTAATAGCTGATACCGATGCTCGCCGATATCGAGACCGTCGTGCCGTTGTCGCGGTAGGGTTGCGAAAGCAGTGCGATGATACTGTATGAGAGCGCCTTGGCCTCGTCGGGCCTTTTTACGATGACCACGAACTCGTCGCCGCCGAGACGTGCCGCCATGTCCCCTGCAGCGGTGACCTCCTGCAGGCGCAGCGCGGCTTCGCGCAAAATGGTGTCCCCTCTTTCATGGCCGTAGGTGTCGTTGATCTTTTTAAACCCGTCGAGGTCGATGAAAAGAAGGGCGAACGGCGCTTTGCATTCGACCAAACGTTCGAGTTCGCTTTCAAAATAGTAGCGGTTCGGCAGTCTGGTCAGGCTGTCATGTCTTGACTGGTGCTGCGTCGAGCGGAGCAGGCACTCGAGGGCATCGTTTTTGTACTTAATGCGGTTTAAGAGCGCAAGGTAATACAACGGCAGCAGTATGATTGCCATGGAGAGCGCCGCGACCGTCTGCCAGTTCGCATGCCAGTAGCCGCTCAGGAAAAAGACGGAAGCGATAACCCCCAGCGCTACAGCGACCGAGATATAGAAGTATTTCGGACCGAAGAGCATGCCGTTGCCGATGATGATCCAGAGGAACATCGGGCTGTAGAGGATGCCGAACTCTTCCATGTAATAAAAAAAAGCCCCCACAACGACCATATCGACGGTGATGATGACCACTTTTCTGAGCATGAAGTTCTTTTGGGGGAAGCGCTGTATGGCGAAGAGGTGAAATAATGTCGCAAAAGTGAAACCGCCCAACAGGCTCGCAAGCAGCCCGAAATCGGCGTTGAGTCGACTGGAAAAAAAGAAGTAGCTCGCCAAAGCCGGCACCAGAAAAACGAGCCGTGCATAGGCCTGGCGTACCTCTTCTGCAACATAGATCTCAATAACACAGTCGTGCTGTAAACTTCTCCGTTGTTCGTTCATGCATTAATTATAGCACCATACAACTGATTTAATTGGATTATAACAGCGAACAACTTTATACTGAGAGGAACAAGGTCGGCTGCCGCAAGGGGTAGAAGGCATCATCCCGCGCCTCCCCTTTTATCTGTTTGAAACCCTGTTGACGATGGATTCTAACAGTACATCCCACTATCTTTTGTCACCATGGAACACTTCATTGTGTCCTTCGTAATAGGTGGCGCCACGGGGAATGCCGGGCCAGTTAAAATAAACACGCATAGCAGCTTCGTTCGTATACTCACTTGAATATGCCCACCATCCTTCAAGCCTGTCCCCTATTTCCGTGAAACTGGCATTTAGCTGCGCATCGTCAAAATAAAAGAAATTGACGTTGCTCCCTTCGAGTATGATCGATTCGACAGTGAATTCTATCTGGCCGTATATGTTGTCGTACATCTTGTCGGGCGCTTTGGTATATGTAAATGTACCGCTGACGGTGAAGTTGCGCCCATCGATTGTGTTCGGGAAATTTATCAATGTAAAATGGCCGTCCGAATCGAGTTCTATGTAGTTTTCACTTGATTCATATACACCGATAGGGAGTGACGATCCCCCACCCTCATCACCACATCCGAGCAGTACAAGTGTAACAGCAAGCATAGAGAAGAACCATTTCAGTTTTTTCATTTAGACTCCTTTTATTTATTTATAATGCAAAATAACTTTTCACATCATTAAACACCTCTGTTTTCTGATTGTTTTCATCTGAGCGGATGCAGTGTAAAAACGATGGATTATCAAACTTGTACAGGATTGCATCAACAGGGTTTCCGGTGCGGCAGACCGTGTTCCCCCTGCGCAAAGCGGCGCGATCGTTTCCGGCTGCCGAAACTATTATTATCTGTTTTTAATCATTTTATTATCATAATTAAAGTGTGTTACAG
Source organism: Sulfurimonas sp. HSL3-7 (assembly GCF_039645985.1). NCBI lineage: Bacteria > Pseudomonadati > Campylobacterota > Epsilonproteobacteria > Campylobacterales > Sulfurimonadaceae > Sulfonitrofixus > Sulfonitrofixus jiaomeiensis. The sequence continues at coordinate 2,570,274 of NZ_CP147919.1, forward strand.
CTGTTTACTATTTGTTTCTATTAGCTCGACAGAAGCCGGCGTATTTGCCATTCTGAACGAAAAGCTCTGCAGTTTTCAGGATGGCCGGGTTGATCGTATTTATGTTCCAACTGCATGGAAATCAAGAATGATCTGTGATCATGAAGGAGTGACAACATGAAGTTATCAAAGCTTTTCTTGCCCATTTTAGTGTTAGGGCTGTTTTTCACCGGCTGCAGCGGGGGCGGGGGCGGAGACTCCGATACTGCGTCAACAGATTTGGCCCAATATGTCGGCGAATATGAAGGAACCTTCAGCGGCGACGATTCAGGGACCTGGAGTGGCACGATCAACAGTAACGGTACATTTAGCGGTATTATTAATTCCAACACCATTGGTACCTATACGCTTAGCGGGACTATAGACGGCACCGGTGAAATCAATGCGATAGTCGGAGAAGCCGGCAACGGCTCTTATTTCAGAGGCACCGTCGATGCGTCAGGAAATATCAGCGGCGAATGGTTTGACCCTTATCAGGACAACCACGGTACTTTTACAGGGCATAAAACAGGCGATACAACGGCACCTGAACAGGTGAGCAATCTCACTGCAAACGCCGTCACGAGTACGCAAATCGATATCAACTGGTCTGAGGCATCTGATAACGTTGGCGTCACAGCCTATAAAATATACCGTGATGGCACTTATCTAAAGCAAGTCAGCAGTAATTACGCTTCTGATGTCGGGTTATCGGAAAGTACACAATACTGCTATGAAGTGACAGCACTAGATGCCGCAGGCAATGAATCGGCAAAGAGTTCATCAGTATGTGCGACTACAAATCCTGCAGAACAGACCGTACCCAGCGCGCCGAGCAGCCTAACCGCCAATACGGACGGAAGCCCGCAGATCATTCTGAATTGGACAGACAACGCCTCCAATGAGACAGGTTTCCGTGTTGAGCGAAGTACTTCGGAATTCAGCGGCTTTATCAAAGTGGCTGATACGGCAGCCAACGTCACAAGTTATACCGACGGTTTCGGTATCGAAGCCTCCGCAACTTATTATTACCGTGTGGTGGCCATCAATCCCGCTGGCGAATCTTCCTATTCCAATACCGCCAACGCCACTACCGCCGCGCTCCCGACAGTCCCTTCGGCCCCAACCGGTTTGAACGCCGGTACAGATTCCAGTTCGCAGATCACTTTGAACTGGACGGATAACTCCTCGGATGAAACAGGTTTTGTCGTCGAGCGAAGTCTCTCCGAAAGTAGTGGTTTCAGCACGATTGCAACAGCGCCGGTGGGTACCACATCCTACACGGACACGTCACTCAATGCATCGACGATGTACTATTACCGGGTCGCAGCGGTCAACGATGTGGGCATTTCGGCCTATACCAATACCGCTTCAGCAACCACCGATGCTTCCCCTACCAGCATCACGCTTGAGCTTACGTCCAATGTGAGCGGAAGCATCACATTAACCTGGACGTATACTTGGGGGATCTTCGGTTCAAGCAACGACGGGTACCAACTTGAAGAGTCCGTTACATCCTCTTCAACCGGATACACGACCATATATGATACGACATTTACAGGGGACCGCGAATCACCGAAAAGCTACACTCTCTCCCGGCAAGCTGGCACTTATTACTACCGTGTACGTGCTATGACGCAATCGGGCTATACTTCTTACAGCAACGTTGTCACGGTAACGGTTACTCAGACCCAGATCACAAAAACATATCTGGTGGCTGCCGACAATTTGATTATGGTTCAGAGCAATGACGCGAGCACAGCGAATACATCTTACCCGAGTGCCTACAACTCGGTAGGCTGTAACTGGTCACACGGACTCTATTTCACCGACTATCTTTGTGGTGCGAGTTTGATGTACTTCGATGTCGGTACAGATATCAGCGGGAAAACCATCCACAAGGCAACGCTGACTCTCTATCCCGTCATATTGGCCGGTGATTTTTCTGAAAGTTACAATTACAAGGTAGCCGCAATCTACGATAACTGGTTTGCAAATGTAACATGGAACACGCAGCCAAACTATTACGCTTCCGGCACAAAGACCTTCCCGCGACCGATATCAACCCTGCCGGTAGAGGTCGATGTCACCCAGATAGTACAGAATTGGGCGAGTAACTATTTTTCCAACTATGGGTTCTACCTCATGCCAGAGAATTTCTTAGACCCGGGCTATACGTCATTAAGAGCAACAGATTTCTATAATAAGGAGGAGGGAGCCGACCTGCCGAAACTTGAAATCACCTACGAATAGGCAGAAGTTCGACCGGGTGGTATACCCGGTTAAATACTCTGCTTTATCATAGGGACGTTTACTGGAAGCAAACGGTGGACCCGAAGTGATGCAAATGCCCCAATGACGTTCAGGTGAACGCACTTGCGAAAACAACGTTACGCCAATACGGATTTTCTTTGGCTTTATGAAACAACGTACAGTAGGCAGATCAAAGCCGGTATGACAAATAATGCATCTGTTGAATACTTGGAGAATCGTTTTAACAATTGTAAGAATCAAATGTGTGGGAAAAATTATTGAAAGAGTGGTGCGCCCGGAGCGATTCGAACGCCCGACCGCTGGTACCATTACTCATAAAAAGTGGTGATAAAATAGAATTGACTCACTCTTCGTTTCTATTATTGACCAACCTGTATCTATTCACAACTATAAGTATCTAATTGGGAATATGTCGTTGTATTACCTTCAGCTGTTATCACAGTGAATGTATCATTGCTATTGAATTCTATAGTCGTATCATTCACTTTAATGATACCTTTAGTGATATTGGTTTCTGTACTTCCGTGTTGAAGATCTTCTATCGTCTCGTACACATAACTTCCACTTTGACAATCAACATTACCTAGTCTATCGTGAATGTCATATACTACTTGTCCATCAAGCGCTGTCACATATCCATGATCTCCCATGTGTGTATATAAACTAGTCACAACAAAATTACTATAATCAATGCCCATTACAGACCAAACTACTTGAACACCATCTTGAGTCCCATAATCTTCACGATAAATGGAACCATCATACGTTTTCTTAGCTTCTTCTATAATTTGTGTAGTCGTGGTGTTGTAATCTACAGTAGTTTTATAGCTATTTTCTATTTCGTCTATGAAATCATATTCAGAAGCAACAGATGTACTAGCATTAAATATTGTTCCGGTCATCTTTTTACCTGTTGCTGCTAAACAATTATCATAGACCCAATGATAATTACCATCAGAACGCTCGACGAATTCCTTATAACCACCTTCTGAACAAGATTCATTCGAGTCATATTGATTTAAAAAAATACTATCAGGTGTATTTGTCCAAATGTAAAAAATTCTTTTTAATGCGATAACGTCCTTGCTGACTTTGATTGCTGTAGTATCAATCTCTACTTCTGAATCTGATGTCGAATCTGAATCACTGCTCCCACAACCACTAAAACCTAAAATAATCGCCGTAGCAAATGCCAATGTAAATTGTAATTTCATGTACCATCTCCTTATATACAGTGGATTATAGTTAATTTTCACTAAAATCTATGCATACCAAAATCACTACTGAAAATTTGAAGATTAATCAACAAGAAAAATCGCAAGAAAATAGTTCATCTATCCATATGCCCTAGTACTGGATATGAATTAAAAATGGGGCAACAGTACCCTGTACACTGATGCTGTAAAGTAGTCGTTGATTTTCTAAAACATTATGAAGTAACTTACTTTAGCCAAATCAAGATCGGTATGACAAATAATGCATCTGTTGAATAGTTGGAGAATCGTTTTAACATTGGTAAAATCAGATTGTGTGGGAAAAATTATTGAAAGAGTGGTGCGCCCGGAGCGATTCGAACGCCCGACCGCTGGTACCGCAAACCAGTGCTCTATCCAGCTGAGCTACGAGCGCGCACATAAATGGTGGTGAGACCAGGAGTCGAACCTGGGAACCCATAGGGAGCAGATTTACAGTCTGCCGTCGTTGGCCACTTGACTATCTCACCGTCTGTTGTGTTAAAAAGATCCGAAATCGATGGTGCCGACACGAGGATTTGAACCCCGGGCCTGCTGATTACAAATCAGCTGCTCTAGCCAACTGAGCTATGTCGGCATCTGAAATCGGAGCGCAAGTATAATTTGGTTGTTGTTAAAAGTAGCTAAAACGGGAAAGGAATTTTCAAAGAGATGAAAAGCTAGCTATTCTTGAGTTGAACGGATATAGCGCGAAAGATGATTTGAAATAAGTTTCACATCTTCATCGGTTAGAATCTCTTTTTTCCCCATAATGAACTTATCCAGATTCCTTGGATTGAGCATCCAGATATCACTTTTGTACTCATTTGTCATTCTCACATACCATCCTGGAAAAACTACGGCTGGCTGCACCTCAACTTCTTTCGCGGTCAGCTCTTCGATGAGATCTCTAAGCCATTTCGATGAGCCTTTAACCTGAATCAAAATGTCATCATTGAATCTATACCCATTTTTGATAATCGTTTGCCCATTAAAAGTAATTTCTGTTTTGCCTTTCATAGGCTTAGAATAGGTTTTTGTTTCAACCAGAAAAACACCTCTTGTTGAGACAACGACGTGATCAATATTGAAATTTTCTCCGACGATGTCATGGAAAACTTTCATCTTCGCTTCACGATAAAAATTCAGCATCTCTGCCACAGCTTTTTCGCCGTCTCTTCCTTGGCGTAATGCTACAAGCTTTTTTCTCAAAGGGACAATCTTGTAGACACTAAATACCGCAACAATTAAAGCCATAATAGTCATTGTCCATGGAGAAGGAGGAACAGCCATATACCACTTGTACCATTCCATTATCGCCAATATAATAAAAAAAATAGGTGCTAGCAAATACGTCAAAGCTTGATCATCAATGATTTTGTTTATCTCTTCGTCTAGTGATTGTCCGGGAGTGCGTAGCAGTTTTTCTTTTAATGGTGACTTTGTATTTTTCATGGCGTGAGTATAGCAAATGAATGGTGATAGTGGTTTTTGGAGAGGACTGTTTTGATGCATTGAAAGTAGAAAAAAGTTTTGTCTATGAATTTTAACTTTTAAAAGTGACCTTTTATTATATTTTTCTATTTTTCAAACCATCTGGAATAAATATCATCTTCCCAGAAGATTTAAGTATTACTTGTGTCGGAAATATGTTTGAAAGGGGATGATGAACATAAAATTCAATCTGAAATAACATTTCGAACTTTCTACTCAGATAGATATAAAATATTTTTCTACTGTTTTGTCCCATTTATCATTGTTCAATACCTGATCAAAAGGATTTTGAATCATTATAGGTTTATACCCTTCTTTATTCATTTCAGATCTATTGACTAAATATAAGTAATAGTCATCCTTTTTTATTTTAGCTACTTCCATTTCATTTTTTGACCAATAAAAAGACTCCTTCCCATCATACGATTTTACCTCGATATATTTATCCAAAAATATAGAGGTATCTGTTTGATAAGATAAAATATCATAACCAGCACTTGTATCAACTTCAGATATGATTTTTATATTCTCTTGTTTAGGATGTTCTTTTCTCTGCACCTTTTCAAACTCTAATACAAACTCTTCAGCTTCTATCCCAATTATTTTTTGCTTTTTCTGTAGATTTTCTAAATTTATTAATGAGCAATTCCTAATTTTAGACTGTTCAATAAGAGGTATCGCAACTTCAAAAAACCATTCTATAAAGTCCTTATGCAATACAAGATGATTTTCGATCAAGTCATCTCTAAAGAATACTCCTAGACTCATCAATAGGTTTCTCAATGATGAAAACTCGAGTCTTATCAAATTATTCATAATGAAGATCAATTCAGAGTTTTGGTCATAAACAAAATTGTTATTGTTAATAAAGTTATGTAGTTCTTTATCTTGTGAAAGCCTTGAGAATAATAATGTGGTGAAATCTTTTGCAAAATCATCTGAATCAAAAAGCTTAACTACAGACAACACACCGTTTCTTTTAATGATTCCTAGATATTCCAGTAAAACAATTGCACCTTTAAATGAAGTGCTAAAGGAATATTCTTGTGATGAACAAGCATGACGTAAATCTTCATAACTTGCTGCTCCATTTGAAAGAAGTCCTATAATATATAATATCTGACTTTTAGTTCCTAGTCTATCCTGATCTAGCAGTTTTTCTATCATGATAGTCCCTTATTATTGCTCTAATATCATCCTCATCACCATCGCTTGAGTCCTCCATATTCAAATTCAACAATGGAATGTCTTCACCCTCAATCAGCTCTAACATTCTTTTTTCTTTTTCTAATATCCTACTATGTATAGTCTGATCAACAGTGTCTGTAGAAAGAAGATAATAATAGTTGACTACATCTTCTTGATCAAGACCATATCTATGGACCCTATCTTTTGATTGCATATACATAGATGCATTGAAGTTTTTTTCTAAATAGATTGCATTGTGACAAGCCTTATGCAAAGAGATAGACTCACCTACTGCAAATGGATTTGCAATAATTACTTTAAAAGGACAATCTGACCTATGAAACCTTTCAATAATCTTTTCACGTGTCAATATCTCTTCTGGAGTATCATCATTTTCATTCGGAGTACCCCCAAAGAGCAATTCACATTCAATACCTAGGTCCTTCAGATAATCTTTTAAATCAAAAATGTTCTGAACAAAGATAGTCCAAATTATCACTTTTCCATCTGCACCATCTTTTAAAAATATTTTATTTAGAAGTTCTTTGATTGCTAGGAACTTTGGAGGTATCTCATCCTGCGGGTTATATGATTTAATCAACTTCATGACTTCTTTGTCATCAACATTTAAATTACTCGACAATCCCTCTTCATCTAAATAACTATCTAATGCCTTATTCAGTAGTTTTGGATTGGTAACACACTGCATCAAACGAACTAATTTAGCTTTTTGTAATTTGTTTATAAAACTATCTGTACTTGTCTCTTGCTCAAAATAATCAATATACTTTTTTTCTATATATTCATATATCACTTTTTGACTTTTACTCATTGAGACCATAATCGGTTCATTCTCAATTGGATCCGGTAAATTAAGGTCAGACTTTTTTACCCTAATAAAGAATGGAGAGATATTCTCTATCAATATTTTTATATCTTGCAATGCCTTAGGTGTCTTTTCCTCTGATAACATCTGTAAATAATTAACGGGAAAACCAATAACATTTTTAGATGGCCAAATAAACTTATAAAGATTATATAAGTCTTGATAACCATTAGGTGCGGGTGTCCCTGTCAACACAACTCTAGCCGTAGCATACTTTGCAATAGAAAGAATAGCTTCTGCTTGCTTTCCACCCGTCACATTTTTGATTTTATGTGCTTCATCCAGTACTACCATCACCTTGTTACGGTTCAAGTAAGCTTTGATATTCTCAATATCTGATTCACTTGATGCACTCTGGTATGATATTAATGTTATCTCTGTATAGTCATCTGAATAAAAATGTGCTTTTCTATCATAAGGTGCTACACCAACTAATTCACGTACTGATGTCCCTTTACCAAAACACTCAACGTATTCATTTTTCCAAGGAGCAAAGGCCGCTAATGGACAAATAATCAATAGTCTATCAACGTGCTTACTATTCGTGATGGGAAGGCTTTTAAGGTAAGCATATGCACTATAGACGATTGATGTCTTTCCCGCACCCGGGACTGAAAAATTACAAGCATTCTGTGAGTATGCTAAATGGTAACCTGAAAGTAACTGTAGATCATATAGCTCACGTTTTAACTTACTTTCAATAACATTGGTGAAATTTTCAAAGTCATCATCCCCATGTTCGTTGTTTCGGATTCTTTTTGCTTTGATAGAAAACTTGTTAAAGTTGTCATTTTCCCGATCCATATCATGCACAAGATCCTGAGCTTTGTCTGTCTTTTGATAAGGGATACTAAATTTATCTAATAACCTCAATACTGCAGCATATTGTTTCTCTTCATCATCATATTCGTTTGGATATTTTTCTGTACTAAAAGGAATTACTATTTGATTTACATCATTAAAAGAAGCACCAATACTTTCAAAATTAGACCTTGCTCTGCGTTTATTCTTAATAGCTTCCAAATCACCTTTTAAAACAAAAGCATTATCGAGAACATCAATTTGTATATTCATTCTTTTAATCTCTTATATCGACAATTTTAATAAATCCCTCTGCTAGTTTTCTAATTTCATGACTTATTTCCCTGATTTCTTTTCCTCTAAAAGCATCGATATCTGTATTGACTGATTGCAAAGTCCGTCTTGCTCTCTCTAGTAATTCCATTGGTGAATTTGCCTCTTTCTGATCATCAAGGTCTCTTTTTGTTCTACCTATATTTTCTTTCATTGAAGGCTCGACTTTTGACTTCCAGTCACTATCTCTCCCTCTTATGATATCTTCTATTTCTTCACCTGGTCTTTCAGACCTAAGTTCTTCCAAAGACTTTTCTTGATCATTTATTGGGTCAATCCGTTCATCGTATCTTTTCACAAATTCTCGCCAAACTTTTTCATGGCTAAAAAAACCTTGTCCTTTCGCAGGATTACCTATATCTCTTATATTGTGAGCTGTTCTAAAACCTGCCCTAATATAATCAAAATAAATATTTTTGAGATCATCGATATCATCTTTTTCAGGTTGCCAATCCCTTCCTCGTATTCCCTTTCCAGTTGTCTGTGTTTCCAAATATCCTCTTAAATCCACAAAAGGACCTTCTACAGTTTCTTCATTTAACCTAGTATACATACCACCGTAACCATATGCTTCTAAATATTCTTCCATAAGTGCAAGAATCTCTAAGTAATTCTTTATATCTGAAGGCTTTTTACCCATCATCTTCGCAATCTCTTCATTTGAAAAGTCCTGAGAAAGTTCACTACACTTTAAATATTGTTCGATAGCATTGTAGTCTACTTTTTCATCGACCCCCATTTGATACATCGTCTCAAGTTTTCTGATTTCTTTTGGATTGGATTGTAATGTTTCATCGAGGACAATAGCTTTAAAGTAGGTTGGTGTGCTTTTTGTTTCCTCAGCGATTTTTTTAAGTAACATACATCGTCGGTTTCCATCTATAACTACCCCATCTTTAGTAACAATTCCGAACTCAAGCTGACCATTTTCAATAATATTTTTCTTGGTCTCTTTGTTCCTGTTTACTTTAGAGTTCCATAAAAAATCAACTATTAGTTTTTCACCCTTTTTCGTTGTGGCATCTATTGGTCCATGTTGTTTTTCATATGTTTTTACAAAGGTCCCTATTCGACCATTATATTGATTAAATATCAATAGCTCAACAGGAATCTCAAAAACTGGTAGTTTTTGAACTTTATCCATATATCTTATCTCTTTACTTGAATAAGGATTGTCCTTTTTTCTATCCATTAGTTCCTGAATCTTTTGTGTTCTTAATTTTGCATCCATCTATCATCCCTATTTATTAGTAAATATATGTATTGTAACTAAATAGTTTTCATCTGTTTATATAAATTATCTTGAGTTCATTTAAAACATAAAAACCTACAGCAATAACATAAGGAAGACCTGTCAACTCATTATCTATAAAGATATTTTTATTAAAGTCCTCTTCCACAATATTATTATCAATAAACTCACGTATCAAGTTAAGCAATTCGTACGGTCCAATATCGTTATTTATTTTTCTTTCTTTCTCAGTCTTACAATGATTTTCTTGAAGACGAGTTGCATCCGTCAATTTGTATTTGAAGGACTCAATAAAGCTTTGCATTACTTTTTGATGTTCAATATTAAACATTTCTAATACAATTTTAGGCCTATATACTTTTGCTCTAGGACCTTGACTTCTATGTATTTCAACTTCCCATTTAAAGCTACTATTTTCAAAGTCAGAGTTATAGTTTGTTAGCTCCACTCGAAACACATTACGTATAAGATAGGGGATATGATATTTGAATTTTGCAGTAATTTTTTTGGGCTTTTCTATATTCAAATGGAAAATATCTAAATTCAAGTTCATAAAGTCATCAAGAGCTTTATCATTAAATTTAATAGGAATATAAGTTGTCGGGACTTCACACAAATTGTATTCTGCAATGGACTTCGCAATCGCAAATGACATTTTTGGAGGTACGGAATTTCCTACTAGTTTGTATTTAATACTTTTACTCTTCCCATAAAATCTGTAATCTAAGGGATAGCTCATAATACAACCTATTTCTCTCACTGTCGGTACTCTATATCTATTTTCCTCTGGAATGTAAGGGTATATAATAGACTCTCGAGCGCATGAAGACATTGTTGCCATAATAGTTCTTGATGGCTTATCTAAATTTTCAGGAAAAGACATCTTTCCCATATACCCTTTATCTTGTTTCAGCCTTTTTGCTTTTTTCCATTCAAAATCCGCAACTTCCATTACATAGTGATGATCAGTGATATCTTTAGATACCAAGTCGAAGTCATTATAATTAGGATCTTGTATTGTTTCTTCTAAATTATTTTTAGGAGGTTTTAGAAATTTCAAAACATCATTTACTGTTCTTGTATCTTCATCATTGACTATGGTTTGTTCAGGTTCCGGAAAGTCACCACAAAAGTACCTTTTTCTATTTGAAGCAACACCAAAATATTTTGAATTATAAACTTTTGATGATGGATATTTCACCTTCAGTTTGCCCTCACTATCTATCCCTAATTCTTCGTATGTGTACTCATCTTTTATATATGAAACAACATTAGGTACATTTTCTAAAACCCAATGCTTCAGTATTGAGTCTTTCTTCATCTTTTTTCTTGCAATAATTCTTAGATAAGCCTCAATTAATTGTATACCTAACGACTTGTCAGCTTTACCTGATCTATTAGAATTTGAGAAAGATGTACATGGCGGAGAGCCTATAATCACTTCCGTATCTGGAATAAGTTGATGGAATTCATCATCAGGAAGGTTAGAAATTTGTATTACATCACCTAGATATGTATTTGCATTTGGATGGTTAGCATGATGCGTTGTCACTGCTGGTTGCCATCGATCCACAGCAAATACAACCTCAAAGCCCGCTAATTTAAAGCCTTCTGAAAAGCCCCCTCCACCACAAAAAAAGTCTGCTACCTTATATTTTTTCAATTATTAAATCCATTTACTTTAACTATTTATTAGAAGTATCTAACATCTCTCGTATTTTAGCGACAAATATCATAGGATCTTGTTTTAGTTGACATTCCCAAATAACTAATGTCCTCCAATCATCTTTTTCCAACTGTTCTAACTTCTTTTTATCTCGTTCTACATTCTTTTTGAATTTATCTTCCCAGAATTCAATATGTACTTTCGGCATAGACGGATTGCAATGTGGACACCTATGCCAAAAACAGCCATTAATAAAAATTGCAATTTTTTTCCCCGGAAAAGCAATATCAGGTCTTCCCGGAGCCTTCTTCCAATGTAGTCTGTATCCTCTTATTCCATTATGCCAAAGCGCTTTTCTTAAAAGTAACTCTGGCTTTGTATTTTTTGCTTTAATCGCACTCATGTTTTTTGAAATTTGTTCATTTTTAGGAATTGGAGCTCGACCATCTCTAGAGTATTTCTTTTTACTATTCATTTGCAAATAATAACATTTTAAGTAAAAAAACCAACGAACCCATAGTAAGATATGAACTTGATTATTAAATCATAAGAGATATTATGAAAATTGAAAAAAGAGGACAGTTGCCTGAGGAAAAGGGGACAGGCTACTTTTTCTAAAAAAGTGGCAAGAAAACTATGTTTCTCATTCTTTTCTTTTTCACAAGAAAAGAACCAAAAGAAAATCGTCGTTGCGCGAATCGCTCGCTGCTCCCGGCTTTTTGCCTCCGCAGCGGCTTTCAAGGCACGCTTAACGACCTTCTGTCTATTGATTTATCCGCTAGCTAATTAGAGTTTAAGAGCTTCGACACGTCGAAACGCATCAATAAAATGGACCTTTGGGTCTTGAGCGCGATCCTTGTAAGCCATCCCGGAGGCAGTAGTGCCGGGAGGGATGAGCGTTTCGCGAAAGGCCGCTTTTTACGCTACTTTTTTTAAAAAAGTGGCAGAAAACAATTTGCTTTACAAAAGCAGATTCATCTGTAGATGAAACAGATTGTTCATTCTTTTCTTTTTCGTAAGAAAAGAACCAAAAGAAAATCGTCGTTGCGCGAATCGCTCGCTGCTCCCGGCTTTTTGCCTCCGCAGCGGCTTTCAAGGCACGCTTAACGACATTCTGCCACTTGAATTAATGCGCTTCGGTATACCGAAGCGGTGATCAGCTGTAGATCTCCTTCACCCGCTCCGTTAGCGCCAGCGAGTCCTTCTCCATCTTTGAAAAAGCAAACCATTTCCTGCCCAAGTCTTTCAGTGAAGCGCCGATGTGATAGACCTCATCGTCATCGATGATGAGAAACCTGTCATGCGCATCCGCAAACTTCCGGATCTCTATAGCGGGATACTGGGCATTGTGCTTTTTCAGATCAAGCGCCAGTTTTTTCGGGACGCTTTTCGTGTAGATAACGGCACTGCACCCCTTGGCGCGTTTGTCCAGCATGGTCAGCACCGATTCGTCGACATAGTTGTCGATGAGCACGATGGAGCGTTCAGCACTTTTGATGAGATTGGAAACGAACACATAGGCATCAAAGATCTGCCCGTCGTAGAAGATGCCCTGCTTTGGTCTGAGGGATTGATTTTCCATCGCGTTAAATACCTGTTCTAACTTTTTGTCGGTCAAAACCTGTTTCTCTTCCAGCACATCCAAGCGTTTTTGATCTAACGTATACCCTTTTAAAAGATGCTGTTTCAATACACTTGTCGCCCAGATACGAAACTGAACACCCTGCTTTGATTTCACTCTATATCCAACGGAGATAATGACATCAAGATTATAACTATTGACATTATACGATTTGCCATCGCTCGCAGTTGTCCGGAAATTCCGGACAACTGCATCTTTCTCCAATTCACCCTCTTTAAATATATTATTGATATGTTCCGAAATGGTCTTTTTGCTCTTGCCAAAAAGTTCTTCCATCTGTTTTTGATTTAACCAGACGGTTTCATCTTCCATCGTTGCATCTAAAACCACCAAACCATCATCATACATGATAATGTCACTCACAATATCCCCTCTTTACTCAAGATCACATGGTCCAGCAGCTTTTCCCTGGGTTTGTCATGCCGGTAGAGATCGTTTATAGTTTTCATTTAAACATTATATATTAATATTTTTCAACATTAATAAATGCAGTACTGTTAAAAACTCTATTCAGCTCATGCTTAACGCTGTCGGCGATTTTCAACACGGCATGGCTTTACCTCATCTTCTTTGAAAACCTTCTCGAAAAAGCTAAGTACTTTCATTAATAATTTTTTTATGTAGATAGCTCTATACTAGTTATTAAGTACGTACGGTTATTTGAACAAAGGTACCTGAAAAGGAAGCCCATGATACAAAAACGCGTTTTGACGGTTTTGGGTCTGGAGACGCTGATGGAAGCAACCCCTAACAGAGAGTTGGGATTGAGAGAAAGAGCGACGAAAGATCGGGTGAAAAGGTAAGATGGCCTCTGTGAAGAGCTGAAGGCAGGTCCATGCAGGTTGACTGCGGGGTGCGCACGACAATGTTGCACCTGTTACGAGGCCTTATGCGCTTTGGCATTCACAGACAAGATGGCTGGCAGGCCCATTTCTTAATCAGAAACGTCGCACCGAAGAGCGGCTTGCGACAACTGCGAGGCCCTATGCCCCTTCGGGTCCGCCATCTGGCAAGTGTTGTTAACACCGCCTGCGACCATAAACCGCCTCAGGGAGCATGAGTGCTCCCGGGATGCCGCGTGAAGCGGCATCTTCAATCCACTTCTCCACGTTTTCCCCTGTTTTTACTTACTGACCAAGTTTGACCTCAAACCCTTTGGAGCGGATGATTTTCCGAACTTCTGCGATAAAAGGGCACCCGTATGGCGGCAGGCGGTCAGCACGCCTCCCCGCTGCAGGGAATGCGGATCGTAAAGAGGGCACCGCTTTTGTCGTTTTTCACCGAGATCGATCCGTTGAACTTCTGCTCGATGATCTGCTTCGTCATGTAGAGCCCCAGCCCGGTCCCCTGGCTTTTATGCTTGGTCGTAAAATAGGGGTCGAATACCTTATCGATGATCGCTTCGTCGATGCCGCCGCCGTTGTCGCAGATCTCGATGACATAGTCCGATCCCTCGATGAACCCCCGGCATTTGATGGCCCCCTCTTCGACCCTGTTCTTCTTGATGGCATTGGCCGCATTTGAATAGATGTTGATCAGCGCCTGCTTGAGGTTGTTCAGATAACCGCTGATCAGTACATTTTTCAGATCGGTCTCGTAACGGATATGGTTGCCCATGATAGAGCTTTTGACGAGGATCTGCAGTGATCTGTCCATGTCACGCATGCAGAACGTGTTGTGCCCGTCATCCTCCTGGTAATAGAAGCGGAAATCGTCGATCGTGTCGGAGAGGTACTGGATGATCTCGCTGCAGTGGGCCTGAAATGCTTCAAAATCGTGCGCACGGTCCCCGCTTTTTTCCATCATCATCTTGACCGTCATGTCGGTCAGCAGCAGCCCCAGGGTGTTAAGGGGCTGGCGCCACTGGTGTGCGATGTTGCTGATCATCTCTCCCATCGCCGCAAACTTGTTCTGCTGGTAGAGCATATTGTCCTTTTGGCGGCTCGCCTCGATCTCCTTTGAGATCCGCTCTTCGAGCTCCCTGTTGATCGATTCGAGCTTCCTCTCCGCTTCGAGCTGTTCCGTCATATCGAGACTGAGGCCGACCAGACCGCTGACACCGTGCTCTTCGTCTTCGACCCGCGTCTTTACGATCAGGACTTCGTGCACTTTGCCGTCGACAAAAGGGATCTTCTCATACGAGAGGTGAGGTTCACTCTGCTGCAGGGCCGCTTCATCCGAGCGCATGCAGCTTTGCGCGGTTTCCGGAGGGTAGAGCGGTTCGTAATGGGGGACGGAGAGGAAGGTCTCCTCTCTGATGCCGATGGCATCGCAGAAGGCCTTGTTGACAAACTGAAGTCTCCCGGACGCATCCTGTGACCAGATGCCGATGGGCGCCGTATCGAGGATCGTCCGGAAGGTGAGGCGTTCATGCGGGGCCATGATCTCTCTTGCACGCGCTTCCTGCACCCCCGTGCAGCGTGAAACGATCTGGCCGCCGGAGAGTCTGTAGAGGTAGCCCTCCTGCCACTGCCTGGCGTAACCGACGCAGGGGACCAGGGTGATCTCCTGCGGTTCTCCCGTACGGTAGACCTCTTTGAACAGATCAAGCAGGGACCTCGTTGCATTGACCGGGAAAAGTGTGGACAACGCTTCGGATACAGACTCTCCCTCGGCAAAGTTGCAAAGGCCCTTTGCTTTTTCATTGAGGTAGACGACTTTAAAGTCATCGCCCTTTTCGAGCGGTTCGTAGACAGTGATCCCGACATCGATCAGGCCAAAAAGTTCTTCAAAATTGAACATGGGACTCCTTGTGTGACATTTTAACGTATAAGTAAAAAATATAGAACACCTCGAAATACCCTGAATCGGCATCTGCTCTGCGTTTATTCCAACGGGGAGAGGCCGCTTTTTCGTACTGACGAATCCGATCACCCTTATCCCTGCTCTTTTCGGCCTTTAAGCGAAAAGCTTCCCTTTCCCTCTTCTCAGCCCTTTTCAGAAAAACGGGTCTTTCGCCGCCGCAAAATGGCTTCTCAGATGTCAGTTGTCGCAAAATTACCACTTATAGATAGAAAATTTTTTCCATTTAAACATTTATTCAGATTTCCCGATCTATACTACCTATAGTACGTACGATACTTTGAGACAAGGTACCTAAAAGGAAGCCGATGAAACACAAATGTTTTATGACGGTTTTGGGTCTTGAGCCGCTGACAGATGCAGCCCCTAATAGAGAGTTGGGGTATGGGCAGATGCGCTGCGAGAGATCGGGTAAAAACGTGAGATGTCCTCTGTAAAGAGATGAAGGCAGGTCAACGCAGCTCTACTGCAATGGTGCACACCGGGAGTGATGTACCGATAATGAGACCATGTGCGTTTCACCGATTTTCAGACAAGAGGATTGGCAGGTCCATTTCATAAACTTGAAACGTCGCACCGACTAACGGCTTGCGACAACTGCGAGACCGGATGCCGCTTCGGGTTACGCCATCTTACAAGGTGTCTAAGACGCCGCCTGCGACCATAAACCGCCGCAGGGAGCAACCGTGCTCCCCAGATGCCGCATGAGACGGCATCTTCAATCCACTCTTCTGCATTTTCCCCGTTTTCACTTATTCACATCGCAATCAAAGGACAACCGGCAAGTGTCAAACAGAGGTGACTGGCTATCGTTTTGCTTTCTTGTACGTCCCGACCAGCTCGCAACGCTCAATGACATGCCCCTGCATCGCCGCTTCGACCTCAGCCTTCGTCGGATAGTCCCTGAAGGCCAGCGATCTGTCGAGGGCATAGAGCTTGAAGAAGTAGCGGTGGCGCCCGATAGGCGGGCAGGGGCCGTCGTACCCGCTCCTTATCCAGTCGTTGAGCCCCTCTTTTGCCCCGTTAGGAAGATCTCTGAAGGTCGTCCCTTCGGAGAGACCGTCGATGCCGGAGGGCAGGTTGTAGAGGACCCAGTGGACCCATGTCGTCTTCGGCGCCTTCGGGTCCGGCGCGTCCGGATCGTCGACGATCAGCACCAGACTTTCGGCCTTCTCAGGCACCCCTTCCCAGTGTAGCGGCGGGGAGAGGTCTTCTGCTTCGCAGGTATGTTTTGAGGGAATTTCATCGCCGTGGGCGAACGCTGTTGAGCTCAGTGTAAGTGACATAGTCTCCTCCGCATGCAGCCAGCCGGTGGCTGTTGAGATAATGAAGCCGAGCAGCAAGAGCATCAGCGCATGATGGTTAGAATTGCCTGATCGCTCCTCTTGCTTCATGTAAACACCTTAACCTTATCGTTTATAACCATTCTACCATGTAAAGTGCTCAAAACAGTGAAACGCCCGCTCCCTTATGAAGAGATTCAGAGTAAATCAGTCACAATCGGGTAAACAATACGGCTGCATAGAAGACCGGCCCGATGGAAATGAGGCCGGATCAGAGTCCGGCCCGGGCGCACCATGCAGCGAAAAAGAAGCCAATCAAAGGATCGCAATGAAAGAGGAGCACAAACAGTTACTGCAGCAGGCGCACAAGGCGAAGGAGAACGCACATGCCCCCTACTCCGGCTTTAAAGTGGGGGCGACCCTCGTTACAAAAGACGGAAAGATGATCGACGGCTGCAATGTGGAGAATGCGGCCTACGGCTCGACGATGTGCGCCGAACGTGTTGCGATCTACAAAGCCGTTTCCATGGGCTACAAACCCGGCGATTTTGAAGCGATCGCTATCGCCTCGACCGGAAAGAACTTTTCGCCCTGCGGCGCCTGCCGCCAGGTCATCTACGAGTTCGGCAAAGAGATCGAGATCATTTTCGAATGGGAGGAGAAGATCGTCGCGGAGTCCGCAAAGTCGATGCTGCCTTACAACTTCGAATCGCAGCCCGCTTCGCCGCACCACAAAAGCTAATCCCCCTTCTTCGGCCCCACGGAAAAGGGCTGCTCTTTCGTGATGTCACCGTTTTCTCTGGCCTCCCCGTCTTTCTGTTTCAGCAAAAGCCAGTTGCCGTCGTAGCGGGTCTTCAGCAGCGTGAACTTTCCGCGGAGCTTCTGCCCCTTCAGCTCAAAACTGATGTGCCCCGCTTCGTAGGCCTCTTCGAGAGAGACAGGCGTTTCGTCTTTGTGCGAGATGTTCTCGAAATTCCCCCTGTCCCAGATGATCACCTCTCCGGCACCGTAGTGCCCCTCGCTGATGCTCCCCTCGAAGTCGCCATAGGCAAGCGGATGGTCGTCGGTCGGGACAGCGAGCCGTTTGACGTGGGGATCGAGCGAGGGGCCTTTGGGAAGGGCCCAGGACTTCAGGACCCCGCCGATCTCCAGCCTGAAGTCGTAATGAAGCGTCGAGGCGCTGTGTTTCTGGACGACAAAGATGGGCATGGCTTCTCCTTTTCGAAGACTGTTTTATCAACAGATTATGCAGATTTCATTAAGCATACCATTTCACACTGTTTTGATCCATAAAATCTGTGCCCTACCCAAGGAGAGCCTCTTCTACGAAACCGCTCCGAAATCAAAGCATTAATCTCTTCTGCGATATGATAGAATAATCATATATGAATCAAAGGAACTACTATGGCAACAATAGATTATCAGGAATTTGAACTCAAACTTGAGAAGATGAAAGAGGAGCTCGAAGAGAGCATTGCCCGTTTGACGGAGGAGATGGAGGCGATCGTCACCGATGACAGCAGCACCGACATGGAGGACCTCGCATCGCTGGAGAGTGACAGCATGCACCATAATGCACTG
This sequence comes from Sulfurimonas sp. HSL3-7, assembly GCF_039645985.1. Classification (NCBI taxonomy): domain Bacteria; kingdom Pseudomonadati; phylum Campylobacterota; class Epsilonproteobacteria; order Campylobacterales; family Sulfurimonadaceae; genus Sulfonitrofixus; species Sulfonitrofixus jiaomeiensis. The sequence continues at coordinate 2,588,726 of NZ_CP147919.1, forward strand.
CTGCAACAGCAGCGCAGCGAGCTAGCCGAAGTCATCCATGCCCTCGGCAAGATCAAAGACGGCAGCTACGGCATCTGCGAAGAGAGCGGCGACCTCATCTCAGTCGAACGCCTGCGCGCCGAACCGCATACCCGCTACTGCGTCGACGATGCGAAAAAAGTCGGAAAGTAGCGAACAGCCTCTCCGCCTCCGGCGGCAACACTGCCGCCCTCTCTTTCATACTGAAAATTATCTGGATCCTATTTTCTAATGTCGTAAGGGGAAATCCGGCACGCCTGCTGAGAGCGTGGCGGTTCTGCAGGGTTTAGACTCTATTACTCAAAATGGGAAAGAAGTTTGTTTCTGTCGATCTTGGTCAGATCTGCGGCTACATTCTTTTTCAGGGTCTTTTTGACCTGCTGGTTCAGTTTTTCGTTGAGTTTGTTGTTGAGCGCTTTCGGGAAGGCAAGGTGCCACATCGACGGCGACTCTTTTTCGATGAGCGAGGCGATATCGTCGCTGATCTGTTTTAGCATACTGCCCTCTTTGGCAAGCCCCGTGTTGTGCGGCTCGCCTGTCGAGTTGCCCTTTTTGCCCGTTTTGTCACTCATCTGCTCGGAGATTCTGCCGTGCGCCTCAAGATAGTCGATGTCAAGAAGAGGCTCGAGTACCGTAGACTCTTTAACGGTACCGCGGTTTTGTGCATGACTCACCTGCATACTTTCCTGTCTGTCAACACCTGTTATATTTGAGACCCGGTACGCTTTCAGCTGCCCAAGATCACCCACAACCACAATATGTCCGTTATAATTCATCGTATCTCCTTTGATTGTTACTATAGGGTAATATTTATCATACTCCCAAATCCTTTAAATTTCTTTTGAAGATCAGCATAAAAAAAATTGCTTCCTTGTCCATAACCCTTCTATGGAATAGCAAAACCCCGTTTGAGCGGTATCAGCGCACTTTATCCTTTGATGCAGACCTTCGGGCGCAAAAAGGCAACGCGGCGGGCGAGCCCCGCCTTCTCTGTCACCTTCGCCACTTCGTGCACATCCTTGTAGGCCTCCGGGGCCTCCTCTGCGATACCGCGCATCGAGTCGGAACGGATGTGGATACCCTCGCCTTCGAGCTTACGAAGCACCTCCGTTCCCCGCCACAGTTTTTTCGCCTGGTGGCGGCTCATGGAGCGTCCCGCGCCGTGGCTGGCCGAGGCGAAGGAGCGCGCTTCGGAGGTGTCGCTGCCGGCAAGAATATAGGAGCCCGTTCCCATGCTGCCGCCGATGATGACCGGCTGGCCGACCTTCCGGTACGCTGAAGGAAGCTGGCTGTGTCCCGGACCGAAAGCCCGGGTCGCCCCTTTGCGGTGCACCCACAGGGTGCGCTCTTCGCCGTCGACGACATGGCGCTCCTCCTTGCAGGTGTTATGCGAGACATCGTAGAGGGTCTCGACGCTGCTGCCGGCAAAAAGAGAGCCGAACGCCTCCCGCGTCAGGTGCGTCAGTATCTGGCGGTTGGCCAGGGCGCAGTTGATCCCCGCGTTCATCGCGCCGATGTAACGCTGCCCCTCTTTTGAGAGGATCGGTGCGCAGGCAAGCTCCCGGTCGGGCAGCGCGATGCCGAGGCGTCCCGCCTCTTTCGCAAGGGTGACCATATAGTCGCTGCCGATCTGGTGGCCGAGCCCGCGCGAACCGCAGTGGATCGAGACAAGCAGCTGCCCTTCGCTGATGCCGAAAGCGCGGGCGGCCTCGGCGTCGTAGATCGTGTCGACCACCTGCACTTCGAGGTAGTGGTTCCCCGAACCCAGCGTCCCCATCTCGCCGCGCTGCCGTTTTTTGGCCAGTTCGGAGACGAAGTCGGGCTCGGCATTCTCCATGCAGCCCCCCTCTTCGATAAAGGCGAGGTCATCTTCGCGGCCGTACCCCTTTTGTACGGCCCACTTCGCCCCTTTGCGAAGCACCTCGTCGAGCTGCGACACCGTCAGATGCAGATGGCCGGTGGTACCAAGTCCTGCGGGGATCCGGGCATAAAGCAGATCGGCAAGCGTTTCAAGCTCGCCCGTTATCTCGTGGAGCATCAGATCGGTGCGGAGGCAGCGGATGCCGCAGGAGATGTCAAACCCGACCCCGCCTGCCGAGATGACGCCGCCCTGCTCCGCGTCAAAAGCCGCGACGCCGCCGATGGGAAAACCGTAGCCCCAGTGGGCGTCGGGCATCGCCATCGCCGGCCCGACAAGCCCCGGCAGATTTGCGACGTTGCGGATCTGCTCAAGCACCTTCTCGTCCATCGTCTCAAGAAGCGTCTCTGAGCCGTAGAGCAGCACCTCCGAGCGTTTCTCATCCGCGGTACGGGGGAGCCGCCAGCTATAACTGTCGATCTGTTCAAGTTGCGCAATATTCATAATAGATTCCTTCAAACATCCACAATGCAGCGCGCCTCCCAAAGGCCCGCCTTCTCTTCAACGCAGAGCATCGTCAGCGTCGCCCCCTTGACCTCGACACCGCGCACGATCGCCTTGCTCCAGGGAACACCCCACGCCTTTGCCCGCCAGAACGATCCGTCGCGACGAAGTTCAAACCGTCCCAGTATGACCGAACGGCTCTGAGCATGAGCGATCAGGTAGTTGAGCCAGCGCACCAGGGCAAATTCGACATCCTCCTCTTCAAACTCGAAGTTGAGTTCCACCTCCAGAGGTTCCGGGAGCGTTTCGGCCATAATGGCGAACATCGCTTTCGCCGCCGATTCGAAGGCGGACTCAAGTGTCGCACCCCTGCCGATGATACCGATATCCGCGTCGTGGTCAAAATAGCTAAACTCTTCCATAGAACTATCTTAACCGTTTTCACGCTGCAATGCAAACCCTGTTAGTATCTGAAAACAGAGCTGACAGTAAAATCAATACTTAACACGTCTTTAAGCAACAGATACAGTACAATAGATAATATCAAAAAATGGAGGTTTATCATGTTTCTAACAAAATACGATCCGTTCAAAGAGTTGAAAGATTTTGAGGATCGTTTCAAAGATGCTTTTAAGATCACCCCGCCGGAAGGTGCCCTTACCGCTTTCTCACCCTCTGTCAATACCCGTGAGGGCGAATTTGCCTACCACATCGAGGTCGATCTTCCCGGCGTTAAAAAAGAGGATATCCATGTTGATGTCAGTGAAGACAATGTGCTGACCATATCGGGCGAGCGCAAGACAAAAGAGGAGGTAAAAGAAAAGGACTACTACAAATGCGAAAGCAGCTACGGCAAGTTCTCCAGAAGTTTCACGCTGCCTTCGAATGCCGATGCGGAGAGTATCTCTGCCAACTCCGAAGACGCCGTACTTGAGGTCGTCATCCCCAAACTAAAAGAAGCGAAAACAGCCTCTCGCAAGATCGCTGTCAAATAGAGAGCGCCACGAAAAGACTCACCCTTTTGCGTGGAGCCTGCGCAGTTTTGTGTAGAGCTCCCGCTCCTCATCACTGAGATAGTCCGGAATATGGACATTGAGACGAAGATAGAGATCGCCCCGTTTCGTATCCCCAAAATGCGGCAGCCCCTTGTCAGCCAGACGCAGCACCGAGTTCGGCTGGGTTCCCTGCGGGACCGTGACACTCACCGACCCCTCCAGCGTTGAGACCTTAAGCTCCGTACCCAAAACCGCATCGGTCAGCTCGATCGTCTCTGCATGCCAAAGATCGGCACCGACCCGTTTGAAATCCGGGTCATAGGCCGTACGGACGATCACCAGCAGGTCGCCGGGCTTTCCTTCGGGTTTGGAGCTCGGCCTTCCGTGCGATGGGACTCTCAGAACCATCCCCTCTTCGGCACCGACAGGTATCGTTATCGTCAATCTTTCGGGCTCATCGATCCTTCCGCTTCCGTGGCACTTGGGGCAGGGCTTGTCGATGAACCTGCCCCTTCCCCCGCAGTCCGGGCAGGGCCTGATCTCCTGGTAGGAGACGTTCCCCTCCTGCCTTGTATTGATCAGCTTGCCTGTCCCCTTGCAGGTTTGACAGACACGGATATCCTTTTCAGAAGCAGCACCCGTTCCGTGGCAGACCGGGCAGACCCTCGGGTGGGAGATCTGTACCTCTTCGTCCCCGCCGGTCACGATCTTTCGAAGCGGAACGACGATCTCCATTCGGATATCTTCGCCCCGCATTCCGCCCCGGTGTCCCCGCTGGAAAAAGGTGTCAAAAATCCCGCCGCCGAAACCGCCGAGGTCAAACCCGAAACCGCCGCCGCCGAAGATCTCATCGAAATTGATACCGCCGAAAAGATCTTCCTGCGAAAATCCGGAGACACCGGCGAAACCCCTGTTATCATACTCTTTGCGCTTCTTTGGGTCCGAGAGCACCGCATACGCCTCTGCGATCTCCTTGAACTTCTCTTCGGCGTCCGGCTCTTTGTTCCGGTCGGGATGGTACTTTAGCGCCAGTTTCCGGAAGCTGTCCTTGATCTCTTTCTGGTCGGCATCTTTTTTGACGCCGAGGACTTCATAATAGTCGCGTTTGTTTGCCGTTTCTATGGCCTACCCCTTAGGTGGTCTCGCGGTAGTCCGCATCCACAACGCGTTCATACGGCTCTTCGCCGCCGCTGCTTTCCGTACCCTGATAGCTCGTCTGAGCGGTTTTGGCACCCTCTCCCTGCGACTGTGCATAGACCGCACTGCCCGCCTTTTTCAGAAGCTCTTTGAGCGCATCGGAACGTTCGCCTGCCGATGCGACGTCACGGTTCTGCACCGCCTCTTTCGTCATTTTGAGCTGGGCCTCTATCTTGGCGCGAAGCTCGGTCTCAAGCTTGTCGCCGTAGTCGGCCAGCAGCCGTTCCGCCTCGTAGCAGACCGCATCGGCTGTGTTGAGCTTGTCCGCCTCCTCTTTTCTCTTTTTGTCCTCTTCGGCATACTTCTCCGCCTCTTCGACCATTCTCTCCTTCTGTTCGTTGGAGAGGCGCGTCGATGCGGTGATCTTGATGGACTGGCTTTTGCCGGTGGCGACATCTTTGGCGGTGACGTTCAGGATGCCGCTTGCATCGATATCGAAGGTGACGTCGATCTTCGGTATGCCACGCGGCGCCGGGACCAGACCGTCGAGGTTGAACTGCCCGAGCGAGGTGTTGTCGGCGGCCATCGGCCGCTCGCCCTGGACAACGTGGACCGTCACAGCGGTCTGCATGTCCGCCGCCGTCGTAAAGGTCTCCGTATGCTTGACCGGGATCGGGGAGTTGCGGGCTATCAGCGTGCTCACGACGCCCCCGAGCGTCTCGACGCCGAGACTCAGCGGCGTGACGTCAACCAGTACGATATCGCCCACTTCACCGGAGAGGACACCCGCCTGAATCGCCGCACCGCTGGCCACACACTCCATCGGATCGACGCCCCCTTCGGCCTTTCTTCCGAGAAGTTCCTCAAAATATTCGCGTACGACAGGCATCCTCGTCGGCCCGCCGACAAAGACGATACGGTCGACATCTTTGGCCCCTATTCCCGCATCGCTCAGCGCCTGTTCTATCGGCCCTTTACAACGCTCGACGACAGGCCGCACAAGCCGTTCAAGTTCGGTGCGCGTCAGATCGAGCTCAAGGTGCTTGTCGGCCGCGATATAGGGGAGAGAGATGTGCGTTGTCGTGCTCGTCGTCAGCTCGATCTTGGCCATCTCCGCCGCTTCGATCAACCGCGCGGATGCTTTGCGGTCCGCTTTGATATCGAAACCGCTCTGTTCCTTGAACTTTTCAGCAAGGTGATCAAAGATCTTCTCGTTCATATCGGTACCGCCGAGCTGTGTATCGCCGCTTGTGGATTTGACCTCAAAAACCCCCTTACCGAACTCCATGATGGTGACGTCGAGCGTTCCGCCGCCGAAATCGATAACGGCGATCTTGAGATCCTCGCCGCTGCGGTCAAGACCGTAGGCCAGCGCAGCAGCCGTCGGCTCGTTGACAAGGCGGACAACCTCGAGACCCGCGATCTTGCAGGCATCTTTTGTCGCACTTCGCTGGTTGTCGTCAAAATAGGCCGGTACGGTGACGACCGCCTTCTCGACCGGTTCGCCCAGATAGGCCTCGGCATCGTTCTTTATCTTCTGAAGCAGAAAAGCCGAAAGCTGTTCCGGGGTGAACTCTTTGTCTCGCAGACGGACCCTCTCGCGTCTTCCCATTCTTCTTTTAAACGCCTTGGCCGTCCCTTCCGGGTTCTCCGCCGCCTGTCTGCGGGCAGGCTCGCCTACAAGCTTGCTGCCGTCGGCCGTAATTGCCACGTAACTCGGAAACGCCTTGCCGCTCATGCTGATGCCCTCGGTACTCGGGATAATAACCGGTTTGCCGCCGCGAAGCACCGCCGCTGCAGAGTTTGACGTTCCAAGATCTATACCTATAATTGCCATGTTATACCTTTCTCTCTGTTGTTAAAACTATTTTCTTTCAGGTTAAAAACGCTTCATCCAAGAGGGCCAAAGCACTACCATAAGAACCATACCGCGGCAGTAATAGTAAAGATAATAGCATAGATGGAGTGAAGTTGTATTAAAAATCGTTCTTCCAAAAATTTTGTCAGAAATACGGCTGCCTCCTCTATTCCTGTATACCTCTCTTCCGCAAGCCTGTTACAGATTGGATTTATTTTATACCTGTAATATGATAAGATAGTTCAAATGCGACAAACAAGGAGATCTGAAATGAAAATATATACCTACAATTCGGATATCGGGACTTTTGAGATTAGAGAGGTCGGCCATGAGCAGTATGAGCTTTGGCTGGAAGAGGAGCGGCTCGGCGATTACGCCAGTGCCGAACTTGCAGCGCAGGACGTAGCGAACTTCAACACCGACTATCCCGAGTGGGACCGCTTCAAAAACGAGCTTGAGAAATTTCCCGCCACGCTGAGAGAGTGGTCCAGCGTCAAAGAAGAGACACCCCTATAAAAGGAGAAGAGATGGCAGCGATAGATTATCAGGAGTTTGAAGAGCGCCTGCAGGCGATGAAAGTGGAGCTCGAGTCCAGCATCGCACGTTTGACAGAGGAGATGGAAGCTATCGTCACGGATGACAATATCAATGATATGGAAGATCTGGCATCGCTGGAGAGTGACAGCATGCACCATACGGCACTGCTCAAACAGCAGCGCCATGAACTTGCCGAAGTCATCCATGCCCTGGAAAAACTCGATGACAGTACCTACGGCATCTGCGAAGAGAGCGGCGATACCATCCCCATCGAACGTCTCCGCGCCGAACCGCACACCCGATACTGCCTTGAAGATGCAAGAAGAATCGGAAAGTAATTACCCTTCAAGAAGCAATAAAAACTGCTTCATCATCCCCGGCAGGGCCTGCGGATCGCGGGCGGTGATGAGGCTGCCGTCTTGCTCGACACTTCTGCCCGTATAGTCCGCCCCGGCATTCTCAATATCGTCTTTTATCGAAGCATAGGCCGTCACCTTTTTACCTTCGAGAACGCCTGCCGAGATAAGCAGAGAGGGGCCGTGGCAGACGGCGCAGAGAGGCTTTCCCGCCTCAAAGAGGGATTTGACCAAGGCGACCATCGCCGGTTCCCTGCGCAGACGGTCCGGGGCATAGCCGCCGGGAATATAAAGGGCGTCATACTTATCACTCTCAATAGCATGGATACGGTGTGTTGCTTTTGCCGTCGTGCCGTGTTTGCCTCTGTAGGCTCTCTTTTCCTGCCCGACGACATCAACGTCCATCCCCGCTTCGAGCAGGCGGTAGTAGGGGTAGATAAACTCCGAATCCTCGAACATATCGTCGATCAGTATCGCTATCTTTTTACGACTCGGCATTTAGTGCCTCCCTGTATTGAGCTGTTGGTTCCGATACGACTCGGCATTTTGGAGAAACATCGCTTTGCGAGCGGTGCCCTTGTTTTCGGAGAAACATCGCCTTGCGAGCGGTACCCTTGTTTTCGTAGAAATGGCAGCAGGCTGAGCGTTATACTCATTTTGCGGCTCGCTGTATTGCACTGTCGCTTCTTGGCATCTCCGCACTCCTTGTGGCGTATCTGAAACTATTGTAACACAGCCGAGGCTCAGGGCGCATCTAATACGCAATCTGGTATGATTATTTTAAAGGCCCTCTGTTCCAAGAGGCTGCAAGACAGTGCAATAGTAAGGAACTTCTTATGCAGCAAGATCCATCGCAAATCAGTTCTCAAAAGCTCCTGGGGCTGCTTAGGTCGCTTGTCGCCGAGGTACGTCCGGAGCTTGACCTCGAAAAGATCACCCTGGAGAGCAGCTTTGAGAAAGAGCTTGGGCTCGACAGCCTCTCCCGCGTCGAGCTGATCTCGCGCATCGAGAGAGCCTTCGGTCTCGCTCTGCCCGAAAGCACCTTTGTGGAGGCAGAGAACGGCCTGGACCTGCTCCGTGTGCTCACAACACTCAGACCCCACCTCGCCGACCTTGTATCCGCCGCCGAAGCCCGACCGCGCAGCGAAACAGCAACCCTGCCTGAACGTGCCCGTACCCTTGTCGAGATGCTCGAATGGCATGCAGGCCACCATGGAGAGCGTGTCCATATACAGCTCTACCAGGATGACGGCAGAGGCGGGACGATCACCTACGAACAGCTCAAAACCGGCGCACAGAACTTCGCCGGTGCCCTGCAGCAGCTCGGCCTGGAGAAGGCTCAGCCCGTCGTGATCATGCTGCCGACAGGTGCGGACTACTTCTTCACCTTTTTCGGCATTCTGATGGCCGGGGGCATTCCTGTTCCGATCTACCCGCCGGCGCGCCCCTCCCAGATCGAAGAGCATATGCGCCGCCATGCGCGGATCCTGGAGAACTGCCGGGCCGAGATCCTTGTCACCCTTGAGGAGGGCAAACGCGCCGCACAGCTTCTGAAGGGGCTCTCCCCTTCGCTCAGGCAGATCGTCACCGCAGCCGAGTTGCGGCTTTTTACAGGCCGAAGCACTACGGTGGAGATCAGGCCCGATGACATCGCCTTTCTGCAGTATACCTCGGGGAGTACGGGCAATCCGAAAGGGGTCATGCTCACCCATGCCAATCTGCTTGCCAACATACGGGCGATGGGTAAAGCCGTCGACGCCTCCCCCGAAGATGTCTTTGTCAGCTGGCTGCCGCTCTACCACGACATGGGGCTTATCGGCGCATGGCTGGGCAGCCTCTACTACGCCGCCCTTTTCGTCGTCATGTCACCGCTGAGCTTTCTCGCCAGGCCCGAGCGCTGGCTCAGGGCGATAACACGCCACAAAGGGACCCTCACCGCCTCACCGAACTTCGGGTACGAATACTGCCTCCACCGCCTGGAGGATCTTGCGCTCGACGGCATTGACCTCGGCTCCCTCCGCGCCGCCTTCAACGGGGCCGAAGCGGTCAATCCGACGACGATCGAACGCTTCGCCGAGCATTTTGCCCGCTACGGTTTCGACAGGAGGGCGATGACCCCGGTCTACGGCCTTGCCGAATCCTCCGTCGGCGTCACCTTTCCGCTGCTCGGACGCGGCGCGGTTATAGAGAGGGTCGAACGCGACACCTTTATGCAGCGCCACGAGGCCGTTCCGGCGGAAGCGGAAGAGCCCCATGTGCTCCACTTCGTCTCCAGCGGCCTTCCGCTCACGGATCACCAGATCAGGGTCGTCGACGCGGCCGGACACGAACTTCCCGAACGCCGGGAGGGGCGGCTCGAGTTTCGCGGTCCCTCCGCGACCTCCGGCTATTACCGCGACGCCGAAAAGACGCGCCGCCTCTTCGACGGCGAATGGCTTGACAGCGGCGACCTCGCCTATATCGCCGAAGGCGAGCTCTACATCACCGGCCGCATCAAAGACATCATCATCCGTGCCGGCCGCAATATCTATCCCGATGAGCTGGAAAAGGCGATCGGCGACATAGAGGGGATTCGCAAAGGATGTGTCGCGATCTTCGGTTCCGGTGATCCGCAGACCGCCACGGAGCGCCTGATCGTACTGGCAGAGACCCGCAGTGAAGAGCCCCAGGAGCGTCGCAGGCTGCAGCAGCAGGTCAACGCGCTGGCGACCGACCTCATCGGCACACCGCCCGACGAGGTCCTGCTGGCACCGCCGGGCAGCGTGCTCAAGACCTCCAGCGGAAAGATACGCCGCAGTGCGAGCCGACAGATGTATGAGGAGGGAAAGATCGGGCAGAGAGGCCGCGCGCTCATATGGCAGATCGGCGGGCTTCTTGTGAGCAGCCTCGCCGTGCAGAGGCACCGTATAACGGAACTTCTCAAAGCCTCGGTTTTCGCCCTTTACAGCTGGTCCTGCTTTGTACTGCTGGTCCCTTTCGCCTGGCTCGGCGCAGTCTTGATGCCGAACTTCCGCCTGCGTTTCAAGGCCATACGCACGGTGGCACAGCTCTTTGCCAGGGCGACACGCACGCCTTTGAAAGTGGTCGGCTCGGAACACCTCCGCGGTATTGCCGGCCCCTGCGTCATCGTGGTCAACCACGCCAGCTATCTTGACAGTTTCGTCCTGGCCGCGGCGCTCCCCGAGCCCTTTCGTTTCGTCGCCAAGGCGGAGTTCTCCCGGCGGCTGATCACCCGGCTGCCGCTTGAGAAGCTGCAGGGGGAGTTTGTCGAACGGTTCGACACCGGCAAAAGCGTCGATGACGCCGCGCGCCTTTTGGACGCCCTTAAAGGCGGAAGTCCCCTGCTCTTTTTTGCCGAAAGCACCTTTACCCGTATTCCCGGCCTGCAGCCCTTTTACATGGGGGCATTCAAAACGGCCGCCGATGCGGCTCTTCCCGTCGTTCCCGTTGCCGTACGCGGTACCCGCTCCATTTTACGTGACGGTTCCTGGTTCCCCCACCGCGGTTCGATCACCGTGACGATCGGTGAGATGATCGACCCGGCGAAGATAGCGCAGGAGAGCGGCAAAGAGAGTGCATGGGACATTGCCGTCGCACTGCGAGACAGGGCCCGAGGTTTTATACTCCGCCACTGCGGCGAACCGGACCTTTCCTAAGCGGATCCCATCGGAAAGGGCCGTTCTAAACCCCTTCGCTTTTTCTCTTCTCTTCTTCCAGCAGCAGGCGGCGCAGCAGTTTGCCCATCACGTTTTTGGGAAGCTCATCGACAAATTCGACGGAACGGGGGAGCTTGAAACGGGCAAGCCTCTCTCTCAAAAAACCGATCAGTTCCGCTTTTTCCATCTTCTCTCCCTCTTTAAGCACCACAAAGGCCTTGATCTTCTCACCGCTGTACTCGTCGGGAGTCCCGACCACCGCCGCATCTTCGACCTTCGGATGAAGGAAGATCACCTTCTCCACCTCCGTCGGCGAGACGTTGAAGCCCTTGACGATGATGATATCTTTTTTGCGGTCGACGACCCTGAAATACCCCTCTTCGTCCATCGTCACCACATCGCCGGTGTAGAGCCATCCGTCGCGCAGCGCCTCTTCGGTCAGCTCCGGCCGGTGCCAGTACCCTTTCATCACCTGCGGCGCCCTGACGATCAGTTCGCCCTCTTCTCCGACGGGGACCTCTTTTTCCCCCGTCTCGAGATCGACGACCCGGCACGCCGTGTCCGGCATCGGGATGCCGATGGAGCCCTCCTTGTTGACGCCGTTGATCGGGTTGGCATGGGTGACCGGCGCCGCTTCGGAGAGGCCGTACCCCTCGACCAGTTTCGAAGCGGTCAGCTCGACGAACCGTTTTTTGATCTTCTCCATCAGCGGTGCTCCGCCGCTGATACAGGCGCGGATGGAGGTCAGGTCATACTTGGCAATACCCCTGTAGCTGCCCAGGGCCGCATACATCGTCGGGACGCCTGGCAGCATCGTGATTTTCTCTTTTTCGATCGTCTTGAGAATCGAACCGAGGTCTCTCGGGTTGGGGACCAGCACCAGCGCCCCCGCACAGCTGAGCGTAAAACCCAGACAGGCGGTCATACCGAAACTGTGAAAGAAGGGAAGCCAGCCGAGCACCCGCTCTTCGCCTTCGACCGTATCGCTAACCCAGTAGCGGCACTGCAGTGCATTCACCACAAGATTGTAATGGCTGAGCATGACCCCTTTCGGCGTGCCTATCGTTCCGCTGGTGTACTGCAGCAGTGCGGTATCGCCGGGATCGACGGTGACGTCGGGCTTTTCAAAACTGCTGTGTGCCATCAGCGTTTCAAGCTCATAATCGGCCTTTTCGATCCTGACACGGTCCTCTTTCTCTTTCAGCAGGGTAAAAAGCAGCCGTGTCAGCCATGGAAAGTAGGCTTTGACGTTTGTCACGATGACATTTTCAAGCGCGCTTCGCTTGCGTATCTCTTGAATAAGCGGGTAGAAACGGCTCATGACGATGACTGTCTTCACCCCCGCGTCATTGAGTTCAAAGAGCACCTCTTCGGCGGTGTAGAGCGGGTTGATGGGAACGGCGACCGCCCCGATCTTCAAGGCCCCATACAGCGAAATGACGAACTGCGGGGTATTGGCCAGATAGAGCGCCACCCTGTCGCCGGGCTGCACCCCCAGCTGCGCAAAGGCATTGGCCGCTCTATTGACCAAGATGTCGAGTTGCGCATAATCGATATCGTTGCCGAGATAGGAGAGGGCCCTCTTGCGGGGGTATTTCGCAGCCGAATCTTCCAGAAGGCCGTAAAGAGGCATCTTCGGGTATTCCAAAGCAGCGGAAACACCTTCGTCATACTGTCTCAGCCACACCTTGTCGTCATAGGCCATAACACACCTCCGTTTCAACTATCTTAACACAAAAGAGGTCCACTCTCTTACAGAAGCTCCTCCAGCCTGGGAATCGAGTCCGCCGCCCCTTTGCGTGTCACACAGATGGCCGAGGCTTTGACACCTCTCTGCAGGCATTTTTCGATGGCGCTGCCGCGGGAGAGTTCCGCCAGAAAGTAGCCGATGAAGGTGTCCCCGGCACCCGTGGTGTCGACCGCTTTGACTTTCAGGGCAGCCACTTCGATGCGCTGCTTTTCATCGGCATAGATGACGCCCGCCTTGCCCCGCGTCAAAACCGTACGGCTTTTCGGGTAGCGCTTGAGCATCGCATCAAGTATCGCCTCGGGGTCGTTTTCAGCGCTGAGTGCTTCGCCTTCGATCTCGTTGACGATAAAGATGTCGACAAGTTCCAAAGGATAACTTTTAACACTCTTCGTCATCGGGGCCGGATTAAAAACGACGGTCACCCCTTTTCCTTTTGCCTTTTGAAGCACCCTCTCCAGCGCGTTGATCTCGTTTTGCAGCAGTAGATAATCGCCTGCCTCGGCCTGCTCAAGCACCTTTTCAATGTCCGCATCGCTGACGGTACGGTTCGCCCCGCCGTAGATGATGATGGCATTCTCCCCCTCTTTGTTGACCTGGATGATGGCATGGCCCGTCGGGGCATCGACGACTTTGACCAGAGAGACATCCACACCGTTCTCCTGCAGCTTCTCCTTCAGCCAGGCCCCCTCCGGCCCGACCTTTCCCGCATGCATCACCGCCGCCCCGGCCCGTGCGAGGGCGAAGGACTGGTTCGCCCCCTTCCCGCCTGAAAAGATGCGGTAGCTTCCACTCTCGAGCGTTTCGCCGGGGCGCACGAAATGGTCGACGCCGTAGACATGGTCGATGTTGATCGAACCGAAATTGATGATCTTCATAGACTCCCCTTCTTAATTGAGCTCTGCATGGATGGTATAGCGCCAGCCGTACCGGTTGACCGATACAAAAAATCCGTGTTTTTCAAGCATCTCTTTCAGCACCTCAGGCGCAAAAAAATGACCCGGCTCGCCGAGCAGCTTCTCCGCTATGCAGAGGCTTCTTCCCATAAAAGTGCTCGGGTCGAACTCGTAGATGAAGAGTCTTCCACCGCGCCTGAGCACCCGTACGATCTCTGCCATTGCACGTTCCGGCGACTGAAAATGGTGCAGTGCCTCGCCGATGAGGACCACCTCGAAACTCGATGCTTCAAAGGGGAGTGCCTCGGCCCTGGCCGTGTGGGTCCGGACATACTCGGGCGAGAACTTCAGCATCCCCTCGGCAGGATCAAGGGCGACGAACGCAAAATCTTTCCGGCAGCTGTAGGCAAATTCGCTCAGGACACCCGTCCCCGAACCGAGGTCAAGAAGCGGGGCATTCGCCGCGACAGGACGCAGAAAGTCGCAGAGCGCCTCAATCGCCCCTTTCGGATAGGCGACAGGCCCGAGGTACTTGAAAAACCATCCCAGATGGTTGAAAGGTATCATCCTCACGCCTCCCTTTTTTATCTTCTATAGAACCATTATACAAATTTACAGCAGGATTTCAAACGGTTGCAGGCATAGGAATGCGCGGCATGTTGATAGAGAAGGGGATCTGAACAAAGAGGACGGCATCGGAAAATGTGCAGTCGAAAAAATGTTTTGCCGTTTCTCAATCAAATGATGAAAATCTTAGAAAGGCGCCTCTATCACTTTATCAGGCTCAAAAATGCAATTTGATAATCAATACCGCCTCTGCCTTTTATAGACTATAATAGTGGAAGAAAAAAGAGGAGACCGTTATGAAAATAATCAAGATCGCAGGAATACTCCTGCTTGGGGCATCGGCTCTGATGGCAGGCGATGTGGTGAAGATCGAACGCATGAGCCTGGAGCTGGCGACAGAAGTGGCCAAGCGCTCGGTGGAGGCGTGTCGTGCTCAGGGGTACTGGGTAAGTGCGGTCGTGGTTGACCGCAGCGCCAATGTGCAGGTGGCGATGCGAGACACCTACGCACCTCGCTTTACGATGCAGATCGCAGAGCAAAAAGCCAATGCCGTGATCATGGCGGGAACCGATTCGGCCGCTTTTGTCGCTGGCCGCGCCGACATCCGAAACGAACTGAACAACATTGACGGGCTGATCATGATGGGCGGTGCTTTAGCGGTGAAATCGGGCGATGTCATGCTCGGTGCCGTCGGTGTCAGCGGTGCACCCGGCGGCGATCTTGACGCTGCCTGTGCGGCCAAAGCGCTCAAATCTCTCGAAGAGCGCCTTGCTTTTGCGCTGATGGGAGACGAAGAGTAACCCTTTTGTCAACGGCACTTCTGTTACTCAGACAAGCAACAAACGATAGTAATACTAGATCTTGTCTGCAACGGCGATCATATCCCTTCGGCTTTGTTCAAACCACCCTTCCGTCAATTCGACCGGCGGCAGTATCTCGATATGGACCGTACCTTTTTTAGAAAGTTTTTTGCCTTCGTTGTAATACCGGCTGAGATCTTTGATCACGATCGGCTGCACCTTAAGAGAAAGTTTTTCCGCAACGATCTTGGCCCCTGCTTCGAACGCCTGTATCTCTCCTGTCATCGAGCGGGTCCCTTCGGGGAAAATAACCACTTTCTTCCCTTTTTTTGCCTTGACCTCTTTTAAGAGTTTGACACCCGATCGTCTGTCGTTACGATCGATCGTTATGTGGCCGATAGCGTTGACGACCAGACCGACGGGCCAGACATCCATGATCCCCTTTCGTCCGACAAAACGGATGTCGGATCCCACATGCGATTCCAAAAGAAAGATATCCATCATCGATTGGTGGTTCGCAATGATGAGATCCGTATCATCCTCGAGATACCCTTTGACTTCATATTTCAATCCTGCGGAGCGCAGGACCATTCGGCTGATCCACAGACGCAGCCGGTTGACTCGATCCATGTTATCCCTGTTCAGATGCACCAGTGTCGATCCGACAGCGATAACCAAGTGGGCAAAAAATGTCCGTATGCGAAAAATTATAAGATTCAGCATCACTCTTCTTCTAAAAATAAATGTCTACCATTTTACAAAAAAGAGGTCCTATTTTCCCTTGTAACCTGACTGCAACAAAGCTATTGTAATTTTCCACAGCTGTTTGACAGATATTCCCCTGTATAATAAAGAACAATTTAACACTATAAATAAGGATTCAACGTATGTCTAATCATTTAAGAACCTCAAGCCGCAGGGCTTTCTCGTTGATGGAGCTGATGATCGTCATTATTATCCTGGGGCTTTTAGCCTCTTTGGTACTTCCGAACCTTATGGGCAAAGGCGAAGAGGCCAAACGTAAACTCGTCTGCGTTCAGATGAAAGGAATCGGTGAGACCCTCAAGATGTTTAAACTCGACAACGGTGTCTACCCGACGACAGAGGAGGGGCTGCAGGCGCTTATCACCAACCCGAGTGAAGAGGCCTACCCTGCGTATGCCCCGAATGCCTATTTTGAAGGCAAAAACCTGCCGAAAGACTCTTGGAAAAATGAGTTTATCTACATCAATAACGGCACTGATTTTGACCTGATCTCTCTGGGTGCCGACCGTAAAGAGGGTGGCGAAGGCGATGCCGCCGATATCCGTTTCAGCGAGTGTAAGTTCTAACCGGTCAATGATGCAGAGAAGAGCTTTTACACTGCTGGAGCTTTTACTTGTTGTCGTGATCATCGGTGTCATCTATGGCCTTGTGATCAATTCCATGCAAAAGATCAACGACAAAGAGTCGGCTCTCGGATTTGAAAGCCTGCCATCGTTTGTGCAGACATTTCATCAGCGCAACCACGTCGCATTGATCTGCACCGATAACTGCAAGGCCTGTGCCCTCTATGTCGACGGCGAAAAGGTCAAAGACGATATCGATCCTTTTATGGAAAAAGAGCGTGTTCTCCGTTTTTGGTCTTACAACACCAATACAGGAACACAGGAACTCCGCTTCACACCGATCTTTGATGAAGATGACAGGGAGTTCGATGTCTGTTTTAAATATGAAATTTTTGAAGACGGGAGCAGTTCGGAAATGATCATCGAGACACAGAAACATAGTTATGATTATCGCGGTCTTTTAAAACCGCCGGCACGCTACTCCTCCCTTCAGGCTCTCGAAGAGAGCCGTCAGGAAGAGATTCAGGAGCTCTTGCAATGATCTTCGCCTATAAAGGAATCGATGCTGCCGGCAAGAAAGTCAGCGATAAACTCGAGGCCGCTTCGCTTGAAGAGGCAAAAAGCAAACTCAAAGCACAGAAGATCATCTACAAAAGTATCAAAGAAGAGTTGCCTTCTGTCTTCAGCGGGATCCATTTCACCCGCCGTTATCGCATTTCGCCCAATGAGCTCTCACAACTCAGCCGCGAACTCGCCATGTATATCCGCTCAGGGATCAGCATCGTCGGTGCCCTCAAGATCATCCAGAACCAGTATATGCACAAAAAAAAGATCTACCTCTTCCTGAAAACCGTCAGCACCTATCTTGACGAGGGTAAAAATTTTTATGCCGCTTTGGAAGAGCAGAAGATCGTCATCCTGCCCGAATTTTTCAAACAGTCCATCAAGGTGAGCGAATCCGGCGGTATCCTTGACCAGGTACTATTAGAGCTTTCGCGGTTTCTGAAAGAGCAGGACCGTATCGCCAAAGAGATAAAATCGGCCTTTGCCTACCCGACCTTCATGATCGTCATCTCACTCTTTATGGTCGGGTTCATGCTTGCCTTTGTTGTACCGCAGATCACCGGGATCTTTGAAGGGATGGGGCAGGAACTTCCGGCAAGCACCCGTTTCGTCATCGCTTTGGGTGACTTTTTCAACGATCACTACATGATCATTTTCGCACTTTTCGTACTTTTTATCGCCGCCCACTCGCTGCTGATGCACTACGCGCCGAAGTACCGATACGCCGTGCACCGTCTCGTCCTCGGCATGCCTCTTTTCGGGGAGATCGCGCTCAAAAGCGAATTGGCACGTTTTGCATACGTCGGCTCCCTGCTCGTACGTTCGGGCGTCCCCTTCGTACAGACCATTAATCTCGCCGCCAATATTTTAAACAACAGCGTCTTGAAATCGCTTTTTTTGGAGGCGTCTGCCAAAGTGGTCGAGGGCAAACGGCTCTCAATCGCACTCAACGAATCGGCTTACGATCTTGATCAATCTTTTCTTCAGGCCATCGCGGTAGGCGAGGAGACCTCTCAGATCGAACCGGTGCTTATCAACATCTCGGAACTCTACTTCGAAGACAACCGCGACAAGATCTCTGTGCTGCTGAGCCTGCTTGAACCTGCACTGATGCTCTTTGTCGGCGGAACCATCGGCTTCATCGTGGCGGCCATGCTGCTGCCGATCTTCTCAATGAGTATCCAATGATGACCGGACCGGTAGCAACGCTTGACGGAATCCAAAGTTTTAGTGCAATGGATGTGAAGGTGACGCTGTTGTCTGAACAGAAAACAGTCAATGATAGACTGCCGATCTTTTCAGTGAGTATCCGGTCATGAGAGACAGATCTGAGCGCCGCGGCGTCGCCCTGCTTATCACACTCTTTTTCATCATCGCGATAACCGCCGCTGTCGGGGTAAGTCTGATGAACCTTCGCAAAAGCGGCGAAGAGCTCCATCAGGCACGTTTTCTGCTTCAAAGCGGTGCCGTCGTGGACGATGTTCTCGCTCTGATGAGAGGGGCGGACAAACTCGGTGCCGTGACCGATGCCGAGAGTCTCAATCTTTTTTTACTCACTGCCGGGTTCATCCCGCTGGAATTAAAAGAACTTTTAGTTAAAATAGAGATCACTAGTGCAATGGGACATATCAACATCAATGCCCTCAAGGCGTCAAAACCTTTTCAGGATACGTTAATAGCGTATATGAACCGTTTTAATGTTCAGGATGCCCTCTTTATGAGTGATCTTTTGATCGACTGCATGAGCGGATATCAAGATATCTATAAGACGGGTATATTCGATGAGATGCCGGAATTGTACCGTGAACGTATTGTCTCAAAAAGACATTTCGACAAGATTGTGGATTTTTATATCCGTGAACGTCATGACAATGCCGTCGCTAAACTGCCGTGGAAAGATCTGCTCCGTTTTGACGATGCCAATACAACGGTGCTGGATGCCAACTACATCACGCCGGCGTTGTGGCAGATGCTGATTCCCGGACTGGAAGAGGAGCGCGCTATTGAGCTCTCTTCGGGCGGCGGGGCCTATAGTTCACTTGAAGACATTGATCTTTCGCCTGAAAGGAAAGAGGGTCTGGCGACATTCAATCTCAGCTTCTACCAGCCGACGGTGCATCTGGATATTGAGATCGTAGAGAACAACAACAGTGCCAATGTGGCCTTTGACTATGATTTAACTGCAAAAAAAGGGAAACATTTTGAATTTGGGATTTAAATCAAAGGCGAAAGCCTTTTTTGTCGATGTCGATTCACCGCCATGTTCTCTTGACCAGCCGGTAAACATCATCCTTTCGCCTTCGATGTACTGGGTCAAGCGTGTCAAACTCCCGGTCAAATATCTGCGTGAAGTCAGAAGCCTGATCCCCTCTCTCTTTGAAGAGAACCTGCCTGAGGGCAAATACAGCTACGGTGCCTATAAAGACGGCGAGAGCTTTTTGATCTTCGCCTACAACGACAAAGAGGTGCTTGACCTGATCGCCGACAAAGGGATCTCCTCAGCCAATATTGACAATATCTACCTCGCCCAGAGCGAATTTGACACGATCGAAGCGTCGATCAGGATCGATGACAAGAGCATTTTGAGCCTTCAGGACGGTGTCGTCGTCAAGCTGCCGATCGCCCTGGACCCGGACGCCGTTGAACTTGATCTGAGCGGCCACCTCTTTTCAAAACACTCGATCCACCTCACCCGCATCAACCAGATCGCAGATAAAAAAAGTCAAATCGTCTTTGCCTCGATACTGGGTACGCTGATCATCATGTTCGGTGCAGAGTGGCTGATCACCAGCGCCAAAGTGTCGGTGATCGCGCAAAAAGAGTCGGAAGTCTTTGCCCGCCATAAACTTCCTGCGACCTCGTTTCAAAATGAGGCGATCCACGCCAAACTCAACACGGTCTTTGAGCGTCAGATCCGCATACGCGACATTCTGAATCTTGCGCTGACGGCCAAACTCAAACCAGACGAGCAGATGCAGCGCATTGCCCTTGAGAAACAGAAGGTCATCATTGAGATCAAGAGCGTTTCCCGGGAGGCCGGAGCACGAAGCCTCTCCGCGCTTGCAAAAGAGTTCAAACCCGAGAAAGAGAGCTATGCGAACGGGATCTACACAATGGAGATAGTGCTATGAAGATCAATCCGCTCTATATCGCGCTGCTGCTGATCGTAGCACTGCTGTTCGTCATCTACCAGCTCGGCAGCGCCAAAGCAGAGCTCCGCGAAAGCAAAAGTTCCCTGGCGAAGATAGAGACGATAGCGGAAGAGATCGATGCGCTTAAACGCGCCTGGGACAATCCCAAGACAGCGCGCAGTGCACTTGACAGACTGATCAAAGCCCCCCAGCTCAAATCAGCCAACATCCAACAGACCAAAAAACGCGGTTCTGTCGTTTTAAAATCAAAAAAAGTTGATCTGAAAGCCGCGAACTACTTTTTCGTCAAACTCTTTAACGGCACCTATATCCTGAAAAGCTTTGATATCGAGCGTCTTGATGACGAGTCGATCAGTTTCAGCGTGGAGGTCAGCTCATGAAAAAGATAGCCCTTTACCTCCTCTATACCATTCTCTTTTTCGGCGCGCTGCTCTTTTTTACCCCCAAAGAGAGTGTCTACTACTTTGCGGAAGGGCAGCTTAAACCGCTTGGTGTCATCCTCGCGCATGAAGAGGCTGTCGATCACGGGTTTACACTTGAACTCACCCACATCGATCTCTATGTGCAAAAAATAAAAAGTGCCGAGATCGGATCGGTGACATTGGGCATTTTTGGGTTCTACAACAGCGCCGCTGCTGCCGACATCCTCCTTGACAAGACGTTTGAGGCCTTCTTCCCGCCGTTGATCCAGCGTGCAGAGCTTCACCAGAGCCTGATCGATCCGCTCCATATCAATGCCAACGCGGTCGGGGATTTCGGTGAGGCAGAGGCGCGTGTTGATCTGTTGGAACGTTCCGTACAACTATTTTTAAAGCCCTCGAGACTGATGCGTACGCGCTATAAAAGTACATTGAGACAGCTGAAAAAAACAAAAGAGGGGGATTACAGTTATGAATATAAATTTTAATCCCGCTTATATGAAGATCCTGCGCAATCTGCTCATCACCATCCTGGTCGCCAAGGCGATCTCGCTTGGTATGCTGTGGTATTTTCCAAGTGAAGGGGTCAACTACCACGCCAGCAGTTCAAAGGCACCCGAGTACAAACGCTACAGTGTCAACAATATCATCAAAGCGGCACAGAGACCCGACCTTGAAAGCGGCTCGCAGGAGCTCGGCGAGCTGACGGCCTACGGACCCAATATCTCCAATATGGTACTAAGCGGGCTCTTTAAGAGCAAAAGCGGCGGATATGTCATTATCGCACTCAAGGCAAAACCCGATAATGCCGAAGTGCTCGGTATCGGAGAGAGTTTTGAAGGCTATACCCTGAAAAAAATACTCGAAAACGGGGCACTTTTCGACAAAGGCGGCCAAAGCTACAGCCTCTACTTCTCAGAAGACAAACAGGGCGAACGCTATACCCAAAGAGCGGGTGCGCCGGAGAGCGATGAGGAGACGATGAAGCAGGTCGCCAAATCCGATATTAGCTACTATGCCAAAAACGTTGATCAGATCTGGAAGGATATCGGTATTGTCGAAGAGAAGAAAAACGGCAAGATCACCGGTTTCAAAGTCACGCGCATCAAAGCCAACACCCCCTTTGCCAACCTCGGTTTACGCCAAGGCGATATAATCATTAAAGCCAATAATAAGCCGATGACATCGTATAAAGATGCCCTCGCCATCTATCAAGGGATCGATAAACTTCAAGCACTTGAACTTATCGTTCTACGTAATAATCAAGAAACGGAGATCGTCTATGAAATATATTAAACATCTATTGCTTTTTACTCTTTTAATCGGCACCACTCTCGCTGCCAGAGAACAGGTCAAGGTCAAGTTTGACAACCTGCAGATCGAAAAGTTCATCAAACTTGTTGCAGAGATCAGCAAAAAGAACATCCTGGTGACCAACAAGATCAACGGCACGGTCGATCTGGTCACGACAGCCCCTATCTATGATGACGAAGTGATGGGTATTCTGGTCTCGGTCCTGGAATCAAAAGGGTTTACCCTTGTTCAAAAGGGCTCATATTATGAGGTTGTCCGTTCGACCGAAGCGGCAAAGCACAATGTCCCGGTCGTGCGTTCAGGCAACATTGCACGCGGCCATACCATGGTCACGCAAGCCATCAAGGTCAAAGGTGAAAATGTCGATATCGTTGCCGCCAAAGTCCGCTACCTCATCTCCAAGACCGCCAAGCTGATGACGATGAAAGAGTCGAATACGCTTCTTCTTACCGACTATCCGGCCAACATACAGACCATCAAACGTATTATCAGCGATATTGACACAAAAAACAAAAAGATCATCAAGATCATTCCGGTGGAGCATGCCGAACTCAAACAACTGCACACGCAGGTCACAGACATCGCCAAGTCGATCTTTAACGAGAAGGTAGCGACACAGAGCGTTAAAGTCCTGCTCAACAATGATGTCAACGGCCTGGTCCTGGTCGGTAATCCCGATCAGGTCAAAGAGCTTGCCAAAATCATAAAGACCCTCGACACCGAACAGAACCTCAATGAAGTGGTGCAGATCCTCCCGCTGAAAAACTCCGAGGCCAAAAATGTTCTGGCCACACTCAACGAGATCATCACCAAACAGACCTTTACCGATCCGAGTCTCAAGCCCAACGTTTCCGCCAACGAAGAGATCAATGCCATTATCCTTGTGGGCAACCCTTCCCTGCTTAAAGGGCTTGTCAAGATCATCGAAACGCTTGATAAAGAGAAGTACCAGGTCTATGTACAGGCCAGAATCGTCGAGATCAACAAAAACGATGCGGAACAGATCGGGCTCAAGTACTCCCTTGGCGCCCTCGATGTCAGTTCCTCCGGACTTTTGGCCTTTAGCGGCAACTTCGGCGGCTCATCGGCGGCCTCCATTATTCAATCGTTGGGTGTGGCCATACCGGAAGATGCCGGTACAACCGGACTCGCCATAGGGGCTTCACTTGATTTTCTTCAGACGAAAGGCGCGTCCAAAACGGTCTCGAGCCCGTCAATCCTCTGTGTGAACAACCAGGAGTCATCGATCTACGTCGGTAAAACGCTCTCCTTTCAGACAGGAAGTAATACGGCCGGCACCCTCGGAACAACCAGCAGTTATAAACGCGAGGATGTAGGTCTGACCCTCAAGATCAAGCCCCGTGTTTCATCAAAAGACAAGGTAACGTTGGATGTCGAGGCGATCCTGGAAAATGTACTTGCAACCGTAGATACAAACAATCAGCCGGTGACGACAAAACAAAATGTACTCACACAGGCGATCCTGCGTCATGGCGAGACAATCATCATCGGCGGCCTGGTTAAGAACTACACCTCTACAACCGAATCGAAAGTACCGATATTGGGTTACATTCCGATACTCGGACTGCTCTTCACCCACAACGATACATCCGACCAGCAGGACAACCTGATCGTTATTTTGACACCCTATATCATCGAAAAGAGTGAAAAACTTTCCCAGCTTCAACGTGAACTTGGCGAGCTGAGCCGGCTTCAGAGAGAATACAACAAGGAAGTTTTCTCCCAAATCGAGGAAAAGAGCAAAGAGGAGAATAAGTAATGCTTTCGCCTCAACTGCACCATGATCTCAGCCTCGAAGCGATCGAAGTCGAAGGGATTGAGACAGAGCTACTAGTCAAAAACTATCTTCTGCTTACGCACATCGAAGAGGAGATCGTAGCGGTCACTTCCGAGGAGTACCTGGTCGAAGCGAGCAACTTCTACAGTAAACTTGACGAGCAGTACCCTTTTGTCATCCTCGACGAAGAGTCTTTCGAACGCCTCTTCAACCGTTTTTTGGAACTTCGCACCGACAGACAGATCGAGACCATGCAGGAAAAAGGTGAGAAGGCAGAGGAAGAGGATGAAGAGCTTTCGCTGACAGAGTTTTTACGGACCTCATCGGACATCCTCACCTCTGAAGAGTCTGCACCTATCATCAAATTTGTCAATGCCCTCTTCTATCAGGCCGTCAAGCGCAAAGCCTCCGATATTCACATCGAAGTGCATGAAAAGAGGGGTGAAGTCCGTTTCCGTATCGACGGGGTCCTCACCAAAAATGCCGACCTGGAGAAAAAGGTCATCGCGCTCATCATAAGCCGTATCAAGGTCATCTCCAATCTCGATATCTCGGAGAACCGCATCCCCCAAGACGGCCGTACCCAGATCAAGATCGCCGGGGAGACCCTCGATATCCGTGTCTCTATCCTGCCGACCTTTTACGGCGAACGTGTCGTTATGCGTCTTTTGATGCAGAGCGGTTCCGTACCCCATATCCATGAACTTGGCTTTTCGGATGAGACGATCCACGACATCAAAAACCTGCTGCGCAACTCCCACGGCATCATCCTTGTCACCGGTCCGACAGGGTCAGGGAAGACCACCTCGCTGCACGCTTTCCTGCAGGAAGTCGAATCGCCTGAACTCAATCTCATCACGGTCGAAGACCCGGTCGAGTACAAATCGGAGACGATCTCCCAGATACAGGTCAACGAAAAGGTGGGGCTCACCTTCGCTTCTGCTCTGCGCTCTATACTGCGCCAGGATCCGGACATCATTATGATCGGTGAGATCCGTGATGAAGAGACGGCGCATATCGCGGTCCGCGCGGCGCTGACAGGGCACCTTGTCTTCTCCACCCTGCATACGAACTCCGCCGCGGCGACCATCTCGCGTCTGGCCGATATGGGCATAGAGCCTTTTCTGATCTCCTCTTCTGTCCTGGGCATCATGGCACAGCGGCTTGTCCGCCGTCTCTGCGATGCCTGCAAGGTGGAAGACACTATTGCGGAGGATTTCGCCACCGAATACAATCTTGCCCCTGATGCCAAGATCTACAAGCCTGTCGGCTGCAAGGCGTGCAACTACAGCGGTTTTAGCGGCCGCCAGTCGATCGGTGAACTTCTGGTCATGGACGATATGATCAAGGATCTGCTGAAAGAGACCACGGATGAGCACACCATCTCCAAAGCGCTGGAAGCAGAACACCTTGTTACGATCTCTATGCAGCTTCGCAAGATGCTGCTCAGAGGAGAGACTTCCCTGGATGAAGCGATACGCATCGGTCTGTCTCATGCCTAAAATGTCTCGCGGCTTCACCCTCCTCGAGGTTCTTGTTGCCGTCATGATCATCGCCGTTGTTATCGGATCACTGATAGAACTCTTTGCCAACAACTCCTACACCTTCAAATCCGTACGTCAGAAGATCTTGCACACCAATACAACAAGCGTGCTTTTGGGCAATGAGATCTATGGGTATGAAAAAGCGAAAACCGACCTCGCTGAACTGGTCAAGGATTTTAACATCGATGATGATCTCAGACGTCAGCTTAAAAATGTCAAGGTCGAGATCATCTACAACGAGGTCACGAGCATTGATTTTGGAGAGGCCGCTGAAAGTATTGCCGATATAGGCAGCGGTGAAAACGGGGACGACACCCTGATACAAGAGGCGTCAGAGGCCGTAACCGCCTTGGAGGTCGGTCGTACGACCATGAAGGTCAACGATCAGTCCAGCTCTTTCTTACGGGTCAAACTGCAATGAGACGCAACGCTTTTACCCTCATAGAGATGATGATCGCCATCACCCTCTTCTCCGTCGTCATGATATTTCTTTACCAATCCATGGCTTCACTGGATAAATCCAACCGCTTTTACGGCGAGAAACTGCAGACAATATCAACCGAACAGTCTCTGTTTAAAACCCTCTATCTTGATCTCGCCCTCTCCCAATCCAATGTCGACGAGATCATCAATGTCAATAAAAATGAAGATATCGTTCTCATCCAGACCCGGCATGTTGTTCACACGCATGTGATGCCGTACGTTGCATACCTTGTAAAAAAGAAGCATCTCTATCGTATTGAATCGGCGGCAAAGCTGAGCTATCCTTTTGAGCGTAACCTTAACGTGCTTATTGATGATTTCGGTGAGGTGCAGAAGTTCAGACTCTATAAAAACAGTACCCATTTTTTACTCCACCTCAACTTCGGTGGCCAGGACAATCTGCTTAAGATACGCCATCTAAACACCGCAATCGGACAAGAGACCAATAGTACATCGGCTTCATAGTCTTTTACAGAAATCAGATCATCTTGTTTTCTGAAAGTGCTGTCGGCGCAGAGTTCTGTCTCCGGCTGAATTGTTGACATAGAAAGGTCTACCTATAAAAGGGTATTGGCTAATTGCTGTTTTGGTAAGGGTTTAATGGGGAGGAGAAAAGTGTAGAAGAATCAAGGCCAAAGGCCCTGATCTGTTAAATTAGAGTGCAGCTTTTGCTTGAGTCACTACAGCGCTGAATGCTGCTGCATCGTTCATTGCCATATCGGCAAGGATCTTACGATCCAGTTCGATGTTCGCTTTTTTCAATCCGTTGATGAAACGAGAATAGCTGATGTCATTTAGGCGGCATGCAGCATTGATACGGATGATCCACAGTTTGCGGAACTCACGTTTTTTCTGTTTACGGTCACGGAATGCATAATACATACTGTGTTCAAGTTGCTCTTTCGCTTTACGGAAGTGCTTGTGACGACCTTGAAAGAAACCTCTTGCAAGTTTTAATACTTTTTTATGACGACGGCGTCTTACAACACCTGTTTTTACTCTTGGCATTTTTTTCCTTTACTTGACTCTATGACCTTTTCGATACATAGGTGCCACTTCAATGGTGGACTTGCCCAGTTGAACTGGAGAATAGTTGAATGAAAGCGTGATTACGCGATCATCGCCTTAATATTTTTAGCATCGACTGCTGCAACGGTTTTCGGCGTGTTTTGTTTACGACGTGTTCCAGCATCTTGCTTAGTCAAGATATGGCTACGAAACGCTGTACCGCGTTTAACAGTGCCGTTTTTCTTCACTTTGAAACGCTTTACAGCGCCTTTTACAGATTTCATCTTAGGCATAGTGACTCCTCTCTAATTTTACTATTTTACATAGTTGCGTAAAATAAGTCTGAAATTATAGCCAAATCAAGATTAAAATTCCATTGCAGGTTTTCAAACGCATTGAAATTCACTTTGCACCATTGTGATTAATTAACAGACAGCGGCCCCGTCCTGTTTTGTCACTATATTTGGTTATACTAAATCATGTCAGATACAGATTTGCAAAATATGCTCAGACAGGCCGAAGAGGAGTTTAAATACCTTGAAGAGCAGTGTCTGAAAAATAAAGATGATGATTATGAGATCAAATTGCACGCAATAGCGATGATCACACTCTACAACTTTGCCCTCAATCTAAAGCTGTCCGGTTCGCAGCTCATCGAACTGCTCTATATTTTAGATGAAAACAGCCGCCTCCATCAAAACCTGATCGCCCCCTATCTGATGCTTCTCGATGATATGGAGCTTGTCTGCAAACAGTACGGGCACACCTATTTGATGTTCCTCTCGGAAAAGGCGCAAGATAAAAGTGATGAAGAGATCATGGAGGTACTCTTTAAAAAGTAGGGTTAGTGAATGGTGAATGGTGAATGGTGAATGGTGAATGGTGAATGGTGAATGGTGAATGGTGAATGGTGAATGGTGAATGGTGAATGGTGAATGGTGAATGGTGAATGGTGAATGGTGAATGGTGAATGGTGAATGGTGAATGGTGAATGGTGAATCTAGTATGAAAAGGTGGCGAAGCTCATCTTCACACAACCTGAACTTTGAAAAAGCTTCAGATTTCGAGGAAACATCGCCATGCGAGCGGTACCCTTGTTTTGGTGTAAGTTGTGCCGGATGTGAACCAGGAGACGCAGAAGAACCAACAGTTCACTACAGCGAACGACTAAATCGTGAGTCGTGCTGCTGTGCGTCGAGCGGTGAACTCCGGTGCAAATTGCGCCGATACCCGAAGGGGCAGACCCAGCTGGAACTTTTACTTTTTCTTGTCCTCTTTTTTCGGAAGAACAAGCATATTGTAGTAACGCCCTTCAAAACGAGGCGGTTTGTCCATAACACCGATATCTTCAACCATCGGCCAGACACGCAGAAGAACCTCTCTGCCCGCTTCGGGGTGCGCCATCTCACGACCGCGGAGGAATACTCTGAATTTAACGTGCTTGCCTTCTTCTAAAAATTCGCGGGCATGTTTGACTTTGTAGTTAATGTCGTTATCTGCGATCTTGACGGAGAGCTTGATCTCTTTGACTTCGATCTTGATCTGGTTTTTGCGCTGCTCTTTTTTCTTCTTCTCTTCTTGGTATTTGAACTTGCCATAGTCCATAATCTTCGCTACCGGCGGCTTGGCATTTGGCGCGATGAGCACCAGGTCTAAGCCCATTTCATCAGCTTTTGCCAATGCTTCTTTTGTCGGGATAATTCCTAATGACTCACCGCCATCGACGTTACAACGAACCTCCGGGACCCGGATATCTTCGTTCATTATAGTAGTGTCTTTTTTTCGGTTCAAAAATTTACCTCATTTATTTTTTGTTGAATCATAGCCAAGAACTCTGCTTCGCTAAGATTATATTGTTCACGCTCACGTCTGTCACGCACTGCGATCGTTTTGTTCTCGACCTCATCATCACCTAAAACGATGATCATCGGGACACGCCCTTTTTCGGCAGTTCTGATACGTTTGTTCAGGCTCTCGTTTTTCGAGAAGATCTCGCTGTCCGCACCTAAATCGATCAGTTTATCTGCCAACTCCTTGGCATATGCGTTATGAGGCTCCGCGATAGGAACGATGGCGACCTGGGTCGGTGCAACGAACATTGGGAACTCACCCGCATAATGTTCTGTCAATATACCAATAAATCGTTCAAACGAACCTAAAATTGCTCTGTGAATCATAACCGGTTGGATTTTGTTGTTCTCATCCCCGCTGTATTCGAGCTCAAAACGCTCCGGAAGGTTGAAGTCCAGCTGGATCGTTCCGCACTGCCACTCGCGTCCGATCGCATCGGTGATCTTGATGTCGATCTTCGGTCCGTAGAAGGCACCGCCCCCTTCATCGATCTCATAGACAAGGTTGTTTTTGTCCATTGCCGTTTTCAACGCGTTGGTCGAAATTTCCCAAACCTCGTCATCACCGACCGCTTTTTCCGGCTTCGTCGAGATCATCATCTTGTAATCAAAGTTGAAGGTCGTCATGATCTTGTCGACAAAGTCGACGACCTCGATGATCTGCTCTTCGATCTGGTCCGCAGTACAGAAGATATGCGCATCATCCTGCGTAAATTCGCGTACGCGGAAAAGACCGTGCAGTGCCCCTGTCATCTCATGGCGGTGCACCACCCCGTACTCAAAGTACTTAAGCGGCAGGTCACGATAGGAGTGCGGCTCATCTTCATACGCCTTGATGTGACCGACACAGTTCATCGGCTTGACGCCGAACTCCACATCGTCAATATTGGTGAAGTACATGTTCTCGCCATAGTTCTGGTAGTGGCCCGACGTCATCCAGAGGTCAGAACGCAGCATCTCAGGCCCGCGCACCGGCTCATAGCCGCGTTTACGGTGTGCTTTGAAAAGGAGAGACTCCAGACGTGCACGAAGGCGTCCGCCGGCAGGAAGCCAGATAGGGAAACCGGCGCCGACCTCTTCACGGAAAGTGAATAGCTTCATCTGGGCACCGATCTTGCGGTGGTCGCGCTTTTCCGCTTCGGCGATCATCTCAAGATGCGCTTTGAGCGACTCCTTGTCGGCAAAAGCGATCCCGTAGATACGTGTCAGCATCTCGTTCTTGGAGTCACCGCCCAGGTAGGCACCCGAGATCTTTGTCAGCTTGAAGTAACGGATCTGACCGATATCCGGCAGGTGCGGTCCGCGGCAGAGATCTTCGAAATCACCCTGCTTGTAGATAGAGACCGTATCACTCGGAATGCGCTTCATCACCTCCAGCTTGAGATGGTCGTCGGCAAACTTCGCTTTCGCCTCATCCATGGAGATCTCATAGCGCTCGATCGGGTACTTTTTCTTGGCAAAAGAGAGCATCGTCTTTTCGATCTTTTTAAGGTCACCCTCACCGATCTCTTCACTCACTTTGAAGTCGTAGTAGAATCCCTCTTTGACAACCGGTCCGACAAAAAACTCGGCATCCGGGTAAAGCGATTTGATCGCCTGTGCCATCAGGTGTGCCGTTGAGTGGCGGAGAACTTCCAGGGCTTCCGGGGAGTTGTCAAGCTCGATCTCTTCACCTGTAATTCCGTTCGCTTGCGCTGTCAGCAGGTCGATAACTTCGTCGTTGTGTTTAATCGCAATTGCGCTCATAATTGTTCATCCTCTTTCAAAGAGCCCACCACAACAATAGGCAGAGCATCTTGAAGATATTTTATTTGCGTGATTTTAGCTAAAAGTCGCCTTGTTTAGATTGAAAGAAGAGCGCAAAGACCTTTTTCACCGCTCTATCTCAGTTTTATCGGGCGATCTCATCAGGTTATCGGCAAACACGCGCATAATTCATACACTTTAATCACCATTTTTAATAGACATGCGCTAAAATAGGAACAATCATCAATAGAAGGTAAACAATCATGGATACAAAAGATCTTAAATCTCTCCTAAAAAAGAGTAAAAACGCTGAGATGCTTTCGCGCCGCGATGCATTGAAACTGATGGGAATTTCACCGATTGCGGCAGGCGTTCTCGCCTCAACATCATCCAGCTCCATCGCATCGGCTGAAGCATCAGATGCAACAGGCAAAGTCGTTATCGTCGGTGCCGGTGCCGGCGGTATTATGGCGGCTGCACGTCTGAACAGAGCGCTCTCCAACCCGGACATCACCCTCATCGCACCCAATGAGGTCCATCTTTATCAACCGGGCCAAATCTTTATGGCCGCAGGTGAATACACTTTTGACGATATCTCCAAAGACAATGCAGACCTTGTGCCGGATGGTGTCACCTGGATCAAGGACGAAGTCAAAACCTTTGATCCGGACAACAACAAGGTCATAACACGCGGCGGCGAGACGATCGATTATGATTACCTGATTGTTGCCACGGGTCTTCAGTACCACTACGAATGGATTCAAGGTCTCAGCGTTGACGATATCGGTAAAAACGGTATCTCCAGCGTCTATCTGAACAACCTTGAGAAAGGTACCGCAGAGGGCGGCAGTATCACCCACCAGTGGTTTAAAGATCTCCATGAAGCAGCCAAAGACGGGAATCCGAAAGTCATCTGTACGCAACCCGGAACCCCTATAAAGTGCGGCGGTGCACCACAGAAGATCCTCTACCTGAGTGATGACTATCTAAAGCGTGACGGGCTCACCGCCGACTTCACCTTTGCCACGAACGGCGGCAAGCTCTTCGGTGCCGTACCGGCAGTCGATGCAACGCTCAATAACGAAGTGCAGCCGCGTTACGGAAATATCACCAATAAATTCAAACACAACCTGGTCTCTATCGATGTGCAGAACAAGGTTGCCACCTTTGAACACAACTATGAGGTTCAGGGCAGCTATGACGAAGATCTCGAAGAGTACGAAATGATCGCCAAAAAAGAGCTGGTAGAGATGGAATACGACTTTATCCACATCGTCCCGCCGATGAGCGCACCGGATGCTGTGGTAAACTCACCGCTGGGTTGGCAGAAAGGGAGCGCAAAAGGGTGGCTCGAGGTTGATCGCGAAACACTCCAGCACCGTCGTTATGCCAATGTATTCGGTATCGGTGATATCTGCGGGATTCCACTGGGTAAAACGGGGGGAAGCGCACGTCACCAGGCGCCTGTTGTCGTAGGCAACCTGATCGCACAGATGGAGAGCAAGGCGTTACAAGAGAAATTTGACGGCTACACGGTCTGCCCGCTGAAGACACAGTACGGCAAAATCATCCTGGCCGAGTTCAACTATGACGGTCCGGCACCGTCATTTCCTCTGGACATCGGAAAACCGCGCTGGATCTGGTGGGCATTTGACCTCTACATGCTTAAACCGATGTATTGGTACCTGATGATGCGGGGATTGATGTAAAAACCTGCTAAGTGCTAAGTGCTAAGTGCTAAGTGCTAAGTGCTAAGTGCTAAGTGCTAAGTGCTAAGAAAGATGACGTTGTTCATCTAAAAGCAATCTAAACTTGCAAATAAATTTTTGGATGTCAAAAAAGACACCGAAGCTCTCATACTTGAAAAATCAAAAAATTTATATAAAGTTTCAGATTTCGAGGAAACATCGCTACGCGAGCGGTACCCTTGTTTTGGTGTGAGTTGTGCCGGGTGTGAACCCGAAAGCGCAGAAGAACCAACAGTTCACTACAGCGAACGACTAAATCGTGAGTCGTGCTGCTGTGCGTTGAGAGGTGAACCCCGGTGCAAATCGCGCCGATACCCAAGGGGGCAGACCCAGCTGGAACTTTTAAGAGAGGCCGGCCGCTTCCATGCTTTTGACTTGGCTGTCCGTGATCAACGGATCGATGATCTCATCAAACAGACCGCCGGTCATGATCTCGTTAAGACGGTACAACGTCAGGTTGATACGGTGATCCGAAATACGGTTCTGCGGGTAGTTATAGGTACGGATACGCCCGCTACGGTCACCTGTACCGACCTGTTCGTTACGGGCGGCACTGTCTTTTTTCTGTGCCTCCTGCAACTCAAGGTCATAAAGACGCGCTTTGAGTACCTTCATCGCTTTGTCTTTGTTTTTGTGCTGCGACTTCTGATCCTGGTTGGTGACAACCAACCCTGTCGGAAGGTGGGTAATGCGGACTGCGGAGTCCGTCGTATTGACCGACTGGCCGCCGTTGCCAGAAGCACGCATCACATCGATCTTCAGGTCACCCGGGTCGATATCGACTTCGACGTCTTCGACTTCCGGCATCACCGCGACCGTGATCGCAGAGGTGTGAACACGTCCCTGGGATTCCGTTGCCGGAACACGCTGGACACGATGG
The DNA here is from genome assembly GCF_039645985.1 of Sulfurimonas sp. HSL3-7. NCBI lineage: Bacteria > Pseudomonadati > Campylobacterota > Epsilonproteobacteria > Campylobacterales > Sulfurimonadaceae > Sulfonitrofixus > Sulfonitrofixus jiaomeiensis. The sequence goes on from NZ_CP147919.1 coordinate 2,621,489, forward strand.
GTACCACCCTCATATTTCAGACGGCTGAAAACCTGGTCCCCTTTGATAAGGGCGATCAGCTCTTTATACCCGCCTGCATCGGATGGGCTCGTGCTCATCAGCTCTATCTTCCACCCTTTGACTTCCGCATAACGGGTATAGGCAGCAAAGAGGTCGCCGACAAAGAGTGCTGCTTCATCCCCGCCGGTACCGGCCCGGAGTTCCACGATGATATTTCGATCATCATTCGGATCCTTGGGAATAAGAAGCTTCTTGATCTCATCTTCGATAACAGCGACTTTCGGTTCAAGCTCTTTGAGCTCTTCTTTGGCAAGTTCGCCAAGTTCCGGATCATAGATCATCGACTTGTTATCGTCAATATCGGCAAGAAGGGTTTTGTACTCTTTGGTCTTTTCTACAAGCGGCAGCAAACCTGACTGCTCTTTTGATAGCGCCGTCATACGTTTGATATCGGAGGCTACATCGGGTGAGCTAAGCAGCTCACTCAACTCGTCGTAGCGTTCAAGAAATGGGGTTAGTTTATCTGCTAACATTCGGGGTAGTACTTACCCTTACAGTGCGTTAACAGCTTGGTGAAGGCGGCTTACTTTACGAGCAGCAGTCTCTTTTTTCAAAAGACCTTTGCTTACAAATTTATGGATCTGCTTGTTAGCAACTTTCAATGACTCAGCAGCTTCCTCTTTGTTACCTGCATCAATAGCAGTACGAACTGCCTTAACAATGTTTTTTAAACGTGTACGATAGAATCTGTTACGCTCAGTACGTTTTTCAGTCTGGCGGATTCTCTTCAATGCTGACTTATGGTTTGCCATTGCATTATCCTTGTCATAATATAATTTGAGGTAGAATGTTACCTTAAAGATAATTAAAATTAAGTTAAACATTATGTTGAAATGTAAATAAGGTGTACAGATGAAATTATTTGGAACAGATGGCGTACGTGGCGAGGCGGGAAGTTTTTTAACGGCTTCACTCGCCATGAAAGTTGCCATGGCGGCAGGTGTCTACTTTAAAGACAGTGCAAAGACGAACAAGATTCTCGTCGGGAAAGACACGCGACGCAGCGGCTATATGATTGAAAACGCGATCGTCAGCGGGCTGACTGCCGTGGGTTACGATGTCATACAGATCGGACCGATGCCCACGCCCGCTATCGCTTTTTTGACAGAGAACATGCGCTGTGATGCGGGTATCATGATCTCTGCAAGCCACAACCATTTCGGCGACAACGGTATCAAATTTTTTGATGCACGCGGCGACAAACTTTCCGAAGAGATCGAAGCAGAGATCGAAAAACTTGTTCAGGATGAGGAAAAACTGAACGATGCAGCGGCCACCAACAAGAACATCGGCAAGGCAAAACGTATCGACGATGTCATCGGGCGCTATATTGTCCAGCTCAAAAACTCTTTCTGCCAGGAGCATACGCTTCAGGGAATGCGCATCGTGTTGGATACGGCCAATGGTGCAGGGTACCGGGTCGGGCCGACCGTACTCGAAGAGCTCGGTGCCGAAGTCATTGTCCTGCATGATAAACCCGACGGCTTTAACATCAACGAAGATTGCGGCGCACTCTATCCCAAAGATGTCCAAAAAGCGGTCATCGAGTACCGTGCCGACATCGGATTTGCCCTCGACGGTGACGCTGACCGTATCGTTGTCATCGATGAGAAGGGCGAGGTCGTCGACGGCGATCAGCTGATCGGTGCGATAGGCCTTTACCTCCAGCAGATCGGCCGACTAAAAGGCGACGGTATCGTCACCACCGTCATGAGCAACCAGGGGCTTGAAGATTTTTTACATGAGCACGGCCTCAAGCTTTACCGCTCCAACGTCGGCGACAAACATGTTTTGGAGATCATGAACAAAGAGGGGATCAACTTCGGCGGCGAACAGAGCGGGCATGTCATTGTACAGGATTATGCAAAGACGGGCGACGGACTGCTCACGGCACTGCAGACGCTCGCACTGGTTCTCAGCAGCGACCAGCCGGTCAGCAAAGCCCTCCGTCCGTTCAGCCTCTATCCGCAAAAACTTGTCAATCTCCATGTGCATGAGAAAAAAAAGCTTGAAAGCATCGAGGGCTTATCTGAAAAATATGCGGCACTGGACAAAGCCCGCATCCGCCATCTTGTACGCTACTCGGGAACAGAGAACAAACTGCGTGTCCTGCTGGAAGGCAAAGATGCCAAGGCGATGGAAAAGGCCATGAATGATCTGATAGATTTTTTCAAGAAAGCGCTCAATGGTTAAGTCGCTTCTTGTTCTGATTCTTGCACTGGTCGGTATCTTTATTGCCGATCAGGCTATCAAAGAGTACATGATTCTTAAAGCCATAGATATCTACGCCTTGCCGCAAGAAGCCCTCTACCCACGTGCGCTGGACATCTATGAGACAACTTGTATCAATCTCCGTCTCGTCTTCAACCAGGGGGTCGCCTTTTCGATGCTCTCCTTTCTGGATGAGTATCTGAAATGGCTGCAGCTCCTGTTGATCTCCGGCGTCTTGGCTTATGTGATCAGCCTGAAAAAACTCTGTTATATGCTTCCGTCCGGGATCCTGATCGGTGCCGGGCTCTCAAACATTTATGACCGTTTTATTCATGGCGGCGTCGTCGATTATATCTTTTGGCACTGCGGATTTGATTTTGCGATCTTCAACTTTGCCGATGTGATGATCGATTTTGCGGTTGCCTGGCTGCTGTTTTTAAACCTCAAACCCAGGTTTTGCAAGGCCGACAAAGAAAAATAACATTTTTTCGAGAATTTGCTGCACTTCTAAAATCAGTTTAAGCAAGTGTAGTGTAATATTCTCATCTCTTTTCAACGGTCCGTTAGCTCAGTTGGTAGAGCGCTACCTCGACAAGGTAGATGTCACAAGTTCAAGTCTTGTACGGACCACCATCAAAAACCCCCTAAAACAAAACGTTTCAACACTTTTTTAAAATAAACTGTTTCTATATATTTTCGTACAAGTCATCCGAAGCGATGTATGCCCTAAACAGCAGATATCATTTATAAAAAACAAACACCTTTTTTTCAACTCTTCTGCGAAGTTCAGCTATATTAGTTGTGCTTTTTTTCTGTCACTGTTGTTTCATGTAAACTGCAATAGCGATTAATACGACATAGATCAACGCCATAAAGTTGATCTTTCTTCTGTAGTAATTTATCAATGCTTTCATGTTGTCTCCTTCTTTACAATTTGAATTTGATACTTTCGCAGGGAGTATGCTCGGCGGAACAAGCGGTCGTGATTTTCTGATCCAACGGCCTTTCTATCAGTGCCTCGATCTTTTTCTGTTCAAATCCGCACAGTTTTTTACCGCCGACAACCATCAGAGGTCTTTTAATAAGAATGGGATCTCGCATAAGCGTCTGCAGTGCGGCAGCCGGGCTCATCAGAGCCGGTTCGATCACGCCGTTCTTGATATCGGGGGCGCTTTGATTAAACCACTGGGTATGCGGCTTCTCCTGCAAAAAAGCATGGAGCTCATTCATCGTCAGACCGTGCTCAAGCAGGTTGCGTTCTATCACCATACAGCCGGCGTCGCGCAGACTTTTTTTCTGTTTTGCATTGGTCGCGCAGCCCGGTTTTTCGTAGAAGATGACGATCTTCATCCCAGCTCCACCATATCGATCGCCTTGTCTGTCAGGCAGTAGGTCTGAATACCGTCATCATGGAGGTTCATACACTCGCTGATGCACCCCGCATCGGAAAGGGTCTCTATCGTTGCGTCTATCACCGAAATTTCAAGCCCGAGGTATTCGGCAAGATCATAGGCATCATAGACATTGTAGTTGTCTTCGTCGCAAAGGTTGTAGATACCTTTCATAACGCTTTTTATAATAGCCGGCGTGACACTCATGTTGTCTCCTTGAGTTCATTAATCTGTTTCTGCCAGACGATCTTCTGCAGCGGATGCAAACTCGTGCGTTCCATCCATTTTTCAAACGCCTTGACAAAATGTGCTTTTACATATAAATGCAAGTTCTGTGCCTGATCGGTCAGCTGTTGCAGATAGGCCTTGGCCTCATCGACACTGAGGTTCTTGACAGGCTGCAGACGGCGTGCAAGCCCTTCGAGCAGTTTGGCATCGGCCCCTTCGCCGACAATCGCCAAAAACTTCGACGCCGCGACGGGATCGGCAAAGGTCTCGTTCCAGATACGCCCGTTGATCATCTGATCGCAGGCAAGGTCCAAAAAGACGGGATAAAGCTCCAGTACCGCCACAAGCTCTTTAAAATCGTCATCGACCATGGCACGGAACAGCATGCGGCTACGGTTACGTATCTTGACGCGCAGCCTGTCGTTGTTGACCACCTCTTCATTGACCAGGGTAAAACGCTCCAGCGCACCCAGACGGGAATGGTTAAAGGCCATGATGGCAACCATGACATTTTTGTCGCATACCTGGTCGGGATGTGAACCCGATGGGCGGTAAAATGCCCACTCCAGACGGGCTTCGTCGTCCTCATGATGCATGTAGAGTGCATCGCCTTTTGCTTCGAAATTGCCCTCTTCTTTCTCCTGCAGCGCTTCGATCTCCTCTTTATAGGTCAAAGTAAAAGACGTTTCCATAGCTTTCCAACCTTTTCATGTTTTTCTTTTCGCTGATCAGAAAGAGGGTCTCCATCGCACACGGGCCATCGATCTTGAAAAAACCGTCGCTCAGCACCATCAAGGTACTCTCCTGCGTGTTCTTCTCTCTCAGGTAGGCATCGACCGCCGCAAACTCCGTGCCGCCGTTACCTTTCGCGAATGCGATCTTCGGCGGCTTGGCGGCCTGGGCATCGTAACGCACGACGGCACTCTCATCCACCCTGTCGTCAAAAGGGACGACACAGACACTGAAATCACCGCTCATGCGCAGTACGCCGTCTATGATGCCCAGGAACTTGGAGAAGACATCGGGGCTGATACTCATGGAACGGTCCAGTGCGATGTAGAGATCGAGACGGTTCCGCTCGCGTTTATACCCGGGCAGGTAGAGCCCCTGGTGTATGAAGCGGCGGTTGGGGTTAGAAAAGTCGCTTACCTTGTCAAAAAAGCTCTCGGAGAGGTAGGTGTGGAGCAGGGTCTCAAGATCGATCTTAGGACGGGTCACCTCGCGGATCACCTCCAGAAAAGAGGCAGGAACATTGCCCTGTTTTTGTGCCGCGCCCAGGGCCTGGACGATCAGCGTATCGAGCTCTTCCTGTGCCGCTTCGGTATCCCCCTCGTTTTCGATGATGTCCTGTTTCTGCTCTTTCGGGTTCTCCTCGTCAGGGGTCCCCTCGCCCTCCTTATTCTCCTGGTAGAGCGTATTGTAGACCTCTTCAACACTTTTGTCCCGGAACTTCTCGAGCATGACCTCCTCTTCGGGACGCTCGCCGACGCGTTCAAAATCGCTCAGCAGCAGGTTGATAACAATATCGCTGCTGCGGTTCCACACCTTGCGGTCGCGGCCGGCCATGCGGAAGGGGTGCTTAAGCAGGATATGCAGCAGGATGTGGGCGTAACTGTATTTTAGATGGGCTTCATTGAGCGTCGCGGCCATGGTCTCATCTACATAGATCGCCGTACCGTCGGTCTCGAACGCCTCATGCGGGTTTGCCTGAAAATGCATCGGCAGCGAGAGGGCGAGAACGCTCAGAAAAGGATGATCAAAGAGGAACTGGACCCGTACCTTTTCGAGACGGTTAGATAATGTAGTCGCCATACTTCTCCAGCCAGCCGTCAAACGCACTGTGCGTTGCCAGCGATTCGTCCTTGACGATGACATCTTTGACAAGCATCACACCAAACTCCGTCGGCAGAGTCTCGCTGAAGGCGAAGAGGTGCTCTTTATGGAGCTCCGAACCGTTAAAATACTCGACCAGTGCCGAGACAAGCGCGTAAAGAAGCGCCGGCTGCTTGTCGATAACCGGGTAGTTTCCTTCGTAGATCGCCGCCACATCCGGCAGCTCCTCATAGACCTTGACGTAGGAAGTGAACTCGATACCGGCACTGTAGCCGATCGTACCGTAGATGATCGGGGCAATCTTGTTGATGTCGCGGCTCTTTTTAAGGATGTTCGAGAGCATATGGTAACTTCTCGGCGTCGCAAAAGCCGGATTGGCGTCATCTTCGACGACCGGCTCGGTCGAAAGAAGGTCCGGCCTGAACCCTAGAAAACCGATGATAAAGGGATGCAGATCGCTTTTGATGGCAAAGAGCTTGAAGTCCTCGAAACGGGCCTGCACATGCAGGTGGACCATACGGTTCGCCAGCGGGGTCGGCAGCCTGAAGACGACGCCCCGGTCGCTGACACGGTTACCGGCACAGAGGATACGCCAGTTTTTCGGCAGCTCATACTCCCCCATCTTCCGGTTCAGTACCAGCTGGTAGATGGCCGCCTGAACGGAAGGGGGCGCCGAGTTAAGTTCATCGAGAAAGAGTATCCCGGATGAGTTGGGATCTTTCGGAAAAAAGACCGGCGGCATCCAGACGGTCTGCTCACCTTTGATGGACGGGACCCCGCGCAGATCGACCGGGTCCATCTGCGAAAGGCGGACATCGACCAGCTCCAGGTTGTTCTTTTCGGCGATATCCGCCACGATGTACGATTTCCCGATACCCGGACTTCCGTGGATAAAAACAGGCGTGTCGCTGTCGATCAGCGTATCGAGATAAGTGTAGAGCTCGGTTGTCGAGATAGAGGGTGTGGTCATAGCATAAAACTCCGGTATGGTATTGTGCCGGCGGCTGCCGGACTCATGCGCTTAACTCCTGCATGATGCATTTAAAACAGGTGGCCTGGTCGTCGCAGGTTGCGCAGGCAGGCGCGACAGCGCCGATACAGTCGTAGAGGTATTTCTTCCAGAGCTTTTCTTTCGGTTTCTCCATCGCCAGAACCGGAAAGTTCCGCTTCATGAAACGGCCCATCTCTGTGCGGCTCTTAAAGCCGAGGTCTTCGTAGAGATGGTTCATCTCAAGCGAGGTGCGCGCCACCAGCGGAGCCAGTACGACCGCTGCAAAACCGTTGACCGCATGCGAAGCAAGCAGCATCCTGACATCTTCATACATTATTTCATGTTCTCTTTTCATAGTTCCATCTCCACCATTTTTCCCATTGTGATCTCGGCGACTTCCACGCCGAAGGCATAACACGCTTTAAGCTCCTCCTCCGTCGGGATCAGTTTGATCTTCAACGGTTCGACCGGCAGCCTGAACTTCAGCCAGCGCATCCGGTCATGCAGCATCTCCGGCGCCTCTCCTGTCCAGCCGTAGGAGCCGAATGTCGCCCCCACCTTGCCGCTGCTCTCAAGATAGGCCATACAGGCAAGCAGGTCCCAGGCCGGTTTGACCGCATCGCCGTTGATGGTGGGCGAGCCGACCATGACGGCGTCGGACTCTTCGAGCAGGTCGATCATGTTCTGTTCGTCCAGGGAGGCAAGATCATACATGCTCGGGACGATCCCCTCAATGGAGTCCGCCCCCTCCATGATCTTCTCGGCCATCATGTGGGTATTCTCATAGCTGGACATGTAAAAGACCGAGAGCATCTTTTTGCCGAACTCATGTTTTCTGAACTTGGCTTCACTGCTCCACTGGGCATATTCATTGATGTAGAACTCCGGATTGGTACGTAAAACAGGGCCGTGCAGCGGTGCAATAGTCGCAATATCAAACTGCTGGTAGAGCTTGAGTGCCTGCAGGACATACTGCTTGAAAGGGCGCATGATATGGTCGTAATAGTATTTGAAGGCGTAGCTGAAATCGCCCACCTTGTCATCAAAAAGACGCTCATCATAATAGTGGCTGCCGAAGACATCCCCGCTGAACAGGATCTTCTCTTCGTGCAGGTAGGAGCTCATGGTGTCGGGCCAGTGTAAAAACGGGGTACTTAAAAACTCGATGGTCCTGTCACCCAGCGAGATGGTTCTGCCTGTATTGGCCACTTCAAAGGGGATCTCTTTTTTGATCAGACCCTTGAGCATCATCACCGCGCGTCCCGAAATGATGAGTTTCGCTTCCGGCGCGCGTTCCATCAGCTCCAGCAGCGCGCCGGAATGGTCCGGCTCGAGGTGGTGCAGCACGATATACTTGATCTCCTCATAGTCGCAGAGCAGTTCAAGCCGCTTGAAGAACACCTCGGAGAACTCTTTTTTGACGGTATCCATCACGGCGACGCCTTCGCTGCCGCGGACCAGATAGGCGTTGTAGGAGCTGCCGTTGGCCGTTTTCATGATGATATCAAAGGTCCGGATCCTCGGATCGAAGGCCCCGATAAAATGGACGCTGGGTGCGATCTCCGTAATAGCCCCTATCTTCATAGCCCGTACGAGATCTCGATCTCGCCCTCTTCGCAGCGTACTTCGCATTGGCACATAAGGCGCAGCTCTCTGACATTGCCGCCGAGAATCCCGAGTATATGCAGCTCTTTATCGCTTTTCGTATTCAATTTGTCCATCCCCGATGTCACATGGGCGATGCAGGTTCCGCAGTCACCGACCCGGCATCCGAACTCCATCGCTGCGCCGGACTTCAGTGCCACCTGACGCATGGTTGTCCCAAGAGGAACTTTGACCTTGATGTTGTCATTTTTTAAAAAAACCGTAACCATTAAAGACATCCTCGTTATGCAGATATGAATGCATTTTTTGTTCTATTAGCAGTTTTTTATGCTTGTGGGGATGATTTTTACGATATTTGATGATAAAGAGTCCTTGCTCACTTGTAATTTTGACTGTTCAACTTTTTTTGAATGTTTTTGAATAGAGGTTATGTCACTTTTTACGATTCGTCATTTTCGGAGAAACATCGCTATGCGAGCGGTACCCTTGTTTTCACAGAAATGTCAGCAAGCTGAGCGTTATACTCATTTTGGTGACTCTCTGTATTGTGCTGTTGGCACTTAAGTACCGCCCTGCATTACACTTTAGTGTTTTATTCTTTTGTTAGCCCAACTTCTTTTGAATGTTTTTGAATAGAGGTTATGTCACTTCTGCCGGAATTAATGCTCTGACGCATCACAACATCAACTTCTCTGACATTCTATATTGTGTAGAAAATCTGATGTTACGTGCAATGAGGCGTAGCCGAATTGTAAAAGCGTAAGCTTTTAGTCTCAAATAGATGCGTCACCCCCTGGCTCTTTTTCGAAAAATCTGCAGAACTGACTGGAACTCTCTTTTTCACGTTAAGAAAATCACTTTGTCTGAGCGTAGCGAGTTAGGGATTTTTAGTGAAAAAGAGAGTGTAAGGAAGGTACCCGGTAGCCTGTCGGGCCGTGACCAAAGGAAATGCCCTCAGGTAAAGCCTTTTCGAGAGCTTTTTTGTTTCTTTTTTTGCGGAAAAAAAAAGAAAAAGTATGGTCGATAAAGCTCATGACTTTTGACATCGTCGTCACAATATATCTAAGTTACCAACTTCTTTTGAATGTTTTTTGATAGTAGTGTTATCAGTTTTACGACTCAGAATTTTCAGAGAAACATCCCTTCGGGAACGGTACTCTTGTTTTGTGTAAAAGTTTATAGTTCGTCACAAGTGTCGTAACGAATCAGCTTCTCCGCCCGTACATCAGACGGAGGTAGTCATGAATATCGCTCAGGAAAAACCTCCGGTTGTCCCGCTCTTCGAAATGGCCTACCCAGCCGGCATCACCCTCGAGGACCTTCCGGCTCGGACGGACAAACTCGTTATAGGGCAGTTCTGCCTTAAGCGTACCGCAATTGTTGATCGCATCGACCACCGCATCGAACAGCGTGTCGAGACTCTCCACATCATCACCCAGATAAAGGTTACCGTCTTTCTGAAAAAAACGGTAGATATTCAATATTTTCAGGGCCTCTTTATTCTCATCTTTTTTCATTTTAACATTCACGAAAACAACTCCTTATGTTCTTTCGACTCCTAATACACCCACATAGACAATAGCCTGCTGCGTACCCAGGAAGGTCTGCAGCTTCTTGTCGTAAAAAGCCCCTATCCCGGTAAAACCGGCATCCATGGCGGCGGCCTCGAGATAGAGGCGCTGCGCGAACAGCCCCGCAGAGATCAATTCGCCCGAGCCGAAGGTTTCGGCCGTAAACACCATGATGACCGCGCCATCTTTGACAAAACGCTGATCGACCAGCAGTGCCGCCGCACGATCGGCGAAATCGCCCTCTTTGAGCAATTCGCCCTCTTTGTAGACCCCTTTATTAAGGCTCTTGCTTTGCAGCACGACGGCGAAACTCTCCAGCGGCTTTGGCGGTTGCATCAGACAATGCATAAAGTGTTCAAACTGCGCTGTTTCAAGTGGTTCCGGTGAGAAAAGGCGGGCCGAACGCCGCTTTATGATGCTCGTTTCATCAACGACCGGCATCGTGATGTCACTGCGGCTCGCAAAGGGAGGTTCCTCTGCTATCTGCAGCGCTATCGTCCCTTTCGTATCGCAATAATCCGTCGGGGCGACCTCCATCAGTCCCCCCTTCATCGCTTCGGCGTCCCGCTCCGTCTCTTGGCCGATCGCGACCGCCGCGGCAGCAAACTCCTGCCCGCCGAACCCCATCGTGCGGTTAAGACAATCGGCGTCGAAACCCGACAATATTGTCGCGGTGTGTCCGCCGACGGCTGCCGAGGCACAGACGGCACCCACCTGGTGCCCGGCATCCATATAGCAGTAACGCAGTGCCCGGTCGCCGTATTTCCACTCCGAACGAAACGGGACAACACTGACGACAAAGAGCATCCCCTCAAACCTCTTCTGCATACCGAGCGCCGGTTCCAGACCGTCGCGTTCGATCTCGCGTATCAGTACCATGGCGTTAGCACCGGCATCGACATGATAGATACCGCTCAGAACCCCTTTGACACCGCGAATCTGGACATAGAGCTCAACGGGATGGAGATTCCCGGCAGAGGGGGTGTTGAGCCGGAGATAAGGCTTGCTGCCGACAACACCCTCAAAGGTGACCATGCGCGATAGTTCCGCCCTGCGCAACGCCGGATTGGTACCGAAAGGATAACGGAAGAGAAACTCGGGATAGTGTTTAAAAACGGAGGGCTGGGACGCCCAGTCGATGTAGCCGCTGAGGCGTGCTACCCGCATAGGCGTCAGCGCCGTGGCGTCGTAGGCCTCATGCATGCCGCAGCTGTCTGAAGACAGTACGGTTGACCGCATAATCGATGGCAGAGAAGCCGTCGACGTTCTCTAGGCTTTTGTTCGCACCGAGGGCGATCAGCATTTTCACGCTGTTGAGCTTAGAGGCTGAGACCGCATACATCAGAGCCGTCTCCCCCTCTTCATTGACATCGTCAATGTCGGCGCCCGCCTCGACAAGCATCCTGATAATAGCAGGGTTGTCCGCATAGCAGGCGTTGAACAGTACCCCATTGTAATCGTTGTTGACCGCATAGAGATCGACGCCGGCGGCAATGAAGAGGGCAACCATCTTTTCGTCGCCCTCGAGTGCCGCCTGCAGCAATGGGGTATTGCCGTTAAAACCGCGCGATTCGATATCGTCGACCGCGAAACCGCGCTCTTTCAACCAACTGTTGGATCTGTCAACCATAAGAGACTCCTTATTAAACAGACATCCACTCTTCGTGGGTGTGGCCAGTCTTCTTTTCACTGATAAGCTTGTCAACCACCTCGATACACGCCTCGTAATCGACTTCATCAACAACCTCCGGTACCAGCTCTTTGTACGCTACCAGACCGTCACGGTCGATAACGTAGACCGCACGGGCAAGCCTGTCTTTGAGTTTGCCTTCCGATATAAGAAGACCGTATTTTTTGGCAAAGTTACGGTCCGTATCCACCACCAACTCCGCACCGTCAATTCCCTCGGTCGCAGCGTACTCTTTGACAAAGTCGATATCGTCCGTCGTGATCATCACCGTCGAAAGTTTCTTATACTTTTTGACCAGATCATTAAACTTTTTCGCCCCGAGGGAACAGACCTCTGTCTTGAGCGACGGTATCGCGATCAACAGTTGTGTCGTCGGCGCGATCATGCCGATCACGTTTTTTGTACCGTCAAGTTTTGTAATACGTGCTGCCGGAGCCTCCGAACCTATCTTCACCTCTTTGCCCAACAGGGGCGTCGGCGTTCCGTGTACTGTTATCTGCATAATTACCTCGTTATCATAATATTTACATACCGATATGCATAAACCGTACCTGACAGTGTGGGTGATATTGGCTATTTTTTATACACTTTCCAGCGCCAAAATATACCACACAGGTATATACTTTCAGGATATTAATGGGAGACCGCATGATGAATAGAATCAATATTCCCGACAATCCGGAGTGTCAAACCTGCTCGCTCACCTTTGCCTATAAAGAGATCGAACTCCTTTATGAGATCGCAGTGGAACTGGCCAGTACGACAGACATCGAGGGGACAATCGAACAGGGGATGCGCCTGCTGAAACGCCACGGTTACCTTGACCGCTGCGCCCTCTTCATTCTAAACGACGACAAAACCGCACTGGAGCTTTTCGCTTCCATCGACCTCTCCCAGCAGCAGCGGATGATGGCTGTCTATAAACTGGGGGAAGGGGCGACGGGCCTCGCCGCGCAGAGCGCCGAACCGGTGGTGATTGAGAATATCCACAACAACATCAACTACCTGAACAAAATGGGCAGTATCAACACCACCTCAGTCTCCTACATCGCGGTACCCCTGCTTCAGGACGACGGCGTCATCGGGGTCATCTCGGCCAACATCGGGGCCAATGCGCCGCTCAATTTCGACGATATCGTCCGCATGCTGACCATCGTCGGTTCCCTCTTTGCCGGCACACTGGCCACCCAGCGCCGTTTCGCCAAAGAGAAGGAGGAGCTGACCGAGCTCAAGACCTACTACCGCGACGAACTGCTCAGCGATCACAAGTTCGAGAACATCATCGGTAGAAGCACCAAGATGCAGCAGGTCTTCAGCATGCTCGAGACCGTCGCCCCGAGCGATGCGACCATTCTTGTTCGCGGAGAGACCGGAACCGGTAAGGAGCTGATCGCGACGGCGGTCCACAACCTCAGCCAGCGCAAAAACGGCCCCTTCATCAAGCTCAACTGTGCCGCCATCAGCGAGACCCTGCTCGAAAGCGAGCTTTTCGGACACGAGAAAGGGGCCTTTACCGATGCCAAAGAGACCCGCAAGGGGCGGTTTGAGCTCGCCGACGGCGGAACACTCTTTCTCGACGAGATCGGCGATATCACACCGGCTCTCCAGGTCAAGCTGCTGCGTATCCTACAGGAGCAGGAGTTCGAACGCGTCGGCGGGACCAAGACCATCAAGACCAATGTCCGCCTGGTCGCCGCGACCAACCGCAACCTCGAAGAGATGGTCAAAAAAGGGGAGTTCCGCGAGGATCTTTTCTACCGTCTCAACGTCATCCCTATCAACCTTCCGCCGCTGCGCGAACGTTATGAAGATGTCAAACTGCTCGTCGAACACTACCTGCGCAAGTTCATGAAAGAGCACCGCAAACAGATGAGCCTCTCCAAACCGGCTTTGGAGCTGCTGCTTGACTACCCTTGGCCGGGAAATATCCGTGAGCTGCAAAACACCATGGAGCGCATCGTCCTGATCTGTCCCGAAGGGGAGATCATGCCGGAGATGCTAAACCATGTCCTACCGTTCAATTATCAGAAGATGTCCATGCCGCAGCAGGCGGCACCTCAGGCACCGGCAGCGGCCGAACCGACTCCGCCGCCCGCGGCACCGCAGGCGGCCGAACAACCGGCCCCGATGATGACCAAGGCCAGCCTCAAGGAGATGGAGAAAGAGTCCATCATCCAGGCGCTGATCGACAACCGCGGCATCCAGACCAAAGCGGCGGCCCAGCTCGGCATGACGGCACGCCAGATCGGCTACAAGATACGAAAGTACAATATCGAACTCTAGAACAACGTTTGCACACTCTTTGAAAAACAAGAGGAGCAGACCATGTCACTTTTTTACTACACCAAACCGGATACAAACCTGAAAGCGGATTTTCACTGCTGCACCCTGGGTGCGCCTCTCGCCTATTACGAGAGACCTGCCGCACTCTTCTACGGACTCTAGCGACCCACTGCCGTCGCGCCGGTTCGATCGTGAATATCTTCCCCCGCTGCATGTTTAGACCGCAGCACAGTTCAGAGCTAAAAACAGAGCGTGCTTTTAATTGAAAGCCCTCTGCGACAACTAAACAGTTAAAAGCCGTAAAGACGCTAAAATACAGCAATTTTCCGCTCTCACTTCACGCCGTTTTACACCCGGATTTCGATTATGTATAGATCATGAAAACGATAAAGAAGCGGCGTTGAACACGGATCTTGTATCGATTCGCGGGCATCAGCTTCAGAGCATGGGATCCGGGTCTGCAGGGCCTTTAGTCGTCACCGCGGCTGATGATCTTCGCATTGACCTCGTTTGGAAGCTTCTTCGCACCGGGGGCGATAAACCAGACATCTCCGTTGGTCAGGGTCACATTGCCGCCCCACTTTTCATCCGTGTCGAACTCAAGATCCGAAATGATCTCTTCCATATCTCTCTTTGCGATGTAAAAAAGGGTCTTACCCTCGTCATTCACGCGTAACATTACTTTTGCCATTGTTTATCCTTTTTTATTTATTTACACGCTAAAGGAGCAGAGCCCCTTTAGCTTCGCTGGCCGCTGTGGCACTGAAGCTTGCCCCTTTCGGGGCAGAACACGCTAAAGGAGCAGAGCCCCTTTAGCTTCGCTGGCCGCTGTGGCACTGAAGCTTGCCCCTTTCGGGGCAGAACACGCTAAAGGAGCAGAGCCCCTTTAGCTTCGCTGGCCGCTGTGGCACTGAAGCTTGCCCCTTTCGGGGCAGAACACGCTAAAGGAGCAGAGCCCCTTTAGCTTCGCTGGCCGCTGTGGCACTGAAGCTTGCCCCTTTCGGGGCAGAACACGCTAAAGGAGCAGAGCCCCTTTAGCTTCGCTGGCCGCTGTGGCACTGAAGCTTGCCCCTTTCGGGGCAGAACACGCTAAAGGAGCAGAGCCCCTTTAGCTTCGCTGGCCGCTGTGGCACTGAAGCTTGCCCCCCTTTCGGGGCAGAACACGCTAAAGAAACCCGAAGCCGCTGTAGCGCTGAAACTTGCCGCAACCGCATCGCTATACCATGCCCAACGCTTTTTTGACGTTATGCCATATGTTGATCGGCGAAGCGTTTTCGAAGGTCACTTTCATGTAGTTGTGCCGCAGCTGCTCGATATATGACGCCGAATCAAAAAGCTTATCGTCGCGCGTCGGGTAGTCTTCGCGGAAATGGACCCCCCTGCTCTCCTTGCGCTGCATCGCGGCCACGACCATCGCTTCGGCGATGTAGAGTGCATTCTGAAACTCCAGTATGGAGGGAAGCTCCACATTGTTATGACGCTCCTTGTTGACGCAGTGAAGGCCGTAGTTGCGTTTCATCAGGTAGTGAATGTATTCCAGCGCCGTCGAGAGGGAGCCTTCGCTGCGGTAGACACCCGCATTGCGAAAGAGCGACTCCCCCAGATTTTTGCGCATCGCGTTGATGTTGAAGAGGCTTTCGCCCTCTATGATCAGTTCGACGCGACGCATCTCACGGTCGACGTCGGCATAATCGATAGGCTGGAAATCTCGCTTGCCTGCCACCCGGCCCGCTTCCCTGCCGGCAAGACGCCCGAAATAGGCTCCCTCAAGCAGGGAGTTTCCTCCGAGACGGTTGGCACCGTGCACCCCGGTCACCGCACATTCGCCGCAGGCGAAGATGTAGGGGATATCGGTCGAGGTGTCTTCTCTGGTCCAGATGCCGCCGATGGAGTAGTGGGCCGATGGCGTGATCTCCAGCAGCTCTTTTGTGATGTCTACCCCGGCAGCGTTCAGTGCCATCTTTTGCGCGGAAGGAAGTTTCTCCTCAATCGTCTTGACGTCGAGATGACGGAAATCGAGGTAGACCTTGTGCCCTCTCAATATATGCGAGGTGATCTCGCGGGAGAGCTTGTCCCGGGTCTGAAGCTCGTCGGTAAAACGTTTGCCCATCTCATCGACCAGGTAGGCCCCCTCCCCACGCGCCGCCTCGCTGATCAGGGCGCCGGTACCCGCAAGGGTGGTCGGATGGAACTGCACAAACTCCATATTGCTCAGCCGCATCCCCGCACGCAGGGCCGCCGCAACAACGTCACCCGAACTCTCCTGAGAGTTCGTGCTGTGCCCGCGGAATATGCCGGCATACCCACCCCCGGCGAGGACCAGTGCCTTGCAGGCAAGAGCAATCACCTGCGTGTCGCGCCGGCGCAGCACCGTCACGCCGGATAGCTTCCCATCATACTGGGCAATATTAAGGAACATGTGGTTCGAAAGAATATGTACCCCGGCATTGCGGCATTCCATCAGAAGCGTCTGCACAATAGATGCCCCCGTACGGTCGGCGATATAACAGGTACGGTTCGCACTGGCACCGCCGAAAGGACGCTGCTGCAGATTGCCCTCGGCATCTTCGTCAAAACCGACCCCCATCTTCCGCAGTTCAGCGACGATATTCGGCGCTTCCAGACACATCTTCTCGATGTTCTGACGATGGGAAAGACCGTCGGAACCGCCGACCGTATCACTGATATGGCGTGCGACAGAGTCATACTCGGCCATATTGATGACCGCATTGATACCCCCCGAAGCGACCGCCGAATTGGAACGGAAGGGGTTGCTTTTGGTCAGGACAGCAACGTTGAACCCCGCCTTTTTGGCATAGAGCGCCGCATAGAGCCCGGAGATGCCGCTGCCGACGACGATGACGTCATACAGCATCATTGGTCCCGAACAGCTTTGCTACATTATCAGGTTTCGAATTCGGCAGATAGGCCAGCATCAGGTTGTCTTCGACGTGCTGCGGGTCGACTGCTCCGAAAAGGGCACTCACGACGTGGCCCATACGCGCGAACTGCAGGGCGCTCGCAAGGTCGTTCAAATCGCTTGTCCCCAGCAACTCTCCGACTTTGGGATCAAACCTGCTTTTAAAGATGTTGGTCTGCAGCAGCGATGACGACCCCATCATTTTCAGACCGTAGCCGTGCGCCGCCTGCATCAGGGTGTAATAGCGGCCGTCCGGCCCTTTTTGATTGCTGTAGCTGCGGGCCTCCGTCTTGGCGATGTTGTACGGCGACTGAATATACTTGAAATGGTGCCCTTTGCCGCCTACCTCTTCGGCAATGGCGACCATGTCTTTCAGACTCAGGTACTCCGTATGGCTCTCGTCGTACAGAAAGCCGTTCCAGCTGGCGATGCCGTAGTGACGGATCTTCCCCTCTTCGACCAGTTTTTCAAAGAGTTCAAACGCTTTTTTGATCCGCTTTTTCAGGGTCTTGTACTCCACGTAGCCCAGCTGCATTTCGGGGTTGTGCAGAAAAAAGACGTCTATCGTCTCAAGCTGGAGGTTTTTGAGCGACTGTTCGACGCTCCAGCGCAGATAGGCCGGGGTGATACAGTGCTGGTCGACGATGACCTCCTCTTTTGTCGCAAGCCCCGGAGTCAGGACATGATCTTCTATCCATTGGTAGGGGTTTTCCGGGAAAGGGAAATCCAGGGGCAGGAACCCCGCTTTCGAAGTGACGACAAGCTGCTCGCGGACGGCACTGCCTTCGGAAAAAAGTTCCTTCAGCGCTTCGCCGATCTCGCGTTCGCTTGTCTGATAGCGGTAGTTTATGGCGGTATCGATTAGATTGATGCCGTTGAGTACGGCCGTTTTGACAGCGTCTTTATAGTTTACGATGTAGTTCTCTTCGCGGTAAGGCTCTTTGCGAAAAGTACCCAGCCCTAATGATGAGACAAAGACATCGCCGTCGAAACGGTAGAAATCCCTGCTGTATTTCGGGAACTGTTTCAGGTAGCTGAAGGTTCCCTCTTTCGTCGCATACTCTTTCATTAGGTTACGATCACCTTGATCGGCGCCTTGAGTTTGAATTTCAACATATCTTCGATACCGGCAAGGGTCGTCGTCGTGTTCATCGAACAGCTCATACATTCGCCCTGGTACTTGATGAGCACCTCGAAGATGCCATCCGTCTCTTTGATATCGATCAACTCGACGTCACCGCCGTCGGCTTTGAGCGTCGGACGGATATACTCTTCCAGGATGGATTCCACCGCTTTGATCTTCTGAACGAGACCCATGGAGTCAAAGGTACCGTCGCCCTTGGCTTCGATGATCTTGCGCGACTTCTCTTCCGCTTCCAGCGCTTCGGCCACTTCGGCCAACAGATCGACCAGGTAGACATCTTTCGCTTCGTGGCCGCCCGGCTTGATGCACGATTTACAGAAACCGCCCGCTTTGGTGTAGTCGGTGATCTCTTCGATGGTGCTCAGCTTGTTGAGCTTGATGACCTCTTTTAACGTGTCCTGCGAGACACGGGCACATTCACAGATGATGAATTCCGATTCGAGGCTCTCCATATCGACACCCATATACATAGAGGCCGCTTTTTTGATGACATCGTACGCCATAACCGAACAGTGCATCTTCTGACCCGGTACCGCCGGCACATCTTCGTTGTCCCGCAGAGCCTTTTCGACGTCGATGTTGGTGATCTTGAGTGCCTCTTCGACCGTTTTGTCCATGCAGAGCTCTGCCATCATATCCGATGAGGCGATCGCCGTACCGCAGCCGAAGCTTTTGAACTTGCTCTTTTTGATCACATCGCTTTTAGGATCGATCAGCCAGTAGAGACGCACCGCATCCCCGCAGCTCTCTGCACCGAAGTCGGCGATGATAAGTTTGTTATCACCCGCCTCTTCTTCAGTGATCTCGCCCATGTGCATAGGCGCGTCCATTCTTCTCTGTACCTCTTGCGAATACTCTTCCCAGAGCGCTCCGCCGATTAAATCATCTCTTGCCATAATGTCACTCTCCAATATAGTACTTTTAGCTGATAATGCAATTGCCGTTCTTGCTCTTTTCCCAAAAAGCGCCACATTTTTGTTGCAACACGTCAAGAACGACAAAATCGTCTTTTTGTTTCATAAAGTAGAACGCCTTATGCATACTTTTATCATAATAAAGGGGCCGCAGCCCTCATAAAGGATGAAAGATGTATCAACTCACCGCGATTTTTAACCGAAGCTGTCTGAAGGATGTGTTGCAGGAGCTTTTTGAACGAGAAATAGAGGGGGTCACCGTCAGCAGTGTCATCGGCAAAGGGGGCATCGGCTTTATCGAAGAGAACGGCGATATCGACCTCGACGAGAAAGTGCGCATCGACATCATTATCTCTAATGATATCTACAAAGAGATCGCCAAAGAGGCCATCCGCTCCAATGCACAGGACACCGGGCACGGTTCGGGCAAGATGTGGGTCACCCCGGTGCTCGAAGTCGAACGCATCCGTACCGGAGAGACGAACGAGGCTGCGCTGACGCAAAGCAGCAAAAGCAAGAAGATCTTTCACGACAGCTACTATACCGCCATCGACACCCCCGCGAGCTAATCCTCATCCGGCAGGGAATCTCCCTGTCCCCCTCTTTCAATCACATTGTAGTAGTGTTCTCATATCTAAGAGATATGAGACAAAAGTTGTTTGTTTCTGCACTTTCATCACAATGCTTCTGAAATATGCAACTTTTTTGAATGTTTTTTGATAGTAGTGATGCTACTTTTTTCTTTGCCTACACAAAGAAAAACCTAGCGGAAAAAAGAAAGTGTAATACCCTTCGGCCAAAATTCACTGCCAAGACTTTCACCTGTCAACCAATGGCATTCCGTCACTTCTGCCGGAATTAATCTCCGGACGCATCACATCATCAACTTCTTTGACATTTTAAATTATGTAGAAAATCTGATATTCCGTGCAATAAGGCGTAGCCGAATTGTAAAAGTGTCAGCTTTTAATCTCAAATAGATGCGTCACCGCTTGGCTCTTTTCGAAAAATCTGCAGAGCTGACTGAAACTCTCTTTTTCTCGTTAAGAAAATCACGCTGTCTGAGCGTAAGCGAGTTAGGGATTTTTAGTGAAAAAGAGAGTGGAAGGAAGGTAGTCGACAGCCTGTCGGGCCGTGACCAAAGGAAATGCCCTCGGGTAAAGCCGTTTCGAGAGCTTTTTTGCTTACTTTTTTTGCGGCGTATCAGCGCCAACAGCGCAATGCAGAGAGGCACTAAATGGCGAATCGCAAAAAAGTAAGAGTGTAGTCTTTGAAGTATAAACTTGAACACTTTTGACCAGGTCTTCTATATTTGGATTTACCTTTTTCTTGTACTTTTTAATTACTTCATATCGTTAGAATTCAACTTTTTTTCTCTGCTCGTACAGAGAAAAAACCTTGAGGAAAAAAAGAGAATACGATACCCTCCAGCCAAAAGTCTCTGCT
This sequence comes from Sulfurimonas sp. HSL3-7, assembly GCF_039645985.1. Classification (NCBI taxonomy): domain Bacteria; kingdom Pseudomonadati; phylum Campylobacterota; class Epsilonproteobacteria; order Campylobacterales; family Sulfurimonadaceae; genus Sulfonitrofixus; species Sulfonitrofixus jiaomeiensis. The sequence continues at coordinate 2,641,776 of NZ_CP147919.1, forward strand.
GAAACTTTAAACTTTCAATCGGTGCCATTCCGTCACTTCTGCCGGAATCAATGCCATAACGCACATGGCATACAAATTTCTATGACATTTTGAACTGTATTGAGAGTCTGTCGTTCAATACAATGAGGCGTAACAAAATTGTGAAAAAAGAAAGAGTTGGGGTAGACGATCCTGCTGCAAGCAGCTACAAAAATGTCTGATGACGATGATTCGCCTACAGCATCTCGAGCTTATAGAGGAATTTACGCTCTTTGAAAGAGGGGATATCGAGCTCCTGGCGGTATTTGGCGATGGAGCGGCGGACCATCTGGACACCGAAACGCTCCTCGATCTTCTCATGCAGGATCTTGTCGCTGAAAGGTTTCTGCTTGTCTTCGCTCGTAACAAGCCGTTGCAGGAAATGTTTTATCTCGGAAGTCGACACATTGCCGATCGCGTTGGAGAAGAAATCCTTAAAAGCGAAGATGCCGCGTTCGCATTCGAGGTACTTGTCGCTGATGGCACGGGAGATCGTCGATTCGTTGAAGCCCAGCTCATCGGCCACATCCTGCAGGCGCAAAGGCTTGAGCTCACCTCCCATGAAAAAGGCGTACTGTTTTTCTATCAGAACCAAAGCGACATTGTAGAGGGTCGCCTTGCGAAGGTCGAGCAGTTTTACCAGTTCGCGCGCCTCTTTGAATTTCTGCTTGGCGAAGTTGTCGTACTTGTCTATCTGGTTCACCGTCAGATCCGGATAGAACGCGTGGTTGATGCGTATGGACAGTTCGTCTTTCTTGAACTCGACGAAAACGTCGGGCAGCAACTGCTCGTCATTGCTCATATACTCCATCGCCGGCGGGTTCCTGAAGCGCTGAAGGACCTCTTTGGCATCGTGCATCCTCGGATGATCCACGAACTTCTCGATATGGTCGAACTGCACGATCACCGCACTGAGCAGGATACTCAGCTCGTCGTCAAGCTCATAGTCGTTCAGCTGGAACAGGAAGGACTCCTTGTAGTCCACCGCCCCGACACCCGAAGGTTCCAGGTAGGCAAAACGCTGGCGTACCTGCTCGACCTTGTAGGGATCCGTGCCGCACTGCTCCGCGATCTCGTCGATATCGCCTTCAAAATACCCTTCGTCATTGATATAGAAGATGATCTGACGGGCGATCTTTTGGGAGATCGGCGTCGGGAAAAGAGGCGCTGTGATCTGGTCATCGAGTTTTTCATAGAGCGACTGGCTGGAAACGCTCATCCATTCGATCTCGTCGCTCGAAGCGTTAGAGACGTGGTTCTGGTACTCCAGGTAGGCGCGGTGGGAAGAGTCGCTGGAGCTCTCCGAGATTTCAAACCCGGAGTCCACCTCCAGGCAGGGGTTCTCGCTGGTAGCGACCTGAAGGTGCTTGTCCAGGTCGCTGAGCGAACACTGCAGCAACGGAAGCCAGGTCTGCATGGAGAGTCGTGGTAATTGTTTCTGTTTAAGGTTAAAATTCTGTTTCATTGTTTTATCTTCTTTCTAGATTATAAGCTATAAATTGCCTTAATACTACATGTTTATAGATTCTTTTTTATACAGCTGCATATTTTGTTCCAGAAAGTTGGGACAGTGGTTTTGTAAGAGAGTTGACAGGTTGTGCCCCGGGAGGGGCAGATTTTCTAGTACTTGAGACGGACGAGTCCGTTGGGCTGTACGATCTTCATCTGACACGAGAGACGCGCTTTCGGGCTGGTCTCGTTCAGCATCTTCATAACCGCTTTCTCTTTTTCGGTTACGTCGCTTAAAAACTCCATTCCCGATTCGATACTTACGATACAGGTACCGCATTCGCCGTCACGGCAGCCGAAAGGAAGGGCACTCCCCGAAGCTTCAACAATGTCCTGGATTGTTTTTCCGGGCTTGACGTTGATCGCCAAAAAGTCATTTACTATCTCTACGCGTGTTGTCATCATCTATTCCTTGTTTTTTATTCGAACGGTTTAACCAGCATATCACTTTTGATGATACATTGGCATGCCAGGCGAACCGGTGTCTGACGGTTGAACTGCTGAGCAACTTCCGCCTCTTTTTTCGTGATCGCAGCCATCTCGACTAGGGTGTCAAGCTCTTTGTCTTCCATGTAGACAGACTGTGCATTGGCATCATAGTCTTCCTCGATAGAGGACATTGCCTCGGTTACACTCAGGTCTTCGACCTTGACCGCGCAACTGCCGCAGGTACCATCTTTGCAGTCTGTCGGGATCTTGACACCGTTGCTCTCCGCAACACGTAACAGCACATCGCCTCCGCGTGCGATAACACGTTTATCCATGCCGTCACCAAAACCGCAAAAAATAACATTTACCATTTTTTCTCCTTCGTTTTTCCACGACAGACCACTTATGACGATGATCTACCGCTTATCAATACCCAAAAAGTCGGTTATTCTCCTTCTTTATGAGATTGCTTGGCCGCTTCTTCTGCAGCCTTTTTTGCAGCTTTCTTGGCCCGATGCTCACGTATCCACCGCAGTTCTTCTTCAACTTCGTCGTAGCCGTCGACATCGTCTATCGCTACAAGTTCGGCTTCGCGGCAGCCGTACGTGTCACCCTCTTCAATAAAATGGACTTCATAGATACGGATCACCTGAAGCCAGTCGCCGATATGTTTGACATACCCTTCGGCGCCCGCCGGCACCAATATCTCATTCGGTTCGTTAAAGGGGTTGGAGCCGTCATTGCGTACCGGCTTCGTGATGCGGACGCGCTGTCCTATACGAAAGACCGGTAGGATCTCGTCTTTAGTTGAAGCTGATATCTGGCTGGCTTGTGCATGCGTGAACTCCATTGCTGACCTCCTCTACATCGCTACATTCGGTTGACGTGGAACAGGTACTGCAGGCACTCGGCTTGTCAAAGGTGTCCCACACCTCGGCTGCCGACGGTGAATACCCGTTTTCAAAGTTTTTATAGACGGTGATGAGGGCGAACTTGTAATAGTCCAGCAGCTTCTCATCGCTGCCGAAGTCGTTGCCCTCTGCTTTCTCCACCATCTCGCCGTATTTCTTCATGATGTGGAAGCGTTTGACGTAGACCAGCCGCTCATCGTAGTCGAGGTCAAAAAAGTCAAAAAACTCTTCCGTATCCGTTAATGTTTTAAATTCTTCCAGTCTGCTCATGATCTTTCCTTCTAAATGATCAGTTATCTTATACTGTGCAATTCCCACTCTTGAGATTGTTGCTCAAAACGGTGTAAAACGCACGAAATACTACAAATTTGTCGTAGTTTATCCTACGCTTTCCAGCCGGTTTCCGGCTGCACGCCCTGGGCGCCTAAAGCGGGCGTTAAAGCCCCATCTCGCCTTTGACCTGGGCAGCCCATGACGTGATGCGTTCCTCCGTCAGCTCCTCCTGGTTGATGTCATCGATCGGAAGACCGCAGAAGCGGCCCGCCTTCTCCGCATAGGAGTAGTCGTACTCATACCCGTCCGTCGGCCAGTGTCCGAACCCGGTCTTCGCGCCGCATTTGTGAAAGATCTCTTCCATCTTCCCCAGAGCGCTGACAAAGTGCTCGCCGTGCGTCTTCTGGTCGCCGGCACCGAAAAAAGCGACCTTCTTGCCGCTGAAGTCAGGCTCCTCGTTCTCCATCTCGTAGAGGGGATCGACCCAGTCACGCTGCGGGTCGCCCTGCCCCCAGGTCGATGAACCGATCAGCAGGACATCAAACTCGTCAAACTGGTCAAGGTCATCATAATCTTCTTCCATGTTGATCAGTTCCGCACCGTCAAAAAGCTCCTCAAGCTTCTCTGCCGCTTCCTGGGTTACGCCGCCGCTGCTGCCTACAAATATTCCTACACTCGCCATTCACATCTCCTCTGTTTTAGTTGTTTGCATCTTTGCACGGTTTGTACTGCTCGTACACCTCATACGATTTGTCAAGGTATTTCTGCCCCTCTTCGTACAGTTTTTCAAGGGTGCGGAAACCGAAACGGTGCGCATCTTTGAAATACTTGTCGACGAGAACGATACGGCCGGCTATGACGATACAGCGTCCGAACCCTTCGTGGCTCATCTCCATGACAACGTTGCACATCACCCCTGTTTCGCGTTCGAACTGCAGGGCGATCGCCTTGAAGATCATCTTGATCTCCCCGATGAGCATCTCATCTATATCGGCAATGATCGGGATCTTTTTGAGATCCTCTTTCGTCTTGACGAACTTCTTTGTCAGCAGCTCTTCATCGCTCATCTTGGACCAGTTTCCGAACTGATCGGTCGCTCTGAGTTGACGGATCAACTCCTCGGTAAATGCATTGGCTTCGAGTACATCGCTCATATAAATTCCTTTTATCTGTTTTTACACGAATGGAGCAAAGCCCCATCCGCTACGATGACGCCGGGTTTTTCCAAGAAAATCCCCTTGCGTCATGTCCGCGTGCAGCAAGCCGCACGCCGTTGGATCCCGTCCTGTAACGTGCTGACGGGACCGGGCAATGCTACTCTGCGGCCCAGCGTGCCAGACGGGGATCTTCCGTCGTTTCGATGTTCATAATGCGCTTGACCCACGGCGGCGGGTTGCCGTTGACCATCGCCACCAGCTCGTTCAGGACCGCTTCGATCTTTCTCGGTTCCGGCACCTTCATCGGGTTGATCCCGGCACGGATCACCTTCGCCGCCGCCGTACCGCCGATGGATTCGCAATACATGATGTTGACCCCCTTGAGCGCCTTGACTTTGAAATCCGTCTTGTCGTCGCCGTTGAGCTTCGAAGTGTCGGTCTTCACCACATTGCTAAGCTCAAACCCCTCCCTGCCGAGGTTGTAGACGACAAACTCTTTTGCCCCGCCGAAGTGGGCGTTTATGGTCTCCATGTCTTTGGTTGCAAACGCCACTTTCATCGCATTTTCTATCGAACCTGTACTCTCGACCGTAATCTTTGTTGATTCACCCATAATGTTTACCCCTTATTGAATTTTGTCGGCCTTTACGCCGCTGCGTCTTCGCCTACGCCCCGTGTTTGATAGGACGGAGCGCATTCGCCACCTCAAAGAGGAAGTAGGTACTCCCCTCATAGAGCTGGTCGTTTTTCAGCTGGTTGCCCAGCTCTTCATAATTCGGGAATCCCCGAAGAATGAGTGCCGTATGTTTCTCCTGCATATGCAATAACCGTTCCGCATGGAAATTGCTGATGACCAGGTCGGCCGTTTTAAAGTGCTCTGCCGCATCTTCGAGATCGCCGACGAAGACGTTGGCCGCCTCGATCTTCTCCAAAACAGGGCTGTAGTTCGTCGCCACCACGGCATCGACGGTGCCGCCGACACTCTGCAGCAGTTCACAGATGCCGATGCACATGTCCGGCTCGCCCGTCACCACAAAGTGCGACGATCCGATGAGGAAGTGGCTGTCGAGCATAGCGTCCTGCAGCCTGCCCCGCCACCGTTTCACCAAAGGCGCCGGTTCGATTTGTCGTATTTCCATCAGGGCTGCGACAAAATTGTCGTTGTTCTCCTGCCCCATCAGGTGGTCAAAGTGCAGATGGGTAATGGCCGGGTTCTTTTGCAGCAGCGCTTTTGAGGCGGGTTCCATCGAAGCACCTATGGTCACCGCGGTAGCGCAGTTGCCCAGCTCCCTGATCTCTTCGATCCCGATCGCCCCCGTGCCCAGTTTGCCCTGTCCTTCGCTCAGGTAACCGTCGAGCGAGGTCGAGAGGTCGGGCAGCGCGTAGGTCTCGAAACCGAACCCCGCGCACAGCTCTTTGATCTTCTCGACCTCGACCGGCTGCATGCTCACGTGCGGCAGGATAAGCAGTTTGTTGGGTTTGATTTCCGTCGTCTCTTCGGTGTGCTGCTCGATGAGCGCCTTGACCGCCAGCGCCCAGCCGCTCTGCATGCCCCCCTCGTAATCGGGGGTGTTAACGTAGCAGTAGGGGATCTCGATGTGCATCCCCACCCCGCGGACGTCGTCGCCCTTGGTCTCGGTCAGCCCGGTCGTGTGCAGCCCGATCAGTTCGGGTTTGAGGCTCTTGTTCTTCTTGGTGATGTTCTCGATGGCCATCAGGATAGAGTAGTCCCCGCCGTCGAGCACCGCCGTGATGTCGCTGACGGAGGTGTTGTACATGGCGATAGGTTCGTTGAAGTGGCGGGTGTAAAAGACCTTGGTATACGAAGCGCATCCCTGCGAAGCGTGCATCAGCGGCATGCAGTTGCGTATGCCCATGAAGGCGAGCGCCGCGCCCATCGGCTGGGAATGTTTGATGGGGTTGACCTGCAGGGGTTTGTGTTCGTGTTTGCTGAGTTCTATTTCCATGGCGGCTCCTTGTTGCCAGACGTAATGCAAGAACTGTTCGAATTGGGGTTCCCGATGGTTTTTATATCCATCTAAAAGTGCTTTTAACGCCTTTAATCAGGGGGATTCTTCGGTTTTAATATTTTTATATTTTGAATATTTTTTGATAGTAGAATTGTCACTTTTTCTTCTTGCTAGCTCAAGAAGAAAACCTAACGAAAAAGAAGAAGAGCTATACCCTCCGGCCAAAAGTCACTGTCACGACTTTGACCTTTCTCCCGGTGGCATTCCGTCACTTCTGCCGGAATTAATGTTCTGACGCACATGGAACATAACCTTCCATGAAATTTGAATCGTCTTGAAAGTTGAAAGTTCGACACAAGAAGGCGCAGCCGATTTGTAAAAGCGTCAGCTTTTAGTCTCAATAGATGCGTCACCGTTTGGCTCTTTTTCGAAAAATCTGCAGAGCTGACTGTAAGGAGAGAGCGACCGTTAAGAAAATGCATTGAACGTAGTGACCCATGCATTTCTAGGGAGTGAACGAGTGGAAGGAAGGTAGTCGGTAGCCACCGACCTCGAAGCCGTTTCGAGAGCTTTTTTTGTTTCTTTTTTTTGCGGCGTAAAAAAAGAAAGAGAAGGCGATGAAGTTTGTTACTCCTGACACTTACACAACAAGACTCAAAACCTATTATCTTCTTTTGAATGCTTTTTGATAATAGGGGTGTCACTTTTTTCTTTTGCTTATCCAAAAGAAAAAGTAACCAAAAAAGAAAAGGATAATACCCTTCGGCCAGAAGTTACTGTCATTACTTTCACCTGTCAACCGGTGGCATTCCGTCACTTCTGCCGGAATTAATCTTCTGACGCAAAATAGTAGCAACCTACATGACATTTTGAACAGTGTTGAAAGTTTGATTTTCCGTACAATGAGGCCCAGCCTAGTGGAGGGTCTGTATTTTAGTAAGATGTATTAAGTTGACCGGACGAAGATCCGGCAACGGGCGGAGTCAACCAAGTACAAAGTTCAGGCAGGTTCATTTTGCACTTTCTTTTTTCCGTCAGGATATCTCACAATCAAGCTGACTAAATGTCAGGTTGATTGTGAGTAAAGTCTTATATGGTTTACCACTTGTGCAAGCAAAGAATAAAACACTAAAGTGTTATGCAGGGCAGTACTTAAGTGCCAACAGCACAATACAGAGAGTCACTAAATGACGAATCGTAAAATCCCGCATCGTAAAAAGTGACATTTCAACTATCAAAAGACGTTTAAAAAAAACTGACAGAACTGCAAACAACAAAACCGACAAAAATGTAAGAGTACTGCTACATGTAGAAAAAAAGAGTCTCTGTGAAACCCTATTAGGACAGCATAGGATTTCAGAGAGACCCTTTGTAAGGGGAAGCGCTTATGCTTCCCACGGCGCCTTTTTGGAGACATTGGCGAAGACCGGGTTCGCGAAGGCGTATTTGAGATCTTCGGCGAGGTTGAGCAGCCCGTTGTAGCCGCCGTAGCTCACCTTCTTCTCCTGGTTGACGTCGATAAAGGAGATCTTCTTCTTGATCGCGGTGTAGAGGCTGCGCCCGCCCGCAAGCAGGATGTGGGCGCCGCGCTCGTCGATGACCTTGGACTGCTCGGAGGCCGGCGCTTTCATCAGCACCCCGTTAGGACCGAGGTAGTCACGCGCCTTCTCGATGTCGTCTTCGGTCGACTTGCGGATGGAGGTCGCCACCACCTCGATACCGAGGTCCTGCAGCCCCGAGGCGATGGACCACGCCTTGTTGCCGCCGGTGTTGAGCACCGCCTTCTTGCCCGCGAACAGTGTTCGGTACGGCATGAGGTCGGCTTCGAGCTTCGCCTCCTCTTCGGCGATCACCGCTTCGGCCCTGGCGATGAGTTCAGGGTCGCCGAGCGCCTTGACGATCTCGCGGATGGCGAAGGTGGTGTCGCGCTTGCCGTAGAAGGAGACCGAGATCCAGGGGATGCCGTAACGCTCCTGCATCTTGCGCGTCAGGGTCACCAGCGACTTGGCGCAGACGATGACGTTGAGCTTGGCACGGTGGGCGCCGCGGATGTCACCGACACGCCCGTCGCCGCTCATCGAACTGAGCACGCGGATGCCGATCCTCTCGAAGATGGGCAGGTACTGCCACATGTCGCCCGTGACGTTGTAGTCGCCTATGAGGTTGATGTCGTAGGGTGTCGTCTTCTCCGGCTCCTTCGTACCGATAAGATGCTCCAGCACCGCCTCGCCCGCCAGACGCGACCCGAGGTTCTTGCCGCCGACGAAGCCCGGCGCATGGACCGGGACGACCGGCACGCCGTGTTTTTCGCTGCCGAGCTTGCAGGTCATGTCGATGTCGTCGCCCACCATCGCCGTGACACAGGTGGAGTAGACGAAGATCGCCTCGGGCTTGTAGTGTTCCATAATGTAGTCGATGGAGTCTTCAAGACGTTTGTCGCCGCCGAAAATGACGTCGTTTGTCGTGATCCCGGTCGTGAAGCCCATCACCGTATGGTCGCGCCCCTCGTAGGAGCTGAGCGTCTCGCGGGTCTCCCAGGAGGCCCCCAGACAGGTCTGCGGCCCGTGCACCAGGTGCACGGCGTCGGCATACGGGAAAAGCGAGATCTGCGCCCCGTCAAAGGCGCAGCCCCCCGCCGCCATCCCGGGTTTGGGCATATCGCACCCGGCCCCCGGCTTCTTGTCTTTGCTGTGAGAGCAGGCGCTCTCGTTCATCAGTTCTTTGATCTTTGCGCGGTTTACCATAGGTCTTTCCTTAGGTGGTGGTGAAGCAGCTCATCCGCATACTTTCTTCGTTAGAAATGACTGTGCAAGTTCTGTGCGAGAAGGCACCTCTCAGTAATAACGGAGGTGTTTTATTTGTTTCTTTGACATCTAAGGCGCTGTAAGTCCGCCGATCCGGTATTCATATTGAAAATGAGAGGGGCGGCTTCCTATATCTTCGGCAGCTTCAGCGTAAACGTACATCCGCCGCCGTTGTTTGCCGCGTCGATCTCTCCGTTGTTGTGCTTGGCGACGATCATCTTCGCCATATATAGCCCCAGCCCCGTTCCGTTTTTGGATTTCGTACTGTAATAGGGCTCGAAGATCCTGTCGATGATCGCTTCGTCGATGCCGCCGCCGGTGTCGCTTATGCGGAGGATGATATGCTCCGGTCTCTCTTCGGTGTCGATACGGATTTCTCTCTGCTGCGATCCGTTCTGCACGATCGCGTCGACGGCGTTGTTGATGATGTTGATCACGACCTGGACCATCTCGTTGCTATGCGTATGGATCATATACCCGTCTGTGCAGTTATTGAGCAGGGTGATGTTGTTGAACTGCAGGCGCGTCTTGGTAAATTCGGCGGCACGCTCGAGTATGGCGCGGATCGAGCTGCTTTCGGTCGTGTTCGTCGGTTTGAAATAGGTCTGGAAATCCTCCACGGTCTCGGAAAGATACTGCAGGGTCACGGAGACCTCCTCGAGTATTTTGTCGCGCTCGTCTTTCGGTCTGTCGCCGATCATCGCCTTGACGTTGTAGTTGGCGATCATCAGGCTCATGGTAGAGAGGGGTTGACGCCATTGGTGCGCGATCATACTCATCATTTCGCCCATGGCCGCAAGCCGCGACTGGGCGATGAGCATGTTCTCCTGCTCTTTGACCTCATCGATCTTCTGGGCCAGTTCGCGGTTGGACGTTTCGATCTGATCTTTTTGTCCGTTGAGCTCCTCATAGAGCGCCTCGCGCTCCTCCAGCGCTTTTGAGAGCTCGACTTCGTAACCGCTGCGCATCTTTTCAAAATAGTAGACCGACAAGGTAATGGCGGTGTAGCCCAGCGCCATCTGGATCAGCACATCAAATTCGAAAATAGGCGCTATCCACAGATAGTAGGCATTGGCCGTACTCCAGACGATGCCCGCCAGAATGAGCGCGCTCACCCTCAACCCGTGGCAGGTTCCCAGCAGCAGAAAGACGTAGATAGGCAGCGAAGCGGTCCAGAAGAGTGCGGACTCCTTGCCGTAACCCTCGACCGTCAACGCAAACACCGCCATGAAAGCCACCGTCCCGACCAGCAGATAGGAGGCGGCCATGAATGGCAGGTTGCGCCGCGACAGCAGGTAGGTCGTGATCAAAACGAGCAGCGCGAGTGTCTCCGCATAGGCCATCAGCATAAATTCATAGGTCACGCTGTTGTAGAGGTCGAACCCGAGGATAAGGATCGCAAAGAGCAGCAAAAGGTTTAAAAACGTGACCCTCGTTTTCTCGATCCCCGGACTCGCATGGACCGGGTGTAATAGTGCAGAAAGAATAATATTGTTAAACATGAACGCACTATATCAAATGATTCCATAGAACAATCGTAAATTCGGTGATTTCGGACGCTGCAAATCGCAGACCGGCAGTACCACCCTGCTCTTCCTGCTCCTCTTGTTCAGCGCTATGCGCAACGGTATACGGCTCTCTGCCGATGAAGAGATATTGCCTGAAACAGATCGGTATGTAACCCTTGTATTCGATAAATATGCTAGACTAACTTCATGGCAATACAACTTGAAAATCAGACGGAACTTCTTACAGGCGAACCTAAAAAATTTGCCGTATTTATGCTCAATGACGACTTTACGACATGGGAGTTCTGTATCCGTATCATCAGCACCGTATTTCACAAAACCGTCCAGGAGGCAGACGCTATTACGCACGATATCCATACCAAGGGAAAAGGGCTGTGCGGTGTCTACAGCTATGAGATCGCGGAGACCAAAGCCTCCATTGTGAGGCAGCAGGCCCGCAAAGAGGGTTTTCCGATGCGCTGTTCGGTTGAAGAGCAGTAAGAGGCAGATAATGGGACTCTATAAAAACCAGGCGGCCAAAGAAGCGGCATACGCGAGTTACGACAGGGTCATGACGCTTTGGCCGGTGCCCTATGAAGAGATCTGGGTGGAGACGGAGTACGGAAAGACCCACGTCGTCATCTCCGGAGCAGAAGGAAAGAAGCCGCTGTATCTGCTGCCGGGGCTCTTTGCCGATGCGACCATGTGGTATGCCAATGCAGGGGAGCTGGCCAAACACTGCCGAATCTACTGCCTGGATCATATCACCTACGGCGGCAAGAGCGAACCTTCGGGGAAAAAGGTGGCGCAGGTGGAGGATTATGCGGCCTGGTTTGAACAGATCATGCGGCACTTAGGCCACAGGCAGACAGCGGTAGCCGGGCTCTCCTACGGCGGCTGGCTGGCACTGGCGCTGGCCCGGGAAATGCCGAAACGCATTGCGGCCGTTATCATGCTGGACCCTTCCGAGAGCTTCATCAAGATGGACGGCGGGATTGTCTGGAAGGGGTTTTGGAATTTTGTCTTCTTCCCCAACCGCAGAAAATACCGCCGTTTCTTTGACTGGATGGGAGGCGGGTTCCGTACGCCGGCGTCGGATATCTGGCTGGAGCATATGGTGGACGTTATCGAACACGGTTCTGTCGGGATGTTTGACATCCCGCAGCACCGGATTTTCAGGCGAAATGAACTTGAGACGGTGCGTATGCCGCTCCTCATCATGGCCGGGGGCAAACCGATCCTCTACAAAGACCCGTCAGCCTTTGCCGCGGCAGCCGCCGAGGCGTTGCCCCATGCAAAGATCGAGATCGTTCCGCAGACGGGGCACGGCCTGCACATGGAGAAAGCCGGGCTTGTCAACCGTAAAATGGTGGATTTCCTGACGAAAAACTACCTCTGACCTACCGTTTTCGGCACAGCTGAACAGCGTCGGCTTCAACGGCGCGGACATCAAGGCGTTTCCGTCCCCAGTTACCGGCCGAATTCAATTACTCTATGAAAACATGGTATTATTATTAAAAGGAGGTATATCTTTATAGAAATCCTAACAAATATCGGAGACACAATGCCCCAATTTGAAAATCTGCACACGATCATGCCATGGGTGGATGACGCATTCAAAACTTTCTACAACACCATGCTTAAAGACAGTCGGCTCTCCATCTTTTTCGAGAACGAAGAACAGATCAAAGCGCTGATAGGGAAACAGAAAAGCTACTTTGTCGCTTCGCTCAAGATGTCCCGCGAGGAGATGCGTGACACCTACGTCCGCCTCGGCGAGTACCACTACCTTTTGAAGATCCCCTATATCGACTTCATCAAAGGAAGCGAAATCCTGCAGGAGCACTTTATTATCACCTCTTATCAGGCGAATGCCTCCAAAGAGCTTATCAGCGAGATCTACGAGTATTTCAAAATGATACAGGCGTTTACCGCCAAAGGGTACCTCAACAAGATGCTCGAAGAGGACAGCCAGGACATCGATCTTTTCGGCGAGAACATCGATACGATCGACCAGACCTATCTGCCGAACAAGGTCACGCTGAACAAGATCAACTGGCTCAAGGGGATGCTCAATGCGATCAAGAACGACGGGGACTGGAGCGAGGAGACGAAGCACTATTTCGAGATCTGGAAAAAAGAGCTCCAGTTCATCCCCGAAGACAAAAGGGTCTTCTTTCAGGAGATGGAACAGCGCATCCTCTACGACACCCAGAACCTCTTCTATTTTCTGAAAAGGCAGGAGTACACGGAGATTTTGCCGCTCTACACCTCTTTGCTCAACATCTACAAACTTGCCCTCATCATGAACAACGCGATGACCATCGAGTACGCGAACAAGGTCATTGACGACATGAAGCTCGACAAGCTGACCCTGCTGTTCAGAAAGGACCTGTTTGAAACGATGGTGGTCAAAGAGATGGCGCTGGTCCAGCGCGACCCGGAGTACTGTTTCAGCGTCGCCTTCATCGACCTGGACGATTTCAAGGGCATCAATGACAAATACGGCCACTTCGTCGGCGACAACGTGCTCGAGACCCTCGGCAAGATCATCCGCAAACATACGCGGATCTCAGACATGGGGTTCCGCATCGGCGGCGACGAGATCGCCATCCTTCTGAAAAATGCCAGGGTGCATGATGCCAGACATGTCTGCGAGAAGATCAAGGACGAATTTACCGGTTACAATTTCACGGCCGAAGGGCATAAACCTTTTTACTCTTCGCTAAGCATCGGCATCAACGAGTACAACCATCAGGGGCAGAAATCGTTTGAACTCTTTTTCAAAGAGATCGACCGGAACCTCTACGCGGCAAAAGACTCCGGCAAGAACCGGATCATCGCGTAACAGGTCAATTGCTACAAAGCCGGGCTCTTCTGAAATTCAATACTTGTGCTTTCTATGCCTTGATACGATTTAGTGCTGCTTTATTACTCTTTCATGGTTTTTGCCGGTTAACGCCATGACCTTTTGCAAGTGAGTGTCTGCTGTAGAAAAAGCAGCCTTGTGTCATTGAATTGTGCCTACAGTTTAACACCGAACTTTCCGACAATAAAGATGACACTGTAATAGGCCGCAATTGTCATCGCCGTCGCAATGAACATGCTCGGATAAAACCCCATTCCCTTCCTGATCAGGAGAGGAAACACCAAAAAGAGTGTCATAGACGGGGCTATCAGCCATACGATCTTCTCTGAAAATTGAACCGCACTGCCCGGACTCCCTGTATCGATATACATCCAGGTCATCGCAAGAATCGAGACCAGAGGGATAGCTGCCAGGAGCGCTCCCGCCAGACTGTAACGCTTGCTTATCTCAGAGATCAGCACGATCAGTATGGACGTAATGATGAGCTTTGTAATGAAATACGCCACTGTCTGCTCCTTTGTCGCAATGTCATTGCTGTCATGTTTGCAATATAAAATTGCAGTGTACGGGAGTTTAGCACAGTTCCGGTGCCCATAAAACCTTCACGGCAGTGAACAACACCATTTCCCCTCTACTCCTGCCCGTCCTCTTCCAGCCACGTTTCCACCTCATCGACAAAAAACTCCGTGGCGCCATCAAGGACGTGGTTCGCCCCCTCGATGCCGTACTGTCTGTATTGAGGCCCGACGAGTTGCTTGCGCGTCTGCGCGTAGCCTTCGTCCTCTTTGTTCGCCCTGCCCCAGACGTCCAGAACCCTGACCCTGATCTTCGGCATGTTGTCGTTGCATGAGATCAGCGTGCTCTTGTTGCCGCGGCACCCCACGGCGATGTAGCCCGCAACGGGCGCCTCGGGATGAGAGACCAGATAGCTGCTCGTCATCCCCGCCCCCAGCGAGTGGCCCACAAGGTAGATCGTCTTGACCCCTTTCTCCTGCAGGTACGCGACCGCCCGGTCGATCATGGCGTCAACCCGCGGCTGCTCCACTTCATAGTCTTCGTACGCTTTATGGTTTACCGGCATCTGCAAAGAGAGGGTGTGGTAGTCCAGGTCTTCGTGCAGTGAGAGCCGCAGGGGCTTGACGACCTTGAAGTCGGGGTGCATCCCCTTGCCGTGCGCCAAGATGACGCCCTTGTCGCTGCCGCCTTCGAGGTAGAGCGCTTTTTCGGGCAGGGAGATAGCCAGCAGGGAGAGAGGGAACAGAGCGGTCAGGAACAGACGACGCATAGCAAATCCTTCTTTTTTTGACCAGTATAATCTATGAGTATAAATTTTACGTAAAGGTTTTGTTATCTGTCGTAGTCACGCATGCGTTATAGTTAGCACCTTATACCTTTTCCTCTTTTCCTTGCTTGAAATTGAAGATTGAAGACCTGACCCCTTATTTCCGGCAAGAACCAAATCATCGCGTAACAGGTCAATTGCTACAAAGCCGAGGCCGGCTTTGGCATTCCGCACACCTTCCTCTTTTTTCTTGTTGGTCTTATGAGAGCAGGCGCTCGCCTTCATCTGTTGTTTGATCTTTGCGCAATCCCCCTGTTGGACCTACGATGAGATTCGTTCTTGCATATTAAGTTAGCTTATGCAAACAAATAAAAAAATGACGCTATTAAGGAGTAAAAACATGGCATTTGAATTGATGAAACTGCCTTTCGAAGAGGCGGCACTGGAGCCTATGATCTCTGCGGAGACCATTTCATACCACTACGGAAAGCACCATCAGGGGTATGTGAACAAACTCAACGAGTTGATTGCAGGCGGCAAATATGAAAACGCACCGCTGCTTGAGATTATTCGCAAATCCAAAGGGCCGACGTTCAATAATGCCGCGCAGGTGTTCAACCATGATTTTTACTGGTACGGCCTGACAACGGAAAAGACGTCGCCGTCCACGGTGCTGATGGATAAGATAGAGCATGACCACGGTTCCATGGAGGACTTTAATGAGGCCTTCCTGAACGCGGCCATGAGCCTCTTCGGTTCAGGCTGGGTCTGGCTGGTCAACCAAAACGGCAGCCTCGCGATCAAAAAATATGCCAATGCAGAAACACCTGTGAAAGACGGGCTCAGACCGCTGCTGGTGTGCGATGTCTGGGAACACGCCTACTACATCGACCAGCGCAATGCACGTGCGGCGTACCTGAAGAACTGGTGGAAACTCATAAACTGGAAATTCGTTTCAGACAACTGGGAAGCCAAAGAAGACGACCCGATCATAGGCTATAACTAGACGTCACCCTCCCTATAACGTAAAAGATGGCAACAGTGAGAACAGGTAAAGGGACTGTCAAGACCCCGTCAAAAACAGCCTGTCCCCACTTAGCCTGATCTCTTCGGCGATAGCGCCGCAAAAAACCCCAACGACACCTTCGACACCCTCTTCGAACAAGGTAACAAAGCGCTCTGCCTTGCCAAAAAAACTGGGAAAAACAGGGTTTTCAGTTGGTAAAAAGTTAGTAAAAGTAGAGATAAAAATTAATATTGGTAACCTGCCCTACTATTTTGAATTTTGCCTTACGTTAGTATAAGTATCACCTGACCCCTATATTGCTATATTGTTTAATAGATGTGCGAGAAGGCGAAAAATGGAAATGTCTCTTAAAATCAGTGACAAGCGAAGTAACTTATTACACCATGTTGTATTTACTTACTTTTCTTTTTTGCTTGAGCTAATGCACTTCCAGCTGCAGACTTCGATTGTTTACTGGTTCTACCATCCTGAAGAACCTTTGATGCCGCGCTTGCAGCCTTTGTAGAAGTTTGTTTTTTCGGAGCTTTTGCTTGAGACAAAGCACTTGCTGCAGCAGTTTTTGACTTCGAGCCAGTGCTTTTACTCGCTAGTGTTTTAGAAGCCTTTGTTGCCGTCTTAGCACTAGTTATTTTTTTGTTTGTTGTTGCCATTTTATTTATTCCTTTCCTAACTGTAAAGTTTTATCTTTTAAGAAAATAAGCTTTTTATTTTTGACCAAATTTTTATTATAAATTTTGGACTATGACTTTGAAACTCTGCAAAATCTATTTTGTTATTAAAATATTTAGCTTTATCCAACATGTCTTTACGTTTAACAGCATCTATCTGTTCGTTTGTCCACGACCCCGCCCAAAGGACTTGTCCGTTCTTAATCCAGTAGTGTGATCGGCATGGTAAACTCCAACTTCCAATTGAAGGGTTCAGTGAAACACTCTCTCCATTATAAGAGAGCGTCCAACCTGTTGGCGTAATTGATGTGACAACTTTACTACCACAACCACAAGCACAAAGATGTGACGCAGTCTTATACTCGACTGAAATATATAAGACTCCCTCTTGTAATTCGTGAGGGATAGTGGTTACAAACTTATGCTGCATCTTCTGTCTTAATCAAACTCATTGTAGACAGTGTAAACATTGTTTGCTCAACATCTATGAGTGTCTGATAAAATCCTGCCGACTGCTTCCATGCTAAGACTGCAAGTGATGCATTAAGCGCATTTAATTCAGCAATTTGTATATTACTACTGTAGATGTCTTCTTCCGCGTTGCTATAGTTAATAGTGGCTTGGAGCCGCTTACTATTAGGCGTGACAAAAGATGTGGTACGCAACATCCCGGAAAGCTTATCCCCTTTAATACTGACACCCATTCCAACATCAACATATTCAATATCTTTATCATCGAGATATGCAAAAATAACTTTTTTGATACTACCTTCATCCACAGCAACAAAAACAAAATCTATTTCATCAAGCATAGGAAGATTCTCTTCATCCATAAAAACTGGATGAGTAGTAATACCTCGATGCATTTTAGAATATATTTTTTCGAGATAATCAACCTTTTTCATACCGGCATTAAGCTCTTCAATACAAGGTGCACCTGGCGCACGAAACGTATTGTGTGAAAAGAACTCATCCCCATCAAACAAATGTATTTCAGACACTGGTGTCTTAGCAACAAAATCCAAAATATAAGACCCTGTACCACCTAAACCGATAATACCAATTTTATAAGGTTTGAGTTTATCGGCAATATGTAAGATCGATGCACGACTTGCATTAGCGTCAGGATACTCAAACATTGAATCTTGCTCTATTTCCTGAATCACTTTATATTTTTTTGGAGTTACTGTCGGGTCTACTGATTGAGCAGGAGAAGAAATCATTGCAACATATGCTACCATCTTATGATAGTAGTCCCTGTAGTTGCCTTGCGGCTTGCTAGAGAAACTCATTTGTGATATGATATCGCTTCCGTGATTTTCTATAGCTCTACTATGAAGAATTTCACTCATTTCTCTACCATCTTTATGGCACGGTACCTCACCGATGAAATGTGCTACGTGATCTTGAGCATAAACTGCTTTCCCGCCAGAAAGATTTAGTTTAGATATCAAGGTTCCGATAGCAACCTCTCGTTTACTGTTTACATACGGAATATCTTCCATAACCAATACACCATTTTTTATATAAACAGTATAACCTTCGTCTCTTAGCCGTTTTAGATCCGAACTATGATCGATTTGTAAATTCAACATGAAAAAACATCCCCTCTTTTACTTTTACTTCATCGCCGGCTATTAAACTGCCACTTTTACCATTTTCCCCTCGCTCATAAGCTACCGTTACCATACTGTTTGATCCAACTGAAGGTATATCAGCAAGTTGAACAACGTTTTCATATGAGATTCCTTTCTCATTAAAGTCATGTTCTACACCATTAATGATGATAGAAAACTCTTTTTCCTGTCCGGGGATTGTATCCCGATTATTTTCGTGGTTACTCAATCGTAACTCCTGTTTTGAATTTTGGCCAAAGTAAACTCTGGTTAGCTGTATCATACTGCAAATAGAAGAAAATGTCAATATTTCTTCTATTTATAATATATTATATGATATATATATTATAAATAGAAAATATATGTGCTATTATTGTATTTTAATTGCAATATATTTAGCAAAATGTAATTAAATACTATTAAAAGAATATAAATGCTAATATTCTTCCACTTTGCAAGCAAGGATACTTATGGATGAAAGAATTAAAAAGATCTATCAAGAACTTTATAAAAGCCCTCGTTCAAAAGAATATTTTGCAGAACTCTTCGAAGTAAGTACTAAGACAATAGAAAATACGATTAGTAATTATAAAAATGACATTATTTATGATAGAAAATTAAGTGCTTATCGGTTTAAGAATTTGTTACCACAATATATTTCTTATGAATCATTTTTTAAATTATTTCAAAACAGTATTGGAAACAATGTAATAAAAAATGACTTTATTGAAATAGGGAAATCAATCAGTTTAGATACAAGCGATGTTTTAATGATTGATACTTCGACTCTATCAGACTTAGCTCATAGAATCATTTTATGTGATATTGCAACAAATCACAATTGTATTCTTGAAATTGAATATTCTGGTAATTCTAAACCAAAAGAAATAAAATTTATCAGACCTCACACAATCATATCAACAGGCTTAACATATTATCTATATTGTTCATACGATGAAAAAAATATAAAAGATGTTGGCCAACATAGATCATTGGGATTTAATGGGATGGGAGCAATAACTCCCTATGAATACGTCAAAGATGATAGATTCAGGATAGAACAAACGGGTAATGCCTATGGACTTTACGAGAAAGATAGATTTGTGACATTAAAACTAATGCCATATAGTGCCAATTTTTTCAAAAGAGAAGGGCTTTTACAGAAGGAAAATTTTGATTTTGTCATAGAAAACTCTGATGGTTCAATTCTTATAAATATGTATTACAATAGTAAACAAGAAATTATAAACCTAGTACAACAATGGATGCCTCAAATCAGTATCCAAAAAAATCTTGAATTAAAAAATGAAATTTATTCAATAATTCAATCTAATGTTGAAGCATTAATTCAAACATAAACTTTTACCTACCTTTTACAGGCTGCTTTGCCATAATTCACCCACTTTCCCAATCGATGTGCCATCAGTACCTCATGGAAAATCTATCGAACAGCGAGCATCGCAGCAAAATGCAATCGCAACAGAACAGAAGAAAGTCCACCCTAGTGGTTGAATCTCCACTTTTCACCACACCCAAGTTCGAAGCTCACCTTCTCCTCAAACCCACCTCGAACCCAATATGCATT
Organism: Sulfurimonas sp. HSL3-7; assembly: GCF_039645985.1. Taxonomy (NCBI): domain Bacteria; kingdom Pseudomonadati; phylum Campylobacterota; class Epsilonproteobacteria; order Campylobacterales; family Sulfurimonadaceae; genus Sulfonitrofixus; species Sulfonitrofixus jiaomeiensis. The sequence continues at coordinate 2,661,402 of NZ_CP147919.1, forward strand.
GCGCCAGTAAACAGACAAGGATAAAACATGGCATTAATGAAATTGACAGAAGAGAACTTTGAAAAAACCATTGCGGAGAACGAAATTATTATTATGGATTTTTGGGCTCAGTGGTGCGGGCCCTGCAAGCAGTACGGACCCATATTTGAAAGAGTGGCGGAGAACACCCCCGGCGTTACATTTGCGAAAGTCAACACCGATAATGAACCCGCAATAGCCTCAGAGTTTCAGATCCGTTCCATCCCGACGACCATTGTAATGAAAGAGGAGATCGTTGTGCTTGTGCAGGAGGGGGTCCTGTTCCAGGAGAGGTTGACGGAGATCGTCGAAAAGGCGAAGGCGCTCGACATGGAGATGGTCCGTAAAAAGATCGCCGAGCAGGAAGCCGCAGCCGCCCACTAGTTTCCGGCCTGTTAGGCGGAGACCAGCGAGCAGCCAAAATTACACCCCGGGAGTTGAATCTCCGCTTCGACTAACCCTTGGTCCTCCAAAAATTCTCGCCAACTTTTCAAATCATTGACACCCTGCCATAATTCACCCGCCTTCCCGACCGATGTGCCATCATTCTGTCATGGAAAATCTATCGAATAGCGCACACCGCAGCAAAATACAATCACAGCAGAACAGAAGAGACCGGGAGGAGGCGCAGGGGCACGATTACCTGTTCGAGGGGCACCCCGTGGCCATCGTCGAGACCTTCTCGCGGGGCGGCAAGCGCATCGCCGTCATCGAGGACAGGGAGGGCGAGGTGTTCGAAGTCTTCTTTGAACAGCTGGACTGACCCCTTTCTGTGACTATTATTTAACCAAGAACAGCACCCTCCCCGCCCCGCCCAGACGCTATAATCGGTGAACTGCAATGCAAAGAGGGGAGTCTGTCAATGGTAAAAGAGCGCTACGTTTGGAACATGCAGCAGGCCAAAACCTCCAACATGCGGCAGCTCCACTCGCTTAAACTGCTCGTCTCCGGCCTCGACATCGACAAAAGCCACTTCACCCCCGAACTGGCCGAAACGGTCTTCGGCAAATGGTTTTACGGCGAAGCGGTGCTTTTTTCGTCGGAGAACAGCCGTCCCTGCCTTAACGACATCGAAGAGACCATGCTTCGATTCCACGGCCACTTCAGCGAGATATATGCCATCTACTACGGCAGACGCGCCGGCGGGCTGCTGGGGCTGCTGGGCATAAAAAGAAAACCCGCGCCCGCACAGACGGCGTCGGCGCAGCGCCACTATGACGCGATGGTCGCGCTGTCCGATCGGCTCAGAGAGCTCATGCACCGCCTGGAGGCGATTTTAAAGAAGATGCCGGATGAGACGTTTTCCAAACTCGCCCGTATGCCCGAAAAGAGACTTTTGAGCGCCTGAGCGCACAATGAAGCTTCAGCGCTTTGCTTTGACCGACTGCAGCGACCCCGAAAAAACAGTAGTACCATAATTGCATAGTATTTTAATACTACGCCAAGGACTGTAATGGGAACCAATGAAATACGCATAGACGAGCGGTATGTCTCGTTTGAGAACATCGACTGTTTTGAAAACGCCTGCCTGGCCATCGACCGGCTTTTAGCGGTGCTCGAAGATGCCGGGCACGTCAACATGTACTGGAAGAAGATCGTCCCGACGATCCCGCAGGCCTACTACGACAGAGACCCCAAAGCCGACGAGAAAGAGGCCCTGCTCTACCTTGTCTGCTCCAACGTCTTCTACCTCGAAGAGCTCTTCGAAGATGCCGAAGACGAAGCCGGGCTGAACGCGCTCAGGCGCTGTGAACTGGAGTGCTGTTAGCCGACTTTTCGGCCGACGGCTTCGCTACCGATGCCCTGCAACAACCCCCTGCCTTCCCGACCGGTGCACCGTCACAGCGTCACGGAAAGTCGGTCGGACGGCGGACTAAACCGCTACATCCCCACATTGTGCTAGAATAGATAATAGACCATTAAGTGGGAGCCGCATGTCCATACTTTTTCCGGAAAAGCCTTCGACTGAGATTAAAAACGAACAGGTCCGTCTGCTCTATCAGCAGGGGAGCATGATCCAGCTAATGGGTATTTTCATCGCCGTTGTTTCCGCGATGCTCTTCTGGAACGTCGCAGACCACACCGCCCTGCTGATGTGGCTCGCGGTCGTTGTGCTCGTCCTTTTCACGCGCCTTTTGATCAATGAGAGGTTTTTGCGTGTTGCCGACGACGATTTCGACGCAGACAAATGGGAGAAGATCTACAGTGCCGGCACCTTCGCTTCCGGAGTTGCCTGGGGTGCCTTCGCCCTCTTTTACGAGCCGCAATGGCCGATGCTTTACCAGGTGATGCTGTTCATCATCTTCACCGGCCTCATCGGCGCGTCGTTCAACACCAACGCCTCTGTCTCCATGGCCTTCCCGGCCTTCTACCTTCCCCTGATCGCCTTTTTGATGTACGCCCTGTTGCAGCACGAAGAGGGACAGGTCGGGCTGGCACTGCTTTTCCTCATCTACGTCACCGCGATGCACACCTCTTCCATCCGGTTTTACAACCGGCTGACCCAGACCCTCAGGCTGCAGCTCGAAAACGAAAAGCTGGCAGACAGCCTGGCCCACTCCAACAAACAGCTGACCCGGCTAGCCGAGATCGACCCGCTGACCCAGACGTTCAACCGCCGTTCCATGGACCGTTTCCTCTCAGACGAATGGAAGACGCACCTGCAAAGCACCAGGGCGCTCTCCGTGCTCTTCATCGATATCGACTACTTCAAACAGTACAACGACACCTACGGCCACGTGGAAGGCGACCGCTGCCTCAGCGCCGTCGCCCAGACCCTGAAGAAGAGCATCCGCAGCGAACGGGACATGGTCGCACGCTACGGCGGCGAGGAGTTCGCCGTGATCCTGCCGAACACCGAATGCCAGGAAGCCCGGCATATCGCCGAACGGATCCTTGAGGACATCCAGGCCCTGCGCATCATGCATACCGCTTCGAGCGTTGCCGATAAGCTCACGGTCAGCATCGGCATCACCACCATGGTCCCCGACCCGTTATGCGACGTTCCCGCCATTCTCAACAAGGCGGACAAAGCGCTCTACGACGCCAAGCGCAGCGGCCGTAACCGTATCGTCTGCGACACCGCGTAACAAAAGAGGCGGCCGCAGCCGGTAAACGCTATACTTTCACCATGACAATAGAAAACATACACAGCCGGCAGCAGATGCAGCGCGTCGAGGCGCTGGCCCGCCTTACAGGCTTGTTGTTTTTTCTGTGACGTTCATCACTTCACCGTCCGGTTGCGTCCGAGTACTTTGGCACGGTAGAGGTTTTTGTCGGCATCGAAGATGACGCGCCGGGGGTTTTCTTTGAGTGCATCCGTATATTGGGAGATGCCGATGCTGACGGTAATCGGCATATTTTCCAGACAGCCGCTCCACGTCTGTTTTTCAAAATCACTGCGGATCTTTTCGCAGACCGCGAACGCTTCTTCCGCCGCCGTCCCCGGCAGGATGACCAGGAACTCCTCCCCGCCGTAGCGGAAAATGTTGTCGGTTTTGCGCAGATGCCGTTTCAGCAGCCCGGCAAAGGTGACGATGACATCATCGCCCCCCTGGTGGCCGCAGGTATCGTTGACTGCCTTGAAATGGTCCAGGTCGAACATGACGACCGTAAAGGCCCCGCCGCTCAATGCGTGCAGATGCACTTCGCTTTTGAGCACTTCGTTAAGGTAGCGGCGGTTCAGCAGCCCCGTCAAGGCGTCTTTGGAGACGTCTTCGATCATGGACTGCTGGGTAACGTTGAAGTTCAGCTCCTGGTACAGGTACATGGACTGCCGCACCATGTTGATGTAATCGATAAATATCTTGTGGTAATCCTCCCGTTCAATGGAGCGGTAGATGTTTCGGGTGACCATATGGATATCGTGGTGCTTCTGCATGATCTCCTGGCGCACCAGGGGGTCTTCAAAGAACTTTTCAAATTCGCTGCTGTTAAGCCATCGGCCGCAATTGCATTTCTCCTCATCGAACTTGACGGAGGGACGGGCGTTCATCTGGCTGATATCGTCGGTCACATCCAGGACCCACTGCAGATGCTCTTTAATGGCGACAATGTCGAACTGCCGGCCGATCTGGCGCAGTAGCGTTATTCTGTCGTTCCCAAGCGTTTCTTCGAGGTAGCCCGCGGCACTGGCGTTGATCGCCTTCTTGATGTAGGTTTCGATCGCTTCGCGGATCATCTTGGCGTCCCCGATGCCGTCGGACTCCTCCGCCTCTTCCGTCAGGAGCGTACGCAGCATGTTAAAAGCGTCATAGTACTCCACATAGGAAAGCCCCTTCTCAAAATGAAACCTGCCGAGCGATTTGTAGCGCAGGAAGAAGGCGTCTTTGTCGTCACCGACGGATTCAATAAAATTAATACGCTGCGCTTCCTTGAGCCGCTTAAAGTCGGCCTCTTTCAAAAAGTCGGCGTGATAGGGATCGGCGGTCAGTTCGGTAAAAAACCTGTCAAATACGCGAACAAGAATCAGTTCGAAAACAGAAACAGATACCTTCAGGCGTTTCATTTTGCTTTTTCTCCTTCCTGTTCCGGAACTAAAAAACGCTTTTCAGCAACAAAAAAACTTATACATAACGCATCTGAATTTATTATACAGCATTTTTCCCGTAACCGATTACAGGGGTTTGGCGGTAACCAGCTTTCCACACCGGGAGCCGAACGCTTCGACACACTCGCCGAGTTTGGCGTTGGTCAGTGCTTCGGCCGTGATAGAGCGGTAGCTGTTGCCCGTGCAAAAAACCAATACTCTCTTTTTATGCATAGCTTACATCCTTGGTCTATAAGTCATACAGAGAACGGAAGGAATCCTTTTTGCTGCGCTAACGCTGAATCTGCCTCAGCAGCACGCCGACGCGGACCATTTTCCATCTTTGGAAAAGGTCGGTTCGCAGCAGCCCGTTCCCCCGGTAAACGAATCACCGCCGAACACTTCGGTCTGCTCCATGGTATGGTAGTTTTCCCAGATAATCTCCTCGGGATCCTGGACCCAGTACTTGTTCGACTCGGCGTAACAGCACTGAGCGCCGCTCTGCTTCTCGCCCGCGATGCCCGCAGCGACCAGACGTGCTTCAGTCTCGGCGACCGCCTCGTCACTGTCGAACTGCAGGCCAAGGTGGTTGAGACCGCGTTTGCCTTTGCCCTTCGAGATGGCAAAGTTGACGGCCGGGTCATCGACCAGCCACTGCAGATAGTCCTCTTTGACCTTGGTCGGCTCCATCCCGAACAAAGCGGTATAGAATGCCCGGCTTTTGTCAAGTTCTTCTACGGCGATATGGATATGAAGTCGTTTCATAATTATTCCTTTTTCTGTTTTGGATAGCGGTATTGTAGTCAAATCTGTTTATAATATCAAGATATGTTGATTTAATGATCTGAATCTGCTACAATCCAATTCGAATTGTTCGCCTGACGTGACCATGTTGCTGAAAAGCGGGGCTTTCAGGTATATCACCGATACTCTTGGTTGCACTGAATAAAAAGGAAGATAATGAATAGAAGAAATTTTTTAGCTGTAACGGCCGCCGTAGGATTTGGCTCCCTCACTGAACTCCAGGCAAGTGAAAAAAAGCTCCAGGCTCCCTCGGGTGCGGTCACACTCTATTATGAGATACGCGTAGCAAAACCTGAAGTCAAAGCACTGCATACCCTGCTCCAAACGGAAGCGGCAAGACTTAAAGAGAAAGGGCTGCTGAGTTTTTCCATGAAACAGATGATCGGTGATTCAACGATGGTCAAGAACTACCCGGAAAACTATAAAGGCATCCTGGCTTCTTCTTATGAAGATGGTGCAAATGAAGGCACGCTCCCCTATTTTTATGCCCTCTTTTTCAGGTTCGAGAGCTATACGGGCATGCAGGCTTCAAACGTTCAGGCGTGGTTTAGAGATAAAGCCGGCGGCCATTTTCATGCCTATAAGCCCACCCCGAAAGGGGCGGTGAAACTTCCTCTCAAGATGGACTATTATGAAGGTGTCTTTCAAACAGTTGTTGCCGGCGATATGCACAGGATCTACAAGAGCGAAGAGGAGATCAAGACCTTCCTCAAAAACGGTACAGAGAAGAAGATGCCGGACCTGATCACCGTGGAAAACCATGTTTCCATCAAGGAGTCTTCACTGACGATGTTCGAATCAAAAGTCTCCCAATTGCTTGAAACTGCCCAGACAACGTACCAGCCGCAAGAGCGCAAAGAGAACGGTCTGCCGGGCTCAGCCGAAAACCGCTACTACAAACGTGCCGTGACGACGGAGATCTTACGCAATGCATTTCCCAAGGGCGATCAAAGAGATTATATTATGCACGGAACCTGGGAAAGTGTCTGGGATCATGAAAACTCCCATCTTGACCCGCGCTTCAAAATGGCTGCCGGCCCGGTCGGAAGCTTTGTGATCTCCGGTCCCGTGGAACCTTTTTACAAAACATCACTGTTTGTAAATTGACCAGGCGGTCATAGAACCGTTTGCACGGCCGTATGAATCTTTACAGAGTGCCGGTGCAAAAAGAGGTGAAGCCCGGGTGGGTGCGTCTGTTAAAGTGGGTATAATAGTCATACCTCCTATGCTATCGATGGCTCTTTTTGGACTTGTCCGGCAGTAAAACAGTAAAAAGGTTTTTTTCATGGTGGACAGCTACCAACGTGATAAAGATGATCTTTTCCGGTACAAAATCGGGGAGACCTTTTTCAAAAATCCTATTGTGCTGTTTATTGTCCGTTCTGCGGCACTTGCGCTTTTCGTATACGCTTTGGTGTATGCTTTTATCTATCCCGACCCGTCGGACAACCACTTTACAACGGCCTTGTTCTGGTCGTTTTTCTGGCCGTTTTTCATGTTTCTCTCCCTGCCGACGCTGGGGGCCTATTTCTGCTCTATCTGCCCGCTCTCTTTTGTCGGGAAAAAACTCAAGCACGTCAAAAAGAGGCCGCTTGCGATGCCGCGTTTTCTTCGAAACCCCTACATCAGCCTCGGAGTCGTCCTGGTCGTCTACTGGGGGCTCTTCTTTGCCTTTCCCGGTGTCTTCTCCCAACCGATCGCCGTTGCTGCTTTTTACACTTTTTTTGCACTGATGGCTTTCGGCTTTTTCTATTTTTTTAAAGACATGTCCTACTGCGCCTATATCTGCCCCGTCAGCTCCATTCGAAACGCCTTTTCGCGTATCTCATTCATGTGGCTGGGTACCTACCAGGATGCCTGCAGCAGCTGCAAGACCTTTGAATGCGCCAAAGCCTGCGAATTCGGCCAATCCCCTTTCAATTTCGACAGGAACAGCTCCATGGCAGACTGTATTCTCTGCATGGATTGCGCACAGGCCTGCGAAGCGGTCAGTTTCAAAATCAACAAACCGGGCTTTTCCCTCCTGTCACCGATCAAAAGAGCAAGGGCGGTCGATGTCTGGAGCTATCTGCTTCTCTTTGCCTTTATGACCCTGACGCTAAAGGTCATTACGCTCTATAACAGTTCGCAGATCGCTCCGATGCTTCCCTGGGTGCAGTTAAGCCATGCACTCTCTCTGGCATTTCCCGACAGCGCTGTAGACTTCGAAGCCGTCACCACCCTGCTCTTCTCCGTCGGCGTGACGCTGATGACCGTATTTGCCGCCTTCTTTGCCGCATCGAAGATTCTTGACACAGCGTTTTGGACGCTTTTCGCGGAGGTCGGCTACGCCTATGCCCCGTTGCCGCTTATCGCATCGTTCGGCTATGCGGCCACTTCTTTCTTTACGCGCTATTTTCACTCGGTTGTCAACGGTTTCATAGAGGCATTCGCACTGCCTTTCAGCTTCATCGAACCGCTGGCCCGTTCCGATGCACCGTGGCTGCACTACTTTGTCGTTTTTGACTACATTGCGGTGATCTGGACGGTATGGCTGATCTGGCACCGTGTATCGATGGCAGCAGCAGGGGCGCGTTTTCCGGCCAGAGTTTTCTCGGCACTTTCACTTGCCGTCTTACCACTGGGTTATATGCTGATATGCTGATCTGCACAGGAGATAGCCGCTGCTATAACAAAAATCTCATCATCAAAAAGGAAGACCCATGAAAAAACTGCTTCTGGCATCTCTCTGTGCCCTCGGGCTCTTTGCCGGGGAGAAACCGACAAGTTTTAACGCCTATCTGGCAGGCTTCGGTTACGAAGAGCGCAAGGCGATGAAGATAAACAGTGTGGAGCTGAGTGTCATGCTTGAAGAGGGAACCGCCCAGTTGGTCGACATCCGTTTCAAAGAGGAGTACGAAGCGTGGAATATGCCCGCAGCGCTAAGTATCCCTCTCAACGAACTTCCCAAAAGGCTGGATGAGCTCGACAAAAGCAAGACGATCGTCACCGCATGCCCTCATAAAGACCGGGCCATCATCGCACAGGTCTTCCTCAAGCTCCAGGGGTATGACGTGCGCTACCTGAGCGACGGCCTTACAGGTCTGGCGGAATATTGGCGGGGTGACAGCGCCAGAGAGTTTATCGACACCCTGAGGTCAAACCAACAAAAATAACGGGATGCCACCCTGACATAATTCAACCGCTTTCGCGGCCGATGTGCCATCATTGCACTATGGAAGATCTATCGAACAGCACACACCGCAGCAAAATGCATTTACAGCAGAAGGGTCCGGGAGGAGCCGAAGCATCGCGACTACACTTTCGAGGGGGCACCCGGTGGAGATCGTCGAGACCTTCTCGCGGCTCGGCAAGCGCATCGCTCTCATGCAGGACAGGGACGGCGAGGTCTTTGAGCTCTTTTCTGAGCAGCTGGACTGACTTTGTGACTATTATTTAACCAACAAAACACCCGGTTTTTCCGTCAAAACGCTATGATCTTGGAACTGTACTGCAAAAGAGAAAGTCTGCCGATGGTGAAGGAGCGTTACGTCCGGAACATGCAGCAGGCCAGGACCTCCAACGTACGGCAGCTCCACTCTCTCAAGCTGCTGGGCTCCGGCCTCGACATCGACAAAAGCCACTTCATTCCCGAACTGACCGAAACGGTCCTCGGAAGATGGTTTTACGGCGAAGCGCTGCTTTTTTCGTCAGACGGCTGCCGTGACTCCCTGCGTGACATCGAAGAGACCATGACCGAATTCCATGCACACTTCGGCGAGATCTATGCTGCCTACTACGGCAGACGCGCCGGCGGCCTGCTGGGTCTGATCGGTCTGAAAAGAGAGATCCCTCAGGCGCAGACGGCAAAGATCCGGCGGCATTACGACGAGATGGTCCTGCTCTGCGACCGGCTCAGGCGGCAGATGAACCGCCTTGAGAACATCATGGCCGAGCTGCCGGACGAGACCTTTTTCAGACTCTCCCGCATGCCTAAAAAGAGCCTCAGGAGCGCCTGAAACCGGCACCTTGCCGCAGCAGCCGTTTACCTTTCCTGCGCGCTCTTGGGCATGAGGTACCAGAGGACAGCGGCCACAAGAAAGAGGGCCGGAATATCACCCAGAAGGTTTGCCCGTTCCGTCTCATCGACAATAGCCTGAACGAGCATGATGCCGCCGTGGACGATGCTCGACCAGATCGTGAACCAGATCAGGCTTGCATTGGCCATGGGGTCTTTCGCGGCGAGGATCAGAAAGACCCCCAGCGTGGCATAGATACCCATGATCATCTGCTCGTATTCGGGCTGTCTCGGGGTCCATCCCCAGCCGTCGGGCCATACCCACATCATCATCACGTAGATGCCTGCGATGAAAATGACCCCGAACACATTGAGGGCTATTTTCAGATACTTGAGTCTTGTTTCTTCTTGCATGACACGCCTCCTTGTTCTTTTCTCTAATAAACAAGTCTATACCCATTAGTCTAAAACAGGAGTATCGGTTACATGCACGTTTAATTATTTAAAGTTATATTTTTAACAAGGCGTGCTGCCGGCCGCACCTGCTGTTTCGCTTTGTTCGATAACAAGAGTTTGAAGAGTATAATGGTACGAAAGGAGCGGCCCCGTGACCATAGAAAAGATAGACACCCCGCAGCAGATGCAGCGCGTCGAGGCGCTGGCGAGAGAGATCTGGCAGGAGCACTACACCCCCATCATCGGGCAGGCCCAGGTGGAGTACATGCTCGAGACCTTCCAGACGGCGGCGGCCATGCTGCGGCAGCTCGGCGAAGGGTACCGCTACTACCTCCTGAAAGACGACGGCGAAGCGGTCGGCTACATGGCCGTCAGGCCCGAGAGCGGGCAGCTCTTTTTGAGCAAGTTCTACGTCAAAGCCGCCCGTCGCGGCCGGGGGTACGGCAGAGCCGCCCTCGCTTTTCTGACAACGCTCGCCGCCGAACAGAAGCTGCAGAAGATCGTTCTGACCGTCAACAGGAACAACACCCTCGCCCTGAAAGCCTATGCAAAGCTCGGTTTTGTCAACGTCGGCGAGGTTGTCCAGGAGATCGGCAAGGGGTTCGTGATGGATGACTACAAAATGGAGAAGCGACTTCCCTAGAGAGAAGAGGCAGGAAGAGAGGGCTGCCGCATGGCTTGTCAGAAACGCAACTGTCTATGGCAGCAGCAAAAGGGCGAAGGTTACCGCCTGATCTCGATGTTAGAGCCGTCCCATTTGGTGACCAGACTGTACTTGTCCGCCAGCTCTTTGATGTACATGACTTCCATAACACCTTCAGCATCGAGCGACTTCGCGACCAGAACAATGGAATCCTCATTGACGCTGTCGAGCATATGATATTTCAGCTCAAGGTTCGACAGCACATTGTGTAAACGTTTTATCATAAAATACAACCTCAAATAATCTTGTTCGATTATAGCCTATTATTTTGAATAAATGAATTAAATTTCAAAATATTAAATCCCGTAAAATAGGGGTTTATACAGAATTTAGCATTATGTAAACAAATACTATGAAGAAGTAGGATTTATACAAGTAGCAAAACGGGGGGGGATATTTCGCCCGATCCCTTCCGCTTCGTACATGGCTTTGCCGGCGCGGTTGTTCGAAAACAGGAAAGAGGGTCATGATGGAGAATACGCTACATGGAAAAAAACAGACTGCAGCGTCCGCCTGTTGTTAGTGTTTATCGTGCGTGCCGCAGCCGCAGCCGCCGCCGGTCATGCCGATGACATAGTGGTCGTCGACTTCGGTGATGTCAAAGTTGTGTTTACCGCAGAAACTCTGCTGCATGAACGCCAGCTGAGCCTCGGCACCCTCTTTTGCCAACGCCTTCTCCTCGAAGGTCTCAAACTGTGCGAAGCCCTCTCTTTTAGCACAGCTGCAAAGTTTTTCGATGATAACGTGATGGTCCATAACGGTCTCCTTTTGTATTTTTTTTACCCTATTTGCATGAAATATGCCAGAAGCGCAGCAAGCCCCTCTATTTACCGCCGAACATCTTGGCCATCGTCGCAAAGAAGACCTTGAAGGCGCCCCGGTTGCCAATGATGTCGTCAATAAACTCATCGTATGTTTGGCGTTTGGAGTCCAGATAGCCCGAGAGGTACTTTTCAGATGCTTCCACACCGCCGCTTTTTTCAATATCCAGAAGTTCATTGTACAGCTTGCTGATGGCGCTGATCGCTTGCGGTTTGGCCGCCTGACGGTACGCCATGTAGCTTTTTATCGAGCTGTCCAGCGAATCTTTCTTGATCTCGAACTTGGTCGTGACCCAGTAGTAGCGTCCGTCTTTCGACAGGTTTTTGACGACGGCAAAGATGTTTTTCCCCTGTTTCAGACGCTCCCACATCAGCTTGAAGATCACCTTCGGCATGTCCGGGTGACGTATGAGGTTGTGTGACCGGCCTATCAATTCGTTAGGAGCATAACCCGAGATCTCAAAAAAATAATCGTTTCCAAATTCAATATTTCCTTTGATGTCCGTACGGCTCATGATGTATTTATATTTGTCCATCTTGACAGGTTCATCGATCGGTGTCGGTTGTTGCATATTTTTTTCCTTATATTTAATATTATGTTTGACAGAAATGCAATTACCGTTCCAAAGAGCTGTTTGTCCGATAATTTTATGACAATATTGTTGCTTATTTCGTCATTCTGAGCCTGGATAAGTGCCCGGGACACGGGCCGACAAGCTTAAAATACAAAAAAAACAGCTCTACCCCGTAGTACATCATATGCATAGCTAACGTGATCCCCCTACGAGAAGGTCATAATGCCCGACAACCTAAGACTCAACATCGCTTCGATGGACGAAAAACACGACGACTTCCTGGCGCTGTTGGACAAGATCCGATCCTGCGGCAACGCAGAGTTCCTGCCGCTTTTCAACGAGATGGTCGAACACACGCAAGAGCATTTTGCCTTCGAAGAAGATATGATGCACACCTACAACTTTTACGCACGGCAGGAGCACCTTGATGAACACGCGAACCTCCTGGGCGAGATGAAATACTTTTACGAAAAATCGAAGCGCATGCCGATGATAGGGCGCTCCTACATCAACGACTACGCCTATGAGAAGTTCAAGCGCCACGTCACCAATATTGACTCCCAGCTGGCGATGTTCTTAAAAGAGCACGGGCTTAGGCAGGAGAAATAATGCAAGAGAACCGTTATGTCATGACAACCGCCGGCGTCACGATGCCCAGCCTCATCTACGGTACCGCATGGAAGAAAGAGCGTACGGCAGAACTGGTCGTCGAGGCCGTTCAGGCCGGTTTCAGAGGCATCGACACCGCCTGCCAGCCGAAACACTACCATGAAGCAGGCGTCGGTGACGCGCTGACAACCCTCCGTAAGCAGGGCATCAAACGCGAAGAACTCTATGTGCAGACCAAGTTCACACCGGTTGCGGGGCAGGATGCAGGCACCATCCCCTACGACAGAGAGGCGCCCCTGGCCGAACAGGTCGCGCAATCGTTCGCTGCCTCTCAAAAGAACCTCCAGAGCGACTATGTGGATGCCCTTCTCCTGCATACACCCCTCTTTCCGTTCTCGCACCTGCTCAGCGTATGGCGGGCCATGGAGAAGATCCAAAAAAGCGGCGGTGCACGCCAGCTCGGCATCAGCAACTGTGACGACCTCGCCCTGCTGAAACGGCTCTACAGCGAAGCCAGGGTCAAACCCGTACTCGTGCAGAACAGGTTTTACGACGCATCGGGCTATGACACAGAACTGCGCCGGTGGTGCGGCGAACAGGGCATTATCTACCAGAGTTTCTGGAGCCTGACCGCCAACCCGCACCTCCTCGGCAGCGAGGCAGTTTTTACACTTGCCCGCAAATACCGCAAAAGCGAAGCGCAGATCTTCTATGCCTTTCTAAACGCCATCGGGATCGTCCCGCTGGACGGCACGACCTCGCTGGAGCATATGGCAGAGGACCTGGATATCTTCACCTTTGAGCTCCTCCCTTCAGAGATCCGCACAATCGAAAAGCTGCTCTAACGTCGGGGGTAGAACTAAAAATGCATCTACTATAACAATAAACCCACTTTTTCTTGAATCAGGCATGGCAGCATTCCTCTTGCATCAACAGGTGCGTCACAGGGAGCCCCATGCCGAAATTACACCTCGCGTCGCTTGACCGTAACGACTATATCGCCTCCATCAACACCATCGACGATGAGAGAAGCGTCCGTTTTGCCACCATGTCCATGAAGTGGTGGGACCGCCACTTCAGTTGGCGCTCCCAGGGGTGCACCGTCCTGTGCGATGAGCAGGAGAACCACCTCTGCTACCTCTTTTACAAGATCGACCGCTACAACAGGTACCTCACGATCCACAACATCTTCACCCCGCTTGCCCGGCGCAGGAAAGGGTATGCCCATGAACTTTTGAACATGGTCTTTGCGCTTGCGATCAAAAAACAGGTCAAGCGGTTCAAGCTGGACTCCATCTCCAAATCACTGGACTTTTACCTCTCCCTGGGCGTTGTCTACTGGGGCGTCAACAGTGTCGGGGATTACCACTGCGACCTGCCGATGCCGACAGAGGGGCTGGACACCCTCGATGCCATGGTCAAGCGCTCCGACGTGCAGACACTCGTCGGCGGCAGCCTTGAAAAGATCTACGACAAGGTCAACGGCAACGACACCTCTCTGAGCTGCGAACAGACACAGATCCTTGACAGCGACAAGCTGAAAATGCGAAGCGCCTATATGCTCAATCCCCTGCTCGACATCAAAAAGCGTGCAAAATAAGAGAAAGTACGACAATTATGTCATACCACCACCAAAAATATTGCTACAATAAAAGGCAACTCAAAAACAGATTAGTTCCAGAAGGAGCCGCCTATGAAAGCATTATTGTGTGATATCGGCGGGGTGCTGTATGTAGGTGACACCCCGATAGAGGGGGCCGTCGAAGCGATCGCCCGCCTAAAAGAACATGTTCCGGTGCGTTTTTTGACCAACACGACCCAAAAAACAGGCGCGCAGGTTGTCGGCAAACTGCAGGCGATGGGGTTCGACATCGGACCCGATGAAGTCATTACGGCGCTCGACGTCACGAAGATGCTGCTCGAACGCGAAAAGAGCGGCGCCCTCTTCCTGCTGACCGATGATGCCGCTTCGTTTTTCGACGACCTCCCGAAAGAGCCCTGCCGCTACGTCGTCGTCGGCGACGCGCAGAAGAACTTCAGTTACGAAAACCTCAACCGCGCCTTCAGGGTACTGCTGCAGGGCGGCGAACTCCTTGCCGCGGCAAAGAACCGTTACTTTAAAGACGAAGACGGCGAACTGAGCATGGATGCCGGCGGTTTTGTGGCGGCGCTGGAATACGCCAGCAACAAGGAGGCCCGCATCGTCGGAAAGCCCAGCCCGGAGTTCTACCGCCTCGCCTGCGCCTCGATGGGGATATCCCCCGAAGAGACGGTGATGGTGGGCGACGATATCGAGGGCGATATTCTCGGTGCGCAGGAGGCCGGTATCAAAGCCGTCCTGGTCAGGACGGGTAAGTTCACACCGGACGATCTTAAATGGGGCATCGAACCGGACATCGTCCTGGACTCCATCGCGGAGATAAACACGCTTCTCTAAAGCCCTCTGTTTACCGCTGCTCTACTGATTACCTTCCTCAAAGCTCTTTTCAAGCAGCTCGGCATCGTTGATGACCGTGACGGTTTCAAAAGGGTCACCTTCGTTTTTCGGCACCGACGAAAACCCTTCGATACTGCCGCAGGACGGGCACTTCCCCTCGTTTAACAGTGCAAGTTGGTCGATCGTGATTTTGCTATCACAGCTTTGGCAGTAAAAAAATGTCTCCATGGCAAATCCTTTATAACCTCTGATGCAACTACCGTTCCGAACAGCAATTGCATATCGATAAACACCATACCAATGATAAAGGGCAGAGATGACAGCAAGACTCTATTGCAAACACTGTGCACGGCATTATGACGTCCCCCTCGAAGATGTCAGGATAATGCAGGCGCAAGAGAGTGAGCATATTACGTTTGCACACAATACCTACTACTATGACGACGACTGTTTTTTCAAGAATGTCAACCGGTATAAAAGAGAACAACTGGAGATGGAGAAGTGCGGCAATGAATGAGAAGACACTACAATGGATGGCCAGGAACGGTTACACTCCCGAGGAGCTGAACTTTCAAGGCAGCTACGGCAACACGGCGCTGATGAAAGCAGCCCGTGAAGGCGATGCCGGGATCGTGGCGGAACTGCTCGCGGAAGGTGCCGACATCAGTCTCAAAAACGTTGACGGCAATACCGCCTTGTGGCTGGCCTGTTTCGGCGAGAACCCCGACGTTGTCGCAATGCTCATCGACGCGGGCATTGAGATCGACACCCCGAACGTCAACGGGGTGACCTCCCTGATGTATGCGGCTTCGAGCGGCAAGGAGAGCATGGTCAGGATGCTCCTCGACGCCGGCGCCGACACGACCGTCAAAAACCCCGATGACTTTACGGCGCTTGAACTGGCCGTCACGCCGAAAATCCTCAAGATGCTACGGAACAGTGCCCGATGACGGTCGATGTCAACGTACGTTATGCCGACGCGGCATTTCTGGAGGATATCGACGAGATCATTGAAGATACGATGGTGCAGATGTTCATCCTGCAGCCGAGGGACCCGGCTGCCCTCGAGGCGGCGAAGATGCAGGCCAATGAGCATACCGCCCTCTTTTACAGCGCACCCCTGACACTCAGCGACAAAACCGACGACAACTGTGTCGGCTTTTTTGTCGATGACATCGGCGCGCTCGCGTCTGCCGCGGGAAAACCGCTGTTTGTCGACGAGTCACAGCTCGATGCAACGATGACCAGGGTGCTCAGTGAAGGCGGGTACCGCGGTATTGTTCTTAATGCCCTTCGCGTTCATGATGAGCTGGAGAACTTTTACCTCGCCATCGGTCCCGGCAATGTCAAAGCCTTCGACGCCGAGAAGCTGGCAAAACTTCCGATGCAAAAACTTGTTCTTCAGAGTAGCTATCCGGATTTCGGTTTCGGTGAGATTTTTGAGACGTCCAAGGCGATCTCGGACGTGATGTTTCGTCCCGACCCGAGCATTATCGCCGCCGCGACAAAAAGCGCGTTGACACTCCTGGGGTTTAAAAAGTAATGCGCGTGTTTAGGCGTCTAGCCGATGCACCGGAGTGAACCCGATAGACGCCTAGCCTGTTCCAGAATTGTATGTGAGACCCGGACGACTAGTTCCAAATGATCTCTTCGATCAACTCTGCTGCCACTTCAATACAGTCATACTCATCATTAAACGCAATATGCTCCGTATCACACTCGTCAAAGTGGTGAAGGTAGTGGTTAAACATTTCGTCTTCATATTCAATCATTTCGTACATGGTATTTTCCTTTTTATGGGCTTTGGCCCGAATTTCTACTCTTACTGATACACTTTCGGATTCAAGAAAGGGTAACAGATACTTACGACCAAAGAATCTCTTCGATCAACTCTGCCGCTACTTCAATACAGTCATACTCTTCATTAAACGCAATATGGTCCGTATCACACTCGTCAAAGTGGTTAAGGTAGTGGTTCAACTTTTCGTCTTCATATTGGATCATTTCATACATGGTGTTTTCCTTTGTATGGGCCTCAGCCCGAATTTCTACTCTTACTAATACATTTCACATTCCTGAAAAATGCGCGGCAATATGCATTTTTCATACTATTTTTCTACTTTTACGACAAAATTGTCGTAATTTTTGGCAAATTCTGTCTATTTTGCGTATATCAGAGGAAAATTCTCCTATTTGTCTCGGTTTTTTCTGTACTCACTTCTTTCATAAATTAGATTTGATAGTAGTGTTGTCACTTTTCTTTCTTGCTTGCTCAAGAAAGAAACCTGACGGAAAAGAAAGAAGAGCAATACCCTTCGGCCAGAAGTTACTGCTCGAACTTTGACCTTCATCTCGGTGGCATTCCGGCACTGCTGCCGGAATTACTCTCCGGACGCATCACGACATCAACTTCGTTGACATTTTGAATTGTGTAGGAAATCTGATGTTCCGTGCCTCAAAGCCGTTTCGAGAGCTTTTTTTGTTTCTTTTTTTTGCCGGGTGACAAAAGAAAGATAAGGTCGATAAGGTATTTGTTTTCAAACAAAATGACCAATTAATGTATCTTATATGTAAAAAGCCCTCCGAATTCCTCTTTTACACCCTTCTTCGCACCATAATTGCACTTACTGCAGTAATACAGAATCAAGGAATATTATGAACCCCCTGCACACCAAACGTTCACTCCAGCATCTCAGTGAAAGGAAGGTGCCCGTTTTCCTGTGGGGTCCTCCGGGGATCGGAAAATCCTCCATCGTAGCGCAGATCGCCAAAGAGAAGAAGATCGGCTTTATCGACCTTCGCCTCTCCCTGCTTGACCCCACCGACCTTCGCGGTATCCCCTTCTTCGATTCCAAGAACGACAAAGCCATCTGGGCCCCCGCCTCTTTCCTGCCTGACGGAAGCGAAAAAGAGGGCATCCTCTTCCTCGACGAGCTCAACACCGCGGCACCGATGGTCCAGGCCTCGGCCTACCAGCTTATCCTCGACAGGAAGATCGGCGAGTACACCCTGCCTGAGGGCTGGTCCATCATCGCCGCCGGGAACCGCGAAAGCGACCGCGGGGTGGTCTTTCGCATGGCCGCGCCGCTCTCAAACCGTTTTATCCACCTTGAGATGGAGAGCAGTGTGGAGGACTGGAAAACCTGGGCCGTCGGCAAAGGGATCGACAGCTCCATTATCGGGTTTATCTCCTACCGTCCCGACGCCCTTTTCAGTTTCGACACCCAGAGCGACAGCCGCTCTTTCGCCACCCCGCGCACCTGGGAGTATGTCAACGAGGTGATCGCCTCCGAGCCGGAAAACGACCTCTTGATGCCGCTGGTCAGCGGTGCCATCGGCGAAGAGCTGGCCGCGGCCTTCCTCGGCTTCAGGGTGGTCGCAAGCGAGCTGCCCGACATCGACACCATCTTGGACGGCAGCTGCACCGAGGTGCCGCACGACCCCTCCGCCCTGCATATGCTGAGTACGGCCCTGAGTATGCGTATCGACCAGGGGACCTCGACCAAAAAACTCAACAACCTTGTCGGCTACACCCTGAAGATGCCGGGGGAGTTCGCGGTGATGATCGTTCAGGACCTGCGTCAGCGCGAGATCGAGCTTGACCATGTCGACAACTGGACCTTATGGATGAAAAACTTCAACCAGCTGCTGCGGTAAGAGGCCCGATGAATTCTAATGACCTCCTCGTCAAGGCGAAAAGCCAGCTCAGTGTCAGACACCCCTACTTCGGTATGCTCGCCTCGCGCCTGAGACAGGAGCCCAAAGAGGAAATCAGCGCCTATGCCAGCAACGGCGTGCGCTTTTTGTACAACGAAGCCTTTATACAGCGGCGCACGATAGATGAGCTGATGTTCATTTTGACCAACTGCGTCATGCACCACGTCCTCGCCCACCAGCAGCGCCGCCTCAACCGCAAAGGAAACCTCTGGCAGCTGGCGACGGACTTCGCCATCAACAACATACTGCATCAAAACGGCATGCCGATCCCCCAGGGGGCAAACTTCAACGAAGAGTACGCCAAGATGTACGCCGAGGAGATCTATGAACTGCTCAAAGAGGAGTATTTCGGCGGGGCGGACGCCTTTGACGAGGATGACGGTTTCGGCAGCGATGCGCCGCCCAAGATGGAGATCAACGACGCCGGACAGGAAGAGGCGGATCAAAAAGCCTTCGCTTCGCTCGATAGCATTGACGACGAGCTCGACCCGCAGACGGAGTCGAACTGGGAGTATGCCGCCTCAACGGCAAACGAGGTGGCCGCACGCAAAAGTGTCACCCCCTCCGGCTTCGAGCGGCTGGGCAAAAAGGTCAAGGCCAGCGGGGTGGATTGGCGTTTTGAACTTTACAATGCCGTCAACCGACATATGCGCAACAACTACGCTTTTATGCCGCCGAACAAAAAACACCTCTACCGCGGTTTCGCCCTGCCATCTCTCGCCAGCGACACCCTGAGCCTCTGTGTGGCGGTCGACTCATCGGGCTCTATCGACGAGTACCTTCTGGGGGCTTTTATGGAGGAGTTCAAGGCCATTATGACCAACTTTCCGGCGGTCAGGATAGAGCTGCTGATCTGCGATGCGAGGATCCACGCCCACTACACTTTCCAGGGCGGCGAGAAGCTGGAATTCAAGATCAAAGGCGGGGGCGGAACGGACTACCGGCCCGTCTTCGAGTACATCGATGCGAACATCCCGATGAACACGATGCTGCTCTATTTCACCGACGGCGACGGCTGGTTCCCGAAATTTCCACCGAGCTATGAGGTGCTCTGGGCCCTCTCGCGTCCGGCGAAGGTCCCTTTCGGGCGCCCCCTGGTGATCTTTTCATAATGATGCGACAGACAATTGGGACCTTTGAACAGATGACACGCTTCTGTGACATCTGCTCAGAGGTTTCGATACAAAACACCACAAGGAGACAAAAATGTTAGTAACAAACAAAGCACCCGACTTTACGGCGACGACCGTCATGGGAAACAATGAGATCAAAGAGGACTTCAACCTCTACGAAAACTTCGGTGAGAACGGTACGGTTCTTTTCTTCTACCCGCTGGACTTCACCTTTGTATGCCCATCTGAGATCATTGCATTCGACCACCGTCTGGATGAGTTCAAGTCACGCGGTATTGAAGTGATCGGTGTCTCTATAGACAGTCAGTTCTCCCACTTTGCCTGGAAGAACACACCGGTAAACGAAGGCGGCATCGGCCAGATCCGTTACCCGCTGGTTGCCGACCTGACCAAAGAGATCGCCAAAGAGTATGACGTTCTTCTTGACGGCGGCGTTGCGCTTCGCGGTTCGTTCCTGATCGACAAAGACGGTACCGTACGTCACGCGGTCATCAATGACCTTCCGCTTGGACGTAACATCGATGAGATGATCCGTATGGTCGACGCGATGCTGTTCACCAACGAGCACGGTGAAGTGTGTGCGGCGGGCTGGAACAAAGGCGACGAAGGGATGAAAGCCGACACTGCCGGTGTTGCCGAGTACTTGGCTAAACACGAGAACGATCTGTAAGGATCCCTTCTTCTAACCGGGGCGCTGCCCCATCTGCTACACTCTACAGTTTCATCACTCAGATTTTTTGTATTTGGATCACATATTTCTTTGGACCCTTTTGATAGAGGGGGATATTGTCTGATACGGTACCGGCTTTTTCGGTTATGTGAACTTTCATTCTATTTCACTGGCGAAAAGGCCGTTGTATCAACAGTCTCTGTACTGTTGACACAAGCAGGGTTAATCGGCTAAATTTTGATTGAATGTCGGAAGAGGGTCCCCGCCTTCCGCGCCGACGGCCGGAATTTCAACGACAATATCTTTTGCCTGTCCGTATTCATCAACTTCGACATAACTATTGTCACCTACATGCCCGGCATGAATGAACAGTTGAGGATGGTCAAACGGCGCCTTACGGTATACAACACGTTCATCCGTCAAGGCTTTTAAAAAGGCAACAAGACTCGCTTTATCCGCATCATCCAGACCCGGTCCCGAGTCGAGCAGCTCGCCCCTCAAGATACCCAGACCTGTAATCGGCGACTCGGCCCCTCTATCTGCGGAGTAGCCGATGATTGGGTAGGATTGATCTGCATCCGGGCTTCTAAAATTACCGCCGCGGAAATAAAAATCGATAACGTCTTCCAGTGTACTTTCTCCGCCATTATGAAAATACGGTGCCGTCAAGGCAACATTTCTGAGCGAAGGAATTTTAAAAGCACCGTCATTTCCGAGATCGGCGGTCAGCTCTTCTTCAATGCCGTCAATATTGGGATTATCATACAGACCCAGTTGCGTTTGACGTGCATACCCGAGGGCATTGCCAAAAGGATCTGTACCACCGACGCCAAGGTCTTCCAAGGTAGGGCGCACGCCGATATTGTTATAACCTTCATCGATCAGATCGCCTTTTCTGTTGCGTGTCAGTCCCTGTTGGTCAATACGACTTACAGATGCAAATGTCAGTTCGCTTCCACCATGACAGTTAAGACAACGTGCTTCAGCATCAGCCAAATGAAAACCGACTATCTCTTGCTCCGTCAAAGCGGACGTATCCCCTTCTAAATATTGATCGACGCGGGTATTGTCGGACACAAGCGTCGCTTCATACAGCTGAACGGCGAGACCAAAATAGAGTGAAAAGTTCATCTCCATCTGGGTGTGACTCGTATTGTCATCCAATACAATCGCATCATTTGACTGCCACCACTCAGGTTGAAAAGCAGCACTGATCATCTGTGCATAACTCGCTACCTGCAAGCCTGTTCCGTTTTTTTGATCTGCAAGTTTTCCCAAAACACTGTCGGTAGGCGAAACCTCTTGTAAAGCCAACGGCCGTGACGCGAGAATCTGACGCGTTCTTGCCGCGATGCGTTCGCTTCTGAGTTGGGATGTTCCGGCATCGGTACTTAAGACCTCTGTTCCTACATCTGTCCAGGTTCTGCCATCTGCAGACATCTCAATGTCACTCAGTACAGGCCCTGTAGCCTGTGACGCCAAAGAGGCATTGTCGATGCTGACATTGACGCCGGTGACTTTACCGTCGATGACTTTATAGACAAGCGCATCTTTATCGGCATCCCCATGCGGATTTTTACCGTTGAAGATATTGCTTGCACGGCCATCCCAGAACTGGCGATGGTTAAATACGGCATTGATGACTGTGGGCGAGTTTCTCGCTTGGACGCGCCTTGTATTTGCACCGCCGACGTCAAAGCCATTCGGGTCTGCTACAATTTCTTCTTCACCGGCTTCGGTAAAGAGAGTATAGTGCACGCCCTGCGAACCGAGTACGTCATCTGTATCCCGCAGGACATCTGAAATAAACAGGTTCGGGTCCGCCTTAACATGACGCGGAAAGTCTGATCTTTTTAAATGGTAGTTTGGACCCTGGTCACTGTCAAACTCATCACTGTGGTCAGATGTACCGTCTTGATTTGAACGTGCAAAACCGGGGTTGATCTGATTTTTGGCACGGTTATCGGCACCGGCACTGAAGTGGCATGACGCACATGCTGTCGCACCGTCGCTTCCCAGCTGCATGTCCCAGAAAAGCGCTTTACCCAAAGCAATGGCGTTCTTCTTATTTTTCACATATAGATCCAAATCCGTAGGTTCGGGAACCGGGACGGTCTTCAGTGACTGAATCTCGCTTCGAATACTTCTTTCACCACTTTCAATTTCGGCAAGTATCTGCTCTGTCATATCCGCATTCAGCTGGCTTACAAAGAGCGTGCTTCCCATAAAAAGTGGAATCATATATAGTAATTTCATGTCAAATCCTTTATCGTGTAACGACGAAAGTATAATCCATGTGAGTAAGTGGAGTATTAGCTGGTAATTTTAATAATTGTTATATATGGAAGAGAAGTCAAAGTGCTTTTGCAACGTATAAAAGCACTTTAGCAAAGCGTGTGTTTATACAATGTACTTACTGCTTTGTATATTATGTGCAATGCCGACAGCTTCATTATAGAGGACGCCGTCATACGTATTGAGTGACGAGATCATCACAGGGTATTCACGACAGATGTCTTCGGCCCCGAACTTGGCAAGCGCCTTGACATACGGCAGGGTCGCATTGGTCAGGGCATAGGTCGAGGTGCGCGGGTAGGCGCCCGGCATGTTGGCGACACAGTAGTGCACCACACCCTCTTCAATGAAGGTAGGGTCCGTGTGCGTCGTCGCGTGGGAGCTCTCAAAACAGCCCCCCTGGTCGATGGAGACATCGACCAGGACACTGCCGGGTTTCATATTTTTTAGCATCTCACGCGTAATGAGTTTCGGCGCTTTTGCTCCGGGGATGAGCACCGTGCCCACAACGATATCGCATTGCGCCAGCTGGGACGCAATGGCTTCGCTTGAACTGTATAGCGTCGCGATATTTGGTGCCATAACGTCATTGAGATAGTGCAGACGCTCCGTGTTGATATCGAGAATGGTGACGTCCGCACCCAGACCGGCGGCAACCTCCGCCGCCGCTTTACCGGCAACACCGCCGCCGAGCACCATCACTTTTGCCCGCGCTGTCCCGACGACACCGCCGGCCAGAAGACCGCTGCCGCCCTGGTAACGGCCGAGGTGCACCGCACCCATCAGTGCCGCCATCTTGCCCGCGACTTCGCTCATCGGCTCCAGCAGCGGCAGGCGGCCCTTGACGTTAAGCGTTTCGTAGGAGAAGGCCCGGATCCCCTTCTCGAGAAGAAACCGGGTCTGCGGCTCGTCAGCGGCAAGGTGGAGATAGGTAAAGAGTGTCTGTCCCGGCTTAAAGAGAGGGTATTCGCTCGCAATCGGCTCTTTGACCTTCACGATCAACTCTGAAAGTTCAAAGACCTCCGCCGCCTCCAGCAGCAGCGATGCACCGGCATCGACATACGCACTGTCGCTAAAACCGCTCCCCTCACCGGCGCAGCTCTCGACATAGACTCTGTGCCCTGCTTTAACCAACTCAGCCACGCCCGCAGGCGTGACGGAGACTCTGTATTCATCCGTTTTGATCTCTTTGGGTACACCGATAATCATCTGATCTCCTTTTAAAAGAGCGTAGGCTATGCTGCAGACAACACAGTCCTTTTGTACTATTATGCCTAATAACTGCCTTCACCGACAGAGATGACAAAGTTTTCGTCAACCGGGATCACGTCAAACTCATGTTTTCCGCAAAAAGACTCATTGAGCTGCTGTGCCCATGCACGTGCGACCCGCAAAGCATTCTCCTTGTCATCAAATGTTTTGATCTGAGGCATGTTCTGGCGCTTGGCACACCCGCACATTTTTTCCACTACTACATGATATTCCATGATCTTTCCTTTTCTCTTAAAAAATCAGTGTTACTCTAAAAACCCTATGCGGTCGCAGTATTGCAAGAATGACCTATGTTCCCCAACATATTAGCTAGACCTCTAGTCGTAACTGGGACCGCATAAGGTTTGTAAAGACGACATTCATCCTAACCATTGCATGTACTATTCCCGTGCGCAGTCAAAAACTCGTTTACAGGCCTGTTTTTTGGGGTTTAAAGAGGGAGAAAGAGAGAAAAAGCAGTTCGGTTTCAGATCTCGCAAGCCTCCACAAAACCGCCTTCTTCGACAGAGATGACAAAATTGTCATCCACTTCGACAATATCGAAGCCGTGTTTGCCGCAGAAATTGTTGTTGAGCGCATCGGCCCACTCGTAAGCATGCTCCTCTGCCTCCTCCCTGCTCTCGAAGGTGCGAATCTGCTCTACTCTCTGTTTTCTGGCACAGGAGCAGAGCTTTTCGAGAACAATGTGATGGGCCATTACGAAAGCCTGCTGTTGGTGGAGATCAGGTAGAACTGGTCTTTGAGCTTGTTGAGCTGTTTGATAATAAGATCTTCGTGCTCAGTCTCAAGTATAAAGTGCTGGGACATAAAATCGTACATCTTGTCGATGTCTGTATATATCTCTTTAAGTAGGTTCTCTTTGATCTGTTCTTGTACACTCATGATTTATCCTTTTGTGAAGGATTATGCATTAAGTGTGCCAGTGGAAGGTCTTTTGAAACAAGCCATTACAAATTTTGGTTCAGTGCTTTGGACAGAGGTTTACTTCTTCTGGCCTTCAAATTTCTTTTGTTACTTCATAGCACTAGCATGTCACTTTTTGCGATGCGGCATTTAGTGCCGCTCTGCATTACACTTTAGTGTTTTATTCTTTGCTTGCACAAAAAGTAATTCATATAAGACTTTACTCATTATCAACCCGACATTTAGTCAGCTTGACGATGAGATATCCTGACGGAAAAAAGAAAGTGCAAAATGAACCTGCCTGAACTTTGCACTTGACAGGCTCCGCCCGTTGCCGGACCTTCGTCCGGTCAACCTAATACTTCCGACTAACAAACGATATACCCCCGCCTTTTAAGACATTTTAGACAGTGTTGAATGGTTTATTTTCCGTACAATGAGGCCTAGCCGAATTGAAAAGCATTAGCTTTTAGTCTCAATAGATGCGTTACCGTTTGAATGCTTCGTGGCATCTGCAGAGCAGACTGTAAGGAGAGAACGGCCGTTAAAAAAACGGCATTGTCTGAGCGTAGCGAGTTTGTCGTTTTTAGGACGTGAACAACTGAAAGGAAGGAAGTCAGCAGCCGCCGACCTCGAAGCCGTCACGAGCGCTTTTTGGTTTCGTTTTTGGCGAGACAAAAAGGAAAGAATATGGTCGATAAAGCTAAAACATTCAAGCGATATACAAAGAACGAATACATTGTGTAGTTCAAAAAAACTGTAAGTAGAAAAGGGATAAGTCGCTGCCCTCGAAGAGGACAGCTTAAGGAGATTGAAATTAAAGTTAAAACACTTCTTAGCGGATTAGGTCAAAGAAGTAGTCTGTTGACGCGATACCTTTAGTATCTTCATCCAGTTGATCAAGGACCTTGTTTGTGATCCAGGTCAACAGGTTCAGCGCACCGTCGTACCCTGAGATAGAGTATCGGTGTAGGTGGTGACGGTCAAAGATCGGGAAGCCGATGTAGATCAAAGGCACGCCCGTGTCACGCATAAGCTCTTTACCGTACGAGTTACCGATCATGAAGTCAACCGGCTCAGTAAAGAGAAGTGAACGCATGTGCCACAGGTCTTTACCAGCCCAGACGTTCAGGTCAGCAGCAGCCGGAGAAGTATCAAGCAGTGCTCTCATCTCTTCTTCCCAACCGCGTGGTGCATTGTGACACAGCACGTGTGTCGGCTCAGCACCCATCTCGAGTAGGAATGAAACCGCACCGATCAGGAAGTCAGGGTCACCCCAGATCGCGAATTTCTTACCGTGCATATACGGATAAGAATCCTGCATAGCATCGACAAGACGGCCGCGCTCGGTTTTAAGTTTTTCAGGTACTTCTTTTCCTGTCAACTCAGCGATTTTCATGACAAACTCATCTGTCCCTTTAAGACCGATCGGGTTAAGGTTTGCGCTCTCTTTCTGTTTCCAACGTTTTGTCACCATTTTCATGGTTTTTACTGTTGCATACTTCTGTAGAGAGATCGTTGCTTTAGAGTTTTTACAATCTTTAGCATCTTCGATCGTCGTACCGCCGGCGAACATTTTGTAATCACCAGCCGGCATGTCCCACTGGTCAGAGTGGTCGCCCAACATAGTGTACTCGGCACCGAAAGACTCGACGATAGATTTAATAGAACGGATCGAACCGATATATGTCTCAAAACCAGGGATGATGTTGATTTTATCGTTTTTCTTCTCTTCAACACCCTCTGTCAACTGCGACATAATACCGTGCATCATGTTGTCGTAACCCGTAATGTGGCTACCTGTAAATGACGGTGTATGCGCATATGTGATCGGATAGTCTTCCGGCAGGTACTCGCCGCCGTCTTCCTCTTTCGCCGCTGTAGCAAACGCATAAAGGTCATCACCGATAACCTCTGCCATACATGTTGTAGAGACAGCGATCATTTTCGGCTTATAGACAGCCGCACAGTTTTTAAGACCGTCTTTCATGTTGACAAGACCGCCGAAAACCGCCGCGTCTTCTGTCATCGAGTCGGAAACACATGGTGTCGGCTCTTTGAAGTGACGTGTGAAGTATGAACGGAAATACGCAACACATCCGTGTGAACCGTGAACATACGGCATTGTCTCTTCAAATCCTAGTGCAACCATAACGGCACCAAGCGGCTGACACGCTTTTGCCGGGTTGACCGTGATCGCTTCGCGGGCAAGGTTTTTCTCGCGGTAATCCCACGTTTTTGTCCACTCAGCGATCTCTTTTACTTTCTCAGGGTTTACGGCACCGTAACCCCCTTCGAACTCTTTTTTCTTCTTTAGTACGTCTTGGTACTCTGGTCTTTGGAACAGCTTTTGGCCGTTCATGATGTTATCGACTTCTTGCATTACGCTTCTCCTTCTGATTCCCAAGGTGCTTTGCTATGTCCCCAAACCGGAGAGTTGATAGCAAGGTCCATGTCTGCTGCAAAGATCGCGAATCCGTCATATCCATGGTACGGACCGCTGTAATCCCATGAGTGCATCTGACGGTATGGCAGACCCATTTTCTGGAACACATATTTCTCTTTAATACCTGAAGCGACCAAGTCTGGCTCAAGTTTTTTAACAAAGGCTTCAAGTTCGTACTCATTAACATCATCATAGATGACAGTCGAACGGAAGATCTCATCTTTAGTACGTTTGTAATCGTCGTCGTGGGCGAACTCATAACCTGTACCGATAACTTCCATACCAAGATCTTCGTAAGCGCCGATAACGTGACGAGGACGTAGACCACCGACAAACAACATAACCTGCTTGCCTTCAAGACGTGGACGGTACTTCTCAGTTACAGCATCGATCATCGGCTGATACTTCGCGATCACTTCTTCACATTTCGCCTGGATAGACTCGTCGAAGAACGCTGCGATCTTGCGAAGTGATTTGATCGTCTGGCTTGGACCGAAGAAGTTGTACTCAACCCAAGGAATACCGAACTCTTTCTCCATGTGACGGGAGATGTAGTTCATTGAACGGTAACAGTGAAGTAGGTTCAATTTTACTTTCGGTGTGGCAGCCATCTCTTTAAGAGTAGCATCACCTGACCACTGAGCAACAACACGTAGACCCATCTCTTCGAGAAGGATACGGCTTGACCATGCATCACCACCGATGTTATAGTCACCGATGATAGCAACATCATAATCAGTCTGCTCGATCGCTTCACCCAATGTGTCGATGTTACCGTCGAAAACGTAGTCACGAACCGTGTCATTTGCGATGTGGTGACCTAGAGATTGAGAAACCCCGCGGAAACCTTCACAGTTTACCGGAACGATTGTGTTACCTGTCTTCTTAGCATACTGTTTTGATGTCGCATTGATATCATCACCGATCAGACCGATCGGACACTCAGATTGAACTGTGATACCGTTGTTCAACGGGAAAAGCTCGTCAATCTCTTCGAAACATACAGCAAGTTTTTTATCCCCGCCGAAAACGATATCTTTCTCTTGGAAATCCGAAGAGAAGTTCATCGTAACGAATGTATCGACACCAGTTGTACCGATGTAGTAGTTACGACGGCCGGCACGTGAGTACTGACCACAACCGATAGGACCGTGAGAGATATGAACCATATCTTTTACCGGACCCCATACAACACCTTTTGAACCGGCGTAAGCACAACCACGTTGACTCATTACACCTGGAACAGTTTTCTTATTCGAACGGACGTTACCGCATGTTTTTTGACTTTCGTCTTCCGGTGAACCGACACCTAAGTGCTTCGCACGGTTTTTTGCCGCTTTCGAAGGGTATGCCTTAAGCACTTCCTCGATAGCTGCTTTCTGTTTTGCTTCCAATGATTCTGGACCCATAGTATTCTCCTTCAAATTCTTTTTGATACTCAACTTCTGAACACTGGAATTGACCTCTAAAAGGGGATGATTGCAATGTCAGAAACAAGCAAGCCGGCCTAGGGCTCTGCTTGTCGGTGTGTTGACAGCCTGCTTACGCAGCTGCTACTTTAAAATGAGCCATTGAGTCGAATTTTTTACAAAGAGCCATTGTCTCATCATCACTGTCTAAACGTTTAGAAAGCTCAGAAATCTGGTAACGGTTTGTATAGATCATGTAATCCGTCGGTGCCGTTTTGATGTAGTGCGCCAACGCTTTGAACATGAACGTGTCTTTATTCGTATAAGAAAGCTCTTCTTTAACACCGTGAGACTCGCTCACCATTTTGATCTCATTGATATCGCTTGTATCAACATCTGCTTCTGCCAGTTTTTGAACAACTGCTTCATCTGGAACTGTATTACCCATCTCTGCTGGGAAGTGGAAACCTAAAATAAACATTGTAATTCTCCTGCTTTTTCTGTTATTTTCTTTTCATTATGAGAATGCACCCAAGAGGCATAGCCTCTCAGGCTACCTTAGTCCCAAGGGACATCCTATAGATTATTTGACGGGCGAAAGAGGCTTACGCTTCTGCCGCTGCCTTACCTACGTTTTCTTCATCCGCTTCTTCTTCAAGACCGTATTCCATTAGAAGGTCTTCAAGATCGTCCATCTCAAGTGGCGTAGGGATGATTTTCATGTCGTTGTTAATTATCTTGCGTGCAAGTTCTTTGTACTCAAGAGCCTGGTCAGACTGCGGGCTGTACTCAACAACTGTCATACGGCGAAGCTCAGCGTGCTGAACGATATTGTTACGTGGTACGAAGTGGATCATTTGTGTACCAAGTTCACGAGCCAATGCCCATGCAAGATCGTATTCGCGGTCTGTCATACGAGCGTTACAGATAAGACCTGCAAGACGTACACCACCCGTGTTTGCATACTTCAAAATACCTTTTGAAATATTGTTCGCAGCGTACATTGCCATCATCTCACCAGACATAACGATGTAGATCTCTTGTGCTTTACCTTCACGAATCGGCATTGCGAATCCACCACAAACAACGTCACCAAGTACGTCATAAGAGACGAAGTCTAGACCTTCTTCTTCGTAAGCACCCTCTTCTTCAAGAAAGTTAATCGCTGTAATAACACCGCGACCTGCACAACCAACACCCGGCTCTGGTCCACCAGACTCAGTACAGTTGATCCAACCGCCCGGTGTGTCTGGAGCAAACATACCTGCACCCGGTTTACATGCATCTTCAAGCTCAAGATCTTCAACAGTACCCATTTCAGCAGCAAGCTGAAGAATAGTGTTTTGTGCTTTTTCGTGAAGAATGAGACGAGTCGAGTCCGCTTTTGGATCACAACCGACAATCATAATGTTCTTTTCAAAGTAGTGAGCCATAGAAGCCAACGTGTTTTGAGATGTGGTTGATTTACCAATCCCACCTTTTCCGTAAAATGCAATTTGGCGAAGTTCTGCCATATTATTCTCCTTGTTTTAAACGACTCCGTTAAGACCCGTCCATGTACTTCGCAGCAATAGATGCATTGTCTGTTCCCGGTTTTTTGCCCTCTAAAAAGGGACAAAATCATTAATGCAGTGACAATTGTCGTAAAACCGGACATATTTGTAAGAATAGATTATGCAGCGCTTCGCTTTTTTGATCAATTGTCATTAAACCGCCATGATTTAGGGTGTTTTTCATTTTGGTGACAAAAAATGTGTGGCAGACAAGTGTGACAATTTTTATACCAAAATTGTCGCAAAAGGCATAAAGACCACGGATAGGTGGTATAAATGAGAGTGAGTCTCATTATATAGCTTTTATTTATAATATACCAGCTGCTTTATAGAGAATTGTTGTCAGAAACCTATCGATAACGATATTACGATATCTGATTTTTTTAGATCTGTCTGTAAAAATGTTATGACATTCAAGGTGATATCACATTCCTCTCGATTCTATATTTAATAGATGTATTGCCCGGATTGCATTTCAACTTTCTTGTTTTAATGTTCAGCATACACTTTTGGGTTTTTTAAATTTCTTCATATCGTTGGTATGTCACTTTTTTCTTGTTAGCTCAAAACCAGGGTACCGCTTTTTCTTAGCAAAATGTTTCTGTGGAGAAGAAAACCTGACGAAAAGAAGAAGAGCCAAGTGAGACTGATAAAACTTTATACTGATTTAGCTCCGCCCGTTGCCGGACCTTCGTCCGGACAACCCGATACTTCTGACTAACAAAATATACGCTGCCAACCTCCTAGGCATTTTGAATAACATGGGCAATTCAACATACAGCACAAGCGTCAAAGCCAATTTATGAAAAGCGTCAGCTTTTAACTTTGCAGCAATGCGTCACCACTTTTTTCCTTCACGACTCTGTATTTTCAGAGGAACATCCTATTGGGAGCAGTACCCCTTTTTTGTGCGTAAGAAAATTAATTTCGGCAGAAGTGCCAAAATACCATCCGGAGAGGGTTCGAAGGCTGGAAAGTTACTTTTGGCCGGAGGGTATAGCCCTTCTTTCTTTTCCGTCAGGATATCTCACAATCAAGTTGACTAAATGTCAGGTTGATTATGAGTAAAGTCTTATATGGTTTACCACTTGAGCTAGCAAGAAAGAAACCTGACATCACCTCTATTCAAAAACATTGAAAAGAAGTTGGGCAACAGAAATGTTTGATATCCGCACGGCGACACATAAGTGCCAACAGCGCAATACAGAGAGGTACAAAATGAGTATAACGCTCAGCTTGCTGACATTTCTGTGAAAACAAGGGTGCTGCTCGCAAAGCGATGTTTCTCCGAAAACGACGAATTGTAAAATGTCACATCGTAAAATTGCGAATCGTAAACAGGAAAGAGTGGTCCATAAAACTTAATCGTTCAAGCTGCCATAAAAAGAAAGCCGTCCAGTTGATAAACCGGATATGTCAAAAGATAGAGGGGTTAAAAGTTCCCGCTTTCGCAGGAAAAGAGATTTATTTGGATTTTTCCAGATGGTACACATTCAAATTCGTCCGGCGGAACCCGCGACGCGTATAGAACTGCAGCGCATTGGTGTTGTCCATGTCCGCGGCGAGCTGGATACGCTTGTAGCCGTACTCCTCGATGGCAATAAAGCGCATCTTGTTGATGAGCCGGCTGCCGACCCCCATCTTGCGGTACTCTTCCTTGACCACCAGGTCTTCGATCTGCCCGACGAAATCGCCGGCTGCACTGGAGATGAGCCGCTGCATCGTCACCATGCCGACCACCCTGCCTTCATGTTTGGCGACCAGCAGGTCAGCCCCTTCACAGCGGTAGAGTTTCTGAACCCCGGCCAGCTGCTTGTCGTAATCGATCTCAAAATCAACCTCTATCGCAAACAGTATACCGATCAGTTCCGCCATCTCCGGCAGATCCTCTTCTCGGGCTTTTTCGACCGTTATACCTGTTTTCATGTTGATGTCGCAGATATCCGGGTGCAGGACTTTGATCACTTTTTTGGCCTCCTCGTTTAGCGGGTTACCCCCGATGTACAACGTCTGCAGCCGTGTCATATTGGCCATGGCATTCGGGAGTTCCGAAATGCCGTTACCGTCAATATCCAGCTGGCTGAGCTTGGTATACTTCCCGATCTCTTCGGGAATCGCCGTAATGGCATTGGAAGAGAAACAGAGTGATTCCAGTTCGAGCGAAGGCACCGAGACAAAACGCTGCAGTTCGCAGCTGTCGCAGGAGAACTCCTTGAGATACGGAGCAAAGCTCTCATCCACTTCGATCTCCCGGATCGGATTGTTGTCGAGGATGATTGTCTCCAGATCATCAAGGTCGTGAAGATAGAGTACCCTGATCTGGTTTGACGAGAGGTCGATCTCTTCAAGCCCCAGAAAGAAAAAGGCCTCGTCCAGTTTTGTCAGGCGGTTGTCCGAAAGGTTGATCTCGACGATCTCACCCATTTCCCCGATACCGGCCGGGATCTCGCTTAGAATGTTCTGCGAGAGGTTGAGCCGTTCCACCTGCTGCAGCAGAGGAAAAGCGCTTCCCATCTCTTTGATAAAATTGCCCGCAAGGTTAAGCGTACGCAGTTCGTTCTCCGGCGAGAGCATCCCCTCGACCGTCGTCAGGTTGTTGCTGCTGAGATCCAGTACCCGAAGATGACGGCACGCCTTCAAAACCGAGATGTCGCTGATATTATTGCCGCCGGCATTCAACGAGCGGAGGGTCAATCCCGCCAGGACCTCAGGCAGCGCCTTAAAACGGTTGCGGCGAATGTCAAGGTTGTTCAACATGGTGAGGTTTGCGATGGAGTCGGGCAGTTTCGTCAAGTTGTTGTTAGCAAGGTTGAGCACCACCAGACCGCGCAAAAGACCGAGCGTCTCGGGAAGCTCTTCGAGAGAACGTCCGCTCAGGTCAAGACGTTTGAGCCCCTCGGGCGAAACGACCTCTTCCTCGATGGCGCGCTGCTCGATAAGCCACCCTTTTAATGCCTCCCATTCTGTACTGCCCATCACTCTGCTCCTTCCGCCAGCCGCTTTATGCGTTCGAGGCGCTGTTCGATGAGATGCTCGATCTCATCAAAGTCGAAACTACCGAATTGGTTCATGTCAAACAGTTTCAGCAGTGCCGCACGGCAGCAGCTCTTATTGCATTCCGTCACCAGTTTTTTTGCTTTTTTAAAAGGCAGCGATGTATTTTGAAAGATCTCTATCGCCTGTGCCACATCTTTTTCGCCGCACTCGCAGATCTGCATCGACAGAATTTCTTCTTTGGTCTTCATCTTTATCCACCTACTTCGATAGGCTTAAGCCTTCAGGTCACGGCCTTCTGCTTAACCGGGATGACAGTTACAGTCCGTTTTCAGCTTTGAATTTATTGGCCTCTTCGACTGCCGCACGCAGTTTTTCACTCAACTCCGGCATTTTCACATAATCGGTCCAGAGCGTATCTTCGACAATATCATGGATCTCGGAGGCGAGTTCCACCGCCATACGTTTACGTTTCGCCAGCTCTTTTTTCAGTACTTTTATATCTTCAGACATTTTTTCTCCTTGGTTGGTTTAGATTGATCTGCCCCGCATGGGGCGGGTGCCGCACTCAGGCAGCGATAGGGTGGACCTCGATCAGCCTTGCTTCATCTTTACGCAGCGCGATCAACGAACGGTTTATCATCACCTGAACGGTACTTTTAAAACATCCGAAATGTTTGACGCATATATGCGCATCACGGGTCAGCCCCATCGCACAGAGGCGCTGTTTCAGTTTCCCTTCGACATTGATGGCATCAACAGCCACCATCTCGCCTTTTTTCATATTCAACAGACACATGTTAACTCCTTGTTTCCGTGATTGACAGCACGGTTCATCTGTGCGTGAGCCCACTGCTGAAGTGAACACAGCGTTAGCGTAGTCAAATGGGCTTTGCTCATTTGGCGTTCCTACAATGAAAATGCATATATATTTTCAAAACGAACATCGCTGCCTTCACCACGACTCATGTGAATAAAGCGCTGTTTGTTTTGAAAATGGTAACGGTTGTAAAGATCGACCACATGTTCCGCTCCAAGCGGAACATCGGCGACCACTTTTTTAAGGCCGCGGAAATAGAGCACGCCGCGCATCATCTTCTCAGCCTCATCCTCGTGCCCTTTTCGCACCTGCCACGGTCCGAGATAGACATGGCGGGCGTTGACGACGGAGGAGTGCTGAAAACCGTTGGGGAGAGTGAACTTGAGCGAAGAGTTCCGCTCCATCTCATCCAACAGAAAGTCCATACGGTTCTCGTGAAAGGTCTCCTTGTCGATCGCGGCGATAACAGATTCGAAATTGCTTCCGTCCAGCTCTTTCGCATGGGCGTTGGTAAAGTTGAACGGCGGGACCTTGCCGACATTGACAAAGCGTCCCACCTCCATCTTGGATTCAAAACCGTAGCGCTCGAAAAACGGCACCAGATTCGGGTTGGCATGCAGATAGACCTTGCGCTCGTCTTTGTCGATCGCACCGAAAAGGGTCTCGAACAGGCGTCGGCCGACGCCCTGTTTCTGATGGCTCTCTCTGACCATAAAATATTTCATCATCAAGGAGTGTTCGAACTCGATCGCCATCACGGCACCAACGAGTTTCCCCTCGTCATAGGCACCGTAACAGAGATGTGGCGAGTGCATCATCATCAACTTGACATGGTAGCCGTCGACCAGCCAGCCCACCTCATCGGCGATCGCGACCAGTTCGCTCACGTCGGCAAATTTCAACCACCCTATAAACATAGGCTCTCCCTGTACAGACTTACAAGCTCCGCATCGTCAAGCACGCGTTTGCGCGAGGTGACGATCTCGCGGATACGCGGCAGCAGGTGACGCAAAGCATGTTTTTCTGCACTGATTCCCAGTTCTTTTAAATGGTAAAGAATCGTACCCGTACCGGAGTGTTTTCCGATCGGAAAGGCACGCTGACAAGCAACTTCTTCAGCAGCGAAAGGCTCGTAGGCACGGCCGTCTTTCATCATGCCGTCGGCGTGAATGCCGCTTTCATGCGAGAAGATATGGTCCCCGACGATCGGGGCATTATGTGCAAGACTCACGCCGGCAGCCTCAGCCACGATATCCACAAGCGTTCGCATCCCAAGTGCATCGAAATGACGCGCCTGGTCATAAAGATGCTTCAACGCCATGGAGATCTGTTCAAATGAGGCATTGCCTGCGCGTTCACCCAGGCCTATTACGGTGGTGTTGACGCTAACGGCCCCGGCATCGAGACCGCTGAGGGCGTTGGCGTTGGCAAGACCGAAATCGTTATGCGTATGCATTTCTATCGGAAGGAGATGTAACGATGTCAATGCTTTTATATCCGCATACGTTTGTGTCGGTGTCATAATCCCGACGGTGTCGCAGTAGCGAAAGCGGTCTGCACCAAGTTCCCGTCCAAGCGTCATGACCTCTTCAATGAAGCCGAACGAACCGCGTGAGCTGTCTTCGCCGCCGATACAGACAAAAAGCCCTTCGGCCTTTGCCGTAACAATGGTCTTTTCAAGCTCTTTGAGCATGGCCGCTTTGTTGCCGCCGAATTTAACGTCAATCAGGATGTCTGAGACAGGAATGGAGAGATCGACCGATTTTACACCGCATGCCAAAGAGGCGTCAAGATCGCTCATCTTGGCACGGTTCCAGGTCATCATACGTGTATTCAACCCCAATGCGAGCAGCTCTTTGATGTCCTCTTGCTCACGCACGCCCATAGCGGGAATGCCGATCTCGAGTTCATCCGCGCCGCAGGCTGCAAGCCCTTCGGCGATAGCGAGCTTCTCTTTGGTGTTGAATGCTACGTAGGGTGCCTGTTCCCCGTCGCGCAGTGTCGTATCGTTGATCAACATCATCTTCCTTTTTATCTCAAATCGACTAAAACATCTACCGCTTTAGAAGAACAATCCCTTACATTTCCTGCCCAGGAAGGGCAAGCTATCATGCCTTCGCGGCTAGCATCGAGCGACAAACGGTTAATTCGCTTCCAACTCTTCGGGCAGGTTAAAGTACTTGCGTGTCGCTTTAAGCACCG
This sequence comes from Sulfurimonas sp. HSL3-7, assembly GCF_039645985.1. NCBI lineage: Bacteria > Pseudomonadati > Campylobacterota > Epsilonproteobacteria > Campylobacterales > Sulfurimonadaceae > Sulfonitrofixus > Sulfonitrofixus jiaomeiensis. Next base: position 2,697,764 of record NZ_CP147919.1, read on the forward strand.
ACGCTTCGATCGGCTCGTACGCATAACTCTGGTCTGCGATCAGTCCTGCAGCCTTAAGGTCATCCTGCGGACAACCGCCGATCTTCGCCGTCAGGATCAAGGCACAGTCTTTGAGTTTTTCCAGGATAGGTTCGATCGGGTTGCCGCCTTCCGGTCCCGCACAGTACTCGTAATCGAGTTTACGGTGATGGATAAAACGGATACCGCGGTCACCCGCTTCATAGATCAGGAACTCTCTGACCGAACCGAAGTGCTGGTTGATCATCCCCTCGCCCGCTGTTGTAACGGCGACAAGAATGGTCTGACCGTCGCTGGCAAGGTTCTCTTTCTCCTGGCGGACACGTTCGTTCGCCTGGTCAAGGAAGAAACGGAACTCTTCGATCTTCGCCTGGCTCTCTTGGCGCGCTGTAATGTTGTAGTGCTGTTCCAGGGCGTCAAACGACATCTCCGAGAAGACATCTTTCGTAAATTCCTGTCCGCGGTCCTCACCGATAAGGCCGACGGCATCCGCACGGCACTGGCGGCAGTGCTGCATCAACTTCATGTCCATGCCGCACGCTTCCTGTACTTCCATCTGCTGCTGATCGGTTGCCGAAGGCACACCGTCGAGTCCAAATTTCGTACCATGTTCCGGCTCAGAGATGATCGGCATGATATTGTGTAAGAAAACACCGATCTCTTTAAGTTTTTTCGCCACCTCAGGAAGGTGTTTGTCGTTGATACCCGGGATCAGTACCGAGTTGGCTTTGATAAGAATGCCGTTTTCAACACACTTTTTCATTCCTTCAAGCTGACGCTCAAGAAGAATTTTGGCAGCCTCTTTTCCATAGATACGTTTGTTGTTGTAGAAGATCCATGGATAGATCTGCGAACCGATCTCCCCGGTCGTATCGACACTGTTGATTGTAACGGTGACGTGGTCAATGTCGTATTTGACCATCTCGTCGACAAAGGTCGGCAGTTCCAGACCGTTTGTGGAAAGACAGAGTTTAAGGTCAGGTGCTTTTTCGCGCACCAGCTCAAAGGTCTTAAACGTCTTTTCCGGGTTGGCAAGAGCATCTCCCGGACCTGCGATCCCGAGTACGCTCAGACGCTGGACTTCACCGCCGACGTACATCACTTTCTTCGCCGACTCTTCCGGTGTCAAGCGCTCGCTTGTAACACCCGGACGGCTCTCGTTGGAACAGTCGTATTTACGGTTACAGTAATTACACTGTATATTACACGCCGGTGCTACGGCAACGTGGATACGGGCATAGTGGTGGTGGGCACCCTCTGAATAACAGGGGTGGTCATGGATCTTGTCCTGGATATCTGCAGGTAGTGCAGATTCGGCCGGATTACTTGAACTACAGCTCATTTTAGCTCCTTTATATAAGGTAGGAATTCAAATGATCTCGCGTCATGTAGCTACAATCATTTCTTGCTAGAACTGTTGCAAGATATGTTCCCGGGGATTTCCGGCCGCTTGTGTAGGAAACGGGACAATGCTCTACGTTTTTGTCGGACAAAAAAATAAAGCGTGCGGTGCCGCGGGTGACCATTGCGTGCGGGACGTGGAGAATCATTCGGGCAGCATCAGTGGCTCTCCGAACTCGACAACCACAAACTCCTCCGCTCCCTGATGAGCAGTTCGACAGGTTCGTCGATCTTTTCCGCTGTCTGCTGAAACGTACCGTAGTACATCCCACGCGCTTGCAGGAGGGCAGGATCCATGGTGCCGAACCGCTAAAAGGTCTCCCCTTAGGCGCTATCGCCGCGAAATAGATCCTTCTGGCTCCTATCTCCATCACGAACCCTTCCCAAAGCGTCGAGTCGCGCTCAAAGAGTGTCCTGCCCGAAAAGTGGGAACAGGGACGAAGGAGAGAAAGAAACCCGGGAGTCGCCCTTGCTAAAACCGGACGCGGCCCGTGCGCTGCAGCAGCTTGAGCACCCCGATCAACGCCATCACCGCGACCATGCCCCACTGCAGGGGGCTCAGCGCTTTTTGTGCCATGACAAAATGGGTGCTGGTCATAAGTAACGCCGCATAGATGAGCCTGTGGTATCGGACATATTTCGCAAAGAGCCGTGGCAGCGAGGTGACGGCCATGAAGAGCAGGATTGCAAACGAAAGCATGCCAAGGTAGATGAAGGGCTTATCCAGCGTCTCCGAAAGTGCCATTTTCAGGTCCAGCTCCATATCAAGGATGAGGAAGTTGCCCAGATGCAGCACGGCGTAGAAGAAGGCGAAAAGCCCCACCATGCGCCGGTAACGTACGAAGTTTGCCGCCCTGCGCAACAGCGAAAGAGAGGTCGTCACATAAAGCAGCGTCAGCGCTGTCCCCCCGCTCACCGTATAGATGTACTTGATGGGATCCTCCGCGCCGCTGACAAAGAGGTGAAAGAGCAGAAAACCCAGCGGCGCCAGCAGAAGAAGCGCAATGAGAGCCCGCCGCATCAAAAGTTTTTCCTCAGGTCCATCCCGGCGTAAAGCTGAGCAACCTCATCGGCGTAACCGTTGAACATCAGGGTCTTCTGTTTGAAAAAGCTGCCGAGCAGCCGTTCGCGCTTCTGCGACCAGCGCGGGTGGTCCACCTCCGGATTGACGTTGGCGAAAAAGCCGTATTCGGCCGGCACGGCCCGCTGCCAGCTGTTGAGCGGCGGGGTCTCCGTAAAGGTGATGCGCACGATGGATTTGATGCTTTTGAAACCGTACTTCCACGGGACAATCAGCCTCAGGGGCGCGCCGTTCTGCGGCGGCAGGCTGTGACCATAAAGACCGACCGCCATAAGGGTAAGCGGGTGCATTGCCTCGTCCATGCGCAACCCCTCGACATAAGGATACTCCAGGGCATTGAAGAGCGTGCGCTGCTGGTCGGGGAACTGTCCCGGGTCGTAGAGGGTCTCGAAACGAAGGTATCTTGCCCCGGAGAGCGGCCGGGCATGTCGGACAAGGGCCGAAAGTTCGAAACCGATCCAGGGCACCACCATGGACCACCCCTCCACGCAGCGGAAACGGTAGATGCGCTCGCTGAGGGGAAACCTTCGAAGCTCCTCCAGACCGATCGTAAAAGGTTTTTCGACCAGCCCGTCAACGGTGACGTTCCACGGTTCGGTTTTGAACCGCCGGGAAAGGGGCTTGACCCTTTTTTTGTCGGTTGTGAACTCATAGAAGTTGTTGTAGGATGTAATATCCCCATAACTGCTGGGGGTCAGGTCCATGGAGTTTGGGTCGTTTTTGTAGCTGAGATCAGGTGCCGGGACGGACTCTTTTGCGGCCAGTTCCATCACCGTCGCCGTAGAGACAGCCATCGCCGCGCCAAGCTTAATAAAACTTCTGCGGCCCTCAAACAGCTTCTCGTCGGTCACGGACGACCCGCCTTTTTCCCACCTCTCTTTTTTCAAGTAATGCATAAGAGCTCCTTGAGCGCTTAGGGTATGTTTCAATCATACTCTCTAAAAAGAGGTAAAGAGCATAAAAATTCAGACTAGGGGAAAAAACAAAGGAAAACCGGGGCACCGTTTTACCCCCGCGCTTCAAACAAACCAACAACGACATTTTTGTCAATTTTTGCAACCGCCCCCTCTATTTTATGTGGACCTTGTGCCTCTCATCACACTGCCGCACTAGAACACAATATGCAAAACAGCTCAATAAAGAGTCCGTGTGTCGGGCTGAAAGGCAAAGTCGTATGAAGATCGCGGTCCCTTTAAAAGATACGTTCACGTTCTATCATCTTAACCCGTTTACCGCACCGAAATTTGCCATCTATACGATAGAGGGAGACCGTTTGAACCTGACATACGGCCTTTCTAGTGTTGTCGACAACCCGTGTAAAAACATCAATAACGGCAAGTTCGAAGAGAAACAGATCCTATGCGACTGTGACTCAAAGCAGTGCGCGGACATCCACCATATCTTCGAGCACTATGCGCTGCTCGATGCTATCGGCGGTTGCAGCTATCTGCTGGCCGACCATTACTGTGACAACACCACGCGCGCGCTTAACAACGGCGGTATCAAGGTGTTTAAAATACCGCCTATCATCAACATGATCGATAGTGCCGTTAAAAATTTTATATTAGGAGCTTCCCTTGCAAGTACTTTTAAACACATCCACCATGTGTCTTGAGGATATGCCTCTTGACATCGGGTACGCTTCTGAAAAGGTGAAACTTACCGGCAGTGACGGTAAGGAGCACACCATCGGCGGCCAAAACGGAAAAACCCAGCTGATCATCAGCACGCCCTTCATCGACGACGCCCTTGTTCAGGAGCTCGAAGAGATCGATGCCATGCTTCCGAAAGGGGGCGAATACGAGGTGACGGCGGCACTGGTCGTCGCCAATGACACCCATGAACGCCCCAACCTGGAGAACATCGATTTTTTCATCGACAGTGAAGGAGAGTACGGCGACTTTTACGGCGTCCGTCTCGAAGGGGACCCCTGCGACGGCGAGTTGACCAAGGCCGCCATCCTCATCTCCAAAGACGGGGCGATCTTCTACGACGAGTTTGCAAAAAACCTGCATGACAGGTTTAACGCCGATACCCTGCTGCGCAAGATCATGGCAGCACAAACCTGCTACACCGGAAAAGGATGCCACTAATGAGCGAAACAATAGATATCGAAACAACAATCGAAACGATTAAAAAAGAGATACGCAACCAGACGACCGTCCCCTACTTCGGGCTCGGTATCTTTACAGGGACGAAGACGAAAGAGGGCGAGCAGATGCCCTACGATTCCGACTCGATGATCCTGATGATGAACAACGGCCGCGCCATGAGCCCCCGGCTGATGTTCGAATATTCACGTGCCGCGATGCACCTTGAACAGCGTCGCGGTGTTGACTACATTCAACAGATGATGAACTGGATCTACACCAAAGAGTTTGCGCCGACGCCGCTTCATAAAGCGATCGTCGACATGCTGCCGCGTTATATCGTCGACACCAACCGCGATGCAAAACTTCAAGAGCTGCTCGCCTTTGAACCGCACTGTCTGATCGTCGGAAAGGCGCGGATTCTGAACAACGATTACCGCTATGAGATCTTTGAGTACGACGTCGAAAACAAAAAGTATTTTCAGGTCGAAGAGGCGGCACTTGATGATGCCAAAAAGATCCTCTTCAAACCGATGGGATCGACCCTCCCGGAGCCGAGTTTTATCATATCGGATGCCGACTACGTTGACTGGCTCACCGAGGCGATGGGCGGTTTTGCCGTCCCTTCTGTACTTAAGAGCTATCGGAAAACAAAAAAGTACCTCTTTATGGGTACCTATTTCGATCGTGACACCGACCGTATGGTTGCCAACGAACTGACGATGGGACTTGAAGGCGGTTATGTCATCACCGACAAAGAGTTAGGGAAAAAGGAGAAAAAATTCATCGAAAAGCACAACCTTGAAGTGCTTGAGATGTCCCTGGACGAGTTTACCAAAGCGTTTGTTTGATTTCACGTTAAATGAGCAAAGCCCATTCGGGTAAAAGAATTCTTGAATAATTCAAAATTCTATACAAAGGAATACAATGCCATATATACCAACCGTTAAAGACCGGTCACCGAGAGGCGAACGCTACTTCGATCTATTTTCGAAACTCATGGGCGACCGTGTTATCATGATCACCGAACCTGTTGATGACCACATGATGGGCATCATCGTCTCACAGCTGCTCTACCTCGAAGCCGAAGATTCCGAAGAGCCGATCCACATGTACATCAGTTCTCCGGGCGGTTCGGTCATGGCAGGACTTGCCATTCTTGACACGATGCAGCTCATCAGCGCGCCGGTATACACCTACGCCATGGGAATGGTCGCCTCGATGGCCGCCGTTCTCTTTACCTGCGGGGAGCCGGGGCACCGTTACATCTTTCCCAATGCCGAGGTGATGATCCACCAGCCGCTCGGCGGCACCTCGGGCCAGGCCAGTGATATCGAGATCCAGGCCAACCACATCCTCAAGCTGAAAAAGAGACTCTACAAAATTCTTTCAAAAGCGACGGGCAAACATATCAGAACAATCGAAAAAGAGAGTGACCGCGACAACTACTTTGAAGCAGCCGATGCCATTACATTCGGATTGGCGGACACCATATTAGAATCCATCACCAAAAAGGATGTGTAATGAGTCAGGAAAAAGTCTGTTCGTTCTGCGGACGTAAACAGAGCGAAGTCAAAAAGATGTTCTCCTCGGAGAAGACCAACATTTGTAACGAATGTGTGAGCACCTGCTCGAGCATCCTTCAAAAAGAGGTGCGCTACGAACAGCAGACGAACATGCAGGAGCAGCTGCCGAAACCCGAAAAGATCGTCAGCTACCTGGACAAGCACATCATCGGGCAGGAAGAGGCCAAGAAGGTTTTGGCAGTCGCCCTCTACAACCACTACAAACGGATCGAGAACCCTGTCTATAACAGTGTCGAACTCGAAAAGAGCAATATCCTGCTGCTCGGCCCTACCGGCAGCGGGAAGACCCTGCTTGCCAAGTCCCTGGCCAAGATCATGAACGTCCCCTTCGCGGTTGCCGACGCCACGGCACTGACCGAGGCAGGCTATGTGGGTGAAGATGTCGAAAGCATCCTCTCCCGCCTGCTGGCCGCGGCAAACTACGACATCGAACTGGCCCAGCGCGGGATCGTCTACATCGACGAGATCGACAAGATCGCCCGCAAAAGCGAATCCTCCACGATGGGACGCGATGTCTCGGGCGAAGGGGTGCAGCAGGGACTGCTGAAGATCCTCGAAGGGAGCGAGGTCTATGTTCCGGTGAAGGGAAGCCGCAAAAACTCGACGACCGAGACCGTGCTCATCGACACCTCCCACATCCTCTTTGTCTGCGGGGGCGCTTTTGTCGGGCTGGTGCCGGATGTCCACACCAAAAAGACCAACAAGGTCGGGTTCGGTTCCGTACAGAAAGCGGCGATGAAAGAGTTCAAGGTCGACCAGAAGGCGCTGGTGCACTACGGCATCATCCCGGAGTTCATCGGCCGTATCCCGGTCATCGCCCAGCTGCGTGAACTGACCAAGGATCAGATGGTTCAGATCCTTCAAGAGCCGGACAACGCCCTTATCAAACAGTTCCAGGCCCTTTTCGAAATGGACGGCATCACCCTCAATTTCGAGGAGAAGGCCCTGGAAGCGATCGCACAGAAGGCGATCGACAAGGGTGTCGGTGCCCGCGGTCTGCGCGGTATTATCGAAGAGGTGATGCTGCCGCTGCAGTACAGCTGCCCGTCCCAAGAGAGCCTGGAGAGCGTCACCATCACCGAAGCGGTCGTGGAAGATCCGGCCACTCCGGCTATTTTTACCTACAAAAAAGAAGAAGAGAACACCGCCGAGGCGTGATCTTCTCGCACGCTCTCAACAGGCGGCCTCTCCTTTTTTTGCTGATAAATCCTCGTTTACTCCTTCAACCGTTCAGTCATCATCAATAGCTACAACCATCAAATGCACCTACCTGCTCGCAATACATCCACTTGATTTCGACAAATAACAGTATATTCCCAAATAACAATTCATAATCATATTAGTCCCTGTTTTTCGACGGGGCTTAGAGATGAGCAAGGTAGAGATACTCGAAGAGATAAAGCAGGCAATTGGTATCGTTCCCGGATTTTTCGAGATGATGCCGGAAGATCCGCTGGAAATGGAACGGGGGCTTTTCAAGCGCTACACGCTGCAAGAAAAAGGTGAAATCCCGCCCAAATACCGGGAATCAATCGGACTTGGAGCTGCGGCGGCACGGCAAAATCACCGGCGCGAACGCCTTCGGCACATCGGATACGCTCGGCAATGCCGAATACCGAACGTGCCGAAGGATAAATCTTTTCAAATTTTTGACAAACTTTTCAATATCATACAAAAACACTCCCATTCTCGAACAAAACTTGCATTCCTACCTAAAACGTCCCACCACTACCAACCGGGACATTATTACATACACACGAGGAACAGACTATGCGCGTTTACCTGGACAACAATGCCACCACAAAGATCGACCCTTTGGTCAAAGTCAAGATGCAGCCCTTTTTCGAAGAGCTTTACGGCAACCCGAACTCACTGCATCAGTACGGTATGGAGGTTCGCCCCTATCTGAACCAGGCACTCGGCGAGATGTATGATGCCCTGAACGTTCCCGATGAGGACGACATTCTCATCACATCATGTGCAACGGAGAGCAACAATACGGTGCTTAAAGGGGTCTTTTTCAAACATATTCTGAAAAACCCGGAAAAGAACCACATTGTCACGACGGCAGTCGAACACCCCTGTATTCTGGACACCCTCCACTACCTCAGCGATTTCGGTGTCGACGTCACCTATGTCGATGTTGACGAGAACGGCGGCATCGACGCCGAAGCGATGAAAGCGGCCGTTACGGACAAGACCGTTCTGATCTCCATGATGTGGGCCAACAACGAAACCGGTATGATCTTCCCGATCGAAGAGGTGAGCGCCTTTGCCAAAGAGAAAGGGATCCTGATGCATACCGATGCCGTTCAGGCAATCGGTAAACTGCCGGTCGACCTCACCAAGGTCGAGGTCGATTACCTCACCTTCTCCGCCCACAAGTTCCACGGTCCAAAAGGGGTCGGCGGGCTTTATGTCAAAAAAGGAAAAGCATTGCCGAACCTGCTTCACGGCGGGGAGCAGATGGGGGGCAAACGTGCCGGTACTCTGAATGTCGCCTATATCGTCGGTATGGGTCTGGCCATGAGACAGGCGGCGAAGCATGTCGAGAAGATGAATACGGATGTCCGCCGTCTCCGCGACAAGCTTGAAGACGCGCTGGCCAAGATCCCGGACACCATCGTCGTCGGACCGCGCGAACGCCGTACCCCGAACACCATCCTCATCTCGCTTCGCGGTATCGAGGGTGAAGCGATGCTGTGGGACCTCAACAAAGCCGGTATCGCCGCTTCTACAGGAAGTGCCTGTGCATCCGAATCACTCGAGGCAAACCCGGTCATGAGCGCTATCGGCGAAGACCCTGAGCTTGCCCACACGGCAATGCGTCTGAGCCTTTCGCGCTTCACTACCGAAGAGGAGATCGACTACGTCATCGAGGCCTTCACCAAAGCAGCGGAACGCCTGCGTTCGATCTCATCGACCTACGCCTATACTAACGAAGCAGGCTGATGCGCCCCTACCGTAATATCACCGATGAGGAGCTCTCTTTCCTCGGGGCCGTCCGTGACTGGAACAGCGATATTGCAAAAACACTGGTAGAGAACAGCGAACTGTTGTGGGTCCATAACCGACGCAAAAAGTTCACTTCGCTTGATCAGGCTGATGAACGTCTTGTACGCCGTGTCAATGTACTGAAGATCGATCAATATGACATCACGACAAATTTCGGACGCTACTCGCTTGAAAACGGCAAAAATGTGCATAACGCCTGCGGGTGTATGCGTTTTTGCGACTGCTACGGCAGACTCTACCTGCTCGCCTCTCAATACTAGAGACCCTAAACATCAGGAGCCCATATGCAATACCTTGTCGACATCCGCATCAGCGAAGGCCCGAAACGCACCTACCGCATTGACGCCAAAACAGAAGAGGAGGCGTTGGAACGTCTAAAACTCCGTCTGCCGCCGCAGCAGCGCGATGCTTTCGTCGTCGATGCTATTAAGATCGATCCGGCAACTGTCGTTGACGAAGATCCCTATGGCATCTTCGGCGGGGAGTGATCTTTATGCATACCGGGCTCTGACGCAAAAGAGGCACAGACTTCATTGGGAACTTCATGTCAAAGTACAGATGCCTCGCACTCCGCTTTCAATACAACAGTGTTAAATGCACAGAAGCACATTACCGTCTGAACCTGTACAAAAATCTCCAAAGTAACGCCATAATCAATAGCAACAAGCCGGTATTTTACTTTTAATTATAATAATTAGTAATACATAAATATTAATTTTACTTGCAAAGAAACTGTAAAGAGTTGCTGTAGTAGCATCTAACTATAGTTGATTTTTTCAGTTTCACAGAATCTAGTTGCACAAGGCTGGCTCAAGAGGAGGGGTATCATGAAAAGAGAAGAGAACCGAGTATGGCTAAGGCCTGTTGTAATTCTGGGTCTTATGGCGTTTTTCAGTCTTCAAGCATGGGCCGCACCTATGTTTGCACGCAAGTACAATCTAAGCTGTACCGTATGTCATTCGGCCTTTCCCAAGCTCAATGCGTTCGGCAAAGAGTTCATGGCCAACAACTACAGGTTGCCGAACTGGAGGGAGAAGACCATTACCGCAGACGACGATCAGCTCGCGCTGCAGGACTCCATCCCTCTTGCCTTCCGTTTGCAGGGGTTTGTACAGGCACGCGACAGCGAAGCCGTTGATGTCGTAACAGGTGAAACGACAGGTGCCGATACCGATTTCCAGGCTCCCTATTTGATAAAGATGCTTTCAAGCGCGCCGCTGTCCGAACACATCACCTACTACTTTTATGCGATCTTCGCCGAAAAGGGAGGGAACGGTGAGGTGATCGTAGAAGATGCCTGGTTTTCCTATGATGATCTCTTCGGCAGCGGCATCAGCATGATGCTCGGCCAGTTCCAGGTATCCGATCTGATGTTCCCGCGGGAGACCCGGCTGACTTTTCAGGACTATATGGCCTTCCGCATGGCGGGCATCACCTATGAACGAGGTGCACTGTTCTCAAGGGACCTGGGACCGATCAACATCGGCCTGGGGCTGGTCAACGGCAACGGTATTACCGAGAACGTGACGATCAACAGCCCGGGTTACCGCCGTCCGGACCATATGTTTGACAATGACAACGCAAAGGCCGTGTTTGGCCGGATCGGCACAGAGCTCGGCCCGGTTTCTGCAGGTGTGTTTTATTACAACGGTTCGCAGAAAAATGCGACGGGCGATGCCGGAACAGAGACCGGCACCCGCGATACCGATAAGCAGATCGCCGGTCTCGATCTTTCGGGTGACTTCGGAGGCGAGATCTACTGGTATGGCCAGCTGCTATGGAACGAGTGGGACGGCTTCATTGATCAGAATACCAAATACCGGTGGATCGGCGGGTTCGCCGGTTTAGACTATGTGCCGGGAAACAGCTGGAGCTACTCGCTGCTGTACAACTATGCTGACGGCGGTGACTTTGACAACAGCGACACGGTGTATGAAGGCATCGACATCAACAGCCTGACACTTAATGCCTCGTACTATTTCATGCGCAACGTCAAAGGGGTTATTGAAGCCAATGCGGATTTTCTCGCCAAAGAAGCACAAAGTGGAATATTTTACACAGGCCATTTGAGCCACGAAAACTATATTTTGCTTGGATTCGATGCCGCGTTTTAGGCAAGAATATCTTACCAATGATGACAAAAAGCGTCAGCTTTTACATTTCAAACCAATGCGTCACGGTCTAGCTCTTTCCCTTTCCTTTTGTAGCCGTTTGCGTTCAGGGGTGTAGGCCCACCACACCTTTGGCTCCCCGCCGTTCATAAAATCGACGACCGACATCAGGGTATCGAGCAGGCAGGGGTCCTGACGTCTGCCTTTTGCCTCGCACAGCCGCAGATAGAGTTCATACGCATCGCCCCCGGCAAGCTGTTGCGGCCTCTCGATCCCGATGCGCCGGAGATCGTTAGCGATCGCCGGACCGATATTGGGAAGATCGCTCAATGTTCTGGTCGTTTCGCGTCTCACTTTTTCCGGGTTCATGGAACCTCCTCCTTTTTGTCAAGTATACTAAAAAATACTACAACCGCATAGAATCAGAATTGCATTGTTATCAGCAAATATAACACAAGGAACACCCTCAATGTCAATTATCAAAGATTTTATCTATGACAACAATCTACAATGGCAGGCGTCATACAGCGACGAAACAGAAAAGTACCCTTACGGCTACCGCGGCAGCCTCGTTATCACCCCGGGTAAAGTACTCTCGGCCGACAAACAGCTTCCGCCTAAAGCAACAGCGACACAGGTGATCTTGACGGCAAAGAGCGGTCACATCGATTTTCTTGCATGCGAGCTTGAGACACTGGACTTTTTTGAACCGTTTGTAGAACGTTATAAAGAGGTTTTAAGTCCTGAAGGTCTCTACATTATCTTCGTGACCGATCTTGATGCAGACGGAAAACTTGAGTATGAAGGTTTGACGTTCTATATGTTCGCCCTGGACGAAAGCTCAGTCTGGAACGAACTTCTCGATCATGCAGACCTATCAAAAGGCGACCTTAAAAAGCTGAACGCAGCAGAGAAGATCGACACCGTATGCGATGAGATCAAATCAACAACGCTTCGTATCAGCGAAAAAAGCTATGACGAGATCAAGGCCCTTCAAAGTGCTGAAGGCAAACTGCTTTTCGGCGCGGTGTAACCCTCTCTTCAAACACCCCGTGAGAACGGGGTGTCATATTTCCTCTCTTCTAATGCTGCACACGTAAAAAGACCTGAAAACTTGTCATGGCCTCTACATCCCCGCTATCGACCGTCACCCTTGCATCACTGCCTATTGTCCCTATGATTTCGACACTGCCGTCTGCATCACGGAAGGTGATGCACTCAGCCTCCGGTTCAGGTATTAATCCGAGAGCCGACGCTTCTATAAAGGTACTCAAGACCCCGGCAGAAAGGAATGTTCTGCTTGTGATCCCGGCTATCAGCTCATGCAGTTTGTCAAATGTGATCACACATTGGAGACAGTCTCTGTTGGAACGGCTGATCCCCTGGTTTGCAAACGAGGCGACGCCGGTTGCGTGCAACATCTTGAGTTCATCCATCGTGACCTCTTTGGACTCATACTGCTTTTTCAGTTCTAGAAATGTCTTGATCATGCCTTCTCCTCACCAGCTGCCTAGGCTCTGAAGAGTTCCTGCAAAGAGCCGGCATTGGCAAAACAGCTGTGGTTGTTGCAGAGAAGGAAGTCGGATGCCGTATGGTAGAACGTTCGGGTAAAAGGCGAAGGGCTCACGCTTCTGACCGCTTCAATAGAGGTTCCCTGAGGCACTTTCACGATGGTGTCCTCCTCCAGAAAACGGAGGGTCTGGTTCACCATGCACGGGTGCAAGATCGCCTCTTTCAGGATCTCTTTTCCATAGTACCGGAGTGTCATCTCTGCCGGATCCCTGTAATTCTTGTCGATCAGGCTCGCCAGGCTCAGCAGCAGATCGGTCATCACAGCGACTGCACTGGGGTAAGAGCCGTCATTCACCTCGCCGAGTGTTTCAAACTCCCCGCGGCTGAAATACCATTGCCCCGTTTCGTAATAACGCTCCAGCGCTATGTTCGCCAGCCGTTCAGCCTCTCTGAGATACTGCCTGTTCGAGGTCACTTCATATGCAGTGACAAGCGCCGTTCCCAGATAGGCGTAATCTTCCAAAAATGCCTCTATCTTCGCAGGTTTTCCGATCAGCGCCGAGTGCATTAATCTCCCGTCATTCATTTTCATTAAAAGTGCCTCCATCGATGCAATCGCCTGCTCCAGGTAGCTGTTATCGTAAACACTCAGCTCAAAAAGTGCCTTGATCATCATAGCGTTCCATGAGGTCTGTATTTTTTTGTCGACAAAAGGGTAGGCCCGCGGTTTACGCAGCTTCCGAAGGTACGGCTTTACCTTTTCAAACCACCCGGGCCTTTGCACTGTGACAAAATGGATGATGTTGCTGCCCTCAAAATTTCCCCCGTTGGAACACCCCAGCCGCATGCTCATCTTTTTTGCTTCTCTCTCATCGAAACCGGCCTCTTGCAGCGCGTCCAGGACCTCCTTGCGGGTGTAGACAAAATACTTGCCCTCTTCGCCCTCCGTGTCGGCGTCACTTGCCGAGTAAAAAAGGTTCTCCTCCATCATAAAATCCGACATAAATGTCGCGATCTCCTCTGCGATCTGCAGGTAATAGGGCGCGTTGAAGAGGGTGTAGGCACGAAGATAAACCTCGCACAACAGGGCGTTGTCGTAGGTCATCTTCTCAAAATGGGGGACCAGCCACTCGCTGTCGACGCTGTAACGGCAGAAACCGCCGTCGACAACATCATACAATCCGCCCGCACACATGTTGTCGAGCGTATGCTGCAGCATCGAGGCGATCTCTTCATCCGCGTCCAAGCGGTAGAGACTCATCAGGGTGTTCAGGGTCGAGGCTTGCGGAAACTTCGGGGCACTACCGAAACCGCCGTAGCTCGGCTCAAAGTTGCCGCGCGCCTGCCTGAAAAACTGCACACCGGTTTCACGGCTTAAGGCCACGGGCTCTTTACGCCCCGTCTCCTGTTTGAGATACGCTTCAATGGCCTCCGCATTTTCAAACAGCTTTGCATCACGCTTCTCGACTGCCGGGGCGATCGTGCGGATAAGCTGCATAAAGCCCATCATATTCGGTTTGGATTCCGGTGGGATGTAGGTACCTGCGAAAAAAGGTTTATTGTCCGGGGTTGCGAAGACAGAGGTCGGCCAGCCGCCCGCTCTTTGGTTAAGCAGCAGATGAAGGTCCTGGTAATGTTTGTCGATGTCGGGGCGCTCCTCGCGGTCGACCTTTATACAGACAAAGTGGTCGTTCAGATACGCCGCGATGCGCTCATCTTCAAACACCTCGTGCTCCATCACATGGCACCAGTGACAGCTGGAATAACCGATGGAGACAAAGATAGCCCTCTGTTTGCTTTTAGCCAGGGCGAAGGCCTCGTCTCCCCAGGGGTACCAATGTACGGGATTGTCTTTATGCTGCTGGAGGTAGGGGGACTCTTCGTGCTCAAGCAGGTTTGCCATCATATGCCTTCATACTGTCATGCGATCAGAAGGCGAGGCGTTGACGGACAGTCGCTTTGAACGCTTTCATCTTTGGCCGCGTTATGGCATCCATGGCCGCTTCACGCAGAGGCTTTATCGCGGCAAAGATCTGTGCGGAGGGTTGTTGATCCCCCTTCTCGATGACAGCGAACACTGTATTGTCGAAAAAGACACTTTCCTGCTCGGGAAGGGCTTTATAGAGTGACAGGAAAACACTCTTCTCATAGGCATCCATCTTGCACGAGTCATCAACGATCTTCAAGGCCACCGTAATGGCACAATCTCTCTCAAAACTGTCCAGGCCGGCAGCGACAGCCGGGATCTTCTCCAGGTCATACATACTGTTTTCCTTCATGCACGGAAAGGCTCATCAGCCTTCAAAGTGTGCAATGCCGAGTTTTCTCAAGACGTTTGTGAAGTAGTGTCTTTCCTCACGGTCATACTCATCATGAAATGCGATGGAGATCGAATCGTCACTGTTCTGGTAAAGTTTCGGGATCATACCCATCTCGAGCGTAACATCATCTATCACCTCAAAGATCTCCTCTTTAAGTGCGCTTGATCCGTCATACTCTAATTGAAGTCCCTCGCAGCACTCTTCTCTCTGATGAAAGGCTCTGATCCGGCCATATCTGTTCATATTCTTCTCCATTACAGTTCAAACGGCATATTACCCTACCTCATTCTCATCCGGCTCTTCCTGAACCTCTTTGCCGACACCGCGCAGCTCCTGCCCGATGTCGGTACGGTATTTCTTCTTACGGAAAGACGGTGTCTTAAGCTTGCCGTTCTTTTCACCGAGTTTATAGAGCTCTTCATTGAGAAAGTGCTCTTCGAATTCAGGCGTGAACGGCATATCCCAGGTGATACAGCCGATACTCGGGCAGATCGCTGCACACTGCGGATCATCATAGATGCCGACGCACTCGACGCACTTTTCAGGCTGCACATAATAGCGGCTCTCACCGGTCGGGTTGTGCATATCGTCAACGATCGCATTGACCGGACAGTTTTGCAGACAGGCATCGCAGGTTATACAGGTATCATCAATTATTACAGACATTTTTTATCCTTTTTATTAGTTTGTATGGTGCCGGAAGTAATTCCGTTCCCTACGCTGACACTTGGTCCGCTTCGCCAGCGGGCCTCGCGCTTTGCGCTCTTAGATTTAATATGACAAACAACATCTATACGAGTCATTTGTACTCATAACCTTATTACGGACTATAAAGTTTTAGTGTCTCGCCGACACTGACATGAGCCGCTCTATCTTGCATAGAGATGCTCTCTCGAAAAGGTCTAGGCGCCACAAGCGGGGACAGAAGACCTTTTTTCTTATGGACACGAATCACATAATCATTACTTTGGACAAAGTAATCATCATACGTTTCCGTATAGGGCATATCCCAGACGATGCATCCCTCTGTCGGGCAGATATCAGCACATTTCGGTACAGCCGCATCCACACACTCTATACATTTTTCCGGCTTGACATACGTCAATTCACCGGCGGCCAGCGGCGAGTCGTCAGCACTCACGATTGCCGTGGCCGGGCATTCATCGATACATGCATCGCAATTAATGCATAAATCCGTGATCAGGACCGCCACTATGCGCTCCTTGCCTCGGCTTTGTGAAAGATGCGCAGCAGCCACATCGGCGGGTTCTCTGCCAACATGCTGTGAAGCTGTCCAATCGCGTTCTCCATCTTCTCCCCCTCGGCAACACGGACGGGGTGTATCCCCGCAGCCTGAACCATCTTCGACGCCTTCGGCCCGATCTGGGTACAGTACATAATGTCTGCCTCTTCAAGAACACCGATCTTGTAGCTGAGTTTTTCATGCTCATCTTCGATATCGGTCGTGGCATCGATGACGTCAAGAAGCGTTGCTTTCTCTTTGTCGACCTTGTAAAGATAGAAATTTTTTGACCAGCCGAAATGCTGATCGACAGCGTCTCCGGTGGAGGAGGCAAATGCAATATTCATCTTTTATCCTTTCTCTCTTTTCAAGGACCCGTCAACGTGTTAAAACTCGACGTTGGCGTGCGATTCGCGGAGATCCATACCGATCTCTTCCATAAACGGCTGCGCTTTTACTTCCGGAAGCATCAACCCTTTTTTCTTGTGTTCGCGTATCTTATAGGTACCGCTTTCATTACCCTCGGCATAGTAGTCGTTGAAGTCCGTCGTAAACGGCATATCCCAAACAATAGAACCCTCCGTAGGGCACGCTTCGGCGCAACGCGGCGCGTCGGCATGACCGACGCATTCAACACAACTTTCCGGCTTGACATAGAAACGTTCACCCTCATAAGGGTTCTTTTCGTTCCCGTCATCGATAATCGCTGCGACCGGGCACTCCGGCGCACAGGCATCACAGTTGATACACTCATCAGTAATCATTACAGCCATATTGTTCTCCTTGTTTTTTATTAAAATTCAATTTGCATCTTTCGTTCCAGCGAGTGCCTTGCGATAGACATTCAGGTCGATAGGCATCAGAACAGGTTCAAGATTGATATCCACACCGCGCAGCAGCATTGTCGCCTCGCACCCTTTTGTCAATCCGAGCGTCGCATAGGCACGGGCGGTTATTAAGGAGATCACCTCGCCGAGACCGCTCTCGAAGGTCAGTTCACAGAGCGATGCGCCCTGCCGGACATCTTTGAGCGTGGCCGGCAGACGATTCTCGATGGAAACCTTTCCCGGGCACTCTTTGCTGACGCTGACGGAGGCTTCCGCGAAGGTACAGGTGACCTTGTCGCCGACGGAGACCCACTCGGGAGTCTGCGTTTTGATCAGGCATACATCGGTATCACCGATGCCGACACGGATATAGGTTACGACCTCCGTCTCTTCGATGGCCTTGACGGTTGCCTCTATCTGATTCACCGCTTTTCTCCTACATCAGATAAAGTACGACATTTTTGTCGATCAATGTCTCAAACTGATCGAGTAGCATATCGGCCGTGGAGGTCGAACCGAGATGGCAGCCCGAACAGGCACCCAGGTAGTTCAGCCAGATCTGCGGCGTCTCTCCGGGCACATAGTTCACCAGCTCGATGCCGCCGCTGTCCGCTTCGAGCATCGGACGGATCTTGGTCTCAATGAGATTGACGACAAGCGCCAGCTGCCGCTCGGCATCGAGCGAATGAAACGGCGCATTGCGTTCGCTTGTCAACGAGGCGTTGCTGACGTAGGTAATAAGCCCCTGGGCCTGCGCATTGTTGTTGTGCGCTGCCGTGATCAGGTAGCGCATCGCCTCCGCCGTCTTGCCGCTTTGACGGTAGAGCATACCCGCCTTAAGCTGGGCATCGACATGCCCGCCGTCAGCCGCTTTGGCATAGTATTCAAGGGCTTTTTCAGCGTCTGCCTTGACGTGCATTCCCTTTTCATAAAAGATAGCGAGCGAATTAAGCGCCTGGATATCCCCCTCGTCTGCCGCGCGTTTCAACCACTGCATCGCGGTCTCTTCGCTCTGTTCGCACCCCTTGCCTTTCATATGCATCATTGCAAGGTTGAGCATCGCTTTAGGGTTTGCATCGGCATCCTGTGCAAAAAGTCCGTACGCCTCGTCGAAGCGGTTTGTCTCAAACGCTTCCACTGCTTTTTCAAATGTTCCTGTCATATCTTTCTCCTTTTTTTTACGCTGTTCGTTTAGCTGTTCATACGCATCTCTTTGCGCCTCTTCATAAGTATCGCCTATCCCTTTGATATCGGGGAAATCAACAAAAACAGCCATACAGCCGTCACCGTCTTCGTTTGAAAATCCGTAATAGTCGAGTTCGTAATGTCTCATCCGGGTTCTCCTTACAGGCGCTGCCCCTTGATGACCCATGGGCCTGTCAAAAGGTGTGCGTTGCTACCCTAGATATGCATTTGATATTCTAGAACAGGATATGCATTTGGATTGCCATATGTTATTCAAGGAGTCAATATGATTGCTATACCAGTCGACTCGGCGGTTCCGGAGATCAGGTCGTCAAAACTTTTCGGCAACGTCCCGATATTCGCCATCTACAAACCTGACGACGAAGAGTTCTTCCTTGTCAAAAACCAGGAAGCCGGCGACGGCATCAAAACCGCCAAGCAGCTTAAAAAATGGGGTGTCACGGACGTCGTCTACTCCTATATGGGAAAGGGACCTTTCACGGCGCTTGAAGAGGACGGTCTGAATATCTATTACATCGGAAAAGAGCCGATGCCGCTGTTTCAGGTCATCAAAAAACTTGAGGCGGACGCTTTTATAAAAGTTGACGCAGACAATGCGGCGAGCTATCTCGATCCGGGAACCGAAACAGGAGAATGCAGATGCGGATGCGACAGCTAGGTGACGAGATCATCACACCGGAAATGCAGCAGATAAAGACCATGATCATTGAGACCTATGCACAGCGTGATGCCATTAAAAATGAGATGGAGATGTGGTACAACACCTATCCGGGTACCCACTTTCCGAAGATGAACGAACTGGTTGTCACCGATGCCACGCTTTCCAAGCTGGACTCGTTCTATAAACAGCTGTGGGATTACCACAATGCAAGGTCTGTCTGATCCATGGACGAAGCGTATGCCAGAAAAGCGCGCCTGATTGACGACATAAGCAGCATTGAGCAGTACCGGCCGATTCTTGAAAGGGATGATTTTCAAAGCGACGAACCGCATTGGCGGTGCATCAGCAAAAACACCATCAGTCTTTTTCAGGTCCTGATAGACCAGGACCTGAGTGATCTGGTCAACGTGCTTGAGCACTATCCCCGCTACGTTGAATGGGTCTGTGAGCACTTTCGCTATGCCTACAGCTACAGCGAAAATGAAGCCGATGTCGATGCGGCTTCAAGACTGCTATTCATGGGCGAGACCTACTTCTCGAAACAGTTTGTACGCAATGTCGTGCGCAAACTGCCAAAGTTCGAGGAGATGAGTCTTGAAGAGCTCGGACAGTTTGCTGCACAGATCGCAAAGTGCCACCATGACTGGCACCCCATCATCACCAACCACTGCTGTGACAGTTTGACAGAGTCCATTGCAAAACGCAACCTGCATCCTTTGCAGCGTATCGCCCTGATCAAACCGATTGCGGCCATAAAACGCCAAAAGACCTATGAATACGATGCCGAAGACCGCGATGCGGTCTTGGACATACCCTATATGACCTAACTCAAAACAAAGGATAAATAATGGATTATGAGACACTAAAAACGGAGCTTTTAAAACTTGCAAGAAATGCTTTTGAGACGGCCTGCACCCTTCGTGAGAACCAGCGCATAGAAGTCTATCTCAACAACGGCGAGCCGATGAGCTCAGACTGCCTCGAAGAGAATGAAGAGATCATCTACGGACCGGAACGCGTCCTCTGTTACCAGGTCTTTGGGCACGACTACCTGGAAGATGAGATCAAGACCTGGATAGACTACGCCCGGGTTATCCCCCAACCAAGTGATGATGCACCGATGCCCGAACCCACAAACATAGAGACGTCCATTCGTGAGCTGATAGACGAGATCGCTAAACGCAACGGTGTCACGGGCGACGCCGTCAGCTCTTTTGAGGTTTTTGCCAATCTGCCTATGGACCTTCTTGGAAGTATAGAACAGCAGATCATCGAATACTGGTGGAATGCGAAAGAAGAGGAAAACGGCAAGAAACTCGCGCTTGAACAGATATATGAAGCCATTGGTCAGGAAGCCTAAACACCCCTCTTCAAAGCAATATACCTAATAGAACAGAGAAGAATAAAGGTTCAATACTTCTATAGGGAAAAGCACCCGGTATCTACAATGAATGACCAGCCTCGGTTACATCTTTGTAATAAGAGACCTTTTCTATCTCGACAAGGCAGATAACGCAGTCAAGGTCTCGTATAGACCGCCACCCAAAACTTCATACTCTCCAGGGTTGCTAACTTTCAGATAATGCAAAACAATATATTTATACACATTGCCTGTTTTCGTCAATGCGGCATACAATACAGACTGCCGAATCCACTTTCACTGCGAAGACAAAATGCTTGTCGGCGCCGTCTGACGGCCTGCACCCCTTCACTTTGCGCAAGGCCAAACACTTTAGCGGACAAACTAAAAAGAGACCGTAACCGGAGGTGACTTTATAATAGAGTATAATAGAATAAAATCGATACGTATCTTAAAGGACTTTAGAAATTCCGATCGAGTATTCCTATGAAAAAACGCTATGTTCACAACAGCCTTAACGAAGCCGAAAATACCCTCAGTCACATTCTTGAGATCATTCAAGAGGGTGTATGGGACTGGAATGCGCTCAGCGGCCATGTCGAACGCAGTCCCGGCTGGTACAGCATGCTCGGCTACGATGTGGACTGCTTTAACAAAGATGTCCTTACCTGGGAAAATGTAATCCACCCCGAAGACTATTCCCGTGTGATGCAGCACTTTGAGGATTATCTCAACGGAAAAAACAGCCACTACTGCATCCAATACCGATGCAAATGTGCTGACGGCGGCTATCTCTGGATCGAGGATGTTGCAAAGATCATTGAACGTACTCCCGAAGGAAAGGTCGCAAGAATGATCGGCGCCCATCAGAACATTCATGCTGCCAAAACGGCGAAGGATGAGCTCAACCGGCAAAACGAATTGCTGCGCAACGATAATGCCACGCTTGAGAACCTTATCCGCGAACGCACCCTTGAACTCCACCAGCTCAACATCGCCCTGCAGCAGCAACTCGAACAAATCGGCCATATCGCCAACCATGACAAACTGACCGCAGTCTATAACCGCCATATGTTTGAGGAGGTGTTTAGAAAAGAGATCAGCCGGGCAAAACGTTATGACCGTCCGCTATCACTCGTTATGGTCGATGTCGATTATTTCAAAGAGATCAACGACCGTTACGGCCACCAAAACGGAGATGCCGTCCTGCGCGATCTTGCCGCCACCCTGCAAAAAAACCTGCGCGACTCCGACATTATCGCCCGCTGGGGAGGGGAGGAGTTTATCATCATTCTGCCCAACACCCCGTTTGAACAGGCCGTCATCATAGCCGAAGACCTTCGCGCCACCATCGCCGAACATCGATTTGACGAAGGGATCCATCTTACCTGCAGCTTCGGCGTAACCGCCTACCGGCAGGAAGACACTACCGATACTATCTTTGCCCGCATCGACAAAGCGCTCTACCGGGCCAAAGAGTTTGAACGCAATAACGTCCAAGCGATGTAAATACTTCCCTCATAACCCTCGTTCATCACTAATCACTTTCGTATTCTTCTTTGTTCTCTTTTTCCAAAATTTTTCCTCCAGAAGCAGATTGGCTATTTTTTAATCATATTATCGTATATCCTTACGACAAGCACTGGTACAATAGTGCTTAGAAAACATGTCATGAGGTTGAAAAACCTCACACTGTCTAATAGACGGCTAGGGTTCCGGCAGAGCGATCTGTGTCTGGTCCGAGAGCTGTCAACCTCTTGAGTAGGGGTTACACGGAGGGATAAAAGCCCGGGAGGTTTTCGGCCTCTTGGCGTGTTTAATCCCAAACCTACTCAGGAGTTTCGCATGAAATCTCTCTTCAAATCCACCTCAAAACTATTAGTTGCCACATCGTTGGTCATGGGTCTTGGCGCGTCATCATTGATGGCGGATGTCAAAGACAAGTTCCAGGTCTCGTGGACGATCTATGTCGGTTGGATGCCTTGGGATTACGCCCAGGAAAAAGGCATTATCGACAAATGGGCCAAGAAATACGGCATCGAGATCGAGATGGTCCAGGTCAATGACTACATCGAATCGATCAACCAGTATACGGCTGGAAAATTTGACGGCTGTCTGATGACCAATATGGACGCCCTGACCATTCCTGCAGCGGGCGGTGTTGATTCGACGGCTGTTATTATGGGCGATTTCTCAAACGGAAACGACGGTATCCTTTTAAAAGACAAGAAAGATCTTGCTGACATCAAAGGCCAGAAGGTCAACCTTGTCGAACTCTCTGTCTCCCACTATCTTCTTGCACGTGCACTTGAAACGGTCAGCATGAGCGAAA
This sequence comes from Sulfurimonas sp. HSL3-7, assembly GCF_039645985.1. Taxonomy (NCBI): domain Bacteria; kingdom Pseudomonadati; phylum Campylobacterota; class Epsilonproteobacteria; order Campylobacterales; family Sulfurimonadaceae; genus Sulfonitrofixus; species Sulfonitrofixus jiaomeiensis. The sequence goes on from NZ_CP147919.1 coordinate 2,720,528, forward strand.
AAGACGTGACAGTCGTCAACACCTCGGATGCTGATATGGTTTCGGCATACGGTTCGGACGAGATCACCGCAATGACAACATGGAACCCGCAGCTTAGCGAGATCATGACGAACAACAAAAGTGCCAACCTGGTCTATGACTCAAGCAAGATCCCGGGCGAGATCATCGACATGCTCGTCATCAATACCGAGACGCTAAAAGACAATCCGAAACTGGCAAAAGCGTTGACAGGTGCATGGTTTGAAGTGATGGCACTGATGAAAAAAGGGGATAAAGAGGCCCTTGAGTTTATGGCTAAAGCTTCCGGTACAGACCTCAAAGGCTACAAAAGCCAGCTTGACTCGACGATGATGTTCTACGATCCGGCCGAAGCGGTCAAGTTCGCTGACAGTGCCGACCTTCCGAAGACGATGAAAAAAGTGAGCGAGTTCTCATTTGACCACGGTATCCTCGGCGAGGGTGCACCGAATGCAGAGTTCATCGGTATGGCGTTTCCGAACGGCAAAACCTTCGGCGACACCAAGAACATCAAGCTTCGTTTCATCGACACCTACGTCAAAATGGCTGCGGAAGGGAAACTGTAAGGTACTCCTATGAAACGATTTATGAACCTCAGGCCGTCCAAAGCTACGGCCCTTTTTCTGGGATTGCTACCGTTTTTCATTCTTGTTCTCTTCTACCTCGTTGCGTCCGACGCACGGTTGGCCGAGAACCCGAACGACAAGCTGCTTCCCTCTGTGTCAAGCTTCGTGGAGGCCGCCGACCGTATGGCCTTCACACCAAGCAAGCGTACGGGCGAGATCCTTTTTGTCGAAGACACGGTCTCCTCTCTCGAACGCCTGGGCCTTGGGGTTCTTATCAGTGCCGTTCTGGCACTGCTCATGGGGATCCCTCTGGGGCTCATCCCCTTTGTGCGTGCGGGGCTTTCGCCTTTCGTAGCGGCCTTTTCCATGGTGCCGCCTATGGCTGTTTTGCCCATCTTATTCATTGTCATCGGCATGGGTGAGATGGCTAAAGTAGCACTGATCGTCATCGGTGTTACCCCGTTGATCGTCCGCGATCTCCAGCAGCGTGTTTCGGAGATCCCTGCCGAACAGCTTATCAAAGCGCAGACCCTGGGTGCTTCAACCTGGACCATCGTCGTCCGCGTCGTCTTGCCGCAGGTCCTTCCGCGTCTCTTTGACGCGGTGCGCCTGACACTGGGAACGGCATGGATCTTCCTGATCTCTGCCGAAGCGATCGCGGCCACCGAAGGTCTGGGTTACCGGATCTTCCTGGTGCGCCGTTATATGTCGATGGATGTGATCCTGCCGTATGTGGCGTGGATCACCTTCCTCGCCTTCTTGTTCGACTACCTGCTCAAGAAGTTTACCTACAAGGTCTTCCCTTGGTATGATGCCGGAAAGGAGCGTTCATGAGCCTCGTTACTATAAAACACCTCTGGAAAGAGTATGCAGGCAACGTCGTCCTTGAGAACCTGTCGCTCAACATCGAAGCCGGTGAGTTCTGTACCCTTGTCGGTCCTTCCGGCTGCGGTAAGACCACCTTCTTGAAGATGCTGCTTGGACAGGAGAACCCTTCGCGCGGTACCTTCTTGCTTGACGGCGAGCCGTTTCCCAGCGAACCGGGCGTTGACCGCGGTATCGTCTTTCAGCGCTACTCGGTCTTTGAACACCTGAGTGTGCTTAACAACGTCATGCTCGGCATGGAGTTCGAAGAGTCCCGTATCCTGGGAAAACTCTTCGGAAAGAGACGCAAAGAGGCCAAAAAACGTGCCATGGAGATGCTCGAAGCGGTCGGTCTGGCCGATTCGGCGGACAAATACCCGAGCGCCCTTTCGGGCGGTATGCAACAGCGTCTCTCCATCGCCCAGGCCCTGGTCAAAAAACCGAAGATCCTGCTGCTCGACGAACCCTTCGGGGCACTCGATCCGGGAATCCGCGCCGACATGCACGCGCTGATCCTTGACTTGTGGAAGAAGAACAACCTCACTGTGGTCATGGTCACCCATGATCTCCATGAGGGCTTCTACCTGGGCACGCGTCTGCTGGTCTTTGACAAGGTCCGACACGACCCGCATGCACCGAATGCCTACGGCGCGCGCATCACTTACGACATCCCTGTCGGCGATACGCGTGACGCCGTACTTGAAGAGATCGATAAAACCGTGAAGGTTTAATAACAGGAGGAAGAGCCTATCTTCCAGTGCCGTTGGACGACTTGCGGCATCATGACAACCGGGACGGCCCGAAACAATCATGAAGGAGAAACAATGATAACAACACATAAAAATTTGAAGACCGAAGATATTATTCTCGACGAAGTCCTTCCCGGCGGTGCCCGCTGGTCGAAGGTGATCAAACGCGGCGACAAGCTGCGTATCACGACCGAAGACGGCCTAGGCTCTCTTTCGGCCATGTTTTACAATGCCGACAATACGGCGGAGCGTTTCAACTCTGCCGACACAGTCAAGATCCAATACAACGCCTTTTTCGGCAAAGGAAGGGTGCTCTATTCGGAACTGGGCCGCGTGCTTTTTTCGATCACCGAAGATACGACAGAGGGGCTGTTTGATGCAATCGCAGGGATAAGCAACCCCCGTATTGTCAAAGAGCGTTTTGGTGAAGGCGACTTCGAGCATATCCGTAACCGTTACTACAAAAGCGACAGAGAGAACTTCCTGGTCGAACTGGGCAAATACGGCATGGGGAAACGTGACATGATCCCGGCTATCAACTTCTTTCGTAAAGTGGACGTTAAAGAGGGAAGCAGACTGGAACTTTCATCCAAACGCGCCCAGCCCGGAAGCTATATCGAACTGCGCGCCGAGATGAACGTACTTCTTGTACTCTCAAACACGCCGCATGTCATGGAAGAGGGCGGGTACAATCCGAGTGACGTTCAGCTGACACTCCATAAAGCAGCCCCGGTGACAGAGGATGACCTCTGCGTGAACTTCAGCCCACAATCGAAGCGTGCTTTCATCAACAACGCACGCTATTTTGCCTAAGGAGACAACGATGAGCAGAGATATTTCAACAGCAAGCTATAACGAAAAGATCGCGGCCGGCGTGCCGTGGTCGAAGGTGGTCAAGAAAGGCCAGACCCTCCGTATTATTGATCTTAAAGGGTGCCAGGCGGTCGATACGCTTTTTTACAATGCCAACGACCATGAAGAGCGTTACTCCGCCAATGACACGGTCAGAGAACAGGGAAGCATCTTCGTGACGACCGGTACGAAACTCATCTCCACCGATGACAATGTCATGATGGAGATCACCGCGGACACCTGCGGCAACCATGACACCCTGGGCGGTCACTGCAGCGCCGAAAGCAACACGGTACGCTATTCGCACGATACGAAATACATGCACAGCTGCCGTGACAACTACCTCTTTGAGATCGGTGAGCTGGAGATGGACCCGAGGGACCTGACCAACAACATCAACTTTTTCATGAACGTTCCGGTCGAAGAGGACGGCCACCTCGCCATCGTTGACGGTATCTCCAAACCGGGTGACTACGTCGACATGAAAGCGGAGATGGACACGCTGGTGCTGGTCTCCAACTGCCCGCAGTTGAACAACCCGTGCAACGCCTACGATCCGTCGCCTATTCAAATGGTTATCTGGGACGACTGAGACCATGAAAACGGCCGCCAGACTCTTTAGATTTGACGACGCCCTGCTTCCCAACCTTTTGGCGTGGGGCTATATGTTTTCAACCTACATCTTCGGGTTTGCGGCGATCCTTGCCGATTCGTTTTGGCTCAATGCCGCAGGCGTACTGCTGCTCGCGCACAGCATGGTAATAGCGGCCTACTTCATCCACGAATGCGCCCATGAGTCACTCTTTAAAAGCAGCCGCCACAACCGGCTTTTCGGCGAACTGCTGCTCTGGCTGACCGGGACTTCCTATAGCGACTACAGGGCCGTTCAGCGCAAACATGTGCGACACCATATGGACCGGGCCGACATCGTCTCGTTTGATTTCCGTACCCGTCTGCAGGCGTATCCGAAAACATTAAAGCTCATTGAGACACTGGAGTGGTTCTACATTCCGGCGTTGGAGTTCATGATGCATGGACTGGTACTCGTACTGCCGTTTGTGAAAGAGAACCGTAAACAGTTGCGTTCGCGTATCGTGACGGTTGTGATCCTGCGCATCGCCTTTTTTGCCGTGCTGGCCGGCATCTCGCTGAAGGTGCTGCTGCTCTATCCGATCGCCTACATGCTCTTTTTGACCGTGATGCGTTTTATGGATGTCCATCAGCACACCTACGATCTCTATGAGACCCTTGACCAGCCGAGCGGCGATGAAGTCAAACAGTATGACGGTGCCTTTGAAAAGCGCAACACCTTTTCCAATCTGCTTTCACTAAAGTACCCGTGGTTAAACCTTCTTGTACTGAACTTTTCGTATCACAATGTCCACCACGACAAGCAGATACAGCCCTGGTACCGTCTGCCGGCGCTCCATAAAAAGCTTTACGGCGACAATACAACACAGGTTCTCTCTTTTGCCAACCTGCTCAAAAGCTACCACCGTTACCGCGTGCAGCGGGTGATCAACTCGGATGCGACCGATATCGATGTCCATAAGGGCAGAGACTTCATCGGCGTCGACGGCGTCTCGTTCCTGACGGCGCATTAAGGAGAAAATATGACACAGGTTAAAAAATTCTGGCCCATCCTCACCGGCACCCACCGCTATGAAAAAACGCTTTCTACAAGAGGCCACGGTGAAGGAATTATCATAACTGCTCCAATTTTAAGCTATTTGATTGAAACAGTCCATGGGAGAATATTGTATGATGCCGGATGTGACTACTCCAAGATCGTAGACGATGTCAAACGCCGACACTTTTACGAACACGAAGGCTTCCCTTTCGGGCCGCCGACAATGGAGGAGGAGCAGCGTCTTCCCAACCGCCTTGCCGAACTCGGCCTGAAAAAAGAGGACGTGGACGTGGTCTTCTGCGGCCACCTCCATTTCGACCACGCCGGCGGGGTGTGCGAATTCTGTCATGCCGAAGTGCATGTGCACGAACGTGAACTGGAAGCGGCAAGAGAACCGGCGGATGAGGCCTATTTCAAAGAGGACTTCGACTGTCCGGTCAACTGGCGTGTCTATAAGGGCGAGTATGACCTGGTACCCGGTGTCCGGGCTATCGAGAGCCCGGGCCATACGGCCGGGCACATGTCGATGCTGATCGAGCTTCCCAAAGGAAAACCGATCCTGCTTGCCGGCGATGCGGCAGACCTGCAGGAGAACATCGACCGGGAGATCGCTCCGGGACTCTGCTGGCGCGATAATGAAGCGATGGCCATAGCGAGCATCAAGAAGCTCAAAAGCCTCGCCAAGGAGACAGGAGCCGAACTCTGGCCCAACCATGACATAAGGTTCTTTGAAAGCCGAAACCGCTTTCCGAAGTACTTTCACTAGAAAAAGTGCCTTGGGAAAATCCCAAAACACTGCGCTAGCCGCTGAAGCTTGCCCCTTTGGGGCAGAAGGAAACTTTAACCAACGCCCTGGGGTGCGCAACCCCACCTGCTGCTGGACGGCCTGCAGCAGGTATCCGAACGGGACGGCCCGAAAACCTGAACATGAGGACAATAGAATGTTTAAAAAAGTTTTAATTGCCAACCGCGGCGAGATCGCCTGCCGCGTTATCCGTACACTCAACAAGATGGGCATCGCCTCTGTCGCTGTCTACACTGCCGCCGATACCGACTCACTGCATGTCAGTATGGCCGATGAGACCTACTATATCGGTCACGGTCTCGCCAGCGAGAGCTACCTCGATGCGGAGAAGATCCTTTCTATCGCCAAAGAGAGCGGCGCCGAGGCCATTCACCCCGGATACGGTTTTTTAAGCGAGAATGCCGCCTTTGCCGAGCGCTGTGAACAAGAGGGGATCGCCTTCATCGGACCGCGCACGACGCACATGAAAGAGTTCGGGCTCAAGCACACCGCCCGCGCCCTCGCTAGAGCGAACAGTGTTCCGCTGCTTCCGGGCTCTTCCATCCTGAAAGACCTTGACGAGGCCAAAGAGGAGGCGGAACGTATCGCCTACCCCGTCATGCTCAAAAGTACGGCCGGCGGCGGCGGTATCGGGATGCAGCTCTGCTATGACGAAGCGGAGCTTTGTGATGCCTACGAGTCGGTCAAACGCCTGAGCGAGAACAACTTCTCCGACGGCGGTATGTTCCTGGAGAAATATGTCGCCTCGGCCCGCCATATCGAGGTACAGGTCTTCGGTGACGGCAAGGGTTTTGTGGCCGCGCTCGGCGACCGCGACTGTTCGGTGCAGCGCCGTAACCAGAAGGTGATCGAAGAGACCCCGGCGCCGGGCATCAGCAGCGAGACGAGAGAGGCGCTTTACAGTGCGGCAACAGCGTTGACCTCTTCGGTAGACTACCTTTCGGCGGGGACGGTAGAGTTCGTCTATGACACCCTGAGCGACGAGTTCTACTTCCTCGAGGTCAACACGCGTCTGCAGGTCGAGCACGGTATCACCGAAGAGGTGACCGGCGTCGATCTTGTGGAGTGGATGATACGCCAGGCCTACGGTGAGAACCCCGCCCTCTATGACTACACCCATGCACCTACGGGACACTCCATACAGGTACGTATCTATGCGGAGGACCCCTCCAAGAACTTTCAGCCGAGCTCGGGCGTCCTGACCAACGTGGTCTTCGCCGATGACATCCGCTGCGATACTTTCATCGAAACCGGTCTTGATGTCTCCGCTTTCTACGACCCGATGATCGCCAAGCTGATCGTCAAGGGCGAAGACCGTCAGGACGCCCTCAAAAAGATCGCAGACGCGATCAAAGGGACCAGCATCGACGGTATCGAGACCAACCTGCGCTATCTCGGCGCCATCGTCGTATCGGATGTCTTCGAAAAGGGCGAACAGACGACGAAATATCTTGACAGCTTTGCCTATACGCCCAACAGCATCGACGTGCTGCGTCCGGGAACACAGACCACCGTGCAGGACTACCCGGGCCGCAGCGGCTTCTGGGATATCGGCGTACCGCCTTCAGGACCGTTCGACAGCTTCGGTTTCCGCTACGCCAACCGTCTCGTCGGCAACGACGAAAAAGCGGCCGGGTTGGAGATCGCCATTGCAGGACCGACACTGCGTTTCAACACCGACAGCGTCATTGCTCTCTGCGGTGCGGAGATAGAGGCTACGCTCGAGGGTGAAGCGATTTCGATGAACGAAGCGGTAGCAGTCAAGGCGGGCAGCACCCTCAAACTGAAGAAGGTGCAGAACCGCGGCTTCAGAAGCTACCTTGCCGTACGCGGCGGGTTTGACGTTCCGGAGTACCTCGGCAGCCGCTCGACCTTTACCCTTGGGCAGTTCGGCGGCCATGCGGGACGCACGCTTATAGCCGGTGACGTCCTGCATATCGGGACGATGACGGACGGCGAAGCCGCCGAGAAAACGGCAGCTCCGTACCGCCCGCTCGAGAACAACTGGGAGATCGGCGTCCTCTACGGCCCGCACGGTGCCCCGGACTTTTTTACCGATGATGATATCAAGACCTTTTTCGAGACCGAATGGGAGATCCACTACAACTCCAACCGTACGGGTGTACGCCTGATCGGGCCGAAACCGCAGTGGGCACGGACCGACGGCGGCGAGGCGGGGCTTCACCCCTCCAACATCCACGACAACGCCTATGCGATCGGCGCGGTCGACTTTACCGGCGACATGCCGGTCATCCTCGGTCCCGACGGCCCGAGCCTCGGCGGTTTCGTCTGCCCGGTGACCATCATCACTGCCGAACTCTGGAAGATGGGGCAGCTCCGCGCCGGCGACAAGGTCAAGTTTGTCCCTGTCGAGCACGACACCGCGATGGCGATGCTCAAAGCGCAGGAGGAGGCCGTCGCTTCGCTCTCTACCTACGACGAACGCGCTTTCCTGGCGCCGAAACCGATCGGTTCGCCGATCCTCTACAGCGACCCGGGCAAAGGCGACCTTCCGGATGTGGTCTTCCGCCAGTCGGGCGACAGCTACCTGCTGGTCGAGTACGGCGAGATGACGCTCGACATCGAGCTGCGTTTCAGGGTCCATGTATTGATGGAGGCGCTCAAAGAGGCAGATATCGAGGGGATCACCGACATCACGCCGGGTATCCGTTCGCTTCAGCTCCATTTCGAACCGAAGGTGTGCGACCGTGCGGAACTCATCGAGAAACTCAAAGAGATCGAGCTGACCCTCCCCTCCATCGAGGATATCGAAGTCCCGGCGCGTGTTGTCCACCTGCCGCTTTCGTGGGATGACGAATCGACGCGTGTCGCCATCGACAAGTATATGAAGACGGTCCGCCCCGATGCGCCGTGGTGCCCGAGCAACATCGAATTCATCCGCCGTATCAACGGCCTCGACAGTATCGAGGAGGTCAAAAAGATCGTCTTCGGCGCCAACTACCTGGTGATGGGTCTGGGCGACGTCTACCTCGGTGCTCCGGTCGCGACTCCGCTTGACCCACGACACCGTCTGGTCACGACCAAATACAACCCGGCACGTACCTGGACGCCGGAGAACGCCGTCGGTATCGGCGGTGCCTATATGTGTGTCTACGGCATGGAAGGCCCGGGCGGCTACCAGTTCGTCGGCCGTACCGTGCAGATGTGGAACCGCTACCGTCAAACGGCGGATTTCAAGGAGGGCAAACCGTGGCTGCTGAACTTTTTCGACCAGATCAAGTTCTACGAGGTAAGTGCCGAAGAGCTTCACCATATGCGCGAAGAGTTCCCGCGGGGCCGTGTCAAACTGAAGGTCGAGGAGACCACCTTCAGCCTTAAAGCCTACAAAGCGTTCCTTGAGACGAACGACGACTCTATCAAAGAGTTCAAGCAGATCCAGCAGGCTGCATTCGACGAAGAGCGGGCGATGTGGGAACGCACCGGTCTGGCCAATTTCAAGAGCGAGAGCGGCGAGGTGCTTGAGCAGGAGATGGAGATTATCGATCTCGGCGATAACGGCGAAGCGGTCGAATCACCGGTCCAGGGGAGCCTCTGGAAGGTGACGGCCAAGCTCGGCGATATCGTCGAAGAGGGGGAGGTGCTTGCGATTGCGGAATCGATGAAGATGGAGGTCGACATCGAAGCACCCGAGTCGGGCAAGATCACCAAAGTGCTCTGCCATGAGGGCGAAAACGTCCATGCCGGCAAGATGCTCTTCGTCATCGAACCGCTGGAAGCGTAGGCGGCAGGTATGCAGCTGCAACTCTTCAAGACGATGTGGGGCTTCGAGGGAGATTTCGAGAACGCCTGTATTGAGGCCAAAGAGGCCGGTTTTGACGGCATCGAAGGCCGGGCGCCGAAAGATCCGCAGGAGCGCCTCCGCTGGAAAAGATCTCTTGAGAAGCATGGTCTCGCCTATATCGCCGAGATCGTGACCGGCGGGGATTATGTCCCGCGGCGTGATCTTGCTCCCGCAGCCCATCTGCAGGACATCGAAACGGCGCTCGAAGAGAGCAGGGAGCTTTCCCCGCTCTTCGCGACCTGTATAGCAGGGTGCGATGCCTGGAGCGAAGCGGAGAGTATCCGTTTCTTCGACGACGCGATGCAGCTGGCGAACAAACACGGTGTGGCGGTCACCTTCGAGACGCACCGCAGCCGCTGCCTCTTTACCCCGTGGGCAACACGGCGTATTGTCGAGGCGCTGCCGGAGATTTCGCTTACGGCGGACATCAGCCACTGGTGCGTCGTCTGTGAACGGCAGATGGATACCGAACTGGAGATCATCGCCGCGATCGCCCCGAACGTCCGCCATATCCATGCCCGCGTCGGATACGATCAGGGACCGCAGGTACCGCATCCCGGTGCACCGGAATATGCCTCCGCACTGGCGGCACACCAACAGTGCTGGGAGCTCTTCTGGGAAGCGCAGCAGGCCGAGGGCATGCAAACAACGATGACCCCGGAGTTCGGACCCGACGGCTATCTGCACACCCTTCCCTTTACCCAGGCCCCGGTTGCCGATCTCTGGACGCTTAACCGCTGGATAGCAAATGAAGAACGCTGCCACTACAGCAAGTATCAGGAAAAAAAGGCTCTTATATGAGATCACATCTGCCCGTCATCATCCTTTTCGGCGCCTCCATACTCTGGGGGCTTACCTGGCTGCCGCTTAAACATATCAATGCTCTCGGTATCGACGGTGTCACCCTCACCTTCCTGGTCTACGGTCTGCTGGCACTGGTATTGACACCGCTTCTGCTGGTACAGTTTTCAACATGGCGCATGCACACCAAAGCAATGCTGCTGATCCTGATACTTGGCGGCGGAGCCAACCTCGCCTTCACCTATGCCCTTGTCAACGGTGAAGTGATCCGCGTTATGGTCCTCTTCTACCTCCTGCCGGTCTGGGGCGTGCTCGGCGGCAAGTTCTTTCTGAAAGAGGAGATCGACCGCTGGCGCTGGCTTGGTGCTTCGCTGGCTGTTTTCGGCGCTTTTTTTATTCTCGGCGGCTTCGAAGCTCTCGACGCACCGCCGTCGTGGATCGACCTGATCGCCCTGCTTTCCGGGTTTTTCTTCGCCATGAACAACCTTGTTTTCCGTGCCGCCCAGGCGGTACCGGTCGGCTCGAAGATCACCGTGATGTTCTACGGCTGTTTTGCACTGGCCGGGCTGCTGCTAATTGGCGGCGTGGAACAGCTGCCGCAGGTAGTTTCCGGTGATGCATGGCTCGCACTGGCACTCTACTCTCTGTTCTGGCTGCTGATCGCCAATATCGGTTCCCAGTGGGCCGTCACCCATATGGAAGCGGGCCGCTCTTCGATCATCATTATCATGGAGCTGATCACCGCCGTTATCTCGGCGATGCTTATCGCGCATGAGACGATGATCCCTATCGAGATGGCAGGCGGCGTCATGATTCTTACGGCCGCCTTTATCGAAGCCGCGCGCACCAAAGATGACGAAATACCCGAGACCACTATTTAGAGAACGCTATATGAGCAAAAGCCCATGTAGCTACGCTGGCCGCTAAGGCACAAAATGAGTGAAACACTTGCCCCGTTCAGGGGCAGAATGACACAAGGAAGAACTATGACAATCTCACAACTTAAAAACGATTATATAAATAAAATATCGACACCCCGGGAGCTGATGGCAGCGATCAGAAAACGGATCGAAGCCCATGCCGAAAACCCGATCTGGATCCATCTTCTCAGCGATGAGGAGCTGGAGCCCTACCTGGCACGCCTCGAAGAGAGCGATCCGGCATCCTTGCCGCTCTACGGCATCCCCTTTTCCATCAAGGACAACATCGATCTTGCCGGTGTTCCGACGACTGCCGCCTGTCCCGACTTCAGCTATGTTCCCGAGCGCTCCGCCTATGTCGTGGAGTTGCTGATCGAAGCTGGGGCGATACCTGTCGGCAAAAGCAACCTTGACCAGTTCGCTACCGGTCTGGTCGGAACCCGTTCGCCCTACGGTGCCGGCCGTAACAGCATCAACCCTGACTACATTTCGGGCGGTTCAAGTTCCGGGAGTGCCCTGAGCGTTGCTCTTGAGATGGCAGCCTTTTCACTCGGGACCGACACCGCCGGTTCGGGACGTGTTCCGGCTGCCTTTAATAACCTCGTGGGCGTCAAACCTTCCAAAGGGGTATTGAGCACTTCGGGACTGGTACCGGCCTGCCGCAGCCTCGACTGCATCTCTATCTTTGCCAACACCACCGAAGATGCCCGGTGCGTCTTTGACATCGCCGCCGCTTTCGACGAGAGCGATCCCTACAGCCGTCCGATGCCGGTGACACAGAAGAGTCTACTCTCCACTTTCAGGTTCGCTATCCCGAAAAAAGAGCAGCTGAAGTTCTTCGGTGACGATGAGGCCGAAACCCTCTACTACAAAGCGATCGAACTTTTTGAAAGTATGGGCGGCACTGCGGTTGAGAGCGACTTTTCGCCTCTCTTCGAAGCCGCCGACCTGCTCTACTACGGCCCCTGGGTCGCCGAACGCTACGTTGCTGTCAAGGAGATGATGGAAGAGAAGCCCGAGAGCTTTATTGATGTCACAAGAACCATCATCCAATCCGGAAAAAGTAAAAGCGCGGAAGACTACTTTAACGCGGAATACAAGCTCAAAGCCTACCGTCGCCGGGCCGACAGACTGATGGCCGATGTCGCCTTCGCTTTGACGCCGACGACAGGGACCATCTACACCATCGACGAGGTCAACGCCGACCCGATCCAGCTCAACACCAACCTGGGCTATTACACCAACTTCATGAACCTGCTCGACTTCTCGGCCTACGCCGTTCCGGCCGGCTTCAGGAAGAACGGTCTGCCCTTCGGCGTCACCCTCTTTGCCGAAGCATTCGAGGACCGCAAGCTGATGCAGTTTGGCGAAGCGTACATCCGAAAGGCATCCCATGGCTGAGTTCATCGATATCGCCGTCTGCGGCGCCCACATGCGCGGCCTGCCGCTCAACCACCAACTTACCGAACTCCAAGCCATCTTTATTAAGGCGACCAAAACGGCCAAAGGGTACCGCCTCTTTAACGTCCCTGAGAAAGTGCCGCCGCGCCCCGGTATGGTACGCGACCGTTCGTCCGAAGCAGCGCTTGAACTCGAAGTGTGGTCGATGCCACTGGAAAACTTCGGCGCCTTCATGGTGCAGATCACCTCACCGCTGTGCATCGGGACGGTCTTTTTGGAAGACGGTTCTTCGGTCTACGGCTTTCTGTGTGAGAACGACCCGCTCAAAGGGGCCGAGGAGATCACCGTCCACGGCGGCTGGAAAAACTACCTCGCAGCACGCTGAGACGAGAACGCACTGTTTTTACCGAGGGGGCACCTTTAATGCTGTACCCGTAACAGGACCTGAAACGTGCTCTCCGCCCCGATATCATCACGATCGACGGTGACACTCAAGTCCTCCCCGACGGTCGCAATGATCTCCACCTGCTTTCCGGCGTCACGGTAAGTCACCAGCCCCGCCTCCTGTTCCGCCGACAACCCGGGCATGACGCTCTCAATATAACCGTTCAGGGCCGCTATGTCCGAAAAGGTGCGCCCGGTGATACCCGCGATCAGCGTCTGCATGGCGTCGAAAGTGATAACACACTGCAGGCAGTCCTTGTTGGCGCGGCTGATCCCCTCGTTGGCAAACGAGACGATCCCGCTCGACTGGATCGTTCGGAGCTCCTCCATCGTGATCTCTTTGGAGCCGTACCGCGCTTTAAGTTGTGAAAACGTCGTGATCATACTGTCCCCTTTACCTTGAACGCGGATGGTTGCTCCGCTCTTTAGCGATACAGATGCATAATCCGTTCATTTACCGCTCCCGGTGACAACCGCCCCTTTACGACCCCGATGCCAGGCTTCGGCGGAAAAGTATCAGCGTCAGCGTGAAGAATATCACCCCGATCCCGAGAATGGCCAGCATGTCGGGCCAGACGAGATCGAACCCTGCACCACGGTAAAGTACAGCCTGGGCCATGCTGACGAAGTGGCTCGTCGGCAGTAGGTGCATAATCTGCTGCACCATGAAGGGCATGCTCTCAAACGGCGTGATCGTACCGGAGAGGACCATCAGCGGCAAAAGGGTCAAGATGAGGATCAGCCCGAACTGCGGCATGCTCCGCGCCACCGTCCCCATGAAGATCCCCATGGAGGTGGTCGAAAAGAGCATCAGGAACCCGCCGAAGAGAAAGAGCAGCGTTGAGCCTTCCACCGGTACTTTCAGGATCTCCTGCAAGACGACGTAGAGGGCGAAGGCCGTTGCCGCAAGCACGACCACCGCCATCGACCACACCTTCGCCAGCATGATCTCCAGAGGGTTCAGCGGCATCACCATAAGATGCTCGAGCGTACCGTGCTCGCGTTCGCGGATCAGCGACGCCCCGGCCAGGATGATCGCCAGCATCGAAATATTGTTGATGATCTCCATCACACCGCCGAACCAGCTGCTTGTCAGGTTGGGATTGTATTTCATCCGTATGGCGAGCTCGACGGGCAGGCGGCCGCCGTGGCTGCCGCTGAGAAAATCGGAGACCTCGTTCGTGATCATCTGCTGAATGTACCCCGCCCCGATACCCGCCTGGGCCATACGCATCGCATCGATGTTGACCTGGATGGAGGGCTGTTTTCCGGCAAGCAGCTCTTTTTCGAAACCGGAGGGGATGTTCAGCACGAAGGTGTAACGCCCGGCATCCATGCCCGGATCGACCTCGCTGCGCGATATATATTGCGGCGTCTGGAAGCGCGGGCCGTAGAAGGCGTCCACGATACGGCCGGAGAGGACGGAGCGGTCCGCATCGACGAAGGCAACGGGAACGTTGCGGAGCTCCGTGGAGGTCGCCGTCGCACCGACGTAGATACCGATGGAAAAGGAGTAGACGATCAGGATGATCATCACCTTGTCGTGCCAGAGGCTTCGAAGCTCTTTGATTCCGAGACGATAGATATTGCGTAGGTGCTGCATCATCGTCAACGCTCCTGCCGTTTTAAGGCCGCAATACTCAGCAGCGTCAGTACAACGGCTTCCGTAGCCAGTATGAGCAGGTCGGGGTAGAGTTCCTCAAACCCCAGCGCCTTGCTGAAGACGCCGCGGCTGATGTTGATGAAGTAGGTCACCGGGAAGATGTGGCCGACAACGGCGGCGATTCCTTCGAGCGAACTCACCGGATCTTTCAGCCCCGAAAAGTTGATCGTCGGCAGCAGAGTCAGGACCGAAGTTCCCGCCAGCGCGGCGATCTGCGTCCGGGTGAACGAGGACATCAGCAGGCCGATGCCCGTCGTGACCGTCACGAAAAGCAGTGCCCCGAGCGTCAAAACGGCGAAACTTCCCTTGATCTGAACGCCGAAGAGCGTGACCGCCAGGACGATCAGCCCGAAGTACCCGACCATACTGATGACGATATAGGGGAGCTGCTTGCCGAAGAGGAACTCGAACCTGGTCGTCGGCGTCGCGTAGAAATTGGTGATGGAGCCCAGCTCCTTTTCGCGCACTACGCTCAGCGCCATCAAAACCGCGGGGATAAAGATGAGCAGCATGGGAATGACCGCAGGCACCATCGCGTCGAGACTCTTAAAGTCCTGGTTGTAGCGGTAACGCATCTCCATCTTCACCGCAGAGAGTTGCGGGGTATAGCCCAGCGTCTCCCTGGCCGACTGGAGCAGGTAGGCATAGTGCATCCCCTGAACATACCCGCGAATCGTCTCCGCGCGAAACGGCATCGCACCGTCGATCCAGACCCCTATCTCCGTCGCTTCACCCCGCTGGACAGCCCTGCCGAAGCCCGGCGGTATCTCCAGTGCCACCGAGACATCCCCGCTCTTCATCCGCTGGTCCAACGCCCCCTGGTCGCTGAGCTCCGGCCTTTCACGGAAGTAGCGCGATCCGGATATGTTCTGTATATAGTTGCGGCTCTGCGGGGTTTTGTCACGGTCAAGCACCGCGAAACGTATATCTTCGACATCCATCGTGATGCCGTAACCGAAGATGAAGAGCAGGATCGCCATACCGGCAAGCGCAAAGGTGAGGCGGATGGGGTCTCGGATCACCTCGAGCGACTCCCGGTAAGTGTAGCCGAAGAGCCGTAAAAAGCTGAACCAGCGCCGCTGCCCCGCCAGAGCGCTTTTCGTGACGGTCATGTCGGCGGGAAGGCTCTTCTTCGGACCGTCTGCCGCCTCAAGGTAGTCGATAAAGGCCTCCTCCAGCGTCGCTTTGTCGCGTGCCGCGACCAGAGCTTCGGGCCTGTCGCATACCAGTACCCTCCCCTGGTGCATCAACGAAATGCGGTCGCACCGTTCGCCTTCGTTCATAAAGTGGGTGGAGATAAAGATGGTGACGTTGTCCTTGCGGGCAAGATCGACGAGCATCTCCCAGAAACTGTCCCTCGAGACCGGGTCGACGCCGGAGGTCGGTTCGTCGAGAATGAGCATCTCCGGCGCATGGACCACCGCCACCGCAAGCGAAAGTCGCTGGCGTATGCCCAGCGGAAGATCCGACGCAAATGTCTCTTCGTAACGCTCAAGATCAAAACGGACCAGCATCGCATCCACCCGTCCCTCGATCTTCCCTGCAGGCAGGTGGTAGAGCTGGGCGTGAAGTACGAGGTTCTGTCTGACCGTCAACTCCCCGTAAAGCGAAAAGGACTGGGTCATATACCCCACCCGTCGGCGTGTCTGGAGGTCGTGTCCGGCCGCGGGTTCGCCGAAGAGCCAGGCGCTGCCCTCGCTCGGTGTCAGCAGCCCGGTCAGCATCTTCATGGTCGTGGTCTTACCGCAGCCGTTGGAACCGAGAAAACCGAAGATCTCCCCCCGCCCGATCCTGAAACTCACATTGTCAACCGCCGTAAAATCGCCGAAGGTCATGGTCAGTCCTTCGGCGATGATCGCGTCGTCGTGATCGACTTCGGCACTGCCGCGCGGCGGTACGACCAGTGTCTGGTGCCCCCGCCGCTTCTCTTCGGGCAGCAACGCGATGAAAGCCGCATCAAGGTTGTCCGTCCCCGTACGTCTGAGCAGCTCCTGCGGCGTCCCCTCTGCAAGCACCCTGCCCGCATCCATCGCCACCAGCAGATCGAAGTGTTCCGCCTCCTCCATATAGGCGGATGCCACCAGGACGCTCATCCCGCTGCTGCCTGCGCGGATATGCGCTATCAGCTCCCAAAACTGGCGACGTGACAGCGGGTCGACACCGGTCGTCGGTTCATCCAGGATCAGAAGGTCCGGAT
The DNA here is from genome assembly GCF_039645985.1 of Sulfurimonas sp. HSL3-7. Classification (NCBI taxonomy): domain Bacteria; kingdom Pseudomonadati; phylum Campylobacterota; class Epsilonproteobacteria; order Campylobacterales; family Sulfurimonadaceae; genus Sulfonitrofixus; species Sulfonitrofixus jiaomeiensis. The sequence continues at coordinate 2,737,240 of NZ_CP147919.1, forward strand.
CGTGGATCAGAGCACAGCAGAGGCCCAGTTTCTGTTTCATCCCCCCGGAGAGCTTTCCCGCCGGCCTCTCTTTGAATGCGATCAGGCCGGTACTTTCAAGAAGTTCCTGTATCCGGACCTCCCGCGCCTCTCTCTCCAGACCGAAAAGGCGGGCGAAAAATTCGACGTTCTCGTAGACGGAGAGGGACATGTAGAGGTTTTTGCCGAGCCCCTGCGGCATATAGGCGATACGCGGGCAGACCCGGAAACGGTAGCCCGCCCTGCGCATATCGCCGCCGAGCACCTCCAAATGGCCGGTCTGGATCGTACGGACACCCGAAACCAACGACAATAGGGTCGACTTCCCGACACCGTCCGGGCCGATCAGACCGATGATCTTTCCGGCGGGAAGCTCAAGGGAGACATGGTCGACGGCAACATTTTTACCGTAGGTGTGGCTGATCCCGCTGAGCTTGGCGACAGGCGTCATGGAACCTACCTCTCGCCGGGCAGTTTGCTGAGTGCTTCCGGCCAGGGCGTCGTCTCGTCAAGACGGACATATGCCATCCCCGGCAGCCCGGTTTTGACCTTCTCGAGATGCTCCCTGAGCAGCGCTTCGTCCACTTTGACCTTGACCCGGAACATCAGCTTTTCACGTTCGTTCGCCGTTTCGATCTCTTTGGGCGTAAACTGGGCCTGGGGCGAAACGAAGCTCACGGTTGCAGGGATGGCGACATCGGTAAAAGCGTCCAATACGATGCGCGCTTTGCTCCCTATCATCACCCGGCCCGCCTCCGACGTAGGCAGGAAGATGGTCATAAAGACGTCATCGAGTTTCAGCAGGGTCAGCACTTTCCCGCCGCCGCCGAGCACCTCGCCAGGCTCGGTCAGGCGGTAAAGCACCCGCCCCCTGACGGAAGAGCGCAGGGTGCAGTCGTCTATGTTGACCTGGATCGTCTCGACCTCCGCCTCGGACGCTTTGATGGCGGCGTCGCTGCTTACCACCTGCGCCCTGGCCGCAGCCAGCCCCGCTTTCGCGCTTTTGAGAGCGGTTTCATGCTGCTGCAGCTGTACCAGCGAAATGTTCTTGTTGACATAGAGGCTTTCGGAACGTTGGAGATTCTTCTCGGCCAGAGCCAGTTCGCTTTTACGCTGCGCGACAACGGCTTTCGCGTAGTATCTGTTCTGACGGGCCTGCTGCACATGGGCCTGCGCCTGTTTAAGACGGGCCTCGAGTTCATAGGTGTCGAGCCGTGCAAGCACTTCGCCCGGCTCGACCATGTCGCCCTCCTGTACGGTGATCTCCCGTAGACGTCCGGGCAGTTTTGTCGCAATATTCACCTCGGTCGTTTCGAGGCGCCCGTTGCCCGAAGCAAAGGCTTTGGGCCCGATATCACCGTTGAGAAAACCCCCGTACCATGCCGCAACGGCGATACTCCCCGCCACCGCGGCAAGAATTGCGATCCGTTTGAGTAGACGTTTATTCATTTTTACCCCCGTTCCGTCACTTAATCGCGACTGTTGTTACCGGCCGAATCGGCGGTAATATAGTTTTTAAGACGTTCCACCGTCCGGTCGCGTTCCGAATCTTCCATGAAAAAGTCAAAACGCCCGACGTCGCGCTGCAGTGTCATCAGATCGTTTAAAAAACCGTACACGGCGTTCGACGCCCCCTGCTCCGCCAATAGACTTGCATTCTGCGCGACAAGCAGGTCGGTCATCTGCCGCGTCCCTTCGGCATAGTTGTCGCGGATCAGTACAAGACTTTTTCGGGCGGCTTCGGCCGCCTCTTTCGAGAGGGCGATGGCCGGGTAGCTCGAGCGGATGGCATGCAGATCACTGCGGACACGCTGTTCGAGAGCGGCCGTGCTCTCGCGGGTATTGACATTCAATTGCTGCAGCGAAAGACGGGAACGCGCACTTCGGGCACTTCTGGCACCCCCTTCAAACAACGGCAGAGAGAGGCTCACACCCGCCTGCCAGTCCGTTTCGTCTTCGAGACTGAAACCGGCAGTCGCCGCGCGGGTCTCGTTGAAGACATGCGACACTTCGCCGTAAGCGAGAAGATCGGGCATCCAGTAGGCCCGGCGGTCGGAAACGAGCTGACGCTTCTGTGCGTCAGTCTGCGCCTGGAGAAGCGCCAACTCCGGCGACTGCCGAAGCCCCTCCTCCACAAAAAATGCGGCCATCCGCCTGTACGCCTTTTCGTTGGCGATGATCTCGACGAGACTGTTGCGGCTGATCAGCAGAGACGGATCGTCCAGGGTCGCCGGTTCAAAGGTAAGTCTTTGCGTAATGGGGCGGTGCAGGATACGGTTTAGGATGTCTCGGGCCTGTTCCACCGACGCCTCCGCCGAAAGTGCCCGCTGCTTTGCCGTCGCGATCCGGCTCTGCCAATAGTAGACGTCGGAGAGGTCCGAAACCCCCGCATCCACCCGTCCCTTTGCCAGTACGAGGTTGGTATCGGTCAATGCCAGGTTGTCACGTTCGATACGCAGATTGGTCTGCGCCATCAGGATCTTTAAAAACGCCGATACCGCCTGTTTGACCACCTCCAGTTCAAGCATCCGCTGCTGGGCTTCTACGGCGACCTGCAGATGTTTCTGCACCGCCAGCCTCGCCAACGCCTTTTCCGAAAAGAGGATCTGTTCAAGCCGAAGGGCGCCCGTCGTGCTTTTTTCGGCGTAAAAACCGCTCTCCACAAAGACATTGTCGCTGTTGACCTGAGTATAGGCGAGGTTTCCGGTCATACGCGGCAGAAGGACCGAACGCACTTCATCGACGGTTTCGCCGTGAACCTGTGTCCCGAGTTGCCCCGCGATGATGCCCAGGTTGTTGCGCAGCGCCTCTTCGGCCACATCTTTTAGCGTCAGACGCTCTTGACCCTCTTCACTGCCGTGCAGCAAAACGGCATCTCTGAGTACCGCGAAAGGCGGCGAAAGGTCTATCGCGCGAGCGGTCGCCATATTGAGTTTCAGCTGCCGCTGCACCTCGAAACCAGCGGGCTGCGCCTGCGCTTGAGCGCCCTGTATAACCGTATAAATGTTCAATGCGGCACGGCGAAGCCGTTTGGAAACTTCGGAACCGTCCTGCTGCGAAGCCAAAACCCCGTCATCCACCGTCACATTTTCTGCGAAACTGTACGAAGGCAGCTGCCGGTGCTTCAATGCCGCCAGCAGCCGTTGTTCTGCCGCAGGGCTCAGCTGCGGCAGCGGGGCGATCATCACCGCCTCCGTACCGTCGGGAAAACTTTGGGCGGGGGCCTCGTACGAAAAGGCCGTAATCAACGTCAGCTCAACCCCCTCGTCGCCGGCGATCTCTTTTGCGCGCCGTGCCATCCCGGGAAAGCGGGCGTACTGGGTTTCATCCGCCAACAGAACCGCTTTTGAAAAAGGTACGACACGCAAAAACGTTTTGAGTTCCTCTGCAAACGTCGTGTCTGCGGTAATGTAGTTGAAATTCCCGATGCCCCTTTTCGCCTTCTCTCCGGTGAGTCCGACCAGGTCCCGACGACCGATGAAAGGGGCAAAGGTCGGTTTGGCAAACCCGCTCTTTTCCAGCGCCAGCTGACTTGAGAGGGCACCCACCGCAAACACGATATCGACACCGGGGTCCTTCTCCAGCGCATCCATCGCGCTTTCGATTTTGTCAGCCGACCATCCGCCGTCATACTGTTTTGACGACGGGTAGACCAGTGTGAAAGCGGTGCCGGTCAACCGTGCAAGTTCCTCTTTCAGCAGCGTCTGCTGCCGAAGCAAAGCCGGTGTGTTCCCGTCGCTGACAACACCTATCTTCACCGTTTGCGCTGCGACCGCCATATACCCGCTGGCGTAGAAACCAAGCAGCAGTACGAAAAGTCTCATCGTATCATCCCCTCTTCCCTTGTCGTCGATCCGCCGCATTGTTGCATCATGCAGATGAACTGCCGGCATACCTGTCCGGCAAGCGCTTCCGTATCGCCGCCGACCTCGATCCAGTGCTGAAAACAGCCGTTGGCGAAGCCGTTGAAGAGTCGGGCGTTCAGCAGCGCCCCCGTATCGCTAGTCCCCGGCTGCAAACGCCGGAAATTATCCGTCAAAAAACGGTGTACCGGTTCCAGGATGTCGTTGAACTCGTTCAGAAGCGACTGGAAAAACAGGGGGTTGTTCTGCATACCCAATTCGACCAGTTTCCGTTGGTGGCCCATATGTTCGAATTTCAAGACGATATAAATTCGCAACCGCTCCGCAGGGTCGTCGACACCGTCACAGCGGCATAGCAACTCATCGAAAAACTGTTTCAGCTGCATTTCGACATATGCGATGTAGAGCCCCTCTTTCGATCCGAACAGCGCATATATCGTGCTCATCGAGACCGAAGCGGCTTCGGCGACTTCGGCTATTTTCAGCTGACCGTAGCCGCCGCTTTCGAGCAGCTCGCCTGCCACCTTGACCAGTGCGTCCTTTTTTGATGTCAATCCCGCTGCGTTCATCTCTCATCCTTACATACGCAGTATAGGGCGTAAGACCTTACGGGTAATTTAATTACTCTAGAGCCGATCCTCTAAAGCTTCCGCAGTTTGGCTCGCATGGGCAGAGTGCAGACCGTTCAGCCGTTGCGGCTGTGGACGTAGGGGTTTCGCTGTGCCGTCGGCATGACGAGGACATCCTGGATGTTGACGTGCGACGGTGCGTTCAGGATGTAGAGTGCCAGATCGGCGATATCCTCGGGATGCAGCGGCTCGTAGCCTTCATAGACCGCATCAGCCCTGGTTTCATCGCCGCTGAAACGGGTGTTAGAAAAGTTGGTCTCCACGGCACCCGGGGCGATATTTCCGACCCGGACCGCCGTACCGGCAAGGTCGATGTTCATCGCCTCGCCCAGGGCGTGCACGGCGGCTTTGGTCGCGCTGTAGACGTTGCCGCCCGGGTAGGTCATCTTGCCGGCAATACTGCCGATGTTGAGGATATGACCGCTGTTTCGGCGCCGCATCTGCGGCACGACGGCGCGGCTGACGTAGAGCAGCCCCTTGATGTTCGCATCGATCATCTCTTCCCACTGGTCGACATCGCCCCCGTCGAAAGCCTCCAGCCCCAGAGCCAGCCCCGCGTTGTTGATCAGGATGTCGATCGCCGTCGTCTCCAGCAGGATGGAGAGCCGGCTTTCGACCTCTTTGCGGTTTCGCACGTCGAAAACCAGCACTTTGATATCAACACCGAAAGGGCCAAACGCCTGTTTAAGTGCCTCGAGTTTCTCACCGTTGCGTCCGCAGAGCACCAGATCTGTTCCGGCTTCGGCCAGTCTATGAGCACAGGCCTTGCCGATGCCGGAGGTCGCACCGGTGACAAGCACCCGTTTGCCGTTGAGTTGATTGCCCATATGTTTCCTTTTCAATCCGCTTTATTCTAAAATATATGCGGATTTTAGCGCTTTTGCATTGAAAGAAGAGGAAAACGGCAAAAAACTCGCTTAACAGCAACCATCCAAAAAGAAACCGTGTTTTAAAAACTGATTTTTAGAAGTTTCCATACGGTTTATTTTGATACCATCCCTTATCGATGGATCCTTGTTACCGTTTGTTCAAACGTTTCCAGACGGCTTCGTGCGTTGCCCAGCATGTCGATGAGACACGGCTTCCTCTGCTGAAAACCAAAATGGCGACCGCCCCCGCAATGAAGCCCGGCAGGAGCTCGTAGAGATCAAAGATGCCCCCTTCAAGCTGCTTGTAGACAATAACCGTCACCGTTCCCGCGACCATGCCGGCTATCGCACCGATCTTGGTGATCCCCCTGTGGTAGAGCGATAGAATGATCAGCGGACCGAAGGCCGCGCCGAAACCGGCCCAGGCGTAGGCAACGAGGGAGAGAACAGTGGAATCTCTGTCGGTTGAGAGGTACCAGGCAATAACGGCGATAGCGATCACCGTGGCACGGCCTAACCAGACAAGCTCTTTGTCACCCGCGTCGGGTCGAATCGAGGCGTGGTAGAGATCGCGGGTCAGTACCGACGAGGAGACCAGCAGCTGCGAGTCGACCGTGCTCATGATGGCGGCCAGAATAGCGGCAAGCAGGAAGCCGGCTATCCAGGGGTTGAAAAGCAGCTGCGAGAGGGTGATGAAGATCTTCTCGCTGTCCTGCAGGTCGATGCCGTTGGCCGCAACATAGGCAAAACCGAAAAAACCGACGGCAAGAGAACCGATGACGGAGGCGATCATCCAGCCCATGCCGATCTGCTTGGCGCGGTGCATCTCATGCTCGTCGCGTATCGACATAAAGCGCACCAGGATGTGCGGCTGGCCGAAATACCCCAGTCCCCAGGCCATCAGCGAGATGATCCCTATGAAAGAACTTCCGGTCATAAAATCAAGGTTTTCGGGCTTGATTCTCCCGATGGTCTCGAGTGCGGCAGAAACACCCCCGATCTCGTAGATGACCACCAGCGGCGTCACCACCAGGGCCAGCATCATCAATATCCCCTGAATGAAGTCGGTCCAGCTCACCGCATTGTAGCCGCCCAGGAAGGTATAGGAGACGATGATGAAGCTGCCCGCAAGCAGTGCCGTGTCGTAATCGAGTCCGAAAGTCGCCTCGAAGAGCTTGGCGCCGCCGACAAGGCCTGAAGAGGTGTAGAGCGTGTAAAAGAGCAGGATCACCAACGCGGTGACGATGCGCAGGCCGTTGCCGCTCTCTTCAAAGCGGTTGGAGAAGTAGTCGGGTATCGTGATGGCGTCGTTGAGATGGTGCGTATAGACCCGCAGCGGCTTGGCGACATAGTGCCAGTTCAGGTAGGCACCGATGATCAGCCCGACCGCGATCCAGCTGCCGACGATCCCATCGCTGTAGAGCATGCCCGGCAGTCCCAGCAGCAGCCAGCCGCTCATGTCGGAGGCACCGGCACTGAGCGCCGTCACGCCCGGCCCGAGGCCGCGCCCTCCGAGCACATAGTCGGAGAGGTCTTTGGTCTTGAAGTAGAAATAGAGGCCGATAGCGACCATTACGAGCATATAGATTGAAAACGAGATGATAACGGGGAGTTCTAAGATGGTATCTCCTTTTTTTCGAGCGCTCTGCTGCCCAGGTTACCGTAACGGTGGTACCGGTGTGAAACGCTCTGTTCGATGTAGTAGTGCATCAGTTCGATGCGGCCGTGCGACACAAAAGGCGCCGTGGCGAGATAGTAGGCCTTGTCGGCGATATCCTTGTAGAGCTGCTCCGAGACGTGTTCGGGCTTAAGGAAGCGGATGCGCTCGAAATGGACAAACGAAAAGATCAGTGCGAGTTCGTTCTCCATCACAAAGTCATCCTCCTCCTCAAGCAAAAGCTTCTGTTTTGCGGCGAACCAGAGCAGCGCCCGGGAGTCGTCATCTTCGGAGATCGAAAGGGTCACCTTCGCACCGGCTATCTTTGCCGCGCAGTAGGAGCAGAGCATCTCAAAGAGCGTATCGTCACTGCCGAAACGCAGCAGCACACTCTTTACTCCCCGGTAACGCAGGATATTGCTCTCCCCCCGGATATGGAAATGGTCGTGTTCTCTGGTAAACTCTTTTTCGTTCCAGTACACGAAGTTGCCCACTGTCTCAAGAACCTTTTTTAGCTCCTCTTTGTAGTGGGTCTCCCCTTCCATCAGTTTACGCAGCTTATCCAACAAAGGGTGGTCCGACTGCTGCGGTTCGGTCTCTGCCGTTATGTTGAGAAACTGGGTGACATAGTTGGGACCGCCCGCCTTCTTGCCGCTGCCGATAGCCGATTTGCGCATGCCGCCGAAGGGCTGACGCAGGACGATGGCCCCGGTCGTCGGGCGGTTGATATAGAGGTTGCCCGCGATCAGCGCCTCTTTCCACCTCTTGACTTCGCGCTCGTCGAGTGACTCGATACCCGAGGTGAGGCCGTAGCCGGTCGCATTGACAATATCGATGGCATCGTCGAGGTCTTCGGCGCAGATAACCGAGAGGAGCGGTCCGAAGAGCTCATTGGTGTGGCAGTAATCGCCCCGTTTTGTCCCCCAGCGGATGGCGGGCCTCAGCATATAGGGGTTATCGTTATCCGCATAAGCGGGCGGCAGCAGCCACGACTCGCCCTCGTCGAGATGCTCGAGTGCATGAGCCAGCTTGCCGGCCGGCCTGTCGACCAGTGAGCCGATTTTGTTTTCAAACGCCCACACCGAACCTGTCTCCAGCGAAGAGGCAGCATCGAGCAGTATCGCTTTGAAGGCTTCGTCCTCATAAACCTCCCTCTCCAGCACCAGCAGCGAGGTGGCGGAACACTTCTGCCCGGAGTTGTTGAAAGCCGAAGCAAGCACATTGGCAAGCGCCTGATCGCGGTCAGCCATGGCGGTGATGATCGTCGCATCCTTGCCCCCGGTCTCGGCAGAGAGATGGATATCGGGACGCGACCGGATCATCTCGTAGGCCGTCGATTCACCGCCGGTAAAGATAACGAAATCGATCGCCCTGTTCGGTATCAGCTCCCGTCCTGCCAACGCACCGTCGCAGGGGACGAACTGAAGCGTGTTTTTCCCAACTCCTGCGGCCCAGAAACACTCGCAAAGACGATAGGCGCTCAACACCGCGGCAGAGGCCGGCTTGAGGATGACCGTATTGCCCGCCGCCAGTGCAGCAGTGATACCGCCGGCGGGTATCGCCACCGGAAAGTTCCACGGGCTGACCACAAGGCCTGCCCCTTTCGGAGAGAGATTCACCCCCGCCAGGGATTCAAGCTGCGCGACGCTGTAGGGGTAGAAGTTGAGAAAGTCGATCGCCTCGGAGACCTCCACGTCGGTCTCGGTAAAGACCTTGCCTACCTCCGCCGCCGCAACGCCGATCAGATCGCCCCTGCTTCTTCGGACCTCGTTTGCGGCCTCCATCAGGATCTTCCCGCGCTCTGTGGAGCTCAACTTCCGCCAGCCGTCAGGATCGTTTCGGGCCGCATCGGCGGCACGCTGCAGCTGCTGAGCAGAGGCCTTTGCATAGCTTCCAACCAGTGCGCCTTCACGGTATTGGGATTTGTCGATCACCTCTGTGCGTTCACCTCCCGCAAAGCTCTCTCCGCCGACAACCACCTCGGCATGGAAGCCGCCGTTTTTGCCGATGTTCTGCCATTTGTCCCGAATTGCCTCTGCCCAGCGTCGGTTCGGTTCGAGAATGAAATCGGTATCGCTCTCGTTCTCAAAGCGGTAGCTCTGCGGCCCAGGCACGGTTTTTGCTTCTTCTATGCCGCGGTCCTGCGTTCTGAACGGTTCCAGGGGGATGCTCCCCATTGACCGGCACGCCTCCTCAAACCCCGCTTCAAGCTGATGCCATACGGCAGAACCCGCTTCGAGCCCAAAGCTGTGGCGCATGAAGTTCCCTTCGGCAGTATTTTCGTCGAAACGGCGCACGAGATAGGCTACGGCATTGGTAAAGGTCGCCATGGTCGCCGTCGGGGCGTAGAGGATCACCTCTATCCCCTCCTCTTTCAGCACGCGGTAAGCCGCTTCGCTCATCCCCTCGAGCATCTCGGCGGTAAGGTAGGATTCGACCTTTCTCTCTTTCGCCAAAGTCGTTGCCAGCGCATGTTCAAAGAGGTTGTGCGAGGCGATGCCAAGATGGACGCAGGGAGCTATCGCAGGGTCAAGCAGGTAGTCCATCAGCTGTTTGTAGTTGGCGTCGGTCTCGACCTTCTGATTGTAGGTGATGCAGGGCCAGCCGCGCAGGCTCGCCTCGGCACGCTCCATCTCCTGGTTCGCCCCTTTGACGAGGCGTACCTTGATGGGGGCGCCCCCCTCCTCGACGCGCTTAACGGCCCACGCCGCAAGCTTCTGCAGCTGCGACATGGCATCGGGCATATAGCTCTGTATGACGATACCGGCATGGTAGTGTTTGAACCGCTCCTTTGAGAGTGTGGCCATAAAGGCGTCCACTGTCAGCGAGAGGTCGCGGTACTCCTCCATATCGAGGTTAACGAACTTGTGGCACACCTGCCCGTGTCTGTCGACAAAAGTGTTGGCCATCGCCGCGTCATAGACCCGGCCGATGCGCTCGACCAGCTCCTCGACGCTCCATTCATGGGCCAGCGGATTAAGCTGCGAAAAGATGGTCGATATCTTGATGGAGATATAGTCAATCTGCGGCCGGCGAAGCGACGCAACATATTTGTCGAGCCGCTTGTGGGCCTCTTTCTCCCCCAGTACAGCTTCACCGATGACGTTGATGTTGACGCGGGTCCCCTCTTCTCGGCGACGCTGAATATGTTTGAAAAGCGGGTGCTCTTCACCTTTGATGACGACGCCGCTGACCTCTTCGCGCAGCAGCCGTATAAAGAGCGGAACAGAAAAATTGGGAATATGGCAGCCGACTCTTCTAAAAAGCCAGATCAGCAGCTTCTCGAAGTCACTGAAGAAGTCGGTGTTTTCATATTTTGCGAAGATATACTCCAGCTGGTCGGCAACGCGACCGGGATCACCGGAGCGGAAACTCTGGTCGAGAAGTTCGATCAGAAAGACCTTGTTGCGGGGGTTTTTCAGCATCCCGGCCATCATCGCATGGAACTTGAGTTCCTCTTTGGCGCGCACCTCTTGGATGCGCTGCTGCCAGCCGCTGGCAACACGCTTTGTCTTTTCGATAATCTCCGGTGATAAAGTTCTCATCTACGTCCTTTTGCAGTATCCTCAAATAAGACGATCAGTATTCGTAACGACCACCCCTCGCCGTTCTGTTCAACCGAAGCTTGCACAAAACAGCATGGATCTTTTTTCTTGAATTTCCCCGATTGTAACGTTTTTTACAGTACATTGCAAACGCTTCCGGGTTGAGTGGGCAGCTTCTTCCCAATACGTCTCCCGGCACGTATTATGCCATTGACGCCTGTCTCCGCCCCTCTTGGTGTTTCAAGCAATAAACTGCTCGATCGAATCAATAACAGTGCTCTCTTTTTAACGATCACACCCTATCTTCCGTAGACGTATATTTGATTTTTGGCTTGAACCACCTTGTTCCTACCGCTCTCTTTGGCTTCATAGAGGGCTATATCGGCACGCTTTAGGGTCTGGTCGATCGATTCATCCGGGGTATGGAGTGTCATCCCGAAGCTGCAGGTTACCTTGCCGACTATTTCAAAAAGCTCACTTTCAACGCGCTGCCTGACATGCTCGGCCATCCGTCTCAGCGTTTCGACCGATTCCGTCTCGATGATCAGCAGAAACTCTTCTCCGCCCCATCTGATCAACAGGTCCCCGCTACGGATGGAGTACTTTACCGTCGAGACGAGATGCTTCAGGACTCTGTCGCCGATGTCATGGCCGAAGGTGTCGTTGACGTTTTTGAAATGGTCGATGTCCATCATAATAAGGCCGAGATGACGGTTCCGTTTTTCGGCATTTTCAATAAAATCACCGATATTTTCATCAAAGAACCCCCTGCTGTAGGCGCCTGTAAGGTGGTCACGGCTTACCCGTTCCTCCAGTGAGAACTGCTCCGACATGGTCTCACTGATGTCGGTAAAGGAGACGATGAAATCATCATCGTCGAAATGATTGATGGATACACTGAATGCATAAGGGTGCCCGTGTGTATTGAGCAGTGAAACCACACGCTCTTTTTTCGGAAGCGTCTGCAGCACCTCGACCCAATCCTCATTTCCCTCGGGCAATTTCCCACGGTGGAAAAACCGCTCATCTTCGACGAAAAGGTCGCAGATGCAGCCGTGCTCTTTCAAAAAATCCTCGAGGGTTGCATAACCAAAAAAGTGCAAGAAAGAGTAGTTGGCCTTTTTTATAACTTGGCCATCCGTTTGAATGATGATGTTCTTCTGCAGGTCGAAAAGGCGCTGAAGCTTGTTCTGATCGGCGATACGCTCTGTAATGTCGTAGACAGTACCAATGGAGCGTACAGGCTTGCCTTCCTTGTTGTAGGAGTGTTCACAGTGTTCTTCGACATAGCGAACTGATCCGTTTTTCGGGATGATACGGTGGACAAGATGGTAACTTCGTTTCTCTTGAACGGATTGCCTGTACTCATTAGCCAAGGCATCACGGTCCTCGGGATGAACATAGTTTAAAAAGCCTTCAAAGGTCGCTTCAAATTCCTGAGGTTGCAATCCGAAGATCCGATAAACCTCATCGCTCCAAAAAAGTCTATCCTTTTCCAGATCGAACTCCCAAAAACCCAAATGGGCAATATCCTGCGCCTCTTTAAGCAGCATATTTGAATTTTTCAACCCTTTTTCCGCGGATTTCAAGTTCTCCTGGACCGTAACCAGGTAGCGGATCAGGTATGCGACAAGGGAGAACATGAAGAGGCCGACAAAGATCGGGACGATAAATCCGGCGGTCAGGAGCATCTTGTCAAAAAAACTGCCTGTCAGCCAATAGCTCACTGCCATGACGGCCGTCTCTGCAAGGATCGTGGCCAAAATCGTAAAGAGCATGACGAACGGCCAAAACCCCAACCTTGCTAAAAAAGAGACCACTTTTGTCACAATAACCTTTCGTACTATATTATTAAACCTGACTATTATGCAACGAAATAAATATCTTATAAATATGTCTGATATTAGAGTATAAAGAAAATAAGTCTCAATCAAGCTGAAAATGGCTGAGGGCAATTGTATAAATGCGCGACAAAAGCAGCACCCCCCACCCCTTAGAAGCGGCTTATGACGCAAGAACGTATTGCAATAGTGTTGGCGTCACATGAAAAAGTATTCAACATTAACTAACTTGTAACATTTTAAGAGTACCATTGTTACAAATCACCCTGAATGGAGAAAAGCATGGAACCGAATTTGGAAGATATGAGCGACTATAAAAAACCGCTGGGTAAGAACAAGACCAAGATCATTATTATCGCCTTTGCTATTGTGATAGCGATTTATATTATCTATGCTCTGGTGATGGGCGCACTGTAACAGAGTGCTTACCGTGTGATCGCAATGTCTTTACCATCCCACTTGGTGGTCAGGTTGAACTTGTCTGCCAACTCTTTAATATACATGACTTCCATCACACCTTCACCGGCGAGCGATTTAGCTTCTAGAATAATTGTCCCGTTATTAACACCCCTGAGTTCATGGTACTGAAGTTCCAATTTACTCAATTCGTTATGTAAACTATTTAGCATGAAACAAACCCTCAATTGGTTTTATTCATTGTAGCCAATTTCTGAATACAGAACAAAAAAAACAGCAGTGGTACCCGCACTGCGATGATAGAATTGGTCCGAAAAAGAGAAGCATCTTTTTTTTCTTATCACAAAAGCACGGTATCATATGTAACGGTTTAAGATATACTAAAAGACACTGTATCAAGGGGGAATAAGATGCGTTATAACAAAATGGCGACGGTCGCATTGTCAGTGATACTCTCGGGAGGGATGCTCTCTGCAGAGTCCGGGCATACTGGAGGAAAAGAGAGTTACGGTAAACACACGGAGGTGAAACGAAGTGCAGGTCTCAAACGGACTGACCGTGACAAAGATGCACATCAACGCCTTTCGAAAACACCGAAGGAGCGGACACCTGAGGTACGCTATAAGATCAATAGACCACCGGAGACGGTCCACCGCATCGTAAAGCAGGAAGCAGAGGTCAAGCGCAAACGGCCCCCTGTTCAAAAAGAACTCAAGAGGATAGAACGCCCTCACCACTGGATACCTCCCAAGACCAAACCGCTGCCGCCCCACCGTCGTCCGGGCTATGTCATCCGTACCATACCGAAAGTGGCCATGACCCTCACCCTGGGCGGCCTGCTCTTCTACTACTCGGACGGCATCTACTACCGCCATCATGACAGCGGCTTTGTCGTCATTGTGCCGCCGATAGGGCTCATCGTGCCGGTACTGCCGCCGGGGTACACCGTTTTCAGTCTCCATGGCAGCACCTACTACTACTATGCCGATGTCTACTACGTTTGGGATATCCATCACCGGGCCTACCGCGTAGTGGAAGCACCCGAAGCCTATGAGCGCTACCAGCCCGGTGACATTGTCGACACTCTGCCCGACGGCACCTACACCGTAACGATCGACGGCGTGCAGTACTACCGTTACAACGGGATCTATTTTATGCAGGCGATACAGGGTGAACGAATCGTCTACATCGTCGTCACCCCCTAAAAAGGCTATGCCCTTCTCGACATCACGAGGCACCCAAACGACAGGGGTGCAGGAAGTCGGCAAGCAGCTAGCAACGGGTTTGAACATCAGAGCCTCTGGCGTCATTCCGATGCTTGACGTCACGAAGATGCACCTCGAGCGTGTAAAGAGCAGCGCCTGATTTTGGCTGGCCGATGATAACCGTAAACTGACCCAGCATTGCGATCTTGCCGTCCATGCCAACAATGACGCGGAATGTAGCAGTCCCTTTACGACTCACTGATAGAGGCTGCAAAATCAACGTATCTGAACTATTTTCAGAGTATCATTCCCCCTATTGTCTATATAAGCAAGCCGAATATCCAGTCAACTTTTCCTGTTAATACAGACGTCAATGCATTTAGAGTATTTTAGATAAAAAAACAAACAACTATTGAAAGAGCACAGATGTTCACACCAGCAGAGAGCACAGACGAGACACAGATCAAAGCCGAGATGATCACCGTTGCCTACGACCATTTGGGATTCTCTTCTTTTGCCGTTATTGTCAACGCCTTTGTGCTGAGCATGGCGCTTTGGAGCGTCATTGATCATGCAACGATATTGATATGGGTTATCGCCGTATTAAGCGTGAGCCTGTTTCGTTACTACTCGTCCCTGCGTTTCAGACACCACAGAGAAAAGTACACGGTCAAATACTGGGAACAGCTTTTTCTTGCCGGTGTCACTGTGTCGGCGATCTTCTGGGCAAGTGCCTCTTTTGTGCTTTTTACGCCGGAAAGCATTATGCATCAGGCAATGCTCATCATTGTACTCGCCGGCATAAGTGCAGGCGCGGTAAGCAGCCTTGCATCGGTATTGACGGCGATACGTATCTTTCTTGTTTTGCTGCTGGTTCCCCTTCTCATCCAGCTTTTGCTGCAAGGCACCGAACTGCACTATTGGACCGCTCTGCTCATCGTCATGTTTATAGCGCTTGTTCTGACTATTTCCAAACGTTTTAACGAAAACCATCTCAAAGTGATCAAATCGCATCTTATGTATGAAAAAGCAAAAGAGGAGCGCGACCTGACGGCGGAACGTTTTGAAACCGTTTTTCGTGAAGCACCCGCGGGCATCTTTCTTTACGATAGCGACCTGAAAATACTGGAGATCAACCAGGAGTTTTCTGATTTTCTTGATACGCCGCCGGATTCCCTTATCGGACTGGACATGAAACAGCTCCCGGACCAGCGTATTTTACCTGCAATTCAGGCCGTTATGGACGATAGCGGCGGTTATTACGAAGGAGAGTACCGCACCAAATACAAGCGAAAAGAGACGTGGATCAGCATGCGCACCTCTCCGGTTCTTGATGCAAACCGCCATGTGATCGGCGGCATCGCCATCATTTCCGACATCACCGAACGGATGAATGATCAAAAGAAGATCCAGCATCAGGCCTACTACGATGCCCTCACCAATATACCCAACCGCACCCTTCTGATAGAGCGGATCCATCACGAGATCGGCCGCTTCAAACGCCATCATATTATTGCCGGAATGCTCTTTCTCGACCTCGACCATTTCAAGAACATCAACGACTCCCTGGGGCATCAGGTCGGTGACCAGCTGCTGATCGAGACAGCCAAGCGGCTAAAAAGCATACTAAGAGACGAGGACACCCTCTCACGTCTCGGCGGTGACGAGTTCGTCATCCTTCTACCCGACCTCGGATCCGAGCCGATACCGGCTCTCGGCAAAGCGGAACACGTTGCCGAGAAAGTCCACCGGGCACTGGAAGAGCCGTTTATTCTGCAGGGGCATGAGCTTTCCACATCAGCGAGTATCGGCATGGTGATAACGGATGATGACAACAGCACGACCGAAGATCTGATCAAGCATGCCGATATGGCGATGTACCAGGCCAAAAAAGAGTGGCGGGGCAGTACAAGCTTCTACCGTCCGGAGATGGACAGAATGATAAAAAGACGCCTTAGAATCGACCATGCCCTGCGTTCTACCGTTTCCGCCAACGAGCTTGAGCTCTATTTTCAGCCTATTATCGAGTTTGCGACCGGCAACGTCATCGGGGCCGAAGCCCTGCTGCGGTGGGAAAACCCGAAACTGGGGAGAATCACCCCCGATGAGTTCATCCCCATCGCCGAAGAGAGCGGCGTCATCATTGAAATCGGGGAATGGGTTCTAAACCGGGCCTGCGAGCAGTTTGCCCAGTGGCAAAAAGAGCTGGGAGCGGCCACACATCTACGCAAGATAGCGGTAAATGTAAGCAGCAAGCAGTTTAATGAGACGACCTTTTTCGACAAAGTGCTGCATGCCATCAGCCGAAGCGGGATCAAATCCGCCCAGCTCGAACTTGAGCTAACCGAGTCGATCATCATCGACAACCTTGAAAAGGTCTCCGAAAAGATGCGGCAGCTTCGCGCGCATAATATCGGCATCTCCATTGACGATTTCGGGACGGGTTATTCGTCGCTCTCCTACCTCAAAAAGCTCCCCTTCTCGACACTCAAGATCGACAAGTCCTTTACCCAGGATATTCAGACCAATGCCGACGATGCCGAACTGATCAGGACCATCATCACCATCGCACACAGTTTTCATCTCAACGTGATCGCAGAAGGGGTCGAGACCGCCGAACAGTACGCCTTTTTGCACGAGCACCGCTGCAGCTGTTTTCAGGGTTACTACTGCAGTCCGCCGCTCCCAGGCAAAGCGTTTGGCGATCTGCTGCACGATAAGAGCAGGGCCTGCACCGATACACCGGTCAACATTTGATCTGCTGTGCTGCGGGAGATAAGGGCATCCCCTCATAAATCCCCCGACAACAGGGTTTTCCTGCAAGATAGAGAACCTTCCCTGTCAACATCCTTCTTGTTTACATACGTTAACACGCCGTTGAGCAACCGCTTACAAACCCGCTCTATCATTATGAAAGATAAAGAGGACTCTTTATCATACACCGTAAAAAGGATACAACATGAAACGTACACTATTGATCGGACTGCTTTTGACCTCGGTCAGCGCTTTTGCCTATATGGGCCATCCCGGACCCGACAGGATGATGCTCGACGAACTCAACCTCACACCGGCCCAGGAGAAAGAGATCAAGACGATCCGCAAAGAGTCCAGAAACGAGCGTATCAAGCTGATGGATCAGATGGATGAGCTCCGCGATGAGACCCGAAAACAGATGATGTCGGTTCTAAACGATGAACAGAAGAGACAGTTCATAGCCCTTCGCAAAGAGATGCGCCAGTCACGCAGGGACAACGGCTGCGATCGTGGTACAATGGGTAAAATGAAACCACCAATGCGATAAAAGATGACAAAAGTACTGCTGATAGAAGATGATACAGAGATCACCACGCTGCTCAAAAGCTTTCTCGAGCGCTACGGCATGGAGGTAATCGCCTACGAGAACCCTTTGAGCGCGATCGACTCCTTCGGCATCGAGTCCTACGACATCGTACTGCTCGATCTTACCCTGCCGCAGCTCGACGGGCTTGAGGTGTGCCGGCAAATCCGCAAAAAGAGCGACATCCCCATCATCATCTCATCGGCACGCCATGATCTTGCCGACAAGGTCGTGGCACTCGACTACGGCGCAGACGACTACCTGCCAAAACCCTACGAACCGCGCGAACTTGTCGCCCGTATTCAGAGTCATATCCGCCGCTACGCCGGCAGCCTGGCCAAAAAGCCTTCGCGTTTTGCCATCGACAGCGAACGGATGCGCATCACCAAAGACGGTGTTCCGATTGAGCTGACGCTGGCAGAATACGAACTGCTTTCACTCCTCATCAAGAACGCCCAGAAAGTGATCTCCCGCGACTTCATCGCCAACAACGTCAACGCCATCTCGTGGGAGAGCTCCGAGCGCAGCATCGACGTGCTGATGAGCCGCATCCGCCATAAGATCGAAGAGAACCCGAAAAAACCACTCTTCATCCGCTCCATCCGCGGCGTCGGCTACAAGTTTACGGAGTAAGCATGAACCGCCACTCCATCTTCTTCAAACTCAACCTCCTCTTTGGCCTTGCCCTGCTGATGCTACTGCTGCTTTTCGGCTTTTTCAGGTTCAACACTGCCCTGCATGAACACCGCCTCGAGAGCCAGCGCGGCATGGAGCTGATGCGCCTGCTTCACCATACCAAGGCCGCCTCCGCCTCCCAACGCGCCGAACAGCTCGAAGAGGCGCAGTTCGAGCTGCTGCCGGCCGGCAGCCTGCCCACCGCCGCCAAGCTGCTGCCGGCACCAAGAAAAGAGCCCCGGCACCGTGCCCCTTTTGCCCTCTACATCGATGACGATACCTACTATTTCAAGTCCCTGATCCCGCATGACGACTTCCTGGTCAAAGACAGCCGCAAAGCCGATACCTTCGCCGGACTGCACCTTATCTTTCTGCTGCTGCTTGCCGGATTGACGGCACTCTACGTCACCCTAAGACGGAGCCTTCTGCCCCTGAAGGGCCTCACGCAGGAGATCCGCCGTTTTGCCAGGGGTGACAACGGAGTCGACACCGCCAGCACCCGACGCGACGAGATCGGTACGATCGCCAACGAGTTCAACGACGCCGTCAAGACGATCGTTCAGCTCCAATCCTCCCGTCAGCTCTTCCTGCGCAACATCATGCACGAGCTAAAGACCCCGCTCACCAAAGGCAAACTGACCCTGGCGATGATGGAACCCGGCGAGGAGGTACGCTACCTTGACACCCTGCTCAACCGCATGGATTCCCTGATCAACCAGTTTGCCCGCATCGAAAAACTTCAGAGCGGCAACCGCCAAAAAGAGAGGCGGAAGATCTACGCCCTGATTCAAGAAGCCATCACCAACCTCTACCTCGACAACGCCCAGAAGAGCCGTATCGAGATCAATGCCCAAAGAGAGGTGCAGATCGACGTCGACAGCGAGCTCTTTGTCAGCGCCCTTTCCAACCTTCTCGACAACGCCCTGAAATACACCGCCGACAAGACGGTCAAGGTCACTATAGAGCCGACGCAGATCTGCATCAGCAACCGGGCCGACACACTGCCGCAGCCTATCGAGGCGTACCTGCAGCCGTTTATCAGCGAACACCACAGCGACGGCGGAACGGGGCTGGGGCTCTACATCGTCGACACCGTCGTGAGCGCCCACGGTTTCACCCTCGACTACCGCTATGAACATGGCATCCACACCTTCTGCATCCGTTTCATATAACGGAGCACGGCGGCTAGATGCTTAACCCAAATTTTTTAGTGCTATTACTCTATTAATCTGAAAATTTAAGTCTAACGAAATATTACTTATGTAATAGTTGCATAGCTAACTAATATGCCCTCAAAGGAGTACTCTATGGAGTACAAGCTTAGAAACTCGATCGGGTTTCGTTTTAACACCATCGGCAACAGGATCCATGCCATGTTTTCCAAGGCGATCGAGCCTTACGGCATCGCTCCCGAACAGTTCGCCGCAATGAAAATGATCAGCGAAGACGGGGCCGTGACCCAGTCCAAGATCGCGGAGATGCTCGCCAAGGCCAAACCGACAGTGAGTCGAACGCTCGATGCACTCGAGAAAAAGGGGCTTATCACCCGCGACGAGGATACGGCCGACCGGCGCATCAAATATGTCCGGCTGACCGATGCGGGGCGTAAGGTGCTCGACGAGGTCATCCCGATCGCGAAGAGCTTTAACGATGCCATCTACGAACAGCTTACGCCGCAGGAGATCGAAACGTTTTTCCGCATCCTCGAAACCATCAGCAACACCGTCGAACAATGCACTTTAACAGGAGACAAACACCATGAAATATAAGATTATCTCAACACTTTTGCTGGCCGTCGCCGCGCTCAGCCCGCTCTCGGCTCAGGAGGCGAAAGCCCCTGCCGCTACCCATGTCGACGTCTATGTCGTCCCGCCTGCGGCGCAGATGCCCATCACGCTGGAGTACCCTGCCCGCCTCAAAAGCATCCGCAGCGCGACCGTCGTCTCTCGGGTCTCGGGCGTCCTGCAGAAAAAGATGTTCACCGAGGGTTCCTACGTCAAGAAAGGGACGCTGCTCTACCGCATCGAACCGGATATCTACGCCGCACTGGTACGCGAACGCCAGGCCGACCTCGCCCTGCAGGAGTCGGTACTGACCAAGACAAAGCGTGACTGGGATCGCGCCCAGTCACTCTACAAAGACAAGGCGATCAGTCTCAAAGAGTATGACGCCGCCCTCTCCTCGTACGAAACAGCCGTCGCCGAGGTCAATGCAGCCAAGGCGAAACTCGCTTCGGCCAGAGTCGACCTGAACTACACCGATGTCAGGGCGCCGATCAGCGGTATCGCCGGCATCAAAGCGACCGACCTCGGCAACGTCGTCTCCTCTGGGACCCCGCTGGTCACTATCACCCAGACCGACCCGATCCATGCCGAGTTTTCCATTCCCGATACCGATTTCATCAAAGCCCAGGAGGCACACGCTGACGGCAGCTGGGACACATCTCTTCAGAAGAAGCTGACCGCGACGCTCAGCGTCAAGGGGGTGAACGCGACCGGCCGCATCGACTATGTCGCGCCCGTCATCAGCGAAAAGACCGGCAGCGTCCAGGCACGTGCCCTCTTTGAGAACAAAAAGGGCAGCCTCGTTCCGGGGTCGTTCGGACGGGTCAAGGTCGAGGGGATCGTACGTAACGGCGCCCTGACGGTTCCACAGAAGGCGATCCTTCAGAACCCGCTCGGGACAATCGTCTTCATTGTCGAAGAGGGGAAAGCAGCCGTACGTCCGGTCATCCTCGGTGACGCTTCCGGCGAAAACTTCATCGTCAAAAAAGGGCTCAACGCCGGCGATACGGTCATCGTCAACAACTTCTTCCGTGTCCGTCCCGGCGCTGCCGTTGCGATCGATAAGACAATCAACGGAGAGGGGGAATAGAGATGTTCTCCAAGTTTTTCATCGACCGCCCGATTTTCGCATCGGTCCTCTCGATCATACTCGTCCTCGCGGGGCTGATCGCCATCAAGGGGCTGCCGGTACAGGAATACCCGAGTATCGTGCCGCCGCAGATCTCGATCCAGGCCGTCTACCCCGGTGCTGACGCCGAGACGCTCTCCAAGACCGTCGCCTCGCCGCTTGAAGATGCGATCAACGGCGCGAAGAACATGATCTATATGACCTCGACAGCCTCTCCGAGCGGTATCCTGCGGATGACCGTCACCTTTGCGACCGGGACAAAACCCGCTGATGCCAATGTCGACGTCAACAACCGCGTGCAAGTCGCTTTGAACAAGCTACCCGAAGCGGTGCGCCGGCAGGGTGTCAGCATCCGCGAACGCTCCCCGGACATGCTGCGCGTCATCGCCTTCACCTCCGAGGGTGAAAAACATGACGCACTCTGGCTCAACAACTACGCCATGATCAACGTCCTCGACGATATCAAGCGCATCAACGGCGTCGGCGACGCCTTTTTGTTCGGCAGCAAGGAGTACGCTATCCGCGTCTGGATCCGTCCCGACAAACTTGCAGCCTACGACCTGACTGTCGACGAGATCGTCAATATCATCGCCAGCCAGAACGTCCAGATCGGTGCCGGGCAGATCGGTGACGAACCGACAGCCTCCAAACAGGTCTATACCTATACGGTGCTGACGGAAGGGCGTCTCAAAACCGCCAAGGAGTTCGGCAACATCATCGTCCGATCCAACCCAGACGGTTCGGCACTTCGCCTCAAAGACATTGCCGGTGTGGAGCTCGGTGCGGAACGTTACATGCTCAATGCCCTCTACAACAAAAAACCGATGGCCGTCGCCGGTATCTTCCTGGCACCGGGTGCCAATGCCCTGGAGGTCTCGGCCGCGCTGGACAAAACCCTTGAAGAGGCCGCGACAAAATACCCTGAAGATGTCCGTGAGCATACCCTCTACGACACCACCAAGTTTGTCAAGGCCTCGATCGAAGAGGTGCTCAAGACCCTGGCCGAGGCGATCCTTCTCGTCATTGTCATCATCTACTTCTTCCTCGGCAACCTCCGCGCGACCATCATCCCGGTACTGGCGATCCCGGTCTCGCTGCTCGGCGCTTTTGCCGGACTCTATATGGCAGGCTATTCCATCAACCTGCTGACGCTTTTTGCCCTCATCCTCGCCATCGGTCTGGTGGTGGATGACGCCATCGTCGTCATCGAGAACGTCGAAAGGATCCTGCGTGACAAAGAGGGCATCAGCGTCAAGGATGCCACCGTCGAAGCGATGCGCGAGATCACCGGTCCCGTCATCGCCATCGTTCTTGTCCTCTCCGCCGTCTTTATCCCGACCGCACTTGTCGGCGGATTCAGCGGTCTGATGTACCAGCAGTTCGCCATCACCATCGTTATCTCCGTCGTCATCTCCGGTATTGTGGCGTTGACCCTGACACCGGCACTCTGCGCCGTCTTCCTGCGCGAACATGAGCCTGAACCCTTCTGGCTCGTCCGCAAGTTCCACGCCTTTTTCGACTACCTGACAAGGGGCTTTACGGCCGGTGTCAAGAAGGTGCTCAAATATGCCGTGCTCAACATCCTGATCTTCGGTCTGATGATCGCTGCGGCGGTCTGGGCGGTGCAGAAGCTGCCGAGCAGCCTGGTGCCCAACGAGGACAAAGGGGTGCTGATGGTTCTCTCCTACCTGATGCCGGGCGCGTCGCTTTCGAGAACAACCGAGGTGCAGAAAGCGGTGACCGACACGATCCTTGCACACCCCGACACCTCGGATTTCGGCGGTATGGCGGGTATCGACCTCGTCACCTTCGCATTCAAATCCGATTCGGGCATCGGCTTCACCCACCTCAAAGACTGGTCGGAACGTCCGGAGCCGAACCAGAGTGCCCAGGCGATATCAGGGGCCCTGATGGGGAAACTCTCCCAGAACAAAGAGGCCTTTGTCCTGGCGGTCAACCCGCCTCCGATCAGGGGTATGAGCGCCACCGGCGGGTTTGAACTCTATGTTCAGGACCGTACCGGCGGCGAGATCGTTCAGCTTGACGCCTACATCAACGAGATCGTCCAGAAGGCCAATGCAAGACCGGAACTCACCATGGTACGCACCACCCTCAAAACCGGCGTACCGCAGTACCGCCTGACCATCGACCGGGACAAGGCCAAGGCCTACGGCGTCAACATCGACACCATCTACAGCACCCTCGGCTCGACCTTCGGCACCGGTTACGTCAACGACTTCAACCTCTACGGGCGGGTCTATCACGTCAACGTCCAGGTCGACCCGGAGTTCCGCGACAGTGTCGAAGATTACCGTTACATCTTCGTTCGCTCCGAAAACGGCGGGATGGTCCCGATCAGCTCCCTCGTCAAGACCGAACGGGTCGTCGGCCCGAGCGTGATCCAGCGCTTCAACATGTTCACCGCCGGACAGATCTCCGGACAGCCGGCACCGGGCTACAGCTCCGGCGATGCCATGCGCGTTATCCAGGAGGTTGCCGCAGAGGTGCTTCCTGAGGGCTACACCACGGCATGGGCAGGTACGGCCTACCAGGAGCAGAAGGTGGCGGAAAAGGGGAACAACACCTTTATCTTTGCGATCATCTTCACCTTCCTGGTCCTTGCCGCGCTCTATGAAAGCTGGAGTATCCCTTTTGCGGTCCTGATGACCGTTCCGTTCGCCCTGCTCGGCGCCGCACTCGGCGTCATGCTGCGCGGGCTTGAGAACGATATCTACTTCCAGGTCGGTCTGGTCACCCTCGTCGGGCTTGCCGCCAAAAACGCGATCCTGATCGTCGAATTTGCCCAGCAGAAACTGCGCGAAGGGCTTTCACTCTATGACGCTACTGTCGCAGGGGCACGTATCCGTTTCCGTCCGATCGTCATGACCTCGCTCGCCTTTATCGGCGGGACGCTGCCCTTGGCGATCAGTACCGGCGCCGGCGCAAACAGCCGCCATATCATCGGTACGACCGTTGTCAGCGGGATGGTGGTACTCACCGTGATCGCGATCTTTTTTATCCCGCTATTCTACTATCTGATCATGCGATCGAAAGATAAGTTTGCCAAAAAAGGAGCCCAAGATGAGAAGTAGTATCCTGCTCTCCGTTACGGCCATTCTGCTGATGAGCGGCTGTTCTATGGCGCCGAAGCTTGAGATAAGCAAACAGGCGATGCCGGCAACACTCTCGGATATCAACGCCTCTTCACCCGTCGACCTTAAGTGGTGGGAGCAGTTCGGCGATGAACGGCTCAATACCCTCATCACCGAAGCGCTTGCCAACAACGACGATCTGAAACTGGCCCTGAGCAACGTAACGCTCGCCAGGGCCACGCTCGGCCTGAGCAACGCGGAACGCTACCCGACCATCGACGGCTCGGCATCGGCCTACCGTCAGAAGACGAGCGGTGAGAGCCTCTCGCCTTTTTCGGGTTTCATTTACAACAGTTTCGACCTCTCCCTCTCGGCCGCCTACGAGTTCGACTTCTGGGGCAAATACAGCAATATGGAAGCCTCGGCCCGTGCCGAGATGCTCGCCAGCGAGGCGGACATGGAGACCGTCCGCATCTCGCTCATCAGCAGTGTCGCCGAGCTCTATTTTGCCCTGATCACCTTCGATCGCCAGATCAAGGTGACGGCCGAAACGGTCGAGGCCTATAAAGAGAGTTACGACTACCGCCGCCGCCAATACGACCACGGTGTCATCGATGCACTGGTCCTCGAACAGGCCCACTCTATCTATGCCAATGCCAAGCTGCAGCTGGCGACCTACAAAGAGGAGAAGCGCGTCGCGCAGAGCGCTCTCGCCGTTCTGATCGGCCGCTCACCGGATGCGATGTTCAACCAGGACGTGGCGACGGCAACTGCCCTCGCAATGCCGCTTGAAATTCCCGAGCAGCTAAGCTCCAACCTGCTGCAACAGCGCCCGGACATCCGGGCGGCAGAGGAGCGTATGCGTGCGGCCAATGCGACGATCGGCGTCGCCAAAGCCGCCTATTTCCCTTCGATCTCTTTGACGGGCACGGCCGGCTTCAGCAGCACGGAGCTGGGCGACCTGCTCAAATCGTCTGCCGGCATGTGGGGGTTCGGTCCCTCCCTGAACGTTCCGATCTTCGATTTCGGTCGCATCGAAAACAGCATCAAGATCGCCGAAGCCAAAAAGGATGCCGCGGTCATCACCTACGCCAAGACGGTCAAAAACGCCTTCAAAGAGGTCTATGACGCGCTTATAAAGATCGAGAGCACCCGTGAAAAACTGCTCGCACTCAACGAAGAGACCGAGGCCCTTGAAAAGGTCCTTATGCACTCTCAGCAGCGTTTTGACAGCGGCTACGGCACCTACCTGGAAGTGGTCGCGAGCAAACGCGCCCTGCTGAGCTCACGGATCAACCTGATCGCCCAGAACGACGCATTGATCGCCAATCAGATCACCCTCTACAAAGCCCTCGGCGGCGGCTGGGAACCGCAGGAGGAGAGCCGATAGCAAGCGGCCTGTTTCCCCTGTTTCCGATAAAGTGCTATAATTAGTGTAATTACACTAAGAAGGAGGGTGCCATGACACGAAAAGAGTTTTTGAGACTGCTCACCTTCGTCCTAGGAGGCCTTGCCATGCCTTTACCCGCCACATCCCATCCCGTACATAGAGCGCCCGCCCTTTTTGCGGGCCACGGCAGTCCGATGAATGCCATCGAGACCAACGCTTTCACCCATTCGTTGCGTGAACTGGGCAAAAGTCTGGAAAAGCCCAAAGCCATCCTGGTGGTCTCCGCGCACTGGACGCCGCCCTATTTCGGCGTTTCGGTCCATCAAAACAGTGATCTGAAATATGACTTTTTTGGCTTTCCAAAGGCGCTGGAGGAGGTGCAATACCCGGCTGGGAACGCCGCCTTTCTGCTGCCAACACTCAACAAACTCTTCACCCCTCTGCAGGTGAAGGATCGCGGACTTGACCACGGGGCGTGGAGCGTTCTCGTGCACCTTTTCCCCGATGCGGATATCCCTGTCATGCAGCTGGGTATCCATCGCGGCCTCTCTTTGCGCGAACATTTTGAGGTCGGAAAGAGGTTGAAAGCCCTGCGCGAGCAGGGGGTAATGATCATCGGCAGCGGCAATATCACGCACAACCTGCAGGAGGCCCGCATGCCAAAAGAGGCCCCTGCCGTCAAGTGGGCCGTCGACTTCGACGATTATGTCAAAAAGGCTATCATCGAACGTGACTTCGAGGCACTGATCGATGTGGAGAACAGAAACCGCTACACCAGACTCGCCCACCCGACGCTCGAACACTACATCCCGCTGCTCTATGTGGCGGGCGCGTCGTTTGACGACGATGAGAACCGTTTTGTCTATGAGGGGATGGAGCACGGAAGCCTGAGTATGCGGAGCTGGCTGCTGCAGTCGATTTTATAATTCTTATACATCCTCCCGCCTAAAGCGGGAAGATCCAACTATACCTTTGTACATTAGAGCAGCACCCTGTTCTAAAAAGCGGTGACACCGGCTATTCGCGGTACAGCTCTCTGATCGAAAGAAACTCATCAAGATTTTCAAAAAAAAGATCGATCAACCGAGGGTCAAAATAGGTCCCGCGGTTATCCTTGAAGTAGGCAAAGATTTCACTGTCCGGCCAGGGCTCTTTATAGGAGCGGGCCGTGCTGAGTGCATCAAAGACATCAGCAACGGCAGTGATACGTCCGTAAATATGGATCTCTTCGGCTTTCAACCCTTTCGGATAACCGCTTCCGTTCCATTTCTCATGATGCTGGTGAGCCACGATGGCAGCGGCTTTAAGAATGGGACGGTCGGAGTTTTTCAAGATGTGGTAGCCGTACTCGCAGTGTGTCTGCATGATCTTGCGCTCGGTATCCGTAAGATATCCCTCTTTGTTGAGAATATCATCCGGTACCGCTATTTTCCCGATATCGTGCATCGGTGAGGCAAGCTGAAGTATGGAGGCTTCGCTTTCGTCGAGTCCGGACCTGATGGCAAGCAGTCTGGAGTACTCTGCAACCCGTTTTACATGGTTTGCCGTATCGCGGGAGCGGAGCTCACCAATTTCCCCCAGACTATATAAGAGTGTTTTCTGAGTCTCTTCTATCTCGACGTAAAGATTGCTTTTTACCGTTTCGATCGCTGTGATATCATGACGTATGCCGATATATTCGACAATATTGCCTTTGCAGTCGATAATAGGGTTGATCACCGTATCGACATAATAGGTTCCGCCGCTTTTCGTACGGTTTTTGACAATGCCCGACCAAGGTTTTTTCTCGGAGATCGTGCGCCACATCTCATTGAAAACAGCGGCAGGCATATCGGGATGCCTGATAATATTGTGCGGCTGGCCAATAAGTTCCCCTTCACTGTAACCCGAGATTTCGCAGAACTTTTTATTGACAAAGGTGATCACCCCATGGGGATCTGTCTTGGAGACGATCGCACTTCTGTCCACCGCCTCTTTATACTCTTGCAGCAGTCTGTTCTGCAGCCTGTCCTCAGAGGTAACATCTTCCAAAACGACAATATACTGCTTTGTATCAGCGTAAGTATAGGCCTGTACTTTAGGAAGGAATATGCGCGTCTCGCTTCCATGCTGGATCATGATCTTGTAATCTTGCTTTGTTTCGGTGAGAATCTCCTCCACCCATAACCGTTCACCTTTGCAAAAAGAGAGATAGCTGAGCGCCTCTTTGAAAAGTTCGCAAACGCACTGATAACGTTCAAAAAAAGCTTCATTGGAATCAAAACCGATAAACTCCAGCAATGCCCGGTTAGCCCGGAGCATTCGACTGCCGTCCGTGATGATGCAGGGGCTCGGCATCAGATTAAAGACAGACTCAAAGCAGGTCGCATCCAGCTTCTGCTTACCGCTAGGCATTGGAGACACAACTACCCTTTAGCTGGAAGACGCTCCTTTTTGCCAGTACACAGCTGTATCGTTGCACCGGCACCCCCTCTTACTTTCCGCCAAACATTTTGGCCATAGCGTTAAAAAAGAGCTTGAAGGCGCCTTTGTTGCCGATAAGGTCGTCGATAAACTCATCGTATGTTTGGCGTTTGGAGTCCAGATAGCCCGAGAGGTACTTTTCAGATGCTTCCACACCGCCGTTTTTTTCAATATCCAGAAGTTCATTGTAGAGCTTGCTGATGGCGCTGATCGCTTGCGGTTTGGCCGCCTGGCGGTACGCCATATAGCTTTTTATCGAGCCATCTAACGAATCTTTCTTGATCTCGAACTTGGTCGT
Source organism: Sulfurimonas sp. HSL3-7 (assembly GCF_039645985.1). Taxonomy (NCBI): domain Bacteria; kingdom Pseudomonadati; phylum Campylobacterota; class Epsilonproteobacteria; order Campylobacterales; family Sulfurimonadaceae; genus Sulfonitrofixus; species Sulfonitrofixus jiaomeiensis. Next base: position 2,765,452 of record NZ_CP147919.1, read on the forward strand.
GACCCAGTAGTAGCGTCCGTCTTTAGCCATGTTTTTGACGACGGCAAAGATGTTTTTCCCCTGTTTAAGACGGTCCCACATCAGCTTGAAGATCACCTTCGGCATATCAGGATGACGTATCGCATTATGCGGTTGTCCGATCAGCTCGTTAGGCGTGTAGCCCGATATCTCGAAAAAGTAGTCATTTCCGAATTCTATCGTCCCTTTTGTATCGGTGCGGCTCATGATGTACTTGTATTTGTCCAGCTTGACGGCTTCATTGATCGGCGTAGGTCTTTCCATCTCATATTCCTCTTTCTATATTAATTTTTCAAATATGATAAAAGAAAAAAGTGACAAAAAAGTGACAGAAATGAGAGGTAATTTTATTATAAGAAGTTATATATACCTCAGCCGGCGATGTTGATGCGATACCCCTCTCCATAAATATTCTCAATACAACCGTCTGGAAGCTTTTTACGAATACGTTTGATCAGCGCCTTGATTCTGGGGCCGGTATCGTCATCATTTTGAATCGGCCATAAATGAAGTTCGATGGTATAGTTTGAAAAGACAAGCCCCGGCCTGGAGCATAAAAGCGTAAGCAGTGTGCGCTCGCCGGATGTCAGTCTGACACATTCTCCTCCATAGACCAGTTCATGCATGGAACTGTTCCATCTGTAGCCGCTACCTAGGTCGATGTAGTGTCTGTTATCGAGCTCGAGCACTGCTTTTTCCAGTGTGTCTTTGATCATCTTGCGTCCAAACGGCTTGGGCAAAAAACGGGTCAACCCCAGTTCGACCGCTTGGAGCAGCCGTTTTTCATTGACATAGGCTGTTGCGATGATAATGCGTGTCTCGCCATCGCTCTTCCTGATCTTTTCAGCGACTTCCAGTCCGTTCATCTTTGGCATCTCGACATCGAGCAGTACAATATCCGGACGGTGTTTTTCATACAGTTGCCAGGCTTCTTCACCGTCACAGGCTTCGTAAACGTCGTAAAAAAGGCGCCCCAGGAATTCTGCATAATGATTTCGCGCACTCGTCGCATCATCTGCATAGAGGATAGAAACATTGGTATAACAGTAGTTCATACCCTTACCCCTTCAGCGGCAACGCTATAATAAACTCGGCACCTTCGATTCCGTTTTTAACGGAAAGTGTACCGCACAAAGCCGTTTCAATAAGCTTCTTGGCTATATACAGCCCCAGTCCCGTTCCATGCCCTTTGCGTTTGGTTGTAAAATAGGGGTCAAAGATCTTGTCGGCGTACTCATCAGGAATGCCGCCGGCATTATCCGTCAAGGTCACAATACCCCTGTTATCAATGGTGTCGATTCGGATCATTATCTTTGGCTCGTGGATATTCCGGTGAATAAAACACTCTTTTGAGTTCTGCACTATGCTCAGTATGGCCTGCACAAACTCTTTCTCTGAGCCGCCGATCAAAAAGTCACTGTGCGTACTGAGTTCACGCCTGATCTTGACACGTTCAAATTCACTTCCAAAAAGCGTAAATACTTTCGCCAAGGCATCAGCTGCACTGAAGACCGTTTTGTGCTTATTCGGATGAAAAAAGTTTTGAAAACTCTCTATCGTCTGGGACATATGGCCGGTAAGCATCTCTATTTCATCAAGTTTCGCTGCCAATGACGCACTGCTGAGGGTCCCGCTTCCAAAATCTTCTTCGATCGCAGGCAAAACCGAATTGATCTGGTGAAGCGGTTGTTTCCACTGATGGGCAATACTGTTGATCATCTCCCCCATCTGCGCCATCTTGGACTGTTGAAACATCAGCTCCTGATTGATCTCGTGTTCGATCTGAAGCTCTTTCATCACAGTAATATCCTGAACCGTTCCGAATGAGCTGATCGGTTCACCTCTCTCGTCAAAAAATGTCTCGCACTCCTCGTGCACATATTTGATACGACCATCCGGCATAAGCAACCGATGTTCGCTGCTGTAAGGGCTCTTCTCTTCCAAGGAGCGGATATAGGCATTGTTGACACTCTCGAAATCGTCGGGATGGATATTCGTCAGAAAAGCCTCGTAGGATGCTTCAAAGTCCTCGTGGTCACGTTCAAAGATCCGATAGACCTGCTCCGACCACTGCAGCCGGTTTGCTCTGATATCCAGAAACCATGAACCGATCTGCGCCATCTGCTGTACCTGTTTGAAAAAGGTCTCATTGCGGCGCAAGGACGCTTCGAGCTCTCTACGCGGCGTAATATCTTCAGCAAGGCCTTGCAGTGCGATGATCTCCCCCTCTGCATCGTAAGAAGGGTACTCATAGATCTTCAAACTCCGCTGCGAACCGTTTTTGTGAGCAAGTTCCCCCTCATAAGACAGCTTTGTCGCATCGACTTTGCCGCGCTTCCCCACACCTCCCGCAACGGCCTCGGCATCTTTCAAAAAGGCGTTGAATACTTCCGCAAACTCTTTTTCTCTGTACCCTAAAATAGAGTGCTGGGAAGGGCTGATGTAACGGTATTTCCCCTCTCTATTGCGTATATAGAAAAAGAAGGTGCTCTCCATTCCCTCGATAAGTGCAAAAAAGTTGTAACTATCGGCATCTGGCATAGCTTCTCTTCCAATCATAATGTGTTGAACTGCGGTGACATGGAAAGCGGGATTTGTACTACAGTTAATAATTATTATATTTGATTGAGAATTAAAAAGTGCTTTTCACAAAATAAAGTGGAAAAACGATCAGTGGGCTTCAGCCCTAACGGGTTTCCTGACATGGCTTGAACAGAAGAGAAATAAGGCGTATCGGCTTCCGAAAAAAGGTATAATTCCCCCATGAAAAAGTACATACTCTTTGACAACGACGGTGTACTGGTGGAAACCGAAAAGTGGTACTTCAGGGCCAACGTCGAGATCCTTGGAACAATGGGCATCACTCTCGATGAAGAGCGTTACCGCGAGATCATGGTCAACGGCCAGAGCGCCTTTCTGCTGGCCGAGGAGGCGGGCTATGACAGTGCCGGCATCGAAGCCGCCCGCGACAGGCGCAACGTCCTCTATCAGCACTACCTCAAAAGTGAAGACATAACGATAGAGGGGGTCAAAGAGGTGCTCGATGCACTGAAGGATCGCTACCGCATGGGCATCGTCACCTCGGCACGGCGCGAGGACTTCGAACTGATTCATGCCGGCCGCGGCATCGCCGATCCTATGGAGTTCGTTCTCTGCAGCGGCGAGTATGGGCGCTCCAAGCCGCACCCCGACCCCTATCTGAAAGGGCTCGAACTCTTCGGGGGCAAAAAGCACGAAGCGGTCGTCGTCGAGGACTCGCAGCGCGGACTGCGCTCGGCGGTCAATGCGGGAATAGACTGCGTTGTTGTCCACAACGCCTTCACCCTTTCACACGACTTCAGCGGTGCTACCCACCGAATCAAGACCCTTTATGAGCTGGTAGAGCTTCTTTAAGCACAGTTTTGATTATTATTTAACCAGTCTTTTCGCTTCAGGTATCATTTCCGGAGGTATAATGTTGATAATTTCACCCATATTAGCAAGAGGTACAAATATCATGCTCAAAGAAAAATGCATCCATCGCTTACACCAAGCCCGAACATCGCATATCCGCATGCTCAACTCGCTCAAACTTCTGGTTTCCGGCCTCAATGTCGACGAAAGCCAATTCAAGCCCAACTTTACCGATACGGCATTCGGAAAATGGTTTTATGAAGAGGCGATGCTCTTCTCCATCGGGAACAGCCGCATGCAGCTCGATGAGATGGAAAGTCTACTGCTAACGTTCAATGACCATTTTACCAAGATATATCAGATCTACTTTAACAACCGGTCCGGCGGCTTCGGCGGGTTGCTCGGCATGAAAAAAAAAGCCAGTGATGCCGAAAAGGAGCTGGCACAGCGCCTTTATGACGAGATGGTCGTCCTCTCAGACCAGATCAAACAAAAACTGAGGATCTTCGAAAGCCAGTTGTCAAGCATGACAGAGGAGAAATTTGAGGAGCTGGGCTGTACCGCCTCCGAAGAACCGGAACCGGTGCAGACGACAGATGCTAATGAAGGGACACGGTACCAATACGGAGCACGCGGCCATTAGCAGCGTGGTGATGCTCTCTTCGCTTCTACGACAGAAACGAAGAAGGCTCACCCCTCGCTCCCTTTGAATCTCCCCCGCATCTTTTTGATCTTGCCCCGTTTTGTCTTGCTGTCGAGGCGCTTCTTCTGTGAACTCTTCGTCGGTTTCGTAGCTTTTCTTTTTTTCTGTGTCGTCTTGACACTCTGGATCAGCATTTTCAGCCGTGCGAGAGCCTCCTCTCTGTTCTCCTCCTGGCTCCGGGACCCCTGCGACTTGATGTTGATGATCCCCTCTTTGGTAATACGGTGGTCACTCAGGGCGAGCAGGCGCTCTTTGTAGTGTTCGGGCAGCGACGAGGCAGCGATATCGAAACGCAGATGGATGGCGGTAGAGACCTTGTTGACGTTCTGCCCGCCTGCGCCCTGTGAGCGGATAGCCTTGATCTCGATCTCGCTATCCGGGATATTTACATGCGTTGAAATTTGCAGCATGATTTAGTACTTAAACGGTTTTATGGCACCCTCTGCAAAAACGGGGTACACTGCTTGTTTACTCAAATACATTTTCAGCCTTTATTTTCCCTATTATAACGCTTCTTCCGATTAGCTGCCTCTGTCCGGTAGTCATTGTCCCCAACGGTCTACTGTGGTTCGGTCTGCGTTTTGTAGGTATCAAAACTCTCTTCGAGCAGTTCCAAAAATTTCTCCGCGTTTTTGCCGCCCATGACCGATTCGATCATCTCGGCGTTTTGCGGGTTTATCAGATAGAAAACGGGGGAGACCTCTGACTGCAGCTTTTCAGGCAGACTTTTATCGTTGGGGTAAAGCTTGACTGCAATATAGTGCTTATTGATATAGTCTATGACCTTTTTGTCGTTAAATACATTCTTGTTCATATAGTTGCAGGTATTACAGTTCGGAAGGTAGAGGTAGACCATCAACGCCTTCTCTGCACTTTTCGCCTTGGCAAGCGCCGTCTCATAGTTACGTTGCCAGCCTATCGATGCGGCATTCAGTGAGCTTAGAGCCAATAACAATATAAGTAAAAATCGCATTGTCTTCCTAGTTTAGCCCGCACTCTTTTTTAAGAGGCGGCAGTTTGATATCGAGGTATTTGATCTCGTCGATGGCTTGCAGACGGAAACGGTCAAGCGGCGAGCGGATACTGTAATAGGCCCAGGTCCCTTTACGCTCAACCCGCAGGAATCCCGCCTCTTTCAGTATCTTGAGGTGGCGCGACAGTCTTGACTGGATCATCCCGAGCGAATTCTGCAGATCACAGACGCAGAGGGCACCGTGCTCATCGAGAAAGCGCAAGATCAGTACCCGTGTCTCGTCATTCAAAGCGCCGATCGTTTGTAAAAAATCTTCCATATCCTGATCCTTTTGAAGCTGAAAGTATAGCAAGGCATAGTAAATACATCAAGATGTATTGATATAATGATGATTAGTCGCTATACTGCTGCTACAATTTTTTGAGGTTCCCATGGTTTTAGCATTTTCTCTTTTTCTCATTACCCTTCTTTTTGTCATCTGGCAGCCGAAAGGACTTCAGATAGGCACCTCTGCCGTAGCCGGCGCTGTTGTCGCCCTGCTTGTCGGTGTTGTCACATTTGACGATGTCCTCACCGTCACCGCCATCGTCTGGGATGCCACCCTTGCCTTTATCGGCATCATCCTGCTTTCGATGGTGCTGGACGAGATCGGATTTTTCGAGTGGGCCGCACTGAAGATGGCCCACTTCAGCCGGGGAAACGGCTACCTGATGTTCATCTACATCCTGCTGCTCGGTGCGATCGTGGCCGCATTTTTTGCCAATGACGGCGCCGCGCTCATCCTCACCCCGATCCTGCTGGCGAAGATGAAACACCTCAAGATGAACCCTGTCGCCGTCTTTGCTTTTTTGATGGCGGGCGGCTTCATCGGCGATTCGGCTTCCAACCCCTTCGTCATCTCCAACTTGACCAACATCGTAACAGCCGGCTATTTCGACATCGGCTTCTGGGAGTATGCCAAGGCGATGTTCCTGCCCAATGCCCTCAGTATCATTGCTTCGATTATCGTGCTCTTTATCTACTTCCGTAAAGATATCCCGAGAACGATTGATGTTTCCGAACTGGCATCCCCGGCCTCCGTCATTAAAAACAAAACCATGTTCAAACTGAGCTGGTACTTTCTGGCCCTCCTGATGGCCGGTTACTTTATCGGCGACTACTACCATCTGCCGGTCTCGCTCTTTGCCCTCGGCGGCGCGCTCCTTTTTCTGCTGCTGGCCAACCACTACAGGGCGACCAAACCGATCATGACGATCAAAGCGGCCCCATGGCAGGTGGTCTGGTTCAGTATCGGCCTCTATGTCGTGGTCTACGGGCTGAAAAACGCCGGATTGACCGACATCGTCGCCTCATGGATAGCCTCTCTCCAGTCGCAGGGAGAAGCTGTCGCGGTTATCGGCACCGGCTTCCTGGCGGCAGGGCTGAGCTCGGTGATGAACAACATGCCGACCATCATGATCATGGATATCGCCATCGACCAGGTCGGTTATGTCGGCAGCGAGACGCTTGCCTACGCCAACATCCTGGGTTCCAACCTCGGACCGAAGATGACGCCGATCGGCTCTCTCGCCACCCTGCTCTGGCTGCATGTTCTGGCACAAAAGGGTGTCAGGATCGGCTGGGGCGACTATATGAAAGTCGGTTTGGTGATCACCCCGCCGGTGCTGCTGGTAGCCTTGGTCGGCTTGATCTGACCACGTTCGACTTCCGGATCAGGATGGCCGGCACAGCTTTCTTCTGAAAAGCGTTTGTTCGACTTTTCGCTTTTACCGCTGCAGATTCAGGAAAGATTGCACTGCGGCAAAAAGAGCGTACAGCTAACTTTCATAGCTAAAAAACTCCACAGCACCAAGATGCTATAATCGCGCCAATTTTTTGGTGACGTTAATACAATATCACTATTTACCATTTTTCAAAGGTTTACTATGGGACAGACTATAACGGAAAAGATCTTCTCCGAACACGTTGGCAGAAAAGTGTATGCAGGCGAGATCGTTCGCTGTAATATCGATATGATCATCGGTAACGACATCACGACACCGATCTCGATCAAAGCATTTGAAGAGAGCGGCGCAGAAAAACTGGCCAATCCGGACGGTTTTGCACTGGTTCTTGACCACTTCATCCCGGCGAAAGATATCGCTTCGGCGAACCAGGCAAAAATCAGCCGTGACTTTGCCTACAAACACAATCTCAAAAACTATTTTGACGAAAAAGACATGGGGATCGAGCATGCGCTTCTTCCTGAAAAAGGGCTGGTCGTACCGGGTGATGTTATCATCGGTGCCGACTCCCACACCTGTACGCACGGCGCACTGGGTGCATTCTCTACCGGAATGGGCTCAACCGACCTTGCCTTCGGAATGATCACCGGCGGCAACTGGTTCAAAGTCCCTGAGTCGATCAAAGTCGTCTTTACAGGCAAGCTTCAGCCGAATGTCTACGGCAAAGACCTCATCCTGGAGCTTATCCGCATTATCGGCGTCGACGGCGCCCTCTACCAGGCCCTTGAATTTACAGGTGACACCATCGCCAGCCTGAGCATGGATGACCGTTTCAGCCTCTGTAACATGGCGATCGAAGCGGGTGCAAAAAACGGTATCATCGCGGTGGACGATGTCACCAAAGAGTTTTTGGCCGACAAAAAGCTTGCGCGCGAGCCGAAATACCACTATTCTGACCCGGATGCGAAATATGTCCGTGTCGTCGAGATCGATGTCTCTAAACTTGAGCCGGTCATCGCCTACCCGTCACTGCCGTCCAACGGCAAACCGCTGAGCACGGCTGTTGCCGACAAGATCAAAGTCGACCAGGTCTTCATCGGTTCATGTACAAACGGCCGCCTCTCTGACCTCAAGATGGCAGCAGAGATCCTCAAAGGCAAACGTGTCGCCCGCCACACGCGTCTGATCGTGACACCGGCAACACAGAAGATCTTTAAAGAGGCCGAGAAACTGGGTTATGTCGATATCATCATCGATGCCGGCGGCGTGATCTCAAATCCGACCTGCGGTGCCTGTCTCGGCGGCTACATGGGGATCCTCGGTGACGGCGAAGTGGCCATCGCGACGACCAACCGCAACTTTGTCGGCCGTATGGGCGCACGCAGTTCCGGCATCTACCTTGCCAACTCTGCGGTAGCTGCTGCCTCAGCGGTTGCCGGCTACATCGCCGATCCTGCTTCCGTACAATAGTACTTATACCGGACGTTATGTTCCGGTACCATCCTCTCTCTTCAAGACCTCTATATATTTGGCGTTTTAAGCATATAAAACTGCAAGAACAACTGCTACGCCTGTAACATGACTCAGTGAACCGTCACGCCTTATTGCCACTGTCAGAATCTACTACTGATTCCAATATAAAACAGCTTTGTTATTCCTGTGACACGCTCTGTCATCCTGCTTTCTGCCGGCATGATCTCCCTGAATACCGTTCTGATCCATTGTCATAGACTTTATCTGAAAGCCCTCGTCAGCATTGCTATCAACGGGAAACTAACACATCTGTTAGCCACGCGGGCCGTCATAATATCAATCCCAGGTATCATTCCGTGGAACCATGAACTCGCCGATAACCGATTAATCTTCTTTTTTAGATCAGAAAATTCTTAGCGCATAATGCTCTTGCCCGCCCTTTACAGCAGTTTTATCTGAAGCGTACTATACTTCTGACACTAAACAAGATCTCATGGAGAGGTAAGCAGTGTCTCACAAACCGGTACCGTTCGATATCCCCTGCGTCATCTTTGCCGGCGGCAAGAGTTCGCGTATGGGCAGAGACAAAGCACTGCTTCCCTTTGGCGGGTACAACTCCTTGGCCGAATTCCAGTACCGTCGTCTCTCATCGCTGTTTGAAAAGGTCTATATCTCGGCCAAAGAGAACAAGTTCAATTTTACTGCCGATATTATCGAAGATTCACCGGGAGAAAAAGTTTTTGCACCGACCGCCGGGTTCAACGCGATGTTCAAAAAACTGAAAGACGAACGTATCTTTGTCCTGAGTGTCGATACCCCTTTCGTCGGCGAGGAGGAGATCCGGACATTACTGGAAAATGATAGTGAAGAACTTGACGCCGTTATCGCCAAAACAGGCTCCGGAACACATCCTATGTGCGGTATCTACCACCGTTCGCTTTTGCCCTCTTTCGAGCAGATGCTCCAAGAAGATAATCACCGTCTGGGGCAACTGCTTAAAAAGTCAAAAACAGTCTATATCGATTTTAAGGACGAGACACCCTTTGCCAACCTCAACCATCCGCATGAATACGAAGAGGCGTTCAAATCGCTTTAAAAGCACTTACCCCTTCTCATCACCTGCAAGAGATGCCCTAGCTACTCTCCCTTTTTTAAACTGCCAACTTTTTGCAGTGCAACAAATCGGCTAAAAACATACAACAGAAAAGAGACGGCCACGATAAGCGCCGCTGCGTAAGGAAGGTCTTTGTAATCATTGATGGAGATCTTAAAAACAACCAACAACGCCTCTATCAGCAGAGCAATGATAATCGAGACCATAAAAGTGATCAGGCTTTTCGGGTTAAAGACCTCGGAAATATTTTGCGTACTCGGCAAGACTTCCTGCTCGAATATGGTCTTGCCAAGGTCAAATACGGCCAGCCCCAACGTCAATGCGATAACCGGCTTGAAGACAACCTCCAGGCTCATCGCTGCATCAGAGAAGAGGTACATCACAAAACTCGTTATACCGTAAAGCACGACGAATAGACCAAAAAGAAGCAGCCCGCCGCCTATTATGCCGTAGGAAAAACGGCTGAGGCGGTGGAACTTTGTATTGCTCACTATAAGATGAAAACGCTCCAGCAGTTTGCGCAGCCTAAAGTCCAAAAAGAAAAAATTTCCCTGGCACTTATGGACAACCGTAATACACAGGTCCCCGGAAACACTTGATATATAGGGTTCAGTCACATAATAGCCGCCATGCATCGCCTCCATATCGACAAGATAGTCCCTTCTTTTCCCGATCTGCTCGATATCATAAATGCCTTCGCCGTAATTTGCCGAGATCTGAACCATATTTGGATCGCACTCATAAAGCAGTTCAAGGCTTGGAAAAGACTCTTTTAGTATTTCAAACGTTCTGTCATTGATCTCTTTAAGATGTAGTCTTCGCAAAGAGGAGACAATAAATTTTTGAATTATTGCTTGATTTTGTTCATAAATCTTTACCAGACTCTGCACTGGAATTCCTTTCTCTAATGGGCATCTTTAAAAACCCTCTCAATGGATTCTTAGAGCTGTCCGTTAACGGCTATAGAAGTGTGATTTGAATTGTTTACATAACTCCCCCATCCAATGGGAAAAGACAGGGAAAAGGAGAATACGCTTACAGAGTGAGCTGTATTATTAGGACTTACCTACCTAATCTGGGGCAGCGCCTAAAGCTGTAACAGCTCACCCTCCTTCGCTAATTTTTATATAAAGAACGGTATGCCCTTATTCAACAATGCTGACACTCGAGATATGCCGGAGAACCACACAGTCACACAACTGTTCTCAATGCCCTACCCGATCTTCAACTTTGTTTTCAAGTTTCCGTCAGTAACGAACGCAATAGCTAGAAAAAGCCAATCGATCAGTAGCTTTTTATACCATCAATGTCAATCACTGTAAAAGTATAGCCCTAATACGGACTTTTCATGAACACCCGACTGTTTATTTTTTAATCACCTATCTGGATATTATTTACAGCATCATAGATATACCCTTCTTTGGTATAATGATAAAAGAAAAGAATTCCAAATATAGAGAAAAAATGCAATTAACCCATTTAGATGAAAAAGACAGACCGAAAATGGTTGATGTCTCCGACAAAGAGCAGACGACACGTGTAGCCGTCGCCAGCGGTATTATAGAGATGTCGCTAGAGGCCTATGATGCCATCGTAAGCGAAAAGACGAAGAAAGGGCCCGTACTCCAGACTGCGGTCATCGCAGCGATCATGGGGACAAAAAAGACCAGTGATCTGATACCGATGTGCCACCCGCTCAACCTCAGCGGTATCAACTGCGATGTCGAAGAGCTCCCTGAACTGCCCGGTTTCAAACTTACGGTTACGGCAAAACTGACAGGCCAGACCGGAGTAGAGATGGAAGCGCTCACAGGTACGAGTATCGGTCTATTGACCATTTATGACATGGTTAAAGCGATCGACAAGGGGATGATCATCCGTAATGTTCAGCTTGAACAAAAATCAGGCGGCAAAAGCGGTGATTTCAGACGTGAAGGAGAAGGCTAATGGCAGCAGACACACCCAAATTGAGAGTCATAGGCGAAGATGCGAATCAGAAGCTTGAGCTTGAATATCCCTGTAGCTGGAAATACAAGGTCATTGGTGAAGAACGCCGGAAACTTGAAGAGGCTATTCATTCGGTCATTTTGGAGCGCGCACACACACTCAAGCACTCCAAAGCAAGCAAAACAGGCAAATATGTCAGTCTCAACCTTGATCTGATCGTCCAGAACGAAGATGAGCGCACCTTTATCTATGAAGCGCTTAAAGCGCACCAAGACATCAAAATGGTACTATAAGGCAAAGGATAAACGATGGATATCGAAAAATATGAACGTAACATTCGCAATTTTTACAAAAAAAACAGCGGCTCATCATTAGACGAAAAAGTCTCTTCGATTGTTGCCCATATTGAAGAAGAGTGGAATGTTCCAAAAGAGCGTCTCAACTTTCAGGAACTAAAAGTCCTTGCCGAGTCTGTCATGGAACTGGAAACCAAAAGCCTGCATGACCAGGTGCAGGATCTGCTGGCGCAAAAAGAGCAGATCGAACGTCAACTCGAGCGTAAATCTCTAGAACTGCAAAATGCCAAATACGCCATTTTTAATGCACTCGAAGAGAAGCTTGGTACAGACGCGCCATCTCTGCAGCGCGACCTCCACCAGATCAAACTTCAGTCCATCGATCTTTTTGATATGCTTGAAGAGATGGTCGAGTCTGCCATCCTGACCACCCTTGAAAAGGGACACGATGTCGAAGAGACGATCAAAGAGATCACAAAAGATATCACCCATGAGACGCTCAATGAAGGTACGATGAGCACTATTCGCATCCGAAAGATCATCTACACCATCTTGCAAAGCGCCATCAGTATCTCTGAGGCGACACCCAACTGGGCTGAAGAGATTTTGCGCGGAACGCTTCGCGGTATCCGCACCGGTCTGGTAAAATCGATCCATGAGTTCAAACAGCAGCTGCAATATATGCCCGATGAGATCAAAGCCGATGTGCTTCGCGATTACGCTGATATTGACGAACTTAAACAGACCAATCTTGTCTTTACGCAGACCATTCAGTCGCTCTCCAAGACCACTGACAAAGGCACTGAAGCGTTGCTGATGAAAGTAAGTAAAGACATTCACCTCGACATGGACGAGCTGATCATTATCTCCAAAGAGACGGTCGATGTTCTGAAAGAGCGTCTCAGCAGCGTAACCAAAGAGGCGATGGAACGTGGTTCACGTGCCCTTCAGTCCGAAAAGGCCCAGGAAGCCAAACGTATGGGTATTCAGGCCTGGGGAGCTGCTAAAACTGCTCTAGACAGTGCAATCCGCACTGCTAAAGATAAAATAGAGAAAAAATAGAGTTTAATGAAAATTGCTTTTCTCAATAATGAGAAAAGCCGTTTGAGAAAACGCCTATCCTATATAGAATCAGAACATCCCTTAACGACGTATAGGCAACGCTTAAAGCATTCGCCGGCAGACTGACTATTGATCTTTCGCTAAAGTGAACATCCCGCTAAAATCTTTTTTGAAGTCGACACAACGGTCACAGATCGGGTCGCCGCCTCTGTAAGGGTAGGGACAGCGGCACTCATGACACATGACCATCTCATAATGCACCAATGTCTCCATACGGTCATAAGCTATCGAGATCAGATCAAAACTGTCATCGGTATAGATTGCGTCGGTCTTACAGATATCATCACAGATACCGCAACCGATACAGTTGCCAGATACAAAATTTATACCCTGTTTGTCTGCTGTAAGCGTCAGCGCTTCGGTCGGACAGAACTGCGCACAGTCACCACAGTTGGTACACTTCTCGAAGATGATCTTCTTGTTAAAAAAGAGTGGGTTCTGCTCTTTAAAGGCTGTCTTCTCAAACTTGCTGGAATTTTTACGGATCGCCTCTTTCAGGATGATGTTCTTAAGAGGCAAGCCCGTATGCTCATTGCTCTTTTGATGCGCCAAGGTCATACCGAGTTCAAGCTGTTGCGCTTCTATGGCAACTTTGGCTTTATCAACTGCCTTTCTAAAAAGCATGCGCTTCGGATTGACCTCTTCTTCCTCTTTTTCATCTATCGTCGTTATGCGCTTCTCAAGGCCTACATTCTCTAAAAAAGTGTTGGCAACCGCAATCTTTTCACGAATAGATCTCTCCAGCTTGTTCTCTGCGTTTATCGGACAACCTTCACAATGGCGCATGTCGCAGACAGGTGCGTTTGTGCCGTCTAGCGCCATCGTAATAAGATGATGCGCATCAAATACGCCCAAACACGGCGTATTCTTTTTACAAGAAAGTTCGGGTTTTTCCTCTTTGTGAAAAACGACACTGAAAGCATTGGGATCAAAACTCTCTATCGTAAGTGCCTCTGTCGGACATGAACCGATACATGCCGAACATCCCGTACATTCATTTTCAAACAATGTCAGTTTGTTACGGATAATGTGGAAAGCGTTCTCCGGACAAATGTCGACACAAATATGACAGTCGTGATGATAGTAGTCGTTTCTTACACAGTTCGTACCGCTGTACGAAAACAGGTTTGCTTTTTGTAAAAAGCTATTTACTGCCATTTTCTTCTCCTGCCATCAGGCCATCAAGATCAGCAACCAGGAACTCAACGATAAAATCACAAATGTCTTGATAGAACGGTGTTGTACTCATACTTTTCATCCCCATCATATACGGCACGACCCAGGGGATCATGTGCTGTTCCAAGAACTCACGCTGAGGCTTTTTCTCATCTCTATAGACCAGGGTCTGCATAAAAGCAAACTCGATGGAGAGATGGTCCGGAGCCATGATAGAGGTCTGATCCATATTGACTTCAAAATTGTTTTGAAAATAGTAGCTCATCGCCGGATTTTGCAACCCCACCTGCGCCTCGTTTTTCGCATCGAGTACAAAAGATTCTATCGGCTGCGTATTCAATACAAAGAGCGATGTAAAGTCACTGTTCAGCTCATCCAGAATAAACATATCATCCAGACCTAACAGCCACTGCATAGAATTTTCACCTATCGTCGACATAAGGCTCTCATTTGCCTTGAGGTCTTTAATAAAGCGTGCGTCGGGAATATCACTCATAACGCGGGACAAAAAAGCGTAAATATAAAGTCTTGTATCATTATCCATAAATCGGTTCCTCTTGGAAAATCTATAAAAATTCAATGTTTGGATCTTTATAAAATTCCCTATTTAAATGCGGTATTATAGGTGAATATGCCTTACATCAGACAAAGTATTTTATGTTAATAGTGTACTGAAAGTAGAAGAGAACGGATCAGGAAAACCCCCGATCCGCAAAGATTATAGACAACCTTTGAAGAATGACTTCGTAGGTGGCGGTGGTGCTTTAAACTCAGTTGCATGAATTGTGTTTGTCTTTTTATCGTACTCGCCGATAAATGTAACCATGTTACGGCTAACACCTTCATCAAGCTCAGAAGCAGGGATCTTGCTAACGTCAAGTTTATAGATCACACCGTCATCATGAGAATAAAGAACAAGAGGTGCGCCTTTATGGACACCTGCTTCTTCTGTCTCAAAACAGCCGTCGCTTCCACATGAAAAATTTTCAAGGTAGCAGTCAGCAAATTCACCGGCTTTTGCACACTTCTCAGTTGTTAAAAAGCCGTTTTTTTCAAATTCACCCTCGTTTGCCAAAGCAGCAAACGCAAGAGCAGATAGTAATAATGCAATCTTTTTCATTATTTAGCCTCCGCTTTCAGAGTTTTCAGATACGCAACGATATTGTCGATCGTCGCAGCATCCAAGAAACTGTAGTCTGTCATGGTTGAAGTACGTTTACCGTTCTCTTCCATGTACCACATGTAGTTAGAGTGCGCGTTACGGTTATAGCCAGGTACGACTACAGCAGATGGAGCAACAAGTGACTCTTTTAGGTAACCAGCTGTCGCATATCCACCTACATTCGTAAGTGATGGCGCCATCAGATTAGCCGCATCTGTCGCTTCCACCTGGTGACAGCCCACACAACCGTTATCAGCAACTGCCTGTTTACCTGCAGCTACATCGCCATTAACAGCACTTGCATCAAGAGCAGCGATAAGTGCATCACCGCCCTCATTACCCTCTAGTTTAACTGAGACCCACTGTGAAAGGTTTTTAAGACCGTCACGGCCCATTTTAGCACCGTCCCAAACAGCGAAAGCGACCGGGATTGCACCTTGGTTAAGGTCGACGTAGTCGTCTTTCATCGGGCGGGTTAGTGTACCTTCCCAACCATCGTTGTTCGTGTTGTAGCCAAGGCGTGCAGACGATTTGTTAGAACCGTCTTTGATCTCAGTCATAGAACGGAATCCCTGACTAACGAATGAACGCTCATAGTCAAAGTTACCAAGTGCAGCTACGTCTTTGTCGAATTTAGCCAAGTCAGCACCGAATAGGTCTGTCTGGTTACGGTTGACCTGCATTGCAACGTCACCCTTACCGTTTGGCTCATACGATGGACGAACCGCCTTTTGTAGGTGGATCACGACTTCACGGTCAGCTGAACCCATACCAATGTATGGAAGCGCTTCCGGGTTACTTGCATCTTCAGCGAACTGGACTGCAAAACCGTCACCGTACGACGTTGTTTTGCAGCCGCGCTGGATGTTCATTGATGCATCCGGCCATTTGACCATAAAAGCAATATTTTCGCCGTTGTATACAGCAGCAATCTGCGCTTTTACTGCCGTGTTGGCAGCGTTAAGCTCGTTTGCTTTTGCGTCATTCATTTTGATCGTTGTTTGTGGGTAAAGTGAAACTTCGGAGAATTTCGCTTTTGACCATACGGCATCGGAATACGATACGTTGTTTAGATCGCCACTAACTTTTACAGCTGTAATCGCTGCTTCTGCAGCCATAAGTGATGAGGCAGCAATACCTGCTGCGATCATTGATGTTGCTATCTTTTTCATTAGTGGTGTCCTCCTGCTGCATGACCACCGTGTGTGAAGTTCATCACATGCTTGGTGCTTGTATGCTTACCAGCCACATAACGGTTATCTACCGGCGCCAATGGTGTTTGACCAGCTGCTTTAGCAACCTCTTGGTAGTAGTTGTTATCCAGACGGAACATGTCAGAGTGTTGGTATGCGATAAGGATATCCATCAATTCGCTCTCACCAGTCTCTTTACGTTTTTTCATCTCAGCTTTCAATGTAGCGATAGCCTGATGAACATCCGGGCCGAACAGTTTTTCAAGTTCTTCTACCGGAAGACGTGTTGAACCTTCGATGATCTTACCTTCTGCGTCAAATTTCGCAGGAGATTCGGTCGGTGGCACATAGTATACATTTGGCTGCGTACCGTATTCAGGACGCAGACCAAGTGCAACTTTATACTTGTTGACAAGTTTAGAAACCTGTCCTTCCTCATCATCAAGGAAACCGACAAAGCGGATACGACCGACACACTGCTGTGCACACGCCGGTGGAAGACCCTGCTCAACACGTGGGAAACATAGAATACATTTCTCAGATTTTGAGATCTTCGGATTGAAATAGATCTTTTTGTAAGGACATCCCGCGATACAGTAGCGGTACCCCTGACAACGATCAAGGTCAACCAATACAACACCGTCTTGCTCACGTTTGAAGATCGCGTCACGAGGACACGCTGACAAACAACCAGGGTTTGTACAGTGGTTACAAATACGTGGCAGGTAGAAGAAGTAGTTGTCTTGTGGGAATGCACCCGCACCCTGATCTTCGTCCCAGTTTGGTCCCCATGTAGGTTCTACATTCGGCTCGAATGATGCACCGTTTTGGAGTTCATCATAGTTATAATCCCAAGGCACCCCGTAATCTGCTTCTAGATTCGGGATAACGCCCGGCTGAAGGTCGCCGGCAGCATCAAAACCACCGCCAAGCTCCATCCAGTTTTTAGGATAACCCGCACCAGGATACGTCTCAACGTTATTCCAGTACATATACTCACGACCGTTACGGTTGGTCCATTGAGTCTTACATGCTACAGTACATGTTTGGCACCCGATACATTTGTTCAGGTCCATTACCATTGCTAATTGTCTTTTTGACATTCATGTCCCCTTTATTAAACGTTTGCTTTTTCGAAGTTAACCGCGCCATCGTAAGCGTACTGGTTACCATCCCAAAGACCACCGAATTTCAGGTGACCCCAACCGTCAGCCATCTCAAGTAGATTCAACGCTGTCGGTACAACTTCATTGTGACCTTTGTTGAATTTATACATGTATGGTTCCCAACCGTGCTCGATTACGAGACCGTCCGGTGGACAAGATGAAGACACTTTCGCGTTCGCATAGAACTCACCAAGTGCATTAAAGATACGGATAGTATCGCCGTCTTCGATGCCTTTAGCTTTTGCCACTTCTCTGTTGACCATCATCGCCGGTACACCACGCTGAAGGCGTAGAAGCGTACGAGACGTTTTGTAGTTCGAGTGAATTGACCAGCGCGCGTGCGGTGTCATCAGTTTGTATGGTGTTGTCGACCCTTTGTTGTCCGCAGGGTTGATACCCTCCATACCCGTATTTGTCGCTGCACCCATCTGGATGAAACGGTCGTGGTCTACATAGAATGTCTGACGACCGGAAACCGTGTCAAGACGCTCAAATTTGTAGAGGTGGTTCTCCATAGACGAGTATGGGCGATCAGAATAAAGTGGAGACGATTTTGCTGCTTTTTCATTGATAAGCAGGAAACCACCGACTTTATACATTTTTTCCATTGTCCATGGGTTGTACTGGTCACACTTCTCAAGAGCCGCTTCAACAGCCATTTTGTCTGTACCGAGGTAGACTTCACCTTCACCCTCAGACTCTTCATCTGTATTCGTATACTCTTTGTGGAAGATCGTAAGGTCGTGGAAACCTGGTTTCGCATAACGCTTGTCGTCTTTAACTTTCGCTTTGTCGATGTTCTCAGGACGGTTTGCGATCTCTTCAAGTTTCTTCGCCAAGAAAGCAAACATTGTCCACTCGTCTTTAGCTTCACCAACGTTTTTGATGTTTGCAACCGGCTGCGCCAGGTTCGTAAAACGGTGATAACCCGGAGATGTACGAAGGTCATATACCTCATAGTGTGATTTCGCAGGAAGAAGAACGTCAGCGTACTGCGCTGCTTCAGACATACGGTAATCCACATAGAAGTAGTGTTTCATCTTGCTCAAGAACGCTTTACGGTATTCGTTACCTTTATTACGGCGGAACTTGGAGTCTGCAACGATAAGTGCAGTATCCGGTTGCCACCAAGGTTTAACAACGTTACCGTGCTCAGAAGTGTTGTTCAGACCGCCGTTTTCACCATCTTTGATGATCTGGTTGACAACAGCCATGTACTCTTCTTTAGACATACCGTTTTGTGCACGTTTTACATCTTCGTCAGAGAAGTACTGATCAAATGTTTTCATACCGTCACCGAATACGAATTCACCGACGAAACCAGAACCGAAACGCGGTTTGTATTTACCGCTGAAGCCCGAGAGTGCGCCAAGACCTGAAAGTGAGAACTCATTTTCAGTGTTCAGACCACCGTACGGCCCCATACGACCTGTAAGACCACAGATAGAAGAGATGTTCCAGATTGACATAACACCGTTAAAGTATTTGTTCAATGAGAAACCTGTAGTGATCTCGACAACTTGTGGCAATGCGATATCTTTAGCCAGTTGGACAACAGTATCCGGGTGAACACCTGTGATATCTTTTGTCTGCTCCGGAGCAAATTTAGCAGCTGATTTTTTCAACATTTCAAATGCTGTAGTAACCGTACGCTCTTTACCGTGGATATCAGTGATTTTGAACTCACCTTCAAGAACAGGAGCAATACCATGCTCTTCCAACCGAAGGGATTTATGCTCAGAACCTTCAGTACCAGGCATTAGTGCCGGACCGTGTGTTCTAGCATTCCAGCAGTAGAACTCTTCTTCATATTTATGGTGATCTTCAGGGGATGCCGCATGTTCCATATCAGAACGGCGGATCATTTTCTGTGTCTCAACATCAACCAGGAATGGAAGGTCAGTGTATGACTTCATGAATTCCGGTTTGTAAAGCTTTTGATCAAGGATGACCTGGATCACTGACATTGCAAGAATGTTGTCTGAACCGGCTTTGATCGGGATCCAAAGATCTGCAGATTTTGCAGTTGCGTTGAATTCAGGTGTAATAACGATGATCTTGGCACCGTTGTATTTACCTTCCCACACGAAGTGAGCATCAGGAATACGTGATACAGAAGGGTTACCACCCCACATAACAGCCGTATCAACATTGTACATGAAGTCCCATGTACAACCGACGTTACCTTCACCGTATGCGATCGCCGCACCGGAGAACATATCTCCCAGGTAAGAAGACGGGTAGATACGGTTAGCACCCAGCTGTGTAGAGAAACGAAGTGGTGCACCACGGCGACCTTCAGTAAGAAGACCTGTACCCGCGTGTACCATCAATTTGTCCGGACCGCGCTCTGGATCAGTCAATGTGTTGAAAATCTCTTGACAGATCTTCTCTGCTGCTTCGTCCCAAGATGCGCGTCTCCATTTACCTTCCCCACGTTCGCCAACACGAATCATCGGATAAAGGATACGATCTTTTTGGTACATTACCTGTGAGTGCTGTACCCCTTTGTTACAACCACGCGGGTTGAAGTCAGGGATCTTGGCATTGATTACAGGGTAACGAGCAGATTGGTTTTCACGTGTGATAACACCATTGTGAGACCATACTTCCCAAGCACAGTTACCTTGACAGTTTACACAGTGGTAAGCGAAACCGTGCTCTTCTTTTTTACCGTACGTGAAAGAGAACTCATTACGGTACATCTCTTCAGTATAGTTTGTATTCGGGTAATCGTTTTTACCGTTCTCTACAGACATTACTTCAGTTTTTGCGAAAAGGCTACCTTGAGAAGCCACTAACGCAGCTGTCATCCCTGAAACTTTCAGGAAATCTCTACGTTGATTATTCATAACTTTAGTCATATTAACGCTTCCCCCTTATTTCTTGATTGGCAAGTTCATGTCGTTACCCCAAACATCCCAGCTACCAGTAAATACTTTTACATTTTTGTAACCAAGAAGTTGAAGCGCAGTGATCTGCTGTGAACCACGACCAGCACCAACCATACAATATGCATAGATTGTCTTGTCCGGAGTAATACCATAGTGGTCAAACACTTTTTTCAGCTCTGCAGCAGATTTGAACGATCTCTTGTTGTCAAGATCAGATGTCTTTTTCCACTCCATAAAGGTTGAACCCGGAATGTGACCGCCGCGCGCGACATTGTCCATCTTACGCTCGCCGATGATCTCGATCATACCGCGTGAGTCGATGATGACATATTTCGACTTGTCGCCTTTTTCAAGGATATCGTCCATCGCATGACGCACTTCCTCTTTACCGGCAATGTGTGTAAAGTCAAGTTTGTTTTTGTCAATAACGTAATGTTTCGCTTCTACCTCTTCATCGCCTTTAACAACAAGAAGATTTTTTTCGATTTTTGCCAGCTCAGCTTTCAGTGTTTTTTGCTTTTTCTTTGAATCAGCGATAACTTTGTTCAGCTCAGCTTCGTTCGGTAGTGTTTTACCAGCTTTTTTCGCATTTTTAAGTGCTTTTTTCGCTTTTTTCTCTACTTTTTTCTCAGCTTTCAGCGTGTCGTTAATCTTGTCAAACTTTTTTTGAGCAGGGTCAAGTTCCATGATTGCATTACGTCCGCCGTTAAGAACTTTTACATTCTTATGACCGTAACTTGTAAAGAATGAGTAAACACCTGTCGCATTCGGACCTTTAAAGTCATCATATGCAATGATCATCATGTCATTGCTGATACCTTTGCTGCCGATATATTCTTGAGCATCATCGATACAGCGATATAGTGGTGCACAATGCATATCACCTGTAATATCTGAATGGTGTAAATGGTGGGCATACATAGAGACAGAACCTTTGATGTGTCCTAACTTGTATACATCCTCACTATCACCAGAAACAAACATAACTTTCTCATTGCCAATCAGCTTGATCGCATCTTTAGCAGAGATCAGAATGTCGTTGTTCTTATAACCTTTACCAGCGGCCATTGCTGGTACAAGAGTAAGGGCTGCTGTAACACATAATGTTTTAAGCATTCTCTTCATTCTTGCTCCTTTCAGTCTAGCTTTTTTTGCATCGCCAATGCCTGCTAAAAATTAACACGAAACGTGCATACCTTTAGCAGGCAAATGGACTTTTGGGGAATAAACGCTTTATTATAGGCGCTTCACTCTTTAATGAGGGTAAATTACGGGCTTTACCTGTCGGATTAATTACCATTTGTAACACTAATCACTTGTGATGACTTTGTGATAAATGGTAGGCGTTCTTATTCGTTTTTTTAAAAAACAAGTGTCATTTCAATGCTGTTACCATTCTACAAAAGAATTAATTTCTTTTATATAGATAGATTTAGTCAGCATCAATTAACAATGTTTTGATACTATTTTCCAAACATTATATGAAGGGTAGAACTTAATGATTACACCTGAAACACAGACGGCGATTGATGCAAACAACAAAGAGGCATTGATTGATCTTCTTGAAGAAAAAGATTGCCCAATCGAAGATGTTAAAGCAATCTACTATGCCAATCGTGACGATAAGGAGATTGTGGGCCAGACAGCCATGAACCTGAGCCTTCGTACTTCTGTTTATGATCGTGATAAAGAGTACAGCGACACAATGGTTGAGTTACTGATCGATATTGCCAAGAATAAAGTCGATATGGGAGCGCGTTGGGCTGTAGCAAAGAACCCCCACACCCCAAGTGAAGTCCTTGCTTTTCTGGCTAATGATGAGATCAACCTGGTCCGTGCCCTTGTTGCTACCAATCCATCAACCCCGCCGAAAGTGCTGGAAAAGTTCTTCAGCGATGAAAAAATAGTAAAAGACGGTCTTTCCGGCAACCCCTCGACACCGATCAAACTGCTCAAAATCTTTGTTAACGATGTAGACAAGATGGTTCGTATGCGACTTGCTGAAAACCCTAGCGCGACAAAAGAGATATTGACAGACCTCTTAGAAGACAGTGATCCGAATGTCTCTAAAGCGGCTGATATCAAACTGAAAGAGATGAAGGCCGAAGCATGATAAAGGGACCACGCAAACACGGGAATGAGGCACGATCAAAGTTCACCGCTTTGGAGAACCATTTCCTAAACACCTTTTTTTCCGGTCTTTACCTCTCACAGGGAGACTTTATGCATATAGCAAAGCAATTAGGCATAGAGATGCAGATGAATACCAGGGAACTCCAGATCAAAGAGCTTCTCAATACCGCCTATGACAAAGACGTGCTCACACAAGCGATAGGCATGTTGAACAATCTTATCGATGAACGTATTCAGGCCTACCACCGTCTCAGTATGGATTATCCTCATGCCAGAGGTATATTGGCCAAACTGGCTCAAAAAGCAACCGGGACTAAAAACCTGCTGGCAAGAGAATCAAGAGGGAATCCCTATGAATAGTAAAGAGCTACTCGAAACACTGATCAATCTCCAGTATCCAGGGCTTGAGCGTACGCTTGGCGAACTCAAACTGATAAGTTCTGCAACGGTAAAAGACGCCAATGCAAAAATTGAATTAGCCACAGTGACAGATGAATCCTACAATAATGTAAAAAAAGCAATTGAACAGACCCTTGCAGGGAAATTCAAAACCCTGGACATCCGTAAAAAGCTTCAAACGCAAAAAGATATGAACTACGGTGATACGGCTGCGCCGAACAACCGTGCACCTTACGCTAAAAATGTGATAGCGGTAACCAGTGGAAAAGGTGGTGTCGGAAAAAGTACTGTATCGGTCAACATAGCTATTGCACTTGCGCAAAAAGGGTACAAAGTCGGTCTTTTGGATGCTGATGTATACGGGCCGAATATTGCTCGTCTGACAGGTACCGATCTGGAGCGAATTAAGTGGAATGACGATGACAAGATCATTCCGTCAGAGAACTACGGTCTGAAGATCATGAGTGTCGCACACACGACACCGACAATGGATACGCCTCTGGTCTGGCGTTCGTCTGTCGCTGTCTCTGCACTGATGCAGTTCTTGGAAGATGTCGCGTGGGGCGAACTTGACTTTATGGTGATCGACATGCCGCCTGGAACGGGTGATATCCAGCTTACTATGGCGCAGGAATTACCGATCAAAGCCAGTGTCCTTGTCACAACACCGCAACTGATCTCGACAGATGACGTCAGCCGTGCCATTATGATGTTCAAAGACATCAACGTCCCGATGGCCGGTATCGTCGAGAATATGAGTTTCTTCGTAGCACCTGACACCGGTAAACGCTATGACATCTTCGGCAAGGGCGGTGGCCAAAAGGTTGCAGAAAAGTACGGCGTGCCGCTTCTAGGACAGATTCCTTTGGATATGGAGATACGAGAAGGTTCCGACATGGGCAAGCCCCCTGTAGCTTTGGGCTCCGACGCGCAAAAAGAGTATTATCAGCACATCGTCGATAATATGCTCAAAAATATCACTTTCGATCTCTAGATCATCCGTGTGCAAAGAGGTTTTATCTTTGCACTTCTTTCATTAAGCAGAATATACTCTATAAAGCTTCTTAATCATCTCTTTCATTCCGTCCCATCACCGAGTATGCATCAAGTCTTAAACACACCGTAAAGCAGGTATAAGCTTATTCCCACAACATCCAATAATTCATGCACGTGTTCAAATAAACAGGCTATCTCGTAGATTAAGAATTGATGTAATAAAGAGCGAAGTCGAAGTGAAACAATATAATAGGACAAGACCCGCTACGGCCTGCAATATAAACAGATATGGTCCCAGAGGCATGTTATGTGCGGATATAGTATGAAGAATAAAAATCCGAGAACTGGGATATCTCATAGAAAAGATGCCCAAAGGCATGTTTTGTATGAGTAAAGTAGCAATAAATAGAGAGTGTAACGATCAATAGCCGGCGATTTGTATATGATAAAAGTTATGATTGTTAAGAGTAAATGTAGTTTATGGGAGTTTGTATAATCCGAGAACTAGGATATCTCATAGAAAAGCTGACTAAATGTCAGGTTTTATCTGAGTAAAGTCGCATAAGATGGAGCAAATGAACGAAGTGAATACGCAGACAATAGCCGCCGATATGGATGTGAAAAAGTTTATAATAATTGTAAATGATTGAAGTTTAAAAATTGAAGTAAATCCGAGAACTAGGCGGCGACCTACGTTTCCACACCTGAAAGGTGCAGTATCATCAGCGAAGGGAGGCTTAGCTTCTGGGTTCGGAATGGAGCCAGGCGTTTCCCTCTCTCTATAGCCACCTAGACAATCGGAAGTAAAAGCATCGAGATGATCTTACTTCCAACTGCTTGGATATATTGGAGTAGTTAATTATTGTCAGTCAACAGGTTTTGTAACTATAATCGATTCATGCTGCTCATTCGATATATACTGAATAAGGCAGTGATTACGCAATTATGAAAGAAAAAGACGAACGGACTATTAGTACTGGTCAGCTAAACATATTGCTATGCGTACACACCCAGCCTATCAAGCTTGTAGTCTTCAAGCGTCCTTCAGGGAAAGTTCATCTTGGAGTTGGCTTCCCGCTTAGATGCTTTCAGCGGTTATCACATCCGTGCGTAGCTACCCAGCGATGCTCTTGGCAGAACAACTGGTGCACCAGTGGCACGTTCACCCCGGTCCTCTCGTACTAGGGGCAACTCTCCTCAACTTTCCTACGCCCACGGAAGATAGGGACCGAACTGTCTCACGACGTTCTGAACCCAGCTCGCGTACCGCTTTAAATGGCGAACAGCCATACCCTTGGGACCTGCTCCAGCCCCAGGATGCGATGAGCCGACATCGAGGTGCAAACCTCCCGTCGATGTGAGCTCTTGGGAGATCAGCCTGGTTATCCCCGGCGTACCTTTTATCCTTTGAGCGATGGCCCTTCCACACAGAACCACCGGATCACTATGACCGACTTTCGTCTCTGCTCGACGTGTATGTCTCACAGTCAGGCTAGCTTATGCCATTATACTCTACGATGGATTTCCAACCCATCTGAGCTAACCTTTGTAAGCCTCCGTTACTTTTTAGGAGGCGACCGCCCCAGTCAAACTACCCACCAGACATTGTCCTCGCACGAGATAATCGTACCAAGTTAGCTATCAGAATATTCAAGGGTGGTATCTCAAGGATGCCTCATCATGAACTGGCGTCCATGAATCAAAGGCTCCCACCTATCCTGCACATGAATATCCCAATAGCAGTGTCAAGCTATAGTAAAGGTGCACGGGGTCTTTCCGTCTTTCCGCGGGTAGGAGGAATTTTCACCTCCACTACAATTTCACTGGATTTACTGTTGAGACAGCTCCCATCTCGTTACGCCATTCATGCAGGTCGGTATTTAACCGACAAGGAATTTCGCTACCTTAGGACCGTTATAGTTACGGCCGCCGTTTACTTGTGCTTCAATTCACCGCTTCGCAAAGCTAACGGATCCTTTTAACATTCAAGCACCGGGCAGGCGTCACACCCTATACATCCTCTTACGAGTTAGCAGAGTGCTGTGTTTTTGGTAAACAGTCGGGAGGGACTCTTTGCTGCGACCATGTAATGCTTTCGGGAGCAAGTCCCTAAACATTTATGGCACACCTTATTCCGAAGTTACGGTGCTAGTTTGCAGAGTTCCTTAACAGTAATTCTTCCACGCGCCTTAGAATACTCATCTCACCCACCTGTGTCGGTTTACGGTACGGGCAACGGTTGTTCTCATTTAGAGGCTTTTCTCGGCACGACGGCATCATCGATTCTCCTCGCTAGCCGAAGCTATTGAAGAGCCTGTAAGATCTCGGTCTAATGTACAGCGGATTTTCCTACTGTACAACCTACGTCCTTCGACCCACTATTCCATCAGTGAGCTCGATTAGCCCTATGCGTCCCCCCATCATTCAAACAAACAACCGTCGGTATCGGAATATTAACCGATTTGCCATCGTCTACCCCTTTCGGACTCGACTTAGGTCCCGACTAACCCTACGATGACGAGCATCGCGTAGGAAACCTTGGGTTTACGGCGAAGAGGATTCTCACCTCTTTTATCGCTACTCATGCCTGCATGCTCACTTCCAAACGCTCCAGCACTCCTTACCGGTATACCTTCAACGCTGTTTGGAACGCTCTCCTACCACTCGTACAAGTACGAATCTAGAGCTTCGGTGACTGTCTTAGCCCCGTTATATTTTCGGCGCAGAATCGCTAGACCAGTGAGCTGTTACGCTTTCTTTAAAGGATGGCTGCTTCTAAGCCAACCTCCTGGTTGTCACAGCAACTCCACATCCTTTTCCACTTAGACAGTACTTAGGGACCTTAGCTGCTAGTCTGGGTTGTTCCCCTCTCGACATAGGATTTTATCACCCTACGCCTGACTCCCGAGGTTACACATGAAGTATTCGGAGTTTGATAGGGTTTGGTACCGCTGTATGCAGCCCTAGCCCTGTCAGTGCTCTACCCCTTCATGCTACTGCTCGAGGCTATACCTAAATATATTTCGGAGAGAACCAGCTATCACTAAGTTTGATTGGCCTTTCACCCCTATCCACAAGTCATCCGAAGACTTTTCAACGCCTACCGGTTCGGTCCTCCACCGGCTCTTACACCGGCTTCAACCTGCTCATGGATAGATCACTTAGTTTCGGGTCTGCAGCATCTGACTAATTCGCCCTATTAAGACTCGCTTTCGCTACGGCTTCTCGTTTGATTAACCTTGCCAGATACCACAACTCGCAGGCTCATTATGCAAAAGGCAGTCCGTCACACGTATATATAATCGTGCTCCGAATGATTGTAAGCCATAGGTTTCAGGTTCTATTTCACTCTGCTCACCGCAGTTCTTTTCACCTTTCCCTCACGGTACTGGTTCACTATCGGTCTGGTAGTAGTATTTAGGATTGGAGGGTGGTCCCCCCGGCTTCAGTCAAGATAACACGTGTCCCGACCTACTCTGGATCCTGCTAGCGTTCTTCTGATTTCGACTACGAGGCTATCACTCGCTATGGCCCGACTTTCCAGACGGTTCGTCTATCATCCAAACTACATATCGCAGTCCGCAACCCCAAGCACAAGTGCCTGGTTTGTCCTAATCCCATTTCGCTCGCCGCTACTATGGGAATCTCGTTTGATTTCTCTTCCTTCAGGTACTGAGATGTTTCACTTCCCTGAGTTCGCCCCCCGTAGGGTAACATGAATCGCTCCATGCTGGGTTGCCCCATTCGGAAATCCCCGGATCAAAGCTTCTTGGCAGCTCCCCGAGGCTTTTCGCAGCCTAGTACGTCCTTCATCGCCTCTACCAGCCAAGGCATCCACCTATGGCCCTTAATATCTTTATTCTAATTTGCGTATTCACTACCTTATTCAATATACATCAAATAAAGCAGTCAATGAATTAATTGTAGTTACAATTTTGTTGACTTTGACAATAATAAGTTAAATAACATCTAGACTTCTAAAAGTCTAATTCAAATACTTCGTTTAGTACTTGAATTAAACTTCTAACCTCTAATGGTGGAGAATAGCGGGATCGAACCGCTGACCTCCTGCGTGCAAGGCAGGCGCTCTCCCAGCTGAGCTAATTCCCCATCCGGTCTTCGTGATCTTTACATGGTGGGCCTAGGAGGACTTGAACCTCCGACCTCACCCTTATCAGGGGTGCACTCTAACCAGCTGAGCTATAGGCCCTAATTAATATGTTCAAATAACATAGATCACTGAAAACTAAGTAAGTAGACACGTTAACTCTTCTAAGACGTGAGATTTTCTCTTGAGTTCGTCAATCGAATGCGAACTCGTTACTCTAGAAAGGAGGTGATCCAACCGCAGGTTCTCCTACGGTTACCTTGTTACGACTTCACCCCAGTCGCTAATTCCGCCGTAGAGGGTAGCTACTTTAGCATCCCCGCTTCGGGCGAAATCAACTCCCATGGTGTGACGGGCGGTGAGTACAAGACCCGGGAACGTATTCACCGTAGCATTGCTGATCTACGATTACTAGTGATTCCAGCTTCATGTTCTCGAGTTGCAGAGAACAATCCGAACTGAGAGACGCTTTGTGAGATTGGCTCCACCTCGCGGTATCGCAACTCTCTGTACGCCCCATTGTAGCACGTGTGTAGCCCTAGCCATAAGGGCCATGATGACTTGACGTCGTCCTCACCTTCCTCCTCCTTGCGAAGGCAGTCTCGCTAGAGTGCTCAGCCGAACTGTTAGCAACTAACGACGAGGGTTGCGCTCGTTGCGGGACTTAACCCAACATCTCACGACACGAGCTGACGACAGCCGTGCAGCACCTGTTTTCAAGCTCCCCGAAGGGCACTCTCTCATCTCTGAAAGATTCTATCAATGTCAAGGCTAGGTAAGGTTCTTCGCGTATCTTCGAATTAAACCACATGCTCCACCACTTGTGCGGGTCCCCGTCTATTCCTTTGAGTTTTAATCTTGCGACCGTACTCCCCAGGCGGAATGCTTAATCTGTTAAGTGCATCACCGAAGAGACAAGCTCCCCGACGACTAGCATTCATCGTTTAGGGCGTGGACTACCAGGGTATCTAATCCTGTTTGCTCCCCACGCTTTCACGCCTCAGCGTCAGTAATGTCCCAGCAGGTCGCCTTCGCTTTCGGTATTCCTAGTGATATCTACTAGGATTTTACCCCTACACCACTAATTCCACCTGCCCCTTCCATACTCTAGGTTCCCAGTTTCAAGTGCAGTTCTATGGTTGAGCCATAGGATTTCACACCTGACTTAAAAACCCGCCTACGCGTCCTTTACGCCCAGTGATTCCGAATAACGCTTGCTCCCTCCGTATTACCGCGGCTGCTGGCACGGAGTTAGCCGGAGCTTATTCATCAGATACCGTCATTTTCTTCTCTGATAAAAGGAGTTTACACACCGAAATGCGTCATCCTCCACGCGGCGTTGCTGCATCAGGGTTTCCCCCATTGTGCAATATTCCTCACTGCTGCCTCCCGTAGGAGTCTGGTCCGTGTCTCAGTACCAGTGTGGCGGATCATCCTCTCAAACCCGCTATGTGTCATCGCCTTGGTGAGCCATTACCTCACCAACTAGCTGATACAATATAGGCCGATCCCTTAGCGAAAAACCTTTCCCGACTTGCATTAAACAAGAAGGAGTATCCGGTATTAATCACCGTTTCCAGTGGCTATCCCAGACTAAGGGGCACATTACCTATATATTACTCACCCGTGCGCCACTCGTCAGCAAGAAGCAAGCTTCTCCTGTTACCGTTCGACTTGCATGTGTTAAGCACGCCGCCAGCGTTCATTCTGAGCCAGGATCAAACTCTCCATAATTAATTATGTAAAGACTGCCTAAGCAGATTACTGATCTTATGCCCAAGATTTTAAAATCATTGGCTATAAAAAATAGTGTCAATTTCAATCTAAGTATTTAAACTTCAACTGAAATAGACGGTTGTGTTTTTGTGTCTTATAAAGTTAACTTCCAACCCCGAAAGGTCAGTGTCAAACTTACTTAGTTTTCAATGATCTCAAACTTTTAAAAAGCTTCAACTCGAAGTCTTTCTCGTCTCTCTTTCAAGCGACTCATCGTTTGTGGACGGGAATTATAGACAAATCAAAACCCTATGTCAAGAGCTTTTCGCGCGAATTGTCAAATTTCTTGAAATTTGTAAAATATGTGCGTTTTATCGTAATACTGTGTTTCTTTATGTTGGAATTAATGCGCCGGTTAAATCCTCTTATATACATTACTTGTAAATAATCAGATCTATTATGAAACACCAAGCCATTATATTTACCATTTATTGTAAAAAATGCTGTATAGTGCTGAATGAAATCAAGGCCTGTATTACAGGTTCTATATATAAGGATAATTAAATGGGTCTATATGATCGTGATTATGCTAGAGAAGACTTAAGCAGTTATTCTCAGCGTTCTGAAGCAAAGATCGTCTCTTTTGTTAAAGAGACATACAAACTTTTTGCTGCCTCGCTAATGGCGGGTGCTGTTGGTGCTTATGTCGGTATCCCTATGGCGGGTGCTATCCACTCCTGGTTTATTCCACTGATGATCCTTGAGTTCGCACTTCTCTTTGGTCTTTTTGCCGTTAAACGCAAACCAGGGATCAACCTTGCCGTTATGTTCAGTTTCGTCTTCATGACAGGCCTTATGCTTGCTCCGCTACTTTCCTATACACTCGGCCTCTCCGGTGGTGCGAGTATTGTAGGTAATGCTTTTGCAATGACCTCTGTCATTGTTGCAGCGATGAGCTTTTTTGCCATCAAGACGAAAGCGGACGTCACAAGCTACGGCAAACCGCTGATGATCGCTCTTTTTGTTGTCATCGGCTTCTCTATCGTCAACATTTTCCTCGGCAATCCGATGCTGAGCGTGATCATCTCTGCCGCCGTCGTTTTCCTGTTCAGCATTTTGGTCGTTTATGACACGCAGAACATTATGAACGGTGCTTATGAGACACCGATCGATGGTGCTATCGCTCTTTATCTTGATTTTTTAAATATCTTCACGGCGCTTCTACAGCTGCTGGGTATTTTTGGAAACGAAGACTAACTTCTTTCAAGAGAGCTTTCCGCTCTCTTTCTCTCATTACGACCACTTTCCCCTTAACCGTTCAGTTTATGTTAAAATTTCAATACAAACTTCTAAAGGAACAATATGTCCCGTGCCAATAACTCCAGCGTCGAAATGGACAACGGTCTCAAGATCGCGTT
Organism: Sulfurimonas sp. HSL3-7; assembly: GCF_039645985.1. Classification (NCBI taxonomy): domain Bacteria; kingdom Pseudomonadati; phylum Campylobacterota; class Epsilonproteobacteria; order Campylobacterales; family Sulfurimonadaceae; genus Sulfonitrofixus; species Sulfonitrofixus jiaomeiensis. The sequence continues at coordinate 2,796,576 of NZ_CP147919.1, forward strand.
TAAAGCCCGTACCAAAAAGAACAATTTCGGCACTGCCGTCGAATTAAATCTATCGAAAGAGGCCGGCAAGCGTAAAGAGGCCGATGCCAAACAAAAAGCGAAGGCAAAAGCCAAAGCCAAAATGGCCAAAAAATCCAGACGCAAAAACAAATAAGATGTCCGGCTCTTTTGATCCTTCACTCTACCGCGTCATCGACGCCAATCTCAACCGCCTCAAAGAGGGGATCCGTGTCATTGAGGATATTGCCCGATACGTATATAATGACAAAGAACTGGCATCGAAACTAAAAGAGCTTCGCCACCGGAGTCGGATCGATGATCTTCAGAATCTATTGAACTCCCGCGACAGCGTCAACGATGTCCTGCGCCCGACCGTTTCGAGCGAAATGAACCGAGACTCTCTTGAGAGCATCATCATCGCCAACTATAAACGGGCACAGGAGTCGTCAAGAGTGCTGGAGGAGATGTACAAGATCATTGAGCCTGAGCTCTCCGAAAACTTCAAATCACTTCGCTACGCCCTCTACCAGCTCGAAAAAGAGAATCTTACCACGTCCGACAGCTGACCACCCCGTTATGTCTGAATGAAGACCACTTCAAACTCCAGATAATCAAGCGGGTACTCCTCCATCAGTTTTTTCATCTCTTTGTACCCAAGCAGGTTTCTGTTGCCGCTGACGCCGCTGCGTTTGATGTAACGGAACATCTCGCGAACCGAATCGAATGCAAGCTGGTAACGCACGATCTCTATATCACCGTTAAAATAGCGTTTAGCCAGTGACTCCACCTCTTCACTGCTTCGCAGCAGCGGGGCTACACCTGCTGCCTCAAAAAGCGTTTTAAAGGTACTGCCGCTGAAGATCGCCAGGGAGACAGGTTTTTTCAGGGATGCGATATGCCTGAAGACCCTCTCCAGATCCGCTGCCCACTGCAGCGCCGAAGCGGAGAAGATACGGTCAAAATCGATATGTGAGAGGTGTTCAAACAGGTCATCATCATTGAAATCGCCGTAAATGCACTCGAGCTGACCGACATTATCGCCCTCTTTCGGATGCAGTTCAAGCATTCTCGGAGCAAAATCCACGCCGACAAAGTGCTCCACCTTCCAATCGATCGCATTGAAGAGCGCCCCTTTGCCGCAGCCGAGATCCAGTATCTTTTTTGGCTTCTCTTTCAAATCAGCAAGAAGTTTTCGGACAACCTTCTCCTGAATGATGTTGTAGTTTCCATACTGATCAGCATATCTGGAGAACTCGTTCTGCACTTTCATCGGCGATTAACGACCAGGGAGAAGATAAAGATAAAGAGGAGCGTCAGGACGATGGTCGCACCGCTCGGGAGCGAAAAGAAGTAGGAGCTGCTCATCCCTACGATCACAGCCAACAGGGAAAAAAGCAGCGCCAAGGCCATTGTCTGCGCAAATCCCTGCCTGAAACGAAGCGCGGCCACCGTCGGAATAACCATCATGGCACCGATCAGCAATGTGCCGACAATCCGGATCGATAGTGCGATGATGATCGCCACAATAGAGACCAGCAGGAAGTTCAACAGTTCTACTTTGATGCCGCTGGTTCGTGCCACCTCTTCGTCATAAGCGATAAAATAGAGCTCTTTATAAAAAAAGCCCAGCAAGGTCAGCGCTGCGACACCGAAAAGGGCCATAATGATCAGATCCTCCTTCGTAACAGAGAGGATGGAACCGAAAAGATAGGAAAAAAGGGAACTGTTAAAAGCCCCTGCCAGGGAGACGATGATCACAGCCAGGGCCAGAGAGCCCGAGAGCATGATGGCCAGAACCGAGTCGGAGTAGAGATGAAAATGGCTTCGCAGGTACTCGATGGCCCATGCGCTCAATAACGCTGCCGCAACAGCGATCCAAAGCGGACTTGTCCCCGCGATCACACCGACAGCCACCCCGACAAGCGCCGAATGGGCGAGTGTCTCGGTAATCATCGAGTATCGGCGCAATACAATAAACGATCCACTGATAGCCGCAAGAACAGCGATAATGATCCCCGCCAGAAATGCACGGATCATAAAGTCGTAAGAGAGCATTTCAGTCATTGCATTCCTTCCATTTTCTACCTATCAATTTTACTCTGCGAACAGCGTGCGTTCAGCACCCTCTTCTTGAGATATCATTTCAGTCATTGCATTCCTTCCATTTTCTACCTATCAATTTTACTCTGCGAACAGCGTGCGTTCAGCACCCTCTTCTTGAGATATCATTTCAGTCATTGCATTCCTTCCATTTTCTACCTATCAATTTTACTCTGCGAACAGCGTGCGTTCAGCACCCTCTTCTTGAGATATCATTTCAGTCATTGCATTCCTTCCATTTCCTACCTATCAATTTTACTCTGTGAACAGCGTGCGTTCAGCACTCTTTTTAGTGATGATGGTGGTTATGGATCAGATGGGCATCGATACCGTAGAGTTTGCTCATATCTTCACAGCTGATCGCCTCTTTGGGATTATTACACGTCAACAGCGTCTGATTGATGGTAAAGAGACGTCCGATATCATCAACGATAACACCGATATCGTGCGTGATGAATATGATCGTCATGTTTTCCTGCCGGTTCAACTCGCGAAGAAGTTTATAGAAACGCTGCTGTGACACCACGTCAACGCCGGTGTTCGGTTCGTCTAGGATCAGAACTTCCGGTTTTGAAGCAAGGGCTCTGGCGATCATAACCCTTTGTCGCTGACCGCCGGAGAGCTCGCCGATGAGCTTGTCTTGAATGTCAAGGACATCCATCTTGACCATGGCCTCGTGAACCGCTACTTTATCTTCCGGACGCATACGCTTAAAGAGACCCTGCTTCGAAATACAGCCCATCTTAACCACTTCCAACACCGTTGCCGGAAAGTTTTGGTCCAGTTGCGCAGCACGCTGCGGGACATAACCTATTTTGTCCCAACGCTTAAAGCGCCCCAAGTCTTGTCCGAACAGTTTAATCTCACCTTGCGTAGGCGTCTCCAGCCCGAGTAGCAGACGGATCAGGGTCGTTTTTCCGCCGCCGTTTGGTCCGATGATCGCACAATAATCTCCGGGCAGCACACTTAACGCAATATTTTGCAGGATCTTCTGTCCATTCGCTTGATAAAAAAGGTTTTTTACCTCAAAGACCGGCGGCGTAAACTTCATTCACATTCCATTGCACGGGCAAGCTTCTCAAGGTTGCTCTGCATCCCTTCAACATAGCTCATCTGCGCTTTTGCCTGCGATGCGGTGATGTTGGCCAGAGGCTCAAGGTAGTCGATCTCAATGCCGTTTTCGCTGGCCAGACTGTGCATCATCCTGTCGCTGACAAAAGCTTCGAAAAACAACACTTTGATCCCCTTCTCTTTAATGCTTTTGGAAAGATCTGCCATCGTCTGTGCATCCGCCAAAGCGTCCGGTGAAAGACCCGTAAGCGGTTCGACAGCAAAACCGTATCTTGCCGCGACATACCCAAGGATATTATGATGAAGGATCACCGAACGCACCTTGCACTGCTGAAGCCGCTTTGTATAGGCTGCATCCAGATCTGTCAACCCCTGAATATAGCTCTCTGCTCTTTTTTGATACAGGGCACTGTTTTGCGGATCGATCACCATTAACTCCGACATGACCTTTTTAGCAAGAAGTATCATATTATCGACATCCAGCCAATAATGGGGATCGACCGCGTTGTGGTGATGGTGATGATGTTCTTCGTCATCCGAAGCTTCTTCAGGCTCTATCAGATGGACATAACGGCTCATATCACGCAGGTTTTCACCTTGCGCCAGATTGGATACCCATGGTTCTAGATCCGCACCGCTGTAGAGGAAAAGCCTGCTTTTTTGGATTTCGATGATCGTTTTAGGGGTGGGCTCGAAACTGTGCACTTCCACACCGAAAGGAATGACCATCTCCACCTTTATATTATTGCCGCCGATATGCTTTACGATGTCATAAAGGGCGAAAGTACTCACAGTGATCTTAGGCAGATGTGAAGCCGGGTTCTTCTCTTTTTGCACCAAAAAAAGCACCGCTACAAACAGCGACAGAACAAGCACTAAAAAAGCAACTTTTTTCACATATTTTCCCATATAAAAGCCCTCAAGAGCTTTATTGATGTCTAATTATACCCTAGCACCCTGTGATATAGCGCCGCTCTAAAAACTGTTTTCAATTTTTTTCGCTATAATTCGCCAATTATTCTTTTAGAAGGTCTATCCATGACAGGCATTTTGCTTATATCTCAAATCGTTTTAGTTGTGATTATTACGATTGCAGTTTTACTACAGAAAAGTTCCAGCATCGGACTTGGCGCTTACAGCGGCTCAAATGAATCAGTTTTCGGGGCAAAAGGGCCAGGCAGCTTTTTAGCTAAAATGACTTTCTTCTTCGGTTTCCTATTTGTTGTCAATACGGTAACACTTGGCTACTTTTATGCGCAAGAGAGCACTGCTTCGGTTGTAGACAGCGTTGTTGAGACGACAGACGTTGCAGCACCTGCGGCACCGAAAGCCACTGCCCCAGCAGAATCAAACACTTCAAAATAGAGTAATGCGTAAGCTTTTTTTACTTACGCTTTTACCCCTCTATCTTTGGGCTGACGCCCACCTTTTTGTCTTTCACCGTTTCGGCGATGACAGACACCTCTCTACAAACACCTCTATTGAGACACTTCGCGCTGAATTCGAGTATCTGAAACAGAACAATTACGAAGTCATCACGCTCAAACGCCTCCACAATGCCTTGCAAAAAGGCGAAGAGATCAGCGACAGATGGGTCGTCCTGACCGTCGATGACAGTTTTAAAAGCTTTTATGAGAATGGTCTTCCTCTTTTCAAAGAGTACAACTATCCGTTTACACTTTTTGTCTATGTTCAGGGTACGGTGGGACATTACGGTGATTTTATGTCCTGGGACGAGATCAAAGAGAGCGCCAAATACGGGGAGATCGGATTTCACTCCTATGGCCACCCCCACCTTGTTTCTCTCAGCGATCAGGAGATCAGACAGGACACCGAAAAAGGGCTTGCGATTATGCAGAAGAAGCTTGGGTATAAACCAAAATACTATGCCTACCCTTATGGGGAATATGATGATCGTGTACGCCAAAACCTGAAACGCTTCGATTTTGATCTGATCATCAACCAAAACGCCGGCGCCGTTGACCGCCAAAGTGATCCGCATGATCTTGACCGGACGGCACTCACCGGTGCCAACACCCTCAAAGCCAAACTTCGCACCCGAACACTGCCGACAGAGTGGATATTTCCCAAAGCATGGCCAAAAGATGGTAAAATTTCGACTTTGGAAGCTACGCTCCCTGTAGAGGTAAAGAAAATAGAGTACTACGTCTCTGGCTACGGTTGGGAGGCCCTCCCTGTTCAAGAGGGCAAACTGGCCGCCCGGATAGACAAAAAGTTAAAGATGCGGCGCACGCGCATCTTTTTAAAAAACGGCAACCGCCAAAGCAGCATCATCTTAGTAAAACCATAAGGAGAAAACAGTGATAAACGAAATTCAGACAGAATGCGAAGCAAATATGGAAAGATCTATTGGGCACATGCGCAATAGCTTTAAGACACTACGTACAGGCAAGGTAATGGTATCGGTACTTGACGGTATCAAAGTCGATTACTACGGTACGCCGACAGCACTTGACCAGGTAGGGTCTGTCATCGCAACGGATGCGACGACGATTGTCGTCACACCATGGGAAAAACCGCTTGTAGCAGATATTGAAGCAGCGATCGCAAAAGCAAACATCGGTGTCAACCCAAACAGCGATGGTGAGAAGATCATCCTTAACTTTCCACCAATGACGGTCGAACAGCGCCAGGAATCTGTCAAGAAGATGAAAGGGATGGGCGAAGATGCCAAAGTCTCTGTCCGCAATGACCGCAGAAAAGCCAACGATGCGATCAAAAAGCTTGAAAAAGACAAAGAGATCACGGCAGACGAGTCAAAAGCAGGACAAGATGCTATTCAGAAGGTAACGGACAAATACATCGCACAGATCGACACAATTATAAAAGAGAAAGAAGCGGAAATCCTTAAAGTTTAAGGCGCTGCCTAAAAACGAAAAGAGTGAATCGTTCAGGAGTCAAGCGAGATGCTTCTCTGTCATCCTTCACCCTTTTCACTTCACTTTTTCCAAAGGAAAACAAATGGACGTTAAAAAAATATATATGGACGCTAACGCACTGCTGGAGGGGCACTTTAAACTCTCTTCAGGCAACCACTCGCAGTTTTATCTTCAATCTGCAAAGGTCTTGGAGGACCCTAAAAATGCCAAACTGTTAGCCGAAGCTGTTGCCGAACAGATCAAAGAGAGCGGTCTGGAAGTCGACACGGTCTGTGCGCCTGCACTGGGTGGCCTGATCGCCGGCTTTGCACTTGCCACTGCCCTCGACAAACGTTCTATTTTTGCTGAGCGCGTCGATGGCAAAATGACGATCCGTCGCGGTTTTGAAGTCGCCAAAGGCGAAAAAGTGATCATCTGCGAAGATATCATCACAACCGGCGGATCGGCTATGGAAGCGGCAGCAGCCATCGAAGCACTTGGCGGTGAAGTGGTCGGTTTTGCAGCCCTGGCAAACCGCGGTTTCTGCCATCGTCAGAACAGTGATGTGGCGCGTAAAAGCAATTGTAAACTGCCTCAGAACAGCCCTTTCTTTGCGCTTGAGGACTTTACTTTTGAGATGTACAATCCAGAAGATTGCCCGCTCTGTAAAGAGGGTAAAAGTGAAGCGATCAAACCCGGATCACGCGGGAATTAATCCATACCGTCGCCAAAGGAGCTTGTGCTCATTTGATGATGCCAACGCCAGGCTTGCGTTCACAGCAAGTTGTGCACCTTTGGTGCGCTTAAATCAACTATTAAACATGCAGAATATTTTTAGACGAAAAGGAAATTCATTATGAGCGATTTAGAACAACAGATTGATGCCATTGATACGGAAAATATCAATACAAGCAGTTTTAAACTTGATATGGCGCACCTTCAAAAGGTCCAGCGCACCATCCGTAAAGCGGGGAATATCTTCCCTAATGAAAAAGAGCTTGTCGCAACGCTTGAAGAGCAGGTCACGAAAGCCCAGGACGATGAGTCTCTTAACCTCTATTACAATATGGCCAACTATTTGAAACAGCGCCTGAAAGAGGTCTCCGTCCATCTGGAAACGCCTCAGCCGGCCATCAATCTTGCCATCACTGACCTCACATGGAGCATCAACTATCTTCAATGGCTTGTTTCTGAAAACAAAGAGGGCAAATAAACCCTACCTTATATTACTGCCGGGTCAAAGGCAGCAACGCTTTTAACACGCCCGCTCAGAGGGCGCAGTACATTGTCTTTTCAACCAGGATCCTGGCGACCTCTTCTTTCCCGTTGATCATGACACTGATCGGCATGCCCCGTAACATTCGCTTCTCTTCGGATGAGACCACTTTCACAATGATATTGACCGATTTTCCGTAGGGAGAGAGCGCTTCACAAATAAGCTGTTTCTTCTCCGGGTCATCCAGTGTCACAATGACAGCAGAGGCCTCTTCAATGTTAAGAGAGTGCAGAATAGCCGGCTTGGACATGTCCCCGTAATAGATCTCCTCACCCACTTTATGCGCTTTTCGTACCCGCGAATAGTTGTAGTCGACCACAACATGCTCGATCCCCTTTTTCTGCAACTGCCGGGCAACTTTCTGACCCACCTTGCCGTAACCGCAGACAATGATATGGTTCTTTCGCCCCTGCAGTGCGCTGAGATCACCCTCATCAATTTCACCCTCTTTATAGAGCATCTGCTGAAACCTGCGGCGGTTTGACAGCATGAACGGCGTAGCGATCATCGAAAGTACGACGACCAGTACAAGCAGTTGCGAAAGTTCAGGATCCAGCAGATGGTTGGCTGAGGCCAAGGCGAAGATTGCAAAGGAGAACTCCCCCACCTGCGCCAGCGTCACGGCTGTCTTAAAACCCGTTACCGATTTGGAGCCGAGCAGGATGACACCGTGAATCACGGCTCCTTTGAAGAATAGGATAGCGACAAACAGCCCGAATATCTCCATGAAATGTGCTGCGAAAAAAGCCAGATCGATCTTCATCCCGACGGTGACGAAAAAGACGCCCAGCAAAAGGTCCTTAAAGGGGGCGATGTCGGCTTCCACCTTATGCAGATACCGCGTCTCCGCAATGATCATCCCTGCGACAAAGGCCCCGAGCGAATAGGTGAACCCGGCATAATGCGCAAACAGCGATGCGCCTACAACGATGACCAGCACCGATCCCAAAAAAAGTTCCTCAAGTTTGCTGTCCGCCGAAAAGTGCAGCAGCCAGTTCATCACCCGTTTCCCGACAAAAAAAAGCAGCCCGATCACAGCAACAGCACTGGCAACTGTCTGCGCAAGAACCATTTTGAGATTATCCCCGTCGTTGGCAAGAAAACCGATCATGATCAAAATCGGAATCACCGCGATGTCCTGAAAGATCAAGATACCGGTAGCGCGGCGTCCGTAAGGTGCATAGATCCCTTTGTTCTGCTTCAAATAAGTCAACACGACCGCCGTCGATGACAGCGCCAATGCGGAGCCGATAATGAGCGATGACTTTACCCCGATGCCGAAAATGTAGTAGGCCGCCAGATAGAAGAGCAGGGCACTCAATCCAACCTGAAGCGCCCCGTTCAGAAAAACAAGCTTCTTCATCGACCGAAGCGTTCCCAGCGACATTTCCAATCCGATGGTAAACATCAAAAAGACGATTCCGAACTCACCGACCATCTCCAGTGTATGTGAATCTTTCATATCGTGAAGATCAAAGAGGTAGACGATAATCGTTCCGGTCATAATATAGCCGATGATCTGCGAAATCCCTAAGCGTTTTAAAATCAGATTCGCAACCACCGAAATGGCCAGAGCCACGATGACATAATTAAGCACATTATCCATATATTTTTCTTTCGGCTTTTTCATATTATACTGACTTATTCCGAGATTAGTTGTGCACAATTTTGAGATGCACATAAGGGCACCTTTGCTATAATCGCGAATTCTATAAAGGGGCTAAATAATGACAAAATATATCTTTGTAACCGGTGGGGTACTTAGTTCATTAGGTAAGGGGATCACGGCAGCCAGTGTCGGTACACTCCTCAAACACGCGGGCAAAGATGTAGGCATGCTCAAAATCGATCCCTATATCAATGTCGATCCCGGCACCATGAGCCCTCTCGAGCACGGGGAAGTCTTTGTGACAAAAGACGGTGCTGAAACCGACCTCGACATCGGGAACTATGAACGTTTTCTCGATACCTCCTATCTAAAGACCAGCAACTTTACGACAGGGCAGGTCTACTCTTCCGTCATTGAGAGAGAACGTTCAGGCGGTTATCTAGGCCAGACCATACAGGTTGTCCCCCATATCGTCGGCGAGATCGTAGACCGTATTAAAAAAGCGGGTGAAGGGCATGACATTCTTGTTGTGGAGCTTGGCGGTACCGTCGGCGATATCGAAGGGCTTCCGTATATGGAAGCGATCCGTCAGATGAAACATGATGAGGAGGTCGCAGGCACCTTCTTTATCCACGTGACGCTTATCCCTTTTATTAAGGCAGCCGGTGAATACAAGTCCAAACCGACGCAACATTCGGTGCAGGAACTTCGCCGTATCGGGATCACACCGCAGATGATCATCGCCAGAAGCGAAAACGATCTTCCGAAATCGTTTAAAAAGAAACTCGCGCTATCCTGTGACGTCAACCAGGACAGCGTTATACTGGCCCTCGATGCACCGACGGTCTACGCTGTACCGATCAGCTTTATGCAGCAGAACATCCTGGCCCCGATTGCCAAGGAGCTTGAACTCGGAGAGCTTGTACCAAACATGGAGCAGTGGGATTCACTTGTCAAAAAGATCGTCTCGCCGACCAAACGCACGGTTGTCGGTTTTGTCGGTAAATATCTTGAACTCAAAGAGTCCTACAAATCACTGATCGAAGCGCTTATCCACTCCGGTGCCCACCTGGACAGCAAAGTTGAAATCTGCTGGGTAGACAGTGAGAAGATCGAAGAGACCGGCGCCGAATCGCTGCTCAGCGACTGTGATTCTATCCTGGTCGCCGGCGGCTTCGGCAACCGCGGCGTCGAAGGCAAGATCCAGGCAATCGAATATGCACGCGTCAACAAGATCCCTTACCTCGGTATCTGTCTTGGCATGCAGCTGACTCTGGTCGAATATGCCCGCAATGTGCTTGGTCTTGCCGATGCGAACTCGGTCGAGTTTAATCCGGAGACGACCAATCCGATGATCTATCTGATCGATGAGTTTATCAATCAGTCAGGCGACAAAGAGCTTCGTACCCACACTTCGCCGATGGGTGGAACCCTTCGTCTGGGTGAATACCCTTGTGAGACAAAGGAAGATTCGATCATCCGTAACGCGTATCACGGCGAAAAACTCATTTTCGAGCGTCACCGCCACCGTTATGAAGCGAATCCGGCCTACAGAGAGCAGCTGGAGCAAGCGGGAATGGTAGTGACTGGAGAGTCCAACGGTCTTATCGAGACGGTTGAGATACCGGCACACCCGTGGTTCCTTGGTGTCCAGTTTCACCCGGAGTTCACCTCCCGTCTTCAAACCCCGAACCCTTCGATCCTAGCCTTTGTTAAAGCCTCACTGGAAAATGCAGAGCGCGCCTAAAGTCCCCAGACTCGACTTGGAGTCGCTTAAACGGAAACTTGACGAGCGCTTCTCTGACGGTTTTTCCAAACTTTCCGATATTCCGGACCCCGCCCTTTTGCTCAATGCACCCAAAGCGGCTCAGCGCATTGCCGATGCGATCCGCAGTAAAGAGCGTATCACCCTGGTCGGCGACTACGATGTCGACGGTGTGACCGCGACGGCGCTGACAACCCTTTTTTTCAAAGAACTTGGCTATCCCCTTGATGTTATCATTCCCAACCGTTTTACGGACGGTTACGGGGTCTCTCCTTCGGTATTGGAAAGGGTTGATGCCGATCTGATCTTTACGGTCGACAACGGTATCAATGCCTTTGCTGCCGCAGAGGTGTGCAAAGAGCGCGGTATCGACCTTATCATTACCGACCACCACACACCGTCCGACACACTGCCCGATGTTTATACGATTGTCGATCCGAAACTCTCCGATGACACCTACCCTTTCAAAGAGATCTGTGGGGCACAGGTGGCATGGCTCGTACTTGTCCTGGTCAAAAAAGAGCTCTCTCTGGCGATCAATATGGGCCAATTCCTTCCGCTGCTCGCACTGGCCGTTGTCGCTGATGTCATGCCGCTTATCGGCATCAACCGCGCCATTGTCCAGCACGGGTTAAACCAGATGATGACAAGCGCCCTGCCCGCATTTACGATCATCAGAGAATTTCTCAATAAATCCTCTCTCAGTGCGGAAGATATCGGTTTTCAGATCGCCCCCCGCATAAATTCTGCCGGACGTCTGGAAGATGCCTCGATCGCACTGAAGTTTTTAACGGCCGAAACCCCTGAGCGCGCTTTCAAACAGTTTGAACTGCTCAATCAGCTCAATGATCTCCGCAAAGCGATCGAAGCCGATGTGACCGAAGAGGCGATCGGACAAGTCGCTAAAGGCGATAACGTTCTGGTCGTTGCGGGGGAGGAATGGAACGAGGGTGTTGTCGGTATCGTCGCTTCACGCCTGGTCCACCGTTTTGGACGCCCCGCGATCGTTTTAAGCATTTCGGAAGGACGGGCAAAGGGGAGTGCCCGCAGCATAGGAAGCGTCAGTATCTATGAACTTATAAAGTCTCAAGAGGCCCTGCTGACAGGCTTCGGCGGACATATGATGGCCGCAGGACTCGCTATGCCTGCGGAGCATATAGCTGCCTTCAAAGAGGGCATCAATGCCACAGCATCCAAAATAGACGAAAAGGACTATGTACCGCAGGAAGAGCTTATCGGTGAGCTCTCGCCTTATGCGATCAACCATAATCTTCTGCAGCTTCTTGATGCCTACGAACCTTTCGGCGAAGCCAATCCCCGTCCCCGTTTTCTGGCGAACGAAGCTTACATCGTCAGTGTAAACTATATGGGCAAAGAGCGGGACCACAGCCGTATCGGTATTCAGCTTGAAGGGGGTGTTGATCGGCATGATCTCATTGCCTTCAAGCAGCGATACCAGATGCCGGCACACCGCAGGATCTCCTGCAGCTATACCATCAGCAAAAATGAGTGGAATGGCAAGGTCTCTCTACAGCTGATGCTGGATAAGCTGTATGATGGAGTATCAGAATGAAAAAAGAGCTGTTGATCTATCTTCTTACCGTTGTGGTTTCTGCTCTGATAATGCACCCGGACCTGCTCTCAACACCGTTGATACGATTCGATACGATGGCTAACCGCGCAAACTACTATCATCCCTTTCTCTTTGGATTGGGTGTCTATCTGATGATCGGGATAGTCCGCCTGATTGTTGTCGGACTCAAGAAGATTATGAAGAGATGACCGGGCAAACGCCCGGCAGTATTAAAAGGTGGCGACCACCCACTGTGTGATGAAGAAACCGCCGACAACAAGCCACAGGAACATACCCCCAGCCGTATAGATCGGCGCAAGACCCAAACCTTTGAACTTTGCGAAACGGGTTCCCATTCCCAATGCCGTCATCGCCATTGTCAACAAGAAGGTATCGACAACATTGATATTATCGATCACGTTTTTGATCATCATAGCCGTATCTTCCGGTGCACTCAACGTATACCCGTGGATCAGTGAGTTCACCCCGGCCATACCGATAAAATAGACTGCAAACCACGGAATGACAAGTTTGAGCTTCCCTGTCTCACCGCCGGTGCGTTTAGCCGCATAACTCAAAAAGAGCCCCAAAACGATCAGCATCGGTGCGATCATAATGACCCTTGTCATCTTTACAATGACGGCTGTGTTTGCCATGCTCTGCTCCGCTCCGGGAACCGATGCCGGTACGGCAACGACCTGTGCTACCTCATGGATCGTTCCGCCCACATAGATACCGAACGTTGACGGACTCATGTGCAGAATGCCGGTTGCCGGCTCAATGATCACGGAATAAAGGACCGGATACAAAAACATCGAAATCGTACCGAAAAGGACCACCATCGAGACGGCGATCGCTGTTTTATGCTCTTCGGCCTTAAGGACAGGCTCCGTTGCCAAAACGGCTGCAGCACCACATACAGAAGCACCCGAAGCATTCAAAATCGAAGTGTCACGGTCCATCTTGAAGATCTTCTGTCCCAGCCATATCCCGATGATCATCGTTGACGAAAGCATTAAAAGTGAGACCATGAAACCCTGGATCCCTACCTCTGCGATCTGCTGAAAGGTAATTCGAAACCCGTAAAACACAATCGCAAAACGGAGAATCTTCTTACCTGAAAAAACGATACCCGATTCCCATGCACTCGGAAAGTGGTTGTGAAGCGTATTCGCATAAAAAATACCGATCACGATCCCTACGACCAGCGGCGAAATCCCTAAACTTTGTACGGGTGCCAATTCGGCAATATAGGTTGCCGCAGCAGCCACCAAGGCGACAAAAATGATACCGTTGATCGTACCGCCACGTTTCTCTTTCGTAAATGGCATACCTATCCTTTAAATTTTTTTCATATTATAAGATAATTATAGTTGATCTATGAAATCAAATAAAGATTTTATAATATTCAGTTTTTCTTGTTATCTTCTTCATCGCCTTTTATCATCACGGCATCATCCAAAGAGCCGGCACCGATCTTTTTCTGATACTCGACACTTGTTGTAAACATCAGGCGCAGATTGGTAGGGTGTGTCGCGTTTATGTAAGCCGTCTCTTCGCTTATCTTCCCTTCCAGTGTTAAATAAAACAGTGAATTGTCCATAGGTATGGAACCGAAACTGTTGTGATCAGTCGTCATTGCATCTAAAAGCTCTGCCTCGCGCGAAGAAGCAATCAATTGCTGTGTGCGCGAACTTTTAAACATCAGCTCTACCGCTGGGATAAGGTTATCCTTAACATCGCGCAGCATACGCTGCGATATCACCACTTCAAGGTTTTCAGCCAGATCCATACGCACACGCTCCTGCTCTTCTTTCGGAAAGATTGCTAAAAGTCGGTCTATCGTCTCTTTAGCATCCAGAGTATGCAGGGTGGTAAAGACAAGGTGGCCGGTATTAACCGCCTGCAGGACATTTCTGGCTGTTTCCAGATCACGAAGTTCCCCGACAATAATGATATCCGGATCCTCACGCAGCGCGGAACGCAATGCTGTACCAAAATCAGCAGCATGCTGTCCGATACTTCGCTGTTCAATAACACATTTGTCGTCATCATACACATATTCTATAGGATCTTCAATCGTAATGACATGCCGATGACTCTGTCGGTTAATATCTTCTACGATCGAAGCGAGTGTCGTTGACTTGCCGCATCCTGTTGTCCCGGTGACCAGGACAAGTCCCCGCTGTAGTTGAGATATGCGAGAAAGTGCACTTGGAAGATTCAGCTGTTCAAACGATTTGATCTGATGCGGGATCAATCGTAAAACGATCGCAATCCCTTTAAGCTGATAATAGAGGTTGACCCGGAAACGGTGCTTTTCGTCCAGTATGTAGATAGTATCGTAGGCATAATCCCGTTTAAACTTATCCATATCTTTATCTAGAAGGTACTCAACAATACGGTCAACGTCGTCACTGCTGACTGATTCGATGCCAAGAGGTATGATTGAGCCCTTTATACGGGCACGGATAACACTGTTACTTTTAATGTGAAGATCGGTTCCCTCTTTTTCTATCAACTTTTCCAAATATCTATTGAAAATTTCGATCGCATCATCACTGTTTATCTGCATTGGAAAATCCTTCATCCGATTTATTATTGTATTCATTATAACAAAAGAGGTGCAAAAAGAAGGTGTAAAGGAGGGCACCTGTAGTGCCCGGGAAAGAGGGGTTTAGCTTACAAAGACGTTTGGAACGATAAGCGGATATTTTTTCATTTTACGGTAGATATGTTTACGCACCACGGCGCGCAGATCATTTTCCATCGCTTTCGCATTTTCGATAAGGCCAGGTTTGAGATTGACCAGGAAGTGTTCGAGTACATCCTCCATTTCCTGAGCAAAAGCTTTATCCTGCTTATCCGGTACAATACCAAAACTGGTGACACGAGGTTTGGAGATCAGTCGAGAGTCAGATTGTGAGACCTGTGCAATGATCATGACCATACCGTCGCTTGCCATCTTCTGACGATCGACAACAACATCATCAGCGATCATATGGTTGTTTTGGTTGTCGATATAGGTCTTGCCTGATTTGACTGTTTTTGCTTTGCGCATATATTTCGGTGTCACTTCGATCGTATCACCGTCACCCATCAGCAGGATATTGCGCTCAGGTATGCCACACTGCATTGCCGTCTCTTTATGGCGCATTACGTGGTTGTACTCACCGTGGATCGGCATAAAGAACTTTGGCTGGACCAGGCGAAGAAGCAGCTTCTGCTCTTCGATGCTGGCATGACCGGAAACGTGAAGGTCACGGTCGCGGGCGATACGTGCACCTGCTTTTTCCAAGTGGTTCATCATCTGAGAAATACCGCCTTCATTACCCGGAATCGCACGTGAAGAGAGGATCACCAGGTCTGTCGGCTTGATCTTGATATGACGGTGCTCGCCGATCGCCGTTCTAAAGAGTGCCGAGTTCTCTTCACCCTGTGAACCTGTTGTAATGATAAGGACTTCTTTGTCATTCATGCGGCTGACATCATCCGCATCAACAAAGATGTTTTTCGGGAACTCGAGATATTTGTACTGCATCGCCACTTCAAGGTTGCGCTCCATAGAGCGTCCGATAACACAGACCTTTCGGCCGTATTTGATACCGTACTGGATCGCCTGCTGAAGACGGTGGATGTTCGAACTAAACGTTGAAAGGATAATACGTCCCTCCGCTTTTGCGAAGACACGGTCAAGCGCCGGTGCAACAGAAAGCTCACTCGGTGTTATCTCTTTGTTATACGAGTTAGTCGAGTCTGATAACAGACACAGAACACCCTTCTCGCCATAATAGGCATAACGGTGAAGATCGGTCGTATAGCCGTCTATCGGCGTATGGTCGATCTTGAAGTCACCTGTATGGATGACCGTACCGGCAGCCGTCGTGATCGCTACCGATGATGAGTCGATGATGGAGTGGGTAATGTGCATCCACTCGATCTCGAAATCGTTTCCTATCTTGTAGACCTTGCGTTTTTCGATCGGTCTGAAGAAACGGCGGGCATCTTTGAGGTTGTGCTCATCAAATTTATTGCCGATCATCGCAAGCGGCATCGCTGTTCCGTAAATAGGGAACTGCATCTCTTTGAAAAGGTATGGTACGGCACCGATATGGTCCTCGTGTGCGTGGGTGATGATGACAGCGACGATCTTGTTCTTAATCTCTCTGACATAAGAAAAGTCAGGGACCAGGATATCGACACCGTGCATCGTCTCATCCGGGAAACTCATCCCGACATCGATCAGTATCGCTTCGTTGTCCGTCTCCATCACCATCATGTTTCCGCCGATCTCACCGAGACCGCCAAGCGGTGTAATACGTACTTTGGCAGTCGCATTGAGGTCGAGCTTGTTGTGCGGGTTCAGACGCTCGCGTTGTACCTCTTGGTTGCGCATCGCACAATCGAGAAGAGCCTGATCCGTAGGAGCAGGTGCATGGCGGCGGCGGTTGCGGTTTTTATTGCCGCCGCTGCTGCTACTGCCCTGACGGTTTTGGGCACTTCCGCCCTGACGGTTTTGATTTGGGCGATTGCCCTTGCTGCGGTTTGGACGGTTGCGGTTGCGACTCTGATCGCTGTTGCCATCCACCTCTTTTGCAGCCGGCTTGCGGTTGCCGTCAACCTCTTTTTCAGGTGCAACGCGATTACCGTCTACTGCTTTCGGCTCACGTGGCTGACGGTTCCCGCTGCGGCTGCGGTTACGGTTTGGGTTATTACGCGGACGATTAGGACGAGTACTTCTTTTCTCGCCTTGTTCTTCGCTCTTTGGAGCGTTGTTTTGTGAATCTGACATTTTTATTCCTTGAATAAGCCGCTCAATATGACATTAATTACAGTCAGAGAAGCTTTAAATATTTTCTAATAATTTATACAATTGGTGATAGTCTGCTGTCGAAACCTGATGCGGTCGAATTGAAGGAGAAAGTCCCAGCTGCTCTAAAGCAGCGCGGACCTTCTCCTTGTCGTAACGTGCAGAGAGATTTTTATGAAGTGTCTTACGCGGCTGTGTAAAAGCCGTTTTGAGCATGAGTTCAAACACTTCATCATTCCGACTGGC
Organism: Sulfurimonas sp. HSL3-7; assembly: GCF_039645985.1. Taxonomy (NCBI): domain Bacteria; kingdom Pseudomonadati; phylum Campylobacterota; class Epsilonproteobacteria; order Campylobacterales; family Sulfurimonadaceae; genus Sulfonitrofixus; species Sulfonitrofixus jiaomeiensis. The sequence continues at coordinate 2,813,905 of NZ_CP147919.1, forward strand.
TGTTTTTTTAATGAGCAGAACAGCTGAGTCGACTTTCGGCGCAGGGTCAAATGCTTCCGGCGGTACATGAACCACTATCTCGGCTTCACCCACCGTCTGGGCAATGACACTTAATGCACCAAAGTTTTTCTCTCCAGGTGCGGCAGAAAACTTCTCTGCCACTTCACGCTGGATCATGACCAGTAGATTGCCGCAATGTGGATCTGCAAGGGCCTTCAGGATGATATTTGTGGCTATGTAATAGGGCAAATTTGCCACCAGATCATAGGGTTCATCCAAAAGCTCACTCTGCCATGCCTCTAGGACATCACCACAATTGATGGTGAGCCGGCCGGTTGTGATCTCTTCTTTAAATTCACGGTTCAAGTACTGACATAAATCGGTATCGACCTCAAAAGCGACAACACTTTTGACATCCACTAAAAACTTAGTTAAATCACCTAAGCCAGGCCCAATCTCTGCAATGATATTATCATTGTTGGGCATCGCTTCGACGATTTTGTAGAGAACACTTCTATCTTTTAAAAAATTCTGGCCAAACTTTTTTTTGGCAACATGTTCGTTATTCATAGCTCATTATACTGTGACACTGCTTATACAAAACTGATGCGATCTTGTCGAACAAGGCTGAAGCCTCTAAAACAGCGTTGCTGTCGCTATGGAGAAAGCTTTCTTTTCAATGAACCGGATGCAATAAAACCTTTCGCCGAAATCAACCGCTTAACATTCTTGTAACACTCTTTTGATACGCTTCCACAACTTGGTGCACAAGGGGAGAAGATCATATGAGACATACTTTGAAAACAGGTGCCGCCCTGCTCACAATACTCTATCTTTTTACGGGGTGTGACAGTTCGACAACATCGGGAACAACAGACAGTTCCCTTCTCGGCCTCTCCGGCTACGACAAGATCGATTTGAATACCACGCAGAAAGAGTCACTGGCCTACATGTGGCACGAAGAGAAGTTGGCACACGACCTCTATCTCGCACTCAATGCGGTTAACCCCTCTATGCCGCTGGCGATGATCCCGGTGAAATCGGAGATCATCCATATGCAGTATGTCGAAGATCTCGTCGCATGGTACGATATCGATGTCACGAATATACCGGATTACAATACCAGCTACTCCGCAGCAGAGCTGGACGCACTGGCGCCCGGAGAGTTCGCGATGGACGAAGTCCAGAATCTCTATAATACCCTCTATAACCTGGGCGAGGAAAACCTGACGAGTAGCCTGCAGGTAGGCTGTATAGTAGAGGTCACGGACGTCAATGATCTTAACCGCTATATCGAGCAGGCCGGAGAGAACCGGGCGCTCATAGACACCTTTGAGATTCTTCGAGCAGGCAGCTACAAACACTATTGGAAGTTCCATGATACGCTTAAAGTTATTGATGGCATCGGATGTGCTTTTTTCCGCGACGGCGTTGACTATAACAAAACCGGCGAATACCCGGTCAACTGATGACCACCGTCTCCCTCTAAAAAATTCGCCGCTCTTAACGATACGTTAACACCCTTGCGGCATTATTGCTTCGGCCGAAGTCTACAATCTACCTAAACCTGATTTTGCTACACTTTGGCCTATTCAATACCTCTGAAAAGGCATATGATGGTACGATTGCTACTAGTCGAAGATGACAAGGATCTGGCCGAGACCCTTGTCGAACTGTTGGAGCTCGAGGGCTTTGATATCTGCTGGGTCGGTGACGGCGAGGCGGCGCTTGATGCCACACTAGGCCACACTTACGACCTGCTTCTACTCGATGTCAACGTCCCTTTTGTCAACGGTTTCGAGCTCCTTCACGGGCTCCGTGAGAGCGGTGACGAAACCCCGGCCATCTTTATCACCGCTATGAACGATATCGCCTCGCTTTCGCAAGGATTTGAAGTCGGTGCAGATGACTACATCAAAAAGCCCTTTGATTTTGACGAACTTACCGTGCGTATCTATTCGCTTATACGCAAACGCCTCAAGATCAAAAACAACACCATCACTGCCGGCAGTTTTCACTTCCACATCGATAGCAATGAACTCTACAAGGACAACAACTTTATGCCTCTTACCCCTGCCGAACGGAGATTGGCCGCTCTGCTCTTCAAGCATATGAATACGACCCTCTCCAAAGAGACCATATTGCTTGAACTTTCCGAGGGTGAAGAGGCCAGCGAAGGCGCCTTGCGCGTACACATTAACAAGCTGCGCAAAACAGGACTTCCTATTCAGACCATTAAAGGGACAGGATACCGTCTTGCATCAGCATGAAAAACGGTCATTCTGGAAGATTTTTCTGGCCTATTTCGGCAGTGTCGCCCTGTTGATCCTGCTTGCCGGACACTTCTACTACAAAGAACAGTACCAGCAGCGTATCAAAGACGAACACTTCGCCATCATCGAATATGCCAGACATCTCAAAATGAACGAACCGATCGTTTCGGCGGACATCACCCATGAGATCGTCAAAAAAGAGATCAAGCATTTTTCTATGGACACCCTGATCATCAAAGAGAACTACTTTGAGAAGTATATCCCCAATAACTGGCATGAAAGTTATCTCTATATCAAAAAAGACACGCGCCGTTTCAAGGAACATATTAGCGCATTGAAGCAGCAGATCATCGTTGTACAGCTCTTGCTGCTTTCGCTTTTTGCCCTGATCAGTCTGCTACTGACCAATTCGGCGCTGCGCCCGATGAAGGAGATGATCTTCAGGCTCGACAAGTTCACCAAAGACCTGATTCACGACCTCAACACCCCGCTTACCACCATCAAGCTCAATCTCAAGCTGCTTGAAAAAGATGCCGCATACCCTGAGAACAAGGCGCTCAAACGGATCGGTAAAAGTGCCTACGAGATCTCGGAACTGCATCAGAATCTCACAGTATTGCTTGAAGAGGACACGTTCCTGCTTGAAGAGATCGATGTATGCACGATCGCAGCCGAGCTTCTCTGCGATTATGAAGCGATCTATCCCGCACTGCGGTTTAAAACAGCGTGTAGCGCCTTAAAAAGCAACCTCAACGAAACCGCCCTGAAACAGATCCTGCACAATCTTCTCTCCAATGCCTGCCGATACAACAGAGAAAATGGCCATATCAATATTTGGAATAAGGGTAAAACGCTCTACATCCAGGACAGCGGTACCGGCATCACAAATCCCGAACGTATCTTTGAGCGCAACTACTCCGAGCAGAGCAGCAGCGGCATCGGTCTGGACATCGTCAAACGTCTCTGCGATGCGATGAAAATCAAAATAAGCGTAGACTCATCTGCCAACGGGACGACGATCTCACTGACCTTCAGTTGATCCTATTTAAGCACATACGCCAGGGTGACCTTGAACTCTTTGGGAAAATCAAATATTGCGCTGTCGACCTCTATCGGAAAGCTTTTTGCAATCGCCTCAAAGGCGGACTTCTTGAATACTTTTCTTCCTGAAATCAATGTGATATTGCCGACACTCCCATCGGAAGAGAGCTGAAACCCCACCTTAACACTGCCCTCTATTCCTCTTCTTCTGGCACTTTTCGGGTACGATTTGTTGCGGTTTATTCTTTCTACCAGAGAGGCGAGAAACCTGTCCTGTCTGGCTTGAAGCAGCTCTTTGTCGAGCTCTTTTTGGATCCTTGTCTCGGCTGCTTTCTCCATCTTCGGTTCGGTGTTTGCGGGGTGCTCGGCCTGCTCCGGTTCTACCTTTGCGATCTCCTGCGTTGCGGTCGGCTCCGGGATCGTCTCTGCTGCCTCCTCTTCAAAGGCTTCCGGTACAGGCTCCGGCAGAGGCTCCTTTTTTGGTATTGCTTTTTCGACCTTCTTCTCGATCCTCTTTTCAACTCTTTTCGTGACCTTTTTTTCGACTCTCTTCTCGATCTTTTTTTCGGCTCTCTTATCAGTCTTCTTCTCTTTTGGCACATGCTTCTGAACCGGCAACTGTTCGTCGATTACTGAAAAACACACTCTCCCGACATGCTCATCCGGGCTTTTCTTGTCACAGTAGTTATCGTCATTCGACTGATAGATAATCAAACCGGCAACGGAGAGGTACAGAACCAGAGTAATCAAAAAAGAGCTGACGTGTCTATTCATATCTTCCTCTCAAAAAATTGTGGATAACAGGCAGATAAAAAAGATTCAGCAGCGTCCCCCAAAAGAGTCCGAACCCGATCGCTACGGCAAGAGGTTGAAATGTTACCGCCTGCTGCGTTGCGAAAAACATGAGTGACGACAAGCCTATAATTGTCGTGATCGATGTCAGCATGATCGGTCTAAGCCGCTTGGATGCCAATGTATAGATATCCTCTTTGGCCTGTGTCATTTTAAGTGTCGACATCATGATGATCCCGTCGTTGACAATGACACCGGCAAGCCCCAGCGCCCCTATCAGGGAGGGGAGGGATATATGTAGCCCCATGACAAAATGGCCCGCATAGACGCCCAGCAACGAAAAAGGAATGACCGACATCACGATCAGGGTCTCTCTGACCGAGTTGAAGAGGTAGAGGATGGCGATAAAGATCAGGACCAGAGCAAGGAGTGACGCAAGGACCATCTCGATCTCAAGCGTCTCTTTCTGCTCCCGCTCCCCTTTGAACTTCAGTTTTATACCTTCAGATTTCAGCCTGCTGAACGTTGGCGCAACGCGCTCCAGAACCTCACCCGCAGTTGTCTGCGATGGGTCAATATTGGCATAGAAATAGAATGTCGTTTCACCGTCATCTTTGACCAGTCTCTCCAAAGACTCTATTGTCTGAAAATCGCAGACATCTTTGAGCTTTACCAAGATATTGTTTCTCAGTGGAATCTCCAAGTTTTTAAAGCTCTCCAGATCATCCCGGTAGTTGACCGATTTGACTTTGACATCGATCAGCTCTTTATCGTCAAATATCGTCCCTATTTTCATAGATAGAAAGAGCTTTGAGATGTAGGCGCCGACATACTCCTCGGTAATACCCAGCGATTCGCCGTAACTGTTGATCTTCAGCTTGATCTCTTTTGGCCCCAGCTTGATAGTGTTCCCGTAATGCTTTATACCGGCAAGTCCGCCAAAGACCTCTTCGATCTCCCTGATGGCACGCATCGCTTCTGTATAATCATCACTGACGACACCGATCATAATATCGGCTTTCGTGTTTTTCATCCCTGTTTCAAGGACCATCAGGTTTTTTAAATCAAACCGCTGTCTGTAATCCCTCTTTTTCAGCCACCCCCTCAAGTCTGCCGAGATCGCTTGCGATGATGCTGTTCTTACTTTTTCTCCGCCGTCATCATAGGGGCTCAATACAGGTGTGATATATTGCTCAAAAAAATTGGAGGCTCTCTTTTTCTCGAGTTCAATGGAGATATAGCCTACATAAGGGTACATCTCGGCACCGCCCGTTGCACTTCTTCTGTAACCTGCAGTCGAACTGACATGCTTGACAGAAAACCTCTCTTTTTCATCGAGAATATCTTTTTCGATGGTCTGGACGACCGCCAATGAATCCTCAAGCGTTGCCGTGGAGTCGGCTTTGAAGGTAATATTGATGTTCGGCGAGTCAAACTTTTCAAACATGTGAAACCTCGACTCTTTGATGCTCGCGTAGATCAGTACAGGGACGATAATGACGAACAGCAGCAGAAAACTTTTCTGGTATCTGATCAGCCCTCTCAAGAGCTTTGCATAGACCTTGTTTATCTTTTGCCATGACAGCGTCCTGGACTCTTTGCTCAAGGTGTGCGATGCGTGAATCGGCAAAAAGACAAATGACTCCAGGAGCGAGGCGATAATCAGCGCACTGAAAGCGATAGGGATCAACCGTATGATCTCACCCAGGGTCCCGCTGAGCATCAGCAGTGGTATGAATGAGAAGAGGGTCGTGACCGAAGCGATCGTCACGGGTTTGGCCATCTCTTTTGTTCCCAGCAGTGCCGCCTCTTTCGGCGGGTACCCCTTTTCTATGTATTGCTGGATGTTCTCGCTTACGACGATCGCATCATCGACGATGATACCGATCGCGATCAGGACCCCTATCAGAGAGTTCACATTGATGCTGTAGCCGGTAAAATAGAAATAGATCGCTCCCATGACAAATGATGTCGGGATACCGAGCGCGATGATAAAAGCGATACGGGCATTGATAAGCATGACAGTCAGCAGGGAGATCAATATGATCCCAAGCAAAATATTTGAGATGATGATGTTCAGACTGTCTTTGATGATGGGCGACTGGTCGACGCGGATATTGTATTGGATAGCTTCGTTGTTTAGACCGGAGATAAAAGTTTTTATCTCGTCTGCTATCTTGATCGCATCGCCGTTGGGGTTCTGGGAAATCGCGAGTGTTATGGAGTTTTCGGCGTTCATGCTCGCAAGCGTTGAGGAGTCCTCATAGCGTTTTTGGACACGCGCTATATTCTTCAGCAGCACGTGCTGTTCGTTGATATTTAGAATCGTCTCTTCAAGCTCATCCGAAACCTTTTTGCCGTTATAGGTCGATATATAGTACTTCTCTTTCTTATTGTCTAGTTGACCCAGCGGAAAGATATTGGAGAGTTCCGACAACGTTTTTAACACATCGCTGAGCGACAGGTTGTAGGCGTTGACCTTTTTCTCGTCTATCAATATCTCGTAAAACTGCTCCGAATCACCGAATATCGTCACATCGGCCACATCATTGATCGAGAGCAGTCTGCTCTTGAGCTTTTTGGCGTGCGCGATCAGACTGCCTCTCGGAACGTTTGGCGAGAGGATGGAGACCTGCATGATCGCTCGGGCATGACCGACCCCTCTGATCAGCGGTTCATCCATATCACTTGGCAGATTCACGGCGATAAGCGAGATCGCATCTTTGACGTCATCGGTTATCCTGCTCTTGTCCTCTCTTTTGTCCAGTTCCAGCGTAATTGAAAATTTGCCGGGCGATATCACCGAGGAGATGGCGTCGATGCCGTCGATATTTTTGCACTTGTCTTCGATCTCCTGTACGGCGATCTTGTTGAGCAGATCGGCAGAAGCACCTGTGTAGGAGCCCCGTACGGTTATGGAGTCGGGTTCTATCGTCGGCGATATCTCTTTCGGGATCTGTGTGTACGCATAGGCGCCGAGTGCCAAAAGAAGAAAGAACAGCGTATAGTTGATTTTGTAGTTTTCAAGGAAAAACTTTAACGTTCTGTCAAACATCAGATCCGGGCACCTTGCCCCTCCCTGCGAGTAATGATGCCGATATTATTGAACTTTTTCTGCTTTAGCGTATCAAGCAGAACGACAAAAAGATCAAACCTGGCCTCTTTGTCGCAGCTGATGTTTATCGGTGTCTGAGCGTCATATTTTGCGATACGGGCATCGATCTCTTTCAACTCTGTTCGGGTACCGTCGAAAAACATTTCCCCGTTCTCTTTGATCGTAATCATAATCTTTTTTTTGTGTTCTTGTTTATCGGCGCTTTTAGCACTCGGAAGCTCAACAGGTATGACCCCTTTGGCGACAAAGGTGGCCGTTGTCAGCACGATGACAAGCAGGACAAGCATGATATCGATGAAAGGGACGACATTGATCGATTCAAACTTTTTGATATTCATCTTTTTCCTTTTGGATGATCTCCCATTTGGCTATCAGAACCTCCATCTTCCTGACAATGTGCGTATGAAAGAATATGGCCGGAATGGCGACAGCCAGCCCCATACCCGTTGCTTTCAATGCAAGTGCGAGTGAGGTCATGATGCTTTTTGCATCCAGGTCACCGCTCTGGCCCATAACATAGAAGGTGATAATGATCCCGAAGACTGTTCCGAGCAGCCCGATGTAGGGTGCGTTGGAGCCGAATGAGGAGATGATGCTTGTGTTGTTGGTCAGATCGATCTCCAGTGCCTCTTTGAGTTTGTATTTCTCCAGATCGACCGTACGGAAAAACATCAATCTTTCGATCCAGAACCATATCGTGAGGAAGCTCATAAAACCCAGTATCCCGATAACCCCGTAATCGAGGCCATCTTGTAATAATTCTATGTTCATTATACTAATCCTGTTTTTTTAGTTATATTTTATAAACAGAGTGTTAATTTTGTGTTAATCCCATGTTCCGGTCGCGTTTCGGCCGTGCCTTTCCTCTCTATCCGTTCATCTTTTGATAGTCAAAAGAATCCGCTCCCAGAATGGCAGCACCGTAAGAGGTCGTGATCTGCGGGTGTTCCGGTATAAATATTTTTTTACCCAGCTCATTCTCTATGGCATTGACAAGCCCTCCATTCAGGGCAGGCCCCCCGTCAAAATAGATCCCCTCTCTGATACCGACCCTTTTGACCAGTTTAACGATTCTCTTCGCAATAGAGTAGTGCACACCGCAGACGATATCTTCGACATTGTGGTTGTTCCCCAGCAATCCTATGATCTCGGACTCTGCGAAAACGGCGCAGGTACTGTTGATCGAAAGCGGGGTGCCGATGGCGTGAAAATGGCGCTCGCCCAGCTCTTCCACACCGATCTCGAGGTTCATCGCACAGGCATCAAGAAACTTTCCGGTCCCGGCCGCACACCGGTCGTTCATCGCAAAGTTCACGACATTTCCCGTATCATCGAGCGAGATCGCCTTGCTGTCCTGCCCGCCGATATTGATGATCGTCTTAATCTCACCGAACTCCCTGGCTGCCGCGACGGCCCCGATGGCATTCGCCGTTATCTCGCTGATGTTCTCGTCCGCCTCTTTGAAGAGTTTCCGGCCATACCCCGTTGCCACGGTGTAGACAATCTCCTCCTTTGCGATCTTCAGCTCCCTGAGCAGGTCATCGAGCGTCTGGTGCGCATATTTGTAAAACATGCTGCCGCTACCGCTGATCCGCTGTCCAACCAATGCTCTGTTTTCATCAATGATGGTTATTTTGATGGCCGTAGAGCCTATATCGATACCGGCAAAATAGTTCATCTTCTCTTCCTGTTCTTTATTTTCAGAGACTCGACAAAGGCTTCAACCCTTGTACTGAGCTGCCCGTGCTGGGACGGGCTGTAGTCACTCTCGATGTAGAGAATGGAGATCCCCTCTTTCTCCATTGCCTCCAGCACGCTTCGCTGTTCAAGCTCGTAGACCGTACACCCGGCAAAAGCCTGATAGATCACCCCGTCGGCATTGTGTGACTTTACCAGTTCGATGATGCGCCGTATGCGGTCATCGTTTTTGGTGAAGACAGGGCAGGTGCAGGCTTTCAGGTATTTGTCCGCCAGCGAATCGATCATATCGTTCACAAACCACTCATCGACAGCGACCCTGTCGTTAAACATCCGGTTCGAGCTGCAGGTCTCGTCCGCAACGATGATCGCGTCCGACTCCTCAATGATCAGGGGGATCTTGTAGTTCGGGAAGATCGGGGGCGAACCGGTATAAACGATCCTTGGGCTCACCCTTCCGGCGGCATGCACCTTCTCTTTTGCTCTCTGTTCAAGTTCCTCGACAAGCGCTTCGGTCGCCTCTATCCAGCTGTCTATTCTGTCGAAGAAAAAAGCGTTTGTGACCAGGAACATATCATTGCCGAGGATCGGCACGGCGCTGCTCTTTCTCAGCTCGCTGAGTTGATGGTAAAGCGACTGCGCATAGCCTATTTTTGAGATGGAGGCTCTCAGCTTTTTTCTGCTCAGTTTCTTGCCCGTTTTGGCAGAGAGGTCAGCAGAAAAGCCCCTGATACTTCGCCGGAAAAACTCCCGGCTGATCTCGCTCTCTTTTGTTCTCGGAAAATCGACGTCAACCACATCGTAGCCGAACCCCTCGATGGTACTGCCCGCCTTTGTCTTTTGGTCGCAGGTCGTCGGCGAGTAGATCATATCGGGCCTGTCCGTGATGTTCTTCGATGCCAGATGGCCCACGCTCGCCTTGACCAGCGGGCATGATTTCTGAGGCAGAAGATCGCTGCCGATCTCATCGTCCGTATAGAAACCGTTGCAGAGGCGTATCGGCACGCCGTCGAGCGCATAGATGATCTCCGAGGGGATCTGAATACACATCGTCCCGACTTTTACTTTGTCGCTGTGCAGCGCTTTCTGATGGCAATAGACCTCTTCAAAGAGATCATAGAAATAGCCCATCGCTTTCGGCGGCTCTTTGAAGGACTCTTTCAGGGTGTTCAAGACCGTTATCGCCTCCATAGCCTTGTGCCGGTTCTGTTTCTCGGCGGGTGTCTCTATCTCGCGGTTGAGCCGGTTACTCATCTCTATCTCCCTTCGGTTTTTCTATCCCCATTCTCTTTTCAAACCCCTGCCTCGTCGAGCTGAATGCTTTGAGATTCAAAATATCAAAATGCAACGCATCATCCTCGGGACATGCCGCCACACATTTCAGACACAGAATACAGTCATCCCTGAGTATATCCGTGCTTGTCACATCATCCGCAATATCTTTTATCTGCATATCGCAGACACTGTAGCAGTCGCCGCAACGGGTGCATTTGCTCCCCTCTTTCCTAAGCTTTACGATCGAGGACCTGGCGAAGATGAAGTGCAGGGCGCTCATCGGACAGAAGAAGCAGAAAAAGCGTTTTTTGACAAAACTACCGGCCAGAAAAAGCCCTGCAAATATCATCCCGATGGCCGTCAGGACCATCGCCGTCTTTGTCGAGAAGTCTATCGCCCACTGCGAAAAGTCCCCACTGAACATGGGGCTTATGATACGGGCAGGGCATATCTGGCAGAAGGCGGAGGACCACTCGCCTCCGAGAACACCGACACCTATCAGTAGCGGCACCATAAGCACGATCGCCAGAAAGATATATTTGATTTTTGAAAGTTTCTCAAACTGCTGCTGTGTATAGGTCGAATACCTGATCCCCAGACTCTTTCTAAGCGCAGTCAGCCAGTCCTGGAATGTTCCAAACGGACAGACATACCCGCACCAGGCTTTGTTCAAAAAGATAAACCAGAAGAGAAAGGTCAGCACGCCGAAGAGTACGGCGATCCCTGCGCCGCCGAGCAGGATCTTCGCAGGCATGGCGAGCTGATGCTGCAGAGGCATAAGATAGCAGGCCCCGCCGCTCTGGGCGTTGTATGGGCAGGCAAAAATAGGCAGTTTGGACCCAAGATCCACGGCAAAATAGCCGCCGTAGACAAAAAGGATGAAAGAGACCAGCTGTATCCAGAACCGCACTTTGGCAAGGTTCATGTTGTTGATCAGATCTTTTACTTTACGCTTCATATCTCAGCTCGCTAAAGGGTTTTGTCCTGTTTCTGCGGAATCGGTACACAACCGTTCCCGAAATAAGAAACGCCAGTGTGATCAGCATAAGCGCATAACCGTATGACTCATAGTCGCTGCTGTTCGGATAGAAGTAGACCGGATAGGTCAGAATATACGTCTCGTCTGCTCTGGGCGCATGGGTCAATGTGACGAGAAGCTCCCCTTGGTGGCGCTTGTCAAACGCGTTCCACTCCGGAAAATAGTCTCTGATAATGGTGAACCTGGCGATCCCTTTTTCGTCTGTTCTGATCTTTTTGACCCAGCCGCTCCCCGTCGATACGGTGATCTCCGCGTCGACAAGAGGGCTGTTTTTGAAGAGTGCCTGAAAGGCAAGCTCGTCGCCCATGGCGTGTCTGTAGAAGAAGCTCTCCTCTCTGTCGTTTTTGATTCTCAGCAGGTCTATTTTCGTCCTATCGGTATAGAGCGCTCTTTTTACCTCTTGCGTATAACGTTCTTCACTCCCGTGGCGACCGTTAAGATACTCCAGTTTTGCGACTTTGTAGAAGAGCTTTCCGTCTCTTACTAGCTCATTTTTGGCATAAATGGTGTAATAACCGTTTCTTGGAACCTCAAAAATGTATGCCGCACCGCTGAGCGGGTGGTCAACCTTTGCATCTTTCAGATTTTGCTCCGTATCGTAGTAAAAAACCTCGATATCCGTCGCCGGCACCGTTCTCTTCTCTTTGAGATCGTCTCCGTACGCCAGCCATGATTTTTTTGTCGGAACGGCACCTTTACCGCCGGCGCCATGTGATCCCATACCGCCGCCATACGCCTTTGCTTTTTGCGCGGGATCGCTCAGCGTGAAGTAGATCGGCGCGTCATCTTTCAGCTTCACGGCCGGCCATTCTGCTGTCGCGGCAGGTTTGGCTCGGTTTGTCCCGCCGTGCATAGTGCTTTTGGCACCGTGGCTTCCGTGTCCGCCCTGTTTCGCGCCGTAGGTCTTGAAGACATAACCTGAGTAGGCGTTCAGACCGATAAAAAAGAAGATCAGTAACGAGGCAAAAACATAGCCGAATATCTTTCTTACCCGTGAAGCCTCGATCAGTTTCAGGCGTTTGTAGATCAAGATAAACGCCCAGACAACGCCGATCCATTTGAGCAGGCCGAAATAACCGAGCCAGCCGTCACCCCGGTGTGCCAACGGCGAGACCTCTGCGACAAAACCGAAAGCCTGCGCAAAACCGGTTACGATCTCCTGGTAATCATGTGTAAAAAAGCTACCCAGCGTATGGCCCAGCGAGCCCAAAATAAAAAGCGGTGCATAGCCGTAACCCAGTGTCGAAAAGGTGGTCGAATACTCTTTTTTCAGTGTCTTTGATGCCAAAAAAAGTCCGAGCATGGAGAAAAAGACGGTCAACAGCAGCGCGTAGCCAAAGGCGAATCCGCCCGCGTATTCACTCATCCCAAAGTATTCGGCCGTCCTGTTCCAGATCATCGTGTCGGCGATGTTGGTTCGGTTAAGTCCATGGGCAAAACTCATCGAGATAGGAATGGAACCCAGTATAAGGATGTAGGTCCATACCTCTGCATTCAGGGTCTTGAACTTGCTGAAAAGCTGCTCTGAGGGTTTCGTGATCGAAAACTTCACCGCTTCACAGGCCCCGGCACACTCCATGCAGAGCGTACAGTCATCGGCCTGGTTCTTCTTCGCAAAACTGAAAGGCTTGAGGTTGTACGGGCATGCCGAGGCGCACTCAAAGGTCCGGCACTCACTGCAGCTGTCGGTATAGGTCTCCAGCTTTGTAAAAGAGAGCTTGTCGTACGCTCTGGTCAGGGTGCCGATAGGGCAGATATATTTACAGTAGCTCATCTCTTTGTAGAGGTAGTAGAAGAGAAAAGCGAGCAGCGTCATCCCGCTGAACATCGCCGCTGTCGCAAGCGGCGATTTCCAGAACGAAGGGAAGGTGTAGTAGATGCCCCACCACCCGATAACGAGCAGAAGAATACCGATGTAGCGGTTCTGCATCCATTTGGGCATCGTTTTTTTAAGCCCGAGTTTCGTGATATATTTTCCAAAAAAACCGTGCGGACAGATGCCGCAGAAGATCCGTCCGAAGCTCGGCAGCGTCGCCACCATAAAAAGTGCCCAGAAGATGCCCCAGAAAAGTGCTCCCGTAAAGATATTCTCTTTGCCCGGATGGGCAAAACCGAAATAGAGCGCATAGAAGAAGAATGCCGCTACGACGACTCTGAGCGTCATTAAGAAGGTTCTGTTTTTAAACAGAAAGCCCAAAAGAGGTTTGTCAAAAAGATCGTTTTTGTCTCTTTTTATAAAATCTACCATTGTCTACCTTTTTTTACAGTCTGATCTGACCGTTTACTATCAAAATACCGACAGCCGTCAAAAGCAGCGCTGCCGTGATCTCAATGCCCTTCGTATATCTTTTGAACTCTGTCAACAGCCCCCGCACGACATTGGAAAGAAAAAATCCGTAAAACAGAAACGGCACAAGCACCGCACCCGCCCCGAAAGATACCCCCATGCCGACAGCGTTCAAAACAGAGCCGCTGTTCGCACTCAATGCGACAAGGGTCAAAACGGGGGCGCACGGGTTTATCGAGACCAGTGCGCCGATCCCGAACAGCCCGAACAGGCTCTCTGTATGCTTTTTAGGTGCAGTTGGATTGGAGGTGCAGGCTTTTCTCTTGCTGTAAAAGACCCTGTAGAACATAAAAAGGCCCATAACCAATGTCACTGTCCCCAAAATCCCTTGGAACAGTGCGTTATCGTCGAGTACCGCTTTGACAAATCCCGCACCGCCCAAGGCTAAAACAGCGATCACACTGTAGGTAAAGATGCGGCCGAGGCTAAAGGGTAAAATGACACGCATAGACTGTTTCACACTCTCTGCGTTGGTCACCAGAAGAGGTGTCAGAAAGGGCATGCAGGCAAACATACAGGCCGTACTGCCGTAAGAGAGCCCGACAATAAATAGCGAGAAAAAGGTCATGCTCTGCATGCTGGACTACTTAAAACCGGATTCTAAGCCCTGCATAATAGGCTCTTGGCGGTGCGACCCGGATCGTCGCATCTGTCTCCATCTCCGCGAGAGCAGAAGAGTTTATGTTCACAAATTGGTAATAGTTTTTGTTCAACAGGTTGTCGATCCGTCCAAAGATCTCGAACATCTCGTTAAAGCGGTACTCACCTCTGAGGTTCATAACGGCGTATCCGGGCATTTCATGTTCATTCACTTCATCTGCGTAGTAACTGCTTTTTGCGTAAACCTCTGCCGAGATCAATGCCGCTTCAGTCGGCTTGTAATGCAGCGTAAAGTCTATCATGTGTTTGGAGGTCCTCGGAACGCGGTTTCCGGAAAGGTCTTTTCGCGTATATTCAGCTGTTAGTGGTCTATATGGACCGTCAGGATCTTCGGTAACCTGCTGGGATAACACATATCTGGTAAAGACCGCATCAAGGTAGGTGTATGCCAGATCGAACGAGAACATCCTGCTTCTGTCACTGTTCATCGAGAGTTCGAAACCCCGGCTTCGCATGTCGCCGACATTGTCATAATTGCTCTCATTTTCATCGTCGGAAGTGATATAGTTACCCGCAATCCTGCCGATATAATCTTTTCTGTCAAGCTGATAGACCGACGCATTATAGGCCAGTGTTGAAACGCTGCCTCGTGCCCCCAGTTCGTAGTTGTAGGTCGTCTCGACGCCGATCTCCGAAGGGATATCAAGAGCAGGATCAGCTGCCAGAGCGACATTGTTCACACTCATCTGATAGGCGGTCGGTGTTCTGAAGCCTGTCGAGAAGTTGGCGTACAAGGCGTTGTTCCCAGAGAGCGCATAGTTTAGTCCGGCGCGGTATGAAGGGACTTTATAGGTCGGACTAACATTGTTCGTACTGTCTGTATTGTCAATATATTCTTGCCCGATATAGTCGTATCTGAAGTTGAACGTTGTCGTCAGACTTTCGGTCAATTGATAGATCAGCTCGGTATAGACGGCATTGATCGCCTCTTTTGTCTCATAATCGCTGGTCAACGTTCCGTCGGCAGCCAAATAACGTAACTCATCCGTCGTATTTCGCTGCAGGTCAACACCGCCCATCAGCGCCAATGGACCAAAAACCGTTCGGTATTCGCCCTTGGCCCCGTCCTGATTCCACACTTCGTTCGCATCATATTTCAGACGTGCCGATTTGTAGCTTTTGTCATCCCGGTACTTGTGCAGCTGCAGCATCAGGTTCGACTCCTCTCCAAAGTCTTTTGAGTAGCTCGCAAACGCTTTGATCAGGTCACTGTCATAATAGCCGGTGTAGGAGTACTCTCCCGCGCTTTTCGGGTTTTCCTCCGCTTCGATCGTGCCACTTACGCTGTTGCCATCCCCTGTTTTTCGATTGGTATAATCAAGGCCGACGGTCACATCGCTGGTCTCGTCAATGTAGTAGGTATATTTTCCGTTAGCCGATTTAATCGTCGAATAGGCATCATCCCAGTAGCCATCGGTGTCTCTATAACTCGCTTGGAGCTGCAGCGCCGAATTCCCCAAGCTCTGGTTGGTCGTCGCCAACACCCGCTTTGAATTAAAACTTCCCAGCTCACCCTCTATTTTAGAAGCGCTTTTGCCTTTCGGTTTTTTCGTGGTAATGACGATCGCACCGGCAAGAGCATCGTTTCCGTAGAGATACGACGCCCCGCCCTTGATCACCTTGATCGATTCAATATTATCGAGGTCAACATTGATCCGACCTGCCGTCTCCTGGACCGGTACCCCGTCAATAACAACCGCCACACCCGGTTTTTCACCCATGTAATTCTGGTTGTCGATACCCCTGATATGTATTTTTACCTCAGCCGTGCCTACGTTGGAGAGTGTCACACCCGGTACACCGACAAGAATATCACCAAGGGTCTTCGGATTGATCTCTTCAACCTCTTCACCACTGATAACAGCGACACTCGAGACCTCTGTTTTTGTATCCAGTTTATCGTCGATCGTTGACGATTCGACCTGGATGGTCCCAAGATCTGCGGCAGAAAGGTTGATCGCCAATGCACAAACAGCTGAAAAATAGATCTTCTTGTTCATATATTCCCCTTGTCTATAGTAATTTTCAAAGTTGGCAAGTTTAATAGGAGAGTGTTAATTTTATGTTAATTTTTTATTATTAGACTAATTTTATTTTTTAAGTAAATCACAATTTTCTACAAAAAATAATCTTTTTACCTATATGAAGATTGAAAAACAATATTTTCAAACCATAATCATGAATCTTCACAGTCATGCGTTAACATTCTCTTAACAACGTCACACTATGATTTCGGTACTAAAAAGGATACTACTATGAAAAAAACAGCCGCCCTACTCCTGTTTGCGACATCGCTCTTTGCCGTTGACGGCTACAAGGTCTATCAGGAGAACTGTAAACAATGCCATATCGAAATGATCTCGAAAACCGAGACCCTCAAGACATTTAAGACACTCAAGGCACCGCCGATGGTCGAGGTCTCAAAACAGCTCAAAAGCAATATCAGAATTGGGGATGATGATGAAGATGTACACCGTTTCACGGTGCTCTCTTTCATCAAGGAGTATGTCAAAAAGCCCTCTCTGGACTACAGTATGTGCAATCCGGGGGCCATAGACCGCTTCGGCATTATGCCGGCGCAGACCCAGCTGAGCGAAGAGGAGCGTCAGGCCGTAGCGGAGTGGATCTACGACCGTTACGAAGGTATCGATTTCAAATAATCTAGTCGTCTCCGTGGATCATCTTGGAGACGATCCCCTCTTTGGTCGTGATCTCGTGGCGGAAGACGCCGCCGAGGTGCAGGACGACCAGCCCTAGAACGCCGTACATACTGATCTCATGGAGTTCTTTGACCCATCCGATCCCCTCTTTTGTAAAACCGAGCGGTTCATAGAAGTAGAGCGTCGCACCGGTCAGTGCCATCACCATGATCACGAAGCAGAGGAAGAGATGGACGCCACGTTTCAGTTTCTCCTCTTTCGGTGCCCGAAGCAGTTCAAAGAGCGGGAACTTCGCCTGTTTAGCCAGTATCATATAGATGCGTATCACTATTGAGATACCCAGGAAAAGACCGAAGATATAGTGCCACTCCCACATCGGTGCGCGGATCGCCTTGGCGATCATCTTCGCCGTCTCAGCCGTTATCTCGGTACCGGTCTCGGCCAGCTTGCTCTGGATCAGGGCAGCATTGGTATGCCAGCTCAAAAAGGTCTTGCGTAACAAGACGGTAAAAAGCAGCCCTATGACCGAAAGTGCCATCGTCCAGTGCCAAATGCGGTACAACCGTGTGAATTGAGGTTCCATATTATCACTCCTTATACTAATCAGATCCATAAATGTACTCTGTCTCATCTAAGCCCAACGTTAAAAACTGCCGCCCAAATTGATACTTTTAGCACTCTGCTAACACTTCTGTACTACAATAAACCATGGCTAAAAAAATACTTTTATTGGAAGACGACACACTATTAGCAGAGACACTGCAAGAGCTCCTGAGCAGCGAGGGGTATGAAGTCACACTGGTCCCCGACGGCGGGGCAGCGGCTGATGCCTCGTATGATACGCCGTTTGACCTCTATATCTTTGATATCAATGTCCCCGAGATCAACGGGCTTGAGCTTTTAGAGGGCCTGCGGGGGGCGGAAGACAAGACGCCGGCTATCTTTATCAGTGCACTGGTCGACCTTGACTCCATCACCAAGGGCTTTGAAGTCGGGGCCGATGATTACATCAAAAAGCCCTTCTTTCCCGAAGAGCTTCTCCTGCGGGTCAATGCCAAACTGGCACCAAAAGCACCTTCCGCTATCCGATACGGCGACCTTGAATTCGACCCCCGGAAAAAGCTGCTTCGTAAAGAGGGGCGGGTGCTTGCGCTCGGCGAGGTACAGGAGAAGCTTTTTGAGCTCTTCATCCATAATATCGGTCAGGTCATCGACAAAGATATTCTGATGGAGAGCCTTGAAAAACCTTCGCCGACGGCACTCCGTGTTGCCCTGACCAAGCTCAAACAGACCACCGGGCTCGACATAAAAAACCTTCGCGGTGTAGGATACATTCTTGAGCCGCGTTGAGCTGGAGTCCTTTCTAAAGGGGTTTCTCCTTTTTTTCGCCTCTTTGAGCATCCTGATCACAACACTCTTTTACATCAGCTATACCAAAGAGCTCAAGACACTTGACGACACCCTTTTCTCAGAGATGCGCCTCTGCAGTTTCAACCTGAAATGCGAACGTTATGCGATCGACTTTGTTCCTTTGAAGAATCAGACCCTCTACACCCTTTACAAAGACGACAGCGGCCTTTACAGCTACTTTCCTATTCCAGGTGCAAACGATTATCTTATGGAGTTGCACCTCTCTGCCGAAGCGTATAACAATGCACGTCAGGCGCTGCAGGATGAAGCGCTCCTGGAGTTTGCTGCGGTCATCACGGTCGTCTTGATCCTCTCCGTCATCTTTTCACTCTACGCCATCTACCCGCTTCGAAACGCCCTCTTGCTTACCCGGGAGTTCATTAAAGACATACTGCACGATTTCAACACCCCGCTCGCCGCCCTGCGCCTTAACAGCGCTATGCTCAAGCGCGAGATCGGCGAGAACGACAAGATAACGCGTATTGAACAGAGTGTACAGAATGTCCTGGACCTTCAGCAGCACCTGCGTTCCTATCTGCATGATCATACCGGCCAGAAAGAGCTTATTGACCTCAAACTACTCATCAGCGAGAGAGTCTCGATGCTGGAAAAAAGCTATCCCGATATTCACTTCGGACTGACCATAGAAAAAGTCAATATCATGACCAACAGAAAGGCCTTTACCCGTATCATCGACAATCTCCTGACCAATGCCGCCAAGTACAACAAGCCGCACGGTTCTGTTGATATAATATTCGAACGAAACCGTTCAACCCTCCGTATTGTCGATACAGGGAAGGGGATAAAAAACCCAAAACGCATCTTTGAACGCTTCTATAAAGAGCAGGAACGCGGTATCGGTATCGGCCTGCATATCGTTAAAAAGCTCTCCGACGAATTGGGTATTAAAACCAGGGTGGAGAGTGAAATTGGGCAGGGGACCATCTTCAGTCTGGATCTCTCGTCGCTTACAGTCGGCTAACAGCTCGCTCACACTTCACTAACAGTCGTGTGCGATAATTCAACTATCAAAAAAAAAGGAAAACACATGAAAGCAATTACATTAAGCGCAGCAACACTGATGCTGTTCGGAACCTTGACCCTAGCAATGGCAGCGGATGTTACGACAGAGATGACGGTAGATGAGCAGATCACTGCTATCAAGAACGCCCCGGCACAGGAGCGTGTCCGACTGATGAACCAGTTTAAAGTCCGTTTGGCTACCATGAATGAAGCGGAACGCGAAGCAGCGATCACGCAGCTTCGTACGCAGACACAAACACAGACCCGTACAGCAACAGGCGATGCTGACGGTGAACAGATACAGACACGCACGATGACTCAGGAGCGCAGCCGTCTTAATGAGATGCAACAGACTCAACAGATGCAGCAAATGCAACAAATGAATCAACAGCAGATCAGACAAAAAGGGAGCTTGGAGACCAACCCGACACCCAAAAGTATGGGGCACTGATTTTTAGATAAGCGGTACCCTTTAAAGGGTACCATTAGGAGAATAGATGAAAAGACTACTGTTTACTTTGTCGCTATTACCCCTGTCGGTGTTTGCATACAGCGACTTTGATATGGACGGGGTCGATGATGCGATTGACCGCTGTCCCAACACCCCCTTGACAGAACTCGTAGATATCTACGGCTGTACCACCAAAAACCTCGAAGGTGACCACCATTTTGATATTATCGCAGGTGTAAGCCTCTCGCAGTTTAATGAGAACACCTTGAGTGCGCTGGATCCGAACGATACAGATACCGTTACGACAACGCTGCAGGCTGATTACTACTATAAAAATTTCTCTCTCCAGGCCTCGACATCTTACTTTAATTCGCAAAGCCAAAGCGACAGTAACAGCGGGCAGAACGACTCGTTTATTGGCGCCTATTATCAACTCTATCCGGTAAGCTCTTTAAACCTGCAACTTGGCGGCGGTCTTCTCCTGCCAACCTATGATACAGGTTACGATAACAATAATCTTGACTATATAGTCTCTGCAAGCCTGAGCTACCTTTTTCATAATTTCAACCTCTTTGGCGGCTACAATTACACCTTGATCAACGATGATGATTTCAGCTATCTTGACAGTAACAGCGACACTGTCGAAATCCGTTATCAGAACACCCAGGCTTTTAATGCAGGTATCGGTTTTTATCCGACAGAGAAACTCTATACCAGTGTCGCCTATAACCGCAGCGACAGCATCTATCAAAATGTCGAGACGATTGAAAGTGCCTCCGCCTATCTCTTCTACTCTATTGACAAACACTGGTTTACGACCTTCAGTTATGCCTATGGATTAAGCGATTCGGCGAGCGATCATTACGCTGCCTTTCGTCTGGGCTACTACTTCTAATCCCTGAAAGGGGCCCCTCCCGACAGGGCACCCCTTCTCCTTGCTGATCTTTCTCTGAAGACCGCAACCCCCAATATTACGCATATCGCTTCAAAAGCACTTCACAGCAGATAAAGGGGCTATTGGAACCCATAATCATCTACTCTCACAGCTTTCTCTCCAAAACATTAAAATAATATTAATAATGATTATTGAAACAAGTAGAGGCTAAGTCTATTTCTATATGATTACGATATTAATTATCATTAAGGAATAATACAATGAAAGTTCACACAAAGATCGGAAGCATGCTGTCTCTGGCAGCCGTATTGGTATTGAGCGGCTGCGGCAGCGACAGCAGCGATAAGAGCGAGACCTCTATCTCAACTGCACAGAAAAAGACTGTTCTGACCACCTATGCCGATATTGCCGAAACAAACTACAACGATGCCCTCTCAGATGCCCAGGCTATGCAGATAGCAATCACTGCCTTTGCCGCAGCGCCCGATGAAACTACCCTGGCCGCTGCCAAAGCGGCCTGGCTGACTGCACGCGAGTCCTACGGTACGACAGAGGCTTTCCGCCTCAGCGAAGGCCCTATCGATGCCGAAGAGGGTTTTGCGACGATCTACGGAGCGCCGGAGGGGCAGATTAACGCCTGGCCCCTGGATGAGAATATGATCGATTATACGCAGACAAATAGCTCTTCCGAGCCGACAAGCGGCAACATCATCGACACCGCCGATCTCTTCACACCCAACGGCGGCAGCGCCGTTGACGTGACAACGATCACCACGTCGGCTCTCGCGGAGCTCAACGAGAACGGCGGCGATGCCAACGTCGCTACGGGCTACCATGCCGTCGAGTTCCTTCTCTGGGGACAGGACCAGGACTATGAGAACTTCCTCAACGACACCATTACAAACGGCGCCCTCAGAGCGGGTGAACGCCCTCTGGAGGACTTTGACGGCACAAATGCCAACAGCGACCGCCGGCTGGAATACCTGCAGGCTGCCGCCGATCTGATCGTGGAGGACCTCTCAACAGTTGCCGCGGCATGGGACCACAGCAAGCCGGCCGACTGTACGGTACTGCCGGCGACAGGATGCTACCGCGCCGCATTCCTCGGCGAGCTCGATCTCAACGCCACCCTAGCGGGAAATTTCGAGAATATCGCACCAGACACCGCCCTCAAGACGGTTATCTCGGGGCTGGGTGTCTTCATCAAGTCGGAAGTTGCCAACGAACGCATTGCCGTCGCCGTCTTGACCCCGAGCGAAGAGGATGAGCACTCCTGCTTCTCCGACAACACCCACCGTGACATCGTCTTGAACTATCAGGGTTTTGTCAACATCCTGAAAGGCGAGTACAGAGGCGTTTCCAAAGGAACCAGCATGTACTCCCTCTTGGATACAACCGGCAAAAGTGCCGTTGACACTCTGATCTCGGACATTTCAGAAAAAGTAGCCGCCATCGACAGTGCCGCCAGAACGTCCGAACACTTTGACTACCAGATCAAAGACGGATCGGCCTACAAGCAAAATATCATCGACACAAAAAACAAGATGCGCAAGCTGGGTGACGAGATGGTCAACGTGGCGGAGGCCTTCGATATCTCATTGTCGGAAGACGATGTCACCGATGCAGAAGAGACCGAAATCTAAGCGATGAAAACGATTCTTCCGATGGCACTTGCGGCCCTCCTGGCCGCCGGCTGCTCCGACACCGCCACAGAGCAGCCGGAGAGAGACACTCTAGCTGAAAACCACTACACCCAAGAGAGCGGGAAAAAAGCCTTCAGCCATGCCATAGGCGGCATGGACGGTACCCAGACGGATCTTTTCGTTTTGGGCAAAAGCTTTTTCCGCATTCCCTGGGTCGAAGCCCCTTCGGCGACGACCGCGCGCGACGGCCTCGGCCCCCTCTTCTCTGCCAACACCTGCAAAAACTGCCACCCCGCCAACGGGGCAGGCACCGCTGTAAACGAGCGGGGAGAGATAAACCGTTCTCTGGTAATGCGGCTCTCGCTTAAGCATGCCGAAAATATTAATAATGGCTTGGAGATGCAAAACGAAGGTTTTTTGCCTGAGCCTCACTACGGCGGACAGCTGAGCGTCAACGGCATTTTCAGTGTCCCCTTCGAAGGAAAACCTGAGGTCACCTACAAAACGGTGGAGGGGCGTTACGGCGACGGAGAGACCTTTTCGCTGCGTGCACCCGCCTACCGTATCGACAGTCTCAACTACGGGCCGCTGCACCCGCAGGCCAACATCGCACCGCATATCGCACTGGCACTGATCGGCCTGGGGGCGATCGAACGCATCGATGCCGACGACATCCTCAAACATGAAGATATCAACGACAGTGACAACGACGGCATTTCGGGCAAAGCGAACTGGGTCTACTCTCCCGAGACAAAAAAGATGGAGCTCGGCCGTTTCACGTGGAAAGCCTCGGCCCCTTCTGTCCGATATCAGACAGCCAATGCGATGAGCAATGATATGGGGCTGACCACCCCGCTCTTTCCGAAAGAGAACTGTACCGAAAGCCAAAAAGAGTGCAACGAGGCCGCCTCGGGAAGGGATCCTTTTGATGTCCCTCAGGGCCGTCTGGATGCGGTCGCATTCTACATCTCCTCTCTGCGCATCCCCAAACAGCGTGAGATGGAGAACAAAGAGGAGGCCGGAGAGCTGTTCAGACGCATCGGCTGCACAGGCTGCCATGTCGAAAGCTATACGACGGCAGACGGCCTTCATATCAGCCCCTACTCCGACTTCCTGCTACACGATATGGGCGAAGCCCTCTCCGACGGGCACCGCAACTTCAGAGCCGGGCCTAATGAGTTCAGGACCCCGCCGCTTTGGGGTGCCGGTCTCTACAAAACGGTCGGCGGCGAAGCCAACTACTTGCATGACGGGCGGGCGAGGAGCATCGAAGAGGCGATCCTCTGGCATGGCGGTGAAGCTGCACCGTCCAGAGAGGCCTTTAAACACCTTACCAAAGAAGAGCGGGCCCTTCTGCTTGCCTACATAGGAGTACTGTGATGAGAGCACTTTTAACCGCCTTGACACTCTCGGCCGTGCTGCTGATGAGCGGATGCGGCGACAACGCGTACGACGGAGAGACCGGGCTGATCAAGACCACAGCCGCCGGTTCGGCCTCCCTCGTCTCACTCAACAACCGGGTGCTGCGGGCCAATTCCCAAGCAGCCTCGGAAGCCGCGCAGGAAGCCCTTGACGCGATGCATGCGCTGGAAACAGAAGTCAACGAAGAGAGCTATGCCGGGGCAACAGCCTCCTTTGTCACCTTGATGACGGCATGGAAAAGGGTGGAAGCCACCTATGTTGCCCAGGATTTCGAAGAGGCCCTGATCGACATGCCCCGCTTCATCGACCAGTTCAATATCGGCAAGAACAGCGATATCCCTGCACAAATGGACAGTGTCGTCAACGGCAGCGGCGATGTCGCCGCTGCGCTCTACACCAGCTCCCACAAGACGCTCAATGCCCTGGAGTATCTGCTCTACGGCGATGAGCAGAACAGTTCGGCCCAGATGGTAACCCTGATGGCGTCGAATCCGCGTTATGCGCAGGCGGCGGCCCTGATCGTTCACTCCCTCCAGGGCCACCTCTCTGTCATCAACGACTATTATCAAGAATCCAAAGCCTTTGAAACGGACATTATCACCTCGACAGAGAGCCTGCTCAACGTTCTGATCGACAGCAGCTACAAGCTCAAGGAGTGGCGTATCGGCGAACCCTCCGGATTTACACTCAAATACGAGGACGATCTGGATCCCGCCCGCGCGGAGTACCACCGTTCCAGACACTCTCTCGATGCCGTCAGGGCGATCCTCGAAGCCCATCAGCAGGTGATTGCCAACGGACTCTACGACATCAGCGCCGCTGCCGGTGCAGAGAACGAAGCGACCCTAGTCAATACGGTCATCGCCGAGGCACTGGCCGCCTGTGACGCTTTTGAAAACGCCTACGAGGATGATATTGCAGGAGCCCATGCTGCACGCCTTTACGACAAACTCGACAGCCTCCACGACGCCTATTATGTCTCGCTGATCAACGCCCTCGACCTGACGGCGGAGATCATCGAAGCCGACGGAGACTGAGATGATCGGCATCGATTACCTCTTCAATGAACACCAGCGCATCTTCTGGCTCTACCTTGCAAGCGCTTTTGTGATCGCCCTTTACTTCGTGTGGCGCAGACCGGAGTATCGTAAGATCCTCTTCGCCAAAACCATCTGGTGGCACCGATCGGCACAGCTGGACTATCTCTACTTCTTTGTGATCGCCCTCATCAAAGCCCTGCTGATCGCACCGCTGCTCTTCAGCGCGGCAGAGGTCGCCCTCGCCATGGTGAAGGGGATGCAGCTGCTCTTCGGCTACCAGCCGATGTTGCGGTGGGAGAAGACGGCCATCGTTCTGCTCTACACCCTGGCCCTCTTTGTCGTCAGCGATCTCACCCGCTACTGGCTGCACCGCATGATGCATCGTATCCCGCTGTTATGGCGTTTTCACCGCGTTCACCATAGTGCCGAAGTCCTGAACCCGGCCACCTTTTACCGGGTCCACCCGGTCGAAAATCTTCTTTTCGGTCTGCGTTACGCACTTAGTGCTGGGTTTGTCAGCGGGATTTTTATCTACTTCTTCGGCGCGCGCGTCGGTCTGGTCGAGTTTCTAGGTGCCAACGCCTTCGTGGTCCTATTTACCCTCGCCGGTGCAAACCTCCGCCACTCACATCTGCCGCTTCGTTTTCCGGCGGTGTTCGAAAAAATATTCGTTTCGCCCTATATGCATCAGCTCCACCACTCGACGACCCACACCCATACCAACTTCGGCGGTGCACTCAGCATCTGGGACGCTCTCTTCGGGACGCGTCTCATTCAGAAGAGCGAAGATCTTCGCTTCGGCATTGATGAAAACGTCAACCACAACAGCGTCCTGGCACTGCTGTTCGAACCCTTTAATCTACATACAGGAACAGAAAAATGAAAAAAACACTATTAGGATTGAGCGCCCTTGCCTCTTTGGCATCAGGCGCGACCAACGAGGCGCTGCAGCAGCAGCTCGACCAGCTCAGAACAGAGATGCAGGAGATGCGTCAGGAGCAGTCAGAAACCAACGAGGCGCTGCTCGACGAGATCACGGGCAAGGACGCGGCAGCAGCAGAAGATGAGTATCAGAGCTTCTCCTCTATGGGGGTTGCCGCATCCAAAGTCTACCACTCCCGCGACTTTCTCTCGATCGGCGGCTACGGCGAGTATGAGTACAAAAAATATTTTGACTACAAAAACTACGACAGCGATACGGCCAACGCCACCCGCAACAAAAGCGAGTTCAACATTGTCCGTTTCGTTCCCTATTTCGGCTTCAAGTTCAACGACTGGATCGTCATGAACACAGAGGTCGAATTCGAAGACGGCGGTGCCCGTTCCGACGACACCAAAAACTACAAATATGCCATCGTCGAGTTCTCCTACCTGGACTTTCTGATCGACAAAGCCTATTCCCTCCGCGTCGGACACATTCTCGTCCCGATGGGTCTGACCAACCTCAACCATGAGCCTGTCGCCTACCTGACGACGGAGCGGCCGACGGTAGAGACCCTCATCATTCCCTCCACCTGGCATACCAACGGGGCCCTTCTCCACGGGGAGATCGACGGGTTCGAATACTATGCCGGCCTGATCACCTCGCCGGATGCAGGCGCCTTTGTAGAGGGGCGCTATATACAGCAGGGGCGCCTGGGCGCACGCCAGTTTACCGATGACTTCAGTGGTGTTGTCCGTGCGAGCTATAGCGTCGGCAGCGGCTTCGATATCGGTGCTTCGGCACTCTACGGGCAGAGTTCGATATTAAACGAGTCGAAACCCGGTGACACCTTGACAAGCGGCAATGCCGATATCTCGATGGTAATGTTTGAGGCCCATGCCACCTATAACGCAGAGGGCTTCAATGTGAAAACATTGGCAACCTATGGCGCCCTCGACGGCGACCTGGCCGAACTTCGTACAGCAACCGGCGAGCAGATCTCTTCCAAAGTCAACGGGCAGTACCTGACCGTCGGATATGACCTCTTTCACCTCCTTTCAACGTCACAAAACTTCTATCTTGTCGGCGATATCGAGCGTTTGGATATGGATGCCGACGGGGTGACCGACAACCCCGACAACAACCGTTTTATGGAATACAGCGGCGGCTTTGCCTACTACCCGGACCCGAAAGTCGTCATCAAGGCCGACTTTATGGTGCGCGACTACGGCAGCAGTGCCAATTTAGCAGATGAACAGGCCGCAACCGTTTCGGCCGGCTTCATCTTTTAGAGGAGACATGATGAAAAACTTTCAAACCTTTGCAGCCGCAGCGGCGTCGGCACTCCTGTTGAATGCCTGCAACGGCAGCAGCGGCAACGACACAGCTGATGTCGCGCTCTACAGCACAAAAGAGGCACTCGGAGCAGCACTCTTTTTCGACACCAACCTCTCCTTCAACCGCACCCAATCCTGTGCGACCTGCCACAACCCCGAACACAGTTTCATAGATGACCGGGAGAACATCGTAGAGGGGGCGGTCTCTTTAGGCGACAACGGCACCTCTCTGGGCGAGCGCAACGCCCCGACGGCAGCCTATGCAAAGTTCTCGCCTCACTTCAGCCTGACCGGAGCACATCCCAAAGGCGGTCAGTTTCTCGACGGGCGTGAGGATGACCTGAAAGGGCAGGCGGGCGGACCGCCGACCAACCCTATCGAGATGGGGATGCCGAGCAAAGCAGCGACCGTGACGCGCATCGAAGAGAACAGCGACTATGTCGATGCCTTTAAACAGCTCTACGGCGATGCCGTCTTCTCCGATGCAGAAAGCGCCTATGCCGCTATGGCAGAAAGCATTGCAAAATTTGAGAAGACAGAGCTCTTCGCCCCTTTCGACAGCAAATACGACCGCTACCTGCAAGGGGAGTACACGATGACCTCTCAGGAGGAGCTCGGTATGGCTCTTTTCTTTTCCGAGGCCAACACCAACTGCGCCACCTGCCACCAGCTCAACTCCCAGAGTGAGACGGCCAAAGAGACCTTCAGCAGCTACGAGTTCCACAACATCGGCGTACCGCCCAATACGGATCTCTACAGCGCAAATACGCCGCTTGCCGGCGGTGTGATCGACGACGGCCTCTTCAGGAACCCCGCCGTCAGTGACGAGGCGCACAAGGGCAAATTCAAAACGCCGACCCTGCGCAATATCGCCGTCACCGGCCCCTACATGCATAACGGCGTCTTCAGGGGGCTCCGCACCGTGATCGAATTTTACGACCATATGGGGAGCGGAGACCGGCCGGAGAACCCCGAGACCGGCCTGCCGTGGGGCGATCCCGAGACGAACGCCACCGTCAACCGCACCGACCTGAGCATGCCGGCACTGAC
Source organism: Sulfurimonas sp. HSL3-7 (assembly GCF_039645985.1). Lineage (NCBI taxonomy): Bacteria > Pseudomonadati > Campylobacterota > Epsilonproteobacteria > Campylobacterales > Sulfurimonadaceae > Sulfonitrofixus > Sulfonitrofixus jiaomeiensis. Next base: position 2,841,998 of record NZ_CP147919.1, read on the forward strand.
TGACACAAAGATCGACGCCCTTGTCGCCTTCTTGAAGACGCTGACCGATAAGCGCTATGAGCAGCTGCTCGAGTAGGGGGAGGCAATGCTTTATATCAATCCAAAAGAACGCGACTCTCTGATCTGCTTTCGAAGAGCGCTCTACCACCATCTCAAAGAGAACAGGAAGCGCTACTCCGACCAGAGAGAGCTGGTACTCAAACTGCTGCACGAGCAGAGCCATCCGGTCAGCATCGACTACCTGACCCGTCAGCTCGCCGACGGCAAAAAGAGCGCCGGATACGCCACAGTGCGACGCCATATCAACTTCTTTGCCGAGATGGGGTGGCTGATCATCATCAACAGGGTTAAAAAAGGGTATCTCCTGAAAAAAGAGTGCCTTTATGATGAAGAGGTGATCGACATCGAACTTCCCCTGCCGTGATCACCGGTATCGGACAGCCACTCCTGCGTATATATATTTACAGCTCGATATTTTTTAATAATGATTATTAAAATAAAGGTCTGTTAAGCTCAACTCCCTATAATTATGAGAACAATTATCATAAAAGGAGCTGCTGTTATGCGAATGAACGAGATGGATGGACCCACAGCTTTTCTGGATGATCTCTATGTGCTGATACGCGAAATGCTGAAAAACAGGAAGAGGGGTTGCTAATGTCGAATATCGATCTGATGCTGCACCGCAAGCTCTCCTCTGTTGATGCTTCCGGGACCCCGGCCTCCAAAAAGGTAACCTACCGCAGGCTTCTGTGCGAGGCCTTCAACCTCTGTCTCGGCGAAGAGGCGAAAATCCCCCTCGACGAGACGATGCTCTCGCGTACGGACCTGCGCACTATTGTCAACAACGCGATCTTCTCTTTTTTCCAGTACCACAGGCTGCGTCCCGAGAAGAGTAAGAAGGTGACGATGATCTATGCCCAGGAGTCACTTCTCTTTCATCAGTTCTTCAAGCAGTCGACCCACCCGAAGGCCCGCTACTTCGCGAGAGGGGAGCTGTTCGATCCCGACTTTGCCCTGCTCCTTGGCTACCGCCACCCGGCGGCCAGGCTTATCGCACTTCTCTTTGACGGAAAACAGGTGAGACTGATGTGTGACCTGCTCAAAAACAGGGAATAAGATGCACAGAATAGGCCTGTTTTACGCCTCTCCGGCAGCCTCTACAGCCAATATCGAGAAAGAGCTCGCCGCTCTCGCTCCCCTTGGAGAGATCGACCTCTGCGATATCGGCACGGCCCCGGCAGAGGCCATCTCCGCCTACAGGCATATGATCATCGGTCTGCCGCTATGGGATGAGGGCAGAGCACCGGATGCGTGGAAGGCCTATCTGCTGCAGATAGGGCATGCCGATCTTTCGGAGAGGATCGTGGCCTTTTATGGGCTGGGTACACAGGAGGGGTACAGCGAGACATTTTTAGAGGCGATGACCGCACTTTATGATCTTGTTGCTCGGAAAGGAGGGATCATCGTCGGATCATGGCCGATCGACGCAGCTCCTTCCTGTGGTTGGGTTCGAAACGAAGGAAGCGGAGAGCTGAAGAGATGGGTGCAGCAGATAGCACCCTATTTTCTGTAGGGAGCAGGGCGGCAGTATTTTTAGAAAACCGCCTTTCGTTCGCATCTGAACGCTGTTTCGGCCCCAGCAGGGTTTTCCGCCGGCTCTTATGCGCAAAGCTTTGCCGTATCGATATTGTAGAATCCCTTTAACATGTTGTAGAGTTCCGGGAAGTGGTGTTTCAGCGAGGCAGGGGACTCAAAAAAACGCTCGGTGACAACCGCGAAGAACTCCGCCTCGTTGCTTGCCGCATACTCGCCGAGAAGCTTGTATTTTCCCCAGCCCCGGTCTTTGAGTGCGATCGCATTGAGCGTATTGAACTCTCTGTAGAGCACATTGACCCAACCGTCATATTTCGATCTCTCTATCGGCGGCACCCCGTCGACAACGCCGTCCATCATGTCGATCTCGTGGGCGAACTCATGGATGATGACGTTGCTGTGGCGCAGATGGTAGGCCTCTTTTTTCGCCTCGTGCCAGGTGATCACGACCGTATCGTTGGCCGACTGCCCCTGGATCAGAAACTCCCCTTTGGTGTAGATGCCACCGAAGGCTTTTATCTGTTTTGTCACGACGGCGTGCGGGTAGACGATGATCGTCTTTAGGCTCTCGTAACAGCTCTCCGTCTCCTTATGCAGCAGGAGCAGGCAGGCGTAGAAGGCAATAACCACCTTCATCTCCTCCGTGACATCCGTATGGACACCGACAAACTCCTTAGTATGGATAAACAGAAGGATCGAGCGCTGCACTCTCTTCTGGTCGGCTAAAGAGAGTCTATGATAGTAGGGTGTCTTCGAGAGGATCGTTTTGTAGTGTTCGGGGAAGGGAAGCGACTCTATCTTGTGAAGAAGCCCCTTCTTGCGCATGTCGTAAAGAAGGTAGAGGCCAAAAAGCGTCGCACCCAGGCCCCCGAACACTAGAAGAAGTGCACTTGAATAACCCATTGTTACTTGATCAGCCCCAGTTCCGCCAACAGTGGCTTGATGCCGTTTGTCAACTCGATCAGCTCCTGATAAAGTGTTCCCTCAGCCTTATCTTCGAGAATCCACTCCTCGATATGTTTGATCGTCTGTGATTTTTCGTCTTCGCTGAGAATGTCGGAGTGCACTACGGCCTCTTTTATCTTCTCCAAATGGGTGTGGTCTTTATGTGAGCTCATCGCTGTTCCTTAGTAGTTGTTATATTTGCCCGCAAGGACATCTTCACGAATTGTATCAAGTTTCGCTTGCAAGATATCCAGCAAGATCATGGCCGCTTCTTTATTGTCCGCTTCGGGAACATCCCAATCGGTGATCTTCATATTCGTTTTAAAAAGAAGCTGCAGTGCTCCTTCTATCTCTTTTTGGCGACTTTTGAGTTCCTGACGTATTGCATCCATAAAGTCCTCCTTTTCCCTCAATTATACCTCTAAAAAATAATCAAAACAAGCAAAGTTTCTCCTGACGTTCGCCAATGTCTTCGTTTTCACTGTTTAAGAGGAATGCACCGCTTTCTTTCACTTTTTATATCCGGGAAAAAACTCTTATCGCCTTAAGAGAAGTTGCCCTATAATTTCACAACTATATAGAAAGCAGCAATATGGATTACTTCGCAAAACGTATTATTCCCTGTCTAGACGTTAAAGACGGCCGTGTTGTCAAGGGCGTGAACTTTGTCGGCCTTAAAGATGCCGGCGATCCCGTCGAAGTGGCGAAACGCTACAACGACGAGGGAGCCGACGAGATCACCTTTTTGGACATCGGTGCCTCGCACGAAGGGCGTGACACCATCGTCGACATAGTCGAAAAAGTGGCCCAGGAGGTCTTCATCCCGCTGACCGTGGGCGGCGGGATCCGCAAACTCGAAGACATCTATGCCCTGCTGAACGTCGGCTGCGACAAGGTCAGCGTCAACTCCGCTGCAATCAAACGCCCCGAATTCATCAATGAGGGAGCCCAGCGTTTCGGTTCGCAATGTATCGTCGTCGCGATCGATGTGAAAAAGACGGGCGACCAGTACAACGTCTATCTCAACGGCGGCCGTGTCGATACCGGCCTCAACGCCCTTGAGTGGGCCAAAGAGGCGGTCGACCGCGGGGCAGGGGAGATCCTTCTCACCTCGATGGATGCCGACGGTACCAAAGCGGGCTTTGACATCCCGATCACCGAGCAGATCAGCAAGCTGCTCAATGTGCCTGTCATCGCCAGCGGCGGCGCTGGAACGATGGAACACATCAGAGAGGCCTTTGAGCACGGGGCCGATGCGGCGCTGGCGGCAAGCATCTTCCACTACAAAGAGATCGACATCATGGACCTCAAGCACTACCTCCATGACCACCACATCCCGGTAAGGTTATGATGCTTTTTACACCGCAACGAACAAACCGCACTCTTATAAGCATGTCACCTGACAATCAAACAGGAGTGTTTCTGTGATCATCTGCGCCGGCAACAACGAGACCTTCGAGTTCGCCACGCCGATGGGCGTCGGCCTGGTCGAAACAGCGATGAACCTGACCCGCCTCTGCCTCTTTGACAAACCCGAATTCCTGCTCTTTGTCGGAACGGCCGGCTCTTACGGCAAACACAATATCTTCGATATCATCGAGTCTAAAACGGCGGCCAATATCGAGCTGGCATTTTTGCAGAAAAAGGCCTATACGCCGCTCGACAATGTCGTCAGTACCCAGACAGAAGGGAAAAAGGACATCATCGTCAACTCCTCCAATTACATCTCCACCGATGCGGAACTGGTCAAAAAGTTCCTGAACTTCGGTGTCGAGATAGAGAACATGGAGTTCTTCAGTGTGCTGCGCATTGCCCAGGAGTTCGACATCCCTGCAGGCGGTGTTTTCTGTGTCACCAACTACTGCGACGAGAATGCGCATGCGGATTTTCTGAAAAACCACGACGAGGCGAAAGAGAAGCTGACACGCCACGTGAAACAACGCATCAAAGAGCTGACTGCCAGATAAAGTTCCTCAAATTTTTCAATCCCTCTGAAGTCCCTCTACGCTATTATTTCAATAATCTATTACGACGAGGCGACTGTGGCAGAGACAAAACCGACCATCCTTGACTATACCAAAGAGGAACTCCAGACCCTCGTCAAACCCGCCTTCCGTGCAAAACAGATCTTCGGCTGGATCTATAACAGCTTTGTCGACAGCTTCGACGAAATGCAGAACATCCCCAAAGCCCTCCGAGAAGAGCTCAGCGAAAAATTCATCCTCAATCCGCTCAAGATCCTGCACAAAGAGGAGTCTGCCGACGGTACCATCAAATACCTTTTCGAACTCCCTGACGGCAAGACCATCGAGACCGTATGGCTGAAGATGAAAGATGCCCAGTATGACGACGAAGGCAAACTGCTGCACGAGGCAAAGCACACCGTCTGCGTATCGACGCAGGTCGGCTGCAAGGTAGGGTGCAGCTTCTGTCTGACCGCAAAGGGGGGCTTCACCCGTGACCTTACTCCCGGCGAGATCGTCGCACAGGTGCTTACAGTCAAAAAAGACAACCAGCACGCCTCCAACCGCCGCGTCAACATCGTCTACATGGGGATGGGTGAGCCGCTCGACAACCTCGATAGCCTGACCAAGGCGATCAAGATCTTCAAAGACGAAGACGGTCTCGCCATCTCCGGCAAGCGCCAGACCGTCTCCACCAGCGGGATCAGTACCAAGATCGACAAACTGGGCGAGGCCGACCTGGGCGTCCATATCGCCATCTCGCTGCACGCCGTCGACGACGATCTTCGCACCGAACTGATCCCGATGAACAAAGCCTATAACATCCAGTCCATCATCGACGCAGTCAAACGTTTTCCTATTGACACCCGTAAACGGGTGATGTTCGAGTACCTGGTCATCAAGAACAGAAACGACGACCTTCAGTCGGCCAAAAAACTGGTCAAGCTTCTCAGCGGTATTAAGGCCAAGGTCAACCTGATCTACTTCAACCCCTATCCGGGGTCAGACTACCAACGCCCAAGCCGTGAAGACATGGTTGCGTTTCAGGAGTACCTTGTCAACCACGGTCTCCTCTGTACGATACGCGACTCGAAGGGGATCGATATCAGCGCTGCCTGCGGTCAGCTCAAAGAGACTAAAGAGAACGAGAAAAAGGAGTTGGTATGACCATGCTCGATATTACAGAGATAGGTTTTCTGATCGTCATTGTTGTTGTCGGTGTCGTAGGCATGATCTACGTCATCAAAAATGACAACGGCTAAAAGCACGCCTTCCAATCCTAAAATAGTGCATTACTGCAGAGTAGGAAAGGGCGATCACACTGCCGCTTTCTCCCGGCATTAAACAAACGGTTATGCTCTCTTGGTTACAATTATCTAAAACATATTGAGGAAAATCTATCATGGCAGCAGTAAGAAAAACCAACTCGGAACGTATTTTACGTATTCACCAACTTTGCGAAGAACATTTTGGTTCCGTACGTTTCGTCGGCGTCAAATACCACACGAAGATCGGATGGGTCGCAAAAGTACAGTTTGAAGATGACGTTGACTTCGGCAACCTCACTGCCGACGGTAAAGACGCGACCGATGCACTGCGCAAACTGAAAAACCGTGTTAAAAAGATCATTAAACGTTATAACGTAGTATAAATACTTTTTTATCAATAGGCTTTTGTATATCAACCCTTCATACTGGCAAGTTTAATTACTATTTCAAAGACAACTTGTATCAATAAACATCTGTTCGCAAAAGCCTAGGGTAAAACACAAGACAATTCATTACAAGTCAAAAGTATCAACCCCTTTTATTTCTACTTGTATATGTGCGTTCATGTGGTCCATTTTTTCAATCATTTCTTGTTCGCTGCGAAATTTCATGATAAATATACCTAAAGTACAATCAGAACCTCTAAATTGTTTCACTTTGTCGCCTTTTTTTATATATATTGACTCTTGGATAATATTTTTTCTGATTTCATCGCTAAAACAAATATCTTTGACTATACCATCCTGCAATGCATGTAAAACATAATAGGCATAAAAACCTTCCGGCTTTTTCATCTTCAAGGAGGAAATATCCTTGCCCAATGCGGCATCGACAGTATATTTGACCATGTTAACCCCTGTTGCATGATAGACAAGTTCCGGAATCAGATTCCCTCCATTTCTGGCACCCGCCTCAATAATAGTAATATTATTATTCTGATCAAATTGGAATTCGTGATTAATTGCACCTGTTTTCATCTTTAATAGAGTCATTAGTCTTTGTAGTTCCTTATGGAATTTGTCCAAAAAAGGCTTTTCGTAAACGGATGGCAGACTCCCTCCTACCGGAACCATGGGATTACAGTTTTTGTCAAAATGCGTGTTTGTATAACTTGCAAATACCACCTTGCCGTCAACTAAAAAACTGTCGCCCCCGATCTGATAACCACTTTTTACAAAGAACTCTTCGACAATGACTTTTTTTTCCTTAGAATATTTCATCGCATATTCAAATGCCGACTTTAATTCGTCCTTTGCTTTGATTTGAGTAACACCTTTGCTGCCTGAAGAGTCAACAGGTTTTACTATAACAGGCAGTGCAACGAAATCAAGCCACTCTTTTGCCTCGGTATAACCATAAAATGCCTTTGATTCGGGAACACAAAAATTGTGTTCTTTGAGAAAATTTTTGAATAGATCTTTACGGGAAAGAATCAATACAGAAGAATATGGGTTGGAAGGAAGCCCAAGATAATTGGCAACATAGGCTTGCGTTGGCGCTGCTGGGTCAGAAGCGTAAGCAACGATACCGTCTATATTCAATCTTTTTGCAAGCGCCAAAACAGCCTCTTTGTCCGTAGTGCTAATATCATGGTATTCATTTGCAAGTTTATGGCCTGGATTTTCCGGTAAATAATCGCAGGTAATGACATAATGGCCTTGCTCTTTTGCATATATAATAGGTGCGATCTGAGACTGTGATGCTCCAAGAAATAAAATACGCTTCTGCATTAATATGCCTTTTAATCATTGCTATGATTAATTACCTAATGACTTTGTCCTGGGAGGAGTGTCAAAGATAGAAGAACCCTTATTGGCAACCGTCTTATTTAGATCAATATCTGTATTCGCACACAGACTCCGCCAGAAATCTACACTTGCATCATTAACAAAAAGCCTAAAAGTATATTCTCTTCAGTGTAGTTTTATTAGCCAGTACATGCTGCTATAGGAAAACTGATTGTATATCACAAACGATATCAAATATGCTGCAAAAAGGATATTAAAAAATCCAATCGAATATATATTTCAGTTTTAAATGCGATTCTTGTCGTGTCAACTAAAATACCATCACGTACAACTCAGTCATTATCGGCGGATGATTTAACAACATCATTGGATAACTATCCCGTTAAATCAATGCAGTGCAAAAATAAGTTGATATGGAAGATGGGTAAAAAAAGAGAGAAAACGGCCAACACACCAGGGAGACCGTTTATGGCCACAATCTTAACACACTATTCTTATAGACCACTGACATCAAAATCATATAATCTTTAATGACACTCATTATTAAGTCTTGGCTACATAGATAATATATTTTTATTATCAAACTCCGTTTACAGAAATTCATTATATTTTTCTTAAAAATAGAGCCACTATATTTCGTCATGAAGGCATTAAAATAGATTTTTAATACTACGGGTCATCTAAAGAAAAAAAACGCTCAAAACCGCTTATTTTCACACGGTGCATAAGATGTGAATAAGAGAGGCCATTTTTAGTAATTTTTTGCTTTTTTTACGGTATTTCAGATTACTTTTATATTAATAAATACTTAATTTGAAAATTTACACCCATCTTTTTTAAGGCCCGTAAAACAGGGTTTTCTAAACCATATTCATAATAATTATCTATATGTAGCAGATCTGAAACAGCCTTCTAAAAAGTTTTTCACATTTCCCAGAGTTTGCAGCGTCTTTCCGGCTGAAAATATCACTTTTTTCCCATTTTTATGCCACTCCTATTCTATTCACTGTATCGCTTTTAACAAGATATATTTTGCTTGACTTGATGGCACTTCAGTAATCCAAATATGACCCTCGTGTAACCTCCAGGCAATATTAAATATCTAAACTGCTTTACTTTCTATCGGAGAAAACTATGTTTAGCATTGAAGAGATTTTACAAAGCGAGCATCCCAAAATTTTTACTTATCCAAAGCTGATAACCAAACCGGGCATCTCATTTTTGCAACTGCTTTTTCATGAACAGCATATCAATGATTTTTTGCAGAACCATCCTCAGAGTGGTATCGATTTTATCAATAATGTTTTGGAACACTTGGAGATATCCTATAAAACAGATAACAAAGAGATTCTCAATGTCCCCTCTATCGGTAAATGTATTATTGTCGCCAATCATCCTCTCGGCGCACTTGATGCTTTGGTCTTAATACAGATGCTCATATCTGTCCGCCAGGAGAAAAAGATCAAGATCGTAGCCAATGCCATGCTATCACACATAGTACAATTAGAAGAGCTTCTCATTCCTGTTGATAATATAAGCGGGAAACTGACAAAAGAGAGTCTGCATGCTATCGAAAACGCTTTGCAGAATGAAGAACTGGTCATCTTCTTTCCGGCAGGAGAGGTCTCTCGTGCCAATATTAACGGCATATCGGATGGCAAATGGAAAAAAGGGTTTTTGAAGTTTGCCAAACGTACCCAGTCTCCTATACTGCCTATACATATTCATGCACGCAACAGTTTGACCTTTTATACCGCATCATTGATCTACAAACCATTCGGCGCAGCACTGTTGGCCCACGAGATGTTCAAATCAAAAAAAAGCGTCTTTGAATTTACTATCGGTGAACTTGTAGCACCGCAAACCGTCTTCAGCATGAATCTCCCTCTGAAACAACATGCAAAACTGTTCCGAAAGCATCTTTACAAAATTGCCAAAGGCAAAAAGGGATTTTACAAGACCGAACAGTGCATAGCGCATCCCGAGTCTCGCCAGCTCATCAAACAGGAGCTAAGCAGTGCTGAGCATCTCGGCACTACCACAGACAATAAGCTCATCTATCTTGTCGAGTACCGTGAGGCTCCAACGCTTATGAATGAAATAGGGCGTCTGCGCGAATACAGTTTTCGAAAAGTAGGCGAGGGTACCGGTCGCCACAAAGACCTTGACAGATACGATGAGTACTACCAGCACCTGGTGCTGTGGGATGACCAGGCGTTGGAAGTCGTCGGCGCTTATCGTCTTGGAGAATGCAACTGGATCCTCTCGTGGTCAGGAAAAGAGGGGCTTTATCTCAATGAACTCTGCAGTATGGATGAACAGCATGACCAGTATCTCTTAGAAGCTGTAGAACTGGGACGAAGTTTTGTCCAGCCCCGCTACTGGGGAACGCGCGCACTTGACTATCTTTGGCAGGGTATCGGTGCCTATTTGAAACATAATCCACAGATACGCTATCTTATGGGGCCGGTAAGCATCAGTGCTTCTTACCCAGCCAGTGCCAGAGATGCTATCGTCTATTTTTACAGCCGCTATTTTGCTCCGATGCAAAAAACGCTTACCGCCCGCTCTCCCTATCGGCTCTCCAATATAACCAACAAAGAGTTTGACGAACTTTTTGACGACAATGACTATAAAACAGCCTTTGTCCAACTGAAAAACTACCTTGCCGCTTTTGATGTAAACGTACCGACACTGTTCAAACAGTATTCAGAACTATGCGAAGAGGGCGGTGTCACCTTTTTTGATTTTGGTATAGACAGTGATTTTAATGATTGCGTAGATGGTTACATTCTTGTAGACCGGCAGCTGATGAAAGCATCAAAACAGAAACGCTATATCCGTAGCGATACACTGAACGGTGGCTGAATCGATCCATATATTTTGCAGATCTCATTACTGTTTCATAGAGGAAATAATATTTATTGTTTCACGTGAAACAATAAAAAAGGCTGACTTAACAGAACCGAGTATGGAGCTGCCGCTTCCTGTAAAATATTCTCATTTCTATTGCTATGTGGTCATAGCTTCGTAGCACTCTTTTAAGAAATCGGTCTTGGATTTCACTACATAATCGTTGCCGCCATAACTGAACTCCAACTGTGATGCGTGAAGCAAAAGACGTTTCGCTCCTCCCAATTTAATTCGCTCACTGCTGTCGATATCTCTATCTAGAAAACGGACGATATCCGATTCGCTTTGCCCGTATATCGGGTCACCAACGATCGGATGTTTCACGTGAAACAAATGCACCCTTATTTGATGCTGCCGTCCGGTCAAGGGCTTTGCTTCGACCAGTGTCATATCAAGCTCGGGAAAATATTGGATTGGCGTGATCAGGGTTTCAGAATATTTGCCTTCGGGATGGACACGGACAACCATGCGCACGATCGCGCTCTCATCTTCTCTGCGAAGCAGGGGTTCTTTGATGTCCATAATCTCTTTGACTTCACCATGGACCAGTGCCAGATATCGTTTCTGCATTTTACGCTCTTCAAACATCATCTTGAGTGTGCGTTCGCTCTTTTTATTGTTAGCACTTAACACAAGCCCGCTCGTCTCCTGGTCTATGCGGTGAGTAATGTTTGCATCCCTGCCGAAGTGGTGTTTGATCTCATCGATGAGCGAGTAGGGCGTATGACGGTTTTGCGGATGAATTAAAACACCGGACGGTTTGTCAAAAAGAGCGAAATCGTTAGTAACAAAGATGGGTACCAATCCTCTTGTCTGAGGCTCGAAATCTATCAGCTCAACTTTTCCCTCGAGCTGGAAAGAGTCTTTCATCACATATTCGCCGTTACAAAGGAGACGTCCTTTTGAAATCATACGCTGTGCAACTTTATGTGTCATGCCTAATTCACGGATGAGAAAAAGAAAAGCCGGCGTCTTCTTTTCAACACTGAATTGCTTGATGATAAATGGCATTTTTAAACCCTTTATTAGTCTATTTCCTGTACTATTTATAGATAAAATGTGGATGAAATCTCTGGATAAAAAACTGTAAAAAGATGGTCTTTTATCCAGAGATTTTCGTACGAATTATACCTTAGTCGAATTGATTCTAAGCGGTTGGTACGTATTCATCACTCAACAACACAAAGGTACAAAATGGTAGAACGTTATTCACGCCCCGAAATGGCTGAAAAATGGACACAGTATGCTCGATATGCAGCATGGCTAGAAGTAGAGAAAGCAGCGGTAAAAGCCTGGGCAAAACTTGGAAAGATCCCTCAAGAGGATGCAGACAAGATCGTTAAAAATGCGAAGTTCTCCGTAGAGCGTATCGAAGAGATCGAAGCGGTCACCAAACATGACCTGATCGCATTTAACACCAGCGTTGCCGAGAGCCTTGGTGATGAGTCGCGATGGTTCCACTATGGTATGACAAGTTCAGATGCAGTTGATACAGGTGTAGCACTACAGATGAGAGACTCTTTAAACATTATCATCGATGATGTTAAGATGTTGATGGAGTCGATCAAGAAACGTGCCGAAGAGCATAAGTTCACGTTGATGGTAGGACGAAGTCATGGTATCCATGGTGAGCCTATAACTTTCGGTTTGACGTTGGCGGTTTGGTATGATGAAGTCGCACGTCACTTGAAAAACCTTGAAGAGACGATGGATGTTATCTCTGTAGGACAGATCTCAGGCGCTATGGGTAACTTTGCACACGCACCTCTTGAACTTGAAGAATATGCGATGGCAGAGCTTGGCCTTAAACCTGAACCATGTTCAAACCAGGTCGTACATAGGGATAGATACGCTCGTCTTGCTACTGCCTTGGCACTGCTGGCTTCTTCCGTTGAGAAGTTCGCTGTTCAAGTAAGACACCTGCAAAGAACGGAAGTATATGAGGCTGAAGAATATTTTGCAAAAGGGCAGAAAGGTTCTTCTGCTATGCCACACAAACGTAACCCGATCCTAACAGAAAACGTAACAGGCCTTGCACGCATGATCCGTGCGTATGCAAATCCTGCTATGGAAAACGTAGCATTATGGCATGAGCGTGATATCTCTCACTCATCAAGTGAACGTTTCTGGCTGCCGGATGCGTTCATCACGACTGACTTTATGCTGCACCGTATGAACAGTGTTATCGCAAACCTGACGGTCTATCCTGAGAACATGATGAAGAACCTGAACCTGACGGGCGGTCTGGTCTTCTCTCAGCGTGTCCTTCTTGAGCTGCCTCTAAAAGGTGTCAGCCGTGAAGATGCCTACAGGATCGTTCAGCGCAATGCGATGAAAGTATGGGAAGAGATCCAGCAGGGCAAACCGACGACTAACGAAAAAGGCGAGAGTCTCTATCTTAACCATCTGTTAGCCGACGAAGAGCTGCGCGCAAGCTTGGACGAAAATGCGATCCGTGAATGTTTCAACTATGATTACTACACGAAAAACGTGGATGCGATCTTTAAACGCGTATTTAAGTAAAGCTGTAATTATTACAAGCTATCATTAATAAAAATTATGTGCCAAGGGAAAAAATGATCACGATTATTAAACGTAACGGTCGACGAGAAACGCTCGATATCGCCAAAATTCAGAAGTACACTTCGGCTGCGGTAGAGGGTCTCAGCAATGTCAGTCAGAGTGAGCTTGAGGTGGATGCACAGCTCCACTTCCGTGACGGCATCACATCAAAAGAGATCCAGGAAACACTGATCAAGACGGCCGTCGACAAGATCGATATCGATGCGCCTAACTGGACCTTTGTAGCAGCACGTCTTTTCCTTTTCGATCTTTACCACCAGGTCAACGGTTTTACGGGCTATGACAGCTTGGAGAAGTATTTTGAACGCGGCGAACAAGAGGGACGTATTCTTCTTGGATTACGCGACAAGTACGACCTTGAAGAACTGGACAAACACATTGTTCCAGAACGCGATATGCTTTTCAACTACCTTGGCGTCAAAACCCTTTACGACCGTTACCTGATCAAAGACGGCAAGCGCAAGCCTATCGAATTACCGCAGCATATGTTCATGGGCATCGCAATGTTTCTGGCGCAGAACGAAGAGAACAGAGAAGAGTGGGCCATCAAGTTTTACGACATGATCTCCAAGTTTGAAATCATGCTTGCGACACCGACACTTTCAAACGCACGTACGCCGCGCCACCAGCTCAGCTCCTGTTATATCGGATCGACTCCGGACAACATCGAAGGAATCTTTGACGGCTACAAAGAGATGGCGCTGCTCTCTAAATTCGGCGGCGGTATCGGCTGGGATTGGACGCAGGTCCGCTCTATCGGTTCCTACATCGATGGTCACCAGAATGCGGCCGGCGGTACGGTTCCGTTTTTGAAGATCACCAATGATGTTGCCATTGCTGTTGACCAGCTCGGTACCCGCAAGGGCGCAATCGCCGTTTACCTTGAACCATGGCATATCGACATCAATGATTTCCTTGATCTAAAAAAGAACTCGGGTGAGGAACGCCGCCGTGCGCACGACCTCTTCCCTTCACTCTGGATCAGCGATCTCTTTATGAAACGTGTCGAGGAGGATGCGATCTGGACCCTTTTTGATCCATACCAGACACGTGACTTGACAAACCTTTACGGCGAAGCGTTTGAGAAACGTTATGTTGAATATGAAAACGACGAAAACATTATCAAAGAGACGGTCAAGGCAAAAGATCTCTGGCGCAAGATCCTGACCTCCTACTTTGAATCGGGCAGCCCGTTCCTCTGTTTTAAAGACAATGCTAACCGTGCTAACCCGAATGACCACTACGGCATTATCAGAAGTTCTAACCTCTGTACCGAGATCTTCCAAAACACCAACCCTAACCACTACCTGATCAAGCTCAAGTTTGAAGAGGGTGATTTCCTGACATTCGAAGAAGACGAACTGATCAAGGTCGACAGCGGTATTGAAAAACCGGCTAACAAGGTCACGGCGCTCGACAGCATCGGCGGACGTCAGATCTTCATCGTGGAAAAAGAGAAGATCGACGGGGCAACGGCTGTCTGTAACCTGGCCTCGGTCAACCTCTCGCGTATCAACAAAAAAGAGGATATCGAACGCATCGTTCCGGTTGCCATGCGGGCACTTGACAACGTTATTGATCTTAACTTCTATCCATTAGAGAAGGTCAAACGCACAAACATGCGTTCGCGCTCCGTCGGTCTTGGTGTTATGGGTGAAGCCCAGATGTTAGCCGAAGCCGGCATCAGCTGGGGAAGCCAGGAACATTTCGACAAAGTCGATGAAGTGATGGAAGCCGTGAGCTATAACGCGATCAAAGCATCATCCGATCTTGCAGTCGAAAAAGGTTCTTATCCTGAGTTTGAAGGCTCAAAATGGAGTCGAGGCATCCTTCCGATGGATCATGCCAATGCGGAAGTTCGCAACCTTGTCGACCGCGGCGGTCTCTTTGCTTCAACGTATGAGTGGGATGAACTGCGCGAAACGATCAAGAAAAACGGTATGCGTAACGGCTACCTGATGGCTGTCGCACCGACATCTTCGATCTCGATCCTGACCGGTACGACACAGGCGATTGAACCGGTCTATAAACGTAAATGGTACGAAGAGAACCTTAGCGGTCTCATCCCGGTTGTCGTGCCGAACCTGAGCCCTGAGACATGGTCGTATTACACACCGGCCTATGACCTTGACCAGCGTATCCTGATCAAAGCCGGCGCTATCCGCCAGAAATGGATCGATCAGGGGCAGAGTCTCAATGTCTTTATCACGCTTGACAAAGCAAGCGGTAAATACCTGAACGACATCTATATGCTGGCCTGGAAACTGGGTATCAAATCGACTTATTACCTGCGCTCGCAGTCGCCGGAAACAAGCGGTGATGTCGAAGACCGTTCAATGGAGTGCGTCGGCTGTCAATAGGCCGAAAACCTGAACTGTTTGTAGAGAGCTGTTCTCTCTCCTCTCCATTTTTCACACCTTTTCAGGAGCTTTATGAAACCTCTGTTATCCAATAAAACAAACGAACTATTAACACGCATCGATAACGCGATCGACGGCGAGCTCCGTTCCGTCGTCATGAACTCACCACTCAACTTCACCCTTGAACTCTCTGTGCAGGACAGAAACCGTGGCAATGACTGGATCAATATCGCATTTGAGATCGACGGTGTCAGCGACGCCCAGCTGGTCGAAGATAACAAACTGCCGTTTGTTGATATGAGTGAAGGGATCAGCATCGTTTTTGAAGGTGGCATGTGCGGTTTATCTATAGGCAGCTACAGCTCGTTAGAGGCGCTTAAAAGCGCGTCTCTCTATCTGATCGGCAGCTCGATGAAATACGAAGAGCGTCCTTTTGGCAGCTGATAATCAGCTTGTGATCAACGCTTCAATAACAGCTGTTTTTACTACTCTTTTGGCACATCGTTAAAATTTTTACTTCAGTGCTGCCGATTCGCTATAGGTTATTTCTCCCGATAATTCTACTTAAAGATACATCCTTGTATGAAGCTGGAAAACTTCATCTATGCATCAAACGTGCAAATATGGAAGAAGTATAGATAACAGAGTATGAAAATTACAGGGGAGGGGAGTTTACTTTTCTGTTAGTTCTTCTAACAGATTGGTGACACAGCGCTCGATTATCGCATAGACCTCGTCTACCCCTTCATAACTCGGGAACAAGTGGGGGTCGGGGATATCCCCGCCGTTATAGCCGAAAGCCCCCAGTTTTAAAACATTCTTAGCACCCATTTCCATAAGCTCCAGTCTGTTTTTGTCGTCGTGCGCGATGATCAGCTCAAAGGTATCGATATCTTTGTAGGTTATCTGGCGCGCGCGCATCGAAGAGATGTCGATACCGTGCTCCCCTGCGATACGGACAGAATAGTTGCAGGGCATCTCCCCCGCGTACAAGCTGCTTAAACCACAGGAGTCGATTGTGAGATCGAGCCCTCTGTTTCTGGCAATCTTGCTTGCAATAGCCTCTGCAATAGGTGAGCGGCATATGTTAGCGTGACAGACAAAGAGGATCGATCTGACCACTACTTTGCCTCGACATAGAGATAGCGCTTTATCTTCTTCGTCGGTGTCTTGACGAAGGGTTCGCGTTGCTCGATCACCTTGTGAATACGGGAAAACGAAGAGAGGTTCTCGTTGACTTCGGTACGGATCTCTTCGAGAATCTTTTCGATCTTCTTGTGCATCCTGGTCTCGGAGGTGTTGCTGACACCAAACAGCTCGTCGAGTTTTTCATAATCAAGATTGATCCGTGCCGTCAATTTTCCGTTGTCGTCAAACACCAACGCGTCAGCGACCAGTTCGTGCATATTGATCGCGGCTTCCACCTGTTCCGGATAGATGTTTTCCCCGGACGGACGGACAATAATGTTTTTAGCACGGCCGCTCATAAAGAAATAGCCGTCTTCATCAAAGTAGCCGATATCTTCGGTGTTGAACCACCCTTCATCGTCCATGACGGCAGCTGTCTTTTCGGGGTCCTTGTAGTAGCCCTTCATCACATTCGGGCCGCGCGCCCAGAGCACGCCAACCCCTTTTTCGTTCTTGTCGCGCAGTTGAAGCTCTACGCCGTGCAGGGAAGGGCCAATGGCACGGAACTTGGTGATTGACGGGTTGGTACCTGCCAGCAGGGGGGCGGTCTCGGTCAATCCGTAACCGATACAGTAGGGGAAACCGGCTTCGCGGAGAAACAGCTCGACCGTCGGTGAAAGAGCCGCACCGCCGATACCGAAAAAGCGCAGTTCACCGCCAAAGGTCTCCATCAGCTTTTTCCCGGCTATCTTGTTGAGCTGTTTGCGGACAAACGGAACGGCATAGAGGGTGCGCATAACAACGTTCTTATGAAAGTTCGGCAGGATCTTGTTCTTGTAGATCTTCTCGATCACAAGCGGCACACTCAGCATAAAGGTCGGTTTGACGCTCGCCATCGCCCTGATCAGAAGTGTCGGGGTCGGTGGTTTGGCGAGGTAGTAGACCGATGCCCCGTTGAGAAACGGGATAAGAAAACCTATCGTGCATTCGTAGGTATGCGCCATCGGCAGGATGGAGAGAAAACGGTCTTCGGGATAGATGTCGACAATATGCTGTGCCGCCGTCGCCTCAAAGGCAAGGTTCTTGTGGCTCAGCATCACCCCTTTCGAACTCCCCGTTGTACCGGAGGTGTAAATGATGGCGGCGAGATCATCTTCTTTGATCGGGGCCGTGTCGTTCTCACGGCCAAGTTTACCCATCGCTCTGTTTAGATGCTCCCCGCCTTTCTGCAGGGCCATATCCACCTTGCTCGGCACGGAGAGCTTCTCCAATACTTCCAGGTTGTTGGTATAGACGACAAGCCGCATTGCCGGCGGCTGCACTTCATCCAAAACAGCTTCAAACAGCTTCTGCGAAATAAACGCCGCTTTGCACTCGGCGTGATTGGCGATATGCAGCGCTTCGGCGGGGTGAAAATCGGGCAGTACCGGGACGATGACCGCACCCATTGTCGTAACGGCAAAATAGATCACGCCCCAGTTGGGCATGTTCTCACTGTAGAGCGCCACCTTGTCTCCCCGGCGGATACCGTGCGAACGAAGCTGCTGCTGCACCTGCGCAACTTTGGATGCAAATTCGGCATAGCGCATGCATTCACCATCTACCTGCCCCAGAGCCGGACGGTCGCCGTAGTGTTCAATACTGTAATCGAAAAGCGCCTTCAACGTCAGTTCCGGCAGATGAATGAACGGTTTGCTCATCTTGCGCTCCTCAAATCTTTTGTGCAATGATACGTATCAGTTCGGCATCGCCCTGATGGCCGCTGCCTTCGCAGAGGTAATCGACACACGCCTCGAGCCTAATGATCTTCACATCATCGCGGCTGAAAATCTTTTCAAGCGATTCAAGCGTGTAGAGAAGCTCCGCCATCTTGGGTCCGCCCGAATCACGCGAGAGCTGTTTGAGCGAAAAGAACTCCCCCACAAAATAACCGCCGTTCTCAAGTATATCGACCGCATGGCTGAAGGCTTCTGTCCTCAGCGGATCGGGCAGGTGCAGAAATGAGGTCAAAACACCACGGTATTTCTCTCTGCTCCGCCATGTATCGAGATCTGCATGAATAGTCTCGACTTTGACACCCATCTCATCCGCCAAAGCCCTGGTCTTCTCAAGCCCGACGTCCGAAGCATCCAAAGCACTCACTCTAAAGCCTTTAGAGGCCATATAACACGCTGTTCTGCCTTCACCTTCACCCAACATCAAAATAGTGCTTTCCGGGCTAAAAAGCGTCTTATTCGACGCGAGAAAGGCATTCGGCTCTTTACCGTACAAAAAACCTTCACGGGAAAACTTCTCATTCCACATCTTTTGAATACTCACATCAATCCCTTACTCTTCATTATCTTCTCGGAACTGTTCAATGAACTCCTCCATCAAATAGTTGACGATCGAGTCATAGACGTCTGCATTCACATCTTCGCTCTCAAAAAAATCATCGTTGCTGTAACTCAGGACAAAACTGTCAACGGTTCCGGCACGTTCAATCCTCGCATCTTCGCCCACGCCGAAAGAGATGCTGACGACGGTGCTGTTTGCGGACTTAAGCGCGTCGATCTTTACAAACAGTGCTCCGACACCCTCTTTTTTGCTTTTGATACCGCTCTTTTCAAGCTTCTCTTTCAGCTCGTTTTCGATCTTTTGCTTTAATGCGGGAGTAATTGTCTTGCCGCTGTCGATCACCAGAACATTCAGCGACGCGATCCCTTCAAGATTATAAGGCGCTGCCGCAAACACTGTTAGCTGCAGGGTAAACAACAATGGCATCAACAGTGAAGACTTTTGCATGGACAGCTCCTTTCTTGAGATAGTTATATAATATCTTATTATATATTAGGCAAACTGTGCCTTAAAAGGTGCTGTGGCTACCGTTGTACACCGTCAAGAACAGGTACAAATTCGCACGTCTCCAGCTCATCTTCGATCAACTCATCGCCGATCTTGACAAAGCGGGTGATCACCTGTTTTCCGTCCTTTTCTATCGGAGCGACGAGTACACCCCTGGGAACAAGTTGATCGATCAGTGCCTGCGGAATATGGGTCGGTGCTGCCGAAAAAAGTATACGGTCGTACGGCGCGTACTGGACCCACCCTTTTTGCCCGTCGTCGGTGCGGGTATGCACATTTTGAATACCGAGCTCTCTAAAACGTTGCTTTGCCTCCACCATCAGCGACTCAATACGCTCTATCGAAAAGACGCCGCGAAAAAGATGCGAAAGCACTGCTGCCTGATAACCGCTGCCGCAGCCTATCTCCAAAACCCTGTCGGCCCCTTCAGGCTCAAGGTACTCGGTCATTTTCGCCACGGTCAACGGTGAAGAGATCCACTGTTTTGCCCCTATAGGCAAAGCATCCAGCCTATAAGCGTGCTGACGCATCGCGACAGGAACGAACTTTTCACGATTTGTATTGATAATCGCCTCTTTGACCTTCGGGCTGAGTTTAAAGACGCTGTCGATCTCATCGGCCATGCGTTTTGTTTTAATTGCTGTTATTTTATCGATCACGCTATACCTACATCCAAATATCGGCGCATTTTACGCACCTCTTTTTCACTGAAATTTCCCTCTAAGCAGACCAGACCACCGTTTCGGCGCTCTTCGCCGAAAGGCGTGATGAGACCGCTCATCCCGCTTGTGTCACTGTTCTTTGCATCGGAAGCCACAACATAACACTGGTTCATAATGGCCAGCGCATTGGTGAGGATTACAAAATTTTGACTGCGTAGTTTACCCCATTGTGCTGGAATTAACATTATGTCCGCCCCCTCCAGCTTCTGCCAAAGCGCTTTAAAACGCAGTTCAAAACAGATCAGCATGCCGAAACGGAGCCCATCCACGTCGAAAAGTGTGATCTCGCTCTCGTCTCCCGGCGCAAAATAGTCATGCTCGCCGCCGAATGTAAACAGCTTTACCTTGGCCTGTTCATGGACAACACGCCCCTGATGAAACACCTTTGCGACATTGTATGTCTTCCCGTCTTGGCGCTTCTCTATCATCGTTGCGATGATGATCTGCTCTTGTGCCGCCTCACTGAGTGCCCCGGTAATAACCTCCGCATAAGCCGCCGCCGCTTCAAAATGATCATAATCAAAATTGGTGACTGCTACTTCAGGAAAAACGATCACGGCATTTGAAGGTGCTTTTTTGACGAGAGAAAGTAACGCGGAGAGGTTTTCTTCATAACTGTTAGCCTCGCTGGCAAAGGCGAGCGAACAGAGCGGGCGCTCTTTAAAAGTCGTCAAAACTCAGTGAACCCTTGGAGTAATTGGTAACCGTACCTTCAAAGAAGTTGGTCTTTTGGTCATTAAATGAAGCAAAGTCATCCACCCATTTGATCGGATTTTTCACATTATAGATCGGTTCCAGCTTCACCGCACGAAGGCGCTCATCGGCAAGATACTGAATATACTGTTCCAGAATCGCGTCCGTAAGTCCCAGAATTTGGCCCTGTGTGATGTATTTACCCCAGGATGCTTCCAGTTTAACAGCATCTCTGAACATCTGATAGACCTCTTCAATAAGCTCTTCGGTAAAAAGCTCGGGTTTTTCACGGCGCAGCGAGTTGATAAGGTTTTGAAAAAGAATAAGGTGCGTCACTTCATCACGCTGGATGAAACGGATCATCTGTGCCGAGCCGAGCATCTTGCCTGCGCGGGCCAATGTGTAGATGTAAGTGAAACCGCTGTAGAAATAGATCCCTTCCAGTATCTGGTTCGCAAAACAGGCTTTCAGGAAGTTGGTATCGGTCGGATTCTCCGAAAGCAACTCATACTTGCTCGCGATAGCATCGTTCTTGGATTTAAGCATGACATCTTTGCGCCAAAGATCATATATCTCGGCAGAGTTTTGCGAGATCGAATCCACCATAACCGCGTAGGATTGTGAATGCAGCGCCTCTTCAAACGACTGGCGCACCAAGATAAGGTTGATCTCAGGCGCAGTGACATAGGGGTTGACGTTGTCAATCAGGTTGTTGGTCTGCAGCGAATCCATAAAGATCAGCTGAGAAAGGGCCTTGTCATAGGCTGTCTTCTCACCGTCAGTCAGGTTTTTATAGTCATTGGCGTCGCGGGTCATATCAACCTCTTTGGGAAACCAGGTGTTGTTCAGCATCACCTCCCAAAGATTGTAGGCCCATTGATATTTAATGTTGTTAAGTTCAAAAATACCGGTTGGATTTCCGCCGAAGATCTTGCGGTCGTTGACGTGTTCCTTGGACTCCGGATTATAGATTTTTTTGCGCTTGATGGTTGTCATAATTTTGCCTAATGATAGAGATGCAAATGGTAGTTTTTCTACCAGATTTTAGTAATAGATTATCTCGAAAAGATTATTCACTTTTGTTGAAAACAGAAAAAGAATAGTAAAGATTGCCATTGTATCGAGCAGCAATCTGCAAAAGAATTTTTGGCATCTCTGTTCAGATCGGGGAGAGGAGTAAAATTGCCTCCCAATTGGTAAAAAACGCTGTTTTTCCAACAGCTTCTATGAAGAGCACGACAGCTTCAAATTCTTCACACTCTTGGGTGACGGCTTCGCAAAACTCTCAAATGCTTCATGCTCGTCAAACGGTGTGCGCGCTAACATCAAAAGTTCTGCGACTCCGGAAAAATCGCCGCGTTCTGCTTTATCGATGGCATACTGCAGCATATAGTTTTTCAACACATATTTCGGATTGGTCGCTAACATCTGTTTGTGACGCTCCTCTGCCTCCGAATTCTCTTTTTCCAAACGCTTCTCATAATAGTCAAGCCACTCAGAAAGAGGCTCTTCCAGCTCGCAAAGTGCTAACAAAGCTGTTTTATCCCCGTCATAACGGCTGAGCACCCTGAAGAAGTAGTTATAATCGATGCTCTCTTGCTGCATGATACTAAAGAGCCAGCGCAACACCGAAATGTCATCATCATCTTCAGTCGTAAAGCCCAGTTTTTTACGCATGAAACCCATATAGTAACCGCTGTAGATCTCGCCGAACTTCTCTAAAGCCTCCTGCATACGCTCGATGTTGACCAGAGGCGACAGCGCACGCATCAGCATGCTCAGGTTCCACTGCGCCACGTTGGGCTGCTGGCCAAAGGCGTAGCGGCCGTGGGTGTCGGTATGGTTGCAGATATAGCCGAAGTCGTAATCGTCCAGAAAGGCGTACGGCCCGTAATCAATCGTCAGCCCGGCGATTGACATGTTGTCCGTGTTCATCACACCGTGGTTGAAACCGACACCCTGCCACTTCGCGAGCAGGAGTGCCGTACGGTCGACCAGCTCTTCGAACATCAGGAAATAGGCATCATCGCGCCCCTTGAGATGCGGATAGCTCTCATCCATCACATAGTCGGCCAGCGCTTCGAGCTTGTCGAACTTCTTTTTGGCATAAAAGTACTCGAAGGTGCCGAAACGGACCCATGACGTCGACATCCGCAGGACGATTGCACCCTTTTCCCACTTCTCTCTCGCAACATCGTGGTCGGAACCGATCAGGGCAAGAGCGCGGGAAGTGGCAATATGCAGGCCGCACATCGCCTCGCTCATCAGGTATTCTCGGATTGAAGAGCGAAGCACGGCGCGGCCGTCACCCTGACGCGAATAGAGGGTTGGTCCGGACCCCTTCAGCTGCAGGTTCCAGTTGTTTTCTGTTCTGCCGAGATTGATGGCACGGCCGTCACCCAGACGCGGCACAAAGTAGCCGAACTGGTGGCCGGCATAACACATCGAAAAAGGCTCGGAACCCTTCAGATGCGTTTCACCGTTCATGATCTTGACCAGGAGCTCCTCCTGACCCGCTAGATCGACGCCAAGCAACTCTGCCGCATCGAGACTGTAACTGATCAGAAAAGGGTCTTTCAACGGGGTAATATCGGTTTTGTCGTGAAACTCATCCTCAAGTTCGAGGTAGGGCATTTCGACATTAAGTTCTTGTAATTTCATAATGAAGTTTTAGCAGAGAGTACGTGAAAGTGTTCATGTTGTTTTGAAATGGTTTGTTCTATTAAGAAAAAGGGAAGAGAAAATTTTTTAATTGCTGGTTGAAAGAATAGAAAGTCGCAGATTGGGTGCAGATTGTGCAAAACGTTTAGCCGACAGCGCACTCATGTGCGCCGAGAGCTAAACTTTTGTGCAAGGTGTGCCGATACCCGAGGGGGGGGGCAGACCCGGCTGTTACTTTCTAGAGTGGCGGCGACGCTCAGACTCTGTCAAGTATACTTTACGGACACGGATGCTCTCAGGCGTGACCTCAAGAAGCTCATCATCTTCGATCCACTCAAGTGCACGTTCCAGTGAAAGGTCACGTGGCGGAACAAGTTTGATCGCCTCGTCAGCGCCAGAAGAACGGACATTTGACTGTGCTTTTCCTTTGATCGGGTTGACCGCAAGGTCATTTGAACGAGAGTGCTCGCCGATGATCATACCTTCGTAGACTTTTGTCTGCGGCCCGATAAACAGGACGCCGCGGTCCTGAAGACCGAACAGTGAGAAGGCCATAGCGGCACCGTTCTCCATAGAGACCAGTGCACCGTATGGACGTGACTCAACTGTTCCGGAGTATGGTCGGAACTCGAGGAACGAGTGGTTCATAACGCCTTCGCCTTTCGTATCCGTCAGGAACTGGCCGCGGAAACCGATCAGTGAACGGGCAGGGATCTCAAACTCGATACGCTGGAAACCTGAACCCATCGGGATCATCGATTTCATTTCAGCCTTGCGTTTACCAAGACGTTCGATAACACCGCCGCCAAGTTCTTCAGGAACATCGATGACCAGGTGCTCGAACGGCTCACATTTTACGCCTTCGATCTCACGAACGATGACTTCCGGACGGGAGATACCGAATTCGAATCCTTCACGACGCATATTTTCAGCAAGAACCGTGATTTGTAGCTCACCACGTCCAGAGACGCGGAATTTACCTTCACCGATACGCTCGTATTTCATCGCAACGTTGGTCACCATCTCCGCTTCTAGACGTTCCTGGATCTTGTTGGAAGTAACATGTTTACCTTCCTGACCTGCAAGCGGCGAGTTATTGACCGAGAAGATTACCGAAAGCGTCGGCTCTTCGATATGCATCGGATCAAGAGCCTGCGGATTTGCAGGGTCACAGACCGTATCACCGACGTCAACCGTCTCAAGACCGGCGAATGCAACGATGTCACCCGCTTCGGCTCTGTCGATCTCCATACGGTTAAGGCCAAGGAAACCGATCAGTTTCGTAATACGCCCTTTGACCATCTCACCGTCTGCTTTTGCAAGAAGAACGTTGTCGCCTTTTGCTATCTCACCGTTGAAGATACGGGCGATACCGATCTTACCGACATAGTTGTCGTAGTCAAGCGTGAAAACCTGCGCCTGGGCAGGGTTCGATTTGTCACCCTGAGGCTCAGGAACTTTTTCCAGGATTGTATTGAACAGACAGGTGAAGTCACCGTCTTCCTCTTCCATATCCATTTTCGCGATACCGTCACGGGCCGCTGCATAAACAACCGTAAAGTCCTGCTGCTCGTCACTTGCGCCCATGTCGACGAAAAGGTCAAACACTTCGTCAACAACGCGGTCCGGCTCGGCAGACGGTTTATCGATCTTGTTGATGACAACGATCGGTGTAATACCCATCGCCAGCATCTTTTTAACAACAAACTTGGTCTGCGGCATAACACCTTCGTAGGCATCGACAAGGATCAGTGCCCCGTCAACCATCTTCAGTACGCGCTCAACCTCACCACCGAAGTCGGCGTGGCCCGGAGTGTCAATGATGTTGATCTTATGGTCGCCGTAGCGGATCGCTGTGTTTTTCGAAAGGATCGTAATACCACGCTCTTTTTCGATATCGTTAGAGTCCATAGCACGTTCATCATGCGCTTCATGCTCTCCGAAAGTACCTGATTGTTGAAGCAGGCCATCAACAAGTGTTGTCTTACCATGGTCAACGTGCGCGATAACGGCAATGTTTCTAATTTTTTGCATAAATTTCCTTGGGTGTTACCGTCTGTGTAATAGACTTTTCATACTCTCTCAGAAAAGAGGATACAAAAAGCCTAAATATACGGAACTTTTGATTTTCGCAATTATAGCTGAAAAGTGGTAAAAATCTGTTTGTAAATATACTTTATATGTGTTCTCTTCGCTCCTTGCCCGATTATAGCGAGAGATCAGCCATGAAAAATGGCTGCGGCTCTTTTTTAAAAAATCAGCTATAATACCTCCGATGAGAGATGAGGTAAGAGTTCATCTCTGGTGTATAATGAATATTTTATGCTAGACCGAAAAACTCCCGATTTTGATTCTACTTCTTTATGGAGTATATTTCCCAACAAGGCATAACAATGGCAGAATTGCAAAATGGAACCGTAAAATGGTTCAATGATGAAAAAGGTTTTGGATTTATCCAACCGGAAAACGGCGGCGCAGATCTATTCGTACACTTCCGTCAGGTAAACAGTACGGGGTATGGCCGTGTTTCTTTGGCTGAAGGCCAAAAAGTGACATTTGAGATCGGTGAAGGTCAAAAAGGTCCTCAAGCAGAAAACGTTACACCACTGTAATTTCTGATCGACAGGCCTTGTGCCTGTCATCTTATCCCCCTCCGATTTTTCGATTTAATACAATTTTTCTCTCTTGTCAGACTGGTTTGCCCACGCACACACCACCATTTCGTAATTACTTTTTTTTTGCTTTCGTAACAGCCCCGTTATTGAACCACTAAATATATACCATCAAACAGCAAAACGGTAGGAAAAGGCAATGCAGGAAACAATATTCGTCATTAAAGAGCTAGGTTTTGGTTGGTATCGGCAGAATATTGCCAATGAAGATGATGCACAAATCTATTGCGCTGAAGAACTTCAAGTCCTGCAAGAGTGGATCGAAAAGTTCGAGTGTTTTGACAATCGTTTTAAACTGTCACTTCACCGCTTTATCAGCAATTTCGTGATGACCGGTACGTGAATTTGCAACACATCGAATCCCAAAGCGCCTAAAACTATAGTACTCAAATGCAAAACTTCAAAATTCGGACTCAACGCTCAGGAAGGAGCTCTACCGAAATGATATTCTTCCGGTTTACAGACGGCCATATAACTCGTTATAGAGGCCAAGAGCGTTCCGATCGCTCAACGAGGCGATATAATCTGCAATAACGCGATGTTTGTTACGCTCTTTTATCTGTGAAAGATAGTAACCCGGAAGAATCTTCTCCTCTTCCATCATCGCGTGGTAGAGCCCTTTGATTGCCTGTTTTCCGGCATACATCCTGCGCATGATCTGTTTGTGCTGGTAAAGTTCCTGAAAAAGGATCTTTTTCAGCTTCTTGATATCGGTCTCCAGCTCCCTGTCAAAACCGATCGGCAATGCAGTCTCGCTGTCTATAACAGCGGCTAACACCCTGGAGTTATCGACTCTGTTTCGTGAATGTTCCAGCAGCGCATAGACAAGATAGTTGATAAGGTGCGAGCTGAAGCGGTAGCGGAACATCTCGCTGCCAGACTCCTGACTTACCCCTTCCTCTGCCACCAATGCCAGGACCTCCTGAATGATCCGGCTCTCTTTCAAGGTCTCGAAACCGATAAGTCCAGAATTGACGCCATCGTCTATATCATGGGTCATATAAGCGATCTCGTCTGCCCTGTCTACCACCATTGCCTCGATAGAGGGGTGCGTATCGAGATTGAACTGTTCGTGAATACTTTCAGGTAAAAATGATTTTTTGTAGGGGTAGGAGTGTTTCAGTATCCCTTCGAGCGTCGCAAAGGTGAGGTTGAGCCCCAAAAACGGCTTGTAACGCTTCTCCAGTTTTGTCACAACTCTAAAGCTCTGGAAATTATGCTCAAACCCGTTTGTAAAACCATCAGCCCGCAGACATTCGTCAAGTGTATCGCCGCCCACATGGCCGAAAGGAGTGTGACCCATATCATGCGAAAGGGCGATAGCCTCGGCCAAAGACTCCTCCAGACCCAGCTGCGAACTGATGGAACGGGCGATCTGCGAGACCTCCAGCGAGTGGGTCAGCCGGGTACGAAAAAAGTCCCCTTCCTGGTTAAGGAAGACCTGCGTCTTATACTCAAGCTTTCTGAAACTTCCGGAGTGGATCACCCGGTCACGGTCACGTGCGTAAGGGGAACGGAAATCGTCATTTATGCCGTAAAACCTCTCATGTGGCTGCATCGCTTATCCTTTTGGTAATCTACTGATCGTCAAGGGCGTAATAGCCTCTTCTTTCAATATTATATCGCTTTGAAGCATGACACTGCCAAGGCTGAGCGCACCCCCTTTGATTACCTTGGCGCGCAGGCCGCCCCGACCCTTCATCAAGGCGTAGGCACCTTTGCCTATCACCGCGTCCATCCAGGTGCAGGGGTTGCAGTGGGCCATCCCTTCATACGTGACATCACCGATAGTGAAACGCCGGCCGATCAGCTCACAGAGGTTGATACCGGAGATGATGATGTTACGGCGGAAGATTTCCGGATCAATCGTGAAACCGAATGCTTTCTCCATCTCCTGTGCCACCTCCAAAGAGAAAAAGGTGATGGGATAACGCCCGTGCTCAAAACGGTCGTTTGCAATACCTTTGGACGCTTCGAGAAAAATCTTTTGATGTTTAAGGGTAGGAGCGTTGCCCACGTCAAATTTTTGACGTGTGAAATAGTTATGCGCAGGTGAACTGAAAAGGTGGTGGATAACGACAGGGTAGTGCAATGGCCCTATTTGCCGATCTGAAACTCTTGATCGACCTCGATCGGTCTCTTATCCTTAGGATAGGTCGATTTGTCGGCATCCTCTTCTTTGTAGACTCGACACTCCTCAGGGATGTTCTGCGTATTCGGATCCTTCATAAGCTCTTCACACATCGTCGCATTCACGGTGAACTGCGAACAGCCGCTGATGATGATGGCAAACAGCACAATTGAAAATAGTTTCATTAGATATCTCGCTTATATTCATTAAAATCCAGTTTCCAGACCTTGATGCCGCAGAAGTGGTCGCCTTCGGGACAGGTAGGACGGATCTTCATCTTGAAACGGGTGGTGCACGGCGGCAGAAACTCCTCCGCGCCTGCTACACCCATGGCTCGCAACTGCAGTGCCTGTTCATAGACCACGTCAAAGATCTCTTCCTGGGCATTGTAGCAGAGGCGCATCTGGGCTTTATGGTGAAAAGAGGTAAAGTCGTTACGTTCGATCAGTTCGATCTCATGCGCATTGCTGAGCGCATAAGCCGCTTCGCCGAAACCCAGTTTTTCACGCTGCGCTTCAAAGAAGTCGTAACTCTCCCGGATCGATCGTTCATAAAGCGCAAGGGCCTCGGCATTTTTGGCAATGATCGGCGGCGTATAGGCACTGCGTCTGTAGATTGACTCCAGGGCAGGGCGGATCGCCGGTGATTTTCGGTGGCGCTGGTTCTGGGCGTCAGCCGAGAGGGAGAGTTTGATGTAGCTGCTGAAACCGCCCAAAACACCGCTGTCTGGCAGCATCTGCGAATAGCGCAATACATCGGCGTAGTTGTCGTTCACGGCAAAAGCGGCGTCGCCGACCACGTCGTAGACTTTGACCTTTTGATCGCTGCCCAGTTTTATCTTCTCTTTCAATCCGTCCATATCAAACTCAGGGAAGAGGGGGTTGCCCTCTTGTGCATGTTCGACCAACGGGCGAAGCGATGCATCGATCTTGACCAGATTCTCTGCCAGCAGATCGGCAAACTCCTCGGCTTCAGCCCGGCACTCCGGCATCGCTTTGGCCACCGCAATATAGCGCAGAAGGGTGATGATGTTGACCGTATGGTAGAGGTAGGCGCTCATACCGCCCGGCAGCACGTAGCGCGCCATCTCCTGCGCTTTTTTCATACTGTCTTTGCGGCGAAACTTCGGCACGACCTCCAGAACATCCGGATGAAGGATCTCGATCAGTTTTTCATAATCCTCAAAACGCTTTTGATAATAGGCTTCCCACTCAGCCTTGTCACCCTCTTTCGGATAGACGAAGTTTTCGATCTTCATTTTGGCATATCGCTGAGAGACCTGTTCTGAGTTGTAGTAAGGGTGGCCGTGCAGCATGCGCCAGATAAGGTGGCGCGACATACCGCTGATCAGCATGGTCACATGGGTGTGCATCAGGGTGGTGTGATGGCCCCCTTTGAAGATCCCCTTGAGCAGGTCATCTTTGCGTTCCCACCCTTCCGATTTCTCCGGAGGGACGATGCCGTTGGGAAAGTAACAGGTACGCGCTGCCGAAACCGCCGTATTGGAGGGGGTCTCGACCTCTAAAAACTCAACTGTCATACCTCTTACCTTCCTCTTTTATTATTTCGTTGATTGTATCTTTGTTTATCTAAAGTGCTTCTGATTGCGGCTACTTCTTTTCAAGTTTTATGCGCTGGGCATGGGTGATGGCCACGGCCATCGCATCGGAGATATCCAGGGGTCTTATCTCTTTTTTAATGCCCAGAAGCCGCTGCACCATAAAAGCGACCTGCTCTTTGGCCGCTTTGGCCTTGCCCGTCAAAGCCCGTTTGACCTGCAGCGGGGTGTATTCGGCGAACTGGCCGAACTCCTGGAGCAGTTTAAGCATAATGGCGCCGCGGAACTGGGCCAGTTTCAGAACCGTCTGCGGGTTATGGGCATAGAAAATATCTTCCATCGCCACTTCATCGATCTTATGGTTGGCAAAGACCTGGTCAAGTCCTTCGACCATCTGCGGAATCTGGAATTGCAGTCCGTCTTTCTCGATTTTGATCAGTCCCGCTTCCACCAAAGAGATCTTTCCATTTTCAAGCAGTATGATGGCATAACCCAAATTGCGTGTACCCGGGTCTATTCCTAAAATCTTGCGCATTATCTCTCTTTTACAACTGTTGTGGTTTTTGGCACTGCAAATAGATCTATTCACAGCTGTGAATAACTTTATTCACCTGTGA